>NZ_PVYX01000004.1 GCF_003001695.1 Flagellimonas meridianipacifica | reverse complement strand
AAAAAAGCCCCTCACTGAACAGTGAGGGGCCTCGAGGAAGGCGGCTACCTACTCTCCCACCTTGTGTGGCAGTACCATCGGCGCAAACGGGCTTAACTTCCCTGTTCGGGATGGGAAGGGGTGAACCCCGTCGCCATGGCCACCCAGATTTTAAATACTTTTATAAAATGACATATGTTGGGACGGAACCGCTTGGGTCCCAGAAGATTCACGTAAAGTATTTCGATGTTATAAAGGCTTCGGGGGCGCTTCCCGCGCAAGCTTACGGACAATTAGTACCGCTCGGCTGCATGCATCGCTGCACTTCCACCTACGGCCTATCAACGTGGTCATCTCCCACGGTCCTTTAAAGATATCTCATCTTGTGGCGGGTTTCGCGCTTATATGCTTTCAGCGCTTATCCCATCCCGACTTAGCTACCCGGCAATGCCCCTGGCGGGACAACCGGTGCACCAGCGGTCGGTCCAGTCCGGTCCTCTCGTACTAGGACCAGGTCCACTCAAATATCTAACGCCCGCAGTAGATAGAGACCGAACTGTCTCACGACGTTCTGAACCCAGCTCGCGTGCCACTTTAATGGGCGAACAGCCCAACCCTTGGGACCTTCTCCAGCCCCAGGATGTGACGAGCCGACATCGAGGTGCCAAACCCCCCCGTCGATGTGAGCTCTTGGGGGAGATCAGCCTGTTATCCCCGGCGTACCTTTTATCCTTTGAGCGATGGCCCTTCCATGCGGAACCACCGGATCACTATGCTCTAGTTTCCTACCTGTTCGACCTGTATGTCTCACAGTCAAGCGCCCTTGTGCCATTGCACTCTGCACACGATTGCCAACCGTGTTGAGGGCACCTTTAGAAGCCTCCGTTACTCTTTTGGAGGCGACCACCCCAGTCAAACTACCCACCACGCACTGTCCCTCTCGCGAGGTTAGGCCCCGGACAAACGAAGGCTGGTATTTCAACAACGGCTCCTCCATGCCTGGCGACACAGATTCAAAGCCTCCCAGCTATCCTACACATCCCTTGCCCAGGGTCAATACGAAGCTATAGTAAAGGTGCACGGGGTCTTTTCGTCCCACTGCGGGTAACCGGCATCTTCACCGATACTACAATTTCACCGAGATCATGGTTGAGACAGTGCCCAGATCGTTGCACCATTCGTGCAGGTCGGAACTTACCCGACAAGGAATTTCGCTACCTTAGGACCGTTATAGTTACGGCCGCCGTTTACCGGGGCTTCAGTTCAATGCTTCACCTTGCGGATAACATCTCCCTTTAACCTTCCGGCACCGGGCAGGTGTCAGGCCATATACGTCATCTTTCGATTTGGCATAGCCCTGTGTTTTTGATAAACAGTCGCCTGGGCCCATTCACTGCGGCTCCCCCAGAGGGGAGCGACGCTTCTCCCGAAGTTACGCGTCCATTTTGCCTAGTTCCTTAACCATGAATCTCTCGAGCGCCTTAGAATACTCATCCCGACCACCTGTGTCGGTTTACGGTACGGGCCGCAATGCTCGCTTTTCTTGGAGGCACCTTCGCCGGATTATCACCGCGGCCGTGGCCTTGGTGTACTATCCCCGAAGGTTCAACGCACTATTCCGTCAGTGCGCACCGACCCCGGTGCCCCGTCACTTTTGTCGCATTGCGGGTAGCGGAATATTAACCGCTTGTCCATCCACTGCCCCTTTCGGGTTCGTGTTAGGTCCCGACTGACCCCCGGCTGATTAGCATGGCCGGGGAAACCTTGGTCTTTCGGCGGACAGGTTTCTCGCCTGTCTTATCGTTACTTATGCCTACATTTTCGTTTCCATACGCTCCACGGTACCTCGCAGGACCGCTTCAACGCAGAATGGAATGCTCCCCTACCCCTTGTATAAATACAAGGCCATGGCTTCGGTAATGTGCTTATGCCCGATCATTATCCATGCGGAACCGCTCGACCAGTGAGCTGTTACGCACTCTTTAAATGAATGGCTGCTTCCAAGCCAACATCCTGGCTGTCTGTGCAGTTCCACCGCGTTTTGTCAACTTAGCACATATTTGGGGACCTTAGCCGATGGTCCGGGTTCTTTCCCTCTCGGACATGGACCTTAGCACCCATGCCCTCACTGCGTTACATCATTTCATAGCATTCGGAGTTTGTCAGGAATTGGTAGGCGGTGAAGCCCCCGCATCCAATCAGTAGCTCTACCTCTATGAAACTAATAACACGCTGCACCTAAATGCATTTCGGGGAGTACGAGCTATTTCCGAGCTTGATTGGCCTTTCACCCCTACCCACAGGTCATCCCAAGACTTTTCAACGTCAACGGGTTCGGTCCTCCACTGTGTGTTACCACAGCTTCAACCTGCCCATGGGTAGATCGCACGGTTTCGCGTCTACTACTACTGACTATGGGCGCCCTGTTCAGACTCGCTTTCGCTGCGGATCCGCACCATAAGTGCTTAACCTTGCCAGTAAAAGTAACTCGTAGGCTCATTATGCAAAAGGCACGCCGTCACATGTAAACATGCTCCGACCGCTTGTAGGCGTATGGTTTCAGGGTCTTTTTCACTCCCTTGTTCAGGGTTCTTTTCACCTTTCCCTCACGGTACTGGTTCACTATCGGTCTCCCAGGAGTATTTAGCCTTGGCGGATGGTCCCGCCGGATTCACACAGGGTTTCACGTGCCCCGCGCTACTCAGGATACTGTTATCGATAACATCGCTTGCGTGTACAAGACTATCACTTTCTATGGTGTGTCTTTCCAAACACTTCCACTTCACTTTGCATCGAACATTACAGTCCTACAACCCCAACATTGCCGAAACAACATTGGTTTGGGCTGTTCCGCTTTCGCTCGCCACTACTCACGGAATCACTCTTGTTTTCTCTTCCTCCGCCTACTTAGATGTTTCAGTTCAGCGGGTTAGCCCCCTCTCGGGTGACATACCTTCAGTATGCCGGGTTGCCCCATTCGGACACCCGCGGATCAATGCTCATGTGCAGCTCCCCGCGGTTTTTCGCAGCTTATCACGTCCTTCGTCGCCTCTGGGAGCCTAGGCATCCCCCATACGCCCTTCTTTTGCTTGTCGCGCGCCATGGAAACATCCATGGCAGCGCCCTCGTATTCCTTTACAAATATTCTATTCTACTTCGTGTTTCTTCTTTGACTTCACAAAACACATCCCCTGAAGGATATGTCCGTTCCGTCCCAATATGTCAATGAACGTTTACCCCAAATTCACGGCGAGCTTCTCGAAGCCGCCTTTGGGGTCTCTTCGGTTCAGGACCGACCTTGATCGGTGCCCTTCCAAAGAGGTACCCAGTCAAGCTGGGCACAAGTGGAGAATACCGGAGTCGAACCGGTGACCTCCTGCGTGCAAGGCAGGCGCTCTAGCCAGCTGAGCTAATTCCCCGTCTTTCCAGTTGTCAGTTGCCAGTGAACAGTTGACAGTTTAAAAAAAACGGCGCACCGTAAACGATGACCCAACTTCCAGAATTTCCTATTTCAAATCAATGAACTTCGTAGTCTCGGGCAGGCTCGAACTGCCGACCTCTACATTATCAGTGTAGCGCTCTAACCAGCTGAGCTACGAGACTTCAACAATATATCATCAATGGCATTGAACAGACAACATCAGAAAAGACCTGAAAACAATCATCCCGGCGCGGGCCCGATCCTCGTATCGGGCGACCTTTCTCTAGAAAGGAGGTGTTCCAGCCGCACCTTCCGGTACGGCTACCTTGTTACGACTTAGCCCTAGTTACCGATTTTGCCCTAGGCCGCTCCTTTCGGTCACGGACTTCAGGCACTCCCGGCTTCCATGGCTTGACGGGCGGTGTGTACAAGGCCCGGGAACGTATTCACCGGATCATGGCTGATATCCGATTACTAGCGATTCCAGCTTCACGGGGTCGAGTTGCAGACCCCGATCCGAACTGTGACCGGCTTTGTAGATCCGCGCCCCCTTGCGGGGTGGCTTCCCTCTGTACCGGCCATTGTAGCACGTGTGTGGCCCAGGACGTAAGGGCCGTGATGATTTGACGTCGTCCCCACCTTCCTCACGGTTTGCACCGGCAGTCCCGTTAGAGTCCCCAACTTTACTTGCTGGCAACTAACGGTAGGGGTTGCGCTCGTTATAGGACTTAACCTGACACCTCACGGCACGAGCTGACGACAACCATGCAGCACCTTGCGGGCGGTCCGAAGAAAGGGACGTCTCTGTCCCATGCAGCCCGCATTTAAGCCCTGGTAAGGTTCCTCGCGTATCATCGAATTAAACCACATGCTCCACCGCTTGTGCGGGCCCCCGTCAATTCCTTTGAGTTTCATTCTTGCGAACGTACTCCCCAGGTGGGATACTTATCACTTTCGCTTGGCCGCCGAGACCGAAGTCCCGACAGCTAGTATCCATCGTTTACGGCGTGGACTACCGGGGTATCTAATCCCGTTCGCTACCCACGCTTTCGTCCATCAGCGTCAGTATATAGTTGGTCACCTGCCTTCGCGATCGGTGTTCTATGTGATATCTATGCATTTCACCGCTACACCACATGTTCCGGCAACCCCACTATAACTCAAGACCTGCAGTATCAAGGGCAGTCCCACGGTTGAGCCGTGGCCTTTCACCCCTGACTTACAGGCCCGCCTACGGACCCTTTAAACCCAATGATTCCGGATAACGCTCGGACCCTCCGTATTACCGCGGCTGCTGGCACGGAGTTAGCCGGTCCTTATTCTCACGGTACCGTCAGCTCCCCTCACGAGGGGAGGTTTCTTCCCGTGTAAAAGCAGTTTACAACCCATAGGGCCGTCATCCTGCACGCGGCATGGCTGGATCAACCTTCCGGCCATTGTCCAATATTCCTCACTGCTGCCTCCCGTAGGAGTCTGGTCCGTGTCTCAGTACCAGTGTGGGGGATCCCCCTCTCAGGGCCCCTAACCATCGTTGCCTTGGTGGGCCGTTACCCCACCAACAAGCTAATGGTACGCATGGCCATCCCTGTCCGATAAATCTTTAATCAAATTACCATGCGGTAATTCGATACCATGGGGCATTAATCCAAATTTCTCTGGGCTATTCCCCTGACAGGGGCAGGTTCCATACGCGTTCCGCACCCGTGCGCCGGTCGTCAGCGAATAGCAAGCTATCCCTGTTACCCCTCGACTTGCATGTGTTAGGCCTGCCGCTAGCGTTCATCCTGAGCCAGGATCAAACTCTTCATTGTAATGCGTCATATATTATATGTCGCTCCAATACAAATGAGCCCGGCACCAAAATGGTTCATCTCAAAATCTTCTCTGATTTACGCTGTCTGTTTCAATAATGCCAATGAACTTTCCTGTTCTCAAAGCAAAAAAAACGCCCCGAAAGGACCCCTTTTTCGCCCCACCAAAACAATACCTTTACCGTTTTAGCGGGTGCAAATATA
>NZ_PVYX01000003.1 GCF_003001695.1 Flagellimonas meridianipacifica | reverse complement strand
CTTTCCTGTTCTCAAAGCAAAAAAAACGCCCCGAAAGGACCCCTTTTTCGCCCCACCAAAACAATACCTTTACCGTTTTAGCGGGTGCAAATATAGATAGCTTTATTTAATACCACCAAACAATTTTCAAAAAAAAATCAAAAAAAATACAAATAATTGAAAATCAGTTAATTAAGTGATTGAATTTGACTATTCAAAAAGAGTTCGGACCCAATAATCTTGTTATCAGGATTTTAAAAAATAAATTAGGAAGAACAATATAAAAAACATCACTGTTTTTTCAAACAAAACCTCTATTGTATGCCTAAATTCAACCTATTATCTTTGCCCACTTAAATAATAGGTGAAAATGATTAAAATAACGCTTCCTGATGGAGCAGTCAAGGAGGTATCCAACGGCAGTAGCCCAATGGACGTAGCTAAAAGTATTAGTGAAGGTTTGGCAAGAAATGTAATTTCAGCCAAGTTCAATGATTCTATTGTAGAAGTTACGACACCCTTAACCACGGATGGTTCTTTGACGTTGTATACTTGGAACAATACCGAAGGTAAAACTGCCTTTTGGCATTCATCTGCACACGTATTGGCACAAGCCATTGAAGAGTTATATCCTAACGCCAAGCTGACTATTGGGCCAGCTATTGAGAAAGGGTTCTATTATGACGTAGATTTTGGTGAGCGTTCCATTTCAGAAAAGGATTTTCCAACAATTGAAAAGAAAGCATTAGAAATTGCTCGAGGAAAGCATGATTTCAAAATGAAGGCGGTTTCCAAAGATGATGCATTGAAATTTTATACTGACCGAAACAATCCATATAAAGTTGAGCTCATAGAAAACTTGGAAGATGGCACCATTACTTTTTGTGACCACAGCACGTTTACTGACCTATGCAGAGGAGGCCATATTCCAAATACAGGTATTATTAAAGCGTTTAAAGTTCTTAGTGCAGCTGGCGCTTATTGGCGAGGGGATGAAAAGAACAAACAACTAACCCGTGTTTACGGCATCTCCTTTCCCAAACAAAAGGAGCTTACGGAATATCTTGAACTCTTAGAAGAAGCTAAAAAAAGGGACCATAGAAAATTAGGAAGGGAATTAGAACTATTCACATTCTCCCAAAAAGTTGGTCAAGGTCTTCCTTTATGGCTACCCAATGGTGCTGCTCTACGTGAACGGTTGGAGCAGTTTTTGAAAAAAGCACAGAAAAAAGCAGGATATGAAATGGTTGTTTCTCCACATATCGGTCAAAAAGAGCTTTATGTTACCTCTGGGCACTATGCCAAATATGGTGAAGATAGTTTTCAACCTATTCACACCCCAAAAGATGATGAAGAGTTTCTTTTGAAGCCAATGAATTGTCCACATCATTGCGAGATTTACAATAGTTTTCATTTTAGCTATAAGGATTTACCCAAGCGGTATGCCGAATTTGGCACCGTCTATAGATATGAGCAAAGTGGAGAGTTACATGGTTTGACGAGGGTTAGAGGATTTACACAGGACGATGCACATATATTTTGTACTCCCGAACAACTCAATGATGAATTTAAAAACGTAATCGACCTCTCACTATATGTCTTGACATCTCTAGGTTTTGATGACTTTACAGCTCAAGTTTCCGTGAGGGACTTGGACAATCCTGAGAAATATATTGGGGAGCCAGAAAATTGGGAAAAAGCAGAAAACGCCATCATTAATGCCGCTAAAGAGAAAGGATTGGATTTTGTCATCGAATCAGGGGAAGCCGCTTTCTATGGACCCAAATTGGATTTTATGGTCAAGGATGCCTTGGGAAGAAGTTGGCAACTGGGTACCATCCAGGTGGATTATAATTTACCAGAACGTTTTAATCTCACCTACAAAGGTAGTGACAATGAACTACATAGACCGATAATGATTCACCGGGCTCCCTTTGGTAGCATGGAACGCTTTGTTGCCATTTTGTTAGAGCATACCGGTGGGAATTTCCCATTGTGGTTGATTCCAAACCAAGCTATGGTACTGCCTGTCAGTGAGAAACATGAAAAATATGCTGAAAAAGTTTTAAATTCTTTAGAAAATAACGAAATTCGCGCGCTCATTGATAATAGGAACGAGACTGTAGGTAAGAAGATTCGAGAGGCAGAAATGAAAAAGGTTCCTTTTATGTTGATAATGGGTGAACAGGAAGAAAGCTCCAACACAATATCCGTGCGAAGGCATGGTGGAGAAGACTTGGGAAGTATTAGTGTTGAAGCATTTTCAGACTTGGTGGCTACTGAAATAAATAGTACCTTAAAGTCGTTCTAAAAATTTAAGTTTAATTAAAAAGTATACGTCATAGCAATACGAAGAAGATCTAGACCCCAACCAAGGAGGGAAAATAAAAACCCTCATAATATCAATGAAAAAATCACTGCCCCCCAGGTAAGACTGGTTGGGGACAATGTGGAAATGGGTGTTTATCCCATTACAAAGGCATTAGCCAAAGCTCAAGAATTGGAGTTGGACTTAGTTGAAATTTCGCCAAAGGCAGCACCTCCGGTTTGTAAAATCATGGATTACAAAAAGTTTCTTTATGAGCAGAAGAAACGAGACAAGGCTCTAAAAGCAAAAGCGACAAAAGTAGTTGTTAAGGAAATTAGGTTTGGTCCACAAACGGATGACCACGATTACGAGTTTAAAAAAAGGCATGCTGAAAAGTTTTTAAAGGATGGAGCCAAGCTGAAGGCCTATGTGTTTTTTAAAGGACGCTCCATTGTGTATAAAGATCAAGGAGAAATCCTTTTGTTAAGACTGGCCCAGGAATTAGAAGAACTTGGAAAGGTTGAGCAAATGCCAAAATTGGAAGGAAAGCGAATGACCATGTTCATCGCCCCCAAAACAAAAAAGTAAATATCTGAACTTAGGTTCAGCATATATAAAGCGGGACATCGGGGAAAACTCGATGCTAAATTATAAAGAGGAGAAAATGCCTAAGATGAAAACAAAATCCAGTGCCAAAAAGCGATTTAAGCTTACAGGTTCTGGTAAGATTAAAAGAAAGCATGCTTTTAAGAGTCACATCTTGACCAAAAAGTCTAAAAAGCGTAAGCTTAAATTGACCCACTCAACTTTGGTACATGAGTCGGATGTCAATAGCATTAAAGAACAATTACGTTTAAAATAATTGTTCAGTCGGTACATTAATTATTAACCCTGGAGTCGGGCCATTAAAGTTCCTTAAAGAGGGCGCCTGCTACAAAAAAATGAAACATTATGCCAAGATCAGTTAATTCAGTTGCTTCAAGAGCTAGAAGAAAAAAAGTGATGAAGCAAGCCAAAGGTTACTTTGGAAGACGTAAAAACGTTTGGACAGTAGCCAAAAATGCGGTTGAAAAAGCAATGCTTTATGCTTACCGCGATAGAAGAAACAAAAAGAGAACTTTCCGCGCCCTTTGGATTACCCGTATCAATGCAGGAGCAAGACTACACGGTATGTCTTATTCCCAATTTATGGGCAAAGTAAAAGCGCAAGGAATTGAGCTTAATAGAAAGGTACTTGCAGATTTGGCCATGAACCATCCTGATGCGTTCAAAGCCATCGTCGAAAAAGTAAAGTAAAAATTATTTTCCCGCTTAAAAAATCCCGCTCACATGAGCGGGATTTTTTGTTAAGAACCAAAAGCAGTCAATACCAGGTTCCGTCCGCCACCATTGTCCCTATGTTCGCAAAGGTATATTCCTTGCCAAATGCCTAAGTTCAGTCTTCCCCTTGTAATCGGAATCTGAACCGAATTCCCCAAAAGCGAAGCTTTAATGTGGGCAGGCATATCATCTGGTCCTTCATAAGTATGTATGTAGTAAGGAGCATTTTCTGGCACCATTTCATTAAAATGACTTTCAAAGTCAGTACGTACGGTAGGGTCAGCATTCTCGTTAATGGTTAATGAAGCTGAAGTATGTTTGATAAATACATTCAAAAATCCCTTTTCAATTTCTGAAACCTCTGGAATTGATGCCTTTATTGTTTCAGTGATAAGATGAAAACCTCTTCGCTTCGCTTTTAACTGAATTTCGATTTGATAGTATTTCATACTGGGAAATTAATACAAACTTTACATCATTGGAGAAACAACCGCTACCTTTGCTCTTTTAAAATTCAGCTATGGACTTATCAAAAATAAAAATGGTGGTTTCGGATATGGATGGTACCCTATTGAATTCAAAGCATGAGGTCAGCCGTCTTTTTTTGGAACAGTTTCAAGAGCTGAAAAAGCGAAACATACAGTTTGTTGCCGCAAGTGGTCGGCAATATCCTAGCATGGCTGATAAACTCAATGAAATCAAGGACGATATCATCTTTATTTCAGAAAATGGAGCCTTTGTCAAAAAAGGAGATGAAGAACTGTCTGTAATCCCCATAAATGAGGGTTTGACACAAGAGCTTTTGGAAATTGTGGATTCAATTGATGGAGCATATGCCATGCTATGTGGCAAGTATACGTCCTATTTTGATGGCAAATCCATGTCTTTTCTCGAGCAACTTAAAGAATATTATTCCCATTACGAGGTAGTAGAGGACTATGCAGCTGTAACCGATGAAATTGTAAAAATTGCGGTCTACCACGGCATTAGTGCTGAAAAATACATCTATCCAAGAACCAAACACCTTGATGAGCAGGTCAAAGTCAAGGTCTCGGGACAAAATTGGGTAGATTTAAACCATATCGAGGCTCATAAAGGAAACGCTTTGCAAAAGGTCATGGATAGTTTCGGTATCAATTCAAATGAGGTATTGATTTTTGGAGATTACAACAATGATTTGGAAATGTTATCTCTGGCAGAGTATAGTTTTGCCATGGCGAATGCACATCCTAATGTGAAAAAAGTAGCCAATTTTGAAACCTCAAGCAACAACGAATTCGGAGTAGAGAAAGTTTTAGAAAAGCTTCTATGAAAGATATTGATTTTCTTATTGAAAAATTCAATCTTGAACCCCACCCAGAAGGGGGCTATTTCAAAGAAACTTACAGAAGTATCGGGTCCATAGAAAAGAGTTCGTTACCAACCAATTACAGTGGAAAACGAAACTATTCAACCGGTATTTATTTTTTACTTACCTCAGATACCTTCTCGGCATTTCACAAAATAAACCAAGATGAAATCTGGCATTTTTATTCTGGCTCTCCCCTTAAACTATCCATGATTTCTGATGAGGGCGATTATTCAGAACAAATAATCGGAGCTGATTTTAAATCTGGACAACTTCCACAATTTGTTGTGCCCGGCGGATACTGGTTTGGAGCCAAAACGTTAAAATCAGACAGCTACTCCTTTATGGGCTGTACGGTATCCCCGGGATTTGATTTTGAAGATTTTATCCTTCCCAATCAAGCCGAACTTTTGAAAAAATTCCCACAGCATGAAACAGTTATAAAGGAACTCACACGTACTTAGATTGTTATTTCTTAACCAATTACTCTGTTAATCAGAAAGTTCACAACAATTTATTGCACCGAAGAACCTCTACCTCTAGCTTTACTCTAAACTCGCTAAAGTATGCTCCAATTGCCAACCACTGAATCTGGTGGGTTTAATTTATGGGGGACTCTATTCTTTTTGCTTCTGGGAGGCTTATATACTTCATGGAGTCAGGCACCTTCTGCAGGGGATTTAGTCAAGGTGCATAATGCCAATCAAACCGAGATAGGTAGTATTTCAAATCCAGAGGATGGCATGCTCGTTTTCAATGAAGACACTGGGCAAATCAATTTTTTTTCAGGTTCCAGCTGGGTTGCGCCCTCTAATGAAAGTAAAACCATAGTTCTAAATAGAGCTAGCGGCGGAAATAATAACCTTATTGTAAACAGCACAAATACCTATTACGATTTTCCTGTCAATGCCACACACGAACTCAGTAATACTGGTGGTATATACCAAACATTGGGAAATGGCAGAATACGAATAACGGAAACTGGAACCTATTTTATGAGTGCAGCTTTTTCGGTACGAGATATGCCATCTGGAAACACTAAATATATTATCGGGATTTTCATCAATGGAACTTTACGTGGGTATCTTACCAGAGGATTTGCTTCTTTACCTAATCAAGATTGGTGGGGTACTTCTGGAACCATTATTTATCCACTACAAGCCAATGACGAAGTCCGATTTAGGTATGTAGTAAACAATAATGGGAATCCTTTGGACGCTGTTTTTGTAAACATTGGTATTACCCAACTCTAACTTCTCTAACAGTTCTTTTCTGTTTAAGACAATTACCTGTTTTCTTAACTAAATTCTTTCGTTGTTTTATGCAACATGAGACAACATATATAAACGCAAATCGTTAAACATTAAAAGTTTAAAAATGAATCAAAAAATACATTTCATTGTATTGCTTTTTGCAATGTTTATCTTTTCCAGCCCAAGCTATTCACAAAAGGTAGCCAGAAATAAAATTCCAGTTTCATATGTTCAGAAACCACTGAAACCACTTGGAAAGGGTGTCAAGCAATATGCTTTAAAATTCACCAATACTACTGGCATAACCAATATCACCCAAGAATCGATATCACAAAGTGTTCAACTAGAAGGTTTTGAATACAATCAAGGTGCGCCAACAGTGATTGAGGTCTATTTGAAGGGGAGCAAAATCTCAGTAAAACCAGAATTGGACAAGTCCGCAGGTTCACCTCAACAGAAGTATTATCGAAATGTAGCAAGGGTCGAATTGGATGCCTCTGTTAGATTTTATGACAGAGAAGAAAAAGTTTCATTCTATAAACAAAGCTTTACCAACAACTCTGATTTTGTATTTCAAGTATCTTCCAAATCACTTTTTACGACAGAAGAACAAGCAAAAGCAGATCTATCCAATGAAAAAGAGAAACTAGAAAAAGAGTTATCCAGCAAGCTTGCAACAGATTTTCCTATCTATCTGAACAATTACCTTAACGAGCAACATGGATATGTAAAATTAGAACAGACATTCCCAGTCGCCTCCATGAAATCAAAATCGCATGACTATGCGGAATTGGATAAAATCCAATCAACATATGAGGATGCTATTGCCGATTACAACAAGAACGGTCTAACTCCTGGAGTCCAGAATATAATAGAAGAATGTATTAATGTTTGGAAAACTTCTGCAGGACAATTGGACACCAAAAACAAAAAAGCAAAAATCAATACTAAAAATGTTGGGGCCATCTATCTAAATCTAGCATTAGCCTATACCTGGCTAGAGGACTTTGAACAAGCTTCAACCTATTTGGAACTTTCAAATGCTTCCAAAGGTAATGCGTTTTGGAAATCTCAGTCTACAAAGCTTATCGAACGATTAAAGAAAGGACATGAGCAAAATCAGCTATTAGAAACCGGGAATTTAGAGATAGCAACCTCGTTTGAAGGAAAAAAATCCAGTAATGAAGCTTCAAAAACCGCTGCTAACCAAACATGGCGTTTGAAAAGTAAGAGAAAACTAACGCCTAGTGGGCGTACCAATTTCAATTATTCTTACTCTTACTCGAAGGACAATCTAGAAACCTATGTATCAGGCTCTTTGACCATAAAATACGTGTACGACAATTCCAACAATACAATATCCAGACATTCGGTAAGTCGAGGCGGAGAACTAAAAAGTGCCAATAAGACCTTCGTTTTCAACAATGGCAACCCGACTAACATCGTGTTTCGTAAAAACTTTATAGATTATGACATTACGATGACATATTCCGATAAAGGTAGCTGGCTCGGTTTTACGAACTCAAAGAATGATCATGCTTTGGATATTACCTATGAAAATGACATGGTATCCAGTGCAATCCTTATTTTCCCAATAATTGGTGCTCAAAAGGAATCCTACAAAAAATTTGAATACACATTTAACTGGAACAATAACCACCTTGAAACCGCAAACATAAAGGAACTCCCATTCAATAATTCTGATGAAAATAGTGGTAACTCAAAAGGCTTAACCGTTGAGTACTCATACAACAGCGCAAATCAAATCACTGAAATAAAGGGATTGCCCCTTTTTAGATACACCTTTACCTATGATGAAAATGGTAATATAGCGGAGAGAATAGAGCACGTAGGCAATGATCATTTTGTATATGAGTGGGAAAAAGGAGAAAGCAATACTTTGCCCCTATTGGAAGATTACTTCAGTATTTACAAAAATCCATTGGTGTTACCGTTCTCACTTTAACCAATCAGGTTTTTTGTTTCTTTTTGCGTGCGGCCGGAAAAAGAACGTTGTTCAAAATAAGACGATATCCTGGTGAGGTAGGATGCAATTCAAGTTCTGTTTTGGGGTCCCCTACCCTATGCTGGTAATCCTCTGGGTCATGTCCACCATAAAATGTGAAAAATCCCTTTCCTTTGATTCCATGAATATATCGAGCTTCACCATTGATTTTGTTCTCTCCCAACACCATTACAGTAGATTTTATTTGATCTCTGGTGAACGCCGTGGTCTGCCCCATAAATCCTTTAACCAAACTCGTATGATTTTGTGTAAGCATAGTAGGAACTGGGTCCCACTTTGCAGAAAATTCCATTAGCGAGAAATAATCGGATTCTCTTGGTACATTTCTACGCTTGTTGGTCATATCAATGGATGAAAACTCGTAACGCAGTGGGTTTCTTTCCAAAATAAAATTTGAAAAGGCAAAGGTATTCTTAAAGTTAAGTTTGCTTTGATAATTAGCATCCGATGGGTCTCCATCAAACATAGCTTCGCAGATATCGGTATCCTCCGCGGCTAAGGCAATATCAAAACTATCCGTTGCCGAGCACATGGCAAACATAAAACCCCCGCCAATTACATAATTGCGTATTTTGAGGGCTACAGCTCTTTTTTGTTCAGAAACTTTAGTAAAACCTAATTTACTGGCCAGTGCTTCTGCTTCTTTCTTGGCCTCAATATACCAGGGCGCCGCTCTATATGCTCCATAAAATTTTCCATACTGCCCTGTAAAGTCTTCATGGTGCAAATGCAACCAATCATATAAAGCTAATTTATCATCTAGGACTTCTTCATCATAGATGGTCACATATGGGATTTCCGCATAAGTGAGTACCATAGTAACCGCATCATCCCAAGGTTGATTACCTTTCGGAGTGTATACGGCAATTTTAGGTGCCTTCTCTAATATTACAGCTTCTTGATTTTGGGATGGACTACTAATATCGTCCAGTATTTGCTCAGCCTTTGCATCCGAAAGGACCTCAAATGACACCCCTCTAATCTGGCACTCCTTTCGGATAGCATCGCCATCAGGCAATAAAAAAGACCCTCCCCTATAGTTGAGCAACCATTGGACCTTTTGCTGCTTATTCAAAACCCAATAGGTTATGCCGTAAGCTTTTAAATGGTTTTCCTGCCCATCTGCATCCATTGGAATAAGGATTACCGAAGCTTTTACGAAAAAAACAAAGAAGAAAAACAGGAGGGTTAAGTTTCTCGCTTTCGCTTGAAACGACAGTGGGGTTCTTTTAGAAAGGTATATCATTATCATCCGGGTCATCATCACTATTCATCGCACTACCAAATGCTTCGTTTGCGTTTGGTAAATTTGGCGTTGCAAATGGATTCTCACCGTCCGAATTCATCTTGGATTGGAATTCAAAAGGCGAATCAAAGTCATCCAAGTTATCAAATTTACCTAAGGCACCCACAAATTTTAACCTAATATTATCCAATCCACCGTTACGATGTTTGGCTACAATAAACTCAGCTTGACCCTGTGTAGGTGTTCTTTCCTCATCATCCCATTCATCAATTTTGTAGTATTCCGGTCGATAAATGAATGATACAATATCAGCATCTTGCTCAATGGCTCCGGATTCCCTGAGGTCAGATAAAATAGGTCTTTTACTTCCTCCCCTAGTTTCTACCGCCCTTGATAACTGGGATAAGGCTATTACCGGAACATTCAATTCCTTGGCCAGTGCTTTAAGATTTCTGGAAATTGTGGAAATCTCCTGTTCCCTATTACCTCCTTTTTGACTTCCTCCTGCTGTCATCAATTGGAGATAATCTATTATTATCAACTGTATTCCATGTTGAGATGCCAACCTCCTTGCTTTAGCCCTTAGGTCAAAAATGGATAATGAAGGAGTGTCGTCAATAAATAAAGGGGCTTTTTCCAAAGCTTTCACCTTAACATTCAATTGCTCCCACTCATGCTTTTCCAAACGCCCAGTACGTAACTTTTCCGAAGAAAGTCCCGTTTCCGAAGAAATAAGTCTGGTAATCAATTGTACTGATGACATTTCCAAAGAAAAGAAGGCAACTGGAATATCAGAGTTAACCGCAATATTTCTGGCCATGGAAAGTGTCAAAGCGGTTTTACCCATACCTGGCCTGGCTGCTACGATGATTAAATCACTGGGCTGCCATCCTGAGGTCAGTTTATCCAATTTGTCAAATCCAGAAGGTATACCACTGGTTCCTTCTTTGTTGGAAATTTCCTCAATTTTCTTTTTAGCCTGAATCACCAAATCCAAAGCTGTTTCAGCGGACCGCTTTAGATTGCCTTGGGTTACCTCATACAACTTTGCCTCGGCGCTGTCCAACAAATCAAATACATCTGTAGACTCGTTGTAAGCATCCTCAATAATCTCATTTGAAATTTTGATAAGGCTTCGCTGAATATATTTTTGAAGGATGATTCGCGCGTGAAACTCAATATGTGCCGAGGAAGCCACTTTTTGAGTCAATTTTATCAAATAAAAATCGCCACCAACAGCTTCGAGCTTCCCATCTTTCTTTAATTGAGCGGAAACGGTTAATAAATCCACAGGTTCCGAAGATTCGAAGAGTTTGAAGATGGCTTCATATACGAATTTGTGAGAATCCTTATAGAAGACGTCGGGATGAAGAATATCTATTACTTCATCCACCCCCTTTTTATCAATCATCATTGCTCCCAAGACAACTTCCTCTAAATCAACTGCTTGAGGTGGTATTTTACCACGCTCCAGATTTATCAAGGTAGATTTGTCTACTCTATGACCAATAATAGGGTTAGGCTTCTCCATAAGTGCGAATGTAGCTAATTAACCTTTACTTAACCTTGGTTTTTGAACCTGCCCTTTCCACAGGTAATTAACAAATTGGATGTTGATAAGTTGGTTTTTGGTGTTAATATCCCCAAGATTGTTTAACAAAATTATGAAGAAATTTGAAGTGTGCTCTGAATACGGCGAATCAATCGTTAAACACACCCATGGAAGCATATTTTTCCATGCGAGTTTTCACCAATTCTTTTGGTGATAACTTTTTGAGTGCCTCAAAATGGCTTGAAATTTTATTCTTAACCGTCTCGAAAGTTTTTTCCCTATCTGTATGGGCACCACCCAAAGGTTCCTTTACAATCTCGTCTACAAGCTTCAATTTTTTCATATCTGTAGCCGTAAGCTTAAGAGCTTCAGCAGCCTGTTCCTTGTATTCCCAACTTCTCCAAAGAATGGATGAACAAGATTCAGGAGAAATTACCGAATACCACGTGTTTTCCAACATCAAAACCTTATCACCAACGCCTATGCCCAAAGCGCCACCTGAAGCTCCTTCACCAATGATCACCACTATAATTGGTACTTTCAAGCGGGTCATCTCCAAAATGTTTCTTGCAATGGCTTCCCCTTGTCCACGTTCTTCTGCTTCAATTCCAGGATAAGCACCAGGAGTATCTATAAAACATACAACAGGTAATCCAAACTTTTCGGCAGACTTCATCAGTCTTAGGGCTTTTCTATATCCCTCAGGATTGGCCATACCAAAATTTCGGTATTGTCTTGTTTTGGTATTGTATCCCTTCTGTTGTCCGATAAACATGTAGCTTTGGTCTCCAATCTTACCCAAACCTCCAATCATGGCCTTATCGTCCTTCACATTTCTATCACCATGAAGCTCAAGAAAGGTATCACCACAAATGGCAGTAATATAATCCATGGTGTACGGACGATTAGGGTGTCTAGATAATTGAACACGTTGCCAAGCGGTCAAGTTTTTGTAGATATCTGTTCGGGTTTCTACCAGTTTTTTCTCTATTTGTTGACATGTTTCACTAACATCCACATCACTTTCTTCGCCAATGACCATACACTTTTGTAGTTGGTCTTCCAATTCTTTTATAGGTAGTTCAAAATCTAAATATTCCATCGAAGCTGATATCTAAAAATAGTGGGGCAAATATAAAACTTTAACCAAAACCTCATCCAAAGACGACTGCCAATTAACGTAAAGCTCTTATTTGGAAATGTTATCGCTTGGCTTTCATTAGCATATAGATAGCGAAAACGCCAAAAATAAGGTTAGGGATAACAACTGCCAGTAATGGAGAAAAGCCCGACTGCTCGGCGAGCGTACCAAATACCTTATCAAAAAAGATATAAATAAAAGCGACACCTATTCCAAAGGCCAGGTTCAGCCCCATCCCTCCCCTACGTTTTACCGAAGAAACGGCTACCGCAATGATGGTGAGGATGAAAGCAGCAATCGGCAGAGCCCATCTTTTATACTTTACCAGAACATATGCATTGACATTTGATGCTCCCTTTCGCTGTTGGTCCTTGATAAACTCATTGAGCTCAAACAGATTTTTAGTTTCGGCTACATAAGAAACCGGCGTCAAATCCTCAATCTTGAAAGTGAAAAGGGTATCCAACCGTCTTTGGGTTTCTATGAGTTCAACATCGTTACGTAATTTTCTTTTCACATAATTAGTCAATCTATAGGTGCTGTCCTTTTCTACCCATCGGATATTGGTAGCCGATATTTTGTAGTCCAATTTTTTTATTGAATCAAAATGCTCGTAGGTGAAATTATACCCTATTTTACGATTCGGGTCAAAACTGCTTACATAGATATAGTCGTTCTCATTCAGTTGATTGAAAATATTGCTGGTCACCCTATCCTGTCTACCTCGTTTAAAGTATTTGTACTCAAACTCATTGTATCCTATGCTAGCATGGGGAACAATAAACATCCCCATCATAAAAATCAATATGGCAACCAATGTCGCTCCAATCAAATAGGGTCTTAAAAACCGGGAATATGAGACCCCAGAACTTAAGATGGCAACTATTTCGGTATTGCTTGCAAGTTTAGAGGTAAAGAATATGATAGATAAGAACAAGAATATAGGCAACAGAAGGTTTCCAATTACTAAGGTAAAATTGCCATAGAACTGGATAACTTCCATGAGAGGAGCTTCGTTGTCAATTATCTTTCCGATTTTCTCGGCTAGATTGGCCATTATCCCAATGGGCACAAACAGCAACAGCATTCCCAAGAAGGTTACCAAATATCGCTTGAGTATGTATCTGTCAAGTATGGTGAGCATTATAGCCTTTTATCCATTTGTTGGACCATTTTTATTTTCCACTCCAAAAAGTCGCCCGCTAAAATACGTTCTCTTGCTGTACGAACCAACCATAGGTAAAAGCCCAAATTGTGTATGGTGGCAATTTGTTTTCCCAGAAATTCGTTGGCGGCAAAAAGATGTCTCAGATAGGATTTAGAGTATTCTGTATCAACAAAAGTGATTCCCATCTCATCAATAGGCGAAAAATCGGCCTCCCATTTTTTGTTTTTAATGTTTATGGTTCCATGTGCCGTAAAGAGCATTCCGTTTCTTGCATTCCTTGTCGGCATAACACAATCGAACATATCCACGCCTAAAGCAATGTTTTCCAAAATATTTATTGGTGTACCCACACCCATGAGATATCTGGGTTTATCCTCGGGCAATATGTCACAAACTATCTCGGACATTTCATACATTTCCTCAGCGGGCTCACCGACGGAGAGTCCGCCAATTGCATTTCCTTCGGCTTCTACGGACGCGATGTACTCCGCGGACTGTTTTCGCAAATCCTTATAGGTTGAACCTTGAACTATAGGGAATAAAGTCTGTTCATAACCATATTTGGGTGGAGTACTATTAAAATGAGATATGCATCGGTCCAGCCAACGGTGGGTCATGTGCATGGACTTTTTTGCGTAATCATAATCACAGGGGTATGGTGTACATTCATCAAAAGCCATAATGATGTCAGCTCCTATAGTTCTCTGAATATCCATAGCACTTTCTGGACTAAAAAAGTGCTTGCTGCCATCAATATGAGATTTGAAAGTGACCCCTTCTTCTTTTATTTTTCGATTATCTGAAAGAGAGTATACCTGATAACCTCCACTATCGGTCAAGATATTCCTGTCCCACCCCATAAACTGATGAAGACCACCAGCCTTTTCCAACACATCCAAACCCGGACGCAGATAAAGGTGATACGTATTTCCTAAGATGATGTCTGGATTGATATCTTCTTTTAACTCACGCTGATGCACTGCCTTTACGGAAGCCACGGTCCCCACGGGCATAAATATTGGAGTTTGTATTACGCCATGGTCAGTTTCCAAGGTTGCTGCTCTTGCCTTGGTCGCCTTATCTTTCTGAATTAAATCAAACTTCAAATCGAATCTTTGAGTGGGCAAATATAGCCATCTCCATTTTGCCAACTCCTAACAAAAAAATAAACTTTAGGTTCCAATACCGTTCATAAATTAAAGCTCCAGTTCTTGCTTAGACGCAGGATAGCGGTTACATTTGGAAAAGTTAAAATTTATACCATGCCCAACTACGAAGAATTACAGCAGCTGGTGACCCAAGTAAGAAGGGACATCCTTCGTATGGTGCACAAGGTCAATTCAGGACATCCAGGAGGTTCCTTGGGGTGTACTGAGTTTTTTGTTGCACTATACAACGAAATAATGGAGTTAAAAGATGGATTTGATATGGATGGAATAGGTGAAGATGTTTTCTTCCTGTCCAACGGTCATATTTCTCCTGTTTTTTACAGTGTTCTCTCAAGAAGGGGATATTTCCCAACTGACGAATTGAACACTTTCAGACTCATTGATTCCCGACTTCAAGGACATCCCACAACGCATGAAGGCCTCCCTGGAGTACGTGTAGCTTCTGGTTCCCTAGGTCAAGGAATGTCTGTTGCAATCGGAGCGGCCTTGGCAAAAAAATTGAATGGAGATGACCATTTGGTATTTAGTCTTCACGGAGATGGTGAACTTCAAGAAGGACAAAATTGGGAAGCCATAATGTATGCAGCAGGCAATAAGGTGGATAATTTAATCTCCACTATTGACCGAAACGGTCAGCAAATTGACGGTGCTACAGAGGATGTACTTCCATTGGGTGACGTAGCAGAAAAGTTCAGGGTATTTGGTTGGGATGTTTTGGAAATCGATAATGGTAATGACTTAGAGCAAGTAATCAACGGATTGAATGAAGCAAAATTCAGAACTGGAAAAGGGAAACCCGTATGTATAGTAATGACTACAGAAATGGGGAATGGAGTTGATTTTATGATGCATACCCACGCATGGCATGGCAAAGCCCCCAGTGATGAACAATTGGCAATCGCGTTAGCACAAAATCCAGAAACTTTAGGGGATTACTAATAGGACTGCATGAGAAAAAGGTTTTTAGTTCTGATATTACTATCCTTACCTCTAGGTAGTTTTTCTCAAGATATCAATTTTGAACTTGATTTCTCGGCGGTGTATTGGGCTCCAAAATCCAATGATACCATAAGGATAAGCGTTGGCAATAATGGAAGATATATATTTACCGATTCAGAAGAAGTAGCCAAGTCTTTTGGAAGTATTACTCGTAGGTTTCAGCCAGCTGGAGGAAAAGAAAATGCTGATTTGAAGCTTCTATTTGATTTAAAAACGATTTTTATGTTGATGGAAGTCAAAATTGGTCAAAATACAGTATTAGCCAATGTAGATTTAAACCAATTCATGAAAAAAGGTAAATCAATTGACAGTGCTACAGTAAGAAAAATGAGTGCTACGCCTACGGCGTTGAAGATTGAGAACAATGGTAAAAAATATAAGCTTTATGGCGTAGCTCCAGATAATAAACCCGATGATTTAATCTACATGGCCTTTAATGAAAAATATCCGGTAGATTATGACACCTATTTTTCTAAACTAATGACATCAGCAACTGGTGAGTTATTCTCCATTGACATTCCTTCTGGATTACTTGTTCATGTGGAAGATAGCAAAGGGGAAATAATTTTGGAATTGCTTTCCATCAAAAAGAAAAAACAGAAAGGTTCTGCCAATATACAGTTGAAACTAGAATAGCACATACTTATGACAAAATATACAGACCAAGGAAAACAAGATACAAGAAGTGGTTATGGAGCAGGCATGACCGAATTAGGAAGAACCAATCCAAATGTTGTTTCGCTTTGTGCGGATTTGATAGGCTCTTTAAAGATTGACACTTTTATTAAAGAAAATCCAGAGCGCTTTTTTCAAGTAGGTATTGCTGAGGCCAATATGATGGGAATTGCTGCAGGATTGACCATTGGCGGTAAAATTCCTTTTGCTTCTACCTTCGCGAATTTTGCAACAGGCAGGGTTTATGACCAAATACGACAGTCCATTGCATACTCTGGAAAGAATGTGAAAATATGTGCTTCGCACGCAGGACTTACGTTAGGAGAAGATGGTGCCACACACCAAATCTTGGAAGATATTGGCATGATGAAGATGCTCCCCGGAATGACAGTCATCAATCCGTGTGATTTTAATCAGACGAAAGCTGCCACTATTGCCATTGCCGAGCACCACGGTCCTGTTTACCTAAGGTTTGGAAGACCTAAGGTCGCCAATTTCACTCCCGTGGACCAAACTTTTGAAATAGGTAAGGCTTTGATGTTAAGTGAAGGAACGGATGTTACCATAATAGCCACAGGGCATTTGGTTTGGCAATCCCTTATTGCAGCCGAAAATTTGGAGAATCAAGGTATTTCTGCAGAGGTAATCAACATCCACACCATTAAACCCTTGGATGATGAAGCCATTCTCAAATCCGCAAAGAAAACAGGCTGTGTTGTCACCGCTGAAGAACACAACTATTTGGGAGGTCTAGGTGAGAGCGTTTCAAGGGTTCTTGCGTTGAACCATCCAACCCCACAAGAGTATGTGGCCACACAAGACACATTTGGAGAAAGTGGCACCCCGGACCAATTGATGGAAAAATACGGATTGAACAATAAAGCAATTGAAGAAGCCGTTTTAAGGGTATTGAAACGGAAGTAAACTTGGCAACATTTTTGTTTCGTTTCAATCAATCTATTAAAACGAAACACTTATGAAACAGACACTTCTGATTGGTGCCTTTCTTATGGCATCTACTTTTACATTTGCACAAACAGGAACGGGATTTGGTATTAAAGCTGGACTTAGCTACAACGAAAATGGTGATTTAATAAGTTCGGTAGGTGATGCAGGGCAGAATATCATCGATGGAGCCGAAGGAAAGGCAGGATTTCATTTTGGATTTTGGGGAAAACTGGATTTTCCAAAACTTTATATTAGGCCTGAATTGGTTTTTACCCGAACCCAAAGCTCATATACCTTAGACGGTTCTTCTACGGACTACAGTGTATCAAAGTTGGATTTACCGGTGTTGTTGGGTTATAAAATCATTGGTCCTTTACATGTTTTTGCCGGTCCCGCATTTCAGTATACCCTAAGTAACGATTTGGATGGGGTAAATATTCAAGATGTAGAGAATGATTTTACGCTTGGACTAAACATTGGAGCTGGAGTGAATTTGGGTAGACTTGGATTGGATGTTCGCTATGAACGTGGTTTTTCCGAAAATGAAGCAGAATTTATATCCGATAATATAACCAATATTCAAGGTAGAGTGGATTCCAGACCAGCGCAAGTGATATTCAGTCTTTCCTATAAACTTAGTCAAGGTAGGGCACAATAAGGAAACCCAAAAAAGAAAAGGCCTGAATTTTATTCGGGCCTTCTTTCTACGTTTGGGTCTAAGTAATCTGGTGTCCCGTCATTATTTGAATCAGGGAATGGTATTATGATATTCCCATTGCCATCAGAAATCTCCTCTCTTGTAGAAACTCCATCACCATCATCATCCGCATCCTGAAAATTAGCGAAGGGAACAATTTCAGAATCGATATCTGTATTATCGTCGTATAGATATCCGTCACCATTCAAGTCTTCCTGTATAGACGGAATTCCATCCCTATCATGATCTGTGTTGTTCAATGTAAATAAGTCTATGGTAAAAATCAAAGGGCTATATTGGGGAATTCCAGAATTTATGCGATTGAAGGCTCCCAGTCCTGAGGGAAAAATAATCATGCCCACTCCAAAATTCTCAACACTTACCGTTCCATCTGGATTTTCAATAATATCCTCTCCTCTCCTAATAAAAGGCATACCTTCAGTAAAACCCCGAAATCCTTGACTAAGGTCTTGAAACATAGCCAAATCAAACCATACTGGATTATTTAGGGCACTATCAAAAACACTTCCATCCAATAGCTTGCCTTCAAAACGAGCAAATACCGAATCGGCTACGGTGGGAAAACACTCAGGACAAGTGCCGGCCATCTTGACTGCATCGTTTTCCTCATTGGTTGGTCTTGCAGAGAGGTAGTACAATCTATGAGGTATATCATTCTCTTCCTCATCTAGGAGTAGTTCAAAAGAAGATACCGGAATATCAACAAAATCAACGAACTCAGACAAAGGTCTTTTGTCCGAATTCTCCCCTGCAATTTCATCAATTACTATCCTAAAATCGAAACCCGCTGGAGGTGATTCAAATTCTTCGTAGTTATAAAAATGTGTTTGCAAAAATTCTTGAATTTCAGCATCATTTTCAGGAGCAACTTCAGCCAATAATCTAGGAGGAGTTATTTCAACATCAGGTCCATCATCATCGCCACACGAAATAAAGAGGGCAGCTATCAGGGAAAATGCAAAGATTCCTTTCTTCATTAAATCCTTTTTTTAGAGGCGCAAGATACAATTATTAGCAAGCAAAACATCAGTGAAATAGTAGAATAATTAACGTTAAGATTAAATATGTAATCTTTCTATTACGTAAATTGTAGTAAAGTTTAATTATAAAATTTGCCTCATTATGAAACGAAAAAACCTTTTTTTTAGCTTTTTTGCATTTGTAATTCTTTTTACAAATTGTTCAGAAGAAAACAGCCAATCAGAAGAAAATATTGTAGCTGAAGAGTTACAAGAAGAAAATCTTGAAACTTTTGATTACACCTTTAGAAATCAAAGATTCGTTGTAAACTTTCAAGTTGAAAATGACGAGTTGGTCGCTATAGATAGCAGGGACTATCAGGATTTAACCCAGGTTTTCAGTGAAAATGAAAACTTGATTCAACATTACCTATCTGATAATGAGATACTAATTTTCGCCAACGAAGACGAGTTCAACTCTTATTTTGATGACATTGGAAAACCTCTTAAGGGCCCAAATTTAACGGCATCATCAAATATTTACAATGCAGCAAACCTTCAGATTTATTATGACTGTTGTTATGACCAATCTAAAAGGGTAATTTGGGATTTTGCTACCGAACGTCAGGGTTGCTTTATTATTAAGTCTGGAGAAGATAGATTAAGAGATTTTACTGATGTTACCGCATGGACCGGTATTTCTGGACCAGCTCCAATCTTATGCTTTCCTCCAAATTCAAACATAAGTAACAGACCGAATGATAGATTGAATTCCGTTAGTGCTGTGAATGTCTTAGCACGATTCTATGAGAATATTAATTATGGAGGTTCTTCAATATCCTTAGATGCAAGAGACGGTAATCCAAGGGGGTTTAGAAAATTGAGACAAGTAAGAAATGGTACTTTTGGACGAAACTGGAGAGATAGAATTAGTTCAATAAGACTTTATCCTTAAAATTTTTACACTATTTTGTTTTAAAGGACCTAGTTTAATCTTAAATTGGGTCCTTTATGCGAATTGATAAGTTTCTTTGGTGCATTCGATACTACAAAACCCGAAGCATAGCTACAGATGCAGTCAAAAAGGGACATGTAAGGATTAATGAAGATATAGTAAAACCTTCTAGAGAGGTATTTCCCCTCGATAAGATTGTTGTGCGAAAAAATCAGATAGACTATGAATTATCCGTTTTGGACATTCCAAAAAGTAGAGTTGGAGCTAAATTGGTAGATTTATACAGAAAAGACATCACCCCAAAAGAGGCCTTTGAACACAATGACCTTTTAAAATTTGCTAAAGACCATTACCGTAAAAAAGGAATGGGACGCCCAACAAAAAAAGACAGAAGGGATATTGACGAATACTTGGAAGATTCCGATCAAGAACTTTCTTAACTTTAGAAGATATTGCAACGGATATGGAAAATCTTATTTTGAGCCACGAACAAATTCAGCACAAAATCAAAAGAATTGCTTACCAAATCTACGAAGCCAATGTGGATGAAAAGGAAATCATTGTAGCTGGCATTGAAGGAGGTGGATTGAAATTAGCCAACAAAATTGCTTCGCTCCTAAAAAAAATAACCGAGGCTAAAATATCTCTTTGCAAGGTAAAAATGGATAAGAAAAGCCCTTTGGAAAGTGGAGTAAGTACATCTATGCCGGAAGCAGATTATAGGGACAAATCCATTGTGTTGATTGATGATGTTTTGAACTCTGGGACAACACTAATTTATGGAGTTCATCACTTTTTAAAAACACCGATTAAACAGTTAAAAACTGCCGTACTGGTAAATAGAAACCATAAAAAATATCCGGTAAAGGCCGATTATAAGGGTATTTCTCTTTCCACATCCCTGCATGAACATGTTCATGTGGCATTTGATCCCAAAAACTACTCTGTTCGGTTAGAGTAAGCGTGTTTTAATCTCATCCACTACTTCTCGGATAGCCTTACCATCACATATGACAGTTTCTTTTGCTTGCATGTAAAAATTTCTTCTCTCAAAGAGATGTTTACCTACAAACTCTGGTAAATCTTCATCTTTTATGTTTTGCACAAGGGGTCTAGAGTCCTTTTCTTGACTGATTCTTTCTACCAAACTCGGAATGGATAGCTGGAGATATATGGAAGTATCGCTATGGTCCAAAATAGTTTGCATATTGTTCCCATAACAAGGCGTACCACCACCAGTGGATAGCACGATATCATTTTCATTTTTTAAAATCTGCCCTAGTGTTTCGTACTCCTTTTTTCTAAAAAAAATCTCTCCGCGGTTAGAAAAAATTTGCTGGATTGACATGCCCATTTCTTTCTCAATAAAACTGTCCAAGTCGACATAGTTAAGCTCCAAATCATCTGCCAATGCCCGTCCAATTGAAGATTTACCACTTGCCATATAACCAACCAAAACTACTTTCATAAGTTCACATATTTAGTGTTGCCAACAAAAAGACAAATTTATTATTATTTAGACTTGCCAAATAAATTATTGGGCTTATATTTGCACCCGCTTTGCAATAATAAACTAAGCGAAAAGACCTGATAGCTCAGTTGGTAGAGCATCTCCCTTTTAAGGAGAGGGTCCTGGGTTCGAGCCCCAGTCAGGTCACAAAAAGTTAAGCTACGGCTTAACTTTTTTTGTTTAACTTCTACCTAATTTGAGCCCACGTGGTGGAATTGGTAGACACGCTACCTTGAGGGGGTAGTGTCCTTACGGACGTGCTGGTTCGACTCCAGTCGTGGGCACAAAACCGCATACTTTGCGGTTTTTTTTTGCCTTTTTATCAACTTCTAGCCTAAAAATCAAAAGAATAACCAAATTTTAAGACTTCATATTAGGTAAAGCAAAGATTAATTGTAACTTTGTTTAACGATTATATTGAAAGGATGAACAATGTAAAGAAGTCTTTTAGTATTAGGGATATGGAGAATCTCTCCGGAATTAAGGCCCACACCATTCGAATCTGGGAAAAAAGATATAATCTCTTTACTCCTGAACGTACGAGCACAAACATTCGCTATTATAGCCTCCAAAGTCTTCAAAAGCTTTTAAATGTTACCCTACTTTACAACAATGGGTATAAGATTTCCAAAATTGCAAAGTTGGATGAATCACATATACCTATCATTGTCAGGGAGATAGTTGCAAACAACAGCGAAAAGAACCATGCCATAAATGCGTTCAAGCTGGCAATGATTAATTTTGATCAGACACTTTTCCTGAATACATATAGCAGTCTTCTTTCCGAACGATCGTTCAGGGATATTTTCAATGAGGTTTTTATCCCACTGCTCAACGAACTTGGACTATTATGGCAAACTGACACCATAAGTCCCTCCCATGAGCATTTTATTACGCATTTGATTAAACAAAAAATATACATAAATACTGAAAAGCTTCAACTGGTAGAACCAATAAAAAAAGACAAGGTATTTGCACTATTTCTACCCGAAAATGAAATCCACGAAATTGGGCTTCTCTATCTTAATTATGAAATTACTCTGAGAGGTTACAAATCCATTTATTTGGGTCAAACTATGCCAATAGAAAGCTTGGTTGATTTGCTCAAGTACTACGATAATATTCATTTTGTTTCGTATTTCACGGTTTCTCCTACTAAAGACGATTTAGATACCTATTTCGAGAAGTTTTCGAAAACTCTAAATCTCTCAGGTAGTTCAAAACTATGGGTACTTGGCCACCAAATCCAGTATATTACGGAAAACAAACTGCCTTCTTCTGTTCAGACATTCAATTCCATTGAGCATTTGATTTCAATTTTATAACTTAAATCAAATGAAAAAGATTGCCATTATAGGTTCGGGTTTTTCCTCTCTCTCCGCTTCTTGCTATCTTTCAAAAGCTGGATATGAAGTTGAAGTTTTTGAAAAAAACGAAACCGTTGGTGGAAGAGCAAGACAATTAATCAAAGAGGGTTTCACGTTTGATATTGGACCCAGTTGGTACTGGATGCCCGACATTTTTGATAAATTTTTCGCCGACTTCGGAAAAAAAACTTCCGATTACTACCAGCTTGATAAATTGGACCCTGCATACAAAATTTTTTTCCAAGATGATGTCATTACCATCGGGGACTGCATGGAAAAGATATGTGAAGAATTTGAGCGTATTGAAGCGGGAAGCAGTACTCACTTAAAACAGTTTATAGGTAAAGCCCAAAAGAACTATGACATCGCAATTAACAAGGTTGTACTTAGGCCTGGTCTTTCTCCAATTGAGCTGGTGACCAAGGAAACCGTACTACGTGTTGACCAATTCTTCAAAAGTATTAGTCAAGAAGTACGTAAAAAGTTCAAAAACCCAAAACTGATTTCGACTCTAGAGTTCCCCGTGCTTTTTTTAGGAGCAAAGCCGAGCAAGACCCCATCCTTTTATAACTTCATGAATTTTGCTGATTTTGGACTAGGTACTTGGCACCCAAAAGGGGGCATGTATGAAATCATTAAAGCTATGAAAGCCCTGGCGGAAGAACTGGGGGTCAAATTTCATCTGCAAAGTGCAGTTGAAAACGTTGTGGTGGACAATGGTAAGGTAACTGGCATAAATACAAAAGGAACGTTCCACGCGGCGGATTATGTTATTAGTGGAGCGGACTATCATCACTCTGAAACTCTTTTGGAAGAAAAATACAGACAGTATTCTGAATCTTACTGGGAGAACAGAACGTATGCACCCTCTTCCCTACTCTTTTATGTAGGTTTCACGAAAAAACTAGAAAACATTGAGCATCACAATTTGTTCTTTGACACCAATTTTGAACGTCATGCGGAAGAAATTTATGATGAGCCACAGTGGCCTAGTGAACCGTTATTCTACGTGAATTTTCCTTCAGTAACGGACTCCTCAATGGCTCCAAAAAACCATGAAGCAGGTTTCTTTTTGGTTCCAATAGCACCTGGACTTGAAGATACTACAGAGCTAAGGGAACAATACTTTGATATTATCATTGATAGATTTGAAAAGCGTACCGGGCAAAACGCTAAAGATTACATTCTTTTTAAAGAGAGTTTTTGCGTAAACGATTTTATTGAGCAGTATAATTCGTACAAGGGCAATGCCTATGGTATGGCTAATACGTTGAGACAGACTGCATTTTTGAGACCTAACCTGAAAAGTAACAAAGTAAAAAATTTGTATTTTACAGGACAGCTGACCGTTCCAGGCCCTGGAGTACCTCCATCCTTGATATCCGGAAAACTAGTATCCGACCTCATTCTAAAAAACGCGTAATACCATGAAAACCATTTTTGACAATGTATCGTATACATGCAGTAAGATTGTAACGCAATCTTATAGTACTTCTTTTGCGCTGGCCACAAAAATGTTGGACAGTTCCATACGCTCGGATATCTATAATATTTATGGTTTTGTGCGTTTTGCCGATGAAATTGTGGATACGTTTCATGATTACGACAAAAAAGAGCTTTTCGAGAATTTTGAAAAATCACTCGAAGATGCCTTGAGCAACAAAATCAGTCTTAATCCCATCTTGAATTCGTTTCAACATACTTATCATGCCTATGATATTCCAAAGCATTTAGTGGATGCTTTTATGAAAAGTATGCGGATGGACCTTTCAAAGAAAAAATATACGACCCACGCAGAGTATAAGGAATACATTTATGGTTCTGCAGATGTTGTTGGGTTGATGTGCCTTTGTGTTTTTGTGAAAGGGGACAAGGAAAAATATGAAGATTTAAAGGAGTCAGCTATGGCCTTAGGTTCAGCTTTTCAAAAAGTGAATTTCTTAAGGGACTTAAAAGCCGATTTTGAACAACTGGAACGCACATATTTCCCCAATACCAATCTTATGGAGTTGGATGAAGCTTCAAAGCGAAGAATTGTGGATGAGATTAAAGCTGACTTTGACTTAGGCTATTCCGGTATAGTTAAACTTCCTCATGAAGCTAAGTTTGGAGTTTATACAGCCTATAAATATTACTACAAACTGCTTCAAAAGCTTCAAGGCACTCCACCTTTGGAAATAAAAAATACCCGAATTCGGGTCCCAAATTATCAAAAATTCGGACTTTTGGCACAATCATATGTCAACTACAAACTACAGCTTGTTTAAATGAAAATAGCCCTTTGGATTCTTATTTTTTTAGGAACCTTTTGTTTTATGGAATTTATGGCCTGGTTTACGCATAAATACATTATGCATGGTTTTTTATGGAGTCTTCATAAGGACCACCATAGAAAAGACCATGACTCCTGGTTTGAAAGAAATGATGCTTTTTTCATTTTTTATGCCGTAGTGAGCATGTCTTTTATAATAATCGCTGACAACACCTCTTTCTGGTATGGTTGGCCCCTAGGGCTAGGGATACTTGCCTATGGCATGACCTATTTCCTTGTTCACGATATCTTTATCCACCAGCGTTTCAAAATGTTCCGAAATGCGAACAATTGGTACGCTCGCGGTGTACGTAGGGCGCACAAAATTCATCACAAACATCTGGGCAAAGAAGACGGTGAATGCTTTGGAATGCTGTTTGTTCCTTTCAAATATTTTAAAAAATAATGGCCAAAGCCATAGTGATTGGCGCAGGTATTGGTGGTTTGGCTACAGCAATTAGGCTTAGGTCCAAGCGCCATGATGTGGAGGTTTTTGAAGCCAATAATTACCCTGGCGGCAAACTACATGCAAAAACCGTTGATGGGTTTCGTTTCGATTTGGGTCCCTCACTCTTCACCATGCCTCATTTTGTAGACGAATTATTTCTACTTCACAACAAAAATCCTAGGGACTATTTTAATTATAAAAGGAAAGACATAATCTGCAATTATTTTTGGGACGATGGCGAACGATTTTCAGCAAATGCTGATAAAAACAAATTTGCGCATGACGCATCTCAATGCTTTGGAGAATCAGAAGAGGGAATAGCAAAGTATTTGGCAAGCAGTAAAAAAAAATACGACTTAACTGCCCCCTTATTTTTAGAAAAGTCTTTGCACAAATTGGGAACTTATTTTTCTAAGAACACGGTCAAAGCCATTCTGCAATTAGGACAACTGAGAGTCAATTCAACTTTGAACCATACCAACAAGATGTCTTTTTCCAGTCAAAGACTGGTACAACTATTTAATAGATATGCTACTTATAATGGTTCTTCTCCGTATTTAACACCAGGCATAATGTCGATGATTCCCCATTTGGAAATGGGATTTGGCACTTTCTTTCCAAAAGGAGGTATGCATCAAATAACTTTGTCTCTTTACCAGCTGGCCAAAGAAATAGGTGTAAAATTCAATTTTACCGAACCTGTGACAGAAATATTGGTTGAAAAAGGAACTGTAAAGGGCATACGTACCCAAAAAGAGAAACATGAATCGGATTATGTGGTTTCCAATATGGATATTTTTCCCACTTACAGAAAACTGCTAAAGGGGGAAAAACAACCTGAAAAGGTATTGCAACAAGAACGTTCAAGCTCTGCACTAATTTTCTATTGGGGTATTTCAAAATCGTTCCCCGAACTGGATTTACATAATATCCTATTTAGTAACGACTATGAAAATGAGTTCAGACACCTTTTTGAGAAAAAGAGCCTAAGCGAGGACCCCACAGTATATATCAACATAACCAGCAAGGAAGAGTCCAATGATGCTCCAAAAGGACATGAAAACTGGTTTGTTATGATCAACGCTCCAGGAAATCATGGGCAAAACTGGGAAAAACTCAAAGAAGAAAGCAGAAAGAATATTATCAAAAAAATAAATGCTTGCTTAAAGGTGGATATTGAAAAACACATTGTATCCGAATTTGTTTTGGACCCAAAAGGCATTGAGACCAGCACCAGTTCCTACAAAGGGGCTTTATATGGTGCAGCTAGCAATTCAAAGTTTGCTGCTTTTTTGAGACACCCCAACTTTAGTAACAACATTAAGGGATTATACTTTTGTGGCGGTTCGGTACATCCAGGAGGTGGAATTCCTTTGTGTTTACTTTCAGCTAAAATAGTCAGTGAATTGGTTCCATGACGCTTATAAAACAACATAAGACCACTATAGCCGTTGGTATCATCTGGCTCTTTCATATCTCTGGGATTATTGGAATTACCCTTGGTTTTAAAGACTGGTTTTTGACCAAGACCCCTTTGAATTTATCGATCTGCTTGTTGCTCTTTGTTCTGGTATTCCCCATAAATACTTTAAAAAAAGCTGGTCTATTTGTCTCGTTCTTTGCCATGGGCATGTTCGCCGAATGGCTTGGAGTAGAATACGGTCTCCTCTTTGGAAATTACAGCTATGGCGAAAACTTTGGGCCAAAGTTAGATGGGGTACCCTGGTTGATTGGATGTTTTTGGGCCCTGTTGGCCTGCATTACTTCGGCAATGGTATCCAACTTCCAAATACCTTTATGGGTGAAGGGAGTCTTCGCCGCAAGCTTAATGGTAATTTTAGACTTTTTCATGGAGCAAAATGCCCCAAACTTTGATTTTTGGGAATTTGAGGGCCATGTTCCCTTACAAAACTATGTTACCTGGTTTGTTTTGGCCTTATTGATGCAGTTGTTGCTTCTAACGTTCAGATTGGAAGGAAATCGAACCATTTCGTTCCATTTGTATTTTGCACAATTAATCTTCTTCGGATATTTCGTTTTGGTCACCGTCTAATTCCGGTAACGGATTTTTTCCTCCCCAAGCTCCCACAGATCTATAGGGCTGGAACCTAGAAAACAGTTCCTCTTTATACCATTTCAGGCTTCTGGTATTCTTGATAGCGCCAACATGGGGTTTGTTTTGATAAGCAAACTCATCCAAATACTTCTTATCCTTCCATACACTAAAAGTCGCCATTTGTTTGATGGGCACTTCTCCAAAGCCTTTGGTATAAATTAAACCGTCATTAGTGTACAGATGCCCTTGGGATTTTGGGACATATTTCCAAAAGGTAAATAACAGACTGGTTTTAATAGTGGCCCTTGTAATGGCCACGATTCTAGGGTTTCCATTATCCAAAGAAGTACTTTTTTGAAATGGGTTGCCACCAGACCATTCCCCTCTGCTGATGATGTTTTTCAAATAAAGCGTCCAATTCTCTATTGCACGTTGGTTATACTTTTCGATCAGGGCTGAAGTTTCAAAGAAAGAAGACGCACTGCGTTCATCTTCCCAAACCTGTAACAACGCATAAACACTCCAATCTGGTCTTGGGTCGAAGTTTTCTTTACCGCTTCCCCAGAGCTTATAAAACTGCAGCCCTTTTACATCTTTTAAATGCCTATGCGCAAATTGCATCATCCCGAAAGCCCAAACCTTATCCCAAAATCCTTTGTACCTAAAAAGTGTTATTGTAGTGATTTGGGACATGGTTACTCTGCTAAAAGGTCATCCAACAACTTTCTGGTGCTTTGAGAATTCCAATCTGCCACACCGCGTTCTTCTACCACGATTTTACCTGATTTATTCAAAATGAAAGTGGCCGGAATACTTTTTGAGGTAAGCATCTCGGGTGTTTGAGAAATTTCAAAGTATACTGGAAGTTTATACCCTTTCTTTTCTAAAAATGCGATGACTTTTTCTTTTTCATCGTTAGCTATAAAGAAGAAATCGACTTTGTCCCCATAATCCTCGTATAACTTCGCAAAACTGGGCATTTCGGCAATACATGGTGGACACCATGTAGCCCAGAAATTCACTACAACTACCTTGTTATTGTATGATTCAAGGTTTGAAGGATTCCCCTCAATATCCAACAAAGACCATTGGTAGTTGTTAAGCTGCTTTCGTTCCTCAACTTCTATGACATCAGCATCAAAAGCGAATATTCGTCCTACTAAAACCCTAGCATGAAATCCGACCGGTGTGAACAAAATCAACAGAATGACCACTATCCATATGAGGTTACCTATCTGTTCTTTGGACAATCTCATTTTTATTCAGCAATCAGACTATCCAGTAGGTCATATACCTCTCTTGTGGCCCAATCAGCTATTTTCTTTTTGTAGATGACAATATTTCCAGATTTATCAATCAAATAAGAAGACGGAACTTCATCCGGATTAATTGGCATCTTTTCACCAATAATCAAATAAGTGACAGGAAATGTAAAACCCTGTTTTTCCATAAATTCTTCGACCGGGGGTCTATTCTCATTGGTGATGATATAGAAATCCATCTTCCCGTTATACTTGTTGTACATTTTCTGGATACTTGCCAATTCGGCTTCTGACGGCAATTTCCATGAAGCCCAGAGATTGATAAAAACCACACGCCCTTTAGATTTTTCAAAATTGAAAAAGTTCCATTCAGCGTCCTTCAACTTCCAATCATAATCTGTAATCTTTTCTCTTTCAGAGGCCTCAATAACCGGAGGCGAAAAAGAAAAAACCCGGTTTAGAAGAATCTTTCCGTAATGCCCTAAAGGGGTTACAAAAAAGGAAAGGACAAAAAGGATAATGGCAATATTGAGAACAGTCTTTTTACTGATTTTCATCTAAGGTGTTTTGGTCAAAAACAAAGAACTCTTGATATTCAAATACCAAGAGTTCATTTATTATCTACAGTTGCACATTAGGCATTCTGCTTTTTAATCATATTAAGTGCCGAACCTTCATGGAACCAATCTATTTGAGAAGCATTATAAGTGTGGTTAGCGATAATGGTATCCTTGCTACCATCGGCATGAACCACTTCCAACGTCAATGGTTTGCCAGGAGCGAATTCAGCAATATCCAAGAAATTGAAGGTATCATCCTCTTGAATCAAATCGTAATCATTTTCATTGGCGAAGGTCAAGGCCAACATCCCTTGTTTCTTCAAATTGGTTTCGTGAATCCTGGCAAAAGACTTTACCAAAACTGCTGCAACACCCAAATGTCGCGGCTGCATAGCAGCATGCTCACGAGAAGAACCTTCTCCATAATTATGATCACCTACCACAATGCTTCTGATTCCCTCTTTCTTATACGCTCGTTGGGTATCGGGAACTGCACCATATTCCCCATTCAACTGATTTTTTACAAAATTGGTTTGCTTATTGTATGCATTTACAGCCCCAATTAAAGTATTGTTGGCAATGTTGTCCAAATGGCCACGATAACGCAACCAAGGACCTGCCATGGAAATATGGTCTGTAGTACATTTTCCAAAGGCTTTAATTAGCAATTTGACCCCTTGAAGGCTTTCTGGAGCGATAGGAACAAAAGGTTCCAGCAATTGTAAACGCTCTGAAGTTGGGGAAACCACAACTTGAACCCCACTACCGTCCTCTTCTGGAGCGATAAAACCGGCGTCTTCAACTGCAAAGCCTTCTGGTGGAAGTTCATACCCTCTTGGTTCATCCAACATAACTTCCTCGCCGTCTTCATTAAGAAGTTTATCCGTTACTGGATTGAAATCCAATCTTCCGGAAATTGCAATAGCGGTAACCAATTCTGGAGAACCTACAAAGGCAAGGGTGTTTGGATTACCATCAGCCCTTTTTGCAAAGTTCCTGTTGAATGAGTGGACAATGGTGTTACGCGGCCCATCGGCAGCTTTATCACCATAACGGTCCCACATTCCAATACAAGGCCCGCATGCATTGGCAAAAACGGTGGCTCCAATGTTGTTGAACGTATCGATAAATCCATCCCGTTCAATGGTATAACGAACCTGCTCAGAACCCGGAGTAATTGTGAATTTTGACTTAGTCTTTAAGTTTTTATCAGCTACCTGTTTTGCTAAGGAGGCTGCACGAGATATATCTTCATAGGAAGAGTTGGTACAAGAACCTATCAATCCTACCTCAACATTTAAAGGCCAATCATTGGTTTTGGCTGCTTCGCTCATTTTAGAGATTGGAGTTGCCAAATCCGGAGTGAATGGACCGTTCAAATGGGGCTCCAATGTATTCAAATCAATCTCAATGACTTGGTCAAAGTATTTCTCTGGATTTGCGTATACTTCTGAATCTGCTGTCAAATGTTCCTTAACCGCAAAAGCTGCATCCGCAACATCTTCTCTACCGGTAGCTCTCAAATAGCGGTCCATGGATTCATCATAACCAAAAGTTGAAGTTGTTGCACCGACCTCAGCACCCATGTTACAAATGGTTCCCTTTCCAGTACAGGACATGGATGTAGCACCTTCTCCAAAATACTCAATAATGGCGCCGGTACCTCCTTTAACGGTAAGAATATCAGCTACTTTAAGAATAACATCTTTTGGAGCGGTCCAGCCGGAAAGCTTTCCAGTCAACTTGACCCCAATCAATTTTGGAAATTTCAATTCCCACGCCATACCGGCCATAACATCAACAGCATCTGCACCACCAACACCAATGGCAACCATTCCCAATCCACCAGCATTTACGGTATGCGAATCGGTTCCAATCATCATTCCTCCAGGAAAAGCATAATTCTCCAAAACCACTTGGTGAATAATCCCTGCCCCGGGTTTCCAAAATCCAATACCATACTTATTTGAAACAGACTCCAAAAAGTCAAAAACCTCATTACTTGTCTCGTTTGCCCTCTTTAAATCGGCATCTGCTCCTACTTTGGCTTGGATAAGGTGGTCACAGTGCACTGTAGTTGGAACAGCAACTTTAGGTTTACCAGCATGCATAAATTGTAAAAGAGCCATTTGAGCCGTAGCATCCTGACAAGCCACTCTATCCGGTGCGAAATCCACATAATCCTTTCCACGCTGGAATGTTTGGGTTGGAGTTCCATCCCAAAGGTGTGAATACAATATTTTTTCAGCTAATGTGAGGGGTCTACCTTCAAGTTCTCGGGCTTTCTCAATACGCTCTCCCATGGATGCGTAAACAGCCTTTATCATCTCAATGTCAAATGCCATTATAGAATTGGATTTTAAGAATTTTGTAATTCCGTAAATTTAGTAAAATACCGAGGATTTCGGAATTAGAATAGTACTAAATAAGAGGATAAACTTACAATTGTTACAACAATTCAGAAATAATCCTTTCTTCTGAAATGCCTTCTGCCTCCGCTTTGTAGTTTTTAAGGATACGATGCCTTAAAATTCCTGTGGCCACCGCTCGAATGTCTTCTATATCTGGAGAAAATTTCCCGTGAATTGCTGCATGTGCTTTGGCTGCCAATACTAAGTTCTGTGAAGCCCTAGGTCCAGCGCCCCAATCGATGAAGTTATTTACAAAGTCCGAAGTCCCATTTACTCCAGGGCGAGTCTTGTTCACAAGCCGTACTGCATAATCGATTACATTGTCTGGGACAGGAATCCTGCGGACCAAGTGTTGAATGGCAATAATCTCTTCGGCATTAAACAAGGTTTGAACCTCTACCTCTTCATCATTTGTTGTAGTTTTTACCACTTGAATTTCTTCTTCGACGGAAGGGTATTTTAATTCTATGGCAAACATGAAACGGTCCAGTTGCGCCTCAGGAAGCGGATAGGTACCTTCTTGCTCAATGGGATTTTGGGTGGCCAAAACAAAATAGGGTAAATCCAACTTAAACTGATGCCCGGCTATGGTAACTGCTCGCTCTTGCATAGCTTCCAGCAGAGCTGCTTGTGTTTTGGGTGGGGTCCTGTTAATCTCATCAGCCAAAATAATATTCGCAAAAATAGGTCCCTTAACAAACTTAAAATTCCGGTTTTGGTCCAATACTTCGCTGCCCAAAATATCGCTAGGCATCAAATCCGGGGTAAACTGAATCCTTTTAAAGTCCAGCCCAAGGGTCTTGGCAATAGTATTTACCATTAAGGTCTTTGCCAATCCCGGCACACCGATTAAAAGTGAATGCCCACCAGTGTAAATGGAAAGCAATATTTGTTCGATTACCTCCTCCTGACCAACAATAATCTTGGCAATCTCAGCTTTTAAGTCTTGATGTTTTTTTACGAGGTTCTCAACCGCAGTGACGTCCGACATGTATTTACTCCTTTACCCAATTGTTTGCAAAATTGCAATCCCTACTGTCTTCATCCACATGGATATAGGTATCATCAATATGCTCATCCATCCATTTTTTAATGGATTTAAACTGTTTTTCGCGTAATGCCAGCTCCTGAATTTTAAGATAATCCTTAGCAAAATCCGCCTTATGCTCATCGTACCTATTGGTGATCTGCATTATTTTGAACTTTGGTGCGCCTCCTCTAGGATCATCCTCTTTGAGCGGTCTACTAATTTCATTATCCTTTAAATTCCTTACCTGATTGTATAAGGAAGGGTCCATTTTGGTAAGTTCAAATTTGGAATCAAAATTAATCGGGTTACGCAGTAGCCCACCATCATTCTTGGTTTCCTTTTCATCTGAAAAATTCAGAGCGGCTTCTGCAAAAGTATATTTACCCTCCAAAATATGTTGACGAATGCTATCCAACTCTTTCACGGCAGCATCCATAGCGCTTTGCGGAATTTCTGGAATGAGTAAAATGTGGCGAAGATCCAATTCTTGCCCCCTTATTTTTTCAATGTAGATGATATGATACCCAAAATCGGTTTCAAAAGGCTCAGAAATCTCTCCTTCCTGCAGGCTAAAGGCTACATCTTTAAATTCTTTCACGAAGGGAGTTTCACGGGTCATACTATAAAATCCTCCCTTGGATTTAGAACCTGGATCTTGGGAATACAAAATGGCTTTTACATTAAAGCTTGCATCGTTCTCCTCAACATCTTGCTTAATGGTTTTTAATCGATTGATTACCTTCTGTTTTTCCTCCTCAGGGGCAGTCGGCTGTTTTACGATTTGTGCAATTTCCAGTTCAGCTCCGAAAACCGGACGTTCATTCTCTGGTATCTTGTTGAAAAATTGACGTACCTCTTCTGGCGTGACCTCAACGCTTTCCACAATTTTGCCTTGCATCTTTTCAGAAAGCATTCGTAGTTTGTTGATTTCAAATAGTTCTTTTCTGAAGCTTTCAATATCAGGTTTCTTGTAGAACTTAAGCACTTTTTCCATTGACCCTACCTGGGCCACCAATTGTTGAATCTGTCTATCACTTTGTGCATTTACCTGATCGTCCGATACCAACAAACTATCCTGCACCGCCTGATGGGCATATAATCTGTCTTCCATCAACTTTCCTAGAAGACCACATCGTGTAATGTCTTGTGTGGAAGCCCCTTGACTTTTTAAGTCAATGAGTGTTTTCTCTATATCCGATTCTAAAATCACGTAATCTCCAATAACGGCAGAGATTCCATCCAGTCTAATCCTTTGGGTTGGTGGTGTTACAGAATCCGTTTCGGTAGCAATAGCCAAATCTTGATCTTGAGCACTCAATATTGTAGTTGAGCCAAACAGCATCAACAACAAGCATACATTAATTCTTATCATATATCTCAAATTCTTTTTTCTTGATAGCTTCATCAATAATTTCCGTTTTCAGTTTTTTTACATAATCCAATCTTCTCCGATTGATAATCAACTGACGTATCTCTGGCAAGATATACTCGTAAGGTGCTACATCATTGACCTCCAAAACATCCGTCACCTTGCCCAAATATACCTCTAAGGAATCCTGCAATTCAAAAAATTGTGATTTTTTTAAGTAGTCATTTTCATTGAGTAAGGCCAAAGGCGGGATTTCCTCCGTCACCCGGGAAACACTTACCCAAACTGAATCATTAAAATGAATTTTATTGAACTGCACTGCTATGGAATCTAAGTATTCTTTATCTGAAGACGACCAATTGTCCATACGCCGCTTAACCCCTTCTTTGTCCAAAAACTGAGTGGGAATTTCCACAAAGCGAAGTTGCACTAATTTCTCACTCAACTTGAAGTTCTCCTTTTCTTTATCATAATAGCTTCTGAGCTGACTTGTTGAAATTGAAGTGTCCTGGGCGTTGAACACCAAAGCTTCAACATAGGCCCTGGTGTACAAATCCGATTTGTAATCGTCAACCAATCTATCAAACTCAGAGAGTTTTTCCTCGGGTAGGTTTATTTTGGATTTGGACAACAGAAGTTGTTTGGACGCCCAATTATTGATGTAGTTGGAGACAAAAATGGCGCTATCCTGCTCAGAAATGGTATTATCCAAAAGTGTAGCAACGTCTTCTTTGTATAAATACACATCACCCACGCGGGCCAATGGTTCTTTTTCTTCCTTTTTATTGAAAATAGCATCACATGAGCTAAACAAGGTCAATACCAGAAGACTTATTAAATAGGTCTTATTTATTTGGAGACAAAGCATTTGGCAAAAATAAGAATTACACCATTCTGCACAAATGGGTTGTATTTTGATTAACAGAATCTGCAGTTAGTTCAATTCCAATATTTTAGTACATTCGTGTAAAACCAACCTAATGAAATATACTTCTGAAATTACGGTAAATCTTCCGCGGGAAAAGTTCATTGAGAAGCTGGATAATCCAGAAAACATGAAACATTGGCAAAATGGCCTTATTTCATATGAATTGCTTTCCGAAGACCCGGGTAAGGAAGGCAGCCAAATGCGTTTAAACTATAAAATGGGTAAAAGGGACCTTGAAATGGTTGAAACCATCAATTCAAGAAACCTGCCGGACTCCATGCATACTACTTATGAAACCAATGGAGTTACCAACATCCAAAAGAACCATTTTATTGAAGAAGAGGGTAAGACCAAGTGGGTTTCCGAAAATGAATTTCAGTTTTCTGGGATTGGAATGAAACTCATGGGATTTTTGATGCCCGGTTTGTTTAAAAAGCAGACTATGAAATATCTTCAAGATTTTAAAGCTTTCGCCGAAGAGGGCAAATCCGTTTTAGACCAATAGACATGCAAAATATCTTGGATAAAAAAATAAAGCTGATTTGGGACTTTCGAGGTCCAGCAGCTGAACGAACGGCAGAACACTATCAGAAGCATTTGGCTGAATTTGTGGTTCTGGAAGAATTAAAATATGATATCACCGGATTCCAACACTTTTCGGATATGCACAGCATAGCTTATCTAGTCGTTGCAGAGTTTGAAATGAAAGACATCCGTGAGATGTTAAGGCCCAATAGAGGAGAAATTTATGATGAGGATATTTAAATGAATAGCTATGTTTAGACAAAGTATTGTGGTATTTGGCATTTTTTTTCTGTTTTTGACCTGTTCCAAGGTTGAGGACAAAAACCCACTGCAAAAAGCTTTATCATCTGAAAACTTTAAAATAAAAGGTGTCATGGATAGCTTGGACCAGTATGAGGTTCAAATACGATACACTCAGATAGACCGCAAAGGAGAGACCGTCACTTTTACGGATTTTGATTTTCAAGTAAATGAAAATCAATACTTTTATCCCGCGAGCACGGTTAAGTTTCCAGCTGCTGTCGCCGCTTTGGAAAAAATCAATGAAATCGATTCCCTTTCCATTCAAACCCGCTTTTATATTGAAGGAGATTCGGTAGAAACCACCTTTGCCAAAGCCATTTCTGAAATTTTTGCGGTTTCAGACAATGCTGCAAATAACCGACTTGTTGAATTTTTGGGGCAAGATGACCTAAACCAAAGAATAAAGGATAAAGCTATTGGTCCTATCAGGGTGGCTCATCGACTTTCAACCTCAAATGCCGATGAACTTGTGACCAAACCTTTGGTCATCTATTTAAACGATTCCACCACCGCGAGTAGCAAACCAATCATCAACACCCCTCTTACCCCACTAGTACTTAACGGTATTGAAAAAGGAAAAGGTTTTTATGCTTCAGATTCCCTTTACAAGGAACCTTTTGATTTCTCCCTTAAAAATTACTATCCGATTTCTAGTCAGCACAATGTCTTAAAGCGGATAATTTTTCCAGAATCCTTTGCTCCTGAAGAGCGGTTCAATTTGAGTCCATCGCAATTAGGTGCCTTGAGGGAAGCCATGTATACCTTACCCGGAGAGCTAGGTTACGATACTGAAGAATATTACGATAGTTATGTTAAGTTTTTAATGTTTGGCGATATTACCCAGCCTATGCCGGACTATATCAAAATTTACAATAAAGTGGGTTATGCCTATGGAACACTCACGGATTGTGCGTACATCCATGATGTTAAAAATGATATAGAGTTTATGGTCACCGCTACAATTTTGGTCAACAAGGATGGTATTTTCAATGACGATGCCTATGAATATGACGAAATTGGCATTCCCTTTTTAGCACAATTGGGAAGGGAACTATACAACATCGAGCTAAATAGAAAAAGATGAAAAAACTAGCCTTTGACGAATTCACAAAAAAAATATATGTAAAAGCTCCAATGGAGAAGCTATATGAATGCTGGGCCACCTCCCAGGGGATATGCACATGGTTTCTTAGAAATGCCGAATATTCCATGGCGGACGGAAGTAAACGAGAACCTTTGGAAAAGATTCAAAAAGGAGATAAATATGTTTGGGAATGGCATAATTGGGATGCGAAGGCCACTGGTGAGGTTTTGGAAGCCAATGGAACGAACAAATTGGCAATCACCTTTGAAAATAATATAGTTTCCGTAACACTTGAAACTCAAAAAAGAGGGGTTTTGGTAGTCTTAAGACAGTACAACATTCCAACTGACGATGAAAGCAAGCTAAACGTACATTATGGGTGCAGCAACGGTTGGACATTTTGGTTGACCAACTTAAAAGCGTTTGTTGAACACGGTATTCTTCTTAACGAAACCGAGATTGACCTAACAAATATTCCGTTGGCGGGTTTTGAATTTGTCAATATGTAAAAAAAAAGCACCGCAAAAGCGGTGCTCTCCATCAAAACAAAAAACACTTAGTTAGGCATCACTACATCCTCAATTACATGAATCACGCCATTTGATGCAACTACGTCTGTTTTGGCTATCTTACTATAATTCCCGTTGGCATCTTTCAAATAAATGCCACCGTTTCTATTCATAGCAGTTAATTTCCCTCCATTTAAAGTGGTCAATTCAACTTTTCCTTTCCCTTTTTCAAGAGCTTTTACAACATCAGTGGCCATAAGACTTCCAGAAACCACGTGATAGGTCAAAATAGCAGATAGTTTTTCTTTGTTTGCAGGCTCCAATAATGAGTTCAAAGTATTTGAATCAATCTTGGCGAAGCCAGAGTTAACCGGAGCAAATACTGTAAATGGTCCATCTCCTTTTAAGGCTCCGACCAAATCGGCCGCTTTAACGGCGGTAACCAAGGTAGAGAAGTCATCTACGGAAGCTGCTGTGTCCACAATATCTTTGGACGCTTGAGCTGTAGTTTGCTGTACAAACAGAAATAGTGCTAGTGTTGAGATAATAAAAATCGCTTTTTTCATTTTTAAACTGATTTAACTGTTACTAATTTTTTTTGGCGCGCTTTCACATCTATTTACACGGGCATTTTCCAAATGGATGAAGTCAGTCCTTTTTTATCATATCTTTAACAAACCCTATGGGAACAGACTTTAGAGACATACAGCTTATCGAACGTTTAACCAATGGTGACAAAGCTGCGCTTTACCAGTTGTATGATAAATATTCCGGGGCGCTGTACGGGGTAATTCTGAGAATGTGTCAGAATGAGGCGGAAGCACAGGACCTTTTGCAAGAAACATTTATTAAAATTTGGACCAACATCTCCAAATATGATGCTACAAAAGGCCGATTTTATACTTGGGCCTATCGTATTGCACGAAACACTACCTTAAATTCACTAAGAAGTAAAAATGACCTCATCCAAAATGATGATTTAGGTGTATATGATACAAAGGCTGTAGAAGAAAATGAGCCTGAAGATATATTGCTCAAAGGTTCCTTACAAAAATTGGAGCCACATCATCAAAAAGCAATTGCCCTAGTCTACTATCAAGGATACACCCATCAAGAAGCACATGAGGCTATGGGAGTGCCGCTTGGGACCTTTAAGTCCTACGTTAGGCAGGCGTTGAAACAGTTACGAAAAACCTATGCCAATGAAATGATTTGGCTTTGGTTCATTTTTGAAACAATGGCATGATGGAAAAGAAAAGGATATTGGAAGAAGGACTTTTGGAACAGTATCTCACAGGAGAACTGTCCATGGAGAACCAATTAATGGTGGAGAAAGCCTTAAATGAAGACAAAAGCTTAAAAGAACATTTTGACCAATTAGAGGCTGACTTTGAAAAGATGGCTTTCGAACAGGCCATTGAACCTCCAATTGGGGTCAAAGCCGCTTTGGTCCACAAATTGGAAAAATCTCCAGCTAAGCAAGTTCAATGGGGACCTCTGTGGGTCGCAGCTGGGTTTGCTTTGCTTTTTGGTGTGGCCACTTTCTGGATGTACGGCCAATGGCAAAATGCGGAACGTAGCCTAAAATCACTACAAGAGCAAACGGTAAATCTGAAAGAGCGTATGGATGCCCTTGAAAGCGATTATATTCTTACATCTTCGCAACTTAAGGATATCAATGGACCCCATGTAATACCTTTGGTATTGTATGGAAATCAAAAATCACCTGGCGCAAAACTTGTGGCCTATGTAGACCATAACCGCAAGATGGTGATGGTAAACTCCCAAGGATTACCTCCCCTGCCCGCTTCAAAGACTTATCAAATGTGGAGCGATGTGGAGGGGGAAATGATAAACATGGGAACTTTATCTCCAAAAGAAGAATTGATTCCATTGAAGTATATCGAAAAAGCCGAATCACTCAATATTACCATTGAACCCGCAGGCGGAAATGACCATCCCACTGTTGAGGAACTGATTTCCAATGTAATCATATAGCCTTTTCAGAAAAATCCTTAAACTTTTTCCAGTTCACGGGATTCAATTTTCCAGTCACCAGCGAGCAAGACCTCATCAAAATTAATTCCTTCAATGGGTACGAGTTGGCCTTTTTCATGGTCCCATTCTATTTTTCTGCCTAATTTCCAAGAAAGCCCTGCCATATGCGCAGTAATTGCTTCATCAAACCCTTCTTGTATTCCACAACTGAGCGCAGTACCGTTTTTTATGGCACTCAACCATTCTCGCATATGCAAAAAGGTAGAATCTACCCGAACCCCATCAATATAGGTCCACATCAAACCCTTATCAGCAAAGTATTGCGAAGTAGCCGAAGAAATGGCATCTGGAACATTGGCTGCGGGATTATATTGATAGATTGGTGTGTGTGGGTATATTTTTCCCTCTTCCAACATAGGTGCATAACGTGTTGAGGCCCCATCCGGCCATACGGTAAGTTTATTGCCCAATTCCATGGTGGCATCGTGCCCCATCAGAATGGTCGGTCGATTAAACCCATTGCCTAAGGTAGCACTATAGCAAAATGTCATCCCCTGTTCTTTGCCCTTGACTTGGCTGCTACCTGTGCTGAATCTGGGAAACTCCATATTTACTTGAAGCACATCGGGTACATTACGACCATCATTTTGGGTATAAACTCCACCGGAAGCTATAATTGAATCAGGAATTCCCATGTTGAGAACACAATTTAGGCGGTCATAATCATGAGTCAACAAATCCCCAGATAATCCGGAACCATAAGCCCACCATTTTCGCCATCTGAAAAAGTGATTTTTGTTGAAGGGTACTTGCGGGGCTGTTCCCAAAAACTGCTGCCAATCAATGGTTTGCGGACTAGCCTTTTCATGAATATCATAATTCCATGCTCCGTTATCATCGTTTCGGTTGGTATTGGTTTGAATCAGAGAAACATGGCCTAAAGTTCCTTTCTCAACTATGTCCCTCGCCGTCTTAAAACTTAGGGTTTGTCTATGTTGGTGCCCCACTGCAAAAACAGCTTCAGATTCCTCAGCAGCAGTTTGTAGTTCGTAGGTCTCGGCAATGGTGTGGGTCATAGGCTTTTCAACATACACATGTATATTGTTTTTCAAAGCCTCAATGGCCATTGGAGCATGCCAGTGGTCAGGTGTAGCTATAACAATTGCATCTACATCACCGCTATGAATCATTTCTTGATATGTGGAATACCTCTTTATTTTGTTTTCCGAAGTATTGAAGGAATTCAGTGCTCTTTCCGCCCTTACATCAAAAATGTCGCATACCCCCACCAGTTTTACATTCAACTTTTCCTGTCTTTCAAAGTCCTCCACCGCCTTGTTGTCCGGATTCTCTTCCATTTCAATTTTCATCTCTTCGTACCATTCCTTGGTAGCAAACCCCAGACTCCTACATAACTGTTCACCACGAATTCCAAAACCAATGATTCCAACCCGAACGGGCTCCCCTTCTATATTTGGAACCGAAGGAGGCAAAGATGGACTTATACCCAGTTGGTTTAAAACTTCGGATCTTTCGTTTCTTTTATAGGTAGCACTTGCGACACCTGCCCACCAAACCGCCCCTAAAATGGGAAGTCCCCCCAGTCCTTTAAGCAAATCTCTTCTAGTCCATTTCATAGCTCTTAACTTTTGATGGTTTTCTTTTTATGAAGTAATTCAGGCCAAAAAAATGCCCCGTAGGAAAGTTGTAAATAAGAAGACAAGCGATTAACTCAATCAGGTTTTTATTCACAAACCAATAGCTGCCCTCTACATTCACCTGTGGTAACCAAGGAAATGAAGGATGAGCCAAATAATAAAGTGCCAGAAGTCCCATACCGACAATGGCTCCCTTACGTTCAAAAACACCTAGCGTAAATGTGATTCCCACAAGGAGAAGAGCTATGATATTCAACATATCGACCCAATCTATTATCCCTGGCTGAGTCAATAGGGCAAACAATGGCTTTAATGGTCCTTGCGAAGAAGCCAAATAGCCAGAAGAGGTCCATTCTGGGTTGTACAATTTTATAACACCTTCATACAGAAAATGCCAACCCACAAAAATTCGTAATAGGGTAATACTGATTTTTACCCCATTTTCATTTATAGTTTTCATGGATGTGTAGAATTAGTTGATTCGAAAACAATCAACCAAAACTACAACCGAACAAAATAAAGAACCATGATATTCGTCACCGATTGGTAACTTTTGAATTAGCTTAGAATTGGCATCCCATATAAATCAAAATCTGCAGCCTCAGTAATTTTGACGTTTACGAAATCACCAATTTTCACATAGTGTTTCGTTGCATCGATTAAAACTTCATTATCCACATCGGGAGAATCAAATTCTGTGCGCCCAACAAAGTGGGTCCCTTCTTTTCTATCGATGATGCATCTAAACTCCTTTCCGATCTTTTCTTGATTCAATTCCCAAGAGATTTGGGACTGAACTTCCATAATTTCATTGGCCCTTTGTTGTTTGACCTCTTCAGGAACATCATCGATCAAAGAATAGGCATGTGTATTTTCTTCATGACTATAGGTAAAGCAGCCCAAACGCTCAAAACGCATTTCTTTCACCCATTCTTTAAGCGTTTGGAAATCTTCTTGGGTTTCTCCTGGATAACCGACAATGAGTGTGGTTCGGATTGCCATTTCTGGAACAGCCGACCTGAAATCTTTTAGTAGCTGCGTAGTTTTTGCCTTGGTAGTTCCCCTACGCATGCTTTTTAGAATGGGGTCCGCAATGTGTTGAAGTGGAATATCGATATAATTACAAATCTTGGGTTCTCTCTGCATGACTGCCAACACGTCCATGGGAAAACCCGTAGGGAAAGCGTAGTGCAACCGAATCCATTCAATGCCGTCTACTTGAACCAGGTTTTCAAGAAGTTCTGCAAGATTCCGCTTTTTGTATAAGTCCAAGCCATAATAAGTCAGGTCCTGGGCTATTAGGATAAGTTCCTTCACCCCATCTGCAGCCAGTTTTTCGGCTTCAGTGACTAATTCTTCAATGGGTTTGCTTTTATGTTTGCCCCGCATAAGAGGAATGGCGCAAAACGAACAAGGCCTATCGCACCCTTCTGCTATCTTTAAGTATGCGTAGTTTTTCGGGGTGGTGGTCAATCTTTCGCCAATTAATTCATGCTTATAGTCCGCTCCCAAGGCCTTCAATAGATTGGGTAAATCACTGGTGCCGAAGTATTCATCAACATTGGGAATTTCCTTTTCCAAATCTGGTTTGTAGCGCTCACTTAAGCATCCGGTAACAAAAACCTTGTCAACATCTCCTTGCTCTTTACGATTTACATATTCAAGAATGGTATTTACGCTTTCTTCCTTGGCATTGGCAATAAAGCCACAGGTGTTGATGACAACCACATTTCCCTCTTCTTCATGGACCACTTCTTTGTTATTGGCTCGAAGCTGTCCCATTAACACCTCAGAATCGTAAACGTTCTTGCTACATCCAAGAGTTACTACATTGATTTTGTTCTTTTTACGTGATTTCGTTCGCATACCGTTTCAAATGGTTTGCAAAAATACAATATGGGTGGGCATTACATCGATTTGCTTGCATATTTTTCAATTTGACACGTTAAACTTTTTAAAGACTTTTTAGTCCAAACTGAAACTCAACTCCATGAAACCTGCACTTATACCGCTGATGACCCTTTGTTTGTTGGTAATTTCTTGTTCATCTGATTCAGATAGTTCAAGTACGCCTGACAATCAGCTTCCAGAACTGACCAACTTGTATTTTCCGCCGTCACAATCTGTAGATTGGGAAACTGTTTCCGCTTCGCAATTAGGATGGAACACCGAAAATGAAGATGATTTACGAGATTTTTTGGATGAGAAGAACACTAAGGCATTTATCATTACCAAAAATGGAAGAATCGTTGTGGAATGGTATTTTGATGAGCATACTCAAAATACGAGCTGGTATTGGGCATCAGCCGGAAAGACCTTAACGGCGTTTACCGTTGGTCTTGCCCAAGAGGAAGGATTCTTGGACATTGACAATAAATCTTCTGACTATCTGGGAGAAGGATGGACCTCAACTCCCACCGAAAAAGAAGACCTGATTACAGTGTGGCACCAACTTACCATGACCACAGGCATGAATGCCCTTCAATTTGATTGCGTAACACCGAATTGCTTAACATTTGTCGCCGATGCTGGAACCCGATGGGCCTATCATAATGGACCATATACTTTATTGCAAAGTGTAGTTTCCAACGCTTCAGAAATGGAATGGTCTGACTATTTTAATTCTAGACTCCGTGATAAAATTGGAATGGATGGATTTTGGCTTTCCACAAATAATCTTAACAATGTATACTTCAGTACAGCCAGAAGTATGGCCCGTTTTGGGATTCTAAACCTAAATAATGGTGTTTGGGATGGAGAGGTAATATTAGGTGATAACACCTACAAGAGCAACATGATAAATACATCGCAGAACCTGAACCAGTCTTATGGCTATTTGTGGTGGTTGAATGGAAAGGAGAGTTATCGTGCACCTGCCCTTCAAACTGAATTTCAAGGTGAGCTTATTCCCAATGCTCCAGCAGATACCTTTGCCGGTTTAGGTAGAGATGACCAGAAACTCTATGTTATACCCAGCATGGAACTGGTAATCGTCCGTATGGGAGAAGATGCTGGGGAAGCCCTATTGGGTCCCTCTAGTTTCGACAATGAATTATGGCAATATTTAAATGACTACATCAATTAGATTAGTCCTTATATCCACTTGGTATTTTTCGAACCTTTATAGCATTTTCATACGCCATGCCCAAATCGTAAAGTTTGGCTTCTTGAAACTGTTTCGCAATGAAGGTCAAACTAATGGGCTCTCCTGAAGGCTTATATCCCATGGGAATGGTCAAAGCTGGATATTTAGCAACAGCTGCAAACCCAGCATGATAATTATTGATGGATAAAATAGCATCCAAATCGTGAGCCTCCATAGCTTCATTGAAATATTTCCTTCCGTTAGCCTGTAGCCTCTTTTTGATTTCAGCCAGACCTTCTGCCGAGGTGGAATCCGCTAAAATTCCATCTAATCGCGCCTGTCCGTAAGGGATTCTGATCAAAGTATCTTGAAGGTTGAAATTTACTACATCGGCTACATCCTTAACCGCAACAGCTTGGACATCTTTCACATGATTTTGGATATAGGCTGGTAAATCGTTTTTCATATCAATGTTCAGAATACTCAAAAAACCATCCATTTCCACTTGGGGCGGCTCAAACTCCACAACAGTGGCTCCCGCCTCTTTAATCTTTTCAATAGTTGCTTTATAAATTGAATCTCTTCCCATGAGGTTCTTAAATACCCCAAAACGCTTTCCTTTCAATGTAGAAGGTTCTTCGGTTTGGTACCAGTCTTTTTCCCACCCTGTCAATACCGAAGCATCATCAACTTTATCGTAACCCATCATCGCATCCAGAAGAATGGCATTGTCAACTACATTTTTGGTCATAGGTCCTGGAGTATCCAAAGTGCTAGAAATAGGGACTATCCCGGTTCTACTCAAAAGACCGATGGTAGGTTTCAGACCAACTACGGAATTCTGGCTTGAAGGCGATAAAATAGACCCTGAAGTCTCAGTACCTACGGCGGCAACGGCATAGTTTGCAGCTACAGAAGTACCACTACCTGAGCTCGAGCCCCCAGACTCAAACACTCTACGTCCATAAGGATTAAGGGTTTGCCCCCAAAGCGCACTATAACCCACAGGACAACCATCGCACAAGAAATAGGCCCATTCACTTAAGTTTACTTTACCCAGAATTAGAGCTCCTTTTTCTTTTAAACGGTCCACTATAAAAGCATCATCGGCCAAATTATCTTTTAAGGCTATGGCGCCTGCCGTGGTATTCATATCATCAGTTCCAATATTGTCCTTTAACAGAATGGGCATTCCATAAATGGGATGGTGACCTTCCGAATTTGCATCAAGTGCCCTAGCCTCATCCAAAACTTTAGGATTAATAGCAATTACGGTATTCAAGGTGGTACCGTTATCAAGTTCGTACTTATAGATTCTGTGCAGATAAAACAAGACCAGCTGTTCATAAGATAATTTGCCGTTTGAAATGTGTTCTTGAATCACGGGAATACTTTGCTCTAATATTAAAGGTCTCAAGCTGGTATAAGTAGTACTATCCATCTTAGAAACCTCTTGGTGCATAGGCAAAAAGGTGTCATTTTTATTCCAGACCTTGGATTGAATGAGTTTATAGCGCATTCGAGCAACTTCATGTTCTGCATTGGCAGCAACTTCAGAGGAGTCATTATACGGTTCCCATAAGATTACCTCCTCTATGGTTTCCACCTTATTTGCTTCCTGTTTGCAGGACGCAAAAACCAAGAGAGCAATCAATACGAACTTGAATTGTGCTATTGAATTCTGAAAGCGATTTTCCATAATTTGATATTCTTTTTGGTTAATTAGGACGAACTCGCCCTAATCTTATCGGCTGGTAAAAACTGCTGATTTTTCCTAGGAACCTATTGTAAAAACTTTGTATCTATATTACATTTTAAAGAATGAATCGACGAATTCATACTTATTGAAAACTTGAAGGTCTTCAATACCTTCACCCACTCCTATATATTTTACCGGTATTTGAAATTGGTCAGAAATTCCAATCACCACACCACCTTTTGCAGTTCCATCCAATTTGGTCACAGCCAAGCTGGTCACCTCAGTGGCCTTGATGAATTGTTTGGCCTGCTCAAAAGCATTTTGACCTGTGGAACCATCAAGTACCAAAAGTACATCATGGGGAGCATCGGGTACTACTTTTTGCATGACCCGCTTTACTTTGGACAGCTCATTCATAAGGTTGACCTTATTATGTAAACGTCCAGCAGTATCAACCAAGACCACATCTGCGTTTTCCGCTACCGCGGAATTCAACGTATCAAAAGCCACGGAAGCTGGATCGCTACCCATTTTTTGTTTTACTATGGGTACATCTACCCTATCAGCCCATACTTGAAGCTGGTCAATCGCCGCAGCTCTAAAAGTATCTCCTGCACCCAAAACCACCTTTAATCCTTGATTCTTGAATTGATGCGCCAACTTTCCAATTGTAGTTGTTTTGCCTACACCATTGACACCAACCACCATGATTACATACGGCTTTTTATCCTGTGGAATGGCAAATTTCGTTTCTTCGCCAACATGTGTCTCCGATAAGAGACCAGCAATTTCTTCGCGTAATATGGTATTGAGTTCATCCGTGCCCATGTACTTATCCCTTGCCACTCGTTCCTCAATACGCTCAATTATTTTTAGGGTAGTGTCCACGCCCACATCCGAGGTTACCAAAACCTCTTCCAGATTGTCCAAGACCTCATCATCAACTTTTGATTTACCCGCAACGGCTTTGCTCAGCTTACCAAAAAAACTGGTTTTGGATTTCTCCAAACCCTTATCCAAAGTGTCCTTTTTATCTTTTGAAAAGATATTTTTAAACAAACTCATGTCTATTTCTCTAGAAGTCTCAAATATAGGAAAGTAAGAGGAGTTTTGTTAAAACTATTACTTTCAGATTCACACATTTTCTTAGTAAATTCCAAAAAAAAAGCTACCCGTGGGCAGCTTTTGATTTCGTACAAGGAAATGTTGAACTATTTTTTATTCAACCACTCGTTTACCAATTCAGGTGCCATAACGGACTCAACGAATGTGTAAGCTCCAGTTTTAGGAGACTTTACCATTTTTATGGCCTTGGTCAATCTTTTTGATGATGATTGTAGTGTTGCTACTGTTTTCTTTGCCATGGCTTAGTTTACTTTATCTCTTTATGAATGGTCATACGCTTAAGAATAGGATTAAATTTCTTGATTTCCATCCTATCTGGCGTGTTCTTTTTGTTCTTGGTGGTGATATATCTTGATGTACCAGGCATTCCTGAGTTCTTATGCTCTGTACATTCCAAAATAACCTGAATTCTGTTTCCTTTCTTTGCCATTTTTCTTCGGTATTACTTTTTGGAATTGATATCCTTAAGAACGGCTGAAATCCCTTTCTTGTTGATAATTTTCAAACCTCTGGAAGATACGTTCAGAGTAACCCAACGGTCTTCTTCCGGGATGTAAAACTTCTTTTTAGAAATATTTACATCAAATCTCCTCTTGGTTTTATTGATGGAAAAGGAAACATTGTTCCCGAACATCACCTTTTTTCCTGTTACTTCACAAACTTTAGACATCTCCCTAAACTTTTCAGTGATTTTATTGAGGCTGCAAATTTATGGCATTTTACTGGGACGGACAAAATTCTTTTTCAGAATTTTAAAATTTCCTTCCAAAGCAATTCGAAAGCTTTGTTTACGGACTTTTTCACTATGCGTTCTCTGTGATTTCCCATGGTGAATTTTTCTGCAAACGTACACTCGGGAGTACTAATGGCAATAAAAACCGTCCCTATATCCTCATCCGAATCTCCTTTGCTAGGTCCCGCATTTCCTGTAGTCGCGATTGCAAAATCGGTATTTAAAATATTTTTCACATTTCTTGCCATGGATATGGCCACCTCTTCGCTTACCACAGAATGTTTCTCTATCAACTCAGACGGAACCCCTAATACGTTAATCTTGGTCTCAGTTGCGTAGCTGACTACTGTACCTTTAAAATAGGCCGAAGCCCCCGGAATAGAAGTAAGTTCTTCAGCAATTTTACCTCCGGTAAAACTTTCTGCAGTTGACAATGTCATCCCTTTTTTAGTCAATAAATTGGCCACCCTTTCTTCAATGGCTCCATCTTCTTCTATCCCATAATATATGTCCTTTATGGATGGATATACCTGCTCCACCTTTTCATTGATTTCCTTTTCCAATTTTTCTTTATCCCTTCCTTTGGCCGTTAACCGTAGGCGAACCCTACCCAAATTGGGAAGATACGCCAACTTAATGTGGTACGGAAGATTATTTTCCCATTCCTCAATTCGCTCAGCTATTGCACTTTCACCCAAACCATAGGTAAGCAAGGTGGTATGTATAATATGGGGCCTATCGTAGGTCTCTATAACTCTAGGTAACACTTGGTCAAGTACAAGGCGTTTCATTTCAAAAGGGACCCCTGGCAGAGAAACAAATGAGGTCTCGCCTTTCTTTAACCATAAACCAGGAGCGGTACCATACGCATTGTGGAGTACAGTAGCTTTTGAAGGTATAAGCGCTTGATTCCTGTTCAAATCAGAGATGGGAGTCGAGATATACTTTGCAAACAAGTTTTCAATATGTTGCAGGACACCTTCATCCCTTACTAGTTCATCCTCAAAAAATTCACATAGCGTCTGTTTGGTAACATCATCCTTGGTAGGCCCGAGACCACCGGTAAGAATAACCAGAGATGATCTTTCAGATGCCTGATGAAGGGATTGAAGTATGTGGTCCCTGTCATCCTCAACCGAAGTTATTTGATATACAGAAACTCCAATTTTATTGAGTTCCTTAGCAATAAAGGCAGAATTGGAATCTACTATTTGCCCAATGAGAATTTCATCCCCAATGGTAATGATCTCTGCCTGCATTTATAAATTGAAGTCTTTTTTTAGCTCTGAGATAACCTGAAGTACGTCTTTTTTTAAGAATGGAAACTTTTCCTCAATATCCATCATACTCCCAGAATTTTTTCCCAAGGTCTCTATCTCAAGCGCAGTAGCTCTAGCATGTTCCATCCCCAATAAATCCACATTGGGTTTGATTTTGTGGGCCAACTTGTAAATGCTCTCGTACTCCTTACTGTCTATGGCATTCTCAAGTCCCTCCAAATCCGCAGGAACTTCATCCAGGAAAACAGAAACCACAGAAACAACGAATTCTTGGTCGCCCTCCGCCATTTCATTAATCTTATCGAGGCTGTAAATCATTATTTTACGTTTAAAGCGAACATTTCTTCGCCCTCAAGAGTACCAGAAAGGTAATCATTTGGACTTACTTTACCAACCCCGGCTGGAGTGCCGGTAAACAAAATATCCCCCTTTTTCAGCATAAAAAAGGTAGATATATACGAAATAAGCTCATCTATCTTCCACAGCATCAGGGAAGTATCTCCATTTTGTACTTTTTCCCCATTTTTTAACAAGGAAAACCGTAATTTGTCCATGCTTTCGTACTTTTCTTTTGGAATCCATTTACCTACCACGGCTGCACCATCAAAACCTTTAGCTTTTTCCCAGGGCAATCCCTTTTCTTTTAACTGTGCCTGTAGGTCTCTCGCCGTAAAATCAATCCCCAAACCAACTTCGTCATAATAGGTGTGGGCAAACCTCTTATCAATATGTTTTCCTACCTTTTTGATTTTCACCAAAACCTCCACTTCATAATGCACATCATTGGAAAATTCAGGAATATAGAAATCCTGTTCCTTGGGTAAAATGGCAGAATCCGGTTTTATGAACACAATAGGTTCCAATGGTCTTTCATTTTGCAATTCATCTATATGGGCAGCATAGTTTCTGCCAATGCAAATCAATTTCATACTCTAGAAAATAGAATTAGGAAAGTTTGTTATTCAACTTACTAAGTTTAATCTGCGTAAGTACTTTTTTAGTGTACAGTGGGAAGTCGGCGTTCAAAATCCATCCGAAATAGCCCGGCTCAGCATTAAGAACCTCATCCACTGTTTTTCCTTTGTGTTTGCCAAAAGTGAAAATCGGCTCTTTTTGTTTATTTATACCGATAAAGCCTGCAAAGTCAAGGGACTGTTTGCGTGTGGTGAATTCCGATAGCTTTTTCACGTTGTTCTCAAGCTCGGGATACCTTTCCAACTGTGCCTTTAGTACCTCGTAAGTAGCTTCGGTATCTGCAGCGGCACTATGGGCATCAGTCAGCTCTTTATCACAATAAAACTTATAGGCAGCACCAAGCGTTCTTTTCTCCATTTTGTGAAAAATGGTCTGTACATCAACAGAGACCATGTTCTTCATATCAAAATCAACCTCGGCCCGGAGCATTTCTTCCGCTAAAAGCGGAATATCGAAGCGATCGGAATTGAATCCAGCCAAATCACTATCCTTTATCATTTTATAAATTTCCTTGGATAGCTGTTTGAAAGTTGGCTCATTTGCTACTTTTTCATTGGAAATCCCATGAACTTCCACAACTTCTGGCGGGATGGGCATTTCGGGATTTACCAACCACGTTTTACTCTCTTTATTCCCGTTTGGAAATATCTTGAGAACGGATATTTCCACAATCCGGTCGGAAGCTACATTGGTCCCCGTAGTCTCTAAATCAAAGAAGCAAATGGGCTTGGTAAGGTGTAATTCCATAGTACAGTATTAGCGGGACTTAGAAAATAGCCAAGGTATTAAATTAGGTTCCGCAAAGGCATTGTCCCAGCTGTTATGCCCCACTCCTTTGTAAACCGAGTATATTACTGAAATTCCCTCCAATTCCATCGCTTTCACCATTTCGGCTGAATACTTTTCAGGAACTACTTCATCTGCATCTCCATGGAACACCCACCAATCCAACTTTTTAAGTTGTTTGCTTATTAAAGGGTTAGCTCCACCACAGATAGGAAAAGCCGCTGCAAACATTTTAGGGTTTCTTCGAACGAGTTCAAAAGTACCCATTCCTCCCATGGACAAACCACCAACGTACGTTTGGGTTCTGTCTATTTTATATTCTTTTTTGAGTTGTTTAATCAGACCTTCCAACAATAGCATATCTTCAGTGGGTTCTGCATCTTCATAAAAAATAAACTCTCTATTTGGAAAGTCTCCCTCTACATCTATTTTGGCCCACGAACTTTCTGCCGCACACTGAGGAAAGACCACAATGCTAGGGAACTTGCTTCGTACATCTTCCTTTAAAAAGAGCCCTGAACCATGTACTAACTGGGCTTCATTGTCATTACCGCGTTCTCCAGAACCATGTAAGACCAGTATAAGAGGGTACTTTTTTTTTGGATTAAAATTTTGAGGAAGCAAAATTCGGTATGGCATTACCTTACCATCTTTTTCAAAAGTCTTTTTTTTATAGTCCAATGTATCCTGAGCCATTGTACTGGTATTCAGCAGCAAAAACGCCACTAAAAAGAGAGGAGTTATAAACTTCATGATTGATGATTTGATTCTGCCCCTAAGTTAAGAAAGTCTTGAGATTGAAAAGAGGTTATTTAGACTAGATTTCCCTGTTAACATCCCATGCTTCCAAATAATCTGCAACGGTTTTCACGAACATTCCTCCCAAAGCACCATTTACCACCCTGTGGTCATAGCTATGTGAAAGGAACATTTTACTGCGGATACCTATATATTCGCCCTGATCCGTTTCAATCACCGAAGGCAGTTTTCGAATGGCTCCCAAAGCCAATATACCTACCTGGGGTTGATTTATAATTGGAGTTCCAAAAACACTTCCAAATGTTCCTACATTGGTTACCGTATATGTCCCATCTTGAATTTCATCCGGCTTTAGCTGGTTGTTTCTAGCTCGATTCGCCAAGTCATTTACCATTTTGGCCATTCCCACCAGATTCAACTGATCCGCATTTTTGATTACCGGTACAATAAGGTTTCCGTCGGGCAATGCTGCTGCCATACCCAAATTGATGTTTTTCTTCTTAATCACATTGTCCCCTTCCAAAGAAATGTTGATCATCGGGTATTTTTTGATTGCAACGGCCACAGCTTCCATAAAAATCGGAGTGAAAGTCAGTTTCTCCCCTTCTCGAGCCTCAAATTCTTTTTTGACCTTGTTTCTCCAGTTTACAACGTTGGTAACATCTACCTCCACAAAACTTTGAACATGAGCCGAAGTGCTAATGCTATCCACCATATGTTTGGCAATCAGCTTACCCATTCTGGTCAATGGAATCAACTCATCTCCACCAGAAACAGCTGGTTTTGGAGTGTCCGTTTGAACAACGGGCTTCTTAGGCTCTTTCACCTCAGGAACCGTTTTTGTCTCAGTCTTTTCGGGCATTGGTTGGGCACTTCCATTTGAGGACCTACTCTCCAAATAAGCCTTTATATCATTCTTGGTCACCCTTCCTTCTTTACCTGTGCCGACTATGGCTTCCAGCTCATCCATAGAGATGCCTTCTTCCTTAGCTATGTTCTTGACCAAAGGAGAATAAAAACGTTCAGAAGTCGCAAAATCTGGTACTACCGTCGTAATACTTTCTTGAACTTGGCTGATTTCCTTCTCCAACACCACTTCTGGAGCTACTTCTTCAACATTACTTGAGATTTCTTCCTCCACCGGTGCTTCCTCCACTACGGGCGCATCGCCATCCAATTGAATCACCGCAACAACTTCACCTACCTTTATAATATCATCAACATTGAATCTTTTTTCGAGGAGCACACCTTCAACTTCGCTAGGTACTTCAGAATCTACCTTGTCCGTAGCTATCTCAAATACGGCTTCGTCCATTTCAACAACGTCGCCTACTTCCTTCAACCAAGTTGTCAATGTTGCCTCAGCAACACTTTCTCCCATTTGCGGTAACTTTAATTCAAACTTTGACATAACTATCTAACGTACTAAGGCCGATTTCTATTTTGCAAAAATACTAAAGAAATTGACTTTTTATTATGTTTTATTTATTAATTGGTCGTTAAATCAACCTGCTTTTATCGAATTTTCAAAAGGAACCCGGTTCAGGATACTCCTTCCCAAGGTAACTTCATCAGCATATTCCAACTCATCCCCTACTGAAATTCCTCTTGCAATGGTAGAAGTCACTACATTGAATCTCTCCAACTGTTTATATATATAAAAGTTGGTCGTATCACCCTCCATAGTTGAACTCAGTGCAAAAATGAGCTCCTTGACATCTCCGCTCTCCACCCTTTTTACCAAAGAAGCTATGTTAAGATCTTGAGGGCCCACACCTTCCATAGGAGATATTTTCCCTCCTAAAACATGGTACAGTCCCTGGTATTGCGAAGTATTTTCAATAGCCATGACATCCCTGACATCCTCAACGACGCAAACCAAAGATTTATCCCTTTTGGGGTTTGCACAGATCTCACAGATTTCGGTGTCCGAGATATTATTGCAGTTTTTGCAGTAATTCACATCTTGCTTCAACTTTAGTAAGGCATTGGAAAGATTTTGAGTGCGTTCTTCAGGCTGTTTGAGCAAATGAAGCACCAAGCGTAAAGCGGTCCGCTTCCCAATTCCAGGGAGTTGTGACATCTCGTACACTGCATTTTCCAAAAGCTTCGATGAAAATTCCATATCTATCAACAAAGTAGCAAAATTACAATTTTAGGTTTACCGATTTACTTTTGTACTTTGCATTGTAAACCAGACTAATGTCCGCAATTCAAATTCTACTGCTCATTGGTGCTTATTTCGCGGTACTGATGATTATTTCCTACTTCACAGGCAAAAACGATTCAAATACCGACTTTTTTAAGGCAGGGAGACAATCTCCTTGGTATGTTGTGGCTTTCGGAATGGTTGGCGCCTCTTTATCGGGAGTGACTTTCATATCGGTTCCTGGATGGGTAGAAGCATCGCAGTTTAGTTATATGCAGGTTGTCTTGGGGTATTTAGTAGGATATTTTGTGGTGGCTTATGTTCTTTTACCAATCTATTACAAATTCAATTTGACTTCTATTTATGAATACCTTTTGGAAAGATTTGGTATAGTAAGCCATAAAACGGGTGCCTTTTTCTTTTTTATTTCTAGGGTACTTGGAGCTTCTTTTCGTCTGTTTTTGGTAGCCATAGTATTACAACAATTTGTTTTTGATGACTTGGGCGTTCCATTTGAGTTGACCGTAGTGCTTTCTATCCTATTGATTTGGGTCTATACCAACCGAGGTGGCATTAAAACCATTGTATGGACGGATACTTTACAAACCCTTTTCATGTTGTTGGCGGTAGTATTATCCATTATACTGATTAACCGAGAATTGGATTGGAGCTTTGGTGATTTTTTGGCTTCATCAGAACTTAAATCGTATAATAGGTTCATATTTGTGGATAGTTTTTTGGAACGCACCCATTTTGTAAAATCTTTTGTTGGAGGAATGTTTGTTACCATTTGCATGACCGGACTGGACCAGGATATGATGCAAAAAAACCTTACTTGTAAATCCTTGAAAGATGCCCAAAAGAATATGGTCTCTTTCAGTTTTGTTTTGGTCGGTGCTACGTTCCTTTTTATGCTGTTGGGTGCCTTGTTGTTCATATATGCAGGAAAAAATGGAATTTCCGTACCACTGATGGATGGTGAACCTAAGTCTGACCTCCTCTTTCCAGAGGTCGCCCTAAACGGTGGATTGGGTCTTGCTTTGGCGGTTACCTTCATGCTTGGACTCATCGCTGCAGCCTATAGCAGTGCAGATAGTGCCCTCACATCATTGACTACTTCATTTTGTGTGGATTTCTTAGAAATTGAAAAACACGATGAAACCCAACAAAAAAAACTGAGAAAAAGAACGCATATTGGGATGAGCATACTTTTGGTTTTGGTCATCATAGCCTTTAAATATATTTTGAGTAGAAATGTCATTGATAGTTTACTAATTGTGGCAGGATATACTTATGGTCCACTTTTAGGACTATTTGCCTTTGGTATTTTTACCAAATTTCAAATCAAAGACCGATATGTATGGATAGTTTGCGGTCTATCCGTTGGCATCATAGCCGTTTTAGGAAGCTTGGACCCACAATATTTAGGCGGATATGTAATAGGTTATGAACTTCTGCCCTTAAATGGTTTATTGACGTTTTTAGGACTTCTTTTACTTAGAAAAAAACCGTCAATACTGGTCGGTAGCCAGTAGAACCAATGTACATGCAACCTCTACCTCGATGTCATTTTCCTTCAACATAACTTGAAATTCAGGGTTTTCGGTACCCGGATTAAAAATGACCCGTCTTGGTTTCATATTGATGATGGACTGATAGTATTCCTGCTGTCTCCTAGGATTAAGATAAAGGCTAACAGTGTCAATATCTTGAAAATCTTCAAGTCTATTTGTTATTTCGATTCCCGAAACAACCCCAGGTCTTAGTCCATAGGCCTCAGTTTCAATTTCGTTTTCAACCAAACGACGGATGGCAATATTGCTATACCGACTAGGGTTCGGTGATGCCCCAAAAACTAGTGTCTTAACCATTTGTTAATTTATATGTTAAACTAAATGAATAGCTGTAACTAATCAAAAAAAAACTCGTCTATTTATCCTAGAAATCAATCATTGATAAGACTGTATTTTTTATAGTTAATGGTTAGTGTTTAGTATAGCTTATCAATGAACAGACCCCAGCGAACCTTTCTTCTTGGTAGCTGGGGTTTCTTTTTTTACATCCTTTTGTCAATAACCAATCGCCTTGCTTACATCATTTTTGCCCATTTTTTATTTGTTAAAAAATGTTAAAAGGTTTATCCCTTGTAACATCATTCTGAGTTAATCGTCTAGTTAGCATCATCAATCATCGGATAATCAATCCAAAAAACGAACAAACTCATGAAAAGAAATGCACTTCTTTTAGTGCTGTTTTTTTACAGTACATTTTACACCTATTCTTTAACAACGGATAACGACACGGATACCAAAATTGGTTCCATAACCGGTACCGTGGTCGACAATGCGCAAAAACAACCGGTAGCCTATGCCGCAATTGTAATCAAATCTGAGGATGGGACAGAAACAATCACTGGCGGAATAACGACTGAGGATGGAAAATTTGAAATAAAAAAGTTGCCGGAAGGTTCCTTTACTCTTGAGGTTCAATTTATTGGTTACGAAACACACGTACAAAAGCTTGAAATTTCCAAGAAAAACAAAAAAGTGGATTTAGGCACCATCACTTTGATGGAAAACACCCAGGAATTGGAGGAAGTTGAAGTGGTTGCGGAGCGTACCACTATTGAGCAGCGAGTGGATAGAAAGGTTATCAATGTTGGAAAAGATTTAACAACAGCTGGCGCCACGGCATCCGACATTATGAACAATATTCCTTCGGTAAATGTGGATGCGCAGACCGGAGAGCTTTCCCTCCGCGGAAATTCCAATGTTAGGGTAATGGTAGACGGCAAACTAAGCAATGTCCCTGTGGCGCAATTATTACGACAAATTCCATCGACCTCAATTAAATCCATTGAGCTAATTACCAATCCATCTGCAAAATACAATCCGGAAGGAATGAGCGGAATTATCAATATCGTTTTGCACAAAAATGCAAACATGGGATTCAACGGGAACCTGAATCTGGGCTATACTCAAGGTATTCGACCAAAATATAACGCCTCGTTAGATTTAAACTATAAAGTTGGAAAATTCAACTTTTATGGCAACTATGGAACCAACATTGGTGACTATTTCAACGATGGTTTCATTTTTAGGCAGGATGAAAACTCACTCCAGGATTTTGATTTCTTTAATGACAATGAATCCCATCTCTATAAAATAGGAGTGGATTTTTACATTAACGAAAAGAACACCCTTTCCATTTTCACTAATCAAAACTATTTTAATGGAGAGGGACTTGGTATAACTGACATTACCTATAATTTGGACCCTACTCGGGATTTAATCCAATTTTTCAATAACACCAATGACAACCTGAGCCAACAATACAATTTTGACTACAAATTAGACTTTGCCAAAGAGGGTCATAACATTGAATTGGAAATAGATCATAATCGGTTTGAAGATGACGAGGACGCAGACTTTGCATCTTCAGGGGCTACCCTATTTCCAGATTATATGGATTTTGTGGACACCAAGCGGGACCAGACCTTTATCAATCTGGATTATGTAAATCCTTTGGATTCCATTTCAAAGTTGGAGGTTGGTTTGGAAGCACGTTTTTTTGAAACCGATGTGGATTATTCTTCCACGGGTCTTTCCTTCAACTCTAATGGAGATTTGGTACCAACACCATCTACCAATTTTGTGTATGGCATGGATATTTATTCGGGATATGTGACTTTTAGCCAGCGATACAAAAAATGGTCATATCAAGTGGGAGCTCGTTTGGAGGATGTGCAGGTTATAGCGGATACCAATCAGGTAAGAGCTTTTACGGATGATTACACACAAGTCTATCCTTCCGCATTTTTGACTTATAATGTGAATGAAAAAGACCAGTTGCAAGCCAGTTTCAGTCGTAGGGTGGACCGTCCCGGACTGCAACAAGTGAATCCAATAAGAGAATTTGCAACACCTTTGATTTCTTCTTTTGGAAATCCCAGTTTGGTTCCCCAGTTCACCAATTCCTATGAATTGAATTTTACCAAGCGCTTGAAAAAAGGTAGCGTGACCGCTGGCGTTTTCTATAGAACCATTGAGGACGAAATTAACAGGGCGGTTTTTGTGGACCGATTGGATTTCAACCGGCTCATCCTAACTTTTGATAATTTCAACAATACTTCTGCTTACGGTGTTGAGATTTCAACCAACTACAAACCCACCAAATGGTGGAGCATCAATGGAAGTTTTGATATGTTCAGTCAGACCCAACGCGGAATCACAGAACGTTTGGAAGGGGATATTGCAACTGGCACTGAAGATGATATTGTTACCGAAAACGTAGAAGTAAACAATACAGCTTGGAATCTACGAATGAATAATAGTTTCACCGTGAATAAAAAATTGACCTTACAACTCTTTGGGTTTTATCGCGGTCAGAACCAAAACATTCAGTTTGAAGTGCAGCCCATGTATTTTGTCAATTTTGGAGCGCGCTACAGTTTTGCCAAGGGCAAAGGTACTTTAAGTGCCAATTTTAACGACGTATTCAATACCATGCTATTCCAATTTGATGGTCAGCGACCTTTTGTCCAAAATGGAGAATTCAATTGGGAAAGCCAGACGTTGTATCTAGGGCTTTCATATCGATTTGGTAGCGGAAAGAACAGAGCTAAGCAGCGTAAAAGGAGAGATAGCAATACCAAAAAGTCCAGTGGAGGTATTTTGTAAAAAAAGTGATATTCCTTGTTTGAGTGTTGGTTGGTAAATCACTCAAGGTCTATCATTAAAAACCCCGTTCTGAAGGATGAATCAGGCGGGGTTTATTATTGTTCAAACGAATCGGTAAATCCGTCAATACTTGTTGTGTTTTTCTTCTGCCAGTATTTTTTTAAGCCCTCATCACCTTGATTCTCGGCCCAATCGACCAAGGACTGACGTTGTTGTTTATATTCCATTAAAGGAACACCCATACCACAAGAGACCTGTACTTCATTTATTACAACATCAATCAATTGCCTGCTTCCTGGAATTGTTGGAAAAAGAGCTATATTTTTTTCCCAAAAGTCAGTTCCCTTTTTAAAAGACTTTGCCGTACCGTAAAGTCTGAGAATAATAGGGTCGCCCTCAAAAGCACAAAACATAAGGGTGATTCTGTTCTTATTGTTTAAATGGATGGCTGTTTCGTTACCGCTACCTGTAAGATTAAGCCAAATCACTCTTTTTTCATCTATTACCCTGAGTGAATCCAATCCTTTTGGAGAAACGTTTACCCGACCTCCCTCCATGGCAGTAGCTACGAAGAAAAGCTTTTGGTTTTGGATAAAATCAATTAAAGGTTGGGTTAATTGGTCAAGTTGCCTTCCCATTTACCAACGGATAATAACACTTCCCCAAGTAAACCCACTGCCAAAGGCAGCCAAAACAACCAAATCACCTTCCTTTATTTTTCCAGCTTCCCAAGCTTCAGTCAACGCTATGGGAATGGATGCAGCTGTAGTATTCCCATAACTCATAATGTTATTGAAGACTTGATCATCAGAAAGGCCAAACTTTTTCTGTACAAATTGGGAGATACGTAGATTAGCCTGATGGGGAATTAGCATATCGATATCGCCAGGTCCTAAATTGTTCTTTTGTAATCCTTCCATGATTACTTCACTAAAACGAACCACGGCATTTTTGAAAACGAACTGTCCATTCATATAAGGGAAATATGAAATATCTTCAGGGTCTTCCTCTTCCAGGATATCGGTAACCCATCGTTTCCCCATTCCTGGAGCTATTAAGGACAACTCTTCGGCATGCTGGCCTTCGGAATGTAAATGAGAGGACAGCACACCTTTGGCAGTATCTTCTTCCCGCGTAAGAACTGCGGCACCTGCCCCATCGCCAAAGATTACGGAAACGGCCCTACCTCTAGTTGTCATGTCCAAGCCATGGGAATGTAGTTCTGAACCAATGACCAATACATTCTTGTACATCCCACTTTTTATGTATTGGTCCGCGACAGAGACGGCATAAATAAATCCTGAGCACTGATTCCTAACATCAAGAGCACCTACTGTTTTGATTCCCAAATCCCGTTGCACCAAAACACCCGGCCCCGGGAAGTAGTAGTCAGGGCTTAGTGTGGCGAATATTATAAAATCAATATCATCCTTATCAATTCCTGCCCGCTCAATGGCAATCTTGGCGGCTTTTACACCCATGGAAGTAGTTGTATCCGTACCTCTGACCACATGTCGCCTCTCCTTTATACCTGTCCGTTCCTGTATCCACGAATCATTAGTGTCCATTACCTTTGAAAGGTCGTCATTGGTCACCACGTTTTCGGGGACATAATAACCCAGTCCCTTTATTTTAGAATTGTACATAGTTTACCTCCTTTATTTTATCGCAATTTTCTTTCAATAGTATTGATTAAAGTGGAAAATAACTAATATTCCCTGCAGATTCGCAAAAAAACTGAAAACAATTTTTAAATCCGTAATCCAAAGGTACATGCGTCTAAAATTAGGTCTCTGTTAAAAGGGAAAATAGCTACTCAAAAAGAAGGATTTATTGTATTTTTAGAGGTAATCTTTTTTGAATCCCAATACCCAAATATCATCCCTATGAAAAATATTGGATTGCTACTGTTTTTTTTGATTGGAACAATGAGCTTTTCTCAAGAAAAGCTAACCTATCAGAAACCTTCGTCAGAAATTTTGGAGCTTGTAGATGCTCCTTTGGCCCCATCAGTCCGTATTACCGATGACGGTAAATATATGGTTTTGTTATACCGAGATTATTATAAGAGTATTGCCGAACTTTCTGAGAAAGAAATGCGTTTGGCAGGTCTTCGGATTAACCCAAAAACCAATATTGGAAGTCGCACCAATTATTACAATAATATCAAAATCAAGGAAATCGCCAGTGATAAGGTCATTCAAGTAAAGAACCTGCCAGAAAATCCCCGTCTGGCCAATTTTAATTGGTCTCCAGACCAATCCATGATGGCAGTTACCAATACAACTCCCAAAGGGGTTGAAGTCTGGGTATTGGATTTGAATAAGGCAGAAGTCACACAATTAACCGATGCCAATGTGAATGCCAACATGAGAGATGTAATTAATTGGTTTAAGGACGGAAAGTCCGTTTTGGTAAAAATGCTGCCCAACGATCGACAGGATCTAGTCAATGTGTCGGAAGCAGTACCCAACGGTCCAACCATTTCTTCAAATGATGGAAAAAAAGCGCAGAACAGAACCTATCAAGATTTACTTAAGAATCCCAATGATGAATTCAATTTTGAACAATTGGCACGCTCCGAACTCTTCAAGGTGGAACTTGATGGAAGCAAGACCAAATGGAAGGAAGCGGCCATGTACAGCAACATTAGTTTTTCACCTGATGGTAATTATGTAATGGTCACCAATGTGGAAAAGCCGTTTTCCTACTTGGTTCCTTATTATCGCTTTCCCTCTAAAATCAATGTGTATTCAACAGATGGCACTTTGGTATCCAACTTATTGGAAGTACCCCTAATTGAGGATTTACCTAAAGGGTTCATGGCAGTTCGCATGGGTATGCGCTCTGTTTCTTGGCGAGAGGACAAAGCAGCATCTCTGATTTATGTTCAAGCCTTGGATGGAGGTGATCCAGAAAATGAAGTAGAATATCGTGATGAGGTATTTCAGCTTGAAGCTCCATTTAATAACCAAGGTAAAAGTCTGATTAAATTAAAGAACCGATACTACAAAATTGAATGGGGAAATAAGAACATGGCAATTGCCTATGATTATTGGTGGAACAACAGAAATCTTAAAGGTTATTTTTTTAATCCCTCAAATGCTTCAAAAGTACCTCAAATCATTGAGGATAGAAACTACCAAGATGTCTATAGCGACCCTGGCTCTTTTGTCACCAAGCGTAATAAATATGGTACTGATGTTCTTGCCATGGATGGAAACAATGTCTATTTGTTAGGGGATGGTTTTACCAAAGAAGGTCAGTTTCCTTTCGTTGATAAGATGAATCTTTCCACTTTGAAAAAAACGCGACTGTACACATCTAAACTGGAAGGAAAAAAGGAGAACCTTGTGGATTACAATGTTGAAAAGGATGAATTATTAGTGCGAATTGAGTCTCCCAACGAATATCCAAATTATTACTACAAAAGTCTTATCAAGCGAAAAGGGCCAGTCCAGTTGACCAATTTTGAAAACCCTTTCAAAAGTTTGCAAGATGTACATAAAGAGGTGATTACCTATAAAAGGGAGGATGGATTGGAATTGAACGGTACCCTCTATTTACCAGTAGGATATAATAAAGAATCCAAGGAAAAAGCGCCTATGATATTGTGGGCTTACCCAAGGGAGTTTAAGGATAAAAACAGTGCTTCTCAGAATACACAAAACCCAAACGAATTTACGTATCCGTTTTGGGGATCTCCCATCTACTGGGTCACCAAAGGATATGTGGTGTTGGATGACGCAGCTTTCCCAATTATTGGTGAAGGTGAAGAGCAACCCAACGATACATTCAGGAACCAACTAGTTGCCAATGCTAAGGCAGCAATTGATGCGGTGGACGAGATTGGTTATATAGACAGAACCAGAGTAGCAGTTGGTGGTCATAGCTATGGGGCCTTTATGGTAGCTAACTTGCTATCCCATTCAAACTTGTTTGCAGCTGGTATTGCAAGAAGTGGAGCCTACAATAGAACATTGACACCTTTTGGTTTCCAGAGTGAAGAGCGAAATTACTGGGAAGCCCCAGAAGTGTATTATACTATGTCGCCTTTCATGCATGCCGATAAAATGAAGACACCATTGCTTTTGGTACATGGTGAAGCGGACAACAATTCCGGCACCTATCCTATGCAGAGTGAACGTTATTTCAATGCACTTAAAGGACTAGGTGCGACAGTAAGATTGGTCATGTTACCCAAAGAAAGCCACGGTTACAGAGCCAAGGAAAGTATTCTTCACTTGCTATGGGAACAAGACCAGTGGCTTGAGAAGTATGTAAAACAAAAAACGACAAAACCCATACTACCAGAAAAAACTATGGGTAAAGACAAGTAGTTATTACTCCAAATAGTTTTGGAAATTGTTGACCTTGACCACGGCCTTTAGGTCGTGTAAAAGGTTATACAATCCAAAAAATGTTCTATTCATGTATAAGAAGTGTTTGGAACCTCTATTGCCGTTCATCTTTCGGATTTGCTCGTCCTTGGAATATCGTTCACTCAAATCCGCAATTTTGTTCCAAAAATGACCAGAGCCAAAATCAAATTCTTCTTTATTGAAGGGCGAGGTGAACAATGTGAGCATTTCTTTGAACAGCGCCTTGAAGAATTCAAGTTCCTCCTTGGAGTCAGTTGGCGTTAAAATCTCCAACTCGTACAACTTCTCCATAAATATGGAGTCATTGTTAATGTTATCTTCCTTGGCCAGTTCAAAATAAGGCTCATAAAACTCGTTTGGAATTTCTTTGATACACCCGAAATCAATAGCTATCAAAGTGTTTTTAGGACTTACCAAAAAGTTTCCAGGATGAGGGTCCGCGTGCACTTTTCGCAACTTGTGAATTTGAAACATATAAAAATCCCAAAGAGCTTGCCCCAATGAGTTACCGAGACCAGCTTCAAAATCGGTTTTGGCAAACTCACTTAAATGTCTGCCTTTCATCCAGTCCATGGTAAGAATTCGTTCACTGGAAAGATTCTCATAATATTTTGGAAACTCAATATTTGAAATAATGGTGCAAGCTTGGGTAATTTCCTCGCTTTGTTTTAATTCCAAAATGTAGTTGGTCTCTTCGACCAACTTGTTTTCGACTTCCTTGAAATATTTTTCGGAATCCTTCCCTTTTAAATTAAACATCCTGATGGCAATAGGCTTTACCAAAGCCAAATCACTGCTTATGCTTTCTGCAACACCCGGATATTGAATTTTAACCGCCAATTCTCTCCCATCCTTTTTGGCCTTATGAACTTGACCTATGCTAGCTGCGTTAATGGAATCTTTTTCGAAGGAATCGAATATATCCTCTGGGTATTTGCCCAAGTATTTTTTAAATGTTTTTCTTACCAGAGGAGCCGACAAAGGTGGAACCGAAAATTGGGAGAGTGAAAACTTTTCCACATAAGCACGCGGTAGAAGGTTCTTTTCCATGCTTAGCATTTGTGCTACCTTCAACGCGCTACCTTTTAAACTTTTAAGTCCATCGTAGATATCCTCTGCATTGTTCTCATTAAGTTCCTCCTTGGTAACCTCAGGGTTTACCAGCTTCTTCCCATAGTACTTGACATAGTTCCCTCCTATCTTAACACCTGTCTTCACCAATTTTCCAGCTCTCTCAATTTTGCTGGTGGGTATACTATCCAATGTCTTCATAGGCTATGCAAAATTTTCTTTGTAAAGGAATTTCCCAAAATCCAAGATTTTTTCAAGAGAATTGTTATCAAACACTTGAAAGATGGTTGTCACCGATTTCTCTATGGCTATATCGGTCTTTTCAAAATTGGCAGAGGTATCATCCATCCAGAATTTCAACAAAAACAAAAACTGAATCCATGCTCCTTCAGAGAATATTTGTGGACTTTGCTTTAAAATCTTCAAACTCTTTTCACTATTGCGTTCGTCTATAAGTCCGGTTGCGAAATCCTTTATATTCCTTCGTAAGCCTTTTAACGGGGCTAGATTTTCCAAAGTATTCTTATGGTGTTTCAACACAAAAAGAACATAGCTTCTGTTCAAGGTGAGATTTTCAAAAAAGGTGAAGAAAAATGTTAGCATCTTTTCTTCATTTGTCATGGCATCATACTGTTCGTTTTTCTGCATGACATTAATCGTGTTTGCATAAAAACGCTCCCATATGGCTTGTTGCAATCCTTCAAAAGAGCCGAAAAAATGATAAAACTCCTCTTCCTTTATCTTGTTTGTTTTGCAAAACTTATAGATTGATTTTGGAACTACTTCGTGCTCGAGAACAGTATCCATAAACCAACCAATTATTTTTTCTTCACTTAGCTTGCTTGATGTAGAACTTGCCATAACCTCAAATTTATGTTTAAACAAAAATACGATTATTGGAACAGATTATATAGAGATTTAAGAAAAAGAAAACGCACTTCCGGGCGAAAGTGCGTTCTCAACAACCTAACCAATAAATAAACAAACTCGTTATAGTATACTAGTTCATAGCAATTTTCTATAACACTACAAATATAACTATTTGTTTAGCTTTTCAAAATAATCAATAAACAAAATGATGTTAAAATTTCGATTTCTTTGTTAAATTACCATAAGTGTCAGTTTGTCATATTCGCATGAATGGTATTTTTTTTGTCGAAGAAATGTCAAAAAGTAAACAGTTTATAGAATGGCAACAGGTAAAATAAATGTTTCCGTAGAAAACATTTTTCCTCTAATCAAAAAATTCCTTTATAGTGATCATGAGATTTTTCTCAGGGAATTAATATCAAATGCTACAGACGCTACCCTAAAGTTAAAACACCTTACCTCCATTGGCGAGGCCAAAGTGGAGTATGGGAATCCATTAATTGAGGTTAAGGTCGATAAAGATGGAAAACGCATTCATATCATAGACCAAGGAATTGGCATGACTGAGGATGAAGTAAAAAAATATATCAATGAAGTTGCTTTCTCAGGTGCTGAAGAGTTTTTGGATAAATACAAAGATGCAGGAAAAGATGCAGGAATCATAGGGCATTTTGGTCTTGGTTTCTACTCTGCCTTTATGGTAGCAGACAAGGTTGAAATTATAACCAAAAGTTTTAAGGATGAACCTGCCGTACATTGGGTTTGTGATGGTTCCCCAGAATTTTCTTTAGAGCCAGCTGAAAAAACAGAAAGGGGAACTGAAATTATTCTCCATGTGGCAGAAGATTCCACAGAATTCTTAGAAGACTCAAAAATTCGAGAGCTACTGACGAAGTACAATAAGTTCATGCCAATTCCAATTAAGTTTGGAACGAAGACCGAGACTTTACCCAAACCGGAAGACGCAAAGGAAGAGGACCCCGCTCCAACTCAGGAAGTGGATGATATTATTAACAATCCTACTCCTGCATGGACCAAACAACCCAAGGACTTGAAAGATGAAGACTACAAATCTTTCTACCGGGAATTGTACCCCATGCAATTTGAAGAGCCTTTGTTCAACATTCACCTTAACGTTGACTATCCCTTCAATTTGACAGGTATTTTGTACTTCCCAAAATTGACCAACGACCTCAACATTCAAAAAGATAGGATTCAGCTGTACCAAAACCAAGTCTTTGTAACGGACAACGTGGAAGGTATAGTTCCTGAATTCTTAACTATGTTAAGAGGAGTCATTGATTCTCCCGACATTCCCTTGAACGTATCCCGTTCTTACTTGCAAGCTGACGGAGCAGTCAAAAAAATATCGTCCTACATAACCAGAAAAGTAGCGGATAAACTTGCATCCCTTTTTAAAAGCGACCGTGAAGACTTTGAGCAAAAGTGGAACGATATCAAAGTGGTTATCGAGTACGGTATGCTTTCCGAAGACAAGTTTTTTGAGAAAGCGGACAAATTTGCACTTTATCCAACGGTTGATGGTAAGTTCTTCACTTTTGAAGAGCTGGAAAATACCATTAAAGACAATCAAACGGATAAGGACGAAAAATTGGTAGTGCTCTATGCCTCGGACAAAGAAGCACAGCATAGCTATATTGAGGCTGCTAAAGCCAGGGGTTATGAGGTTCTTTTATTGGATTCGCCCATCGTATCCCATTTGATGCAAAAATTGGAAACCTCTAAAGAAAAACTGTCTTTTGCCAGAGTAGATGCCGACCATATTGACAATCTTATTAAAAAAGAAGATACAGCCATATCCAAACTTTCTGATGAGGAAAAGGATAAGCTGAAAGAAGAACTGGAAAAAGTGATTTCTGAAAAAGGATATACTATTCAAATGGAGGCCATGGATAGCTTGTCATCACCCTTCATAATTACAGAGCCCGAATTTATGCGCAGAATGAAGGAAATGCAGCAGACTGGTGGCGGGGGTATGTTCGGCATGGGCAATATGCCAGAAATGTACAATCTGATTGTGAATACCAATCATGAATTGGTGAGTGAAATCTTGAATACCAAGACGGCTAAGAAAAGAGAGCGGCTTATAAACCAATCCCTAGATTTGGCTAGGCTTTCCAAAGGATTGCTCAAAGGGGAAGAGCTTACGAATTTCATTTCACGCAGTTACGAGATGATAAAATAACCTATACTCTCAATAGATTACAAAACCGTTCTTTTATAAAGAGCGGTTTTTTTTGTTAAAAACCTTATTTTTCAGGAACCAAAACCACCAAAAATGAGTACCGATTACAAAAGCCCCTCTTTTAAGAAGTTATTGGATTCTTTACAACAACAAAGTTGGGAGTTGGAGCTCATCATTTCGGGGTTTGCAATTTTTGGTCTTTTTACCGCTTATGACCCAATAAGAACATCAATGCTCAACGCTCAGAACGAAGAGCAAATCTATAGTTTCGTCATTTTTTTTGTGGCCATGATAGCTTGTTCTATCCTGCTCTTTAATTTGTTGTTACACGTAATACTTAGAGGGCTTTGGATTGGTGCATTGGGACTGCGATATGTATCTGGGGACATTGATTTTGAAGAATTAAAGTACAGCGAAAGGTTTAAAAGCTATCTGAAGAAAAGAATCATATCATTTGATAGGTACATAGCAAATCTGGAGAACTATTGTAGTGTACTTTTTGCCATTTCCTTTCTGCTGATTTTCTATGTGTTGGCAACCACTTGTGTAATTGTGTCAATGGTATTGGTGGCCAATTTTATCATTGACAACGATTATTTGCCGGCATGGATTTCCAAAGGAATTGGGACCGCCTTGATGATATTTTTAAGCGTAGGGATGTTTCTTACCTTTTTTGATTTTATCACTCAAGGGTTATTGAAAAGAAACAAATGGGTGGCAAAAGTATATTTCCCTGTTTATTGGGTATTCAGCTTTCTTACGCTATCATTTCTTTATAGACCACTAGTATATAACTTTCTGGACCATCGTTTCGGAAAACGTTTAATTCTTTTGCTAACCCCTATCTATCTTTTGATTCTGTTTTTAACTTCCCTTGGGTATAGAAACTCAAACTTTTGGGACAAAGAAAGAAGTTCCTCAGAGATTTTTGCCAACCGAGAAAACTATGCGGATATGCAAGATGAAGATGAAGACTATCCCGGAGATATCGTGATACCATCAAAGGTCATCACAAAAAAGTACCTAAAAGTCTTTATGCCCTTTTCTGGGAGTTTTGAAGAACGCGTTTTTTCTTTTGATGAATCCCTAAAACCAGAAAACGACCGTCGTGGCTTGAAATCCAGTATTGTATTCAATACCGATTGGAGTGATAAAATCACCTCAAGAAAACAAAAAGATAGCATCCGAAAAAAGTATATGGAAACTTTCAACTTCATTTATTCCTTTAAAATAGATAGCTTGGATATAGATGCTGACTTTTTACTTACTACGGACAAAAAGAATCATCTTGGGTTTGAGACCTATCTGAAATTGGATAGCATTAACGAGGGTAAGCATATTTTAAGATTGGTCCGAAAAAAAATCGAAGATGAAGGTGACACAACAAAGCTCATGGTACGGACAATTCCATTCTTTTATTATCAGGACTAATATTTCCGATTTTTCTTTTTAACCACTCATTCATAGTTTTATATCCCTTAATTCTTCAAAAAGTAGGTTTTACATTACAAATTTTTGCACTTAAATGATTATCTTTTGAGGTAAACAGGATGAAATGGAAATTAACTACAACATCGTTTCCATCATCGATATTTTTGGTTGCCTACAAGGTGTAATACTCGGTTCCATTTTGGTTTATACCAATAAGAGAAAAGACCGCTCTACACTTTTTCTGGGCCTTTTTGTGCTGACCTATGCCTATTGTTTTGTTCCCATCATCTTAAACGATATGAATATCTTGGAATACTACCCCAAATTGAGCGTATTACCAAGACCTGGCGAATGGCTTCTGGCCTCCCTTTTTCTGGTATACATTCAAAAGATCTCCATTTTTTCAAGCAACGGTAATCGCTATTGGTACATATATCCTGGTTTAGCGGTTTTGCTTTTTCAAATTGTTGTTTTTCTTCTACCCGTAGAAACCAAACTAGAAATTGTTCAAGCTACTTGGTACCGGCCCATTTTTTTGGTAGGTCTTTTGTATTCCACAGGTGTGCTGATATTTATGTGGCGCTTAATTAATAAGCATACCGAAGAAGTGAAAAACCAATTTTCCCAGATTGAGCAAAAGGAATTCCTGTGGGTAAAGCGTTTTGTATTTTTCGGTTTTATATTGTTTGCACTTCATTTTGTTAGATATTTTGTGGACAATTCCATGCTTTATCGGATTTTTTATGCAGGCTATAATGTCTTTATATTGTATTGGGCCTCGGTTCATGGTATAATGCAACAAGATGTGGTTTCTCTTATATCCGAAGATGATTTAGGAACACACTCCGACGAAACAAAAACGGTTTCTTTACCCGCTACCAATGAACAAAGAAAGTTAGTACAGATAGTGGATAAATACCTTAAGGAATCAGAAGTCTTCATGGACAAAAACTTGACCATAGTTGCCATCTCAGAACCATTAAAGGTGCATCCAAAACGAATCTCACAGGCAATCAACAAAGTAAATGGCGAAAACTTCAATAGCTACATCAACCGATATAGAATAGAAAAGGCAGGGAAGATGCTTTCAGATAGAAACCTTGACAACCTTAGTATAGAGGGTATTGGAACTGAAGTAGGTTTTCAGAGCAAAAGCGCATTTTACACGGCTTTTAAAAGAATCACTGGTACTACTCCAAGCAGATACAAAGAAAAACTGGCATCGTAAATTTCGTTGAGAATCGTGTCCTGTATAGGTAATGTTGAGTTAATTTATAGGTTTCTTTTCTTTTTCTTTAAATAAAAGGAATTCACGTTTATATTTTGTAGTTCGTAAGTCTGCATTCCGTACTTAAAATGAAGTGGAATTCTTTGCCGTTCTTGAGTATTGTTAAACCTTTGCCGCCTCAAAACTAAAAATGGATTTATCAAAATATATAAGTTGGTTATGCTTGGCCGTAATATGGGGCTGTTTTGTGGTGTGGGAAATCCAAATCCAAAGTTGGTTACAAATCAATCCTTCCTTAGTGGTAAGATATGATTTGATGCTTTTACCATTACTTGTAGTTGTATCTTTTTACGTTATCTACATCACTTTAAAAAAGTGAAAATGAAATATGTTCAATTAAACCCAGAAGGCAATTTTGACCTGTGGGACATTGAGAAAATAAGGGAGTTGAATGATGAAAGTGGGATTGGTGATTCTTTGGGGCAAAAACTCCTTTATGAAAATGGGACTTCGCGGCTTTGGGACATAACTTTATGGCCCAAACAGCGAATCCCTTTTCGGAAACACCGTTTTCCATGCAGCTTTGTTTGTCTCACTTCCGGTTTAGCCATATCCCGATGTAAAAGTGGAAAAATACAACTCATTCAGATTGAGAAAGGAGACACCGAATACATGGAGCCTGATGATGCAAATCATATCCACGATTTAGAAAACATTGGAGATTCAGTTCTAAAAATGTACGTCCTGGAATTTCGATATCAATCAGAAGTAAAAATCCAGTTAAATCATTAGAATTTAGGAAAAACTACATGCCAGTTTAGTAACTTCATGGCATGAAAGTTATCAGTACCAATTTGGCCAAGCCCGTTTTCTTTCAATGGAACGGCGAGACACATTCCACAGGTATTTTCAAATATCCCGTTGACCAAGCATTAACCTTGCAGGAAGAAATTGTTGAAGATGATACCATTGCCGACCGAAGAGTTCACGGGGGAATCTTTAAGGCATGTTATTTGTTTTCTTCCGATGCTTACCCCTACTGGAAGGAAAAATATCCCAATTTGGATTGGGACTGGGGCATGTTTGGAGAAAACTTGACCGTTGAGGGACTTGATGAATCGAAATTACAGATAGGCAACGTATACCGATTGGGTACTGCCTTGGTCCAAATAACGCAACCCCGGGAACCATGCTATAAACTGGGGTTCAGATTTGGCAATCAAGATATTTTAGGACAATTTATTGAACATGCCCACCCAGGTACTTACGTTCGCGTACTGGAAACAGGCCAAGTAAAGAACGGTGACAAACTGGAACTTGTTGAAAAATCTGATAGTCCCCTGACCGTAAAACAGTTTTATGGATTACTGTTTGCTCGTAAAAAAGATACGGAGTTGGTAAAACTGGCCATTGACAACGAAGCCCTACCTTTAAGAAAAAGAGAGAAACTAAAAAAGTTTCTAAAATAAGAAAAGCCCCGTTTGGGGCTTTTCAAACTGAAATTAACTAAACAACTATTTTATATTCATAGTTTCTTTATACGTACCCAATTTGTCCACCACAACTACAGTGTACTCATCTTCATAAGCTTTTTCGAAATTAAAGGCCTTTTCAACAACAACTTCTCCTTCAATTTTCTCACTGTAGACCAGGCGGTTTTCACTATCATATACCTCTAGTAATACAATACCTTGGGTCAAGTTCAACAAGTTCAACATTAGCTTGTCGCCCTTTTTCACAAAAACAGGATCCAACGTAACTTCAATCAAGCTTTTCTCAACTTCTGCCTTTGCTGTTCCTTTTTTACCAAACCTTGATGCTGGTCCATTAGCCAATCCCATTACGGATATCATTAAGAATCCAGCTACTGTAAACGATTTTAGAATTGATTTCATAACGTTTCGCTTTTTTAAGATTACAAGACAAAACTACTTTGGAACTTCATGCAAAAACACAACCATTTTTTCAGATATCTATGCAATTTTAACCTAGTTGATGTGTTAACAAAGTATTAATGATAAAATAGCATAGTTTTTTGGTAATTTTGCATAGATTATCTATTCAACCAACATATACTTTTATACTATGAAAGGAAAAATGGGGACGGTATTACAAAAGCCTGCTTTTGAAGCAATTGCACCAAGTTTTGGGCACTCTTTTACATATCAAAAGTTTAGCGCTAATAAGGAAAATAAGAACAATGGGTGGCACTATCATCCAGAGTTGGAATTGGTATATATTAACGGTGGGTCCGGAAAAAGGCAAATAGGGAGTCATGTTTCCTATTTTAGGGAGGGAGATCTTATTTTGATAGGTTCAAACCTACCACATTGTGGATTTACGGATAAATTGACCGGAAATAAGAGCGAAACCCTCGTTCAAATGAAATACGATTTCCTGGGAAGTGATTTTTTTGATATTCCGGAAATGAAAAACATTCAAAAACTGTTTGAGGTGGCCAAGGGAGGCATTGCTTTTCATGGTAAGACAAAGATGAAAGTTGGTGAAAAAATGGAAATTTTGGAATATCAGACGGATTTTCAACGTCTGCTATCTATTTTAAACATTCTGAATCTACTGGCAACTTCTGATGATATGCGTGTACTGAACGCTGAGGGTTTTTCTATGGAAACCGAAATAAAGGACAACGACCGCATTAACTTAGTGTTCAACCATGTGAAAGCTCATTTTAAGGAAGAGATCACATTAGATGAAATTGCGGATATTGTAAGCATGACGGTTCCTTCGTTCTGCAGATATTTCAAAAAAATAACCAACAAGACCTTTACCCAATTTGTAAACGAGTATCGATTGGTGCATGCATCCAAGTTATTGGCCGAACAACCTATAAGTATTACCCAGGTTTGCTATGAAAGTGGTTTCAACAATTTTTCACATTTCAACAAATCCTTCAAAGCATTTACTGGGCAGAATCCATCTGAATACAGAAACCAGCTAAAGGCGGTACTTCAATAGCTATGCAACTCTTCAGTGAGAAGCAAAACTTAGGGCTACCGGATAGTGATATTTGGTACTACCCTAATTTTTTGAGCGAAAAAAAGGCAAATCAGTACTTTGATGTTCTTAGGAAAGATACCCCTTGGCAACAAGATGATATCAAAGTATTTGGTAAGGTATATGCACAGCCTAGATTAACAGCTCTTTATTCCAACAACGGAAAAAATTATTCCTATTCGAACATTACCATGGAATCTCTCGCTTTTACCGATGAATTGAAATCGCTTAAAGGTCTAGTGGACAAAGAAGCAAACATTGAATTCACCACCTGTCTTTTAAATTTATATCGGGATGGGAAGGATAGCAATGGCTGGCATGCAGATGATGAAAAAGAACTTGGAAAAAATCCTATCATTGCCTCTCTTTCATTGGGTGCTGAACGATATTTCCATTTACGGCACAAATCAGACAAAACCTTGAAGTATAAAATATTGCTGGAACACGGAAGCCTACTATTGATGCGTGGAGAAACCCAACATTTTTGGCACCATCAAATTGCTAAAACAGCAAAAAATGTACGAGAACGTATCAACCTCACCTTTCGTATTATTAAGTAAAGCGTATTTTTGTGCTGCATGAAAAAGAATTTCTCCGAACGGGATATTGACCGTATCATCGAAATGGCATGGGAAGATAGGACTCCCTTTGAGGCCATAACTTATCAATTTGGAATTTCCGAACAAGAGACCATTGAGCTTATGCGTAGAGAAATGAAGCGTAGCAGCTTCAAAATGTGGAGAAAACGGGTTCAAGGCCGGACTACAAAACACTCCAAACTAAGAAGCGACGAGGTAGACCGTTTTAAGTGCAAAATGCAACGCCAAATAACCGGAAATAAAATTTCAAAAAGGTAGTGTAGCTTATTTCTGGTCAGAACCTTCTTTTTAAAGGAATCTTAAAGTTAAGAGTTCAAAAACATTTGGGATTTTTTTAACTAAGCTTCCCCTTAAATTTGCGCGACTAATTCAAACTAATCCATGTCAAAATCTTTTTTGATATTCTTTGCGCTTGCCTCACCTTTTCTGCTATTCGCCCAAAACTCCTCCAAAACATTTGTTGTTAAGTTCATTGACCAACCTATTCAAATTGATGGGATATTGGACGAAGACATTTGGGAAACAGCGGAAAGTGCAGAAGATTTCCAACAATACTTTCCTACAGATTCTATTTTGGCCATTCAGCAGACCGATATCAAAATGCTATATAGCAATACCACCTTATATATAGGTATAACTCTCAACGCGGAAGGTGACGACTATATAATTCCTTCATTGGAGCGTGACTACCGAGCGGGTGGCAATGACAACATCAGCTTGTTATTTGATACGTTTAACGACGGAACAAATGCCTTTTTATTCGGTATGAACCCCTATGGAGTAAGGAGGGAAGCCCTCATTTCCAATGGAGGGACCACATTGAGCGGGTTCACTACCTCATGGGATATTAAATGGCGAGGCGAAGCAAAGATTACAGACAATGGTTATGTGTGCGAAATGGCAATTCCCCTTACTTCATTTAAGTTTTCCCAAGGTGAGACAAAATGGCGGTTCAACAGCTATAGATTTGACATGCAGACCAATGAAACTAGCACTTGGGCGGAAATACCACAAAACCAATTCGTATTTAATCTCGCTTTCATGGGGGATATGGTATTTGAAAAACCACTAGGAAAATCTCGTACCCCATTGGCCCTGATACCCTATATAAATGGACTTGCGCAAAAAGATTTTGAAACCGATGAAAGTTTAAACAATGTGGCGTTTGGTGGGGACGCAAAAGTGGCTATTGGGAACGGCCTTAACCTTGATATCACGGTAAACCCTGATTTTTCCAATGTTCAGGTAGACGACATTTTTACCAACCTCACTCGATTTGAAATATCACTACCCGAAAGACGACAGTTTTTTATAGATAACAACGACCTTTTTGGAACCTTTGGTAGCGAAAGGGATGCAAATCCTTTTTTCTCCAGACGTATTGGAATTGCTGAAGATTTGGATGGTGAATCGGTGGAAAATGGTATCATAGGAGGGGTTCGTCTTAGTGGAAAGCTTAATGAGGACTGGCGTTTGGGTTTTTTGAACCTTCAGACGGAAGAGGATGTTGCCAATGAGATTCCCAGTAACAACAACACCGTTTTTGCCTTACAAAAGAAAATGTTTTCCCGCTCCAACCTCAGTTTCATATTTGTAAACAGGCAGACCTTTGGTGACTACGACTTCTTGGAGGAAACAGACCGTTACAATAGGGTTTTGGGTTTGGACTATAATCTTGCCTCATCAGATAACACATGGGTAGGTAAATTCTTTTATCATCAATCGTTTGCTCCTGAAATAGGTAATGAAAGCAGTTCAGCAGGTGCTGACCTCTTTTACAATTCAAGGCATATTAATTTTGGTCTTAGAAATTCTTATGTAGGTAATGATTTTCGCTCAGATCTTGGTTTTATCAGAAGAACGGATGTAATTATTACCAGACCCTTCATAGAGTGCAACTTTTGGCCAAAAAAAGGGAAAATAAACACGCATGGATTCCGTTTTTCGCCAAACTTTATCTGGAGACCAACTTTCGATTACCAGAATACGGATTATACCATTTTCAGTCGATGGGCAGCAGAGTTTAAAAACCAGTCACAGTTTGGCATTAGAATGTTCAATAGGTTCACTTTTTTGGACGAGCCTTTTGATCCAACGGGCACTGATGGCGCAGTTGAATTACCGGGAGATGTCGGTTATTACTACACCAGTTTTGAGTTTAACTTTGATTCAGATCCTAGAAAGGTTTTTTCCTACTCTGTTGAACCAGGTTATGGAGATTTCTTTAACGGTACCCGATTTTCGCTAGAAAGTTCCTTCAACCTAAGATTACAACCAAAGTTCTTTTTATCGCTAAACCTTAACTACGACCACATTGAGCTTCCGGACCCTTTCCCCGATGCGGACCTCTGGTTAGTGAGCCCACAAATTAATATTACTTTCAGCAAGTCCATTTTCTGGTCGAACACCATTCAATATAGTAATCAACAGGATAATCTTGGTATCAATTCAAGACTACAATGGCGTTTTGCTCCATTGTCAGATTTGTTCATTGTTTATAATGACAATTACTTCGTTGAAAGTTTTATGCCGAGAAACCGTTCCATAAATTTACGGCTCACCTATTGGTTGAACATTTAGACGCCTTGATTTTTCTATATTTGAAAAAACCAACAAGGAATGAATGAACTACCCTTTACCGAAGACACGATTATCTTCGGACTTCTTTGCCTTTGCCTAGGATTTGTCTTCTATACTTCTTCAATAAAAAAAGGTTTCTGGAAAAAATTCTATGCTATTGTTCCCACGGTCTTAATGTGCTATCTATTGCCTGCAATAATGGCCAGCACAGGTCTCATTAAAGAAGAGGCTTCCAATACCTATTATATCGCAAGTAGGTATTTGCTCCCAGCTGCATTGATATTGATGACTTTAAGTATTGACCTAAAGGCGATTTTTAATTTGGGACCTAAGGCACTCATTATGTTTTTCACGGGAACCCTGGGCATTGTAATAGGGGGACCACTAGCCATTTTAATTGTGTCTATTTTTTCGCCGGAAACGGTTGGCGGCGCTGGTTTTGATGCAGTTTGGCGAGGCTTGGCAACGATAGCAGGGAGCTGGATAGGCGGAAGTGCCAATCAAGCCGCCATGTTGGAGGTGTTTCAATACAATCCAAAAGAGTTTTCAAAAATGGTTTTGGTCGATATCGTTATGGCCAATCTATGGATGGCCATTTTATTGTTCGGAATAGGAAAAACAAAGAAAATAGATTCTTGGTTAAAAGCAGATACCTCATCCATTGAAGCTTTAAAAATCAAAGTCTCAGAACACACGGCCAGAATAGCCCGGGTAACTTCACTGCATGACTTTGTAATGATGTTGGCCTACGCTTTTGTCGGTGTCGGACTAGCTCATTTTATGGCTCATTATTTCGCAGAGTTCCTTGAAAACACTTTCGAAGTGGTCAGAAATAAGGAAAAGATTTTATCATCCCTAGGTTCCAAGTTCTTGTGGATGGTCGTTTTTGCCACAGTCATAGGTATTGGTCTTTCTTTTACAAAAGCCAAAAACTATGAAGGTGCTGGCGCAAGTAAAATAGGCGGCATGTTTATCTATATTCTAGTAGCCACCATCGGAATGAAAATGGACTTGAGCAGGGTTTTGGAGAACCCTGGTCTACTTGCTGTTGGTTTTATATGGATTTGCATTCACGCATTACTATTAATTTTTGTGGCCAAGCTTATAAAAGCCCCTTACTTTTTTATGGCTGTAGGAAGTCAGGCCAACGTAGGTGGGGCGGCATCAGCACCTGTGGTGGCGGCAGAATTTCACCCATCATTGACATCTGTAGGTATTCTACTTGCTGTGTTTGGTTATGTTGCAGGAACGGCAGGCGCCTACATCTGTGCTCTTCTCATGGAGGTGGCATCTCAAATGTAATCTGCCTTATATAGACAAGAAAAATTCAGGAATTATATGCATATTTGCCCCGCAAAAAAAGTTTTGATGAAACGTCTCTTATTATTATTTGTTTTAGGTGTGCTAGTTTGGTCTTGTAGTGAAGAAAAGAAGGCCAATATGACGGTTTCGGGCAATATTAAAGGCTTGAAAAAAGGCAAACTTTTCTTTCAGCAGTTTAAAGATTCATCCCTTATCAATTTAGATTCTATTGAAATCAAAGGAGATGGCACTTTTTCTTTTTCTCATTATTTAGAAAGTCCAGAAGTACTATATCTGTATCTTGACAAAGAGGACAACAATGATATCAACGATCGTATTGTATTTTTTGGAGAGCCTGGAGAAATCGTAATAAACACCTCTTGGAAGACTTTTGATTTAAGTCCAGAGATTTCAGGATCTAAAAGCCATGAAAAATGGGAAGAATTCAAAGAAATGATTTCTCAATTCAATATAAAGGAATTGGAATTGACAAAAAAGACAATTGATGAAGGAGTAAAAAAGGACTCTCTGGCGGTGGATTCAATTCAGCAATTAATTCGTAAAAACATAATTAGTCGTTACAGGTATGCCCTAAATTTTGGGTTGACCAATGCCAACTCTTATGCTACACCTTATATAATGATGACCGAAGCGGCTGAGGCCAATCCGAAATATTTGGATTCTATTTACAACCAGCTAACTTCAGAGGTTTTGGAATCGAAGTATGGAAAAGAGTTTAAGGAATTCTTGGGAAAAGAATGAGTTAATCAGAGAGTTTATTTAGCTCTTCAACAAGTTCTGTAGCTTTAACTTCCAGTTGCGACCTTATATCCTTGAAATGGATCTTTTTATCGTCCACCTCTTTCTGGTGTATTTTGGACATTAACTCATCAAAGGCCATAATAGCCTTATCTATAATATCACTACCCTCTTTTGAGTTTTTGTTGTCCGAACCTGCTTCCCAAATGTAAACTGCCTCTATTATATCTCCCAGCACAAAGTTTACATCTTTCTTTAAGTCGCGAATACTAGCCATGCCTCGTTTTTTTCAAAGGTACTATTAAATGCTTACTTCTAAAAGTGTTGCTTTATCTGTCTCAATCGTAACGGAATCGCTACTTGCAGGAACTAATACGGTCTCACCTCTTTTTAACATGGTTCTTCCAGTTCCATTGTCAATATTGGCTTTCCCCCCAACGCACATATAGATGGTGAATGAATCCCTAGTAGATAAATCAACTTGCATTTTCTTGTCAATATTCAAATAATTGGTCTTAAAATAAGGGGAATCCACCATTTGATTATGTGCATTCTTTTGATTTGGATACATCACCTTGAAATCGTCTTTTTTTTCGTAATCCATTGCATCCAGTGCCAATTCCGTATGAAGCTCCCTTAGGTTTCCGTCCTTGTCTCTTCTATTGAAATCAAATACCCTATAGGTTACATCGGAAGTCTGCTGAATTTCGGCAAGCATGACACCAGCTCCAATGGCATGTATCTTGCCTGTATTTATAAAAAAAGTATCACCTTCCTTTACTTCTTCATAATTCATCAAATCCAAAAGGGTATTTTCCTCCAAGCTTTTTACATACTCTTCTTTTTCCACTGACTTGTTGAAACCCACTATAAGTTGGGCACCAGGGTCGGCATCCATTATATACCACATTTCTGTCTTCCCGAAAGAGTTATGCCTTTCCTTTGCTAGGTCATCATTTGGATGCAACTGAATGGAAAGGTCTTTTTTAGCATCAATGAACTTAATCAAGATAGGAAAATCCAACCCAAAACGTTCTACCACACTTTCTCCTAAAAGATTCTTTCCTTGCTTTTGAATGAGTTCACTAAGTGATGCTCCCTTTAGCGGTCCTTCAGCAACTATTGAAATATCTCCATCAACACCTGAAAGTTCCCAGCTTTCTCCAGTAATTTCACTTTGAATGGGTTTTCCTAAAACGTCTTTCAACTTGGTTCCTCCCCATAGCCTCTCTTTGAGAATAGGTTCAAATTTTAACGGATAAAGCATTGCTAGCCTGAATAGGTTACGAAGTTACGGGGTGTTTCATATAAAACAACCTCCAAATTTTTGCTATGTTCAATATGAGGTCTCAGTTTGTTCCATATAACCACTGCAATGTTTTCTGCTGTAGGATTTAGGTTTTTAAAATCAGAAACATCCTCATTTAAATTCTTATGGTCAAACTGATCTTCAACATGTTCCTTAATCAAATCCTTAAGTACTTTCATGTCCATAACATAGCCAGTGATGGGATTTATTTCTCCCTCTACACTGACAATCAAATCATAGTTATGCCCGTGGTACCTTGGATTGTTACATTTTCCAAAAACCGCTTCATTTTTTTCAAAACTCCAGTCTGGATTGTACAAACGATGGGCAGCATTAAAATGTGCTTTTCTACTGACTTTTACCATGAAGACTTTTCACTATGTTCAACAAGATAATCATAAAAGCGTTCAAAAATAATCTTGAACCACGCGGTATACTCTTCAGGATTTTCTGAGATGTCTTTTTTGATATCAGAGGGTTGCATCCATTTCCAACTGGCCACTTCTTTAGGATTGATATTGGGAACATCGTTGTAGTACCCAATCATAACGTGATCCAGTTCATGTTCGGTGAGCCCATTGTCAAAAGGTGCTTTGTAAATGAATGAGAACAGTTCCTTAAGATCCACGGAGAAACCCATCTCTTCCTGCAACCTACGTTTCCCAGCTTCTATATTGGTTTCACCTTCCCGTTGATGACTACAACAGGTGTTGGTCCATAAAAGTGGAGAATGGTATTTGTCCGCCGCTCTTTGTTGCAGCATGATTTCCCCTGCTTCATTCACTATAAAAACCGAAAAAGCTCTGTGTAACACAGCTTTTTCATGGGCTTCCATTTTAGGCATTAAACCTATGGGTTGGTCATCTTCATTGACCAATATCACATTTTCTTCTTTCATGAAACAAAAATAGTGTGTTTACAAGAATTCTTCTTGGCCTATATTCTAAATATTAAGTAAAAAGTGAAGATTAGAAGAAGCGTGGAGACTTTAAGTTACTCACGTTGCGAATAAAATCATAACGAAGAATAATCTCAAATGATCCATCATTAAATGTAGTGGCACCTAAATCGGTTATTTCCCTATCATACGCCAAACCAATGAGCATTTCATCAGAAATACGAAACCCAAAAAGACCACTAAAGGCCGCATCCCATCTATAGGCAACACCTCCAATAAACTTCTCATTGAACATGAAATTAGCGGAAAGATCTACCTGTAACGGGGCCCCTTGTACCAATTTGGTCAATACTGTAGGCTTAAACTTTAAAAATGGATTAATATCGTACACATAACCTGTAATGAAATACCAATTTATCTGCTCCCTGGCTGTGGATACTGAGGATTCATCAAAGTGGGTGGTTTCCAAAATTCTTGGAGCGGAAAAACCAGCATAAAAATTGTCTGTGTGATAGTATACCCCGGCTCCGATATTGGGAGAGAACCGATTTCTAATATCCTGTTGAGCTTGTAGTTGTGGGTCAATTTCAAATTCATCCAGTTCTGAAAATCGAATGTCCAACATATGGGCACTTGCTTTTAACCCAAAACTAAGCTTTGCATCAAAAGATGTCTGAATGGTATATGAAAAGTCAACATCAAAATAGGTCTCAGAAGTTGGTCCAATTTTATCATTTACTATGGATATCCCCAAGCCTACTCCTCTGTATCCCATCGGGGTGTGTAAATTGAGTGTCTGCGTCTCTGGAGCCCCATCCAAACCAACCCACTGATTTCTATATAGGGCTGCAATACTCAAATGGCCTCGTGAACCTGCATAAGCAGGATTTACACTCACTGTATTGTACATATATTGGGTATACTGTGCATCCTGTTGAGCAAATACATGAGTGGTTGCAAGCAAAACACAACTCAGAAACAATCCAAGAATTAACTTTCCTCTATTTTTCTGCACTATCATCATTTCTTTAACGGTTAATGTATAAGTAACCTGAGAGTTGTTTCATACTTCCGTTTTGGTCTTCATAATCCACAATGTAGAAATAGGTTCCTACAGGTAATTTGTTGTCCTTGTCAACTGTTACCCTACCTGTAGAGGTACCATCGAAGGTATTCGTATTATTATCGTATCCCCGCGTCTGGAATACTAGAACACCCCACCTATTATAAATCTTAACTGTATTGTTTGGGAAATTTTCAATTCCTCTTATGGTCAACACATCGTGTACTGTATCTCCATTAGGAGTGATTACATTAATTACATCTGGTACGTCGTCTTCTGTAGGCCCTAAATCGGGGTCTAGGTAATTGGGTATGCCATCATTGTCGGAATCGTCATTTACATAGCTACCATCCAAATTCAAGTCTTCATCCGCGGTAGCAATACCATCGTCATCATCGTCGGTGTCTCGGTAATCCACTTCGCCATCAGTATCCGTATCGGGCAGGTCGTTTAATGGGTCATTGATTTCATCATTGATATCGGAATCATCCAGTCTACCTCCTTCATAACCATCATCCAGACCATCTCCATCAGTATCAGTGCCCGCAAAATTTACATCTGCCACACCATCCTGATTAAAATCATGTCCCTCAATATTGTCAGGGATGTTATCACCGTCACTATCATCATCTACATAGTCCGGCAGGCCATCAACATCGGTATCCACAGGTATCAGACCTATGTTTGCTCCGTTTTCATAAGCATCATCAACCCCGTTTGCATTAGCATCCACCAAACTAGGTGGTATATATCCTACTGTGCTTTGTGCCTCTACGTTATCGGGAATACCATCATTATCGCTATCAATATCCAAATAGTCAGGTATACCATCACTATCAGAGTCTGTTGGGTCAGTTGAAGGATCGTTATCCAAATCTGCATTTAAATCTTCGAAACTATCGAGAATACCATCTCCATCAGTATCTAAATTAGAACCTGGGGGCGTCACGGTTACCGTTACAGTTGCTGTACTGCAATTACCATTTAAATCACATATGGTGTATTGGAATGTATCCGTCCCTACAAACCGAGTATTGGGCACATAAGTTACCGTATCATCACTAGGATCTGAAGGAGTGCCATTGGTATTAAGATTAGCTGTACCGTTGGCTGGTATTGTCACGGTTAGGGATCCTGACGAATGTACATCATTGTCATTGGCCAATATGTCAATTTCGATGGAAGTATCCTGTAAAACGACAACTGAATCATCAAAAGCATCAACAATGGGTAATACATCTACATTAACCGTCGCAGTGCTGCAATCACCTAATGAATTACAAACCGTGTAATCAAATGTATCAGCACCATTGAAATCGGGATTTGGTATATAGGTTACGATGTCATCCGTAGGGTCATTTATAGTTCCATTGGTATCTATAGTAATCGAACCATTAGCTGGTGCCGTAGTCGTTAAAGTTCCCGTAGAAGGTAAGTCGGAATCATTATCAAAAATTGGTACAATCACCATGGTATCTTCATCCACGGTCACAAAATCATCAACCAATGTTGCTGCTTGGCTAATACAAACTACAGTAAAACGCGGTAAAGCGCTACTATTTCCGGCTTTTGTGATTGTGGCTACATATCGCTCTACAGAAGTAGTACTTGTAACCACAGGGCGGGTTTGGTCGCCACTGACTGTAGGATTCCAATTAATAGTGGCTCCTGAAGGCACACTAGCTGAAATATCTAAAGTAACTTGATTATCCGGAGCTCTACAATCCGTAAGTATAAAATATCCCGTTGCGTTCGACTCACAAAGTGTACCATCATAGGTGGCAAAGTATACACCGGGCTGAGTGGCTTCATAAAATGAGTTTGTACTTAAAACCGTACCCAAATCCGAAGCCTCAAACCATTGATAGTTAGTTTCATCACCACCAGAAGGGGCTTGAAGTAAAAATTGTGCGTGGGAGGAGTTCATCCCAAATATCAGGATAAGCAACCCTATGAATAAAGACTTGTATATGTTATTTGAATTCAAAATCCTATTAGCCTTTATCTGTTCTTATTTTACCACGAATACTACATTGATTAAAGAGTTGTAGTCCGCTGGACTTCCAATGATATCATACTCCATCATACCATTAGCATCAATCTCTACATTAGCGAACACCGTATTGTCAAAGAATGTCACATAGTAATAGAGTTCGTTTGATGCATAAGTAGGTAATGCAGCCGGGGCCTCATTAGCGCCACCTACATCACTTCTAACCATCGGACTTCCAAATTGCGCTGTATATTGGGCATAGAGATTAATCGTTTGATTCAAAATTGGTGTTCCAGAATATGCTGATACGTCTATGGCAATTGAAGGTGGGTAGAAAATACGACCAGCGGTGGCAGTAATTTTTCTAATATCGTTCATAGCGTCATTTACTGTTGCCTCGTCTGTTCCATCGCCATCTATGTCAATATCGGTCATCTCAAAAGATGCTCCTCCATCTGTTCCTACAATAAGTTCGTTATTGGTATTGGAAACACTTACTACATTGGCTGTTTCTGGTGTACCACCATCTTCGTCTGTATAGCTTATTACACCCGTGGTAGTATTTTGAGACAATGACGTCACTGTTTCATTAGGAACGTCGATCGTATAGGGGTCAAGGGCCGTTCCCGTACCGTTCACCGTCGTGTTAACACCGTCGTTGATCACCGTCTCGTCACCGTCGGCCGTGGGAAGGGTCACAGGCGTCGCATCACCCGTAAGGCTCAGCGTGTTGCCGCTTATCGTAAGGTCCTGGCTGTCCGTGTTGTCAAGGTACGGGCTCAGGTCCACCGTCGTCGCATCGTTGGTAAGGCTCAGCGTGTTCGTGGCCCCGTCAAGGGCAAGGTCCTGGTCGTCCGTGTTGGTATCAATTATTGCTGCTAAATCAACCAATGCAACAGAAAACGTATTTGTATCCGAATCTGTTATTACCAGATTTGTATTAGTCGCATCTATTCCAAATGATACAACTGTAGTATTAGTATCCGTTAACGTGTCACTCAAACTACTTAAATCTACATCTATACTTCCTCCATCTTCCAAAGTGAGTGTTAGTTCATTGGTAAGCCCATCCAATGTAAAACTTTGTAATTGTTGATTATCTGCTGATGTTAGTTCCCAGGAGTCCCCATCCCAGAAAAAAATAGTTCCTGTTGTGGTATTAACGTAAATATCTCCGGTATCGGCACCTGTTGGCGTAGTTGCTCCTGGAACATTTACTGCTGTTCCTTTCAATACTTCACAATTACATTGATCCTGTAGAGTGACCGTAGTCTGGGCAAATGCTATAGTGGAGAATAAAATAAAGGCAAGAAATATGATGTACTTCTTCATGGGGCTATTGTTTAGCAACATCGTATGTTGAGATATTTGGTGTATTTACTTGTTTAGTTGGGCATTGCCCTATTTGGGCATACTACATCCTTTAACAAAATTACCTATACCCTTAGGGGGTGAAAATATTTGTTGTGTACACCCCAAATCCTACTGTCTAAAGAGGAAATCTTGAGGTCATCCATCTTGTAAAGAGCTATTTTTTACTATGCTCTTGGTCGATAAAAGCACCAAAATCAAGGGTTAAGTGAGTATTCATTTTTTAATCTCACCGTGTTTTTTGTTAGGTTCCAAGGATTTAAATTGATGGAGAAAATCCTATTAAAAAGGACTTTAATTCTTAGGGATTACAACGAAGAAAAATGTTAAGAATACATCTTTTCAGAAAATGAGTCTCAGTTCTTTTTCACACGATATGTAATGCGACGATTTGTGATAACCCTCCCCACCCTAATGGTTAGCGTAGCCGAATTTGATATTAAATCCGGACAGCTACTAGTAGAATTCGACAAAACTACCCTAAAAAGATATCCGTTTTTGTCTACATCTGGAGAGTTTACAATCAAAGTAGCAGTTTGGGTTCCTGTATATTCTGTTCCATCTGAAATGTCCGAATAACTAACACCTCCGTTGGTACTAACTTGCCATTGGTAGGTATCCACATTTACCGCGGTAACTGAAAAAGTACCATTATTGCCAGCGATAACCGTTAGATTCGCAGGTTGTGTGTTTATTAAAAACTGAGAAACCGTAATTGTCTGCGTTACATCTGTTGTATTACCTGATGCATCTTCCACTCTATAGGTCCTTGTAATTGTTTCGGGATTGGTTCCACCGTCGCTTACATCACCTATAAATGTTACTGTTGGATTTGCAGTACAATTATCAGCTTCATCAGTAACGACCAATGGGTCCGCTACTGGGACATCCGAAGCACAGAATACTGCAACCGGTGCAGGGTTACTTGCCGTTGGATTTTCATCATCGGTTACCGTAATATCAAAACTATAAGTTGACGTATTACCAAATGCATCCGTTACTTCATACGTGTTTGTTGTGGTTCCCACAGGAAAGGCTCCACCGGTTGCAAATCCGGCAGTTTGAACCGCTTGAAGTGTAGCTGCTGGGCAGGCACCCGAACCTGATGTATCTGCCACTTTGAGTCCAGGAATCGTTAGGTCATCCAATCGAGCTCGATCAGATGCATTACTATTTGTTTCAAAATCGAATCTTACTCTATAATTCCCTGTAAGACCAATATCAATAATCTCAGTCTGAACGCTGTTGTCACTGTACACCTCATTAAAAATTACGGTTGCCACATCGGCCTCATCAACCAAAGAAACCGTGATTCTATTATTATTTCTGGCTTGGTCTATTCTATGGGTAAACGTGATTTGTCCATTTCCATTTAAATACACCAAAGGACTGATTAATCTTCTGGCCTCTGTAGAAATTAAATTACTGGTCCGCATACTAGTGCTACCAGAGATGGGGTTATTTGTAGATACGGTTGAACCCGCAAATTGCCAACATTCATTTATAAGGGCATTTCTATTTGGAACTTCAAAATCCTCAAAAACTGGGAAGGTTCCATCACCCATCGCGCAATTATCGCTTACGGTAGGTAGGGTATAGTTTACAACTGCCTCACAAACCCCAGAATCTGCAGAGACCGTAATATCCGAAGGTCCATTTATTGTCGGAGCTTCATTATCATTCACAGTAACCGTGAAGCTACAAGTGGATGAATTTCCAGAATCGTCCGTAGCTGTATAAACTACCGTTGTTACTCCGGGTAGAAAACTATCTCCTGGATTATAGTTATTATTTGTTAAGGTAACGCCTCCACAGTTATCATTTGCCGTAGGCGGAGTCCAAGTTACCACAGCTCCGCAAGTTCCACTATCCACATTTACGGAAATATTAGTAGGACAACCAGATATGACGGGTGCCGTTGTATCCTCAACCGTTAAGGTTACAGTATTTGAGATTTGAGTTCCACAGACATAACTTGAATTTGAAACCACAACTCTATATTGGTTACCGTTATCCGTAACGTTCGCCCCAGTGATAGCAAGTGTTGTAGTTGTTGTACCTCCATGAATACCTGAATCGGTCAAATCATCCCAAGTAGAACCGTTGAACAATTGCCATTGAAAAGCATCTGCATTTGATGCCGCAACCGTAAAAGAAGTATTTCCTGATGGGCAAATTGCACTATCTGTTGGTTGTGTTGTTATGGAAGCTGCCGTACCCGCCTCTAAAAAATCCAAAACAGTGTTGCTATCTCCATCAACCGGAGTTGTATATGAAGCGGCTGTCACAGTTCCGTCTCCGTTGACGGCAGGAGAACCAGAACCATATCTCCCATTATCATCCAAATCCGTATCGACATCACCGTAAGCTTCGTCAGCATCACCACAACCATCGCCATCGCTATCCGTATCCACACAATCCTGTAAACCATCCCCATCTGTGTCCATCTGAGACGCCCAAATGATAGCATTTACCAACAAGTCCTCACCTGCAGCATTAAATCCCCCTCCCCCATTGGAATGAGGTACTATAGCTCTCTTACCCGGTGCAGTACCCGTTTCCATGGCGTCTCCTAAATCCCAAATCACAACAGATCCTTCAAGACTGGCCGGATCTCTTCCTAAAACTGTTCCTGTAGTCAATCCATTTCCGAAATATTGCGCATCTCCAATATTATAGTTCCCCAAGGGTAGTCCACTTGTTATCGGATGTGAGTTATTCAATATTTCAACCTCGGTCGAAGTCCCGTTTCCTCCTGTTGAGGCACCAAGTATCTCATCATGTAAGGCTGGCTCACTTGTCACTACACCGTTGGAAGTAGTCGTCATGTTCATTACATTGGCATCAGCGTCCCCACTAAATACATCTTCATAAACAAATGTTACGGCAAAGTTGTTTGCATTTCCTCCAACATTATCATCTACCACAGTAACCGTATAACCTAAGGCCGTTAGCTTATTAATTGTATTTTGCTCTTCCGTTCCTGGGGTTCCATTCGTCACCCACAGTACTGTAAATGCATTTGGACATTCCACTGAATCCAAGATACCATCGTTATCATCATCCAAATCGGCCGAATCCACAATACCATCCCCATCAGAATCTACGGAAATCAGTAATGTGGCTTCATTTGAGGTGACTGCGGGACAAGAACCTGAAGAATTGGATACCAAAATTCTAAAAATGTAGTTGTCTTTTGCCAAGTCAACATTTAAAACGGTCAATATTTGGGTGTTAGTTCCTGAATATTCGGCTCCATCAGATATGTTGGAAAAGCCACCTCCACCATTCGTGCTTACCTGCCATTGATACGTATCCGAATTACTGGAACTCGTGGTGAAAGTTGCGTTGCTTCCAAGACTTACCGTTTGATCAGAAGGTTGTGTATTAATCGTTATAGGCGTTACGGTAATGGTTTGGGTGACATCCACCGTATTGCCAGCGTCATCTGTTACTCTATAGGTCCTAGTGATGATTTCTGGATTTGTTCCCCCATCACTAACATCACCAATAAAGGTGACAGCAGGATTAGCTGTACAATTATCTGCTTCATCCGTGATTATATTAATATCTGATGCGGGTACATCCGCAGAACAGAAAACGGTTACTGGCGAAGGATTACTTGCGGTAGGCGCTACGTTGTCTACAGTAACGGTAGTGACACCTGTTATGCTTAAAACCGGGTCTCCTACCGTACCTCCATACTCCACTACATATCCTTGAGGTTGATAGGGACCAGAACCAGCCCCTGTATTAGATAGATCATTCCAGGATCCTGGTGATGAAGTTACAGACGGATCCGTAATGTGAGCATAGTCTTCATTACCCGATTGATTTGGCTCGCCAGAGTTCCAAAATGCAAAATTAAAGGGTGGAGTCGTTGTACCTCCTGCTGTACCCGTCCAAAACGTAGTTCCAGCTTCCGGTCCAGTTACCCATTGCCAATCTCCTTCCGTTGCCGCATCACTAGCTCCAATCCATCCCACTCCTTGGGCCTGTGATCCAGAGAAATCCGCTTCAGCTTGTGATGTCAAAGTGGCTAGATAGCCTTGTAGACCAAAATACGTGCGTAAAGCAGCCGCATCTCTTGCATCAGTCCATGTAATACCAATATCCGGGACGAATTCATAGTAGTGCCCTGTTGGTGGTAAATAGTTTGCCGTACCCGGTGTAATGGAAAACTGTCGAGTTCCCGTTGGTGATGGATTACTACTAGAAAATTCTACACCAAGGATTGCCGCTTCAAATTCGGGAAAAGTAGCGGGCCCCTGAAGTGTAAGCTCGCCTTCCGTAGCATCCCATGTCCCAGTTATATTTGGATGGGTTCCAGTAAGAGTCAATAAATCCTCTCCATTTACATAACCTGATGATATTTGGATATATATCGCATCAATTGTGGCATCATCAGGGTCTGTTAGACTTACTGTTTCTGCAATACCTAAAGAACCTCCAGGGCAATACACTTGGTTCCCCGTAATCGTTAACACCGGTGGCTGATCTAATGTTGGCACAATAGATTCATTTAAATCATCTGCTGTGGCATTGCTGTCTGTTTGATCAGCGTTTACGGCAGTAATAGTGTTCGTTATGGTAGAACTATTTGTGCCCCAATTTACATTTGCTGTGATATTTAGTGTGGCCGTTGAACCATTGTTTAGATTGCCTATCGTCCAAACTCCAGTTCCTGAAACATAGGAACCATCATCACTAACGTAAGTAACCCCAGCAGGTAAAACATCCGTAATACTCAAATTGGTAGCGTTTCCAGGACCATTGTTGGTTACGGATAGGGTATAAACAATATCAGTACCCTCTTTGGGTGTATTGTCATCTACCGTCTTTGTAACAGCCAAATCGGTACTTGCCGATGTACATACACTTATTGAGAAGCTGTTTAATGTCCCTGTGTCGCCACTGAAATCATCAAATATGGAAAGAGTCCAGGTACCATTGGGATTTTCACCATCGAAATCAGAGAGATTACCTTCTGGTCTATAAATGCCATCAAATGGGGCAGTTCCTGCAGTTACCGCCGTTGCGCCAGCGTCGTCAAAAATCGTGTTGGTATAATCATCACCACTGCCGCCGTTATCGCTAGAAAGCAATACTGTGGTCCCCGATGGACTCGTCAGGCTAATATCCAAATCTTCATCCCAAGTATGCGTAATGTCCAGGGTCACATAGACATCTGTAATGGTTCCCGCACCAAAACCACTTAAATTTGAGTTTAAGGTCGTTAAATCACTTATAGTAGAACCTGGTGAGGATGTAATCGTGTTACAGGTAGTATTCAAAGGGTCACCTTGGACTCTAATATTATCTATCTCGTATAATTCAGAACCTCCGGTATTATAAAAGGTTATCCTGAACTCCAAGGTACTTCCTGACAGCCCAGTTACAGAATAAGAAGATTGTATAGGGTCGGATGGAGAATTATCTCCGGAGGCGTTTTCAATCTCAATGTAAGTACCTCCGTCAATTCGATATTCTATCTGAAATACGTCTTGACCAAAATCCAAAGTTCCTCCTTGACCGACGTCCAAACTAAATGAAACATTGGAATAACCTGCTATATTGATGGTATTCGTAGTCCAACGTGCAGTAGTATTGTCTGTATTCTGTCCTCTCAGGACTTGTGTGCCGCCAGAAGTACGAACATCCACATCCCCATCATTGGTAGACCAAGTAGCTGTGCTAATACCTTCTCCTGACCCTGTCTGATTCCCGGTGCTGTTATCTTCGAAGTTTTCCAACCAAATGGTAGTCTGCCCAGAGCATAGCAAAGTGCCAAAAAAAAGGAAGAATACTAAAAGATTTCTTTTGCTTGGTGAATTCATCTATGGATTTTAGCACGAAAACTTCCTCCATAGCAACGAAAGTCTTCTTATGGATGCTAAAAATAGAAGGGTATTAGGGTGTAGCCCAAAAAATGTTGTATAAGCTCCAATTTGGAATATGTAGCCTACTAAAATCGAAGTAAGTCAAAGAAAAAAGCCAAAAAAAACACGCTCCGTTTATCGATGAAGCTGCCATTTTATTGGACGTAATAGACCAACTGTTACTCAAAAATTATGAACTCGGAACGTCTGTTCAATTGATGCTTATCTCTGGAACATTGTACTCCATTCTCGCATTCATTGACCAGTCTGGTTTCTCCATATCCTACCCCTTCCAACCGATCTGGTGAAATCCCTTTGGAAATCATATAATCTACCGTAGATTCAGCTCGTTTTTTGGATAACCAAAGGTTGTAGGCGTCGTTCCCTCTACTATCTGTATGTGAATTGACTTGTATCTTTAGACTAGGATACTTTTCCATGGCAACAATCACCTTTTGAATCTCAATCTCCGCATCTGGTCTAATATTGAACTTATTCAAATCAAAATAAATGGTACTCAGCTGCAAAAGTTTGGCCAAATCATCCCCAAAACCTCCGGTAACAACATCCCTCTCCAAGTAAAAATCAACTATTCTTGGTTTTCCATAGGATTTAGTCAGGTATTCTTCGGCGGGTACGTAACCATCCCTTGATGCTCTTACAAAATTTCCTTTTGAGCAATCCAATTGAAGCACATAGTTCCCTTTTGAATCAGTTATAGTAGAAGTCAACTCTCGGTTCTCTTCATCAATAAGTTTTACGGTTGCACCTGCCAAAATTTCATTTGAAATTCGATCTCGTACAGTTCCCGTAACTTCTTGGATACAGTCCAAAACCAACGGCTTGGTCTCAAAGAAGTGGTAAATATCATCCTCGCCCATGCCTCCTTCCCTGTTAGAAGAAAAGTACCCTTCCTTTTCTTCATTATTTATGATAAAAGCAAAATCATCTGTTGGTCCGTTAATAGGTCTTCCAACGTTTACAATTGGCTGATCATATTCATCAAAAGCAATTTTAGTTGCAAAAATGTCCAAACCTCCAAGGCCAGAATGTCCATCCGAAGAGAAGTACAACACACCATCCTTAGTGATGAATGGGAAGGTTTCTCTAGCTCCGGTGTTGATGTTTTTTCCTAAGTTGACAATGGGCCCATATGTACCATCACCAATTATCTCTGTCATGAAAATATCCGATTCTCCATATGACCCTGGCATGTCTGAAACAAAGTACAGTCTCTTTTCATCGGGACTTAGAACAGGGTGAGCGATAGAATACGAATTGTTATTAAAAGGTAGTTCGACAATATTTGTCCACTCCCCATCAATGTATTCGGCACTATATATCTTCAGTCGAATTACTCCTTTTTCATCTTTGTACTTCTTTCCGTCCAGAAAGTTATTTCTTGTGAAGTACATCACTGAGCCATCTTTAGTCACCACCGATGTGGATTCATGCAACCTGGTATTAACATCTCCTTCAAGTTTGACAACATTGTCATTTGAGATACTATCAGCATTTACCTTGTATAAATCCAAAAAGTCTCGAGAGTTCCATGTATGCCTATACCGTGCCAGATTTCCGGTATCCCTATCGGAAGCGAAAATCAATCCCTTTTCGTAATACGAAGCTGCGAAATCCGTGTACTTACTATTATATTTGAAAGGTGCAATATCGTATCTTCCAGAATTTGCTTCAATCTTATCCAAGTAGTCTTCATCAAAATCAACTTCTAAAGATGATGCCATTTGTTTGAATTTAGCCATCACCTTGGCCGATTCATCATAATCACCCAGTGTTTTTAGAGATTGTGCATACCTAAAGAAAAAATCCGCTTCAGTATCTTCGGGAAAGGTTTCTATCAGCTTTTTATAAACATTTGCAGCCTCCTCATACTTAGCATTGAAATAGTAGGAGTTGGCCAGACGCTTCAACAAATCAGGTGAGGAATAGCCTTTGTCCAACACCTTTTTATAAATGTCAATTGCCGGACTAAAGGAATACTCGTCATATCGTTCATCAGCCTTTGCTTTTACCCGAGCCTGTAACTTGTCTTCAATTTCCTCTTCTTGTGCAGTAAGCTGCACTGAGCTTCCAACCAATACAAAAAGAATTAAGAATACTCTTTTTATCATATCCCGGTTTTAAAAGAATCTTGGAGAAACGGTTCTTTGGAATGCTTTCAGCAGTTCCAATCGTAAAAACACTTCAAACGATCCATCATTAAACTGCGTTCCACCCAGCTCGGTTGTTTCCCGGTCATAGGCCAGTCCCAGCATAATCTGGTCCGTGATTTGAAATCCAGCCAAAGCGCTAACCGCAGCATCCCATCTATATGCAGCTCCAAAACTAAAACGATCGGCAAACAAGAAGTTAGCTGACATATCTACTTGCAAAGGAGCTCCCCCCACAGCTTTAGTTAACAAAGCAGGTTTGAATTTCAATTGACTATTCAAGTCAAATACATATCCAGTGATAAAGTAAAAGTTAATTCGCTCTGTAGCCAAAAAATTCACTGAGTTTGAATCTCCTGCACTATTATCAAAGAACTCAGTTTCCAAAATATTTGGAGCAGATAGACCCGCATAAAACCTATCCGTATGATAATAAACACCCAAACCAAAGTTTGGAGAAAACTGATTATCAATGTTTTCTTGACTTACTACTTCCTGATCAAAATTACGAAGACCATTAAAGTCCAAGCTAAGCATATTTCCACCTGCTTTTAATCCGAAAGAAAGCTTGGCATCCAAAGAAACATCAATTGTATAAGATAACACGGCATCTAGATAGGTTTCTTGAACCACACCATCACCAATATTATCATTTACTATTGAGATTCCATAACCCAGTCTACTGTTTCGGATAGGTGAGTGAAGGTTTACCGTAAAGGTTTCTGGAGCACCTTCCAGCCCAACCCATTGGGAACGATACAAACCAGCGAAACTTAACTGTCCCCTTGAACCAGCATAAGCCGGATTAACACTCAAGGTATTAAACATATACTGGGTGTATTGGGCATCTTGTTGTGCAAAAACCGAGTTTAAGGTTATCGCAAGAAACGAGAGAAGGACCCAAAAATATCTTCTATTCATGCTATATCAAGTAAGTTATTGGCTTATGTATAAGAATTCGGAATCTGTGAATCTGCCTTCATCGGTTTCGTATTCAAAGATATAAAAATATACCCCTGAGGGTAGAAAATCGTTGACACTCAATGTAGATCTTCCCCTTGATCGTCCATCAAATACATTGTTCACATTATTGTAATTTTCACCATCATAGACTTTTACACCCCATCTGTTGAAGATTTGAAGCGTGCTGCTTCGTACCAATTCCAATCCTCTGATAAATAAGAAGTCATTTCTACCATCTCCATTTGGCGTCACCAATTGGTTGACTTCCACTTCCTGTGTAGGAGGTCCAGGATTGTTATCGGGATCAAGGTAGTCGGGGGTGCCGTCACCATCGGTGTCGTCATCGGTAGGGTCGCCGTCCTCGTCCGCGTCCTCGTCCGGGGTGTCGATACCGTCGCCGTCATCGTCGAAGTCCCTATAGTTCACGTCCTCCGTGCCGTCCGTGTCAGGAAGGTCGTTCGCAGGGTCGTCTATCTCGTCGTTCACATCGTAGCCGTCGTTCACGTCACTGCCCTCATAGCCGTCATCGAGACCGTCGTTGTCCGTATCGGTGCCCGTGAACTGCTGGTCCGGAACGCCGTCGAAGTTGAAGTCGTTGCCCTCGTTGTTGTCCGCAACTAGGTCGTTGTCAGAGTCGTCGTCCAGATAGTCCGGCTCGTCCTCGCCGTCCGTGTTCTCAGGGGTGAGGCCCTCGTCCCCACTGCCCTCGTAGGCATTGTCCAGACCGTCATTGTCGTCGTCCTGGCCCGTGGGAGGGACATAGCCATTGGTCGGCTGCGCCTCAACGTTGTCCGGGATGCCATCATCGTCACTGTCGATGTCAAGGCTGTCCGGACGGCCGTCACCGTCACTGTCACCTAGCGGCTCCTCAACCACATCCAGTATACCGTCGTTGTCATCGTCGATGTCAACAACATCGGGAACACCGTCCCCGTCCGTGTCCGGACCGTTGTCGGGATCAAGGTAGTCGGGGGTGCCGTCACCATCGGTGTCGTCATCGGTAGGGTCGCCGTCCTCGTCCGCGTCCTCGTCCGGGGTGTCGATACCGTCGCCGTCATCGTCGAAGTCCCTATAGTTCACGTCCTCCGTGCCGTCCGTGTCAGGAAGGTCGTTCGCAGGGTCGTCTATCTCGTCGTTCACATCGTAGCCGTCGTTCACGTCACTGCCCTCATAGCCGTCATCGAGACCGTCGTTGTCCGTATCGGTGCCCGTGAACTGCTGGTCCGGAACGCCGTCGAAGTTGAAGTCGTTGCCCTCGTTGTTGTCCGCAACTAGGTCGTTGTCAGAGTCGTCGTCCAGATAGTCCGGCTCGTCCTCGCCGTCCGTGTTCTCAGGGGTGAGGCCCTCGTCCCCACTGCCCTCGTAGGCATTGTCCAGACCGTCATTGTCGTCGTCCTGGCCCGTGGGAGGGACATAGCCATTGGTCGGCTGCGCCTCAACGTTGTCCGGGATGCCATCATCGTCACTGTCGATGTCAAGGCTGTCCGGACGGCCGTCACCGTCACTGTCTTGGCATAGACCAGGAGCAATCCTAATCTCAATAAAATTGGTAATTGCCTTATTCGTTGTGAAAAACTCTATACTTGATGCAAATGAAACAGATTGCCAAACAAAATCCTCACTATTGGAACCAGAAGCAGTAACCGAAAAAACGTTGTCATTTTCTTCAACAATTACGTTTTCTGGATTACCTATGAATTCATAATGTGCATTATCCAGAGCTACAATTCCATCAGAACGCCCAACACTTAGACCTCTGGAGTGGGAGGGTTTTATTCTAACCGGAACTGTCCCAGTAAAATCAAATCGAATTGGATTATCCTTATCTATGGAAAAAGAACCCGAATCGGAAGTCATACCATTTGTTACACTGACCAGTATGCTTCCAGCCGGAAGATTGAACTTTGAACTTATATCCAGATTTGTTACAGATAAATCTGAAGCATTATTTGGAAAACCTAAATCGGCTGGTCGTATACGTTCAAAATCCAAAGAACCACATTCCACCGTGTCCAAAATACCATCATTGTCGTCATCCAAATCCACCAAATCAATAACACCGTCCCCGTCAGTATCAGGACCGGCCATGTCCGGGTCGTCTTCACCGGGACCTTGGCAATCAAAAAGAAAACTGAAGTCTATTTCCCATCGTTCTTCGTCTCCTTCTGGACCTATCCAAACCCAAGCCGAAAGACCTTCTGCTTCATTTTCTGAATGATACAATGCTCCACCAGGGCCAATTTGAACCCCATAGTTTCCCGATGCACCAAGGCCTGTTCGATTAGAAACTTTTAATACACCTTCATAACCACAATCTGAACCTAAAAGTGATATGAAACTTTTACTTTCATCAATCAAATAGTAGGTTTGATTCTCAGCCAAAGCTCCAGAACAACCCCCACCTTTAAAATCACCACCATTAGCGCTCCAAGCTCCCCAATCTTTCTTTCCTTCCAATACAACATATACTTCGGCCACACAATTTCCTAATTGGGTGGTTCCAGAAATAAGACCAGTACCATCTGCAAAGGATTCAAAGTATAAGGATACATTATCGCTAGAATCAAATAATCCATTTTTCAACCCCAAAAGGTGATTTTTGTTGGGATTCCCACAATGGTCGGTATTCAGGATTTTACATTTTGTGCTAGTTTGGCTATGAGTACTTACCTTGTCCTGTTTATCAGCACTAGTTTCATTTATACCGAAAGAGCTTAAAGAAACAAATAGTGGTATTAAAAAAAATGTAGCAACAAAAGCTTTAATTCCTTTTATAACAGAAGAAATGGTTTCCATAAATGACAGTTTTGGTCAACTAATCACCATGGCGGGAGGCTAAACTTAAGAATAAGAATTGGGGCATTCCACTCCTAAAACTGCGGTTTTGCGTAGGTTTCTACGAACCGAATGACATAATTAAAGCATTTGAGAGTTTTCACCTACTTTAATCGATAAAGTGCCATTTACACAATATTACCAACCACATATATGGATACGTATCCAATCTTAATTTGGATTTTTGAAGTCGAAATTGAGTTTGTTTACGAAATGGAAAAGTACCCCACTTTTTCCTAAAAATGGGATTTTGAATTGTTTTTTTTCTTCATTCTTTCAACAGTTTTCAAACCGTTGTTTTTCTGCGACAATAGATTCAATTATCTTATTTTTGCCGAAATTTTTTACATGGATTTTGGCACTGAAATAGAACGAAGACGGACTTTTGGAATTATATCCCACCCCGATGCCGGGAAAACCACACTAACCGAAAAATTGTTATTGTTCGGTGGTGCTATCCAAGAAGCCGGTGCGGTGAAGAACAACAAAATCAAAAAGTCCGCAACCAGTGATTTTATGGAAATAGAACGACAACGTGGTATTTCCGTAGCAACTTCTGTGCTTGCCTTTATTTATAAAGACAAAAAAATCAATATCCTGGATACACCCGGACACAAAGACTTTGCGGAAGATACATTCAGAACCTTAACCGCAGTGGATAGCGTTATTGTAGTCATTGATGTAGCCAAAGGTGTGGAGGAACAAACCGAAAAACTTGTTCAGGTATGCAGAATGCGCAATATTCCCATGATTGTCTTTATTAACAAGCTTGATCGCGAGGGAAAGGACGCGTTTGATTTATTGGACGAAGTAGAGCAGAAACTTGGTCTTTCCGTGACACCGTTAAGTTTCCCCATTGGAATGGGTTATGATTTTAAGGGTATCTACAACATCTTTGAAAAGAACATCAACCTATTTAGCGGAAATAGCAAACAGAATATTGAAGAAACCATAGCATTTGATGATTTAGAAAGTTCTGAACTTGAAAATATAATTGGTGAGTCCGCAGCTTCAGAGCTCAGGGACAATCTTGAATTGGTCAGTGGTGTTTATCCTACATTTAATCAAGAGGCCTACTTGAAAGGAGAGCAACAACCTGTTTTCTTTGGTTCTGCTTTGAACAATTTTGGGGTGCGAGAATTATTGGATTGTTTTATCCAAATAGCTCCATCACCAAGAGCCAAAATGGCCGAAGAGCGACTCGTAGAAGCTTCAGAAAATGATTTCTCCGGTTTTGTTTTTAAAATACATGCCAATATGGACCCTAAGCACCGGGATAGACTTGCTTTCATCAAGGTGGTTTCCGGAACTTTTGAAAGAAACAAGCCCTATCTGCATGTTAGGCATGACAAAAAATTGAAATTCTCCAGTCCAAATGCCTTTTTTGCTGAAAAGAAAGAGATTGTTGATGTTTCGTACCCTGGTGATATTGTAGGATTACATGATACCGGGAATTTTAAGATTGGGGACACTTTAACCAGCGGAGAAAAACTGAATTATAGAGGCATACCCAGTTTTTCACCCGAGCATTTTCGCTATATTAACAATGCGGACCCCATGAAGGCAAAACAACTTAACAAGGGAATAGACCAGCTTATGGACGAAGGTGTTGCTCAGTTGTTTACTTTGGAACTAAATGGGCGAAAAGTAATTGGCACTGTGGGGGCCTTACAATATGAAGTGATTCAATATCGATTAGAGCATGAATATGGGGCTAAATGTACTTATGAGAACTTTCCGGTATACAAAGCCTGTTGGGTAGATCCCGAAGATGAATCTAATGAGGAATTCAAGGAATTCAAGCGAATCAAACAAAAGTTTTTGGCTAAAGACAAACGAGGACAACTGGTCTTTTTAGCAGATTCCCCATTTTCATTACAGATGACACAACAAAAGTATCCTTCCGTTCAACTTAGATTTACTTCGGAAAAAGAATCCAACTAAACTACTCTTTGCTATTTAATATTGATTTTGGTCCAAGACTGTGATGTCACATTTTTTGTAACTTCCTCAGCGTAAACCAATAAAAATCAATATTATGACAAACTCCGCAAAGCCGCCCATATGGTTTTGGGTGGTAAGTATTGTTGCCCTTTTATGGAATGCCATGGGGGTCTTTAACTATTTGAATCAAGCTTACAATAAAGAAGCGATGTTGGAAGGGCTAGAGCAAGCCCAACGTGAAGTATTCGAGGGAATTCCTGCATGGGCCACTGCTGCTTTTGCTATTGCTGTTTTTTCTGGAATTTTGGGTTCAATTGCACTGCTAATTCGTAAAAAATGGGCAAAACCGCTTTTTACGATTTCTTTAATTGCAGCCGTTGCACAATTTGTGAACTGGTTATTTCTTTCCAACACAGTTGAAGCTTTCGGTCCCAGTGCTTATGTAATGCCTCTTATTGTAGTTATTATTGGATTTTACCTCATCTTCTTCTCCAAAAAAGGAATTCAAAAAGGTTGGCTGAGTTAAATCGAATTTCTATAATCAAAAATGCCTGAACAAATGTTCAGGCTTTTTCTATGCTTCTCCGGTGGGTCCAAAATTCAATGGAATGGGAGGTTGCTCATAATCCTTGATTGTCCCATGGGCCTTTTCAAAGCGAGCGACATTATCATTTAAAGCTTTAAGAAACTTTTTAGCATGTTGTGGTGTGAGTACGATTCTACTTTTCACCTTTGCCTTGGGTGCTCCAGGCATCATACTTATAAAATCAACTACAAATTCAGAGACGGAGTGATTGATAATCGCCAAATTGGAGTAGATTCCCTCGGCTGTTTTTTCGTCCAGCTCTATATTGATTTGTTTCTGATTTTGATTCTGATTGTTATCAGCCATCTTATTTTTAATTTAAAGTAAAAAAGAAAACCCTGACCGATTGGTCAGGGTTTGTATTGATTTAGAATTTGAATTCCTCTTTTCGGGCCATGATTTCATCGTACTCTTCTTTAGAGCCTACAATAATGCTATCATAATCCCTCATACCTGTACCTGCTGGAATCTTATGTCCAACAATTACATTCTCCTTCAATCCTTCCAATGTATCCACTTTACCATTTACTGCTGCTTCGTTCAATACTTTGGTTGTCTCTTGGAAAGAGGCCGCAGAAATGAATGATTTAGTCTGAAGTGAGGCACGTGTAATACCTTGAAGTATAGGAGTTGCCGTTGCAGCAACCGCATCTCTGGCTGTAACCAAGTTCTTGTCCTCTCTACGCAAAATGGAATTTTCATCCCTTAATTCTCGAGCAGTAACAATCTGTCCTGGTTTTAGGTTCTCAGATTCTCCAGCATCCTCAATGACTTTTTTACCGAAAATCTCATCATTTTCGCGAATGAAATCATCTTTGTGTACCAATTGGTTCTCCAAGAAGGTAGTGTCCCCTGAATCTTCAATTCGTACTTTACGCATCATTTGACGTACAACTACCTCAAAGTGCTTATCATTGATTTTCACCCCTTGTAAACGATATACTTCCTGTACTTCGTTCACCAAGTACTGCTGTACCGCAGAAGGTCCTTTGATAGCTAAGATATCCTCAGGAGTGATAGACCCATCGGATAATGGCATACCGGCACGTACATAGTCGTTTTCCTGTACCAAAATCTGATTGGAAAGCTTCACTAGATACTTTTTGATTTCACCAGTTTTGGATTCGATGATAATCTCACGGTTACCTCTCTTGATTTTTCCGAAGGAAACCACACCATCAATCTCAGATACAACAGCAGGGTTGGAAGGGTTACGTGCTTCGAAAAGTTCGGTAACTCTTGGAAGACCTCCGGTAATATCACCTGCTTTTGCAGATTTACGTGGAATTTTCACCAAGATTTTTCCTTCTTTAATCTTTTCTCCATCATCTACCATGATATGAGAACCAACTGGTAAGTTATAAGAACGCAATGTCTCTCCTTTACCATCTTTAATCAATAGCGTTGGGATGAGTTTCTTGTTTCTTGATTCAGAAATCACTTTTTCTTGGAAACCGGTCTGCTCATCTATCTCTACCTGATACGTAACGCCTTGCTCAATGTTTTCATAAGCAATTTGTCCTGTAAACTCAGATACGATTACCCCGTTATAAGGATCCCACTGGCAAATAACATCACCACTCTTAATCTTGGCTCCGTTCTTTACGAAAAGCTGGGAACCGTAAGGAATGTTATTTGTACTCAATGTGATTCCTGTGTTGGTATCCACAACTTTAATCTCAGAAGTACGGGAAATAACGATGTTGGCTTTTTCGCCTTCACTGTTCTCTCCAACAACAGTTCTCAAATCTTCAATTTCGGCTACACCATCAAACTTAGCTTCCAACTTGTTATCCTCAGAGATGTTACCAGCAATACCACCCACGTGGAATGTTCTCAATGTCAACTGTGTACCAGGTTCTCCAATAGACTGGGCTGCTACTACACCAACTGCCTCACCTCGCTGAACCATTTTATTGGTGGCTAGGTTTCTACCGTAACACTTGGCACAAATTCCCTTAGGCGCCTCACAAGTCAATGCGGAACGTACTTCAATTTTCTCAATTGGCGCAGCATTCACTTTTTTGACATCTGCTTCAGATATTTCTTGACCTGCCTTAAGAATTAATTCCTCAGTAAGTGGATTGTAAACATCATGCAATGAAACTCTACCTAAGATTCTTTCGCCAAGGGTCTCTACAACTTCTTCGTTCTTCTTAAGAGCTTCTACTTCAATTCCACGTAGCGTACCACAATCTTCGATATTGATGATTACGTCTTGTGAAACGTCAACCAAACGACGTGTCAAATATCCGGCATCCGCAGTTTTCAAAGCGGTATCCGCTAGACCTTTACGCGCACCGTGAGTTGAAATAAAATATTCCAAAATCGATAGTCCTTCCTTAAAGTTGGAAAGAATCGGGTTTTCTATAATCTCACCACCGCCAGCAGTCGATTTTTTCGGCTTTGCCATCAATCCACGCATACCGGTCAACTGACGAATCTGCTCTTTGGAACCCCTCGCACCTGAATCCAACATCATGTATACCGAGTTGAATCCCTGCTGATCTTCACGAATTCGCTTCATAGCCAATTCGGTCAACATCGCATTGGTAGACGTCCAAACGTCAATCACCTGATTGTATCGTTCGTTGTTGGTGATAAGACCCATGTTATAGTTCATCATAATACCATCTACCTGACCGTTTGCATCAGCAATCATCTCATGCTTTTCGGCTGGAATGATGATATCTCCTAAACTAAAGGACAATCCACCTTTAAAGGCGAATTCGTATCCCATGGTTTTAATCTTATCCAAGAACTCAGCAGTAGCAGGAACATCGGTTACTGCCAAAATATCACCAATGATATTTCTCAGTGCTTTCTTATTAAGAACCTGGTTGATGTAACCTGCTTGTTCAGGTACTACACTGTTAAACAATACCCTACCTGTAGTGGTTTCGATGATTTGAGGAACTAACTCTCCTTCTTCATTGAAATCTTTAACACGAACCTTGATACCTGCGTTCAAGTCAACTTTGCCTTCATTGAAAGCAATAACTACCTCTTCATCTGAATAGAAGGTCAATCCTTCACCTTTAATAGGCACTTCTGGAGTAGACTTTCTTTCCTTGGTCATGTAGTATAGACCCAAAACCATATCCTGCGAAGGAACGGTAATTGGTGAACCATTTGCCGGGTTCAGGATGTTCTGAGAAGCCAACATCAACAATTGTGCTTCCAAAATAGCTTCTGGCCCCAACGGAAGGTGAACGGCCATCTGATCCCCATCAAAATCCGCGTTAAATGCGGTACATGCCAATGGGTGTAGACGAATTGCTTTACCTTCTATCAGTTTAGGTTGGAACGCCTGGATTCCCAAACGGTGCAATGTGGGGGCACGGTTCAATAGTACCGGGTGTCCCTTAAGCACATTTTCCAAGATATCCCAAACCACGGGTTCTTTCTTGTCGATTATCTTTTTGGCAGACTTAACTGTTTTTACAATACCTCTTTCAATCAACTTACGGATTACAAAAGGCTTGTACAGCTCAGCTGCCATATCTTTTGGAAGACCACACTCATACAACTTCATTTCCGGTCCGACAACAATTACGGAACGAGCGGAGTAGTCCACACGCTTACCGAGCAAGTTTTGACGGAAACGACCTTGCTTCCCTTTCAAGGAATCAGAAAGTGATTTAAGGGGTCTGTTAGATTCTGTTTTTACCGCAGAAGCTTTTCTTGTGTTATCGAAAAGTGAATCCACAGCTTCTTGAAGCATCCTTTTTTCGTTACGAAGGATTACTTCAGGAGCTTTAATTTCCATCAATCGCTTCAAACGATTGTTACGGATAATTACCCTACGGTATAAATCATTCAAATCTGAAGTAGCGAAACGACCACCATCCAAAGGAACCAATGGACGTAATTCTGGTGGAATTACCGGAATCACTTTCATGATCATCCATTCTGGAAGGTTTTCACGATTGTCTTGCGACTCACGGAAAGCTTCAACTACTTGAAGTCGCTTTAAAGCTTCAGTTTTACGTTGCTTTGAAGTCTCTGTATTGGCTTTGTGTCTCAATTCATAAGACAACTGTTCCAAGTCAATTCTACCCAACAAATCAATAAGACACTCTGCACCCATTTTAGCGATGAACTTGTTAGGGTCAGTGTCTTCCAAATATTGATTTTCGGAAGGAATAGATTCCAAAATATTCAAGTACTCCTCTTCGGTCAAGAAATCCATTTTGTTGATTTCCTCACCTTCTGGGCCTTTGGCTATACCTGGCTGGATGACTACATATCTTTCATAATAGATAATCATATCCAACTTCTTGGAAGGTAATCCCAAAAGGTATCCTATTTTATTAGGAAGCGACCGGAAATACCAAATGTGCGCCACTGGCACAACCAAATTAATATGTCCAACACGGTCCCTACGTACCTTCTTCTCAGTTACTTCCACACCACAACGGTCACATACAATACCGCGGTAACGGATACGCTTATACTTACCACAAGCACATTCGTAATCCTTTACAGGACCGAAGATACGCTCGCAGAACAATCCATCACGCTCAGGTTTGTGCGTTCTGTAGTTAATGGTCTCAGGTTTCAAAACCTCTCCACGGGACTCTGCCAAAATGGACTCTGGGGAAGCCAATCCGATGGAAATTTTATCAAACCTTTTTGGTACGTTGTTATCTTTTAATCTAGCCATAATGCTATTGCGATAATTATGATTAAAATGCTTTTAGTTTATTCTATTCTTCCAAACGGATATCCAAGCCCAAACCTTTAAGTTCGTGCATCAATACGTTGAAAGATTCTGGCAATCCAGGTTCTGGCATAGTCTCACCTTTTACAATGGACTCATAAGTCTTCGCCCTACCGATTACATCATCCGACTTTACTGTCAAGATTTCACGTAGCGTAGAAGAAGCTCCATAGGCCTCCAATGCCCATACCTCCATTTCACCAAATCGCTGACCACCAAACTGGGCTTTACCACCCAATGGTTGTTGCGTAATCAATGAGTATGGTCCAATAGACCTGGCGTGCATCTTATCGTCTACCATGTGACCTAATTTCAACATGTAGATAACACCAACGGTTGCCGCTTGATCAAAACGCTGACCTGTACCACCATCATAAAGATGGGTGTGTCCAAATCTTGGAACGCCCGCTTCATCGGTAAGTGCATTTATCTGGTCTAGCGTAGCTCCATCAAAAATTGGCGTACCATATTTTCTACCTAATTTCTGACCGGCCCAACCTAGAACCGTTTCATAAATCTGACCAATGTTCATACGAGATGGCACCCCAAGTGGGTTCAAGACGATATCCACTGGTGTTCCGTCTTCCAAGAAAGGCATATCTTCCTGACGAACGATACGTGCCACGATACCTTTGTTACCGTGACGACCTGCCATCTTGTCTCCCACTTTCAGCTTACGCTTTTTGGCGATATAGACCTTGGCCAACTTCATGATACCTGCAGGAAGTTCATCACCAACTGAAATGGTGAATTTATCCCTTCTCAAGTTTCCTTGAATATCATTCAGCTTAATCTTATAGTTGTGCAATAGGTCAGCAACCAAAGTATTTGTAGCATCATCCGTAGTCCAACTACCGCTTACCAAGTGAGCGAAGTCATCAACGGAGTTCAACATTTTGATGGTATATTTCTTTCCTTTTGGAAGCACTTCCTCTCCCAAATCGTTCATTACACCTTGTGAAGTTTTTCCACTTACCAATCCAAAGAGTTTTTCAACCAAAACATCTTTTAATTGCTGGAATTTCACTTCGTAATCCATTTCCAATCGGGAAATCGCTTCTTTATCTTCGGAACGCTTACGCTTATCCTTGATGGAGCGAGAGAACAACTTCTTATCGATTACCACACCTCGCAAAGATGGAGAAGCTTTCAAGGAAGCATCTTTTACATCCCCTGCTTTGTCACCAAAGATGGCGCGAAGTAGTTTTTCTTCTGGAGTTGGGTCTGATTCCCCTTTTGGTGTAATCTTACCAATCAGGATGTCACCAGGTTTAACCTCGGCTCCAATACGGATCATACCATACTCGTCCAAATCTTTGGTAGCTTCTTCAGATACGTTAGGAATATCATTGGTCAATTCCTCAGCACCCAATTTGGTATCTCGTACCTCAAGCGCATACTCATCAATATGAATGGATGTGAAGATATCTTCACGAACCACTTTTTCAGAAATAACAATTGCATCCTCGAAGTTGTACCCTTTCCATGGCATAAAGGCCACCTTCATGTTACGACCCAAAGCCAATTCTCCAGCTTGCGTAGCATATCCTTCACAAAGCACCTGTCCTTTCTTCACCTTGTCCCCTTTTCTTACGATAGGTTTCAAGTTGATGGAAGTACCTTGGTTGGTTTTTCTGAATTTAACCAAGTTATATGTCTTGGAGTCTTCTTCAAAACTTACCAATTTTTCCTGCTCGCTTCTGGAGTACTTTATGGTAATTTTCTGAGCATCCACATATTCCACGACACCATCACCTTCGGCATTGATCAACACTCTAGAATCTGTAGCAACTTGTCTTTCAAGACCTGTACCCACAATAGGAGAATCCGGTCTTAACAGTGGAACCGCCTGACGCATCATATTTGAGCCCATCAAAGCTCGGTTTGCATCATCGTGCTCCAAGAAAGGAATCAAAGAAGCAGAAATGGAAGCAATCTGGTTTGGAGCAACGTCCGTATAGTTTACTTCACTAGGATCTACTACTGGAAAATCCCCTTCTTCGCGGGCAATTACCTTATCAGAATCAATTTGTCCATCCTCCTTCATTGGAATGTTAGCCTGAGCTATTTTCATTCCTTCCTCTTCCTCAGCACTTAGATAGGTAAACTCTTTGGTGTTTACCTTTCCATCCTCCACTTTTCTATATGGTGTTTCCAAGAATCCCATTGGATTTACTTTGGCGAAAACACCCAAGGAAGATATCAAACCAATGTTTGGTCCTTCAGGAGTCTCAATAGGACAAAGTCTTCCGTAGTGCGTGTAGTGAACGTCACGAACCTCAAAACCTGCTCTTTCACGGGAAAGACCTCCAGGTCCAAGTGCCGATAGTCTTCGCTTGTGCGTAATCTCAGCCAATGGATTCGTTTGATCCATAAACTGAGACAACTGGTTGGTACCAAAGAATGAGTTGATAACTGAAGATAATGTCTTCGCATTAATCAAATCAATAGGCGTAAATACCTCATTATCCCGAACGTTCATACGCTCACGGATGGTACGTGCCATACGCGCCAAACCTACTCCAAACTGAGAGGATAATTGCTCTCCCACGGTTCTAACACGACGGTTTGACAAGTGATCGATATCATCAATCTCCGCTTTGGAATTGATTAGCTCAATCAAATATTTGATTATGGTGATAATATCTTCCTTGGTCAAAACCTGCTTGTCCATTCCGATATCAAGACCTAACTTTTTGTTCATTCGGTAACGCCCAACTTCTCCCAAATTGTATCGTTGGTCAGAGAAGAACAGCTTGTCGATGATTCCACGTGCAGTTTCCTCATCGGGTGGTTCAGCGTTACGCAATTGTCTATAAATGTGCTCTACCGCTTCTTTTTCAGAGTTGGTAGGGTCTTTTTGTAATGTATTATAGATAATGGCATAATCTGACTGTGAACTATTTTCTTTATGAAGAAGAATAGTTTTCACATCAGCGTCCAAAATTTCATCTACATGTTCTTTTTCAAGAATAGTATCACGATCAAGGATAATCTCGTTTCTTTCGATGGAAACTACTTCTCCTGTATCCTCATCTACGAAATCCTCATGCCATGTGTTCAATACCCTTGCTGCCAATTTTCGGCCCAACACTTTCTTAAGTCCAGCTTTGGATACTTTTATTTCCTCGGAAAGGTCGAAAATCTCTAAAATGTCCTTATCACGCTCAAATCCGATAGCACGGAAAAGTGTGGTTACGGGTAATTTTTTCTTTCTATCAATGTAAGCGTACATAACGCCATTGATATCAGTAGCAAATTCAATCCAAGACCCTTTGAAAGGAATTACCCTTGCAGAGTACAATTTGGTTCCATTCGCATGGAATGATTGTCCGAAGAATACCCCCGGAGATCTGTGCAATTGAGAAACCACAACGCGCTCAGCACCGTTGATTACGAATGTACCACTAGGTGTCATGTAAGGGATAGTACCCAAATACACATCCTGAACGATGGTTTCGAAATCCTCGTGCTCAGGGTCAGTACAGTATAATTTCAAACGTGCTTTTAACGGAACGCTATAGGTAAGTCCCCTTTCGATACATTCTTGGATGGAGTATCTAGGTGGATCTATAAAGTAATCCAAGAATTCCAGTACAAACTGGTTTCTGGTATCTGTAATTGGAAAATTTTCCATGAAGGTGTTGTAGAGCCCTTCATTTCCTCTCTCGTCAGATTTGGTCTCAAGCTGGAAAAAGTCTTGAAACGACTTGATCTGAATGTCCAAGAAATCCGGGTATTCCGGTATGTTCTTAGCGGATGCGAAATTTACTCTTTCAGTATGATTTGTGAACATCAATGGACAAATTTTGATAGTGAATTCTCTAGTGGGTCATGTGTGCCATCACACATAGCTGTAAAAACAGGCTAAGGTCTAACCATTTTTATGGAAAGACCTTAACCCAATTTGTATGGTAAAAGCTATTATTTAAGCTCAACTTCTGCTCCTGCTTCTTCCAAAGATTTTTTGATACCCTCAGCTTCGTCTTTAGCAACTCCTTCTTTAACAGCTTTAGGAGCACTATCAACGATTTCTTTAGCATCTTTCAATCCAAGACCTGTAAGTTCTTTAACCAACTTAACAACAGCTAGTTTAGAACCACCAGCTGCGGTAAGGATTACGTCAAATTCTGACTTTTCTTCAGCGGCTTCTTCACCACCTCCAGCAGCGGCACCACCTCCAGCAACTGCAACTGCAGCAGCAGCAGGCTCAATACCGTACTCTTCTTTTAATATGTCAGCCAACTCGTTTACCTCTTTTACGGTTAGGTTAACCAACTGTTCTGCAAAATCTTTTAAATCTGCCATTTTTCTATCGTTTAATCAAATTTGTAAAATATACTTAGTTATTGTGCGCGAATTATTTTTCAGAAAGGGTTTTAAGGATACCTGCCAATTTACCACCTCCGGACTTAAGACCAGAAATAACGTTTTTGGCTGGGGATTGTAACAATCCAATGATATCTCCGATAACTTCCTCCTTGGACTTAATATTTACAAGTGCATCCAAGTTCTCATCCCCTACATAGATAGCTTCTTCGATAAAAGCCCCTTTAAGTAAAGGTCTATCAGATTTCTTTCTGAAGTTTTTGATAAGTTTTGCCGGTGCATTCCCAGTTTCGGACAACATCAAAGATGTATTGCCTTTTAACACTTCGGGAAGTTCACCAAACTCCTTATCTGAAGCTTCCATTGCTTTTGCGAGCAAGGTATTCTTCACTACTGCAAGCTTAATGTTCGCCTTGAAACATGCTCTTCTAAGGTTAGAAGTAGCAACAGCGTCCAAGCCGGAAATATCCGCCAAATAAATATTGGCATTATCGGCCAACTGTGCAGTCAAGTCCTCTATTACGATTGCTTTTTCTTCTCTTGTCATAATTAAATTATTGAGCTACCAGTTATTAAACTGCTTTTGGATCTAATTGAACACTGGGACTCATTGTGCTGGAAAGGTAGATACTCTTCATGTATACCCCTTTTGCTGCAGCAGGCTTCAACTTCACCAAAGTATCTATCAATTCTTTGGCATTTCCAGCAATTTTATCTGCCGAAAAAGATGATTTACCAATTGCTGCGTGCACAATTCCAGTTTTGTCCACTTTAAAATCTATCTTACCTCCCTTAACATCGGTTACAGCCTTAGCCACATCCATTGTTACAGTTCCGGTTTTTGGATTGGGCATTAAACCTCTTGGTCCTAAGATTCTACCTAAAGGTCCTAGTTTACCCATAACACTAGGCATGGTGATGATAACGTCAACGTCTGTCCATCCCCCTTTGATTTTATCCAAATATTCATCCAACCCTACAAAGTCAGCACCAGCTTCTTTAGCTTCTGCTTCCTTGTCTGGGGTCACCAATGCTAAAACTTTCACTTCTTTTCCTGTTCCGTGAGGAAGTGTTACCACACCACGAACCATCTGATTGGCTTTTCTTGGATCTACACCCAAACGAACTGCCAAATCAACAGAAGCGTCAAATTTTACATTGGTAATTTCTTTTATTAAAGCCGATGCCTCTTCCAAGGAATACAATTTATTCCTGTCAATTTTGGAATGGGCTTCTTTTTGCTTTTTCGTTAATCTTGCCATTATAAAATTGCTTTACGATTAAAAAGGTCTTTTTCCAGACACCTTAAGTCCCATGGATCTAGCCGTACCAGCAACCATCATCATTGCTGATTCAACTGTAAACGCATTCAAATCGGCCATTTTATCTTCCGCGATTTGTTTTACTTGATCCCAGGAAACGTTACCTGATTTTACCCTGTTAGGCTCGCCAGATCCTTTTTTAATCTTAGCTGCTTCCATCAATTGAACTGCCGCGGGTGGTGTTTTTACAACAAACTCGAAAGATTTGTCTTTGTAAACGGTGATAACAACCGGCAATACTTTGCCCTGTTTGTCCTGTGTACGTGCATTAAACTGCTTACAGAACTCCATAATGTTAACACCAGCAGCACCTAAGGCGGGTCCAACCGGTGGCGATGGATTCGCAGCACCTCCCCTAACTTGTAATTTAACTACCTTATCTACTTCTTTTGCCATTGTTTTTAATTAAATGTAAAAGTGTGTTAATTGGAAGCAACACAACTTTCTATATGTAACAGCTCTATTAAATTTTTTCTACTTGCATGTAGCTAAGTTCCAATGGTGTTTTTCTTCCGAAAATTTTCACCATTACCTCTAGCTTACGCTTTTCTTCATTGATTTTCTCAACAGTTCCATTGAAACCATTGAAAGGTCCATCAATAACCTTTACTGTTTCGCCAAGTACAAATGGAATGGCTACGTTATCTGTGTTAACGGCCAATTCATCCACTTTCCCTAGCATTCTGTTCACCTCAGACTTTCTTAATGGCACGGGATCACCTCCTTTTGTTTCACCTAAGAATCCAATTACGTTGGTAATTGATTTGATGATGTGTACCATCTCTCCTCCTAAATTGGCTTTGATCATAATGTACCCAGGAAAGTAAACCCTTTCTTTGTTGATTTTCTTTCCATTTCTGATTTGCACCACTTTTTCAGTGGGTACTAAAACTTCTTCCAGGTAATCACCAAAACCATTTCTCTCTACTTCACTCTCAATGTAGCCTTTGATTTTATTCTCCTGGCCACTGACAGCTCGTACTACATACCATTTTTTCTCAAGAACCTCTGACATATCGAACTATCCTATTACTTGTTCAAAATACAACGTGATCAATTTGCTGAACAAAGAATCGACTCCCCAAGTTGCAAGGGCAAAAAGAATGGAAAAAACAGCAACAACAACCATAAGGTTTGATGCCTTTTCCCGGTTTAACCAGGTTACGTTATTTTTCAATTCTTCGAAAGACTCTTTTACATATGTCAACATAACAATAACTGTATTTTCTTGCACGGGCGGAGAGGCTCGAACTCCCGACACCTGGTTTTGGAGACCAGTGCTCTACCAACTGAGCTACGCCCGTTTTTTGGCGTTCTTTCACTCGAAAAATCGAGATGAGCTACACCCGTTTATAATTACACTGAAAGGTATCCGCCAATTGACGGACACCCTTTAGTGCAATACTTTATATAAAATAATTAATCTAGGATTTCAGTAACCTGACCAGCTCCTACAGTTCTACCACCTTCACGGATAGCAAAACGCAGACCTACATTCAATGCAATAGGCTGAATCAAATCAACTGTGATTGTCAAGTTATCTCCAGGCATAACCATTTCAACTCCATCAGGAAGATTAATGTTTCCTGTTACGTCAGTCGTACGAACGTAGAACTGAGGACGGTAGTTGTTGTGGAATGGTGTGTGACGACCACCTTCTTCTTTTTTAAGGATATAAACCTCCGCTTTGAACTTAGCATGTGGTTTAACAGAACCTGGCTTACAGATTACCATACCTCTTTTGATATCGGATTTTTCAATACCTCTCAAAAGAATACCTACGTTATCTCCAGCTTCACCTCTATCCAAAATCTTACGGAACATCTCTACCCCAGTAATTGTAGAAGCAAGTTTTTCAGCACCCATACCAATGATATCAACAGCATCACCAGTGTTGGCAACACCTGTTTCAATACGACCAGTTGCAACGGTACCACGACCAGTAATGGTGAATACATCCTCAACAGGCATCAAGAAATCTTTCTCAACATCTCTTTCAGGAAGTTCAATCCACTCATCAACAGCAGCCATCAATTCCATTACAGTGTCAACCCACTTTTGCTCACCGTTCAAAGCACCTAGCGCAGAACCCGCGATAACAGGACCGTTGTCACCATCGTACTCGTAAAAAGAAAGCAATTCCCTTACTTCCATTTCAACAAGCTCTAAAAGCTCGTCATCGTCAACCATGTCAACTTTGTTCAAGAAAACAACGATTCTAGGAATACCTACCTGACGACCTAAAAGGATGTGCTCACGAGTTTGTGGCATAGGACCATCTGTTGCAGCAACAACCAAGATAGCACCGTCCATTTGAGCAGCACCAGTAACCATGTTCTTTACGTAATCCGCGTGACCTGGACAGTCAACGTGAGCGTAGTGACGGTTCTCAGTTTGATACTCAACGTGAGAAGTGTTAATAGTAATACCTCTTTCTTTTTCTTCAGGAGCGTTGTCGATAGAATCGAAGCTACGAAGCTCAGACAAACCAGCGTTCGCCAAAACAGTGGTAATAGCAGCAGTCAATGTAGTTTTACCATGATCAACGTGTCCAATAGTACCAATATTTAAGTGCGGTTTGGAACGATCAAAAGTTTCCTTTGCCATTTTAAATAATTTTAATCTTAGTTTATATTAGTGTACAAATCGTTTTCGAGCCAATGACGGGATTTGAACCCGTGACCTCTTCCTTACCAAGGAAACGCTCTACCCCTGAGCTACACCGGCGTAAAGTGTTGAATCAACTCCTCAAAAATTCCTTTTCTAGAGGAAGAGATTCCTGCCTTCGCAGGAATGACATTAATGTCTTTTAGAGCGGGAGACCGGGTTCGAACCGGCGACATTCAGCTTGGAAGGCTGACGCTCTACCAACTGAGCTACTCCCGCATTTTTTTTGGAACAAGTCCAAACAATTTCACTATTTCAAAAAACTTCCCTTTTTAAGTTGTTCCGCGAACAACTTTTTGTGGGGAGAGCAGGATTCGAACCTGCGAAGGTGAAAACCAACAGATTTACAGTCTGTCCTCGTTGGCCGCTTGAGTATCTCCCCGCCTTATTTTCAGTATCTTACGAGCCGATAGAGGGACTCGAACCCACGACCTGCTGATTACAAATCAGCTGCTCTAGCCAGCTGAGCTATATCGGCATTTTGCCACTTTTTTAAGCATAAAAAAGTCCGCTATTTCTAACGGACTGCAAATGTAGCGTTTTATTTGTTTATTCAAAATAAATTTGAAAAATTTTTAATCAAGCCTTGGCCCTTAGTTTTTCCTTCTTTTTCACCAATTGTCTTTCCAAAGAACTACAGGCGGAATCAACTGCTTCTTCAAAGGATTTACACTGTTTTTTTACGATGAATTTATCTCTCGGCACTAACAATTTAATTTCCACAATCTTATTCTCTTTTGCACTGGTGTTATCCACCTTCAAATAGACATCAGAACTAATGACCTTATCATAAAACTGATCTAACTTGTCCATTCTTTTTTGAACGAAATCAATCAATTTTCCATCCGCCACAAAATTTACAGATTGTGCATTTACTTTCATATGGTTTTTGTTTTTAGGGCCACCAACAGAGGTAGACTGGTTAAACTTCGACAAGAGCATTACTTCTTGTTCCTGGGGTGGGCCTTGAGATGTGCTTTTTTTAGCTCAGCTATACTATTATGGGTGTACACCTGTGTGGACGCCAAGCTCGCGTGGCCCAATAACTCTTTCACAGCATTTAAATCGGCTCCTTGATTTAGTAAATGGGTTGCGAAGGTATGTCTTAAGACATGTGGACTTCTTTTTACTTTAGGAGACACCAAACTAAAATACTTATTTATAGTTCGATAAACAAGTGTTTCATAAATTTTAAGCCCCCCTTGGGTCAAAAACAAATAGGTATCATCTTGGACTTTTTCAAGCTTGGAACGCTCGTCAACATAATGGTCCATTAACGACATTACCTTGGGCAGTAAAGGAAGTATGCGTTCTTTATTTCTTTTTCCTAAAACCTTTATGACTTTTTTTGCCCAATCTACATCGCGCAGCTTAAGATTAACAAGTTCAGTTCTCCTAATCCCGGTAGCGTATAACATTTCTATCATTAATCTATCCCTAAGACCTTCAAAGTCATCATTGAAAGGAATCAATGTCAACACCTTGTCCATTTCTATTTCGGAAAAAGGCACCTCTACTTTCTTTTTGGTTTTTAGAGCTTTGTGCTTTACCAATGGAGAAGATGTAATTTGACCCGTCTTTTGAAGAAACTTATAATAAGCATTCAAGGAAGATATTTTTCGATTGATGCTTCTATTGGTCAATCCGCTGTCTGCCAAATGTACTATCCAACTGCGAATAAAGGAATAAGGGATTTTGTCAATGTCTTGAACATCAAATTCATCAGAACAGAAGTGGTTAAATACTTTCAAGTCTTTTTCATACGCCAGTATGGTGTGCTTGGAATAGTTCTTTTCCAGCTTCAAATACTCAACAAATGCATGGACTGACATATTTCAAAGGTATCAAATTACAACATGTACAAAAAAGAACATCCCTTGTAGAAATTCTACAAGGGATGCTATATATATATTATTAGATGTAGCTTTAAATCTCTTCGCTATCTCTAAGGCTTTGAATATACTGTGCCTTTTGCACCACAGCTCTTCGCTTCACAGAAGGCTTAGTATATTGTTGTCTAGAACGCAACTGGCGCATTGTGCCAGTTTTGTCAAACTTTCGTTTGAAACGTTTTAAAGCTCTATCTATGTTTTCTCCTTCTTTTACTGGTATTATCAACATGGGCTACAACCTCCTTTCTTTTAGATTTTGGACGGCAAAGATATGACTTAATTTGAATTGTAAACTATTCTGAGGACAAAATTTAACTCTGCGGAACTGGAGCGAAGCTTTTTTTGTCAATCATAATTTTGGCCAATATCTCTTTCAGGATTTCTGAAGTACCTCCGCCAATGCGACCTAATCGGCTATCTCTAAGCATTCTGGCAAGGGGATACTCCTCCATATATCCGTATCCACCTAACATTTGTAGACATCCGTCAATGACCTTATCTGCCATTTTGGTAGACATCATTTTGGAAATCGTCGCTTCTTTAACCGAATATATGCCTTGATTCAGTTGATTCGCTACGATGTAGTTATAGCTTTTGCACATTTCCATTTCGGAGGTCAATTCCACCATGGTATGTCTAAGAGCCTGAAAAGTATCCAAAGATTTTCCAAAAGCGGTACGCTCTTTCATATAATCCATAGTATACTGTAAAGCATGCTCTGCTCTGGCGTGCGCATTAATACCCATAACCAAACGTTCTAGGTCCAAATGCTGCATAAGATAGGAAAAACCTTTATTCTCCTCTCCCATCAGATTTTCAAGAGGTAATTTCACATTGTCGAAGGCAATTTCGGCAGTGTCCGAGGCTCTCCATCCCAGTTTATCAAGTTTAGTAGCCGTAACACCTGGAGTATCTCTATCAACTAAAAAGATACTTATTCCTTTATTCCCTAATTCGGGTTGTGTTTTGGCCGATACTACCAAATAATCGCTGTAGAAACCGTTGGTGATGAATGTCTTGGAACCGTTCAATACGTAATGGTCATCCATTTTAACCGCAGAGGAACGCATCCCCGCCACATCTGAACCTCCAAAAGGCTCGGTGATACAAAGACATCCTATTTTATCTCCCATGATACTGGGAGCTAGGTATTCATTTTTAATACGCTCATCTCCCTCTGCATTCAGATGGGTCATGGCTAAATAAACATGGGCCCACATCGCAGCGGCAAATCCACCGGAATTAACTCTTTGAAGTTCTTCCAACAAGATAACGGTATAGAAAAAGTCCAGGTCCAAGCCGCCATACGCCTCTGGGTAAAGAAGACCAAAATAGCCCATCTCGCCAAACTTGTTCCAAATAGAACGGTCAATTACACCTGTTTTTTCCCAATCGTCCACATGAGGAACCACTTCTTTCTGCAAAAAATCGCTAAGACTTTCTCGAAATAATCTATGCTCTTCATTAAAATAGGTATCAACCATAACTAAAAACTAATCAACTTTAAAAGACAAATATAATTCAATTCTGTCAATCTTTTCTTCAGAAACGTTAAACACATTAGTCATCTCGTTTAACGAACGTAAAGGTCCGTTTTCTTCTCGATATTTCACAATTTCTTTGGCCTGGAAAGGTTTTATATACACTAGTTGGGCAATTTCGGTAGCTGTAGCATTGTTAATGTTGATTTTTTTGATTTCAGGAAGAGGACGAAGTACTTGAAAACGTTGAAGAATTGCTTCAACAACATGGGATTCCAATCCATAAACATCGTAAAGCTGCCCATTAGTTAAGAAACCGCCCAATCTATCCCTGAACTTTACTATCCGTGCTGATAGCTTTTCCCCTACGCCGTAAACCTCTCTGAGTTGTTCTGTCGTCGCTTTGTTCAAATCAATTATAGTATTTGATGGGATGGATTGCTTCCCTTTATTTGAATCCTTAGCCGTGTAGGTATTTGAACTGTTATTCTTTTGCTTCCATTCGGGAAATTTGAAGTAGGAAGAAATTGCCAAAAGCAAAGAATCAGAAACTTGGGTTACTTCTTGAAACTCAGTGGCAGAATTCACATATCTCCCCGTTTTCCTGAATTCAAAAAGTCGGTCAATTTCTTTCGGGGACATTCCTAAAGTATATCCTTTATAGTCCGATATAAAGTTAGGATTGAAGGGATAGATTTTTCGACTACCCTTCTCTATTGCCAATTGTTTTAGACTATCCACTTGATGTTGTACCTCTGCATCAAGCATAAGTGCCTGATTGGTGTTTGCAGGTGTTGCTCTTACCAAAACATAGGCAAGCTGAAGAAGGACAATTAACAGTACCAAAAAGAAAATCCCATTTCGTTCTTGCTTGGTGAACCTGAAATGGGATTTAAAATCTTTCAAAAGTGCAAAATTATTTTCCTGACTTTATTGCATCCAAATAGCGTTTCAACTGTTTTTTCACTTCTGGGAAAAGGAAATACAGCCCAACCATATTGGGGAATACCATGGCAAAAATCATAGCATCCGAAAAAGCCCAAATAGAATCCATACTTGCTGCTGCACCAATAACCACGAAGGTCAAGAACAACAACTTATAGGTTAAATCGGTTTTCATTCCTCTACCGAATAAAAATTTCCATGATTGAAGCCCATAATAAGACCAAGAAATCATTGTAGAAACAGCAAACAATACAACTGCCACTGTTAGGAATACATTGGAATATGGAATATACTCGGCAAATGCTTTGGAAGTAATTCCAGCTCCTTCATAAGGAAGACCATCAATCATAACAACACCTGAACCATCTCCACCATAATCAAAAACACCCCCAAAGTTAAATATGATAATAACCAAGGCCGTCATAGTACAGATTACAACGGTATCGATAAAAGGTTCCAAAAGGGCAACCAAACCTTCAGATGCCGAATACTTGGTTCTTACAGCCGAGTGGGCAATGGATGCTGAACCCGCACCCGCCTCATTGGAAAATGCAGCTCTCCTGAATCCAACCAATAATACTCCAATTACCCCACCAACTCCTATTGCTGTTGGGTTAAAGGCTTCGGTAACAATCAGGCTTATAGCATCATCAACAAGACTGAAATTACCAAAGATGATATAAAGACAAGCTAAAATGTAAAGCAGGGCCATAAAAGGAACTACTTTCTCCGTTACCGATGCAATTCTTTTTATTCCACCAATGATAATGATACCCACCAACAATGCCAAAACAACTCCAATTATAGTACCTGCCATAGTGCTCTCCCATCCGAACAATTCTTTAACCACGATGGTGGCTTGGTTTGATTGTGCCGCATTTCCTCCACCAAATGAACCTCCGATACAGAAAATGGCGAATAGCGCTGCTGCAATCTTACCTAAGGTTTTAAATCCTCTATTTTTAAGACCTCGGCTTATGTAATACATGGGACCACCATATACGGTTCCGCTTTCATCAACATCTCTATATTGAACACCAAGTGTACATTCTACAAACTTGGTCGACATACCTAGAAGCCCACAAATGATCATCCAAAATGTGGCTCCCGGTCCTCCCAAGGCTATCGCCAAAGCTACACCCGCAATGTTCCCATTACCCACAGTTCCCGATACTGCGGTGGCCAATGCCTGAAAGTGACTTACTTCTCCTTCTTGACTTTCATCACGAATGGTATCGGGTAAATCCCCGTCTACAATATTTACTTCAGCTTTTTCTACGCCATGACCTGCACTTCCCTCCAATTCATCATATTTTCCTCGCACTACGTTGATCGCAGTCCAAAAATGGCGAATATTCGGAAACTTAAAATATAACGTGAAGAACAAGGCACTTCCTACCAAAAGAATAAGTACAAAAGGAGTTCCAAAAACGGGAAAGAAAATAACGGTATTGAAAAAATCAGAAACAGGCTTAAAAGCTTGATCTATCTTCTGATCTAACCCTATTTCAGCGGTTTCTTGAGCGAATGTAAGCAATGGTAAAAACAGAGTGAAAATCGTTAGAAGTCTATACTTCATAATTTGAAAAGTTTGGTACGTTAAATTGATGTAAAGTGGGCAATATCCTAAAAAAAATCTTCGGAATCAAATAATGCACCTGTTAAACTAGCCAATGCTAAACATTTGATTCAGCTTTTTTATTTGTTCCGCTCTTCCTAGAACGATGACCTTTCCTTTTGGCTCCAATACCAAATCCGCTTCTGGGTTGATGATGTAATTTCCGTTTGGATCTATATACCCAATTATGGTGCAGCCCGTTTTACGCCTCAAATCCAAATCCTTAATGGAATTGCAATCCACTTGGGTGGTCAAATCCTCTATTTCCACTTCCTCTAGGTTCGTAGTGTTTTCTCCTTCCATGGACAATTGGTTGATGAACGTGATTAAATCTGGCATGACCACAAGAGACGCCATATGGTCTCCCCCTATTTTATCTGGCATAATCACTTTGTTTGCCCCCGCGAGTTGTAATTTGGTAAGCGAAGTAACCTGGGAGGCCCTGCTTATAATAAACAGGTCTTTGTTAAGCTGTCTTGCGGAGAGTACTATAAATAAATTCTCTGCATCATCTGGAACCGCAGTAATTAGGTATTGAGCCCTCTCTATTCCTGCCTCAACCAATATTTCATCCTCGTTAGCGTCGCCTTCCACAAAAAGTATTTCATCTTCAAACCGTTCAATGACTTCCCTGTCCTTTTCAATGACCACAAATGGTTTTTTGTATGCTTTCAACCTATCGGCAGCTTGCATTCCATTTCTTCCAAATCCGCAGACCACAATGTGGTCTGATAGGGCTTCAATCTTTTTTTTCACTTTTTTCTTTTTTAAAATTTGAAGTGAGTTTCTTCCCAATAAGTATTCTGTTACCACCGAGATGGCGTATCCGAAAATAAAAACACTGGTAACGATTAAAAATACAGTAAAAATCTTCGCATCTTCATCCAAAGGCCGTACTTCGGAGAAACCGACCGTAGTTACGGTTATGATGGTCATATAGATGGCTTCAATCCATGTAAAATCTGAGAACAATTTGTACCCAACAACTCCAATCACCAAAACAAGAATCATCAAGAAAAGAGCCAGAACAATTTTGGAACGGAACAATCTAACCATAAACTATAAATCAAAAACTGATGTTCTCTTGGTATATACTAGGTCCTTGATTTTTAGCCAAAATGCCATAAAAAGATATAAGGCAAAACCAAACCCCAAAGTTGCAAAAGTTAAATAGATGAAAGTAATTCGCACCACTCGGGCCCGTATACCAATTCGTTCAGCGATGCGACGGCATACCTCAAAGCCTCTTTTTTGAAAGTAATACAAAAGGTTGTAAAAAAAAGACATGGCTAAAAGTATACATTTCTGTTCAATAAATTCACTCCAACGGCACAATGCAAACACTTTTTTTGAGAGCAATATGCGGTATACAATTGTATTTTGGCCTGACTCTCCAACGCATTTTCCGATTGAACTTTAAGGTCATTAAAACCTTCAACTATTGTGTTTGATTCACTTTTAATCTTTGAAATCAAATCTACCAACTCTTCATTCCATTGCTTTCCAATTCTTTGAGCATAACTGAATTTCAATGGAATTACGGTATTAATGAGCAGTAAGTCTATAAAGGCTTTGGATATTTGCCGCTTGCTTTTTTTGCTTGACTTTCCAAATGTGAAGTGATTTTCCCAATATGAACTAGCCAACACTTGAAAAACATGATAATAGTCTTCCAAGCTATCAATTGCCATCAATCGTTGAAAAAAACCGCAGTTTTTATAATATAGATTTGCAAGTTGAGAAATACGAAGGGTAGGAAAACTTGTTGGTCGCATGCCATAGAAAGCTGGTTTTTCTTCTGGAATTTCCAATTCAAACTTCTGGGTTAGATAACCATACTCCTTTTTTAATTCTAGGTAATACCTATCCGTGCAATCTTCAACCTCCAAAAGCCCAAAATGACCAAAAAGAAGACTTTCCAATTGAAGAAGGTCTGTGCTGGTCTTCCGTACAATTGAAAAATCCAGTTTTAAAGCACGATTCAAAAAGAATGAACCGTTGATTTTTGTTCCAAAACTTTTGCAAAGCAATGAGAATAAAACAGCCTCCCAATTGTTATTGGACTTTTGTAATAGTGCTCCAATGTGTTTTGATTTTTGCTCCAAGCGTTCAAAGTAGAGCCGCTCTTCCCAACTTTTCCACATTACTGGAGCCATGTCGGCAATACTTCTCTCACAATTGATGAACTTAATCTTGGAAGTATCCATCAATGCCTGATATGAAACCAGAAGTTCCTCTGGAATGAGGTGTTGCAATACCAAAGTAGCAATCTGGGACCCATCTTTTCTGAAAACAGCGATATCGTCCTCCCATACCACATGAAGGATTACATTGTCGTAGTTTTTATCAATTTCATGATGATGGGCATACCAGTCGGAAGACTTAAGGTGCATTTCAATGTTTCCGGCCCATTGTTGGTCGTCAATCAGAATTCGTGCATTCAAAAAATCTGGACCCTCACCAGAATTGGGAAATCCAAAATTGATTATTTGTAATTCTTCTTTTTGCTCAGTGAACAGTTTGGATAAGGGAATCTTTTTATACTGCCATATATAATGGAGTAGGTCTTCTCGCATGATTTGGGACTTAAGTTTTAAACTGACTGCGTATTTTTTGAGGTGTAGGTTAATACGCAGTCATAAACTTAAGTATTATTCCGCAACTTCTCCTTCCCAATTCATAAATCCGCCTTCAAGGTTGTAGGCATTCTCAATACCGATGCTATTCATAATGGCACATGCTTGGCCGCTTCGGTTTCCGGATCTACAGTACACGTAATAGTTCTTGGTCTTGTCAAGCTTTTCCAGTTCGTTCAAAAACTCTTGCCCCAAATAGATATCGATATTGGTTGCACCGGGAATATACCCCTCCTCTACTTCTTCTGGAGTACGTACGTCCAAAATAAAGGAGTTATCATCATTTTCCAATTGGGTTTCCCACTCTTCTTGTGATAGGTCTGACATTTTTATCAATTTAAGTTTAGCAAAAATAAAAATCCGGAGCATAACCCCGGATTTGAATCTCTTAATTCTATGGATTATACTTTTATGGTGCATCCAATGGCCTTGGTCGAGGTTACCTTGATCTCTTTCCCAGCCAACATGGCATCCACTGCATCTTCCACATAGGTTTCGTCTACCTTTGAAGCATCTTGGTAGTTATCATCTATAGCACCAATATATTTTACCACGTTCCCATCGGCAGTCTTTTCAAGCAAATAGACATGAGGCGTTCTGGTTGCCCCGTATTGAGGATACACTTTCTGGCCTTCATCCAATAGATAAGGAAAAGTAAATCCCTTTTCTTTGGCCCTGGCTTTCATCTTTTCAAAACTGTCGCCCGGTTTGGCCGATGGATTGTTCGGATTAATCGCAATTACGGGAACCCCTTTGGATTTGTATTTCGCATCCAGTTCAATAATACGATCTTCATATGCCACGGCATAAGGACAGGTATTGCAGGTGAAAATCACCAAAAATCCTTTAGCATCAGAGTAATCTGAAAGTGAAACCATTTTTCCGTCAATATTCTTCAATGAAAAATCAGCAGCAGTATCGCCAATAGCATAGCCCTTTTCGGCAAAAGTATTTCCAACAAAGGAGGCCATTGAAATCAGAAGTATCAATGCGCCCAAGATTTTAAAGGTTTTCATTTCTATTTAATTTATGAATTGATTTAATTCGTTTGTGAGTTCCTCATAGGTAAAGCCTTTTTCATAAAATAGGCGTTTATCCTTATTATAAATAAGAGTGGCAGGAATACCCCCTCCCCATTCTTCTGAAACTTTGGGAATCCATGTGTTCTGTTTTGGATCGTCCAGTATTACCACTTCTGATTGCAGTCCTTTCTTTTCCACAAAAGGTTCAAGACGGGATTTCCACATACTGGGCATATCCAAGCTCACTAGAACAACTTTTACATTGTTATCCTTAAACTCGGTATTGACCTTTTCAAAATACGGAAGCTCCTCTATGCAAGGCTTGCACCATGTTGCCCAAAAGTTTACTATATAAGTGGTGTCATCTTCCAAATGAAGCATTGGCTCAAAAGAATCAAAGTTGTACACAGGGAATTTGACTTTGCTATTTTCCTCACTATTAGAAACAATAGTTTTAGCCACTATTTCTTGACTAGTATCGCTATTTTGCTTAGACTTTTCTCCACATCCAACCAAAGTCAACATCACAGAAAAGAATATCAATAGTAAATATCTCATCATTTAATATTCAGACGATTAAAATTAACCATTGCTTTACCCCTCTTTCTTTTTTTTAACAAAACTTTATAGTCACAAATATTTTTCTACTAGATAAATCAATTTACATTTGTATATACAAATATTGTAAATACATGAATGTAGAGGAAATCATAAAGACCACAAAAAAAATTCCATTGGAGAGCCGTACTCTTATTCACTTGACCTTGGTACACAACCAGGTGAATGAGATAATCAACAACGCTCTCAAACCTTTTGAGGTCTCCCTACAACAATTCAATGTGTTGCGAATATTAAGAGGACAAAAAGGGAGACCTGCTAATCTTTCCACCCTCAATGAACGTATGGTGACCAAGATGAGCAACACCACACGTCTTGTGGATAAACTTTTAGGTAAGGGATATGTTAATAGAGCTGTTTGCGCCACCAATAGACGCAAGGTGGAAATTATTATCACTGACCTCGGCAAGGAAGCGCTTGCCAAAATGGATAAGGCGGTCAGCAAGGCCGAAAAAGATGCGGTTTCCAATTTATCCCAAAATGAACTTGAAACTTTAAACACCCTATTAGACAAATTTTAAAATGAGCACCACCTTAGAAAACCTCAACTGGCGCTATGCCACTAAAAAGTTTGATGCCGACAAAAAAATATCCAGCCAGGATTTGGACACTATTTTGAAAGCCATTCAACTAAGCCCCTCTTCTTATGGGTTACAGCCTTATCATATTCTTGTAATTACGGATGAGGCTCTCAGAAAAGAATTACAACCGGCTTCTTGGAACCAATCACAAATAGTGGATGCCTCCCATCTATTGGTATTTGCGGCCAAATCTGAATTTGGCAGTGAATTGATTGATGATTATCTCCAAAACGTAGTAGACACAAGAGGTGTAAATCCAGAAAACCTGAAAGGATATGGAGATTTTATGAAATCAAAACTTCTGGATTTACCCAACAATATAAAAACTACATGGACATCAAGACAAGCTTATATAGCAGCGCAGAGCGCGATGTTGGCCGCGGCTGAGCTAAAGATTGACACTTGTCCTATGGAAGGTTTTGAACCGGCTAAGTATGATGAAATACTGGGCTTAAAGGATAAAGGGCTTACTAGTGTTGTAGTCCTTACCGTTGGCTATCGTTCTGAAGAGGACGATACTCAAAACTATCCCAAAGTTCGCAAAAGCAACAAAGAATTATTTACTCACATATAAATTAGTACACTCTTAAATTTTAAACATGAAAACAAGCATTTTATCATTAGCATTGACCCTAGTTTTTGGCGGAGCCGTATTGGCGAATCCAATTGATGGAGAAAAAAAGGCCGTAAAGGTTGAAGAAAGCACAGTAACCTGGAAGGCCTACAAGGTTGGTGGTTCCCACGTGGGCACCATTGCCCTTAAATCTGGTTCTTTGGAATTTGAAGGCGAAACTTTAGTAGGAGGTGAATTCGTAGTCGACATGTCCACAATCAACACTACAGATTTGACAGGTGACTATAAAAACAAATTGGACGGTCACTTGAATTCTGACGATTTCTTTTCAACGGCTTCAAATCCAACATCTTCTTTGGTTTTCACTGGTGTGAAGCAAACTGGAAAGAACGCATACAGTGTAACTGGAGACTTGACTATTAAAGGAATTACAAAGCCTATTTCTTTTGATCTTTCTGTTTATGGAACAAAAGCAACAGCTACTTTGAAAGTTGACAGAACTAATTTCGACGTAAAATACGGGTCAGGAATTATTGGTACGGCAAAAGACAAGCTTATCTACGACGAGTTTGACTTGGTTGTCGACCTTCAGATGTAATTGACCTAAGTTTAGTGTTTGGAAATCCCGTTGGACAGCGTATCCGACGGGATTTCTAATTTTATGCGACAAAATTGGTGAAAATTCATTTTCCTTTCTATATTTGAAGCAATGAAATTAAACAATGTAAATACTTGGTGGTGGAAAAACTTACGACAGATATCGTGAGCTAGTCCCCATTATAACCATATACGAGGCTTGTCATCACGACAAGCCTTTTTTAGTTTAAAATTTTAGCTCTTTTAAAATGGCCTATAAATTAAAAACACATTACAGAAAGATTCTCGCGGACACCATAACACCTGTTAGTGTCTATCTAAAAATACGGGACAAATTTCCCAATAGCATCCTTTTGGAAAGTAGTGATTACCATGCCAACGATAATAGCTTTTCATATATATGTTGCAATCCCATTGCCTCAATCAAAATTGAAAATGAAAGTGTAACAAAGACGCTGCCTGATGGGACAATGGAAACCATGCCAATAACCGAAACAACCGATGTTACTCAAACCATTCACGAGTTTGCCCAGAAATTTTCCGTTGAGAACAATGGGTTCAAGTTCATAAACAATGGTCTCTTTGGGTATATGGCCTATGATGCGGTTCGCTATTTTGAAGATGTGGAAATCTCCACCAAACCAAATTCTATCCAAATTCCAGATATCTATTATGCGGTTTACAAAAACGTAATCGCCATAAACCACTTTAAAAACGAAGCCTATCTTTTTGCTCACTGCTATGATTGTGAAAGCAATGTAGCAGAGATAGAACAATTGCTTAACGTAAGAAACTTTGCTTCCTATAATTTTTCTTTGGAGGGTGGCCCAGATTCTAACTTGAAGGACGAAGAATACAAAGAGCATGTAACTTTGGCCAAAAAGCATTGTCAGCGCGGAGATGTTTTCCAACTGGTGCTTTCCAGACGTTTTAGCCAAACCTTTAAAGGTGATGAGTTCAATGTGTATCGTGCTTTGCGCTCCATAAATCCGTCACCCTATCTTTTCTATTTTGACTATGGGGATTTCAAGATTTTTGGCAGTTCACCGGAAGCACAGTTAATTGTGAAAGAAGGAAAAGCAGAAATTCACCCCATTGCGGGCACTTACAAAAGGACAGGTAGTGATGAGCAGGATGCCGAACTTGCCAAACAACTAGCACAAGACGAAAAGGAAAATAGTGAACATGTAATGTTGGTGGACTTGGCGCGCAACGACTTAAGCCGAAATGGAAACACGGTCAATGTTGAGACCTATCGTGAGGTACAGTACTTTTCCCATGTGATTCATTTGGTGTCAAAAGTGACGGGAATAAAAAAAGAGGATATTCCAACAATGAAAGTGGTAGCGGACACTTTCCCAGCTGGAACTCTAAGCGGAGCACCCAAACATATGGCCATGCAGCTTATTGAAAAATACGAGAAAACAGGAAGGTCATATTACGGAGGTGCCATAGGTTTCATGGATTTTAGCGGGAATTTCAATCATGCCATTATGATTCGGACTTTTTTAAGCAAGAACCACAAGCTGCACTATCAGGCAGGGGCCGGATTGGTTGCAGCCTCAGACCCGGAGACCGAATTGCAAGAAACCTTCAATAAACTGGGCGCTCTCACAAACGCACTTAAAATAGCGGAAACTATCTAAGCCATGGGAAGAAAGATATTGATGATAGATAACTACGATAGTTTCACCTACAATTTGGTACACTATCTTGAGGATTTGGATTGTGAGGTAACGGTCAGACGGAATGACCAATTAACACTGGAAGAAGTGGAACCTTTTGAAGAGATTGTTCTTTCTCCCGGGCCGGGAATTCCAGATGAAGCTGGACTCTTAAAATCTATAATTGAAACCTATGCCCCTACCAAACGTATTTTTGGGGTATGCTTGGGTCAACAGGCCATTGGGGAAGTTTTTGGAGGAAGCTTAGTGAACTTGGACCAGGTATATCATGGAATTGCCACTACCATTCAAGTTGTGGAGGAGGATGTTATCTATAGGGATATGCCTAAAAAAATTGAAGTAGGTAGATATCATTCTTGGGTGGTTCACCCAGACTTACCAGAAGAATTGGAAGCCACTTCTTTTGATGAAAACGGTCAAGTAATGTCATTAAGACACAAAACCTTGGATGTAACAGCAGTGCAGTTTCACCCAGAATCGGTATTGACACCACAGGGAAAACAGATGCTAAAAAATTGGCTTGATAACTAACTTTAGATGTTAGTCCTGCTGTCATCCTAAGCGTAGTGGAAGGAGGCAGGAATCCAAACAAATAGATTCCGCATCAAATGCGGAATGAAAAAAAATTAAAATGAAAGAAACACTAAATAGACTTATCAATCACGAAATACTCTCCAAGGAAGACGCCAAGCAAATCTTGGTCAATATTGCCAAAGGAGACTACAACACAAGCCAAATAGCTGCTTTTTTAACGGTTTATATGATGCGGAGCATTACCATTGAAGAATTGGAAGGCTTTCGCGACGCGTTGTTGGAGCTTTGTTTGGCAGTGGATTTAAGTGATTACAATCCCATAGACTTATGTGGAACCGGAGGAGATGGCAAGGATACATTCAATATCTCCACATTGGCCTCATTCGTTACCGCTGGTGCCGGAATTAAAGTGACCAAACATGGGAACTATGGTGTTTCCTCCAAATGTGGCAGCAGCAATGTCATGGAATTTTTGGGTATCAAATTCAGCAACGAAGCAGACTTTTTGAAGAAATCAATTGAAGAAGCTGGAATATGTGTCCTTCATGCACCTTTGTTTCATCCTGCCATGAAAAATGTGGCGCCCATTCGACGGGAATTGGCAGTAAAGACGTTCTTCAATATGTTGGGGCCCATGGTAAACCCTGCTTTTCCTAAAAATCAAATGGTAGGGGTTTTCAATTTGGAGTTGGCCCGAATGTATGGCTACCTGTATCAAAACACAGATAAAAACTTTACCGTTCTGCATGCTTTGGATGGGTACGATGAAATTAGTTTAACCGGGGCTACCAAAACCATTTCAAATGGTTCAGAGGGTATGCTTTCTCCTTCTGATTTTGGAATCTCCAAGGTAGATGCAAAAGCCATTGTTGGTGGAGACGACGTATCAGATTCAGCCCAAATCTTTATGGATATTCTTCAAGGTAAAGGAACCGAAGCCCAAAACAATGTAGTTTGTGCCAACGCTGGAGTGGCTATAGCCACGGTGGAGGGAATTAGCCCAAAAGAGGGTTTTGAAAAAGCAAAGGAATCACTCTTGGGAGGCAAAGGACTAAAAACACTGAAAAAAGTTCAAGAATTAAGTATTCAGTAGCAAAAGGAATCGGAAAAAAGAAGATGAACATTCTAGATAAAATAGTAGCCGATAAACGCAAAGAAGTATCCCTCAAAAAGGGGTTAATTCCGACAAGTCAATTGGAAGCTTCAGTGCTTTTTGAAAGAAACTGTGTTTCATTGGCTGAGTCGTTGCGTAATTCGAATACAGGAATTATAGCAGAACACAAACGCCGTTCCCCATCCAAACAAACCATAAATCAAAACACAAATGTTGGAGTTGTGGCTAAAGGATATGAAAAGGCAGGGGTTTGTGGCATGAGTGTGCTAACGGATATCAAGTACTTTGGAGGTTCATTGGAAGATTTACTCTTGGCCCGAGCTTCTGTATCCATGCCCTTGCTCCGCAAGGAGTTCATGATAGACGAATACCAGGTCTTGGAGGCCAAAGCCTACGGAGCTGATGTCATCCTTCTGATTGCAGCCGTGTTGACCAGAGAAGAAATCAAAACCTTATCGGAACTGGCCAAAAGTTTGGGTATGGATGTTTTGTTGGAGGTTCATAACCAACAAGAATTGGAAAAGTCAATTATGCCTAGTTTGGATATGCTAGGGGTAAACAATAGAAACTTAAAAACCTTTGAGGTCAGTTTGAATACCAGCAAAAATCTATCCCAACTGATTCCGGATGACTTTGTCAAAGTTTCAGAAAGTGGAATTAGTTCCATTGAAGCCATCACGGAATTGAGGAAGTTTGGATATAGGGGGTTTTTGATTGGGGAGAATTTTATGAAGACGGAGAATCCTGGCCGGAGTGCCAAAGCGTTTATTGAAAGTTTGAAAAAAAATATGTAATGTCATGTCGAACGGATGTGAGACATCTCAATATTTCTTGAGATTCCTCAATCGCTTCGCTCATTTCGGAATGACAGAAAGAAAATGAAACTAAAAGTTTGTGGTCAAAAATATAATATAAGTGAAGTTGCAGAACTGCAACCTGATTATTTGGGCTTTATTTTCTGGGAACCGTCCGCCCGTTCTTTTGAGGGAGAAATCCCTTCCCTTCCCAAAGGGATAAAAAAAGTAGGGGTTTTTGTGGATGCGCCAATTCATGAAGTATTGGAAAAAATTGAGAACTATCAATTGGATGGGGTTCAGTTACACGGAAATGAGAGTCCAGAGTATTGTGAACAGTTACGTCATTCCGAACATGTTTCGGAATCCCATCCGAAGGAGACCCTGAAACAAGTTCAGGGTGACGGCTTAATAATCATAAAGGTTTTTTCCATCAAAGACGAGTTTGATTTTTCGATACTCGAATCGTATGAAGAGGTATGTGACTACTTCTTATTTGATACCAAAGGAAAGTTGCCTGGCGGAAACGGATACACCTTCAACTGGAAAATCCTTGAAAATTATCCCTCAACCAAACCTTATTTTTTGAGTGGCGGTATTGGATTGGAAAACGCAGAAGATATCCAATTGTTTTTACAAACCGATTCGGCTAAATACTGTCATGCCATTGACGTCAATAGTAGATTTGAAACAGAACCCGGGCTTAAAAACATAGAAAAACTAGAAGAATTCAAAAAAATATTGCACCATGAGTTATCACGCTAATGAAAAAGGATATTATGGCGAATTTGGTGGGGCATTTATCCCTGAAATGCTCTATCCCAATTGTGAAGAACTTCGCCAAAACTATTTAAAAATAATGGCAGAGCCTTCTTTTACGGAGGAATTTCATCAATTGCTCAAAGACTATGTGGGTAGGCCGACCCCGCTCTACTTTGCCGAGCGACTTTCCGAAAAGTATCAAACAAAAATTTATCTCAAACGGGAAGATTTATGTCATACAGGGGCACACAAGGTGAACAACACTATTGGGCAAATTCTGATGGCCAAAAAATTAGGTAAGAATCGAATCATTGCAGAAACCGGCGCAGGTCAACATGGTGTGGCAACCGCTACTGTCTGTGCGCTAATGGGAATTGAATGTGTGGTGTATATGGGTGAAATTGATATCGCACGCCAGGCTCCCAATGTTGCTAGGATGAAAATGCTGGGGGCCGAAGTAAGAGCAGCTAAATCCGGTAGTAGAACCTTGAAGGATGCAACCAATGAAGCCATTCGGGATTGGATAAACAATCCTGTTGACACCCATTACATTATCGGTTCTGTAGTTGGACCACATCCCTATCCAGATATGGTGGCGCGATTTCAATCTGTAATATCTGAAGAAATCAAGTGGCAATTAAAGGAAAAAGAGGGTAGAGAAAACCCAGATTACGTAGTGGCCTGTGTGGGTGGCGGAAGTAATGCTGCTGGAGCTTATTTTCATTATTTGGATGAACCTAAAGTGGGCATTATCGCCGTTGAAGCTGCCGGAAAAGGAATAGATACCGGTGAGAGCGCGGCTACCTCAGCTTTGGGTAAAGTAGGTATTATCCATGGAAGTAAAACCTTGTTAATGCAAACACAGGACGGACAGATTACTGAGCCCTACTCGATTTCCGCGGGATTGGATTATCCTGGTGTCGGTCCAATGCATGCCCATTTGTTCCGTAGTGGGCGGGGCGAGTTTATTTCGATAACTGATGATGAAGCAATGACAGCTGGACTCGAGGTTTCCCAATTGGAGGGCATTATACCTGCTATAGAAACCAGTCATGCCTTTGCCATTTTTGATTACAAAAAATTCGAAAAAGAGGATGTTGTGGTCATCAATCTATCGGGTAGAGGAGACAAGGATTTACAAACATATATTGATTATTTTAAACTGTAATCGTCATGCTGAACTCGGTTCAGCATCACATCCTACTATGAAAAGCAGCTTTGTTTACATATTGACCAATACGTACCGGACTACTTTTTATATCGGAGTTACTTCAGACTTAAAAAAGAGAATAACAGAGCATATTGAGGGTTTTGGTTCGGCTTTTATTAAAAGGTATAACTTGAAAGATTTAATATTTTTTGAGGAGTTTTCAAACATAAATCAAACGATTGAAAGAGAAAAACAGCTCAAAAATTGGCACAGAGAGTGGAAACTAAATCTTATCAGAGAACAGAATCCTTCTTTATCAACTTTAATAATTTAATGAGAACCTGAAACAAGTTCAGGTTGACGCATAGTTATGAACCGAATTCAAGAAAAACTAAACGAGGACAAAAAGCTCCTTTCCATATATTTTACAGCCGGATACCCTGAAATAAACGATACAGTTTCCATTATTGAATCACTTGAGGAAGCTGGTGTAGACATGATAGAGGTTGGACTCCCTTTCAGCGACCCCCTCGCAGATGGACCAACTATTCAGGAAAGCTCTACAGCTGCACTTCATAATGGAATGCATACCGAACTACTCTTTGAACAATTAAGAGACATTCGAAAAACAGTAAATATTCCCTTAATTGTAATGGGTTATTTTAATCCCATGCTTCAGTATGGCGTAGAAGCGTTCTGCAAAAAATGTCATGAAATTGGTATTGATGGCATCATCATGCCCGACCTTCCATTGGATGTCTTTCAAGAAGAATATGAAGCTATTTATAAAAAATATGGGCTAATCAATGTCTTTTTAATAACTCCCCAAACCAGCGAGGAACGTATTCGAGAAATCGATGAAGTCTCTGATGGATTCATTTACATGGTCAGTTCGGCCAGTACCACTGGAGCAAAATCAGGTTTTGGAGATGAACAAAAGGCCTATTTTGACCGAATTGCCTCATTAAACCTCAAAAATCCGCAAATTGTTGGTTTTGGAATAAGTAATTCAAACACGTTTCAAGCGGCAACGGAGAAGGCTAAAGGAGCCATTATTGGGTCGGCATTCATTAAATATTTAACCCAAAATGGAACAGAGAATATTCAAAGTTTCGTAGAGAATATTCTCGACTAAGCAAGCCCTAAGTTTGTTTCAAAGGGAATGGACTTAAAAATCTGAATTTCGGCGGTCACTCCTTTCGGGCTTTTGGAAAGCTTAAGTCCACCATTGTTTTTCTTTAGCATCCGCTTACAGATGAAAAGCCCTTTACCGGACCCTTTCTCCTTTTTCGTGCCTAGAGAACTTGTAACTATTTGCCCCGTATTTATTTTTCCAAGTTTTTCTTCATCAACTTGTTCAGCCATGTTATGCACACGTAGGCTGAAATGGCTTTCATTTTCCATGTTATCTATCAAGATACGTTGGTTTTGGGGTGAAAACTTTATGGCATTTGTAAGCAAATTTCGAATCACAGTTTGGAAAACCTCTTTGGAATAAAACAAATTGAATTCTTTGTCAACCGCATTCACCAAACTCAGATTCTTTTCACTTAAATTCTGCGAATACTGGTTCTTTATGCCCTCAACAAGTTCATAAAGGTTGATGTCCATATACGATTTGAGGGTTTCATCATTTTGCATGGCCCAATTCAAAAGATTATCCAACATACCGTAGGTCTTATCTATGGATTGTTGAAGCAAGCCCAGATACTCGTTTCTATCCGATTTGGATTTTGAATTGCGGGTGATGGTCGTCAACATTGAAATTTGATGGATGGGCGTCCTCAAATCATGGGCAATTATTTTCATAATATCCTTACGAAACGTGGTAAGTTCCATCAATTCCTCATTTTGAACACTGACCACCTGATGTTGTTCCTGAAGTTCGTTCTGTAATCGAATAACTCGGTTAAAAACAAAAAAGCTCACGGCACCCACGGAAGAAATCATAATAAAAGCCAGGATATACTTTCCCAAGGGCAATTCCGGATAGAGCATTGCGCAAGCTATGATGAATGCAGTGTTGTAGCCAACTACAACAAATTGGTGCCAAGGTTTTTCAAATACGGCCAATAAAAGACCCATTACAAACACGATCATCTCGACCCTAGAGAAATAAGCTTCAAAATTCAGATTGGCATCTTCTAACCTAAAGGGTAAATAAATTGTGGATGAAAGGATATTGATGTACACCATAATGATGAACAACAAGCTGGTCGTCATCCATTTCAGTTTCCAAATGACTGAAGAAATCAGGACAATGGAAAAAACGACGAGATGCTTTGCCGCATACTTATTCAGTCCGCCTAACTGATATTCCGTAAAAAAATTAGTGGCCAATCCAGCCAACACCAAAATAATGAGGACATGAAAAATTATGCTGTTGCGGTTAATAGCAACAAGCACTTGTTTATCTTTATAAAACGTACTCAATGTAGTTTCCAAAATTGACACAATATTGATACCTGAACGTATTTTGGTGTATTTTCTTACTTTTTTGACAGATTTTTAGATGAAACGCAATATTCTATTTCTTTTTTTATTGACCATTACATCTGGTTTTAGCCAGAATTTGGATAGTATTAGTATCAAGTCCAGTGTGGCTTCTGCCATTCAGGATTTACGTGATTTCGTGGCCATTCCCAGTGATGCTCTTAACGGGAGTGATATTCAAGACAATCTGTTTTGGCTAAAAAAGCAATTCGGTGAGCGTGGTTTTAATACCACAGAGCTGGACACCGAAAACCATCCCTTATTTTTCGCAGCACTTCCTTTACGTGACGATAAACCCACTATTCTCATTTATATGCATTTTGACGGGCAATCAGTGGACCCGAGTAAATGGGACCAGCCTAGCCCTTACCAAGTAGTCTTAAAAAAACCCAATGGGGATACTTATGAAACCATTTCCTTCGATGAGTTGGAGAACGATATCGATTATGATTGGCGTTTGTTCGGTAGGGCCACGGCGGACGATAAAGGTCCTATCATCATGTTTCTCCATGCCATAGACCTTTTAAAAAAGAATGAAAGTGAAATACCCTTTAATATCAAGGTCATTTTGGATGGCGAAGAAGAACGAGGTAGCAAACCACTTCCAAGAGCGGTAAAACAGTATCGTGAACTGTTGGAAGCAGACTTTCTAATAATTAATGATGGCCCTATGCACCCATCAGGAAAACCTACGCTAATTTTTGGATGCAGAGGAATTACTTCGTTGACCCTAACTACTCATGGTCCTTACAAACCCCAACATAGTGGACATTATGGTAATTATGCCCCAAATCCTGGTTTTCAATTGGCTCAGTTGCTGGCAACTATGAAAGATAGTGAAGGTAGAGTTCTGATTCCGGGATATTATGATGGCATATCCATAGATGAAAACACGCAGTCAATTTTAAAGAGTGTACCAGACGATGCTAAAGCAATTTCTGAAAAACTACAATTTAGAACTGCTGAAAAAGTAGGTAGTTTTTACCAAGAAGCCCTACAATATCCAAGTTTGAATATTCGAGGGTTAGGTTCTGGATGGATTGGGAATAAAGCACGTACAATAGTGCCAGAAAGTGCCACGGCAGAATTGGATTTGAGATTAGTACCAGAAACCGATGGAAATCGCTTAAAGAAACTAGTCAAAGACCACATCAAAAAACAAGGTTTTTATGTGATGGACAAAATTCCGAGCAAAGAAGAACGAATGGCCCATGACAAAATAATTACCATAAAGGAAGGGACTGTAACTGATGCTTTTAGAACTGACCTCAATAATTCCTACGGGAATTTTTTGAAAAAAACCTTAGAGTCTAGTTTTGGTGAAGAGGTGGTGCAGATTCGAATTATGGGAGGAACCGTTCCCATTGCTCCTTTTATCAATGAATTGAAAATTCCGGCCTTTGTAGTTCCTATGGTAAATCATGACAATAACCAACATAGTCCAAACGAAAACCTCAAGATTAGTCAGTTGGCCTATGGGATTCAGGTGTTTTATAGTATTTTTAATACAATAAATAATTAACTAATTTAATTATCTCCTATAGCGTCCACTTCAACCCTGCCAAACGACCAATGCGCAATCACCCTCAACTAAACTTAGTTATACTTTTATTATTTCTAAGTTCATGTAGTCCTAAGATTTCCACCTCATTAATTCAAGAAAACAAATACAACTCTTTAAAATATGATGAGAAAATCACTGTTCTGGAATTAAACGATAAGCAGCCAGACAATGTTGAAATTTTAGGGCATGTAGAAATAAGAGATACTGGATTTAGTACAAAATGCAATTATAATACCGCATTGGATAGGGCAAAGCTTGAAGCCAGAACCGCTGGCGGAAATGCCATTAAAATAACCAAACATAAAAAACCAGATTTTTGGAGTACATGTCATAGAATAGATGCTACCATCCTAAAAATCAAGAAATAATCAAACCAAAATATGAGAAAAAAAATAGCTTTTGTAGTTGCCCTTTTTTTATCTGTTCAAATTACGTCGTCGCAAGATTTGATTGTCACAAAGCAAAATGACTCTATCCAGTGCAAAATTCTAAGGGTAAAAAAAGACATTATCTATTTTGTATTTAAGAATAAGGATGAATTTCAAAGTACTTCAATTCCGGTAGATGATATAATCGATTATCGAAAGAGTTTTTATGAAAGTAATCAAATACCAAAAGAAAGTCTTCCTGATTATAATGAATATGCCGGATTTAGGTTTGCATTCAATGGAGGTTACAGTTATGATCCCGGAAGATTGAATAGCAATACAATCAACCTAGGTTTTGAAGATTTTTATAGAGAGTTGAGGTCGGGCTATCATTTGGAAGCCAACATTACCTATTACTTAAGTAAAAACATTGGCCTTGGAATCAAATACAACATTTTCAAAACCTCCAATAGCATAGAAAATGTTGGTTTTATAGATACAGATGGTTCAGATATCATTGGAACACTGGCAAATGACATTACCGTATCGTTCGTTGGAGCAGTTTTGTCCTATAGGTTTCCTGGAAAAAAATCAAAAAACGCATTCATACTTAATTCTTCAATTGGATATTTGTCCTATAGAGATAACCAAGTTTTAGCTATTCCTGTCAATGTCAAGGGCAACAATTTAGGTTTTTCCTTTGATATTGGTTACGATTTTTTACTAGCCGAAAGACTTTCTTTAGGGATACAAGCAGGGGCAACTTCAGGAAGAATAAGAGAACTTGAAATAACTGGTGATTCTGGGACAAGCTTAGTAAGAATACCTGACGATGAAAGACCTAGCGGAAGTGCTAGGCTTGACTTTTCAATAGGCCTGCGGTACAACTTATAGGCATATTTTTATGGCAGAACATATTTTGGTATTATCTAGAAACTATCAACAATTCTTTTTAAAATCATATCTTTCTGCACTTTGCTTTCAAGTCCTTACACCTTATATATACAAAGAATTAAAACCTCTAAATCACTTTATCAAAACTCAATTCTCCTAACTCTTACGCCGAATTCCGACTTGCATTAATATTTCCGTAGAGTGAACGCGTCACAATCTTTTCATAAAGCTCTTTAAATTCAGAATCTTGGGAAATATGAAATAGCGCATTTTGCTGAATGACCAATAGCGGTAATACAATGTTTTCACGAATGTTGACAGACTCCCGTGAAATAGCCTCGTCTTCCATCAAAATCTTGGAACCGGAAATCTGAAGCAACATCTTTTGGGAAAGCTCGTACTCTGAGTACAAAATGTTCCAGAATTCACCATATTCCGCATCCTCCTTCATATAGCTGGTCAAATTGAAATTGGTTTTTGCCAATGACATCATACTGTTGTGCATCAGTGCACGGAAAAAAGGAACTTCCTTATAGAGTTTTTTTACTTCGTTTAAACGACCCTCATCCTTAAACTTTTGAATCGCAGTTCCCAAACCAAAGTATCCCGGTACGTTTTGTTTCAACTGGCTCCAGGAGCCTACAAAGGAAATGGCTCTTAAATCGGATAAGGTCAATTGTTTTTTGTTCCCTCTTTTCCCTGGGCGACTCCCTATATTGGCATTGGAATAGTATTTTAACGTACTTCGGTTCTCCAAATAGGAAATAAACTTGTCATGTTGTTTCAAAGCCTCATATTTGGCAAAACTCAATTCCGAAAGCTCTTCAATCAATTTCCGCTGTTCCGAACTTATTCCTATTTCCTTACCAAAAAGATTGTTGCTCAACCCTGCAGTCAATAATTGTTCCGCATTGTGGATAAACTGGTCTTTGGTACCATAGGTACTGGTAATAGTTTGTCCTTGAATAGTCAACTGGATTTCATGGTTGGCCACATCTTTGGTCTGTGCGGCATAAAAACGATGGGTTTTCCCCCCGCCACGAGCGGGTGGACCTCCCCTACCATCAAAAAACAGGGCCTTAATACCATTCTTCTTACAAACCTTGCTCAAGGTTTCTTTCGTTTTTAATATGGACCAATTGGCTTTAAGATATCCCCCGTCTTTCGTCCCGTCCGAGAAGCCCAACATAATGGTATGGGTATCTTTTCTTTTTGTCAGATGATCGCGATACATTTTGGTATCAAAAAGGGTTTGCATCACACTTTCTGAAGCTTCCATACCCTTCATGGTCTCAAAGAGCGGAATGATATCAAATGTAATTTCTTTGGCATCCCATCCACACCAACGGAACAATCCAAAAACAAAAAGCACGGAAAAAATGTCTTCAGAATTACTAATAATATATCGATTACAACCTTCTTCTCCATTTTTTGATTGGATGGACTTCAATTGCTTGATATTTGCGATGGTATCCTTGACGATATCCTCTTGGTATTTTTGAGTAGCAATTTTTGGATTTTTCTTCAGCAGCCAATCAATCAACTGCTTTTCGGAAAGCTCATCCAAACTTTCTTTGATTGCACCTTCTTCCTTTAGAATGGTTTCCACCACCAAGTAATGCTTACTATGATCTTGTCGAATATCCAGGGAGGCAAAATGCGATTTAAAAATTCGCACTTTATAAATAAGGTTATCCAATTCTACCAAATAAAGACCATGGTAATCTTCTAGCAGGGTTTCACGGATTTCATTGAGTTTTCCCAAAATCTCCTCATGACCAATAACAAAGTCTACATTAAACATTGCTTGATACAGCGAATCACTAAGCGTACCCAATTCATTTTGCAACGATTTAAAAGTGAGTTTCTTGCGAATAGACTTTAACTCGTTATAGTAACATTTCATCAAGGTTGTACGCAATTCATCCGCCACTTGATTTGTGATTTTCGCGGTAACAAATGGATTACCATCACGATCTCCACCAGGCCAAAAGCCAAGCTTAATTATATCGTAATTGGAAAAATCCTTATTTCGAACATTGCGCTTCACATAGGAAAACAACTCTCCCACAGCATCGTAGTACGTGTGACGAAGTATGTGAATTATGTTTTTTGCCTCATCCAAAGGTGTTGGCTTCTTTGCATTCACCAAAGATGTCAAACCCAATTGTTGCAAGGTGATATCTATATCATTGACCTTGTTTTCCTGAATTAGTTGGCCCAAATCGGAAATAATGTCAAGTACGGCAGGGGTATAAAACTGCGTAGGGTGCGCAGTTAAAACAATTCGTGCACTAAAGGTTGATAGCTTCTTGGATATCTTGTCCCAATTTTTGTCCTGGTCCACCAATTTAAAATAGTCCTTAATGGATAGTGAACTGGTATATTTTTGAAGCTTTGGAAATGCGGAATCTTCCACACTGTCATATAAAACTACCTGTCTCTCCACGTATTGGATGATATTGAACATAAAGTCCAGCCGCCGCCGTTCGGAGTCAATATCCGTGAAGTTGTCAAAGAAGTTATCCAGTATTTCCTGAGGTTTTTTACCCGCGTTCAACCCTTTTACACATTGATCAAAAAGTATGGGAATCAAAATGCCAACATTTTCAATATTGCGATAGGGCAAACTCAAAAAGAGACTGTTATAAATTGTGAATTTATTTACAACGGATTTCTTGAATTCCTCCAATCGTTGAACCTGTTGTGTATCGGTATGTTGTGACATGATATACGTAGCTTTGAATTTTTAAATATCGGGATAAAAGCCAGATTACCCCATTTTGTTTTCTCAAATAACAATTTGTTAAGCTAGTGATTCAAAAAATAACAGAGAAAAGTGTAATTCCACTACTATCTGAACGTATCCAAGAGGAACGGGCGATATTGATCTACCCTAAAATCGAAAGTGGTGTATAGGGGATTCTCCTGTTTTTTATCCTTGTATTTTTGAAGACTTCCCACAGCCCTGTTTGCAGCACCAGAGGGTGCGGTAAAAGAAACCGTCTTAACGATTCTGTTTTTTCTAGGTAATTTAAATTGATGGATTCTCGGTACCACTGAAGAAACTATTTCCAACTGAACATTATGGGTTTTTATATGTTTTCTGAAGAAATATTCAGGGCCATTTTTGCTATTGCCCCCCATAAATAGCAAAGTACTTATGTTCTCATATTCATAGAGGTATCCCAAAATATTTCGGAGTTTCACATTTTGCATTCCCAAGTCCGAAGCATCCACTTTTTCCCGTTCAGCACTATCCACAATGTCACAAACAGCTATTCTATGGTCCAACAAAAATTGTTTTCGTTGTGAAGTGGCCCCATGAGTGGTTTCATATTTTAATCCCAGATTAAAAATTCTATCCAAAATAGGCCAGAGCATACCATTCCTACTTCCATAGCAAAAATCAACATCGTCGGGTTTTAAATCTCCTGTGGTAAATCTAGGCGGAGGTAATGTACCTACAATAAGTTTTTCTGCTTCAGGAAACAAAAAAGGTTCGTACGGATGCTTATGAAAAAACAAAAGGTTTTCAAATGGGTTTATCGGACAAAAACCGGTTGGTTGGGTTTCAATGTATGTTCTTGGCTGAATAGATAACCATCGTAATCAAATCCTTTGATGTCATCCAGAGTTTTGGCGTCAGAATCTAAAATATAACGCACCATGGAACCTCTTGCCTTTTTGGCGAAGAAGCTAATCACCTTCAGATTGTCATTTTTCCAATCTTTGAAAATCGGGGCAATCACTTTTGTTTTGAGAAGTTTTTCATCTATGGCTCCAAAATACTCGTTACTTGCCAGATTTACAAAAAGCTCACTCTCTTCTAGTTCTTCATTCATATGCTGCGTAAGCTGCTTTTTCCAAAACTCATACAAATTCTTTTTTCGAGCCACCTTCAATTGGGTTCCCATTTCCAATCTATAGGGTTGGATCAAATCCAAGGGCCTCAAAATACCGTAAAGTCCAGAAAGGATTCGAAGCGTATCTTGTAGTTTATCCAACTTGTTCTCTGGAATGGTATATGCATCCAATCCTTGATATACATCCCCATTGAAGGCGTACACCGCGGGTCTTGCATTTTCTGGAGTAAAAGGTGTGGAAAATTGTTGGTTTCGCTCCCAATTCAGTTCTGCTAGACTATCCGAAATGGACATCAACTTTGCCAAAGCCTTGGGCTTTTTTTTTGCCAAGACCGAATTCAATTTGGTAGATTGCTCCAAAAACAAGGGTTCACTAAACCTTTTGGTTGGTAAAGCCGTTTCAAAATCTAGTGATTTCGCTGGAGAGATTACAATTTTCATTTTCAGTGATTTTCAGTAAAAATAAGAAGGAAAGTCCATTTAAAATAGAAGGCCATGATGATGTTTAACAATGGACGAATTGAAAAAACTTATCAGCCATTGTGCTTGGCGTAATTACTCCATTTTTCTATCGCACTTTTCATATCCTCAGGAAGTTCCGAATCAAATTTCATGAATTCTCCTGTCTCTGGATGTTCAAAGCCTAAGGTTTTGGCATGTAGCGCCTGTCTTGGTAATATCTTAAAAGTGTTTTCAACGAATTGCTTGTATTTGGTAAAAGTTGTTCCCTTAAGGATTTTGTTGCCACCATAGCGTTCATCATTGAAAAGTGTGTGTCCCAGATGCTTCATGTGTACACGTATTTGGTGGGTCCTGCCCGTTTCCAGTTTGCATGAAACCATGGTTACATATCCAAAACGTTCCAATACCTTATAGTGCGTAATGGCCTCCTTGCCGTTGTCACCCTCAGGAAATACAGTCATCTGGAGTCTGTTTTTTGGATTTCTCCCGATATGTCCTTCTACAGTTCCCTCATCTTCCTCTACATTGCCCCAGACCAATGCCATATATTCACGCTCGCTGCTTTTATCAAAAAACTGTTTGGCCAAATGAGTCATAGCTTCTTCCGTTTTGGCTATTACCAAAAGTCCTGAGGTGTCCTTATCTATCCGGTGTACCAATCCAGGTCTATTTGAACTGTTCTTTGGGAGGTTTTCAAAATGATGTACCAAAGCATTGATTAACGTACCGGAATAATTTCCATGCCCCGGATGCACCACCATACCTGCAGGTTTATTGACCACCAAAAGTGTATCATCCTCATAAATGATATCCAAAGGAATGTCTTCAGGAGTCAACAAAAACTCATAGGGAGGATGCTCAAACATGACCTTTACCTCATCCCCTGCCTTTACCTTGTAATTTTGCTTGACCACCGCATCATTCACCCAAATATGTCCTTGCTTGGCAGCCTGTTGAATTTTGTTTCGGGTTGCATTTTCAATGAAATTCATCAAAAACTTATCCACCCGAAGTGGTTCTTGACCTTTTGCGGCCGTGAACCGGAAGTGCTCAAAAAGTTCGTCTGGATTAACCTCAGGATTAGCAGAAGCATCCATATTATTGAGAATCTGCCTGAATGCGAGCCTTTGCGGGTACTGTACCGTTCCCACAGATAAGCTCAATCTTGGAGGTTTTAGGTATTTTATCCCCTGGTTTAAGATACTTGCCCTTATGCTTCATCTGATAAACCATGTCTTTACCCAATTCATCGATATAGGTAACCCGTTGTACATCCAAACCTACCGCACGCAACATGGAAGTAGCATTCCGTTGGGTCACTTGAATGATGTCTGGAACAGTTACTTTCTTATATCCAGATGGGTTTACGGTAAAGTATATTTTCCGATTGGACTTTACCTTGTTTCCCGCTGGGGGGTCCTGTTCCAAAATAGAAAAACGAGGGTATTCTGGATTGTAATTGGAAGAATCCAATACTTGGTATCGCAAACCTGCATCTTCCACAGCCTTTCTCATTTCAATTACTGACATCTTTGAAAAATCCGGTACTTCAACGAACTCACCATGGTTGGTTGAGCTTTTCAACCATTTCAATATTCCATAGCCAATAAGCACAACCGCCACTACTGCCAATCCCAACTGAATCAAAAAAGTCTTGCTTTTTAAAAAGCTTAAAAAATGTCTCATTTCGTGTAGGTAACTGGACAAATATAGGAAAGCCAATGCTTTTTTCTTTACTTTGAGCCAGCCATATTCGACGACCGGATGAAAAAGAACATTGCAATCGTAATGGGAGGATATTCCAGCGAGCATGATATATCCATTAAAAGTGGAGGTATAGTTTATAAACATTTGGATAGCGAAAAATTCAATGTCTTTCGCATCCACATCTATCTACAAAATCAGGGAAGTAAGAATTTAACCAACGGGATATGGGCCTATCTAACTGAAGATGATAAAGAAGTTCCGGTGGATAAATCGGACTTCAGCATTACGTTTCATGGAAAAAAAATAAATTTCGATTGTGTTTTCAATGCCATTCACGGTACTCCTGGTGAGGATGGTCTTTTACAGGCCTACTTTGAGCTTTTAGGGATTCCACAAACTTCATGCAATCATTATCAGGCCGCTTTAACCTTTAACAAACGGGATTTATTGAGCACTTTAAAGCCTTTTGGAGTTCAATGTGCCACATCCTTTTATTTGAACGAAGAAGACCCAATTGATAAAAAGCGAATTGTGGAAAAAGTAGGTTTACCTTGTTTTGTGAAGGCGAATCGGGCCGGCAGTAGTTATGGGATTTCCAAGGTCTACAAAGAGGAAGAATTGAAGACCGCTATAGAAAATTCCTTTAAAGAAGACCATCAAGTGATTATCGAATCTTTTTTGGAAGGTACTGAAGTATCTGTAGGGGTGATTACCTATAAAGGGGAGGTAACCGTTTTGCCTATTACCGAGATTGTCTCAGAAAATGATTTTTTTGATTATGAAGCCAAGTATGAAGGAAAATCGCAGGAAATTACACCTGCCAGAATAAACGAAGAACAACGGAAGAAAGTTTCCCAGCTTGCTGAGGATATCTATAAAATTATTGGGTTAAAGGGATATTCACGTAGTGAATTCATTTTTGTAGGTGACGAACCTTATCTCTTAGAGGTTAATACCACTCCTGGTCTGACCGAAGAAAGTATCTTACCCCAACAGGCAAAGGCTGCAGGTATAGAACTATCTGAATTATTTGAAAGTGCAATAGACGAAGCTTTGCGCTAGAATACCTATTTTTAAACAAACTTTCCAAGATGAGGCGCGCGATATTCCCAGGTTCTTTTGATCCACTTACTTTAGGACATTACGATATTATCTCCAGGGGAATTACATTGTTTGATGAACTTATCATCGCCATAGGTATCAATGCCGATAAAAAATATATGTTCAGTCTAGAGGAAAGAACGCATTTTATTAAAGAGGCCTTCAAGGAAGAATCCAAAATTAAGGTACTTACCTACACCGGCCTAACTGTTGATTTCTGTAAAGAAGTTGGAGCCAATTTTATTTTGCGCGGTCTTCGTAACCCCGCGGATTTTGAGTTCGAAAAGGCAATAGCACATACCAACAGAAAATTATCCGAGATTGAAACTGTGTTTTTATTAACCTCCTCCGGGAAATCGTACATAAGCTCTTCCATAGTAAGGGACGTTATTCGAAATGGAGGTGACTATACTGGATTGGTGCCAAGTACGGTTAAGGTAAAATCCTAAAGCCTCAGGAAGTAGCATACCGGTGCATTTCATCGATACTTAAAGGGCAAGAAACTTCAAAAACTTACCGATAATCGATAAAACAACAGCTTTTGGGTTATTCACAACATAAAAATTAATGCATAAGAGCAATACTATTACTTTAGTAAGAAATTTCTTAATTCCCAATCTTATCTCTTTACCTTGAAATCAACTCAAACGGACCTCAATAATTCTATTGTACATCAATTGCCTCTGGCAACAGTATTAGTTGACCTATCCTTCAATCTTATAGATGCCTCCCATACGTGGCATCAATTCTTTCCCTCTAAAAAGGACCTAAATAACCCTCAAAAGATTTTTACATTTTTTGACGGTCATGAAGGTTGTACTCCTGAACTACTCGAAGAATACCTAATAGGAAATGACATTCGAACCATTCGTCACAGCGTAATGGGCAAGGACAACCTACAATGGCTTGAAAGTACATTTGCCCCTTGGTTTGATGATAATAAAACCATCCAAGGAACCATTATTCAGACCATTGACATTGGCAGACAAATACAAAAAGATGTTGAGCTGGAACAAACCAAAGAACTTTTTCAGGCCACCACGGAGATCAATCATATAGGTAGTTGGGAATATAACATAGAGACCGAAAAGCTTTCTTGGTGCAAAATGACGAAACAGATTCATGAAGTTCCAGAGAACTACGAGCCAAATGTCGCCGAAGCCATCGAGTTCTACAAGCAAGGATATAGTAGAAACAAGATTTCCATGCTGTTTCATAAAATCCTGCAAGAAGGAACTTCGTTCAACGAAAGACTTCAAATTATCACTCAAAAAGGAGAGGAAAAATGGGTAGCCGCTGGAGGAAAGGCTATCAAAAAGGAAGGTAAGACCTTAAAGATTTTTGGAACCTTTCAAGATATCAACCAACAGGTAGTTGCTGAAAAAAGAACCAAGGAGAGTGAGCGGCTATTGACCACGTTGATAGACAATCTCCCCATCAACGTATTTATCAAGGATAAGGATTCAAGAAAAATTCTGGTAAACAAGGCAGAATGTAGTTATTTGGAAGCCAGCCCGGATGAACTAATAGGTAAAACAGATTTTGATTTATATGACAATACCGTAGCCAAAACCTCCAGAGATGAAGATTTAGAGGTAATGCGTTCATTAAAACCCATGTTGGGAGAAGAGACCATTAATGTGAGAAAGGATGGTAGCATCACGCATTTCCTCACTTCTAAAATTCCACTACTGGATTTGGAAGGGAAAGCTTATGGACTTATTGGTATGAGTATGGATATCACGAATCTAAAGCAAAAAGAAGAACAGCTTAGAAATCTCATCAATGTAACCGCCATTCAAAACAAAAAGCTTATAAACTTTGCACATATTGTATCCCATAACCTTAGGTCCCACAGTGCCAATTTCTCCATGCTTTTGGATTTTTTGATTAAAGAAAAAGAACCTAAGGAAAAAGAAAGAATTTTGGGAATGCTTTCATCTGCTTCTGACAATCTGTTGGACACCTTGGAAAATCTTAATGAGGTAGTTGATATCAGTACAAACGTCAATCTTGACAAAAAGTCCCTCAGTTTAAATGAAGGAATTAAAAGAGTGCAACAAAACCTATCAGCCTTCCTTGAAAAAAACAAAGTAGAAGTAACCAATACAATTGATGAAAGTATACGGGTAATGAGTGTTCCAGCCTATCTGGAAAGCATTATTCTCAATTTGATGACAAACGCCGTAAAATATCGGCATCCTATGAGAGTTCCTCAGATTACCCTCACAGCATCAAATGAACCTAAAGGAATTGCCCTATCGGTTACAGATAACGGGTTAGGAATTGACCTTGAAAGGTATGGCGACAAGATTTTCGGGATGTACAAAACCTTTCACAATAACAAAGACGCCAGAGGGTTGGGCCTTTACATCATAAAAAACCAAATTGAGGCTATGGACGGATATATTTCCGTGGAAAGCTCGGTAAATAAGGGCAGCGTTTTCAAAGTTTTTTTTAATGAAGAAAATGAATAACATTTTTATAATTGATGATGATCCCATTACCGTTTTCGGCATTAAAAAAATGTTGAAAGCCTCGGTTTCTTGTGAGAATATAAGCGCTTTTGATAATGGTAAGATGGCCATCGACCAGCTAAGACTAGATATCGAAAATGGCTGCCCTATGCCAGAAGTTATTTTTCTGGATATAAACATGCCTATTATGGACGGCTGGGAGTTTCTTGAAGCGTTCTTGGCATTACCCATTGAAAACAGAATCATTATCAATGTTATTACCTCTTCCATAGACCCCGCAGATTACCACAAATGGAATGAATTCAGATTGAAATGTTTCCATTATCTGAATTTTAAAAATAAACCCATTTTCAAAATAGAGACTACCGATTTAAGCAGAATCAATCTGGCTTCTTAATCCATAATTATCCCTATTTTTGAGGTTTATCGGAAAAGCGTTCTTTTCCTCTAACATCAATTATTTAGAAGTTGAAGCCTTACCTTTTATTATTGCTTGCATTTCTGTTCTTTTCTTCCTGCAAAAAACCTTTGGCAGATGAAGTGGACACCTATAAAACCGTATTTGAATCCACAAAGGGAGAAGAAACCGCTACCTACGAAGAAACCATATCATTCTATATCCGATTGGCCAAGGAATTCCCAGAAATCAATATTCAAACGATAGGGGAAACCGACAGTGGTTTTCCCCTTCATGTGGTCACTTTCAATCCTGATGGGGATTTTAATTTTGACAATGTACGAAAGGAAAAAGCCATTCTTCTTATCAACAACGGAATACATCCCGGCGAAAGTGATGGTATTGATGCAACCATGCTCCTATATCGCGACTTGGCCATTGAAAAACTAAAAGCACCAAAGAACACGGTACTTGTTACCATACCCATATATAACATTGGTGGCGCCCTAAATAGAAATTCCACTACCCGCGTCAACCAAAATGGTCCCAAGGAATATGGCTTTCGGGGGAATGCCCTTAACTATGATTTAAATAGGGACTTTGTGAAAATGGATACAAAAAACGCAAAGACCTTTACACAAATTTTCCATTTGGTAAAACCTGATGTATTTATTGACAATCATGTAAGCAACGGAGCGGACTATCAATATACGTTGACCCATTTGTTTACTCAACATAATAAATTAGGAGGCGAGCTGGGCTCATTCCTCCATAAAAGTTTCATCCCAGAGATTGAAAAAGGACTCTCGGAAAAGGAATGGGACATTACACCTTATGTTAATGTCTTCAATAGACCTCCGGAGCTTGGTTTTAGTCAGTTTATGGACCACCCGAGATATTCCACTGGTTATACAACGCTTTGGAACACTTTGGGCTTTATGGTGGAGACCCACATGCTCAAACCGTATGCGCAACGGGTTGAAGGTACTCTGGAAATTATGAAAACTACCATTGATGTGATTGAGAATGAGTACCAAAACATAAAAAAATTAAGAACCGAAAGTTTAGCAAAAAGTCAGGAAAGTGGTAATTACTACTTCAACTGGCAAGTAGATACCACACAAACATCTACATTAAATTTTAAAGGGTACGAAGCCGAGATGATGGATAGTGAGGTCACGGGGCTTTCCAGGCTTAAATATCATAAGGATAAACCATTTACCAAGGAAATTCAGTATCAAAACTTTTACTATCCAAAAGATACTGTTCCAATTCCTGAAGCATACCTCATTAAAAAGGGGCAACAAAAGGTTTTGGATAGGTTTGATTTAAACAATATCACCTATTTCCCTTTAGAAACGGATACTGTTTTGCAGGTTGAAACATACAGGATTGTTGATTTCAGCACAAGAAAGAATCCTTATGAAGGGCACTATCTGCACTATAATACCCAGGTAGAAAAAAGTGTGAAAAAGGTTCATTTTTCTGCGGGAGACTATTTAGTCCCCACAAAACAAGATGGAATTCGGTATATAATGGAAACCTTGGAACCTCAAGGAGTGGATTCTTTTTTTAATTGGAATTTTTTTGACACCATTCTCCAGCAAAAAGAAGGCTTTTCTCCCTATGTTTTCGAAGATTTGGCATTGGATTTACTAAAAAAAGATTCTGTTTTGCGTGAGACCTTTTTGCTTAAGAAACAACTTGAACCGGATTTTGCTGAAAATTGGTACACACAGCTGGATTGGATTTATCAACATTCACCCTATTCAGAATCTGCTTATTTGAGGTATCCTGTCTATCGTATTGCTAGAAATAGTGCAGCTGCATCTCTTGTCAATCTCGAGTAGGCCAATCTTCAAACAACACTTTGATATTGAAATAAGAGTTCTCTAAAGCCTTTTTCGCCTTTTTGGGGCCTTTCCACTTTACCTTCATGATTCCCTCTTCCAATTGACCTTTAAGGTCTCCTTTGAACGGAGTTGACATGGCAAACCAATGAACTACCTTTAAGGTATACTCCCCGTTTCTTTTAAAAATGTGATAGGTAGTCCTCATAAATTTATCAATGGTCAAGTCCGTTACACCTGTCTCTTCTTCAACCTCGCGAACCGCAGCCTTCTCAATGGATTCTCCCTTATCTACTTTGCCTTTTGGCAAATCCCACTTTTCATTACGATAGATGAATAAAACCTTACCCTTGGCGTTAGTAACAAATCCACCAGCGGCCACAACCACGGGTAGTTTGTGCCTGAAAACCTCCATGAGTTTGGTTTCTTCCGGATGGTAGAGATAAGCAACATCAGATTTGCCTTTAGCCAATAGATTAATGGCTTCGAGAACCGATTCACTGTCCATGGAAAACAAGTTTCCATTTGCGTCTTCTGGCCTTTCGTTTGTTAAAATCAGTGGGGACTCATTAACAAAAACTTTATACATTTGCGCAATGGTTTTAGACAAGGATGTTGCGAAAAAAACAGCTGAGCTTTTGCTACAAATTAATGCAATAAAGTTGGATCCTGAAAATCCATTTACATGGGCATCTGGCTGGAAATCCCCGATTTACTGTGATAACCGTATTATGCTTTCCTTTCCGGAGGTAAGACGTTTTGTTGGAAGACAAATGGCCAAACAAGTGGAAAAATTATATGGAAAACCCGATGTGATTGCCGGAGTGGCCACTGGTGCCATAGGAATAGGCCTTTTAGTCGCCGAAGCCTTGGACCTTCCTTTTGTATATGTAAGACCGGAGCCAAAATCCCATGGAAGGCAAAACCAAATTGAGGGACAAATTGAAGAAGGGCAAAGCGTAGTAGTAATCGAAGACCTAATAAGCACTGGAAAGAGCAGCCTTAATGCTGTAAGGGCTTTGAAGAGTAAAAACGTTGCTTTAAAAGGAATGATAGCGATTTTCACCTATGGCTTCGACATCGCTTCCACCAATTTTACTCAAGAAGATGTTGCCCTATATACATTATCTGATTATGACCATTTAATTCAGCAAGCTTCTGAAACCAACTATATTAAAGAATCACAATTACAAACCCTATTGCAATGGAAATCCAATCCACAGCAATGGAAACAATAACCCAATATGCATATTGAGACCCCGACCAAAAAGGTAGCTAAAAGTCAGCAGGAAATATTTGAGTTTCTGACAGACATCAAAAACTTTGAAAAGTTAATGCCCGAAAACATTGATAAATTTGAGGTTTTGGATGATGACACCTTCAAATTTGCGTTGAAGGGTATGCCGGAAATCGTTTTGCGGAGAAAAGAACAACATCCTTATGAAAAAATGGTGCTTGGCGCGGCAAGCGATAAGTTACCCTTTACATTGACAGCCCTTGTCAATAGTTTGGGAGATATGGAAAGTGAAGTAACCTTGAGTTTCGAGGGTGAATTCAATGCCATGATGGCGATGATGATAAAAAGTCCTATTACCAATTTTATGGAGACGTTGTCAAATAATATGGCAACAGCCATTTAGAATTGAAGCGACACCTCTTTTAAGGAATATTGCTTTATAGTATCATTCTCCAACTCAACTATTAGTTTTCCCTCTTCAGAAACACCACGGATAATCCCAAAGAAAAGCTGGCCGTTTTCCTCTTTAAAAGTGGATACTTGGTCTTTACGAAACAATAGTGCCTCATATTGTGTTTTCAGTGAGGTTAGTGAGATTTGTTCCGTTTTATCCAAGAAAGACTTCATTTTTTCAAGGATAAGATTCAAGATATAATCCAAATCAAAAGTGCGTCCCGAAACAAGTGCCAAAGACGATGCTTTATCAAGATTTCCAAAGGAAACTTGATTTACATTGAGTCCAATACCTATAATGGATTTTTTAACCAAACTGCCATTTAGGACATTCTCTATCAAAATACCGCAAATCTTTTTGGAACCTGACATAATGTCGTTAGGCCATTTGACTTTAACGTTTGGAATATTCATGTCGGTCAAAACCGTGTGCAACACTAGGGAAACCACAATATTCAAATGGAACTGATGTGCAACCTTTAAGGCATCAAAATGCTTCAACACACTAAATGTCAAGTTTTTACCTTCTTCAGACTCCCATTTCGTCCCCATTTGGCCCCTACCCTTTTTCTGTACTTTGGTAACCACGGTAGTGTAGTCTTTTAAAGTAGAGGATACCATCAAATTCTTTAAATAAAGATTTGTGGAGTCCGTGGCATCAAGTTTGATTATTTCTGTTAGTTCTCCCAAAGTGGTGCGTCCAAGGATATATTAAATTCTGGGACTAAGAAAACAAAAAAAACATAACTTTGTAGAAACTAAAATATTTGAATGCAGAAGACGAAAGCGAGCGCAGATGAACTAATTGCCTTAATACTACATGGAATAGAAGAAGTTAAAGGTGTTGACATAAATCTTTTAGATCTTAGGGAAATTGAAAATACAGTTTGCGACTACTTCATTATCTGCAATGGTACTTCCAACACGCATGTGAATGCGATAGTTTCTTCCATCCAAAAAACCGTGAGCAAAGCAATACAAGACAAACCTTGGCATGTAGAAGGTTCTGATAATGCTGAGTGGGTTTTGATGGACTATGTAAATGTGGTAGTACATGTATTTCAAAAACATATAAGAGAATTCTACGATATTGAAGGACTTTGGGGAGATGCCAAAGTCACCATGGTGGAGAGCAGTTACAATTCTTAAAAAATGGCAAAAGAAAATAATCCCAATACCCCCAAAAAACCGCGGTTTAGTTCGTGGTGGATTTATGGTGTGGTAATCGCGTTGATCATCGGCTTCCAATTTTTTGGTGGAAGCACATTTTCAAGTACAGAAAAAACAACTACATCGGAATTGCAGGAATACCTCAGAAATGGGGATATTTCTGAAATTCTGATTATTACCAATACCAGACAGGCCAAGGTGTTTTTGACCGAGGAAGCCTTGCAAAAGGATGTCCACCGAAATGTAGCAGATAGACCTTTTAACTTCTCGGCGGGCAAAATGCCCCAATATGTTCTGGATTATGGGGACCTTCAGAATTTTGAAGATGAAATCAAAAGCATTAAAAAAGAAAACAACCTAGACACTATTGTAGATTTTGATACAGAATCCAATGTTCTTGGTGAGTTGTTGCTTTCACTACTTCCCTTTGCCCTTATTATAGGTATTTGGATATACCTTATGCGCAGAATGTCTGGAGGTGCTGGTGGAGGTGCCGGTGGTCAGATTTTCAATATTGGAAAGTCCAAGGCCAAGCTTTTTGATGAGAAAACAGATACTAGAACTTCATTTAAAGATGTTGCCGGATTGGAAGGTGCCAAAGAAGAAGTTCAAGAAATAGTCGAATTCCTTAAGAATCCCGACAAATATACTTCTCTAGGAGGTAAAATTCCAAAGGGCGCACTGTTAGTAGGACCTCCCGGAACAGGAAAAACCCTTTTGGCCAAAGCTGTTGCAGGTGAAGCCAAGGTTCCCTTTTTCTCCTTATCAGGTTCTGATTTTGTTGAAATGTTTGTGGGTGTTGGTGCCTCTAGAGTACGTGATTTGTTTAAACAAGCAAAGGATAAGTCACCGTCCATTATTTTTATCGATGAGATTGATGCCATTGGTCGAGCTAGAGGGAAAAACAATTTTACGGGTTCTAATGATGAGCGCGAAAACACCCTGAATCAGCTATTAACAGAAATGGATGGTTTTGGTACAAATACCAATGTAATCGTATTGGCGGCAACGAACCGTGCCGATGTATTGGATAAGGCCTTGATGCGAGCAGGTCGATTTGACAGACAGATTTATGTGGATTTGCCCGATTTAAGGGAGCGAAAAGAGATTTTTGAAGTCCACCTACGTCCTATAAAGACGGCAGAGACGCTGGATTTGGACTTTTTGGCAAAGCAAACACCTGGATTCTCAGGAGCTGATATCGCCAACGTGTGTAACGAGGCAGCTTTGATTGCGGCCAGAAAAGAGAAAAAGGCAGTTACCAAACAGGATTTCTTGGATGCGGTTGACCGAATTATAGGTGGTCTTGAAAAGAAGAACAAAATCATTACCCCGGAAGAGAAGAAAACCATTGCTTTTCATGAAGCGGGGCACGCAACAGTAAGTTGGATGTTGGAGCATGCAGCTCCCCTAGTGAAAGTGACCATAGTTCCTCGAGGGCAATCTTTGGGTGCAGCTTGGTATCTTCCTGAGGAAAGGCTTATTGTAAGACCTGAGCAAATGTTGGACGAAATGTGTGCAACAATGGGCGGTAGAGCTGCGGAAAAAGTAATTTTCAATAAAATTTCCACAGGAGCACTTAGCGATTTGGAAAAAGTAACCAAACAGGCTAGGGCCATGGTTACCATCTATGGATTGAACGAAGCATTGGGTAATGTTACGTATTACGATTCATCTGGTCAGAGTGAATATGGATTTAGCAAGCCCTACAGCGAGGAGACTGCTCAAAGGATAGATGAGGAAATCTCGAAGATTATTGAGAAACAATATCAGAGAGCCATTGACTTATTGAAAGAGAACAAAGATAAATTGACCGAGCTGGCAGACCGTCTTCTGGATAAGGAGGTGATTTTCAAAGATGATTTAGAGAAAATCTTTGGAAAGAGGCCTTTTGAAAAAGAAGAGCTAGAGACCACGGAATAGTTATTTGGCATTTTGCTGAAAATTAAAAGGTAAACAAGTAACCTCAAGAAAAGTGGGAGTATTTGATAAACTCTTTGGTGGAGGAAAAAAGGTTTCCAAAGAGACTTTGGAAACCCGTGGAGCCCACATGCCAGATTTGAAAATCCCTGTCGATGAAAAATTCACGATATATTTCAAAAAAAATGGCGGTAAGTTTATCTATTGTGAGGATGATGCAGAGGTAACTGAAGCGTTACAAAACATTATTTCAGAAAATGACTGGCAAAATCATCTTTTTTATATCATGGATGATAGACTTGAAAGCCGGTTTAAGCAAGACAAGTTAAAATTCACCAAAGTACGCAACGAAAGTGAGATTTTCTTCACCACCTGTGAGCATTTGATTGCGCACAACGGTTCCATTCTGGTCTGCTCCAATCAAATCAAGGAAAAGAAATTGTCCGAGCTTCCATCCAACCTTATCGTTTATGCTACAACTAGCCAATTAGTAGATTCCATAAGTGAGGGACTCAAAATTATTAAAGAGAAATACCGCAAGAATATTCCCAACAATATTACCACTCTCAAGCACTTTGAGCCCACTCCCGAAAACAAAAATGATTTTCTTTCCTACGGTAGTGCCTCAAAAAATGTATATCTTTTGCTTTTGGAAGACTACTAACAAGAATGAAGGAAGTACTTAGACGCGCTTTAACCGGTGTGATTTATGTGGTATTGCTACTAGGCTCGGTTTTTTTAAGCTCTGATGCTTTCGACTTTCTTTTCATGGTATTTGGGCTTGGATGTTTGTATGAGTTTAAAAGAATTGTACGAATAAAAGGATACCATATCTTCATTGCGTACTTGGCCATCTGGTGGGTCTTTATTCACATTACCCAGCATGCTTTATCCATTACTATTTTACTCGTTTTGACCTTAGCCATTAATCTAGGTTTGATGGCATTTCTCTTTTCCAAGAAAAAAATCAGGTTTACCAAGGTCCAAAAGTTCTGTATTGCCGTATTGTATATCGGAGGTGGATGTATTTTTTTGACCATGATTCCTTATAAGGAAAATGGATTCGCCAAATTTTTGATTATGGGTCTCTTTATTTTAATATGGGTCAATGACACTTTTGCTTATTTAGTGGGCAAGTCCATGGGCAGAACAAAATTGTTCCCCTCAGTTTCTCCAAAAAAAACTGTTGAAGGTTCGTTGGGAGGTCTTATTTTTGCATGCGTAGCAGCTTATATAATGGCTAGGTACGAAACCAGCCTAACCTTGTTTCAATGGATACTCTTGGCTATTGTTTTGGTAATAGCAGGTAATCTGGGTGATTTGTTGGAATCCAAGTTTAAACGCTTGGCAAAAGTAAAGGACAGTGGTGCCATTTTACCAGGTCACGGAGGGATTTGGGATCGTTTGGACAGTCTTATATTTGCCGCTCCATTTGCATATTTGACACTTAATATTTTTTCCTATGTTTCATAGAGAGGGGCAGAAAATAATCATTACAACCTTTTTTATCGCGGTTGCCTTAATCCTAGTATCACATTTTTATGTGGATTTAGAATGGTTGAGAATCGGCATCCAATTATTGGCACTTATTTTTCTGATCCTTGTTTTACAGTTTTTCAGAAATCCAAAAAGACCGGTGACCCCACGTTTTGATGAGATTTTGGCTCCGGTTGATGGAAAAGTGGTTGCCATTGAAGAAGTGTATGAACCTGAGTATTTTAAGGAAAATAGAAGACAGGTTTCTATTTTCATGTCTCCATTGAATGTCCATGTTACACGTTATGCCGCCAGTGGAACCATTACCTATTCCAAATACCATCCTGGTAAATATCTCGTCGCTTGGCACCCAAAATCCAGCACGGAAAATGAAAGAACGACGGTAATCATGCACACACCAAAATTTGGAGAAATTGGGTATCGCCAAATTGCGGGAGCATTGGCACGAAGAATTGTCAACTATGCGGAAGAAGGAGAGCAAGTGACCCAAGGACAAGATGCCGGGTTTATTAAATTTGGCTCAAGAGTGGATTTATTACTGCCTTTGGACTGCGATATCGCAGTAGCCATCAATCAAAAAGTAGTAGGTGCCAAAACTTGTATTGCAGCTTTTAGAAAGAAGGATGAGTGATGAGAACTTACATAACAAATTCCAAGAGGCCGTAGCTTTTCTGAACGCTTACACCAAACCATTACCTGCAGATACATTGCTCAAGTTATATGCATACTACAAAATAGCTAACAAAAACTTCAACCACCCAGGAAGCAAAACCCCATTGATAAATGCTTTCAAAGCCAATGCACTAATTCAGGCCCAAAGCATCAGTGTGGAAGAGGCTATGAAGAACTATATTGAACTTGTAGATGAACTACGGCGTAGGGAAAAAGAAAATCCTTCTGAATTCGATGGATAGTGTTTTATAGTTTCACTCCGTCTACAGCCATATCCTTTTCTTGAAAAGTGAAGTAAATACCGGCAAAAATGGTAATGGTAAAGTATAGTGCCATAATATAGGAACCAAAACCGAAATAGGCATTTAATCCAAACCAATCTCCGGTTAGAAGAATAAGTACAAGTCCTGCAATGCCTCGAAAAACCTCAATCCAAACCGCATAGGGTGCACGATCCATAAGTGTTGTATATCCATAAATACCAACAAAAACATAAGCCCCGAACCAAAGGAGTCCATTAGAACCAATATTGGAATAATTGTAGAACATAAACATCATCAAAACCGTGGTTGCCAACAATTGAAAAATTGCATATCCCTTTAGAGCAGAAGATGCTTCCGTTCTGTACTTTTTGAAATTATATACATCCTTAATTATAGTTACAGGATATTTATCCCTAACATCGGGCGGTCTCCATCCTGTTGGCATAAACCAAATTCTAAGCTTATCCAAATAACTATCCGTACGCCAAGCGTCCTGCATCAATCTCCAAATATGCTGAAAATTGATGTGTATTGGGTTCCAAGTATTGGCCGGTTTTAAAACTCCGTATTTTGGAGGAACATCATCTAGCTCTTCCTGAAATGTACCGAACATCCTATCCCAAAAACTAAAAATCTGTCCCAGATTTTTATCTATGTACTCTGGATTTATAGCATGGTGCACCCTATGTTGTGATGGGGTAATAATAATATATTCCAACCAACCCAATTTCCCGATATGCCGCGTATGATACCAAAATTGGGCAAAGAGATGAATAGGTGCCAAAATAGCAATTACTTTATTGGGCACGCCCAACAGCGCCGCTGGGACAAGTAAAAGTGGAAAGTATCCCAACAAATTGGATATGGATTGACGCAGTGCACAGGCCAGATTAAATTCTTCGCTACTATGATGGATAACATGTTGGTTCCAGAAAAAATTGATTTGGTGGCTCAACCTATGGTTCCAATAACCCGCAAAATCCAAAGCGATAAATGCGACGGTCCACACCAACCAAGTCTCCTTAATCTCTATCAAAGCCAAATACTTGAGTAAAATAGGGTAAGTAATAATAATCACTACCAAACCAAGGGAGTCCTTCACAATATTGGTAATACCCGAACTTAGACTGCTCACCGTATCCATTACATTGTGCGTCTGCCTTTTTACAAAGTAGCCATAGAGGATTTCAACAAGAACCAATCCTACAAAAAATGGTATGGCATACAAAAGCGCTTTGGCGTAGGTTTCCATATCATTAAATATATGAAAAAGCCATAAGTATTGAGATCATACTTGACTGGCGGCTGATTTGAATTGATAACCGAATAGTCTTTTAAATCAGCTTTGTAAATTATCAACGGAGTTTTTCCTTGAAAAAATCCATGGTACGCTGCCAAGCAAGTTCCGCGGCAGGCTTATCATATCTTGGCGTACTGGTGTTATGAAAACCATGGTTTACATCAGGATACATATAGGCCACGTAATCCTTACCATATCGTTTTAGTTCCACCTCATATTCTGGCCACCCTTCATTTACGCGAGTATCCAAACCAGCATACTGCAGCATCAAGGGAGCATTGATTTTATCAATATCAGTTTGTGGTTGTCTTCCATAAAACGGCACGGCCGCGGCCAATTCGGGGAGACGAACCGCCATCATATTCGAAATCCATCCTCCAAAACAAAAACCTACCACTCCTACTTTTCCATTGCTCAAATCATGCTTCATTAGATAATTATAGGCCGCTATAAAATCTTCCAACATTTCTTCTCGGTCCCGTTTACGTTGCATAGTCCTGCCCTCATCATCGTTCCCAGGATATCCTCCCAAAGGAGACAGCGCATCAGGGGCTAAGGTTATAAAGCCATCCAAAGCGGCCCTTCTAGCGGTATCCTCAATATAAGGGTTCAATCCACGGTTTTCGTGTACAACAACAATTCCACCCAATTTTTCTTTTGTTTCTTTCGGTATGGATAACAACCCTTTAATTGAGCCCCCTCCCTTTGGTGATTCATATGTAACATAATCGGACTTAAGTTTGGGGTCTTTTGGGTCCACCAATAAAGTATCCGAATAATTGGGCATTAAAAAACCCATCAAAGAGGGAACTGTAATTCCCCCAACGGCGTACATCGAGAGTTTTTCCACAAATTCACGTCGTTTCAATTTGTTATGGGCGTACGCATCGTACAAATCGAAAACCTCTTGCTTAATGTCTTCTTTTTTGAGTTTTTTCATGATGTAGTGTATTAGGAAATTGAGAATACCAGACGCTTAGCGACGCTACTAAAGATAACACAACTTTTATCTGACACCCTAATTTTGAATTAGATATATGAAACGCCTGGATAACTTATGTGAAAACGGCAATATCATTCAATTTTAAAATGACCAATATCTTCTGCATTGGTTAAATCCGGAATATACTCCGAGCGAGGATAACAGAGCATGCCTTCGGGATGATCAGCTACCATGTTACGGACGGCTTCGGGAAGCTCCTTTTCATTTCGGATAGGATGTATAGAGCAGTTTTTTAAATACGGGTAGATTGATTTACCAGAAAAACTAAAGATGTTCATGCTAACTCGTAACTCCCCTGAAGCATCTCGGTATTTATTCATTTTGGAGATTTCAGGTTTTTCAACAATGCCCTTTAGGTAGCCTTCAGAAGAAATATCCATCAAAGCGAATTTGGCAAGGCGTTCATCCGAAAACTTTAGCCCGGAACTGCCATAACTTATCAACGCGTTCGGTACAGAACGTGTTTTTCTTAAATCTCCCAAAGCGTCTACAGAGTATAGATTATCACCATTGCAAACAGTGAAAACAGTATCCTTTAGTTCCGGATATTGGTTCAAGCATTGCTCCAAGGCATCAGCGGTTCCCAGAGGTTTATTGCGACCTTCAGGTATATGTTGAATAGCAAAATGAACCGAAATCCCTTGGTATTTATTATCCCTATCCTTATAACCTACCTCATCCTTAAATCCATCATTTTGTCTGGAAGTAATCAAATACACTTGCGTATACCCAGCCTCCACAGCGTTTTTAATCAGATAATAGAGCAAAGGTCTCCCTGATGCTCCAAGTGGGATAAGACTTTTATGCAATTTTTGAGCAATATTTTTGGTCTTTTCATCCAAATTGGCAGTCGCTAAACTCTTTTTCATTCGGGAAGAACTGCCGCCCACCATTATAATCAAGCTATTGTTATCCATTCTAAGAACTTGTCAGATTTACTTCGTAGGCATCCTTAGCCCCTTGACTCAAAAAAGCTTGAACAACCCTTTCCATATTCTCTTCTACAACCAATGCCACCATACATCCACCACCTCCAGAACCAACGATTTTGGTTCCCAAAGCACCTGCTTCCCTTGCAGCTTCCATCATTTTTATCATTGGTTGTGGTGTATTTTGAATTTGATTTTGCAATATGTCTTGATGTGCATTCATTAAGCCCCCCAAGAATTTGATATCTGGATTTTCCCGTAAAAGCTCTTTTTTAGCTTTCTTGGTTATCTGATAATTGTGGACCGCTGCATACCAATGGGCTCTATATTTTTCTGGAACTGCGTGTTTGTATTTCTCGTAATCATCCGCGGAGGCCAGTTTCATATTGAAATCAGGGTATTGTTGTTTTACCGCTTTGATTGCTTTTTGCCCATATACCCGTCCATTTTTAAGCACATCCAGTGTCTTTTTGGGCAAACCTGATTCTGACACAACCAATTTGCCAAGTTTGGTGCTCAGTTTAGTAGTTTCACCCTTTTGGGTATCAATAAAGATGAGCCCTCCTTGAGCTATGGAATATTGGTCCATAAGTCCGCCAGGTTGATTAAAAAAAAGCACTTCCGCCTCATAGGCCCAATGGCCCACCTGCTTGTTGGTCCAAGTTTTTGGAAATTCCTGGGAAGACAGCAAAAAGCGAATCCAGGCTACTGTTAAAGCTGAAGAACTTGATAGACCCGCGTTTAGCGGTATGTTTCCTTCAATTTCAACAGTGTATCCGTGTTTCAAATGCAACCCACTCTTTTTTAATACAGCAATAGCAGAAAGAAAATAATCGCCTTCATCCACCTCTTCCAATGAATCGTTAAAATTGATGGTGCGACGGGTTCCTATATCCTTAAGTTGAATTTCGAAGCGATCAGTGTGATTGAGAGTTGCAGATATGTTTATGTATCTATCAATCGTACCGGCAATCACAGGCAATCCCAAATAGTCTTGATGGTCACCATAAAAACAAATTCGCGCAGGAACCCTAATATTAATCATAGTGATATAAATACATAATCATGCGATAATATCCAGAGGACTTGTATTTTTCCACTCTCCGCGAGTAAAATCAGGAAAGGGTTGAGGAGCTCCTTCGCTAGCTACCGAACGTTCACTCAATGGGGCCACGGCACTCCAAAAACAGCCTTCATATACATTTTGATCTAATGGAAGTCCGTTTTGAAGACATTCTACAATGCGATATACCATAATGCCATCCATACCTCCATGTCCACTATCCTTTGTGGCATTGTTAAGCCTTTTATACAGTGGATGATCATACTTTTCGTAAATCGCCTCTAAATCATCTCCTTCCACCCAGGTATGGTGGTCCTTAGTTAATCCTTCTACCCCTCCCTCAAGAGCAATTCTTGGCGGAAAATCGGTTAAAGCGCCCTTGGTTCCTTGAATCAAGTTCAACCGGCTGTAGGGTCTGGGACTGGTTTCGTCCCATTGCACCATTATAGTTCTTCCTAAGGTAGTCTTGATGATGGAAGTATTCAAATCACCACCTTTATACTCCAGTTTGTTCCATTTATGGTCTTTTGGGTAATTTTTTTCAGCATACGCCTTTCTTCCCATGGATGGAGTGGAAAATGAAACCAAACTACCAAAAGTATCGTCGGTCCTGGCTAGGTTCATATACTGAGCGACAGGACCTAAACCATGGGTAGGATACAGATTCCCATTTCTCTTGGCGTAATGATGTGTCCTCCACGAACCAGTTCCCCGCCGTTCTTCTTCCATCTGCCAACGTAATTCATGGATATAAGCCGCCTCTCCATGTAAAATCTCGCCAATCACACCTTGGCGACACATATTCAAAAACATCAATTCCTCACGCCCATAATTCACGTTTTCCAGCATCATGCAATGCTTTTGAGTATGCTCTGCGGTATCCACTATGTCCCACATCTCGTTCAAAGTGACAGCAACGGGGACTTCAACAAGAGCGTGGGCTCCTTGTTTCATAGATTCTATGGCCATTGGAGCATGATTGGTCCAGTTAGTGGCTATAAAGACCACATCTGGGCGCACCTCCTTTAGCATTAACCGCCACTTATCCTCATCACCCCAGTATTGAGCCACATTATTTGCTACTTGCTTTCCAGCAACTTCTTCCACCCAAGAGGTCTTTTCCTTCACTAAATCTTCATAAACATCACAGATAGCTACCACCTCGGTTCCCGGTAAGGATGCAAAAAACTTAATATGGGTTCCCCCTCTGGCACCAACCCCGATAAAAGCGGCACGGACCTTTTCTAATTTTGGAGCAGTAAAACCACCCATATATTTGGATTGAATGGGTCTGTTTTCCGATGCCCTTATATATTCCGGGATTACGGACCAGGCTCCAATTGCTGCAGAAGAGAGTGTAGTTTTTTTAACAAAACTTCTTCTATCAATTTTCTTCATTGGAGTAATTTTTATTGCACCAAGATGTGCGGGTTGATTTTATTCCAAACTTGCCAAGCTTTTCTCCAAGGTATCAATTTTGGCCTCGGCATCGGCAGCTTTCTTTCGTTCAATGGCCACCACTTTCTCAGGTGCATTGTTTACAAAGCGCTCGTTGCTCAACTTTTTTTGCACTGACTGTAAAAAGCCTTTGGTATAATTTAATTCTTCGGTAATTTTTTTTATTTCAGCTTCTACATCAATCGCTCCCCCTATCGGAATAAAATATTCATTGCTCTTTACCCGGAAACTCAGAGCTCCATCCAGACTGGAATCAACACTTTCCAGAGTTGATAGGTTGCCCAGTTTAAAGATAATGGAATCCATGGTTTTGTCAATTCCTTCACTATTCAATACCGAAAGTTCCAAACTTTCCTTTTGTGGAATATTTTTTTCCTTTCGGATGGTCCGAATACCCGAAATCACTTCGGAAGCAAAATCAAAAGCCTCAGTCAATTCTGCTTTATGAGAAGTTGTTTTGGGCCAATTGGAAATAATCAATGCTTGTTGTGGTGTTCTTTCCGCAATATGTTGCCAAACCTCTTCTGTCAAAAACGGCATAAAAGGATGTAGTAATTTTAGGTTTTCCTCAAACCAATGAATCACAGAATCATAAGTTGTTTTGTCTATCGGCTTTTGATATGCCGGTTTTACGATTTCCAACAGCCAAGAGCAGAAATCATCCCAAACCAACTTATAGATGGCCATAAGCGCGTCTGAGATTCGGTATTTTGAAAAATGGTCATCAACCTCAGCCAAGGTTTTATTGAACCTAGCTGCATACCATTCAATCCCTATTTTGGCTGATTCAGGCTGTTCCATCTCAACAATTTCCCAACCTTTAATCAAACGGAACGCATTCCAGATTTTGTTGGCGAAGTTTTTCCCTTGTTGACAGAGCGCTTCGTCAAAAAGCAAGTCGTTACCCGCAGGAGAACTCAGCAACAATCCAACCCGTACTCCGTCTGCGCCAAAATCCTCCATCAATTTTAAAGCATCTGGAGAATTGCCCAAAGATTTGGACATTTTTCTTCGTTGCTTATCTCTGACCAATCCCGTAAGGTATACATTCTCGAATGGTCGCTTGCCACGATATTCATATCCTGAGATGATCATTCTCGCTACCCAAAAAAACAAGATATCCGGCGCGGTAATCAGGTCGCTTGTAGGGTAGTAATAATTAATTTCCTCATTATCCGGATCCAAAATACCTCCAAACACACTGATTGGCCATAGCCACGACGAAAACCAAGTATCCAAGGCGTCGGGGTCTTGTTTTAAATCAGATTCCCGGATGTTTGGATTTTTGGATTTGGCCTTTTCCAGCGCAGCCTCTTTGGTTTCAGCTACGACAAAATCTTCCTTCCCGTCACCGAAATAGTAGGCTGGAATCTGCTGTCCCCACCACAGTTGTCTGGAAATGTTCCAATCGCGGATATTCTCCATCCAATGGCGATAGGTGTTTTCAAATTTCTTGGGGTACAATTTTACCTCACCTGTTTCAAGAACCCCGTTAAGGGCCGGTTTAGCCAAATCTTCCATTTTCAAAAACCACTGGTCGGATAGCCGGGGCTCAATAATCGCTTTGGTGCGCTCGGAAGTACCTACCTTATTTGTATGCTGTTCTGTTTTTACCAAGAATCCTTTTTCTTCCAACTCTTTAGCAATCTCCTTGCGCACCACGAAACGGTCTTTTCCTTCGTAATGCAATCCGTAAGAGTTTAAAGTAGCATCCTCATTGAAAATATCCACAACCTCCAAATTGTGCTTGTCTCCTAGGTTTTTATCATTTTCATCATGGGCTGGAGTTACCTTCAGGCATCCTGTACCGAACTCAATATCCACATATTCGTCCTCAATGATGGGTATCACCCTATTGCATATAGGAACGATGGCATTTTTACCCCTTAAATGGCGATATCTTTCATCATTGGGGTTGATGCAAATAGCGGTATCACCCAAAATCGTTTCTGGTCGTGTTGTGGCGATAGTAACCTTTTCATCGGAACCTTCAATAGGATAGGATAAATAATACAATAGCCCTTGGCGTTCCTCATAGATTACTTCCTCGTCAGAAAGGGTTGTTTTGGCCTCTGGGTCCCAATTTACCATTCGATAGCCCCTATAAATGAGGTCTTTTTCGTACAAATCGACAAAAACTTTTATCACAGAGGCTGACATATCGTCATCCATAGTGAATTTCTTGCGTTTCCAATCCAATGAGCAGCCCAACTTTTTAAGTTGTTCAAATATCACCCCGCCGTATTCGTCCGTCCATGCCCAAACATGTTCCAAGAATTCTTCACGGGTCAAATCGGATTTTTCAATGCCCTCCGCCTTTAGTTTGGCCACTACTTTAGCTTCAGTCGCAATAGCAGCATGGTCTGCTCCTGGAACCCAACACGCATTCTTTCCCATAAGACGGGCCCTTCGAATAAGTACATCTTGAATCGTATTGTTGAGCATGTGACCCATATGCAATACTCCAGTGACGTTTGGTGGCGGAATTACAATGGTATATGGTTCTCTTTCGTCTGGTTTAGAGCTAAAAAAATCGTGCTCCATCCAGTATTGATACCAGTGTTCCTCAACCTTTTGAGGCTCATATTTTGAAGGAATCTCCATTTTTCGGTATAGTTTTTGACTAATTTTGACTCGGAATGGGGTTTTGGAAGGAGTTGCAATATTAAATTTTCGCTATACTTCGGCTGAAAACCCGTCCGGAAATACGAAACAAAAATAAGTAACGTTATTACATAACAAAAGAATTTTGGATGCAGGTAGAAAACATTTACATTTGAAATTCACCCAAAACTAGAAATGATGAAAAAAACTGTACTCATGTTGTTTGTAGGGTTGTTATCCATAGGGATTTATGCCCAGGGTACAACTGCTAAAATTGAATTTAAGAGTGAAACCATCGATTATGGTGAAATCGCTAAAGGTAGTGATGGTGTTCGAGTTTTTGAATTTACCAATACCGGAACAGCACCTTTGGTAATCAGTGATGTTAAATCTAGCTGTGGATGTACTATTCCAAAAAAACCAGAGGAACCTATTATGCCTGGAAAGACTGGCGAGATTCAAGTAAAATATGACACGAAACGAGTAGGTCCTATTCGAAAAGCCATTACGGTAACGTCAAATGCTGATACACCGACCAAAGTTCTCAAGATAAAAGGGAATGTAAAGGCTGAAGGCGCGAAATAAGATTTTCACTTACAAAACAAAAAGCCCCTGATAATCAGGGGTTTTTCTATTTAAAATACTTTTTTCAGGACAAAAGTGAAAAGAAGGTCTCTATTATAACGTTCAATGAGCACACGAATGCGTTTCCCTTCCTTTTCATTGAGCATTTTCAATATTTCCTGAATCTTATACTTATGTATTCTTTTCCCATTCACGGCTAGTATAACATCACCTTCTTTAAGACCAGCCTCGGCAGCAGGACTTCCGGACCTAATTGAAGAAACTACAATCTCTGGGACCAAACTCAATCTTGTTTTATTCTCTAACAATATCTGGACATTACCAAATGAACCTTTCTTTTGTTGGACAATACCATTTGAGTTTGCAATGCGCTCTGCAATGTATCGTAACCCATTGTGCTGCAGTTCGATACCAGCCAAGTTATATTGAAAAGGGGCTTTGAAATTCCCATTTTTCTTAAGTTTCAATGTACCTCGCGAATAATCAAAAACCATATTGAATCTTCTCAAGATTTCGCCTCCCAAGCTTCCACTCCGGTCTCCATAGTTTTGTAAAAATCCAATGGATTCACGGTAAGGGAAGGCCGCTTTAGCATCTTTCAATTCAAAATCCCCAATACGTATGCCATTGACTTTGGATCGTTTTCCGAAAATATCTCCGCTCAGCCCTCTTCCCAAATAATCTTCATAATTCTTATGGGGTATTTCCAGACCCTTTTCCGGCTGGTGAAAGAGCCAAAGAGCATCGCTACTACCAGTATCTACCAAAAGCTTAACTGGTATATCGGCAGAGTCCTCAGAAAGAACGGTAGCTTTAACATAGGACTTCCGAGATTCCACTGTCAAAGGTAGAATCTGTGCTTTTTTATCTGGTTTATCCTCATATAAATTTGGATTATGCAACTTAATATTCTTTGCAGAATAATTGATTTCCACGATAAAATCCCGAAATAAATCATATCCCATGATTCCATGTACCGGTACTCCCAGTGAAGTCGAGAAATTAATTCCTTTATCCAGAACCACATACATATCTTGGTTGTAGTTCTTGGCTTTTCCCAGTTTAAATGCATTACCAGTAGAACTTAAAGCCTTTATAGGCTCACCGCCTCCTAAACCAAGAATTGTGACTTCAGAAACATTATTGATTTGAACAGAATCTTGCTCTGCCAAGTTGAAAAGAATAGGTTTGCTTACACCTGAATCAAGCACAAAAGTCAAGTCTGAACCATTTATTTCAATTGGAATCAACATCAAGTTGTTAACCAGTTCAAACTTGATTTTCTGAAGTTTCTGCTCAGATGGCAATTTGAATCCTTGGGCCGAAATCCACAATGGAAAACAGCTCAAAAAAATAGCCAAAAAGAATGCCAATAGCTTCAAGTTATACACTTTTAAAATAGTAAGTCTTTTAAAAATAGGAAAAAACGTCTAATTATAACTTTAATTTAACATTCCTATAACCGCTTAAATATTTGAGGATTTGGTTGTTTCCATGCTTTGGTTTCACCATTTTTGCCTAAAATAATTCAAATGCCCACGATTTCTGAAAAGGGTAAAAAAATGCCCGCTTCACCAATTCGCAAGTTGGTTCCTTATGCGGAAGCAGCCAAAAAAAGAGGGACGCATGTTATCCACTTAAACATCGGACAGCCGGACATCAAAACCCCAAAGGTTGCCCTGGATGCCATAAGGAACAATACTATTGAAGTTTTGGCATACAGCATGACCGAAGGTTCTGAAGAATATCGAAAAAAGATTGCCAACTACTATAAAAAAAATGATATTTCAGTATCTCATGAAGAGATTATAGTAACCACAGGCGGGTCCGAGGCTCTTTCATTTGCAATGGGCACCATTATGGACCCTGATGATGAAATCATTATCCCAGAGCCTTTTTACGCCAATTATAATGGGTTTGCCACGGCATCTGGAGTAAATGTGGTACCAATTGTGTCTACTCTTGAGAACAACTTCTCATTACCTCCAATTGCTGAATTTGAAAAACGTATTACTTCAAAAACCAAAGCCATTCTCATTTGTAATCCAGGTAATCCAACGGGTTATCTCTACACTGAGGAAGAAATTAAACAATTGGCAGAATTGGTTAAAAAGCATAATCTTTTTCTTGTGGCTGATGAAGTTTACCGTGAGTTTACCTACGATGGAACCGAGCACTACTCTATTCTCCAACTTCCTGATTTGGAAGAACATGCCATAGTTGTGGATTCTGTATCGAAACGCTACAGTATGTGTGGAGCCAGAATTGGTTGTTTGGTATCCAAGAACAAAACGGTAATGGATACTGCCTTAAAGTTTGCACAAGCTAGATTATCTCCACCCACTTTTGCACAGATTGCCAGCGAGGCAGCGCTGGATACCCCTCAAGAATACTTTTACGATGTCATTGAGGAGTATGTTGAAAGGAGAAATATCCTAATTTCAGAACTTCAAAAAATAGATGGAGTTAAGGTAGCGGTTCCCAAAGGAGCTTTTTATTGTGTTGTTGAACTTCCAGTTGCTGATGCTGATGATTTTGCCCAATGGATTCTGGAAAGTTTTGAAATGGACGGTGAGACCGTAATGGTTGCTCCGGCTGCAGGATTTTACGCCACAGAGGGACTTGGAAAAAATCAAATTCGAATCGCCTATGTTCTTGAAAAGGAACAGCTTATAAAAGCGGTACATATTTTAAGTGAAGCTCTGAACACCTTTCCAAATAAGTGAAGATTCAAGAAAACATATCACTTAGAAAATACAATACTTTCGGCATAGATGTCTCTGCTAGATTCTTCGTGGAGATTACTGGTTTACTTCAGTTGCAAAAAGTACTTGAGTTAAAGGCGTATCCCAAAAAATTCATTCTTAGTGGAGGCAGCAACGTTTTATTGACCCAGGATATTGATGTCTTGGTTATGCACATCAATCTAAAAGGAATTTCAATCGAGGACGAAACCGATTCTGAAGTCGTACTCAAAGTTATGGCAGGAGAAAACTGGCATGATCTTGTACTTTGGAGTTTGGACAAGGGATATGGAGGTCTCGAAAACCTTTCATTGATTCCAGGTAACACAGGTACAGCCCCGATTCAGAATATTGGTGCCTATGGTGTTGAGTTAAAAGATGTCTTTGAAAGTTGCACAGCTATGGAAATAGCTACAGGTGAATTGGTTGAATTTGACCAAGATAGTTGTCAATTTGGTTATAGGGATTCCATTTTCAAAAACAAAGCCAAAGGAAAGTATATCATAACTTCAGTAAACCTTAGGTTAACCAAAGAAAATCATCAACTCAATACGAATTATGGCGCTATTGAGAATGAGCTAAAAAAACTGGGCATCGTATACCCTACTGTCCACGATGTCTCAAAAGCCGTCATTGCCATTCGCCGAAGCAAACTGCCAGACCCAGATGAGATTGGTAATAGTGGAAGTTTTTTCAAAAATCCTATTGTTTCCAAGAAAACCTTTGAAAGACTAAAAAAAAGCTATCCAGAAGTTCCTTCGTATCAGATTTCGAAGTCTGAGATTAAAATACCCGCAGGATGGCTTATCGAACAATGTGGTTTTAAAGGTAAACGCATTGGAGACGCTGGAGTGCATGAAAAACAAGCTTTGGTATTGGTCAATCACGGAAATGCTTCTGGAGAAGAAATATTGGATTTGGCAAAAACCATTCAAAGAACGGTCAATAAAAAATTCAAAATAGAAATAACACCAGAAGTGAATATAATAAGATAACCCCTGCATTGCTATGAATTACAGGGGTTATACCAAACCAAACTAACCAAAAACTTAATATAATGAGTGCTTTATCGCACCGTATTCTTAAAGTCAACGCTCAGCAAAACTGCTTTTTATATTTTAGCGTTGGTTTATATACGGTGCAAAACGTATTTTTAGATTTCGCCCCCAATAAATTTTACCTTAGAAACCTCAAATGAGCTCACTAATCGAAAAACATATTGTTACCCTTCTTGCGGAAAAGGATGACAAGGCTATATCATTATTGTATGAACATTATGGAGACACGCTATATGGTGTCGCTTACAAGGTGGTGAAGGATGATGACTTGGCCCAAGATATCCTTCAGGAAAGCTTCATTAAAATTTGGAAAAAAGCGGACACCTATGATGTCTCAAAAGCCAAGCTTTTTACATGGCTTTTCAGAATTACAAGGAATACGGCAATCGACAAGCTACGGAGTATAAACAATAAAATGGACAAAGAAGTCCAAATTGACGTTTCTGACGTATATAATGTTGGAGTGGAAGGTATTAGGCCTGATGTCTTGGACATGCAGGATAATCTCGAAAAAATTGAGCCTAAATACCAAATAGTTCTTGAAGCTTTGTTTTTTCAAGGAATGACCCAACAGGAAGCCAGTGATGAACTGGATATTCCCCTGGGAACCATAAAGTCCCGACTTAAAATAGGTTTACGGGAACTTGGGAAACTGTATAAAGTGTCGACAACACTGCTCTTAATATTAAATATTTTGCCATGAAAGAAAAAATACTATCCTTCTTAGAATCAGATGTTTTGGAGAAATACCTCATTGGAGATGCTACCAAAGAGGAATCTTCCCAAGCTGAACGCTATATTGCCATGTATCCTGAGGTTCGCAAGGTATATAACGAGCTTCAAGATAATTTAGAGGCCTATGCCAAGCTCTATGCACGAAAGACGCCTGAGGGCCTAAAAGAAATAATTCTTCATAGTGCCAAAAGACAAAAGTCCTCCAATATTAGTTTATGGAGATACGCGGTAGCGGCGAGCGTAGCCATTTTGGTATTCGCAGGGTCTTCCTTGTTCTTTTGGAACCAAAACAAAAGCTTGCAGCAAGAAAATACCTTGGTCAACAACAAAATCAAGTATTTGGAAGAGAACATGAAGAACCAGTTGGAAGATGTGCGAAACCAATTTATTGTTCTTAATAACCCAGATACAAAAAAGTATTCCGTTAAGGGAAAAAAGGAAGGGAAGGAGCTTAAGGCGGTTGCCTATATCAATCCAGTAAAAAAGCTTTCATATATAAATGTCAGCAACGTACCTCAACTTCCAGAAAACAAGTGTTTTCAGATGTGGGCCGAGGTTAACGGTGAGCTTGTAAACCTTGGGGTTATCAAACAATTGGACGATAAGGATAAACTTCTTGCCATCCCTTACGCAGACAATGCCATAGGCTATATTACCATAGAGCCGAAAGGTGGTAATACTTCACCATCGGTACAGAATATTGTGGCAAATATTATGTATTAAGCAAACTTTTCTAAAGTTACCTTAAACAGGATCCCTAATAGTTCGGTATTTCGTAATTTTGCTTAAAATTTCGACTATGGAATTAATATTGCTTACAATAGGCCTTCTTGGAATAGCACTTGCCGGAATAACCATCAAAATATGGTCAAAAAAAGATGGAAAGTTCGCAGGGACCTGCGCTAGCCAAAGTCCGTTTCTAAACAAAGAAGGGGAAGCTTGTGGTTATTGTGGAAAACTCCCAAGCGAGCAGGACTGCAAGAAAGATTCCGTGGTAGAGGTCTAAACATTACCAAAAAGGCTCACCTCCAGCAAACATAGACTTTGAGCAAAACAGATTCCATTAAGGAAAACATCCAAAGAGCAAAGGAAGGAAACCAGATCGCTTTCAGTTTTCTTTTGGACACCTTCTGGAACGATGTCTATGGTTTTCAGTTGCTTCGGACCAAAAACGAAAATGATGCCGAAGACATTACTATACGAACTTTTTCCAAGGCTTTTGATAGAATTGAAACCTACAACGAGGACTATGAGTTCCGTACTTGGTTGATTACCATTTCCAAGAACCTTCATGTGGATTTAATCCGCAAAAGAAACAGAAACGTGCTGGAAGAAATGGACAGCCACGGAGAGGCCGTACATAGGGTTTTGGATGAGACCCCTACGGTCGAAGACCAACTCATCATCGAACAGAATCTGGCCAGCCTTTTGCAGGATATCAAAAAAATGAAACCACATTATCAAAAGGTGATTAACCTAAGGTATTTTAATGAGTTGAGCTACGCGGACATAGCCAAAGAACTTGATGAACCTATAAACAATATCAAGGTCAAACTGCTACGTGCCAAAAAGTTGTTGGCGGAGATAATCAAAAAAAAGTAGCTTTCAATCTAAGTTTATCATCCTATCGCAGTTTCGTATCTTTGTACATCTAAAAAATTGATATGAGCACTACAACGGTCGAAAGCGTTGCACCACCTAAAGGGAAACCCAAATGGCTTCGTGTCAAACTTCCAACAGGGAAAAAATACACCCAGTTAAGAGGGTTGGTTGACAAGTACGATTTACATACCATTTGTACTTCTGGAAGTTGTCCCAATATGGGCGAATGTTGGGGAGAGGGTACAGCTACCTTCATGATTTTGGGCAATATCTGTACACGTTCCTGTGGTTTTTGTGGTGTTAAGACGGGGAGACCAGAAAGTGTTGATTGGGCAGAACCCGAAAAAGTAGCACGTTCCATTAAAATAATGGGTATCAAACATGCGGTGGTCACCTCAGTAGACCGCGACGACCTTAAGGATATGGGGTCCATTATTTGGGCTGAGACCGTTAAGGCCATTCGAAGAATGAATCCCAACACTACCTTAGAGACTCTTATTCCAGATTTTCAAGGAATCGAAACGCATTTGGATAGAATTTTGGAGGCGGCACCAGAAGTTATCTCCCATAATATGGAAACCGTAAGAAGACTGACCCGTGAGGTTCGTATTCAGGCTAAATATGACCGAAGTCTAGGCGTTTTGGATTATTTGAAGAAAAACGGAGCCAGAAGGACCAAATCCGGAATTATGCTAGGACTGGGCGAAATGGAAGAAGAAGTAATACGTACCATGGAAGATTTACGTTCCGTGGATGTTGATGTGGTAACTATTGGACAATATCTACAACCTTCAAAAAAACATTTGCCCGTGAAAGAATTCATTCTTCCAGAACAATTCAAAAAGTATGAAGAAATCGGTTTGGAAATGGGGTTCAGGCATGTAGAAAGCGGTGCTCTGGTACGTTCGTCCTACAAGGCACATAAGCACATTGACTAATCCTCTTTTTGTTTTTCTCTTTTTATGAAACGCATTACCATTGGAATAAACGGTTTCGGTCGTATTGGTCGCACACTTTTCCGATTATTGGAAAAACGGCCAGATATCCAAGTTGCTGTAATCAATGACTTGGCGGATGCCCCTACCCTAGCCCATCTTTTGAAGTATGATAGCATTCATGGAAGCTTCGATGCAACCATTTCCACAGAAGGGGGCAGTATGCTAATAAACAACCATTCAGTACAGGTACTAAATCACCAAAATCCCGGTAAAATCCCATGGGGTGATTATGGAGTGGATATTGTAATAGAAGCTACGGGCAAGTTTAAAACAAAGGAAGTACTTGAAAAACACATTGAGAACGGAGCCAAAAAAGTAATTCTTTCCGTACCTCCACAGGAAGACTCCATCAAAATGATTGTAATGGGCGTCAATGAAGAGTTTCTTACCCAAAATGACCATATTATTTCCAATGCATCCTGCACCACCAACAATGCTGCACCAATGATAAAGGTTATTGATGAGCTTTGTGGTATAGACCAGGCATACATTACCACGATACATTCCTATACTTCGGACCAAAGTCTGCACGATAGGCCGCATCGCGATTTAAGGCGTTCTAGGGCCGCTTCGCAATCCATAATTCCCACTACCACTGGGGCGGCAAAAGCCCTTACCAAAATTTTCCCTAATTTGTCAGATGTTATTGGTGGCTGTGGTATACGTGTACCGGTACCCAATGGGTCGCTAACAGACATTACATTCAATGTAAAACGGGAGACATCCATACAGGAGGTAAATCAGGTTTTTGAACAACGTGCAAACCAAGATTTGAAAAATGTATTGAAATACACAGAAGACCCTATAGTTTCCATTGATATAAACAATAGTTGTTATTCTTGTACGTTTGATTCTTTGATGACCTCCGTTATTGGTAAAATGGTCAAAATAATCGGATGGTACGATAATGAAACTGGATATTGTTCCAGAATAATTGATGTAATCGATTTATTTATAAGGAAGAATTACGTTTGATTTTGAGCTCAACCCACAATCGCATAAGCGGTAAAATCCTCATTTTGCTGTGCATAATTCTATGCACCCAACTGGGAATGGCCCAAAATGACATAAGTTCCACATCCCAAGTACAATCCATTTTCGACGATTTTCTAAAATATCGCCATCAAAACAAGATGGATAAGGCCTTGGAAAGCCTCAATGAAGCCTCTGAAATAGCGGAGAACAATGAAGATGCCAAGTTACTGTTGGACACATATCATCAGTACTCTCGAATATATTTGGAAGAAGGTGATCGCGAAACGGCACTTTTTTATTGGGACAGGGCCAGTATTCTTCTAAAGGACCTCTCGTATCCATTTGGAAATGCTTTCCATAAATATTTGGAAGCTTGCATTCGGTTTGATGAAGGAAACAATTTTCAGGCATTAAAACTTCTGGAAGAATCCAGAACACTGAGCAACAATAGAAATTTGGGGAACAACATACTTTTATTGGAAGGGTATATCTATTCCAACATCGAAAAGTATGAGGAGGCAAAAACTAATTTGAATGCCCTGATTGTCAATTCTGACGATAAGGAAAGACCTTATCTTGCTACAAAAGCCAATATCCAACTTGCTAAAATAAGTAGGATACAAGATGATTTGGAAGATGGTATAATGCACTCCAAGGCTGCTCTGGAACTATCGCAAAAGTATAGTTACTACAAAGAAATAAAAGCTGCAAATCAACTCCTTTCGGATATTTATGAAAAAACGGCAAGCTATGAAGAGTCGCTTTTTTACCGAAAGAATTTGGAGCAAATCAAAGATTCACTATTCAACATAGACAAGGTAAAGCTTGAAGCAAAAACTGCCGATAAGATTCGATTTGACCATCAAATGAATGAAATCAATAAGTTGACGGCGAAAAATGAAGAGCTAAGTGAATCTAAGAACCGCTCGGAGATTACTGCTATACTTACCTCGGCGTTTTTGACCATTATCTCCCTATTGGCCGTATCGCTCTTTAGAAATAACCAGATAAAGCTCAAGACCAACGACCTTCTCTACACGAAGAACAAAGAACTTGAGCTGGCAAGGGATGCTGCGGTATCTGCTATGGAAGCAAAAACTAATTTCCTTTCAACAGTAACGCATGAATTAAGAACTCCACTTTATGCGGTTACGGGATTAACCCATTTGCTCTTGGAAGAAAATCCGGCCGACCATCAAAAAGAGCATCTAAAATCATTGAAATTCTCGGGTGACTACTTATTGAACTTTATCAACGATATTCTTCAAATTAATAAAATTGATGCCGATAAATTGGAACCTTTGAACATCGAGTTCAAACTGGAGAAAGTATTGGCAGATGTGGTCGACTCTTTACAGCAAAATGCGAACGAGAACAACACAAAACTTATACTCGATTACGATTCCAACATACCCAAACAATTACTGGGTGACCCATTGAAACTTTCCCAGATTTTCATGAACCTGGTTGGAAATGCGCTCAAGTTCACCAAAGAAGGAAAAGTTGAGGTCATTGCCAAATTGCTTAGAAAGGAAGAAGATCAGGTAACACTGTATTTTGAGGTTAAGGATAATGGAATAGGTATTTCCGAAGAACAACAGATGCACATATTTGATAGTTTTGAACAAGGTTCGGTTCAAATCAATAGAGAATATGGCGGTACAGGTCTTGGCCTTACCATTGTAAAGAGTCTCTTGGGATTATTTGATAGTAAAATCCATTTGGAGAGTGAAGTAGGACATGGCAGCTCTTTCTTTTTTGAAATGAACCTTAAACTGGATAACAACACACTAGAGGAGATTGCTTTCGAACTAAATCCCGAAGAGTTCAACTTTAAAGGTTTGCATGTTCTTGTGGTTGAGGATAACAAAATCAACCAGGTCATAACCAAGAAAATGTTGAGCAAAAAGGAAATTACTTGCGATATTGCCAACAATGGTAACGAGGCCATAGATTTGGCAAAAGCCAATACCTATGACGCCATTTTGATGGATATCCATATGCCCGGAATCAGCGGTGAAGAGGCCACCCGACAAATTCGAAAATTTGATATGGAAATCCCCATTATAGCCCTTACCGCAATTTCGCTGGACGATAGTTTAGACAGTTTTTACCAAGCGGGCTGTAATGATGTGGTGACCAAACCCTTCAAGCCTGAAGTTTTCTATCAAAAAATTGGGGAGAATATCTTTAGGAAAAAGACCGGTGGCGTCGTTTAGAACAGAGCAGATAGTTTATCTTCCAAAATAGCCTTATCCTGTTTTGAGAAACAATGGGATATTTCTAGATAATACAGTTCATCAACCCTTCCCTCTAGTCTAACATAGTCCTTTTCTGTGGTTAAAATCATATCAAAACCGTTGAACTTTTCGACTTCATTTTCCGTAAAATAATGATGGTCTCCAAATTCAAGATGCTGAAATTGGATTCCTTTGGATTCCAAAAACGTAGTAAAAGGTTTTGGCATGGCGATTCCCGTAACAACGGCCACCTTTTTATTTTCAAAATCCTTCCATTCTTTGGATTTTCCAGAACTGTGCTTCACTAAGTCAGCATAAACAAACCAGCTCAACAAGACACTTTGACCTTTTTTTGGTTTCAATTTCTCAACTATCCTTTTTCTCTCCGCTTCAGAGGGTTCTTGAGGGCATTTAGTAACCACAATAATATCCGCTCTATGCGATTCCCCTTTACTATCTCTGAGGTTACCGGTGGGCAAATACCAATCATCAACATACAAATTGGAATATGTGGTTAAAAGAATTGAAAAAGATGGAATTACCTTACGATGTTGAAATGCATCGTCCAACAATATTGCATCTGACCTATTCAACTTCATGAGTTCTTCGATTCCATTTTGCCTGCTGTTATCCACAGCAACTTGGACCTGAGGGAACTTTTTGTGTATCTGAAAAGGTTCATCCCCCAAATCGGCCACAGTACTTGAAGAGTTTCCCAAAACAAAGCCCTCTGATATTCGTTTGTATCCCCTGCTTAGCACTGCTACTTCCTTATCTTTCAAAATCCCAACAAGGTACTCTATCATTGGAGTTTTACCCGTACCGCCCACACTTAGATTACCAACACATACAGTAGGAATATCATACTTCTTTGAAGAGAACCAACCCCAATCGTAAAATCGGTTTCTGACGTAAACCACAAGTGCATAAACCAGGGAAATTGGGAAAGCTATGATTCTTAGGACACGCCACATAGAGCGAAAATATAATATTTTATCTTTAGCCATATTTAATTTTTCCCATGAGAATACAGGATGTTGCCCGGATAATTGAAGAACTTGCCCCTTTGGCTCATGCCGAAGATTTTGATAATGTTGGTCTTTTGGTTGGCAATCCCCAAAACGAAGTAACTGGAATATTGGTCACTCTGGATACCTTGGAGAATGTCGTGGATGAGGCCATTGAGAAAGGTCGCAACCTAATAGTCAGTTTTCATCCCATCATCTTCATGGGGCTCAAGCGATTAACAGGAGCAAATTATGTGGAACGTGCGGTTATAAAGGCAATCGCAAACAATATTGCCATTTACAGCATTCATACCGCTCTGGACAACAATCAATTTGGAGTAAATCGAAAAATCTGTGAGGTTTTGGGTATTCAAAATCCAGAAATATTGATTCCCAAAAAAAACACCCTAAAAAAGTTGACCACCTATGCTCCACAAAAGGATGCTGAAACGCTCAAACAGGCTTTATTTAACTCAGGAGCCGGAAACATTGGAAAGTATAGTCATTGCAGTTTTAGCACAGAAGGATTAGGAAGTTTTAAAGCAGAGGAAGGGGCCAATCCCACTTTGGGAGAAATTGGTAAAACCCATTTTGAAAACGAAGTTCAAATCAATGTGGTTTTTTCCTTCGAAAAAGAAAACCAAGTTGTCAAAGCCCTGTTGGAAAACCATCCCTATGAGGAGGTAGCCTATGAAATCTATTCAATGGATAATCCCAACTCTAAAATGGGCATGGGCATGGTTGGCAATTTGAAGGAAGAAATGGATGTAGACCTGTTTTTGTCAAGTGTTAAGCAAAAAATGAACGTCCCTTCCATCAGACATTCACAATTTTTGAAGAAAAAAATCAAAAAAGTAGCCGTTTTGGGAGGCAGTGGAGGATTTGCCATTGGAGCGGCCAAAAAAGTAAAAGCTGATGTTTTTTTAACGGCAGACCTAAAATATCATCAATTCTTTGAAGCCGAAAACCAAATTGTTTTGGCAGATATCGGACACTTTGAATCTGAGCAGTTTACAAAAGACTTATTGGTTGATTATCTTAAGAAAAAAATTCCTAATTTTGCAGTCGCGTTATCGGAAAGTATAACAAATCCCATCAAGTATTTATAATATATGGCGAATAAAAATGAAAGCATCACTGTTGAGGAGAAGCTAAGAGCGCTTTACGACCTTCAGTTGATTGACTCAAGAGTGGACGAAATACGTAATGTTAGAGGTGAGCTTCCTTTGGAGGTACAAGATTTGGAAGATGAAGTATTGGGCCTTAAAACACGTATGGACAAGTTGAAGACCGATGTGGAAACCATCAATTTTGAAATAGCGGCCAAGAAAAACCTTATTGAAGAGTCCAAAGCCTTGATGAAAAAGTATGCGGAGCAACAAAAGAATGTCCGTAACAGCCGCGAATTCAACTCATTGAGCAAGGAAATTGAATTCCAAGAGTTGGAAATTCAATTGGCAGAGAAAAACATCAAGGAGTTCAAGGCACAAATTGAGCAAAAGAAAGAGGTTGTTTCAGAAACCAAAGAAAAACTTACCGAGCGTGAAAATCACCTAAAGCATAAAAAAGGGGAGTTGGACGCTATTTTGGCAGAAACTGAAAAGGAAGAAAAAGCGTTACTTAAAAAATCCGAGGAATTCGAGGAAAAAATAGAGGAACGTTTGGTACAGGCCTACAAGCGCATTCGTCATAACGTAAAGAACGGATTGGCTGTGGTTCCAGTTGAGCGTGGAGCTTCTGGAGGTTCATTTTTTACCATTCCACCTCAAGTTCAAGTTGAGATTGCTTCCCGCAAAAAAATTATCACGGATGAACACAGCGGAAGGATTCTAGTAGATCCTTTATTGGCAGAAGAGGAGCAAGACAAAATGCAACAGCTTTTTGAAAAAATATAAAGGATTCCTTTTCCTTTGGAAAAAGCCACTCTTTGAGTGGCTTTTTTAGTATTTTACCTTATGAAATCTTTGTTTCTCATACTATGTTTTGCCTTTAGTTTTCAATGCTTCGGGCAGGAATTGAATGAATATCGATGGAAAAATCGATTGATAGTTCTGGTAAGTGAGGAATCAAATGCGCCAAAGGCCAAACAACAGCTAAAACTCTTAAATCAAAATAACAAGGACCTGCTAGATAGAGATATAGTGTTACTCCAAAGAGGACCTGGTTCCCAGGATTTATTACAGTTTTCAATTGCCCCAAATTTTCAAGGGATACTGCTAATCGGAAAAGATGGAGGACTAAAATTGAAAAAGCCATTTATAGTAGCCCCTCAGAAAATTTTTGATTCAGTGGATTCCATGCCCATGAGGCGAGCAGAAATGCGAAAAATGGACAAACACTGATTTCAAATCCTGAAGCAGTGCAGGAGAGGAAGTATTCCTATCTGAACTCAATGCCAAAAAAATTCCGTTTATCCCAACCAACCTCCTTTTGAACCACAGTTTAGTTGGTTTCGGCAAAACTCTATTCCTTGTCCCGGAATTTAGAGGGTAACTTAGTGCATAACAAATCTTAAACCATCAAACTATGAAAAAAGAATATACTACTTACTACGTTTTTCTTGGATTGTTTTCTACAATGATATTGGCTTCCTTATACAAACATTTGTTTGCTTATGATGCTATGGTGTATGAATATGCGAAGCTTGGATATCCCGAACATTTGGTAAAACCCTTGGCTATAGCTCAATTCATTGGCCTATGTTTAATTTTCTACAACAAAAGCAAAAGACTTCTGGAATGGGCATATGCTGGTTTCATCTTAAACTTAGTTTTCGCAATCATTGCGCATTGTGTTTCCAAATATGGAAATGGAGCACCCGCCGTGATTTGTTTGGTCCTATTGTTCACGACCTATTTTCTAGGCAAGCGAAGAAAATCCGAAAAACAACACGAAAAATCTCCATTCCACGTTCAAGGTGCTTAAAACAAGAAGGCGGTTCTGAAAAGTCCGCCTTTTTTATAAATAGGATAGAATCTGTTCCTCGACTTCCAAAGAATCCCAATTTTCTTCAATATTGGGCGTTTGCATGATGTTTTTCATAATCGCTTCTTGCCTATCCCCTATCTCCAATGCTTCCGAGTAGGGCCTATCTGAGAAAGTAACCCGGCTATAGACCGGTATCCACTTCTCCGGATGCCTTTCAGTAAACCGTTTTTCAATTTTCTTTTGAAGTAAGAATTTTGGGTCTGCTGTTTTGCTGCTCATTTCGACAAAATTTCTGTAACTCAATTCAGCAATGGCATCGGCATTGGGCTTTCTTAGTTTTTGATAGTGTTCAAAAATGGCATCCCAGTCATCCCCAAACTTTTCAATCTGCTCGTTCAATACAAAAATGTCCTCAAACCCGGCATTCATACCTTGTCCATAGAAAGGCACGATTGCATGGGCAGAATCTCCCACCAAAGCCACTTTATTCCAATAAGTCCACGGATAGCACTTCATTGTTACCATGGCACTGGTTGGGTTTCTAAAAAAGTCACCGGTCAAATCCTCTATTTCCTTACGAACATTAGGAAAATAGGTTTTAAAGAATTGCTTGGCTTCTTTTTCGGTAGTGATGTTATCGAAGGACACCTCTCCTTCAAAAGGCAAAAACAAGGTACACGTAAAACTTCCGTCCAAATTTGGCAAGGCAATCAACATAAAGTTACCTCTAGGCCAGATATGGAAGGAATTCTTATCCAGTTTATGGGTACCATCCGCATTGGGTGGAATGGTCAATTCCTTATAGCCCACATCAATGAAATCTTGGGAATAATCAAAGCGGCTTCTACGTTGCATCTTGTGCCGTACACGTGAAAAGGCACCATCACAACCAAAAATCATGTCAAATTCATACTCTTTCCATTCACTTTTCTCTGACTCTCCAGTATAGATTTTTGCTTCAGGAAGGTTCACATCCCATACTTTTTCATTGAACTGGAAAACGGTTCCGGCCTGCTCTGCCAAATCAATCATTTTCCGGTTCAATATACCACGGGAAATGGACCAAATCGCCTCGCCTTCCTTACCATAAGATTGAAAGTACATTGGCTTGTCCACAACATGCATGGCCCGTTTATCCATCGGAATGGCAATTTCTTTGATGGTTTCTTCAAGACCTACTTTACGAAGCGACCTCCATCCCCTATTGCTCATAGCTAGATTGATGGAACGGCCTGAGAATTCAACAGTACGGATATCCGGTCGACGGTCAAAAACCGTAATCGAATGTCCTTGTTTTCTTAAATATATCGCTAGTAGGGAACCCACCAATCCTGAACCGATGATGGCGATGTTTTTCGGAGTCTGTACCATTAGGTGACTTGAGGTGAAATTTTGTTGAACCACTAAAATAAGGAATTTGACCCGTATGCAACCTTTAACCGAATCATCCACAAACTTTTTTATTTTTGTTTATCATTTTTGTACTTTTGTTAAACAAACTATGATACACCTTTCAAAAAAAGCTATTAGAACTTTACCTTCGAGACACAAGGCGAACCTTGTTAATACCGTTTCCGGTTATAAATCCGCTAATCTCATCGCCTCAAAATCAAAAGATGGGACAACCAATGTGGCCATTTTCAACTCGGTTATTCACTTGGGAAGTAATCCGGCACTTCTGGGTTTTGTACTTCGGCCTTTAACTGTGGAACGCCATACGTATGACAACATCAAAGCCTCTTCCACCTATACCATAAACGCTGTTACCGAAGAAATTTACAAAAGGGCCCACGCTACCTCAGCTAAATACAGAAAAGACGAGTCGGAATTTACAAAAACAGGACTGACCGAAAGTTACCAAGGCGACTTTCCTTCTCCTTTTGTGAAAGAAAGCCCTATCCAAATTGGATGTTCCTATGTCAATGAATATGAAATACAGGAAAACGGATGTATTCTTATGGTAGGTGCCATTGAAGACATTTATATCAAGGAATCCGTTTTGTTAGATGATTTCTGGGCCAAACTTGATGAAGCCAATTTGGTATCCATCGTGGGGCTGGATGGGTATGCCAAACCTAAAATAACGGACCGACTTTCATATGCCAAGCCGGACGAAACTTTAGAATCCCTTATTCATGGCGCACAAAAAAGTGAATCTTCCCACTAAAATCTGTGCAGTGTGCGGTAAACCTTTTACTTGGCGAAAAAAATGGGAAAAGGATTGGGAAGCAGTAAAATATTGCAGCCAACGTTGCAAAAAATCAAAGTAAGATGAACACATTGGTATGGTTTGGAAACGACTTACGAACGGCTGATAATCAAAGTCTCGCACAAGCCGCTAAAGAGACGAAGGTCATAGCTGCCTACTTTTTTGACCCGCGTTCTTTTGAAATGACCAGGCATGGGTTCAAAAAAACAGAACGTTTTAGGGCCAAATTTTTAATTGAAACCGTGACCGAACTCAAAAGAAATCTTGAAGCCCTGAACATAAATCTGCTTGTGTTTGTTGATAAACCAGAAAACGTATTGCCAAACTTGGTCAATGAATACAACATACACCAAATTTATAAGCAGAGAGAATGGACTTCGGAAGAGGTTAATGTATTGAACAGCGTAAAATCCAAATTACCCAACGGAATTGACATCATTGAAAGTTTTGAACAATTTCTCTTCCATCCCGATGACCTTCCCTATCCATCGTTTCAAAGTATCCCGAACATTTTTACCCAATTCAGGAAAAAATGTGAAAAAGAAGTTAGTGTAAGACGAGAGGAAGAGGTTCCATCCATGTCAAAGGATAATTTGATAAAAAATTCCACTAAAATCCCATCTCTTGAAGCACTTGGATTTGAGCATTTCGCCCATGAACCTAAAAGCGCATTTCCATTTAAAGGTGGTGAGAAGGAAGCCCTGAAAAGAATTCAACATTACTTCTGGGATTCAAAAAAGCTTGCGTTTTATAAAAAAACTCGAAACGGATTAGTGGGAACGGACTATAGTTCCAAGTTTTCCCCTTGGCTAGCCAATGGCAGTATATCGGCTAGAACCATTTATTGGGAGGTTAAAAAGTTCGAGAAGGATATCAAGAAAAACCAGGATACTTATTGGCTCATTTTTGAATTGATATGGCGTGATTACTTCAAATATGTTTCGCTGAAGTATGGAAACGACATTTTCAAATTGGGTGGAATACTTCAAAAATCCTATGAATGGAAATCCAGCCCACTTCAATTAAAATCATGGACTGAAGGCACAACCACTGAGCCCTTTGTAAATGCCAATATGAAAGAATTGGCTAAAACCGGCTGGATGAGCAATAGAGGTCGACAAAACGTTGCTAGTTATTGGGCCAAAGAACTACAACAAGATTGGCGCATTGGGGCTGCTTATTTTGAATCAATGCTCATTGATTATGATGTGCATAGCAATTGGGGCAACTGGATGTACAATAGTGGTGTGGGCAATGACCCAAGGGACCGAAAGTTCAATATAAAAAGACAAGCCGAGATGTACGATCCAAAGGGAAGGTTTCAAAATCTATGGCTGCAAGACACTTTATTCTAATCGGATGAAAACACTACGCTTAATTCTCGGGGACCAATTAAACCTGCAGCATAGCTGGTTTGAAGAAACGAATGACAATGTCACCTACCTCATGGCCGAAATGCGTCAAGAAACCGAATATGTGAAACATCACATCCAAAAAGTGGTCGGTTTTTTTATGGCTATGCGAAACTTCTCAGAAGCATTAAAGAGCAAAGGACATACTATTGTTTATCTAAAGATAAATGACCCGGAAAATCTTCACGACCTAGATAAAGTTATTCAGCATCAAATAGATGAGCATGGCGCTGGTAAATTTGAATATCAATTCCCTGACGAATATCGACTGGATAAACAACTTTCTGATATTTGCGAATCCCTGGATATACCGGTCGAGGCTTTTAATACAGAACACTTTTATACTACCCGCTATGAACTCCGAGATTTCTTCGAAGGGAAAAAGCAATTGATTATGGAAAGCTTTTACCGGATGATGCGAAAAAAACATGACATCATGATGGTAAACGGTCAACCGGATGGCGGGAAATGGAACTTCGACCACAGCAATCGTAAAAAATGGACCGGCTCACCTGCCATTCCCAAAGAACTCAACTTTTCAAAGGATGTGAGTGCACTTTTGGATGAAATAAACCAGGCTGAAGTCGAAACTTTTGGAAACATTGATGCGGGACGTTTTAACTGGCCCACCTCTGAAGCAGAATGTGAAGACCTATTGAAGTATTTCTGCGAAAACCTATTGAAGTATTTTGGAGATTATCAAGATGCCTTCCATACCAGTGAAAAATTCCTTTTTCATTCTCGTTTATCTTTTGCAATGAACAGCAAAATGCTTTCACCCAAAAGGGTTATTGACCAGGTGCTGGAACACTTTTATGAAAATCAATCGGATATACATATCTCACAGGTGGAAGGCTTTGTCCGTCAAATTCTTGGTTGGCGGGAATATATGCGAGGGATTTATTGGATGAACATGCCTGAATACGCCAGTTTGAATGAATTGCATAACCACAATCCGCTACCAGCATTCTTTTGGACTGGAAAGACAAAGATGAACTGTTTAAAACAGTCCATAAACCAAAGTTTGGACGAAGCCTACGCACATCATATACAAAGATTGATGATTATTGGAAATTACGCCTTGTTGACACAGACAAATCCTGATGAAGTAGACGCTTGGTACCTTGGCGTGTACATTGATGCCATTGAATGGGTTGAGATTACCAATACCCGGGGGATGAGCCAATTTGCAGATGGGGGAATCGTAGCAACAAAGCCTTATGTGAGCAGTGCCAATTACATCAACAAAATGGGAAACTACTGTAAGGGTTGCCATTATAAGCCTACTGAAAAGACCGGTGATACAGGATGCCCTTTCAACTCGCTGTATTGGAATTTTTTGGATGAAAAGAAGGAATACTTTGAGAACAACCAAAGAATGTCAATGATGCTGAACCTATTAAAGAAAAAAGACGCCAAAGAAATGGCAATTCTAAGGGAAAGAGCACAGGAAATCATCAAGAATCCGGAAAGATTTTAACATTTTAACAGAACATTAAAATCTTTCGGCATTGTTATTGCCGTAGATATATAAAATATTCCGCTTCGGCGTCCATATATATGCAGAAAGTCCTTCGTAAACACTACGAAGGACTTTTTCCCTTTTATAGACCAATGTTATTCTAAAATTCCGTCAACGATTCCATATTCAACGGATTCCTCCGCCCCCATCCAATAGTCGCGGTCAAAATCTTTCATTACCCTCTCAAAAGTTTGGCCGCAGTTCTCTGCTAAGATATGGGCTCCCAATTCTTTGGTTTTGATGATTTCCCTCGCTTGAATTTCAATATTGGATGCTTGTCCTTGAGCTCCCCCACTAGGTTGATGAATCATGACCCTAGCATGAGGTTGGATAAAACGTCTTCCCTTTTCCCCCACAGAAAGTAAAATAGATCCCATGGAAGCCGCAAGTCCAGAACAAACGGTGGAAACAGGACTTTTTATTTGTTTTATGGTATCGTATATGGCAAACCCCGAGGTAACATACCCTCCTGGGCTATTGATAATCAATTGAATTTCGTCATTACTTTGTAGGTCCAAGTACATCAACCGGTCAATTACGTGTTTTGCTGAATCATCATCCACCATTCCCCATAAAAACACTTTTCTCTCTTCCAGTAATTTTTCTTGGATCAATTCGCTGACCTTTCCTTTTTTTGAACTCATCTTTTACGTATTGAAAGTTTCAAAATTAATCAAATTCCAAGGAAGTAACATGCCCTATTAACGACTTGTTATATCATTTTACCTCAGCCTTTGATTTCTACTTTGGCGGATGTTACATCTTTAATGGGAATAACATACTTTCCTGATTTGGTTACTAGTGTAAGGCTATTGTTTTCTATAGCTTCCACCGTACCAGAATGTTCCCCTATAACTATCTTATCCCCAACGGCATAGGTTCGTCTGGTATAGAAAGAACGTAACAAGTCTGTAATAATATCCCTTGAACCCAATCCCAATCCTAGGGCAAAAGCCAAAAGGAAAGCTCCCAGAATCATGGTGATGTTATTGGTAATTATCGTGGTATCAATCCCGGCTTGATTCAACGCAGTAATGGAAATGAAAATCACAATGATGTAGAACAACATATTGCTGACCACGTTGGATCCTGAGAATTCCAAACTGTCGAACAATTTTTTCACAGTGGTTTTTACAAAATTCCCAACGTATAATCCAATCATCATCAAAGCGAGAGCGCTAAACAGTCTAGGCAAGTAGCGAAGGAGGTTACCAATTTCTGTGGAAATGATTTCCCAGCTAAGGATATCAGCCGCAACAATTAGAAAGACCAATAACAACAACCATTTAACAAATCCCAAAATGATTTTGGCAATGTCAAATTTGAAATCTCCTTTCCCGAACAAATTCATCTCATTGATTTTTTCACTCAACGTATCCACTTTGGCCAGTTTCAGGATTTTACCAAGTACAAATAAGATAATCTTTGTCACAATCCATCCAATCAATAAAATAATAAGTGCCCCTATTATTTTTGGCAAGGCAGAAGCGATATCCCTTCCCATGGTTATTAGGGAATTAAAAGTCAGGTCTTTCCATTCGTTTATTGTTTCCATCTGTATTGTTTTACTATTGTTATCAATTGTTTCCAAAAGTTTTAAAGAGTCTTCTCAATGCCGAGCCAATATTAAATGAGAACAGGGAGCCCATGTCCATAATGAGCTTGGCCGCAGCAATATCGTTCATCACCTTTTTCTTCATACCAGGGGGCACCTCACGTAATGAGGCCTCCAATTCCTTAAAAGGATTTTTTCGTTTTTTCGCCATTATTCCAAGGTATTATAGGTTTCCATTAATCTTTTCTTTGCCCGTTTCAAACGCATTTTTATCGCACTTTCGCCCAATTCCATTAACTCGGTCAGCTCTTTTATACTGGCCCCATCTTGATATTTGAGCAACAACAGGGATTTCTCTTCTGCAGAAATCAAATCCAAGGCTTTTTTCAGTTTTTTAGATTTCATTTCAAAAAGGTCCTCGTCAGGGATTTCTGCCGAAAGTTTATATTCGGAATCTTCCACGGGAACCGATTTGTCACTCATTTTGCGTTGTTTGTTCCGGTTTACATAGTTGACACAAAAGTTATAGGTAAAGGAAAATAGCCAAGTGGAAAACTTGGATTTTCCTTTGAACATCTTCAACTTGATGAACAGTTGAAGAAAAACATCCTGTGTCAGGTCTTCTGCCTCATCTTGCGATTTGGCAAAACCATAGCACTTATTGTACACCATTTTTGCATATCGGTCATACAATCTTCCAAAAAGCATGGGGTTGTTATTGGCCACAATCCGTTCCACCAACTCCTCATCCGAAAGGTGGGCATACGGGTCATTTTCTTCCAATGATCTCTTATCAAGGTTACTTATAAGAGTTAGAAACAGCCTTTTTATAAAAGTCACTTACAGGTATTTACAGAAGAAAGTCTTGGTTAAATCAATCAACAAGATAACTTAAAAAGACGGTATCTTTGAATAATAAACCAAGTTATGAAAGCACCATTTTCCATTTTTATCTGTCTATCCCTTTTCCTTGTGGCTTGTAAAACCGAACCAAAAAAAAGCACCGTTGCAGAAGCGGAGCCTTCTCAATCCATTCTTGAAAAAATTGCCTCCGCCCATGGATATGAAAATTGGAAGGCCGTAAAAGAATTTCACTTCACTTTTAATGTGGATAGGGATAGTACCCATTTTGAACGTTCGTGGATTTGGAAACCTAAAACCAATCAAGTAACTGCAATAAGCGCAAATGATACCCTGACCTATTTCAGAAAAGAAATGGACAGTGTTGCTTACAAAACCAACGGAGGGTTCATCAATGATAGATATTGGGTATTGGCTCCATTCAATCTGGTCTGGGACCAAAACAATTTTGAGTATGAACATACTGAGAGTGTTACCGCTCCCATAAGTAACAGTCCCATGCAAAAATTAACCATTGTATATTCCAATGAAGGTGGGTACACTCCTGGCGATGCCTATGATTTCTATTTTGGCGATGACTTTATTCTTAGGGAATGGGTATTCAGAAAAGAAAATCAGGCAGAACCATCAATGACCACAACATGGGAAAACTACATTGAAATTGGGGGTCTTCAGCTAGCACAAGACCATAAAAAACCTGAAGGTGGATTTAATTTAAACTTTACCAATTTGAAGGTCGTTACCGAATGAGGTTAAAGATTCTTCCCCTACTTATCTTTTCCATCACTTTTGGTTGGGCACAAAACCAAAGGTTAGTGGTCATCCTTGATGCTGAAAGCAAGGAGCCCTTGGAATTTGTGGATGTATACAACAAAATGGACCATACTACCACCAATTCGGATGGGACATTCTTTTTCATGAGCGAGTTGGATTCTGTAGTCGCCTATAAGGTGGGCTATGAAAAGGTACGCACCACATTTGAAGCACTGAGGGACACCTTGTATTTAAAACCCAGTGCCTTTAAGCTAAACGAAATCATATTGACAAACACAAAAACCCTCTGGGATAAGGTGCGTGATTCAATTCCAAAGCATTACATGTTCACACCTTTTAAAGAGCGTTTCTTTCTCAGGTGTTTGCTTCGTAAAAATGGTAAAATGGTTAGGATACAGGATATTGAAGGAAAATTGCAACGAAAGACTCTGATTTATCGAACTGGGATGGAGTCTTCAAAGAAGGATTTTTCTTTTGAAATATCCAACATGCGAAAAATAGGTACGGATAAGGACGAGAATAAAGTGTACTTCAGTTTTTTTTCGCTTTCAGAACTTTTGTTCGAAACCATCCGATTGAATGCCACTGGTGATGGTTTTAGTCTCGTTGAAAAAGAATATGAAAATCAGAGTAAGTCCAAAATATTCTTTCAAAGTGATTCGAGTTTGGTGGGTTTGAATACTTCGGGAAATTACATCATCGACAATCAATCCAAGGCTATTGAAGCTTTTGTGATGCAGAGCCGAATAGATAGGGATAGATATTTTAAAAATGGACCTGTACGCTCACGGACGGTTGGTGTGAACCAGATCGTCAATTTTACCAGATCTCCTAAATGGGACAAATATTTTATCACCTCAGCCAAAATTTTGTATTCTGTGGAAATCACCCATACCAAGAAAACGTTCAAAGATTTGTATACCTGCGAATATATTTTGCAGACTTTTGAAAACAACGGCTCCTTTAGTTTTAACAGCAACACTAATGGAGAGAAGGACATTTTTAAGTTAAAACACGATTATAATCCTGAATTTTGGGAGAATCAAAACCGATTACTCCTAACGAAAGAGATGCAGGATTTTATCAATTCTTTTGATTCCAAGAAGAATCCATTCAAATCAAAACGAAAAAGGAAAAACTAGCCTCTTTTTCTTCGGGTGAGTGCTTGTGAAACTATAAGTACCAGAACGGCAACGCCCAACAAAACGGAAAAGGTATTTTTCAGGCCTCCATTTTCAGCAATGAATCCTAAGATTACCGGTCCCAGCAAAAAACCTGCATACCCAGTCCCTGCAATGAAAGATACACCCTGTGCAGAATCCACTCCCTTGATATTTCCGCCAATTCTGAACAATTCTGGAACTATTACGGAGAAACCAAGTCCAGTAAAAGCAAAACCGGTTATAGCCCAGAATATGGAACCGGTTAGTACCAAAACGTATCCGAGAATTGCAATACAGGTACCAAGAGCAACAATTTTGATTGAACCTATTCTTGCGCTTATTCCATCTCCCAAAAACCTTCCCAAGGTCATCGATATGGAAAAAGCCAAAAATCCTGAACCAATCAATAGCTCAGGCGCCAAGACAACTTCCTTCAAATAAAGTCCGCTCCAGTCCACGATTGCCCCTTCACTACCCATAGATACGAATCCAATAATTCCCAAAAGCAGCAAAGGCTTGAACAACTTGAGGCTAAAAGGTTCTTTTTCTATTGGGGCAGCTTGAATGGAAAAATAATTTCGCTTAAAGTATACATTGACAGAAAAAACTAGCACCACCATAATCACCATATGAAGGAACGGATTGTTTATCCATGGAATTAAAAAACTGCCCAAACCGGCTATAACACCTCCCAAACTGAAAAAACCGTGAGCGGCAGACATAAAATTTTGCTTATCCTCTTTTTCAATTTCGGTGACCAAGGTGTTCATAGCGATATCAGTCAATCCGTTAGTAGCCCCAAAAAGAAACAAGGAGACCATCAAAACATAATAGTTTGGAGCCAATAGAGGGAAAAGTGCCGCAATGCTGCTTAAAAACACTCCATACCAAGTTGCTTTGCCAACCCCCAATCGATTGATGATCGTGGAAGCCAAAGGAAATATCACAAATACGCCCAAAGAAAGACAGAACAATGCAATTCCCAAATCAGCTTTGCTGATATCCAGCTTTTCTTTGACTGAAGGAATGTATATGGCCCAAGTTCCAAACCAAATATTTAAACTGGCAAAAACCCAAGCTGGACCAAAATATCTTGGGTTGGAAAAAATAAGTTGCAATGATTTCATACGAATTAAAAGATATGGGACAAATCCTCTCCTAAGTTTCTGTTTTGATTCAATCCCTCAATGACATCCATCTCCGTCTTTGACAGCTCAAAATCAAAAATATTTATGTTTTCCTTGATTCGTTTTGGAGTTACCGATTTGGGGATAACGGCTACTCCTCTTTGCACTAGCCATCGCAAGGAAATCTGAACGGGAGATTTATTATACCTGTTTCCAATTTCCACAAGCTCAGGAATTTTCAAAACTTCACCCATCATTATTGGACGCCAAGCCTCAAGCTGTATTCCATGTTGGTTGGCAAAATCCAATAACTCAGGTTGGCTATAATGCGGATGAATCTCCACTTGATTTATAGCGGGAACAATTTCTGAGTGTTCCATCAAATCTTGTAACTGGTCCATACTAAAATTGCAAACGCCTATGGCTTTTGCAAGACCTTTTTTGTAAATCTCCTCCATGGCGCGATATGTTTCCTTGTATTTTGACTTTACTGGCCAATGAATCAGATATAAATCCACATAATCCGTTTGCAATCGGCCAAGACTTCGCTTAAAAGCTTCAAGGGTTGTATCATATCCCTGTTCGGTATTCCACACCTTGGTTCCCAAGAAAATATCTTCCCTAGGAACTCCACTCCTTTGAATGGCTTTTCCCACCCCCTCTTCATTTTCATAGGCCGATGCGGTATCAATTTTCCGATATCCTGATTCCAAAGCGGAAACAACCGCGTTTTCAACTTCTTGGTCGTTTTTAGCAAAAAGAACACCCAACCCAATTTTGGGCATTTTTAATTGGTTGTTAAGCTCAAAATATTCACCTCCCTCCATAAACACTGATAGTTATTGGTTGTCTTTATTCGACTTAGAACAAAGTAACTCTGATTTTCATGCTTTTTTTAGAATAAATCATTCAAGCTATAAGCTATTTTATTCCATTTTATACCATTTTATAAAATCATTTGGTAGTTTTAGCTTATGAAACCCATGTTGGAGACCATTAGCGTTACTTCCGATGCTTCTTTTAAGATTGAGACCTATAGAAGCGCTGACAATTGCGCCATGGCGGGCTGGCACATTCATCCCGAATACGAATTGGTATTTGTAAAAAATGGTAGGGGTCTTCTCCATATTGATACTACAAAAACATCGTACACGAACGGCACATTGGTTTTTCTTGCTGGCGATATTCCCCACGCCGATTTCGGAAATCGTGAAAACCTAGATAATGAAGAAATCGTTATTCAGTTCAAACAGGACTTTTTAGATGAAAAACTTCGGGTTTTCCCAGAGTTTCGAGCAATAAAAAAGCTTATAGAAAAATCAAAGCATATTTTAGTTTTTGATGAACAGGTAAAAAAGGGACTGGAAAAGAAATTTAGAAAGTTCAGAACCCTAGACAATCAGGGGAAGCTGATAAACCTGCTAGGCATTCTGCACGAGCTGTCCAGAGAGACATCATACCAGATGCTTCGCCAAAGCTTCCCTTTAGGAAATTTCAAAAGGGATGATATACTTCGCTTGGAACAAGCCTTTGAATATGTAAACAATCAATATTCCCAGAATATCTCTGTTGAGGAAATAGCCCAACAACTCGGCTATACCCCAAATTCATTTTGTCGTTTCTTCAAGAAAATGACACAAAAACGCTTTATTGGGTTTGTGAATGAATTCAGAATACAAAAGGCCGTCGAATTTTTCAATGAAGCCAATTCTACCATAAGCGATGTTATGTTTCGGTCTGGATTTAATGACGCTTCGTACTTTTCACGACAGTTTAAAAAGTACCAAGGACAAACACCATCAGCATATGTTCAGGACAGATATTCTCAATCAGTTTTTTAATATGCCTTGCTTTAGGATTTGCCCAAAACGATACATATCCTCAAAAGAGCAATAAAAAGGAGTCGGGGCCAAACGAATCACATTAGGTTCGCGCCAATCGGTTATTACTCCATTTTTCATTAAATAATCAAACAACTCCCTGCCCTCGCCGTGAAGGAATACGGAAAGCTGGCATCCTCTATCTTCGGGCGTTATTATTTCAAAAGTACTTTCAACTTCCTTGTCGATTTCATGAAGCACAAACTCCAAGTAGGAAACAATCTTTTCTCGTTTTTGAATCAGTTGGTCCATTCCTACTTCCTCAAAAAGTTCCAAAGAAGCTAAATAGGGTGCCAATGAAAGGATGGGTGGGTTACTCAACTGCCAAGCATCTGCGGTTTCAATAGGGTCAAATTGAGGTAGCATTAAAAACCGGGTTTCTTTTTTTGTACCCCACCAGCCTTCAAATCTTGGAATATCTTGTTTTCCCAAATGGTTTTCATGGATGAAAATGCCGGATGCATTTCCTGGGCCACTGTTCATGTATTTGTAACTGCACCAGGCTGCAAAATCGGCCCCCCAGTCATGAAGTTCCAATTTAACATTTCCAACCGCGTGGGCTAAATCCCAACCTACCATAGCTCCAACTGACTTACCTACTTCTGTTATAGCCTTCATGTCAAAGACCTGCCCATTATAGTAATTCAGCCCACCAATGAGAACCAAGGCTATCTCCTCGCCGTTCTCCTGAATTGCATTCACAACATCTTCGGTTCTCCAGGAATGCTCTCCTTTTCGTTTTTTCACTTCAATAATTGCGTCATCTGGATTGAAACCATGAAATCGCGCTTGGCTTTGGAGCATATATTGATCTGATGGAAATGCTTTTTCTTCGCAAAGGATTTTATACCGTTTTTCCGTGGGTCGATAAAAGGAAACCATCAATAAATGGAGATTAACCGTCAAGGTGTTCATCACCGATATTTCTTCTGGTTTCGCTCCTACTACTTTTGACAGGCCATCGGCCAATCTTTCATGATAATCCCACCACGGTTTATCTGCATAAAAATGACCTTCCACAGCCAAATTCTTCCAGTCGTCCATAACCTCATCCACAAACTGTTTGGTTCTTTTTGGTTGAAGTCCCAAAGAGTTTCCTGTGAAATAGATAACGTCTTTTCCATTTACCTGAGGAAAGTGAAACTCATTGCGATATGATGCCAAAGGGTCCTCGGCATCCAACTGTCTGGCAAATTCCAGCGTGTTCTGAAAGGTCAAAGTATCCATATCCCAAAAATACAATTTGCTTATTGATTTTCGGATGGCCTGGGCATACGCATTTCAACCAGATGCTTTTTAAACCCTACCTTTTCATAGGCCTTTATAGCTGGTATGTTATCTTCATAAACAGTAAGTCGGATTTCAATAAATCCCTGAGACTTTGACCAGCTCACCAACTCATCCACAATTAGCGCATTTATTCCCATACCTCTATACTCAGGATGGGTGAACATGAAGCCCAGGTAAGCGTAATTATCATGATCCAGATAATGCCTGGCCTTTTTGGAAATACCATATCCCGAACCTACAAGTATCCCATCAACTTCCGCAACAATAACACAAGTATTGTCGTCCAATACCATTTCCTTAAGATCATAGTAGCTCAGCGGGTCTTTGCCCAAAGTAGAATCAAAAGGTCGTTCCGCGGTGATTATTCCCTGTTCAAATTCAAGGAGAGTTGGTAAATCTTCCAAGGTGGCATCCCTTATAGTACCGTTGAATTTTCTCATACTAGTTTTTTGACCATTTCCAGAATTCTAAAGTAGTGTTTTCCCTATTTTTACGAAAAGGTTACAGATGCATTTTCTTTCTCCAATTTTGGAATCTTATATCGCCAAAAGTTCAGAAGAGGAACCTCCTTTGTTAAAGGAATTGACACGTGAAACTCATCTCAAAGTAGTTCGACCAAGAATGCTTACAGGGCATTTTCAGGGTAGGGTATTGAGCATTCTGTCCAAAATCATCGCCCCGAAGCATATACTGGAAATTGGCACCTACACTGGATACTCCGCCATATGTCTATCTGAAGGGCTCCAAAAGGATGGCACATTGCACACCATTGAAGTGAATGAAGAATTGTTTGACATCCAGACCAAATATTTTGAAAAAAGTGGATTTAGCAACCAAATTGTTCAACACATTGGAGATGCGTTGGAGATAATTCCAAAATTGGAAGTCACGTTCGATTTGGTTTTTATTGATGCACATAAAGTGGACTATCATGCTTATTTTGAAAGCGCCCTAAAAAAAACCAAATCTGGCAGTATCATATTATCAGATAATGTCCTTTGGTCGGGAAAAGTTGTGGAACCTCTTGATAAGACAGACTTAGCCACTGCAGCTTTATTGGAATACAACGAAAAGCTAAAAAATGACCCTCGAGTTGAGACCGTTTTATTGCCCATTCGAGATGGATTGACCTTGTGCAGGGTGAAATAAGAGGTTATATCCTTTAAAGAAAAACCATGCTAAAGCTACGCCCACCATTGTTCCTACAATGATATCCAAAGGAAAATGTACCCCGAGGTAGAGTCTACTATAGGAAAACAGTATAGGCCAAACAAAGAAAATCCCTGCCCATTTCACTTTTTCGCGCAGAAGCAAAAAGACCAAAAATGTTACGGCAAATGAACTGGAGGCATGTCCCGAGAAAAAACTAAAATCGCTCGGCGTATGCAAGATTCGCATCATACCGTTTATAGTCTCATCATTGCAAGGCCTTAAACGTCCCACAATGGTTTTCACATAGTTGCATAAACCAGTTATCGCAAAAATCAACAACACTAGCAGGCCAATTTTTTGCAATGCCTGTTTTATTGGATACTTGATTAAAAACAAAATGATGAAAAGAATAAAAAGCGGAATCCATGAGGTGATATGGGTCACCAGAGACCAAAAAGAGTCGAAAGTAGGGGAGCCTAGATTATTTAGGTAAAGGAGCGCTTGCTTATCCCAAGAAAGCATCTGGTCCAACATGGACTAGCTTCTTTTGATTGTTCCAGTTACTTCATCCACATTTTTTTTCACTTCATTCAGTTCTTCTCGAATCTCTTTGGTGAAATCAGTATCTATACCTTGTTTTTCGGCACTTTTTTGGATTTCTCTTTTAATGTCATCCGTAGCATCACGCAACTGGCGCATTCCCTTACCCAATCCTTTGGCTATACCAGGAATCTTATCCGCACCAAAAACCATTACCACAATAAAAAGTATGAAAAAAATCTCCGCTCCGCTGATAAATAGGAAATACATAAAACAAATATAATGAGAACTTGAATGGAAAATAAAAAAGCCCTGCTAAATCACAGGGCCTTTTAACGAATTTATGTTTTAAGACTATTTTCCTTTGATATTTTCTTTGAACTTATCAAAGTCAGATTTCTCTTCTTTTTTAGGCCATGCGTTATTCGTTGTATCGATATCAGCAGTCTCCAATTTAGGGTCCACTATAATACCTACTATCTCTTTCTCAGTGGCTACAACTCGCTTAACTTCAGCATCATTCTTTCTCCAAATTTCTGCAGGATACGTAATGTTTTCTTTGGAACCATCCGCATAGGTATATTCAACAATCAAAGGCATTGGAATTCCTCCGGGCTTGTCAAAAGTAACTTCGTAGAAAAACTTAGGTTCCTTTACTTCAGCTCTTTCTTCCGCACTCATATTGTCCATCATGAACTCTTTCAAATTTTGAGAAACTTCTGTTGGAGCTTTTCCTTTTAAATCCTCGCTGTAGTCCTCGCTGTCTTCGGCAGCAAGATATACCAATGGAGGTAAATCGGCTTCGGTAAGGTTCCTATCTGCCATGTACTTCTCCATTTCTTTGGTGGGTTTGGAAGTAACATAGTACTTTTTCACACCTTTCACACCAATATCCACATAGTCCGTAGTATAGAACCATCCTCTCCAGTACCAATCTAAATCTACTGCAGAAGCATCCTCCATGGTACGGAAAAAGTCCTCAGGTGTTGGATGTTTGAACATCCAGCGCTGTGCATAGGTTTTAAATGCGTGATCAAACAATTCCTTGCCCATTACGGTTTCACGAAGAATGTTTAGAGCTGTAGCTGGCTTACCATAAGCATTTGGACCTAAGCTATATACATTCTCGGGATTGGACATGATGGGTGCAATGAAATCTTGGTCACCGCTCATGTAAGGCACAATTTTCGAAGGCTCTCCTCTTCTTGAAGGATACTTGTCGTTTGGAGCAATTACATCCGGATAATTTTCTCCAAACTCCTGTTCCGTTAGATATTGCATAAAAGTATCCAAACCTTCATCCATCCAGCCCCACTGACGCTCATCAGAGTTTACAATCATAGGGAAATAGTTGTGACCTACCTCATGGATAATTACACTTATCATTCCAAATTTCGTACGGTCTGAGTACGTTCCATCTGGATTCGGACGTCCAAAATTGAAACAAATCATAGGGTATTCCATTCCAATCTGTGCAGCATGCACGGAAATTGCCTTGTGGTATGGGTAATCGAATGTGAATTTTGAATAGGTTTCCAAGGTTTGAACCACAGCCTTAGTGGATTGCTCCTCCCATAGTGGATTTCCTTCTTTGGGATACAAAGAAACGGCCATAACTTCTTTACCACCCAATTTCACGGCTTGGGCATCCATGATGTATTTTCTTGAGGTTGCAAAAGCAAAATCACGTACCAAAATTCCTGGCTCGGTTTTGAATCTCCAAGTCTTGGTATCATTTGCAAAACCACTTTCTTTGGCAGTTGCTTCTTCCTGAGTTACGATAACAACAGGTTTATCATATGACTTTTTCGCCTGGTTGTAACGTTTCATCATATCTCTGGAGAATACTTCCTTTCTATTTTGAAGCACTCCGGTAGCATCTAAAACGTGATCTGCAGGAACTGTAATATTTACCTCATAGTTTCCAAAGGGCAGTGCAAACTCACCATTGCCCCAGAATTGATGGTTTTGCCAACCTTCAACATCACTGTAATGTGCCATACGAGGGAAAAACTGAGCTATGATATAGTTTCTGTTTCCATCGCCAGGAAAAAATTCATATCCTGAACGACCCCTATCATTTACGTGGTCGTTGATATTATACCACCACTTAATGGAAAAAGACATGCTCGCTCCACTTTTAAGAGGTTGGGGAATATTTACTCTCATCATGGTTTGATTGATGGTGTAGGATAATGCATTCCCACTTGCATCTTTCACAAAATCAATATTGAAACCACCATCAAAAGGTTCGGTGACATACGTTTTGGCAAAGTTGCCCGCAGTATAGGCAAAATTGACCCCGTTTCCGTTACGTAATGGGGACTTGGAATCTTTGGCCCTAACATTTTGGTCCAATTGCACCCAAAGAAATTCCAAATCATCGGGAGAATTGTTATAATATGTGATGGTTTCCTCACCGTAAATCTTGGCATTTTTGTCATCCAACGTTATGTCCATTTTGTAATCGGCCTGTTGTTGGTAGTAGTCAGGACCTGGCGCTCCTGAAGCAGAGCGGTATGTATTCGGCGTGGAAAACTCCTCGTACAGTTGCTTGAACTTACTTTGGTTATAGTGGCCTGGTTTACGTTCTTCTTTTGCCTCTTCTTCTTGGGCAACGGCTAGTGCTCCAAAAAGAAACAGAAGTGAAGCAAAACAATACTTGATTTTGTTCATCTTTTCTTTAGTTTTTAATCGCGGAAAAATAACTCTTTTTTTAACCATTTCTTAAGAGCAGGTCACAAGTTTAACATTCCTTTATTATTCTCTCGAATAAGAACGAAACTTTTCTTTTGTCCCTTCCATTTAAAATGAACAATGTTCTGTTGTTCATCAAAGAGATCAGTAAGGATTTCGTTTTGAATGGCAATGGATTTTGTTTCGGAAAGCTGAATATTGGGAATCTCCAGATAGAGGATAACTACGTCATTGTCATATGTTTTACCTAAAAAATCATAATCCACCTTTTCCCCATTGATTTCAACTACAAATTTTTGAAGAAAGTATCTTTTGATATAGGTGTTGGCATTCTCTAATTCATCATTGGTAGCCAACTTTGCCGTTACCCCAAACCTTTCAGACAGCAAATCTTCCAAATCATCAATAAAAACACGACTTGTAATCTGAAAAGCTGTGTCTTTTTCTGAGTACTTTACATGGGTTACACTCACATAAAACTTATGGGCCACCGAAAAAGAAAGAAAGGCAAAAACGGTCAAGACAAATAAACTATTTCTAACTGATGTTCTCATTACTATATTATATCATTAAAGTGGCAAACCCTATGCCAAAACTAGTCCAATTTATTGTCTAAACGATATGATTTGCTTTTTTTCAGCAAAAACTCCCACAAAACCAATTCGTCGTCTCTTTTTTGAATTTCTTGAAACGTGTCATCCATTTGACAGTAGTAAAAGAATTCATGAAACCTGTCATTGGGTATTTTTAAATGTGAAATCAAAACTGAATCCAAATATTTGTTTTCAATTTCCTGTATTGTTGCATACTCTTCATCCAACTTGACTCTGTTTTTCAACATTTTGGTCCGACCACTCAATCGATTAAGGGTTTTGTTTACGTTAAAAGCTATGCCAAGGGGGACTATGTATAGATATTTACCATTATCCGCATCTTTCAGCTTATTCTCACTTTGTGAAATAATCCGTACTTCTGCATTGGGTAGTCCTAGTGCTTCCGCGCTTACATCTTTTTCCAATTGAAGCCCTCCCAAATCTTCATTGAGGTTACCTGATAGGTTATAGGGCTGAACCACCACTTCATCCAATTGGTTTACAAATTCCTCCATTTCTATTAGAACAGAGTTTGAATTATAAATGGCTTTGGACACGACCAATCTCCTAGTTTTAAATTGAACAGCCGAAAACACTAAGGTGTCATTGAGGTTTACTAAAATAGAAAAGCTTCCATCTTCTTTGGTGATGGTGGCTTGTTTTGAGTTTGTGTTTTGAATGGTAATGTTCTGAATATCATTGTTGATTGAAACAATTTTACCTCTCAACAACCTTGACTTTTGTGAAATCCCAGTAAAAACCATCAAAAAGAAAAAGAGACCTGGAAGGCATTTGAAGCGTACCTGCGAATTCATTCCAAATTGTTATCTTTTCGATACGCTCGACTCTTCAAAATCATATAATCCAAAATACGGAGCTTGTCGCCTGAATCCACCACATTTTGAAATTCTTGGTCAACCTCGCAATAATACATGAAGTCTTCAATTTTTTCACTTGGAATTTTAAACAAGCCCACAAAAAGGGAATCCACATAAAAATCCTGTACTCTTTGGGTACGAGCATAGGTATTGTCCAACTTTACACGATTCTTCAACATTTTCGTACGACCGGTAATGGCATTGATTATAGGATTTAAAGGAGGACTTAAAATCATACCAACATTGAACTTGGGACCAGCAGCTTCCTGCAATTTTCGCTCGCTTTGTGTTTTAATCCTAACACCCGCATTGGGAAGTCCCAAGGCTTCGGCACTTACATCTTTTTCCAGTTGAAGGCCCCCCAAATCCTCACTGAGGTTACCGGATAGGTTATAGGGCTGTACCACCACTTCTTCCAATTCATTTACAAACTCTTCCAAAGGAACAGTGACAAATCGAGTATTGAAGATGGCCTCATTTATTGGGAGAACCTTTCTTTTAAATTGGACCGCAGAAAACACCAAAGTGTCCCCTTCCTTCACTTGAATCGCAAATTGTCCGTCAAAACTGGTGATTACGGCATTTTTTGAAGTAATATTTTGTACGGCAACACCAACTACATCCTTACCAGGGGCTTCTACCCTACCGTTCAACAATTTACTTTCTTGAGCTCTAGTATGGATTATGGACAAAATCAGCACACATCCCAAAAAGAATTTACTCTTCATTCAATTCAGTCAAATACGTTTTGCTCTGTGTTACCAAAAAATCAATCAACTGAAATTCATTTTCCTTGCGTAGCAAGGTTTGGGAAGGAACTTTATTGTCACAATACAAAAGGAATGCATCAATCTGGTCTTGTGGCAACTTAAGGTCTACAACAAAAAACTCATCATCATATACCTGCCGTAACACCTCACTAACCTTAAGTGGGGCCCGTTCCTCACCGTCTTTATTACGGGATTTAAAAAGTGCCTTAAAAATATTGGCAACATTCAAACCGTCTTGCATACCACGTACGCTTTGGGATTCCGCCACATTTTGCACTTCGGTACCGCGGTCTATCTCATATTCAAAACCTTTGAAATCTTCATTCTTTACCTCTAAAAACTTCTTTTGGTTTTCTGGACTTACAATTACTTCATCCAATTCTGTGATTTTTTCGGTCACCTCCACGACCAACCGATTGTTGCGTAAAATCTCTGGAGTGATTTTTACAACTTGTAACTGATAATTTACCGCAGTAAATACCAATTGATCCCCTTCTTTTACCGCTATTAGAAATTCACCGTTATCTGTGGTAATGGTCGCAGTTTCTGCCGTAGCATTGATTACATTTTCGTTGGGAACATTCCCGCCACGATACAATACCTTTCCTCGTAGTAACTGTCTTCCATCTTGGGCAATGGACAATCCAAAGAAAAAAGAACAGAGAATGAAAAGGATTGTTTTTTTCATAAAAACGTGTTTAGTATCATCTAAAGAAAGCCTATGGGCACCGTAAAAAAAATAAAAACATTCTAAACTTTTGTTAATTCCTCAAAAATTAAGCTGCTCATCTAAGGTTCATTCAACTTTGAAGGTGCACATTTTAACGGTAATAATTAGAATAATCGTGAGAGAAAGGTAGTTTTGCGGTTTACAAAAAAGTAAACCTCAAACCTCACTCCTGTGAAAAAAACTGTTCTCTTTTTGGTTCTAGGCCTACTACTAGGAACATCGTTATACAGTCAGATAAAAATTGGTGAAAACCCTCAAAATTTGGATGCCTCCTCCGTACTGGAGTTGGAAAGCACTACACGAGCTTTGGTTATTACCCGAGTTACCAATGCCCAAATGTTGAGCATTACTCCACTCCGTGGTGCTATGGTGTATAATACAGACACTCAGTGTGTACATTTTTACACAGGTACCGAATGGTTCAATCCATGTGCCACAGAGGGACAGACCTTTTCTGCAGATGCTAATGTAAATCCTGACCCTACCATTCTCCTTACAGAAACCGTTACCACCAATCCTGCCAATACTAACTTTAATTTTGAGGTAGGGGTTATCAATGGGGTTCGGAATATTGCTCCTTCCACCATTATTGGAGATTTTCATATTACCCCAAGTTCAATAACTAGTTTGCAGTTGGGAGATGACTCTGTGACCTTGGACAAATTGGCTGATGGGCTTATTAACGGACAGCTTCTTCAGTGGAATGGAACGGAATGGGAATTGGTTGAAGATTCAACATTTCTGGCAAATCTTGGAGAGGATGTCACATCCACAAACAATTCCATTACGGGTACTCAAACGGGTGCTGCACTTGTCCCGATGGACCTTGAGGTAAATGTTGATGGAACTACCATTGAGGTCGATGTTAGTGGGCTACAAATAGCCGATAACGCAATCACCAACGATAAAATGGCCGACGATGCCATAAACACCGACGAGATTGTCGACAATGCCGTGACCTCTGCAAAAATTCTTGACGGTGAGATAGTCGATGCGGACGTGAACGCAGCAGCCGCAATAGAAGGAACCAAGATAAATCCCAACTTCGGAGCACAGAACATAGCGACCACAGGGACACTTGCCGCTGGGAACACAACTGTAACGGGGACGCTCTCCTCAACAGGAATCACTACAATTGGGGCAAACAGCATAACCAACGTGGACGGGACAAATGGACAGGTACTGACCACAGATGGGGCAGGAAACGCCACCTGGCAGAACCCGAGCCCCTTGGCCGTGGCCACCACTACCGCAATCGATGGTAACGGATTGGCGGCAACACCACTGGACCTGGCTGACAATGCCGTGACCTCTGCAAAAATTCTTGACGGTGAGATAGTCGATGCGGACGTGAACGCAGCAGCCGCAATAGAAGGAACCAAGATAAATCCCAACTTCGGAGCACAGAACATAGCGACCACAGGGACACTTGCCGCTGGGAACACAACTGTTAATGGGTCATTAAGAGTAAACATAAGAGAAGACAATAACTTGTCTGTTACGATTTTAGATTCAGATTACACTGTAATTGTTGACAATGCCACAGATATAGATTTACCAGCCGCGAATGCCACAAATCGGGGTCGTATTTACGTAATTAAAAATCTAACGGGGGTAACTATTTCAATGTCTTCAGACAGTTTTGTTCCTTCAACGAGTGCAATCAGCACTCCTGATGTGCAACAAGGTGTTACACAAATCCAAAGTGACGGAACAAGTTGGCAACAAATCAATTAATGAGATTTTTTTTCTACATATTGTTGTTTTATGCCGGCATTGTTCAAGCCCAAAACGCCCTCTACAATAGCGGCACCCTTCGTATTCACCCAAATGGCAACTTGGGCTTTCATGCGGATTTAATCAATGAAGTACCATTCGAAAACAACCAAGGATTAGCAGGGTTCTACGGAGATATTCCTCTGCAGGTCCAAGGCAGTATTGCTCCCACCTTTAATGACGTGGAGTTTTTGGTATCGAACAACATTTTTCTAGGAAACTCAATCAACGTACTCAACAATACTAACTTTGTGGATGGCGATGTGTTGACCCCATTAAACGACCAAACTGTTTTTCTCAACTTTCAAAACACAGGTTTTTTCACCGGTGAGAACGATACCTCCAAAGTTACTGGGTTCGCAGCGATGACCAATCGCGACTTTTTTTCTTTTCCAGTGGGCGATGCCGAGCTACTACGGCCCTTAATGTTGGACTCTGAAGGGAATACAGATTTGGCCATTTGTGCTTACTTTTTTGAAAACCCCTCGAATCCATCCTCCATAACGGAGACTTTCGATGTAGAAGAAAAGGTAAGAAGCATTGGAACCATTTCTGACCGTGAGTTTTGGATAGTTCAGAGTGATGTGCAAGCCACTGTGACCATTAGCTGGAATCCAAGAAGTAATCTGGTGGCCATTCCCAACCTACAGCCCGAAGGTATTATCGTGGTAGGTTGGAGCAAACAGTCCAATCAATGGATAATTATTGGGAACTCAGCACAGAGTGGAGACCTGAACCGAGGTTTTGCAACATCACAACCCTTTATACCTAGTGAGTTTGCTGCAATCACTTTTGGAACCATTCCACTGCCCACAGATACCTTTGCAGTGAACAATCCTACCTTGGGCAACTACTTTTTAAGTCCTAATGGAGATGGCATTAATGATTCCTTCTTTATTGAAGAATTAGCGGAGTCTCCAAACAATAGTATGCGAATTTTTAATCGATTTGGGCAAAAAGTGTTTGAACAAATTAACTACGTAAATGAATTTAGAGGGTTCTCCAATACCGGAAGTTTTTTACTTAGCCGAGATATTGGTCTGCCAGAGGGCTTTTACTACTACCTCGTTACCTTGGATGATTTGGGACTCGAATATCAAGGATTTTTGTATTTAAACAGATAGTTTTGAAAGTTTTTTCATGTTAAATTATCGATGTAATTGTTTAATATTTAGACGATTGAAAAAACACCCCCTTTTTACCACACTATTTTCCTCCTACACAACAATACTTTTTCCTATTTGCAGTTAAGCGCGATTTTTACGTTCAAAGTGATTTGCCACAAATCTTATCGTAAATATGAAAACAAGGCTGTCTTTACTTGCGCTACTTTTTCCTGTGCTTATTTTTTCGCAGGTAAAGGTTGGTGACAATCCAAACATAATTAATCCTTCATCCATTCTTGAGCTAGAGAGTAGCAATAAGGCTTTGGTACTTACACGGCTCACCTCTGCTCAAATGCAGAGCATTACCCCGTTAAATGGAGCGGTCGTTTACAATACTGACACGAATTGCGTGCATTACTTCAATGGCGGTCAATGGATTAATTTATGTGACAGTTCAGGTTCTTCAAATTTAACCTTTGTAGATAACGGAAATGGAACCTTTTCTATACTGGATAACGGTATAATAATATTTACCTCATCGGACCTTACCGGACCTCAGGGACCGGCGGGGACCAACGGAACAGATGGTACGAACGGAACCGATGGGACAAACGGAACAGATGGGAACGGCATAGCATCGACCATGGACAACGGTAACGGGACCTTCACCCTCAACTTTACCGACGGGACCAGCTTTACCACAGCGGACCTTACAGGACCGGCGGGGATCAATGGAACAAACGGAACCGATGGTACAAATGGTACCAATGGGACAAACGGTGCGGACGGGAACGGGATTGCATCGACAGTGGACAACGGAAACGGGACCTTCACCCTGAACTTTACCGATGGGACAAGCTTTACAACAGCGGACCTTACAGGACCTCAGGGACCTGCGGGGACCAACGGAACAGATGGTACGAACGGAACCGATGGGACAAACGGAACAGATGGGAACGGCATAGCATCGACAGTGGACAACGGTAACGG
>NZ_PVYX01000002.1 GCF_003001695.1 Flagellimonas meridianipacifica | reverse complement strand
GTTTTATTGCATTATCTTTAAGCAAAAGACCATCACCATGCTACAGTTGAAACCAATACTGCTTCTTTTCTTGATTTCATTCTTTTCTTTCTCTCAAGAAAACCAACTCAAAGTCTTAGTAGGGGGGACATTAATTGATGGTTTTGGTTCAGACCCTATAAAAAACAGTGTTATCATAATACAGGGGGAGAGAATTAAGGAAATAGGTACAATAGAAACACTTTCAATTCCAGAAAATGCTGAAATTATTTCAACAGAAGGAATGAGTGTTCTTCCCGGATTATGGGACATGCATGTCCACACAATGATAAATGGTCATGCAAACTATTCGTATTGGGACAAAGTTTATCCGCCCTTATTTGAAGATATAATTATGCCTTCTTCAGCACACCAATTATTGATGGCAGGTGTAACTAGTGCCAGAGATTTAGGTGCACCTTTAAAAGAAAGTATATCTGTAAGGGATAGAATCAATAATGGAGAAATTCCAGGAGCGACTTTGTATGTTTCCGGACCATTCATACAGAAAAAACCGTATCCTGGTACCGAAGCATTTAGATGGGGGGTCAATGGAGCAGAAGATGGGAAAAAGAAAATCAAAAAATTGGTTAAAGCGGGAGTTGATGTTGTTAAATTGATAGACCATGATCAAATGACCATGGAAGAATTGAGGGCAGTAGTAGATGAAGCTCATAAAAACAATCTTAAAGTAGTGGCGCATGGACATCGACCTGAAGAAATACGAAGAGGGATTGAGGTAGGAGTAGATTGCTTTGAGCACACCGGTTTGTCATCTGCTCCTAAATATCCTGATGATGTCATGGAAGCTATCAAAGAACGAACTGCTCAAATGAATAAAGGACCACTTTTTTGGTGTCCTACGGTTGAGGGTTTGTACAATTATGAATATGTTCGGGATAATCCTGAAAATCTGGACAATGATTCATGGCATTTGGGTTTACCCGATAGTGTCATAGCAGATATTAAAAGTAGTATTAAGCATCCTGATAGATTGCCTTATTTTCAACTGACACCCTCTAGAAGACCAACTCTACAAACCAAAATTCAACAACTCCTCGATGCAGGAGTGGTACTCATGATTGGTACCGATAGTGGGATACCCATGAAATTCCATAGTCAATCTACTTGGAACGAACTGGATGTTTGGGTAAACGAATTTGGAATAGACCCTATGTATGCCATAAGGGCTGCTACATATTGGCCCTCACTTTGGATGGGTGTCGTAGATGAAGTAGGAACCATTACTCCAGGGAAATATGCTGATATTATAGCTGTGGATGGAGATGTCCTGCGATACATTAGCTTATTGCAGGATGTGGATATGGTGATAAAACACGGAAAACGTTACAAATAGAATTTTTTGGCCCCAAATCCCAAATCAGTTTTAGTTGAAGAAAAGTGGAATGCCTATTCCCATGCTTTGGGGATTTTGTTGTCCATTCTTGGATTTATCGTATTCTTTGAAAAGGATTTAAATCACACCACTTTCTTATTAGAAAGTATAGTTGTCTACCATATTTCACTGATTCTTTTGTTTATAGCGTCAACGATGTATCATGCGGTTCAAAATCCAAAAGTGAAACGAAAACTTCGGATTTTGGACCATGTTAGCATTTATTATCTGATTGCAGGAACGTATACCCCGGTATGTCTTTTGCTACTTATAGACTCTAAAGGATGGTTGTTATTTTATTCAGTTTGGGGTATCGCTGCAATGGGTACAGCTATAAAATTATTCTTTACCGGAAAATTTGAGGCTTTTTCACTAATACTTTATGGCGTTATGGGCTGGCTTATTGTATTGGATTTCAATGCATTGACTGAAAATGTTTCAAATCGAAATTTGATTTGGCTTGGGTTGGGCGGTGCCTTTTATACCATTGGCATCTTATTTTATGCCATTCGTAAGATTCCGTATAATCATTTTATATGGCACCTTTTTGTATTAGGTGGTGCTATTAGTCATTGGAAGTTTTTATACAATCTTTTTGATACGTTTTGATTCGAATCTTAAGGGTAATTTTTTACTACAAGAAGTAAGCTAATACCATTCCCATAGTAATCAGAGCCAGCTTTCTAAGATTGAAAGCATGTTCTTGCGAGCTTTCAAACAAAATAATGGTTGATATATGAAAGAAAACCCCTATAGCTATACCAACTAACTGCGTGCCATAGGCGTCAATCAAATCTGTATACTGGGATATATAGCTTCCGAGAGGGGTCATCAATGAAAAAGCAGCAATGAAAAGTAGACCTGTACTTTTCTTCATTTCCGAGTTTAGGATGAAAAGACTCAACAAAATGGCAACAGGAAGCTTATGAATTATGATTGCGTAAACAACGGAGCTCCCTTCACGTATGGGGATTCCTTCGATGATGGCATGAACCGATAGGCTCAAAAACAATGCGGTTGGGAAGCTGATTTTTTGTGAGGATAAATGAATATGACCGTGTTCCGCTCCTTTGGAAAAGAATTCAAGAAATATTTGAATTAAAATTCCTAATAATATAAAAATCGCTATTCCTTTGGGACTACCTTCTTCATATACTTCGGGTAAGAGCTCAAAAAAAGTATAAGCCAATAAGAAACCCCCACTAAAAGCGAGTAGTAACTTTATTCCCCGTTCACTTTTGGGTTTTAGAAAAAGAGCAATAAAATATCCTATCCAAACGGATAGTATGGGCAGTATCAGAATCATCAAAACTGGAAATCTCAGTTGGGTTGCAAGGGGTAAAAATAACCTATTTTTACCGAACAAATAATACAGCTAAATGGCAGAAAATTTTAGAATGCTTGCCAAAACTTTCTACGGATTTGAGGAACTATTGGTGCAAGAATTGAAGGAATTGGGAGCTGGTAAAGTGGAGCAGGGTGTTCGAAGTGTTTCTTTTGAAGGGGATTTGGGCTTTCTATACAAAGCCAGTCTTTGTTTGAGGACCGCATTGAAAATCTTTAAGCCTATATCCACATTTAGGGTTTTTAATGAAAAAGACCTGTACCAACAGGTTTATGCCATCAATTGGGATAAGATTTTCTCATCGGATAAGACTTTCGCCATTGATACAACCATGAACACACGGGTTTTTACCAATTCGATGTTTGTTTCCTTGAAAGCAAAGGACGCTATAGTGGATAAGTTTCGACGAACCTTGGGAGCCCGCCCCAATGTAAACTCACAAAATCCGGATATCCGAATCAATATCCATATTTCAAAAAATAAGTGCACTGTTTCTTTGGATAGTTCCGGAGAATCGTTGCACCAACGCGGATATAGACAGCTTACCAATATTGCACCAATCAATGAGGTATTAGCGGCAGGAATGCTCAAGTTGAGTGGCTGGAAGGGGAATTCGGATTTTTTGGACCCCATGTGTGGTAGCGGTACGCTGTTGATTGAAGCCGCCATGATAGCATGTAATATTCCGGCTAATATCAATCGAGAATCTTATGCGTTTTTACATTGGAACGATTATAATAAGGACTTGTATGAAAAAATTAAAGAGGTTAGTCTCAAAAAAATACAACCTTTTGATTATCAAATCATAGGCTTTGATAAAGCTCCTTCAGCCATTAGAAAAGCTCAAGAAAATATTGATTTTGCAAATCTTACTGAGTTTATATCGCTTTCACGCAAGGATTTTTTTAGAACAGACAAGCCGGTGAATGCTAAACTGCATATGGTTTTTAATCCCCCATATGGGGAAAGACTGCCTATAGATGCAGAAGAATTTTATTCAAAAATTGGGGATACGTTGAAACAGAAATATCCAGGCACGGATGTATGGTTTTTGACTTCCAATTTGGAAGCGCTTAAATCTGTTGGTCTAAAACCCTCTAGAAAAATTAAACTGTACAATGGCAAATTGGAATCACGTTTGGTACATTACGAAATGTATGAAGGCACCAAAAAACCCAGGTAATTTCCAAATACGGTAAAATCTCAACAACAAAATTTAAACCTCAATTACAAAGGGATTCTAGTACAAATAGTTAAAATCTATTGTTCTGGGGAAGAAATTGCAGGGTCTCTTTTCTTTTTTGATTTTTTGTAAAGAGGTATAAAGTAAGATATGGAATAGTTGTACCCTACACCGAAACTACTTCTATCCGTAACTTTATTGAACCCAGGAATCCAAAGGTTGGGAAAGCGGTCTGCTTCCGTATTGGTTACCAAATAGCCCAAACGGATACTTATTCCCAGATAAATGTTTGCAAAAAGCTCTGCTTTGACCCCAAATACCAACTCCAACCAAGAAGCGTTCAATCCACTAAATTCTTCAGGGGTTTCCCCTGCTCCTGGCAAAAAATTGTCAGGAGTGAAAAAACGATTGCCATTAAAAACTTGATACTCGTTCAAGGTCTGGCTGAAGGTCGCAAATGAGTAACGTCCTCCAATAGTAATAAGATTGCTCATCCCGTACCAATTTTGGTATGTGTTCCAATCAACTCCAAGTTTTATGTAGCTTCCAGAAGTAGTATAGTTGTAGAGCAGGGTTCCCCCTAAATCTTCGGTCTGGGTAAAATCTTCATTGCCCAATTCTCCAGCTATATGTAGTTTTTCGGTGAGCCTGTAATCGCCAACAAGTTCTAATCCAGTATAATTCTCATCGGCAAAGGAACGTACCAAACGACTTAAATCAACGCCAACCCTTAGACCATACTTTTGTTTGTACTCCACGCTATCCTTGACTCCTGGGTCTCCTCCTTCTTGAGAATATCCGTGCGTGGATAAAAGCAAAATCAAAAAAATACTAGTGAAATATCTTAACATGTACGTTATTGGAGTTTTCTATAGTTTGCTGTTGAATGCTTACGTCTTGAATCCAATTTTCTGCATCTGTGGTGAGTTGTACATCCAATTCATCAAAATTGATTACAAAACCGCAACCTCTTGAAATAAAATTTTCCCGAGTAGCATAGGTGATGGTCAAAGTATCCAAATTACCCGTTTCTTCACCCGTGTCCGCATTGATTGCAGAGTTTGTAATCAAAACAAAAGAAGTTGTTACAGCGTCTGTCCGCAAAGGAATCCCTACGGAGTCCAGCGAGCTGGTACCGCTTGTAAAGGTGTTTACGTCTGTGTTGAGAATGGTTTCCACTACGCGAAATGCAGGGACATCTTTTGCCACTGTGGTATCCTCGCTGTCAAAAAAACCGAGAACCAAAAGAGGAGTATCTCCATCGGTACAAATGTCGTCCCTTTCACAAGAAGAAGTATAGGCTACAAAAAACAGGATACAGACTGCGAGATAGATTTTTTTCATTTTGAATCAAAAACTCTTGGGAGCAAAAATTATACCTGTTTTTTTCGTTTTTCCAAAAGTACAACATTTTCCACGTGGTGAGTTTGCGGGAACATGTCAACGGGCTGCACTTTTTTAATTTCATAATGGGACTGGAGTAAATCCAAATCCCTGGCTTGAGTAGCAGTGTTGCAGCTGACATAAACAATTCTTGGAGGGGAGGCCTGAAGCAATTGCTCTACCACCTGTTTGTGCATCCCATCTCTAGGAGGGTCGGTAATTACCACGTCAGGGACACCATGTTCACCCACGAAATCTGTGTTGAAAACATCTTTCATATCTCCAACGAAAAACTCTGCATTGGAAATTCCATTGTTTTGAGCATTACTTCTAGCATCTTCAATAGCTTCTGGAACAGATTCCACACCAATCACCTTTTTGGCATTTTTTGCAACAAACTGGGCAATGGTTCCTGTTCCTGTATACAAATCATAAACTATTTCTTTCCCGGTTAAACCCGCAAAATCCCGGGTCACTTTATACAATTCATATGCCTGATGGGAATTGGTTTGGTAAAAGGACTTCGCATTTATTTTAAACCGGAGTCCTTCCATATTTTCAACAATATGGTCCTGTCCAGAAAAACAAATGACTTTTTGGTCGTAAATGGTATCGTTGGCCTTTTTGTTAACGGTAAAAAGAAGAGATGTGATTTCAGGAAAGGTTTCCTTGATTTCATTTAATAGTTGCTTTTCTTTCATGGTGATATCCTGAAAAAACTGAATAAGAACCATAATTTCACCTAAGGAAGTTATCCGCATCATCAAGGTGCGAAGCATCCCTGTTCGTTGTCGTGGATTGTAAAATGGAATACCTAAGTCAAGAGCCTTTGTTTTAATGGTATTGCGAACAGCGTTTGAAGGATCCTCCTGTAGGTGGCAGGTTTCAATATCCAAAATCTTGTCCCACATTCCTGGAATATGGAATCCCAACGCGTTTTTGTCTTTGATTGGTTCTTGGGAGTCGATTTCTTCCTGCGTCAACCATCTGCTGTCCGAAAAAGAAAATTCCATTTTGTTCCTGTAAAAATATTGTTTTTGGGAACCGAGAATTGGTGAGATTTCAGGAAGTTCTAAATGGCCTATACGCCTCAGGTTATTTTCGACTTCTTTTTGTTTGTAAAAAAGTTGATTTTCATAAGTCATGTGTTGCCATTTACATCCTCCACAAATACCGAAATGCGAACACACGGGCTCGGCTCTTTTATCAGAATAGGAATGAAAGCGGGTCACTTGACCCTCAAAGTAGGCTTTTCTTTTCTTGGTTGTCAGTACATCCACCACATCTCCGGGTACGGCATCAGAGAGAAATATGACCCTGCCATCTGGAGCTTTGGCCACCGCTTTTCCTTTTGCACCTGCATCCAGAACTTCTATCTTTTCAAAGGTTTGGCGCCTATTTTTTTTTCGCATGCGCAAAAATAGTGTTTCGCCTGAACAAATTATAGGAGAGCTCCCTAAACTAATTTCTTCCTGTTTGGGAACCTTTTGAGTGTTTCTAAGTCTATCTTATATAAACATGTCAAAAACCAGCAAAATATTGGATTCCTTTTTGGTGATTTCGTATCAAAGAGGGAATAAAAAGGCCCTCGAGATATTGGTTAAGCGATGGAACAAAAGGCTTTGTATTCAAGCGTATAGATACACGAAGGATTGGGATTTAGCGAAAGATGTGGTACAAGATACATGGCATACTGTAATTACAAAATTGTTTTTGCTTAGGGATGCCGCCAGTTTTGGAAGCTGGGCGATGACTATAACGAGTAGAAAAGCCTTGGACCTAATCCGGAAAAACAGTAAAACCCGGAAAATTTATGAATCCCATGTTTTGGTCAATAACGAAGTCGAAACGTCTCCGATACAAACACAAGAAGAACAAATAGGTGAGATCTTAAAGATGATTCCAGAGTTGCCTTTTGACCAACAGATGGTTCTCAAACTGTTTTATTTGGAAGAATATAGTCTAAAACAAATAAGTGATATAACAGGTGTATCCATCAATACTGTGAAAACCCGCTTGTTCAGGGCACGTGAAAAATTGAAATCGATAATTAAAAATAAAGAAGATGAAAAGAGAGATTGAAGAAATAGACGAGCTTATAAAGGAAGCTTTGTCCAAAGAAGAGGCAAAGTATTATGATGAACTGGAAGAACTAGGTCTTTTTGAAAAAATTGGAGGTGTTTTCTCTGGTAAACTCAAATGGATAACCATTTTAATGAATGTCGTCAACCTAATCATAGTTGGGCTATTTGTGTATTGCATCGTACAATTCTTTTCGGTTGATGAGACCAATGAACTTATTAAATGGTCGGGAGCTGCATTGTTCTGTGCACTAATGGTGAGTATGCTCAAGCTCTATGTTTGGATGCAAATGGATAAGAACGACATTTTGCGTGAGTTGAAGCGATTAGAACTTCAAGTCGCTTCGTTGATGTCCAGAATTAATGGACAAAGCGGCGGGTGAGTGTTTTCTACATTTCGCCATATTTTATACTTTTACAACTCTACTAGGGATGATTTCTCTCCCACGCTGAATTTTCGAGACTTCGAAAGGATAAAGGTACAGCAGGAATGGTTATTTTATTAATATAAACACATTTAAAATGGCTGTTTTAGAACATTTGACATCGCAACAGGCGATAGATTTAGAAAACAAGTACGGAGCACAAAACTACCACCCACTTCCGGTGGTTCTTAGTAAGGGTGAAGGTGTTTACGTATGGGATGTAGAAGGCAGAAAGTACTATGATTTTTTATCGGCATATTCCGCTGTGAATCAAGGGCATTGTCACCCAAAGATTATTGAAGCCTTAAAAAATCAAGCAGAGAATCTTACGTTGACCTCCAGGGCTTTCTATAACGATATGCTCGGAAAATACGAGGAATTTGCTACCAGGTTTTTTGGATTCGATAAGCTTTTGCCTATGAATACTGGTGCGGAGGCTGTAGAAACCGCAATCAAGCTGGCACGAAAATGGGGATATGAAAAAAAGGGGATTCCAGCGAACCAGGCAAAAATTGTGGTTTGTCAGAATAATTTTCACGGACGTACCATTTCAATCATTTCTGCTTCAAATGACCCAATAGCAACTGAGAACTTCGGACCTTTTACTCCCGGTATAATCTCTATTAGGTATAATGATATTAACGCTCTTCAAGAGGTTTTAAAGGATGAAAATATTGCTGCATTTTTGGTAGAACCCATTCAGGGTGAAGCTGGAGTATACGTTCCGGATGAAAATTATATTAAGGAAGCCTTCGACCTCTGCAAGTCCAAAAATGTCCTGTTCATGGCGGATGAAGTACAAACAGGAATCGCACGTACAGGGAGGTTATTGGCATCATGTGGGAACTGCTTGTGTCTCGATAAAAACTGTTCTGGCGTCCCAGATGTAAAACCTGATGTTTTAATTTTGGGTAAAGCCATTTCAGGTGGAGTTTTACCGGTATCTGCTGTATTGGCCAATAATGAGATTATGGAGGTTATTAGACCAGGCAATCATGGTTCGACCTTTGGGGGAAATCCTCTTTCTTGTGCAGTGGCCATGGCTGCCCTTGAGGTAGTTAAAGAAGAGCGCCTTGCTGAAAATGCGGATGAGTTGGGTAAAATTTTCAGGAATGAGATGGAAAAACTGGTCCAACAGACTGATTTAGTACGCTTGGTTCGTGGGAAAGGGCTTTTGAACGCAATAGTGATTGATGATTCGGAAGATAGCTCTACTGCTTGGGACATATGTATGGCCTTAAAGGAAAACGGACTGCTCGCGAAACCAACCCATGGCAACATTATACGATTCGCCCCTCCTTTGGTCATGACCAAGGAACAATTGCTAGAATGTATTTCCATTATTGCAAAGACACTAAAGGAGTTTGAAAAATAGAAAAAGCCCCTTCTGGGGCTTTTTTGTTTTTTAATTATCAATACTTCAATTAAGGAGCCGAAGTACCACTTTTTGGTTTTGACCGTCTAAGTTGCCTCTGAATTTTCTTGATAGCGGATTCAATCGATTTTTCAGGTTCAATGATGTTGTATTCTCCCCAGAAATCAGGATCAGAAAAGCCCAAGGCCTCATCTCCCAATATGATTGACTTTTTTATACGCTCTCTATTCTTTGGTAATTCTCCCGTGCTATTTTTTTCCCAGTCTGTAACGGCCATTTCTGCAGTCATGCTATACACCGAGTTAAAAAGTCTATCCTTCCAGTCCACTTTAAACTCCATAAGCACATTACTATACCCGTAATACCATTTACCATCTTTTTCCCGATAATCAACCCTATAGGCAACCTCCGTGGGCCAAACGTCTACTTTTGCAGGTTTTCTTCTTACAAAAAGTCTCGATGCCTTTTCTCTATTGGTAATGTTTAGTGTATAAATTGCGCTGGTAAGAATCTTATTCTCTACGTCTATAAAGAGTTCGCCTTGGTAAAGTGGCTCTTCAACGCTTTGTCTTTGGTTGAATTCGATTACGTAAATCAATTTGTCGTTGATTCGTGTAGAGCGGGCAAACGAAAACTCATAGTATTCGAACAACTCATCGGCAAAGATATATTCAGGATATTTCATGATATCAACATATAGGGCATTGAACGGCCCTCCCTGTAGTTTTAAAGCCACCGTGTCCAATCTACTATAGTCCGTACTTTTTCTGGCTTTATATAGCTCTAGGGCATCCTTTCTAACTGAGTTGTAAGGTGTTTTGTAGATATTTACCACAGCTTCTGAAAGAGAAACGTTCTTTCTTCTTTTCTTGATGGTCTCTCTGTAGAATGCAGTCATTAGAGTAGGGTCATCAAAATAATTTGTCCCTTTTCTCGCAAGTGTTTCCCTCACCAAAGCCCTAGCATCTTTAGGGGCGTTTATGTTTACTTCCAAAAGTTGGGTTACTGAAATGTTAAGCGCAATTTTGTTCTTATTGGGTTTAAGGTCGCTTAGGGGAATGGATTTGCTTTGATATCCCAAAAATGACACAATAAGGGTGCCACTAGCTTTATCTTTAGGAATCTTTAGAAGAAACTCACCCTCCGTGTTGGTAATGGTGCTGATATTGGTTTCCTCTAAAGACAAGGTTGCAAATACCAAAGGTTTTTTGGTGGAAGAATCAATCACTTCACCTCTAAATTGTTTAAAATCTTCTTCCTGATTTTGTTGGAGGGCCAAAGCGGAACCCAGGGAAACAAAGAAACTAAATGCGAATACAGTCAATTTTTGAAGGTTTGCACTGCTTTTTACTTTCCAATTATTCATAACGATTGTTTTTGAAACTATCCTTTCTAAGTTAATGATTTTTAACAATATAGGCTATACGTATGCATTGATTTTGCCATGAATCACCTACTTTTTGATATTTTAATCAATCAGCTTTCAAAGATACCATATAGTCTGACTAAGACTGTCTTGCCTTACGGAGTGTGGATAGTGTTTTATGAAAAATTTAAGTTTTTTGTTTAGGAATACCTTCAAAGAATTAGTCCACCATGAATAATGCGTTGACAAAGAAGAGTTTTCCATTTTCCCAAAAACCTCGGAACAAAGGGTTATCGGCCATATATATTACTTGCCCCTTACCTAAAGATTCGACGCCAAAAACCAGCGAGTTTCTTAGCTTTTTTTGGGTCTTGCTTCCTGCAAAACCTGAAATTGGTTTGGTATTGTTCTCAATGAATGCAACGTTTCCAGACTTTAGATAGTCATAACTCGTACTACCTAGTTTTAGTGTGAAGTAATCTGTATCATAACCATACGCCAGGGGATGCGTATTATCTACCTTGGTTTTAAAAATTGCACCTGTAATTGCATTCTTAATTCGCTCTCTTTGGATGTTTTTATGAAGTTTTGGTGCTCTATTAGTAGAATCCTTGTTTTCCTTTACTTTTATGGATAAACCTTTTTCCATACCAATGGCTTGAATAGCGCTTCCCATAGAAATCAACTTACCACCATTTCTGACCCAATCAGTTAGTTTTTTTAACTGTTTTTCATTAAAAAATGTTTCGTAATTGCCATCTGGTACTATGAGAATTGTGTATTTATTTAGGTCAATAGATTTAAAATAATCGCTCCCCAGCACACTAACAGGATATACTAGTTGTTGTTCAAAAAAGTGCCATATTTCCCCAAAGCGGTACGTGGAAGTAGGACTTCCAGAGAGGACAGCTATAGTTGGTTTTTCAATCATTTCGACCGTAGAGGAACCAAAATCTTTACCGGACTCCACAAATCCAGATGAAGTATTGGTAATCTCTTTTTTATGTGTCTTGGAGACTTCTTTCAAAATGGAAAGAAAACCATTTTTGTTTTTATTGTCTTCCGAAGTAATTATTAGACTTCCCCTTTCGAAAAACTTGCCATTCATTGAAAACGGATGATTGGTTTTACGAACTCGAATTCCTTTTTTTAACAAATCTGCCAGAAAACGTGCATCTTTCATGCTATTCCAGTCAGTTACATACGCATATCGATTTGCCTCTATCTTGGCAAAAGAACCAATCTCATTTTGATTTTGAGCCTCCACTAAATTTGGTGATGCAATAGCTTTCAAACCGTAAGCGTAGGGCAGGGACCAGGCCGTAATATCGTATGTTAAGGAGTCGCTTAGTTTTGCCTTGGGTTCAAACAAAACCTTGACTAGGGTGCCCTTAGGTTGGTTTGTGGATACCACCATGCTATTTTCGGATATGGCCATGCTTCCTGTATTTCCCGTCTTATAGTCATATCCTTTTACCACTCCTTTTTCGACGTTACCAAATTGTATTTCATGCTTGGCCAACAGGTTTTTTAGTGCTTCTATATTATCTTCATTGCCGCTTAAAACATAGCTCTTGTATTTAAAGTTTTTGTTCCGGTAGAATTTTCTAAACTCTTCATTCAATTTTTCTGCGTTTTTTGAAGATACTTCCACTGTTGAAAGTCCCGTAGTAAGATGATGGGATAGCCTATCCCTTAAAGTCAGCGTGTCTCCTGTGCCAGTAGTCACAGATAGACCAGCCCTGCCGCTACCCCCTTGTTCATAGGTCAGTCCAATACCACCATTATATGTGGGATAGGTATCTCCATAGCTAGGATAGAACAGGTCGAACACTTCTTTTGTAAAATAGGACCAACCGTTTGCATCAAAGTATTTGGCATGGTTTTTACCTATGGTTACTTGAAAATCGCGTTGAAATTTGGTGATGACCTCATGATAAGGTTCTGCAGCTGGAGCAAAAAAGTAAGGGTTGTCAACACCTTGTTCATGAAAATCGGCATGTATATGAGGTAACCATTGATTAAAGATTTTTATTCTCTGTTGACTTTCCTTTTGTGTTAACCAAGCCCAATCCCTGTTCAAATCAAACATGTAGTGGTTACTTCGCCCTGTCAGCCAACCTTCATGGTGTTCCTTACTGTCAGGGTCCAACTGGTGTGGAGCATTCTTAAATTGTTGATACCAATTCACGTAGCGATCACGTCCATCGGGGTTGATACATGGATCAATGATGACAATTGTATTTTTCAGAAAGTCTTTTTTAGTTGTCAGCAGTTCATAAATGGTCTGCATAGAGGCTTCCGTACCCACACTTTCATTACCGTGAACGTTATAGCTTAACCAAACAATGGCTTTTGAAGAATTGCCATTTCCTTCGGTAGCCAACAAATGCTCTTTGCGAATGTTTTCAAGATTGGCCATATTCTCAGGAGAACTTACATAGGCCAGCAACAAGGGTCTTCTTTCGTTTGTTTTCCCGTAGGTAATCAATTTTATCTGATTTGGCACCTCTTCCGACAGATACTTGTAATAATCTACAACTTCATGATGTCGAGAAAATTGAGAACCTAGCTCGTATCCCAAAAAAGTTGAAGGCGATTTTAACTTCTGGGAGTGAACGGAAAGAAAAAAGAATAAAATGGCAAATTGTAGAGCTTTTTTCATGCAACAGTTTTGTATACAACCAAATCTAACAATAAAATAAGGAAGGGCCTTTAAATATCAAGGAACTGAAGCTTATCCATGACAAAACGTAATTAACGTATTTTTAGGAGTAGTAAAACAGAAGAAAAGTATCTTTAGCACGCTTTTTACAATTTTTTAAATGGAAGTAGATTGTATACCCTTCAGGAAAACGGGTTATTTTTCCCAGCTTATTTGCGATTACCTAGACCAAAAAGAAGAACTCAAACCCTTTTACAATCGTTTTCCACTCCTCGAGAATTTTGAATCACAGATTCTTGAAAAACAAAAGAATTACAATCCAAGTCATAGATCTGTACTTGTTGAAAGTTTGAAGAGTCAGTACAAAGGGTTTAATGTATCTGAAACCACACAAGAAAATATTGATTTGCTGTTGAAGGATACTACTTTTACCGTGGTCACGGGACATCAACTCAATCTTTTTACAGGTCCGCTCTATTTTCTGTATAAAATAGTTTCCACAATAAATCTAGTCTCTGAACTACGTGAAAAACATCCTGATTTCAACTTTGTTCCAGTGTACTGGATGGCAGCCGAAGATCACGATTTTGATGAAATAAACTTTTTCAATTTTGAAGGTCAAAAAGTGCAATGGAACGTGGATGCCTCTGGAGCCGTTGGCAGGTTGAAAATGGATGGACTGGACAGTGTTTTTAAAACGTGGACCAACAAACTTGGAAATTCCATCCAAGCAGAACGTTTAAAGGAGCTCTTCCAAAAATCATATTTGGAAAGTGGCAATTTGGCCAAAGCCACCCGTTTTTTGGTCAATGAATTGTTTGGGCAACATGGTTTAGTGATTGTAGACGGAGATGATTCCGAATTGAAACGTCTTATGATTCCTTTTGCTCAAAAGGATATTTTTGAGAATATTCCGTTTAAATCTGTTTCAGAATCCATAGGTCAACTGGAAAAGATTTCTCCCAACTATAAAATTCAAGTAAACCCAAGAGAAATTAACTATTTCTATTTAGAGGAAGGCCTGCGCGAACGAATTGTTGAAGGGGACGGAGTTTTTAAGGTAAACAACACAGAAATTGTTTTTACCACAAATGAATTGAGGGACGAGCTTACAAAATATCCAGAGCGTTTTTCACCCAATGTGATTGCAAGACCTTTGTATCAAGAAGTAATTCTGCCAAACCTTTGTTACATAGGTGGGGGAGGAGAGTTGGCCTATTGGTTGGAACTCAAATCCTATTTTGATGAATTGGATGTCACGTTTCCCATGCTATTGTTAAGGAACTCAGCATTGTTAATGACTCAAAAACAAGCTGATAAGGTTAGAAAATTACAACTCAACAGTTCTGATTTGTTCATGAAACAACATAGTTTTATCAACAAGAAAATAAGGGAAGTTTCTAATATAGACATCGATTTTGGACCTCAAAAGAAGTATTTAGAAGAACAGTTTCAATCTTTATATGAATTGGCTAAAAATACAGACCCCACCTTTTTGGGAGCTGTTAAGGCTCAAGAAGTAAAACAGAAAAAGGGATTGGATACTTTGGAAAAAAGATTGCTCAAAGCCCAAAAAAGAAAGCTAAAAGACCACGTGGTACGTATGGCAGAATTACAGAATGAACTTTTTCCGAATCAATCACTTCAAGAACGACAAGCAAATTTTTCTCAACTCTATTTGGAAATGGGAGAGGATTTAATTCCACAGTTGATGGCAAGTCTAAAACCCTTGGATTCTTGTTTTTCCATTTTAAGGTACTAATCTTGTGCTATACCAAGCACCCTCGGTTTTTGAAAAACGTACCCGTACATGGCTAGGTCGTTCCAACTTTAAAATTTCAATCTGTTCCGGGATAATATGGAGGATTGAAAAATGGTTTGAATCTGTTATATATTCTATGGGTTTTCCTTCAACATGCTTTGAGCCGGGAGCCGTTTTTGTAGTGTAGTCTTTGCGCGATTTCAATGGAATTCCATTCCAATAGGTTTTTAACACCTGAGTGTCCATTTCTCTAATTATATTTCCTTTAAGCGTAATTTGCCAAAGTTTTTTTGGGTGCAGAAAAAGAGCGCTAACGGTAGAATCTTCTATTAGTTCTTTGATTTTATTTGAACGACTATCAGAATAAAATGTACACCTCAAATCTGGAGATACGTTTCTTAAGGCAACGGTTCTTAATCCTATATCATCTTCCAAACCTTTAGTAGCCAGACTAAAGTAGCGAAAGGGATGTCCTTTTTTGGTAAATCCAAGTTTTAATTCCGCGGTAATTTCTTCTAGTAGAGACTGCATGAACCGACAAGAAAACAACTTTTTTCAAAAAAAATCAAAAAAGAGGTAGGGTTTTTTTTAGGGTAGTTGTTTTACTAGAGAAAATTGCTATGATTTTTATTTAAATATTGAGTTGGTTAACTCATATGTTTAGGTTGGTTTTGATTTTATAAAAAGCCCCGGAGTGGTTCCTGGGGCTTTTACTTTTAACTAACTCAAATCAATGAAACGCTAATTGCAGGCATTGGCAATATCCCTGGTTTCCGTAGAGGTTTCTATGAGACGATCTATTATTGTTGTTCCCCGAACAGTTACCTCAATGAAATCAATACCGACTTCGGTTACAACGCCAGTAAAACTGTTGAACGCGAACTGTGTCAAAATTTCTTGCCCTGTCAAATCGCTGTTGTCATCTTGATATTTTCCCGAGATTATAAATCGCTGAACAAAAGGAACCTTTATGTTTTGGTATTGTTGGTAAATATCTGCAACGGAAATTGCCGTTCCAGGGGGGACACCTAACTCTCTAGAAACCGATACCTGAACTGACTGCTCCGCACTCAAACTACGCGATTTTGTATTGGTTTCAGTAGCTGTTTTGGAGTATTCATAGCTCCCAGTAACAGACCCCTTAATAGATTTTTTGGTACCACTGTTAAAAAATTTGGCTTCTGCTTCATATGCTACCTCCACGCTAACTTCCACTCCGGCAGTATTGGTGGTTGAAACGGACATGGTTTCTTCATAACCCGCAGTTTGTGTTGTGGTTATGGAAGTGGTCTCGCCAATGGTCTGCGTAAGAGTGCCGCTACTACAGTTTCTTAGAGTGCTGTTATAGGCACTGTTGGTTGCAGATGGAGGCATTATGGGTTTGAGAAATTGGGAATCTATTACCTGCACGTCCCAATCGATGTCAAAAAGAAGTATCCTAAAGTAATTTGGTTCATCTGGTTCACTAGTACTGGCAGTTACAAAAGTGCTACCAGATACCACCAAGGGGTTTTCTGTACCTCGAGGTACTATCTTGAACAACCCAGGTCCATCTTTCTCGATTTTGAACCAATACGCCGGAAAATCAGCAACATTGGTGTTACCTCCATTTACAGCTAGATTTCCCCTACTTTGAATATAGAGTTGCTCATTTAACATATATAAGTAATGAATATCGTCCCCATCATGTACAGCAATTGAGAAAAATTCTTCATTGCCAGGAATCCTTTCGAAGTAATAAGTTGTAAACCTTTCCAAGAGATCAGGTTCTTCAGAATAGTTCAAGTTTCCCCTCAGTCGTATATCAGTTGGAGGGTCGATGCCAGTGGCTGGATAACGTTGTGAAGATGGAGCACCGATCACATTGTTATCCTTATCTACTAATTGCATGTAATACTTCAAATCGGGTCGCAGGTTTACCTCGGCGAATAAATCATCCAATCCGGAAGCATCGATTTCCTCCTCATCGGGATTGGCCTTAAAGGATAGCTTGGAAAAACTCTGTGTGCCCAATACTGCATTAGTTTCATCTCTTACGGTTACTTGAACTGCGATACCTTCCTTCAATTCATTCTCGAGGGTATCGTCAAGCTGGTCATTCTCAAAAGACAGGTTTGCCAAATTGTTGAACTCATCAAAGGGTACAGTTTCCTCGATAGCTGGGGAAGATGAAATGGAAATGACCGCAGTAAACGGTTTGTACCCCTTTCTTGCAATTTCACGTGCGCTGATACTAATGCCAATCTGGCCTTCGTCCGTTTCAAATTCACTTGTTGTAATTGTTGGGGCAAGTTCCTCTATCTCCCCATTCCCATCGGGACCTAGAGTTTCCGAATCATCTTTGCTGCAGGCTACAGCTACTATAAAAAGTACTGGAATTAAAAATCTGAATAGTACATTGCTACTTGTTTTCATCACTTTGTGTTTTGTGGATTAAACTTGGTTGTTGTTTTGTGTGACCTGCCCGGAAATAGTCTGCAGCCCTTAGCCGAGCAAGACCACAAAACGGTTGTCAAAATCATGACACCACAAACCTAAATGACTGATAGTGAGAGAGAAAAAAAGGGGGGTGGACAATAGGTGGACACCTTAAAAATAAATATGGGAAAATTGACAGACAGACTTGATAGCCCTTATAATTAAAGGCTTAGCACCAAATCTTGTAGAGAATCTTCAGTGGTTATATCCAGCTTTTTACGAAGACGATAACGGGCCTTTTTGATGCCTTCCTGTGAAATATTGAGGATATTGGCAATCTCTTTAGAGGATAAATTCATCTTCAATAGAGCCATTAACCGAAGCTCATTGGAGGTCACCTGAGGGTATTTTGTTTTGACGGTACGATTGAAGTCTTTATGTACTTCTTCAAAATAGCGTGCAAAATTCTCCCAGTTGCTATCGTTTTGAAGGTCAAAGTTAATGGTACGGATAAGTTGCTGATATCCTTTTTCCGATTCTTCATTCTCCTTGAATTCCTGAGCTTTTTGTTTTAACCCTTCCAAAACCTCATTCTTTTTGGCCAAGTGGAGAGCATGAGTAGTGAGTTCTTTCTTTTTAAACTCCAGTTCGGAATCTACCTTTTCTTTCTCAAGCTTGTTACGTTTTAATTTTTGACGGATACCATAAAATCCGATAAGGGATAAAACCAAACCTCCACCCAAAAGTATTTTTTGCAGGGTACCAATTTCAGCTTGTTGTTCCAGGACTGTAATTTCTTTTTCTTGTAATACAATTTGCTGTTCTTTTTTTTCAGTATCGTAGATTGTTCTCAGTTCATTAATCTGTTGCATTTTTTCTTTTTGAAAAGCACTGTCCTTAAGTGTTTGATATTGTTTGTGGTCCACGAGTGCATTTTTATAATTCCCCAATAACTCCCAGGCTGTTGACCTACCCTCAAATAATTCCCCCCAACCTCCAATGCCACCATCTGCTTCCCTAATCTTTATGGCCTCGTTTAAATGGTTAATGGCCAAATTCGGTTTATTCATTGCATTATAGGCATCTGCGGCATAAGCAAGACTTCTAACCAATTCTATGGTCATTTCGTTTTCGCGATGAATGGAAATGGCTTTCGTGTAATAAGGAATACTTTCTGGAGGATTTCCTTCTTTTAAATAAGCTGTTCCTAAATTTCGTATAGCGGTACCCTCCAATACCACGGATTTCATTTCCCTACTTAGGCTAACGCTTTGCTGTAGCACTTTTTTTGCCGTATCATATTCACCTAATGAAACATAACTACTTCCTAGGGCACTGTAAACAAGAGCTTCATATAATTTGTCCTCATTGGCTTTATAAATATCCAATGCTTCATTAAAATATTCTATGCCCTTAGTGTAGTTTTTGAAAATGGTTTCCAACGAACCAAGACTATAAAGGGCATCCGCTTTGCGTATAGGCTTATCTAAAATTTCGTACAGTTTCAAAGCCTTTAAAATATCTTGATAAGCCAATTTATCACTACCGATTTCCTCATAAATACCACTCCTAAAAACATATTCTATCGCTAGGCCAAGACTGTCTTTTAATTTTTTTCTCTTTTCAACATTTTCATTGGATATGCCAAGTGCTTTGTCATAGTTACCCTTTTCCATCTCAAGTATGGCGTTGGAATAATTTACCATTACAATGCTTTCCTCATCCTTTTTTTTCTTGTAAATCTCTAATGCTTTGTCGAAATAATAGCGGGCAGAGTCACGGTGGTACGTATTTTTAAAATAGCCACCCAAATGATAATAACCTCCAGCCAAACCATACTCAAAATTTAGTTTTTTAGACAAGGCGATTCTTTCCAGTGCAAAACCTTTGGCTTTTTCAACATCGTTGTAAATAGTGGCAAGATGCAAATCAGCCAGAATATTTACTTTAGTAGTGTCGTCAGGCAACGCGTGGTATATCTTTAAAAGACTATCCAGTTTTTGATTTTGTTGCGCTTGAAGCCCTAAAAAAAAGAAAAGAACAAAGAATAGTGGAAAGTGAAAAGAAGTTTTCATCAAGGCTGGTTTTTCTTAAAAGTAGAAAATTTAACTAACCTTTTGAAAAAGAAATGTTTGTAAAGTAAAAGCCTCGAATTTTCGAGGCCTTTTTTGCTATCTTACGGAGTATATTTTCCGTTCTGGTCCAACGCCCTTTATGGTAAGGGATTTCCACTCTTTGGGTAGTATTGGGTTCTTTTGAACGATACCTTCATTTGTAATTTCTAGTCCTCCAAATCCGGCCAAGACAACTTGAAGCATACCCCCAGCTCCAGTTGCAAAATATGGATTATCACTTGTGGCGGCTTCGGCCAAAGCACCAAAGGGAGGACGTTTGTTGGGTTCGTAGCTTCTTCGGAAGAGCCTGTATGCCTCTTTGGCGTTCCCTAATCTAGCATAAATAACCGCAAATACAGATTGCCCCATAGCGGGTCCTTCCTCTGCCAACTTGGGCTCGTAGTATTTCAAATCCTTTAAAACCGTTTCTTCGTCATTTACCACGTCTAATGGATAGGTCAATAAATTGACATCAGCCTGTTTTATTCTTTCCCCATCGTAGGTGGCATGCTCTTTTGTGGTTCCATCGGGGAATTTCAATATTCTGATTTTTGATGCGACCTCGTTCCATGCTGGATCAGCTGCGACTCCAACTGTTTTTGCAGCTTTGGTTGCATATTGCAATGCGGTGATGGCCGAGCCGTTGGTAAAAGCGTTGTCATCCACATTGGGGGCGAACTCATTGGCTCCCACCACATTTTTAATGCTATATGTTCCGTCGTCGTTTTTTGTAGATCGACTCACCCAATAATCGGCAACCTCTTTAATCATGGGATATCCGCGCTCTTTTAACCAATCCATATTTTGGGTGACGAGGTAATAGTTCCAAAATGCAATGGCTACATCAGCGGTAATATGGTGCTCAAAAGTACCCGTCAATGCCCAAGCTGGTGTGGCTTCTTCACCAGTGTCATCACTTTCCCAAGGGAACATAGCCCCTTTATACCCAAAATTGATGGCTTTTTCTTTTGCTTTACCAAGTCTATCTGAACGATAATTCACCAATGACCGAGCAATATCCTGATTCAGCATTAACAACGGAGGAAACATCCATAGTTCGGAATCCCAAAAAATATGACCGTTATAGCTTTGAGAAGAAAGACCCATTGGTGCGATACTTAGATCAGAATCGCCACGTGAAAAAGCATACAGGTGATAAAGTGCCAGTCTTACATCTAATTGGTCCTGTAAATTTCCTTCAATCACGATGTCACCTTCCCACAATTCTTCCCACAGTTTTTTATGTTGATTTAATAAATCAGCTCTTGGATTCAATAAATTAAATATTACAAAGCGCTCAGATTCAGTTTGGGGATCTTCAAAATCTTGTGTACTACAAATGGCACCTGTCCAGGCGAACTCGAAAATTTCTCCCTTTTTTAATTCTTGCTCGAAAGACAGTCTGTTGTCATAAGCAGTAACCATATTATGGGTCAATTCGGGGCGTTGATGTTCCCGCGTTGAATTGATAGCGTGCCAGATAAAGGTGGCCGAAGTCCCCACTATATGTCTTCCCAGTCTACTTTCTGCAACAGTTTGTAAAATGGGCATCGTAGTTTCTAAATCCTGGAATACCCGAAACGTACTATTTGGACTATGGTATTCGTCTGGAGTTTCGATTATCCCAGTGGCTTTGACTTCGATGTTTTTTAGGGGTTGAATTTGTACATCGATATACCCAGAATATTGAATGTTTCTTAGAGCGTAAATGGTATAGGACACCTTAGCCTTGTCTTTAAATGTAAAACTTGTTGTAAACCCTGCCGTTTTCATATCCAAGGTTTGGTTCCAGTCTGATACATTTCTTTCTTCTATCAGTTCGCCGTCGATTTCAAGCTCTAGTTGCGCAAAATTCATTCCTAGCAGAATTTTGCTTACCCCAAGAGGGGATTCTTTGTCGTAAACGTTATTGAGGATAATGGATTTTGTTTGAAAGGGTTTGTCCTCAGGAAGAATACCAATCCGTCCATTTGCGGTAACAATACCTGTATACTTTTCAACTTTTTCGGAAGAGATGGTCCATCCATCATTTTGTGAAAAGAGTGAAAGCGTCGCCAAAAAAGAGACGTATAAGCAAAATATACTTTTCATTTTCTAAAGTGTTTTAAAACAAATCTTTAAAATAAGATTTAATTTCAAATAAAGTAGCATCTGCCATGGAATCGAATCTAAGGTCTGCGTGCCCCACACGTTCTTTCGGGCCAATGCCTATACTATGAAAACCACCTGTTTTGGCTGCATCTACGCCACTTTCAGCATCTTCAAAGACAATACATTCATCAGGTTGAAGACCAAGCTTTTCGGCTCCATGTAAAAAAATCGCGGGGTTTGGTTTACTCTCGGTTACACTGTTTCCATCCCCGATTACATCAAAATACCCTAAGGCATTCAATTGTTGAAGTACTTTAGAAGCGTTTTTACTAGCACTACCCAATGCAACGTGAAACCCTTCAGTCCTTAAGTGGGTAAGTAATTCTTTTGCCCCAGGTAGGAAATCCTCAGGAGTGACATCATCAAGACTTTCTACGTACTTTTCGTTTTTTTGATTGGCCAACTTACCAATAGTATCCTCGTCCAGGGTGATATTATTGTGTTCCAGAATAACTTGTATGGAGTCCAATCGGGATATGCCTCTCAACTTATCATTCAATTCGCGGTCAAAGCTCCATCCGTTTTCATCAGAAAGCTTTTTCCAAGCAACATAATGCTGCTCTGCGGTATCGGTTATAACTCCATCTAGGTCGAAAATAAATCCCTTAATCATGGTTAGGTCAGTTTTGAGGACAAAGAAATAACGAAAAATGTTAAGAAAAAAGGGACTCAGGGTTATATTCTCACTAAAGTTCACAGCGGAATGCCTAAAGGGCGTATTCTTCCAATTTACCCCTTCTTTTTTGGTTAACAACCCATTGAATAAATAACGCAAGAAGATACTTTTTCAACTGAGCCAAATTGCTATTTTTGCCCATGCAAAACAACGTACTCATCCTTGATTTTGGTTCCCAGTATACTCAGTTGATTGCCAGACGCGTTAGGGAGCTCAACATTTATTCAGAAATAAAACCATACAACAAAGTTCCGGAGGATTTATCCCAGTTCAAGGCGGTTATTCTTTCAGGTTCACCCCATTCGGTACGTTCCGAAGAACCCCCACATCCTGATTTGTCAAACATTAAAGGCGAAAAACCCTTATTGGGTATTTGCTATGGAGCACAGTACTTAGCGCATTTTAATGGAGGTAATGTAGCTCCTTCGGCTACAAGGGAGTACGGTAGGGCCAATTTGACCACTATACAAGGGAATGACGCTTTTTTGGAGAATATTTCGGAAGGAAGTCAGGTTTGGATGAGTCATAGTGATACCATCAAACAATTGCCGGAAAATGCTGTTCTCTTGGCCAGTACGGATGATGTGGAAAACGCAGTATATCGGTTTAAGGGCGAGAATACATATGGTATCCAATTTCACCCGGAAGTATACCATACCAAAGAAGGAACAAGGCTTCTAGAAAACTTCTTGGTGAACATTGCAGGATTGGAACAAGATTGGACCCCAGATGCCTTTGTGGAAACCACAGTTCGGGAACTTCAGGGGGAAATAGGTGATGATAAGGTCATTTTAGGCCTTTCAGGAGGAGTGGATTCCAGCGTGGCAGCTATTTTGCTGAACAAGGCCATTGGTAATAGGTTACATTGCATCTTTGTCAATAATGGGCTCCTTCGCAAAAACGAGTTTGAAACCGTTTTGGAGCAATACAAAGGTATGGGTCTGAATGTCAAGGGTGTAGATGCTTCGGCACGTTTTTTGGAAGCTTTAGCGGGAGAGTCCGAACCTGAAAAGAAAAGAAAGATTATCGGACGGGTATTCATTGATGTTTTTGATGATGAGGCCCATCAAGTCGAGAACGCAAAGTGGTTGGCACAAGGAACCATTTATCCCGATAGGATTGAATCGGTTTCTGCAAGTGGTGGACCATCGGCTACCATAAAAAGTCATCACAATGTGGGAGGGCTTCCTGATTATATGAAATTGAAGATCGTGGAACCGTTGAAATTGCTTTTTAAGGATGAAGTTAGACGTGTGGGCGCAAGTATGGGCATGCCCACGGGTATTTTAGGGAGACATCCTTTCCCAGGTCCAGGATTGGGCATTCGTATTTTAGGTGACATAACCGCAGAAAAAGTGTCTATATTACAAGAAGTGGACGCCATTTTTATTGAAGGATTGAAGAAATGGGGACTCTATGATAAGGTTTGGCAGGCCGGAGCCATGCTTTTGCCCGTAAATAGTGTAGGGGTCATGGGAGATGAACGGACCTATGAAAAATGTGTAGCTTTACGTGCAGTGGAAAGTACGGATGGAATGACAGCAGATTGGGTAAATCTTCCTTATGAATTCCTACAAAAGGTGTCCAATGATATAATAAACAAGGTTAAAGGCGTTAATAGAGTAGTATATGATATTAGTTCAAAGCCGCCGGCGACAATAGAATGGGAATGAAAAAATATGTTATCCTCTTTTTGGCCTTCTTTGCTATGGCCATTACAAAAGCTACTGCACAGAAATTTGCAACCCATACCGTAAAGGAGGGAGAGACCTTGCAAAGTATATCCAGACAATACAGGGTCACACCTTTTACCATCATACAATCCAATAAGGAAATCAAAACGGCGGAGGATATTAAACCCAACACGATTTTGATAATTCCTTTGGACGGTAAATTGGTTCAACAAGAGGAAAAAAAAGAAGAGGTTGAAGAACAAGAAGTAAAGCCTTTGGGTTTTTCAAGGCATCGGGTTAGAAAGAGAGAGACTTTATATGGTCTTACCGAACGCTATAAAATCACCGAAGAACAACTAAAACGTTACAACAGGCGGCTATATTCGGAACCCCTTAAAAAAGGAATGGTATTGCAGATACCAAAATATCCTATACCGGACCCCAACGAAGAAAAAGAATTGGATTTTGAAGTGTACACTGTTCAACCCAAAGAAACTCGATGGAGCATTGCACATAAATATGGAATTTCTGTAGATAGTTTGGTGGTTTTGAACCCTGAACTTGGGTCAAGTAGTGATTATCTCGCCATCGGGCAAGAACTAAAACTTCCCAGACCTAAAGGGGATAGCCTAGATAATCAAGAAGTAAACCTGTATACCTCGTACACCGTACCCTCTAAGCAAACTTTGTATAGTTTAGGAAGGGAGTACGGGATTCCGTCCGATTCCATTTTGAAACTGAATCCAGAAGTTGTGAAACAAGGCGGATTAAAGGAAGGGATGGTATTGAGACTTCCAAAGAAGAAAGACGTTTCAGGGGAAGTAAACACAGAAAACTTCATTTTTTACGAGGTTAAGCCCAAACAGAATATTTTTCGACTCACACAAAACCTGAATATTTCCAGAGATGAGCTGTTCAGTCTAAATCCTGCTCTGGAAAATGGTCTCAAAGCTGGCATGGTGCTTAAACTCCCTAAAGACAAATCTGATGGATTGGAAGTAAAAAATGCCTTGATTTTGGATAAGGTGAATTTGCAGGATAGCATCAATGTTCAAAATCGACTGAACGTGGTGTTTATGCTTCCTTTTCGTTTGGACCGCATCAATCTTAATGATAGAAAGAAAACAGAAAGCCAAATAAAAACGCGAAGGGATTTGGCCCTGAGTCTTGGTTTTTATTCTGGAGCCATGGTGGCGTTGGATTCCATAAAGCAGTTAGGGGTTTCTGTGAATGTAAAGACATTTGATACCCAATTGAATCAAAATAAGGTAAAGGAGATTCTTTTTCGGGAGAATTTATATGGTACAAGTGCGGTAATTGGTCCTATAGCTTCAAGCGCTTTGGATGAGGTAGCCGTGCAGACCGCCTCTCAAAATATCCCTATAATTTCTCCAACGGCTTCCAACAGTGCCTTAGGTCATAAGAATGTGTTTTATTCGGTTCCCAAAGAAGAAGTTCTTAGAGGTAAAATGTTGGAATATCTAAAGAAAATACGCAAAGACCAAAATGTAATCATTGTGGCAGATTCTACCCATACCGCTGCACATGACACCATTTTGTCCATTTTCCCTGCCGCACAAATTGCAAAAGTAATTGACAATAAATCGTTGCATTTAGATGAGTTTTTGATTCAACTTTCTGAAGAAAAGGAAAATTGGGTGTTTTTGGAAACTGACCAGGCCAATATGGTGTCCAGTGTCAGCTCTATACTGAATTCCGCTAATACGGAGGAAATGAAGGTACGAATGTTCACTACCAGCTTTAACAATGCCTTTGAGAATGATGCGGTCTCCAAGACCCATCTTTCCAATTTAAAATTTTCATATCCTTCATTTTATAAAGAAGGAGATAATGATGCTTTTACTAAAGCATATCGCAGGCGTTTTAGAGGCGTGAAGCCGGATAGATATGCCACAAGAGGTTTTGATTTAACTTTTGATGTGCTTTTAAAACTGGCCCATAAAAATAATCTTTTCGAAACCTCTAAAATTGTGGGTACTACAGAGTATTCGGGCAATAGTTTTGATTATTATAAGGATTGGTCTTCTGGGTATCACAACCATGCGGGCTATATTATGGAATATGATAGTTTACGAATAAAACAAGTAGAATTGGATGACCTCAAAAGTGACTTATAACGGAAGCCTAAGAACGACCAGTCTCCACCTCCGTTCCGGCAATGAATTTATCACTGACGCCCCCGTGGACAACAACGGTAAAGGAGAAGCATTCTCCCCGACGGATACGGTTGCTACAGGCCTGGCTAGTTGTATGATAACCATGATGGGCATTAAAGCCAGGGATTTGGAAGTGGATTTGGAGGGTTCAACCGCAGAGATTACTAAACATATGGCCGCCAACCCAAGGAGAATTTCCAAAATTGAAGTAAAATTGGAACTTCCGGAAGCAGTCTCAGAAAAGCATAGAAAAATCTTGACCCATACAGCTAATACCTGTCCTGTTCATTACAGTTTACACCCAGACATCGAGAAGGTAATCGAATTCCATTGGGTAAAATAGTTTTCATACTATGCTTTTTTATCCTTGATTTTTCAGGGTTTGCTCAAGAGATTGAAGAAAGTATCCCATGGAGTGAAGATTTAAAATTGACTTGGACCGATTTCAAAGGAAAAATTCCACCTGCGGCTGACCCGGCCGCGACAACTGCAAGTGGAATCAGTTATAAATATTCCGCCAATCTTATTCATCACGAAGTACATTTGGACTTTGAGGTAAGCGCCTTTTTCTACCCAAACGAGTCTTGGTACAAACCTGAAGTATGTGATGACCTGGTCTTAAGTCATGAGCAATTGCATTTTGACATCACTGAGCTTTTTGCACGTAAAATGCGAGATAAACTGACCCGAACTTCATTTTCGGATAATGTGAAGGCCGAAATACGGAAGATTTATAAGGACATACTCGAGGAGCTAAAGGAATATCAAGAATTGTATGATTGGGAGACCAATTTTTCCCGAAACAAGGAAAAACAACTGGAGTGGAACAAAAAAATCGCTGAGGCTTTAAAGAAGTAATTCTCAAACAGCTGTAACGTTTTCTAAAAAATGAACTCTTCATTATATGAAGATTCGAAAAAGCGGTGTCTATTACGGAATCAAGAAAACTGAATTGAAAAATTTTGGTTTTTCGATTTCTGAGTACGACTACCACCTGCCCGAAACTGATTGGCATTATCATGAGAACCCATATTTCATGTTTGTGCTGGGAGGTAATCTAAAGGATTTAAACAAAAAAGGAACTAGACTTTGTCCCCAAGGAAGTTTTCTATTTCTCAACTGGCAAGAAATCCATAAAAACACCAAAGAGTCTTCCCACGCAAAGGGCTTCCATATTGAATTGGATAAAAGGTGGTTCAAAGAAAAACAGTTGGAGCGCGGACTATGGGAGGGAAGCAAATTGATTACCAATCCAAACTTACATCATACCCTAGCAAAAATTTACTACGAATTCATGATAGATGATGTGTTTTCCTCCGTTTCCATGGAAACTTTAGTACTTCAGCTATGCGATGGTTTATGGAAAGATTACCATCGTTCGCACAAAATGGAACCAGCTTGGCTAAATACACTTGAAGATTTAATCTACAATGACGAGGATATCCTTTCTTTGGAAAATCTGTCAGCAAAGCTTGGAATACATCCTGTACATCTTTCCCGAAGCTTTCCAAAATATCATGACATAACACTGGGTGAGTATATAAGAAGGCACAAAGTGAAGAAATCCATTCCCTTATTAATGAACTCTAAGTTTTCACTTACCCAGATAGCGTATTCCTCCGGTTTTTCAGACCAAAGCCACTACACGCGAACCTTTAAGAAGTATTTCAATGCTACTCCTATAGCTTTCAGACAAGCATTCAAATGAATGAATTTATAGTTCCTGTTTTGGATTAAACATCACACCTTAGAAAAGCATCTTTTAAAGCTGCAATTTTATCTTCCCAAGTCACAATGAACTCTTGGGCTACATAACCGTTAAAACCAGTATCCAAAATCGCTTTCATGATGGCAGGATAGTACAGTTCTTGGGTTTCGTCAATTTCATTTCTTCCGGGAACTCCTGCTGTATGATAATGTCCAAAATACATGTGGTACTCCTGAATGGTTCTGATGATATCCCCTTCTTGGACTTGCATGTGGTAAATATCGTAGAGTAACTTAAAGTTATCGCTACCCAACCTTTTACAGAGTTCAACACCCCATAAGCTACTGTCACACATATAATCCGGATGGTTGATTTGATTGAAAAGCTCCATTTGAATGACCACACCATGTTTTTCTGCAAGCGGGAGTATTTGTGAAAGACCGTCCACGCAGTTTTGCAACCCCACATAATCATTTATACCTCTGCGGTTTCCACTGAAACAAATAAGGTTGGTGTAACCGGCCTCAGCAACTTTTGGGATGATTGCCGTATAATTCTTTACTAGAGTTTCATGATATTTCGGGTCGTTCCAGCCTTCAGTAAGACTAATTTCTGCACCATTGCACATAGAACAGTGAATGTTGTATTGTTTCAATAGCGGCCAGTCTTTGGGACCTATCAAATCTATTGCGCCAATACCAAGTTCATTCAACACTTTTAGAAAATCTTCCAAAGGCAGATGATTAAAACACCATTGACACACACTATGGTTAATGTTGTTCTTTAGTTTGAATTCTTTTTGATTTTTTACTTTCTGTCCTAATACAGAAGTTGAAATCAGACTAGCTGTTCCTGCTGCAGTTGCTGAAATGAAATTACGTCTTTTCATGAAACCAAAATTGTTCCAAGAAAGATAGTACTTTAGGCCTGTAAATGGAAATGCAACCTAAAAGAGAGGAACTTATTAAATTGGCTCACTACAAGATGCCTTTTGGAAAATTTAAGGACCAGTACTTAGTGGATCTTCCGTTGCCATATCTGGTGTGGTTCAAACAAAAAGGATTCCCACCAGGAAAATTGGGGCAATACTTGGAAACCATGTTGACCATAAAGGACAATGGTTTGGAGTCAATTATACGGAAACTTCAAAAAGAATATCCTGAAGATTAAACCTTAGTTTCTGGCCAGTTCTATAACAAGAACGCCAGTAGCATCCAAGTCGAAATCATCGGTTGGCACCGTTTCCTCAAAGTCAATTTGTAAAATCAAAGTAGTTGCAGTCAGTTCTGTAATGGTAAATGTACCGTTTGCCTCTGAGCTATCGCTGATTATCAATTCATCATTGTTCATTTCCCAATTGCCGTCCGTAAGGGGACTATCAAAGGTAGCTTCCTCAGTAAAGTCGAGACTTAGAAAAGAAAACTCAATGACATTGGTATATTGACCCATCCCTTGGATGACATTGGGATTTTCTTGAAACGAGATACCAACATCTTCATCTTGGGATGTTGAGGTAAAGGGAAAGCTTAATGTAGACCCATTAAAAACGGTGGAAGCCTGTCCATCGTTAACTGTGGCACTAACCAATCTCCAATCTCCAACCAACGTAGCTTCAGAAGAATCATCATTTGAAGAGTCATTATTGGAATCATCGTCGCCGTTGGAATCATCTTGGCCCATGTTACCATCGTCGGAGGAGTCATCATTGTTTCCCTCGTTGTCATCCGAATTATTGGAATCATCATCTGAACTGTCCTCATTACTTCCATCATCGGTATTATCAGAATCATCATCCGAGTCGTTATCCACCGAGTTTTCCTCGTTTACAATTTCATCGTCTCCGCTAATTAATGAATCAATGGCTCCATCATCGTTACTACAGGCAATAAACAATAAACTGGTTAAAATGACAAGGAGGGGTCGGGCAATAAAGTTTTTCTTCATAACTAGTTCTCAGTTTTTCAGATTTTCCAAAATGGACTTATGGGGCAATATAGAATATTAACTATTCTACCAGTTTATATCTAGGTTTCTAAAAGGTTAAGCTATTTGGATATAAAGCCTTCTTTTAGTTGAAGTCGGGTATAATTATTTTCCTTACAACCATGCTCCATTTATTCTTCAATTCGTACCTTTACATCCCGTAATAGAAATCCCATTCATGTCGCAGACAAAATACATTTTCGTTACGGGGGGAGTAACTTCTTCTTTAGGAAAAGGAATCATAGCCGCATCTTTGGCCAAATTGCTTCAGGCCAGAGGATATAGGACCACAATACAGAAATTAGACCCTTACATTAATGTTGACCCAGGTACGCTCAATCCGTATGAACATGGAGAATGCTACGTCACAGATGATGGTGCGGAAACGGACCTGGATTTAGGACATTACGAACGTTTTCTGAATGTACGTACATCACAAGCGAATAATGTGACGACTGGGAGAATTTACCAAAGTGTTATAGAGAAAGAACGTAGGGGAGAGTTTTTAGGAAAAACCGTCCAAGTTGTTCCTCACATTACCAATGAAATAAAAGAACGTATCCAAATTTTGGGTAAAAGTGGTGACTACGACATAGTAATTACTGAGATTGGTGGCACAGTGGGTGATATTGAATCTTTACCTTACATAGAAGCCGTTCGTCAATTGCTTTGGGAATTGGGAGAAAACAATGGAATTGTTGTACACTTGACGTTAGTTCCTTTCCTTTCCGCGGCAGGAGAGCTTAAAACCAAACCCACACAACACTCGGTCAAAACGTTAATGGAGAGTGGAATAAAAGCGGATATATTGGTTTGCCGAACCGAGCACGAAATATCGGAAGACATTAAAAGAAAACTGGCGTTGTTTTGTAACGTAAAGAAGGAGGCGGTCATCCAATCCATCGATGCATCCACTATTTATGATGTTCCTTTATTGATGCAAGAAGAAGGATTGGATACGGTAGCATTGGAAAAACTGGCCCTTCCAGATGATAATACCCCAGGACTGGACCTTTGGAAACAATTTTTGAATCGACACAAGAATCCTAAGAGCAAGGTAACCATAGGTTTAATTGGAAAGTATGTTGAGCTTCAGGATTCCTACAAGTCCATTTTAGAATCCTTCATCCATGCCGGTGCTGCAAATGAGGTAATGGTTGATGTGCGCTCTATCCATTCAGAACATATTTCCAAAGAAGATTTGGACAAAAAGATGATGGGCTTGGACGGTATTTTGGTTGCTCCCGGCTTTGGGGAAAGAGGTATCGAAGGCAAGATTTTGGCAGTAAGGTACGCGCGGGAAAATGATATTCCTTTTTTGGGCATTTGTTTGGGCATGCAGATGGCTGTCATTGAGTTCACTAGAAATGTACTTGGACTTGACAATGCAAATTCTACCGAAATGGATGACAATACCCCTTATCCGGTTATTAATTTAATGGAAGAACAGAAGTCGATAACCGATATGGGCGGAACCATGCGGCTTGGTGCTTGGGATTGTCAACTACAGCATGGAACCTTGGTCCATGAGGTGTATGGTGAGACAGCGATTTCCGAGAGACATAGGCACCGTTTCGAGTTTAATAACGACTACAAGTCCCAGATGGAAGAAGCTGGATTGATAGCATCTGGTTTCAATCCCAAAACAGGTCTGGTTGAGGTAATTGAGATTCCTTCGCACCCATGGTTCATTGGAGTTCAGTATCATCCAGAATACAAAAGTACAGTTGCAGACCCGCATCCTTTATTTGTCGGATTTGTGAAGGCAGTTTTGATGCAAAAGCAACAAACTAATGCCAGTTTGGCATAAACTGCGGTTTTGGACATATATTTGCCACCGATATTGCCAAGTTAAAGACATTACTAAATAACTTTCATGGAGGAAAAGAAGTTGGATATCAATTCCATTATTGGATTTGTGTTGATTTTTGGGATTCTGGTTTTTATGTTTTACCAAAATCAACCTACACCAGAGGAATTGGAAGCCCAAAAAGCGGAGCAGGAAAAAATTGAGGCCGAGGCCCAAAAAGTTGAGGAAGTAACTACCACAGAACCTCAAGAACCAAAGAAAATAGTGGATACGGCAGATTCCACTGCGGTAGCTTCATATAAAAATCAAGTAGGTGCATTTGGATTTACATCCGTTTCTGAAGGGACTACCACTCTTGAAAATGAGCTGTTATACTTGGAAGTAGCTAATCAGGGAGGTCAGATTGTAGAGGCGAAAATGAAGAATTTCGTTACCTATGATTCCATCCCTGTGTTTTTAGTCAAGGAAGGTAATGCAAACTTTGCCCTGAATTTTGTGACTAATGATAATAGGACCCTAAGCACAACCGATTTGTTTTTTGAGCCTAATCTTTCCAAAAATGGAGATACGCAAGTACTTTCAATGAAAGCCAAGGTATCTGAAAGTCAATTTTTGGAGTATAGATATGAAATGAAACCAAATGACTATTTGGTGGATTTCACCGTTCGCTCCCAAGGTTTGAATGGCATCATAAGCGGTAGTCGTCCCATTACTTTAGAATGGGATGTAAAAGGTATTCGACATAATAAAAGTGTCCAGTACGAGAATAGATATACTCGTCTAACCTATAACCATGACGGGGGAAAGGTCAGTAAACTATCCGAAAGCAGTGATTTGGATGAAGAAACCGAGGTGGATGTGAAATGGTTATCCTACAGACAGCACTTTTTCAGTTCAATTTTAGCCACGGATGACCACTTTAAGACAGTGGACCTAAGTTCAAAGAACTTAGTGGAAGAGGAAAGCAAGGAAACCCTTTTCACCAAAGATTACAGTACAAAGACCACTTTGGAACTAAAAGGAGGGGAGTTGTCCCAAAGCATGTATTGGTATTACGGCCCTACTGATGTGAAAATTTTGGATGACTATAAAGAGTTGGGCCTAGTGGATTCCATTCCCTTTGGTTGGGGAATCTTTGGATGGATAAATCGATATGTATTTACCCCATTCTACGGTTTCTTAAGTTCCTTTTTGCCCTATGGAATTGCCATTATCATAATGACCATAGTGGTACGATTGGCATTATCCCCGGTTACATATAAATCGTATTTGTCCCAGGCCAAAATGAAGGTCCTAAAGCCAGAAATCACCGAAATCAATGAAAAGCATAAGGACAATGCCATGAAGAAGCAGCAAGAAACCATGAAGCTGTACAATAAAGCTGGGGTCAGTCCTATGAGTGGATGTATCCCTGCGTTGCTTCAGCTGCCCATTTTCTATGCACTTTTCATGTTTTTCCCAACTTCTTTTGAGTTGAGACAAAAATCATTTTTATGGGCAGAGGATTTATCTTCCTACGATACCATTTTTAATCTTCCTTTCTCCATCCCATTTTATGGGGATCATGTGAGCTTGTTTCCCATTTTGGCATCTATTGCCATCTTCTTTTATATGACACTTACTACAGGGCAGACCATGCAAATGCAACAGCAACCTGGAATGCCAAACATGAAGTTCATTATGTATTTATCTCCATTGATGATGCTGTTCTTCTTTAATAACTATGCCAGTGGTTTGAGTTTGTACTACTTTGTTTCCAACTTGATTACCATATTTATCATGCTGGCGATTAAGAACTACATTTTGGATGAGGACAAAATCCATGCACAGATTCAAGAGAATAAAAAGAAACCAAAAAAGGAAAATAAGTTCCAGCGCAAAATGCGTGAAATGATGGAACAAGCTGAAGCCCAAAAGAAAACGGGAGGTCGCAGGTAAAATATACAAAGCGGGCAATTTCTACGTTTTTATGATTGAAGGATTAAACCTTTGATGTGAATCAGAGTCAAATCAAAAATCATAAACACAGTGCCATGAAATATATTAATCTCATTCTTTTTTGCTTTTTGGTATCTTTTTTTGGACCAATGGAATCTGTTGAGGCTCAGGTTACGGTCAATAGGACCGTGGTAAGAACCTCTAGGGTAAACAGACCTGCAAAAAGACGAATTCGAAGACAAAACCGAAGAATTTATCGAAGAACGCTAAGACGTTTGCCGGCCAATACCCGCGCCATTCGCTACCGAAGGGTAAGCTATTATCCAGTTGGAGGTATGTTTTATGTTAGGCAGAGGGGAGTTTACTTCAGAACTTTCCCCCCAAGAGGGTTCCGTTTAAGAGCTTTGCCCACAACTGCGGTGGTAATCAATGTAGGTGGTGTGAACTATAATTATGCCGATGGAGTTTTTTATCAACAAGTAGAGGATTCATATGAGATTACTGCTCCACCCGTTGGTGCAGTTTTGGAAGAATTACCTGAGGATGCCGAAGAAATCAATTTTGATGGGATTACAGCCTATGAACTTAACGAAGCCGTTTATCAAGCGGTGGAAGAAGGTTATGAGATAATTGATGTTCTCGAAGAAGAAATAAAAGATTAGAAAACAAGTAGCAATAAAAAATGCCCTCTGTTTAGGAGGGCATTTGCATTGATAGGTATAGTTTGGAAAGATTTGGGACTTCAAAGATGCGGCACAATCCCCGGTTAAAAAATTAATAGTTGTAAAAGGGAGGGTTTTGTATGGTAAAAATGACCCTTTTGATGTCTCATCGACGAACGGTTTTTTTGTCCGGATAAAAGGACTCCCTTTATCGAAACAAAGGGAGTCTCTTTAATAATAAAATACTTACAAAAAGGCACTATGTGCCTTAATTTTTAATGCAGCGCATCTAAAACTTCCTGCGGTAAAAGTACTTTGTTGATAACATGGACTATTCCATTGCTCGCCACATTATCGGCTCCAATGACTTTAGCATCCACATGCGTCTTGTCGCGGATGAAGAGTTGGTCCCTTCCATTTCTATGTTTGAAAATGGCAATCAAATCTTCACCCTGCACTGTATGGAATCTTTGATGATTTCTAATATCTTCAGAGGCCACTGCCGCTCCAGAAACTACATGATAGGTCAGTATTTTTGCCAGCAGTTCTTTTTCTGCAGGGGTATCAAAATCTGCTAAACTATTAAAGTTGTCACCCAGTGCATGCAATAAGTCGGCAAAAGCCTGATTGGTTGGCGCAAATACTGTGAATGGACCGTCACCACTTAATACTCCAACTAAACCTGCATCTGCTTGTATTAGGGCATCAACCAATAAGCTTAAATCGTCTACGGATTGAGCCAATTCTGCAATGTTTGGGGTAGGAGGGGTCAACGCATCCAATGCTTCTTGTGGTAACAACACTTTGTTGATTACATGCACCACACCGTTGCTTGCCTCAACATCTGGAAGCACAACAGTTGCGTTATCGTCTGTGGCATCTTCAATATGTATTGTGTGGTTCTTTATATTTATACCAACACTTTCTCCTTGGAAAGTCGGGATGTGTTGTCCATTGGACAAATCGGAGGAAAATGCAGCAGTTCCAGCGACCACATGGTATTTCAGTATGGTAACCAATAGGTCTAATTCAGCTTCGGTATCAAAGTCTGACAGGCCATTAAAATCATCCCCTAAAGCATCCAATAAATCAATAAACGCTTGATTGGTTGGGGCGAATACTGTGAAAGGACCATCTCCACTAAGTGTTTCCACCAATCCAGCATTTGCAGCTACCAATGCATCCACTAAAATGCTCAAATCGTCGGTTTCAATGGCAATCTCCACAATGTTTTTCAATTGAAGGGATGCTACAAAATCCAAAGCTACCTGTGGTAAAAGTACTTTGTCAATAACATGAACAACTCCATTGCTGGCTTCTACATCGGGTAAAACCACGGTAGCATTATCATCAGAAGCATCAACGATATGTACCGTATTATTTGTTAAGCTGATACCAAGTTTATCTCCAAATAAAGTTGGGACTTGTTGACCATCCATAAGGTCTGCGGCGAACGCGGCAGTATCCGGTACTACATGATAGGTAAGAATAGCGATAAGTAAATCAATTTCTTCCTGCGTATCAAAATCGGATAAGCTATGGTAGTCATCTCCTAAAATCTCCAATAAGTCAATAAAGGCTTGATTGGTAGGAGCGAAAACTGTGAACGGGCCCTCACCAATCAAGGCTTCAACCAGGCCTGCATTGGTCGCCTGTAAAGCATCAACCAAAAGACTCAAATCATCGGTTTCAATGGCAATTTCAACGATTGTTTTCAATTGAAGAGTAGCTACAAAATCCAAAGCGGCTTGTGGTAGAAGTACCTTATCAATAGTGTGTGCCACTCCGTTTGATGCTAAAATGTCCGTATCCGTAATATTCGCATCAACATCCGAAGCATCTCCGATTACGAAAGTATCACCCGAGGCAATTACGGAAATTGAATTTCCTGCAAAAGCGGTACCCACATCACCAGCTGCCAAATCTGCTTCCAGCACTTGGGCAGGGATCACATGATATAATAAAATATTGCGTAGTAAATCGATTTCCTCTTCTGTGTCAAAATCATCCAATGAGGAATAATCATCACCTAAAATATCCAATAATGCTACAAAGGCATCATCTGTAGGTGCAAATACCGTAAAAGGACCGTCACCATTCAAAGTATCCACCAATCCGGCTTTGATAACGGCCGCTTCTAAAAGGGATAGTGCTTCTGTTGCAACTACAATGTCCACTAAAGTTTCAGAATTGGGAGGAGTTAAGGCGTCAATTATGGCCTGAGGCAAAAGTACTTTGTCTATAACGTGCACAACTCCATTTGAAGCAGTTACATCAGGAACAATGACCTCTGCATCCGTATCCGTGGCATCTCCAATAAATACACTGTCATCGTTTTTGGTTATGGTCACATTTTCTCCTTGTACCGTTCCGATGGTTTGGCCATCAGTCAAATCCGTTGAAGCCGCGGCAATCCCTGAAACAACATGATACTGTAAAATAGTTGCCAAGAGGGCTCTCTCTTCTTCGGTATCAAAATCATCCAGAGAATCAAATCCATCCAAGCTTTCAAGTAAGGCCGCAAATGCATCATTCGTAGGTGCGAAAACAGTAAATGGCCCATCTCCACTAAGTGTTCCAATCAAATCTGAATCATCATTGAGGTCGGCAGTGGTCAAAGCGGCGACCAATGAATCAAGGGAATCATTTCCTTGGGCCGTTTCAACAATGTTTTTTTGGTCTTCCACGACCATTTCTGCAAGGGCTTGTTCATCATCATCGGAACATGCCATGAATGTGAACAGCGCGAGCAAAGTCATAAGGAGTTTGCTCCTTAGGTGTAGCATTCTTTTCATTTCATATGTGTTTTAAGGTTTAAATCCGTGTGGGATGAAAAAAGGGATATGGTGTTCTAGCCATATCCCTTTTTTACTTATTTAGTTTGTAGTGTCTGGAATCAAAACGGTATCCAATACATGGATAACACCATTGATAGCCTGAACGTCTACGGTAGTAATACCAATTCCGGTATTTCCAGAACCGTCAGTTACATCAGCAATGTTTTCATCTGTACCAGGTCGGGTAATTATAATTTCATCACCCTCCAAAGTTGTTGCTGGAGTATTTCCATCTTCAAGAAGGATACTAGAGCGAATGTTGTTGTTGATAACTACATGATGTTGTAATATTGGAATTAGATCCGCCTCTACGGGAATATCGTCCAATTTGTCAAATGCAGCATTTGTAGGTGCAAATACGGTAAATGGATCATCACCAGTTCCGTTCTGAGATGAAAGAATGGAGACAAAATCAGTGGAAGGTGTGAGATCAGTTAGAGCAGACACCAAAGTACTAAAGTTGGGGTCAGCCACCGCAAAGGTAACTACCGTTGGTAAGTCAATCACTGCGTCCACGGCATGAATAACTCCATTTGAGGCTACGATATCTGCTTCAGCAACGTTGCTTGATCCATTGAGTGTAACACCATCATCTGTGTTGATATATAGACTAAGATTATCGGTCATTTGAAACTCAGCAGCTGTGTTGACGTAAGAGTTGGTCAAACCAGAAGAGAAGGCTGCGGCTCCAACTACTACGTGATTAGAAAGTACAGCATTAATATCATTGGAATTTGGGTTTGTAAATGCCGTAAAAGCATCATTTACAGGAGCAAACACAGTGAATACTTCATCGTCTTGAGAAAGCAAGTCAGTAAAAGTTGTATTTCCACCATCAGTTAAAGCTCCAACCAGTGAGGTTAGGTTAGGGTTAGCCACAGCGTGATCTACAATGTTTGGGATATCGATAACCGTATTAACAACATGTACAATACCGTTTAATGCCTGAACATTAGGTGTAACCACTTCAGAGACACCGTTGAATTCGACTCCATCAGCAGTATTGAAGAAGATGCTAATGTTTTCATCTCCAGCTCCCGTAGCCAAAGTATTTGCATAACCTGAGCCTAAACCTTCCAGATCAGTTGATGATAATTCACCATTAATTACGTGATTTAATAAAACATTCGTCAAGACTTCAACATCTAAATCACCAAGTTGCGCACCATTCAAAAAGGTAGTAAAAGCTTCATCTGTAGGGGCCAATACGGTGAAAGGTCCATCCCCTCTTAATACGGTAGGTAAGTCACCGTTTGCTGCTTGCAAAGCAGCCACCAAACTTTGAAGATTTTCATTGGCAATGGCCAAATCTGTAATCGGTACTAAAATGATGTCAGCCAATTCATCCAAAATGGTTTGAGGAAGAAGCACCTTATCTATTACATGAACTACACCGTTTGTCGCTCTCACATTGGGTGTGACAACTTCGGCGTCTACCTCTGTTGCATCCTGAATAAATATATCAGTACCCTGTACTGACACAGTCAATGAAGCACCTTGAAGGGTAGTCAACATTTGCCCGTCACTTAAATCAGTGGATTCAGCGGCCGTATTAGCAATCACATGATATTGAAGTATTACGGCCAAAAGATTTTGTAATTCTTGCGTATTGAAATCATCCAAGGAATCAAAACCGTCTAATTGTGCTAATAGGTCTGCAAAAGCATCATTGGTCGGTGCAAAGACCGTGAAAGGTCCTTCACCAATTAAGGCACTAACTAGGTCATTGTCGGCACTTTCATCAGCTTGTAGCAAAGCACTTACCAGGCTGTCCAAATTCGTGTTGTCCTGTGCTGTTTCTACAATATTGAGTGTGGGTTCAGTATTATTTGAACCTCCATCATCGTCGTCCGAACATGAGACGAGGATAAAAGAAAAAATTACTAAAGTGATTTGAGATAATCGAATTAGTGCTTTCATAGAATATGTTTTTAGATTTTTGTTTAATGTTTTTAAGATAAATTTCAACTAAAATCGTTGCTTCTGTTTATACTTTTTTATAAAAAGTTTAACAAAAGAATTAAACAAAACTAGAAAAGCACAAAAAACCCGGTTGGACATTATACCCAACCGGATTCACAATAAAGGAAAAACTTAGATTCTAGGACGAAAGCTGATTCAGGGCTTCTTGAGGTAACAATACTTTGTCGATGATATGTATTACACCGCTAAATACTTCAATATCAGGTGATGTTACTCGGGCAGGGTCTGCAGTTTTGTCTAAGATAAAGACCCCGTTGTTAATCATAATATTTAGTCTTTCTCCTTGTATGGACTCTAGCTCTTGATTGTTAAACAAATCATTTGCGAAAGCAGTGGTTTCCGGAACAAGGTGGTATAAGAGTATGGTCCCAAGGAGTTCAAGTTCTTCTGTGGTATCAAAATCCGCTAAGGAATCTATTCCATCCAATTCATCGAACAATTCCAAAAATGCCTGGTTGGTCGGTAAGAAGAATGTAAACTCTTGACTTTGTAGAACCTCCTCAAACCTATCTCGGACCAACATGAAAGCATATATGAACTCATCACATTCCCCTAAGTTTTCAATAAGTTCTAAAAGGTTTTGTTCTGTTTCTGAAAGAACGGTTTGGATTACCGATTCTGGAATCAGAATTCTGTCTATGGTATGAATCACACCATTTGCAGCAGGAATATCGGTTAATAATAAATCCACAGGTAGATGGAGGCCATCTATCAATGCGAACTCTCCATTGTTGTTTACAATCTCAAAACCATCATTTGGTAAAAGTGTGGTTACCGTACCGGGGGTCAAATCACCAGAAGTAACAATACCAGGCACAACATGATAACTTAATACTTGTCTCAACAAGTCTATTTCAAAATCCAAATTGAATTCATTCAAATCACCAAAGGAACCACCGATAAGTGCAAAAAGAAGGGTGATTGTTTCATTTGTTGGAGCGAAGACTGTAAAGGGACCATCCTCTCCCAAGGTTTCCAACAATCCTGTAATTTCAAGGGCTTCTCTTAAAAAATCCAATTCATCTGTACTTTCCACAATTTCCCGAATGGTGGGCAAACCGGAATCAGGATCATCTGGATTAAGCATATCAAGAAAATCCTGAATTTCCTGTGGAATGAGAATCTTATCGATAACATGGACTACTCCGTTACTCGCTTCTTGGTCTGGGGAAAGTATATTTGCGTCAATATCAGAAGCATCACTAATAACAAAAGTGTTTCCATCGGAAATAATCTCCAAAGTTTCATCTTGTAGAAGCGTATTTATCATGCCCGGAGCCAAATCGGATGAGGTAACATTACCGGGAACTGCATGATACAACAATATCTGCTCTAGAATCTGTAACTCCAAGAAATTGTCGAAATCGTCAAAGCTTGTGAACGAGTCGCCCAAGAGCTCAAATAGTTCTTCAATTGCGGCGTTGGTTGGGGCGAATACAGTAAACGGCCCTTCTGCGTTGAGTGCATCTACCAAGTTTGCTTTTATAACTGCTTCTTCCAACAATGAAAGCTCTTCTGTCTCAACCACCAACTCGACGATACTCGGTTTTGGAAAAAGGGCATCTAATACTTCCTGTGGCAACAAAACTTTATTTATAATATGGACCACTCCATTTGACGCATCATTATCCGCACTTACTACTTCCGCGAGTTCTTCTGTTTTATCTTCTATAAACACACCTCCATCAACATTTACAGTAATCTCCTCTGTTTGAAGTGTAGTTAGTACCGTTCCATCGGAAAGATTGTTGGAAAATGCTTCGGTTCCGGAAATTACATGATATTGAAGAATTGAGGCCAGAAGTTGTTGCTCAGCGTCTTCATCAAAGTCATCGAACCCATCAAAATCATCCAATTGATTCAAGAGGTCATTGAAGGCATCATTTGTTGGAGCAAATACCGTAAAGGGGCCATCCCCAGCAAGTGCGTCGGCAATAGTAGGATCAGCCGCCTCAATGGCATCCAAAAGTGTGCTTAATACATCAACGGATTCGGCCAATTCAACAATATTGGGAAGGGAAGGGGTAACATCATCATCAGTGTTACCTATTGCGTCATCTGTACCCGGATTGGCGTCATCATCATTATTGCTACATGCAAATACAAACAGGGATAAAACAAATACTAACAGGAATTTTCTTAGGTGTGGGATGGTCTTCATTTTCAATATTTTGGTTTTGTGTTCTGAGTTTTGAAAGTAGGATTAATTAAATCCTTCTACTTAAATGCATTCTTAATTCTTGGTTACCTCAACTTTAAATCTTGGAAAAGCTCTGGGAGATTTGAAAAGGCTTTCAATGCTACTGGAAAACAATCTTCATTTTATCACAAAACAATAACACTTTTAATCCAAAATCATGTTAAGATGAGGGAAGTTCGGCGACAAACGGAAACGATAGATTTTCTTAGGCTATTTTGTAATTTTGCAACGTCAATATGAAGAACATGAAGAAGGTTGTTGTTGGTTTGTCCGGAGGAGTGGACTCTAGTGTCTCTGCCTACTTGTTAAAAGAGCAGGGCTACGAGGTAATTGGTCTGTTCATGAAGAACTGGCACGACGATTCCGTGACCATTTCCGATGAATGTCCTTGGTTGGAGGATAGTAACGATGCGCTGATTGTGGCGGAAAAGTTGGGAATTCCATTCCAGACTGTGGATTTGAGTGCAGTCTATAAGGAACGCATTGTGGATTATATGTTCAATGAATATGAAAAAGGCCGTACCCCAAATCCGGATGTCCTTTGCAATCGGGAAATAAAGTTTGATGTATTCTTGAAAATAGCCCTACAGCTTGGAGCGGATTATGTGGCTACAGGGCACTATTGCCGAAAAGGAACGATAGCGGATAATGATGGCAATGAGACCTATCAACTTTTAGCAGGAGTAGATAAAAACAAGGATCAATCCTATTTTCTTTGCCAATTGTCTCAAGAGCAATTGTCCAAAACACTTTTTCCTATAGGAGAGTTGACCAAAACGGAAGTAAGGGAAATTGCAGCAGAAAATAGTTTGATCACTGCAGATAAAAAGGATTCTCAAGGTCTCTGCTTTATAGGAAAGGTGAGATTGCCAGAGTTTTTGCAGCAAAAACTTCAGCCCAAAAAAGGGGTTATTGTGGAGGTTCCTTCAACGGCACATCATTTTGAAGACCATACACCGACCTTTAATTCCAAGCGTGAAGAATTGGCATATCTTTCTGAAAAGAAAACTTATGCCGAAACTGACGGAAAAGTTGTGGGCGAGCACCAAGGTGCACATTACTTTACCATTGGCCAGAGAAAAGGTTTGGATGTTGGAGGTACCAAAGAGCCTCTTTTTGTAATAGAGACCGATGTGGAAAAAAATATCATCTACACAGGTCAGGGAAAAATGCATCCTGGTCTTTACCGACAAACCCTTTTTGTAAAGGAAGAAGAATTGCACTGGGTGAGGACTGATTTGGCACTAAAGCCTGATGAGACCATGAAGGTTAAGGCAAGAATTCGATATCGCCAACCTTTGCAAACTGCCACCTTGTATAAAATTGAATCTGGACTTTACGTTGATTTTGATGAAAAGCAATCTGCCATTACCGAAGGTCAATTTGTTGCCTGGTATTTGGATGACGAATTGATAGGTTCGGGGGTAATATCTTAAGGATTATGAGTCAAAATAAGATTACTGAGTTATTCAACGTCCAATATCCCATTGTACAGGCAGGAATGATTTGGGCCAGCGGATGGCGATTGGCGTCTGCCATGTCCAACTCCGGTGGATTGGGGATCTTAGGAGCCGGGAGTATGTATCCTCAAGTACTGGATGAGCACATCAAGAAATGTCAAAAAGCAACCGATAAACCTTTTGGTGTCAATGTTCCCATGCTTTATCCGGATTTGGACCAACTCATGCAGGTAATTGTTGAAAATGGGGTCAAGATTGTATTCACTTCCGCAGGGAATCCAAAAACCTGGACTTCATTTTTGAAGGAGAAGGGCATCACGGTTGTACATGTGGTGAGTAGCGTAAAATTTGCGCTTAAAGCGCAGGAAGCTGGTGTTGATGCCATTGTTGCGGAAGGGTTTGAAGCAGGCGGACATAATGGGCGGGACGAAACCACCACAATGGTCTTGATTCCCTCTGTAAAGGAACAGATAGATATTCCTTTAATTGCTGCAGGGGGAATTGCAACCGGGCGGGCCATGTTGGCAGCTATGATACTGGGAGCAGATGGGGTTCAAATTGGGAGCCGATTTGTGGCAAGTACCGAAGCGTCATCCCATGATACCTTTAAAAAAGCGGTGGTGGAAGCCAAGGAAGGGGATACCCAACTCACTTTGAAGGAATTGGCCCCGGTACGAATGTTGAAAAACAGGTTTTACCAGCAAGTTCAAGAAGCGTATGGGAATAACGCTTCCGTAGAAGACCTGAAGACACTTTTGGGACGTGCACGTGCCAAACGGGGTATGTTTGAAGGTGATATGGAAAACGGTGAATTGGAAATTGGACAAGTTTCCGGCCTTATCCATGATATCAAGCCTGCTTCGGAAATTATCTCCGAAATATTGGCTGAATTTGAGGCGGCCAAAAAGGGAATACCGTCCCTATAGGTTTTCAATATACTTTTTGATACTTTTAGCGCGTATGAAAAGACTCATCCCCACCGTGGTCGTTTTGTGCCTTGCAATTACTATGCATGGGCAAATAGAACGTGACAAAGCACTTCACTTTGTTGGAGGTGGTCTTTTTGGCCTGGTTGGAGCGGGTGTAGCAAAAAAAGCTTCTGATGGAAATCGAGTTTGGACTTTTGTTGGCGCTGTGGCCGGAAGTACGTTGATAGGTTTGGCCAAAGAATCGGTCGATGCCAGCCAAGAGGACAATGGATGGGACAATGATGATTTACTTGCCACCATTTTGGGAGGTGTTGCCGTGGGTGTAACCATTGAGCTTTTTTCAAAGAAAGATAAAGATGGTAGGCTTCGATACTCTGGGCGTTCTGTTGCTATTCAACCTCAATTGGAGCCTTTTGACGTTGTCTTTCTAAATAAAGAGAACACGGAAGAATCATTGCCCAATTTGACTCCTTTTGGTTTTTCCTCTAATATTTTGAATGATTATTCTGGGTTGACTAAATCAATCCCCTAGCTTTTATCTCCAGATATTTGTTGATTGTGCTTATCGTGAGGTCTTCTGGCTTGGTCAGTATGGTCTGAATGCCGTGTTTGCGAAGTTCGTTTACAATCAACTTTTTTTCATAGACAAACTTCTCGGCAATAGTTTGTTCGAATACTTGTTGGATGTTTTCTGCTTTTTTATCCGTGAACTCATGCAGTTCTGTATTTTCAAAGAAAATTACCACCAACAAATGCTGCTTGGCTATCGCCTGCAAATACCCCATTTGGCGGTGTAACGCATCCAATGTTTCAAAATTGGTATAAAGCAGTAGTAGACTTCGCTGATTTAGGTTGCGTTTAATGTCCACATACAATCTACTAAAGTCGCTCTCAACAAAATTGGTCCGCAAATTATAGAGGGTCTCTAAAATTAGGTTCATCTGAGAGTTTCTCCGTTCTGCGACTACTCGATTTTCAATGGTATTACTAAAAGAAAACATGCCCGCCTTGTCCTGTTTTTTTAGAGCGATATTGCTTATGACCAAAGTTGCATTTATGGCATAGTCCAACAAACTCAAACCTTCAAAAGGCATTTTCATCACCCTACCTTTGTCGATTACTGAATAAATGGGTTGTGATTTTTCATCTTGGTATTGGTTGACCATCAATTGGCTTTTCTTTGCCGTGGCCTTCCAATTGATATTCCGGATATCATCCCCCTGCACATATTCCTTTATTTGTTCAAACTCCATAGTATGACCTATACGTCTTATTTTCTTCAATCCATATTCGTGCAATCGATTGGTAAAGGCGATAAGGTCATATTTCCTTAACTGAAGGAAAGAAGGATATACAGGTACTTCGGCAGCTGTGTCATATCGATATCTTCTAGCCAAGAAACCTATGGGTGTTGATGCAAAAACATTTAGACTACCAAATTCGTATACTCCGCGCTCAGTTGGCCTTAGTTGGTATTCAAAAGATGTGGTATTGCCAGATTTCAAGGTGCTTTTTATGCCAAAATCCCTTTTTTGAAACTGAAACGGCAGTTCATCAATGATTCTGCAGGTAACTTGAAAAAGATACCTATTGGTGATTGAAATCTGAATAGGATTCATATCGCCGTTGGATAATTTATCGGGCAAAATCCTTTGGGCCAGTAATTTGCCTTTGGATAAAAAAAGTAGGATGTAATCTACTATCAACAGTAAACAGATAGCGAAAAACAAAATTCGGAATACGGCATAAAGGCTTGGATAGATGTACGAAACCAAAAAACCTACAATGAGTGAAACCAACACTACAAAAAAGCGCTGTTGTACACAAATATGTCCGAAAATCTTTTTCAAAAGTTTGCTTTATCTAGGAATTTCTATGCTTTCCACAATTTGCTGTACTACTTGGCTAGCTGTCAAACCTTCCATCTCGCGTTCTGGAGTCAGAATAATTCGGTGCGACAATATGGGAGGTGCCACTTTTTTGATATCATCCGGGGTAATAAAGTCACGACCATTTATGGCTGCCAAAGCTTTTGACGCATCCATAAGGGCAATGGAAGCCCGTGGTGAGGCACCCAAATATAAGTTTGCGTTGTTTCGGGTATTGTTTACTATGGAAGCGATGTAGGTAATCAGGTTTTTCTCTACCGTAATTTCTTTAATGATTTTCTGGTATTCTTCAATTTCCACTGCTGATAATACCGGGTTTACCAATTCTTCTTCCACCACATGTTTATTGTTGTGTTTACTTTCCAAGATTTGTACTTCTTCCTCCAACGAAGGATAGTTTACATCAATTTTGAAAAGAAAACGGTCCAATTGAGCCTCAGGCAAACGATATGTACCTTCCTGCTCTACCGGATTTTGGGTTGCAAACACCAAGAATGGTGGTTCCATGGTGTATTCGGTGCCATCCATTGTGATTTGTCGTTCGGCCATGGCTTCAAAAAGGGCAGCTTGTGTCTTGGCAGGTGCTCTATTGATCTCATCAATTAAGATAATATTGGAGAACAAAGGCCCTTTTTTGAACTCAAACTCAGAAGTTTTGACATTAAAAACAGAAGTTCCTAAGATATCACTTGGCATTAGGTCCGGTGTAAACTGAATCCGGCTAAAATCCACGTTCATGGTTCGGGCCAAGAGTTTGGCTGTGACCGTTTTGGCCACACCCGGAACTCCTTCAATCAAAGAATGTCCATTGGCCAAAATGGAAATAATGAGCAACTCTATCATACGTTCTTGACCAATAATGACCTTGCCCAATTCAGTTTGTATTTGAGAAACAGCCGATTGCAGTTGGCTTAGATCAATTCTTGAATTGAACTCCAAACCTTCGTTTTGTGCCTCGTTTTCTTCCATGTGTTACTTTTTAAAATCTGTAATTGTCTTATTAAGTAGAATACTATCTTGTTCGGTATGCGCCTTTTTGTTTTTCAATGAAACAATAAGTTCCAATAGCTTTTTAGTTTCTTCCTTTCCTTTACCTGATTTAGCGGCCAATGTCTGTACTGTCCGGTCCGATATATTCGCAAGCTCTAGATGATATCGGTTTCGGAGATAGGCCAAGAAATAGGTGATTTTCTTATGAATCAAATCGGTATAATCCTTGTTTTGGTAGTATAAGGCCCCAACCGTGCGCGCAAACTCCACAGAGGAATTTTCCAAAGGTTTAATTACTGGAATAATACGTTGCTGGCGCTTTGCCCTAAAGAGTACAAAAAGAATAAGGCTCCCCATAGTGAGATAATAGGCCCATTTAAGACTGTTTTGTGTAAGCACGAACCGCAATGGTGAGGTCACCACCACTCTTCCCGATTTTTTATAATTGTCCCAATAAATAGTGTCCTCTTCGAAATAGGAAAAGGTATTAGCCACATACTCCTGATTGTCCCCAAGTACGTAATAGTTGGTGTATGCTTGAGGAGTGGTGTTTAGTAGAAAAGTTCCCTTCCCAAATTGGGTCTGGATGAAGTTCGGAGCGTCAATATATACATCGGGTAAATTTTCCAACACATTGCGCTCTGTATACTTTATGTGACCCAAAACCTTTGAATTAAGGGTATCTATACTGTAGAAACGTGCATATAACATACCTCTTGAATAGGTATACTTTTGATTCTTGAATTTATTATTCGTAAAGTTCAATTCGGCTTCTTCCTCTTGTAGATTGTAGCTGGACAAAACATTAATATTCAATGTGTCAGAAAGGATACCTCCAAAATCGGCCGAGGCTATAAAAACGGTGTTTCCTTGATGTACGTAATCTAAAAGTTTGTAGGTTTCTTGCTCATCAAAGTAGATGAAGTTGTTTATGAAAATAAACCCTGATTTTTGGATGCTGTCCGTTTTGCTAAGGGCATCATAAGTATTGTCATAAACTGTTTCAATATCAGCAGTATTGAAGAGTTCGGAGAGTTCATTGTAGAGCACATAACAACCATAGGGTATTTTATCTGCATTCGTGTAGGAGGGTCTCCAGTTAATCGGTCGGGGACGGACTATTTCCGTAATGATGATTCCAAGAATCACCAAGCAGAAAACACCGAGTACTATTTTTGACCGTTTATCCAAATCTTATAAAGGAATTAATGTGTTTAAGGTGTTAAACCTATCGTCTGTTTTTTGGTATTGCCTTTCCGTTATGGGATTTTCACCGTACCAAATATGTTCGTAGAGATAGGATACCTCTTTGAACTTTGCTCTAAGCCTGTTTTCCTTAAGCTCCTTTTCGTAGTCCGAATTGGTTTTTTCAAAATGCCAATCAATCAATTGTTTTTGGGAGAGTCGTTTCAAAACCTTCAAAAACTGATACCTGACAGCCAATCGATAATCCTTCTTTTGAAGAGCCTCGTTCATTAGGGAATCCAAATCCAAACTCTCAATATGCTGTTCGGACAAGTCTACATCCAATATGGAATTCGCTTTTTTGGTAAAAATGGAACCAAATCGTTCATTGACCAAAAACCGAACAAGCAGATAGATGACCAAGAGTCCCATCAAAACATAAATGAAATATTGAATGACCTTTAAAGCGTTGGGAGAAACATCAAAACCAAAAATTTCACCCAATCCTCCAAATAGCCATCTCAAAAATCGGAGCAGCAGATTTTGGGATTCCCCAGTTTTGATTTCATAATTGAACTCATCTCCTTGATATTTTTGAGACAAGTCTTGATTAAAACTGCGCTCCTCTAATCTAGAGTCCGTATCGTATTTGAGTTGTAGCGAATCTTTTTCTTGAAGATTGCCAAATCCCAAAATAGGAATAAGAAATAAAAGACAGATAACGCTTCTCACAGACTGGACTTTCCTATTTCTTCAATTTTACTTCGGGTGTTGATGTTATAGGTCTTTTCGTGAAGTGCATAGTACAAAATACCATTGACGAATTGGGAAAGACATTGGGCATAGACTGATGCAACCAAAACTAGACATAGGGCCAATGTATAAATTACCATGGATATAACTGACCCCGTTACATCCACATTATTTTCAACTACATGAAAAGTGTATATTCCAATAATGACCCCGGGGATTACCATAATTATAAAAAATAGGAGTCCGTTCAAAAGGCCCAAAATGAAATTGACCCCGATAGATTTCCAAAAATTATTGATAACCAAGGACCACCCTTCTCCAAAAGCATCCATAACCCCTTTCTTTTCTGCTAGCATGCAGAAGAAAGAGACACCAACCCAAGCAGCTAGGAAAAACTGTAACACATATTGAATAAAAATACCTGCCAGTGGAATAAATGCGGTGATAATGACAACAACAAAAAATACAAGGTAAATTGGGATAAGTATTACGATGAAGAGTAAAATACTGCCCAATCTGTCTTTAAACAAGTCCCAAACTTCCTTTTTATCAAAATGGTTTCCTTTGACTTCATCATACTTAACAAGATAAGCGGAGCTGATACTGAAATTTAGAGCAGCAACGACTAGAAATATCAAAAAGAATATTCCCATTCCAGAAAACAAATAGACGAGATAATCCTCTTCTGAAACAGCTCCGCTTCCAGTCCCGTAGAGTCCATCAGCAGCAATTAAGCCCACAAAACCAGACACCAAGAGATAGCTGGTAATCAGAAGACCAATGATAAAGATACCATTGTACCGAAGAAAAACGTTAGTGAATGTTTTGATGTTTTGCTTGAGGAAATCAAAGTAAACGGAGAGAATATCCCCAAAATCGCGATTGATTCTAAGTTCTAGGTATTTGTTTGCCATCCAATGTATTTAGGGTAATAGGATAAATGATATAATAAAACACAATAAGGGCCAAAGACCCACCAATAATGAGAAAAGCCAACCAATCGGGCATATCCGCATATCGGGTAATGAAACCTTCGATAAAACCGGCAATGATAAAGAATGGAATGGTACTGACCACCACTTTTAGTCCATCCTTGGCTCCTTTCATAAATGAAACTCGGCGTGAAAAGGTTTTGGGGAACAAAATGCTGTTTCCCATAATGAGTCCAGCGCACCCTGCAATGATAATCACCGAAATTTCGATGGTACCATGCAACCAGATTTGTCGATTGGCTTCAAAAAACACACCCTTTGTATAGAAAAAAGTAACAAAAGCTCCCAACATTATGCCGTTGCTAAAAAGTACGTAGGCGGTTCCAATACTGGTAATAACCCCAAAGGCAAAAGCAATTAGGGCCACTCGGATATTGTTTATGGTTATTCCCAAAAAAGTACCGACTTCACTTCCACTTTTATAGATAGCCGTAGGTTCACCTTTGGCAATGTTTTCCAAAGTCAAGTTTACATAGGCGTCTCCAAGAATCAATCGAACGAAAGAACCGTCATTTAAAGCAGATAAACTTCCAATGGATGTAGCCACAGCAAAAATCAAAAAAGCGGTAAATAGTGTTTTATGATATTGCTTGAAAAACAGGGGAAATTCATATCCCCAAAACTCTATAATTCGGTTTCGAGACTCTTTCTTGTTCTTGTAAATTCTCTGATGCGCCTGCGAAGCAAGTGAATTCAGATACAATAAAGTCTTGCTTTCAGCGTAGTAGGTTTGGGCATAAGCCAAGTCGTTGGTCAATTGGATATAGCCATCAGCCAATTCGTCGGGACTTGTGGAAGAACCATTAAGGATGGCCTTTTCAAATGCTATCCATTTTTCCTTATTTTGTTTCACAAAGGCTGCCTCGCGCATAAATGTGTATTACCGACAGTTTAAAATTAATGTTATATGGGTAACCTCCAAATCAATACAACGCAAAATGTAAACCTAGATTATAAAATTGTGGGTATTGGGGAACGAATCGTTTCTTTTTTGATAGACGGACTTATTCTTTACATGTATGCCATTTTGGTTAACCTGATTGGAGATGCCATTTCCTATGTGTATGAGGATACCTGGACGCAACGAGGTTTGATAGCACTTATCTTCCTACCGGCCATGTTCTACAGTCTATTGATGCATAGTATTTTCAATGGAAGGACTGTGGGTAAAATGCTTTTAAAGATGCGGGTGGTTAGAGTTGATGGTACTCCCGTGCATTGGAGCAATTATTTGGTGAGATGGATGTTACGTCTTGTCGATATCTGGATTTTTCTGGGGTCCATAGGAATTCTAAGTATCCTGTTTTCTGAAAAAAGACAGCGAGTAGGGGATGCAGCTGCAGGAACTGTAGTGATAAGTACCAAAAACAAGACCAAGGTTTCCCATACTATTTTGGAAGAGGTTGAAGAGCAATATCAACCCCAATTCACCAACGTAACTGTGCTGACGGACAAAGATGTACGCTTAATAAAGGAAACTTATTTGATAGCTAAAAAGAGCAGTGATTTTAAAACCCTTAAAGCCCTGCGTGTAAAAGTGGAAAGTATTTTGAACACAAATTCAGAGCTCTACGATGCCCCTTATCTGGATACCGTCTTGAAGGATTACAACTTTTATACACAAAAAATGTAATGGGATTTTATCAGCTAGTGGATATATTGGGTACCATAGCTTTTGCTGTGTCTGGAGTATTGGTAGCCATGGACAAGCGTTTGGACCTCTTTGGTGTTTTAATAATTGCTTTTGTAACCGCTATTGGTGGAGGAACACTGCGAGATTTGTTGATTGGTAATACTCCCGTTACTTGGATGCGGGATTTGACTTATGTGACTATTATTCCTATCACCGTGCTGTTGACCATCATCTTTTCCCATCAACTAAAGTATTTGAGAAAATCACTTTTCTTGTTTGATACCATTGGTATTGGCTTGTATACTATGTTGGGGATTGAAAAAGGACTGGAGGCCAACTTATCTCCCATAATGTGCATTGCTCTTGGAACGATGACCGCTAGTTTTGGAGGTGTGCTTCGCGATATTCTTTGTAATGAAATTCCGGTTATCTTCAGAAAAGAGATTTATGCCACGGCCTGTATCTTGGGAGGAACATTGTATTTTATTATCCATTTATTAGGAGTTGCGGAGGAGTATGCTTATGTAGTGGGAATTCTTGCCGTAATCGTTATGCGTATTTTGGCAGTGCGCTTCAGTATTCGCCTGCCCAATATTTACTCTTCCAAGAATTGATTAAAGTACTTCCGCTTTAAGAATATAGACGTTTTCCCAAGGCCAATCCCCATCGCCAACGGGAACTTTGTTAATGGCATCCACTACATCCATACCCTGAATCACCCTCCCAAACGGTGTGTATGAACCATCCAAATGATATGAACCTGGTTTTTTTACTACAATGAAAAACTCGTAGGGAGATGCCAATTTATGTGGATTGTCTCGTTCACTACTGGGCATAGATATGGTCCCCCGATGGTGTCTGTATCCCTTTTTGGCATCTGGAGGAAGCAGATACCTGCCTATTTTCCTTCTTTTTAGTGGAGTTGCCTTATCATCTGAATTGCCCCCTTGGATAATAAAGTCTTCTACTACCCGATGAAATTGAGTGTTGTCAAAATACCCTTTACGCGCCAGATAGATGAAATTCGCCTTGTGGTAAGGCACATTATCATACAACTGCACAGTAAAACTACCCATACTAGTGGTCAATTTTACTCGGTTCGCCTTTTCTTCTTTGGCATATTCGAAAAAGAAATCGATGGCATTCTCCTCGGTTAACAAAAACTCTTCTTCCTCTTCTTCAACCTCGGGTTCAACGGTTTCTGCTACTTGTGGAATACTGTCCTTGACCTCTTCTTTGGCGGTACTTTGCTGTTCCTTCTTTTTGGGTTTTTCGCTACAGGACACCAAAAAAAATAGTAGTATACTTGTAAACAAAGCTGAATTTCTTAGCCTCATGGATTTTCAAGAGTTTTACGAACAAGTTTTAAAAATAAAAAATCTACCGCTGCCCGGCAGCCATTCCCACCATAAAATGTCACCCGCATTTCGGAAACAATGGTTGGAATTGAATAAAATAAAGGCGCAAAACCCAAAGAAAGCAGGGGTAATGGCCTTGTTCTATCCCAATAGTGAACAATTGACCCATTTGCTTCTCATTTTGAGGAAAACATATCAGGGGGTGCATTCCAACCAAATCGCTTTTCCGGGTGGTAAGCTGGAACCGGAAGATGAAAATCTTATGGAAACTGCTCTGCGTGAAACCTATGAAGAAGTTGGGGTGCCATCGGAATCTGTAGAGGTGTTGAAAGAGCTTAGTGAAGTATATATCCCACCAAGCAATTATCTGGTTCAACCCTTTTTCGGGGTATATCATAAACCTGAATTGTTCCGAATCCAAGAAAGCGAGGTGGAAGCGCTTGTTGAGGTACGTTTGTCAGATTTTTTGGATAAATCCAACCTTTCTGAAGAAAAATTAAGCACCTCCTATGCAAAAAATATTAGCGTACCTGCCTTTAAACTAAATGGTTATACCGTATGGGGTGCCACTGCCATGATGTTAAGCGAAATCAAAGAACTCTTGGAACAGGTGCTATAAGGGTCATTTTTGTAAATTAGCTTTTCACATTGATATATGGGGCTTTTTAAAGAAAATCCATTTGGACATATCCTTTTTCTTAAAAAATGGTTGATTCGTATTGCCGGTATGATGACCCATCAGCGGTATAAGGGTTTTAATACACTTGAAATTGAAGGCTCCCAGATTATTCGCGATCTTCCAGAAAACAATGTTCTCTTTGTCAGTAACCATCAGACCTATTTTGCAGATGTCGTTGCCATGTTCCATGTTTTCAACGCGAGTTTGAGTGGAAGAGAGGATAACATCAAAAATTTAGGGTACTTATGGAATCCGAAGCTGAACATTTACTATGTGGCGGCCAAAGAAACCATGAAAAAGAGCCTGTTGACCAAAATTTTGGCCTATGCCGGCTCAATCAGCATTGAGCGGACATGGAGGGCAGACGGACAGGATGTGAATCGACAGGTGAAAATGAGTGATATAAGTAATATTGCCAAAGCTTTGGATGATGGATGGGTAATCACATTTCCTCAAGGTACCACTACACCTTGGAAACCTTTGCGCAAGGGCACAGCCCATATTATTAAAAGATACAAACCTGTAGTAGTACCGGTTGTGATAGATGGCTTTAGACGTTCATTTGACAAAAAAGGACTTCGCGTAAAAAAGAAAGGTATTCTACAATCCATGCATATAAAAGCCCCTTTGGAGATTGATTATGACAATGAGTCTGTGGAGGCCATTATTGAAAAGTTGGAGTATGCCATTGAGCAACATCCTTCCTTTCTACATGTGATTCCACAAGATGAGCTATTGGCCTATGAGGAAGAGCATCAAAAAAGGCGATACAGTTATAAAGGTGATTAGACCTCCAGTTTTTTAAGTTCTCGATAGTTTTCTTTGAGTCTCTTGAGCAAAATTCCATATAGCAATTTGTAGAACAACCAGATTACCACGAGCAAAACTCCTGTAAAGAGTATGGATACCGCTATAACCAAAAACCAAAAAGTCACTTCATTTCCTTGTCTTGTGGCTGTTTCCACGATTTCTTTACCCTCTTCGCTATAAATCAGAACACCGTAGAGGCTAATAATCATGTAGGTGGCAAAGATGATAAGATTGAACCATACGTATTGTGTGACCGTTCGTTTTACCTTCAAGATGGTTTTCATAAGTTTCCTTGAAGAATCCGTTACCGAAATTTTCTTGTAGTTCAGGTAAAACTTAAAAATGAAATACAGGATAATGCCATAGTTGACAAAGTTCAAGACCATCATGATGTTATAAATATGCATGGCTTTCAGGTCCTGCATATATTGTGGGTCGCTTGAAATAAAATTTATTGCGGCCCAGAAGACAAATTCTATGATGCTAATGTAAAAAATCCACTTCACCATGGAAGATGATTTTTTCCAAATCATCGGATAGATATCATCGTAGGACAGTTTGGGAAGATGTTCTTCTTTTTTCTGCCAATCTTTTTTTAAGAGCTCCAGTTCATCCATCATAACTTAAGGATTTAAGATGGTTCTTAATTTATTTTTAATCCGGTTCATTTTGACCCGGGCGTTCACTTCCGTAATACCCAAGGTTTCCGAAATCTCGCTGTAATCTTTGTCTTCCAAGTACAGAAAAACCAAAGCCTTATCAATGTCTCCAAGCTGTTTAATGGCGTTGTACATTAACTTGAGCTGTTTTTCCTCGGTATCGTCATATTCGTCGGCCTTGATTTTAAAAATCACGGAATCGTAATCTTGGGTTTCCACCCTCTTCTTCGATTTTCGATAGAGTGTAATGGCCGTATTCAAAGCCACACGATACATCCATGTACTAAACTTGGAGTCTCCACGAAACTTAGGGTAGGCCTTCCACAATTGAATGGTGATTTCCTGGAATAAATCCTTATGGGAATCCCTATCATTGGTATATAGGCTACATACCTTATGGACAATATTCTGATTATCCTCAAGCTCGGTAACAAAACGATGTTCCAGTTCTTTGTTCAACGTGGTTGGTAAGTTTTCCTAATAGGTCTGTAAACTTTGGATTTTGTTACAGACCTGGAAAGTTGGTTATTTTCTATAATCAAGTGCAGGTGGTCTATCTCCCAGCAAAGGAATGTACTTGAAGTCCTTTCCGCGACGCCCTTCAAACTCTTCTTTAGCCTTTTCCACAATTTTTGGGTCTTGGAACAGTTCAATAGCCGTAAGGGTCAATGTTTTTGCAGCTACCATCATTCCTTTTGTACCGATTGAAGTACCCCCAGCAGCAACCGCTTGCCAACTGTGAGCAGGGGTACCGGGCACCCAGGTTGCTGTTCCCATGCCTACAGTAGGGACAGCAAAGCTCACATCTCCCACATCCGTAGAACCATAGGCACGAGCTTCTTCCTTATAAGGTTGAACGTCTATGGCTCGTTTCATATCCAGTTCCTCATAACCAAGGGTTTTGGAGATTTTTTCTGCAAATTGCTTCTCTTCTTCGGTGTAGGTTATACCTCCAATTATGCTTAAGTTTTTGTACATTATTTTTTGAAGCGTAAGATTGGGTAGCAACTCATGGGTGCCTCCAATCATTTCATAATCCATGGTTGTGCCTGTTCCTAAAGCAGCTCCCTCAGCAGCTTTAACGATTCGGTCAAAAATGTCGATGACCACATCTCGTTTTCCGTGTCGGGCGTAATAATAGACTTCTGCAAAGTTGGGAGCTTTACCACCCTCTGTAATGACATAATGGATTCTTGCCTCTTGCGGAATATGCTCTCGCATCATGTTGACCATCATGTTCATGGCTTCAACTCCATCTAGTGCCGAGCGACCTCTTTCAGGAGCGCCTGCGGCATGGGCCGAGGTGCCATAAAATCTAAACTTTGCAGACTTGTTGGCCAAAGCTGCTCCGGCACTTGCAGCATTTTGGGAGCTAGGGTGCCAATGCAAAGCAATGTCTACATCATTGAAAAGTCCCTCTCGTACCATGTAGACTTTTCCTGAGCCACCTTCTTCAGCGGGACATCCATAAAACCGAATAGTGCCCTTGGTATTATTTGCCTGTAACCACTCCTTTGCAGATATGGCTGCTGCGGTTGAAGCAGTACCGAACAAATGATGCCCACAGGCATGTCCCGCAGCTTTATTTGCGGTCTTTTTTTCGGGAACGGCCTGTTGGGAAAGTCCAGGTAGCGCATCATACTCACCTAAAATTGCAATAATTGGGTATCCTGAGCCATATTCTGCAACAAAAGCTGTTGGGATACCTGCTACCCCTTTCTGAATGGAAAAACCTTCATCCGAAAGGGTTTTTTGCAGTAAAGCGGAACTTTTTTCTTCCAAATATCCCATTTCCGCTAAATCCCAAATCTGAAGGGCAATATCTGCATACTTTTCTTGGTTGGATTCTAATTTCTTTAGCACATCATCGGTTTTCTTTTGAGAGAAAAGGGCAGTGCCCGATAGAATTAGGGCGCAAAGGAATACTGTTTTTTTCATGGGTTGAGCGAGTTAGTCAGAAAATTAAAGATACTAAAAAACCCTTTGTAAAATAATGTGGTAATCACTGGAATATGTACTTTTATAACCATGTCAGAGATGAACATTCCGCAATCCAGTTTTCCACGAATAATCATCATTGGAGGAGGATTTGGAGGCATTGCTTTAGCAAAAAAACTTTCAGGGAAAGACGTACAGGTGCTTTTATTAGATAAGCACAATTACCATACGTTTCAGCCTTTGTTGTATCAGGTTTCCACAGGGGGTCTTGAACCTGATTCCATTGCATATCCTATTCGAAAAGTACTTCAAGGGTATCCCAATTTTTACTTTCGGTTGGCTGAGGTTACCCAGATTGATACCGAAAAAAGAAGATTGGAGACCAATATTGGGGGCATTGCTTACGATTACTTGGTAGTGGCCACAGGTTCCCAGACCAATTTTTTTGGGAATCAGAATATTGAATCCTATGGCATGGCTATGAAGACGGTTCCCCAATCCCTAAATCTGAGAAGTTTGATTTTGGAAAACTTTGAGCAAGCTCTATTAACTGATGACTTGCACGAACGCGATGCCCTTATGAATTTTGTCATAGTTGGGGGAGGGCCCACCGGTGTGGAACTTGCTGGGGCTTTGGCGGAAATCAAAAAAGGAATACTGCCCAAGGATTATCCGGATTTGGATACTAGAAGGGCTCAGATAAATCTGGTACAAGGAAGTGACCGTATTCTTCCAGCAATGAGTGAGGTAGCATCAAGAAAGGCTGAACGGTTTTTAGAGAAACTTGGAGTGAACGTTTGGAAAGACGTTAGAGTGAGCGATTACGATGGCAAGCAGGTCACTACAAATACAGACACTTCTTTTGAGGCATGCACCTTGGTGTGGGCAGCGGGTGTTAAGGCGGTTAGTATTAAAGGTTTGGATGCTGAAGAGTTATTGAGTCGCGGTAGTCGACTCAAAGTGAACCATTTTCATCAAGTAGAGGGGTTTGAAGAGATTTTTGCCATTGGCGATGTGGCCCAGATGGAAACCGAGGAATTTCCTGAAGGCCACCCCATGATGGCCCAGCCAGCTATGCAACAAGGTGAAAGTCTGGGAGAAAATTTAGCCCGATTGGTAGAGGAGAAACCCATGAAACCTTTTAAATATAAAGATAAGGGCAGCATGGCTACGGTAGGACGCAACAAAGCTGTTGTAGACTTGAAAAAATTTAAGTTCCAAGGTGTATTTGCTTGGTACGTTTGGATGTTCGTCCACCTTTATTTTTTGATTGGCTTTCGTAATAGGGTAGTGGTCTTTATCAATTGGGTATATAACTATATTAAGTTTGATCGAGAAGCTCGGTTAATTATCAGACCTTTTAAAAAGGAATATCAGGTTTCTAAAAAGACCTAAGGGATTTTACTTTCGTCAATACTGTTTTGGCCTACATCAGTTTTATATTGAATTTTTCTCTTCAATTCCCGAAATTCACTTGTTGGACGATATAATTCCTTTAAACAAATTAGATCTTAAGTCGGTATGCACATGGAGCCAAAAAATTCAACATTTATCAAAATATGAATGTATCAGTAGCACAATTTCAACCAAAGGACTGAGATAAAAAATACAATCTATCGATAATCCGGCAGCTTGCGGAAAAAGCGAAATCTAATGGCGCGGACTTAATTAGTTTTCACGAAATGTCGATTACTGCTTACACTTTTACCAAAGATTTAAGCTTAGAACAGATAACGGAGTTAGCGGAGGAAATACCAAATGGAAAAAGTACTCAGGAATTAATTGGAATCTCAAAAGAGTTGGATATTCCTATTTTGGCAGGTCTAGTGGAAAAGTCAGATGGGAAAATATACAATACCTATATCTGCGTAACTGGAAATGGAATAGTCGCTAAATATCGTAAAATACATCCTTTCATTAGTAAGCACATGTCTGCCGGTAGTGAATATTGCGTATTTGAACTACTCGGTTGGACATGCGGAATTTTAATCTGTTATGACAATAATGTAATCGAAAATGTTCGGGCAACAAGCATTTTAGGAGCAGAACTAATTTTCGCACCGCACGTTACGGGATGTACACCATCTGCAATGCCTCATCGAGATTATGTAGCTGATAAATATTGGCAGAATCGTGAAAATGACCCTGTATCGTTACGAATGGAATTTGACGGTCCAAAAGGTAGGCGTTGGTTAATGCGTTGGCCACCTGCAAGGGCTTACGACAATGGAGTTTACTTTGCGTTTACAAACCCGATTGGTTATGACGGCGAACACTTGAAAAATGGCAATTCCATGATAATCGACCCATACGGAGAAGTTTTATCCGAAATACAATCTCTTGAAGATAGCATTACAATTTCAAAGATTACCAAAGAAAAAATTCAACTCTCAGGAGGTTGGAGATACAAAAACGCTCGAAGACCGGAACTTTACAGGGACATTATTGGCAAGGACCATAAATCTGACACAACTCCAGTTTGGATGAAGGAAAACTAAAACAGATTGTCTAAATAACGACTAAAGCTCATGGCTTATCAGATGATCATTTTTTCCTATTTCTAAATCAACAAAAAACCACTTATGCTGACCACTTTAAATCTGGTACACACACGCCTGATACGGTCGTAACTCAAACTTTCCATTTCCTTTATCGGCTGTAGATAAATCGTTGGAAATAATTAAGCTAAGTTCTCCAAAACCTTCTGTAGACAAATCAATACTGGCTGGCTCGGTTGAGAAGCTTAGCAGAATTAAGTATTTCTCATCATCCATAATTCGGGTGTAAGCGTATACTTGTTCGTTATTTTTCAGTAGCAATTTGTAATCCCCGTAGACCAATCCCAAATGGTCTTTACGTACTTGGACCATTTTTCTGAAATAGTTCAATACGGAACCTGTGTCTTTTTCCTGTTCTGCTACGTTAAGCCCTTCTTTGTGGTTAGGATGTACTTTTAACCATGGTTTTGACTGGGTAAAACCTGCATTCGTCGTATTGTCCCATTGCATAGGGGTACGGCCATTATCTCGAGCAGCTTCCTTCTCATTTTCGATAAAAGTCTCTAGGTCCACGCCCCGTTGCTTGAGCAGCGCATAACGGTTTAGCGTGTTGATGTCCTGATAGTCCTCAATATTGTCAAAACGAATATTGCTCATCCCAATCTCATCACCGTAGTAGAAGTAGGGCGTACCCTTCATAGTCAACAAAAAGGTCTGTAACATAGTAGTGGAATTGTACCAGTGCTCTGGAGAGTCGTTACCCCAGCGACTTACCGTTCTGGGATTATCGTGATTGCTCAAAAACAGGCTTCCCCAACCTTTTTCTGCAAAGGTTTCATCCCAATCTGAGAATATTTTTTTGAACTCGGTAAGTTTCCATGGGTCACTTCTCATCCAAAACACTTCATCCCCTTCCCGGTCCAAGGACATCAACTCAAAATGAAAGAACATATTGAGTTCTTCCCGGTCTTCATCGACAAAAAGCAAAGCTTGGTCTCTATCCACTCCGGGAGTTTCACCCACCGTCATAACATCATACTTACTTAAAACTTCTTGATTCATTTCATGTAAATAGTCATGCAGTTTGGGGCCATTGGCATAAAATGGAACGAAATTTCCATTATACTTTTCTGGTAATTCTGGATAGCTAATGTCTTTGGAAATAAAGGGAATCACATCCATTCTGAAACCATCCACCCCTTTTTTAAACCAAAAGTGCATCATATCGTGTATCTCTTGGCGCACTTTTGGGTTTTCCCACTTTAGATCAGGTTGTTTTACCGAGAAATAATGAAGATAGTAACTATCGGTTTGCTCATCATATTTCCAAGCATTTCCATCCACATCAAAATAACTGAAACGTTTGGGAGGAGTGCCCTTTTCCGCTGGCCACCAGTGATAATAGTCGCGATATGGATTGTCTCGGGATTTTCGGGATTCTTGAAACCAGTGATGTTCATCACTTGTATGGTTTACGACCAAATCCATGACCAGTTTTAGACCGCGTTTGTGCATACCTTCCAAAAGTTGGTCAAAATCGGCCATAGTCCCAAATTCTTCCATAATGTTTTGGTAGTCGCTAATGTCGTACCCGTTATCATCATTGGGTGATTGGTACACTGGGCAAAGCCAAATAATATCAATACCTAAGCTTTTAATGTAATCCAATCGCTGAATAATGCCCTGAATGTCTCCAATGCCGTTTCCTGTTGTATCTTGAAAACTTCTTGGGTAAATCTGATAGACTACACCTTCTTTCCACCATTTACGTTGACTGGATTCCATATATCGAAACTTTAAGGTGTCAAATTTAAACTCTTTTTTAAAGCGATTCTCGTTTTTTTCTTTCTGGATTTTTAGGTTAAAGTTTCGCCAATTGAGATATGACCAATTTTAGGATAAAGTATTTTAAAGGAAAATTACAGACATGACCTTTCCTAACTTTAAACATACAATTACAGTTATACTGATTGGCATCCATTTTTCCTACGGGCAAACTAATGGAAAGGTCTCGGGAGTGGAAGAGAAACCCAAAATTTCAATTGATGGACATCGCTATCCTACTTTTGGGGATAAATCCAACTTTGCGGATTTTGAAATGCATTTTCCATTGACAGAAACCAGTGAAATAAGTGTTGGAGGGGTACATTATAGGACTCTTTTTGCAGATAGATTTACAGTCCCCGTTCAATACAAAAAGTATTTTGCCAAGAAGCTTTATTTGATAGGAGGTTATCGATTGGAATGGGATTTATTGAATGATGGTGCAGGAAAACCCAATCCCACACCTTTACAGGAGGCTTTTTTTGGTGTAGGACATGAGGTAAAACCCAATATGTTTCTGGAGACAAGATTTGCACAACCTATTGGGAATCCTACATTTAATAAATTAGGTTTTGATGTTGGCCAGCCTATACTGGAGTTTGGAGGAAAGTTGAAATTCTAAAGAGGTATTACTTTCTGGGGTGGAATTGATGTAATACTTCTGTCAAGTGCTGCCGATTTACATGCATATAGACCTCGGTTGTGGTAATGCTTTCATGCCCTAGCATTTGCTGTATAGCACGAAGGTCTGCGCCATTTTCAAGTAAATGGGTGGCGAAAGAGTGACGAAAAGTATGTGGACTGATGTTCTTTTGTAATCCAACGCGTTCAGCTAGACTTTTGATTATAGTAAAAATCATGGCTCGAGTGAGTTTCTTTCCTCTGCGATTCAAGAAAAGATAATCTGAGAATTCCTTTGGAATATGTTGGTGTACCCTAACCTCATATCGGTAAATATTGATATATTTTTTATTGACTTCACTGATGGGTACAAAGCGTTGTTTATCGCCCTTACCAGTTACCTTGATAAAGTCTTCTTCAAAAAACAAATCCGAAAGCCTTAGCTCGATCAACTCGGAAACTCGAAGTCCACATCCATATAGTGTCTCCAAAATCGCTCGATTCCGTTCACCTTGAGGGTGTGAAAGGTCAATGGCGTCTATAAGTTGATTGATTTCCTCGGTGGATAAGGTATCAGGTAACTTCCTGCCGATTTTAGGAGTTTCAATAAGTTCTATGGGATTGTCCTTTCTATAATCCTCAAAAATTAAATAGTTGAAAAAACCTTTGAGACCTGATATAATCCTAGCCTGAGAGCGAGGATTCAAAGTTTTGGCGACATCATAAATGAATGCCTGAACGGTTTCTTTGGTGATATGTAGGGGGCTTTCTTCAAGGTTGTTCTCAGATAAAAAGCCCATCAATTTTTCAATATCGAGTACATAATTGGAAATGGTATTCATAGAAAGGCCACGTTCTATCCTCAAATAATCTTTATAGTCCTTTACGGCATGTTTCCATTTCATTTGCTAAAAATAGAAACAAAACGGGGTATTGGAAAAATACCACATATCGATTGGTCAATTCAAAGAAGGGTTTCGTCAATTTGGGAGAAGATTTGGAAACGAATACAAATACCTTGACCTCGGTTTATTCATACTTTTTTGATGGAGGACACGTTTTAACATTCAGTAAACCTTAATCAAACATGAAAAAGACCATTTCAACAAGTATTTTTTTGCTCTTAGTGACATTTACAACCATAGCACAAGTAGATAGAAGTAATTTTAAAGCAGGTCTTACCGCCGGAATTCCAGTGGGGGATGCTTCAGACATTAGCAGTTTTGCCCTAGGTCTTGAGCTAAATTACCACTATGGCGTTTCCAAGCTTCTGGATATAGGATTTGCAACAGGATTCATTAATTCTTTCGGGGAAACCCAAACTCTTTCTGTAGGAGAATTTGAGGTGGAAGGAGAATTCGAGGATTTCCAGTTTATTCCCGCAGCAGCTTCTGTACGTCTTTATCCAACTTACGAGTTCAAATTTGGTGCTGATGTAGGCTATGCCCTAGGGATCAATGATGGAAATGATGGCGGCTTTTATTATCGACCAGTGGTTGGCTACAGCATTACGGGCAATACGGAAATCAATGTCTCTTACTCCACAGTTGCCCTAGATGACAATTTCAATTTTTCTATTGCAATGGTAGGTATTTTGTTCCTCTTCTAAAGAAGATACAGGGGAGACATTTTTTGAAGTTTAAGTAATAACCATAAATATCAAAAAATGAAAAAATTACTGCTTACATTAATCATTGTCTCTTCATTTTCAAGCTTTACAACCGCACAGACCAGTTACGACGGAGCTATTGGATTGGGGATTGACCTTATTGGGGATTTTACCTTTGTAGGCGCAGGGGGAAAGTACTTTTTCTCTGAAAAGCATGTTGGTCAGGCCCATTTGGGATTTGAGCAGGATGCCACCATCATTACCGCTTTATACTCTTTTCATAAAGAAATTGTTGGTGCCCGAGGACTAAGGTGGTATACTGGAATAGGTCCTAGTATTGTTTTCTTGGATGGCGATAATACCTTTTCCTTACGTCCGCATGCCGGTTTGGACTTTAAATTTGATGGGGTTCCGATAGTATTGAATTTTGACTGGCGACCTGCCGTAGTTTTAAGTAATACAGGTGATAATGAAGTGGGCAGTTTTGGTTTTGGAATTCAATTTGCTTTCAACTAGCTTCACAACAACATATTCATCGAGTGTAAGTTAACCTTGTTTTGAAAGGTTTCTATGGTTCAACTAATCTTTTTTTGGTGAGGATACGTATATAACGATGAGTTATCTTGGAATTGTAATTGTATAGTTCCAGGTAATTAAAAAAAACTTAAACTACTAAATGACTATTATGAAAAAAACAGTTTTTTGTTTGTTTGCATCTTTTGCATTTTTCAGTTTCTCTTATGCCCAAACTAGCTACACTGGAGCCGTGGGTCTTGGTATTGATCTTTGGGACGATGCTACTTTTGTTGGACCTAGCGGGAAATACTTCTTTTCTGATAACCATGTTGGTCAGTTTGATTTGGGTTTTGAAGACGGAGGCACAATTTTAACCGCTCTTTATTCCTATCATGATGAGTTTTCGGGAGCAGCCGGACTGCGTTGGTATGCGGGTATTGGACCAAGTATCGTATTGATTGATGATTTTGACAATGTTTTTGCTTTGCGTCCCCATGCAGGACTTGATTTCAAAGTTGATGGTGTTCCGATTGTGATTAATTTTGATTGGCGGCCCGCCATTGTACTTAGTGATGCAGGAGATAATGAGGCAGGCGCTTTTGGATTTGGAATCCAATATGCATTTGATTAACCCTCTTTTAATCATATTTTTAAAAAGGCAGCTCAATCAGCTGCCTTTTTGTTTTTTGAAGATATTGTACTTTTAAGCCCATGAAGCTTATTATCATCAACGGACCGAATCTAAATCTTTTGGGAAAACGAGAACCCGAAGTTTATGGGAGCACTACTTTTGAAGCGTATTTTTCCAAATTGGAAAAGAGATTTCCAGAAGTAGAACTTATCTATTTTCAGTCCAATATCGAGGGGGAGTTGATAAGCAAGATTCAAGAGGTGGGATTTGATATGGATGGCATTATTCTGAATGCTGCTGCCTATACGCATACCTCTGTGGGCATTGGCGATGCAGTTAAATCCATAGAAACCCCGGTTGTAGAGGTTCACATTTCCAACACGCACAAACGAGAGGATTTTAGACATATATCCTATATTGCTGGAGCCGCCAAAGGGGTAGTTCTTGGTTTTGGCCTTCAAAGCTATGATTTGGCTATTCAGAGTTTTGTGGACGGTTAGTTGGCCGTCAAACATCTGGTTGGCTTAAATTCTTCGTATCTTTTATAACCCCAATGTATTGATATGAAAAAGATTGCACTTATCTCTGTAGTGACTTTTCTCCTTCTGCTTTCATGTTCTGATGATAATGGAACAACCACTAACTCAGATGATGTTGACCCTGGAGATACAACTTTTACCCTTCAAAATGCATTCCCAAACCTGAGCTTTTCAAGGCCTGTTGATTTTCAAAGTCCTGGTGATTCAAGTAGCCGAGTTTTTGTTGTTGAACAAGGGGGGATCATTCGTGTTTTTAACAATGATGAAAGTGAAGAAAGCTCGGACGTATTTTTGGATATCAGTTCCCAAATAAACACAACGGCCAATGAGCAAGGACTACTAGGATTGGCTTTTCATCCAAATTTTGAATCCAATGGATACTTTTATGTGAACTATACCCCTTCCACCACGTTATCGGTAACCTCTCGTTTTCAAGTATCCTCTTCAAACCCCGCCTTGGCAGACCCAAACTCTGAACTTGTTCTGTTGGAAATTCCACAGCCTTTTACGAATCACAATGGTGGACAGTTAGCGTTCGGGCCCGATGGTTTTCTATACATTGCATCAGGTGACGGAGGTTCTGGTGGAGACCCTGATAACAATGCACAGGACCGTTCAAATCTACTTGGGGCTATCCTAAGAATTGATGTGGATGTTACCTCGAACGGATTGAATTATTCAATTCCCGCAAATAACCCATTCCTTGGTCAGAACAATATTAGAGAGGAAATATTCGCATACGGTTTTAGAAATCCATGGCGTATGAGTTTTGATACGCAGACCGGAAACCTTTGGTCTGGCGATGTGGGACAAGATGAGCGTGAGGAAATCAACCTTGTGACAAGTGGTGGGAATTACGGCTGGCGCTTGTTCGAAGGTACTTTTTGTTTTTCTGGGGATTGCGATAACGATGGCTTGGTTCCTCCTGTTTTTGAGTATGAGCATAATGGAAATGACCAATCTATAACCGGGGGTCATGTGTATAGAGGGAGTCTTACACCATCCTTAGTTGGCAATTATATCTATGCTGATTTTATTGACGGTCGAATTTGGGGCCTTAATGCTTTCTCCAGCAACCCAGAAGACACTTTGCTGATAAACTCTAACCTCAACATCTCATCTTTTGGAGTGGATGCACAAAATGAGTTATTTATCTGTGCTTTTGATGGGTCAATATATCGCTTAGTGGAAAACTAGGATATAACCGCGCTAGGCTTCAAATACTTTTCGTCAACATAAAAAGTAGCAAACGGTAACAGAGAAGCTACCATTAAAATCAAAAGTCGTTTGATGCTCCACTTTCTATCGTACCAAAAAAGAAAAGCTACAACCACGTATGCAATAAAAAGAATACCATGGGCATAACCAACATATTTGTTGGGTTCCAAAATACCTGCCCAATATTTTAAGGGCATGGTAAAGGCAAAAAGTGATAAATACGATATGCCTTCCAGTATTGCTGTGATTCGAAAGAGTTTTAGCATTATGCGAACAGTATTAAAAATAATATTGGGAACAAAACCCCAGCCAACGCCAATTTCCAGCCTCGTTTTCTAAAACTGTTTTTTCCCTTGGTGATGAACAGTCCAGTAAAGGCAATAATGAGCATCGCGGCTCCAAAAATATCGGAGTACCAAATCCAAAAACTGTTTGTGCTTTTATGTAAAAACATGGTGTGACCCAAAACCGGTACTTTTCTTTTGTACTCCAAAAAGCCTTTTCCCGTTTTTGTATTGATGTCCAAAGTTATGTTCCGTTTAAAATTAGCGCGAAGCTCTTCACCACGTATTCTATGTCCATCATATTTATCCTGAAGGTCCCATTTTTGCGCAATGGACTTGATAAACTCTTCAGAGTCCAAACTCTTAGGATTATCTGGTAAGGCTATTTGTACTTCTTCAGACTCGTAAGCATAATCCATGGGATACCAGTCCTGCCTATGGTTCAAAATAATCCCGGAAAAAGAGAAAGCAATGATGAGGCCAATATAGAAGTATGCAATATCCCTATGGATATTTCTATGATTCCATTTCATAAAAGAGGGACTACAGGTGAATCACTTCATCGTAAGCATCAGCCACAGCCTCCATGACCGCTTCACTCATAGTTGGGTGTGGGTGAACCGCCTTTAGGATTTCATGACCTGTAGTTTCCAATTTTCTTCCCACTACTGCTTCAGCAATCATATCGGTCACACCGGCTCCAATCATGTGACAGCCTAACCATTCACCATATTTGGCATCAAAAATAACCTTGACGAATCCATCTGAATTCCCGGATGCCTTTGCTTTACCGCTTGCAGAAAATGGAAATTTACCCACTTTGATATCGTATCCCTGCTCTTTGGCCTGTTTTTCGGTCAAACCAACGGAAGCAACCTCTGGCATACAATAGGTACATCCAGGAATATTGCCGTAATCCAACGGTTCAACGTGCATTTCAGCAATTTTCTCTACGCAAAGGATTCCTTCTGCAGATGCTACGTGTGCCAAAGCTTGACCGGGAGTTACATCTCCAATGGCATAATATCCTGGGATGTTGGTTTGGTAGTAATCGTTTACCAGTATTTTATCTCTATCCACGGCTATCCCAACATCTTCCAAGCCAATGTTCTCAATATTTGTTTTGATTCCTACTGCGGAAAGTAAGATATCGGCTTCCAAGATTTCTTCACCTTTGGCGGTTTTTACCGTGGCTTTAACTCCTTCTCCAGATGTGTCCACATGGGTAACCTCTGCTGAAGTTTTAATTTTAACACCCGCTTTTTTGAAACTACGCTCCAATTGTTTGGAAACGTCTTCATCTTCAACCGGGACTATATTCGGAAGATATTCCACGACCGTAACCTCGGTTCCCATGGAATTGTAGAAATAGGCAAATTCAATACCAATGGCACCACTACCTACAACAATCATCTTCTTTGGCTGTTTTTCCAATGTCATGGCTTCGCGATAACCAATCACCTTCTTACCATCTTGGGGAAGACTGGGTAACTCGCGGCTTCTCGCACCTGTGGCAATAATAATGTGGTCTGCAGAATATTCGGCGGGGTCTCCATGCTCTCCTTTAACGATGACCTTTTTTCCTGGCATTATTTTACCGTACCCGTTCAAAACCTCAATTTTGTTTTTCTTCATCAAAAATTGAACACCTTTGCTCATTCCATCTGCAACACCACGACTTCTTTTCACAACGGCATCAAAATCGTGCTCTACCTTTTTGGCACTCAACCCATAATCCTCTGCATGCTTCAAATATTCAAAAACCTGAGCTGATTTCAATAATGCTTTGGTAGGAATACATCCCCAATTCAAACAAACACCGCCTAGGCTTTCTTTCTCAACAATGGCTGTTTTAAAACCAAGTTGCGATGCCCTTATGGCAGTAACATAGCCCCCGGGGCCGCTTCCCAAAACAATTACATCAAAATTGCTCATTCCTTTTTAGATTTTAGTTGTTATGATTGATACCTAACCTTTTGGTTTGGCAGGTGCAAAAATACGGAATTCAAATGCCATTTACCAAGCGGCAAATTCTAGAAAAGTTTTTGAGGAAGGTTACTCTTCAGAAGGGTCGAAATCGATGCTAAGGGAGTTGATACAATAGCGTTGGCCTGTGGTTTCCCGTGGCCCATCATTGAATACATGGCCCAAATGACTGCCACAATTGGCGCATACAGTTTCCGTGCGAATCATTCCATGGGAAGTATCCCTTATATATTCAATGGCTCCTTCAACAGCTTGGTCAAAAGAAGGCCAGCCGCAACCGCTTTCGAACTTGTTGCCACTTTCAAATAACTTGGCATTACATGCTTTGCAGTGATAAGCCCCTTTTTTAAAATGAAGGTTGAATTCTCCTGTATGGGGGTATTCCGTGCCTTTTTGTCTTAAAATTCGATACTCATCTGGAGATAGTTGTTTTTTCCACTCCTCTTCAGTTCTTTCTACGGCGTACTTTTTCAATAGCGAATATTTTCAAGAAAGTTAATGTATTTATTCGGAATCGGGAATAAAATCCAAGGCCACTCCGTTGATGCAATGTCTCTTTCCAGTAGTGTTTCTGGGCCCATCATTAAATACATGTCCGAGATGGCCACCACAGGTGGCGCAGTGTTCTTCTGTTCTCGCATATCCTATCTTGTAATCCACGTCATACGCAACACTATTCTCTATTTCGCGGTCAAAACTCGGCCATCCCGTGCCAGAGTCAAATTTATTTTCACTTCTAAATAGGGGAGTAGCGCAAGCGGCACAAACATAGGTGCCCTTTTCCTTATTGTCCAACAAATCACTGGTGAAAGCATTTTCAGTAGCAGCCTTGCGCAGTACGTAGTATTCCATATCTGTTAACTCTGCCCTCCATTCGGCGTCTGTCTTTGTGATTGGATACTCTTTTGTTTCCGCAATTTCCTTATTCTGTTCCTGAGATACACCTTTACATCCTGCAATTAGTAAAAGGGCCACCCAAAGCAAGTTTTTTCCCATTCTTTTTTCTTTTTCTATTTAGACGCAATTTTTGATATTCCTTTCAAAAATAGTGCTGAAAATGATATAAGCACAAATAAAAAAGCCTCGCCATGGCGAGGCTTCAATTTATATCACAAAAGAATTAATCCATTTGGATTTTTTGAACTTCACTTTCGCTGACTCCTATAGCAGACATAACTACACTAAGGTTTGAAGTGTCCATTCTGGAACTGTCAGCGAACTCACTGGGAAGAATTACTATCCTGAAGAATTGATCATCTGTAAACGCTGTATCAAGTCCCGATAAATCAAAATTTCCATCGATGAAAAGTTCCACATCCACAAAAGTATGTGCAAAAACATATTGAATGGTACCCTCAGCAAGGAAAAAGTTTTGCGGAAGTTGACTCCATGCGTTAGCGGTACTACCATCATCAAGGTCTATTGTACCATCAAATCGATAGACCAATACAGCATCTGATTCAAGGATTTCAAAATTAGTTTCATCACTAAATGTAATTAGGGTACTAAAAAGATTATTGTCAGGGTCAAAACCAAAGTTTACCCCATCTACTTCAATTACCTGGCCTTGAATGCCGGGTGCACCCTCAGGTCCAGGCGCTCCATCCAGTCCATCAAACCCAGGAGGTCCCTCAGGGCCTTCACAAGCTACGATAAACAAGAGTAGGAATGCACCGAATATTGTATTGATTTTTTTCATGTTATTGATTTTTATGATTTGCACTATTTCTATTTTCCCACTATGAAATCAAAAAGCGGGCCATAATTTTAGTAATTAAAACGGTTGTGAGAGGAAATATCATGCAGCAATCCTGAAAATGTAGGTTTAATTTCTATATTTATGACAAAGACCAACTTAACTAAACTATGTTTAAACAGCAGCGTGTAGTAATCGACAATATTTCCCCACAACTTGAATCTGGTCGTTTTTTTATTAAAAGAACCTTGGGTGAGCGTGTCCATGTAACGGCCGATATTCTTCCAGATGGCCATGATGTAATTCAATCTGAACTGCTTTATAAACACGAAAACCAAAAAAAATATAGCGAAGTTCGCATGGAGCATCTAGGAAATGATGTGTACCAAGCCACTTTTAAGGTTGAAAAACAAGGTTTCTATACCTATAAAATCCAAGGCTGGGTGGATTATGCACTCAATTGGCAGCATGGGGTGGAAGCTAAGTTGGCCGATGGGCAACACCTCAAGAGCGAATTGCTCGATGGGATTCAATATTTAAAGTTTTTGGCAAAAAAGGCTGGGGCTGAGGACAAAAAAAAGCTAAAAGAATGGATCTCAAAATTTGAAGATGAATCTACTTACGAGGAAGCAGTCAATTTTGCCGCTTCCGATACGTTGAAAAAATGGTTGCTAAAACATCCTCAACGTATTTTGGCGAATGAAAGCAAAGAACTTCAAGTATATGTGGACCGGAAAAAGGCAAATTTTAGCACTTGGTACGAGTTTTTTCCACGCTCGTCCGCACCACAAGAAGGACAGCACGGTACCTTTAAGGATTGTGAGCAATTATTGCCCAGAATTGCCAAAATGGGTTTTGATACCCTTTATTTTCCTCCAATTCATCCTATTGGTGAAGTTAACCGAAAGGGAAAGAACAATACGGTAAATGCCCAGGAAGGAGATTCTGGAGTGCCATGGGGTATTGGTTCCAAATATGGAGGCCATAAATCAATCCACCCTCAGTTAGGTACAGAGAAAGATTTTAAAAAACTGATAAAAAAAGCTGGAGATTTTGGTATTGAGGTGGCAATGGATATTGCATTTCAAGCAGCACCGGACCACCCATACGTTTCGGAACACCCTGAATGGTTCAGAAAACGACCTGATGGCACCATCCAATATGCCGAAAATCCTCCCAAAAAGTATCAGGACATTGTTAATTTTTATTTCGAGACAAAGGAATATAAAGCGCTTTGGGAAGAACTGCTAAGTATTGTGCAGCATTGGGTCGGCTTTGGTGTCAAGGTTTTTAGAGTGGACAATCCCCATACAAAACCCTATTATTTTTGGCACTGGTTGATTTCTGAAATCAAAAAAGAGCATCCAGATGTACTCTTTTTGGCCGAAGCATTTTCAAGACCTAAGGTGATGCAACAACTGGCCAAGCAAGGGTATTCACAGTCTTATACCTATTTTACTTGGAGAGTCTCAAAACATGAATTGATAGAATATGTCACGGAGCTCACCCAAACTGAGATGCGGGAATATTACCGGCCTAATTTTTGGCCCAATACGCCAGATATCAATCCATATCATCTGCAGGGTGCCAATGAATCCATGCACATCATTAGATACGCATTGGCTGCAACTTTGAGTGGTAACCTTGGCATTTACGGACCTGTATTTGAGTATATGGTAACTGATGCACTACCTGGGAAAGAAGAGTATTTGGATTGTGAAAAATACGAAGTGAGACATTGGGATTGGACAATCGAAAATGGATTGACCCATCATATCAGCAAAATAAATGAGGTAAGACACCAGCATGAGGCACTTCAGCAAACCAATAACATAAAGTTTTGCCATATTGACAACGATCACCTTATGGCATTTTACAAGTGGAACGATGACAAGACGGATGAGATGTTGATTGTAGTTAGCTTGGATTCACAATACTTGCGGCAAGGAAGGTTACAAGTTCCTTTGCAGGAATTGGGTTTGAGTGATGGACAAGGATTGCACATCAAAGACGAAATGACGCAAAAAGAGTATCATTGGTATGACGAATGGAATTTTGTGGAGCTACATCCCAATTTACCCTTTCATTTGTTCCATATCATTAAGGATTAAACAAATACAAATTTAGTTTGAAACCACCCTACGAATTCAATATAGCATGGGAACAGCTGTTGGACGACAACAGTTTTACCGACGTGTTCTTATCGACGGTTTTGCAAGACTATGTGGTTCGTCAGAGATGGTATGGTGGAAAATCGAGCAAGTTAAAATACATTGAGCTTCAAGAACATTTCAGGATTCAGCAGCATGGTGAAGTGTATTATGGGTTGATTTTGGAAATAAATTTCGAAGAGGCCTTTTATCAGCATTATTTTCTTCCCATAGCTTTTGTATCCGATGTAAATTTTGCTAAAAAAGATAGGATTCTACCTCTAAAACTCAACGGTCAGGACGGTTTTATCATAGATGCCCTTAATTTGGAAGCTTTTAGGAAATTGGTATTTGAACGTTTGGTAACAGCCGAACCCAACGATACCACGAGAGTTAGATATCATAAAAGCACAAATTTCGACGATACAGAGTACAGCTCGTCACGATTTATGGGGTTGGAGCAGAGCAACACCTCGATTATAATGAACGACAAATACGTAATTAAGTTTTTTAGGCGCATTTATGCTGATAAAAACCCAGATTATGAAATGAGTCGTTTCCTTTCCGAGAAAAAGGAGTTCAAAAATACTCCGGCCTACATGGGTAGTTTAAGTATTATCGATTCTGACAATGCCAATATTACAATTGCCTTGATGCAAGAATTGGTGCCCAATGAAGGAGATGCATGGGAATTCATGTCGAAGGAGATTGATGGTGTTTTTCAGTGTCTTGAGCGAAAAAACCTGGATGTTTACTCCCTTCCGGAGACCGAGCTGTTCAATAGATTGCAAATAGCGGATGTTCCACCACAAATTATTGACTGGGTTGGACTCAACATCTTTCTAAAACTTCAAACCCTGGCCAAAAGAACAGCAGAGATGCATGTAGCCTTGGGTTCCGAATTTGAGGACACCGCCTTTACTCCGGAGCATTTTAATGGGGACTATGAAGTATGGCTTAAAAATCGTTTGCTATATCAATTTCAAAACCGACTGAATACTGTCGAAAATAACATCGGCCGACTTTCGGGAATGTCCGCTGACCTGGCCAAAGAATTTTTGGAGCGAAAGAACGAAATCCGAAAGCGATTTATTGGTTTTGACTGGACCAAGCTTAAAGGTGAACGGTTGCGCGTTCACGGCGATTATCATTTGGGTCAGGTTTTGGTCAAAGGTGACGATTTTTATTTATTGGATTTTGAGGGAGAGCCCGAGAGTACCATTCGGGACAGAAAAGTAAAACAACCTCCCTTAAAAGATGTAGCAGGTATTTTCAGATCATTTCATTACGCTGTTTACGCCACTATTTTTAATAATGAAGACAAGTATCCCTATTCTCAGGAAGAACTATTTCATGCAGGGGAGATTTTATACACCTATTTTATTAATGTTTTTTACGCTGTATATGTAGATTTGATTCAGAAAAACAATATCAACATAGGCTACACCCAAGAACGTATTTTTTTGCTAGAGTACTGCATGCTCGAAAAAGCAGTGTACGAATTGGGATACGAAATGAATTCAAGACCTTTATGGGCGGTAATACCACTTCGAGGTATTATGGGTATAATAAATAACAAACAACATGGCTGAAGTAATTCCACATAGCTTTTTTACCGATTTCGATATCAATCTCTTTAAATCCGGAAAGCATTTCAGGCTTTATGAAAAACTGGGTTCCCACCTAACGAAAGTTGATGGAAAAAAGGGAACATACTTTGCGGTATGGGCCCCTTCCGCTAAGTCGGTCTCCGTAGTCGGTGATTTTAATCACTGGCAGCCAGGAGAGCACGAATTGAATGTAAGATGGGACCAAAGTGGCATTTGGGAAGGTTTTATTCCAGGGTTGGATATGGGAACGCTGTACAAGTATAAGATTCAATCCCATCATAATGATATTTGGACTGAAAAAGCGGACCCTTTTGGAAGATATTGCGAAATCCCTCCCAATACGGCTTCAGTGGTTTGGGAAGCTTCTTATAAATGGAAGGATGAGTCTTGGATGAAGAACCGAACTGATCATAACGCCTTGGATAAAGCTTATTCAGTTTATGAAGTACATCTCGGTTCTTGGAAAAAGAAAAATGGCTGGGAATCACTAAGCTACATTGAGTTGGCTGATGAATTGGTGAGTTATGTGGAAGATATGGGATTTACCCATGTAGAATTCATGCCAATTATGGAATATCCCTACGACCCATCCTGGGGATATCAACTTACTGGCTATTTTGCACCCACTTCACGTTTTGGAAAACCCGAAGATTTCAAGCTATTGGTTGATAAGTTCCATCAAAAAGGAATTGGAGTGATTTTAGATTGGGTACCCTCACATTTTCCAGAAGACGCACATGGGCTTGGTTTCTTTGATGGCTCCCATCTTTATGAGCATCCCGATAGGCGAAGAGGGTATCATCCAGACTGGAAAAGTCTCATTTTCAATTATGGAAGAAACGAGGTAAGGGCTTTTTTGATTAGCAACGCTATTTTTTGGTTAGACCAATACCATGTGGATGGATTACGTGTAGATGCGGTGGCGTCCATGCTGTATTTGGATTACTCACGTGAAGACGGGGAGTGGGAACCGAACATGTACGGAAACAATGAAAATCTTGAAGCGATGTCTTTTCTTAGGGAAATGAATCAAGAAGTATACGCAAGTTTTGAAGGTGTACAAACCATTGCCGAGGAATCTACTGCATTTACAGGAGTTTCCAAGCCTGTTCATTTTGGAGGGCTTGGCTTTGGTATGAAGTGGATGATGGGATGGATGCACGACACTTTGGAGTTTTTCAAAAAAGAGCCTATCCATCGCTCATACGATTTAAATGATATCACCTTTAGCATGACCTATGCTTTTACCGAAAACTTTATGTTACCCTTTTCGCATGATGAGGTGGTTTACGGTAAAAATTCCCTTTTATACCGCATGCCAGGGGATGAATGGCAAAGGTTTGCCAATTTAAGGCTGCTCTATGGATACATGTTTACACATCCAGGAGCCAATTTATTGTTTATGGGAGGAGAGTTCGGTCAGTCTTCCGAATGGGATTTTCAGAATAGCTTGGATTGGCATTTGACGCAATACGATTTTCATTCAGGGATTCAGGAGACCATCAAGGACCTAAATAAGTTGTATAAAGAAAGTCCAGCATTACATGAAAAACAATTCAGTCCGGAAGGATTCCAATGGATTGAGTACAATGATCGGGAAAACACCGTGATTTCCTATAAACGTATGGGTAATAATCCTGAAGATGATCTAATTGTGGTCTGCAATTTTACTCCTGTACCAAGAGAAAACTACAGAGTGGGGGTGCACAAATCCAAGCAAATGAAATTGTTGTTTAATAGTGATGATGTCAAGTACTCTGGCAGTGGTGTGGGTAAAAAAACATTGAGACCAACTTCCAAAGAATGGAACGGCTGCCCAAAATCGGTAAGTATGACATTACCCCCTTTGAGCGTAATTGTTTATAAATAAAGGTTTTCGTTTTGTTTACGAAAACTTTATTGTTCAAAACATCTTTTTCAATTCTCATAGTAATGTGTTTCTTTTGTCTTTCTCAATAGACCAACAATGATTACTAATACAGAGATTGCTAAAATTGGAAATCAATACCCCAACCATATTGTTGATTTCAAGCATGAAAATGATAAAATATTTTTCACTACCCAGAATGGGGTCATTCTGGAAATAACCATACTCCGTGACAGTGCCATTCGCTTAAGGTATGCGACGGAACACGTTTTTGAGCCGGATTTTTCGTATGCCATCAGCGATGATGTTAGTTTAGGATATAACAGTCTTACCGTAAAAGAGGAGATTCCAGAATATGTAATAACCACCTCCAAGATTAAGGTATATGTGAACAAGTCCAATCTTAAGATACAGATTGAAGATATGGACGATGTTATCTTAAGTGAGGATGAACTTGGTTTTCATTGGGAGGAAAACTATGATTACGGGGGTAATATTGTTAAGATGAGCAAGGTCTGCCATTCCGGGGAGAGTTATTATGGAATGGGGGACAAGGCTTCTCACACCAACCTAAAAGGAAAAAGAGTAAACAACTGGGTAACAGATTCTTATGCCTATGGTAAAGACCAGGAACCTCTTTACAAGGCCATTCCATTTTACATAGGACTTAAAGAAAATATTGCTTACGGAGTATTTTTTGATAATTCCTTTAGTACCTATTTTGATTTTGCCAATGAAAAGCGAAATGTGACCAGTTTTTGGGCAGATGGGGGAGAAATGAACTATTATTTCTTCTATGGTCCGGAAATGAAGCAGGTCGTTGAAGCATATACAGATTTGACTGGTGTTCCGGAGCTTCCGCCATTGTGGGCACTAGGTTTCCATCAATCAAAATGGAGCTATTATCCTGAAAAAAGGGTGAAAGAGATAGCCGCCACTTTCAGAAAGCTTCAGATTCCCTGTGACGCCATTTATTTGGATATTGATTATATGGAAGGTTTCCGATGTTTTACTTGGAACAACCGTCATTTCCCTAATCCCAAAAAAATGATTGCAGAGCTTGAAGAAGATGGCTTTAAGACCGTTACCATGATTGACCCTGGAATTAAGATTGACAGGGAATATTGGGTATATCAACAAGCAATGGACAATGGATTTTTCTGTCGTAGGGCTGATGGACCACATTTTAAGGGGAAAGTTTGGCCTGGGGAATGTAAGTTCCCAGATTTTACAAACCCAGAAGTTCGTGAATGGTGGGGCGGACTATACAAGGAAATGATATCAGACATGGGAGTCAAAGGGGTTTGGAATGACATGAATGAACCTGCCGTTATGGAAGTACCTACTAAAACGGCAAATTTGGATGTTCGTCATGATTATGATGGCCATCCTTGTAGCCACAGAAAAGCACATAACATTTATGGAATGCAGATGGTACGTGCCACTTACGATGGAGTGAAAAAGTACATGTTTCCTCTGAGGCCCTTTGTCCTTACAAGAGCTGCTTATTCAGGCACCCAACGTTACTGTGCCACTTGGACCGGGGATAACGTAGCTACCTGGGAACATCTTTGGATTGCCAATGTACAGATGCAGCGCATGTGCATGAGTGGGTATTCATTCGTAGGTTCGGATATTGGCGGTTTTGCGGAACAACCCAATGGCGAGCTTTTTGCGCGTTGGATGCAACTGGCCATTTTCCATCCATTTTGCAGAGTACATTCCAGTGGAGACCATGGAGACCAGGAACCTTGGTCTTTCGGAGAGGAAATAACCGATATTGTGAAGAGCTATATTGAGTTGCGTTATCAACTGCTACCATACATTTACACACTTTTTTACAAGTATATCAAAAACGGAATGCCAATGATTCAATCTTTGGTATTCTATGACCAAGAAGATACCCAGACCCATTTCCGAACGGATGAGTTTTTGTTTGGGGAACACTTTTTGGTATGTCCGGTACAAGAGCCGAATGCGCAAGGTAGACGGATGTATTTTCCTAAAGGAAAATGGTATAATTTCTGGAATGATGAGGTAACTGAAGGCGGATTTGAAAAATGGGTGCCTGCAGAATTGGATAGAATTCCTCTTTTTGTAAAGGAGGGGGCCATGGTTCCCAAATATCCGGTACAACAATATGTTGGAGAAAAAGAGATAGAGGAACTACAAATCGATGTATACTATAAAGAAGGCATTGAAAATTCCAGCGTATATGAGGACCAGCAAGATGGGTACGATTATAAAAAGGGAAGATACAGTCTGCGTAAGTTCAGATTACGAGGAAAAGAAAATGAACTTATCATACAACAGTTCAAAGACGGAAACTTTATCACTCCCTATGAAAAGATAAGAATGACATTTCATGGTTTACCCTTTAAGATTGGCACTATAGAATTGGATAATGAAATAGTCGATTTTAAGGAGATTAAATTGAATGGAGACAACACGGTGGAAGTAAGCAAGGATTTCACTGAGTTGCATATTATTGGAAAATAATTTTTGTATTTTACTCATACTAAACACACCCATTTTATGAGAAAGTTAATTTTAACACTTTTGGTTTTTTTGGGAGTCGTAGCCTGCAAAACGAATCCGTTTACAGGAAAAAGCACCCTTAATTTTTATCCGAATAGTCAAATATTTCCAACCGCTTTTGCCCAGTATGACCAATTCTTGGGAGAGAACAAAGTTGTAAAAGGAACAAAAGATGCGCAAATGATAGTGGCTGTAGGACAGCGGATTGCTTCTGCTGCCGAGAGATGGCTCAATGCCAATGGATACCCTGGCTATTTAAAAGATTACAAATGGGAATATAACCTGGTCCAGGACGATGCGGTAAATGCTTGGTGTATGCCTGGAGGTAAAATCGTGTTTTATACCGGAATTCTTCCTATTGCCCAAAGTGAGACTGGGATTGCGGTCGTTATGGGGCACGAAGTGGCCCATGCCTTGGCCGATCATGGCGCCCAACGTATGAGTGCTGGTATGTTGCAGCAATTGGGTGCCGTAGCTGGAAACGTGGCCATTAGTGACCCACAGAAACGTAACGCGTTCAATCAGGCCTATGGGATAGGGTCATCGGTTGGAGTTATGCTTCCGTTTAGTAGAAGCCATGAAACAGAAGCTGATAGAATAGGACTTCAAATTATGGCTATTGCAGGGTATAATCCTGATGAGGCAGCCAATCTCTGGAGAAGAATGAAAGCCAACTCGGGAGGTCAAGCCCCACCTGAGTTCTTAAGCACACATCCATCAAATGATACGCGTATCAATAATCTGATGGCATGGGCCCCAGAGGCCAAAAGAGAAGCGGCTAAATACGGGGTTACCTCATTCAAATAGAAAAACAAACATTGAGTGTCATTTCAACCTTTCGGAAATCCTGCTTAGAATGGATTTTAAGGTTTTTGGAATGACACTTTTTTAATTTTAGGGTCATGGCACAAGTACTTGCAATGAAAGGAAGCAAAAAATTGTTGAATGCTTGGGCATTCTATGATTGGGCCAACTCTGTGTATAGTTTGGTGATTTCATCTGCGGTATTCCCAATTTTTTATGGTGCTCTTTTCAGGGCAGCGGAGATAGAAAAAGTAACCATTTTTGGAGGTGAAATAGCTCGTGCTCCTTTGATTAGCTATGTTACATCTTTGGCCTTTGTTTTTATCGCTATTGTTACGCCTCTTTTTTCAGGTATAGCAGACTACACAGGGAACAAGAAGGTATTTCTCAAGTTCTTTTGCTATTTGGGAGCAGCATCCTGTATTGGTTTGTATTGGTTCTCTTTAGAGAATATTTATTTTGGATTGGTTTGTTATTTCTTTGGATTGGTAGGTTTTTGGGTCAGTTTTGCCATCAACAACTCGTATTTACCGGATATTGCATATCCTGAGCAGCAAGATGGGATTAGCGCCAAAGGATTTTCACTGGGTTATGTTGGAAGTGTTATTCTTTTGGTCTTCAATTTGGCCATGGTAATGCAACCTGCTGTTTTTGGAATTACGGATAGTGGGGGAGAAGTAGCTGAAATAAAAGCAATGAAATATTCTTTTATTTCAGTTGGTATTTGGTGGGCCCTTTTCAGTCAATATACTTTTAAGCATTTGCCCAAAGGCTATAAACGTGAAGGGGAACGAACCAATGTGATTCTGAATGGCTTTAAGGAACTCCAAAGTGTATGGAAGCAGCTGGGAGAAGAGATTCGGCTTAAAAGGTATCTGGGTGCTTTTTTTGTATACAGTATGGCCGTACAGACCATTATGTTGATAGCTACATATTTTGGTGAGGAGGAGATTAACTGGGGAACCGATGGGGAACGAACCACCGGATTGATAATTAGTATTCTTGTTATTCAAGTTGTGGCAATCATTGGTGCAACCGCAACTGCAAGGGCTTCTAAAGTCTTTGGAAATGTAAAAACTTTAATTGCAATAAATGGTTTTTGGGTCTTATTGTGCATCTATGCCTTTTTCCTTCAGACACCTATGGATTTCTATATTGCTGCAGGACTTGTGGGAATTGTCATGGGAGGAATTCAAGCGCTTTCAAGGTCCACATATTCCAAGTTTTTACCGGAGACCACCGATACCACCTCTTTTTTCAGTTTTTATGATGTAGCCGAGAAAATAGGAATCATTATAGGAACTTTCCTCTATGGGGTAGTGGCCCAATTGACTGGAAGTATGCGAAACAGTACCATTTTTTTAGGGATTTTCTTTTTGATAGGAGCTGTTTTATTGCTAAGGGTTGAAAAACAACGAAGTTCGTAGGAACTTTCTGCTAAGTTTATTGGAAAGATGCCCTTTATTGGTAGAGATTGGTGTGAGTTAAAATAATTTTTGTTTCATTCCGTTTTTTAGACAAAATGAAGAATTTAAAGCAAGAAGAAAACGCTCCCGTATGGCACAAAACCCACACGGCGCGTTATGCATTATTTGGTGCGATTTTCGGTCTTTTATTTCCTATAATGGCGGTTTCAATAGACCTGTTCAGAATGGATTTAGATTTTACCGTGGAAAACATCGTGGCAATTCACAGAGATTTCCCCATTCATTTTATTATCGATACAGCACCATTTTTTCTTGGACTCTTCGCTTCATTTGGAGGTAGGGCCATGGATAAAGTAGCAGTAAAGAATACCCAACTGAAACAAGCCATGGAATTCAAGGATATTTTTTTGGCCAACATGAGCCATGAGATACGAACTCCCATGTCAGGTATTATAGGAGTGATAGATCTATTATCCAAGAGCCACGATTTTAATGAAAAAGACAGCAAGTATCTGGATATTATACAAAGCTCGTCGAAGGACTTGATGAAAATAATCAATGATATTTTGGATTTTTCAAAACTGAAAGCAGGAAAACTTTCTTTTGATTACCAAGAAAAGAATATTAGGGAAATCGTAGAGGACGTCCGAAGACTTTTTCTTGCCGTAGGTGAATCAAAAAACATTATGGTTACCACACAGGTAGATTCAGGAGTGCCGAAATATTTAATGATTGATGAGGTTAGATTAAAACAGGTATTATCCAATTTGGTGGGCAATGCCATTAAGTTTTCTTCAAAAGGTGATGTGACTATCAAGGTTTCATTTCTTGATGATACCCAGGATGATAGATTAAAAATCGAAGTAATCGACCAAGGGGCAGGGATTTCAGAAAAGAATTTGGAAACCTTGTTTTCTGAATATGCTCAACTAGAAGAAGCAAATACCTTTTGTGAAGAGTCAGGTACCGGTTTGGGATTGTGTATTTGTAAAAAACTGGTAGAATACATGGATGGCGAGTTAGGAGTGATCAGTAAGTTGGGAGAAGGAAGTAATTTTTGGTTTACCCTTAAGACAAGGACAACAGATAAGGTAAATATTGATAAAAAAATAGACCTCCTACCTAAACAAACAGAGATCTTATCCATGAATGTTCTTATGGCCGAGGATAATAAAACACTATGTGCAGTATACCAACACATGTTGGAGAAGTTGGGATGTAATACTGTGATTGTGCATGATGGTGAAATGCTGATAGAGGAGTTTGAAGAAAATCGTTTTGATGTTATTTTATTGGATGTTAACATGCCAAAACTTGATGGAATTAAAGCGATGCAAAATTTAAGAACAAAATTTGGGGAATTGCCACCAATGATTGGAATCAGTGCCAGTGCTTTGCAAGGTGATGCCGAAAAATATATTGAACAAGGATTGGATGACTACTTGACGAAACCTTTTACCGTTGACGAACTAGCTGCCAAGTTGGAAAAATGGGAGGGTGTTGGTAAAGAGAGAATGACTTTGCAGAATACCGACTGACTTTTGAGAAGCAAAATACTCACAAGATTCAATAAAAAACGGGCCTTTTGAGGCCCGTTTTGTTTTCGATTGATGATGTAGTTGTTTTTTGATTGGATGCGTAAACCCCTGTTCTAGTAGCTATTAATGTCTCCGGAACCAGAACTTTTTGTGTCTATTTTCTTGGGATTCCCCTTATAGCTAATATCTCCGGAACCAGAAACCCTTGCACTGATACTTTCATTGGCAGTCACCTCTACATCTGCAGAGCCAGATACCTGTACCTTAACGTAATCCGCCTCTAAGCCGTATGCGTTGATATCCCCAGAGCCTGAAACTTGAACCTCTAAGTCAGAAGCTTTTCCATTCAATTTCATATCTCCAGAACCAGACATTGATGCCTCCACACTATTGGCCTCAACATCCAAAACAATGTCACCAGAACCAGAAATCCTAGTTTCAAACGTGTCTGATTTAAGGGTGGTTCTACCGATAATATCTCCAGAACCGGATAGACTTACCGCATCTACGGATTCTACTGGGACTACAACCAAAATTCCAGATTTCCAGCTGGATGGTTTCAAATTGACACCTTTTTGGGCCTTTATCACCAACTTACCGTCTTTTACCTCGGTTTTGATATAATCAAGTAGATTTGATTCTCCTTTAAGGGTAATTTCCCCTTCGTTTCCTGCGATTAGTTCTAAATCGAACCAGCCTGCTAATGCTATGGCATCATAATCGCCAACCGATCTTTCAATGGTCACTACATTTCCGTTTCCTTTGATTCTTTTCCATTGCGCATTTGTTATTCCAACAAAGCTAAGGGCTAAACATAAGGTTATAAGCTTTTTCATGATAGTCTTTTGTTTTTTGAAATTGTATTTAGTTTTTATAAAAAGTTACTCCACCGTATTCGCTATTAATATAAACTACGTTGCCGGAATTGTCATCTCCATAGTATCCATTATAGTACTTCTCACTGGATTTCTCCTTTCTTACTTGCAGCTCAAAATCGCTTAGACCACTTACCCCAGCATATTCTGTGGAAATCTCGAAATCAAAGTAATATTCGGGATGATATCCAATTTTTATGCCTGTGTAGTCCGATCTGATATTGATATCTCCAGCTTCTGGCGCCATTTTGTTGATTTTGATGGAACCGTAGTCAGAAGTGATTGCAACATCACCGGAAACCGTACCCAGTTTTACCCCGATATAATCGCCATTTCCTTTTACACTTTTCACCTCATTCACTTCAATGGAACCATAATCACTGGTATATTCCAAGTTCCCCATTTCCTTGATTACCGCATTGGTGTAATCGGCATTTATTCTTAAGTCTCCCGCCTTTTCGATGGTAAAGCCTGAGTAGTCTGCTATAATTTCACCACTATTGATAAACTCAAAGGTAGAACGGGATGTATAATCAAATCGAAGTTCGTTGTTACGGCCTCTAAGCTCGCCAATATCCATTTTTCCGTAATCACAGCTTATCTTAGCATGACCATCAATTCTATCCAAGTAAATATTTCCATAATCATTGCTAAGGCCAACACTATTTTTTACAGGAAGCTTCACTGTATAGTTCACTTGAACATTTACGTTCCTTTTCTTGTTCCATTTCCAGCCCCAATTGTTATTTCTGTCCCCAAATCGTGTTCTGGCGGAAACTAGATTGGAACTACTGTCAAAATCGACATCTATTTCATCCAAACGTTCTTGTACGCGTTCTTCATTGTTTCCATTGGTTTTGATTTGAACCTCAATAACCACGCGATTTTCATTCCAAGAGGTAAGGCTGAGGTTACCGTAACTATTGGTAATCTTCAAGAGTGCATTTGCGTTTACCTCATACTCTTTTTTAATGGTCTTTTCCTTGGTGTATTTTCCACCCAGCTTACCCTTTTTAGCTGACGAAGTGAGTGGAACAAGTAGTAAGAGGCAAAAAATGCTTTTATATAGTAAAGTTTTCATCATTGTATGATTTTAAATTTTTAATATTTTCTATGCTATTAAGCACTTCTTTTAAAAGGTCTATTCTGGTTTGGAAGTTGGTAATCATGGCGTTCAATATAATTTTACTGTCACCGCCTTTGATGAGTTCTTGCTCAAGATTGGCATAGTCTCTTTCCAATTTATCCAGCTGTAAAAGTGTATCATCTACCAATCTGGCCGTTTCAGGAGACTTCGCATTTTTTAATTCCTGTACCTGTTGTTCTATTAGGCTCCCGAAGTAGAACTCGGTTTTTGAAACCTCGGGAGCAATCTCCACCACCTGTTCCTTAATGGAAGGTTCGGAAGTAAAGAGTTGCAATCCTAAAAGGCACAAAACTGTCACCGAGGCCGCTATGGAAAGAGGTTTCCAAAGCTTATTTTTTCTTCTGTGGAGTGAAACTACACCCTTCGATTGGTTCAATTTATCTAAAAAACGCTCTTGGTGACCGCTTCGGGGTTCTTCAACATCGAATTCTCCCTGAAGTCTTTCAAATAAATCGTCTAAATTCTCTTTCTTCATAACTAAGCATTTACCGTCAATTTCTTTCTCAGACTTTCCTTGGCTCTAGAAATAGTCGTTCTGCAATTCGCATAACTAATGTTCATAATCTCACTGATTTCTTCGTAATCATAGCCTTCGATTAAATGTAAGGTCAAAGAAACTCTGTAATTGTCTTTTAAACTTTTCATGGTCTCCATCACTTTTTGAGCCTTCAGTTCAGTATAACCATTGTCATTCAAAGCAACTTCATCATAATCTTCGACCTTGTACATTACCTCATCCAAATTTGTGGATCTTGCTTTCTGTTGTTTTTTGTAATGATAGATACTGTTGTTAATCACAATTCGCTTCAACCAAGCTCCGAAGGTGACATCCCCTTTAAAGGTGTGCAGTTTTGTAAATGCGTTTAAAAACGATTCCTGCATAACGTCTTCGGCTTCTGCGGTGTCCTTTACAATTCTAAAAGCTGTGTTGTACATGGCCTTGTAATATCTATTGTAAATTTCCATTTGTGCACTTTGCTTGCCTTTTAAGCATGCTTGAAGCAATGCATCAGTATGTTCATTTTGGTGGCTCAAAAAATGATTGATTTGTCTTAAAGAGTGGTGAAGGTATGGATTGTTACACTTTTTTAATTTTTTTTGAAATTCATGGCACAGGAATTGCCCTTTTGGTTGTGAAAAGGTACTTCGTAATGCCTATATATTTAGGAAAGCGAGGATTAACATGAAGAGAAGTACCTAATTATAGAGATACATTTTGTTTAAAATGACAAAATGTCCGAAAAAGAAACTATGGGAGAAATTAAAATATCAACTTTTGACAGTTTGGCCATGCAGGGATTGGATGATGAAGCAGAATTGATTCCCCTGCTCACTCCAGAGGATGAAGAGGAAATGAATAGGGAAGAGCTGCCAGAAACCCTACCTGTGCTACCGCTTAGGAACACAGTGCTGTTTCCTGGGGTCGTAATTCCTATAACCGCCGGAAGGGATAAATCCATAAACCTTATCAAAGATGCCAACAATGGAAGCAAGACGATTGGAGTGGTTTCCCAAAAGGATGAGCAAGTGGAGAATCCAGGCGTTCAGGACATCAATAGATTGGGGACTGTAGCTAGAATTTTACGCGTGCTACAGATGCCGGATGGAAATACTACGGTAATAATACAGGGAAAGAAGCGATTTGAGATAGACCAAGTAGTCAAGGAAACGCCCTATCTGACAGCAACGGTGAAAGAAGCGGTGGAAGTAAGACCCAACGAGAAGAGTGACGAATTTGGTGCTATCATCGATTCAATCAAAGAACTGGCTTTCAAAATAATCAAGGACAACCCAAATATCCCCACCGAGGCCACTTTTGCCATACGCAACATTCAGAGCAACTCATTCCTAATCAATTTTGTGTCATCCAATCTGAACCTTTCTGTTGAGGACAAGCAAAAATTGCTAGAGATTCCAAATCTTCAGGAAAGGGCCATGGCTACTTTGAAGTTCATGAATACTGAACTTCAAAAATTGGAGCTAAAGAATGACATCCAGTCCAAGGTAAGGACCGATATGGACCAACAGCAACGGGAATACTTCTTGCACCAACAGATGAAGACCATTCAAGAAGAGCTTGGAGGGATTTCCTATGAAGAAGAGGTGGATGAAATGCGTGCCAAGGCCAAAAAGAAAAAATGGGGCAAGAAAATTAAGGAGCATTTTGAGAAGGAATTGGCCAAGATGCAGCGGATGAACCCTCAAGTGGCGGAATACTCCATTCAAAGGAACTACTTGGACCTCTTTTTGGATTTGCCATGGGATGAGTTTTCAAAGGATAAGTTCGATTTGAAACGTGCTCAACAGATATTGGATAGAGATCATTACGGACTTGAGGATGTAAAGCGCAGAATTATTGAATATTTGGCGGTCTTAAAACTTAGAAACGACATGAAATCGCCCATACTTTGTTTGTATGGTCCTCCAGGGGTTGGTAAAACTTCTTTGGGGAAATCAGTTGCTGAAGCCCTGGGTAGGGAGTATGTACGTATTTCTTTGGGAGGCCTTCGCGATGAGGCTGAGATTCGAGGGCATAGAAAAACCTACATAGGTGCCATGCCAGGGCGAATTATTCAAAGCCTCAAGAAAGCGGGTACTTCAAATCCTGTATTTATTTTGGATGAAATTGACAAGCTCTCCAGCAGTCATCAAGGAGATCCTTCCTCTGCGATGTTGGAAGTATTGGATCCTGAACAGAACAGCGAATTCTACGACAATTTCTTGGAAATGGGGTACGACCTGTCCAAGGTAATGTTTATAGCAACAGCGAATAATTTGGCTACCATCCAACCTGCTTTGCGTGATAGAATGGAAATCATCAACGTAACGGGTTACACCATTGAAGAAAAGGTAGAAATTGCGAAACGCCACTTGTTGCCCAAACAGCTAAAAGAACACGGTCTTTCCACCAAGGATTTACGCATTGGTAAGCCACAATTGGAGAAAATAGTTGAAGGCTATACTCGAGAATCTGGGGTTCGTAGTTTGGAAAAGCAATTGGCCAAAATGGTTCGTTACGCCGCTAAGTCCATCGCTATTGAAGAGGAATATAGCGTAAAAGTGACCAATGAAGATGTAGAAAAGATTTTGGGTCCCGCGCGTTTGGAGCGTGATAAATACGAAAATAATGACGTAGCAGGAGTAGTCACAGGTTTGGCTTGGACTAGCGTGGGAGGAGATATACTTTTTATTGAATCCATACTTTCCAAAGGAAAAGGAAGTCTTAATATTACCGGAAATTTGGGTAAAGTGATGAAGGAGTCATCAACTATTGCTATGGAGTATATCAAATCTAATGCCGATACTTTTGGGATTGATTCAGAGGTTTTTGACAAATACAACGTGCATATCCACGTGCCAGAAGGAGCTACACCCAAAGATGGTCCTAGCGCGGGAATTACCATGTTGACCTCTTTGGTCTCTCTGTTTACACAGAAAAAGGTAAAAAAGAGCTTGGCTATGACTGGGGAAATCACACTGCGTGGCAAAGTATTACCTGTAGGGGGAATCAAAGAAAAGATTTTGGCCGCCAAACGGGCTCGCATCAAGGAAATCATCCTATCTGAGGAAAACCGAAAGGACATCAACGAAATCAAGGAGGATTATCTAAAAGGGCTTACCTTCCACTATGTGGCGGAAATGAGCGAAGTAATAGACATTGCCATTACCGATAAGAAAGTAAAGAATGCCAAGAAGCTCTAGGTTAAGAAGTTTCTTGTCTCTTTTGCGTTACCTGATTTCTTTCCATTATTTTTAGGCAATGAAAAAAATCATCATTGCAATTGATGGCTATTCCTCTACCGGAAAGAGCACCATAGCCAAACGCCTGGCAAAAGCTTTGGATTATGTGTACGTGGACACTGGGGCTATGTATAGGGCGGTTACCCTTTTTGCTTTGAAAGAGGGGTTTTTTGGCGAAAAAGTGGATGATGCATCATCACTGATTGAACATTTGCCCAATATTCAATTGAAATTCGTAAGGGATGCTAAACTAGGGACCTGTGATATGTACTTGAACGATGAAAATGTAGAAAAAGACATTCGTACGTTGACCGTTGCACGAAAAGTAAGTCAAGTTGCAGCTATAAAGGAAGTACGGGAAAAATTAGTGCATCTACAGCAACAAATGGGCATTGAAAAGGGTATTGTGATGGACGGTAGGGATATTGGTACCGTGGTCTTTCCAGATGCCGAATTGAAGATTTTTATGACCGCATCCCCTGAAACACGAGCTACGCGAAGGTATAAGGAATTGCTGGACAGAGGCGATAAGGTCACTTATGAAGAAGTGCTAAAGAACATAGAAAAACGCGATTTAATCGACTCTACCCGTTCAGTTTCTCCGCTACGAAGAGCTAATGACGCGATTGAATTTGACAATAGCGATATGGGATTGGAAGAGCAGTTTGAGCGGATTTTTAGTTTTGCCCAGCGGGTTATTGATAAAAGCAAATAAAAAAGCGCCCATGCAGAGCGCTTTTCTTCTAAATAAGAACTTTTTGCCTAGATATTTGGAATCACCAAAACCTGGTCTGGGTGAATCACATCTGGATTGCTCAAAATGTTAGTGTTGGCATCAAAGATTTTGGGATACTTCATGGCATCACCATAATAATGCTTAGCAATCAAGCTTAAAGATTCACCACTTTTTACAGTATGTCTGTGGTATACGGAATCGTCTGCAACAGTAATGTTCGCTTTAATGTCAGAAGGACTTTCTCCGCCTATTTCCTTTATTTTATCCCAGATGGCATTTTTCTCATAAGGGGTATTGGCTACTCCTTTTATTTTTAAAACTCCTCCATCTTCAGAAACGTCACCATCTTGTATACCTAATTCTTGTCCTAGGTCCAAAACAGCTTGATATTTTGCTTTTGCACTCATAATGTTTTGTGTTTAATTATAGTTGATAATATGAAACAAGATATGCATAAAAGTCACATTTTTCCTTAATTTTTCGTCAATTCTCCTGTAGATGGTCGAAGTCTTTAATAAGGGTTTGTAAAACAAGGAATTAATTGTATTTTTGCGCTCCTTTTTGTGACAGTTGACAAGAGACAAAAGGGGATGTAAAAAACAAAATCTATAACAACTTTCGCGACTACTGTCTAAACCCTTGTAAGCTTGCGGAATACAAATTTAAATCAGCAATATGGCTGAAGAAAAAACAAAAGCAGAAGCGGTAGAAACCGCAGAAGCAGTTCAAGAAGTAAAAAAAGCAGAGCCAAAACAAGACCCTCAAGAGTATTTGGACAATTTTGATTGGGATAAGTACGAAGAAGGTATTGAGCGTGTTGAAGATTCCAAACTAAAGGAATTTGAAACCTTGGTCGAAGAAAATTTTGTGGACACTGCAGATGAAGAAGTAGTGGAAGGAAAAGTGGTTCACATGACCGACCGCGAGGCTATTATCGATATCAACGCAAAATCTGAAGGGGTTATCTCTTTAAATGAGTTCCGCTACAACCCAGACCTTAAGGTTGGGGATAAAGTAGAGGTACTTATCGATATCCGTGAAGATAAAACGGGACAGTTGGTACTTTCTCACAGAAAGGCCAGAACTATCAAAGCTTGGGATAGAGTAAATGATGCCCACGATAAGGAAGAAATTGTAACCGGTTTTGTAAAGTGCAGAACCAAAGGAGGTATGATTGTTGACGTATTCGGAATTGAGGCTTTCTTACCTGGTTCACAGATTGATGTGAAGCCTATCCGTGACTACGACCAATATGTTGGTAAGACCATGGAATTCAAAGTGGTTAAAATTAACCACGAGTTCAAAAACGTCGTTGTTTCCCATAAAGCACTTATCGAAGCTGATATTGAAGAGCAGAAGAAAGAAATCATTGGCCAATTGGAAAAAGGTCAAGTATTGGAAGGTGTTGTCAAGAACGTTACTTCCTACGGGGTATTTATCGACCTTGGAGGTGTTGATGGACTTATCCACATTACCGACCTTTCTTGGAGCAGAATCAATCACCCGAATGAAGTGGTTGAACTAGACCAGAAATTGAATGTGGTTATCTTGGATTTTGATGACAACAAGTCTAGAATCCAATTAGGATTGAAGCAATTGGAGAAACATCCTTGGGATGCTCTTGGCGATGAAATCAAGATTGGTGACAAAGTAAAAGGAAAAGTAGTGGTTATTGCTGACTACGGTGCCTTTATAGAAGTTGCTGAAGGTGTTGAAGGATTGATTCACGTTTCTGAAATGTCTTGGTCTACACACTTAAGGTCTGCTCAAGACTTTGTAAGCGTAGGTGATGAGGTTGAAGCGGTTGTATTGACCTTGGATAGAGAAGAAAGAAAAATGTCACTAGGTATCAAGCAATTGACTCCAGACCCATGGACTGATATCACTACGAAATATCCTGTTGGTTCCAGACATGAAGGAATCGTTAGAAACTTCACCAACTTCGGTGTATTCGTTGAGATGGAAGAAGGAATTGACGGTTTGATTTACATCTCTGATTTGTCTTGGACTAGAAAAATCAAGCACCCATCTGAATTTGTTACTGTTGGTGACAAATTGGAAGTTGAGGTATTGGAATTGGATGTTGAAGGACGTAAGCTGAGCTTAGGTCACAAACAGACTACAGAAAATCCTTGGGACAAATATGCTACCGAGTTCGCTGAAGGTTCAGTGCACAAAGCAGCAGTTTCTGAAATCGTTGATAAAGGAGCTACCGTAACTTTCAATGACGATATTGTAGCCTTTATTCCTTCCCGTCATATGGAGAAAGAAGATGGTAAGAAATTGACCAAAGGAGAAGAAGTGGAATTCAAAATCATTGAGTTCAATAAAGATTTCAAACGAGTAGTGGCTAGCCACACTGCAATCTTTAGAGAGCAAGAGGAGCGTAATATGAGAACAGCCAGAAAGAAAATGGCTGCTTCGCAAGAAGACGCACCAACTCTTGGAGATGCCAATGCACAACTGCAAGCATTGAAAGAGAAAATGGAAGCAGATTCCAAAAAGAAGTAAATTGAATAACTTCAAATAAGAAAGCCCCGACCTCTGGTTGGGGCTTTTTGTTTCCCAAAACTTTTAAAGTTTTGTTTACTTTTGCATACAATTGAGCGGGGAAAACAGCAAATGAGTCAAAAAGTACTTCTTACTGCAAAGGAAATTAACATCATACTTCATCGTTTAGCCTGCCAACTTTTAGAAAACCACCTTGATTTTTCAGAAACCGTACTTATTGGCCTTCAGCCAAGAGGTATTTTTTTAGCTGAAAGATTGACCAAAATCTTGAAGGAAGATTACAAAGTGAAGGATATAAACCTGGGTTCATTGGACATCACCTTTTATCGAGATGATTTTAGAAGAGGTGAAAAAACACTTCAAGCCAATGCGACTAAAATCAATTTTTTGGTGGAGAACAAAAATGTGGTGTTTATTGATGATGTGCTGTACACTGGCCGTAGCATTCGAGCAGCTTTAACGGCCATCCAATCTTTTGGTCGCCCTTCAAATATTGAGTTGTTGACCTTAATAGACAGAAGGTTTAGTCGTCATCTCCCAATTCAGCCAAATTACCGAGGGAGACAAGTGGATGCGATTAACGAAGAGAAAGTAAAGGTAATGTGGGAAGAAAATGATGGAAAGGATATTGTGTATTTGATTAATAAGTAAAGAATAATGAGTGAATTAAGTGTCAATCACTTACTGGGCATAAAATATCTGAACAAAAAGGATATCGAACTCATTTTCGAAACAGCAGATCATTTTAAGGAAGTAATCAATAGGTCGATAAAGAAAGTCCCTACCCTTCGGGATACCACCATTGCGAATATATTCTTTGAAAACAGCACCCGAACCAAACTTTCATTTGAGTTGGCGGAGAAACGACTTTCTGCGGATGTTATCAATTTTTCGGCTTCCCAATCCTCCGTTAAAAAAGGGGAGACCTTAATTGATACCGTGAATAATATTCTGTCCATGAAAGTGGATATGGTCATTATGAGGCATCCCAATCCTGGAGCTGGAATCTTTCTGTCCAAACATGTCAATGCGTCTATTATTAATGCAGGGGATGGAGCCCATGAACACCCAACACAGGCTCTATTGGATTCCTATTCAATTCGGGAAAAATTAGAGGGTGTTGAAGGAAAAAATGTTGTGATTGTAGGTGATATTTTGCATTCAAGAGTAGCACTTTCCAATATTTTTGCACTTAAATTACAAGGTGCCAAAGTGAAAGTTTGCGGACCTAAAACATTGATTCCTAAGCATATTGAATCTCTGGGAGTGGAAGTAGAGACCGATTTGGTCAAAGCTCTGGAATGGTGCGATGTGGCCAATATGCTCAGGGTACAGAACGAGCGAATGGATATTAGCTATTTTCCATCCACTAGGGAATACACACAACAGTTTGGAATAAATCGTAAATTACTGGATAGTTTGAATAAGGAAATTGTTATCATGCACCCTGGACCTATCAACCGAGGTGTGGAAATAACAAGTGATGTGGCCGATTCTGACCAGTCCATTATCTTGGAGCAAGTAGAGAATGGAGTGGCGATTCGTATGGCGGTTATCTATTTACTGGCTTCAAAAATTAAGTAAAACCATGATTTTCGATAAAGAGGGTACAACAACCATCGTTTTTCAGGAAAAAATTACCATAACCACCTTTCTTGAAAACCTGAATAAAGCATATTCCAAATTGAAGCATGACAATATCATTGTCAATCTTTTTTCTTTTAAAAGTCTTACTTCCGGTGATATCCTTGAGTTTTTACAGCTTTCCCAGAAACATAAACAAGGAGGTAAATCTTTCGTTTTGGTGTCCAATAAAATCTCATTTGATGAATTGCCTGACAATATAACGGTAGTGCCCACCATTCAAGAGGCAAAGGATATTATTGAAATGGAAGAGATTGAACGGGATTTGGGTATATGAAGTTAACCATTTTAGGTTGCTACTCAGCCACCCCCAGGACCTTTACCAACCCAACGGCCCAAGCACTTGAAGTAAAAGGACATCTTTTTTTGATAGACTGTGGAGAAGGTACCCAAGTGCAATTAAGAAGATACAAGGTCAAGTTTTCGAGAATAAACCATATTTTCATTTCCCATCTTCATGGGGATCACTTTTTTGGCCTTCCTGGCCTCATTTCCACTTTTCGACTTTTAGGAAGGGAGAAACCATTGCATGTTTACGGTCCCAAAGGAATAAAGGAAGCTATAACCCTATTTCTAAAGCTTGGGGACTCATGGACCAATTATCCCCTGATTTTTCATGAATTGGATTCTAAAGATTCTGAATTGATTTTTGAAGACGATACGATAACAGTAAAAACAATTCCATTAAAGCACCGTATTTACACGAATGGATTTCTTTTTGAGGAAAAACCAGCTCCTCGGAAATTAAATATAGATGCTGTCGAAAAATGGAAAATAGACCGTTCGCAGTACAATGCTATAAAAAACGGCGCTGACGGTATTCAGGAAGATGGTACGATAATCCCAAATATTGATTTGACCCAAGACCCTCCCAAAACAAAAAGCTATGCTTTTTGTAGCGACACCAAATACAATGAAGACATCGTTCCCCTAATCCAAGATGTGGATACACTTTATCACGAATCCACCTTTTTGGAATCTGAAGCCCATTTGTGTGAGAAGACCAAGCATTCAACTGCCAAACAAGCTGCACAAATTGCAAAAATGGGCAATGTTGAAAAACTCATCTTGGGGCATTTTTCTACAAGATATCCCTCCATTGAATTATTTAAGGTGGAAGCCCAAACCGTTTTTCCCAATTCGGAGCTAGCGGACGATGGGAAATCATTTGAGCTATAAATGCCCAAATAGCCATTCCAATACTTTTTTCTCTCCCTAGTTTTGCGGAAATTTGAAAGAATAACGAGGCAAATTATGCAGCAAGATCTTAGTGATTATAGAAAGTCTTACCAAAAGAGTGAACTTTTGGAAGACGGTATCAAGGATAATCCTATGGAACAGTTCCAAAAATGGTTTTATGAGGTGGAAGCCACTGATGGTCTGGAAGAACCCAATGCCATGACCCTGGCAACTATTGGATTGGACGGTTTTCCAAAAAGCAGGGTGGTTTTAATGAAGAAATATACTTTTGAGGGGTTCATTTTCTATACCAATTACAACAGCGAAAAGGGAAAGGCCATGGAGAAAAACCCTGAAGTTTGCTTGTCTTTCTTTTGGCCTAATATGGAAAGACAAATCATAATCAAGGGAAGGGTGGAAAAAATTGCAGAAAACCTATCCGATGGCTACTTTGAATCCAGACCAATGGGAAGTCAATTGGGCGCAATAGTTTCTCCACAGAGTGACGTTATCCCTTCAAGAGAGGTTCTGGAATCTAAACTGGCCGAGCTCGAAAAAAAATACACGGGAAAAGAAGTGGAAAGACCATCCTACTGGGGCGGGTATATGGTTCGTCCTGTTTCTTTGGAATTTTGGCAAGGACGCCCCAATCGTCTTCACGACCGCATTCGGTACACACTTCAGGAAGATTTTGACTGGAAAATAGAGCGTTTGGCTCCCTAAAAGAAGAAATATGAAGCAGATTGTTCTAATGCGGCATGGAAAGTCTTCTTGGGACTATGAAGTATCCGATAAAGACCGTCCTTTAAAAGAAAGAGGAATACATGACGCTCATTTGGTGGCAGAGAAGTTATCCTCGAAGGGTTTCTCGATTGATTTTGCCTATTCCAGTCCGGCGAACAGGGCACTCCATACAAGCATGATTTTTTTACGGGGAATCGGTTTTGATTTGACAAGATTTCAAGTGACCAATGCGTTATATGACTTTTCTGGGGATAGTGTTGCGGCTTTCATTGAGAGTCTACCCGATACGTTGGACACGGTTATGATTTTTGGTCATAATTATGCCTTCACCACGCTTGCAAATACTTGGGGAGATACCTATATTGAAAATCTTCCGACAGCGGGATTGGTCCAAATTGAATTTGATGTGAATGGATGGTCCAAAATTTCAAAGGGAAGAACAAAACAAATAGTATTTCCAAAACACCTACGAAATAAATGATCAAAGTAAAGAACGAATACGTAAATAGAGAGATAAGCTGGTTACATTTCAATTCGAGGGTGTTGCAGGAAAGTGCCGATAAAAAGGTACCTCTGATTGACAGGCTTCGTTTCTTGGGTATTTTCAGCAATAATCTAGATGAGTTCTTTAAAGTGCGGTATGCCACCGTGAAACGTATTGTTGATGCCGGAAAAACAGGTAAAAGTGTTTTAGGTGGGGAAAAGGCCAAAGACTTGCTGGAAGAAATCACAAAAATTGTGATTCAACAACAAGCACAAAGCCAAATGATTCTCAATCAAATTGAAGAAGAGCTTAAAACCGAAAACATTTTTATCATAGACGAAGGAGAGATAAGCGAGAGTCAAGCTGAATTTGTTAGGGAGTACTTTTTCAAGAAGGTGAACCAAGAACTAATGACCATCATCTTGAATGACCTAACAGAATTTCCTTTGCTCAAGGATACGGCCGCATATCTAGCGGTCAAAATGGTCATGAAAAAGAATGAGCAAGGTCAATCTTTAGGTAAAAATAGATATGCACTAATCGAAATTCCGAAGGGTATAGACCGGTTTGTGGTACTTCCCAAAGAAGGCGATAAAGACTATATTATCATTCTTGACGATTTGATTAGGTACTGTTTGGATAGTGTGTTCACCATGTTTGAATATGAGTCCATTTCTGCCCATATGATTAAGATTACACGGGATGCAGAATTAGATATCGATAATGACTTGACCAAGAGTTTTATTGAGAAAATATCATCTAGCGTTGAAGGTAGAAAAATAAGTGACCCGGTACGTTTTGTCTATGACAAGAGTATTGATAAGGACACTCTTCAATTTCTGAAGGCTAAAATGAACATTATTGATACAGATAGTGTTATTCCTGGAGGGCGTTATCACAATAGACGGGATTACATGGGATTCCCGAGCCTCGGCCGAACAGATTTGATGTATAAAAAGATTGAGCCTTTACCTGTAAAGGGATTTAGCATGAATGGAAGCCTTTTGGAACTCATTGCACAAAAGGACTACTTGATTTATACGCCCTACCATACCTTTTCCTATTTAACGGTTTTTTTACGTGAAGCAGCTCTTGACCCTAAAGTTCGTAGCATTAAAATTACCATTTATCGTTTAGCCAACGATAGTCAGGTAGCTTCTGCTTTGATTAATGCGGTCAAAAATGGGAAACAAGTTACCGTTCAAATAGAACTACAGGCTCGGTTTGATGAACAAGCCAATATTAAGTATGCCAATCTACTCAAAGAAGAAGGGGTCAATCTAATCTTTGGAGTTCCTGGATTGAAGGTGCACAGTAAAATCTGTTTGGTGGAACGCGAAGAGCCCAAAGGATTAAAGCGATACGGATTTATAAGTACGGGTAATTTCAATGAGTCAACGGCCAAGATTTATACAGACTATACTTTGTTTACCGCTCATGAAGGTATTTTAAAGGAAATGTCAAAGGTTTTCGACTTCTTTGAAACAAACTACAAGGTCAATAAGTACAGACACTTGATTGTCTCTCCCCACTATACGAAGTCCACCTTTATGAAGCTGATAGACAACGAAATACAGAATGCCCAAGAAGGTAAGGAAGCTTTTATCAAAATAAAGATGAACAGTCTTACCTCATATAAAATGGTGGATAAATTGTACGAAGCAAGTAGGGCAGGGGTAAAAGTACAATTGATAATACGAGGGGTATGCTGTTTGATTCCAGGGGTCGAAGGAATGAGCGAAAACATTGAGGCCATTAGTGTTGTGGATAAGTTTTTGGAGCATCCAAGATTGTTCATCTTTGCTAATGACGGTGACCCTAAAATCTACATATCATCAGCGGATTGGATGACACGAAATCTTGACTTCAGGGTAGAGGTAGGCTGTCCTATTTATGACCCAGATATTCAGCAAGAGTTAATCGACACGTTCAACATCTCTTGGAAAGATAATCTAAAGGCTCGAATTTTTTCGGACAAACAAGACAATGCATACCGGGAAATTAATGTCGGAGAACCAGAACTAAGATCTCAGTTTGCCTTATACGATTATTATCAGGCTAAACTGGAATCTTAATTAACCGTGCATCGTTTCTTTTTTACCAAGATTTTGCATCAGGGTAGCCTCGTATTCCAGTAAATCTTGCCATTTCTGGTCAACTTCCTCGCGGTTACCATACATTCTGGCAAACTTTAGAAACATAGTATAGTGGTTGGCTTCACTGACCATAAGATTTTTATAGAATTCTGCCAGTTCTGCATCATTTACTTCTTCAGAAAGTAACCTAAAACGTTCGCAACTTCTAGCCTCTATCAAGGCTGCATAAAGCAACTTGTGGACCAAGTGGGTTTCCCTACTACCTCCTTTTGGAAAGAATTTCATCAACTCAATCACGTATTCATCCTTTCGCTCCCTTCCCAGGACCCAACCTCTTTTAAGAATCTTGTCGTGTACCATATTGAAGTGTCCCATCTCTTCACGTGCTAAAGAAGTCATTTCTTTCACTAGTTCTGATTTTTCTGGGAAGCCAATAATAAGTGAAATGGCCGTACTGGCTGCTTTTTGTTCACAGTACGCATGATCTGTCAAAATCTCTTCAATGTTCTTTTCAACAATGTTTACCCACCTCGGGTCAGTAGGGAGTTTAAGGCCTAGCATGTCTTATTCAATTTAAATTTCAAAGATAACGGAAATGGAAATCAGAATGATTGGTAGTTAATGGATTCAGAGCTAAAAATCTAAATCAAACTCTTTTCTCAATAATTCAATGGCTGGATTTTTTTCTTTTAACTTCTGATATTTCTCTTCAGGCGTGAAGGCATACTTTTTGGCGGCTTCCTCATTCACGGTAATGTGCAAGGTGATGGAGTAATTGGCCAATTTTTGTTTTAAATGGTTCATCAAAGGACCTTGTTCCCGTTCCACTTCCTTTTTCATGGTATGATTGGGAAGTTCTATCCAAATAGTATGGGCATCTTTTAATTTGGGAACATCGGTTTGGAGGTTACTTGCCAATATTTTTCTACCGTCGTTTTCCAGCCGTTTCACATAAGCCTCCCATTGCTCTTGCATCTCACTTTCAGTAAATGGACTTTGTGGCAAATCCTCTTCTGGAATATTTGGATTCTTAGTGTTAGTATGCTCTTTTTTGGTTTTGATGCTGGAGAGTGACAGTCCGGAAACACGATTCGCGCTATTCTTTAAATCTATTTTCTTGACGGGTGGAGGCGCTGGAACAGGAATAGACTCCTCTTTTTCCTGTTGCGGAGTTGGTTCTGTGTCAACCCTTTTATTTTCAGTTTGTTGAATAGTAGCTTTTGAAAGCTCGCTTGTTGGAACATGCTTGAAATGTGAAGCCGGAATTAGAAAATCAGCGTTTTTTTTTTCACCATCAAAAGTGATGGAGGCCAATTTCATTAAGGTCAACTCTACCAACAGACGCTGATTTTTACTGGTCTTATATTTTAAGTCACATTCGTTGGCCAAATCAAGAGCTTGGAGCAAAAATTCTCGTGTAGCAGTAGCCGATTGATTTTTGTATTGTTCTTTAACATCCTCTCCAACTTCTAAAAGCGCTATAGTTTCAGGATGTTGGCATACCATAAGGTCTCTAAAATGAGACGCCAGACCGGTAATAAAATGATGCCCGTCGAACCCTAGGGAAAGCGTTTTATTGAACAAGACCAGTAATTCAGGAATGTTATTCTCAAGAATTAGTTGGGTGGTGGTGAAATAAGTGTCGTAATCAAGAACGTTCAAGTTTTCCGTTACCGCTTTTCTGGTCAGTTTTTTTCCTGAAAAACTAACCACCCTGTCAAAAATGGATAATGCATCGCGCATGGCACCATCGGCTTTTTGCGCAATGATGTGCAGGGCACTCTCTTCGGCCTCAACACCTTGTTGCTCAGCAATATATTTTAGGTATTCTGCTGCATCTTTAACAGTTATCCTCTTGAAATCAAAGATTTGGCAACGTGAAAGAATAGTTGGAATAATCTTATGTTTTTCCGTAGTGGCCAAAATAAAAATAGCATGCTTTGGTGGTTCTTCCAAGGTCTTCAAAAAAGCATTGAAAGCAGATTGCGACAGCATATGAACCTCGTCAATAATATATACTTTGTATTTACCGACTTGTGGAGGAATCCGAACCTGATCAATTAGACTCCTGATATCATCTACCGAATTATTGGAGGCGGCATCCAGTTCAAAAATATTGAAGGCAAAATCTTCATCTTCCCGTTCTGTCCCATCTTGATTTATTTTTTTTGCAAGAATACGAGCACAGGTAGTTTTACCAACACCACGAGGTCCACAGAACAAAAGAGCCTGGGCCAAATGATTATTCTCAATGGCGTTGAGCAAGGTATTGGTAATAGCCTGTTGCCCCACAACATCCTTGAATGTCTGCGGGCGGTATTTTCTAGCTGATACTACAAAAGGCTCCAATTCCAAAAGATTAACTGATTCACAAATATAAAAATAGCGAATGGCAAAGCGCTTTGCGAACGCTCCCACAAATTATTTTTTATTAACAATTGAGTTATCTTTGCAACGCAGGCCTCCTTATCGCCGTGTTTTGAATTCAATTCAGGACAAGGAGGAAAGTCCGGACACCATAGTGCAACATAGCGGATAACATCCGTCCGTTGAAAGACGAGGACCAGTGCAACAGAAAGCAAGTACAGTTCGGCTGTAGTGAAATCAGGTAAACTCTATGCGGTGCAACGCCATGTAAACCAGTGTTTGAGGGTAGCACGCCCAAATTGGAGGGTAGGCGGTTGGAACTTTGGAGCAATCCAAAGTCTAGATAAATGATAAGGCTCGACAGAATCCGGCTTATGGCCTGCTTTTTCTATAATGACCTTTCCTTGTCGGTCATTTTAATTAGAAAGGGAAGCTGAAACAGGAATAATCCCAATAAGCAAATGCCCATCATCATGGTTTTGGATATCTCAAGTCCTTGAAACAGCTTTTCCACAAAACCTGCTCGATATGAAAAAACCATATCAAAAACAACCGAACCTTCTTCAGGATAAAAAACGAGTAAGCTCAAGGACAAGGCGAAAACGAAGGTAATAAGCAACCAACCTTTTTTGGATATAAGGGGAGTAGTCACTTTTTCCTGCATTTCTATGGCATCCATTACGTTGCTTAGGAAGTCTTCGGATGGTTTCTCCAAACCAATTTGGGCCAATGCCGTTTTCAAAACTTTTTCCTGTTCTTTGGATAGCTTTTCCATAATTTCTATTCCTTTTCGTTAACGACAGGATGAGGTTGCAAAAATTCATACAACTTTTTCCTGCTTCTATGTAATTTCACTTTTACATTATCCTCCGTTAAACGGGTAACTTTTCCAATTTCCTTGATGCTCAATTCTTCAAAATAAAAAAGGGTCACGATGGCTGCTTCACTTTCAGAAAGTCTGGCTATAGACCTTTTGATAAAATCTTTACGTTCCTGATCTTCCAACTGTTCCAAGGGATTTTCAATGAAAGTTAAGTTGCTTTCAGTGATTTCTTCTAACAAAGTATTTGTTTTTTGTCTTTTCTTATTTTTTCTGATATGGTCTAAAGCGGCCCTGTACGAAATCCGATATAGCCAAGTAGTGAATTTGGAGTCCCCTTTAAAATCCTTCAAAGACTTATATGCTTTAATGAAAACATCTTGAGTCACTTCTTCTGCCTCCTCCTTGGTTTTTATCATTCGTATCACTAAGGTGTAAACATAGTTTTGATGCTTTGTAACCAAACTGGCAAAAGCTTTCGTATCACCCTTTAAGGTGGATTTTATTAAATATTGGTCGGTGTTATCAGTCATTGTTCAACCATAAGACGTAGGGGAAAAGAAATTGGTTACATAAAAACTTTTTTTTCTTGGAAGTGTAACCTATTTATAAAAGGTCACGTCCTAGAATCAAATACAATTTTAAAACCATTTAAACTTTATACTATGGATAATTCAGAGATTATTATCATTCCCGTTATGTTTGGGGTTGTTTTTGGGATATTCTACCTCTACATTTCTGCAAGGAACAAAGAAAGATTGGCATTAATAGATAAAGGGGCAGATGCCTCAATATTTTATGGAAAGAGTTCCCGTGTCACTCCTATATGGAAAGTAATAGTGATTAATTTGGCTACTTTGTTGATGGGTATTGGCCTAGGTATTTTTACTGCGGGAATCCTGATGTCTTTGGGCATGGATGAAGATATAGTAGGACCGGGGTCGGGATTCTTTATGGCCGGACTTGGTTTATTGACCGGATTTTTTATCACAAAAAAGATGACAGAGGCCTCTTGAAAATGATAAAACAAAAAAACCTTCCCTCTGTTAAACCAAGGGAAGGTTTTCTTTTTTATTCTAGGCCTACTGACGTCTCCAAACGGAAACGGCATTAATATCAACAGTAAATGTAATACCTTCTACGGTCAAGGTTTGCTCTCCACGCTCCGTTAAAACCATATCTCCATCCGAATTAAAGGAAACCTCAGCAGTTTGTTCTGAGGAAGCCTCACTTAAGCTAACTCCATTTGCTTCAAAATCAAAAACATTACCATTGATGGTAATGGTATTTCCGTCCAATGAATAGGTGCCGGTCTCATCGATTCCGGTTATGGATGTTGGCTCAGCTTCTAATGGCTCTCCATTTACGGTTCCTGTAGTTACCAAATCATACCCGCCGTTTACGGTATACTCGGTCTCGGTTAAGGTTAAAATGTAATCAAAGTTCTCTCCAACGGTATTTGTTGAGCTTTCAATGGGGATGCCTCCAAAATCGCCGTTAAGGTCAATGTCTGCATCCAGCGATATAGCGGACCAAGTCCCGATTAAAGAAGTTGGATCTATAGGTTCGGTACTGTCATCGTCACTACATGATGCCAATAAGGCAACAAAAGCAAACAGTAAAAGGGGCTTTAGTATTTTCATAATGGAATTAAGGTTTTTATTATTTGGTAATAACGGAATAAAACAGACAAAAGTATCCATTTGTATGAGCTTTTTCAGAAGAAACCGAGGGCTTGTTTAAATGGTGCCAAAAAAGCTGAAAACGCTGTTTCCATACTTTCTTAGTTCAATAAAACCAGAAATTGAGCTTAGGTCTGTTTGGTCGCTATGTTCTATTATCAACAGCCCATCTTCCAAAAGTAGTTGTCGCTCAAAAACCAATTGGACAATCTTAGCAAAGTGTTCAAAAGAAAGATTATAAGGAGGGTCGGCAAATACAATATCTACCCTCTCGGAGGTTCTTTCCAGAAACTTAAAAACATCGGATTTTATAGCTTGAATAGGAAACCCCAGTTCTTTAGAGATTTTAGAAATAAACTGAACACAGCCTGCGTAGGAGTCAACAGCTATTATAGACTTGCTGCCGCGTGAGGCAAATTCAAAAGAAATGTTGCCTGTTCCCGAAAACAAGTCCAGTACTTTCAAATCTTCCAAATAGTAGCGGTTGTTGAGTATGTTGAACAAACTTTCTTTGGCCATATCAGTAGTAGGCCTTACGGGAAGTTTTTTGGGAGCGATAAGTCTTTTCCCTTTATAAGTCCCAGCTATAATACGCATTATAAAGAGCTTAGAATAGTAAAGTCTATAGTCTCCCAATCCACGGGTTGAATATTGAAAGAATGTGGAGGAACAAATACAGAAGTGTTTTTAACGTAGGTATGACAAAGTTGATAGCGTTCATCACCCTCCTCAATTTGCCCAAAAAGACGTAATTGGATATTTTCTGTCCCAAGCTCCAGTTGTTCTAGCGTAAACAATAGGTAATACAGAAAATCCTCTTTTGTTTTATGTTCAAAGTAATTGTAGAACAGTAGCTTTTTTTCGGATATTACCACAATTTCCATTTCACGTTCCGCCACTTGAACATAACAATAGGGTTCAATTGATTGACTTGAATTATTCAAAAGTGAAGATACCAATATGGACCCACTATGCTTAAAAGTGAATTCACCAAATAGGTCAAAAACATAGTTGTTCACATTGGCAAACGGAATGTATACATTGACCAATTCATGATTGACCAATTCATCGAAGACGACAAAATCGTTGGCCATCATTTTTGCATTGAATTTTAAATAATTGGGCAACTCTTCTTTATTAAAAAGAGGTTTGGGCACCATGCTAAAAAAACCATTCTTATGCACTACCATTACCTCTTTGAAAGAGGTGTTGGATAGATTATTTTCATTAAGTATGGTCTTTAATTCTTTAAGAAGGAGATAGGGGGTAGAAGTAGTTTTGAATGGGATACTTTCATGAGCCAGAATTTTTTGGGAAATTGTATCCAGAGCACAAAAAGAAAGTCCATTCAAACCAACTTGAATGGACAGTTTCTTAAAATTGTTGTCTATGGATTTATTCTCCTTTTCTGTCATAAATTGGTGGCCAATTTCCATTCGTACTTACATCGGTAAGTGAACCAACCTTAATCTCAGTACCGTTTACCTCTTCAACACTTTGGTGGGCATTTTCTCTTTCCAACAAGTCTTTAGGTTGGTCATATAATACAACGTCCTTTTTTATTTTTGCTTCAAAAACCGGAGCCTTGTATCCACTCTTATCAATAATATCAGCTTTCAGCTCAAACTTCTCATTGTTCTGGGCATAAGGTACATCCATCATGCTTTTGTAGCGACTATCATTTTTAAAGAGAGAATCCTTAACTTTTACAAAACCTAAAGTATCTACAATCACAGTATCAACTTGTAAATCAATTTGATACACTTTATTGAAACGCATAAAGGAAGAATCCTTTTGCTGGGTAATGGTATAACTTCCAGTATCCACAAATTTGATAAGGCTGTTAAAGTCGTTGGCAAATTTACCATTTACTGTTTTGTAGGCCTCTTGGGCGTCCCTTATGTCCTTAAGTTTAGATATAACTTGAGAGAACCTTTCTTTTCTTACTTTCTTGAATTCAATAGGAGCATTGATGGACCCGTAGATTTTATAGCCAAGAAAAATACTGAGAAGACCAAAAACTATAACCAACACGGGTTTTATCTTCTGCGGTAAGAACCTATCAATTAGGAAAACTAAGCCTACGGTCACTAGGCATATTAAAACAATGATAAGAATTAAGTTTAACATACTATTATTGTCTTTCTGAGTTAATTTAGCGGTTAAAGACAAATCTACAATTTTTTTTTAATCACGAAACTTTTTGCTTTAAAATTCAGGAGTATCTTTAGCCTGCATGAATAAGCTTACACCTAACGATTTTCTTAAGATACTCAAGGAAAAATTCCCGTTCAACTTGACGTTAAAACAAGCAGTTGCCCTTGAAAAAATGGCCCATTTTGTTTTGAATAGAACTGATGATGGAATGTTCCTTCTTAAAGGGTTTGCAGGTACCGGCAAGACCACGATTATCAGCACTTTGGTTCCAAGTCTGTGGAAGGTGAACATGAGCGCGGTATTGATGGCTCCAACTGGAAGGGCGGCCAAAGTGATGACCTCATACTCAGGGAACAAGGCATTCACCATCCATAAAAAAATCTATTTTCCAAAGAAGCAGAGTTCAGGAGGAGTCCAGTTTATTCTTGCCCCGAACAAGCATAGAAATACTATTTTCATTGTGGATGAGGCTTCAATGATATCTGACACCCCCGCAGATACCAAACTCTTTGAGAATGGGTCGCTATTGGATGATTTGGTGCAGTTTGTATATTCTGGCCATAATTGCAAATTGATGCTCATTGGGGATACAGCGCAACTTCCACCGGTCAAATTGGATGTAAGCCCGGCGCTTGAAGAAAACCGACTTACATTAAACTATAACAAGGAGGTTGAAGGTCTAGAGTTGGATGAAGTGATGAGACAGACACAAGATTCAGGTATTCTTTTTAATGCAACCAATCTAAGGGAACAACTGCAATCCTCTTTTTATGAGGATTTCAAATTTGATTTGGGCAGTTTTACCGATATCATCCGTCTTGTGGATGGCCATGAGATTCAGGAAGCAATAGATGCGTCCTATAGCAATAATGGAAAGGAAGAAACTGCTATAGTGGTTCGCTCCAACAAGAGAGCTAATCTTTATAATAAAAACATAAGGGAACGTATTCTTTTTTTGGAAAATCAGTTGGCGGTTGGCGATTATATGATGGTGGTCAAGAACAATTATTTTTGGTTGCGGCCTAATTCCGAAGCAGGGTTTATAGCCAATGGCGATATCATTGAAATTTTAGAGCTTTTCGCTATTAGGGAGATATATGGATTTTCCTTTGCTGAAGTAAAGGTAAAAATGGTGGATTATCCCAATCAAAAACCTTTTGAAACTGTTTTGCTCTTGGATACTATTGATGCCGAGACCCCTTCACTTTCCTATGAAGAAGGGAACCGACTGTATCAAGAAGTACTCAAGGATTATTCCCACGAAAAATCGAAATACAAGAAATTTTTAGGGGTTAAGAACAACAAATACTTCAACGCGCTTCAAGTAAAATTTTCCTATGCCATGACCTGTCATAAATCGCAAGGTGGGCAATGGAACACGGTTTTTGTGGAGCAACCGTATTTGCCCAACGGCGTTGATAAAGACTTTCTCCGTTGGCTCTATACTGCGGTCACACGAGCTAAAGAAAAACTCTATCTCATCGGATTTAAGGACAATTTTTTTCTTGGGTAGGAATACGCTATTTTAGTCCATAATGAGTATAACACCAGACACGATAATCAGTATTTTTTTGGGTGTGGGATTGGCGGCATCCGTAGGATTCCGGGTTTTCTTGCCCCTATTTGCATTGAGTTTTGCGGCATATTTGGGAGTTTGGGAACTGAATGAAAGTTGGCAATGGATCGGTGGTTTGCCAGCATTAATTGTCTTTGGAGTAGCTACCTTGGTGGAGATTTTTGGATACTTCATTCCATGGGTAGATAATGCCTTGGATAGCTTGGCCATACCTTTGGCAGGTGTGGCTGGGACTGCGGTAATGGTATCCACAGTGGTCGACCTTGACCCCGTGGTGACATGGTCTCTTGCCATAATTGCGGGTGGAGGAACAGCTACCGCTATAAAAGGAGCCAATGCCACGGGCCGATTGGCATCTTCTTCAACTACTGGAGGTTTGGCGAATCCTGTGGTGTCTACAATAGAAACAGGAACCGCTGTTGCGGTCTCTACGGCGTCCATTTTAGCACCGCCCATAGCAGCGATTCTGGTAATTATCATTTTGATTATCATTTTTAGGATTTACCGTAAAATCAGACCGAGACAAAAAAAGAAGCCCCAGTGAAAATAATTTCCATGATTCCTGCTAGATATCAAGCTTCCCGCTTCCCGGCAAAGCTGATGCAAGACCTAGGTGGAAAACCAGTTATTGTTAGGACGTATGAAGCTGCTTTGGACACCCATCTTTTTGATGAAGTTTATGTAGTAACTGATAGCGATGTTATTGATGATGCCATTTCAGAAGCTGGAGGAAAGGTTATCCGAAGTAAACAAGAACACGAAAGCGGAAGCGATAGGATTGCTGAAGCCGTTCAAGATATGGATGTGGATATCGTGGTAAATGTTCAAGGCGATGAGCCTTTTATCGAAAAGGAGAGTCTGGCCAAAGTAATAGAGGTGTTTCATAAAGACCCTCAAATGGAAATTGATTTAGCTTCTATAATGACTCCAATTTCTGATTGGGAACAAATATCCAATCCAAATGTGGTCAAGGTAATTGTGGACAGTGCCAACTTTGCTTTGTATTTTTCCCGTTCACCTATCCCTTACCCTAGAGACAAAAATGTGAATGCTGTTTATTACAAGCATAAAGGAATATATGCTTTTCGTAAGCGGGCCCTAATCGATTTTCAAAAACTTCCTATGCTTTCACTGGAGGCCAAGGAAAAGATAGAGGCCATCCGTTTTTTGGAATATGGAAAAAAAATAAAAATGGTGGAAACTGATGTCAGCGGAATTGGGATAGATACACCAGAGGATTTAGTAAAAGCTAGAAAAGCATGGAGCTAGATTTTAAAGGAATACAGGTCATTGGGTTTGATGCCGATGACACCCTTTGGGTAAACGAAACCTATTTTAGGGATACTGAGGAACGCTTTGCAGAGCTTTTGGAAGGATATGAGACCAAGAACAAAATCGACCAAGAGCTCTTTAAAATGGAAATGGAAAACCTGGAACTTTACGGTTACGGGGTAAAGGGTTTTATGCTTTCTATGATAGAATCTGCCTTGGATTTATCCAATAAATCCATTTCACAACAGACCATTTCCGAAATTATCGATTTAGGGAAGCAAATGATTTCGCATCCGGTTGAATTGTTGGATGGAGTAGAGGAGGTGCTCGAGAAACTTAAGGGTAAGTACCGACTAATCGTATTGACCAAGGGCGATTTATTGGACCAAGAACGAAAACTTGAAAAATCAGGTTTGTCACAATACTTTCATCATGTTGAAGTGTTGAGTGATAAAAAAGAACTTAATTACAAGAACCTATTGGACCATCTGAATATCGATGTAAGCGAATTTTTGATGATTGGCAATTCACTGAAGTCAGACGTACTACCCATCTTAAATTTAGGAGCTAGGGCTATTCATATCCCCTTTCACACAACATGGGCCCATGAAATGGTCAATGAAGAAGAACAGGTGAACAACCATTTAAAGCTAAATAGTTTGCGGGATGTCTTAAAATATCTGGAACATTAAATCCCATGCAGGCCTTCTCACGATTTCTATACTTTAAAGTTTTCCGATGGACTATGGAAGGCAGTTTCCCAGATGTGGACAAATGCGTGGTTGCCGTGGTTCCCCATACCCATTGGATGGATTTTTTTTTGGGTCTTGTCGTGCGCAGCATTCTTGGTAAGGAAATCAATTATATAGCAAAAAAAAGTTTGTTCAAACCGCCATTTGGCTGGTTTTTTCGTTGGACGGGAGGTGCTCCTATAGACCGTTCAAAAACGTCCAATACCGTGGATAGCGTTGCTGCTATCTTCAAAGATCGAAAGGTATTTCGCTTTGCTTTGGCCCCAGAAGGTACTAGAAAGAAAGTAACTGAGCTGAAAACCGGATTTTATCACATCGCAAAAAAGGCAGAAGTTCCTATTGTTTTGGTAGCGTTTGATTTTGGAAAAAAGCAGGTGAAGTTTTCGCAACTGCTTTATCCATCAAACGATATGAAGGCTGATTTTGACACAATACATACCTTTTTTAAAGGTGTAGTAGGGAAAGTTCCTGCGTACAGCTTTTAAATTTTGTTCAAAGGTTTAGGTTTGGGTTTTTCCACTTTCTTTGTGTTTCCTGGAAATACCATGGTGGTACTTGAATAGGTTGTCCCAAAAGTAAGAGCTGCTGCATAAACTTGTTGTATGGCGTCCACTACTTGTTCCTCGGAAAGCTGTTGTAAGGGATGTGCGTAAACCGACCATAAAATCTCATCACTTAAAGCATATTTCACATCAAGGGCCGAATGAAAATTGGCAACAAGTGCATTCAGTAATTCTTCCTCATCTATTTCTTCACGTTTTACTATAGGAGTTATGATACGCATACGATTGGCATTTTCATCATAGATGCAAATCAACATGGCTTCGTTGTACAAAAACTGATAAGAATTCCCGCTCACTTTTACGGTATCGGCCTCTTGCTTAATAACGTCGTAAAGCAAGTCTGGGTCCATATTTTGGGCTGAAAGTGATAATAATGAGCCAGAAAGCAAAAAGAGAAGCAGAAAATTACGCATGATAAGAAGTTTTAAGTTGAGTCGGCATTTGTTCCATGAATTTACAGAAAAACCATGGAGTTCTTTTAAAAACAATACTTAAGGAAGTATGTGCGGTTAGAATTTTGCAATATCCAATTGAAAAGGAAAAGCAACTTTGAGAATGGCCATTACATTTCTTGAATCAAAACAATCCTAAATAAAAATGCTAAATTCATAATAACTCACCAAACTAAGTAACTGGTAATAAATGCTTGGTTCTAGCGAAGGTTAACGAAAGAATCACCTATCGTTTAATATCCCTAAAATAGAATTATTAAAAACCGCCCAAGTTAAAAACTTAGGCGGTTAAAATTGATAGATGTCGTTTTCAAAAGCACTATCTAATTGTCGGTACTATAAGGCAATGATGATTGATGCGTTACAATCCTCAATTTTCCTGATTTATCCTTGACATATGCGAATGTGTATTCCACCTTGGTTACGCTGCCATCGGTGGCGGTAAAGAAATAGTTCCCCATTGCGACCGCCATCCTACAGCTGTTGTTTATAATGCCAGTGTTGTCAAAAGTAACCTTTGTGTACGGCCTTATTGCAAAGCCTTTATCCTCAGGATATGCGTCGTTGCCTGCCACAAAGTAGGAAAGAGCTGCGTCAAAACTTGATCTAAACTGATCTTCAGAGGCCAGTGTTGGCTTAAAGAGAACGCTACTCAGATCATAACCGTACATATCTTGGATAAAATCCGCCGCCTCTTTGGAATAATCACCTTTGTCAGTGAATACTTGACCAATTCTTACAATACCTGCTCCCCATTGTTTTTGGGCCTCTACTACCTCTCGTTCGGTAATACATTCGTCCGAGTATAAGAGTTCCGACTCACTTGCATTTTCGACTGCTCCTTTGGTTTTGACCGCCGTATCATTGGACGGAGTATTCTGGTTTGGATTGCAAGACAATAGTGTGAAGGTGACCATTGCCAATATTGAAATTGAAATTGTTTTCATTTTTGTTTTGATTATTAAATTTTTGTTTAAAATGTGTGATGCATACTGAACTGTAACTGTCCTTTCTGCCAGTCCACTGTGGTCTGTCTCATCCAGCCCAACTGAAACCGTATGGTATCACTGACCGCATAACCGAGTCCAAAATAGGTCCGGTTTCGGTCAAAAAACTGTACCCTGCGCCCATTCCCAATGTCCCGCTCACCATTTATGAACAGCTCATTGTAAAAGGCAAAATAAGGTGTTCCCTTGTCCAAGGTTTTACCTTCAAAAGGGATGTTTACAAATATGTTGTAGCGGAATCTAGTCCTAAAGTCTTGGTCCTCAACCCAGCGTTGCTCATAGCGAAAACGGTGGGTAAGAAGGACACGTTTCAAGACTGTGTTCGAGAACATGGCTTCTTGATAGATACGGTTCTCTACCACAGGGTTATCGATTTCATCACCAAATTGTCCTGTGGAGATATTGGCATAGCCCAAAGTGAACATGATATTGCCATCTTTTGGCCGATAGGTCAGTCCGGTTCTGAGCAAAAGTTGCTCTCTGTCTCCCAGACCACGCCAATCACGATATTGGAAGTCGCCCTGAATACCCCAATTAGATTCCTTGAAAGGAGCATTGTAAAAGTACATGTACCATGCTCCCAACTGATTCTCATCAGGGCCTTGGGCAAATCCAATAAGCGAACAAAGGATACCCGCTAAAAGCGAACTAATTTTTTTCATTTTTCTTTTTGATTAATACTATCCATAAAGGGCTTAGGCACGTCTTGCATAAGTACCCTAAAGGTTTTCTTAACACAATTACTTTCTCAGCTATGTCAATGACATTGGCAGATTGTGGAGATACAGGTCCTTATTGTTCTCAGGAATTCTTTAAAGAACAAGCTTCCGTTCAAGCCCTTTTTTGAGTAATGGACGGTGCGTCCATTTTTGGGCATACCTGTAAAATTGTAATTTAAAAGATAAATTCTGGTGGGATATCCGGTACTCCCCGGATTATAGCTAAGTTGAAAGGAATATTATAGAAGACCGGGGTAAAATCAATGTGCAAATAATTTTCCTCTGGGTCAGAAATAGCATCATCTGAAATTTCGTCCCAAACCTCAAATGCTCCAAGTTCCATGAAGGGGTCAATGTCGTCAGGTGCGGCACTCAAAGTCTCTATAACACTTTTTGAAGATGTTTCTATGAAATCAAAAAAGTCATTTTCATACGTTTTAGGAAATGGAAGGTCCAAAGTAGGCCTACTTAATTCAGTTACATACAGTGCAGGTAACGATTTTTCAAAAGCGCTATAGTGGTTACGGCTAAAAGAACACTTAATGACAAGGACATTTGAAACATCTTCCACAATCGGTTTGCTACAATCCTGTAAGTAATTGGTTGCAAAAGAGTGAATAATCCAGAGAGAAGCTATGAAAAGATATTTCAAGTGTTCAGTTTTTCAATGAATATTGGTCACAATAACAATGCCATAGGCTTCTTAAAATGAGTTTTAACCCTTTGTTAATGTTGGTTATAAATTCAGGTCTTTTTAACTAAATGATGTGTTCTTCTGCTCACAAATAGGTAGTTCGAATAACTTCAAAGTTTCGTACAGAAAAGTAATCATCAATCCCAAAATCTGTATTGATTACAATACCACCCAAGAGTGCTATTTTGTCTACCTTGAACTCATTTTTTACTTCCCTTAAGGATTCGTGCAACATCTTGTCGATAAGTTCAAAGGTACATTCGGTGATTTTTCTTTGGGGCAATTTATCATTTAATATTTCATCCTTCCTCGGAAACAATAAACTTTCCAAATATGTTTGTTGATAGTCTTCCCGTTTTAATTCTGGAGTATAGGTATCATCTTTAAACCGTTCAAGTGCCAACATAAGTGCTCCGCAGCAAGCTCCTGCATTTCCTTGACCAGGGCGATACATTTTTCCAACTTCATTTTCAAGAGTGACTCCAATATGTGGGCCATAAAAAATAAAGGCAGTTCCATGGTCAGGAATATGATGCGCAAAAGCGGTCAGACCTGTTAATCCTGCATAGGGCAGTCCTCCTAACCCTCCCAAGAAAAAAGGTCCCCATACTACACTGAAGAATGAAGTTGAAGGAATATTGATGTCATCAGAACATAGACTGGTCGCCATGAGCATTTTGGAAATATCTATATCGTGGCCATTTTGTAGGAGACCTAGATATCTTATTGAGGTGTCCCGGGTATCCAGTGCATCCGGGTAATTTTCGAGCACTACTTTTTCAAATTTTTTCTGTAGCATTTCTTTTGGGTTTTAATTGTAGATATAATTGTGTTGTTAATTATGAACGGTATTGAGCCTGTCCGGTAACCAACGATTCAATAGCTTTTCGGATAGTCCGACCAGAGGAAGGAAAAGGACAACCCCAATGATGTTAAATAGCATATGGGCATTTGCGATTTGATTTTCCAACGCTTGGTTTTGAGAGATTAGCAACACCAGTCTGTGGAAATAATCAAAACTCAATAATCCCATTACTATAGTGGTAAAGTTGAACAACAAATGAAATAGTCCTGCCTTTATAGCTTGTCTACTCCCTTTTATCGTGGCGATAAGAGTATCAGAACAGGTTCCCAATTCAGAACCCAACATGATTACAAGACCTCCAATCAAGGTGATTAAATTTTGCTTTCCGAGAACAATGGCCATCCCTACGGTAGCGCTTGAAGATTGTACAATTAGGGTTATAAAGCCACCTATTAAGGTTCCCTGTATTAGGTTCTCATCAATACGTGTTATCCATTTCTCAAACAATGGACTTTCCCTTAGAGGCAATACTGATTGTTCAATAATAAAAAGACCAAAAAACAACATCCCAAAATAGAAAAGTGCACTGCCATACCTTCTAAAGTTTTCTTTTTTGGCAAAAAACTCAATCATCATACCAATAATCAGTGGAGCTATTGCATATTTACCAATATCCAATGCTATCAATTGACTGGAAAAAGTGGTACCTATATTGGCACCCATAATAATACCGATAGCTTGTCTAAATTTAAGTGTACCAGCATTGATGAAAACAATGGCAATTATGATTAGAGCCGATGATGAACCTAGAAGTACCGTAAGCAAAGTACCGACTAGGATAGAAAGGAAAAGATTATTGGTGTATTTGGAAATAATTCTTTTAGCCTTTTCGGTCGATATTTCCTGCATTGTTCTTGAAAGCATGGAAATGGAGTAAACAAATAAAGCTAGACCGCCCATTAAAAGAGGGAGAATTTCCTTCATTTTGTATATATGAATATTGGAGCAATCAAGTGCATTTTCTTGGCTGATGGTAAAACCCTCCGTATAGTTTGATTCCCTTTTAATTCCATTGGAAAACTCTTTTGAAAATTATGGGTTAGCCTATCCATTTGGCTTTTGTTCTTCTTGCATTCATTTCCGCGATATTGATGATGGATATCCCTTCGGGACATTCAACTTCACAAGCGCCGGTAAAAGTGCAACTGCCAAACCCCTCAAGTTCCATTTGCTTAGTCATTTCAAGTACCCTTTTGGACGCCTCTTGTTTTCCCTGGGGCAAACTGTTGAGGTGATTGATTTTTGCCGAAGTGAAAAGCGCTGCCGAGGAATTTTTACAGGTCGCCACACAGGCACCGCAACCAATGCATGCCGCAGCATCCATGGCTTTATCCACTATTTCTTTACGAACAAGGATTGAATTGGCCTCCGGAGCTGTTCCTGTTTTTGCAGAGATATAGGCACCTTGTTCAATAATATTATCGAAGGATGAACGGTCTACCACTAGGTCTTTAACAATGGGGAAAGCAGAAGCACGCCATGGTTCAACTACTATGGTTTCGCCATCCCTGAAACTTCGCATATGCAATTGACAAGTGGTCATATTGTCATGGGGTCCATGGGCTCTCCCATTGATGAACACTCCACATTGCCCGCAAATACCTTCCCTACAATCGTATTCATACGCTATGGTTTTTTCATTTTTGGTTACCAAGACTTCGTTGAGATGGTCCAGGGCCTCTAGAAAGGACATGTCTTCTGTAAGTTCGTCTACCTCATACGATTGAAAATTTCCTTTTGTATTGGTATTTTCCTGTCTCCATATTTTAAAAATGACCTTCATAGTGTAGTTTAACTTGTATCTTCTATTTATAACTGCGAACGGTAGGTTGCACATTTTCGAATTCCAGAGCTTCTTTGTGAAGTTTGAATTTACCTTGGTCATATTCCCAAGCGGATACATAGGAGTATCCCTCATCGTTGCGAAGGGCTTCGCCCTCATTGGTTTGATATTCTTCCCTGAAATGAGCACCACAAGATTCTTCACGTTCTAGGGCATCGGTACACATTAAAAGCCCCAATTCAATAAAATCGGCAAGGCGCAGTGCCTTTTCCAGTTCTGTGTTCATCTCATGGTAGCCACCCGTAATATTTACTTCTTTCCAGAAGGCCTCCTTAATCTTTTGAATTTGAGAAATGGCTTTGACAAGTCCTTCTTTGTTTCGACTCATGGCACATTCTTGCCACATCACCTTCCCCAGTTCACGATGAAAATGGTCTACAGTTTTGTTGCCTTTTACCAACATCAACTTGTTGATGTGTTCCGCAACTTCATTTTCTGCCTTTTCAAATTCGAGATGTTCCGTTGAGACAGGGTCCTCCCTTAAAGCATCTGCCAAATAATTATTGATGGTATTGGGGAGGACAAAATATCCGTCGATGCTCGCCTGCAGAAGCGAATTGGCCCCCAAGCGATTGGCCCCATGGTCAGAAAAATTACATTCCCCAATGGCATAAAGACCCGGTATCGTGGTCATGAGTTCATAATCCACCCAAAGACCACCCATGGAAAAATGAGCTGCTGGAGAGATTTGCATAGGCTCCCGATAGGCATCCACACCGGTAATCTTTTTGTACATTTTAAAAAGGTTGCCGTAACGATCCTTTATGGTTTCAATACCAAAATTTTCAATGGCGTGTTTAAAGTCCAGGTATACCGCATTTTTTAATCGGCCTACACCGTACCCGGCATCTATACATTCCTTAGCTGCCCTAGAGGCAATGTCTCGAGGAGCGAGATTCCCAAAACTTGGGTACCGTCGTTCCAGATAATAATCGCGCTCTTCTTCCGGAATATCGTTGGCCTTTCGACTATCTCCTTTCTTTTTAGGCACCCAAATTCGTCCATCGTTACGAAGGGATTCCGACATTAGTGTCAGTTTGGACTGAGCATCGCTAGTTTGAGGCAACGCTGTTGGATGGATTTGCGTAAAACTGGGAGCCGCAAAGAAGGCACCACGTTTATGGGCTTTCCAAATGGCACTTCCATTACATCCAATAGCTAAGGTTGAAAGTCTAAATACCCTGGAATACCCGCCTGTGGCCAATACGACGGCATCGGCAGCAAAGCGTTTCAACTGACCCGTAACCAAATCCCGAACAATAATGCCCTTTACTTTCCCATTGATAACTACCAAGTCCAGCATTTCATGTCTAGGGAACAATTCCACCTTTTTCGCCCGTTTCATTTTGTACAATTGGGAATAGGCTGCCAACAAAAGTTGCTGTCCGGTTTGTCCACGGGCATAAAAGGTGCGTTGTACTTGAACACCACCGAAACTTCTATTTACCAAAACGCCACCATACTCGCGGGCAAAGGGAACACCTTGCTGTACATAATGGTCAATCAAAGGAGCTGAGAGTTCGGCCAATCGATATACGTTGGCTTCCCGAGAACGAAAATCCCCGCCCTTTAGGGTATCATAAAACATGCGCCATACGCTATCGCCATCGTGCTGATAATTTTTTGCTGCATTAATGCCTCCTTGTGCAGCGACAGAATGTGCTCTTCGGGCGGAATCTTGGTAGCAAAAGCACTTAACATCATACCCAAGTTCGGCCAGTGTAGCAGCAGCACCTGCTCCCGCTAATCCGGAACCCACCACAATGACATTTAGTTTTTTCTTGTTGGCCGGATTTATCAGCTGGGATTTTAGTTGATAGTTACGCCATTTATTTTCTAAGGGGCCCTCTGGAATCTTTGATTGTAGCATCTTTTGTTTATTTAAAAAAGACAATGATTGGAATGATACCAAAACCCAAAGCCATAATGCCAGCATAAATCAGGGAAACCTTGGCTAAAATTCGTAAACCCTTTTTATGATAGAACCCTAGTGTCATGAACGCGCTTTTCAATCCATGATAGAGGTGTAATCCCAAGGGAATCATCAATAAAGAATAGAAAAGTACATAATAACTATTTTGAAAAAGACTATAGGTAACTTTATAAACGTCAACGTGACCTTCGGAATCCAAGCCCACACCTTCTCCCAATCCAAGTTTAATTCGTGCCCAAAAATTGGCAAGATGCACCACTATGAACAACAATACCGTAATCCCCAAGAGTCCCATGTTCTGAGAGGTCCAGCTACTATTTTCCCTAAACCTGTTGACTGCATATCCCTTCCTTTTGGCTTTTCGGTTATTGACGGTGACCACGAGAGCATAAATAACATGTAGCACAATGGAGAGATACAATATGTAAGCGACAATTTTTATAAACGGACTCTCGCGGAGGGTAGTGGAATAAGAATTATACAAACCTCTGGCTACTTCTTGTGGTAAAACCAAAATACTGTTCGCGGATAGGTGCACGATTAAAAACAGGCAAAGGAATAAACCTGTAATTGCTATGATGGATTTTCTGAAATACATCTAAAACTTAATCATGAAGAATGAGCAAAGGTATTGGGCTGTTAAAAGTCTGTTTTAAGGTAACACTTTCGTTTAATAATCGCTCTATAAATCCTTTTTTAGTTCGGATAAGGCAAAGAAGTCCTGCAAAATCGCGTAGCAAGTAATCATTAAGGTCAGTATGGGTGTCACCTGTACCAAAAGCGTAATCAACGGATGGGTTCAAATCTTCAATAGCCTGTAGAGCCTTTTCAATTTGTGGTGTCTTTTCTTCAGCAATGTGTAGAACTTTAACCTTACTCTGATGTTCGACGGCAATCCTTCGAAGAGGTTCTATTACTTGGTCGTCAGAAAATGGGTCATCACTAACCGCAAACACAATTTCTTTAAGTGGGCGAAAAGTGTGGCCATCCGGCACTACAATTACTGGAGCCGAAGTTTTGGAAATCACGCCTCCGGCTACACTGCCCATAAAAACCTCTTTAAGTCCGCTTGCACCTTTTGTTCCCATCACAATGAAATCAAAATTTCCAGTATCCCCTAATGCCACGATGGTAGATATGGGGGAGTTTTTGGTAATCTTTGAGGAAAAGACTACATCAGGAAAGTCTTTTTGAAATTTATTTAAAAGCTTATCCATTTCCAGTTTAGCATCCTTTTCCAGCACACCATCAATATTCTTCATGAGTAGAGCAGCGGTGGATTGTACACCATAGGTATGTAGTACGGTTATTTCAAGATCGGATTCCCCAAACAGTTGAATAGCATATAACAATGCATTAGAAGAGGTATCTGAAAAATCTACAGGAACCAGGATTTTGTTCATTTTGTTGGTATTTAAGAGGACATCTAATTGTTTATCAGATATCCGTGTCTTTTTACACTAACAAGGTATAAACAGATTCTTTAGCAAAACTTTAGACAGAATAAAGTGAAGTAGTTTCTTGAAAACATTAATTACCCCCTTTTATAATGCACTATATATAGATTTTTTAAACAAATCTTAAATACGCTTTCCAAGCACCTATTCTTAAGTTTCTCTAAAGAATTGAGTGATAGTTTTAATAAACAAAAAGAGTTTCAAAATCGGAGTGGAAAGAAAACTCATATTTCCCTCCACTGAACCTAAAGGCCATTTAAAACAAATACTATGAAACTTTTAAAAAAGATATTGGTAGCCCATGATTTTGGAAAGTCTTCCCAAAATGTAATTTCCAGTGCTATTGAACTGGCTAAAATATTTCAATCCACAATCGTACCTATACATGTACTCCCAGATGATATTGAGAACCAAAAGGCAATGGCGCTATTGAATGAAACAGCGCTGACAAAATTGAATGAAACCGCTAAAATGATTGCGTGTGAAGGACTGGAAACGGGAGAACCCATTTTGGTGGAGGGCGTTCCTCATGAAGCAATTGTTAGGGCTGCGGTAAAAGTAAGTGCCAATCTCATTCTAGTGGGATGTGGAGAAACCCAAAAAGCAGATACTTTTCGGTTGGGCACCACCGCCGAACGCATTATCCAAAAGAGCGAAAAACCTGTTTTTGTAATTAAAGAGGAGATTTTGCTCAATGTCCATCATATTTTGTGTCCCGTTGATTTTTCCGAAGCTTCAAAACGGGCATTACAAAATGCGATTACAATGGCCCGTAAATTTAAATCTGAGCTGACTATCCTTAACGTTTGTGAACAGGCCAAGGCATCATGGTTAACTTCCGATAATCTTTTACAAACGGTAAATGAAGAGAAATGCAAAGAGGAAAAAGAAAAGTTTGAAACCTTTTTGGAGGAATTCAATTTGGCCGATGTGAACTGGACCAAAGAAGCCCCTATAGGAAATCCAGCTGAAGAAATATTGAGTACTGTCTCAAAAAAGATGATTGATTTGTTGATTATGGGAACATCGGGAAGAACAGGACTCAACCGCATGTTTATGGGTAGTGTCACTGAAAAGGTTGTGCGCGAAGTCCCTTGTTCCTTTCTGACTCTAAAATCAGAGGATGTTATCTCATTGGATCTAAAAACGCACATAAGGGATATTGAAGAGTTGTACGAAACTGCCATGGAGTTGGTTGATAATGGTTTTTTCTATGAGGCTATCGGACATTTAAAAGCGTGTTTGAACATAAACGATATGTATGTACCGGCCTACAAGGGAATTGCGAAGGCATATGACAAACTGGACCAACCTGAAAAGGCGAGATTCTATAGAATGCATGCGAGCGATATCATGGAAAAGATTTGGTACCAAAAGATAGAGGATGAGGTCCGTAAACTGAGAGGAAGTTCAGAACGATAAGGATACTATGCAACAAGCAACGGGAAAAGTTCATAGTGTCAACGAGTCACTTGTTGGTGTTCATATCAACGAAGGGGCCATAATGAATGGTGAGGTAGCTTACATTATTCTTGAGGATGGGAAACGACTCAAGGCTGAAGTTATAGACGTAAAGAAAGGTAAAAAAGTCTACCTGCAGGTTTTTGAGGATACGAGTTGGATGAAAGTGGGTGACCCAGTTGAATTCTCGGGACTTCCCTTATCGGTAAAACTTGGCCCGGGCATACTTGGTTCTGTTACTGATGGCCTTCAGAACCCTCTTTATGAACTTGGAAAAATTGAATGGTTTTTGGAACGGGGCCTCGAGGTAGAACCCTTGGATAACACCAAAAAATGGCACTTTACTCCTTTCGTCAAAAAAGGAGATATAGTAACTGGTGGCTCCGTGTTGGGCTCTGTGCCCGAAAAACTATTTGAACACAAAATTTTTGTACCCTTTTCGATCCAAGGAAATTATATTGTCGAGCAAATTGCATCTGAAGGAGAATATACCATTGACGAAACCATAGCTATTGTTAATGACATTGTGGGTAAAACAATAAGGTTGACAATGGCTTTTGAATGGCCGGTAAAAAAGCCTATGCCATTTTATGAACGTTCTGTACCTACTGACCCAATGCCTACGGGAATACGTATTTTGGATGCCCTTTTTCCCATTGCGCAAGGCGGTACGGCTTGTTCTCCAGGTCCTTTTGGAGCAGGCAAAACCGTTTTGCAACATAGTCTGGCCAAGCATTCCCAAGCTGACGTAGTCATTATCGCGGCATGTGGTGAGCGCGCCGGGGAGGCTGTAGAGGTTTTTAAGGATTTTCCTGAATTGATTGACCCCCGTACAGGTAAATCATTGATGGACCGTACCTATATTGTTGGCAATACCTCTTCAATGCCGGTGGCTGCTCGGGAAGCGTCCGTTTATCTCGCGACCACTGTTGGGGAATACTACCGAAAACAAGGATTGAACGTGCTAATTTTAGCTGATTCCACATCCCGATGGGCACAGGCACTTCGAGAAACTTCTGGTCGTAAAGAAGAAATTCCCGGCCCAGAGGCTTTCCCGATGTATATCTCTACTTTGATTTCTGCTTTTTATGATAGAGCAGGAGTTGAAGTCCTAAGTGATGGAAAAACAGGTTCACTAAGTATTATTGGGACGGTTTCCCCAGCCGGTGGAAATTTTGATGAGCCAGTAACACAAGCTACTCTTTTGAGCACAGGTGCCTTTTGGGGCCTGTCAAGAGCTTTATCGGATGCTAGAAAATATCCTGCTATTGACCGCATAGATAGTAATTCCAAATATCCGTCATTATTGGAAAAAGATGAAGTTTCCTATCTGTTAGAGTTGCTTCGGGAAGGTAAGGCCATTGCCTCCAATATTATCTTAATGGGGGAAAAAGGCATTACTGATGAATCCTACATCCGCTACCAAAAAGCTGAATTGGTAGATGCCGTATTTCTACAACAAAACAGTTTTCATGAAGTAGACGGCGTAACCAACCCAGAACGGTTAAGATTTATGTTCAACATGGTCAAGAAAATCTTGGATTCACCAGTACACTTAAAGGGAAAAGGGGAAATCCGTTCACATTTCAATTTTATTCGACAGGCTTTTCAGGATTGGAATTATACGCCGGAAGGTGAAGATGGATTTGATAAACAAAAAACGAGACTATTGAATTTGGTTAAACAAATGGGGCATGTTGCAGAAAACGTATGAGAACATAGATAGTATTGGTCGTGCGATTCTCAGCATCAACGCTCAAGGAGTGCACAACAAAGAATTGGCAGAAGTCATTTATCCAAGTGGGGAAAAGGCTTTTGCCCAAGTAATTGCGCTGGATGGAGACCAAGTAACCCTGCAGTTGTATGGTGGTGGTTTTGGCGTTTCCACCAATTGTAAAATCCGTTTCTTGGGGAAACCCATAGAGGTCGGGTTTTCTGATGATATGCTAGGTAGGGTATATTCTGGAAATGGACAACCTATTGATGGGGGACCGGAATTATTGTCGGATATGGTTAGAGTTGCAGGACCATCCATTAACCCAGTTAAGCGATTGATTCCGAAGGACATGATTCGCACCGGTGTGCCCATGATTGATGTGTTCAATACTCTGGTACGTTCGCAAAAGATTCCAATTTTCGCCAAGGCCGGTGAACCGTATAATCGGTTGCTGGCGAACATAGCTACCCAAACCGATGCAGATATTATTATAATTGGTGGTGTTGGTCTCAAATATGATGAATACCATTACTTCAGGGAACGTATTGAGCAGGCCGGCAGTAAAAACAAGACCATCATGTTCATACACACTCATAGGGATTCCATTGTGGAAGGACTAATGGTGCCAGATTTGACTTTGGCAGTAGCTGAACAATTTGCATTACAGGGCAAGAACGTGTTTGTCCTTTTGTCAGATATGACACAATGGTCTGATTATTTACGCCAAGTGGCCAATGCGCAGGACCAAATCCCGGCTAACCAAGGGTATCCAGGGGACCTCTATTCCCAACTTGCCAGTCGCTACGAAAAGGCAGCAGACATTGAGGGTGCGGGAAGCCTAACCGTTCTAGGGGTAACAACAATGGATGATGTTACCCATCCCGTACCCGATAATACGGGCTACATTACAGAGGGTCAGTTTTATATGAAGGATGGCTATCTAGAGCTGTTTGGTTCTTTGAGTCGTTTGAAACAACAAGTTAATGATCGAACACGCACTGACCATCGTAGCATAATGAATGCCATGGCACGACTGCTTTCAGAAGCTGAAGAGCGGGTCAAGGCACAGAAATTTGGCTCGGTTAAGGATGACTATTCTCTACGATTATTAGAGTACCGAAAAACCTTTCAGAAAGAATTGATGGACCCATTCCGTTATTTGGAATTGGAAGATGCCTTGGACATCTGCTGGGATATTTTAGCACAACATTTTAAGAAGGAAGAGGTTGGACTTTCTTCCAAGTTGATTGAGGACTATTGGCCGGAACAAGAAGAGCAGAATAATTAAAAGGACGGGATCCATGAGTGAAAAGAGTCTTGATGAACTGATAACTACTCTAAAATCGGAAGCTATAGAAGCTGCTGACAAAGAGGCCAATCAGATTTTGGAAAATGCACAGAACCAAGCCCAAAGAATTATCACGGAAGCCGAGGCAAAAAAGGTGGAATTGCTAAAGCAGGCCCAAAAAGAGGCTCAGGCTACCCTCAATAAGGGAGATGCAGCATTAAAACAGGCAGCCAGAGACCTTAAGGTCTCCGTTCGAAATGACTTGCTCAGGTTGCTAAAGGTTGTGCTGCAGCAGGAAGTGGAAAGCAGTTTTACTCCAGAACTTATAGAAAATGCAGTGCTTAAGGTTATTGAAAATGTAGGTAGCGGCTCAGCATTGCAACTTGCCGAAAGTATGGAAACAAAACTGGCCGAAAACATTTGCAAACGCTTACAGTCCAATAGCAATATCAGTGAGATAACGAAGGATTCGAATCTTCTAATTGGTTTTGTGGTCACAAAAACCAAAGAAGGGTGGAGCTATGAAATCACACCTGAGGAAGTGACCGAATTGTTGAACAAACACCTCGGCCCGCGATGGGCGCTTATGCTTAAAAATACTTCAGAAGGATGATTGCAGGAAATCTAGAGTACCTCATGGCTAGCCTACCTCACCTATCTTTTCAAGATACGGTAGAGGAACGTTCCAAGGTTCTTTCCTTATTTCGGAAATATGCAGGTAGTTTAGAAGATAAAGAAGATATGGCAATCGTCTTGGAGGAAGAAGCGCAACGGTTTCTGGGTACCATGGATTATGAAATCTTTCAAAAAGTAGATTTGAATACTATCCATCAGGAAACCTTTCAAAAAAGTAAAAACAAGGTTTTGTCCACATTTTCAAAGTATATGAATGCCCTAAAGATTGACCTCGAAAGACTCCGTATCTCACGAAAAAATGCAAAGGAGCCATCCGACTTAAACAAGCAATTCTTGCCTCTTATACAAGGAACGCCTTTGGAAGAAGAACAACAAATCCTTAAATGGCAATGGAATACCCTGGAAGAACTGTCCATAGGGCATTATACCGATTTTGAAGCCTTATGCCTTTATAAATTGAAACTGTTGTTGCTACTGCGGTGGTGGAGTTTTGACGAAAAAATTGGGTTTGACAACTTTTTGAACCTTACAAAAAAGGACTGATTATGGCGGACAAGATTTTGATGAACAAAAATACTCTAGCTGCATTCAAAATAGAACTCAAAGAGTACCATACGGCCCTACCTGTCTTTGAAATGAAAGAGCAACAATTGAAAGAGGTTGTACTAAGAACTGAAAATAATATTTCCCGTTTAAATGCAGCAATTTCTGCTGTCAATGAGCAAACAAAAGAGTGGGTGGCAGTTATGGCAGAAGATACCGTTGACCTTTCGGTAATGGCAAAAGTTGACCGCATTATTACCAAAAAGCAGGAAATCGCAGGAGTAACGATTGAAGTCTTTGAAAACATAGTCTTCGAAGATTTGGAGATGGACTTTTTCAATACGCCTCTATGGGTTGATGCCGCATTGGATGCAATACGTGAACAGAAAACCAATAGCACGCTGGTGGAAATTGAAGAACGCAACTTAGCACTACTACAGGAGGAATTGGCGGAAGCGCGAAGAATGAAAAATGCCCTCAAGGAGGTATTCATTCCGGAGACTAAGGAAAATATCCGAAAGATTGAAATCTACTTGGGTGATGTAGAGCGTTTGGCGATAGGATGTGCCAAGCTTGTAAAAAAGAAAAAAGAAGAGAAGAAAGTGCTGCTATGATTGTAAAGATGAAGGAAATAGTACTTTTTACCACGGCACGTTCTGCGGATGAAGCTATCTTGAAATTAGGGGAACTTGGCGTTGTCGACATCCAAGAAATCAATCTACCAATGAACGGTATTTTGGAAAGGAGGACAAAGGCCTTTAATCGTTCTGAAATGGCACTTAGGATATTAAAGGAGCATATAAAAAAGAAAAAAGGAGCTCGAAAGCGCATAAAATATGTAGTTAGAGACCCCAAGCAATTGGTAGATCGCATACTAAAGACAGCAGAAATACGGCAAAAATGCCAAGAAAGGCTGGACGACCTTAACCATCAGTTAGATTGGTACAACACATGGGGTGAAAAAGTGAATGTCAAAGACATTTATCATTTACAAAAAAAAGGATTGTACCTAAGATTGTATTTGTTGGAAAAGTCCATGGCAAACTCCTTGGGGCAGAAATATACCTTGGTGAAACTTCAAGAAGTTGACGGCAAAATTCTAACCGTATTAATCACCCAGGACGAAACGGAGAAGTTAGACCATAGAGAGGAGCCTTTACCAAAATTACCCTTTGAAGACGTCAAACAGCAGTTACTGAGAAAAAACCGGCAGTTGGCTGAGGTAGAACATTTTTTAAAAGACCAAACCGAAAATATTAAATGGCTTGAAGAATACCAATTGCTATTAAAGGACCAAGCGGGAATACAACAAGCATTGGAAGCTATGGGTGATGTGGAAGGAAAACTAAAGTACCTCAAAGGATACATTCCCAAAAACACAGTGGTGGATTTTGTTGCTACAGCGAAAGAGAATCATTGGGGGTATCATATTGTTGACCCGGAAAAACCAGAGGAAGTCCCGGTATATATTAAGAACCCGAAATGGATAAGCATCATTAATCCAATTATGAAGTTTATCGACATCATTCCAGGTTATAAAGAAGTAGATGTCTCCATTTATTTTTTGGTAACCTTTGCTCTATTTTTTGCCATGTTGGTGGGCGATGCGGGTTATGGATTTATCTTTCTGTTGTTCACTTTCCTACTTCGCAAAAAGCTTTCCGGTCAGATGCGAGTGTTGATTTATGTTTTAAGTGGAGCTACGATTATTTGGGGGGTGCTCAGTGGCACCTATTTTGGCTCCGAACAGATAGCCGCATTACCCATTCTTAACAATTTAATCATTCCTCAAATAGCAAGTTTTGGTGTGGATAATATTTCCTTTATGATGCATCTTTCGTTTTTGATTGGGGCCATTCACCTTACCGTTGCCCATGGCATTCGGGTAGTTCAGTACATCAATTCCATAAAAGCATTGAGTGAAGTGGGGTGGATTGCATTGGTTTGGGGACTATTCTTGATTACCGAACAACTGGTGCTCGGTCAAGCTATGCCGGAATGGGGTCCATGGCTATTTATTGGAGGTGGGGTATTGGTGGCATTGTTTTCGATGGAAAGCAAGAACATTTTTAAAAGCATGGGGGTCTCATTAGCCAATTTGCCCCTTAGTCTTATCAGTGGATTTTCGGACATTGTTTCCTATGTCCGGCTCTTCGCAGTGGGAATGGCCACAGCTGCAGTCGCAGCCAGTTTTAACAATATGATATTACCGGAAGGAATATCAGGTATGGGGATTGTTAACCTGCTCATGGCGGCCATTGCCCTCCTCCTTGGACACGGTCTAAATATTGCCTTAGCGCTTATGGCCGTAATGGTACACGGTATTCGATTAAATATGCTGGAGTTTGCTGGGCATTTGGGTGTTCAGTTTTCAGGTGAGGCCTACAAACCTTTTCGACTGATTTCTTCAAAACACTTGTACAATGACGGGAAACCATTTGTCCCCAACAAATACGACAATCAATAAAATATAGATAATGCTAGATATAACTTTTTTGACAACAACAGTTACCGGATTGGGCGACATGGGTATGTCCCTGGGCATTGCTTCCATAGGGTCCGCAATTGGGACCGGTATAGCGGGCATGGCCGCGATTGGTTCTTGGAAAAAGATGATACTGAACGGGCAAAAAGCGGCAACCGCCCTGCTCATTTTTGTGGGAGCACCCCTATCACAAGTCATATACGGAATGATTCTTAAAAATGCTATTGCCGATGCCGATTTGGCTCCCGACTCCTATTTATGGCAGATTATTATCGGTCTTATAGCTGGGTCAGCCATGGCAGGTTCCGCCATTTTTCAGGGAAAGACCGGAGCACGTGCCTGTGATGCCATTGCCTCAGGGGCAAATGACACTGCCAAATACATCATGATTATTGGGATAGTGGAAACCGTTGCACTTTTTGTGATGATATTCACGATGACTGGATTACCTACTCAATAAACGTGGGACATGGTGTTTCGTCATATTTTATCCCAAATCCGGGCACTATTTTTAGCTCAAAAGTGAACATAACATACTTAGCCGGTTATGAAGATTTTGGTCATTGAAGATAATGTTGAACTGCTTCAGGATATTCAGAACTTTCTTGAAGAGGAAGGCAATATCTGTGAAATTGCCCCTAACTACAAATCGGCCTATGACAAAATTGGATTTTTTCCTTACGATATCTTAATTGTCGATATTTCCTTAACTGATGGTAACGGTTTAGACATCATCAGGGCTGTAAAAAGAGAGAACATTGATGCTGGAATTATTATCATCTCAGCAAAGAATGCGTTGGAAGATAAAATCCATGGATTGGAGATTGGCGCCGATGATTATCTGACCAAACCTTTTTATATGACCGAACTCAATGCCCGAATCAAAGCTCTTTATAGAAGAAAAGTGTATAGAGGTAATCGAGAGATTTTTTTTAATGAAATAAAAATAAAACCGGAAAGCTATGAGGTTTTTGTACAGGACCAACTTTTGAACCTTACCAAAAAGGAATTTGACATTATTCATTTTTTTGTTGTCAACAAGCATCGGTTATTGACCAAAGAGGCGATTGCTGAGCATCTTTGGGGCGACCATATAGAAATGGCCGACTCTTATAAATTCATCTATACCCATTTGGCCAACCTTCGAAAGAAAATAGCAAAACTGGGAGGTAACAACTACGTGCAAACCATTTATAGTGTCGGATATAAATTCACAGATCGCGAATGAAGCTTATTAAGAAGACTAACACGTACTATTTGTTTTTTTTGGCTCTTTTGTTTCCCATTATGCTTGGTGTGGATTATTACGTAATTCAATATACCGTCAATTATGAGGTTGAAGACATTCTTCTTCACGAGCAACAACGTATCAATTACCATCTTGCAGAAAACAAAGAGTTGCCTTCCTCCAATTACCTCATGGAGACCAAAGCACTCCATAGCAATAAAAATTTGTTAGGAGTATTCAGGGATACTGTTATTTATGAAGCCTATGCAGATAAAAACGTTCCCTATCGATTATATTCCTTTACTGCCACGAAAGGGGAACTACCGCTTAGGGTTACACTCAAACATGTATTATTGGAAATCAATGAATTGATTTGGTGGCTTTTTATGGGGACCAGTTTCATCTTATTGCTTTTAGGCATTGGGTTTTATTTTATAAACAAGAAGATTTACACATGGGCTTGGAACCCTTTTTTTGAAAACCTATCCAAGCTCAAAAGCTATGGTGTAACCCAAGAAAAGCCCATTCACTTAAAAAGCTCTAAAATAAGCGAGTTTGAGGAGCTGAACGAAGTGGTAACCACTCTTATGGAACAAGTACGAAAAGATTTTCAAAATCTTAAGGAGTTCAATGAAAACATTTCCCATGAAATTCAGACTCCTCTTACAATAATCCGAAATAAGGTCGTGCTCTTGTTGGGGAGTGGAAATTTGGATAAAAAGGAACTTAAATTGATGCAGACAATTCATCAAGAAACCAATAAGCTATCAAAAATTGGAAAGGCGTTAACTTTAATCTCAAGGATAGAAAACCAGGAGTTTAAACGATTGGATAGTGTTGACTTATGTGCTATGGTAACAAACATTGTCAGCAACATGGAAGAAATCATCCAATTTAAAAAACTACAAATAGATGCCAAGCTGGATACGGTAGTGATAGAATGCGATCATGTATTGGCCGACATTCTTTTCACCAACCTCGTTAAGAATGCTGTACAGCATAACACGCAAGGAGGATTCTTGAACCTTCAGTTGAATCAAGAAAAGTTTACCATAAGCAATAGCGGTGAGATGCCGGAAGTGGAAATGGAAAGATTGTTTATGAGATTTCAAAAGGGAAACCCTGCAAAAGATTCTGTTGGCCTTGGACTGGCCATTAGCCAAAAAATCTGTGAAATCTATGGTTTTCGGTTGGTTTATGAGAGAAATGCCAAAACGCACTCGTTTTCGGTATTCTTCCAATAACAATCCTCTGATTTTCCTGCATTATAAATGATGAAATAAATTGAAATACACCGAATGGAAAAGAAAAAATCCTTGGAGCTGAAAGGGCTAGAGAAGATAAGACGAGATTATGCATATCTGATTAAAATTTTTCAAGAAATGCTTCGGTCTTTAGGTGAAACTGAACTAGCCCATATAATTGCATATGAAAAAGATGGTCATGAAAAAAAACCAAAACACGTAGCTGACGAAAAATTAGCACAGGCGTTGGGTATATCATTTGAGTTGCTCAATCTTGTAGAGGAAAATGCAGCTACACAATTTCGTAGGCAAGCCGAAACCCAGTTAGGATTGGAGTCTACAAGAGGGTCTTGGGCGGAAACTTTTTCGCTATGGAAAAAAGCTGGAATCAAAGCAGAGGAGATAGCAGAGCTATTGCCAACAATTAATGTAATGCCCGTATTAACGGCCCATCCAACGGAGGCCAAAAGGCTTACCGTTTTGGATATTCACCGAGAACTCTACGTATTGTTAGCAAAGAATGAGAACCCGATTTGGTCCGATTCTGAGCGGGATGCTATTGAACAGGAAATAAAAAGTGTATTGGAGCGATGGTGGCGAACGGGCGAAATCTATCTGGAAAAACCAAGACTAGAAGATGAGCGTAGCAATGTGATGCATTATTTTGTCAATGTATTCCCCAAGGTACTGCCTCTCACCGACCAACGACTGCTGGATGCGTGGAAGCATGCAGGGTTCTCTTCAAGCTTATTGGAACAACCGGAACAGTATCCCAGTTTGCAATTTGGAAGTTGGGTAGGAGGGGACCGCGATGGACATCCGTTTGTGACCCCGGAATTTACGGCGTCCACCTTGTTAATGCATCGAAGGGCCGCATTAAAAATCCTTAAAAGAGAATTGGAAGCTTTGGCACAAAAACTCAGTTTTTCCAAGTTTTTGAGCGAAGTACCAAAAGGTTTTCTGTCTGAAATCCAATCACAGGCGAAAGTTTTGGGAATAAACGGGCAGAAAGCACTAGAACGCAATCCTTCCGAACCTTTACGTCAATTTCTCAATGTATTGTTGGTGCGTATGGAGAATACCATGGAAGGTCATTTTGATTCTGAAGGGCTAGTGTATTTTAGGCGAGCAACTGATTTGGCGACCGAACTTAAGAAACTCCGAAAGGTACTGTTGGATTTAAAGGCCCATTACATTGCTAAACAATATCTTTTTCCCGTAGAGCGATTGTTGAACTGCATTGGTTTCCATTTGGCAAAATTGGATATCCGTCAAAATAGCGCGTATCACGAAATTGCCATGAGTCAAGTATTAGCCGCTTCAGGATTTGAGGATAATAATTATGAGGATTGGGATGAGGAAAAAAGGCTTTCTTTCCTTAACCTGGAACTTAAAAGCAATCGTCCTTTTCTGGTAACTGGAACCCAATGCGGGCCTGAAGCTGACAACGTCTTAGGATATTTCAGGGAAGTAAAAAAACATACCGAATTATATGGCACCGACGGTATTGGTTCAGTTATCGTGAGTATGACACGCAGTTTGAGTGACCTTCTTGTTGTGTTCTTGTTTCTTAGGGAGGTTGGTCTTCAAAATGCTCATCTACCGGTAGTTCCCCTTTTGGAGACCATTGATGATCTTATTGCTGGACCCAATATTCTCGAAGCCTTTTTGAACCATCCAATGATGAAAGAACAGCGTGAACAGAAAGCGGATTTTGTTCAGGAAGTAATGCTGGGGTACAGTGATAGTAACAAAGATGGTGGGATATTAACCAGTCGATGGAACATTTATAAAGCTGAGGAAAATCTTACCAAAGTAGGGAATACATATGGAGTTCGACTACGATTTTTCCATGGTCGTGGTGGCACAATTAGTCGAGGTGGTGGAAAAATCCATCGCTTTTTGGAAAGTATGCCTCCAGGTGCCATGAGCGGCGATATAAAAATGACTGTACAGGGCGAGACCATTGCCAATCAGTTTGCCAATCGCTTGAACGCTTCTTACAATCTAGAGATGTTCCTTTCGGGCACGGCCAGACAAACTAAGAGGACTTTGGATGAAAGAAAGGATAAAAAATTATATGCTGCCATGGACCGTCTTGTAGTATTGGCAAGAAGCCAATACAGGCAACTATTGGACGATCCAAGATTCATTGAATTCTATAGCTATGCTACCCCCATAGATGTGTTGGAGCAAAGTAAAATTGGTTCCAGACCTGCTCGTAGAACAGGTCAAAGGTCATTGAGTGATTTGCGTTCCATACCCTGGGTGTTCAGTTGGAATCAATCACGGTTCAACTTGACAGGATGGTTTGGTACGGGTACTGCCCTAGGCGCTTTTAAAGAGAATTATCCAGATGATTTTGAGTATTTGAAAAAAGTGACCCAAGAATGGCCGTTGTTGAAATATAGTTTGATTCAAATTGAAACGAATCTTTTGAATTCCAATACGGAAATCATGCGGGTTTTTGCCGACATGGTACCCAATCCTTCTACTAAAAATGACCTGTTAAAACTCATTATGGAGGATTATAATACTTGTTTAAATCAAATAGAGATTCTTATGGGAGCGTCTGTTGAAGAACGCAGGATTTCAAGACTTGAAAATAATAAGCTTAGAAATGAATCATTGCAGCTATTGCATGAAATGCAAGTAAGACTATTGAAAAAATGGAGAAAAATAAGGGAAAGTGACCCAGATGAATCAGAAAAACTTCTCCTAACACTTTTGTTGTTGGTCAATGTTTTATCCGGGGGACTAAAAGGTACGGGCTAAAATGGCCTTATTCAAATTTTGAGGGTGATAGTGGCGAAATCGAGAAGTTAAAGATTCAAAGAATGCATTGCATTTAGTCTTAATTAGAAACCCTATTTTCCATTGCAGGGTTTTCTTTGAAGTGGAATAAAAACAAACAATTATAGATGATTTAAGGAACTCGATACGAAATGAAAATGATCGAGTCGCCTAGTAGTCATAACTAAAAGGGAATGACGTGAATTATTCTTTCATTGTATGATATACGTTCTGTACATCATCATCCTCTTCGATTTTTTCCAGGAGTTTTTCAATATCTTCCACTTGTTCTTCCGAAAGTTCCTTGGTCACTTGTGGAATACGCTCAAAGCCAGAAGATAAAATCTCTATACCACGACTTTCCAATTCTTTTTGGATAGCGCCAAAACTTTCAAAAGAGGCGTAAATCAGAATACCATCATCATCTACAAAGACCTCTTCGGCCCCAAAATCTATCATTTCCAATTCCAGTTCTTCCGCGTCAAGACCTTCCGCGGCAACTCTAAAATTGCAAGTATGATCAAACATAAATTCCACTGAGCCGGAAGTTCCCAAGCTCCCATTACATTTATTAAAATAGCTCCGAATATTTGCTACGGTTCTGGTATTATTGTCCGTGGCTGTTTCTATGAGTATTGCTATTCCATGAGGTCCGTAACCTTCAAAAAGAATTTCCTTAAAATCACCCAAACTTTTGTCAGAAGCTCTTTTAATGGCTCGTTCAATATTATCCTTGGGCATATTCACGGACTTGGCGTTCTGTATTACTGCCCTTAATTTGGAATTGGAGTCTGGGTCTGGTCCGCCTTCTTTTACCGCAATTACGATTTCCTTACCAATTCTTGTGAATGCTTTGGACATTGCTGACCAGCGCTTCATCTTTCTAGCCTTTCTAAACTCAAACGCTCTTCCCATAGGTGATTTTTAATCTGAACAAGGGCAAATTTAGAAAAAAAAGACCCTGTGTCAAGTAGGAAAGAATTTTGAAATCTAAGAGTTAATTATGGACTCAATCGTCTTGGCCAAATCAAAATCGTAGGAGGTTATTCCTCCTGCATCGTGGGTATTAAGCTTAATGGTAAGTCGATTATAAACATTTTCCCATTCGGGATGGTGGTTGGCTTTTTCGGCCTCAAAGGCAATATGGGTCATTACTGAGAAAGCTTCTTTAAAATCAGCGAACTGAAACGTCTTCACTATGCTGCCGTTTTCATACTTCCAGCCTTCCAAATTGTTCAGTTCATTTTTTATTTGAGTTTCATTCAATTTCTCCATTTTCACGTTATTTTTTAGCTTGGTACTTATCCAATTCGGATTCACACAATGCTAGTATTTCCTGAATATAAATTAGCAATTTTTGTTGATAGTTTACTCTCAAAGTTTCGAGCCAAGTCTTTGAAATCAAAAGGCCTAAATAGGCCTCATTTTGAATCAATTTCTTAACAGGTAAATTGTTTTTTTCTCAGAGATATCCAAACCCAATGCTCTACGTTGAACATCATGAATTAGGAATGGTGCAATATCTGCTGATAGCTTGTTCATCTCCACCAAATAACTCATTGATTCATCATGATCTTCAAACCCGGAATCAATGTCTGCCATAAACTGGGAGAGAATACTTTTTAAATCATCATTTTCTAGAATTTCGATTTTACTGGAACTCACCATAGCATCATAGGTTCCAGTGACGAATTGAGTATTCCACCATGATTTGGCCCAGAGGTTACCCAAAATTGAATGGAGTCTTGACTTACCGTCCCTTGTTCAGATTGCATGACTTGAATAAGCGATTTGCTCATTCTTATCATGTCCTCTTCCTTGTCAATGGCTTCTTCAATCCTAAGCTTATTTTCGTTGAAGTCCTCAACTAAGGAAATCAATATTTTTTCTTCCTCTATTTTCAGTTTTCGGGTTTCACTCCAATTATTAATTTGTAGGGCAATTAAAATTCCAATGACCACTAGAATAATTTCTCCAATAGCATATATGAGGTAATTTCGAAATTTGTTTTCTGAAAGGAGTTTCATCCTAATTTTGCGGAAAAGCTTTATCATCTATTATTTAAATGTTTTGACCATTTAATTTAATGATTCCTTTTAGGAAAAATTGTTTATAATCCTTAGAATGAAATCTAAGGTCGTAGCCAGAAAGATAATAAAATACTAAGTAATGTAGTAAGTCTTGTTTGTTATCCAATAACCCAGAATTCAAAGAGCCTCTGAATTCTATTTCGACCAAAAACTTATTGGTTGCGTTGTAGATAGGGAAAGAGTGAACGTTTATTTTAAAGCCCTAATCTACCTAGAAAACTCTCTTTAAAACTCTCTCCAATTGGTATCCTGATATCATCAATTACAATCTTACTTCGTTGTATTGATTTTATTTTGCTGATGTTCACTACAAAGGACTTATGAACCCTCATGAACTGTTCACTGGGCAGCTTCGTTTGAATTTCCTTAAAGCTCAATAAAGTCAAAATGGGTTTAGGCTGATGGGTATGTATTTTCAGATAATCCTTTAGCCCTTGAATGTATTTTATGTCTTCCATATTAATCTTCACACTTTCATATTCAGATTTCACAAATAGAAAATTGCTGGAACTTCCCGGATTACCTGAAGATGGACTTACATTTTCGTTTCCTTTTATAGAAAGATTATCAAATTCCATAAGTTTTTTGACTCTATTGATGGCCTTGATAAAGCGAACAAAAGGGATAGGTTTTACCAAGTAATCCACAGCATTCAAATCAAATCCTTGGGCAGCATACTGGGAGTAGGCGGTGGTAAAAATAAAGTGGGGTTTATTATCTATGGATTTTATGAAATCTATCCCATTGATTTGTGGCATTTCAATATCCAAAAAAACCAAATCAATCTTTTCCTTTGACAAAAGGGTTATGGCCTCAAAAGGATTTGTGAAAGAGGCAATTACATTTAGTTCACCCAAATCCTCACAATAGGAATTCAGAACCCCTATGGCCAATGGTTCATCGTCGATTATAATACACTTTATCATGCTAACTGAAGTTCAAGATTAACCATATAATTCCCATTTTCTTTGGTAATAAGCATACTATGTTCCTCTGGGAATAAAATCTGCAATCTGTTTTTGATGTTTTCTAAACCTATTCCAGAGCTTTCCAAGTCTTTTTTATAAGGTCCAATTTTATTTGTCACCCTAAAGAATAAGGTTTCAGAAACTATTTTTAAGTTTATGTCCACATAGGTGTCTCCCTTAAAATCTGTTCCGTATTTAAAAGCGTTTTCAACAAATGGAACCAGCAGCAAAGGGGCGATTAATTTATCTTCATATTCTCCAGAAACTCTTAGTTTTACGTTTTTGCTATCGGATAAGCGTAGTATTTGCAATTGGACAAAATTCTTGATGTAATCAATTTCCTTGGTCAATGGAACAAGCTCCTTTTTGGCTTCGTAGAGCATATAGCGCATAAGCTCAGATAGGGTAATAACGGCTTGAGGTGCCTCTGAACTCTTTTCCCGCACCAAGCTATAAATACTGTTCAATGAATTGAACAAAAAATGAGGATTCAATTGGGCCCTTAAAAATTGAAGTTCCGTCTCTTTCCGACTCATCTCTTTGATGCGGCTGCGTTTTTCCCTTTTGTAAATGTCCTTAGTGAGTCCCATAACGCCACCTAAAAGAAAAAAGGAAAAAGATGCTATGGCAAGCATGGCTTCAGACATGCGCTTCAAAGGCATCACATTGGTCACGCCCGTAAATTCGGAAATCCGGTTTAACGGGCCTGTGGCAAAGTATGTATTCACTACCATGTTGAATACTATTAACAGGAGAACAGAAACCAGAATATATTGCCAAAGCCTCTTCTTAAGCAAGAGCACGGGTACCAGAATGAGATAATTTACATAGGTCAAAAAGGGTGTGATGACAATTCGTGGCAAGAAATCAAAATGAACTTCCCCAAACTGGGAGAAGCTCAAGGCTAATGGAAAGGAAATAAAACATATCCAAACAATGATATGTATGTAAACCTCTTTAATTTTCAACATTCCCATCTTAGTTTGATTTCTTAAAATATGGAATCTTTTTTTGAATGAGAGGCAATTACCTCGATAAGTTCCCTTTTTTGAATGACTGGCGGTTCGTGATTTCTCAGTTTTCGCAGGACCATTTCTCCCAGCTCTGTAGCCATTTGCTCTGTAGCAATCCTATTTTTTCCTTGTAGCAGGGGCAGGTTTTCTTGATGAATCAAAAGTCGTTCTTTATGGTATATGGAGTACACCCACCCTTCTTTATCCCGGGACTCACTTACAATCAGTTCGAGACCGTCCTTCTTCACGGAGGTTTGAAAACTGAATCCAAGCCTGACGAACCAAAAGAAAAGCAGGCCTATAAAAATAAAGATTAAGGCATACAAATAGCTGTCCTTTTTTTTCATAAGAACAGGACTATATCAATGTTATCAGTCGTCCTCATCCTCTTCTTCAAACGGGAAAAATTCACGATTGTCATCCAAATAGAGGTTTCCACTTCTTCCAAGCGCCAAAAACGCACGGGTACCATCATAGAAACCAACAGCCCCCTCTCTTGCCACGCCTTCATAATTTGTTTTTTCTTCCCACAAGTCAGTAGATGGATTGTATTCCCATACACTAGTCAAAGACCCTGTACCCCCATTTCCGCAAGCAATATAGCCTCTGTCTCCAATGGAAAAGCCCACAGCATTACTACGAACAATGGTGTAGTCATCATCGTCGTCAATATCCAAAAGTGAGGTCCACGAATCTGAAGTTAGGTCAAACGCCCAAAAATCGGTTTGGTTCCTGCCGTTGGAAACCCCGGTACCCACGTAAACTGTGTTCCCTATTTTAAAAGTTGTGGCGTCCCGTCGTTTTGTTCCTCCAAAACCAACAATTTCGTTCCAAGTATCGGTGGTTGGATCATATTTCCAAAAATCCTTTCGGTCGTTATCACCGTCAAACCCGGTTCCTACATATCCACTGGTATCCGACCCAAAAGCTATTGCTCCTCTTCTTGGATTACCTTGAAAATCCGAAATGGGAGTCCATGTATTGGATGATGGGTTGTATTTATAAAAATCGCCCAATTCATTATCCCCATCAAAACCAAGCCCAACATATCCTTCATCACCAATGGTGAAGGCACTTGCAGAACTTCTTGCAACGCCTGGAAAAGAGGCGCCTTGGGACCAAAAGTTCCCATCCATATCGTAAATCCAAAAGTCTGATAGATAATCATCACCATCATATCCTGTGCCCATATAGCCTTTATTTCCTATGCTAAATGCAGCTGAACTGCTTCTTGGTGTTCCGTCCAAAACCGAACGGTCTACCCAATTCCCTAAATCATCAGTATCCTCATCATCCGAACAGCTCAAAAAGCAAAATAAGCATATCATTGAGGTAAGAAGCTTCACTTCCATCCTTGTCATTAACCAAATTGTTCTTTTCATTGTTTTTATTTAAAGTTGTACATAATTCCCATCGAAAAAAAAATAGAGGAGCCCTGTCCAAAATCATAAAATGGGTTGTCGTTGTTGTCCTGAATTTCAAAATCTTCAACCAACTGATATCCTATCTGTGAGATTGTGGTAAGGTTGGGTTGAAGCCTGTACTGGTAATCCAAGGAAATCTGTGACCCGTTCAATACGAGTTTTCCGTCCACCAGCTCCCCAAAATTTTGAATTTGCAAAGGGCTGGCAACATTGGCGTACATTCCAGAAAAAGAATGCTCCAGAAGCAAACGGTTTCTTTCATTAAATTGAAATGAAATAGCGCTTTCTGGAAAACCTAATTTTAAGAAAAGCTTATCGCTGATATAGGTACTGTATTCAAGTAGTGGTATCAGCCTTGGAGAGCCAAAAAGAACATCGTTGAATATTCCAACCCTTACCCAGTTGTTCCTTTGTTTTTTGCCAGACCATTTTTTTGATATCCAAGCTGAAAAAATCCATAAAAAATCCTCTTGGGAAAGTGAGCTGGTCCAAGAAGATGAAATGGTAGGTTTAAATGCGGCCTCAATTGTATAGGCTTTTCCAATCTCAATTTCATAATCTAAGGACAATTGGAGTTGGTGAAAACGATTTATGTCCTCTAAAGGTGATACTTCAGTTCTATCAAAGAAATCAAAATCACGTTTTAAGTACTCTGAGGATATGGTCAGGTTTTTTTGAATTTTTTGACTAAACCTAAAAGTAAGGTCGGAAACAGTGGTGTTTTCCATATCTGCCCAAATTCCATAGTCCATCCTGACTATTTCTTCTTGGGATTTGATATCAGTATAAATAAGGACCAAAACCATTGTACAAAAGACTCTACTCAAATTGACTTTTCTCCCAAAACTATTCTGGAGATGTTCCGACCTAAAATATTTTATACATGTAGGACGCTTTTGTATACCAACTCAACGTATTCATCGACCAATCCGGAGATTTGGGTTTAGTGGGAGAAACAAAAGTTTGGTAGACAAAAATTCAACCTAGGTATAATTAACTCCCATATTACATGGGGTTTCAATTCTTTTGCTCCAAACAACATTCATTATCCAATGAAGAAAATCATATTGTTTTTAGGAATTTTTGCTCTGATATTGGCCTGTAGTCTGGATACATCTGAAATTCCATCTTTGGAGGTCGGGCAGGATTTTGCAGATTCCGATGTAAGAGTCATATCATTGGATACGTTTACTGTGGCGGTTTCAACCATGCGGTTTGATAGCATAGTCACTTCAGGTACCGACCGTATTCTTGTTGGTCAGTATGTTGATAGTTTTTTTGGGGAAGTGAAGGCGACCAATTTCATGGAGTTATCCCCACCCGTGTATGAGCTTCCCTCAGATGCCGAATTGGACAGTGTAGGGCTCGTACTGGGTTATGACGGATACTTCTACAACGATACCATCATCCAGTCTACGCTCAATGTACACCTCCTTACTGATGACTTAAGGGATGAAGATGGGTTTTTTTATAACACCTCCGAAATTTCATTTGATTCAGTTCCATTGGCTACATATACTTATCTCCCTGAACCAAAGGACGAAGATTCACTCTTTATTAAACTTCCGCAGGACTTTGGATTATCTCTTTTTGAGGGGATACGGGACAATGACATAAACAACCTGGATGAACTTCTTGAAACGTTTCAAGGTATTAGTATAAGGCCGGGAGTTATGGATAACTCTAGTATTATAGGGTTTTCATCGAATGGTAGTCGAAGTTATATCCGATTCTTTTATCGGATACCCCAGGAATTTGATGATGAAGAAGGCTCTTTGGATTTTGTTGTTCAAGAAAATCTTTCAGAGCCAAAAATATTCAACAATATCCAAAACACCCTTTCAAATTCAGTTTTGGATACACTCATTGATCAAGAAATCAATCTCCCTTCGCCCCGATCAAATAACCGAAGTTTTATTCAGGCAGGAACGGGATACGCTGCGAGAATTCAATTTCCTACTATTAAACAATTGTTCGATATTCCTGGACAAGGCACTATTCTAAGTGCTACCCTTCAGTTAAAACCCCCTCCGAGCACCTACAACGATAATCTTCCTATTAGGGATTCATTGACCATTCTATTGGTGAACCAGAATAACAGGATAACTGAACAGCTTTTTTTTGGGGGCGAACCTGTATTTGGAGTGGTAAACGAACAACTGAAAGAGTTTGATGAACTAATTTATGAAATACCAATTGGGGTCTATGTGGATAGGGAACTCAATGAAACGAACCTGGTTGATGACGCATTCATAGTGTATCCTCCTGAATTTGGGCAAAGCGTTGATCGAGTCATTTTGGAAGGGGAAGAAAGTCAGGATTTTAAGGCAACCTTGATTATCACCTATGCGATTTATGATGAAGATGAATAAAGTTCTTACCACCATAACAGTTGTGGTTACCGCCTTGAATTCCTATTCCCAGACGAATAGATTAACAGGCTCTCCATATTCTCTTTTCGGGTTAGGTGTTGAAACCAGCTCTAATGTCGGAAAGAACGCTTCACTAGGTGGAGGAGGTTTTGCCATCAACGACCCAAGCTTCATAAATATCAGGAATCCTGCATCCTTTGGAACAGAGAGTACAAATTCCTTTGTTTTTGATATTGGTTTTCTTGGCGAATTGAGCACCATAGAAAACAATACCACTGAAGAGAATAGATTGGCTAGCAACTTTTCCAGTCTGGCTTTTTCCGCCAATATTGATGAAAAATCCACCTTAGGTCTTGCGGTATTGCCCTATTCGGATGTAGGGTATTCACTTTTGGGAATTGAAAGTAATATTGAAGGAACATTTGACCAGTTCAATAGTAACATCTTTGGAACAGGTGCATTGAACACTCTAAATCTACAGTATGGGAGAACTATGTTCAAGGGTTTTAGACTTGGAGCCAAGATTTCGTATTTATTTGGAAGTATAGAAGAAACCGAGATTGTACAAACAGGTTTGAGTGGACTAACCGTAGAGGAAACAAGTAATTATAGTGGTGTTCAATTTGGTGTTGGGCTTCAGACGGATATAGGCAAACTATTTTCTTATGGAGGTACGATTCTCTTTCCGACGCAGCTTTCGGGCACTCAAGATAGAACAGTAAACAAAGTCTTGGATTTGATTCAAAGCCCGGTTGAATCTGAGTTGGATATCTCTCTTGATAGGTTTGAGTTACCCTTGGAGTTCAACAATGGTATCCTAATTAGTCCTTTGAAACACCTTCATCTTAACTTTGATCATAGTTTTAAGGCTTGGTCCGTTACTGGACAACAAGATAACATTGGTGATTTTGTAGACCAAAACATCTTCTCCGGAGGAGCGGAGTACAGTATAAATCCTGCTGGCTTTAAATATATCCAAAGGATACAGTTCAGAACGGGGTATTATTACGACTCAGGTTATCTGTCCGTTCGCGGAGAAAACATTTCAAGTAGTGGCTTTTCCTTGGGACTGGGTTTCCCCTTTGGCAGGAGAAGCGGTTCCATGATTAACATTTCTTATACCAATACAAACCGCGGTAGCACCAACACCATATTGGTTCAGGAGAACATTCACTCGGTAAACATCAATATTAACTTGAAAGATATCTGGTTTCTCAAAAGAAAAATCAACTAGAAGGTTGTTTTTTTCTATGAACTCCCTAAAATCCCATACAAATTCCTTCACTGGTTTTATCGACACATTATTGGTATTGGTCTTTTCATTATCTGCATAAGTATATTTTATTCTTCTTTGGAAAATCCACTGTATAGCTTCGCTCTCAACAATTATCAACTATGAAAAAGTGGATGTTACTTGTTGGAATGATGACCATTGGCTCTCTTAAGGCACAATTGCCCATATTTATTGGTAATTCCAATGAACCCGAACCGATAAGCATTAATTATGGACTTTTACCCGATTTAGGAGGGACTGAAATTCAGAACTACGGTTTGAACCTGAGCTTTGCGAAACCCATTAAAAAAGGAGTTTTGGGTGCACGTTTGGGATACCAGCTTTTTTCTTTTGATTTCAATTCGTCCACTAATCTTGTAAACCTGTCTACGTTTGAGGATATTCATTCCATAAACACGGGTGTTTTTTACTTAAGGCCCCTGAAGAACAATTGGAGGATGGTTGTTTCGGTAGGAACTACGTTAACATCCAATTTTGGAGACGGTATCAGCGAAGAAGATTTTGTTTTCAACGCTATACTGGGATTTACCAAAAGATGGGGTGAAGATAACAGATTCTCGAATTTACTTGTTGGAGCATTTTATGGAACCCAATTTGGTGAACCTATTGTTTTTCCGGCCGTATCCTTCAGTCAACAACTGAATGAACATTGGAGCTATTCTTTGGGAATTCCAGTTACAGGTCTGACTTACCGAGTAAACGCCAAACATAGCGTTGCGATTTTGGCATCTCCTCAAGGTATCTTCGGAAACAATTCCAACGAGATAGCGGTTGAGGGAAATGCAACTTTAAAGAATACAAAACTTCAGTTCAACGGAATAAATACAAGACTTTCCTATAGATACTTATTTACAAAAAACTTAGCGTTTGTGGGCGAAGTCGGTTTTGTACCCAACCCCACCTTGCAGATTTTGGATGATGAAAATGAAGAAATCTTTGATTTTGACCCGGAAAGTGGGGCATACTTCAACTTGGGACTACGATTCGTGCTCCAAAGACCAAAGCAAAATAATTCAAAATGATGATACAAATGATATCTAAAACACTACTACCAGCAATAGCTTTATTGATATCCATATCCGCTTTTGGGCAAAAAAAGATGGATGCGACAAAAATGGCCGAATATCAAACCAACTTGATGAAATCCGAATTGAATCTTGATGAGGAACAACTCACAAAAGTTGAAGAGGTGAATGTCCGTTATTCCAAAAAGACGGCCGATTTGATGAATAAGGAAGGTTCGATGTTTGGAAAAATGGGGGATATGAAAAAAATAAAGAAGGCAAAAAACCAAGAGCTAGAGAGGATTTTATCCGAAGAGCAAATGGAAAAGTTTGAAGATGAGTTAGAGCCTCAAATGCGAAAAACCATGCGCAAAAAAATGTCTGAAGAATGAAAATATGGATAAAGGCCTTAATTGGGTTGGGCATTATAGTTTTGGGGGTACTCCTGGTTGGTTTGATGAAGAATAGCAACCAGGAAACCGTCGATGAAGTTAAAAAGGAACAACAAATGGTATCCACACAATTGGTAGTTCCCACTTCACATCCCTTTGTAATTGAAGCAACAGGTTCGTTAACTGCCAAAAAAAGGATAGAACTGTACAGTGAAGTACAAGGAATTCTTGTGGCCACCCAAACTGATTTCAAAGAAGGAAACAGGTTTTATAAAAACCAAACCTTGTTACAAATAAATAGCTCCGAATACCAAGCCCAACTTCTATCAACTCGTAGCGCATTTTTAAACAGAATTACGAGCATGCTACCCGATATGGAAGTGGATTTCCCGGAAGCTTCAGTAAAATGGCAATCCTATTTGGAAGATTTCAAAGTAAATCGAGCACTACAGACTCTACCGGAACCAACATCCGAAGCTGAGCGTTTGTTTTTGACGGGAAAAGGCATTTATGAGAACTTCTATACAGTTAAAAATCAAGAAGAAAGACTATCAAAATATACACTTAAAGCTCCTTTTGGAGGAGTAGTTACGGAGTCTTTGGTTACCACAGGAACTCTTGTTCGTAACGGGCAAAAGCTCGGAGAATTTATAGACCCATCTTTATTTGAGATTAAGCTAGAGGTACCATCTCGCTATACTAATTATATAGCCTTGGGCAAAGAAGTACTTCTTGAAAGTTTGGACACTCAACAAAAGTTCCAAGGGAAAATAAGTCGGATAAATGCAAAAATTAGTTCAAACACACAGACCATAACCGTAGTTGTAGAAATAGCGGGTACTGATCTTAAGGAAGGACAGTTTTTACAGGGTACCATTTTTGGGAAAATGTTGGAAAACGTGGTGAAAATTGATAATAATTTGCTCATTGAGAACAATCAGGTCTATGTTGTGAAGGATGGTGTGCTTCAACTTCAGGAAGTGGAACCTATGAATTATGTTGGAGATAGTGTCTTGATAGGTGGTTTAAAAGCTAACACCATTTTGGTTGATGAAGTGTTGGCCAATGTTTATCCCGGTATGAATGTGCTGTTCTAATTCTTTCAGATGAAAAAGATAATAGCCTACTTCATTAAATACCCTGTAGCGGTCAATATTTTTATCGTTGGATTTCTCATCTTCGGATATTTCGGATTTCAACAGCTTAATTCATCCATATTTCCTTTATCAGACCCAACAATCATCAATGTTCAGGTGTCCTTTCCCGGTGCTTCGCCAAAAGAGGTTGAAGAGGGTGTGGTGGAAAAAATAGAAAGAAATCTAAAAGGGCTTGAAGGTATCGATCGTGTAACCTCAATCTCAAGGGAAAATACCGGTACGGTAAGTATTGAGGTTCTAACTGATTTTGATATCAACCTCGTATTGGATGAAGTCAAAAATGCTGTGGATGGTATACCCTCCTTTCCTTTAGGGTCCGAACCGCCGGTTGTAGAAACGATAAAACCCACACGACCAGGAATTTCATTTGTACTCGTTGGCGAGAATGTGCCCTTAAGCATACTGAAAAAAACGGCCCAAGACATTGAAGATGATTTTTTACGCATGGAGGGTATTTCTCAGATAACCTTATCCGGTTTCCCAGAGGAGGAGATAGAAATCTCCGTTACGGAGGAACGTCTTCGTAGTTTGAATGTGACATTTGATGATATTTCAAGTGCAGTATCCAACGCCAACATTCTGGTCACGGGAGGAACTGTTAGGACCAGTAATGAAGAATACACCATACGTGCTGAAAACAAAGCAAAATACGCCAGCAAATTGGAGAATATTGTAGTAAAGCACAACGAAGCTGGTGGCAAAGTACTACTTCGGGACGTTGCCAAAACCATCAATACGTTCAATGAATCTCCTGACATCATTAAGTTCAATGGAAAAACTGCTATTGCCATTGCCTTGACGAATACCAATTCAGAGGACCTTATAGGAAGTGCAGAAAAGGCCAGGGAATATCAAAAAAAGTTCAATGACGAACATGATAATCTATCCATGGAAATCACTTCAGATTTTTCTGTGGTCATTGAGGACCGAATCGCGCTTCTTCTTGAAAATGCCATATTGGGGATGATATTGGTTTTACTCCTATTATCTTTTTTCTTGAGACCGAGAGTGGCGTTCTGGGTTGCCTTTGGACTACCCATTTCATTTTTTGGGATGTTCATTCTTCTCCCGCACTATGGTGTCACTCTAAATATGTTATCGCTTTTTGGGATGATTTTGGTGATTGGAATTCTTGTTGATGACGGAATTGTAATCGCGGAAAATATATACTCACGCCATGAAAAAGGGGAATCCAATATAAAAGCTGCAGTAAATGGTACTATGGATGTCCTTACCCCCATTCTTTCTGCGATTGCAACTACCATTTTGGCTTTTTCAATTTTCTTTTTTTTGGACGGTCAAATCGGAGCTTTTTTTGGAGATATAGCTGCGGTAGTGGCCATTACACTGGCAGTTTCGCTAATAGAGGCTTTAATTATTCTCCCAGCGCATTTAGCCCATTCCAAAGACTTGAAAGGAAAGGGAAAAACTTATAGGTTCAATGTTTGGGGGGATCAGTTTATTCATTTTTTAAGGGACAGGGTATATTCACCTGCCCTGAGATTCACATTAAAGAATAAATTCATTTCATTTAGTGTGATTATGTGCCTTTTCATTATAACTCTAGGAGCATTCGGCGCAGGACTCATTAAACTTACCTTTTTCCCCAGTAACGCAAGTGATCAAATTACCATTACATTGAATACTCCAGAGGGAACGGGCGAACATGTTACTGATTCACTCAGCACCTATGTAGAGGGAAAAATCTGGAAAGTAAACGAAGAATTGGGCAAAAATGAACTCGGAGAACCTTATATCCGATCTTCGCTAAGACAAGTTGGGCCTAGTGGTTCCCAATCGACGATAACGCTCAATTTATCCCCTAGTGAGTCACGCACACTTTCTTCCTCAGATATAGCAAATCGTATCCGTGAAAAAGTTGGGGAAATACCAATGGCTGAAAAACTGAGCTTTGATTCAGGAAGAAATGTTGGAGGGATGCCCATTTCCATATCGATACAATCCAAAAATCTTGAAAGCCTGGAACAGGCCAAAGAGATAGTATATGCAGAGTTGCGAAAAAATCCGGATATAAAGGATATTGTGAATACCAGTCCAAAAGGAGGTAAGGAAATAAGGTTGGAACTAAAGGAAAATGCCCAAATCCTAGGTCTTACACTCAACGGTGTAATGAGCCAAGTTCGAAGTGCATTTTTTGGAAAGGAAGTACAACGCATTCAGCGAGGACAGGATGAAATAAAAATATGGGTGCGCTATAGCGACGAGGACCGTTCCAGTATAAGCAACATTCAAAATATTCAAATTTCTACGCAGAATGGTCGAATTCCATTATCCGAAATAGCAACCTTAAACATTCAACAAGGGGAGGTGGCCATTAACCATCTTGATGGGATAAGAGAGTTGACCATAGAAGCCGATTTAGCCAATCCTAAAGCAAGTCCAACCGAGATAATGCAAGACTTGACCACAAGGGTCCCACTTTTATTAAAGGAGAACTATCCAGATGTAAATGTTGGAGCAGAGGGACAGAATCGTGAAGTGGACCGTATAACAGAATCAGCTTCCCAGGTTCTTCCAGTTATCATCTTTTTGATTTATGTAACGATTGTTTTCGCCTTCCGATCATATAGTCAGCCGTTGATTCTACTTGCCATAGTCCCTTTCTGCCTGATTGGGGTAGCCTGGGGGCATTGGCTTCATGGATTTCCAATGAGTATTCTTTCCTACCTAGGTATTATTGGGCTGATAGGAATTGTGGTGAATGATGGATTGGTATTTACGGGTAGATTTAATTCGTACCTGAAAGAAGGCCTCTCATTTGACGAAGCACTTTATGAAACGGGGCGAGCACGTTTCCGAGCAATTTTCCTAACCTCCATAACCACGATTGCTGGGCTCGCCCCTTTAATGTTGGAACGTAGTCTTCAAGCTCAGTTTCTTATCCCAATGGCCATTTCCATATCCTATGGAATTGCCATAGCTACATTACTCACCCTATTTCTTCTTCCAATTTTTTTATCGGTCTCGAATTACGTGAAAGTGTATGTGAAGTACATCACAACTGGAGTGAAGCCAAAAAGGGAAGAAGTAGAGCGTGCAATTAAAGAATTAAAAGTTGATCATGTTGAATTTTAGATTGTTAGTCTTCTTTTCTTGTTTGTTGATAACCAAGGCAGTTGCACAAGAGTCGCTAAATGTGGACCAAGCTATTGCAATTGCCTTGGAAAACAACTATGACCTGAAGATTGCCAAAAACAATACTAAATTGGCAGATGTGCAGACCGGAATACTTAATAGTGGATATCTGCCCACGGTATCGGCAAGCAGCGGTGTTAACTATTCCGATGAAAACCAAAACGTACTTTTTTTGGACCAGACCTCAACATCAGTGGATGGAGCGGTCACTGAATCCTATAATGCATCCATTACTGCAGAGTATGTGATTTTTGATGGATTGGTTAGAAAATTTACCAACCAAAACAACGAAGAGAACCTTAACCTGGCCAGGTTACAGGAGAGGCAGCAAATTGAAAACAGCATTATTTCGATTTACGATGCTTACTTCAATACGGCATTTCAAAAACAGGTTGTAGAAAATCTTGAGCTCAACGTTTCAAATTCCAAAGACAGGTTGGACCGGGCGAGGAGGAAGCTCAAATATGGCCAGGGAACTAAACTTGACGAATTGAATGCCCAAGTAGACCTAAATAACGACAGTATTTCCTTTATCGAGGCACAAAGGGACCTGAAAAACCTAAAACGTAGTCTAAATTTACTCCTTGGAAGGGATGTTTCTACTGCTTTTGAAGTAGATACTTTGGTCATATTTAAGCCAGAAATGGATAAGGAAAGCCTAATGGAATCTGCTCAGAGGGAAAGCATTCAAGTGCTTTTGGCAAATCAGAATATTTTATTGAGCGACTTGGACATCAAAATCAATAGAGCACAGTTTTTACCAAAAATTTCAGGTTCAGGGTCTTACCGATGGAATGAAAGCCAAAATCCGCCCACTTCATTCGCTTTACAGAATGAGTCATATGGAATTAATCTAGGTCTTAATTTGAGTTGGAATATCTTCAACGGAGGCAATTCCACAAGAGTGAAAACCGCAAAGATTACAAAGAGAAATAGAGAGATTGAGTTGATTAAGGCAAAAGAAGAGCTCGTAACGGATGTATTGAACTCTTACGAAACCTATTCAATAGCTCAATTTTCGTTGGAAGCCGAAGCCGATAACCTCTTGACCAATGAGTTGAACTTTGAAAAGTCAAAAAAACAGTATGGCCTTGGTCAAATTACTTCCGTGGAATACCGACAGGCCCAAATAAACCTTTTCAATTCGAGGAACAACTATGCGCGTTCCAAATATGACCTAAAAGTTGCCGAAATCAATATGTTGCAATTGGCTGGAAGACTTTTGGAGTAGAACACTTCTAAATAAATGAAAGAAACAAGGAAAGAGTGATTTTGGTTTTTGTTAAAACCCGTTTTCAAAGCAATTTAATGCCAGGAAACAAGTTAGAGGTAAACAAATTGTTTATCTAATGAAGTTTCGATTGATTCCTTACGGATATATTTATTTTACGCTTTTAGGAGTAATCCTAATGTTTTCCTGTACCGATGAGGGTGGACAACCCGAGATTAATGCCGTTACAGAGATTTCAAACATTAGATTTTCTGAAACATCTTCGTCGGGTTTTGAGGGTGGGGTTACTACCTATAGCTCTGCCAATAATAATCTTCAAAGCAGGAACCAAAACAGCGAGTTCTTTATTTCTCAGTATCCTCTCGCAGAGTATCGAAGAATTTATGAAGTGGAATATGACTCCGTTGTTACCATTGAAGTTGATTCAGTCACTAGAGATACCTTATCGGTAAATATTGATGTAGTAGAGTTGTCCAGAGAGTTTACAGGTGAAGTTGTAAAAGGAAACCTATGGGCACCTTATGAGCAATATTATGTATCTGAATTATTTGTTGGGATTCCATCACAGGTTTTGGATACGGTTCAGAAAATAGAAATAGCAGCAAATGTAACTGATAGTTTGGCAGATGAACCCGCTACAGGTGGAATTTCAATTTCACTTCACAATCCTGACATAGACCAAAGTTACTTTCTTTTTGATAGTCCTTTTGAAATGGACTCTTCACTTTATGTTAGATCTGATGAGGTACCTTTTTATGATGATAACGGAGAAGTAGAGGGTTATACGTCCGGTATAATTTTACCTTTGTTTAGACTCTATCACCAATCGGACGATGTTTCAAAGCCTTTAACCAGAATGTTCACTATTGAAATAAGACTTGGTGACACTTCATTTTCATCTGATTTCTCTATTTTTTTCGTATCAGCCGAAGAATGGGGCGATAGGAATTGCTGGCTGGCTCAAGTGCCAGAATGTAGGGATTTTTTTGACGAGTAACGGTTTCAATATTTGGGGATAGTGGTAAAATGAAGATTTTCTATTTCATTTTTTTGATTTGCTATTGTCACCTTTTTTATACTCCGTTTTGTTCTAAGCCATTCTTAAAGAATTGAAATAATTCAATTCCAACAACTAATAGAAGTATTTTTTAAGCAATGGTTAAAGACTAAAGGAAAATTTAGCACTACTAGCAGTTCACTTACCTTGGCCAATTGAAAAGCTATTCAACGGTTAGATGATGGTCAATAATTTCCTGATACCCGATTCTTAGGTTTTTAGGCAACAAATGTTCTTTGGGAAGTGCCGCTAAATAGCGATCCTCATTAGTAGTGTAAACTCGTTTCAGTACCGGATGAAAGTTTCCCAAACGTTTAATAACCTCCTTAATAAAATCCTCATGATGAACCAAATCGGTACTTCCCAAATGAAAAATCCCTGTCTTATTCTGATTTATCAAATAATGGATTTGTTGTGTAAGTCGGTCATCATTGGTCACGTTAATGATGAGGTTGGGGAATACCTCTATGGGTTCGTTGGTCTCAAGACTTTTTTTAATATCCCTTATCCGGGGTGACGTATTTCCAAAGACCATGGGCACCCTTAAAATGGCCGCTTTTTCTTTGGGAAGACGCATCATCATATTCTCTATCTTGATTTTTAGACGTCCATATACGCTTTCCGATAGAGTCTTGTCAGTTTCATAGGAAGGAAACTTGCTGTAGGCGTCAAAAACATTGGCCGAAGAAATAAAGTACAACTTAGCATCCGCCGTAGCTAGGTACTCCATTATATGTTGGTGTGCTTGAATCTGTGATACGAACTTTCCCCGAAGTGCCGAAATGATGTATTTGGGTTTTACCTTTTCAAGGATTTGAAAAATATCGTCTTCCTCCATATCATACCTCAAAAACTGCTGGTTGTTTTTATAACTTCTGTTGGTAAAATAGGTGCCGTAGGTATCAAAATAGGAGTGAAGTTCCCTATAAATTGCATTCCCAATAAAACCACTTGCTCCGAGTATAAGGATTTTGTTGTTTTCCAATAGCTAAAAAATTGAAAGACCGCTATCTGTGGTCAGTTTTTCCAAAGCCTGAAGTCCAAGTTTGGAGTTTCCTTTTTCATTTAATCCTGGGGACCAGGTCACCACACAGAAATTATCGGGAAGAAGGGCTACTATACCACCGCCAACCCCACTTTTTCCGGGAAGACCCACTCTAAAGCCAAATTCCCCTGCTTCATCATAAAAACCACAACTCAACATAATTGCATTGATTCGTTTTATCTGACTTAGACTTAAGTGTTGATTGTCCTGAAGACACTTTCCTCGATTCGCGAAAATGTAAAATGTATTCACCAATTGTTCACATGACATACTGAGAGAACACTGGTGAAAATAGAAATCCAAAACGGTTTCCACATCATTTTCCAAGTTTCCAAAGGATTTAATGAGATAGGCAGCTGCATAATTTCTAAACCCTGTCCTTTTTTCAGATTCTGCAACGGACACATCATATCCAATAGAGGAATCGTTGGCAATACCTTGGACGTACTTTAAAAATTCGGCTCTGGGGTTTTTGAGTTTTGAAACCAATATATCCGAAACAACGATGGCCCCAGCATTGATTAAGGGGTTTCTTGGTTTACCATTTTCTTGTTCCAAAAGCGATAAGTGATTAAACGGGTCACCCGAAGGTTCCACACCTACAAGTTCCCATAAATTATCGCCCAAAAGATCAAATGCCATGGAAAGCGTCAATACCTTGGTCATACTTTGCACTGAAAACTGCTCTTTGGTATCTCCGGCACTAAAAAGGGTTCCATTTTTATCCAGTAGTGCAATACCGAATTTGTTTTTGTCAGCACAAGCCAACTCCGGAATATAGGAAGCAATTTTTCCCTTGTCAAGTGTATTGTTCGCTTCAAGCGTTATGGCATCCAGAATGTTTTGGAAGTCGACCATTAACCTTTATAAAACGGAAGCTTAATTATTGTGGCGGGGACGCTTTTCTTTCTAATTTGGATGAATACCTCAGAATCAACCTGTGAAAAGTCTTTGGAAACATACCCTAATCCTATACCCTTTTCCAAAGAAGGGGACATAGTTCCTGAAGTTACATTCCCAATAGTATTTCCATCCGCATCCACAATATCATACCCCTGTCTTGGAATACCCCGTTCAGTAATCTCAAAACCAACCAATTTCTTGGTTACCCCTGCTTCTTTTTGAGCGGCCAGTGCTTTTGAGTTTACAAAATCCTTAGTGAACTTGGTAATCCAACCCAAGCCAGCCTCCAGAGGTGAAGTGGTATCGTCAATATCGTTTCCGTAAAGGCAATACCCCATTTCCAATCGTAAAGTATCCCTAGCGGCCAAGCCAATGGGCTTAATACCGAAATCGGCTCCAGCTTCCAACACTCGACTCCAAACCTGTTCAACCTCCGAATTTTTGCAGTAAATTTCGAATCCACCAGACCCCGTGTATCCGGTAGCAGAAATAATGACATGTTCTATACCAGCAAAATCACCTACAACAAAGTTGTAGAACTTAATGCTTGCCAAATCTATGGATGACAAGGATTGCATGGCCTCTACCGCTTTTGGACCTTGGATGGCCAATAGAGAATACACGTCTGATAGGTTACGCATTTCTGCACCTATACCTTCGTTATATTTTGAAATGTGTGCCCAATCTTTTTCAATATTGGAAGCATTTACAACCAATAAATACGTTTCTTCTTTTACCTTGTAGACGATGAGGTCATCCACAATTCCTCCAGTTTCATTTGGGAAACAACTGTATTGCGCTTTTCCTACGGTAAGTTTGGATGCATCATTGGAAGTGACTTTTTGAATCAGTTCTAGCGCTTTTGGCCCTTCGATTAAAAACTCTCCCATATGGGATACATCAAAAACGCCTACGCCATTTCTAACCGTTTCGTGTTCCACATTTACACCTTCATAAGATACCGGCATATTATAGCCAGCAAAGGGAACCATTTTTGCTCCAAGGGATTCGTGCACCCCTGTTAATGCAGTATTCTTCATAGAATTCCTTTTCTCTGGGTAAATTTATCGATTTCGGAATATATCCTTTGCCCAATTTTAGGTAATCTTGTGAACAAACGGATGTTAATTCAGGGCTAGTCTTTCCTAACTATCCAAAAGAAAGGTTTTCAACTGCTCGTAAGCACAGATTTTAATGGACTGCTTGGTTTTGCCCAAAACTTGTTCGATTTGAGGTGGAATATCGATTTCAATATTCAGGGTTTCCTTTACCACATCCAAAAATTTAACAGGATGTGCGGTTTCCAAGAAAACTCCATGGGTATTAGGATGCTTTTGTTGGTACTTTTTTAGTCCCAAATAACCTACAGCTCCATGAGGGTCCGCGACGTAACCAAAATTTTCGTACACATGTAAGATAGCTTCTTTGGTTTCTTCATCGGTGAAGGAATAACTGGATAGATTTTCTTGAAGATTTTCAAAATCATTTCCATAGAGATGTTGAATTCTCACAAAATTACTGGGGTCACCCACATCCATTGCATTCGAAATAGTAGCAACTGAAGGTTGTGGTATATATTCCCCTTTTTTCATGAATTTCGGTACCACATCGTTTACATTGGTTGAAGCTAAAAAATGATTCACTGGCATTCCCAGTTTTTGAGCCACCATTCCCGCACAGATATTTCCGAAATTTCCCGAAGGGACAGAGAATACAATTTCATTACTTTTTGATTTCAACGTTTTGTAGGCAAACAAGAAATAAAATAGTTGGGGTAACCAACGGGCTACGTTAATGCTATTTGCTGAAGTTAATTTCCGATTTTCTTTAAGCTCAGCATCGAGGAAAGCGGTTTTGACCATCCTTTGGCAATCATCAAAGGTCCCATCTACCTCCATGGCCACAATATTCTGACCCAGTGTGGTTAGTTGTTTTTCCTGAATTTCACTTACTTTTCCGCTCGGGTAAAGGATAACCACTCGAACGCCTTCAACGCCTAAAAAACCATTGGCAACTGCTCCTCCTGTATCTCCAGAGGTAGCAACAAGAACGGTAACTTCAGAACTTCTGTCTTGTGAAAAATGACCTAGGCAATTAGCCATAAACCGTGCACCAACATCTTTAAATGCCATGGTTGGTCCATGAAAAAGCTCTAAAGTGGAAATATTTTCTTCTATCGGAATCACTGGAAACTCAAAATCCAAGACCTTTTCCAAAATTTCTTTTAATGTGGAATCTGGAATATCTTCTTGAACAAATTGATGTATGGCCTGAAAAGCAATTTCGTGTTGGGAAAGTTCATCGATGTTTTGGAAGAAACTATCGGTAAGCTTGCTTATTCTTTCAGGTACATACAAGCCCCTGTCCGGAGCTATTCCCTGAACAACGGCTTCTTTAAATGATGTGGTCTGTTTTGGATTGTTTAAACTATAGTATCGCATATCTAAAACAACGGTTTTACCCCAATTGTATTTATTGGGGATACATGAACATCAAACTCAACATCAATGGCTTCATATACCTGAGTCATAGCTTGCGCTACCCTTTGTGCTATATTTTTTCCTTTGCTTAATGCAAAAATTGAGGGCCCCGAACCTGAAATTCCGCAACCCAATGCGCCCGATTCCAGGGATCTCGTTTTAATATCATCAAAACCCGGAATCAAAATGGAACGAATAGGTTCCACGACATGGTCTTCCAAAGATCTTCCTATTAGGTCATAATCATTTTTGAAGAGTCCAGCGACCAATCCTGCCAAGTTGCCCCACTGCTTGATACCCTTTTGGAGGGTGATATTGGTCTTCAAAATTTTTCTGGAATCTGAGGTTTTTATCTCAATCTGTGGGTGGATTACAGTGGCGTATAATTCTTTGGGGGAGGGCAGGGGGACCACATCCAAAGGATTGTATCCGCGAACGAGTGTAAATCCACCGAATAGGGCAGGAGCAACATTATCCGCATGGGCAACATCACTGGCTAATTTTTCACCCTGCATAGCAAATTCCACCAATTCTGACAAGGAAAAAGGTTTACCTAATAAATAGTTCATGGCCCATACTGTGCCAGCTGAACTAGCCGCGCTACTACCAATACCGCTTCCAGGTTTGATTTTTTTATGGATTTCAATCTCGAAGCCTCCTTTATAATCGCTTTTGTCAAGTAGGGCCAATCCAGCTACACCGGCCACATTCTTCTCTGTAGCGAGAGGTAAATCCTGTCCTGTAATCTTGGTAATTTGGATACCTTTTGTATCGGTTTTTCGGACAATCATTTCATCACCCACGGCATCTAAGGCTACACCCAGTACATCAAATCCGCATGATAGGTTCGCAATGGTTGCTGGGCAAAAAACTCTAATTTCCTCCATCTTAAAAGTTTCCAATTCGAATAATATCGGCAAAGATACCCGAAGCGGTCACATCTGCTCCAGCCCCCGCTCCTTTTATGATGAGGGGTTGGTTTGGATACCTTTCGGTAAAGAACAAAACGATGTTGTCGCTTCCTTCCAAGTTATAGAAATCATGCCCTTTTGGAATTTGTTGTAGGCCTACGCTAGCTTTTCCATCTTCAAACTGAGCCACATATTTTAGCTTACAACCGTTACTTTCAGCTTCTGCGAACAACTCTTGAAAATCATTTTCATACTTCTTCAATGATTCGAAAAAAGCATCATTTGAATCTGTTTCCAAACTTTCCTGCGGCAGAAAACCATTGTTCTCAATTGCATCGATGTCCAATTGACGGCCACTTTCCCTAACAAGAATCAAAATTTTTCGCATTACATCAATTCCACTCAAATCGATGGTTGGGTCTGGTTCGGTGTATCCTTCTTCCTGAGCTTGCTTAACCACATCATGAAAGGTAGTGGAGTTATCAAAGGTGTTGAATACAAAATTTAAGCTTCCTGACAGTACCGCTTGTATTTTGTGTATCTTATCCCCAGAAACGATTAGATGCTTTAAGGTGTCTATTATTGGAAGACCCGCCCCTACATTGGTTTCAAAAAGGAAAGGAGCATTATATTTTTTGGCAAGTTGCTTCAATTGCTGATAATAATTGTATTCCGAGGAACAGGCTATTTTGTTGCAGGTCACTACGGCTATACTGTTTTTGAGGTAGTCTGAATAGGTTTGGGCAATTTCTGAGCTGGCCGTATTATCAACAAACACGCTGTTTCTAAAATTTAGTTGTTTTACTCTTTCAAAAAAGGTATCAAGATTTGCTGTTTCTCCTTTAGAAAGATCATTTGGCCAATCTTCCAAGTCTATTCCGTCTTCATTAAAATACATGGTTCTGGAGTTGCTCATTCCAATTACGCGTACGTTAAGTTTTAATTCTTCCCGTAAATAACTGGATTGTGAACGTATCTGTTCAATAAACTTCGCACCTACATTTCCAACGCCCATTACAAAGAGATTGAGCTGTTTTATATTCTCTTCAAAAAAGGTCTCGTGAAGGGAATTAAGTGCTTTCTTGACGTCTTTTTTACCGATTACTGCGGATATATTCCGTTCAGAAGCCCCTTGTGCAATGGCTCGAATATTTACATTGTTCTTGCCCAAAGTGCTGAACATTTGTCCACTTAAACCTTGATGGCTTTTCATGTTTTCGCCGACAAGCGCCACAATGGCCAAGTCCCGTTCTATCTGCAAGGGTTTTATTCGGTGGTTTTGCATCTCGTATGCAAACGTGTCTTCCAATGCGGTTTGGGCTCTGTCCACATCGTCATTTGAAATGCCCACACAAATGGAATGTTCGGAAGATGCTTGAGTAATCAAAACTACGCTAATACTTTCCAAAGAAAGGGTCTCGAAAAAGCGTTTGGAAATCCCTGGGATTCCTATTAATCCAGGACCTTCCAAAGAAATCAGGCTTATATTTCCTACATGACTGATACCTCTTACCGTTTTTAAACTACCATTTGTATTCTTGGAAACATGTGTGCCAGCATCTTCCGGGGAGAAAGTGTTTTTGATTACTATGGGTATCTCTTTGTCCAATACAGGTTGAATAGTGGGAGGATATAATACCTTGGCTCCAAAATGGGAGAGCTCCATAGCTTCTTCGTAACTTAGATGGGAAATGCATTTAGCTTGCTTTACCATTTTGGGATTTGCGGTATACATTCCACTGACGTCTGTCCAAATCTCTAAGACGTCAGCGTTCAAAGCACTTGCAAAAATGGCGGCGGAATAATCAGAACCTCCGCGGCCGAGCGTAGTAGAGTTTCCATCTTTGCTGGAGGAAATAAAACCTGGCAAAATGGTAATATTTACCTTGTTTTGATTAGCATATGTTTTGCAGTTATCATTGGTTGTTTGAAAATCAACCTTCCCATTTCCAAATGATTCATCAGTCACAATAAGCTCTCTACTGTCTTTAAAACATGCATTTAGTCCCTCTGATATAAAAAACTCAGAAATAATAAAAGCGGACAAAAGCTCACCATATCCCACAATTTTGTCAGACAATTTTGGAGTTACCTCACCTATTAGATAAGAACCTTCCAAAAGGGTTTCCAAAGTGTTAAGGTCACTTTTGACTTTGCTTAGAACCGCACTTTGTTTTTTTACCGGAATCAGGACTTTTATGGTATCAATATGTCTTTTCTCGATTTCATCCAGACTTGTTTTGTATTCCAAATTTTGTTCTGACGCCAGTTTTGTGGTCTCCAAAAGTGTATCGGTAATTCCACCAAATGCCGATACGATTACAGCTTGTGTAGCCTCACCGCTGCTCTGGATGATTGATTTTACTTTATGTATGTTTTCTGGACTGGCTACGGAAGTGCCACCAAATTTTAAAACTTTCATGATAACTTACTTTGAATGAAATAACTAGACTATGGTTGACGGACGGAAATATTGCATACTTTACCCCAAAGGGGTAGTAGTGGAGATTGTAGTGAAGAAAAAAGAAATATGTTTCATTACATATGCAAATCGCCCTATGGTCAAGGCACATTATTTATCAGGGTAAAAGTAGTACTTTTGAATGCTTCGGCAAATACGTTCAATATTTTTGCTAAATCCACATTTTTAAACTCTTTTTTTTGTTGAATGAAGATTTTAACTGCAGCTCAGGTCTATCAAGCTGATAAATTTACAATTGAAAAACAGCAAATTACCAGCGATGCCCTAATGGAACGTGCTGCCATTCAAATTTTTGAATGGATTCACGCAAGACTTCATGGGGCGCCTGTGGTAATCCATATTTTTTGTGGTATTGGCAATAATGGAGGTGATGGTATTGCACTTGCCAGACATTTGGCGGAGCATGGTTATAACATTAAAGTATATGTAGTCAACTACAGTGAAAAGCGTTCAAAAGATTTTTTGTTGAATATGGAGCGGTTGAAAGACCGTAAAATATGGCCAGAATTCATGAATCCAGAAACAGTTCTACCAGAGACTCAACCCAATGATATCATCGTGGATGCCATTTTTGGGATAGGCCTAAACCGAAGCCCGGATGATTGGGTAGCTAAGCTTATAGAACATATCAACAATTCGCAAGCATTTACATTATCGGTTGATATCCCTTCAGGTTTGCCGGTTGACCAACCGTTATGGAAAGATAGTAAAGTGGTTTTTGCTGATTATGTATTGAGTTTTCAAACGCCCAAAATGGTCTTTTTTCTTCCCGAAACGGGAATACACCTAGAAAATTGGGAGGTTCTGGATATTGGTTTGGATAATGAATTTATGATGAACGTGGATTCTTCATTTGAATACTTCCAGAAGCATGACATCCAATCCTTATATATACCAAGAAAAAGGTTTTCGCATAAAGGAACCTATGGTCATTCGGTGATAATTGGAGGTAGTTACGGAAAGATTGGGGCGGTACATTTATCTGGAAAGGCCTGTTTGAAGGTGGGAAGTGGCTTGGTTACCTTGTATGTCCCCGAGTGTGGTTACACCCCTTTGCAGAGCTCTTTGCCGGAGGCCATGGTACTGACCGATGGGGAGGAGGAGTATATAAGTAAAATTTCACTTTCAATAAAACCAAGTGCTGTTGGAATCGGAATGGGATTGGGAACGGAAGAAGAAACCATACAGGCTTTTGGGAATTTCCTTAAATCGGTAAAAGCACCTTTGGTTATAGATGCGGATGGAATAAACATTCTGGCAAAACATCTGGAATTTTTAAAAGACATGCCGAAGGGAACTATTCTGACCCCTCATCCAAAAGAATTGGAACGACTAGTGGGTCCTTGGGCCAATGATTTTGAAAAACTGGAAAAGGCCATGCGCTTTTCAGAAACCTATCAATGTATATTGGTTGTAAAAGGAGCTAATACCATTGTTATATCAGGTGAAAAGGGTTATGTGAACAGTACAGGGAATCCAGGAATGGCAACGGCAGGGAGCGGAGATGTATTAACTGGAATGATCACGGGACTCCTGGCACAAGGGTACAATTCGCTTAACGCTTCAATTTTTGCGGTTTACCTACATGGGCTTGCAGCCGATTTGGAAGTGCCTGCGCATGGATATGAATCCATCACCGCCTCTTCAATGATTGATGCTATAGGGAAAGCTTTTGTTGAATTGTTTAGACAACCCCAACCCCCAAATGACAATCAACCTAAAGGCTAAGTACAATTCGAAGTTTTACCTTTTTTGCGAAATGATTTTCGTGCTGGTACTATCCAATAAATGAAGGCGGTTCTGAGGCTGTTCCTTGGCTGTCAAATTGGTAGTGGTATTGACCCATTTTGTATTTACATTATTTCTTCCCCCATTTTCACTAAGGGATGCAATGCATAACATAATTACAAACAGAACAAATAAAAGTATCGAGCGTCTCATGATCTAATTTGTAATACGTGAAATAATCAATAGAATCAGTATCGTAAATGAGGCAAAAAAAGATATCATCGGAACAATTAGGAAAGTGAATTTCCAAACGCGTTCTTTTCGAATTTGATTTGATACAAAGCTAAATATTGAGTTCATGGTTGTTTTTGTGCAAAGGAATGGTTGGAGTACCCATCCTTAAGACAAAAGTTTCATGAAAGGGAAAAATCTCCCTTGAAAGGGAATCGGATTTACTGTAAAAGTGAACTTTTAAGATGTATGCAGAACACTTTTAGGAGGAATGGCTTTTTTTAGTAAAGTAACCCTATTGGGATGAGGCTATGCTGAAATCCTATTGCTTTTTACTTTTCTTTTTTTTGAGACGTTTTTTTACCCACGCTACAGCGTTTTCATACTCAATGAAGAACTCCATATTTTTTTTGTAAAACAACTTTTCAATTTTGAAGTTGTGCATGTCAATTTCCTTTTTGGAAACTATAGCGAACGCCTTGAGATTCTCAAGTCCTCTTATGTAATTATAAATGGTTGGATCAATGGCGTACGAATTTTTGCGAAGACTTATATAGCCAAAATCTTTTTCCCTAAAATGAATCTCTGAAATACCGATGATTTGATAAGCTCTTTCCAAGGTAAGTGTGGCTCCTTCATCAAAAGTGGATACCATGTAGTCCTCGTATACCTGCACGGTCCCTATATCCAACTGATACTCTCGTACCACGATGGGTTTCCTGTACGCAATTTTCATTCCCAAAAGTTATAGTGTCTCATTACGAATGTAGCGGTAAAGCCCTTAGGCCTAAAAAAATATAGATTAAAAGCGTAAATATCGTATGTAAGGTAAAATGAAGATGATTTTAAAAGTAAAGCCGGCAATTGCCGGCTTTTATAGTGTTAAGAAACAGTAAGTACTTATTCCGCTTCTTGTGATTTTTTAGGCTTTTTGATTTTAATAGTAAGTTCTTCCTTCTTTTCATCCAAATCCATAAAAATACTATCGCCTTCTTCCAATTTGGAATTTACAATTTCTTCTGCGAGAGCATCTTCAATATACTTTTGGATGGCTCTCTTCAAAGGTCTTGCTCCATATTGTTTGTCAAATCCTTTTTCAGCAATATAATCTTTGGCTTTCTCAGAAAGGTTCAAATCATAACCAATATCCTTGATTCTTTTGAACAATTTGTCCAATTCAATATCAATGATTTTATGAATGTCCTCTCTTTCCAGAGGATTGAAAACTATCACATCATCAATTCGATTCAAAAACTCTGGAGCAAAAGCCTTTTTCAAGGCATTTTCTATAACACTCTTCTGATGAGTATCGGCCTGAGCTTTTTTTGCAGCGGTACCAAAACCAACTCCTTGTCCAAAGTCTTTCAGCTGACGTGCACCAATATTGGAAGTCATAATGATAATCGTATTCCTAAAATCGATTTTTCTTCCAAGACTGTCTGTCAGATAACCATCATCAAGAACTTGCAACAACATATTGAAGACATCTGGATGCGCTTTTTCAACCTCATCTAAAAGAATTACAGAATAGGGCTTTCTCCTAACTTTTTCAGTCAATTGTCCGCCTTCTTCATACCCAACATATCCCGGAGGTGCTCCTACCAATCTAGAAATTGCGAATTTTTCCATGTATTCGCTCATATCGATACGAATCAGGGCATCTTCGGAGTCAAAAAGTTCTTTGGCCAATATTTTCGCCAATTGTGTCTTACCTACCCCTGTTTGTCCCAAGAAAATAAAGGAGCCAATAGGCTTGTTGGGGTCTTTTAGTCCAGCTCTGTTTCTTTGGATAGCTTTCGCTACTTTGGCGACGGCTTCATCCTGACCAATTACAAAACCTTTGATTAGTTCTGGTAATTCGGCAAGCTTATTACTTTCAGTCTGGGCAATTCGGTTTACTGGAATACCGCTCATCATAGAGACAACATCTGCCACATTTTCTTCTGACACGGTTTCTCTATGCATTTTGCTCTCGGCTTCCCAACGTTCTTGCGCGGCCATAAGCTCTTTTTCCAAGCGCTTCTCATCATCCCTCAACTTGGCGGCTTCTTCATATTTCTGCTTCTTGACCACACTGTTTTTCAATTCCCTTACGTCCTCAAGTTGGGTTTCCAACTCCAAAATCTGTTTGGGAACATCCATGTTGACAATATGCACACGCGAACCTGCTTCATCCAGGGCATCAATGGCCTTGTCTGGCAGAAATCTGTCGGTCATGTATCTATTGGTAAGTTTTACACAGGCCACAATGGCATTATCCGTGTAATTCACATTATGATGATCTTCGTACTTACCTTTTATGTTCATCAATATTTCAATGGTCTCTTCTACCGTAGTTGGCTCTACCATTACCTTCTGAAAACGACGTTCCAACGCACCGTCCTTTTCAATATACTGACGATACTCATCCAAAGTGGTAGCTCCAATACATTGAATTTCTCCACGTGCCAATGCAGGCTTGAACATATTTGAAGCATCCAAGCTACCTGTGGCACCTCCAGCACCAACAATGGTATGAATCTCATCAATAAAAAGAATGATGTCATCATTCTTTTCCAATTCGTTCATCACCGCTTTCATACGTTCTTCGAACTGTCCACGATATTTGGTTCCTGCCACGAGTGATGCTAAATCCAAAGTAACAACTCTTTTGTTATAAAGAATTCTGGATACTTTTTTATTGATTATACGCAACGCAAGTCCTTCAGCAATGGCACTTTTACCAACTCCTGGTTCACCTATAAGCAAAGGATTGTTCTTTTTTCTACGACTTAGAATCTGGGAGACTCTTTCAATTTCCTTTTCCCGTCCCACTACGGGGTCGAGTTTGTTTTCTTCTGCCAATCGTGTTAAGTCCCTTCCAAAGTTGTCCAGTACGGGTGTCTTGGATTTTTTGCTGCCTTTTTGACTGGAACTGCCACCAAAGCCACTTTCTTTAGATTCTCCTGTTTCTTCAGGATCACTCGGGAAAGACTCCGCTCTAGGTGTATCCAAATAATCATCTTCACTGGTTATCATAGATTTGAACTGCTCCTTTACATTATCATAATCCACCTTCAACTTGTGCAGCAATTTGGTAGTAGGGTCATTTTCATTCCGTAGAATACACAAGAGTAGATGGGCTGTATTTATGGAAGAGCTTTGGAAAAGCTTGGCTTCCAAAAAGGTGGTCTTCAATGCACGTTCCGCCTGTCTTGTTAAATGGAGGTTCTTCTTATCTTTTTGTATGGTGCCTGTATTTGGATTGGCCGGGCTTAGAATTTCAACTTTTCTTCTAAGATGATCTAAATCCACATCCAGGGCATCCAAAATATTAATGGCTTTGCCATTGCCATCCCGCAAAAGACCCAGCATTAAGTGCTCCGTTCCTATAAAATCATGCCCTAATCTCAGGGCCTCTTCCTTACTGTAAGCTATAACGTCTTTTACTCTAGGGGAAAAATTATCATCCATACGCTTTCTTATTCAGCAATTAAAATTAATAAAAGTATGCTTACGCAGGTCAAATACCGTACCCATATTCGATAAACATGGTTTAAAAGTCGAAATAAAGTGCTTTTTCCTAATACTTTAACATAGATTTAGAAGGACCTGAAAAGATGTCCGATTGTGTTGATAATTTTTTTAATAAAGTAAGTGCCAATAGCCGTTTAAGGGTTGAATTTATGTATATTGCCACGATGTTTTAACCAGTAAAACCAATAGGATTTTAGTATGGCGGAAGGAGAAAAGTTGATTCCGATCAATATTGAAGATGAAATGAAATCGGCCTACATTGACTACTCAATGTCGGTCATTGTGTCACGTGCCCTACCTGATGTAAGGGATGGTCTAAAACCAGTACATAGACGGGTACTTTATGGAATGCACGAACTGGGTGTGAGGTCTACAAGTGCACACAAAAAATCTGCCCGTATTGTGGGTGAGGTTTTGGGTAAATATCACCCCCATGGCGATACTTCTGTTTACGATACCATGGTGCGTATGGCACAAGAGTGGAGCTTACGTTACATGTTGATTGATGGGCAAGGTAACTTTGGGTCTGTTGATGGAGATAGTCCAGCAGCCATGCGTTACACGGAGGCACGTATGCGAAAGATTGCAGACGAAATGTTGGCGGATATCGACAAGGATACTGTAGACCATCAGTTGAATTTTGATGATTCTTTGGAAGAACCGACCGTTCTTCCAACGCGTATTCCCAATTTATTGGTGAACGGTGCTTCCGGTATTGCAGTAGGTATGGCCACCAACATGCCACCCCATAATCTATCTGAAGTTGTGGACGGTACTGTGGCTTATATCGACAATTCTGATATCGAAATTGATGAGCTGATGACCCATATCAAGGCTCCTGATTTCCCGACCGGAGGTATAATTTATGGTTATGATGGGGTCAAGGAAGCTTTTCATACCGGTCGAGGTAGGGTTGTTATGCGTGCCAAAGCTACCTTTGAAGAGGTCCAAGGCCGCGAGTGTATCATAGTTACGGAGATTCCTTATCAGGTGAATAAGGCGGATATGATCAAAAAGACGGCTGATCTTATCAATGACAAAAAGATAGAGGGAATTTCCACTATTCGCGACGAGTCCGATAGAAAAGGGATGCGTATTGTTTACATTCTTAAACGAGATGCCATTCCAAATATCGTTTTGAACACGCTTTATAAGTATACTGCACTTCAATCTTCCTTTAGTGTAAATAACATTGCATTGGTTAAAGGAAGACCCAAGTTGCTCAATTTGAAGGAAATAATCCATCATTTTGTAGAGCACAGGCATGAAGTCGTAGTGCGTCGTACCAAATACGAGTTGAAGAAAGCAGAAGACCGAGCACATATATTGGAGGGGCTTATCATCGCTTCCGATAATATAGATGAGGTGATTGCCATAATACGTGGGTCTTCAAATGTTGAAGAAGCAAGAAGTAGCTTGATGGAGCGCTTTAAGCTTACCGAAGTTCAGGCGAAGGCCATTGTAGAAATGCGCCTCAGACAATTGACCGGACTGGAGCAAGATAAACTTCGAGAGGAGTATGAAGAACTGAAGAAAACCATAGAAGACCTTAAGGATATTCTTGACAAAAAAGAGCGCAGAATGCAAATCATCAAGGATGAGCTCATGGAAGTCAAGGAAAAGTATGGCGATGATAGAAGGTCTGAAATCAATTTTGCCGGTGGTGATTTGAGTATTGAGGATATGATTCCTGATGAGCAAGTGGTTATTACCATTTCCCATGCTGGATATATTAAAAGAACACCACTTACAGAATACAAGACCCAAAATAGGGGAGGTGTAGGGCAAAAAGCATCCTCAACCCGAAATGAAGATTTCTTAGAGCATTTATTTGTAGGGACCAACCACCAATATATGTTGTTCTTTACCCAAAAAGGGAAATGTTTTTGGATGCGCGTCTTTGAAATACCAGAGGGAAGTAGAACCTCCAAGGGACGAGCTATTCAGAATCTAATCAACATTGAACAAGAAGATAAGGTCAAGGCGTTTATCTGTACCAGGGATTTAAAGGATGAGGACTACGTTAATAGCCATTATGTTATAATGGCTACCAAAAAAGGAACGGTCAAAAAAACCTCTTTGGAACAATATTCTCGTCCGAGACAAAATGGAATTAATGCTATTACCATTCGTGAGGGAGATGAGTTGTTAGAAGCTAAATTGACAACCGGTACTAGCCAAATTCTGCTTGGGTTGAAATCTGGTAAGGCAATACGTTTTGAAGAAAGCAAAACACGACCTATGGGGAGAAACGCTTCCGGGGTTCGGGGAATTACCTTAGCAAGCGATGCCGATGAGGTGGTTGGGATGGTTTCCGTTCACAATTTTGAAGATGATATCCTGGTGGTTTCTGAGAATGGATACGGCAAACGTTCCACTATTGACGACTATAGAATTACCAATAGAGGAGGGAAAGGTGTTAAAACCATTTCAATTACGGATAAAACTGGCGAACTTGTGGCCATCAAGAATGTTTCGGATTTAGACGATTTGATGATCATCAATAAATCTGGCATCGCCATCAGAATGAGTGTTGAAGATTTACGAGTGATGGGAAGGGCAACTCAAGGCGTAAAATTGATAAATCTGAAAGATACGGATTCAATCGCTGCCGTTGCCAAGGTCATGAAAGAAGATGATGCTGTAGATGATTCGGATATCAGAGAAATTGAGGTGAACGAATAATTGGTACGGATTTTGAAAGTATCCGTGCGAAACAATAATGAATAAACACTAATTTATATTTTACAAAAATGAAGACTAAAGTTTTATTGCTAATTGCTATAGGTTTTTCTGCTTTTGGTTTTTCTCAAAAGAATGAAATCAAGGCGGCTGAAAAGGCGTTGAAAGGTGGAGACGCTGCAGCTGCTAAAACGGCCTTGGAGGGAGCATCCTCTTTAATAGAATCTGCCGATCCTAGACTGCAGGCACAGTATTATGCCGTTAAGGGTAATGTGTATTATGACATGGCCAAGAAGGGCGATGCATCTGCGTTTCAAACTGCAATCGACTCCTACAGAAAAGTTATTTCTGTTGAAGAAGCAAGCGGTAAGAAAAAGTATACTACCGTTGCTACTCAGCAAATGTCCACAATGACTGCTGATTTGGTCAATGCTGCCGTGGAAGATAATAACAATAAAAAATTCGCCGAAGCAGCGGAAAAGCTGTACTTGGGATACAAGTTGAGCCCTAAAGATACGCTCTACCTATATTATGCTGCCAGTAGTGCGGTTAGCGGCCAGAATTACGAAAAAGCTTTGGAGTACTACAATGAACTAAAAACTGTTGGTTATGATGGCAGTGGAGTAAAGTATACCGCTGTTAACATTGAAACGGGGGAAGTCGAGGAGATGGATGAGAACACCCGTAATCTTTATGTAAAGGCCAATACCCACAAGGACCCAAAAGATGAGAAAACTCCATCCAAAAAGCCTGAAATAGTAAAGAATATCGCTTTGATATACCAACAATTGGGAGACAATGAAAAAGCATTGGCTGCTTATTCTGAAGCTCGAGCCGTTGAACCTGATGATGTCAACTTAGTTTTGGGTGAAGCTAATTTACACTATGCCATGGGCGATAAAGATAAATTTAAGGAGTTGATGGGGCAAGCCTCTGAAATGGCCCCCGACAATGCCGATTTGTTGTATAATATTGGTGTAATCAATATGGAGCAGGGTAATTTAGAAGATGCTAGGGAGGCATATAGGAAAACCTTGGCTATTGATCCAGGTTATATTAATGCACTTTTGAATCTTTCTACGACTTATGTAAACGAAGGAAACGGATTGATTGATGAGATGAACAGTTTAGGTAATTCTAGAGCCGATATTGCAAGATATGATGAGTTAAAGCAAAAGAAAGACGACCTTTTTACGGAAGGGGCAAAAGTTTTGGAGGATGCGCTTAAAACAAATCCGGACAACCAAAGTGTGTTGAGCCAGTTAAAGAATATTTACGGTGCTTTGGGGGACACTGAAAACTTTAAAAGAATCAAAGAACTCTTAGGAGAGTAAGAAATTTTATTTTCTATTGAAAAAAGCCCCAACTTGTTGGGGTTTTTTTATTATATGATTTTCTTTATGACCCTAAGTTGATGGGAATATAGCTTTTTGTCCGTATTGAAAATGCCAGTGTGGTCCAAACGGTCTATTCGCACCTCTCCATAAACGTGAATGATGTAGTTATCTTTAAGAATAATCCCTACATGGTCTATTATCCCTTCACTGTTATCAAAAAATGCAAGGTCACCAGGTTCACTTTCTTCAATAAAGCTTAAAGCATCTCCTTGTTTAGATTGTTGCTCCGCATCCCTAAAAAGCTGATGTCCATTTATACGATACACCATTTGGGTGAATCCAGAGCAGTCTATTCCAAAAGGGGTTTTTCCTCCTTTCAGGTAAGGTGCTTTCAAATAAAGTAGGGCCGTGTCAATTAGGCACGATTTATCTCTAGCTCCTGAAGCCAATTCACCCTCGAAGTCTGATTTGAGAGATTCGGAATTTCCTAAAACAGAACCTAGTACAATGGGCTGGAGTATGCTTTTTCCTTCAGAACAAACATGGGATATAATGTCTGTGGCATAATTTATAGTCCCTTCCTTGTCAATTTTCAGATACTCATGTTCAGGAATTTGAAGGATTTGCAGATTGGTCACCCATCCCTCACAGTTGTCATGAGCTAGACGTATCCTCGACCATTTTTTTCGGGCTTCCAGTATTTTAAAATGTTCACCATAGAGCAATTGAGAAACCATCTCACTACCGTCGTCAGGAGTAAATCTTAAGGCAACAATACTTTGCGGACAAATTCCGTATAGCATGAATATGGCTTGCGAGAAATTAGACGCTTTCTAGGACAATGGCCGAAGCCCCTCCACCTCCGTTGCAAATAGCTGCGGCTCCTAGTTTTCCGTTATTTTGTTTTAGGACATTTAATAACGTGATGGTAATCCTTGCCCCAGAGCAGCCCAGAGGATGCCCCAAAGAAACAGCACCACCATTTACGTTTACATTGGAATCTTCAAGTCCTAAAATCTTCATGTTGGCCAAACCAACCACCGAGAAAGCTTCGTTGAACTCAAAAAAGTCAATTTCTTCCATAGAGACACCAGCTCTATGCAATGCCTTCGGTAATGCTTTTGCAGGAGCAGTGGTGAACCACTTAGGCTCATGGGCTGCATCTGCATATCCTTTGATATAGGCCAAGGGTTTTATACCCAATTCATTTGCCTTTTCTTCACTCATCAATACAACAGCTGCTGCACCATCATTGATGGTGGAAGCATTTGCAGCGGTAACGGTACCATCTTTTGAAAAGGCCGGTCTAAGGTTCGGAATCTTTTCAAGTTTGACATTCTTATACTCCTCATCTTCGGATACCATTATGGGTTCTCCTCTACGTTGAGGTACTTCTACCGGAATAACTTCGTCTTCAAACTTTCCAGAACTCCAAGCATCTGCAGATCGCTTATAGGATTGTATCGCGAAGGCATCTTGATCCTCTCTACTGAATTCATATTCTGTGGCACAAGCATCTGCGCAAACACCCATAGCATTTTGATCGTATACATCAACAAGACCATCTTTCTGCATTCCATCGACCATAGTGGCTGATCCAAACTTCATACCACCTCTCATATACGTGTAATGAGGAATTAAACTCATGTTTTCCATACCGCCGGCAACGACAATGGCGTTTTCGCCAAGAGCGATTGATTGCGCTCCCTGCATGATGGCTTTCATTCCGGAGGCACAGACTTTGTTGACGGTGGTACATGGAACCGTGTTGGGAATTCCTGCGAAAATTGCAGCTTGTCTGGCAGGCGCCTGTCCAGTTCCTGCTTGAACCACATTGCCCATCAAAACCTCTTCAACATTTTTTGGGTCCAAACTTATTTTCTCCAACGCTCCTTTTATTGCAACGGCCCCTAATTTTGGGGCTGGAACAGTGGATAAGCTCCCCATAAAACTTCCTATTGGAGTTCGTACGGCGGACACAATTACAACTTTATTCATACCTCTTTATTTATGGCTGCAAAATACTAAATTTAAATGCAAGGGATAAACCCTGCACCCTCGGCTTTTATTTATATTTTCTATTTTTGAAACTTACCACCTGCGCATGGGAAAGACTTTGGATAACGCTTACAAATATCAATCACTAGCTTACAAGTATGTTCTCTATGCAGTTTCTGTCGCACTAATAGTCTTTTTCTTTCCACGGGAAGGAAAGTTCAAGTATGAATTCCAAAAAGGTAAGCCTTGGCAATATGAAAATCTATATGCTCCCATAGATTTTTCTATAAAAAAAACGGACGAGGAAATTGCTGAGGAACAACGTTTTATTCGTGAGAACAAAACAGATTATTACTCTTATGATGCTGTAGTTCCCAAAGAGGTAAAAGCGAGTGTCGAACAGGAATTGACCACAATTTTTAGACAACAAAGTGAAGGCAACCGTTTTGAACAACGAATCCGGAATTTGGCCGATTCTACCATTGATAGTATTTACAAATACGGGATACTACAAGATATGCCGATGGCCGATGCAGTTTTTATCATCAAAAATAACGAGGCTATAACGGTAAGTGCCTCCAATCTGACAAATCTTTCGGATGCCCGTCAAAAAATACAGCAAATTGTGCGTGGTTCCAATACGCGTAACATACCACTTGCTACACTTATTGGCCGTGTCCTGGAACCCAATGTTTTCTTCAATAAATCGCTCACTGAAAAAGCGTTGGAAGAAGAAATGTCTCAAATCTCATTCACTCGTGGTGAGGTTTCCGAAGGTCGTCTAATTATAGCAAAAGGGGAAGTTGTAGAAGATGAGAACCTAAAGGTCCTTAACTCATTGAAACAAGAATATGAATCCGAACTTTGGAGAGGAGACAACTTCTTGTATATCCTTTTAGGATACGCTATACTGGTTGCCTTGGTATTGATGATGTTGTTTCTGTTTATTAAACAATACCGTAGTGAGGTATTCAAGAACAACAATAAACTCACCTTTATTTTTGTCAATATTCTACTAATGGTTTTGGCAACAACTTTAATGGTCAAGAATCAAGAGAATTACGTTTATGTGGTTCCCTTGTGTATTCTTCCACTTATTCTTAAAAACTTTTTTGATGCTAGATTAGGGCTCTTCGTACATGTCCTAACGGTGTTGATATTGGGTTTTGTTGTTCCCAATAGTTTTGAATACATGTTCCTGCAAATCATAGCTGGCATTGTGACTATTTTAACCGGTTCTGAGCTTTACCGAAGGGCCAACCTCTTTATTTCGGTAGGTCAGATAACGTTGATTTACATTATCGGTTATTTCGCTTTTCATATAATTCATGAAGGTAATCTAGAAGGTATTGAATGGACCTTGTTTGGTATTTTTGTTCTGAATGGTCTCTTAACTCTCTTTGCACAACCTTTGATTTATATTTACGAAAAGATATTTGGGCTTGTCTCTGACGTTTCCTTACTGGAATTGTCAGACACCAATTCAAAGCTTTTGAAGGAACTGTCCAACAAAGCGCCGGGAACATTTCACCATTCGTTACAGGTAGCCAACTTGGCCGAAGCTGCAGCAAATGAAATTAAGGCTAATTCCATGTTGACCCGAGTCGGTGCTTTGTATCATGATATTGGTAAGATGAATAATCCGGCCTATTTTACCGAGAACCAGACAACCAACATAAATCCACATGATGACCTCCCACCAAAGGAAAGTGCCAAAATTATCATTGATCATGTTATAGAAGGAATTGAAATTGCCAGAAAAAACAACCTTCCTGACCGTGTTATTGATTTTTTACGTACACATCATGGTACAACTACTGTCTTTTACTTTCTGCGTAAGCAACAGGAAAACGAGCCAGATACCGACCCTCAAGATTTTAAATATCCAGGCCCGACTCCTTTCTCCAAGGAAACCGCAATCTTGATGATGGCGGATGCCGTTGAGGCTGCATCCAAAAGCTTAAAAAACCCAACGTATCAAGTTATTGATGATTTTGTGGAAAAGATTGTAAAAGGTCAGATGCAGGCTGACCAATTTGTGAATGCAAATATCACTTTGAAGGAGATTGAGGTGGTCAAAAAGGTGTTAAAGCAAAAGCTCACCAATATTTATCATCTTAGGGTAGAGTATCCAGAATAATTGCCAATCAAAAAAAGCAAAAAATAGTTGCGATGTTACGAATGAAAAGGTACATTTGCATCCGCATTTTTAGGATGTATGTTCATGAAATGTGAGGAGAGGTGCCGGAGTGGTAACGGAGCAGATTGCTAATCTGTCGACGGGTAACCGTCGCCTGGGTTCGAGTCCCAGTCTCTCCGCAAAATCTCAAAAACCACGGGGTGTAGCGTAGCCCGGTTATCGCGCCTGCTTTGGGAGCAGGAGGTCGCAGGTTCGAATCCTGCCACCCCGACAAAGCCGAATCGCCTGATTCGGCTTTTTGATTACATATTGGTCGCGTAGCTCAGCTGGATAGAGCATCTGCCTTCTAAGCAGACGGTCATAGGTTCGAATCCTATCGCGATCACCAGTATTCATAGAGTCTCAGAGGTTTATAACTTCTGAGACTTTTTTATTTGCAAACAATTTGCAAACAGCCGATAAAAGTGAAAAATTTAACACTTTTTAAAGCAAATAATACTAAAAGGAAGGAAAACTGAGGGTATTAAGCACTTTACAAAGTCCTAAATCTTACCCCTAAACTTTGCGCGTGGATCCTGTTCTGATTTTATAGCGTTCCGGGAGATAAGCGTTAAGTAAAATCGGAACAGGGCGCAACCTACTGTTGATTCAGAAGTTCCACTTTTTCTTTCATTGAGACAGCTTTTTCCTTTTTGTTCAATTGGACCACTTGGAAACTCAAATATCCAATGGTCATACTCAGTATAATTGACACAGATAAAAAGAGCACCAATAACCATTTAGGGATAAGCTTGGCCCGCTTCAGCTTTTTATCGATATCATTCAATGTTCTTTTATTCTGTGACTGAATCCTTTCCTGGTGCCTAAGGTGTTCTTTAAGATGATATTCAAACTTTGAAGTATCCACTTTTATCTGATTAAACCCTTTGGATAGGGCTTCCAGCTTTTTGATTGAATTCTGGAACCCGTTGATTTCGTCCGTCAATAGTTCCATAATGTCATCCAATTTTTTCATTGTTCCCTGTTTTTAAATTCCGATGCCCAGGTCAATGGCTCTTTTAATGGCTTTCTTCGCAAACCGCTTTGCCAAGGCAGTTGCGATATTGGTACTCAGTTCGATTGTTTTTCCAGCTAGTTTTAAGGTCGGCACTTTTGATTTGTTCATTACCCTGTTCGCACTCTCCGAGATTTGGGCGATTATCCTTCCTCCCGACATCGAACGGTGTACCTCGCTACCTTTAAGGTTCTGTCCCTTGTACTCAAACCGAAAGCCCTGAAGTTTCTCTTGTCTGTTGATGTTAGGAATTACTTTGATGCCATTTTCTTCCATTAACTTGATATAGGCATCAAGGCTTTTCGGTCTTTCCGATCGCATCACTTCTTCATGTACCCGCTTTATCTCGTTTCTTACCTGCTTGACTTTGTCAAGTCTTTGGTGTTGGACATCCCTTGCAGTGGTCAGTCCCATTTCCCTTGCCACCTCATGGGCCCTTTGCTGGCTCCTCTTTCCTATAAAGCTGTCCTTGTATGCTTTTCCATCAAATCCAATCCTATTGGCATATAAATGGATATGGGTATGTTCCTTATCCCTATGCACAAATGCAATGGCCTGCCTTTCTTTTAACCCCATGGCCTTAATGAACTTTTTGGTAAGTTCACTTAGTTCTTGTTTTGACAATCGCTTTCCATCCTCGATACTAGGGCTCAGCACAAAGCTCAGTGTGTTCTTCTTGGTCCTTGGGTTCTGTGATTGGACGATTCTAAATTCTTCCGTAATCTCTTTAGGGTTCTCCCCGGCCAAATGTTGGCTATGGATGATTTTCGCATCCTTCTCCTGGTTCCATCCATAGGAGATGGAAGCCCTGGTATGTGATATGGATTTTCCCTTCCCGATCATCTATTGAAGTTGTAAAGGTGGTTCCTTATCTCATTTGCCAGTTCCCCAACTTCCCTGGCAAGCTTAGGATTTCTTTTCTTGAACATATTGCTTATCCGTTTAAAGTTGTTCTTGTACTTGACCAGCATTGAATAGTATTCCAATTGTTCTGGGGTCAGGCGTTCGATGATGCTATGGCCAAGGGCGGAACCACGGCAATATTCGGAAAGTGAGAGCCCGGCCCTTTTGGCCTTTAGCTTGAGCATCTTCTTCTCATAGATACTGCACCTGAACTGGATTTGTTCCCTTTTCATTTTCTTTTTCCCTTTTGCGACCATCGGGAGAAAAAGCAAGATTGTCATGACAATGACACATCTTGAATTGCCACCGAACTTCAAAGTAGTAGCAAAGACGAATAGGGATAAAAAATGCCCTGTTTTTAACTAAGGAAAAGCAATCCTTTTAAAAGAATCTCAATTGAAACAGCGAAACACTACAGTTTTCAATAAAATAAAGGATTAGTTCAATGGAAAGCCCCATTCCAAAGGAGCATAAGTAAAGGCGCCCTATTTGATTTTTGAATTACGCTTATCTTCCCGAACACTACAAAAATCAAAAAGGTTCCGGCGCAGGTAAGTCTTGGTAAGATTTGGGGTGCTTTAAATTTCAGTTAGCTAACACGTACGTATAATGTCCCAAAAAAGGTGAATTTACGATACTACTAAAAAAGACCAGAAATGGGACTGGGTTAATAATTGTAATCAACCCTTCTGCTGAATCCAATAAAAGGGCCGATTTTTGAAACAGCTTCCTAAAGTGTCATTGGATAGTTTTTTGAACCGACTTGTGTAAATAAGTTGGACATTAGTTGTCAATTATATTTACACTTTTGATTGGCCACAGTGTACCTTTGGGCCTTATTGAATTGAATATCAGTCAATTGAATACATGGCATAAAATTAGTGCACTTTTTGATATTATAGGCGGGTGTAACGAATGAGCCTTGTTGCTCGTCATTAATTCATCATCAAAAAATAGCCAAATGCTCATCAATCATTTTAAAATTGCCTGGAGAAACCTTCTGAAAAATAAAGTATTCTCATTTGTCAACATCTTCGGTCTTTCCATAGGCCTTTCCACATGTTTTCTTCTGGTGCTCTACATTACCGATGAATTGAGCTATGACAAGCACCATGATGGGGCCGACCGATTGTATCGGGTAGCCTTGGATACGGAAAGCGAAAAATGGGCAGGAACCCCCGGTGTAATGGCAAGCGGACTGAAAAACGATTTTCCCGAAATCGAGGAAGTAACCCGCGTCCTGAACTTTCCCAATACAGGCAATCTATTGTTGAGAAACGAAGAACGGGATATTCAAATATATGAGGCCAAAGGCTATTATGCGGATTCCACTTTCTTCGAAATTTTCACCTACGATTTCAAATACGGCACAATTGAAAATGCTCTGAACCGCCCGAATACGGTCATTATCTCCGAGGAAATTTCCAACCGTCTTTTTGGGGATGAAAATCCGATAAACAAGATGGTAAACGTCGAGATTCCCTACGGAAATATTGACTATACCGTAAAAGGCGTTTTCCGTAAAACCGAAAATAAATCACATGTAGATCCCAACCTTATCTTATCCATGCAGAACGGGGATATCGGACAATGGGTCAAGGGTCAGACCAATTGGGCCACCAATAGCATCTTCCATACCTATATCAAATTGGAGCAAGGGACAGACCCATCGGCTTTTGAAGGTAAACTACCCGCTTTTCTGGAGCGAAACGCCGGTAACGATTTCAGGGAAGCGGGATTGGCAAAAAGTCTCTTTCTACAACCTGTAAAGGATATCTACCTGAAGTCCTCCATTGGCCATGAAATCTCAAGTAACGGTAGTATGCGCTACATCTATATATTCAGTTCCATAGCTGCTTTCATACTTCTGATCGCATGTGTCAATTTCATGAACCTATCGACCGCCAAATCCGAGAAGCGGGCCAACGAGATAGGGGTCAGAAAAGCGGCGGGGGCTAGCAAGAATTCCTTGATATTCCAATTTTTGGCGGAGTCGATGTTCATGTGCCTGCTCTCACTCTTGCTTTCGTTCATCATTGTACTGGCCTGCCTTCCAACGTTCAATGCCCTGACGCAGAAGAGTCTTTCATTAATGGATAATCCAGAGTTATTATTTTGGATTCTGGGCCTTGCACTAGTGACGGGGTTACTCTCCGGAAGCTATCCGGCCCTGTACCTTTCTTCGTTCAGGCCAGTCATGGCCCTAAAGGGAAAAGGGAGCGGCACAACAGCGGCGACTGCCGTTAGAAAGGGATTGGTGGTCTTTCAGTTTTGTGTCTCGGCCTGCCTTATCCTCGTTTCCATCCTTTTCTGGCAGCAGATGGACTTTATCAACAATAGGGATTTGGGCTTTAAAAAGGACCGGCAGATCGTAGTTCCTTTTCGAAATACATCGACGGCACAGAACTATTCCGGTCTTAAGAGCGAGGTCATGAGGATTCCAAATGTAGCCACCGTCTCTGTAGGTTCCACCTATCCCGGATTTGAATTGGTACAGTCCAGAATGTTCTTCGGGGAGGGAAAGACTAAGGATGAACAGATAGAAGTACGACTTGCCCAGATCGGTGACGATTATGTGGAAACCTTAGGATACGAACTGTTACATGGAAGAACCCTGTCGGATAGTGAAATTGAACGTGGGGACGCTATTGTCCTCAATGAAACCGCCCTAAGGCAATTGGGATATGATTCGTCCAGTGCCGTTGGGAGTCCCATATATTACGAAGAAGCCGGGCAAAGGAAAGTCTATGAGATTGTGGGAGTGGTAAAGGATTTTCATCATGAGAGCCTCCACAAGACCATTGCACCGTATGGCCTAATCGGATTGGGTCAGGCCCAACCCGCTTATTTCATAGCCAACGTGGGGCATGGAAGTTTGGACGAGGCAATCTCAAAGGTCGAAAATGTTTGGAACGGAGTGAACAAGGGCACCCCATTTGAATATTCATTCTTGGACGAGGATTTCCAAAAGAATTATGAAAGTGAAAAAAAGAGTTCAACGGTTACCCTGAGCTTCACGCTCATTGCTATATTCATTGCCTGTATCGGACTCTACGGACTGGCCTCATATACAACGGAGCAACGAAAAAAAGAGGTCGGGATACGAAGGGTACTGGGAGCATCCGTTTCAAGCATTGCCTTACTTCATCTCGGGAATTTTATGAAACTTGTGCTGATCGCCTTGTTGATAGCTAGTCCTCTGTCTTATTATTTGGGCAACAGTTGGCTTCAAGATTTTACCTACCGTATCAACATTGGTTGGCAATTGTTCCTTTTAGGAGGCCTTTTTGTTATATGCATCGCATTTGTCACAGTTGGGTCACAGGTGTTAAAGGCTGCCACAGTCAATCCCGTAAAGAACTTGAAAGCCGAGTAGTTTCTTAAATCGAACATTTCTTGGGAATCTACTCCTTCTGCCAAAAGAGTCCCAATAACTCGCCGTTTTAAAGTACCAGTGAATACATGTTTCAATCTTAGATTGAATGGTTAACTTTATCCTATGAACAAAGAAGTGGCGATATTCAAGGATATCCCAACCCTATTGAAGGGTTTGAAACTTCCACCCCCAAAAAACCCTTATTTTCAAATCCATCGATTTGAGGACGCACCCGACAGTCAACTCAACGAAACGGCCATCTTCAGGAGCAATACCTATGTCATGGCGTTGATGACCAAAGGTGAGGCGCACTATAAAATCGGATTGCGGGACTACGAAATGAAAAAAGGGTCACTCTATTTTCTTGGCCCCAAACACCTGAGATACTACCGACGGGAACAGAAATGGAAGGGCTATGTCTGTATTTTCACCAATGACTTTACCACCCAAAGCAGGCTGCCCAACAATTATTCCGACTATACGTTCTACCATTTGGACGCTTCGCAGAAACTTCAACTCGACGATGAAAAGATGTTTCACTTTCAGGAGTTGATGGAAACACTGCTCAATTGTTTTGAAACCAACAGAACGAACCTTTGTTGGCATTACCTTCAGGTCATACTTATAGAAGCGGAGGCCCTGCACCGCAAGGAACATGAAAGTCAAGAAGAAAGACCTGAGGCATTGATCGTGATCAAGTTCAACGAACTTCTGGAGAGGCACTTTTATGATATTGTCACAGGTAAGGCCGAGGAAATCTTCTCCGTAAACGATTTTGCGGACAAGCTCTTCGTACATCCGAACTACCTGAGCAATACCCTCAAGAAATTGACGGGTGAGACGGCCGGACAGATCATAAAAAAGAGGGTTGTCCTGGAAGCAAAGTCATTGCTTCTGACCACTGGTATGTCCGTCTCACAAACGGCCTATTCACTTAAATTCAATGACACTTCCTACTTTACGAAATTCTTTAAAGGTGCCGTAGGCCTTACCCCTAAACAATACCAGGCACAAAACCGGGCATAACGGTCCGTCCTAAAAGCCGCTTTTTAAAAACTACCATTCCTTCTGTAAAACCTACCAAAAACCTGGTTGGTCACGACCATACATTTGTCCTATAAATTTTTATCAACATTAAAAAGACAAATATTATGAAAACAACAATCGCAATCAATCACGTAGGATTAACAGTATCCAACATCGAAGAGGCCATCGATTGGTACTCAAGAGTGTTCGGGTTTGAATTGATCATCGGACCCTTGCCCTTGCAGGCGGACGATTCACACTTTGGCCAGTTGGCCCTGGACATTTTGGGGAGCAGGTTGAACAGTGGGCAGTTTGCACATTTGAAGACCGGAAACGGTGTGGGCATAGAGCTTTTCTCCTTCGACGACCCGGAAGCCGGAAGGAAGGACGACAATATGGAGTACTGGAAAAATGGAATATTCCATTTTGCAATCACAGACCCCAACCCAGAAGAGGTATCCAAACGGATCTTGGCCAATGGTGGAAAACAGCGCACCAAGCTCTGGGACATTTTTCCCGGAGGGGACAGACAACTGGTGTATTGTGAAGACCCTTGGGGGAACATTATCGAGATCTATTCCCACTCATATACCGAAACCTGGAATTATTTATTACAAACCGCAAAAGAAAACTAAAATGGAAACAACAAAAAAAGTGGTACTGCATATCGTGGCCACTGTAAAAACGTCAGAATTAGAGGCTTTCAAGCAAGTTGCAAAACAGACCAGTGTCGAGGCCCTTAAGGAACCATATGCCCTGAGCATTAACATGTATCAGAATCCCGATAGCCCTGAAAATTTGATCATTTTCGAGGAATGGGAAAGCAGGGAGTATCTTTTGAGCGATGCACATCAGAAGTCGGAACATATCCAAAACTTTTTCCAAAAAGCGACACCCATGCTCGAAAAGCCCTTTGAATATGCCATCTACGATGTGGTTAGTGAGGCGCAATCCCCAAAAGGGAACAACAATTGATAAGCATGGATCGCCATGGAACATTCAAATAGTCATACTTTAAGAAAAATGGTGGGGGCAATACTCTTGCTCTCCACCATTGCTTTGTATTCCCAATCCAATTCGGGGACGACATTTGAACCCCTACATTTGGTCATTTCCGTCCCCAGCTTAGAGGATACTGCCGAATGGTATATATCCAAACTTGATTTTGAAGCCTATAAGAAGTTCGTTGTTCCCGATAAGGGACTCTCTGCTCAACTCTTGCGGAAGGGAAACTTTGAGTTGATGCTGATAAAGAGCGAGGATTCATCGGAACTGCCCGATTCAAGGAAAAATACCTTTTCTAACCTGGCCGTCCAGGGAGTAAAACGGATCGCCTTCAAAGTAGAGAACTTAAGCCAATTCATAGATGGACTTATTAATAAAGGTGTTGCCATTGACGTTGCCCCCAGGCTTTTTGAGGATAGCAAGAACAATGTTGCCTTCAAATGGGCGATCATTAGTGACAATAACGGAAACTTGATAGAGTTTGTGGAATTATTAAAAAAGTGAAAAATGAGTACAGTTATAAATTACAATAAAAGGGTATTGTTTATCTTACTGATAAATGCAACTATCATGACTTCTTTTGGCCAAAACAAAGAACAAATGGACGATAGGAAGGTCCTGTCCCAACTCGTCGAGGATTACAAGCTTTGGAGCGTACAGGAAAAACCCTATCGCATTGAAAAAATAGAACACCTCTATTCCCATACCGAGGAACTATTGGCGTTTGATCTCATGTCGCCTGAAAGAACGGTGATACGGGGATGGGAATCCTATAAGGCCATCTGGGTACCTGCGATGCGGAACTTCGATACTTGGACCATCACCGGACTCAGCGATGTAGAGATTACCGTGGATAAAAGTATGGCTTTGACCACGTTGCTTTTCACCGGCGAAGGAGAGCTAAAGGACGGGACCCCGGTCAAGGGGGAATTCCATTCCACTTTGGTTTGGAAAAAATCGGGAGAAGGATGGAAAATCGTCCACGAGCACGTTTCAGGACCCGTAAAAAGGTAAGTTGAAACATTATAAAGAAGAAGCCGCATTCGCGGCTTTTTTTATGTCCTGAAATGTACCATTTATCCTTCGAAAACTACCAAAAAAAGGGTATGCTCCAAAGCTACATTTGTAGTGTAATAAAGTTATACCCTTAACAATAAAAGTCATGAAAAATTCAAACATTTTAGCAGTAACGGTTTTAGGAATGTTGACCGTGGGATTTACGGTATCGGCACAGGACCTGAAGCAAGAAACCGAAGATTATAAAGTAGAACGCTATGACCATTTGGTGTTGACCACAGATGATTTCAGGGAAACCATCATTTGGTACAAAGAAGTGCTCGGCTTTAGCGAAACCGGCAAACAGGCAGACCCAAAGGAAGGCATACAATTGCAAACTCTTGTATTGGGGAATTTTAGATTGGACGTTCTGGGCGGTAAGGACCGTAGAGAGGTCTTAAACGACTATGACATGAGATTTGAATCGTACAAATACCAATTGAGCGGCAGTATGACCATCGAGGTGGTCGATATGCAAAAGACCATCGAAAGACTTCGTGAAAAGGACATTGCTATTGTCATGGGACCGTACAGCAATGGTATTACGAATACAACATCCATTGACATAAAGGACAATAATGGAAACAAGATCAGATTCAATAACTATTTAAGGAGGTACTAATGAAAAAGTTAAGAAACACACTGATAGTCTGGGTAAGCATTTACCCTGCAATCTCAATCTTTTTAATGTTGTTCGGGGAAGTTTTGGACGGACTGCCCGTTCTCCTGCGCACCTTGATCTTGACCCTGGTCCTAGTGCCCTTAATGGTCTATGTACTTATCCCTTTTTGGACCGGGGTATTCGAAAAATTCAAGAACCGAAGGGCAAGGACCTTAAAATATAGGTTCATGAACAAGATAATCATAGTGACCGTGCTATATATGGTGGTATCGGTGGTCATTATGATTACCACCTATGGACTTATCATATCAAGTTCAAAGAAAGGAGAGCCTCCTGTTCGGGGGATGGTATTGGAAAACAATAGGTCATTTGTTCAAGAAAGTTCAACAAGCCAGCAATTGCAGGAGAATTTAACGTTGCGTTAATTACCCACTGTACATTTTATGATAATTTAAAAATCAAAAACGAATCAAGATGAAAGATAATTCGATGCTTTTAAGTCCTTTTTATGGCCCCTTGAACTTAAAGAATAAAGTGGTCATGGCACCAATGACACGTAGCCGTGCTACCCAAGACCACATTCCAACAGAAATTATGACCACCTATTACGGCGAACGAGCGGTAAGTGCAGGGCTGATTATAACTGAAGGAACGGCACCATCAGCAAATGGTGTAGGCTATCCACGAATTCCAGGTATGTACAACAGAGAACAAGTTTCCGAATGGAAAAAAGTAACAGCTGCCGTACACGCTAACCATAGTAAGATTTTTGTGCAGCTGATGCATACGGGACGGGTTTCCCATCCAGCGAATATACCTGAAGGTTCCGAGATTGTGGCACCATCGGCCATAGCACCAAGTACTACTAAAATGTATGTAGATGGAGAAGGAGAACTAGAAATTCCCATACCGAAGGAAATGACCACAGAGGATATTTCACAAGCTATAAACGAATTTGTTACTGCCTCAAAAAATGCAGTCGAAGCGGGTTTTGATGGTGTGGAAATACATGGGGCAAACGGATATCTATTGGACCAATTTATTAACCCTAACACGAATCAGAGAACTGATGAATATGGAGGTTCTACCGAGAATAGGGCAAGAATTGTGTTAGAAATAGTTGAAAAAACCATTGCGGCCATTGGAGCGGAAAAAGTGGGCATTCGCTTTTCGCCCAACGGAGCATTGAACGATGTTGGTCCCTTTGAAAACCAAAAAGAGACATTCGATTATCTCACAGAAAAATTGAATGGTTTGGGTCTCGCCTATATTCATCTGGTAAACCATGCTTCAATGGGTGCCCCTTCACTACCCGATGACATCAGAATTAGTATCAGGGAAAAGTTTAAGGGAATATTGATTCTATCTGGTGGTTATGATAAAGACAGTGCCGAGAATGATTTGCAAAATGAAAAAGGTGACCTCGTCGCTTTTGGACGACCTTTTATTGCAAATCCAGACCTGATTGAACGTTGGAAACGGGATGCGGGTTTGAACGAGCCCAACATGTCCCTCCTTTACACCCCGGGTGCAAAAGGATATATAAACTATCCGAGTTTATAAACCTGATCAGTAGTTCAATCGAAGTGAGTAAACAGGCAAGCAGAAGTAAGGCGTTTTCGAAGAAATTGACAATGAACACTTTTTAACGCTCAAGTAATGAATGGGGGAATTCGGTCGTTAAATAGTTTTATAAAGTGAACATTTTCTGGCACTACAATCTATCTCCAAGACTCTAACTTTAAATACCTTTCAATACTTCTTTTTCAATTTTGTCAAAATATTCCATGACTTTTCTTTCAGTATTAAGTTGTAATTCTATTTGCGGATCAAAAATGTCCTTTCTCAAATTTTGATAAAGAATGACAGTATTTCGCAAACTTTCTAGAAGAGATTTCTTTTCATACCGTGGAATAGTTGACTTTAGGTCATCAAAATCATTTTTGTCAATATCAAATTCTACCTTTCTTACCGCTCTTGGTAGATTACCATTTTTCATGTGTAACAACGGACCTAATACAACCATTCTTAAAAATGCAAAAAAATCAAATGCTTCGAGATACTCACCCCTACCGATTTTTAGCAGAGAATAGTGAATCCAAGTCCAGAACCGGTCTTCAATCCATTGATAATTTGGTGAAGGCCAGTTCCCATCAGATTTTTCAAGTTCTTTCTTGACTTGATTTTCACGGTCAAACAAAATATGCGGTGTCTCAACCCTAGGATTTAATTCCTTTAATGTCACAAATTTGATGTCGACATGAAGGAGTGGATTGTCATAAAGACAAATTAAAACTCTTGGCTCACCGACATGTTCACCTGTAAACCCAGAAAGAAAGTTTCCCAATCTTTTTGCAACCTCAATCATTTTGTCCTTGTCGTCGGAAATTTTTGTCTTTGTAATTAGAGTAAAATCTAAATCTGAGTAAGCGTCAATTTCATTGGTTAACCAAGAACCGCCAATTGCCAGTCCAATAACATTATCGTCACTTCTTAAAACTTCCGTTGCATTTTCAGCAAATCTTTTTTGTATCACAAACTACTTTTTGAATTATTCTTTTGGCTCTATTAAATCCCATAAATTTCCATATAAATCTTTAAACACGGCAACCTTTCCATAAGGCTCCGTTTTTGATTCTCGAACAAACTCCACTCCATTTTGCCTTAATTGTGAATAGTCTCTTTCAAAGTCGTCCGTGCTTAAGAATAGAAAAACCCTACCCCCAGATTGGTTTCCTACAAATGATTTTTGAATTTCATTCGAGGCCTTAGCCAATAACAAGCAAAAATCTTGATTGTCTTTTGGACCAACTCGCACCCACCTTTTGTTTTCAGAAATTTTTGTGTCTTCTATTAACTGGAAATCAAGTTTTTCGGTATAAAATTTAATCGCCTCATCATAGTCATTTACTATCAAAGACATTGAGCTTAAAGTTCTTTTCATTTGATTTTTCTAGTTGTCACCAATGAAGCCTTAAATTAAGTGCCTTAATGTTGTAAAAATAATTATGGAATAGGTTGAAACTTATTATTTTCTTTTTTCCATTTCATCCCAAACAGAATTATACTAATAATGGTCTTTCTAATAATAAAATGATATAATATCCATATAGTGGTTATACATATTATAATTAATATCGATAGCTTCAAAGGTATATTTATCTTCAATTGAAGAACATAATATCCTGACACAACAATTACTGCTTGATGAAGAATGTAAAAGGGGTAAATAGCGGTGTTCAGATATCGTAAATGGCCACTAGAGTAATTCAAGTACCTCATTGCAAAGCCAATTGAAGCTAATATAATTGTCCAAATATGAATTCCATTTAATAATCCATATAAATATAAACTGGAATTCTGGAGTCTAGGTTTATTTATTTCCCAACTCCAGTAATATTTAAAAAACAAGACAAATGCAAGAATCAGTACTATTGATAAAAACAATTTCCTGTACTTCAGACAAGAGTCCCAAAACGAATCAATTGAACTGAAAATGAATCCATATAAATAAAAGGTCATTGATGAAATAAAAACAAACCAATCATCAATTAAGCTGCCTTGTTCCGGCCAATCTATATATAGCAAATAGAAATACAGGATGAATGGAATTGCCAAGGAAAGGTGGGCAATTGGAGAACAAAAAATCTTATTAGAAAATGATTTTAAATTGTTAAACCAATTAAATTTTGCTAATGAAAAAATGGGAAGTAGGAGAATTGTAAAAACAAATAAATAGGCTACAAACCACATATGACTCCATGTAAAAGCTCCTTCAGGATAAGGTACAACATTGTAAACTTGAGGGTAAAATTCTGAAAAACTCGAGGTAATTGTTCCGTTTTGCAGCCATTCAAAATAAACCTGGAATGGTGTTATAAAGAAAATTGCAAACGTTAATGGAATCAATAAACGTAATGTACGCTCACCAAAAAACTTTATAACAGACCTCCTTTTTAATGAAAATCGAACTCCAACACCAGAAACAAAAAACAACAAAGGCAGTCTCCACTGATGTGTCCACCAGATTATTCTTGTAATCCAAGGGGAAGTTTCTTTATTGTTAATTTCCCAAGTATAATGCTCAACAAAAGGAACAGCACAATGGAACAGAATAAGTGTCATAAAAGCAAGTACCCTGAGCCAATCGATGTAATGAAGACGTTTACTCATAGTGAGTATAAGATTGGTTACAATTATAGAAGACGTAAAAAGAATTAATTTGGTTGCCCCTTCTCTAACTTTTTACAACAGCCCATACAATCCTTGCTTCATTCATACTTCAAAGAAAATTTTGTGTTCACTCCTCAAATGGAAATTATACTGAGTTTCCGCAACGGAATCATGCTCGAAACAGATAATCTCCTGAAATTGATGTTTTGATTATGCCTGGGGGTTCAGGTACGCGACAGCTTGTAAATTTTCCCATTTTAATCTGGACTAAACGGCAATTTGATGACCTTGACAAGATTCCATTACAAACCATAAACTGCACCTTTAGCAAACACATTTTGGTATCTTAAAACGAACGATTTAGAAGACTTGTCAGTCTGTCCGTAATACGTTACTATTCAATTTAAAGATAAAGACTCAAGCAAAAATTGACTAATCATAATGTGTATAGGTATACATTGTACTTAATGTACATGAGTTTTTAGATTGCAGCAATTAATTGTTCATTGTAATTGTCTAATATATTTGTTGGTAAGGACTTCAAATAAATCTGAGTAGTATTTAATTTACTGTGTCCGAGCATTGCAGATATAGCCTGTAGAGGAATGTCATTTAACATGGCTTGGGTTGCAAAACTATGTCGAGAAACATAGGTTGTTAGTTTCTGCTCAATACCACACATTTCACCAATGATTTTTAAACCTCTATTGTAGCGTTGACGTTCCCAAGAGATTTCCCGTTCTTGTAATGCAGGACTTTCTCTTTTGATAACAGGAAAAATATAATCTTCATTTGATTTTCCTTCAAGATAGATTTTGAGTATTTCCGAAAGCTGACCAGTAATTTTGATATCATACAATTTACCTGTTTTCTTTCGCCTGAACTTAATGCGACCATTGATGATGTTAGCGACTTTAAGGTAAGCCATATCCGTAAAGTTCATACCATATAACAGAAAGGAGCAAATAAAGTAATTTCGGTACCGAAAGAGAACCATATCCTTAGGAAGTTTTAAATTCATTATTTTTCTAATGTCCTCAATTGGTAGTGCTCTCTTTTCCGTAGGGACTTGCTTTATGGAATAGTGCATAAAGGGATAAGCTTCCCGTTCTATTAATCCTGCTTTGATCCCTTTATTATAAATGGCTTTGATGGCCCTTAAATAAGTAGAAAGACTATTATACCCGTTGCCTTTGGCCAAATGATAACGCTCAAATTTTTTAATGAAATCATAGTTCAATTCATTGAACTTTAAATCCTTTCCTTTGGTGAAAGTTCTCAAAATAGAGATAATGCCTGTATAATTTCTAGCAGTTCCATAACGATGTGCCGTTTTAAGGTCTTCCGCTAAAGACTCTCCAAATCTGTAGAATGAGACATAAGTACTGTTTTGGGTTATTCTGTTTTTTACTTGCGTAATGGATAGATAGTTGAGCTTTCCGCTATCATAAAGTCTGTTGATAATATCATTTGCCCTTGCCTCCTCCTTGAGGAGCAAAGTATTCAATCTCGCTATGGATTCTACTTTGGTGTAGGTCTTTTTTATGGTGCATTTTTGGGAGTCCCAATATTTTTCTAGTATTGAATACCCAGTTGAAATAGAAGTTGTTTTTCGTAAGTGGGTAAGGCGAAAAATAATGGGAAAAGAGCCATCTTTTTTGGCTCTTCGAGTATCCAATAAAAGCATTAAATACGTCCTCATATTCTTCAAGTTAGTAAAAAAATTTGCAAACAATTTGCAAACAAATGGTTGATATCAAACGATATCAATTGACATGAAGAATTATGTATGTTACTAAAAATCAATAAATTATAATAAATTTCCTGTTTTAAGATTTTTTTCCAAAGACGCTTCTAAGCAGACGGTCGAAGGTTCGAATCCTTCCGCGATCACCACTTCAAAGCCCCAGTATATATGGGGCTTTTTTATTTCCATTTTACTCCAAACATTTTTTAGAAGTGGGCACCAACTGAACTATTTATTGAAACTTCTCTATTTAAAATAAATATCTTTAGTATTTGGAAATTGAGCTAGTTCGCTTGGTTTTGATAAAATACGGTAAGATTTGGATATTGTTTCTTCCACTCAGGTTTCCACTTTCTATGGTTGGTGGCAGTTTTCAGTATGCCTCTTTGCATTTCTTGCACTATTGTCGATATGGTATCATATTGGCAAAAAGCAAGATGATTTTGGCCAAGTATGGTTGGCACTTTCAATTTTATGTTGGTCGGTTTCCGGTCTAATTGAAATTATTTCTTGGGAGGATATCGGACTAGGTCTGCATTTTAAGGAAGGGGTCAAAAGTGTGTTTTCACTATTGAACAGCCTTTTTATACTCCTTGCCCTCCCATGGTTTAGATATCTACCCAAGCCATTTGCACCTCTCATAAAGTCTAGTTTTTGGCGCTATATTATAGGAATTCCTTTTGTGTTTGCCCTTCTTCCCACGCTCCATAAGATGTTTCTCGTCAGTAACGCGGTAATAATTAGCGAATTGGATGTCTATTATGCCTTACTCACTTTGTTTTTTCTAGGTTTTGTGCTTTGGGAATCTTTTGAAAAAAGAAGACTACCACTGTTGGCATGGCTTTCGATAATCACGATTGCCATAACCCTTTTGGCTCAAATCTATAAACTATTGGATGACGCAATTAACCTACTGTTGTTCTCAGCAATATTTAAAACATCTTTAATCATGCTTTTCTTTGCACTCGCCCTAAGTTGGGTAAAGGAGCTTACGGAAACAGTAATTCCCACACCACATCAGTTAAAACTCCGTTTTCTTAAAAAGGATAGAGGTAGTGATAAAGATAGTTTTCAAGTTTCGATACAGGGATTTCCTGGAAATGAAGATAGATTGATACCGCTCACCCCGGCTCTTTATACGCTATTTAAGCTTTTTGCCGAGCGAAGACTTGATAAAACCGATGGGTGGCTTGAAATTAAACCCAAAAACTTTGATGTCTCCAAAACGTATGATATCAATGACCATAATGAACTAAAAAGACTTATGGTAGCTTTGTTGGATGGGCTCTTTGGCAAACAGACCTGGACAAAAGACAAGCACTTTGTTCCTCTGAAAACTACTCTGTTTGAAATGTCGGAACACAGAGAAAGAAAAATAAGACTGCTGTTACCCAAAGAAAATATCACCATCGAAAATAATGGGTAAATTCTGCATTTGTCAGTTTTTAGGTTACTGACATTTTAATATTCCTTCCGACATAAATCGAATAATCCAATTCTGTAACTGAAATTCCAGAAATTTTTGGGTTATGAGCACTTTGTTCTTTTTCGTTTTGCGGTTACCATCTGCATTTCAATTAGTCGCTTCCTCTACCGAAAAAGGCCTGGATGATAAAATCAATGATGGTTTTATGCCTTTTGCCATATGGTGGGAAAAACTGATTTTGTCGGAAGTGACCTTATTTGGTACCGGAATTCCTTTGGTACTAATAATTCTAATTCTGGGAGCCTTGTTTTTTACGCTCTATTTTGGTTTCGTCAATTTTCGTCATTTCCCAACGGCCATTCAGGTGGTTAGGGGAAAATATGATGAATTGGAGCATCAAGGACCAAAGTTAAAACCAGTTGTCCATGAAGTGGATGGAGACTTAAAAGGAACTATCAAGGATGAGAGTCACTTAGGGGAGGTCAATCACTTTCAAGCTTTGGCAACAGCAGTATCGGGCACGGTTGGACTTGGCAACATTGCTTTGGTGGCAGTTGCTATTTCCATCGGTGGACCGGGGGCTACCTTTTGGATGGTTTTGGCTGGATTGCTGGGAATGTCCACAAAGTTCGCGGAATGTACGCTCGGAGTGAAATACCGTGATATTGACGGTGACGGGACGGTTTTTGGTGGCCCCATGTATTATCTTTCAAGAGGACTCAAAGAGAAAGGATTTGGGCATCTGGGTAAGTTCTTGGCCATTGTTTTTGCTGTACTTTGCGTAGGTGCATCCTTTGGAGGGGGCAATGCTTTTCAAAGCAATCAGGCAGCTGCTCAAATTATTGGTTTATTTGAACTTTCTGGTTCCTCCACAGGAAGTATGATTGGGTTGGTCTTTGCCATTTTGGCCGGAATTGTAATCATAGGAGGTATTAAGCGTATTGCCAAAGTGACGGAAAAAGTGGTCCCCCTGATGGCTGTGTTATATGTGGGCGCTGCGCTTTTTATCATTTTTTCAAAAATTGAATTGGTCGATGATGTCTTTACCCTAATTCTATCTGAAGCTTTTGAACCTGTGGCGACCATTTCTGGAGGATTCGTTGGAGTCATGATTCAAGGTTTTAGGCGTGCAGCATTTTCAAATGAGGCAGGAGCAGGTTCAGCTGCCATAGCACACTCTGCAGTGAATACCGCTTATCCAGCTTCGGAAGGATTGGTAGGTCTTCTAGAACCTTTTATTGATACCGTATTGGTATGTTCCATGACGGCAATAGTCATCATTCTTTTCAACATGGATGGTACATTTGTGTACGGAAATGTGGTGAATGGGCAGGCGCTTTTGCAGGATGGAAGCCGTTTGGGAGGTGTCAACATTACTTCGATGGCTTTTGAAAGTTCAATCAAAGGGTCCTCATATGTTTTGATGATAGCGGTTTGCATGTTCGCTTTTTCCACTATTCTGTCTTGGTCCTATTATGGTCTTCAAGCTTGGAAATATCTTTTTGGTCGTGGAAAACTAACCGATTTGACGTACAAGATATTGTTTCTGATTTTCACCGTATTGGGTGCTGCTATAACCCTTGATGCTGTAATAAAGTTTTCTGATGCCATGATATTGGCTCTGGTATTTCCGAACATGATTGGGCTGTTGATTCTGTTTCCCAATGTCAAAAAAGAATTCACCAACTATCTTACCCTAATTAAAAAGGTCAAATCAGACTAAGAACCCATCCTACATTTGGATTTTCAAAGATTTACTGCCAAATGAAAGTATGTTTTTCACTTTGCCTTTTAGATCGTAAAAGAAAGACTATTCTTTTTTACCCAAGATATCATGAAGATAATCCAGAAAGCTTTCCATTTTTTGATAGTTGGTCATCATCTCTTTGGCATAATAAAGTCTGGATTCGACAAGATTCTCAAATTCCCTATTTCCAAAAAGAGATTCAAAATTATTGGTCTCAAGTTTGGAGTATCCAATTTCCGCTCTGTACTCCCCATTTACTCTTGCTGAAATGTTTCTTGAATTGATTTTCTTATAGAGAAAAGGGATGTTAAAGTTATTGTTATCGTAGTTCGCAATCTCTTCCCTTTGTTCAAGCCTTTCATTATACTTTAAGAGGGAATACAAAGATGTTCTAAGGTCGTTATCCTTTAGAACGGACAGTTCACCATTCTGAAGGGCTTCCTGTAGCGTCGTCATGTCCAGCCCGAAATGGTGATCTTCAATCACAAAGGTTATTAAACTATCTACAACCGTTGATTCAATTTCGTTTTTAGAGTCCCCCATGAGCTGCATTACGGTTTTAATTCCATTTGTCTGGTTTTCCAAATCCTGAATGGATTCCTTAAGTTGAAATTGATTCAAACGTATCTGCTTTACCAATCTTTCTTTGAGATTGTTTCTTTTTTCATTGTTTTTTTTGATTCATTGAAAGCATTAATTTGAACCGCAATCAGAATTCCTATGACAACCAAAACAATTTCCCCAATGGGGCATATAAGAGATAATCTCGAAACTTGTTTTCTGAAAGAAGGTTTAGCCTTATTCTACGGAAAAACTTTATCATGGTTATGGACTTTAGGTTAAGTGCATTTTCATCCCCTCATGTGAAGATTTAAAGCCTAAATCCTCATAGAATTTGATTGCCTTTGGTCTTTTTTTGTCTGTTGTTAACTGCAATAAATGAGCCTTTCTTTCCTTTGCCCTTGCTATTGCCCATTCAAACATAATCTTTCCAAGTCCTTTCCCTCGATATTCTCTCTTTATTCTGACTGCTTCTATTTGGGCTCTGATTCCTCCCCGATAGGTTAAGTATTGAATAAAAGATAATTGCAAGGTGCCTATAATTTCGGATTCTTCATTCTCCACCACAATAAGTTCTTGGTTATTATCAGCGTCAATATTTTCAAAAGCAGTGTGGTATTCGATAGGTAAAGGGCTGACAAATTTTTCTCTTGTTTTACCAAGTTCGTCATCTGCAATCATTTCAACAATCTTAGCAATATCACTTTTTAAAGCTTTTCTAAAGGTCATAATCTATTGTTTGGCTATCCTTTTTGCACTTTTGCCGGTTTGCAACATAAGCAAATAAAGTCAGTCTATGGAATACAAAACAGAAATCTGTCAATATGAAAAGACTTAAACTCTTCTTTTGGGTTGCAACAGCCTTGTTTTCTTGTAGTGTAACTTCACAATCATCTCAGTTAAAAGAGATAGGGTCAAGAGGAAGATATACCACTATTGGACCATTTGCGGAATTTGAAACGAGCCATGAAACTGTTGAAATTTGGGTACCTGACAATGTAGAAAGACCTCCTGTGATTGTATATGCCCACGGAGGTGCAGGATTCAGGGAAGATGACCGGGCCCGTGTCGAACTGTTTAGACGGAACGGATTCGCAACTATTTCCTTTGATGCTTATGAAATGAATGGATTGGACTGGAACTTTGTAACTCGTAGGGTAACCAACACGGGCAAACAGAATCTTATCTGGGGAGTATTTAAAGGCGCGGTTGCATATGCACATAGCAGCGATGAATGGGACAACAAGAATATATTCTTTTATGGTGCTTCCAACGGGGGTCGTATTGTCCTTTATGCGGGAAGTGCACTTGAAAATGATAATGTTCGTGGAATCATTTCCGAGGCTCCGGCTGCCACCGGATATGATTTAGGAGACTACAACATTCCCACAATTATTCCTTTTGGCGAATTGGATACTTGGGCCGGAAAGTCGGAGACGGACTATGTTTGGCGAAGAACATATCCTTCATCACCAATTTCCATTGAAGATTGGATGCAATCCCTTAAAGAAAAAGAACGTCCAATCGATTATATCTTTTATGAAAATGCAGGCCACTTAATGTTCGAGGGACCTCTTGAAAAAGTAACTGTAAAAAGAGGCGATGCAATATCTTTCACTGCATATCAAGGTGCTGATAAAAAAGCATTGGAGAAATATGAAGCGGACGTAGTTTCTTTTGTGAAAAACAACATGGTACAGTAAAGGGTAGAGCATTTAACCTTGAACATCTTTTCAACTTCCTGGTAGTTTTTCTCCCTTTGATGAAAGAGCGACTATTTTATCGATACGATTTTTTCTAGTCTTATCGGTCTTTGCCAGTTTTATCCATCTTAGAACAAAACGTTTACTTGAATCGTTAATGGCATTAAAAAAGCTTTGCGCACTCTTGTCCTTAGAAAGAGCAAGGGCCAAATCATCGGGAACAATTAACTTATCTACGTCATCCATAAAGTTCCAGAGACCATTCGCTTTTGAATTTTCAATCGTCTTGAGTCCAGAGTTGTGCATTCTACCGTCCTCAATCAGCTTCGAAGCCCTATCCTTGTAGCTTTTGGCCCAGTGTTGAACCTTTCTTGGAGAAATTAGTTGCATAGTCTTTTTATCGTCCAATTTTCGACGTATCCCATCAATCCAACCAAAACATATCAATTCATCCAAGACCTCCAATCTCGAAACATATTTGTCTCGTGATTCTTTTTTATAGGTAACCAGCCATACACTTTCTGATTGAGTATGATTGTTTAGAAGCCATTGTCTTAACCCTTCAACTTTGGTAATCTCAATTTTTTCAAAGTTTTCAGTTTTAATCATTTTTGAACCCTTTAATTGAATTTTCTAGGATTTTGAACACCTTGCTTTCTTATCACTAAAATGATTAAAGTGTTTTTTTAAGTCCAATCGAAACCCAAAAGACCTCATTGAAAAGGCTTTCAAAGACCACATTTGTGGGTACAGGATTACGTTGTCTAAGCGTCTTGTTCCACCCCCTGTCTATACCGCCAAGAACTTCAATGCTCCACTCATTTTCCAGAGCGAATTTTACTCCAATTCCTGCAATGGAAGAAATGTCGAGTTTGCTCTTTACATCTTCTTCATCAATTTCATTTCCCAATTCTTGAGCAGAAACTAAATAAGAAAACCCAGGCCCAATGGTTAAGAAAGGTCTAAGCTTATCAGTGTTAAAAGGATAATATCTAAAAAGAAAGGAAAGGCTCAAATACTCAAGTTTACGTTCAAAATTGTCAATTCCGATTCTTAGCACACTTTCTTCATCGAAATCCTTTCCGCCACGGCCTTGGTAGCCAAAACTTCCATCCAAACTAAAATGGTCAGAAAAAGTGTATTCCGAGGTTAGCGATATGCTAAATCTGGTCAAAGCTTCCGTGGAGCCAGTAAAATCCGTCCCAGAATTGTCACCTGTCCTAAGGGTAGATAGATTCAATCCACTTCTAACTCCTATCTCCAGGTTTTGCCCATTCGCAAACTGGGAGAGCAACAATACGATACAGTAAAGAGGCTTGAAGAATTTCATGGTTCGATTATACTTTTAACAAGATACAGCTAGTCATTATTCCGCTCGGCTTCAATATCTGATAGAAATATCCTATCCATCTGATGAGTGTATGGGTCGAACATGTGACGGCCTTTTTCATATAGACTTAGTGACTTTTCTAAGTGCTGACTGTATTTTTCGTAATCGCCCTTTTCCTTCCAAGTTAAGGCCCAATAAAATTCATTCTCTGCTAGAGTGTTCTCCTTTTCTTGAAATTCAAAGGCTTCCATTGCCTTTTCAAATTGATTGGTTTCTAAATATAGTATGCCCAAATGCAGATAATCGTAGAGTCCAATGAAATGGTCTTCTTTGGCCAACTGGCTCTCTATTATTTCGATGGCTTTGGTTTTATTGCCTAATGCCTTATAACAGAGCGCAAGTGCAATCTTGAGATGATAGTCCCCATTCTGTCCAAATCCTATATCACCATTGACGAGACTTTCCAAACGTTCAATATCCTCAATTGCACCCTTGTAGTCCCTAAAAAACTGGTATCGACACCAGCCTCTGTACCCTAAATAAGATGCCGGTTCCAGTTCTACCGCCTTTCCCATTAGCTTTTCCCAAGTCAAAAAATCCCCGCTTTTCAAGTACGCATAACCTTTGGCCTGATAGGCGTAGGCATAGGTTGAATCAATTTCAAGGGCATCGTCCAATATTTCTTGGTATTCCCTCGTGAATTGGTAGTATTTAAAGGATTCCTCCGCTCTCTTGCAGGCCTCATACTTTGACATTTCCCCATACAGTTTATAGGCTTCACAATTTGGGCTGGCGTAGGAACCATGGGTTATAAAGGGGAAAAGAAGGATAAATAGATGTTTCATGGCAGTATTTCGGAGATATTACCCTTTTCAATCTTAAAGATAACATATTGATAGTAGTCCAATGGTTTCCCTTCATGGGATAGGGGCTGCCAACCGTTCAGGCTTTTAACTACTTCTAGAAGTTGATTTACAATCGCACTGTCAAATTCTTTTTCTTGATAATTTAGGTCTGAGGACAATACTCGGAACCTGCCAGTTTCGCCTTTGCAATTCACAATAAACCTAATCCTCAAATATCCACTTTGTCCCTCGGCATTCTCAATTGGTTTATAGAATTTCTTTATTTCCGCAACAAAAGAGCTCTTTTCACCAGTATACCTAAAACCCTCCAATGTATTGAAATATTGGATAACCCTGTCATCGCCATTGCAGGTAAGGAATTCTGGATCATCTAAGGATGTGTCGGGCAATATATCCCCGATCATTCTGAGGTAGCCTTGACTGACTTGAGCCTTTTGTTCTGTCTTACAACTAATTGCACCTAGAACAAGAAAACAGAGGAGGATATATTCAAAGTGTATTTTCATTGATTGTTGAATAAGATAATGAGAAGACAAATTTCTTTTGCAAGCTCCAAATTAAATACAGATTAGGCCGATTTTCGATGTAGTCTTAGTTATTTTCTACTAGATTCTTAAAGCAACCAAATTGCTATTTTCAAAATAATCATCTACTCAATTACGGTCTTCAAAACGGACCAAACATTGTCCCTTACAATTTGATGCCCCTCTGGAGTGGGGTGAATGCCATCCTCTAAATTCAATTCAGGAATGCCAGCAACGCCATCCAACAAAAAGGGAATCAAAGCAATTTGATTTTCTTCTGCCAACTCTGGAAAGATTTTACGAAATTCAGTGGTATATTCTGGTCCCATATTCGGCGGAATCTGCATGCCGGCAAGAATGATTTTGGTATCAACATTTTTCTTTTTGACGACATCTATCATGGCCTGTAGATTTTTAAGTGTCTCCGTTAAAGGAATACCGCGTAGTCCATCATTGGCGCCCAATTCCAATACAAACACATCTACCTTCTGATTCAATACCCAATCCAAACGATTTCTCCCTCCTGAAGTTGTTTCTCCACTTAGTCCTGAGTTGATTACCGTATACTCCAGGCCTAAAGAATCCAAACGATTTTGGATAAGTGCTGGGAAAGCTTCTTCCAGCTCCAAACCGTACCCTGCTGTTAGACTATCTCCAAAGAAGAGAATCACCTTTTCGGAGGTTTCTTCTGTAACAATGCTTTCTGTACTGTCATTCGTATCTAACGTCTCTGAGGATTTTTTAGGGGCATCACGACAAGAAATGATTAGAAAAAACAATAAAAAATAACGAAACTTTAAGAGGTCATACATAAAATAAAGGCCTTAAACTAAAATCATTTACCTATTTTTCCTGTTTAAGAAAAAAGGAAGCGATTACGCTATGTCAAAGATATTAAACGTCGAGCATCTAGGGAAGACCTATAAAAGTGGCTCGAAACAATTAACGGTGTTGGACGACATTAGTTTTAGCATCGAATCAGGGGAGACTTTCGCCATTATTGGACCTTCTGGTAGTGGAAAGACCACACTATTGGGTCTTTGTGCCGGGTTAGACTATGCAGATTCTGGTGCTGTGAATTTGTGCGGTTCGGATTTAGGGAGTTTGAACGAAGATGAGCGCGCTCAATTAAGAAATAAAAAAGTTGGGTTTATTTTCCAAAACTTTCAATTGCTGCCTACGCTCACGGCCTTGGAAAATGTGGTTGTCCCTTTAGAACTTCAAGGGGCAAAAAGTCCTTCAAAAATTGGAAAAGAATTGTTGGGTAAGGTGGGCTTGGGCGACCGTCTCCATCATTACCCATCCCAGCTTTCTGGAGGAGAGCAGCAACGTGTGGCCTTGGCGCGTGCTTTTTCAAACAAACCTTCCATTCTTTTTGCAGATGAACCTACTGGCAATCTTGACCAAGATACAGGAGACCGTGTAATAGAATTGTTATTTGAGCTCAACCAAGAGGCGGATACCACTTTGGTCATTGTCTCGCATGATTTGGAACTGGCTCAAAAATGCAAACGGATTTTGCAATTACGAGGAGGAAAAGTGGTATCGAACGAAGTTTTGATTGAATCGTGAAGCATTCCCAAAAAAAACAATCCGCAGCTGGTTGGAGGTGGCTTTTGAAGATGGCTTGGCGGGATAGCAAAGCCAGCGGAAGCAGACTGCTGTTGTTTATGGCTTCCATTATATTGGGTATTGCTGCGGTAGTATCTATACAATCCTTTAGCGAGAACCTAGAGGAAAACATAGCGATTCAGTCCAAGGCTTTGATGGGTGCTGACTTTGTTATTGATAGCAATCAAACCCCCAACGAAAAGGTATTGGCAATTATTGACTCTCTTGGGGGAGCTGATGGACGTTCCGTAGGATTTCCTTCAATGGCTGTTTTTCCAAAAAGCGGGGATGCAAAATTGGTAGGAGTTCGTGGGATTGAGGGAGATTACCCATTTTATGGGGAATTGGAAACCTCACCTGAAGCGGCAGCTCAAGAATACCAAGGTACCGGAGGTGCTTTAGTAGATGCCACCTTAATGCTACAATATGGATTGAAGGTAGGGGATTCCATTAAATTGGGAAATTCAGTTTTTCCCATTATGGCCACTTTGATTTCCGCTCCGGGAACCTCAGGGATAGGAGCATCAATAGCTCCACCTGTGATAATTCCTTACAATGCCGTTGAAGCTACAGGGTTGATACAAGTGGGCAGTCGGGTAGGGTACGATTATTATTTTGTAGCCGAACCTGAACAAGATTTGGTGGAGTTGGATAAGCAAGTTGACCCCCAACTCGACGTTGAAAATGCAGATTTGGACACCCATATCAGTACTGCAGAGCAATTGGGCAGAAGCTATGATAATTTTGGGAAATTCCTAAACCTCATTGCTTTCATAGCCCTTTTATTGGGCTGCATAGGTGTAGCCAGTTCGGTACATATCTATATTCAAGAAAAACTACGTTCCGTTGCTATTTTAAAATGTATTGGAGCCACCCGAAGACAGACCTTTTTCATTTTTCTGCTTCAAATTGCAGGTATGGGACTTTTTGGAGGCATACTTGGTGTTTTGGGCGGATTGCTTTTACAGCAATCCTTTCCATTGCTGCTACAAGGTTTCTTACCGTTTGAGGTCCAGATTTCCTTTGTGCCCAATGCGCTTCTATCCGGACTGGTATTAGGTATATTGTTATCCGTGTTGTTTGCCTTAATGCCACTTTTGAATACATGGTTTGTATCACCTTTACAAGTCCTACGTGTCCAGGAGGACGGATCTCAAAAATCACGAAGAGCACAGTTATGGGTGGTATTGGGCATTGTTCTTTTCATTTTTTCTTTCTCTTTTTGGTTATTGGGAAGTATTCAGTTTGCCCTGTATTTTGTCATTGGAATCCTAGTTGTTTTTGCACTTTTAGGTGGAGTTGCTACCATTTTTATGCGAGCAATTAAAAAGTATTTTCCAACGTCATGGGGATTTACTTCCAGACAAAGTCTATTGAATTTATACCGACCCAACAATCAGACGACGGTACTGATTTTGGCCATTGGGGTAGGGACTTTTTTGATAAGCACTCTTTATTTTACCAAGGATATTCTTTTGGCACAGGTTTCCCTTGATGCTACTGAGGATACTCCGAACTTGATTATGATGGATGTCCAAAGCGACGAAAAGCTAGCCGCTGCCAACAGTATAGAGGCCTCGGGGCTTGAAGTATTGAACAATATTCCTATCATCACTATGCGAATGCATGAAATCAAGGACCGTCCTGTTCGTGAACTTATTCTGGATTCCACGGCAACCCAAAATCGATGGGTTTTGTTTCACGAGTTTCGGGTAACATACAGAGACTCGCTGGTTCCATCGGAAAGAACTGTAGCTGGTACCTGGCCGCTTGAACGAAAAGAAAATGGTATTATTCCTATTTCCATCTCAGATAATGTCGCCGAAGACGCTCAGGTTAAAGTGGGTGACACCTTGGTTTTTAATGTACAAGGAGTGTTGATGGAAACTCAAGTGGCCCATCTTCGAGAAGTGGATTGGGCACGAATGCAAATCAATTTCTCCATTCTTTTCCCTTCCGGAGTTTTGGAAAAAGCCCCCCAGTTTCACGTATTGACCACAAAGGCTCCTGATGCGGCCAAATCGGCTTCGCTACAACGTGAGCTTGTCCAAAAGTTTCCTACGGTTTCCATTATCGATTTACGACAAATATTCACAGTAATTGAGGATATTTTGAGTAAGATAGCATGGGTCATCAACTTTATGGCATTCTTTAGCATCCTCACAGGAATAATTGTCTTAATTGGGTCGGTAAGAACCAGTAAATATCAGCGGATAAAGGAAAATGTGCTCTTACGCACTTTAGGTGCCAAAAACAAACAAATCCTTCGGATAACCGTACTTGAATATTTTTATTTAGGTCTTTTAGGTGGAGGTATAGGTATCGTATTGTCCTTATTGGGTAGCTTGCTACTTGCACAATTTGTTTTCGAGGTTAGCTTTGTACCGTCTGCGATTCCGTTTTTAGTGGTTTTGCCAAGTATATTGATTCTGGTGCTATTAATTGGAATGTTGAACAGCAAAAGCGTATTACAAAGCCCTCCCTTGGAAGTGCTACGGAAAGAGGGTGGATAACATCGAAAAATCGTATTCCGAAGCGCAATAAAATCCCGACTTTTTCTAGCCAGTTGTCATATGCATTGGTCTACCAGTTACTAATTCGGTTAGCTCAGTATTCTTTGATATTTTTTTACCCTTTTTTTGATTTAGGAAGTCGGCAAATAATCTCATGACTCAATGTATGGCACACCTGATTTAGCAAAAATTTCAAGGTGAGTATTGGCGCTTAAAACGGTAAAAAAAATACCCTGTGACACAATAACCGCTAAAAAAATGTAACTTATCCACCACTTTTTAGGTATGACATCTTTTAATAATCAACCAAATACTAACTAATACTTTTATGAATAGTCTATCGATTATCTCTTTTGTGGGATTCACATTGCTCGTGGCCATAATCTCCTGGTTTGCTACAAAATCTACAAACGAAAAATCTGCAAAAGGGTATTATCTAGGGGGTAGAACTCTTGGAGCCATAACCATTGCCGGTTCCTTACTGTTAACCAACCTCTCGGCAGAACAGATAGTGGGCCTCAACGGTCAGGCATTTACCGAAGGGATATTAGTAATGGCCTGGGAGACGCTTGCAGCAATCGCTATGGTATTGACTGCTTTAATACTCCTTCCAAAATATATGCGTTCGGGTATTACAACCATACCCCAGTTTATTCAAAATCGTTTTGATAAACAGACCAAAGCCATACTTTCAATTCTATTTCTTTTTGCCTATGGTCTTGTTTTGCTTCCTACCATATTGTACTCAGGGTCATTGGCATTTGCTTCTATGTTCGATTTACCCAGTCTACTGAACTTAAGTCAAAACCAGACCATTTGGTTGTGCGTTTGGAGTATAGGTATTATAGGTTCAATCTATGCAATATTTGGAGGATTGAAGGCGGTTGCCGTTTCTGACCTTATAAATGCAATCGGTTTGCTCATTGGAGGAATTTTGATTCCCTACTTTGGATTGAGGCTCGTTGGAGACGGAGACATTGGAAAAGGATTGATCACAATTTGGGAGAACCACCCAGAAAAATTTGAGTTGAAGGGAGAAGTGGATTCTTCCATACCTTTTGGGACCATATTTACAGGTATGATTTTGGCCCAAATGTATTATTGGGGAACCAATCAATCCATTCTTCAAAGGGTTTTTGGTGCGAAAAGCCTAAAGGAAGGGCAAAAAGGGGTAATGTTAGCAGCATTGGTAAAGTTTCTAATTCCAGCAATAGTTGTTTTACCAGGTGTAATCTCTTGGCATGTCTTTGATGGTGATTTGGCAAACGCAGATTTGGCGTATCCAGAACTGGTACAAAAAGTTCTACCTGCATCACTGTTGGGCTTTTTTGCCGCCGTTTTGTTTGGAGCCGTTTTGAGTTCCTTCAATAGCCTGCTAAATAGTAGCGCGACCCTTTTCGGTTTTGATTTATACAGACAGCTGTTCAAAAAAGACGCTTCGGAATTACAGGCCGTGAAAGCAGGAAAACGTTTTGGTCTTGTACTTGCTTTGGTGGCTGTTTGCATAGCTCCATTTATCGCTTCGGCAGATAGCCTTTTTGCATATATACAAGAAGCTCTGGGCAGTTTAAGTGTTCCTATTTTTGCAGTGGTCGTTGTAGGTATTTATACCAAGAGAGTTCCAGCTTTGGGAGCTAAAATTGTTCTCACAGCGGGTGTTTTGATGTATTTAATAAGTCAATTCGTGATTAGTCCGATAATGATTGAATCTGCACTCGCAGAAGCGGCCGCCAATGGAATTACCGACCCAAAACAATTAAGTATTATAGAGGCTAAAGCGTATCCTCACTTTTTGCACGTTATGGGTATTCTTTTCATTATTAATGTAGGTATCATGCTATTGGTTGGTAAGTTGAAACCTATGGCAGAACCTCAAAAAGAGGTAATTACAGACGAAATAGACATTCAACCTTGGAAGTATGCTTTTCTGGCCGGAGGTGTAATTACTTTACTTGTTCTGGGGACCTACTTTATTTTTTAAAAAAGGTAGTCTAAAGCTCGATTTTATGAACTGAGAAGTATTCTCGGATTTTTAGAGATTTCTGGGTTGAGCAAAAAAATGGTAAGTTTAAGTGTAAAGAAAAGGCTTCTTGGGCATATTATTTTTAGTAATCTATAGCTGTCCTACCTTTTCATAGAATAATTGCTGAATAGTGAAGTACCTTAGGTTTTTGTCCGTTCTTTTTTCATTTGGTCTTTTTGCACAGGAGCTGCCACCTATTCAAAATTATGCGCCAGTTGACTACAATGGAGAAAATCAAAACTGGTCGATTACCCAATCTGAAAACAAACTGGTATACATCGCTAACAACAAAAGTTTGTTGGAATTCAATGGTTCTTCATGGTCAAAATATGCTTCTCCCAATGAAACGGTAATACGCGCCGTTAAAGCCGTTGGAAATAGAGTGTATTCCGGAGCCTATATGGAATTTGGGTTTTGGCAAAAGGATAGTTTTGGAATATTAAAATATACTTCACTTTCCAATAAGATAAAGGATGACTTTTTGCCTGATGAAGAATTTTGGAGTATTTGGGAGATAGAAGACTGGGTAGTCTTTCAGTCTTTGGCTAGAATTTACATTTATAACCTAAAAGACGCTTCCATTTATCATATTGATTCTGAGACCACAGTGCCAAGCCTGTTCAGCGTGGACCAAAACATCTATTTTCAAAAGAAGAACAAAGGAATTTTTAAAATAGAAAGTGGAAAGGGTTCTCTGGTTTTTGATGATAAAACAGTGGTCGAAGATGAAGTTGTAGGAATCTTTCGTCAGGGGAATGAGTTTTTGGTTTTGACTAGGGATCATGGTTTTTTTCAATCTAGGGGTGAAGATTTGGTGAAATGGCAGATTGATGCGAATGAGCTTTTGTCCGAGGTTAGTGTCTATACCAGTCTTCAACTAAGAGATGGTACTTTCGCTTTGGGAACGATATCACACGGACTTATACATTTGAACAGGAACGGGAACCTATTACACCATGTCAGTCAAATTAATGGATTAAGAAACAATACAATCCTTTCTTTGTTTGAAGACGCTAGAAGCAATCTTTGGTTGGGTATGGATAATGGAATAGGGTATATCGACCTGAAATCACCCTTTAGGGTATACCAAGATAAACGTGGGGTAGTGGGTAGCGTATATGCTACTGCAGTTGTAGGGGATGTAATGTATTTGGGAACCAATCAAGGACTGTTTTATAAGAATAAAAATGACCTTTCAGATTTTACGCTCATCGAAGGCACCCAAGGTCAAGTTTGGTCCCTGAATGAAATTGACGATACATTATTTTGTGGACATCATAGAGGAACTTTTCTTATAAATGGAAATAGTGCTAAGAGAATTGCAAACATTCAAGGTACATGGACCGTACGAAATATTGAGGATTACCCAAATAGACTGTTGCAGGGAAATTATGATGGATTATACGTTCTAGAGAAAGATGGAACAGAATGGAGGCTTAAAAACAAGATTCAAGGGTTTGAACACTCTTCAAGATATGTTGAACTTTACGGAGCTGACATATTTGTGAATCATGAGTATAAAGGAGTGTTTAAAATAGAAGCCGACAGTTCGTATTCTGTTGCAAAAGAAGTAGATGTGGACACGGTCCTCAAAGGTTCTAACTCCGGATTGGTCAAATACAAAGATCAACTGCTCTATGCTTCCAAAAATGGTATAGCCAGGTATAATGGTCAACAGAAAGCTTTTATCAAAGACAGTCTCTTGAGTCTGGCCTTTTCTGAGAATGAATATGTATCAGGAAAACTGATTGTTGACAAACGAAATCAATATCTGTGGGTACAAACTGATTCCAACATTGGATATTTTATGGAGGGAAAGTTAGATGGTATCCCGCGACTACAGTCCATTCCTTTAACGGAGAATATGAGGGATGGAATTGTAGGCTATGAGAATATTTCGGTTACCAATGCGGATACCTATCTGTTTGGAAATAACTCCGGGTATTTTACGGTTTCAATCAATGATTTGAAAATCCCCGAATTCAAAGTAGAAATTGATAAAATACAGGCCACAGACATTCAAGGAGGAGAAAGTATTCATGACAAACGGGAAGAGGGGAAATTTGAAGATATTCAGAACAATATTAATCTATCATTCTTTACAACGGAGTATAATAAGTTTTTAAAACCTCAATATCAATACAAATTGGAAGGTTTGTATGAAGAATGGAGCGAGTGGTCGAGCGAACCGAAGGTATTCTTTAAAAACCTGCCTTCCGCTGACTATTCATTCAAAGTAAGATCTCGAGTAGGAAATACAATATCTACCAACATAGCCTCATATTCTTTTATCATTGCTAGGCCTTGGTATTTTTCCAATATCATGTTCTCCCTATATCTTATTGGGGCAATTCTTTTGGGCGTAGCGATTCATAATTTGTACAAAGGATATTACCATAAAAGGCAGAATAAATTAATTGAGGAAAACCAACGCCAAATAGAGCTCGCCAGAGCACAGAATGAGAAGGAGATAGTACAGCTTAAGAATGAGCAGCTCAAAAAAGAGTTTCAGAACAAAAGCAATGAATTGGCTGCCTCCACCATGAGCATCATCAAGAAGAATGAACTTTTATCCAAAGCCAAAGAGCAGCTTGTGGCCAATGTGGAAGAAAAAGAATCCGTAAAACCAATCATCGATATTATAGATAAGAACTTAAACCAAAACGATGATTGGGAGCTATTTAAGGAAGCCTTCAACAATGCTGATAGAAAGTTTTTGAAGAAACTTAAGAAAGTACATCCTAATTTATCTCCCAATGATATACGACTTTGTGCGTACTTAAGACTTAATCTTTCTTCAAAGGAAATAGCTCCTTTATTGAATATTTCTGCACGAAGTGTAGAAATCAAACGATATCGTTTGCGTAAAAAGATGGGGTTGGAACATGATGATAACCTTGTTAATTACATTCTCACCTTATAGCCCCTTCATTTTACCTCAACAATACCTATACAACCCACTTTTTAACAGGAAATACCTTCTTACTATTCCTACCCCTTAAGGCCTTTAATTTCAAGGAATTTTGTCAAATTCATAAAAAAAAATCACTTTTTTTACGATGTATATTTTTTGTAAAGGTGATTTTTATGGCATTGCTATATTTTTAAGATATGTTTAACCTTCTGAAGATTGACTCATTCTGCTATTGAAGGTTTCAAAGTCATATTTGTTCTTGCTAACCACAATCTTCGGAGCTGAACTAAAACTAAACTACACTATGAAAAACAAATTGCTAAGATTACTGCTCTTTCTTTTTGTGACAGGTATCTATTCCCAATCGGATCAGGTATCGGTTGTAAAGAACCAGGAAGGCACTAAGTTGGTTGTCAATGGAAAAGATTTCATGATGAATGGAATGAATTGGGATTACATCCCTATTGGCACCAACACGGTTAACGCTGCCTTTTGGAAAAAACCAGACGATATTATTAAAGCAGGACTTGATACTGAGATGTCTTTGCTTAAAAACATGGGTGTCAATGTAATCAGACAATACACGGGTGTACCTGCCAAGTGGATTCGGTACATCTATGAGAACTACGGTATTTATACCATGTTGAATCATTCTTTTGGACGGTATGGTTTGACTTTAAACGGAGTATGGACACCTGTAACGATTTACGATGATCCAACGACCATGGAATTTTTAATGACCGAAATGGAAGAGTTGGTCAAAGGGTACAAAGATACCCCTGGACTTTTGTTGTATTTGTTGGGTAATGAAAACAATTACGGGTTGTTTTGGGCCGGGGCAGAAACTGAGGACTTTCCAGATGATGAGGGTAGAATTCAATTCATAGGCGAAAGCAGGGGTAGGCCGATGTATAGGCTCATGAATGAAGCAGCTAAAAGAATGAAGGAGTTGGATTCATCCCATCCCGTGGCTATTTGTAATGGGGATGTGCTTTTTATTGACATTGTCGCGGAAGAATGTAAAGATGTAGACATCTATGGTACCAACACATATCGTGGTGCTTCCTTCGGTGACATGTTCCAGGTAGTAAAGGACAAGCTGGACATGCCGGTTATGTTTACCGAGTTTGGAGCAGATGCCTTCAATGCCATCGAAAATAAAGAAGACCAATATTCCCAAGCCTATTATATGGTTGAGAATTGGAAAGAGATCTATGAGAATGCTGCTGGTCTAGGAAAAGTTGGCAATTCTATCGGGGGATTTACTTTTCAATTCAGTGATGGATGGTGGAAGTTTGGATTTGATGATAGAGAAAATGCAGACGTACATGACAACAATGCTTCATGGTCCAATGGAGGTTATGCTAGGGACTTGGCAGCACCGGGAGCAAACAACATGAACGAAGAATGGTTTGGAATTTGTGCCAAAGGTGCAACCAATCCAAGAGGACTCTACGAACTATACCCACGTGCTGCCTATTACGCATTGAAAGAAGCCCATCAATTGAATCCATATGCCGAGGGTGTGAATATGGAATTTGTGAAAAATCATTTTAATAATATCGAATTGATGGATGCGGTTTTGAAGGCTCGTGGGGACAAAGCGGCCTTGCAAGGTGAGCAAAGTAATTTACTTCGTATAAGTAACCTTCAAGCAAAATTCGCAACATTTAGTACTGGTGGAAGCCTTATTACAACACCAGATACACCTGACCCAGATGAACCAAATACCTTCCCAAATCAACTAGGCTTTGACCATTTGCAGTCTTACTTTGTTGGAGTTGAAGGAAATCCTGCTCCCAACATGAGAGCAGAGGTGAATCTCAATGTCGTTGGAAATGTAGCTCAGAATCCAATAAATGAGATTTTTTATGAGAATAACTCGCGCCCTATAGATGTAAGCACGGACCAAGGTGATGTTGTTGTATCGGACGTCAACAGGATTAGGGTGTATCAGGCCGAATTTGAGTGGAATGCAAAAGAATTCGATTTAAGAGGATTCTATAGAACAGGACACTACCACTGGGGATACGAAGGCGACTTTTTCGGATTTTATCCGGAAGCCAACTATGGCCCCAACTTAGATATTTATAATGGTGAAATTTTAGGAGCCGAACTGGATGGAAAAGGACCTCTTAAGGGTTTGAAAGTTGCTATAGGGCCACAATTATGGTGGGGAGCAAATCCAACAATGCTCTTCAAGTACCAAAAACATATTGGAAAGTTTGATGTAACAGGTATTTACCACAGAGATTTTGAAACCAACGTGGTTCTTGATGAAAATGGTCGTCGTGTCCTTGATGCCAATCAATTGCGTAGTGGTGTGATTCCACCATGGCCCACTGAAAGAGCTTCAATTGCAGTTGAACGAGAGTTTGGAAAATTCGGAGTTCATGTTGGAGGGATTTGGGCAGGTAGTCCATTGAATGGCATCTCTTTTCAAGATGTAAGGGGTACACCAGGCAATTATGTAGTTTTCGAAGATAGAATTCAAGCTAGTGACAACTGGGGAGGAAAATTCAAAATCACTTATGAAGGAGGAAAATTCAACTGGTATGGTCAAGCATCGGCTATGGGATTGATTGCCAATGGCGGTGCAGACCAAACCTTGACTTTCACCGGATGGAAATTAAGGGATACGGGAAGTGGTAATGTAACTAGTGTCTTGTCAGGATTGACCTATGCTACCGGTAAATTTCAAATAGCACCGAATTTTATGTGGCAAAAACCTCTGGTTGAGGCCATTCCTCAAGATGTTCAGGGGCCTGGACGTTTACGTAACATCATAGATGATCCTTTTGCGGTACGTTGGAATCGTGAGACTACTGCTGGTGAGATACTGTTAACTTTTGACCCCACACCAGGTACCTGGATGTATGAGTGGGACAATGACCAAGCCGAAGATGCAAAGTTTGCTATGAACCTTGGTTTTGTATATCGACACCTTCCTACTACCATGGATGCACATATTGGTTTCAACGCAGCTCGTGAATTTTTCGCTTTTCCTACTTCTGCGCCAGCGGAAGATTTATGGGAAGTTCATTCAAGAATGGTTTCCAAGATCAATCCAGAACTAGGCCTTATTGGAAATTTCTATTACGGTAACGGACAAGGCAATGGAGATAGTGATAGGTTGATAAGACGATTTGGAGCTGAAATAAGGGGGATTTATAAGAAATACAGACTATCCACTCATGTAAGGGTAAACGATTGGGGGCCATATGATTATCATAGGGATTTTAACTTAACGTTCCCATTACAACTAATGTTGGATCTCTCTACGACTTTGGGTAAACCAGATTGGTTCATTTTACCAGATACCCAAATAGGAATACGTGGTACATGGAGATCTTTAGATCAATTCTCACCAAGATTCTCTCCAAATGCGGTAGCAGATGAATTCGCAACCGAACCCATCATAAGCCCTGTAGGATTTGGTAATGGTAGCGAATGGGAGATTATGACTTATGTACACATCAACATTGGCAAATAAAAAGATTGAGAAATGAAAAATTATAAAAATATCAACATACGTTTTATAGTGCTTTTGAGCTTGGGTATTGCTATTATTTCAAGTTGCGAAAGAGACTTTTCAGATGATGTACAGTTTGCCACGTTTAATAATAACGGGGACATATTCACGGATGCACCTGTAGGGCTTACCGATGAGTTCTTCGATTCTTTTGACCCTGCGGGTCCCAATCCTGCAAATCCAGAAGGTTTTGGCACGGATGATAACGTTGCTTTTATGGGGACATCTTCTATACGGATTGATGTTCCAGCACCGGACGATCCCGACGGTGGCTTTATTGGAGGTATTTTCTTAGATCGTGGTGATGGTAGAGACCTTACCGGATTTGATGCCCTAACTTTTTATATTAAGGGTTCCACAACGGCGACTGTTGGTGAGGTAGGTTTTGGAACCGATTTTGAAGAAAATAAGTTTGCAGTAATTGCCCAAAACATACGTTTGTCCACGGATTGGAGAAAGATTGTTATTCCTATACCGGACCCATCTAAATTGGTACAGGAAAGAGGGATGTTCTTTTTCTCTGCCGGTACGCAAAGTACTGGTGGTTTTGGGTATACTTTTTGGATTGATGAATTACGTTTTGAAAAACTGGGAAATATTGCCCAGCCAAGCCCTGCTATATTTTCAGGACAGGATATTTCAATTCCTGCTGTCAACGGCATAGAGTTTTTGGTTACTGGGCTTACCCAAACATTTAATTTAGCTTCTGGTATCAATCAAACGGTTATAGCAGCTCCCGCATATTTCGATTTTACATCATCTGATAACTCTGTGGCGATAGTTAACGAATCCGGTGAAATTGTTGTGGTTGGAGCAGGTGATACTTCCATTACAGCACAATTGGCAAATGTTGCGGCTTCAGGCTCTTTGAATATTAGTTCCAACGGAGTTTTGCCAACTGCCCCGCTCCCAGCAGAGTCGGCGGCAAATGTGAGTTCTATCTTCAGTAATGAATTTACAAATGCTGTAGAAAGCAACTTAGAACCCACATTTGGTGGGTCTACAACTAGCATTCAGCTTTTTCCAAACAATGGTGATGAGGTATTAGTGTATACCAATAATAACTTTACCGGAATTGTTTTCAATAATACGCTGGATGGTACTAGTCGTACCACTCTTAATATAGATGTTTATCCGTTAGATGAATCCACAGCCGTGGAAGTACAGATTCGGGATGTTGGTGCTAATCAAGTATTGGAAACAAATATTTTTACGGGACTTCCTGATGGGGACGATGTAGACCGAAGATTCTTAATAAATGGATTGACACCTGGACAGTGGACCTCGGTTGAAATTCCTTTGGACGGAGATTTGGTTGCCCAAAGAAACAATCTAGGGGCACTAATCTTGGCCGGTGGACCAAACTTCATATTCGACAACATTTACTTTTTCACGGAATGATGCTGGATTTAAAATCGAAAAAAATGATTATGAAATATATACAGATTAAAACAATACAATCATTAGCGCTAACATGCCTTGTGGCAATTGCAATGAGCGTTATATCGGGTTGTGAGACAGACGAAACTCAGACAGTGGCTACATTTACCAATTTAGTTTTAGACGAAAATTTTGATACCGAAGGAGCGCCAAACGCAGAACTTTGGAGTTTTGACATTGGTACTGGAGTTGACGGCTGGGGAAACCAAGAACTGCAATACTACACCGACCGACCCGAAAATGTGCAAATACAGAATGGTGTATTACTGATTACGGCACGGGAAGAGTCTTTTGAGGGATCTGACTACACTTCTGCCCGGTTGATTACCAAAGATAAATTTGAGCAGCAGTATGGTCGCTTTGAAGCCAGAATCCGATTACCGTTTGGACAGGGAATATGGCCTGCATTTTGGATGTTGGGAGCAGATATTGATGAAAATCCTTGGCCAGGTGCCGGAGAGATTGATATCATGGAATATCGAGGGCAAGAACCCTCAATTCTTGTTGGTAGCATCCATGGACCAGGCTACAATGGAGGAGACGCTATTTCTAAAGAATTTACTTTGGAAAACGATCGTTTTGATACGGGTTTCCACATTTTTGGAATAGAATGGGGTCCTGACTTTATCAACTTTTATGTTGACGATGTGCTCTACAATCAGCTTACCCCTGAAGATGTTGAGGAGGAAACGGATGGTGAAGGTGTGTGGGTGTTCAACAAGCCTTTCTTCATTCTAATGAATCTCGCGGTGGGAGGAACTTTTGTTGGTTCTCCTAATGAAGAGACCCAATTCCCACAAACCATGATTGTTGACTACGTGAGGGTATATGAAAATTAATAAACTAAACTAACTACTATAAAAATGAGACAATTACTTAACAAAGCCGGAATCTTTTCGCTTATCATTTTGGCCATATCCTTTTTGGGATGTGAAGACGATGATGATGCCAATGGACTACCCGAGGTGGTAGCGGCCTTTATACAAACACAAATTGAAAATACTGGAGTTGTATCTTTCACCAATATTTCAGAAAATGCAGATAGCTTTATGTGGGATTTTGGTGATGGCACCACTTCGACTGAGATAAACCCGGTTAAAACCTTTGCGGATGGAGCTTTTACGGTTACCCTGACGGCCTCGAATGCTGCTGGGGCGTCTAGCACCTTTTCTGATGATTTGACCATAGATTTACCGGATCCGCCGCCACCATTTGACAGTGGGTTATTGGCTAATGGTGATTTTGAGGATGGAGCGACCCCTTGGTTCACAAACTTCGGAGACAATATTCCTGAAATTAGGGAAGAAGGAGGAAATAGTTTCTTCTTTGCTAATGTAGAAACGCCAGATCCTATGCAACCCTTTGTAGTTAATTTGAGCCAGGTTGTTGAAATAACTCAGGGAACCAACTATATTTTAACTTTTAACGCTTCTTCAGATAGAGAACGAACCATTTTGGCAGGTATTGGACTAAATGAGGCTCCTTTTTCTAGTTCATCACCTGAGGTGACCTTGACTGCTACTACACAAACCTTTACATTACAGTTGGCAGCAAGTGATTTTGGAAGTGCAAATGGTCGTGTGCTGTTTGATTTGGCAGGTGCGGCAGGTACCGTAGTTCTTGATAACATATCTTTGGTAGAAGGTGGTGATGGAAGTGATTCGGATACTGGAGGCGGTGGAACTGCCACTGAACCTACAGAAGCAGCGACTACACCGACCCAAGACGCTGCAAATGTAATTTCGGTATTTAGTAACGCTTACACAGACGTGGCGGGAACAAATACTAGAGCCTTCGGAAATGATGGTGGGGCCGTGTTCTCAGCGGTTCAGGTAGCTGGTGACGATGTATGGAGGTACGATAATACCGATTTCGTTGGGATACAAAATGATACAGGTTTTGACCTTACCGGCATAACCAATTTCAGTATGGATATTTGGGTGGCGGAAGATGTTTCGTTCAGGGCTGGCCTTATTTCCTTTACCACCCCTACCAGTAGAGAAGACGTAGAGGTAAATTTGACAGGTGGTCAATGGACAACTATTGATGTAGCCATTACAGATTTGGTACAGTCGTTAGGAGCTGAAGGTCCATTGCCTGACGACCCAACCATCAACCAGATTATCTTTGATGTTCTGGGTGTTGATGTAACAGCAAATATATTTGTAGATAACGTATTTTTCTACACAGAGGTTGTAGCTACAGAACCAACGGTGGCAGCTCCAACACCAACCCAAGATGCAGCAAATGTAACTTCGGTATTCAGTAATGCCTACACCGATGCAGCGGGAACAAATACCAGAGCCTTCGGAAATGACGGTGGTGCTGTGTTCTCAGCAGTTCAGGTGGCAGGTGATGACGTGTGGAGGTACAACAACACTGATTTTGTGGGAATACAAAACGATACGGGCTTTGACCTTACTGGTAGAACTAATTTCAGTATGGATATTTGGGTAGCGGAGAATAATTCGTTCAGAGCTGGCCTTATTTCCTTCACTACCCCAACAAGCAGGGAAGACGTAGAAGTGAATTTAACAGGTGGTCAATGGACAACCATTGATGTGGCCATTTCGGATTTAGTGCCTTCGGCAGGTAGTGAAGGGCCATTACCTGATGACCCAACCATTAACCAGATTATCTTTGATGTTCTAGGTGTTGATGTAACAGCAGATATCTTTGTGGATAACGTGTTCTTCTACACTGCAGGTGGCGGAGGAAGTTCTGCTCTAGTTGATGAAACTTTTGATGCTGCAACATCAATAGATTCCTGGATTCGGGCTGGTGATGCAGATACTTTTTCGGCTGAAGCAACATTGACCTTCAATGCTGCCGAAGGAAATCCAGATGGAACTATTGAACTGGCAGGAGCTAACACTGTGACTTCTGCCGGACGGGCCTATATTTTCCAGAACATATTTGGAGGTATTGATTTTAGTGGAGTTACTGATGCTCGACTTACATTTGATGCGAGATTGGGAGCACCTCTAACAGCTGCAGCAATTCAGCTTCAAACTGAAATTGAAGGCCAAGGTACTGTCAATACCAACGATATACAAAATCAAGGCATTAATGAATCCACTTGGACCACAATTACTGTAGATTACACGGGTATATCTGCTGGAACCGGATTTTTCAGGTTCAATGTCAACATTGCTGCTGGTGCGGTGGTTGGAGCAGGAACTACCTTGTATATTGATAATATCCGTTTGGAGCAGACAAACTAATTGATATCTATAGAAGGCCAGTAGGATAAATCAATTTTGCTGGCCTTTTAAAACTGTTAACCACTTTATTTCTATTCTTAGCCATAGCCAAGAAACGTAACTATGACCACATCGTGGGTTAAAATATTAGTTGGACAATTATTCCTTGTCTCGTGTTTCTTTTTGTCTTGCAAAAAACAAAGGATGACTACAGAAAATACAGAATCCATTATAGAGGAAAAGATTGACTCTTTACTTGGTATGATGACCTTGGATGAAAAAATTGGTCAAATGACCCAAGTGCGGCACTTCGATGATATTTCTGAAGAAGATATTGCAGGGAAGTTTATTGGTTCCGTAATTCATACCCAAGGGCCATTACCAGGTAATAATGCTCAGGAATGGCAAGCGAAGTTTAAGCATCTTCAGGAATTGGCGTTATCAACCCGGTTGGGAATTCCCCTTGTTTTCGGAGTAGATGCTGTCCATGGTCAGAATACCTATGAAGGCGCTACCATTTTTCCCCATAACATTGGAATGGGTGCTGCGGGAAACGCTGAGTTGGTGGAAAAAGCAGCCAGAATTACCGCAATTGAAACTCAAGCAACCGGGTTTAATTGGGTTTTTTCCCCTTGTATTGCCATCCCCTACAATGAAAAATGGGGAAGGGTATATGAAGCATTTTCTGAAAGTACAGAATTGACAGAAGAACTGACCAAGGCTTCGATAATGGGGCATCAAGGAAATGATTTAAAAAGCAAGCGTTCTGTAATGGCAACAGCCAAACACTATGTAGGTGATGGCGCAACTGATTTTGGAGTGGAAGGTGGAGAAACTACTTTGGATGCGGAAGAAGTAGAAAAAAGATTGCTGCCGCCATATCGGGTAGCCGTAGAAAATGGTGTAGGTTCTGTTATGGCTTCATTTAACTCATTGAAGGGCATACCCATGCACGCACATAAAACCTTAATCACCCATATTCTTAAAGGCACCATGCAGTTTGACGGCATTGTGGTTTCGGATTGGAAAGGATATTCAAGATTCGGGGAAAACGATGTTATCAATGCCGGTGTAGACATGATTATGGCCGTGGAAGGAGATTTTGATATGTACCAAGAAGGGCTGAAGGGAGGAGTGGAAAGTGGCGAAGTTTCTATGGAAAGGATAGATGATGCTGTTCGCCGTATTCTTAGGCAAAAATTTAGACTGAATGTTTTCGAAAACCCTTTTCCTAATTCAAGTTTAATCCCTGAAATAGGAATCAAAGCACATAGAGATGTTGCAAGACAGGCTGTACGCGAGTCTTTGGTTCTGTTAAAAAACGAAGGAAACATGCTGCCCTTGGATAAGAACCTATCTAGAATTGTGGTTGTTGGTGAACACGCCAATAGTTCAGGACTACAATCAGGCGGTTGGACCATTAATTGGCAAGGCACCAAGGAGAATTATAAAGGAGCTACCACCATTCTAGAGGGCATTCAACAAATGGCTAAAGGTGAGGTTATTTACGATTCAGATGCCAATGGAAACCATTATGATGCCGATGTAGCCATTATTGTCGTAGGTGAAACTCCCTACGCGGAATCATTTGGCGATATAGGTGGAGAAATGGATTTGTATCAAATCACTTTGACGGAAGCACATCAAAAATATATAGAAGCCTATGCTTCAAAAGGTATAAAAACTGTTATTGTACTGGTTTCGGGCCGCCCATTGGTTGTCACCAAACAAATTGAACAGTCAGATGCTTTTGTTGCTGCTTGGCTGTTAGGTTCAGAAGGTCATGGAGTGGGGGAAGTCCTATTTGGAGACTATAATTTTAAAGGAAAACTGCCGCATTCTTGGCCAAAATCTGAAGAGGATTACAATGGAAAATACGGACCCAATTTCTGGGATGATTCCATCACTCCGTTGTTTCCTATCGGATTTGGTCTTAACTACTGATGTCGGAAATAGAAAGAAACAAATACGAAGTAATACAGCAATACTATGAAACCAATCTTAAGACTTTTTACAATTAGCTTCATTTTATTGGTTGCTTCCTGCGGTACTAAAAAGGAAAAAAAAGAAATTGAAGAAACCCAAATAAAAAAAGAAGTGACTGCAAAAGATATTTTAGGTAATCCAGATTATCTCGCCATAAGCTATGGAGGATATAGAGAAGTAAGCCGTGATAGTCAACCGACTGTTGCGGAGATTAAAGATGATATGAAACTGTTGTCTGCCATGGGAATAAAGATTCTTAGAACCTACAACGTGCAGCTACCACATGCTGGAAACGTCCTTAATGCCATCAGGGAACTTAAGACGGAGGACCCCGAGTTTGAAATGTATGTTATGCTTGGGGCATGGATAGACTGCAAAAACGCTTGGACAGATAAGGAACCAGACCATACTATGGAAAGCGAACAGAATGAAGGTGAGATTGCACGAGCGGTAGCCTTGGCCAATACCTATCCTGATATCGTTAAAGTGCTAGCCGTGGGCAATGAGGCTATGATTAATTGGGCGACAAGCTATTACGTTCAACCGGAAGTGATTCTCAAATGGGTAAACCATCTACAATTTCTAAAAATCAATGGGGAATTACCAGAAGACCTATGGATAACAAGCTCAGATGACTATGCTTCATGGGGAGGTGGTGAAGAAAGCTATCACACAGAAGATTTGGAAAAGCTGATTAAAGCAGTGGATTACATATCTATGCATACTTATCCCTATCATAATTCACATTATAATCCAGAGTTTTGGAGAGTCCCAGAATCCGAAGCACATCTTTCAGATATCGAAAAAATAGACTCGGCTATGTTGCGCGCCAGAGGTTTTGCAAAAAATCAGTATAACGCAGTAAAGGAATACATGCTTAGTTTGGGAGTAGATAAACCCATTCACATTGGAGAAACAGGATGGGCCACCACATCGGATGGATTCTATGGTCCAGAAGGCTCGAAAGCAACGGACGAATACAAAGAAGCACTCTACTATCAACATATGAGAGAATGGACCAACACGGAAGGTATATCGTGTTTTTATTTCGAGGCATTCAATGAACGTTGGAAAGATGCTGGTAATCAAAATGGTTCTGAGAATCATTTTGGATTGATTACCATTGATGGTCAGGCAAAATACGCATTGTGGCCCCAAGTGGATTCCGGGGTTTTTGATGGCTTGACAAGGAACGGAAATTCAATTACTAAAACGTATGAAGGCGATAGAGAAGCTTTAATGAAAGACGTACTGGTCCCTCCAATGGCGGAAGAACAATCCGTGGCACACTAGGAAGTGGATTGCCAAAAGAGACACAAAAGATGAAAGTGAAATCAAATGAAAAATTTTAACCATATTTATTTCATGCTGATATTGATCATAACACTAAATGGGTGTGTTGTAGAGCAAAAACTGGAAGTTGAGGTCTATGAAACTTCTGCCACTGGCCATAAACTAGATTCTATCACCGCTTTTGATACAGACGGTGAGACATCACAAATTAGGATACTGCCTGAACAAAAATTTCAGACGATAACAGGTTTTGGAGGTTCTTTTACGGAAGCTTCCGCTCATCTGCTAAATAAAATGGGCAAGGAAAATAGAGAGAAAATAATCAATGCCTATTTTGGGGAGGACGGTGCCATGTATTCCTTGACCCGTACCCACATGAATTCATGTGACTTTTCAGTTAGCAATTACTCTTATGCCCCAGTCGAGGGGGATACGGAGCTGAACAACTTCTCAATAGATGAGGATAGGGACGACATTATACCCTTTATCAAAGAGGCCATGGCGGCTTCGAAAGACGGTTTTAAGATACTGGCTTCGCCATGGACCGCTCCTCCTTGGATGAAAGACAATAAGGATTGGATGGGAGGAAAATTGCTCCCTGAGTATTACGATACTTGGGCGTTGTTCTTTTCAAAATACATCGATGCCTATGCCTTGGAAGGAATTGATATCTGGGGATTCACGGTGGAAAACGAACCATTGGGAAATGATAGTAATTGGGAAAGTATGCATTTTTCACCTGAGGAAATGACAGATTTCGTTCAGCATTATTTAGGACCCAAATTGGAACAAGATGGCCATAATGTTAAGGTTTTGGGCTATGACCAGAATAGGGAGCATTTACAGGAATGGGTTGATGAAATGTTCAGGACAGAAGCTTCTTCAAAATACTTTGATGGTACCGCCATCCATTGGTATGCCAGTACGTTTGAAGTTTTTCCCGAAGCCTTACAGTATGCGCACTCCAAAGCCCCAGATAAGTACCTGATACAATCCGAAGCTTGTGTTGATGCTGATATCCCTAAATGGAAGGACGATAATTGGTATTGGTCCAAAGAAGCCACCGATTGGGGTTGGGATTGGGCTCCTGAAGACCAAAAACATCTTCACCCTAAATACGCTCCAGTAAATAGGTATGCTCGTGATATTATTGGATGCCTGAACAACTGGGTTGATGGATGGATTGATTGGAACATGGTTTTGAACAAGCAAGGCGGCCCCAATTGGTTTGAGAATTGGTGCGTGGCCCCAGTTATTGTGGATGAAGAAAATGATGAGGTGTATTTTACACCCATTTATTATACCATGGCGCATTTTAGCAAGTTTATTCGACCTGGCGCCATAAGGATAGGGTTTGAAAAAACCGATGATGATTTATTGGTCACTACGGCAGAAAATCCTGATGGTTCCATAGCTGTGGTGGTTTTCAATGAAGGTGAGTCCAAAAAACAGTTTGAGCTTGTTTTGGGAGAAGCTACCCAAGGGGTGTCCATCAACCCAAAGGCAATTCAAACCGTAATAATAAAACCAACAGAAACTAACTAAAAGAACTTTTTATGGCAACGGTAAAAACAGCTAAATCAGATAGAGTCCCTTTAGGGCAAAAAGCCGCCTTTGGAGCTGGTCATTTGGTTTTAAACCTATACCCTGGAGCTCTGGGCTTTTTTATGTTTTTCCTATTGACTGCTTTTGGAATGGATCCTTTTTTAGCAGGACTTTTAGGTGGATTACCTCGGTTTTTTGACGCAATAACTGACCCAATAATGGGATTTATTTCGGATAACACAAGTTCAAAATGGGGTAGAAGAAGACCATATATATTGGTAGGCGGAATTCTTAGCGCTATTACCTTTGTTTTGCTTTGGCAGTTGGATGAAAATAATTCATCAGACTATAATTTCTGGTACTTTTTAATTATGTCAATGGTCTTCCTTATCGGGAATACCATGTTTGCCACACCCTTGGTAGGTCTTGGTTATGAGATGACATCCGACTATAACGAGCGAACACGTTTAATGGCATTTTCCCAAACCGTTGGTTTACTAGCTTGGGTTATTGTGCCTTGGTTCTGGGTTATCATCGCAGACCCCGATATTTTTAGCGACCAAGCGCAGGGGGTAAGAACCATGGCAATTTATGTAGGTGTGGCCTGTTTGCTGTTAGGCCTGTTGCCTGCTATTTTTTGCAGAGGTATTGATGCTTCACATATGGCAAACAGAAAAAAATTGACCTTCACTTCAATATTTAGCAACTTAAAGGACTTGTTTGTAAGCATAAAGGAGGCGGTAAAAAACAAACCCTTCATGAAGTTGTGTGGAGCTACATTTCTAGTATTTAACGGATATCAGATTGTGGCCTCTTTTAGCTTCTTTATTTTCGTTTTTTATATATTCAACGGTAGCTATGAAGCCACATCCACCTGGCCAGCATGGTTCAGTTCCATTGGAGCTTTGGTTTCTGCATTTTTGGTAATTCCCATTGTTTCGAAAATGGCTGAAAAATGGGGTAAAAAGAATGCGTTCATTATTTCTACGGCACTCTCCATTATTGGATATGTAATGAAGTGGTGGGCGTTTACCCCTGATAATATTTGGCTATCTTTTATTCCAATTCCCCTTATGTCATTTGGATTAGGAAGTTTATTTACATTGATGATGAGTATGACCGCCGATGTTTGTGATTTGGATGAATTGGTGAACGGAATGCCAAGGAAAGAAGGTACATTTGGAGCCTTGTATTGGTGGGTGGTAAAACTAGGTCAAGGACTAGCTTTGGTTTTAGGAGGTTTGGTACTTAAAGTAATTGGGTTTGATGGCAATGCTGCAACACAAACCGCAGAAACCCTAACACAATTAAGAATAGCGGATATTGTCATTCCTGCTGTGACCGCCGCATTGGCCATTTGGATTATGTGGAAATATAGTTTGTCCGAAGAAAGGGCAAAAGATATTAAAGCGCAATTGGAAGAACGAAGAGGGGTATTATAATAATCTTGAACAGGTTGTAAATCATTTAGAAAAAACAAAAAGATGTCAACAAAAATAATTATCCTATCCATTGGAGTTTTGCTTACGCTTTTGGCATTGCTCGGTAGCATAAAAGGAAGCTCAGGAAAAGGACTTATAGGTTCCAAATTGGGAGTACCCATCGGTATCATTGGTGTTTTGATGATGATATTTGGTAGTTATTCTTCCGATTTAGTTAATTACAACACTCAAATTGAACAAGTCTCCATTGGAAAAAAGTTGAAAATTGAAGGATCGGTGGATGCGGTTAAGGTAGTTTCCCCAATTGATAAGGATTCCGTGGACTGCCGTATTCTAACCATGGGTGTTTATCCTGAATCACATGAGGAAGATATTTGGGTCATCATTAGACCTACTGATGATCGTTATTATCCCCAATCAGACCACACCAATACATCTTATAAAAGAGATGGGGAATGGCAGGTTGTAACTCGCTTTGGCGGAGATAAGGGAGAAGTTTATGATTTAATTATCTATGAGACGGATTCGGAGGCATCGGCGTTTTTTAGTTCCACGATAGAAAAATGGAAAGAAGCAGATGACTATCCTGGGCTACAACTTGAAGAAATGCCGAAAGGCGCCAAAGAAGTGGAACGTATAAAAATCTATACAAGAAAGAACTGTAGAGGTATTTTCTAGGGTTCTTAAGAGAATCCATCAAAATAAAGGAAATCGTATCGATTTCAATAAAATGAAAGAATTATAAACTGAAGTAATTCCCATAATACACTATAAAAGAATACTATGTCTTCATCTAGAAAAGAAAAATATTTGGCTTTGGCCTCTCTCGACTATAATGGAAAGTCGAGCGACGAACTAAAAAGGCTTTGCAAAGAAGTTTTGGAAGGAGGAATGCACGGACTATGTTTTAGTCCTTATGAAGAAGGGCAAAAACCTGGAGAGCAAATAAACGAAGAGCAGATACGGAGAAGGATGGAAATTATAAGGCCTTATACAGATTGGGTCCGTTCCTTTTCATGTACCGAGGGAAATGAATTGATTCCTAAGATTGCCCGTGAATATGGTATTAAAACCATGGTTGGGGCTTGGTTGGGAGATGACCCAAAAATTAATGAACAAGAGGTAACCAATTTAATACAAATGGCGAATGAAGGCTATGTGGATATAGCTGCTGTTGGGAATGAGGTGTTATTGCGAGGTGACCTTACAGAAGATGAACTGTTAGGTTTTATGGGGCGTGTAAAGCAGGCAATACCAGATGTTCCCATGGGATATGTGGACGCCTATTATGAATTTTCCGACCATCCAAGAATAGCTGATGCCTGCGATGTGATTTTGGCGAACTGTTATCCCTTTTGGGAAGGATGCGATTTGGATTACTCCCTATTGTACATGAAAGACATGTATCAACGGGCGCTTAGAGCGGCCAAAGGTAAAAAAGTGATTATATCCGAAACTGGGTGGCCAAGTCAAGGTTCAAGTTTGGAAGGCGCCTATCCTTCTTTGGACAATATGCTTAAATACTTCATGAATACCCAAAAGTGGGCTCAAGAAGACGATATTGAGATTTTCTACTTTTCTTCTTTTGATGAATCATGGAAAGTAGGGGCAGAAGGGGATGTTGGTGCCTATTGGGGACTTTGGGATGCCCAAGAGTCACTTAAATTCTAAAAGACATATTTCAATTCTTGTAGAGAACACGGGGCCCTTCAAAAGAGGTTATTTTATAATTATCTTTTGACAGGGCTCTTTGTCATTATTCACGTTTTTTATTACTTCGTTCTTTAAAAAAATAAGCTATGACATTATTTGTGGATATGGATGAGGTCCTTGCAGATACCTATCAAGCCCATATAGATGTATATAATTCAGAATTCGGAGCGTCTCTTACACGTGAAGAGTGTTATGGAAAGGAAGTATGGCAGTGTGTTCCAGAAGAACATCAACAAAGCGTAAGGCAACATGCGCATACCCGGGGATTTTTCAAAGAGTTGCCGGTTATTGAGAACAGTAGCGAGGTGCTTGAACAACTCAATGAGAAATACAAAGTATATATAGCCTCTGCGGCCATGCAGTTCCCAAATTCACTCGAGGAGAAATCGGATTGGTTGGACAATCATTTTTCATTTATCCCATGGCAAAGACGCATTCTTTGTGGCTACAAGCATATTTTAAAAGGAGACCTATTGATTGATGACAGAAGCTATAATTTGGAAAGATTTAATGGAAAAACCATTCTTTTCACTTCACCACATAATGTTAATACCAAAGGTTTCGACCGTGCCAATACCTGGCTGGAAATCGCAGATAAACTTTTGTAACTTGTGGCATGCCCAAATTAAAACATGTTTTAAAAATAGTTTTAATCACCTGCTATTTAGGTTTGAACGCTTGTCAATCCCAATCTAGATTGATTCGTGGGGAGCTGAACACACTCACAGAAGAAAACCTGAAATACTATTTATACTATCCTGAGGGATATGATTCAAACGAAGAGGATGAATTTGGTCTCTTGCTTTTTTTGCATGGAGGTGGAGAATCCGGCGGTACATTAAGCGATCTACGTGGAAGTGGGCCTCCCAAAATGCTGGTGGAAGGGAAGCAATTTCCTTTTTTGGTTTTGGCTCCACAAAATCCCCACAAAAAGAAATGGTGGAACACTCAAGCATTGATACAACTTTTGGATGATGTTTTGGAAAATAACAGGATTGACCCCAAACGGATTTATTTAAGTGGTTTGAGCAGGGGAGGGAGTGCTGCCTGGAGTATGGCAGTGCAATACCCGAAAAAGTTTGCGGCCATGGCGGTGGTATGTGGTATGACCCCATTACCTTATGCCCATTGGATAGATAAAAATATGCCAATATGGGTTTTTCATGGTAATAAGGATGAGGTAATTCCGGTTTCCGAGTCTGATACTATGGTCAAGAAATTAAAGTCGATGGGCTATAATGTAAAATACACCAGATATGAGGGTGTAGGGCATAACTCTTGGGCTAAAGCCTATACCACCGAGGAATTATATACTTGGTTGGCTGAACAAAAACGAAAGTGATGAAAAAATATCTGGTTTTCTGCCTTATTTTGATAATTACCTCATGCAAACGAAATAATAGTGCTTCAGCTGACGTGAGCCTTCCGGAAAAGGATAGTATCGAAAGTATAGTAAAGGATTCTGTACTGCCAGTGAAAGAGAAGAAGCCTCTAAAGACGTTTACTGGTTTAGCAGATACAACCTTTGTGCGCGTTGCGGACTTTAGCCATGATTTTGAGTACGACTTACGCTATGCCACGGAAAACAATTTCTTGAAATCCAAAGTGTATGACTGTGCTGAGTGCTACACAAGGGTAAAAACGGCTAAAGCCTTGGTTAAGGCCAATGCTGAATTCATGGAAAAGGGATACAAAATCAAGTTTTTTGATTGTTACAGACCCAACTTTGTGCAATTTAAAATGTGGAAAATTGTACCCAATCCCCAATATGTAGCGAATCCCGTTAAAGGTTCCATTCATAATAAAGGAGGCGCAGTTGACATAACCTTAGTAGATTTTGAAGGAAACGAATTGGACATGGGCACTGATTTTGATTTCTTCGGAAAACGTGCCTATCATGATAATATGGATTTGCCTGAAAATATCCTTCAAAACAGAAAGCTATTAAAAGAAACCATGGAAAAATATGGGTTCTGGTCCATCCGTACGGAATGGTGGCATTATAACCTGTCCGGTAGTTCCAAGGATAAAATTGCCAATTTCAAATGGGTTTGTCGGCAAGAATCTGAGTAGGATGTTCACGTAGGTTCCGTAATTTTTTCGCAGATGATAACCCGTTTACCGTCATCTAAGGTTTTTGTGAAAAATACATAGTCATCACCCCCATCTAAGATTTCATACTTTTTGCGTAGTTGGGCAACTGTTGTTGGAAAATTTCTTGTGGTAATATTCGCCTTTGTTCTCTTAAAAGATTTCATGGTATTCTTTGAATAAGGAAGATTTGATTTTATGGTAAATCTCCTTCCTGGAAATTCAATTAGCTTATCCGAGGTGTACAGGTGCGAATGCTCATGCAACTTTCTTAATCCGAACTGCTGTCCTACAGACTTAAAGGCTCCTATCTTTAAAATAGCAGAATTCGGTTCGTAGAGGTACTTGGTGGGTAAGCCCAAATTTGGAGGTTGTGATTTTTCTTCTGTTTGCTTGAAGACGAAAGAATCTTTTCTTCCAGAACTAAGATTCACTGCATGAAACAAAGTTTCACCATCAAAATCCCTATCTAATATAAAAAGGAGTTCTTTCACCTCATTGTGAACAGCTACAACATGAACTTCTTTTACCAATTGGAGGTCTTTTATAGCTTGGGAGATGTCCAACAATGGAGATACTTTAACCAAAATCTTCTTTGAAAATTGAAATAATTCCGGTAGGGTATCTGGGACATTGGGTTCACAATCTTTTAGCAGAAAGACCTTTGTTTTTGTCTTGTCTCTTCGAGATGGGTCCACAAAAATCCAATCAAAAGTAGCTGATGAACTTTTTAAAAATTGAAAACCGTCTTCAGGAATAAAAGTAACATTTTCTACCTTAAGCTGATTGAAATTATGAGCGGCAATTGCACTCAATTCTTGGTTGGTTTCACAATGAAACACCCGGGTCATTTTCTTTGAAAAAAAATAGGTGTCCACCCCAAAACCTCCCGTTAGGTCAACCAAAGTTTTTCCATTCACCAAGTTGGATTTGTACTCCGCGGTGACTTCAGAACTGGTTTGTTCAATATGAAGTTTTGGAGGATAATAAATCCCATCAGCATTGAACCAAGTGGGAAGCTTTTGCTTAGCCTTTTTTTTGGATTCCAGTTGCTGGACCAACTCTTTTTGTGATATTCCGTGAAATCTGGGTTTTTGCAACAGAACTGACACGATGTCAGCATTCCATTTATTTTTTATAAATTCCTGCACACCAGTATTTAAAATGAGCTTATTCAAATAAAGACTACAAATTTTTTGTTAGCTTTTTCACAAACTCATTTCCAGTCAAAAACTCCTTCAAAATGACCTTAATTGCGGTGTATCCGGGTACCGCAACGACCATTCCAACAACACCAAAAAGGAGCCCTGCTATAATGATTACCAAAAAGATTTCCAGAGGGTGGGATTTAACGCTGGTGGAAAAAATAAACGGTTGCGAAAAGAAATTATCTATCAGTTGTCCAATAACAATTCCAATTAAAACATAACTGGCTTTAGGTAAAATCACCGTGCTGAAATCGGCCCCCAGAAAACTGGTCATTGTCAAGGTAATCATAATGACTCCACCAATGATTGGTCCGATATAGGGAATGATATTGAACAAAGCGCAAAGAAAGGCGATGACAATCGCATTCTCCACACCAACAATAAATAGTGTTATGGTATAGATGATGAAAAGAATGAGGAGCTGTAAAAGTATACCTGCAAAATATCTCGACAGCAAGCCGTTTATCTTGTCTATTGAAGCCACCAAATTTCCTTCTTTTTGGTCTGGAACGAAAACAAGCATTCCCTTTTGAAGCAATTTACTATCCTTCAAGAAAAAGAACGATATGAAGAGTACCGAAAACAAACCGATACTAAAGTTGCTTAAAACGTTCACGAAGGAATTTAGGAAGTTGGGGATAAACCCTAAATCCAAACCCTTGATAACACTTTCTTCTAATCCAGATTCTTCAATTAAATGGGTGACACCATCGGTGGTAGCTCCAAAATATTCCAAAATCTGAAAATATAAAGTGTTTAAATTAGCTTTCAAATCCTCCAAATCCAAGAGTGATAGATTTCTACTTTGTTCGGAGATTAGTGGAATAAAAAGGGCCAAGATTCCTAAGAAAAGCCCAACCATCAATATCATAGTGGTTACAACAGCCAATGTGTTCGGAAATTTGAGTTTTCGCCTCAAAAACAAGACTATGGGCCTTCCTAAAAGGGCTATGACCGCGGCAATGGCCAGATAGGCAATAACCGATTGGATTTTTATAAAGAAGTATATAAGTAAGACTATCGCTATAATTATGGCGACAGCCCTCAGAATTCCTTCCGAAATTGTTTTTGCATTCATTGGTTAGTTTTTAAAGGCATATTCAACAATATTGGCCCCCATTTGCAACGCTTTCAATCGTACATCTTCGGGGTCATTATGCACTTCAGGGTCCTCCCAACCGTCGCCTAAATCGCTTTCATAGGTGAACAAAAGAATTAATCTTCCTTCTTCAAAGATACCTAGAGCCTGTGGTCGTTTGCCATCGTGCTCATGTATTTTGGGTAGACCATTCTCAAAATTGAACTTTTGGGAAAAGATGGGGTGGTCAGCACCTACTTCTTCCAAATTTCTATTGGGAAATACTTTTTTTAACTCACGTCTTACATAAGGTTCCATCCCGTAATTGTCATCAATGTGGAGAAATCCTCCGGATAATAGGTAATTTCTCAAGTTTTCAGCTTCCTCGTTCGTAAAGAAAACATTTCCATGACCAGTCATGTGAATCAGTGGAAATTGATAAATGGAGACACTACCTACCTCTATGGTCTCAGGTTTTGCATCCAACTTAGTATCGATATTCTCATTGCAAAACTGAATTAGATTGGGCAACGCCGTAGGGTTGGAATACCAATCTCCACCACCGCCATATTTTAGTACTCCAACTTGTTGACAATGACCCGCGTATATCACAAAAAAAGTTAAAAAAGCTAGGAAACGGGTAAGTTGTGCCATTGAACCACGATTAAGAAAGTATATCAAAAGTACTGTATTCATGTCTAAAAAAATCATAATCCCTACCATCGCCTTTCTTGGTATGGTTTTTATGGCCTTCTATACGGCCAAAATAGAAGATAAGTCCGTGTCTATTAATACAAACGAAGTAAAGTCCACAGAAACCTTTCCTTCGATTGTGGTAGTAGAACTGTTCACGTCTCAAGGTTGCTCCAGTTGTCCTCCTGCTGATGTTTTGCTTGAAAAGGTCAAAAACCAATACCCAAATGAAGTATTTGCATTATCCTATCACGTGGACTACTGGAATTACATAGGATGGGAAGACCCCTTTAGTCATGCACGCTATACAAAACGGCAGAGTTATTACAATCAGAAATTGGGGTATCGTGGAAACTACACTCCAGAGGCCATTGTTAATGGGAAGGAGCATTTTGTGGGTTCTAGCACAGGTAAAATGTATTCCAAAATTGATAAATACAAAAGTCAAAAAGCCCAAAATCAAATTGCATTGAGCAATGTAAATCGAAAGGGGAATTCAATTTTGTTTGATTATGAAATTGAAGGGGACATTTCAGATAAAACCTTAAGAGCTGTTTTGGTTTTGGATGAAAGAACCACTTCCGTGAAACGTGGAGAAAACAGAAACAGAACGCTTAAGAATAGTAACATTGTTGTATCCGAAAGCTACAACGAATTGAAGTTATCCAGAGGTTCAGGTAGCATAACCATTCCGTCTTTGGTAAGGCAAAACGAAGGGACAACCCTCATGCTCTTAACTGAGAATGAGGTGCTGGATATCACAGGAGCCACAAAAATTAAAGTTTAGTTATTCAATATTGGCCAAGGCCACAGCAGTACATGCAACAATAGCTGCGGTCTCGGTTCGTAAACGGGTATTACCCATTGCTACGGGGTGATACCCTTTTTTTATGGCCATGTCAATTTCCTCTGGAGAAAAGTCACCTTCTGGACCAATTAAAATGGTAGTGTCCCTCCCAGGGGCTAGGACATTCTTTAGTTCCTTTTTTTCATTTTCCTCGCAGTGTGCGATAAAAGAAAGAGAGTTTAGAGGCTGGTTTTCCAAAAAATCATTGAAAGATGAAAGTGGATTGAGTTTGGGCAAAAAAGTCTGTAAAGATTGCTTCATTGCCGATTGCAATACCCGTTGCATTCGCTCTAATTTTAAGCTTTTTCGCTCAGACCTCGCACATAGAATTGGAGTGATTTCATCAACTCCAATTTCTGTAGCCTTTTCCAAAAACCATTCAAATCGGTCATTCATCTTGGTGGGAGCAACCACCAGGTGCAAATAATAGGGTTTAGTTTTGGTATTCTGAATCTTTATGATTTGAGCATTACATTTTCTGGAATCTGTATTCAATAATTCAGCTTCGTAAAGAATTCCCCTACCATCTGTAATATGAAGTACATCGCCTTCCTTTTTCCGTAAAACCCTACTAATATGTTTGCTTTCCTCAGGTGAGAAAAAAAAGGAAGTTGTAGAAGGGTCTAGTGTAGGATTGTAAAAGAGCTGCATCCAAATTCTGTTAATTTAGCTGCCTATGGCATATCTCGCTTTTGCAGCAATACCTTGGTCAGTAAATTGATTTTCCATGAACTTCAAGTATCCTACAATTCCGATCATACCTGCATTATCTGTACAATATTGAAATTTTGGTATATAAGTGGTCCAACCTTTGGTTTCTCTTGCATCTTGTAATCGTTGTCGTATTCCTGAGTTGGCAGCAACTCCTCCACCAATGGCGACATGTTTTATCCCAGTTTCTTTTGCCGCCTTATCCAGTTTTTCCATCAGAATTTCCAAGATGGTATGTTGTACAGAAGCACAGATATCATCAATATTCTCTTGGACAAAATTGGGATTGTTTTTGGTATGCTTTTGAAGAAAATAAAGAATACTGGTCTTAAGACCACTAAAGCTGAAGTTCAATCCATCAACCTTGGGTTTAGGAAAAGAAAAAGCACTTGGGTTTCCTTTACGGGCATGTTTGTCAACTAAAGGACCTCCTGGATAGGGTAAACCCATTAACTTGGCACTTTTATCAAATGCCTCGCCTACGGCATCATCCAAAGTTTCGCCCAAAACCTCCATGTCAAAGTAATGGTTCACTTTTACAATCTGGGTATGTCCTCCGCTTATGGTCATCCCTAAAAAAGGAAAAGGTGGAGCGGTCATCTCTTCGTCATCAATAAAGTGAGCCAGAATATGGGCTTCCATATGGTTCACTTCAATCAAGGGAATATTTAGGGCCAATGCAAGCGACTTAGCAAAAGAGGTCCCTACCAAAAGAGAACCCATAAGGCCCGGCCCACGGGTAAAGGCTATGGCCGAAAGTTGTTTTTTGTCGATATTTGCCTTGGCCAAGGCTTGGTGGACCACAGGTACGATGTTTTGTTGATGTGCACGTGAGGCTAATTCAGGTACCACTCCACCATATTGTTTATGAATCTCTTGGGTAGCCACGACATTGCTCAATACTTTTGTATTGCATAAAACGGCTGCAGAAGTATCATCGCATGACGATTCTATCGCAAGAATATATATTTTTTTGGTAGTCACAGGCTTTGGAACAAAAATTGGTCGTACAAAAGTAAAACATAAAGCCCTATCAAAAAATTTAGGAAAATACTGGTTCGATTGCTGTTATCCATTCTGTTGATAATGGTATTGGCGTCGTTGGTACTTTCCATACCAGCGGTGCAAACCAGACTGGGGCAATATGCTACCAAATCTTTAAATGAGGAGTTTGGCACCAATATTTCCATAGAGAGATTGAGTCTTTCCCTTTTCAGTCTCAATACCGGACTCAAGGGCATTTACGTTGAGGACCATAAAAAGGATACCCTGGCCTATATACAAAAACTATCTACCTCTATTCTAAATCTTCGCAACATGGCCGATGGAAGCATGGAATTTGGTGACATTGAATTGGATGGGGTTATTTTTCACCTGAAAACCTATGAAGGTGAAAATGATACCAACTTGGACATTTTTGTCGAAAAATTGGATGATGGAAAACCAAGGGCACCCGGAACACCACCATTTTTTATGTCTTCGGACGAGATTCAAATTTCTGAGGGAGAATTCAAATTAGTGGATGAAAATTTGGAAGCCGAAGAAACTTTGAATTTTTCCAATTTGGAGATAAAAGCCAGTGATTTTCAAATTCTGGGTCCGGAGGTGACGCTTACAATTAACGAGTTGGCATTGGATAGCAAACGTGGAATCCGCTTAGAGCAATTGTCCACTGAATTCAAATATACCAAGCAGCAGATGAGGTTTGATTCTTTGCAAATCAAAACAGCACAATCTGAACTTATTGGGAACTTGGTGTTTGATTATAACAGAGAGGATTTTTCTGAATTCTTGGACAAAGTGAACGTTAAAGCCGAATTTAACGAATCTACGGTGGCATTAAATGAAATCAATACATTTTATAATGAGTTCGGTAGTAACAAGGTAGTGTCGTTTTCGTCCAAGATAAGTGGTTTCTTGAATGATTTAAAGGTAGAAGATTTGTTTTTGAGGTCTGAGAATACCGGAATACGAGGGGATTTTGCGTTCCAAAATCTTTTCAGTAGTACTGCCCCTTTTGTTTTAAGAGGGGATATCGAGAACCTAACATCCAGTTATTACCAACTTAGGTCGTTGTTACCTGACATTTTGGGCAAAAGTATTCCTTCTTCATTTCAAAAGCTTAGACAGTTTACCGTTCGAGGAAGCGCTGAGATTACCGAGACCTCGTTGGATGTAAAAGTAAATCTGAATACGGCCATTGGTAGCAGTTATACGGATTTGCAAATGACCAACATCCAAACTATTGATGATGCCTCATACATTGGATTTATCTCCCTTATTGATTTTGATTTGGGAACATTTATAGAGAACAAACAACTGGGTCTGGCAACCATGGATGTCAATGTTGAGGGAAAAGGATTCATTGCCGAATATTTGAACACCGAGGTAATAGGAGAGGTCTACAAATTGGAATTCAACGGTTATGAATACAATGGTCTAAAAGTATCTGGAATATTAAAGGAGGAACTTTTTGACGGTTCATTATTGAGTAGTGATGATAATTTTAAATTCGACTTTAAGGGATTGGCTGATTTTGGAGATGGTGTCAATAAATTCAACTTTGTTGCATCTGTGGATCATGCTGACTTGAAGCGCTTGAATTTCATTAACGATAGCGTATCCATTTTCAAAGGAAACCTCAATATGGATATAGAGGGCAATACGTTGGACAATATTGTAGGACAAATACGCTTCTCGAACACAACCTATCAAAACAAAAACGATACTTATTATTTCGAGGATTTTTCAGTTTCATCCTCTTTTGATGCAGATACAGTCAGAACTGTAGAAATCAACTCTCCTGATATCATAACAGGTTATGTAAAGGGAAAATTTAAGGTAGAGGAAATTGGGAAGTTAGTTCAAAACTCCGTTGGAAGCATCTACACCAACTATCGACCTTTCGAGATTTCAGAAGGTCAGGAACTGAGCTTCAATTTTAAAATTTACAATAAAATAGTTGATGTTTTCTTTCCTGAGGTTTCGTTTGATGCAAATACATTTATTAGGGGAGATATTGTTGCGGATGAAGGAGATTTTAAACTCACCTTTAAATCACCAAATATTAAGGCCTACGGAAATGAGTTTGACAACCTGGAATTAAAGATAGATAACAAAAACACCTTGTTCAATACGTATTTATCGGTAGAGGACATGGCTACTTTGTACTATGATGTAAAAGATTTCAACCTTATCAATACAACCCTGAAAGACACTTTGTTTTTTAGAACAGAGTTTAAAGGTGGCCGTGGTTTGGACGATAGCTACAATTTAAACTTTTACCACACCTTCAATCAAGAGAACAAGTCTGTAATTGGACTCAAAAAGTCAGAAATGAACTTTAAGGGAAACACTTGGGTATTGAACCGAGAGGGCAATGCCAAAAACAAGGTAATTCTTAATAGAACCCTGGACAGTATTTGGATAGAGGATTTAGTGATGGACAATGAAAACGAAGAGCAGATTAGATTGCGTGGAGAGTTGGCTGACTCAACCTACAAAGATTTGGACCTGCAATTCAAAATAGTTTCGTTAAATAAAATTATCCCGGAAGTGGATAGTCTAAAGATGGATGGAACTATAAATGGCTTTTTAAACATTCTTCAAAAAGAGGGGAAGTACTTACCAACTTCCAGTCTAAACATTGAAAACTTAACTGTAAATGATTCAAGATTGGGTGATTTGGAGATTGGAATTTTTGGGAACAATGATCTAACTCAATTTGGCATCAGTACCTGGTTGGATGATAATGGAAGGGAGAAAATGTCCATTAACGGGAAGGTTACCAATAAAAATCAGGATACAAGACTCGATCTTACGGCCAACTTTACCGATTTTGAGATGGAACCGTTCAGTCCTTTGGGGGAGGATGTCATTTCTAATATTCGGGGGAAAATCAGTGGTAACGTAAAGGTAATTGGCAAGGCAGAAAATCCCTCAATCAATGGGAACTTGACTCTTAATGAAGCAGGCTTGGGTATACCTTATCTAAATGTGGATTACGATTTTGCACCATTCTCTCGGGTCCGTCTTTTTGATCAAACCTTCTATTTTGAAAACATTGGTCTTTCCGATGTGGCGGAGGGTACCACAGCAACCTTGGATGGTACGATTAACCATACGGCTTTTGGAGACTGGTCTCTAGACTTGGATGTGGATACCAGGAACGATCGGTTTATGATACTCAATACCGAATTTAATGAAGAAGCTCTGTATTACGGTACTGGTTTTATCAATGGTACAGGAAGTATTTATGGTCCTACGGAAGGGCTTACCATTTCAGTGGATGCTACCACAGGACCAGGTACATCCCTAAAAATACCTTTGAGCGATGTAACCTCCGTTGGTGATTATTCCTTCATCAATTTCATTGAAAAGAAGGGTACAGAAACTTTTAAGGATGAACGTATACTGAAAGATTATGAAGGTCTGGAAATGGCTTTTGATTTGGCCGTTACACCAGATGCTGAAGTTGAAATTGTTGTGGATCAAAATACAGGGAGTTCCCTCAAAGGAACCGGTGAAGGAATTCTGCTGATAGAAATTAATACCAACGGGAAGTTCAACATGTATGGGGAATTTGTAGCGGTTACGGGGGAATACAACTTTAGGTATGGAGGAATTATTGACAAAACATTTCAGGTACGCCCCGGTGGTACTATACTTTGGGAAAGAGATCCTTTGGCCGCCCAACTGAATTTGGAGGCAGTTTATGCCATTAATGCAAATCCCGCACCACTGCTGGATGGTAACAATTTCAGAGGAAGAATCCCTACAGAAGTGGTAGTACGCCTTAGCGGAGAATTGGAAAATCCAAACATCGGTTTCGATATTGATTTTCCAGGAACAAATTCAGTGGTTCAATCTGAATTGGAATACAGACTTCAAGACCCGACTGTAAAAGAGAGGAATGCATTCTCTTTAATGGCCCAAGGTACTTTCTGGAATCAACAGAATGCAAATTTTGATGGCGGACAGATAGCTATTGGAAATGCTATCCAAACCGCATCGGGCTTGCTGAATCAGATACTTGCAGGCGATAACGACAAACTGAATTTTGGAGTATCCTATGAACAAGGGCTGTTAAACCCAGAAGCGGATATTCAAACCGAGAATCGAATAGGGGTTACGGTGTCAACAAAGATATCTGATAGAGTCCTTGTGAACGGACGCTTGGGGGTTCCGGTCGGAGGAGTATCGGAAACTGTGGTTGCTGGGGATGTTGAGGTACAGGTTTTACTGAATGAGGAAGGTACACTCAGTGCGAAGATTTTTAACCGCGAAAATCAAATCCAGCAGTTTTTTGCAGAACGACAAGGGTATACACAAGGTTTGGGGCTTTCATATCAAGTGGATTTCAATAGCTTCAAAGACTTGATGCAAAAGGTTTTTAAAAAGAAAGCGAAAGCAGAAGAAAAATCGGCGCCAATCCAATCCACAGAAATCATGGGAAAGGATAGTCTCATACGATTCAAACCAAAAAATAGCACGGCTAAACGCTCACCCAATTTGGAGTGATTTTTTTGCATCTTTTTGTCCTTAATTTTACGAAAACGTTTGCGAAAAACGTTGATTATAAATTACTTAATATCTCATTCGTTAATTAAATAAAGTTTCCTAGTTTTGCCAACTTAAAGTGTTCAATGGCTTCAGAAATTAAAAAAATAGGCGTGTTTACATCCGGGGGAGATTCACCTGGAATGAACGCCGCTATACGCTCTGTAGTACGAACTTGCGCATACCTTAAGTTAGAGTGTGTAGGTATCTATAGAGGGTATCAAGGGATGATTGAGGGGGACTTTAAACCAATGGATGCCCGTAGTGTAAATAACATCATTAATAAAGGTGGAACTATACTTAAATCCGCTCGTTGTGATGATTTCCGGACTCCGGACGGCCGTAAAAAAGCACATGAGCAATTATTAGCTGAAGGCATTGATGCTTTGGTGGTTATTGGCGGTAATGGAAGCTTTGCCGGTGCTTTGGCTTTGAATGAGGAATTTAATTTTCCAGTGATAGGTATTCCTGGTACAATAGATAATGACATTTTAGGGTCTAGCTATACCATAGGATTTGATACGGCCATAAATACCGTTGTTGGGGCAATTGACAAGATTAGAGATACAGCTAGCTCACACAACCGTCTTTTTTTCGTTGAAGTGATGGGTAGGGATGTAGGTCATATTGCACTAAATGCTGGGGTAGGGGCAGGAGCGGAAGAAATTCTTATCCCTGAACAGAATTTGGGACTTGAGAGATTATTGGAATCCTTGAAACGTAGTAAGAAATCTGGAAAATCCTCGAGTATTGTTATTGTTGCTGAAGGTGATAAAACGGGTAAGAACGTTTTTGAACTCAAGGAATATGTCGAAGAGCACCTTCCTATTTATGATGTTCGGGTGTCCGTACTGGGACATATGCAACGCGGAGGAAACCCTACTTGTTTTGACAGGGTCTTGGCCAGTAGGATGGGTGTTAAGGCAGTTGAGAGCTTGCTAGAAGGAAAATCCAATTATATGGTTGGAATTCGGGACACTAAACTTATACTCACCCCGATAAGTGAGGCTATTAAGGCTCACACAGAAATTGACGAAGAACTTATACGAGTTTCAGACATAATGACTACATAATTAAAAACTAAACACGAAGAAATGGCGAATTTAAAAATAGGAATCAACGGATTCGGTAGAATAGGTAGGTTGGTATTCAGAGCTACTGTTAAAAGAGATAATGTTGATGTTGTTGCCATCAACGATTTGTTGGATGTAGAGCACCTTGCATATTTGTTGGAATATGATTCTGTACACGGAAGATTTGATGGAACAGTTGAAGTAAAGGATGGCCACCTGGTGGTAAACGGAAAAACCGTTCGAGTAACTGCCGAAAGGGATCCTAAAAATTTGAAATGGGATGAGGTAGGTGCTGATATCGTTGCAGAATGCACCGGTATTTTCACTACACTGGAAACAGCACAATACCACATTGATGGTGGTGCCAAGAAAGTGGTCATCTCCGCACCATCCAAAGATGCACCTATGTTTGTAATGGGTGTTAATCACAATGAGGTGAAAGCATCGGATACCATTGTTTCCAACGCTTCTTGTACTACAAACTGTTTGGCTCCATTGGCTAAAGTGTTGGATGATACCTTTGGTATAGAGGAAGGTTTGATGACCACGGTGCACGCTACCACTGCTACTCAAATGACTGTGGACGGCCCATCTAAAAAAGACTATCGTGGTGGTCGTGGTGCTCTTCTGAACATCATTCCTGCATCAACTGGAGCAGCAAAAGCCGTAACCAAGGTTATTCCTGCCCTTGAAGGTAAATTGACAGGTATGGCGTTTAGGGTACCTACATCCGATGTTTCAGTAGTAGACCTTACTGTTAAGTTGGAAAAGGAGACTTCTTATGATGAGATCAAGAAGGTTTTCAAAGCAGCTTCGGAAAACGAATTGAACGGTATTTTGGGTTATACTGAAGAACCAGTCGTATCTCAGGATTTTGTCGGAGATGCTAGAACTAGCATTTTTGATGCTGGGGCAGGTATCGAGTTGAATTCAAAGTTTTTCAAGGTGGTTTCTTGGTATGACAATGAAGCAGGTTATTCCAATAAACTGGTAGATTTGGCTGAGCATGTAGCCCAGTTATAATTTAGTATCTTACATAAAATTACTTGAGGGTGCTGGTGTTAATTGGCACCCTCATAGTTTCAACCTAAAAACCAACTTATGATTTTAATTGTTGACAGTGGGGCTACCAAATCCGACTGGATTGCTCTTGACGAAAAAGGAGAAGAACTTTTTTTGACCCAGACCTTGGGATTGAGTCCGGAGGTCCTCTCAAGAGAGGTAATCGAAGACAGACTGGCCAACAATTTTGATTTGTCCCAAAATAGGGAACAAGTAAGCCACTTGTACTTTTATGGGGCTGGATGCGGTACCGACCGTATGAAGAATTTCCTGAAGGATATTTTCAAGGATTTCTTTCCCAATGCCAAAGCGGAAGTTAGGGAGGATACTTATGCTGCAATCTATTCGACAACCAAAATTGGACATCAAGGTATAGTCTGTATTTTAGGGACGGGTTCCAATTGCAGTTATTATGATGGTCATCAATTGTTTCAAAAAGTAACCTCTTTGGGCTACATTCTTATGGACGACGGAAGCGGGAACTTTTTTGGGCGCAAGCTTTTAAGGGATTATTACTTTCATAAGATGCCTCAGGATTTGGGAATCCGTTTTGCCAAAGATTATAACCTGGATGCAGATGTAATAAAAGATCATCTATATAAACAACCAAATCCAAATACATATCTAGCCACTTTTGCTCGCTTTATAATCGAGAATAAAGAACACCCGTACTGCAAAGGGGTAATTGACAAGGGCTTTCAGCAATTTGTCAACAACTACATCATGCAATTTGAATTGGCCACTAAAGTGCCTATCCATTTTGTAGGAAGCATAGCCCATTTCCTCAGAGATGAATTAGCTACTGTTTTAGAGCGAAACGATTTAATCTTGGGTGTTATCCGTAGAAGACCTATTGAAGGTCTAATGGAATTTCACAAAGAGACTATTTAATAGCAATCATAGATATCTCCACATTTACAAAAGCTGGTAGATTAGCAACCTCCACAGTCTCCCTGGCTGGAGCGGTTTCAGCATCAAAATAAGCACCATAAGCTTCATTGATTTCAGAAAATTGATGCATATCCTTAATAAAAATTGAAGTTTTTACTACATGCTCAAAAGTCATTCCGGCCTCTACTAAAATGGCTTTTAAATTTTCCATGGATTGCTTGGTCTCAGCTTTAATGTCTCCTTCAACCAAATTACCAGTAGCAGGGTTAATTGGGATTTGTCCTGAAATAAAAAGGGTATCTTTTATTAACACGGCTTGGTTGTAAGGCCCAATAGGAGCAGGGGCTTTAGGTGTATTGATAATGGTTTTCATAGTATGAAAATGTGAATTGAATTTAAAGATAACGCTATCTTCTGAAAGGTTGGCTCCTATTTTCCCATTTCAGGTCACTAAGGATGGAGCTCTTAATGCCGATAAAGAAATACCAACGCTCAAATTGCCCAAAAGGCGTCCAATCAAAACTAATACGGAAGCTATCCAAGTCCCTGTTAAAAATAAATCGGGTATCTGTAAACCCCTTGTTTCTAATATCATATCCAGAGTTAAATCCCACCTCCCATTTAGGAGTAAGTTTAATGTTTCCTGAAAACATTAGGGAGTGGTTGGTCAACTCTCTTTGCCTGTTGTTATTGTTGTAAGTAGCTACATAGGTAAAACGAGCGTCCCATGGCAGTTTATTGGAATACGTGGGATTTTCTACATTTCCCTGATCATCCTCTTCTCGCTGAAAAAAAGTTTCCCCGGTTCGTGCTCTGTCATTTAAAGCAAATGGATTGTCTCCGTAACCAGGATCTTGTTCTTGGTCCGAATCTTCCTCACTTTTTTTAGCTCCTCCCTTTTTAAACATATCACTGTTTAATGAGAATCCCGTATTGATTCTTGCTGAGGTGAGTCGAAACAGTCCGCCACCATTGTTAATGTTCAGTGTATTGATACGTCTTCCATTATTGTCTATGGCAAATGGATCAAAAGTAGCGGCAAAATTTATTGGGACATTTTTTATGATTTCTGTGGCACCATTCATATTGATGGGGCTCAATCTAAGGGAATCCGCTTCAAAATTATAGCTGGTTGTAAAGGTTAGATTGCTCAAGATGCTTACCTTTCTAGGTTCCGTAGCTGTAGAATCTTTATCCCTGACCTTGGCTTCCAACGTGTTTTGTAACGAAAAACTCATGGAGTTGCTACGATTCAAAGAGGGTCTTCCATATAGGCTGGTTTCAAAAGGAGTAAACTGAACCTCTTCTCCATTTCCATCAACAAAAGTGTCGAAAAATTGCTCGAATGAAGGGGCATAGTTATAGCTAATGGAGGGGCGCATTACATGGCGTATTGCCTGTATTTTTTTATCCTCCCCAAAATTAAATGTCCCGTACACTGTTGTTCCTACGGACGCTCCAAAGTTATATCGATTGAAACGGTCGAATCCGGCAATAGTGTCAGTAACCGTTTCCTGTAGGTCCTCATCAAACCTCCTGTTTATGGTCTCTAGGGTCCAGACGTCCTCGTAATTTCCATTAAGCGTAACACTCAAATATTTGGCCACTTTAAAATTTGTAGCAAGGGGAATTCTGTGTCTGGCACCAATCCGAGCGTCATCAAAAGAAAAGTTCTGTTCGTCCGTGGTTATGGTATTTTGTGCATTTACGTCATACTGAAAATTGACATTCTGAATGAGTCCTTTTTTAATCCCATCCCTTTTGGCAAAAGGAAAAATACGTTCCATACTGGCTTGGAAAGTTGGTAAAGACATTACGATTTGCTCAGTTCTAGAGTTCTGAGTATGGCTTAAGGTTATGCTGGTATTCACCGAAGGATAAGCAGGAAACGTCTTTGAATAACTGATGGAAGAGGCAAAGGTGTTGGTCTGCACATCATTTCTATTGATTTGGTTTAAGGAATTGGTGAAAAACTGACTACTCCCTAAGTTCACCGAAGCCGAAAATCGAGAATTCGGACTGGCCTTAGGGTCTTGGCTATGCTGAATGCGTATATTATAGTTGCTGGACCTACTGAAATCATCAAAACCTCTTTGACTTTGGATTAGGTTTTCAAAGCTAAAGTTGATATTTCCCCTAAACTTGTAGCGTTTCGTATAAATGGATTGCCCCCTAAAGCCAAAACTACCATTGGTATAGTAATCCCCTGTTAGGCTTAGGTCAACATAATCATTGAAAGGAAAATAATAGCCACCATTTTGAATAAAATACCCTCTTTGGGGGTCGTTTCCAAAGGTGGGAAAAATTAGCCCTGCCGTTCTCCCCGTGGTAAGCGGAAAATACGCAAATGGTAGCGCAATTGGTGTAGGTACATCAGCAATATACATATTACTGAAGCCCGCTATTATTTTCTTCTTGGGGACAAATTTCGCTTTTCTTATACGAATGTAATAATCAGGATTAACCGTATCCTTTGAAGTAGTTAACTTCCCTTCACTTAAGAAATAAACAGAATCATTTTCCTTCTTTGTAATCTCGGCATAAACTTTCATGGCATCACTCCCCAATTGACCCAATCCTGCTTGTTGTTCCGTTCTTGAATTCCAAATGAGCGCCTTTTGCGTATCAAAATTAAATCTTATGGAATCTGGTCGTACTTCATTGCCCCCCTGTTTAAAATAAGGAAATTGGGAATAGGTGCCGGTCGAATCTTTAATACGTCCTGCGTACACCTCATTGGCAATATAATCCAAGACAATTATTCCGGCTTTTAGTTCTGTGTCCTGATAATAGATTTCGGCTTCATCATAGAGGTAAATCTTGTTTTCCGATTGACTCAACTTGACGTAATCTTTAGCCTTGTATTTGATTTGGTCTAGAAGAGCAGCTTCCTTTTTCGGCACGGTATCGGACTGCACCGAATCCAGGGGAATAGAGTCATTTAAAATGTTGGCCGGGAGCAATGGGGCCACTATACTATCCTGTATCGCCTTGATGGGGAGGGGTGTTATTGGGTCTTCCTGAGCAAAAGAATGCATCGAAAAGCCTAGGATAACAAATAGGAATATGAAAAGATGTTTGTTTGATTGCAACGTGATAAATCCTATTTTTGTGCTAGTTTGGCCTAGTTTTTGGTCTCAAACTTACATATATTTTTTCTTCTGTTACTTGGGGATTACAATATTTTTAACCCTAACAGAATGCTAAAATTCTTGAGTTCTTATGTCTGTACAAAGGTTGTTTTTTTTAATTGTATTGCCCTTTCTGTTCCCATTAAGCTCTTTTACCAAAAATAGTACCGAAGTACCCCAGAAGGACAAATTTATAGTGGTTTTGGATGCAGGACATGGTGGACATGACCCTGGAAATCTTGGAAACGGTTATCTGGAAAAGGATATTGCACTTCAAATTGTTTTAAAAACAGGTCAAGAACTGGAGAAAAACCCGAACATCAAGGTAATCTATACAAGAAAGGACGACACTTTTGTAGATCTTTATGTAAGGGGAAAAATTGCTAACGAAGCAAACGCGGACTTGTTCGTTTCAGTGCATTGTGACTCTCATTCATCACAGGCTTATGGTGCAGGAACTTTCGTTTTGGGATTACACGCAAACAGACAGAATTTTGAAGTAGCCAAGAAAGAAAACTCGGTTATCTATCTAGAGGATGACTATGAACAAAGATATGCCCAATACGATATTAATTCTCCAGAATCGGTAATAGGGCTGACCATTATGCAAGAAGAGTTTCTTCAGCAAAGTATATTATTGGGTAAGAAGCTGCAAGATAACTTTACGGTAAAGCTTAAAAGAAAGGATAGAAAGGTAAAGCAAGCGGGATTCATTGTGCTGCATCAGACTTTTATGCCCAGTGTACTGATTGAAGCAGGGTTTTTAACCAATAAAAATGAAGGAAGCTACCTCAATTCTTCAAAAGGACAAGCGCAAATGGGAAAGGCAATTGCGGATGCAATTGTGGCCTACAAAGAAGATTTAAACAATGGAATAGCTGAAGATGAATCTTTTGAGAACACTCCCGAAAATACTCAAGTCGCTGAGGAAGCCCCTAAAAAGGAAAAGGTTGTAGAGGAAGTAGTTGAAGAGGTAAAGGCTGAAAAGGAGCCTGTAACGACAGTTGTTGAAACCAAAACCCCGCCCCCAGCTGTTTCTGACCTGATTTTTAAAGTACAGTTAATGGCAAGTTCCAAGGATGTTCCGCTGACGAAGGCAAATTTCAAAGGATTGGATACCCTTTCCAAAGAACCTTTTAAAAATTTATACCGCTATATGTATGGGAATGCCAAAACCTATGATGAGGCCAAGCAATTAAAAATACAGGCAGATGCCAAAGGATATACCACCTCTTATATTGTCGCCTATAAAAAAGGGGTTAGGGTTCCATTGAAAGAAGCGCTAAAGTAGCTTATCGGAAAGGCTTGTCTCCTTCCTAAAATTATTCCTAATTTTGTTTGGAACCGAAAAAATAATCTTTTGAAACTATCCAGAGAGATTAAAACTGGGATTATTGTACTTACAGGTATAGTAGCCTTTGTTTTTGGACTGAGTTATCTAAAATCCTCTTCACTTTTTGAAAATTCTCGGACACTTTATGCAGTCTATGACCATGTTGGAGGGCTCCAACCAGGTACTCAGGTAACCATTAATGGTTTAAATGTTGGGAATGTGAATAGCATCCGATTTAAGGATAATTCAGGGAAACTTATTGTTACACTTTCAATTAAAAGCGATTTCGAATTCTCGAAGAGCAGCACCGCAGAGCTCTATGATACTGGAATTATAGGAGGAAAGGGAATCCAGATAAACCCGGTCTTAAATGGGGAACGTAATGCGCAATCTGGGGATACGCTGGTTACTTCAACCCGGCCTGGGATTACGGAATTGGTACAACAAAAGTTGACCCCCCTACAACTTAAAGTTGAAGGGGCTGTGTCCCATGCAGATTCTCTGTTGATGAATGTAAACGCTTTGTTGGATGAACCTACTAAGATGGATTTGCAAAGAGGAATTTCGGGTCTTAGCGAATTGATAATATCCTTTAAGAGCAGTGCCGACAAATTGAACAATCTCTTGGAAGAAAACCAAGATCAGTTGGACAATTCATTAAAGAACGTAGACAACATTACCTCAAACTTTTCCAAGCTCTCGGATTCTTTGGCAAGTGCAGGCCTGGCGTCAACTGTTGCCAATTTTCAGACCACAGTGAATCGATTGAACAATGTTTTGGGCAAAATTGAAAAGGGAGAAGGCTCTCTCGGTAAGTTGGCCAATGATGAAGAGTTGTATAATAACTTAGCTGATGCTTCAAGGGAATTGGACTTATTGCTGCAAGATTTTAGACTGAATCCAAAACGTTACGTTAATGTTTCCGTATTTGGAAAAAAGCAAAAAGAATATGAACTTCCAGAAAACGACCCTGCCAATAAACAATAGCAGGTTAAATAGCTAATAAATTTATTATGCATGCATAATAAATTTTGTATTTTTAAGCTTTACTATTCTTATGACCGCATATATACCAAATATTCTGTTCGCAATTCTCCTAACGTTGGGTATTGGTTTTTTTATTAAAAATGTCAAAAAACTTTCTCGTAATATCAAACTAGGGAGGGATGTTGATGTTAGTGATAACAAAACCCAACGTTGGAAAAATATGGCCCGAATCGCTTTGGGACAGACCAAAATGGTGGTGCGACCCATTGCGGGTCTTCTACATATTATCGTGTACGTGGGTTTCATCATCATCAATATAGAGGTACTGGAAATCATCATAGACGGTCTTCTAGGAACCCACCGCATTTTTGCTCCTTTAGGAAGTGTTTACGATTTTCTAATTGGTTCCTTTGAGATTTTAGCTTTTTTGGTTGTCGTTTCCGTGGTTGTATTTTGGCTTCGTAGAAATGCCATAAGGTTAAAAAGATTCATCAAACCTGAAATGGAAGGATGGCCCAAAAAAGATGGCAACCTTATACTTTACATCGAATTGGTTCTCATGGCCTTGTTCCTTACTATGAATGCTGCCGATTTTCAATTGCAACAACTCGGTGCAGAGCATTACGTTCAAGCGGGAGCTTTTCCAGTAAGCCAATATATTGCCGGCCTGTTTGAAGGGCTTTCTGCGTCAACCCTTATTATAATTGAAAGAGCCGCTTGGTGGCTTCACATTCTGGGTATTCTTGCTTTTTTGAACTACCTATATTACTCCAAACACCTTCATATTTTACTGGCTTTTCCAAATACATATTATGGGCGATTAAAGCCTCAGGGAGCGTTTTCAAACGTAGAATCGGTTACCAAGGAGGTTAAACTAATGATGGACCCATCCGCTGACCCTTTTGCGGCTACAGATGATTCTGAAGCTGAACCCGAGAAGTTTGGAGCTTCCGATGTAATGGATTTGAACTGGGTACAGCTTTTAAATGCTTATACATGTACAGAATGCGGTAGATGTACTTCGGAGTGTCCTGCCAATCAAACGGGCAAAAAGTTATCCCCTCGAAAAATAATGATGGATACTAGGGATAGACTTGAAGAAGTGGGCAAAAATATAGACGCCAACAAAGGAGACTTTGTGCCTGACGGCAAACAACTTTTGGATGATTACATCAGCCGGGAGGAACTTTGGGCTTGCACAACGTGCAATGCCTGTGTTGAGGCTTGTCCTGTGAGCATTGACCCTTTGTCCATTATTGTTGAGATGAGACGTTTTTTGGTGATGGAACAATCGGCGGCTCCTACAGAATTGAATAATATGATGTCCAATATTGAAAATAATGGTGCCCCATGGCCCTATAATCAAATGGACCGTTTGAACTGGGTAAACGAATAATAGTATAGCTATGAGCGAGAAACTGATTGTGAAGACCATGGAAGAATTCATGGCTGAGGGCAAGCAACCGGAAATACTGTTTTGGGTGGGTTCTGCAGGTAGTTATGATGATAGGGCTAAAAAGATTTCAAGGGCCTTTGTAAAGATATTGAACAAGGCCAATGTAGATTTTGCCGTTTTAGGACCTGAAGAAAGCAATACTGGGGATGTGGCCAAACGTGCTGGAAATGAGTTTTTATTTCAGATGCAGGCTATGATGAACATAGAAGTATTGAATGGTTACGAAATCAAGCGCATTGTGACCTGTGACCCGCATTCATTCAACACTTTAAAAAACGAATATCCAAGTTTGGGTGGTAATTATGACGTAATTCACCATACCCAATATATAAAAGAGCTGATGGATTCCGGACGCCTATCCCTTGAAGGGAAAACCTATAAAGAAAAGCGTATTACCTTCCATGATCCATGCTATTTGGGGAGGGCCAATTCAGTATATGATGCTCCTCGGGACATTCTCAAGAAAACCAACGCGAACATCGTTGAGATGAAACGTCATAAGAAAACCGCATTATGCTGTGGTGCTGGAGGTGCCCAAATGTTCAAAGAACCGGAGAAAGGCGATATGGATATCAATGTGATGCGCACCAAAGACGCTTTGGAAACTAATCCAAACATAATAGCAACGGGTTGTCCCTATTGCAATACCATGATGACAGATGGCATAAAGGCCCACGAAAAAGAAGATAGTGTTACCGTACTGGATGTAGCGGAACTAATCGCTAACTCTATTTAATATGCTAGTAGATTTTAATTCCCTACCTGATACCTCGAGAGTTTGGATTTACCAAGCAAACAGAAGCTTTACCGAAGCAGAAATTGAGGAAATTGAACAATCGTTAGGTGAGTTTATCACCCAATGGACTGCACATGGGGCACGGTTGAAAGCAGGATTCCTAACTCGATATAATCGTTTTATAATTATTGGTTTGGACCAGTCGCATGCTGGCGCTTCCGGCTGTTCCATCGATGCCTCGGTGCATTTTATACAAACCCTTGAACAGAAATATGGCGTGGATTTATTGGATAGGATGAATGTATCCTTTAAACAAGGGGAATATATTGCTTATAAAACATTGAAAGATTTCAAAAAAATGGCAAAAGAGAAAGCCATATCCAAAAATACTATTGTGTTCAACAATCTTGTAACCAATAAAATGGAGTTTCTGGACCATTGGGAGGTACCCGCAAGCGAGAGTTGGCATGCACGATTTGTCTAGAACAAAATAAAACCGTGTAACAGCAATAGATTGACAATAACACAAAAATATCCACATGTTTAAAAAGACAACGACAGCCTTGGCTTGTTTAATGGCGCTATTCTATGGCATGGCACAAGAAAACACTTTAAAAGAGAGCCTTATTTTTTACGCCCCTTTTAATGAAAGTACCACAGCTCAGGTCGCGGTGGGAGATGCAGAGATTTATTCGGCTTCGAGCAGAAAAGAACTTCAAAACGCTATAAAAGGTTTGGAAGGCTCCAATGTGATTTTCGTCAAGGATATTGGTCTTAGCGGAGGCGCATTGGATTTCAAGAAAAAAGGGAAGCCTGTTGTATTTTTTGATGCATTCCGAAATATGGGATATTCTAAAGAATCCTGGAGCGGGGCAATTTCTTTTTGGTTACAACTTGACCCAGCAAAGGATTTGGAACCTGGATTTTGTGATCCTATACAAATAACCGATGTGAATTATAACGATGCATCTATTTGGGTAGATTTCACTAAGGAAAATCCAAGGGATTTTAGATTAGGCGTTATTGGAGATTTGGAGTTATGGAATCCAAATAAAATTGGACCTGACAACAATCCAGCACTCGAAAAAAGGTTGGTGCGGATGAAAAATCCTCCTTTTAAGAGAGGTGAATGGACCCACATCGTGATTAACTTTTCAAATCTAGGCGCGGACTCTTCGGAGTACCAGCTCTATGTAAACGGAGAGCTACAAGGCACAAAAAAAGATATTGGAGATTTGTTTACTTGGGAAGAAGAAAAGGCAAAAATTTTTCTTGGACTCAATTACATAGGCTTAATGGATGAACTTTCAGTTTTTAATCAACCATTGTCTGCAGAGACTATCAACATGGTATATAAGGTCAAATCTCTTGGATTATTGATAGAACCCTAGAAATCTTTGACAGGTGAAAGAGAGTCCATAAACATGTAATTTAGCCTTAAAATGTCTTAAATACTGGTCTTTCTTCAATGAAATACAATATTTTTACATGCATAAAGTTCACATTCTAGATAGACCTTTATGCGGATAAACGTTTACTTTCCTCTCCTTTTATTGTTTTTTTTGGGAGCCAAGGCACAAAACCCTTTGGTTGCAAAGGATACTTTGGCTCAAATGGAATGGGTTGACAATACCTATAACAATTTGACACTTGAAGAAAAGATAGGTCAACTTTTTATGGTTAGCATAGGGTCCAACAAAAGTGTAGAGTCTACCAATAGAATACAATCATTAATAGAAAATCAACATGTTGGAGGTGTAATCTTCTTAAAAGGAGGACCAGTTCAGCAGGTTAGGCTCACCAACGAGTTTCAATCAAAATCCAAGATACCTCTTATGATTGGGATGGATGCGGAATGGGGACTGGCCATGAGACTGGATTCCACCTATGCCTTTCCTTGGAATATGACCTTGGGTGCAATTCAAGATGACAAAATTGTTGAAAAAGTTGGGTTTCAGATTGGAAAGCATGCCAAAAGAATGGGAGTACACATCAATTTTGCTCCAGATATTGATGTAAACAACAATCCACGAAATCCTATTATTGGTAACCGTTCTTTTGGAGAATCACCAGAAAATGTTGCAAATAAGGGCTTGGCCATAATGAAGGGCATGCAAAAGGCTGGGATTCTTGCCTGTGGCAAGCATTTTCCTGGCCATGGAGATACCGATGTGGATTCCCATAAGGCACTTCCCATAATTGATGCAGACAGACAGCGATTGGATTCAATAGAGCTATATCCGTTCAAATATCTGATTAAAAATGGATTGAGTTCCGTTATGGTGGCCCATTTGGATGTCCCCTGTTTGGAAAGTAGGGACGGGCACCCTTCCTCACTATCAAAAAGTATCATTTCGGACCTGTTAATAAAGGAACTCGGATTTGAAGGCTTGGTCTTTACTGATGCACTAAATATGAAAGCGGTATCCCAATTTGCTAATGAAGGGGAAGTGGAGCTTGAATCGTTTTTGGCGGGTACCGATGTGCTTTTGATGCCTCAAAATCCAATGGAATCCATCAAACGATTTATAGACGCCTACAATACGGGTAGAATTTCGGAGTACAGGTTGTCTCTTTCGGTGAAAAAGATTCTAATGGCCAAATACAAAGCTGGTCTTCATACTTATGTTCCAGTTGCTGAGGAAAATCTGTTAAATGAGCTGAATGGAGTTGAAAATGACATCATTTACGAAGAAAGCATTGAAAAGGCCTTGACTGTTGCTAAAAACAACTTTTCCTTGTTGCCCATAAAAAACTTGGAGAATAAACGAATTGCCTATGTACAGTTTGGAGATGCAGATGGGTCACCCTTTTATGATATTCTTTCTAAATACACCAAAGTCACTTGGGTAAAAGAAAAGAATATAGCGGATTACAGGAAGGAACTGGCAGAATATAATCTTGTCATCATTGGATTCCACAAAAACAATGACTCTCCTTGGAAATCTTACAAGTTTAGTGATACGGAGCTGTTTTGGCTTCAAGAGATATCAAAATTAAGAACCAGCAATACCATTTTAAGCATTTTTGCAAAACCATATGCCCTGTTGGATGTGGTTAACTCTACTACCATCGATGCATTACTGATTGGGTATCAAAACAGTGAGCTCGCTCAAAAAAAGGCGGCCCAGGCGATTTTTGGTGCAATAGGGGCAAATGGTAAACTTCCAGTTTCGGTTGGGTCCACTTTTCAGGAGGGTACAGGGTTGGAAGTTAAACCTATTCAACGTTTGGGGTATTCAATTCCGGAGAAAGTAGGAATGAGTTCTAAAAACTTAAAAGCAGTTGATAGTCTCGTTCAAATAGGTTTAGATTCTTTAATGTTTCCAGGGGCTCAAATTCTCATCGCCAAAAAGGGAAAGGTGATTTACAATAAGAATTTTGGGAAACCTACATATGGTTCAGATGGGAAGGTAAACAAAGACCATATTTATGATTTAGCATCTTTAACAAAAATTCTCTCAACCTTACCTATGATAATGAAAATGGAAGAGGAGGGAAATATTGCGTTGAATGATACTTTCAAGGAGTTGGTTCCAGAATATGAGGATTCAGAATTAAAGGATGTAACTGTACTTAAAGCACTTTCGCATTATGGCCGATTACCTGCTTGGATTGCTTTTTACATTGATACTTTATCAGAAGACAGGAAACCCTCACCGGACTTTTATAGAAACCATCCAGCTGAAGGATTTCCTTTTAAGGTCGCCGATAATCTTTATTTAACCTCTGCCTATAAAGATTCCATTTACAATAGAATTGGCAGACAAGATTTAAAATCAAATCGTTATCGCTATAGCGACGTGGGTTATTATGTCTTTAAGAAATATATTGAAGAGTTTTATGGGAGCTCAATTGATGAACTTGTTGATAGGTTTTTTTACCGTCCCATGGGGCTTCAATACACTGGGTTTAACCCTTTAGGGAAGTTCAAGAAAAACCAGATAATCCCCACTGAAGAGGATACATACTTCAGGTACCAAACCATCCAGGGGTATGTGCATGACATGGGCGCAGCCATGCAAGGTGGAGTAGGAGGCCATGCCGGTTTGTTCAGTAATGCCAACGATGTGGCCAAAATTATGCAGATGTATCTACAAGGAGGAGTATATGGCGGCCGACGTTTTCTCAACGACCGAACTATTCAAAAGTTCAATACCTGTTACTTTTGCCATAAGATGGTGAGGCGGGGTGTAGGTTTTGACAAGCCACAATTGGAAGAAAAGGGACCTACCTGCGGATGTGTTTCACGAAAAAGTTTTGGACATAGTGGTTTCACGGGAACATATACATGGGCAGACCCTGATGAGGAATTGATTTACGTGTTTTTATCCAACCGAACATTTCCAACAGCAAGTAATACCCTGTTGATTAAGTCGGGATTGCGAACAAGAATACAACAAGCAATTTATGATTCCATTATCAATTAAAAGATGAATTAGCGCTAGATTTGTCAATATGAAGATTGCAATAGTTTGTTATCCAACCTTTGGGGGTAGTGGAGTTGTCGCTACGGAATTAGGAATTGCATTGGCCGAAAGAGGTCATGAGGTTCACTTTGTTACCTATAGACAACCGGTTCGACTTGGTTTATTGAACAGTAATATCCATTTTCATGAGGTTCATGTACCGGAATACCCGCTCTTTCACTATCAACCCTATGAATTGGCATTGTCAAGCAAGCTGGTGGATACCGTCAAACTTTATGGTATAGAGCTGTTACATGTACATTACGCCATTCCCCATGCTTATGCCGGATATATGGCCAAGAAGATGTTGTTGGAAGAAGGCATTTATGTCCCTATGATTACCACTTTGCATGGTACGGATATCACGTTGGTTGGAAAGCACCCATTTTATAAACCCGCTGTTACCTTCAGTATCAATAAATCAGATATTGTGACTGCCGTTTCCGAAAATTTGAAACAAAGCACATTGAAAATCTTTGATATTCAAAAGGAGGTAGAGGTAATACCAAACTTTATTGATTCGAAGAAATACAGTCAAGAATATACAGATTGTCAACGTTCGTTAATGGCCAATGAGGATGAGCGTATTGTGACACACATCAGTAACTTTAGAAAGGTGAAGCGTATTTCGGATGTTATCGATGTGTTTTACCGAATACAAAAAGAAATTCCTGCAAAACTCATAATGGTTGGAGAAGGCCCCGAAAAAGAGGGGGCTGAGCTTCAATGTGATAAATTGGGAATTGCTGAAAAAGTAATTTTTCTAGGGAACAGCAATGAGATTGATCGTATCCTTTGTTTTTCGGATTTGTTTTTACTACCATCCAAATCAGAGAGTTTTGGTCTTGCCGCACTGGAGGCGATGATAAACAAGGTTGCCGTTATTTCCAGTAATACTGGTGGAATTCCGGAGGTCAACATACAAGGTGTCTCTGGCTTTTTGGCAGATGTAGGAGATGTTAATGAAATGGCAGCAAAAGCCATTCACATCTTAAAAGATGACAATGTGATGGAGAAATTCAAGGAAAACGCCCATCAAGTGGCTTTGAAGTTTGATATTCTCAACATATTGCCATTGTATGAAGAAGTGTATGAAAAGGCTTATAATTCCAGATATAAGAACACCTATTAAGAATGAGAGTCTTAATTTTCATAGCGTACTTTATTGTTTCCTTGACCCAGACTTCCTGTAAATCACAAAAACAGGGCATTGTGGAAGAAGAGTCTCAAAATGATCCAAGAATTACATTGGTTGATTCCGATGATTATAGCGGTTTTTATGAAGCGGAGACCATGGTTATCCGTGATATGAAGTCATTATCCAAGTTTTACTCCCAAGTAAACAAAACTCGAAAACCTGGCTTACCGGTCCCAACAATTGACTTCACTAAACATACCGTCTTAGCCATCTGTGCTGGAGAGCAAAAGCCTAATAGTAAAATGGTACTTTTTTATGGAAAAGAAGAGGGTAATCGTTTGAAAATCAATATGAAGGTCAAAAAATCAAATGCTTTAAATGAACCGGAGATTACTGTGATTTCCTATCCGTTTTATATCTATACAATTCCCTTTACCGACAAATTAATCGACTTTCAGTATTCAGAGTAAGGGCCTTTTTGCCGATTTTTCCCACTTAACGATTTTTGAAGCCATTGAAAGCACAAAAATGGACTATTTTGACACCTGACGTAATTTTGTAACTCTTAACCTCAAATCAATACTTATGAAAACGTTTAAGGTTACGGCAATATGTTTGCTATGTATTCCATCAATCTTTTTTGGTCAGGAACTACAACTTACCAAAAAGGACACCATCGTAAAATCCTCTTGGATGGTTTCGTTAGGAATGAATGTGGTTGATGATTCGGGAGATGAATTTGGAAACTTATTGGATATTCGCGATGGTTGGAATGCTGTTCCCTTTCCATCAAGAATTAGTATTGGAAGATATTTCCAAAATGGTTTGGGTTTGGAGGCAATAGGGACCTATAATCAATATAGAGAAGGAAAAATTGTTGACAATGTTGTAAATACTGAAGACATAGATTATTTCGGTATTGACTTTAGAATAAGTTATGATCTGAATCAAATTATAGGTGAAACTGGTTTTTTTGACCCATATGTGGGTATTGGAGCAGGTTATACGGATGCGAACAACCAAGGACGTGGAACGTATAATGGTGTAGTAGGATTTAGAACCTGGCTCTCAGATAGGGTAGGACTGGATTTCAATTCTACTGGAAAATGGGCCATGAGTACTGAAAACGCAACAAATCATATACAACATGCCATTGGTGTGGTGTATCAATTTGATATTGAAAAAGGTCTTTCACCCAAAGGAGAAGAAAAATTGGCACTTTTAAAAGAAATGGAAGCTGAACAAAAAAGAGTTCAAGATTCTATTGCTGAAAAGGAAAGAGCTGATGAGGAGGCAAGACTGTTGGCGGAAAGGTTGAAAAGGGAACAAGAAGCAGCAAAACTTGCAGCGGCAGAAAAAGCTGAGCAAGAAGTAGCAGAGAAAAGAAGGGCCGACATTGAAAATGAAATCAAAGCACTTGGTAATGTTTATTTTGCTTTGAATTCTTCATATTTAACTCCCAAAGACAAAACTACTCTGGATAAACTGGCCTTGATTATGGATAAGTATCCGAAATTACGAATTGAGGTTTCTGCTCATACAGATTCTAGAGGTACGGACAAATACAACCAATGGCTCTCAGAAAGACGTGTAAAACGCACAGTTGAGTATCTTTTGAATAAGAAGGTAGATGCGAGTAGATTAAAATCGGCGGCTTATGGCGAAGAGCGCTTGGTCAATGAATGCAAAGATAAAGTGCCCTGTTCTGAAGCAAAGCATAGCGAAAACAGACGGTCCGTCTTTGCTATAGTCGAAATTTAACACCAAACCCTTAAGGATTTACGTATCAAATGTCCAGTTTGCTTTTACTGTAATAAGTGCTTGACTGTTCAAATTCCTCCACAGCATATTGGTGCTAGCAGGTGATTCTTAGAAAAAGGACCAAATAGTATTCTCACTTTATATAAGGCAATGGAAGTTTTGAATGAATGAGGTCACTACCAATTCAAAAGCCTAACTACCACGAAAATGGGTTATTGCTAAAGACCGGCATGATAAATACTGGGTATTACAAGAATAAAAAAATTAGTTTTTTAGAATCTGTAATACACCTACTATATAAATGGACTCTTTGTTCTTATCCGACCTTGGGGATGGCCATAATTCTTTCTTTGAAACGATAGAACACCGTCGTGTCATCTTTTACGTTCTTATCAACACACATACCTGCTTGTATCACATTGTTGTTACCTATTTCAACTCCAGGTATAGTGAAAGAACGAATACCGAAATAATTATTATTCCCAACCTTGACTGATCCCGCTACCCCAGCTACGGAGAAGAAGTTATTATCTCCCACAACACAGTCATGACTTATAAAGCAGTATGAGGTAAGGAGATTGTAGCTGCCAATAGTGGCATATTTTTCCAGCATACAAAAAGGACCTGCAATATTGCCCTCACCAATGTTCAAATCGTCCGGTTTTACTACAGTATGGTGAAAAAAACTACCAATTGTAGCATTCTTTGATTTTAGGGCATTAATCATCTTTTCCCTGAAACCAATATCCATTACAGCTATCAATACCTCTTCACCTTCTTTTGGCTCATAAGAATCTATATCGCACAGAACAGGAGCCTTAAAGTTGTATTTTTTGTAATGATCTTCAATATGGTCGGCATAATCGATGTAGCCCAAAATATTGATTTTGTTCTCTTCTTTCGCTAATTTGTTATTGTCTTCTATATAAAATGTTACCTCAGAAGCGCAGCCCCCGGTACCTAGTATGATTACATTTCTCATATTTGTTTTTTTATCAGTTACTCAGTTAAGAGCTTTATTTTATTTCAAAGAATTGTGATTTTTGGAAATCTGTTTTATTGGTTCATGTTTTCGAAATACTATTCTAAAGGTTTAGATTGTATTCTCTATCAATATTAAGGCATTTAAGCTTATTCAAAAAATGGGGGAGGAAAAGTTTTTGAGAACTTAAAGTTATAAAACCCACAGCAAACTAGTAAACAAAAAGAAGCTCAAAGTGCTTAAGGTTCGTTAAAACAGACCCTGTTGTACATTGTTTTATACCTACATTTTACTTTTTATGAGGTCCTTTAAACCCTGTATGGTTCCTGAGTCATCTACTTCTTCTGCCGATAAAGCCACACCGTATTCAGAATCGCAAAGTGCAATAATTGATAGAACGGTCAATGAATCCCAAGCATCAAAAGAATCGAGGTCATCAGTAAACTCAACCGATTCCTCTTCCAATATCTCAGCAATGGATGTCAAAAAGTTTTCCATATTTTTTTTAGTTGTTATAATCTATTGTTTCACAAAAATCTAAATGCCCAATGTCCAAAACCAGCGAAGACCAGCTCAAACCATTACCAAATCCACAAAGGCATATTTTATAGCTTTCGTCCTTTAATTTTTCACCCAAATTGAAAGACATCAATGCAGGAATTGTAACACTTGCAGAGTTGCCAAAATTCTCAACTAAATTATTCGGCATTTTTTCGTTGGGTACACCCATGGCATTGGCCAACTGCTTTACCATAAATTTATTGGGCTGATGGAACATGAAATAGTCGATATCTTCCTTGGTCGTACCAGCTTTTTCCAATAGGTTATCAATCATTGGGGGTACCTCTCGCTGAACGAAATTGAATACTTCGTCCCCTTTCATATCTATATGGTCCAAAGCTTTGTAATTACCAGCTTTATCCTTTACAAGTTTTCCAGTTTCTTCGTTGGAAGGTTGTTTGAACCCTCCTGCGGGAATAATAAGTGCACTCGCTCCAGAACCGTCAGATTTAACAGAGCCGTATATTGTATTCCCATCTTGGTTTTTTTCCACAATGGTAATGGTCGCTCCATCTCCTGTAAGTGGACCACTACTTCTATCCTTATTGGACACCTTGATACTCAGAATATCCGCATTTAGTACAACCACCTTATTGATTTCTTCCTGTTCCAATAACATAAAGGCATGGTTAAGTCCATAAGAATAACCTGCACATCCCTGATTGATATCACTACAATAAATGTCTTGCTTAAGGCCTAATTTGCCATGTATGATATGGCTTGTTGAAGGCATGAAATGATCGGGTGATTGAGTGACCAGTATCAGGGCATCGATATCTTCTTTTTTCAACAGGTTTTTCTCAAAGAGATGGTTTAGACCGAACACACATAAATCTGATATGGCTGTACCTTCTTTTACTACTCTTCGCTTATTAAAGCCCATGACCAACTTTAGTTTCATAGATTGTTGTCTAGTAAACTCGTAGTTGTCTATTTCGTCGTCAAATTTGATTTCCTTTTCCGGGAAAACCGTGAGAATGCCCGTTATTTTTTTGTCTGTAAACTTTAGATTCATATCCTATTGTTTTAAAACCAATTTTAAGGTTTGATTTTGACTAAAACTTAGATTTTAGACTCTTTTAGAAATAAATCTCTACCCGGTTGGTTATGATTAATTCACTAATTGTTGCTTTTTTGGTCGATTGAATCTATAATCTCCCCAACATTCTTCCAATTTTGGATTTCTCCAGATTTGAATCGAATATCAAAATGCTTTTCCATGGCATCAACCAATAGTACATGCATTAACGAATCCCATTGATCTATATCCGCCGCTTGGGTCGATTCATCGAGAACGATTTCTTGATTGTCCAGAGTATCTATGAAGATTTCATTTATCTCTTTCAACACTTCATTTCTTGACATATCCTATTTTGTTTCTTGTTTTGTTATATGACTTTTTTTATCTGCGTATTCGTTTACATCTAAAATGTAATAAGGCTTTTGATATTCAAAGCCCAAATCCTTGTAATGATTTTCTACCAATTTGTTTTTAGGAGTTGGAATGTACTCTCCCTTTAAGAAATCAAAGTTATTTTCTTTTGCAAAGGTTACAATGGTATTTAGGACAAAGTTCTCCATTCCTCGTTTTAATACACGACAACTCATAAACCAGGTATCAATAAACCACGTTTTTGGGTCTTCTTTTTGAAGAATAATGGCACAAATCAACCCGTTGTCACCAAATCTATCTTCCAACGTAAAAGAAAATGTCGCGTAATCTTCAGAATTGGCCATTTGTTCCACATCCGATTCGGAATACCGAACTGTTCTAAGATTGAACTGATTTGACCGTTGAGATAATTGCGCTATTCTGGGTGTGTTGAATGGCGTAAAGGGTTCTACCTTTGAGGTCATGGCCAAGTTCTTTAAAAAATCGTCCTCATTTGTGAATTTTTTATGGGCCTTTACACGTTCTGCCTCTATCTGATACAACTTGGTTCTTTTGGCATCCTCGCCAGAAAAGGATGTAGTCTCAAAAAGGTTTAGACCATAAAGATATTCCAGATAATTTGCTGGGTCTTCGGGTAATTCAGGGACAAGAACGTCGGGCAGGTTTTCCCGTACGATGTTTCTTTCAAAAGGATTATCGTCCAAGAACACCATTGAATCAAACCCAATATTAAGAATCTGCTGTATTTGACGAATATTATCTGCCTTGTTCTCCCAATTGGCCACAAATACAGAGATATCTTCCAATCTCAAAACCATTTCGGGATGTTTCTCGAACGGTTCTTTTGCAACGGACTCCGTGTTTTTACTGCAAACCGCAATGATTATGCCCCTGTTTTTTAGCTTTTTCACCCATTGCTGGAACTCCGAAAAGGCTTTTCCAATTCCTAAACTTCCAACCTCAATATTTTCAATTCCATCATCCCCAATAATACCTCCCCATGTAGTGTTGTCCAAATCCAAAATCAGACATTTCTTAATCTTTCCCTTCAACCCATTGATTATGGAGATTGTCCTTGCTGCAATCTGCGGTAAAGCATCAATGCCCAGCACCATTTCGGTGTTTATGTATACTGATGGATTGAATAACGAGGCTTTTCCTATCTGGTTTTGAATTGATGAAAGGTCGCACAAAAACAAACTTGGCTTTTTAGCTGCTAAAAGCATAAGCTCGTAATTGAGTTTACGTAACTGAAACAAAAAAGAGGACTCGGCTTTATTGGCGTAATTTCCAAAAACGGAATCATCTATTTCCGGGTAATTGTAATAGATGATTTCAGCTTTTATGTTATCCGTAATATTGGCATAAAGGTCCTCAATGGCATTTATCTGATTTTCTGCAAATGAAAGGTGCTGATCAGAAGTTGTTTTGTTGTATTTGGACAGCAGTTTATGTGAAGATTGGAAGAGGATTACGATTTCAGGCTCGAAGGCATAAAGCTCTGAAGAAGGATCTAATACTTGTCTTTCTATCTGATTGAAGTCGGCTTCCCATATGTTCAAGTGAATCCCATAGTCGTGACCCAAACCTTTTAAGGCTTGTTTCAAAAACTGCGTAGCGGTATCGCCCAATAAAGCTACTTTAATATCCCTTAGATCGGTAAAATCCTTTTTTAAGTTCTTTTTTAACTGTATGAAGTTTTTCATCAGGTCAATTGTAAAATGATTAACGTGCCAAACTTGTTTATCTTTTGTTGATTTGCGAAATAGTTTTTCTTAATAGTATTTGCGATTGCTATATTCTCTTAGATTAATCCCATATACCTTCTGGAATAGGTTTTTCCTCAACAATTTCAATTAGTAGGCCATCAGGCCCCCTAACCAAAAAACTGTTTAAACCATAAACAGGATCTGTTTTTATTTCACGGACGATTTCAGTGTTATTTCCACTTATATGATTATAAATCGGTTCTATTTCTGGAAACGAAAACGCTATATGGTTTATGGACGTGCCGTCCGTATTTGAAAAACCTTCACTGGGATACCATGTGCGTTCTTGGACTGGTCTCCCGTTTACCATTATATTGATGTTATCTACAGTCAACCTGTTCCATTTAAACAGTCCATTGCCCCAGGTTTGTGCTGAGGGACTTTCTGGGGACAAGCCTAAATTTGTTTTGAACCAATTCATAGTTTGGTCAACATCTGATGCCAATAGGTGTATATGTTCAAACCTATGGTTTTTATTCCCAGTAAATACTTCCACAACTTCTTTGTTGGGACCATAGAAATACATCCAGTGGCTGTCATTCAAAGGATTGATAGGAGTGTGTACCTCTATACCCTCCTTAACTCGCCAATCAAATTCTGATTGGCCGTCAACTCCCGACCAACCAATATGCCAAAGGCTTGTTCCCAAATGACTCTTAGGGGCTTCACTTACTTTGTTCAATAAAAGAAAGGATTTCTCGGTAAAAAGGGCTTCTGCCTTTCCTCTATAATTTAAGCAAGTAGCCCCAAAAAATTTTTGATAAAATGAAATGGACTTATCAATGTCCGTTACGTTAAGCCGTATATGGTGAAAATTCGCCTTGAACATTAAAGATTTTTTGACTTGAGTTAACTAAAAAAGCTGTTTTTCAGGATTAGATTGGATTTTCTATTCTACGGTACTCAGGGAAATAGTTAGTTGATTTGTCAAATTGTCCTCCACGACGTTCCTGTCTTACCAGTTCATGATAAACCTCTGAATTAGCCTTGAACTTCCATACTTTAAAAGGAATTTGTTTTTTTGAAAACCCTGATTTAAAATAAAACAGCGAGTCTTTTCTTCCACCTACTCCGCCACCAAGGTTAAAATATCTAAAATTTTCCTCCGTCCCTTTAATCCGCATTTCATCAATCAACAGTTTAATAGGATTTAAATCAAGATATTTCTCGCTTGTACCTGAAAGGTGGTATTGGATGATACCATCCTTTTTAATAAAAATGGCTCCACCAGCTACTTCTTTGGTATCGTTCTTTAAGGCCAAAAGCAATTCGGTTTCAAAATCGGGACAATTGAATAAGTCTAGGAAATAGGCTCTGTCAAAGAAGTAAGATTTGTCCGCATTGACACGAACCATATTTTCTTGATATAGAGAGATAAAAGTATCCAGATCTTTATCCCCATCTGCTTTTTTGATACTGTAAGTCCTTCTAGATTTATTGATGTAGGTTTTCAGTCTTTTATGATATTCGGACCTCTGACCCTCCAAACTAGTATTTAGATTCAGATATATAACATTCCCAATTGCTTCAATACGCCCCAGTTGATTGAGACAATCGTTCTGGCGGGAAATAAATGGATTTAATCTTGAAAAAATAGAGATGATATCGTTATCCATACAAAATTTTTCCAACTGCATTTGAAAGTTCTTACAATCATAACCTGAGGGAATACCTTTAGTGATTGGCCCTGGATAACCGTAAACGGAAGTGGCATCATAATAGCGAGTGCCATCAATTTTCCTTAGGAGTAAGGGGAGAGCTATAATCTTACTTCCTTCGGCATAATGAATCAAAATAGGTTCTTCATTCTTTTTCTTGGCAAGTTGATGGTATGAGTAACTGTGATAAGCATCCTTAAAATCACATTCATTAACAACACTATCCCATCTTTGTTTTTTTCGTATAATTTCTAAAAAAGAATCATCTTTCGCCTCAGTTAGCATAGCTCTACGATACTGATTTCCAATCATCTACTTGGTTCCTGTAAACATGGTCATGGTTGCTTCGCCACTTTCAGAGACACCTTCTCTTTTGAATACTTTAAAAGCGGTCTTGAAAAGAATTTTTAAATCTGTCCAAAAGCTTATATTATTCACATACCAAACGTCTAGTTCAAATCTCTTTTCCCAACTAATTGCATTTCGCCCATTTATCTGGGCCCAACCCGTAATGCCCGGTTTAACTGTATGTCTTTGCCTTTGAAAATCATTGTATAGCTCCAAATAGTGTTCCCATAGCGGTCTTGGTCCAACAATGGACATATCCCCCATAAGAACATTAAAAAGTTGTGGAAGTTCATCGAGGGAAGTGCTTCGTACTATAGCTCCTACCTTGGTAATCCTATGCCCATCAGGAAGGTATAATTCCTCCTCATTTTTTGGGTCTCTCATGGTTTTGAACTTGTAAAGGGTAAATATCTTTTCGTTTTTACCCGGCCTTCTATGCAGAAAAAAAGGCTTACCTCTATTTGCAATTGCCAAGAAAATGGTAGTAGCCAAAATTAAGGGGGATAAAAGTACTATCAGAACTAACGCAAATAAAAAGTCAAAAGTTCTTTTGATAAGGCTTTGATACATTTTTGTGTTCTTTAACGGCTGTAAAATTATGTCAAGCTATGGGTATTCAAAAAAATATAGTTCTACTACCTATATCTTGGATAAGATTGTTAATTGCGATACTGATTAGGTTTTATAATTAAAGGATTTACGTCAACCCAAAGTTATGTTTAAAGTTAAAAAACCATTAGGTATGGATGTGCTACTTTTCTTATACTCTTATCAACAAAGAAGCTAACATATTGACTTATATAATAATAGAAGATTTTTAATGCCATAAGGTTTTCTACTATCTGTTTTCTAGTTTTTAGTTGAAATTTGGTTTGAAATTGAATCAATTACATCTACAAATTCACTACACAAAATCGACTTATCGTATTTGGTCTCTGCCAATTTTCTTGAGTTTAATCCCATTTTTTCCGTAAGCTTCGGATTTGCTTTGAGATGTAAGATTTGGTTTGCCAATTCTTCTGGTTTTTTTGGGTCAACAAATACTCCGCATTCATTTTCCTCAACCATTTCTTTGGTCCATCCAGGTGAATTTACGATTATCGGTTTGCCGGCTGATAGCGAATCAAAAAGCTTATTTGGGGAATTCGTGGCCAAAATGGGCAAATCTGCAAATGTGACAAGCGCCACATCGCATAAGTTTACGATTTCAGAAAGCTGCTCTAAATTAAAACCACCCAAAAAACGTGCATTGTTTATACCGAGCGTTTTGCATTTTTCCTTTAAAACAGCTTCGGTCGCGCCACCTCCCATAAATACGAACTCAATATCTTCATGTTCTTTCAAATGTTTGATGCCCTCGATAATATAATCCATACCGTTGGCTATTCCCATGGCACCAAAATAAACGGTCTTGAATGAATCCAGTTTTAACCCAAGTTTTTTAGTCAGTTCCTCATTTTTTTCACGAGACCAAAAGACATCAATTTTGGACATATTTGGAATCATGGATACTTTGTTTTCAGGAGTTCCAACCTTTATGACCCCCTCTTTCATTCCTGGAGACAAAGCAACTATATGAATTGCGTTTTTATAGATTGTCTTTTCAAACCATAAAGCCAGTTTAATTGCCAGTTTATTATTGAGACCACCCATTTGTATCGGAACCTCGGGCCAGAGATCTCGTACTTCAAAAAGGAAAGGCACTTTTTTAAGTTTTTTGACCACTAAGGCAGGAAAACCTATGGTTAGCGGAGTAGAAGTGGCAAGCACCAAATCTATATTTTTTTCTTTTAGGGCTATCCTTGCCGATTTTAGCATAAAGCTTACAAAAGACTTCAGCCTGTTCAGTATACTCATGGACTGGCTATAGGGTACCTTCACATAAATGACATCAATACCATCTACGTTCATCCTTTTTACTTTGGTGTCTATTTTTGTACTGGTGGTCAACATGGTTACTTGATGACCATTTTTTATCAGTTCTTGGCTAATCCAATAAGACCTTGTTCCCGCCGTGTCTCTTGGCGTCAGGAAATACTGGTGTATGTAAAGTATTCTCATACTAAATATCTAATATTGTTTTTAAAGTGTTTCAAAAGAACGAGCAAATATATTTCTAAGCACGCTTATATAATTCTTTGGTCAACTAAATTCTGTATTTTGAGTAATCTGTTTGTACATCTCATGATACCTATCACTGATAAATGACCATGAAAAAAGGTTGAAATCAATTTTTTCTAAATCAATTGTACTGTAATCTTCAACTAATAACAAGATGCTTTCCATTAAGGTTTTAACTTTGGGATTTGGCGCTCTTTGTCCAACTTTTGATTGGAACATTCCATCTACCGATTCGTTTTTTAAATACATAATAGGAAGACCTTGAGATAGTGCCTCAAGGTAGACCAGGCCAAAAGTTTCTGATTTTGATGGTAGAGAAAAAATATGATTTTCGCGATAAACGTTCATTAACTCATCCTTGTTCGAAATTTTTCCCAGGTATGAAATGAAGTCTCCATTTTTTTTGGATAGTTCCTTAATCTTTTCCTCAAAGGCACCGCCAGAACCTACAATGGTCAGTTTGAAATTATGCCCCATTTTATTCAGGGAAACAACTGCGTTGCACAAGTTCAACGCATTCTTTCTTTGGGTAAGCTTTCCAACATATAAGATTTTATTAGGTGCTAAATCTTTTTTGTTAAGTCTGTCCTTCAGCCAAAAATCTTCTATACCGTTGAAAATGATACTAGATTTTTCTGAAAATTGTTTTTCATATTTATGGATGACCGGGTGCCTAAAAAAGCTCTTTTTTAGAATTGGCGTTATGAATATTATTTTTTTGGATTCCCTCAATATTTCCAATGCCAAACCAATCAAATCCTTACGATACCTTAGAAAACCAGCTATATCGGTGGCCCGGACAGCGATGATGTAAGGTATGCCATACTCTTTTTTGATTTTTAAAGCTACCGCTCCATCACTGAATAAGGTGGTAGCATGGACAATATCGAATTTTGATAAGGAAACCTTTTTGTCCAGATCATTGTATAAATAACTTATTTTTTTTCTAAACAGTACCCTATGATACTTCTTAAGCGGTTTTGATTGAATAACATCAAGATTCGGAATATCAAGTTCTACAAATTTTGTTGGCATCGCATAAGACCTGGTAGGGCAATAAACTGTTTGGTGAAAAGGATATTTAGAAAGGTCTTTATATAGATTTCTATGAACAGCACTTCCATAGAAATCGTTACAGATATGAAGACAATGCATACTGTGGCTAGTTGTGTATTGATTGCCAAATTTAGTTCGCTTATTTGAATAAGAGTAGCAGTCATCTTTTAAATCTTCAATTATTCGATAAAAACAGTATTTTGACCATTAAGTTGACTGCCTTACATATTTTTTAATTTATTTTACCCCCGATTTTTAACTCTGGTATCGATTAATGATAAGGCTCATAAGCACCATAAACGACTACTGTCTATACCTGCTTGTATTTTCTGTAACTTTTGAATATTGGGATCCCTTTAAGTTAGTTGGGTCCTACTCGGTTACATTTTTTATGACAATGTTCTATTTTGCTACTTGGGTGCCATTGATTTCAAAGAATTTCAGTTTTCATCCTCTCAAAAAGTTTGTTATTCCTCTGCTGTTATTGATTGTTGTTGGCTTTGTTTTTTCTGCGCTCAATTCACAATATGTGGATGAAATGAGGTTTGCATTTCATCAGAGGGCACTTCTTTTGATTGTCTTAATGACCTTTATAGCGTCTCATATCTACAATAAACCAAAGATTTTACCTTTTGTCCTGAACTCCTACATTGCAAGTATTTTGTTACTTTTTTTGTTGGTTACTCTAGGTCAGGGTGTAACCTATATACATGGTAGGATTTATCTGTTTGGGGAAAACCCAAATGTATTGGGAGTAAAAGCAGTTTTAGCCTTTCTGATAGCCATGTCCAAACTTATTAGCAACTTTTCTTTTAAAAGGATGGCTATTATTGTCCCAATTTGCCTACCATTTATTAGCTTGACCGTTTTATCAGGCTCTCGTGGTGCTTTTATTTCCATGTTCTTGGGTTTGGGTGTACTGCTTTTTTTTAGGAAAACCGGGGTTGTAAACAAATGGGCAATTTTTATTATTGGAGTTTTCGCCTCTAGTTTTCTAATATCTTACTTATTGGAGACCAACCCTGTAATAGCATCGCGGTTGTTGGAAACGGTTGAAAAAGGTGATACTGGAAGAAATGTTCTATGGGATGCAGCTTTTAATATTATTGCTGACCATACTATAATAGGCACCGGATTTGCTGGAGTTATTCCCATGATGTATGCCTATTCTGGCATCCCTAAAAATCCTCACAATATTTTTCTTTACTTGTTTATTTCATGCGGTCTTCCAGGAATACTCTTGTTTATCACCTTTTTGGTTCGTTTGGCCAAGTCACTTTTAAGGCACTACAGAGTATATGGAAATTCGTTAAACCTTGTACTATTTGTTATTGTCATTTTTAATATGTCCAAACAAGGTGGGAGTATAGGAAAAATATTGTTCTGGTTGTTTTTTGCCATTTTGATAGGATCAACTGCCCACGTATTACCAAACTATAATAAACAAAAAAGACTTACCGAATGAACATACTGGTTATATCAAATAATTATCCCTCTTCAAAATACCCTTCGAGAGGTGTTTTTGTTTATAATCTTATACAGCATTTTTGCGGGCTTGGACATAAGGTAACCGTAATCTCCCCTGAAACCTTTTCAATGACAGGGCTGTTTAAAAAAAAGAAGTCTTACGGGGTTGAAAAATGTACAGTCTATCGTCCAAAATTTCTGTCTTTATCCAGTATTCAATTAGGATCTTTCAATACATACCGAATTGCTGAACTTGGTCAGATAAAGGGGATAAGAAAGATTATTGATAAAAACAACTTGGAATTTGATTTGGTGTACACTCATTTCATGATGAATGGCATTATTGCGGCCAATGCGGTTAACAAATACAAGAAACCTATCTTTTGCGCAATAGGGGAAAGCGACCTATTAAGTTTTGCAAAGAGATATTCAGAAACTTATTTTAAAGAAAGTATAGGCCGATTGAAAGGATTCATAGCGGTTTCCAATAAATTAAAAGGTCAACTAATTGATTTCGGTGTTTCAGAGAACAAAATCTTTATGAAACCCAATGCTGTAGATTTAACCAAGTTCTATAAAAGGAACAAAGAAGAGATGAGGAACAAGTACAACCTTCCTACGAATCTCAAACTTATTGCCTTTGTTGGTAGGTTTATGGAGCATAAAGGACCTTTACGCGTATTGGAAGCAGCTAAAGATTTAAAGGATGTGGGCATTCTGTTTATTGGAAGCGGACCTCAAGAGCCTCAAGGTCCATCCGTGGTATTCAAAGGGAGTGTTCCTTCTTTTCAAATTCCCGAACTGCTTTCTTCGGCAGATCTATTTGTTCTACCAACCCAAAAGGAGGGTTCCTGTAACGCAATTGCAGAAGCTATAGCATGTGGATTACCTATAGTATCATCTGATATTCCTGAAGTAAGAGATCAATGTGACCCTTCATTTTCCATTTTGGTAGACCCCATGGATGTAGAAGCTCTGAAACATGCAATTGGTTCAATCATTGAGGACGAACAAAGAAGTGAAGAAATGTCTAAAAAAGCATTGGAAACATCAAAGGACTTTGAAATAGGGGAGAGGGCCTCCAGTATACTTGGTTTCATCTCAAAAACTATAAAATCATAAGAGGAATGAGTAAAGGCGTCACTTATGGTAACCCTATACAGATGCATTTTCAATTTTCTAACTGTCTAGTTTTTAAGTCTTTGTGACTCAAATGAAACTTCTTAGGGTAAACAATCAAAAAAATGGAAGACAAAAAGACTATCATATATATAATGTCCAATCAAAGGTCTGGATCTACTTTGATTGAAAACATTCTTTCCAAATCTCCCCAAATAGTTTCGATTGGGGAATCTTTTCTTTTGGGAGGTTATATTCATAAAACTGGGCCAGGTAGCAGTTGTAACTGGACTTGCTCTTGTGGTGACAGTTTGGATGATTGTACATTTTGGAACAGTGTATACCAAAGGTTAAATATTTCCAACGCAAGGGAAATCAAAAACACTAAGATTGTCTATCCAAAGGGAAAAGATATCGATTACCAGAAGGAACAAAATGAAGATGTAAGGTCATTGATGAATCTGATTTACAAAGCTTTCTTTGATATAACTGATTGTGATGTTTTGGTGGATTCGTCCAAAGAAGCTTTTTATGGAGTTTCTCTTTATCAGAATTCCCCTTATACGTTTAAGTTCATCTATTTGAAGAGAGATTTAAGGGCGGTCACTCTTTCTAAACACAAGTGGCGAAAAAAATATAATAAGAAAAACATTGGGTTGATAAAGTTGATATTGGCCAACTATAGGCATCGATTACAATGTAAGTTGATGTTAAGAAAAGTAGATAAAGAGGATGTATTTAATCTTTCCTACGAAGAATTTTTCAAGGACCCTCAACTTGTTTTAAATCAAATGTCAGATTTTTTTGGGTTCAAGACTTTTGATATGCCAGAGTTTATGGAGCTGAGCAACGATCATACCATAGCTGGAACACCAAACCGTTTCAAAAAGCGTAGAATACAATATGATGACCAGTGGGAAAATGATTCAAAAAAGCGGCCCTTTTTTAATGCTTTGGGTTTTATGCTTAATAAACTGGGATGAGCTTAAGCGGTAAAATCAAAAATGCCGGAAAATGGCAAGCGCTGTCAGTTGTCTCCATGAACCTTATTCAACTGGTTTACTTCGCTATTATGACCAGGCTTTTATTTAAAGAAGATTATGGATTAATGGCCGTGGTTAATGGTATAATAGGGATTGGTAATATTTTTATACAAGGTGGCATGGGGTCCGCACTAATACAACGCAAGAATATTACACATAAGCACATCAATGGGGCACTTCAAACAAGCCTTTTGATTGGATTTTCCTTGTATGCACTTTTTTACTTTTTTTCACCTTATGTTGCTTCCATCTACAATGATGTTAGACTAGATGCTTTAATAAAAGTGGCATCATTGAATCTTATACTTCTTTCCCTAAACAACATTTCACTCAATCTGCTTTTTAAAAATTATTCCTTTAAAAATGCATCTTTGGTCAATATCGTTTCCAATATATTGGGTTACAGCTTGGGCGTTTATTTGGCCTTGCAAGATTTTGGGGTCTGGTCTCTGGTTATTGCCACCCTGGTGGGTTCGTTTTTCAGTACTATTGCCTTGTTTTATTTTGCACCAATAAAGATCAGTTTGAAGATTCATTTTAAAGAGGCGAGTGAGCTATTTGGTTTTGGTTCTGGTATGATTTTATTGTCCCTAAGTAACTTTTTGTCCAATAGGGGCTTAAATCTTGTTTTTGGAAAAATCTTTACACAAGATGTTCTTGGGATATATGAAAGGACTTCAAGTTTAAGGACCCTGCCCAGCAGGTTCATTTCCAATATTATTAACAAGGTCATGTTTCCCGTGATGTCAGAAATCCAAGACGAAGACAAAAGATTGATAGAGGTTTATAAATTTGGACTTGGCTTGGTCAATTCCATAATGCTGCCTACCACAGTTTTTTTAGTTTTTTTCTCACCGGAAATAGTTCAAATATTGATGGGTCCTAAATGGACTGACGTGGTTGTACCACTGCAAATAATGTTTCTTGTACTGATATTCAATAATTCAGGCTCAATGACAGATTCTGTTATTCGAGCTAAGGGACTTGTTTATAAAAATGTAAGTCGCAAGTATATTTTTACAGTGATTATTATTATTCTATCTGGTGTTTTAGGCTATTTTTTTGGAATCAATGGTGCAGCTGTAGGTATAGTCATAAGCAACTTTATAAACTATCTGATGATGATTTTTTTAGTAAAGAAAATTTTTAAAGGATCAATCAGAGAATACTTTTATCAACCCTTAATGGCAGGGATACAACTTGGGTTTTATCTTGCCATTTTAATATTAGCATACAAATCCATATTCGGACTATGGGGAGAAACCAACATACTATTGTTTATTGTATTTGTTTTGGGATTGCTTGCCATAGCTATGGCCTTGTTAAAGTTTAAACCCTCATTTTTTGGGATTTATTTGGAAAGGGCTATTAAAAATGGGTTAAAAAGAAGTTGAATGAAAAAACATTCTTAAAATATTTTGAACTGTCAAGTAAGATATAATAATCGTAGAACGTTAGTTAAATTATGAAAACTGAAACACCAATCAATTTTTGGGGAATTGGAGCCCAAAAAGCAGGAACTTCATGGTTATATTATAATTTGTCAAAAACACCAGGCTTTGCCATACCTCCCGTAAAAGAATTTCATTATTTTGATAGAGACGTATCATATCCTTCTCCCAATTACCTTTCAATTACAAAAGCTAAAGACAGAATTGGTGATATGTCCTATTTGTTCAAAGGGGTTAAGTCCGTTTCTGCGGCAGTACTTCGTGGACAAATGAAAAAAGCAAGGTTTTACACGAAATGGCATTTTCTTGATTATAATGATGAGTGGTACAAGTCATTATTTGATATATATGAGGGAGTAAAAGGAGAGATAACTCCGGCATATTCCATGCTGTCCAAGGAAGATGTTTCCAGAATGTATGCTGTGGCGCCTGAGGCAAAACTGATTTTTATGCTTAGGAACCCCGTAGATCGGGCTTGGTCAAATTTCAGACATGTTAAAAAACGTATCAAAGGGTTTTCACTGGATGACGTAGAAGAGAAAGAAATAATAGCTTTTATGCAAAGTGAAGGTCAAGAACTACGTTCCAATTACGCTCGTACTATTGAGAATTTCACCAGTGTTTTCCCCAAAGAACAACTATTGATAGGTTTTTATGATGCCATTATCGATAATCCAAAACGGCTTTTGGATGAAGTCATCCAATTTATTGACCCTAGCACGGAGTCGAGCATAAATGAGAAGCAGTCAGAGGATGATAAGGATTCATCAATCAAGAAAGTAGTGAATAAATCTATTGAATTGGATTGTCCTCCTAAGGTTTTGGAGATATTGAAAGAAAAATACCATGATATGATTTTTGACTTAGCAAATCAATATGGAGGGTATTTTAACAAATGGTACATTGAAACCTATGGGAAACCTTCCAATAATCATGAAGATAGATTGTTTCCGACAATTCATATCGATTAATGGCTCTTGTACACGTCATTTATTGATTTTGTTAGGGTATTCCATAAAGACAGTAAATTGCAGACTTCCTTTTAATAGGAATGCCCTAGACTGAATAAGACAGATTTCCAATTTTTTCTAGCTAACTTGATAATTCAGGGGCCTAACTCCACTGAACCAAATAGTTAGCTCTCAGAATACCGTTCGCTTGTCTTTTGCGAACTTTTCATTCCTAAATCCACATAGCTCCTTACCTTAGATAGAGCACTGCCCTTCCACTTCTTTCAAAAGTAGTTTTTCCGGTTGTTATTAATCCACGAGGGTTAAAATATGAAACCTTGAATATGAAATTGGACTAACTCTTTCATTCCAAGCCAATTGTAGTTCGTATTGCATTGACGAATACCCCCCCTGAATTCTTAAAGACTGTTAAAGAAACGAGCATTACATCGAATAAAAAGTCGATGAACATCCAACGGTAGTTTTTAAAACGTATCATCAATGTTTTAAAAATGCCCCGTTAATGCATTTCATCGAAAAAAAATAAATTTTCGTCGAAGTATTTGAGTAAATAAATAATTTTATAAACCAAAATCTAGAGAGATTTAAAATCTTAACCTATATTCACTATGAATTATTGCACCTACACCCCCCTAAAGATGCTAGTAGTATTCATTGTCTTAGCGATGACTTTATCTTGTTCGCAAGAAACCGATGTTTTTGATGAGGTTGTTCTTGCGGATGTGGAGAATGAAGATACAAACGTAGAAGAAAACACCGATGATGGAGATACATCTTCGGAAGAAGAAGATTCTAACCAAGAAGATGACCAAACCGACGATTCATCAGATACCACAAATGATGGACAACAGGATTCTAGTTCTATAATATGGAACACTAATTTTGAGACTGTCCAGTGGTCCTCAAAAGGTAGTGCGGCCAATGGTATGTGGGAAACTGAAGGTGACACACAAGTTAGAAGAGTAGACGATGCTAGATTTAGTAAACAAGCCATTTGGTTAGGTGATTTTAATAATGGTAGCACCAGAAATGAGATCAAGGCAAATAGACTACTTGATTGGGGCGAGCATTGGATTGGTTTTTCCATGAAGGTCACAGAAGCACTTCCTTCGGCAAGAACATACATTCAATTTCGTAATACACGGAAATCAGGCGGAGTTGGTAAAGGCGTGATAAATCCGGTTACCCTAAGACAAAGGAACAGACCTGGTCAAATGTATTTTCAGACATCGACTAATGAGAGCAATGTTGATAAAATATATGAAACAGGCGCTTCTACCGGGACACAAAGTACCGTTTTTGATTATGAACTTGATGAGTATATTGATTTCGTCATCCACTGGGTATTAGATCCTGAGGATGGCTACTTGGAAATTTGGGTTAATGGCGAGAAGATAGTAGATGAAAGAGGTACCACAACCTATCGATATGCCCATGTGGACGGGGAACCCTATGATGGTGATGTCGGTGTACAAATGGGCTTGTATTGGGGTAAGAACAACTCCCCACAAGGAAATGCATTTTATGACGAATTTAAAGTATGGAAAGGTGCCGGAGGAACTTATGAGGATGTTTCCCCTGGTGGACTTAGCCCTAAGAACTAAAAATATTCATATCAAAAAAAAATCCACCAAAACCTTGGTGGATTTTTTATTTGGATTCCTTTGGGGAAAATCTATTTTTTCCCAATCTGAAAGTACTCAAAACCATATTCTTCCATAATCTCATCGTTATATTGGTTTCGGCCGTCAAAAATAATCGGTTGATTGAGTTGTTGTTTTAACTCCTCAAAATCAGGTGATCGAAATTCTTTCCATTCGGTGAGCAAAATCATGGCATCAGAGCCATTGAGTGTCTCATACTTCGAATTACAATACGTAACGTTTGGAACATCTTTTAGGTAAAAATGTTTGGCTTCGTCCATGGCTTTCGGATCATAGGCTTTAATGCTGGCACCTCGTTCAACCAAATCTTTTATAATGTAAATGGCTGGGGCTTCTCGCATATCATCTGTTTGAGGTTTAAAAGCCAATCCCCAAACTGCAAAGGTCTTCCCTTTAAGATCTTCTCCGAACCGACTAACTACTTTATTGGCAATAACAAATTTCTGATCGTTGTTGACATCTTCCACGGAACCTATAATTCGAGCAGCATAACCATGTTCTTGTGCTGTTTTTTTAAGGGCTTTGACATCTTTTGGGAAACATGATCCACCATAACCACTTCCAGGATAAATAAAGCTATATCCGATTCTGCTATCCGAACCAATGCCAATCCGTACTTTATTTACATCAGCGCCAACCAATTCGCAAATATTGGCTATTTCATTCATAAATGAAATTTTGGTCGCTAACATAGCATTCGCTACGTATTTAGTCATTTCCGCTGAACGCACATCCATAGTAATCAATCTGTCTGTGCTACTTCTAAAGAATGGACTGTATAAATTGCGCATTTTTCTGGTTGCTGCTTCATCATCTGCACCCACTACAACGCGATCAGGTTTCATGAAGTCTGAGATGGCATCCCCTTCTTTTAAGAACTCCGGATTGGAAACCACATGAAAATCGATATCCAACTTTCTTTCGTCAAGTTGTTGCTTTATGGTTTCTCTTACCTTGTCTGCAGTACCTACCGGAACCGTCGATTTGTCAACAACGATAAGAGAATGTTGCATGTGCTGTCCAATTTCTTTGGCCACTTGCAGCACGTACTTCAGGTCTGCAGACCCATCTTCTCCCATAGGAGTACCTACAGCAATAAAAGCAATATCACATTTTTCTAGATTTTTGCTGAGTTGTGTGCTAAAGTGCAAAGTTTTGTTGGCGACATTTCTTTTTACCATGGGTTCAAGCCCGGGTTCATATATAGGAATTATGCCGTTTTTTAGGTTATCTATTTTCTTTTCATCTACATCAATGCAGGTTACAGTATTGCCCATTTCGGCAAAGCAGGTGCCGCTCACAAGGCCTACGTATCCAGTGCCAATTATTGTAAGATTCATTTTAAAATTGTTTTCATGGTTAAATAAATCATATAGTAAAACATAAATTCACTATTTGTTTTGTATTAAAAGAGATATTAGTGACACCATTTTTGGGATGAAATGACTGGAGGTTAAAGTAAGAGAATGTTATTCCCTTTAGAGTAGCCATATATATGGCAAAACGACTAGTCAAGTACCCAAACATGACTATGGCATTAGCCATAAATCATGCCTGCTGCAACAGTTTCATTGGTGCTTTCATCAATTAAAATCAAATTACCTGTACTCCTGTTTTCGCGATAGGAATCAATCATTAAAGGTCTTGTAGTCCTTATCCGTACTTTACAAATATCATTCATTGATATTTCCTTATCCTCCATATTTCTGCCAAGAGTTTCGATATCTATTTTATAGATTACTTCTTTTATCATTGCAGTTTGCTCATTGGTTGTATGCCTTATGGTATATCTAGCTCTTGGTTTGGCTGGAGAGTTATTCATCCAACATAGCATTACCTCCAAATCTTGGACGGGTTCTGGCTTGTTATTGGACCGAACAATCATGTCCCCTCGACCAACATCAATGTCGTCTTCTAAGGTCATGGAAATTGACATTGGTGCATACGCTTCCTCCAACTCACCTTTAGGTCCCTCTACGGTCTTAACTTTCGAAGTAAACCCTGATGGCATTACAGTAACGTCATCCCCAGGTCTGAATATTCCACTGGCAATTCTACCAGCATATCCACGATAATCAATGAACCCTTCTCGTTGCGGTCTTAGCACGGTTTGTACAGGAAAACGAGCATCCACACTATTAAAATCACTACTAATATGAATAGTTTCTAAAGTATGCAATAGTGGGGCTCCTCCATACCATGGCATATTTTCCGACCTGTTTACTACATTATCTCCCAAGAGTGCACTTATAGGAATAAAGCGTACATCTTTTACCAACAACTTTGATGAAAAATCTTGGTATTGTTTTACAATAGAATCATATATATCCTCTTGAAAATCAACCAAATCCATTTTGTTGATACAAATAACCAAATGTGGTATTTGCAATAAAGAGGCTATAAATGAGTGTCTTTTGGTCTGTTCGATAACACCGTGTCTCGCATCGATTAGGATAATAGCCGCATTTGCAGTAGAGGCACCGGTTACCATATTTCTGGTATACTGTATATGTCCAGGTGTATCCGCAATGATAAACTTCCTTTTCGGCGTGGTGAAATAACGATAGGCCACATCTATTGTTATGCCCTGTTCCCTCTCATCTCTTAAACCATCGGTAAAAAGTGCCAAATCCACACTTTCATGTCCTTTCTTAAGACTTGTATTTTCTATAGCCTCAAGCTGATCTTCAAAAATAGACTTAGAGTCATAGAGAAGTCTGCCAATAAGCGTGCTTTTACCGTCATCTACGCTTCCCGCAGTGGTAAATCTTAATAGTTGATTATTGTTTATTTCCATTTGATTTTTTTAAAAATAACCTTGCCTTTTTCTATCTTCCATTGCGCTTTCCGAACGTTTGTCGTCTGTTCTGTTTCCTCTTTCGGTCTGTCGCATACCAGAAACTTCTTCAGCGATTTTTTCCAACGTATCGGCATCGGACTCAATACCTCCGGTAATAGTGATATCTCCAAGGGTTCTGAACCTGACTTTCTTTTTTACAATTTCTTCACCATCTTCCAATTTCAAAAATTCAGAATTCGGAATCCAAGAATTACTTCTCCAAACCACCTCCCTTTCATGGGCAAAATAAAGAGAGGGTAACGCTATATTTTCTCGTTTGATATAGTTCCAGACGTCCATTTCCGTCCAGTTGCTTATTGGAAAGGCTCTAAAATGTTCTCCTTCAAAATGCTTGCCGTTAAAGAGATTCCATAACTCTGGGCGTTGATTTTTGGGATCCCATTGTCCAAAATCATCACGATGGGAGAAGAAGCGCTCTTTGGCCCTGGCTTTTTCTTCATCACGTCTACCACCACCTATTGCACAATCTACTTTGTGAGCTTCAATTGCATCCAGTAGCGTAGTAATTTGCAATGAATTGCGGGTGGCACTTTTCCCTTTTTCTTCCGCTACTCTTCCTTGGTCAATGGATTCCTGTACCGAACCCACTATAAGGTTCACTCCAAATTCTTTTATAGTATCATCCCTAAATTGTATAGTCTCTGGGAAATTATGACCAGTATCCACATGCATCAAAGGGAAAGGTATTTTGGCTGGGAAAAATGCTTTTTTAGCTAAATGTGTAACGAGAATGGAATCCTTACCTCCTGAAAAAAGAATGACAGGATTTTGAAATTGTGCCCAAACTTCGCGCAACACAAAGATTGCCTCAGATTCCAGTTCGTCTAGATAATTTAAATAGTATTTGCTCATTTTTTGAGTCTTATTTGATTTTTGATTGTATCGTAAATAATATCAACGGATTCTTGTATGCTGTTTTCATTGGAGACCTCAACATCCGGATTAATTGGGGACTCATAAGGTGCGGAAACACCTGTCATGTTTTTAATCTCTCCACTACGTGCTTTTGCATAAAGCCCTTTAACATCTCTTTGCTCACAAACTTCAAGGCTTGTGTTTACAAACACTTCTATATAATTGGTTTCACCAACTGTTTTTTTTATGAAGTCCCGGTCTTTTTTATAAGGAGCAATAAATGCGGCGAGCACAATAATTCCTGCATCTACAAAAAGTTTTGAAACTTCCCCAATTCGCCTTAAATTTTCCGATCGGTCTTCAGGTTCAAAGGATAGGTTGCTATTAATACCTTGACGTACATTGTCTCCATCCAGAACATAGGTTCTAAGGCCGTTTTTGTGAAGTTTTTCCTCAAGTGCATTGGCTAGGGTTGATTTACCCGATCCTGATAATCCCGTAAAAAAAATCAAAAAGGAATGGTGTCCGTTCATTTTTCTACGATCATCAACACCAATTTTGTACGAATGGGCGATTATATTCTTTTCCATGTTTTTGATCTAACGATTTTATCCAAACCGAAATTAATGCGGTACCAAGCTCTTTCGTGGCAATAATACAACACCATTTTAGTAATTATTTCAAAACTTCCAATTTTTAGACCTATTAAAGGTTCCCCCGATATTATCCAAGAAATAATAATTGTATCCAAAGTTCCAATGAAACGCCATGAGAACGTTTTGTAGAGGTGTCTTTTTTTGCTTTCCGGTATTTTTATGCGTACCCAAACCCGTTCATGTAAGTAATACAAAACCATTTTTGTTAAAACCTCAGAAAAACCAATTTTGAGCCCAGTAGAGGGGTTTCCAGTAATAATCCAAGAGAGAACTACGGTATCGAATGTACCAACTAACCTCCAGGTTATTGTTTTGGCGATATGTCTTTTATGGGATATCTTACCCATAAAATGAGAAATTCTACCCACGATTTATGAACTTACCAAAAAATAGGGATTCAACAGATTTTCTTTATTGTATGGCAATTCTTCGTTTGTCAGCTGTGAAACAACTTTTAATCCCACAGCATTGCAAATGGCATGACCTGCAGCGGTGTCCCATTCCATTGTTGGTGCAAATCGTGGATACACATCTGCTTTGCCCTCTGCGACCAAACAGAATTTAAGCGAACTGCCTTTGGAGACAATCTCGACGCTGTCAAAATCATTTTCAATAGATGAAATATAGTCAAGAGTATCTTGATTCATATGAGAACGACTGCCCACAACGCGAACCAATTCTTTTTTAGTTTCATTTTTCGTTATTCTATCTTCATCAGCATAGAGATCATTGGCTAACAGATGTTCTTCATTCAGTACAGTTTTAAATGCCATCATTCTGCTGACATCTGCATAGTACAACTCCCTGGTTACCGGCACATATATAACTCCAAGAATGGGTCTACCTTTTTGACACAAGGCTATATTCACCGTGAATTCTCCGTTCCTTTTGATAAACTCTTTTGTCCCATCCAAGGGATCAACTATCCAACAGCTATCCCATTTTTTTCTATCAACATAATCAAGGTTTTTATTCTCTTCACTAATAATAGGGATTCTTGTTTTGATTAAGTGTTCGTTGATAATTGTATTGGCAGCCGTGTCCGCTTCGGTCAAAGGAGAATTATTATCCTTTATTTCAAGATTGAAGTTAGGTTTGCTGTAAACCTCCATTATTGCCAAACCTCCTAAAATAGCAGCATTTATGGCTATTTCCAACGATTCTGAAAGTGATTGCATAGGTTTATATTTCAGCGGGTAAAGATTGCAAATAAGTTAAGCAATAACAATTTTTAATTATTATTTACGATGTAAGCCAAAAAAAACCCGATAACGAATAATCATAAGAGAATCAAGGGTATTTATGGGCTATTATTGAAAAGGGGTTTTAAAGATGTTCAGAGACCTATTTTTCTGGTCTAAATAATATCGATAATATGCTCTTAAACGGTTGGTGTCATATTTTATCAAAACCTCGAACCACCCTTTGGTGCAAAAAACAAGGGAAGACTCTAACCTAATTAACCAGCAATGACATTGACCATAAGGTTATGCTAACTCAGCTTTACCTAAGGTCTTTTTCTCTTATTGTAAGATTAGATATTATAATATTTAGTATACCAATCAATAAATTTTTTGACACCTACGTCTATAGAAGTGTTTGGTCTATAGCCATAGTCTTTTATAAGGTCGTCCACATTGGCCCAAGTTTTAGAAACGTCCCCAGGTTGCATGGGCAGCATATCTTTTTTTGCAGTTATCCCCAAAGCCTTTTCAATGGCACTAATAAAGGTCATTAACTTCTCAGATTTGTTATTCCCTATATTGTATACCTTATACAACTCCTTATCGGATTCTCTTTGTTGCGTATCCTTTTCCAGAACTCGAACAACTCCTTCTACAATATCATCAATGTAAGTAAAGTCCCGTTCCATTATTCCATTATTAAAGACCTTAATAGGTTTTCCCTTTACCATAGCATCCGTAAAAAGGAACATCGCCATATCTGGTCTTCCCCATGGCCCGTAGACCGTAAAAAATCGAAGACCGGTTGTAAGAAATCCGTACAAATGACTATAAGTATGGGCCATAAGTTCGTTACTTTTCTTTGTTGCAGCATACAAACTTATGGGATGGTCAACATTATCCGAGGTTTTAAATGGAATGGTTTTGTTGAGTCCATATACACTGGAACTGCTGGCATATGCCAAATGATGTACCGCAAATTGGCGACAGCATTCCAATATGTTTAAAAATCCTACAATGTTGCTGTCGATGTAGGCTTCGGGATTTTGTAGACTATAACGTACGCCTGCTTGGGCCGCCAAATGACAAACACTATCAAATTTTTCGGTTTCAAATAGTTTTGGCAATGCATCTCGGTCTTCCACGTTCATCCTTATGAACTTAAAATTGGATGAATGTGTGGTACTTTCGGAGATGGAATTAAACTTTTCAGCCTGATCTTTCTCAATCCCCAACTCAGTTAAGCGGTCATATTTGAGAGCAACATCATAATAACTATTTATGTTGTCAAGACCTACTACTTGATGTTTTTGATTTATTAGCTTAACCACTGTGTGAAAACCAATAAATCCGGCCGCTCCTGTAACTAATACTTTCATTTATTGTGAATTTGATTTTGGTAGTCGATTCTATTTATAATAAGATATTGGACGCCAATGACTTCCTGTATTGCTAGCCTATTGTTTACGATAATATTCCATTCTAACTGTTAGATTCTTTCTTACCGACAAACTTAGAACGAAATAACGATAATAAGTACGCCTTTGTTTTATTAAATGCGAGTATGATGAAAAAACATTGGCATTCAATCGATTTTTTTTACATGTTTGGCGAAATATCAAGAGTATATTCTCCTAAATGAATGTTTAGTACTAATTTTCGCTTATGTTAAACAAAATTCCCTTGTGTAATATGGGATTTTCGTGCATCAAATTTTGAAACCCTAATTTTACCCTAAAGAACGATAACATTGAGCTTAAAAACTGAAATACCATCCAAAGTTTGGCTTTCATCACCTCATATGGGGGGAGGAGAGATTGCCTTTGTAAACGAAGCGTTTGATACTAATTGGGTGGCACCACTTGGGCCAAACGTTACAGGTTTTGAAGGTGACCTTGAGGGTTACCTAGGAAATGATATGAATGTTGCGGTTTTGAGTTCAGGTACCGCAGCGATTCATTTGGGACTTAAACTTTTAGGCGTAGGCCAAGGCGATGAGGTACTTTGTCAGAGCTTTACTTTTGCAGCTTCAGCTAACCCAATAACTTATTTGGGCGCTTCGCCTATATTTATTGACAGTGAAGCCACTACATGGAATATCTCACCCGAACTTCTCGAGAAAGCAATAAATCAGAGATTATCTGAAGGAAAAAAGCCCAAAGCTATCATCACTGTACACTTGTACGGGATGCCATACAAGGTTAAAGAAATACATGCTATCGCGAGGCATTATGATATTCCTGTTTTGGAAGATAGTGCAGAAGCTTTGGGAAGCACCTTTAACAATAGACCTTGTGGCACCTTCGGTGACATAGCTATATTATCATTTAATGGAAACAAGATAATTACTACTTCAGGTGGAGGGGCTTTGGTATCACCCAGAAAGGAAATTAGGGACAAAGCGATATTCTTGGCCACGCAAGCACGGGATAATGCGCCACATTATCAGCATTCAGAGATTGGACATAACTATCGCATGAGCAATGTATTGGCAGGTATAGGTAGAGGGCAGATGCAGGTCTTGGACGAAAGAATACATGCCAGACGTAGAAATTATGATTACTATGTTAAAAGCCTTCAATCCATCGATGGCATATCATTTCTTGCTGAGCCCGAAGGAATGTTCAGTAACAGATGGTTAAGTTGCATACTTACCCCATCATTTACTATACGTGAAAAAATACGTTTAGCTTTGGATGAAGAGAATATCGAATCCAGACCTTTATGGAAGCCTATGCACATGCAACCCGTTTTTCAGAAAGGAATGCATTTTACTAACGGTACTTCTGAAGACCTATTTAATAGGGGCTTATGTTTGCCCAGTGGTTCGAATCTCTTGCAAGAAGATTTGGAACGAATAGTGGAAATTATCAAAACAGTTCTTTTATGATACAAAATTATCTTACAAATACTGTTGAAAGATATGCATCCAAATGGTTGGTTTTGGCCATTGATGTGTTTATCGTTGCGTTTTCTTTTGTTTTGTCCTATTTCATTCGTTTTAATCTCACCTTCGATTTTGATGTGGACAAGTTTTTTATGCAGTTGCCGTTGGTATCGCTTATCGCGCTGATTTCATTTCTGGTTATTGGGTCTTACAAAGGTGTGGTTAGACATACAGGTATCCGAGATGTTTATAACATTTTCAATGCAGTTTGTTTGGCGAGTATATTGACCATTTTTCTGGTTTTGGCAAATAGAGAGCTTCAGTTCGTGGATAATTTCACAATCCCACTTTCTATTATCATAATCAATAGCCTTATCGCCTTTATTGTTTTGGTAAGCTCAAGATATGTTTTCAAAACACTTTTCCGAAGTTTCCTAAGTGAAGATGGATTTAATACCTATAAAAATGTATTGATATATGGAGCTGGAGATTCGGGAATTTTAGCCTATGGTGCATTGACCAATCATTCAAAAAGCAATGTCAAGGTAGTAGGTTATATAGATAACGATAAAAAGAAAATAGGTAAGTTAATAAATGGTGTTAGGGTTTTTCCTCCAGAGACGTTGAGTTTTGATTTTATCTCTAAAAAGAGAGTCGCAGAAGTGATTTTCTGTATTCAGAGTATAGATCATAAGAAATTGAATGAGCTGGTCGAAGGTTTGGTGGATTTCCCCGTATCTGTGAAAATTGTTCCTCCGGTAGAGGACTGGATTAATGGTGAATTGAAGGCATCTCAAATTAAAAAGGTACAGATTGAAGATTTATTAAACCGGAAACCTATTGCCATTACAAATTCTAGAATAAGCAAGGAGATTAAGGACAAAGTTGTTTTTGTCACTGGTGGTGCGGGATCCATAGGAAGCGAAATCGTAAGGCAAGTCTGTGAATATGACTATCGCTCCCTTATCGTTCTTGACCAGGCCGAATCCGCACTCTATGATTTGCAACAAGAACTAAAACAAAAGGGGCATCATAATTTTATTCCTATTGTAGGTGATGTGAGGGATAAAAACAGGATGAATGTCATTTTTGAAGAGCATAAACCCGACTTAATATTTCATGCGGCTGCATACAAACATGTACCCCTTATGGAGTACAATTCATATGAGGCCATTAAAATAAACATCGCTGGAACCAAGAATATCGTTGATTTAGCCGTACAGCACAATACTGAAAAATTTGTATTGGTATCAACAGATAAAGCAGTAAACCCGACAAACGTTATGGGGGCTAGCAAAAGGATAGCTGAAATCTACGTGAGTTGTATGCAAAAAGAAAACAAGACCAAATTTATAACAACACGATTTGGTAATGTTTTAGGTTCCAACGGTTCTGTTATTCCACTATTCAGAAAACAAATTGAAAATGGTGGACCAATTACCCTTACCCATAAGGAGATTACAAGATATTTTATGACAATTCCAGAAGCATCCCAACTGGTATTGGAAGCAGGTGCCATGGGTAAAGGAGGCGAAATCTTTATTTTTGATATGGGTGAGTCAGTAAAGATTTACGATTTGGCTAAAAATATGATAAAACTTTCAGGACTGAGCTATCCAGAAGATATTGATATTAAAATAACAGGATTACGGCCTGGGGAAAAGCTTTATGAAGAGTTATTGGCCAATGGAGAAAATACCTTGCCAACTTATCATGAGAAGATTAAGATTAGCAAAACAAGGGAGTTGGATTCAGTGGATCTGAGGTCTAAGATAGATGAACTCTGTATCAGCAATATGTTTTTTAGAGCCAACACTGTAGCCCTTATGAAAAGTATTGTTCCTGAATACATTTCAAAGAATTCCAAACTTTGTGAATTGGACAAAGACAAAGACAAAGAAGAAAAGACTAATTTTGATGATTCTCTGACTACAATAGTCCAAAATTGACAAAACTATTAACAATAATCTAACTGAAATTATGTTTAAATTGGAAAGTAACCAAATCCCTATTTATGCCCTTTGTTTTGTGTTTTTAATACTTTCTTCGTGTGCTTCAAGAAAGGATGTGGTTTATTTTCAAGATACCAGTGGTTTTGAAACCTTGGTACGGGATGATGCCTTCACCTCCAGATTTAAGGTAGACGATTTGGTTTCCATCCATATTTCTTCTTTGAATCCTGAAGCTAGTGCTCCATTCAATTTATATAGGGGTGCTTCCGAAAATGGCTTTCAGCCAGAACAAGTGGATTATTTGGTCGATCAATCGGGAGAAATAGACTTTCCTGTAATTGGTAAGCTGAAAATAGAGGGATTGACCCCAGGCGAACTTAGAGAACTTCTTAGAGAACGCTTGTTTGAATACTTGAAAGATCCTATAATAAATATACGTTTAAGCAATTTTACAATTACCGTTTTGGGCGCTGTCAATCGACCTGGAACGTATCCCGTTAACGGTGAACAGGTAACAATATTGGAGGCTTTGGGTCTGGCAGGAGACATGACTATTAGGGGTAGAAGGGATAATGTGTTGGTGATTCGTGATTTTAAAGGAACCAAAGTATACAATCGAATTAATTTAACTACCAAGAACGTAGTTAAGTCACCGGTGTATTATTTGACTCAAAACGACGTCGTATATGTGGAACCAAATAAATCGGGAATCAAAGAAACTTCAATAGACGCTCGTGCGCAATTGTATGTATCCATCATATCTGTTCTTATTACTGCTACCGCAATCTTGATTACAAGAAGTTAGAAAAGACAATTATTTTATTTTCAAAATATTATGGATTCACAAGAATTCTCAAAGAGTGGTTTGGACACTAAGGCCTTGTTAAAACCCTATTTAAAAAACTGGAAGTGGTTTGCCGTTAGTATAATCGCAGCTTTGATTTTAGGTTTTTTACTTATAAGGTATTCAACACCAGAATATGCTATACAATCTAAAATTCAGGTATTGGAAGACCAAGCACCAAGTTCAGAATTGGCAGCCCTACAAGACATAAATATTTTAGGCGGGCGTGGTAATCAAATTACGGATGAAATTGAAACACTTGGGTCCAGGACGAATTTTCTAGAGGTTATCAAGGAGTTAGGACTGAACAAGAAAATAATTGAGCTGGGTAATTTAAAGAATACGGAGCAGTACATAAATCCTTCGCTAAATTTAATTGTACCTGCGGACTCTATAATTTACAATGCGGATATTGATTTTCTAATAACGCCGAAAAACTCTACCACTTTTGAATTTGCACTGGAGGAGGATAATTTTGTTAAAGTGTATACTTACGGTACAACGTTTGAAACTCCGGTAGGAGATGTAGTTATAACACCCAATGTTGCAAAACCAGAAAATTTGGTAGGTCGCAAGTATCTGATGAGCATAAGGCCATTGGCTGCGGTTGCCGAAAACTACCAAAAGAAAGTTCTTATAACTGCTACTAATGAACTAACTTCTAGAATTATAGGTATTTCATTGAACGATGCCATAATACAAAGAGGAAAAGACGTTTTAAACGGATTGGTTTCTCGTTACAACGAGAATGCAATCAGGGATAAAAAGACAATTGCCGACCGTACTTCTAGCTTTATTAATGACAGAATAGCGGATATCTACGGCGACTTGTCCAGCGTGGATCAAAGTGCTGAAGATTTTAAGGCGGGTAGAGGTATTGCTGATATAGGTACACAAACCAGCGTTAATCTCAATATTGGTGCCGCTAGCCAACAAGAGCTTCAAAATGCTTCTGTGCAACTGGATATCGCATCATCCATGAAAGATCTTATGGATAGCCAAGAAGGTTATGAAGTACTCCCTGCGAATGTTGGTTTAGCAGATCCAACCATCGCAAGCACTACAGCTAGATATAATGAATTAGCATTGGAACGAAAGCGCCTATTGGAAAGTTCTAATGAGAAAAACCCAATCATTGTGAACTTGGACCAACAGTTGGATGGTTTGAAGAGAAGTATGAAATCGAGCTTGAATACCGTAACGAACAACCTTTCACTTCAAGTAAATAGCTTAAGTAGTCAATTATCAAAAATAAATTCAAGAATCTACTCGGCACCAAAAAATGAACGTGCTTTGAGGGATATTACCCGACAACAACAGACAACCGAATCTCTGTATTTATATTTGTTGCAAAAACGCGAGGAATCACAGATTGCTTTTGCCTCTGCCACACCAAAATCAAATGTAATTGACAGGGCTTATTTGGCAAGTAAGGACCCAGTTTCTCCCAAGAAAATATTGGTTTTCTTGGCTTCTTTCATCCTTGGTTCATTAATTCCATTTGGAATCATATACGTAAAGGACTTGATGGACAATAAGATTCATAGCAAAGCCGATTTAGAAGCCCTTATCAATAGTGAAGTTCCTATTTTGGGAGACTTGCCTAGGTTATCCAAAAAAGACCGCCAATTAGTGCACAATGATGATCGCTCCGTTTTGAGCGAATCTTTGCGTATTCTGAGGACCAATCTTGATTATTTAATAAAGTCCGACAAGAATTCGAACAAAGTCATATACATAACCTCCAGTACCTCCGGGGAAGGAAAGACCTTTTTATCTTCAAATTTAGCTATGATTTTCGCCAATACAGGTAAAAAAGTATTGTTGGTGGGTGCTGACATTAGAAATCCTAAACTGTACGATTTCTTTACGGACACTAGCGACAACATTGATAACATGGAAAGAAAGAAAGATATCAAGGAATTGGGGTTAACCGAATACTTATACGATGATTCCTTATCTTTTTCAGATGTTGTCAACTCCATGCTGGTGTATTCCAATACCATTGATGTAGTGTATTCAGGAAAAATCCCTCCCAACCCAGCAGAGCTTTTAATGAGTGAACGGTTAAAGGAATTATTAAAAACAGCTTCGGAGAAATATGACTATGTTATAGTTGATACTGCCCCATTGATGGTTGTTACCGATACACTTTTAATCAGTGAATACGCCAATCAAATAGTTTACGTGACAAGAGCGGGAGCAACCGAAAAAAATGTAATTGAGTATCCATTGAAACTTAAAAAGGAAGGAAAGCTGAAAGGTCTTTCATTTGTTGTGAACGATGTTAAGGAATCTGATTTGGGATATGGTGGAAAGTATGGCTACGGCTATGGCAAAACTCAAAAAAAATGGTGGAAACTAGTCTAATACAGAAGAAAAATGAGTTTTGGTATTCTCCAGTAGTCCACGTATAGTATTCATCATTTTTACAGGGACTTTTAGCTCTTTTATCTGTTTTATTTGATTCACATTGTGCGCATCTGAAGCTACAAAATCAATCATACCCTCTTCCAAAAGTTTATAAGCAGTTTTTTGGACCTGGTCACCGTAATACGGACTTAGTGATAAAAGATTTAATTGAAAGAGAATACCGTTATTCTTATATGCCTTATAATCTTGCAATCGCTGATGAAGGTATATATACCTTTCTGGGTGGGCCAGTATGGGGAAGAATCTACTGGAAGTAATCTTTTTGATGGACGTATCAAAATTTATGGATGCTTGCAGGTAAGACATCTCCACAAGTAGATAATCCTTAGCAAGTGGCACCACCATTCCATTCTTAAGGAGGGTTTCAAAATTATCATCTATCATGTGTTCGGCTGCATAATCTATAGACACACGAGAAAATTCTTGGTTAACCAAACCAGTCTTTAATTTATTAAAAGCATCTTTTACGGTACTGGGCGTATTTTCATAATAATTGTTCATAATATGTGGGGTACAGATAAAATCATTAACCCCAAATTCTGAAAACTCTCTAATCAGACGTATAGATTCTTCAACAGTTTTCGCGCCATCGTCAATACCTGGTAAAATATGGTTATGAATGTCCACAAAACCATCTAAATGGTCAACTAAGAATTCTTTTTTAATGAAAATTTGAAACATATTTCAATTGTTTACAAAATGATATCAAAACCTCTGACAGTATCATGTAGTTTTAAAATGGACCTTCTTTGCATTAGTCAAAGATAGGAAGACTGTATGAGCCGATTTTTAGGTAGGAGGATTATTTGGCCATATTATAAAAGCTTACCTGTTGCATTTGCTTTCTTCCTAAGAATAGATAGGAGTTTCCATCCGTTTTAGATTGCATAACACCTATCTGGCTATAATGCTCTACCGAAGTGTATAAAAAATCGTTAATAGGCTTTCGAAGAAACCAATATGTATCGTTTTGCCAATCGACTTCAATATAGTCTTGAATTGATTCAACAGGAGAAATTGGGCCAACCTCTAGCTCTAATGGGGAGGTATTGTTTTCTTTACTAAGTCTTTTGGTAATTTTCAGTTTTAGAATTTCAAGCTTATCATTGATTCCTTTTGATTTCAGATACTCTTTTAATTTGATTTTATACCATTCAAAAAGTGTTAAAACAGAATTCTTTTTTTCAGCTGGAAAAACAATATGGTGCTGAAATTGATAAATCTGATTACTCCACCGCCTTTTATAATCCATTCCGCCAACACCCATCTCAAATATCTTATACCCGTTTTGAAGACACCACTCCAACTGCTTATAAATCTCAATATGACCAAGACCAAACTTTGCATAATCAATGTCATAGGAAGAGACGGAACTAAAAAGGATTTTATCAAAATGATAATTCAATGATATTTCAATGGGTTCTTCATTGGCATATATTACAAACAATGAGGCTTCTTGATTATGTATAAGTCTTAAAGACTCTTCCTTAATGCTTTGCCAGTAAACGTTTTCCTTGTGAACCTCATTTCTTTGCTGAAACCTTTTTTCTATCATTTTTTGAAGTGAATCCATTATGGATTCATACACATCCCTTTCCAATGTGCCATAATGGAATGCATAGCGTATGTCAAAACAGGCTTCCAAACGCTTTACGTAACGGCGCACAATACTTCTGTACTTTGATTTAAATTGTTGCTCCAGATAATCATCAACAGTATTACAATTGCTAAGGTTTAAAGAATAGCCCCAGTTATGTTGTGGTATGATTTTGCTTCCAAAATCAGGGTGTAACTTCAGATTTAGGTATTCCGGTACCAAACGGTAGGAACCTACGTCTCTTTTTAGATAGGAAACCAATTTAAAATCTTGATTAAACTCTATGGGCTTTTCCTCCAAATAACGCAATTCCTGATATGCACTTGGCACCTCACGCTTTCTGAAAAGCATCAATAAAAAACCAAGATGAATATTATGGGCCATTGTATCTTTCATGAATTGGTTTGGAGCTTATAGGTTTGAATATGGTTTGTAATGTAATAGCACGAATTGTTTTTTTCGTTAAGCTGATAAACCATCACTGTTTCTTTGGGCACTTTTACCTTATGTAAAAATGAATTGAAGGATTTTCGTAAAAAAGTCGGACAGTCTTCATCCATTCTTATCGGGCTGAGATTTGCCTCTTTGGGCATTATATTGGAATTCTCATCAACTACCCAGGTATTTTTATCCTTATCTGCAACTTTTGAATGCCCCAAACGATATTTGAATTTTGCATACATACCATAAAGATGTTGGGCCTTCAAACTTTTTAAAAGAAGAATCAACCGATACCTCATTACTGGAACTATTGCTTTTAGATGTGCTACTACATATGATATAAACGAAGACTTAGCATAATAAATGTGCTCCATGTACATATAATCATGGTTGACCCATCGTTGCTTGTGCCAAAAGTTACCCCGGCCCATATCAAACAGTTTTTTGTTATTGTCATAGCACCACCGTATATGCTCCATGACGTTGATATGCCCTAGGTTGAACATTGAATAGTCAATATCGTAACAACTGTTCCAATGGAAAACGACATCTTGAATCACATAGTTTAGGGTTATGGCTATTGGTCTTTTTTCGTCGTAGATGACAAAAAGAAACGCTCTTTTTGCCATAATCATTTCATATGCAGTACGCTCATAGAGGTTTAAAAAGGGAATCTCAAAATTATCCTCCCTTTTTTCCTTGAACCTGCGTTCTGTGAATTCTCTTAGCTTTTTAAAAAGATAATGATATTCATCTTTGGGTACGTCTCCAAAAAATATCTTGTAACTGGGCGAGATACAAAGATCAAGGCGTTTTTTGTAGCGCCTTAGCTGAGAATGGCGCGCTCTACCTACCCAATTGTTCAAATAGTCCTCTATATTCCCATATTCTGATAGGTTGACCAAAAACCCTTTATATAGGGGAAATTTTATGCTGAGGTATTTTTGATTTAAAACAGAAGAATTCAATAGTAGGTAATCCGGGATATCGTATATCCCAAACGTACCTTTTTTTTGGGAAGCTTCATTTTCAGGATTGTCAAAAAATGTATTGTTTATCAAAACATTTTGGATAGAGGAAAAAGTCTCTTTCAAACGATTTGAATCAAAAAGAATGTCAATGAAAAAATGAAGTTTTTTGAAGCTCATTTTACAACTACGGTTTGGCTGTGTTTTTTACCCTTGATAAAGTATTTATTCGACGATGATTGAACCTTGAAAAGGGTTGTATCTACCAGAGATTCTCTTTTAAGGAACAAAAAATTGTAAACAGCTTCCCTAAGCACGAGAGGATTTTTTTCATTGTTTATGTCCACATCAATTAGTTTCTCCTCTGGTGCTTTGTCATGGTACAGTATTTCCACAGTATATGCTTTTGGCTTTTTTACAAAAACCCCTCTGAACCTTTTTCTAATATGCTTGTATAAAATTTCCAATCCTGTAGATTTTAAAATAGAAATGGAACTGTACACAAATTTGTGTCTTAAAAAGCTAAAAACGCCTCTTATAACACTTTTAATATTGGACCTACAATAAATAAAATGATTTTCATTTTGATAAGTATCGGTATACCATTTCTTCTTATAGTCAGCGTATCCCTTAAGTAAATCGTACTGTTTGAAACCATGCAAGAACAACCATTTTATGTTTTCTGACATATCTATCCAACCGATATGAAATTTTGAATACGCTATATTGTAGCCGCTCAGAATATAGAAGGCCCACTTTTCTTTGAACATGTTCAACCGAATACTGATGGGGGTATTACCACTGTAAATGACGAATAGACTTGCAGTTTTGGCCAATATCATTCCATATACAATATGCTCAAAGCCTTCGAGGTGTGGCAGTTCATAATTCTTTTCATTTTTTTGTTCAAAACGCTTCTCGAGCATTTGCCTAAGGGCATTAAAAAGCTTCGTATACTCTTCAGCCTCTATGGCACCATAGTAGGCGCGATACGTTATTTGAAAACAACTTTCCAGTCGATTTTTGTACCGCCTTAGATTGCTTCTACTTTTAGATGACATCTGTTGGTTAAAGTATTCTTCCGGATTCTCAAACTCATCTAGTTTTATCAGATAGCCTTCGTTTGTCTTAACCGACTTTATCTTAAACTCTGGGTTTAAAGGGTTGGAAGCACTAAAATAACCCGGTATGTCCTTCACCACAATATTTCCAGAAGGTTTTGACCAAATATCAGCGTTATATTTAAAAGAAGCCTTCTCAGATGAATCATCTAAGAGAACGGTCCCTTCTTCCTCCAATAAATCCTTCAAAAAAATGATTGTATTCGTTTTGATCATTCTTAATGAAGGTTAGGTTATCGTTATTGACTGAACCAATTCCTTTCCCTGGATTACAAAAGAATTATTTTCCTCTACATTCTTATAAACTTTTAAATCATCCAATTTCTCATTGTTGGTATAAAGAAAACTGTAGACCGCTCTACGTAATTCCGAAAACGGTTCTTGCTCTATATCGATGATTGTTAGTTTCTTTTTTGAAATGGAGTCCGTATTCTCATCTCTTACTTTGTAAGTGGGAATGATTGTTTTGTAATCGCCGCTTGTCTTTCGTCCATTGATAATCGATAATATTTTATGTATTAAAACGTCTAACTTCAATTGTTTTAGTACTCTTACCGTACTATAAAATGCACGAATTTTCAATGCGGTTATATGTGAAAAAAAACGAGATGAAATCGATTCTTTGTTGTATACGACCTCTTTCATGAAAGGGTACTCGGCATCAATCAATTTCATTTTGTATTCATAACGTCCCTTTAAAAGGTCGAACATTTTTATATCATTCATAAATGCCCATCTCAACAGAAGATTCAACTCAACAAAGCCTAAAGAAAACTTAGAATAATCCGTGTCGTAGGATTTTAAATACCCATACATAGCATTTGCATAGATAATGTTTACACTAAAACTAATGGGCTTTTCCCCGTGGTATATTACCGAAATGCATGCTTGTTTTTTCAATAGCAAAGGATAGATTGTACTTCGATATCGTTCCCAGTTTTTTAAATCATCATGTTGCATTTGCTTTTCGTTAAAGCGTCGTTCTATCAATTTTCTAAAATGATTGAACAAGGAGTCAAAGTAGGTCCTGCCCATATGCCCACAATATACTTTGGTAGAGATTTCCAAGGAATACCTCAATCTTTTTTCATAGTTTTTTAAAAGTGACCTACGCTTTGCACTCCACTTTTTTTTTGCAAAATCTTCAAAGTCGATATAATTGGATAGGTAGATAACTGAGCCCTCGTATGATTTTATCGGGATAGTACCCATATGCCTTGCGTACGAGAGTTTTATATAACTTGGAACGTCATAGATTAAAAAATGACTTTTCTCGGATAACTTCAAAGCATTGGCTTCGGGTACATAGTTTGAAATGTTGGACCAAGTATTCTCCACATTGAGGACATGTGGGATTTCAGACCTTTTTTCCAAAAAATCATCGAGAAAATCTACCTTAATTGGGTATGTGTACTGATTTGGGTTCATTTGCGGTTCATCAACGCTTAGAGTACAAATCTATAGTTGGAATATTGGTGTTATTTGTGTTTAGTTTTCTTAAATGTAATAATATGCTTAATTCTATCTAAAGAAAATGCTCCTCCGATAATATTTTTTGACCTTAGAAACTGTTTTAAAGTATGGAACAGAACCAGTATCGGTGCTAAAATACGTGCTAGAGGACTGCTCCTTTTGATAAACAGGGCATATTGATATGTGTACCTATGATTTGCCCATTTTTGTTTGTAATAAGAGGGCCCAATAACAAAATCGTAGTGCAAGACTTGGTTTTCAATGCACCATTCTATTTGCTTTAGCATGCTTATATCTCCAAGACTAAATTTTTTGTAGGCTTCTTTAAAACTCTGCATATGACTATAAATGGAACTGCCAACATGAAAATTTAAAGTGAGATTGATAGGTACTTGGTTATCGTAAATGACAAAAAGTGACGCCTTTTTGTCCAAAATACTGGTGTAGCTTAAATTCTTTAAATAATCCCATTCCTGTAAATTCCGATTCTGCATCTTTTTTGTATCGAACCTTGAGGTAAGTAAATCCTTAAAATTTTCGAATAAGGTCTCGAAAAGATCTTTGTCAATAGCCCCGTGGTAGACCTCATAATGGATATTAAACTTTTTTTCAAGTGCTCTTTTTTTTGACAAAATGTTCTTTCGATTTCTTTTGCTGAGATGATTCAAAAGATAACTATCAAGTGTATCATATGATTTTAAATTCAGAGCAAAACCTGGATATTGTTTAATCCTTTTACAAGTGTACCCCTGGACGTTTGGGTCGGTTTCCAATTTCAGGTAATCCGGGATGTCCTTGACAAGGAACAATCTTGATTTTTTTGATGTAACTTCTTCTTTTTTGAGGGTAGTACTTTCTTCTGTCAGTGAATTATACAGTTTGGACTTAAAAAAAAACGGAATGGATTGTTCCAAATACATAGTAAAAACCATTTTTCTTATAGCCAAACCGAACATCTAAGCCAAATTAGTGTTGGATGAATACTTGTTTTTATGTAGGCCCAATTTGAATTTTAACCCTTGGTGTACCTCATTGATTTTGAAATCCCGTAGTAATTGTTTCAAAGCAAATATTGAAGAAAGGTAATATGCGAGTATTTTAGATTTCAATACACTTTTATTATAAATGATATGGTATTCGAAGTGGTAGGCAACATTGGACCACTGTTCTTTATATGGGTAGTATCCTTTTGAAAAGTCCAAGAATGAAAACCCTCTTTCAATGCATTCTTCGATTTGAGCCATAATGCTTACCGTTCCCAAACGATGTTGCGAGTAATCGGTATCGAACACCCTAATCGTGTCGTATACCCTATTCTTGGATAAAAAAAGCAGCGTAATGGCAATCGGCTTTTCTTTGTCATATGTTACAAAAAAGGCTGCCTTTTTTTCTTGAATCATGGAAAACGAAACATCTTCATAAAAGTCCCACTCCCATTTGTACAAGTTGTTATTGACCGTTTTTTTCTCTTTAAAGCGTTTCTTCAATAATTCATTAAAGGTTGAGAAAAGTTGATTGTGCAGATCTTTTTCAATAGCACCAGTGTAAAACTTATATCGAATCTCGAAGGTATCCTCCAGTTTACGGCGATATCTTTTGAATTTGTTTCTGGTTTTGGCACTTAGTACCTCCAAAAGGTAGGCGTTTAAATCATTGTAGTTTCTTAAATCACAATAAAATCCAGCATACTGTTTTGGTTTTAAAATCCCTATGTTTTTTTCGTTTTCTTGTTCTGAAAGGTGCAGGTGGCTAGGAACGTCAAAAATCAGAAAAACCTTTTTCTTATCAATCTCATTGCACTCCTTCACCAAATTGTATTCCATGGTCTTGGAATTTAGGCCGCAAATGTTACTATATATTGGTAGCCTTCCTTTCTTGATAAAAGTAGGACCATTTATACAGTCAAAATCCCAAACTTTTCCAGTAGGGTGGAAATGTTCTAGCCATGTTGATACAAATGTTTTTGAAAGAAAGGGATTGTCAATCATAGCTTTTAGTATCAATTATTACCCTATCCGTATATCTATCTACAATTTGTTTGCAATACGTTCTGCCAACATCTTTGTGAATTTCTTCGCACTATTGGATTCCATGTGTGAACCGTCATAGGTTTTCACAGCAGAAGTTTGTTTTGAATAATTAAGATAAGGGATATTGTAGGTGTTTGCTACTCTTTCCATCCGAGAATCAAAATCAGACCAACGACTATTTTCAAATGCTAAAACATCAGGGTCTGCTGGAATTCTGACCAAAAAGACCTTGCCTTTTTTCTTTAGAAAAGAAATGGTTTTCAAAAATTGTTCAAATCGAGAATCCTTAAAGGATTCGGTTTGAGACTTTTTATTGTAGAAGATAAGGTTCTCAGACTTCCAATTGGCAATATCTCTTTCCTTTATAGTATCCTTGCCGGCAATCAACTTTACTTGGTTCCATCCATTGTCGTGAGATACCAGATGTCCCCATGTATTTGTGTTGTAAATCGAATTATACAGAGATTGTCCGTAGCAATTTATGATGTAATTGTAATTTGGAGAAGTAGTAAAGTTATCGGTTTTACCAATTACCATTCTTTCATCAAAAGCCCTTATTTTTTTTGGCCCCATATTCTTTGGCCCTGTGAAACTGCCAGGGGAAACCGAAAGAATGAAAATGCCATTAGTGGTATTCTTGGCAAGTTTCTTTTGAATAGCTTCTAGATAAACCTCCCCATAAAATGATTGGTTTGTTGCAAAATTGATTATTGGTTTGTTGATTTGGAAAGGCTCCAATGTTTCTTCCAAAACTACTGGGTCTATACCTTGATCAGCTCTGGACAACCCCAAAACTAGGCTGCCTGCCTCTTGAGTAAACTTGGGGTAGTACATGTCCACAAAACCATCGGATAGTTTAACCACGGTCAACAGATACAATCCCCAAAAGAAGGATGCAAAAACAATGATTTTAATTAAAAACTGTTTCATACTTAGACACTAAAATTGGAAATAGATAAAAGTATTTTGCCTATTCAGTGCAAAGAACACAATTAAGAAGACATAAGAACCGTAGAGCGTCCATCTCCAATATGTGGGTTTACCTTCCACTAGCTCATAGACCTTAACATTCCCTTTAAAGTAATGGATTGTTTGTGCAATTGCGATAAACAGAAAACATAGGAACAATTCCAAATAATTACCCAATATGTTAATATGCATGTTTGTAATGGACAACATTTGCTTAAAATACAAAAAGGCATCCGTTAGGGTAGGGGATCTAAAAAATACAGTAGTCAACATTATAAATGGAAAGCCCACGGTTGTACCCAATATATTGATTGATTTCTTTGAGAAACCCATTCTATCCAACAATTTCAATCTCCATTTTTTGGTACCACCTTCTATTACCAATAGCAAAGCATTGGATAATCCCCAAAATACAAAAGTCCAGTTGGCACCGTGCCATAAACCTATGATAAAAAAAACAGCAAAGATGGCAGCAACTTTTCCCATCTTTAAATTGTTGATCATAGGTAGATATAAATAATCGCGAATCCACTCCACAAGAGAAATATGCCAACGTCTCCAGAGTTGGGCAAAAGAAGGGGAGAAAAAAGGACGATCAAAGTTTGACATAAGGTCAACACCAATAGTTTTTGCAGCTCCGATGGCAATAGCTGTATATGCCGCAAAGTCATAATAGACCTGAAGTGTAAAAAAACCTGCTGAAATCCAAAGAGGTAAGCCTTTATGATTTTGGGGATCACTAAAGGCTTCGTCAACATATATTCCCAGACGGTCTGCTACAACTACTTTAAGAAAAAAGCCCCATGCCATAATGATAAGCCCTCTTCTTAAATTATCAACGTTTAAGCGGACGTAATTTTTTAGCTGGGGTAAAAGTCTATGTGCTCTTTCAATCGGGCCAGCCACTAGCTGTGGAAAAAAAGAAACGTACAAGGCAAATTTGCCCAAATGGCGCTCCGCTTTCAATTCACCACGATACACATCTATGGTGTAACTAAGGGTTTGAAATGTATAAAAAGATATACCTACCGGGAGTAATATTTGACTAAAGGTAGAAAAACCATAGTTGTTTTCTTCCGCGTCGGTCTGTTGCACTAAACCGATTATATCTCTGACAATAGTGGCAAAAAAATCTAGGTATTTGAATGAAATCAAAATACCAATATTGGTAAATACACTTAGGGCAAGCAACCATTTTTTACGTGATTTAGTTGAACTTTCCATCCAAATCCCACAGCAATAATCTACCAAGGTAGATGTCATTAGCAACAAAACCAGTTCTGGTTCGTGGACCATGTAGAAATAATAGCTTCCCCCGAGAAGCCAAAGCCATCGGTATTTATGGGGAATCAGGTAAAAACCTAATATCATTATGGGCAAGAAAAGCAAAAATTCAAAAGAATTGAATAGCATGACCTATCTTAAAACTTGAATATTTGGTAAACTTAAACTTAAATAAAATTTAACAGGTAATTATTGGTTGAAAAGTAAAAAAAGCTAGCTAGAATTATTGTTTATGCTCTTGTTTTGAGAAGATTTACGAAACCCTAGATAGGTAAAATTGGTTTTATGGATTTATTTCCCGATGCAATATGTTACAATCCCCATAAACATTGGGGTAGGGGCGTTTGAGGTGGAAAATAGGTGAAAACCTTTGTTTTCTTTTAATACTAATTTGTTTTCCATAAAGCCATTATTGTAATATGATATCGCTGTCTATATTCAGTTTTTGGTGCAAAGCTTTGGCTACTTTTAAAGTGATTTCACGCTTACCATTCAAATAATCACTGATTCTGGAAGCACTGGTATTTAAAAGTGCTGCTAAATCTTTTCTTTTTAAACCCATTTCAAACATACGAAGTTCAATCATTTCCTGTAAAGTAGGTAATCCCATAGGGAAATGGATTTCTTCATATTGTTCGATAATATCACTGACTTCGATGAGTTCTTTGGATAAAGGAGAATCTTCAGGAGTGTTGTTATCAACCTCCTTTAGAAGTTCTTCCAAACGAAGATTAGCTTCTACATATTGTTTGTGAGAAATTGTGCTCATGGCTTTTACAATTTATCGATGTTTTTTAATCTACTATAATCTTTGTGGTTACCTACCCACCGTATGTACACTCTTTTAATTTTGAACAGCACGATGGCGACTATCCTGTAATGGTTTCCCTTTATGTTGAATACATATCTGTTGTTCCCAACATTGTCAGCAGAGTTAAAGGTGTTTTTTAAATCTGCAAAACTTTCCCATTCTGCTTTTTTCGTTCTTTTATACCAATCTTGTAAAGCAACCTTTGCATTTGTTTCCTTTGAGAAATAGTCTCTTAGCTTTTTAAATGAAATAACATGCACCCTACAAAGATAACAAAATTACATATTTGGTAATTTATTTACACTTAAGGAATTTGAGTGGTAGTATAATTTATTGGTTGAAATAGAAAAGAAAGATTCCTAAAAAAAATAGGGTGAAGACTCTACCTTCACCCCTAAAAACTCTAAAAGTTTTATTGGGGCTTGTGTGTGATAGTTACCAAAATAAACTTCAAATTATGGCTTTTAAGAGTGTATCCAATTTCTTGAATACGTTGCCCCAAATATTTTAATAAACGCTATGACCTCTTTTGGTATTTAGCTCTTTACCTAAATCATTTTCCTTCCAGCTGTAAAACCAATCAGAAGTATAGCTTGCAATTTTTCCGATTATTAAGTCTTTATCTGCAATACTTGTACCTGCATCAAAAAACTTTATTTTATCTAAAATTTGTCGCCTAAATTCCTTTGTTTCTGCATCCGTAGATCCAACATATGGGCAAGTAAGCACGTCTATCAATAAGAATATATCCTCTGCATTATTCTTTTCAAACTTATTAAACTTTTCAATGATTATACTTCGTAGGTCTGTTCTTAGAGTATCGTATTTTTTATTAATATCGACATTTATATAATTCAAAAGAGAAATGATTGTGAAGTAATTTAGACTTGCGTTAAGGGTTTTGACATTTTGATTATCTATATGAAAAACTCGAAAGTGTTTGTTAATTGAATCTTCTTCAAAACGATAATTTTCCCCTAATTCATTTATTATTTGTATTAAATATAAAGTTTCCACTTCTGCATATTCCGAAGAAAGACTTTTTTGAAATACCAATGAAATACCATCATATATTTTTTTGTAAAGATTATGTTTCTTATCAAAATCAAATGCAATGTACTTTATTTCATCGATGCTTGCATCAGGGACTTTCATTAGATGTCTCTGTTTTGTGCGCTCTTGATTCTTAACAAAGTCAATAATTCTATATAAAATGTGGCAAACTTTTATTGAATAGGTTACCCTTGGAAGAACGGAATAAATAAAAAATGTTAATTCAATTATCTCATTAATATTTTTGAATAATTGATTATGATATGATTTTAATTTCTTCTCTTGTTCCTTTATTTCCTCAAGAATTTCATCTAATTTTTCTTGATACTTTGGCACTTCATTTTGTACTTCATCATTTAACCTTGTCTCTGTATCACGTTTTTGCGCATATAAGCGAAGTAGATTTTCCTGTTCATCTTGTATCTTTTTTATTAGACTCTTAAGCTTATTGAAAATAATTGCTAAAAAGTAATTTTGAAGGTCTTTGTAACTAGTTTCGGTTTTGGCCAAAATAGCTTTGTAGTTTGTAATGATGTCTTTAGCTGTATAGTATTTTAAACCTATTTGCTTTTTTATCTCCGAATCGTAAAATTGAAAGAGCATTGAATGTTCAACTAGTCCGCGAATTTCTTCTTTAGCAATAGTAATGTTCGTAATGATTGGTTTAGGAATAATTTTCGTTTTCGAGTCGTTAAAAAACAGATTATATTCTTGTAGTTTGATTTTGTATAAGCCTATAATCTCCGATTTGATTTTATCATCATTGTAAAAAACGAAAAAATCATCTACATACCTATAAACATCATAATCCTTCTTGTACTTATGACCTTTTCTGTATAGTTCTTTTTCAACATTCTTATCTATTCTTTGCAAAATTAGTTCAGCGAATATCCTTGAAAATTCTGGACCAATTACAATACCATTTGTTTCGTTATAGTTCATTTGTTGCATCACTCTATCAAACTTCCCACCAAACGAATTCTTATTGGTATGTAAATTATCCTTTACAATTTTCTTATTGGATAATGCCCATGATAGCGTATGGGTGTAAATACTATCGAAACATCTTGAAATATCGAATTTCACCAAATTATCAAATCGTTTTTCTGCTCTTTGATACTCATATGATTCATAAAACTCGTAAATATTGCTGTACTTCTGGTAAGAAAAGAATGTTTTCAAACTTGTATATTCCTTATCCGTCGTTTCAATTATTTCAATATCCTGATTTTTAGATTTTTTCTTTTTGTTGGTATTGTCTTTGTAGAATTTTAACGATGAAACTTTGCTTGGTCTTCTCAACGAAAATCTGCTCAGCTTTGTATTGTATAGAATTGTATTCTTATACTTATCATAAAACCCCACTAAATAAAGTTGATTTACAGGGTGAATTACAGTCAATTCTCTATAATCATTGTTTTTATGTGTTATTTTGAATTTAAACGGTATCGTTAGAAAAAGTTTCTCATTAAAAGTTTTTTCATTGAAATTAAAAGAATCGAACTCTGTGTTACTTATAAAGTTTACGTTCTTATCAATCCCAAAAAGTATTTCAATTAGTCTTTTTAGTATTCCTGAATGGTCTTTTTTAAACTGAATTGTCCTATTTTGTTCGTTAAGGACGACGTTGTTTTTGACCAAAAAATTATAAAAATGTCTGTTTGAAAAGAAAGGAGGGACCTCATACGGTAATATATCTGAAAGAACAATTCTTTCTTTTTTATATCCTATATTATTTCCAGTTTTTCTCCTCATCTTTTCCAAATTGAATTGATTTCAGCAATGCCAAATTGTAATATCCCTTTATTATTCTGATTGTTTACATCATTCCGTTTTCTATTATGGCTTTTATATTTTTTGTTTTTTAGGGGTAACATTTGAAAAGCTTTCTTTGTAAATCCCTCGGTAAACGAATATTTAAGCATAGTATGCTTTTCATCAGTTGTCAATCCAGCCCTATTGATATGCCATTTAAGCCTTGTCTGAAGTTTTTCGAGAGATGCATAATTATTTAAAAATGGATTGGAGTAGTAGATTCCAACAAAGACTTTATCCTTGTTATTCCTCAATTTTGTGTTAGAGGTGAGATAATTGATTCGAGCGGATAACAATTTAAATGCATTCTTTCTATTGTGTTTCTTTTTCTTTTCAAAATGCTGAAATGATAATTTGATTTTTTTGAAATACTTATCGACTTTCTTTTTCGACAGTCTTACGCTTAAATCTTTACTTTTTATGTTACCATTAGGTTTATAAGTAATTATACTTCCTATTTCATAACCTAAATATTGGATTGTCTTGGGAGAGTAATTGGGTTGATTATCGTTAAACCTTAAATTATAAATTCCTTCTAATAGATCGTACTCACTTGTTTTTCTAATATTCAAAACGAGCCCTTCGCTTATTATTAAATTTGTGAGTTTTGTTTTATAATTTGTTAATTCAATAGGTTCAATTTTTTTCGATTTAGGAACGAAAATTGCGACAATATCATCAACATATCTTGCATAGTAAACCAAATCATCAAGCTCCCTAATTTTATTATCGACGCTTCTCATAAAAAGTTCTGATAAATAAGCACTAATGCCAACTCCTCTTGGAACTCCTTTGGCCGTTTCGGGATCGGTTTGCCCCGTAAGATTATTATAGCTTGTAAAAATCTGACTAATAAACTTTTTCGTTTTTATACTTAACAAATAATCGTGATTGATTTTGTCCAGTAATTTCTTTTGAGGAATTGATTCATAAAAACTTTTAATATCGGTACGTATAACATATTTAGGAAAGTTATCTTCCAAGAGGTTTAACAATTCGCTTAATATTGCATATCGTGACGATTGCTTTACATTATAAGTCTCCTTTATGTTGTCTTGAATTTTTTTCGAGATGAAGAAATTTTGAACATTTCGTTCAAACATATAACTCTGTCCACCGTGATAACCACCTAGTTCCAAATTAATAGTATGTGTATTAATCCCATCAGCTATTTTGTCCAAAACATCGGAGACAAGGTTATCTCTTTCCTTTTTGAGTTTTTTCTTTTCAACATAAAGTAGTTTTCTTGTTTCAAAATTCTTCTCCAACTGTATTTGTTTTCTAAGAATTTTTAGATCTCCAACTTTTGCTATAGAATCTGCAAAATCATCTTTGTATTTATCTTCGACATTAATTCCTTTTCGATTTTCTTTATCGAAAATTTCTTGAAATGATTTTGATGAAAAAGATTGGTCTAACATAACAGAGTTAAGGAGAATTTGAGAATTGATTTTGGTTTTATAGAACCGAGATTATTCATAGAATGGGGGAGGTATTAAAACTCTAACAACTTTCATACTGTGATAAAATGACTCTATATAGTGCTGTGGAGTGGATTCTGGATTCCGCGCATTAAACATATTTATTTTGATTGTTTGGTCTAATACCAAAATAGAAATAACACCCCACTTTAACAATTAATGAAGACCCGAATAAGGAATTTTCTTATTTCTTTCCAGAGACGCTAGTTCATCCAATATTTTGAAAGTCCCCAAATCCTTACCCCGAAACTTTGCGCGTGGTTCCTGTGGAATTTCTTCCGCGTTCGGGAAGATAAGCGAGAGGGAGAAATTCCATAGGGCGCAAACTACTTTTTGCCTTTGGGATTGCGCCATTCTTCGTAAAGGGCACCAGCCTTTGGAGTTTCCTCGATAAATCGTTCAAAGTGTCTGACGGCGTTACTTTCGCCCGATGAAAACGCAGCCTGTTCCTTTTTGGGGATGTTTGAAATCTGGAATATAGCATATCCCAAGACTAACAAAACGATGACCAAAAATCCCCAGAACAGCTTTACTACCCATTTTGGAAAGGCAATAGATTTTTTCACGTGATATATGACATTGGCCAATAGCTTGTTCTGTTCTTCAACCGCTTTCTTTTGGGAATCATTGTACCCTTTTAAAAGGTAGTCAATATCATCGGTGTCCGCTGATACCTTATAACCAATAAGAAACTCTTTCAGTTTTTCCATTCGATTGACCGAGTGTTCAAAGCTCTTCAGTTCCTCTGTCAATAATTCTGCTATTTCGTCCAGTTTTGCCATAATGTTACATTCCTATTTCGATTCCAATTCCTTTATCAATGGTTCTTTTGATGGTTTTTGAGATTGCTTTCGTTGCAATCTTGACAACCAGGTTAGGGGAGAGGCTTACCGTTTTGCCCATCAGTTTCATGGCATTTTCGGTTTTGGCTTTCTCCACAACATTTCTGTTGAAACCAATCTGTTCGGCTATCTTGTTCATGGACATGGAACGATGTACCTCGCTCCCTTTTAAATTCTGCCCCGCAAACTCAAACCGAAAGCCCTGCAGTTGGTTCTGTTTGTTGATGGATGGAATAACCTTTACAGGATAGACTTCCATAGCCTTGATGTATTGGTCAAAGTCCTTTGGCCTAACCTCGCTGATGACCTTTTCGTGGATTCTTTTGAGGATCATCCGCATATCCTTGGCCTTGTCCAGTTTTTGTTGCTGTACTTCCCGTACTGTGGTCAATCCCATTTCCTTTGCCACCCGTTCAGCTGCTTGTTGGCTCCGCTTCCCGATAAAATTGTCTTTGTAAGCTTGCCCTTGAAAATTGATTCGGTTCACATACAAGTGGATATGGACGTGTTTCCGGTTTCTGTGTACAAAGGCAATGGCCTGGTTCTCCCGTAACTTCATTTGCTTTAAAAAGCGTTTCGTGATTTCTTGCAGTTCTTTGTTCTTCATTTCTTTGCCATCTTTGATGGTCGGACTCAGCACGAAACTCAAGGTGTTCTTTTTACATTGATGGTTCTGCTGTTGAATGGTCCTGAACTCCTGGGCAATCTCTTTAGGAGTATCCCCGGCCAAATATTGGCTATGAACAATCTCAGGTTTCTTTTCTTCCCGAAGTCCGTAAGCCATAGATGCCGAAGTGTGCGATATGGACTTTCCCATTCCAATCATACCTTAAAACTTAAAAGGTGTTCCCTGATTTCTTTTGCCAGTTGTGTGACTTCATCCGCCAATTTTGGATTTCGCTTTCGGAACATATTACCGATCCGTTTGAAATTGTTCTGGTACTGTACCAATAACTTATAGGCCTCGATTTGATCTTCTGATAAACGTTCAATGATTCTGTCATCAAATGCGGCACGACGACAATACTCACTAATGGAAAGACCTGATTTTTTGGCCTTTACTTTTAGTAATTTCTTCTCATAAACCGAGCACCTGAATTGAACGAATTCCCGCTTCATAATCCTTTTTTTCTTTTGCGACCTTCGGGAGCAAAAGCAAGATTTGTCATGACAATGACACATCTTGAATTCTCACTCAATCATCATTTTCATGCTGAATTCGTTCGCTCGCTTCTCTCCCTATCCATCATCAATTCTTCTTATTTTTAAGCGCATATTTAAGTGCTTCCGCTTCCAATTCAGCTTTCGATTTTCTCTTGTTCTGCAATAGCCAAAGATTGAGTTTCTTCTTTTCGAAGAATATCATTTTGCCATTGGGTTTTGAGTGGGGTATCTGTCTTCTTGAAGTAAGCTTGTAAAGAAAACTTCGTGATACGCCCATATAGTCACAGGCCTCCTCAAATGTCAATACCTCCTTGTTGCTGGACAGTAATCGCTCTATACGTTCAAGACGTTCCTCTAGTTTTAAATAATCCATTATTCTAGATTTTTTGGAGTGAAACAATGGACAAAAGCTTTTGTACTTTTTAATAGAATTCTTTCAGCAAACTAGCATAGGAAAATATAGGAAAGGCTTGCATTGCATGTGGGGCAAGCAAAATAGAGGAGAATGCAAGCAAGTTTTACGAAAATGGGGCAAATACGGCCTCCAATTCTTCGCTTCTTTTGGAGACTCGGGGCCTGGTCAGGGCGTTTCTCACGGTATCGTAGTTATATCTTCGCCCATCCTCACGTCTTAACACATCCGAATTTTTGATGAAATCAATAAGCTGTAAGTCATTCTTGGGAAAACTCATTTTCAGGAGTTCGTAAAACTCCTTACATGCAGGGTTTTTTAATTTCAGATGTATCTTAGAATCATGTTCATCCCAATCCTCTAAAAAGCATTGGATAAAATCAACTTTTGAGGTTTTATCGATGATGACCATATCATAGCGGACCAAATTATCGTAGAGTTTCCCCAATTGGGACTTGCTGATTGAAATATTGAAATTTCTGGAGGTCTTTAATTTCTCCTTTATTTTGGGAATGAAGATTCTCTCAAACCATTTACTCCACGTCAGTTGGGTCGTGAACATACCTATCAAAAAGAGAAAGCCCCCAGTGGCATAGGAAAATATAGAGAATCTTTCCAATGGCTCCACTATGCCATTATATCCCAAGTTCATAGAGAAAAGCCCCAATGCATAGAATACCAACCTTGGCTTTTCTACGTATTTATCCCATTTAAAAGCTTCGTTGAACATAAATCGCAGAAATAGCACGAGATAGGGTACCGCAATCCTGATAATCACATAAGCGAAACAGGTAATCATGAAATACTTTAGAATCAGAAGCATCTCATCAAATTAACGCTTTCTCTTGGCAAATCCGCAGGATAAGGTTGTAATGCTGCTTTTCACGACCATGCTCTTATAAAATGTGCTTGTGGGAAGGGAGAAGAAAGGTCGAGCGGCATTAGCCGCTCGTGCTTTCGCGTGGCTCTGAGGGTGTCGCAAAACCCAAAGGTTTTGTGACTTCCGAAGGAGCTGAGGAATTCTTTGCGAGAGTTTATTGGTCGGGTTCAACTTCCAAATTAAAGTCTTTTATCTTTAATTCTTTTGTACGTGTAATTGACCAAAATGACTATTCGTTATTTAAATGCTTCTCAAAATGAAGAAGATGATACATTATATCGTCAAGATTATATTTTTCTGGAACCAACTTTCCATTCATAAAATAGCGCGGCGTGTATTCCAGTCCCGATTTCTCAAACCAATTTTGATGTGTTTCCATAAAATCGTGACTTTGTTCCATATTCGATTCACCGGATTTATATTTCTCACCGGTCATTACCGCCTTTAAAATTGAAAATCTATTTTCAATCTCTTCACTAAATATCAATTTAAAAATTTCATCTTCCTCTTTAGAGTTCCATTTTTTTACCATTATAACATTTATAAAGATAGAGGGCCTTACCAAATGCAGTCTCAATAATTTTTCAAATGCCTTTTTGCATGCTTCACAGAGAGGGTTTAATACTATGGTTATCTCAACGTCTTTAGGTGAAGAAATCATATTAATTGAAGCTTTCCCTAAGTTAGTCGCAATAGTAGGTTTGCCCTTCAAATAATGTTCTAAGATTTCCTCGTCCAGGGAGAATAGATTTCTTGAAAGTGATAACTCCTTTGCTCTGGAATTCTTCTCTAAATAAATTTTCAACAATAAGGTCAATGCAAAACATAAGAGTATTATGGGTAAAGAAAGTACATCTGCTTTAATGTTCATTTCGGATAATGAATTTATAGGAACATGTAATAAAGAGTAAAGGAAATGCACCAATATCAAAAACTGAATCGACAAACATAACATACACCATTTCCTGATCACTAATGATTGATAAATTATGGAATATGGTAAATACAGTATCGAAAGATAGCCTAACAGATTTAGAAGGTGATACTGACTTTCTTTTAAAGTAGATAACAGAGTAAAAATAAAAATAAATAGATACCAAAATAAACTCAAATCACTAGCTTTTACTGTCCCGAAAATGTATGAGCCTTTAGAGTTTAAAACTGTGTTGCAATCAATATTACTCCCGATTTTACAGAAGGAATTCAATACAATATTGGATTCGACCAACTTAATTGTAAGGGAAAGAACAAAACCAGACAGTCCAATAAAAAAGTAAAATAAATTAGCTTTGGACGGATTAAGTAGGACTAAGCTAAATAGGGACAATACTAAAAAAGAGGTCAAATACTTTATCTTCTTCCCATTATTTTCTTCTAAACTAGATATACTTAATGTTGGTTTATTTTCTTTTTCAAGTAATAGGAAAACTCCATTTGAATCCTGAAAAAAATCCACTTTAGACAAAGTTTGGTAGCCATTAACAGAGTCATGAATAATTACCTTGTCATCAGTTATTGTTGTAATTATCACAAACCGTCCGACCCCATCACTTAGATGAGTTATCGCTGGAAGCGGAATTTGATTTAATTTTTCAATTTTTATTTGAACTACCAGAGAGGAGAATCCCATCTGCTTGAATGCTCTTTCTAATAAATTTAATGTTGGATATAAAGGATTGTAGGCAAACCAATCCAAATACTCTTTTGAAATCTTAATATCAAAAAGTTTCAGTGCATTTGATAATGTGTTTTCAAAATTCTTTTCATAATCATTTGTTGTATTAAGAGTATTCATGAATCTAAGAAAGTTGGCTTATAAAAAATAAAAACAACTACGATTTTCACTTAAGTTAATTCATTTTAAATCAAAGAATTGTTGCCCTCATTAAAATTTAAGCATGTATTTTTTATGTTTTGCATTTTGAGACTTAATTCCATGTGGAATTCAGTTACCAAAGGGGTATTTAAATAAGTATGCCTGTGTTAAATATTGATTTCAGTCTGACACCGACTCAATCACAATATGTTAAATTGACTATTCCAAAATTACCGAGGTAATCTTTTAAGGGTATCAATCCATTCCATAGTCGCAAAGAATCAATATTGGTAGTGTCAGCAATTGGCCAAATACAATTTACTTTTTCTTTGTTACCCGTTTCCGGATTTTTAACATCAAAAGATCTAATTTGAGTCCCATAGATTTGGGGCTTACCATTATACATTAAATATCTATCGTGATACATGGCGGCCAAACCTTTGTCTAACTCATTTTTTTTCGCTGCTTCTAATATTATATCTAAATATTTTCCTTGTTTGGCTATGGGAGCATGTTGGAGAACTAAAAATGCAGCCTTACTTGCAGAAGAACCTACTAGTGATTTTCCAGGAAATCCGTTTATTTGATTGATGATTTGCTCTACCCGAACCAGGTTAGATGAATCCAATTTCCTCTGTTTTTCCCAAATCCGTTGTAGTTCTACCGAATCAGATTTCTGATTTTGCAACGCAACTATTTCAGATCTAAACTTTTGATCTTCGATTAAAATGCTATCAAGTTCGATACTTAGTCTTTCTAAATTCATATTGGATTTATTGTAATCGTTTTTACAACTCCAAGTTAGAGTATACATAAAAAATATAAACAGACAGCCATTTCTCATAAACCATTAAATATAAAGTAGAAATTAAGCTCCTTTGAGGAGATATGAAAAACTGATGATACAGGAAATATCTTTACAACTCAATTCCTCTACTAAGATTAATGTTGACCTATTGAATCTTGAATATTTCATTATCAAATAGTTAATCAGGTTATCGCCAAATTATCCTTATTTTTCATGCTATACTGCTTCAATCATAATGAGAGAAACATTTAATCTCTATGCAAATGATACTTTCTTTTAATGTAAAAGAAATTAGTTAAAAATTTCGAGTTGTTTTTTCGGCTTATTTCATTCCCAGACAGCTGTGTATGGATTATAATTACATTTCTTAGGTTTGGAAAAAGGATTTTCTGCATCTTTCAAAAATGCTCTACAATCAGGACATAAATATCTAAACTCACAATCTCTGCAAATATCAATTTGGTCCTTATTAATCTTCCAATATTTTCTGAAGTTATCAGAAATAGAATTTTTAATGGCTACTTTTTTAACATTGCCATAAGTTTCTGGTAATGATGGACAATTTTTAATGTTGCCTGTTGCAGAAATAGTCATTTTTCCATTGAGACAGCTATTGTATTCTTGTGCTTCACTAAAGGATTGGAAGTTAATCGAAAAATAGTTTTCTTTTATTGTCCCACAACAACTGTTGTCGTGAATCAATCCTTTATGAAAAGAAATTCTTTGAATAGCTTCCTCATTTTCATTAAGTTTTAAATCTTGAGTTCCAAAAACATGTAAATGCGCAATTCTTGGAAATAATATTAGTAACCTTAATAGGTTTTTTCTATTCCATTTAGCACTGTATTTTAGATAGATGATTAAACTGTTAACATCGGTGGAATCTAGTTGTTTCAATATAGCTTCTAAAGATTCAAGAGAATAGCCATCGTAAAATCTAATCTCAATAAATTTACATCCTTGTTGATTTAGCTGTTGGATTACATCTAAGATATTATAATCTGAACTGTTATTGTGTTCGATGATTGCGTTTGAAATGACAGCGGGATAGGCCCAATCTAGTTTTAGTCTAGGAAACTTTTTTGGATTAGAGGTAAAAAAGCCCACCTCTTTTTCTACTAGAAAATCTACTTCTGATTTTATTTTATCTCGAACCTCTTCGTCTTGGAAATCAAGAATTTCATGATATGGAACGTTTTCAAACTCCGTTAAAAATTCGTACAATCCAAGACTTATGAAATATATGTCCTTCTTTGCTAAATCACATATCGTACAGCGCTTTGCTCCTTTTACAGGGATACATGATTGAAACAATAAAAAATACTTCATTCATCGAATTTTAATGTGGAAATCACCCTGTAGAAACTCTTACAATTCAAAAAGCCAGTATTTTTAGTTTTGAAATTTGTAATTCGATTCAGTTTAACCGTAGTACCAAAATCATCTTCAGTAAGTCTACTAAAAATTATTGGGACCTTAGATTCGTCGTTTTCTCTGTTATTCATTTGTCTTGTCTAATTGAATTAGATATTCGGCAATTTTTTTTTCAAGCTTATAATTGCAAGGAAAGGACGTCATACCAAATTGCCCCACAGGATTAACTTCTAAAAAGTAGTATTTCCCATCAATAGATTTAATTAAATCTATTGACCCCGTTTTTAAGTTTAAATCAGCCATTAGTTTTTTTAATGAAAATTTTATCTTTTCATCTAATTCATAAGGTACACAACGATTTGGATTGTCATTATTATAATTGCGAAAATCTATCTTTGTTTTTTTATCTAATTGGGAGAATATGGCCATTGGATAAAACTCGTCATCAAGAAAAAAAACTCTTAGTTCATATTCTTTCTCTATCAATGACTGAAAAAAAGAAGGAAAAAAGTTTTCGCTGATATTTTCAATAAAGTCATTATCTACTTCTATTGTTTTAGAAGAATGATATTTAGATTTTAAATCAGTAAATACTTGGACCTCGTTGAGATTCTTAGATATAACTCTTCCGTGTTGATTTTTAAACCTTATTAATTCAAGTTTGGAGGTAGTAACAAGTGAATATGGCGTTAGCAAACCGTTAGTTTTTGCTAATTGCAACACACGGAGTTTACTTAAGCGAATTTTTCTTGGATCTGACAACCAAACTTTTTCTTTAAATAAATCAAAAAAAAAGTTGTTGACTACTCTTGTCTCATTTTTAACGTACTCGGAGAGCCTCAACAAATTGTTTTCGCTAGCTAAAACTCCTTCAGGCAAATCTTCGTAAGTAATCTTAAATCTTGATTCAAATTCAAGCCATCTACGGAACCAAACAACATTTACTTCTTCTATTAACTGATCAAAATTTGAATTGCCCAAATCAGTTGTAAAATCCTTGAATATATCCGCGCCGTTAATGCGTTTGTATTTTGCGCCATAGTAATCTAGCCAATTTTGAACATCCGAAGTCGAAGGGTCATAATTTTCTTGACTAAGAATTAGTATCATCTACTTAACCCGTTACTTCCGAGGATTCGATTAGAAGATATTGTAAGAGTATTAATCTCAACAAGATGAATACCAATCACCATCTGAATGGTAGTCTGGCATGGTTGGTCCATACAAACTTATTGTATTATTCGCATGGCAGGTGTCAGTGGCGGTGCCTTCGTTACCATAATAACCACCAGTAATTTTCTTGGAAATATCAGATTTCAAAACATCCTCCTCAAAGGAACTTAAACTTAATTTTTTCATAATCAGAATTAGATTAACAATTAATCAACATGAACTATAATAATCTCCATCAGAAGTATTATCGCCATCATAACCCTCAAAAAACCCATAAGTTGAATGCCATGTACATTGACTAGTGTCACTTGAATACCCCTCATTATAATACCCACCGGTTATTTTCTTGGAAATATCAGATTTCAAAACATCCTCCTCAAAGGAACTTAAACTTAACTTTTTCATGATAGCTTGTCTTTAATGGTTAACATCAGTGAAAATTTTTAAAAACAAATATAAATTTGTAAGGCTTTCTTGCTTCTAATTTAGTAAATATTTTATCAGTATAAGCGATTTATTATATTATTTTTTCGTTTTTTCTTCTTTGTATATAACGATAATACATATAATTAAGAAAGAAAAAGACTAATAATTAACAAATGAATTATTTTTCAAGAATATCTTTTTCCATGAAATGTTTCAATAAAATAGATTGGAATACTATTAACAAAATCCTGGGAGGAATTAATCTAGTTATAGGTATTTTGCTTTTAATTAAAACGTACTATTTGACAGATAGAAGAATATATTATTTGTCTACCTTGCCAAAAAAAGGGTTTATTCCAAATACTACCCCTTCATTTGCTGAATTATTACTTAAAGACAGCATTCAATTAACCATAGGAATTTTATTAGTATCATCTGGTCTTTTAATCTTTCTCAAAAGAAAGTTAGGTTGGATTTTAGGATATTGTGGCTGGTTAATTTCAATTGTAAGTTTAATTACTTTCGTACTTTTTCGATTAAAAAACGATTCAATTGTAAAGCTTGAATTTAACAGTTGGATTCAAATTATGAATACCCTCATACCATTTTTAAGCTTGATCTCTATCTTACTTCTTTCTCTTAAACCTGTAAGGGAAGTCAATAGGATTAGTTTCAAATCTTGGTTTTTAAGTTTGATATTCTTTTCAATTCTTATGTTAGTACTTAGCGTGTCCTGAAGATTTAAGTTTACTTTTGGAATCAAAATGTTTTGATTCAATAATTATTAAAGGGCATAATTAAACGATAGTCTCCGTAACGTTTATTGTATATTTCAATAACCTCCTCTAATTTTTTGTTCCAAACAGTTGTTGACTTCTTCTCGTCAAGATGCTTGACTCTGTAATAATCGCACACGACTATTTTTTTTCTTTGCAACTTAGCTTGATAACTAATTTCCCAGTCATATCCCCAACCACTTCGTGATTTAGGAAATCCTCCAAAACTATCAATAAAATCAATCCTCAAAAGAGAGCAAAGTAAGTCGGCATGTCTAACAATTCTATTGTCTTTATTGCCTCTATTGTACATCCAGGGATAATACTTTTTATCAGAGTTTTTGGTTAGAGATGTACTGATTTGTATAACATCAGAATTACATTCTATGATTTCTAGTAAATGTTGGAAATCTATTCTAGTAACAGGTAAAATATCGTTAGCAATAAATAATATGTACTTAGAATTGTTAAGTTTTGCCAATGATATACAGTCAACAATTCCTCCACCAACACCAGAATTAAATTTATTCTGATGGGTTATATAATTACTTTTATTTGAAGGACTGTCATTATCCAAAATATGGATTTTAAAATTAGGGTTCCACTTAGAAAGTTTTAGAAAAAGCTTATCAGTTCTACTTCCCCCACAATAATCCAAGATTACACAAAAAACTTTATCCATCATTTTGTTCTACATAAATTTTAGTGTTTTAAGAAAAAGATTATATGCCATAACCTTTTGTTTGAAATCAAACATATTTAAGAATGCTTTTACTATATATGGGTAAAGCTCATTTAAATCTGTAGTATGGTTAATTTTTTTTATCTCGGAAAGAAATGAATTTATACATAAAGCCGACAGATTTAACCAATCTCCATCAAACTTTCCAATTTGGACATTGTAGTTTTTTAGAATGAAATCCTTCAATTCTTCTTTATTTTTTTCGAAATTACTTTGAGCAACTTCTGAAATTTGGTTTAGAACATCATGAGAAAAACTTAAGTTTTCCTCTTGAAGCAAGTGATAAAAAAAATTGTAACTCATTTCTTTGGTGAAGGAGACAACATTTGAGAATACGGTGAATATTTGAAGAATTATTTCTACCGAATAGTCAGTGTGATTTTCACCGTACATTTCAAATGTAGAAAAAAGGACCTTGCTTATATCGCGATGAAAGCTTTCAGAAATCCTAATGAAACCAACTGAGAAATTAAAATCAAATACTCCGTAGTGGATAGAGTTGTTCTTGAAATCTGTAAACAAACTACCCATTGGCACTGACTTTTTAGTCTTATTAGATGGATTTTTCAATAAGTAATCTGAAAAATAGCCATCAATCTTTTTTGCCAATATTATGGCCTTATTTTTATTTGTTTTTAAAGAAAGTCTGATGTGCTCACCTCTATCACTATTTAGAGCTACATAATAGCTTTCTAAATCTGATTCCTCATCAACAAATGGAACTATTCCCTCTAAAATAATTTTATACCACGCTTCGCGTGCATAAAAAATAGAAACTGCCAGGAATACTGTATCAGGTTTTTTAAACATTTATCAGTTAATATCTTAACAGAAAACGGTTTCACCAAAACCATTTGGGTTTACGGCAATCTTCTTTTCCTTCCGATTTTTTTCCATTATAATTCGATTATTGATTTGGGAAAAGAACATCATCATATCCATAATCTGAATATCATCAATAATTTCATGGAAAACATTTTTGTTTAATTTATCAAATAACTCCAGAGGATTTTTTTGTACGATTCCCAACTTTAGGCGCATTTCACACTCTTTATTTTCTAATGAGTATTCATTAGGTGATTTTAGCCAATTTCCTTGGTTCCATTTATCATTCACTAGAAAATTGGCATATTCATAATTCCTCTTTTCCGGAAAGAGATTGTAAATAGATTCAGAGTTAATCAATCGACTGATTGCTATTTTTCCCCTGAAATACTTATTGTTATCAAACAGGTATAGAAGCTCAGATTTTGCATGGTCAATGAATCTTACAAAGATTTTGAATATTGATGTAGCATTTGACTCGTTTATCAATCTTTCCTTATCATCATGCACCAAAGCTTGAAGGAAAGATTTTTCAGAAATAAAAAGCGCTTTTCTTCCCAACAGTTCCAAACGATTTCTAAGGTCGAAATCTTCAAAACCATACCCAATCATGGACTCATCGTAACCCCGTATTTTTAGAAAATCCTTTTTTCTCATGCAGATTCGTCCGAAACAATCCCTTTTCGTGGTACGTTTATCTACGGTCAAATATGCATTTCGCTCTGTTCTGAAGCTATCATCTATGTACTCCGCAAATCCTTTCCCCAAAAAGTTATCTGCATCAACGTTGCATATAATATCTCCATCGGCTTGTTTGGAAACAACGTTCTTTGAATGGCTCATAAAAAATTTTTCTGGCTTTTCGGTTTTTAGATATACCAATATTCCTTGACTTAAGTAATACCCCATTTCAGAAAAAATCCAATTTTCCAAATCATCTTGAGAGTTGTAGTCCAGTACGACAAATTCCAAGTTTCCGTAAGAAATATTATCTTTTATATTTTTTGGAAGGGTTTCTTTTAAATGATGTACTCTGTTCATACAAACCGTACAAAATGAAATTTTAGACTTTTTCATAGCTTATTGAACAACTCGGCCAATTCAATTTCGCTCTGTTGAATCGATTTGTTTTCCGTTTTTATTCTAAAATTGTATTCACTTGCACTTGGAGTTTCAAAACCATCACTTATGCCTGTAAAATTCTTGATTTCACCCATCCTTGCCTTCTGATAAAGATTTTTTGGATCTCTTTTCTCACATTCTTCTAAAGAACAATCCACGTATATCAAAGTCAGATTATCCCGACCAAGAATCTCGATTATTTTATCCCGATTTGATTTATAAGGCGTAATTGCTGCCACAATTGGAATTATTTCAACGGTTATCAATATCTTGCATATTTCAGCTATTCTTCTAACATTTTCCGCTCTGTCGTTTTTGTTAAATCCCAGGTTATTGCTAACACCTTTTCTAATGACATCCCCATCAAGAAGGAATGATTTGCGACCATCTTTATCAATCATGTCGGAAAACACTGTTGAAAGAGTAGTCTTTCCAGAACCTGAAAGACCAAAAAACCAAATCGTTTTAATTTTCTGCATTGAATATAAAACTAAGGGGTGGGGAATTCATAATTGAACATTGCAATATCCTTTTCGTATATTTTCTCGATAATTTTTATTGACGTTTCATCATAATATTTAGTGTAATGCTCATGAATAGTTTTGTTCACATGAGGAAGTTCCAAACTATTTTTACCGTTCCTTTTAAAAAATGAATCTAGTCCCGCCTGAAGATTTTCAAACTTCAATACTTCATCGACTAAAAGATTGTCCCCTTTATCACAAATCCATTTATATTGGGGCATGAAGTGAAGTTGTTTTAAAATAGCATCCGTTTGAAAAGCTTCTTTGACAAACGCATTGAAATTACCATCGAACCTTTGTACGAATTTCTTTCCATCCCTATTGTCTGCATCATTTCTACCACCTTTGTTAAGATATAAAAAAGAGGAAAGTGTTCGATCCCATGGATTCCTGACTATGGTGAAGAACGAGTAATTATTTCCTATATCCTTGACTAAATTTTCGAGAGACACAAACTCTGAATTTCGTATATCGTGTCCTTTGACCAAGATGTCAAGTCTATGAGCAACTGTTGCTATTGAAGTTCCTGCTGTTTTAGGAATATGAACATAAACTAAAACCTTATTCATATCGAAATATATCTTTAAACTTATAAAAAATTCGCTCTGCTATGGTCAAATCCTCAGTGATGATTTCTGCACTGCCCAAAAGTTCTTGATCAAAGGTTAGTCTTCTATTGTAGGAGGTTTTCATTCCTTTTGGTAAAGAAATATAGACAAAATAATTACCCTCATTATCCGGGGAAACAGATATGTTATCTACTATTCCAATAAGCATACCGTATTGTTGATATGGAAAATTGTCTAGTTTCACCAACACTCTTTGTTGAGAAGTAACTTTTCCAGCATTTTGAGAAGGCAATACAAGTTTACCTACTAATTTTCGTGTATCCGTTGGGAGAATGGAAAATACCACTTCTCCAGATTCTATATACTGATTCTCACCCCAAAATTCTTGAAAACCTACAACTCCATCAATGGAAGATGACAACATGTAATTCTGCTCCCAATCCCTAATCGCTTTTTTTAACGCATTTAGCGCTTGCGAAAGATTTGCTACAAGACGGGTACCATCTTCTTGTTTTCTAACTTTTGTTTCATTTAGGGTCTGGGATGCAGAAAATATGGCTTCTCGCATTTGGGAAATGGAAATAGCCAAAGAAGTAAGATTTTTTTCAATTTGAAGTTTTTCTAGTTCTTTTAGCTCAAATTCTTGCTGGGAGATAACACCCTTTTCAAACAAACGTTTATGGCGTTCGTAATCCTTTTTTTCTAAATCATACTCTACTCCTAATGACGTTTTCTGCGCAATCTGGTTTTTCAATTGAAGCTTAATTTCTTCTAATGACTGCTGATTACTGTATAATTTAGAAGTATAAGGGTCTAAATTCCTTAAGATATCATAATCCACATAACTTTTTTCAAAGTTGATATATGCAGTTTCTATGTCTCCCAAAGCAAAATGGGAAACTTTTTGAATTGGAAAAACGGTGTTCCAGGAATTATTAAATATTGTATCCACGATAGATTTTAGCCTTAGAACATCCTCTGTATTCGCGGTATTTTTGAAGACAGCTAGGCGTTGGTCAACTACTACAGTGTCTCCGTTCTCAATATAAATCTTCTCTAAAGCACCCGAATAACGTGCAACAACTTTTTCCGTTGGTCTTTCAGTAGTTACAATTACTCTAGCCGTCACTAGGTCAGGATATTTAATCAAAAAACATAGTGTCAATATAATTAGGGTAAACATAAATATTAAAGTTATGCCCCAGCGCACTATCCAAGAGGGAGGATTGCTAAGTATCTCCTGAACTTCCTCAGACCTTAAGTTCAGTTTTTCTGTTTGGCTGTCTTCAGAAATGCTCTCCATCTTTTAGTTTTTCGAGCTCCAATTGGTTGCTTACCAAATTATAATAAGCTCCTTTTAAATGTAACAACTGTCTATGCGTACCTGATTCTATCATTCTACCTTCGTCCATAACAACAATTTTATCTGCATTTTTGACTGTGCTCAGTCTATGAGCAATGATTATCACTGTCCTGTCTTTAAAAAAAGTGTTTAAATTTTCCATAATCACTCGTTCATTTTTCGCATCTAATGCAGATGTCGCTTCGTCAAAACAAAGTAAATGAGGGTTTTTATATACTGCTCTGGCTATAAACAACCGCTGTTTTTGACCTGTGCTAATCCCAATACCTTCATTTCCTATTTTAGTATTGTAGCCAAGAGGTAAAGATTGTATGAAATGATGTATGTTTGCTATTGTGGTAGCTTGAATTAAACGCCCCTCATCAATTGTATCTGTGCCTACTGCGATGTTATTTGCTATAGTATCATTGAAGACATAGCCTTCTTGCATAACTACTCCACAGTTATTTCTCCATGCACTAGGGGACACTGTTTCAAGAAATTGATTACCATACAAGATATTCCCTCTATTAGGGGTGTAAAACTTTAATAAAAGCTTCATCAATGTGGTTTTACCGCTTCCACTCGCTCCAACAATTGCAGTAACTTTATTAGCAGGTATCTCCATGTTCAACTCTTGGATAACATCCTCATCACTACCTAAATAACGGAAGCAGACATTATTTAGCTTTAAATCTTGATTCGATTTTATTTTTTGAATTAATTGCCTGTCTCCTTTTTCTTCATCATCCTTATTGTGTATTTCTGCTAAGCGCTCCATACTGATTTTAGCATCTTGATAGGAGCGTATGAAGCCTACCATTTCACCTATTGGTGTATTTAGCTGACCTATTATATACTGTATTGAAAGCATCATCCCCAGAGTTATATCGCCCTCTATTACCAAAACTGCAGATGTAAATGTGATGATTATGTTCTTAAACTCATTAATTACTGAGGATCCCACGCCTTGGGTCTGCTCTAAAGCTAAGCTTTGTATGGAAACTTTAAACAGCCTTGCCTGCAAATACTCCCACTTCCAGCGTTTTTGTTTCTCGGCGTTGTGCATTTTTATTTCTTGCATACCATTGATAAGTTCGATTACCGTGCTCTGCTCTTGACTCAGCTGTGAAAAACGCTTGTAATCCAGTTCCTTTCTTTTTTTGAGGAAATAAGATATCCAGAGGATATATAAAAGGCTACCTATTAAAAATATTCCAAAAATAGATATGCTATAATAGAAGAGTACTGCGCCGAATATCAACAGATTAAACAAAGAAAACATCGTGCTAAGTGTAGAGCTTGTCAATAGTTTTTCAATACGTGCATGGTCACTAATTCGCTGCATAATGTCACCTGTCATGCGAGTATCAAAATAAGCTATTGGCAAAGCCATAAGTTTGATAAAAAAATCCGATACCAAGGAAATGTTGATTCGAGTGCTGAGGTGTAACAATATCCAGCCTCTAAAAATCTCTACACTTGTACTTCCCAAAAAGAGCATTATCTGTGCCGCCAAAACCAAATAGATAAAATTGATATCCTGATTTTGTATACCCACATCAACAATACTCTGTGTGAGAAAAGGAAAAATAAGTTGCAAAAGACTGCCAACGAGTAGCCCTATGCACAATTGTACCAGTAAACTTTTATATTTAAATAAATAGTTTTTAAGAAAAAAAAATGATTTCTTACTTGTATTCTCCCATTGTATTTCTTTAAATTTTGGAGTTACCTCCAACAACAAAGCAATACCTTCTTTGGAATATTCAGTTGCTTTGCTTCCAATCCAACCTGTTATAAATTCTTTCGATGAATATGAAATCAGACCATAAGACGGATCGGACACATAAACAACATCTTTTTTAATTTTATAAACAACGACAAAGTGACTGTCTTGCCAGTGAACGACACAAGGCAAAGGAGCTTCCTTGAATTGAGAGTAACTTATTTTCACTCCCAATGCTTTAAATCCAATAGTTTCGGCTGCTCCAGCTAACTTAAGCAAATTACTACCTGAACGTGTAGCTTCAGAGAGATTTCGAATTTCTTGTAATGAAATAAGTCTTCCATAATGCTTAGCTATAATTCGCAAACAAGTAGGTCCACAATCTTTAAAGCCAGGCTGTTTATAAAATGGGAATTTTTTTTTCAAAAAATGAGTAATTTATTACATAAATATAATATAATTGGTTACGCATTTTATTCCAGTAGAAAAATTTAGTCACTAAATTTTTATCATTATGCTTGTAGAAGTAAGCTCAATGGTCACTTTTTTTAAAATGACATGATTATATAAAAAGCCTGGTAAGGAAAAATTAAGGACATAACCTGTGTTACGGCACCTAAGGGAATCCCTGAAAATCAAAATGTGGTCATAAACGAAGGGCAATCCAATGAAGATGTCGTAGAATCTATATACAGCAAGATTAAAGACTAATTAATTCTCAAACCAAGTGAGTAAGTTTTTTCTAAATTACTTAGATGAGCTTGAGGCAGAAGCCATTTACGTTCTTCGGGAGGTATGGGCCCAATTTCAAAACCCAGTTATTCTTTTTTCCGGAGGGAAAGACTCCATTGTTGTCACACATCTTGCCAAAAAGGCCTTTTACCCTAGTAAGATTCCCTTTTCCTTAATGCATATTGACACCGGACATAATTTTCCTGAAACCATTGAATTCCGTGATAACCTCATAAAGTCATTCGGAGTACAATTGATTGTAGGGTCGGTTCAGAATTCCATTGACGAGGGCCGCGTTGCCGAGGAAAGTGGAAAAAATGCCACACGAAACTCCCTTCAGATTACAACCTTGCTCGATTCAATAGAAGAACATCAAATTGACTGTGCCATTGGTGGTGGAAGACGTGACGAAGAAAAGGCAAGAGCTAAGGAGCGCTTCTTTTCCCATCGTGATGATTTTGGTCAATGGGATCCCAAAAATCAGCGCCCTGAACTATGGTATCTATTTAATGGCAAGCATTTTCAAGGGGAACATTTTAGGGTATTCCCAATTAGCAACTGGACCGAGATGGATGTATGGAACTACATTAAAAGAGAAAACATTCAAATCCCATCCCTTTATTTTGCCCATAAAAGGGAAGTGATTTGGAGAAATGACAGTTGGATTCCGGTTTCAGAGCATATTACCTTACACGAAAAGGAAAAAGTTGAGACCCATAAAGTAAGATTTCGTACGCTTGGCGATATAACCATTACCGGTGGTATTGAATCTGAAGCCGATACTTTGGAAAAAATTGTTTACGAAGTGGCCGCCATACGCCAAACGGAAAGGGGAAATCGAAGTGACGACAAAAGATCCGAAACAGCCATGGAGGACCGAAAGAAACATGGATATTTTTAAACCCTGAATTAATGTCCATAGAGAATAACCAACTTTTAAGATTTACCACAGCTGGAAGTGTGGATGACGGAAAAAGCACGTTAATAGGCCGACTTCTCTATGATTCGAAATCTATTTTTGAAGACCAACTGAAGGCCGTTGAGAGTGTAAGCAGAAAAAAGGGAAATAACTGTGTAGACCTTGCGCTCTTTACCGATGGTCTTCGTGATGAAAGGGAGCAGGGAATCACTATTGACGTGGCCTATCGCTACTTCACCACACCCAAACGGAAATTCATTATCGCAGATACTCCAGGGCATATTCAGTACACGAGAAATATGGTGACTGGGGCATCCACAGCCAACGCAGCTATAATTCTGATTGACGCAAGACACGGAGTCGTAGAACAGACCAAAAGACATACATTCATTGCTTCTTTGTTGAACATACCCCACCTTATTGTATGCATCAATAAAATGGATTTGGTGGATTTTAAAGAGGAGGTCTTTAATACCATCGTTCAGCAATTCGTGGAGTTTACATCGAAAATGATTATTCGGGATATCCGTTTTATCCCATTGAGTGCTCTCTTGGGCGATAACGTGGTAAACAAATCCCAAAATATGGATTGGTACCTCGATGCGCCATTGCTGCACACCCTCGAAACGATACATATAAGTAGCGATGTAAACAAAATAGACTTAAGATTTCCTATTCAGACCGTATTGAGGCCCCAAAGCAAGGAGCATCCCGACTTTAGGGGATATGCAGGCAGAATCGCCAGTGGTGTCCTGCGTGTAGGTGATACGGTAATCATTATGCCGTCTGGCTTTGCCTCAACAGTAACCGGCATTCAAGGTCCAAAGGAATCGCTCAAAGAAGCATTCGCCCCAATGTCAATAACAGTTACGTTAAAGGATGATTTCGACATTAGCAGAGGTGATATGATAGTTCGCCCCAACAATGTTCCTGATACGGCCCAGGATATTGAGGTAATGCTTTGCTGGTTGCATAGAAATCCAGCCAGAACAAGAGCTAAATATATCATAAGGCACACCACAAACGAACAAAAAGCAATTATAAAGGAGGTTATTTACAAACTTGACATTCAAACATTGAGCAGAAATCTAGAAGACAGCCAAATAGATATGAACGATATCTGCAAAGTCAGAATTAGAATTACAAAGCCATTGATGGTCGATTCCTATCGGGTAAATCGAATAACTGGAAGTATTATTCTGATAGATGAGTCAACAAACGAAACTGTTGCCGCTGGAATGATTTCTTGATTGTACATCATATGAAAAGTGAATCTAATTAAAGTTCGAAATTGCTTAGTTCAGAATCTCACCTAAACTTTCAGGATATAGTGGTTAAACTAAATCAATATTCCATTTTATTAATATTTCCCTATCTCGAACTTATTTAGTAGTTCAGTTCATAGACTTTCGAAAGTTACTATTAAGGCTAATTTGTTTTCAGATTTTTCCCATATCCAACTCGGGAATCATGTTGGCGGCCTCTTTCATCTTCTTATCAATGATTTTTGCATAAATTTCTGTCGTTCGAATTTCTCGATGTCCCAAGCGTTTTGAAACCGTATAAATATCCGCCCCATTTTCAAGTAATAGCACTGCATTAGTGTGTCTTGCGCTATGGAAAGTTATATGCTTTGTTATTCCACCTTTCATGCACCATCGAAGGATTTCAGTATTGTAAACCGCACCATATTTTAATCCTTTAAAAACTCTTTCATTTCTATTAGTTCTCTTCCCTAATAATTCTCTCGCTTGGCCTGAAATATAAAGGTATTCAAGCCCATCGGTTTTTTTCTGCCTAAAAATAATTCGTGAGGTTCCATCTTCGTCTCTTACTTCCGCCCAGGTTAATTTGTTGATGTCACTCCATCGCAATCCAGTAAGACAACTGAATATGAACGCATTCTTAAGGATGGGATATTTACATTCGGTTTGTGTCAAGGCTTGTAATTCAGAATAGGTTAGATATTCCCGTTGTGATTCGGCCTGCTCAAATCCCTTGACCGATTTGATAACATTGGTATCAATATAATTCTCGTTGTAGGCTTCCCTAAGCGCGGCCTTAAGTTTATTGAAATAGGTGTATTTAGAATTTTGAGATAGGGGAGTATTACTCTTAGTTTTCGCCTTAGTGTTAAGGTAACGTCTGAATCCTCTAACAAAATCGGTATCAACATCCTTTAATTGAATATGTGTAGGAGCATATTTTTCTAGATGTTTAAAGGCAGCATCCCAATTCCCGTAGTTCCCTTTGGATTCGTAACGCTCTTCTTGCAATTTTTTATAGAAATCAAAAAGGAGGATATTCCCTTTTTTATTGTCTTTTAGTTTATACTTACCTTGATAGAATTCTGATTTCCGAATCGAAAGGATTTTCTCAGCCAATTCATAGATCTCTTTGTTCTTTCTTTTTTCATCCGGAGTCGAGGGATTTTCCAAAGGGTACATTTTCAAATACTCAAAATCCCTGTTGTATTTATTGATTCCGTTCTTGTCAATAAAGTGACCCTTATAATATTCTATAAAAAGGCTCAACTTTCCATTTTTAATCTTTTTGCTTTTTAGACTTATTTTCATTTCGAGGTGAAATTTTTTCACCTCTTTTGTCAAAAATCATGTTAAGGTGAAAATTAGGTGAAATAAATGTATGAAAATAGGCTATAAAAAGAAACGAAGAAAAGAAATATTTTTAAACAACTTATTGATTATCAATTAAATGAAAACAAATGAATCTAAATGAAATTTAAAAATCAACTTATTTATTTTCCGATGCAAAAGTTGGAAAAAATATTTCCCAATAAATCATCTGTGGTTACACTTCCGGTAATTTCTCCTAAATGAAACAAGGCTTGACGAATATCTATGGCCATTAAATCTCCTGCTACGCCGATATCCAAGCCCTCTTTTACCTTTTGTATTTCTTCCAGTGCTTTCAAAAGGGCATCGTAGTGTCTGCTGTTGCTTACAACAATGTTGTCACCTTTCAAGGTCCCAGTCTCAACAGAATTATATAGTTTTTCTTTCAAGGTTTCAACGCCTTCCCCAGTTTTTGCCGATATAAATGAGACGCCAGGAACGGAAGCTTTTAATTTTTCCATCGTTTCCTTATCCAAAGTATCGGTTTTGTTGCAAATGGGCAAAAGAGGTTTGTCTGGAAACTTTGTTGTGATTTCTTGGAGGGTTGAATCATTATAGTTTTTTCCATCAAAAAGGTAAATAACCAATTTAGCCTTATTAATTTTTGAAAAAGTAAGTTCAATTCCAATTTGCTCGACAGTATCTTGGGTATCTCGAATACCTGCCGTATCAATAAATCTAAAGTTTATTCCTTTAATGCTTATTTGGTCCTCAATGGCATCTCTAGTGGTACCTGCAATATCGCTAACAATGGCTTTTTCCTCATTCAACAGCACATTAAGTAAGGTGGACTTTCCAACATTGGGTTCTCCCACTATGGCAACAGGCACCCCATGTTTCATCACATTTCCTAGAGAGAATGAATCAATGAGCTTTTTTAGGACTTCGCTTATTTTTAAAAGAAGGGTGTTGAATTGATCTCTATTGGCAAACTCAACATCTTCTTGCGAAAAATCCAATTCCAACTCAATCAGCGAGGCAAAGTTCAAGAGTTCTTGACGCAATTCTTCAATTTCGTTACTGAATCCACCCCGCATTTGTTTCAATGCGATTTCATGGGCCGATGCACTGTCGCTGGCAATCAAATCGGCAACGGCTTCTGCTTGGCTGAGGTCCATCTTTCCATTTAAAAATGCTCTTAGGGTGAATTCACCGGCCGAGGCAGTTCTACAGCCATTTCTCAATAAAAGCTGTACAATTTGTTGTTGGATATATGGAGAGCCGTGGCAGGATATTTCAACAACATTCTCACCTGTATAGGAATTAGGGCCTTTAAAAACTGAAACCAATGCTTCATCCAATGCCTTGGTTCCATCTTTAATATGTCCCAAATGGACAGTATGTGTTTTTTGATTGCCCAATTTCTTCCCTCGAACTGAGGCGAACAAGGAGTCGACTATGGAAATAGCCTCTTCTCCTGATACGCGAATTATTGCGATTGCCCCAACGCCTGGAGGGGTTGCCAAAGCTACAATGGTATCTTGATACGACATGGGCGCAAAAATACAAATTAGTCAAGTGTAACGTTATGAAGAAATTATATACTAATATGTTATATCATCAATATCAATCAAAAAATGGAATTAGTTAATCAAAATGTTCTACGCAAGGATAATACCTTGCTAACTATTATGCACCTTACCCAATTATTAAGTTACGCCATTGGATTTGGAGGATTTATTGTACCCCTGATTATCTGGTTAAGTTCTCGAAAAAGTGTAGAAGGAATGAACGAGCATGGTAAGGCGGCAGTGAATTTACAGTTGAGCTTATTGCTTTATATATTGATAAGCATCCCGGCTATTTTACTTTTAGGTCTAGGGATATTAGGCTTAATTGGAGTGGCTATTTTAGGGTTTGTGCTTCCGATAGTAAATGCAGTTAAAGCGTCTAATGGAGAATCGCCATCAAATTTCTTGACCATACCTTTTCTATAAAAAGAAAAAGCCAAAGCATTTGCCTTGGCTTTTTCCAATTTTTATGGTTGGTGACTAATTGTTCAACATAACGGGCATAACCAGCATAGTGATATGTTCGCCTTCATCCAATCCATCTGCAGGGGTTAAAATACCTGCACGATTGGGAAGACTCATCTCCAAAGTGACATCATCTGCGGAAAGATTGCCCAACATTTCTACCAAAAATCTGGAATTGAAACCTATTTGCATATCATCCCCTTGGTAGGAACAAGACAAACGTTCGTCCGCCTTATTGCTGTAATCCACGTCTTCTGCTGAAATATTCAATTCCGCTCCAGCAATTTTCAACCGGATTTGATGGGTGGTTTTATTGGAGTAAATGGATACCCTTCGCACCGAACCCAAAAACTGTCCTCTGGAAATAGAGAGTACATTTGGATTCTCTTTAGGAATGACCGCTTCGTAATTGGGGTATTTTCCATCTATTAGCCTACAAATAAGCTCGGTATTATCAAAAATAAACTTGGCATTGCTATCATTGTACTCAATGGTAACCTCAGATTCTGAACCTGCCAAAATTCCCTTCAAAAGATTCAAAGGCTTTTTGGGCATTATAAATTCGGCGGTCTGATTTGCCTTTACATCAGTACGTTGATACTTTACCAATTTATGGGCATCAGTGGCTACAAAAGTTAGGTTCTCTGTTGAAAACTGAAAAAATACACCACTCATTACTGGTCTCAGGTCGTCATTGCCAGCTGCAAAAATCGTTTTGTTGATAGCGGTCGCCAATATATCTCCTAGAAGTACCGTGGAACTAGGATTAGAAACCTCTATGGCCTTGGGGAATTCAGCCCCGTCAGCATAAGCAAGGGCATATTTTCCATGATTGGAACTGATTTCAACCGTATTATTATCTTCAACGACAAAGGTTAGGGGTTGTTCCGCAAATGTTTTTAAAGTATCCAAAAGAATTCTTGCTGGTACCGCAATAGCACCCTCGGAATCGGAATCAACATCCAAAACAGAGCTCATAGTGGTTTCCAAATCGGAAGCAGATACCGTTAACTTATTCTGCTTTAAGTCGAACAAAAAATTGTCCAAAATTGGCAAGGTGTTGCTGTTATTGATAACCCCACCTAAAACCTGAAGATGTTTTAATAAATATGTACTGGATACTATAAATTTCATTAAAGAAAGTCTTTTGGAATTTTGTTCGAGCCCATCACGTCAATCGGCCAAAACTAAATCGATAAAAACAAATATATCTCAAATGAGCGAAGCTAAGAAACAAATTTATCAACACTTACGTGCTATATTTCCGTTTTCGGAAATAGCCGAAAGCCAATCCCGATAGCAGCGTTAAAACCACGGGAAGCCCTATGTTCAGTAACCGCCATTTGGTTCTTTTGTTCGCTACCTTTTCTACGTCCAAAACTGGGATGGTCACTTTTTTGTTCCGGATGTTTATAAGTCCGGTATCATCCAAGAGGTAGTTGGTACAGTTAATCAAAAATTCCTTGTTACCGTAAAAGCTGCTTGTCCATTTATCAAACCCGAGTTCAAGGGGTTGACCGTTCCGTAGTTGGTTTTTTATAAGATCTCCATCAGCAATGACAATCATCTTGTTAGCTTCTCCATCTTCCACAGCGTTCTTTGGTTGAAAGGGCTTGACCCTGTTTTTATAGGCAGAGCTGAATTCTCCTTCCACCAGTACAGCCAAAGGTTGATTCCCATCATTATAAGAATCTTTGTTTGGAGGCGTGTTCAAAATATCCAAACCAATTTGTTTGGGCGTTCCCTCGGTTTTGGACAATGGTGAACTTTGTAGCAAAATCGTTTTCTCATAGCCATTATCCAACAAATCAATTGAATTTGCAAATTGATAGCGCACAGCTTCGATATTGGAGTTGATGGGGTGGCTGTTTTTTGAAAAAACCATGGGATTATAGTACCAGGGCACTGGATTGAATTGTGAATCATTTCCTTCTCCAGATGCCAATACGATTTGAGTAAAGTAAAGGTCATTTACAAGCACTGGATTAATGCGAACGCCATATTTGAAAAAGAAATCATTCAGGTTTAGTTCCCTTGGAAGGGCCATGGCCTTACCACCGCCTGCAAATATACTGTCTACTTCCATGGCCACTTTATCAATGAGCCAAATGGATTTGCCTCCATTCACAATAAACTGGTCCAATACATATTTTTCTTTTTCAGAAAAGGCTTTTGTCGGCTTGGCAATGAGTGCCAAATCAAAATTGTTCAGTTGGTCCAGAACTGCCTGAGGGTTGCCGGCCACTGAATCCAAAGTGATGATTCCCAAATTATAGTAATCCCGTATTGAAGTGAGATAGTCGGCTATATAGATGTCATCCAACTCCCCATTACCCTTTATTACTGCGATGCGTTTCTTTTCTTTAAAACTTAGCTTGGTGAACGCATCAGCAAAAACATATTCCAATTGCTGCACAGAGTTATTGATACGTTCTTCGGCACTTGACCCCAGCTTATTTTTGAGTAAAGGGACTTTTACCGTTTGGTCATTGTAATTCACCATGGCCCATGGAAAAATAAGCTCTTGGGACACTTTGCCTCCTTCTTCGACGGTGACATTGGCAGGTTTCAAACCAATACGTTGCAAATCCAAAATGGTCTGTTGACTTTGCGCTTCGTCTTCCAAAGGATTGACAAGGTTAAATTTGATATTACTGTTAATTGAAGAGAAGGATTTAACCAATTGCAGCGTTTCTGATTTCAGTTTTGCAAACTCGGGTGGGATATTCCCATCCAACAGAACATCAATTATCACGGGACCTTTAAACTTTTTTACAGCTTTCATAGCAGGCTCTGACAGGGTAAAGCGAGCATCTTCGGTTAAGTCAAATCTTTTGTAGATAAAACTTCCCAAAATATTTAGCAAAAGAAGAATTGCCAGACCTTTTATAATACTAATAACAAACTTTCCTTTCATTGGGTCAAACGGCTTAATCGTGCATGGGTCAAATACAAAAAGAAAAAGGCTATGGATAAGAAATAAATCAAATCCCGTGTATCCATGATTCCCCTGGCTATGCTATCAAAATGGACTCTCGCCCCCAGCTGTTGGATTTGAAGCTGTGTATCTCCATTGGGAAACAAAGTGGAGAAAGCATCAAACCCGTTGAACAACAAGAAACAAAGCAAAATTCCAATGATAAATGCGACAATCTGATTCTCCGATAGGGTAGAAGCAAAAAGACCTATACCAACGTAAGCCGAAATAAGAAAAAGAAGGCCAAAATAAGACCCGAGTACGACGCCCAAATCATAGTTTCCTGGAATGATGCCCAAATCAGATATGGCAAACACGTATATTATGGTTGGTATTATGGCAATCAAACAAAGAGAAAAGGTTCCGAAAAACTTTCCAAGGATCATTTTCCAGATAGAAATAGGCTTTATCAATAGCAATTCGAGGGTGCCAAGCTTTCGTTCTTCAGAAAAACTCTTCATGGTTATGGCAGGAATAAGAAATATAAAAACCCAAGGAGCCAATAAAAAGAAGTTGCCAAGGTCTGCAAAGCCATAATCAAAAATGTTGTAATCTCCTTTAAAAACCCAAAGGAACAAACCATTCAGCAAGAGGAACAATCCAACTATAAGATAGCCAATGGGTGCTGTAAAAAATGATTGGATTTCTCTTCTAAAAACTGCAAACATTAAAATTCATTTGAAGATTGAAGTTTGTTGACGCTCCATGCCTCTGGCTTTTCGGAAAACAAGGTTTTGGTATTCTGCCAAACTTCTTTAAAAAAGCTTGAATTTCTGTAGGCCTCCAAGCAAGATTCATTTTCCCAGAAACTGTAGGTGAAAAATATGTTTGGACGTTCTATGTCTTGGTACAATTCCAATAAGTTACAACCTGAAAATCCCAATATTGTGTGTTTGGATGATTCAAAAATGCTTTCAAAACTAGCGATATTTTCGGGTTTAAAGGTCAATTTTACAATGCGTATCAACATTTATAAAAAATTAATGGTTATGGTATCGCGATAGTTAAGTCCCAATAGGGTGGAAGCTCCTCCAACACTATTTAAATCACTTTTATAAATGGACAGCTCCACAAGACCCGCAGTATTAAATAAGGCTAATGCATCTCCTGGCCCCTTCCTTTGACCTTTGTCAAGTTCATAATTAATAATGCCATTATAGGCATTGTGCAAGGTTCTTATTTTGTTGGTTCTCGCGACTATTTCGAAATCCCTTCCATTTCGATAGGCTTCAAAAAGGGTTTTCCGAATATTGGTGACAGCATTTCCATAATTATCAATGTAAATTACATTGCCAATAATGGTTCTTCCGTCATTGGTAATTCTAGGTTCAAATTCTTTGGATTCCTTAAGATTTTTAAAAGGCCGACCTATGACTTCCAACTTTCCGCCACGGGCCAAATGGCATGCCACCGGGACAAAAACCGCCAGTGCAGGGAATGAATCTATCTCATCTTGTGGTAAAATGATTTCCATAATGGAATCAATATTTAAATCAGAAGTTACTAGGGATATGATTCCATTGTTGGCCCCAATAAAAAAATGACCATCTGCCTCAACCACAATGTGCTCATTCTCTGGAGAAAGCTCGGAATCCACACCAATCAAATGAATGGTTCCCTTAGGGAAATAATGGTAACTGTTCTTCAGTATATAGGCGCATTCTTGAATATTAAAAGGACTAATTGTGTGGGAAATGTCAACAACAGTTACTTCAGATACATGGTTTAGAATAGTTCCCTTTATGGCGCCTACAAAGTGGTCTTTTTGCCCAAAATCAGTAGTTAAAGTTATGATTGCCATGCAATACTGTTGATATGTTTTTCGGCGCCCAAAATGATTTTTGGTTAAGTTTGTGGGGTAAAAATAAACAAATTAGAACGAAAACATTTCTTCGAAAATAACCCTAAAACACCCCTCTTTTTTTGAACGAACTCATTATTGAACTTACAGAAATAAGCCCCCAAGATTTTTTTGGGCAGCGCAATGAGAACATAGAACTCCTTAAAAAGTATTTTCCCAAACTTAAGATTGTAGCCAGAGGCAATAAGATAAAGGTCTATGGTGATGAAGAGCTTTTAGAGGAATTTGACCAACGTTTTGATATGTTGACCTCTCACTTTGCCAAGTACAACAAGCTGGATGAAAACATGATAGAACGTGTTTTGACCAGTAATGGCGAAGAGGATTATCAATCTTCAAAGGCGAGCAATGAAGTATTGGTTCATGGAGTCAGTGGTAGATTGATAAAAGCGCAAACGCTTAACCAAAGAAAAATGGTGGATTTGTGTAGGGAAAACGATATGGTTTTCGCTATTGGCCCCGCTGGTACTGGAAAAACATACACCGGTGTTGCTTTGGCAGTAAAGGCTTTGAAAGAAAAACAGGTGAAGCGCATCATCTTAACACGTCCTGCTGTTGAAGCGGGGGAGAACCTTGGTTTCTTGCCAGGCGATTTAAAAGAGAAGCTCGATCCCTATATGCAGCCTCTGTATGACGCTTTACGGGATATGATTGCCCCGGAAAAGTTGGCCAAATACATAGAGGACGGTACCATACAAATAGCGCCTATGGCCTTCATGCGGGGTAGAACGTTGGACAATGCCTTCGTAATCTTGGACGAAGCCCAAAACACAACCCATGCCCAGATGAAAATGTTTTTGACACGTATGGGGAAAAATGCAAAGTTCTTGCTTACAGGAGACCCAGGTCAGATTGATTTGCCTAGAAGAGTTATCTCTGGCCTCAAAGAAGCACTACTTATTTTAAAAAATGTGAAGGGCATTGGTATCATTTATCTTGATGATAAAGACGTCATTCGACATAAGTTGGTCAAAAAGGTAATAGACGCCTACAAGAACATAGAACACCAAAACTAGCAGTATGGCCAATACCTTGATGGAAACCAATTTTCAGTTTCCAGGACAACGTTCAGTGTATAAAGGTAAAGTTCGCGAAGTGTACACCTTGGACAATGATATTTTGGTGATGATTGCTACAGACCGTCTATCTGCTTTTGACGTAGTAATGCCAAAGGGAATACCTTATAAAGGTCAGATTCTCAATCAGATTGCCACTCAAATGATGAAAGCTACAGAGGACTTGGTTCCCAACTGGCTTTTGGCTACGCCAGACCCGAATGTTGCTGTAGGGAAAGCATGCGAGCCATTCAAGGTTGAAATGGTAATTCGGGGCTATCTTTCTGGTCACGCAGCTAGGGAATATAAGGCAGGGAAACGAGTGTTATGCGGGGTAGCCATGCCTGAAGGAATGAAAGAAAATGATAAATTTCCTGAACCAATAATCACTCCGGCCACGAAAGCAGAAAAAGGAGACCATGATGAAGATATTTCAAGGGAAGAAATTCTTGCGAGAGGCATTGTTTCTGAAGAAGACTACCTAATTCTTGAAGAGTATACCCGAAAGCTTTTTCAAAGAGGAACTGATTTGGCTGCTGGTCAAGGGTTGATTTTGGTGGATACGAAGTACGAATTTGGCAAAACCAAAGAAGGTGAAATTGTATTGATTGATGAAATACATACACCGGATTCATCTCGTTACTTTTATGTCGAGGGTTATGAAGAGCGGCAAGAGAAGGGAGAGGCCCAAAAGCAATTGTCCAAAGAATTTGTGAGGCAATGGCTTATATCCAGTGGTTTTCAAGGGCTTGAAGGACAAAGAGTTCCGGAGATGAGTGATGATTACATCCAAACAGTTTCTGACCGTTATATTGAACTCTATGAAAGTATTACTGGGGGAAGCTTTGATAAAGCCGATGTTTCCAATATTCAAAAACGTATTACAAAGAATGTTTTGGGTTGTTTAGAACAGCTTTGAACCAATTTCTTATTATCTGAAATCCTTTATTTTTTTGATAGTTTGTTAAGGCATTGATTTTAATGATTAAACAATTGTTTTGTTTAATGCTAAATTGATATATTTATGCTAAATAAGTATATCTCAAATGGATTCCTGTCCAAATTGCTCATCTGAACGTTATATTAAGGCTGGGGTTGTTAAAAATCGGCAACGATACAAGTGCAAATCCTGTGGTTATTTTTTTACCGTTGGAAAGCTTGGGAAGCAGATTGATGACTATTATGTAAATAAAGCACTTCAATTGTATCTAGAGGGCTTGACGTATCGTGAAATAGAAAGGATTCTTGGAGTTTCCCATGTTTCTGTAATGAACTGGGTACGCAAATACAATATTAAACGCCCTTACAACTCCAAATATCATCCAACCTACAAAATTCTTAATCAAAGCGAGCTTCAGCAATATTTTCAAAATTCCGATAATATTACGGGTGCCGGCGTTTTGGTTACAGAGCTGGGAGATAAGTTTATGCTTATAAAATGGGAACGTTTTAGGGAATAGATATACTTAATTTACAAATAAATATATTAACTTTCAATTAAGACATTTTTTTTAGGATGTTCGTGGTGCATGCAAAAAAACCATAACATCTTAAAAATGAAAAAAATAGTTTTTGGATTGGCATTTTCACTGCTAATCATCCCATTGGCTTTTTCGCAAGGAAGCACCGAATATACAGGTGGTTACAAAGTTAAGTTTAACGAAGATGGTTCAAAATATCTTCGAATAATCGCGTGGGGTCAATTTTGGGCCCAGTACAATGAAGACGTACCTGATGATGTAAGTCAGTTTAACTTTAGCATCAGAAGGGCAAGGGTTTTGACTTTTACCCAGTTAAACAAAAAGTTCTTGATCCTGACCCATTGGGGTCTCAACAGTCTTAACGGTAATAATCAAAGTCCCCTTGGTTTTGGTGAAAATGCCCAGTTGTTCTTCCACGATTTTTGGGGAGAATGGAAAGTAGTGGACAACCATGACATAGGGGCTGGATTGCATTATTGGAACGGCATTTCAAGGTTAAACAACCAGAGTACGCTTAATATGATGACCTTGGATAACAATCGTCAGTCTTGGGCCACTATTGGACTTTCAGACCAATTTGCCAGGCATATTGGAGTGTATGCCAAAGGAAAATTTGGCAAATTGCAGTATCGCGTAGCATTTAACGAGGCGGGAACCAGTACTTTGGATACCAGAGACCCTGTAGCTGACGGAGTAACCGTTTATGGTGGTCGTCGCATATTGGGCTCTGCAGATGCAGGTAAGGTTTTACAAGGATATTTTGATTTCAACTTCTTAGACCAGGAATCCAACTTCTTACCTTATAAAGTGGGGTCTTACTTGGGTAGTAAAAAGGTATTCAATATCGGTGCTGGCTTTTTTAACCATGCCAATGGTGTGGTTGAAGCTGATGGAGAAGGAGCCGATGTCAATATTTTTGCTGTTGACGCCTTCTATGATGCACCCCTTGGACAAGATGGTTCAGCAATTACCGCCTATTTAGTGTATCAGAACAACGATTATGGGGAAAACTACAATTTTGGGCCCTACGCAACTGGCAACATGGTCTATGGCCATGTAGGATATTTAGTACCCGGACCAGCAGATAAGACGCGATTACAGCCCTATGTCTCATATAACAACAGGTCTATTGACGCTATAGATGACAATGCGACACGATTTGGCTTGGGAGCCAACATCTTCATGACTGGCCATCATTCCAAACTGAGTTTAGAATATGCAAACTCCAAAGTCGGAGATGCTGATGGGACAGGTGTATTTACCGTTCAAGCAATGATTTACTTATAAACCAACATATTATGACAGAAAAGCAAAAAAAGGCTACTGCGTATTGGAAAGAGAACCTAAGGTATTTGGTTATCCTTTTGATTATTTGGTTCGCAGTTTCCTACGGTGCAGGCATCATCTTTAAAGATGCGTTGAACGCAATTCGAATCGGAGGCTTTAAACTCGGTTTTTGGTTCGCACAGCAAGGTTCTATCTACGTATTCGTAATACTCATTTTCGTGTATGTACGATTGATGAACAAATTGGACAAAAAATACGGATACAACGAGGATTAACTAACTAAAGAATTAAAATTATGAGTGTACAACTTTGGACATATATTTTAGTCGGCATCACCTTTACGCTTTACATCGGTATTGCAATTTGGTCAAGAGCTGGTTCTACAAAGGAGTTTTATGTTGCTGGTGGAGGAGTTTCTCCGTTGGCGAATGGTATGGCCACCGCTGCGGATTGGATGTCGGCAGCATCTTTTATCTCCATGGCCGGAATTATATCATTTGCAGGATATGATGGGGCAGTATATTTAATGGGATGGACAGGAGGTTATGTACTTCTGGCATTGCTTTTGGCACCTTACCTGCGGAAGTTTGGAAAGTTTACAGTACCGGATTTTATTGGAGAGCGATATTATTCAAAAACCGCTAGAGTAGTTGCTGTAATCTGCGCATTGATTGTTTCGTTTACCTATGTCGCCGGACAAATGCGTGGTGTAGGTATCGTATTCTCTCGGTTCTTGGAAGTAGATATTGATACCGGTGTGATCATAGGTATGGTTATTGTACTTTTCTATGCTGTATTGGGCGGAATGAAAGGTATCACCTATACCCAGGTTGCACAATATTGTGTTTTGATTTTCGCCTTTATGGTCCCAGCTATTTTTATTTCCATTCAAATGACAGGAAATCCAATTCCACAATTGGGTATGGGGGGAACCATTGCAGATGGCAGCTATCTTTTGGACAAATTGGATGGACTCTCAACTGAACTTGGTTTTGCAGAATACACTAATGGTTCCAAGAGTCTAATTGATGTTTTTGCCATTACTTGTGCTTTGATGGTAGGTACTGCTGGATTACCTCACGTAATCGTTCGCTTCTTCACTGTAAAACGTGTTAAGGATGCTAGAAAATCCGCTGGGTTGGCATTGTTATTTATTGCCATTCTATATACCACAGCACCTGCTGTTGCCGTTTTCGCAAGAACAAACCTCATTGAAACCGTAAGCAATAAAGAATATGACGCGATGCCTGAATGGTTCAAAAATTGGGAAACCACGGGTTTAATTGGTCATGACGATAAAAATGGTGACGGAAAAATTCAGTATGTCGCAAATCCTGAAATCAATGAACTAAAAGTGGATAGGGATATTATGGTACTAGCCAACCCTGAGATAGCCAACCTCCCGGCATGGGTAATTGCCTTGGTGGCCGCGGGTGGTTTAGCTGCCGCTTTATCTACTGCAGCTGGATTGTTATTGGTAATTTCCTCATCCGTTTCCCATGACTTGATTAAGAATGTATTTAATCCGGGTCTTTCGGAAAAAGGAGAGCTTTGGGCCGCTCGTTTGTCTGCAGTTGGCGCAGTATGTATCGCTGGATATTTCGGAATCAATCCGCCAGGTTTTGTAGCTGCGGTGGTGGCACTCGCCTTTGGTTTAGCTGCGGCTTCCTTCTTTCCGGCGATTATTTTAGGGATTTTCTACAAGAAAATGAACAGTAAGGGAGCTATTACCGGTATGGTTGTAGGTATTTCTCTCATGCTATTCTACATGCTCAAATTCAAATTTGGAATCTTTGATGGAGGAAAAGAAGCCGTTGGTAGTCTTAAAGATAGCTGGTGGTTTGGTATTTCACCAGAAGGCTTTGGAACAATTGCAATGGTTGTGAACTTTGCTGTAGCCCTTGTGGTAAACAAATTCACTGAAGAACCACCAGAAGAGGTTCAGGATATTGTGGAGAATATAAGAATTCCTAGTGGAGCAGGAGAAGCTGTATCCCACTAAAAATTGTTAGTTGGTTAAAGAAAGCGGTGTGGTGTTTAAATACCGCGCCGTTTTCATAATTTTATGGAAGGACCTGAGAGATGAAAATGAAAAAGAGACATCAGCAGAAATTAGTGATGGTTGCGATTATCCTGTTTTTTTTATGGAACGTTCCCTTCGTTACCATTTTTGATGGTGATTTTCATCTATTTGGATTTCCGGCATTTTACGTTTTCATTTTTTTGAGCTGGTTTATTAGTATAGCAGTGGCGTATTACATCCTAAAAAAATTCTATGAGTAATTATGCCCTGATACTGATTATAGTCGCCTATCTAGCATTTCTTTTTTTCTTGGCGTACTGGGCCGAAAGGAAGCATCGGGGAAAGTTGGTCAATAACCCATACATCTATGTGCTGTCTTTGGCAGTTTATTGTACAGCGTGGACCTACTATGGAAGTGTGGGTATAGCTTCACAATCCGGAATTAGTTTTTTGACCATATACCTTGGACCTGTAATCGCAATGCCACTTTGGATTGTTCTCATGAGAAAAATCATTCGAATATCCAAACAACATAAGATTTCAAGTATTGCTGATTTTATTTCAATGCGTTATGGTAACAACAGACCTCTAGGGGCTTTGGTCACGGTAACCTGTCTTTTGGCCATTATCCCTTACATATCATTGCAGCTAAAGGCAGTCTCAGAAACTTTTGCGTTGGTATCCAGTAACAACAGTTATATTTCTTCAGGCATATTGGACGATTCGACTTTTTACATTGCCTTGCTCATCGCCATTTTTGTTGCTTTTTTCGGAACTCAATCCACTGATGCCTCACTTGGGAAAAGAGGTATTATGGCAACGGTGGCTTTAGAATCTATTTTGAAATTAGTTTTCTTCTTGGCCATCGGAATTTTTGTAGTGTATTTTCTATTTGACGGAACAACAGATGTCTATCAAAAGGCATCCCTAACCGAAAACTTCCAGAAACTGAGTTCATTTGGTGGTTTGGAAAATGGCTTTAATTGGATGTTTACCATATTCCTTTCCTTTTTTGCCATTTTCTTATTGCCCAGACAGTTTCATGTAGCGGTTGTAGAAAATCAAAATATCAATCACTTAAAAAAGGCAATTTGGTTATTTCCTTTGTATCTCCTGGTGTTCAATGTTTTTGTGATTTTTATTGCATGGGCTGGTAACATCAAACTACCGGATACGGTAAACCACGATTATTACTCACTTTTGCTTCCTATTCAAGAAGGTAATACGTTTTTGACTCTATTGGTTTTCATTGGAGGTTTCTCTGCTGTTATTTCCATGATTGTGGTGTCCACCTTAGCATTATCCACAATGGTAAGCAATAATGTCATCATTCCTTATGGTTTTATTAAAAAACTTGTAGAGGGTAATCCTGAGGAAAATGCTAAAAACATTAAAAACATAAGGAGAATAGCCATCTTTATATTAATCATTGTTGCCTATTTTTTCTACATTCTCTTTTCCAATCAACTTTCCTTATTTTCTATTGGCCTGATTTCATTCGTGATAATTGCCCAATTAGCCCCTTCATTCTTTCTGGGACTTTTTTGGAGACGTGGAACGGCCAAAGCGGCCAAAGCAGGTATGGCTGTTGGAATAATGGTAGTTATCTATACGCTATTACTTCCTATTGTGGCCGATGTAATCTCTCCGGATTTGCAAATAACCGACAAGGGGCTATTTGGCTTTTCATGGTTACGTCCAACCCAGTTATTCGGTCTAGAATACTTAACTCCAGAAAGCAATGCTTTCTTATGGAGCATGAGTTTTAATACCATTGCTTTCGTGGGTTTCTCCCTTATGGCAAAAGGGAATTACCGTGAGCGGAATTATGCGGAAATGTTTGTCCACAATGAGAATTACGAAAATCTACAAGAAGGTGCTTTTGTCTGGAAAGGAGAAGCATATGTTGCCGATATTAGAAGATTACTGAATCGGTTTTTGGGGGAGACAAGAACAAAACGCGCCCTTACTATCTTCAATAGAAAATACAATATTTCAGAACAGGAAGAAAAAGCCGATGCTCGACTCATCAACTTTTCTGAAAAGCTACTTACAGGTTCTATAGGAAGTGCATCTGCCAAGATACTTTTAGCTTCGGTATCCAAAGAGAAACCAATTAGTCTGGTTGAGGTCTTAAATATTTTAGAGGAAAACAAGGAAACTAAAGCCACCAACAAACTTCTTGTTGAAAAATCGGAGGAGTTGTCCCAAATGGCTTCCAAATTACAGTTGGCCAACGATGAACTTTTGTTTCAAGATAAACAAAAAGACGAGTTTTTGGATACAGTTGCCCATGAGCTCAAGACACCAATTACTTCAATCAAAGCTGCTTCAGAAATTCTCGAGGATGATGAAATGCCATCCGAGCTCCGTCAACAATTTTTAAAAAACATCAGCAAAGACACGGACCGTTTGGCAAAATTGATTCATGACATTTTGGATCTTGAAAAGCTTTCTTCTGACCGCACTGAACTGAAAATACGAAGTGGTAAAATCAATAAAACCATTAAGAAGGCGATAAACGGAATAGAACGTATCGCAGAGCAACGAAAGGTACATGTGGTTTTTGAGGAATCTGATTATTTGGAAGGAATGTATGATGAAGACAGAATTCTGCAGGTTCTAACTAATTTATTGTCCAATTCTTTGAAGTTTACAGATGAAGAGAAAGGAATGATTAAAGTGTTGCTGGAAGAAAAAGAAAAAGAAATAGCAGTGGTTGTTGAAGATAACGGAAGAGGAATTCCAGAAGAAGACCACAACTACATTTTTGAAAAATTTTATCAGTCGAAGAATCAGAACACCAAAAAACCTCAAGGAAGTGGTTTTGGTTTGGCCATTTGCAAGCAAATTGTTGAAAGCCATAACGGAAGTATTTGGGCTGATAAAACAGTTACGCACGGAGCGAGACTGGTATTCACAATACCTAAGACAATATGAGTAGAAAGATTTTGATAGTGGATGATGAACCCAACATTGTGATGTCGTTGGAATATGCATTTAAGAAAAAGGACTTTGAGGTGTTTATTGCACGGGACGGGACTGAAGCCTTGGAAATAGCAGGTAAAGAGCTTCCCAATATTGTTCTCTTGGATATTATGATGCCCAAGATAGATGGATATGAAACCTTAAAACAAATACGAAATAATAAGGATCTCAACGGAACCAAGGTGGTTTTTTTATCGGCTAAAAGTAAACTTGCCGATGTGGAAAAGGGCCTAAAACTTGGAGCCGATAGTTATGTGACCAAACCATTTTCAGTAAAGAAGGTCATTGCAGAAATTGAAGAAATGATAGCCTGAATCAGCATGAAGTACAACGATTTTTATTCAGAAAGTATCCGAAATCCAGAGGATTTTTGGAAGGAACAAGCCCAGGCTTTGGCTTGGAACCGTTTTCCAACGGAAATATTGAAGGATGCTCCAAATGGCGGAAACGAGTGGTTTTCGGATGGGGAATTGAACATGAGTTATCTCTGCATAGACAGGCATATTGAAGCGGGCTTTGGAGACCAAGTGGCTATTTATTATGACTCTCCAGTAACCAATGTCAAAGCCAACATTACCTATATGCAACTTAGGGATGAGGTATCAAAACTTGCAGGAGGTTTAAAGCATTTGGGGTTGGAAAAAGGTGATACGGCCATTATCTATATGCCCATGATTCCACAAGCCGTTTATGCCATGCTTGCCTGTGCCCGTTTGGGCCTAATACATTCAGTGGTTTTTGGAGGATTCGCGCCGCATGAACTCGCTATTCGAATAGATGATTGTAAGCCAAAAGTTATCATCACTGCTTCAAATGGGATTGAAATCGAAAAAATTATTCCCTACAAGCCATTTGTAGATGAAGCTATCGCCCTGGCAAAGCATAAAACGGAACGCGTGGTTATATTCGACAGAAAGTTAGGGGTACACATTCCAAAAATGAACTATGATGTGGATTATGATACGTTGGTGAAAGAATCAGAACCTGCAGAACCCGTGCAGGTGAAATCCACACATCCCCTCTACATTTTATATACCTCGGGCACTACGGGAACTCCCAAAGGAATAGTAAGGGATACTGGTGGATATGCCACAGCGCTCAAAGCATCTATGAAATATGTGTATGGAATTGAGGAGGGCGATGTGTATTGGGCGGCAAGTGATGTAGGTTGGGTGGTAGGGCACAGCTATATTGCGTATGCTCCGCTTCTAAACCGAAACAGCACTGTGCTTTTTGAAGGTAAACCTATCAAGACCCCAGATGCATCAACCTTTTGGAGAGTGATTTCTGAATATAAGGTCAAGGTAATGTTTACGGCACCTACGGCCATACGGGCCATAAAAAAGGAAGACCCTGATGGGCTTTTGCTCAAAAAATATGACTTGAGTTGTCTGGAATATCAATTTTTGGCAGGGGAACGATGCGATGTAGCTACTTTGGAATGGACCCAAGAGAAACTGGGCATACCCGTTATTGACCACTGGTGGCAAACGGAATCCGGTTGGCCCATGTTGGCCAATATGGTGGGAGTTGAACTTCAACCGATAAAACCTGGTTCGGCCGGATTTCCCGTTCACGGATACAATATTCAGATAATGGGAGAGGATGGTAACCTTTGCGGCACCAATGAAGAAGGTTATGTATTGGTGAAGTTACCACTACCTCCCGGTTGTTTGTTGGATGTATGGCAAAACACCAAACGATTTGTTTCCGGATACCTCGAAAAATTCCCAGGATATTATTTTTCTGGTGATGGAGGATATAAAGATGAAGAAGGATATGTATTCATTACGGGTAGGGTAGATGATATAATAAACGTAGCGGGCCATCGACTTTCAACAGCTGAAATGGAGGAAATTGTGGCTTCACATCCGGCAATTGCGGAATGCGCCGTTTTTGGAATTCATTGCGATTTAAAAGGTCAGAGACCCTTAGGCCTAGCGGTTCTCAAGTCGGGAACGGATATCACTTCCCAGAAACTGGAAAAGGAGGTAATACACAATGTACGCCGAGATATTGGTGCTGTGGCTTCCTTTAAAGAACTATTGGTGGTGAACCGATTGCCAAAAACTCGATCAGGGAAAATCTTGAGAAAGCTGCTTCGAAATATTGCGGACAAATCAGAATATCCCATTCCATCTACCATAGATGATGTGGCCATTATTGACGAAATTAAACAAGCATACAGTGCTAGAAACATTGGAAAACCTAAAAAACAAACCATATGAGTAATTATCACATAAAACATCTTGAAGAATATTTTCAAGTATATCGAAAGTCCGTTCGTGACCCAGAAAATTTTTGGGAAGAAGTTGCAGAAGAGCACTTCGTTTGGCGGAAAAAATGGGACAAAGTCTTGGAGTGGGATTTTAGTAAACCTGAAATCAAATGGTTTCAAGGGGCACAATTGAACATTACCGAAAACTGTATTGACCGACATTTGCGCATTCGGGGCGAAAAAACAGCGATACTCTTTGAACCCAACGACCCAAATGAGGAAGCAGAAAATATCACATACAAAGACCTTCATGGTAGAGTATGTAGAATGGCCAATGTGCTCAGTGAAAAAGGTATCAAAAAAGGGGATAGGGTAGTTATTTATCTTCCCATGATTCCAGAACTTGCAGTTTCGGTGCTTGCCTGTGCGAGAATAGGGGCAATTCACTCCGTAGTCTTTGCCGGTTTTTCCTCGACAGCCCTGTCAACACGAATCAATGATTGTGGAGCTAAAATGGTGATTACTTCCGACGGTTCGTATCGCGGTAAAAAGACTATCGATTTGAAGGGAATTGTAGATGAAGCATTGAATGATTGTCCTGACGTTGAAACAGTTTTGGTAGCAAAGCGTATTGATTCTAAAATAGACATGAAAGCAGGCCGTGATGAATGGCTGGCTCCACTGTTGGAAGGCGCTTATGGCGATTTTCCACCTGAAGTAATGGATGCAGAAGACCCTTTGTTTATTTTATATACTTCAGGTTCTACGGGCAAGCCCAAAGGGATGCTTCACACCACAGGGGGGTATATGATTTATACTGCTTACACGTTTAAAAACGTTTTCCAATATCGGGAGAACGACATCTATTGGTGTACAGCGGATATTGGATGGATTACGGGACATTCATACATTATTTACGGACCATTGGCCAATGGGGCTACCACCGTAATGTTTGAGGGGGTACCTTCCTATCCTGATTTTGGCCGCTTCTGGGAAATCGTACAGAAGCATAAGATCACCCAGTTTTACACGGCACCGACTGCTATAAGGGCTCTGGCCAAAGAAAACCTGGACTTTATCAAAAAATATGATTTATCCAGTTTGAAGGTTTTGGGTACGGTAGGTGAACCCATTAACGAGGAAGCTTGGCACTGGTATAACGACCACGTCGGGGAGAAGCAGTGTCCTATAGTGGATACTTGGTGGCAAACTGAGACAGGCGGAATTTTGATTTCTCCAGTTCCATTTTCAACACCTACTAAACCGACCTATGCCACGCTTCCACTACCAGGTGTACAACCTGCTCTTATGGATGAAAAAGGTGCGGAAATAAAAGGAAACCCTGCTGATGGCCGACTTTGTATTAAGTATCCTTGGCCTTCCATGGCACGTTCCATTTGGGGAAATCATCAAAGATATAAGGACACCTATTTTTCTGCTTTTGAGAATAAATATTTTACAGGAGATGGTGCCCTGCGCGATGAGGTCGGGTATTATCGAATCACAGGCCGCGTGGATGATGTAATCATAGTTTCAGGACATAATTTGGGAACGGCTCCAATTGAAGATGCCATTAATGAACATCCTGCGGTAGCTGAATCGGCAATTGTAGGATTCCCTCATGACATAAAGGGGAATGCCCTCTATGGATACGTGACTTTGAAAGAAACCGGTGAATCCAGGGATAGAGACAATTTGCGCAAAGAGATAAATCAGGTAATCACAGAACATATTGGACCTATTGCGAAATTGGATAAGATTCAATTTACCTCTGGGCTACCGAAAACTCGAAGCGGTAAGATAATGAGACGAATTCTGCGGAAAATTGCATCCAAAGACACAGGAAACCTTGGTGATACATCCACTTTGCTGAATCCAGAAGTAGTGGAGGAAATAATGGAGGAGGCCCTTTAGAAGGACTTCCAGAATTCCCAAAACCTGTCTCTTTTGAGTAATTGTTCAAGGGAGACGGGTTTTAAAGTATCCATAATTCTTAAGAAAGCTATTGCAGTTATATAGGCATCTCCCAAAGCCGTATGCCGGTCGGTTTTTGGAATGTTGAATTCTTCACAAAGAACATCCAAACTGTAATGCCCATCGGTTTTACGTTTTGCTCTAGGCAAACTTCTATTAAACAGTACTGCAGTATCCAGTGTTTTATTCAATAGTTTAGGCATTCCATGGCGTACAAGTGCTTGGTTTATCATCCCGACATCAAAACCAACATGATGAGCCACTATCACCGCATTGTTTTCAAGAAGTTTCAATAAGATTTTTAGTCCCTCCAGTTCTTCAATCCGTTTCACTTTTCCTTTTTTCAAGATTCCATGGATTTCAACGGTTTTTGCATCGAAAGTGGTCTGTTTCAAAAACACTTCAAAGGCATCTTTTGCAGGGATGGAGCCATTTATCAACCGAAGTGCACCAATGCTAAGCATGCGGTCGTTTTTAAGACTAAAACCTGTAGTTTCTGTATCCAAAACAACAAAAACAGTTTCGGCTATACCCTCTGGAAGCTTCTTCTCGAATGAAGCTTCATAGGTCTTCCAAAATTCAGGTAGGTCCTCTTTTTTAGATGCCATGGATAGAGTTATCGTATTCTTGAGACCATAAAACGAACGTTCAGCACTTCTTGAATCTGTTTAATGGTTTTAAAGGTCCGTTTCAATTTCATTTTTTCTTCCTTGGTCAATTGCTCCAAGTTAATGTACCTACCAGAATCGTTATTCGCCAACCCCTGTTTGGTCCTAAAGCGAAGCAAAGCCTTTGTGGCATAGCTACAGGCCAGGAACAACTCTCTGTTGCTAGGTTCCAGTTCCGCCATTTTTTCATAACGCTCCCAGGTATTGCTTATATCTGGGATGTTCTTCGAAAGGATGAGTACCCTTGCGGCATCTACCAAGGGCATTAGGGCACGTTGTTTCAAATCAAAAAAGTCTTTGTGAACGCCATCTTGCTCTACCAAAAATTCCCTAAAAAATCCAGATGGTGAAGGATTCATTAAGGCTCCACTGGCAAGATGAGTGAGAAATATGGGATACTGCTCTACTGTATCAAATATGTGATGGGACAGTTTGGAAACCAATTCCTTATCACCGTAGGTTCGATTGTAATCAAAGAAAATGGAAGAGAGCAGTACTTCGTCCGGCCCAGGGTTGGTAATCCATTTGGAGGTCATTTTTTTAAAACCTGATAAACTGTTGCACCATTTTGGGTTAGACCCCATCATATCGGCGGGGCAGTATTCATATCCAATGGTATTGAGTCCCATGGTAATAAATCTGGCCAATTTTAGAAAATAGTCCCTAGTTTTATCAAACTTGGAATCAGGTACATCCTCAAAAAGCAAGGCATTATCCTGGTCTGTGTGCAATAGTTGTTCGCTTCTTCCCTGACTTCCCATGGCCAACCATGCAAATTTCACAGGCGGGCCTGAATCCATGCGTTCCAGGGATAATTCCACAACTCTTTTGATGCAGGCATCATTTAGCTCGGATATGATTTTGGACGTTAAGGTGAGGGGGATATTCTGTTCTAGATATCCTCTCAATAGATTCATCACGCCATTCCTTAGAGGTTTAATCTCTTCGGCTTTGTTGGTCCTTTTAATTGCTTTTACCAACACGGCCGGATTATTCCCTAGGGACAGCATAATATCGTGTTTAGATAAAATTCCAACCGCTTTGCTGTGCACCGTACCATCTTCAGTCAAAACCAAATGACTGATATTGCTTTTCATCATGGCCATTTGTGCCTGTGTTATTGTAAGCTTGGTAGGGTAGGTGATTACCGGGGAGGACATAATGCTTTTGGCTTTTGCAGTAATGGAATAATCACCTGTGGCAATTTTGTTTCTTAAATCTTTGTCCGTGATTATACCGATAGGCAATCCTTCTTTTTCGATAAGCATGGCTCCAATCCCATGCGAGGTCATTTTATCTGCAATGGATTTAATTGAAGTTTGCTCGGTGGATGAGACTATTTTTTTTGAAAAATCGACAAGTTGCAGGTCAAATAGGGGAGTGTTGTTTTTGGAATTGGATTGGAAGGCATCACCCAACAATTGCCCCCTATTGGTCTTGTCATAAGGATTTCGGGTATTGGATGCAAAGCTCTCCACCAGGAAGTCCGCTACTCTTCTGTTTTCTTTAATGTAAGGTCGGAATTTTTCAATAGGGATGGCGTAGAGTATTGTTTCTTCCTCACTTTTGGCCGTTAGTCGGTAATTCTCATTGGCCATTAAAGGTCTAAGTCCAAAAATATCACCCTCATCACAAATATCTAGAACGGTTTTCTCATCCTTATCCCAAAGGGCAATTGCCCCTTTATGCACCACATAAAATTGATGGTGAGCGGACTCATCCACGGTAAACACAAAGCTGTTTTTCTCCTTATATATTATGGTAACTTCTTCCGAAAGTGATTCAAGTTCCTTTTTAAACAAATTGGAAAATGGTGGGAAAGCTTTGAGAAAATCCGCAATACGTTCAGAAATAGTGTTCTTCATAATTATAAAGGTAATTCTATTGGCGATATCTTGGGAAATTTTCAAACTTTGAATTGGGATATACCACTATCTTAGCGGCCTGCTTGAAATCCAATACGTATTTTCAATTTCTATTGAATGAAAGACCCAAGACCATTTTATGAGAATGAAATAGCAAAGCTCAAGGATACACTTGTAAAACAAAAGCAAGTGCTTACCCAGATAAGCCTGATGCGCCTATTGGTTTTTGTTGGAACTTGCGCTTTACTCTATCTATTTTCCAAGAATGCAATATGGATGTGGACTTCATTTGTTTTTGGCGCAGGATTGTTTCTCTTCTTGCTACGATCGCATGCGGATAAGAGAACCATATTTGAACTCAACAAGGAGCTCAAAAGAATAAATGAAGAAGAAATAGAGGTTCTAAAAGGGAATTATTTGGACCGCTTTGATGGAAAGGTTTTTGAAGAACCTTCGCATTTTTTTAGTTCAGATATTGATTTGTTTGGCAGGGGCTCGTTCTTTCAATATGCAAACCGAACAGGACTGAAGAAAGGTACCGATTATCTGTGCAATATGCTTTTGTCCAATTCCATTGATAATATTCATAGGAAGCAGGAGGCGATTCAAGAGCTATCTACAATGCCGAAATGGGTTCAAAGATATACGGCCTTGGGAAGATTAACCAAAACAGAACTGAGCTCGAAAACCATTATTAACTGGTTGCAAACCTATGTTCCCTTTATACCAGACAAATTAAAAAGGGTACCCGCCATCTTTGGATTTATATCAGTTGTCTTTTTTACGCTTGTAGTTCTTAAAATAGTGAATTGGTGGTTTTTGGGAATTTGGTTTTTGCTGGGACTTGTTTTTTCAGGATTCTTTCTTAAGCGGAACAATGAGCTAAATGCAAAGACCAGTAAGGTAAAGGATACGATTGAACAATATTCACTTTTGCTACAGGAAATTGAAAATCAGAATTTTAGAACCGATTTGCTGCTGACCGAGAGAAAGAAGATAGAGTCAGGTCAAGAAAAGGCATCAATCATCTTTAAGCGATTTTCAAACGCTATGGATAGATTTGATAATCGGAACAATGTTTTTGTGGCACTACTGGGCAATGGATTTTTTCTTTGGGATTTACAATCAGCGTATCAAATTGAGCAGTGGATTGTTAAGTATAATCATTTGGTAGGTCAGTGGTTTGCGACGATAGCTTTTTTTGATGCCTATAATTCCTTCGGGACATTTGCTTTTAACCATTCTGAGTTTACCTTTCCAACAATTGAAAAAGATACTGATTACTTGATTCAAGCTAAATCTCTAGGTCATCCATTGATTGAAACTGAAAAAAGAATCAACAGTGATTTACGACTTGGAAAAGATGACTTTTTTGTGGTAACAGGAGCAAATATGGCAGGAAAAAGTACCTTTTTACGAACAGCTTCTTTGTATGTTCTCATGTCAAATTTGGGATTGCCTGTTTGTGCAGAAGAAAGCGCTTACGTTCCGATTAAGTTGATTACCAGCATGCGCACTACAGATTCTTTGGCGGACCAGAGTTCTTATTTCTTTTCTGAGCTCACAAGACTGCAGTTTATTATGGAGCAATTGGAACAGGATACCTATCTAGTAATATTGGACGAAATTCTGAAAGGTACCAATAGCGTGGATAAGGCGCAGGGCTCCAAAAGACTCATTGAACGCCTTGTAGAAAGAGGAGTTCCGGGTATCATAGCTACCCATGACTTAAGTCTATGTGAGATAGCCAGTAGTTTAAAAGAGGTGAAGAACTACTTTTTCGAGACTGAAATCAAGGATGACGAGTTACATTTTGATTACCAGTTAAAAGAAGGGGTATGCAAGAATATGAACGCTTCTTTTTTGTTGAAAAAGATGAAAATAGTGGAATGATTTAATTACCATACCAAAAAGGCTCAACACGAAAACCCTGATTTTTTTTTAGATAGTGTTTTGGGATGTTTTTCCTTTAACAGAATTACCTGCTGACGTAGGTCATTTTCTTCCTCTTTTTTAGTGATTATGTTTGTTTTTATCCAATAGTGATGGATTAAATCATTTACTAAAAATAACAGCCTATGTACCTTAAGAAAAAGACCTTCCGGACCCCTTCAAATTATTTAATGTTATTCATCTTAGCGTGTGGTGGACTGCTCATGAGCAGTTGTGATAATGAGTCGCGTGGATTTGCATTACCTGAGGGTGATATTGAACAAGGGAAGTTAACCTATGAAAGGTTGGCTTGCAATAGTTGTCATAGTATTTCAGGGATTGCATGGAAAGGAGGCAGTGATAGCCTCAATATACTTCTGGGTGGAGAAGTATCCTCCAAGAAGACCTATGGCGAACTGGTAACTTCAGTGATAAACCCTTCGCACAAAATCGCTCCCAGATATAAAAAAATAGCCGTGACCGAAGAAGGTGATTTAAAGATGGATAATTATAATTATGTCATGACCGTACAAGAACTTATTGATTTGGTCACTTTTCTTCAGTCGGAGTACAAGGTTGAAGTGCCTAACACAAATTACTATCCCTATTATTGAATATTTTTGAAGTACACAAAAACTGAGGAAATGCTCAAGTGGCTTTGGTTCGTTCAAAGCGGTACTATGTTGACCAAACTGCATGTCTCCAACAGCCAATTGTTGTCATTTTTCCAGTTCTGTTGATAAAAGTATTATCCATCCAAAGTAAAGATTGGGGACACTATGATTGAGTTCAGGCCTTTGAATTACTTATCTGTTTATTTAGAACGTCTAGTAAAGGGACAATTATGGCTCAAGGTAGTAATCGGTTTGGTATTGGGAGCGGGTTTGGGAATTCTTCTCAACCCATCAACAGGACTGTTTTCGGAGAATTTTAGTTCACGACTAGCAGAATGGCTTGACTTGCCAGGGCAGTTGTTCATGCGATTGGTCCAAATGATTATGATACCTCTGGTATTTACTTCGATACTTACGGGTATAGTGAGCAATACAGCGGGTAATCTTAAATCTTTCGGCCTTAGACTCCTGTTGTATTTCATTTTCACCACTTCCGTTGCCATACTGATAGGCCTCGCAGTAACCCTCGTTTTGAAACCTGGTCAATACATTTTTTCGCTTGGCGGATTTTCCAGTACCAATGATGTGAATGAGATACCCATTGAGCAAACCAATCTTATGGAAAATATTCCAAAAGCCATCTCAAACCTTATTCCAAACAACCCGCTTGAGTCTATTTTGACCGGGGAAATGTTGGGGGTTGTAATTTTCACAATACTCATAGGTGTCGCCGTAACCCAACTTCAGGATAAAACAGCGAGACCCATAATTCAGTTTTCGGAAGCCATTCAAAAAATATGTATGATAGTGGTTTCTTGGGCGATGATGCTAGTACCTTATGCCGTATTCGGTTTAATTGCCGCCTTGTTGTCTAGAACAGGTATAGAAATATTCATAGGATTGGGCTATTATATGGGGGTGGTAATTCTGGGATTAATATTCTTATTACTGTTTTATTTGATACTGGTGACTGTAATAACCGATATACCTCCATTAAAATACCTAAGGGAAATCAGAGAACCTCAGTTACTGGCTTTTTCTACAGCCAGTTCCGCAGCTGTAATGCCATTGTCCATGAAAACTGTTGATGAAAAGTTGGGAGTATCCTCTAACATCAGTGATTTTGTTATACCCATTGGAGCTACAATAAACATGGACGGTACGGCTCTTTTTCAATGTGTTACTACCTTGTTCATGGCACAGGCATATGGGATAGATTTATCCGTGATGAACCTTTTATTGATTACTTTCACTGTAGTAGCTGCATCTATCGGAACCCCAGCCATTCCAGGAGGTGGGGTGATAATTCTTGCATCAGTATTGGAAAGCGCCGGGATACCGGTAGAGGGTCTTTTGGTCGTCATTGGAATAGACCGTATTCTGGGAATGTTCAGAACATCGGTCAACGTGACCGGGGATTTAACCGCTTGTTTGGTCTTTAATCGATACTATGGAAACAAACAGGAAGATGAAACCCTGACCAGCCAAAGTTAAAGCTAATTATAAGGTTTGGTTTGCTAGCTACTCATCTAGGTTAAAACACACAAAAGCAGTCAATTTTTTTCTCAAGGTGTTCAAAACTACCGAATACATTTTGTGATTTGTCTCGGTTTGAACCATGATTCAGTTTTATCAAAAAATCATATTCTAAATCAATACCATGCAAATTATATCGGGAATATCCAACAGCTTATCTATTGGTTAAAACACCTCTTTTTTTAGATACTGCACCTAAATCATCAATTATTCAGCACTTTACCGATGTTTATGGATGCATTGTCAAAGAATCAATGTTTGGTTCGTACCCTTGTTCTATTTTCGAAGTGAACATAATACTTACACAGATGAATCAAATTTTACTTGCAAAAAGAATCTACAAAGAAGCATTCATGAATCTTGGACATAGAGTTTTGAGAAATGGATTCAAGCTATATTTTTGGACCTGTACTGCACTACTTGCAATGGTGCTATATGCTTTCTGCTATCGATTGTTTACCGGATTTGCCTGGGACTAGATATTTTCAAACGCTGGTCATTAGTTTAGGGCCAGAGATTTTTGTACCTAGCTAAATTGACCGATATATTTATTTAAATCACCCATCTTCAAACCAATTTGAAGATGGGTGATTTTTTGTTTTCGCATTCTTTGGATAGAAGTCAAACCTTGTTTAACTCGCCTCCCTTAACCTTTCATGATATACAGGAACCGTATGTGGTTTTTCTATCTTTTGTTTGGCACATTTATTTTTGATGACTCGTTCGATTGACTTTTCAAAACGAGGCCTTGCCATAGGTTTGGTCAAGTAATCCTTTACTTGATTGTATTGGAAAGCGGTGAGTGCAAATTGGGAACGTGTGGAGTTCAAAATTACCTGGCAATCATGGTTGAGATTTTCAAGGAACTCAAAGCCATTTAAACCAGGCATTTCAACATCTAGAAATACTACATCAGGACAAAAACGGTTTACAGCTTCAAGCCCAACTTTAGGATCATTAAAGGATGCAGTTAGTTTTAAATTGGGGTTATTATTAATCAGTTTACATGTAGCGAATTGCTGAAGGGGCGAATCATCAATTACAATAGCGGTTAAAGTCATGTTACGTTAGTTTGGTTTGCACAAGTAAAACAAGCTTGGGGAAAGACTTCCTGATTGAAACCGATGAAAGGAAATAATTTTCGATTAACGGAAAACCCCCTAAATGAAATACCTTTCAAATAGGGGGCTAACTGTGTTTATCCAATATGTTTGGATTGGTTTAGTGTGTCTTATGCATGGAATTTAGTTTCCATTACCATTACCATTACCATTACCATTTCCGTTTCCATTGGTACAGGCATCTTTAAAACGAAGTATATTTCCGTCGCCTTCAACAAGCGTTATCATGGTCACTCCTGGAGTATCTAAAATTCTATTCAGGGTCCATTGCAAATTGAAATCATCCAAACCGGTAATGTTTATCATAACGGTAATATCGTTCCCTGATCCATTGGCTGACCAAGTTCCAGCAAAGTTTTCGGTATCGGAAGTTGCCGTTACCGAACCATCTGCTTGAAAGTTAAACGAAAGATCATCGTATTGGCTTTTTAGGTTGTTTCCATTAAGGTTGAACTTATTCACACCAAAGTCCGTACATTCAGCAAAAGCAGCTTGTAGTTGTTCAACCGTACAGTTGTCACAATTATCATCGTCAAAATCGTTGTCATCATCCTCATCACAGTCATCTATGACACTTTCAATAATGTCTTCAAGTTCTTCAAGGTTGGAAGCTTCCAGTTCTGTATCATCGGTTAATACCAAAACAATCGGGAATTCTATGTTTACAATATCGTCCTCATCCAAATCATTTATGAAATCATAAAGCATTTTGTCATCCTCCAAGGATATGGTATCAAACAGTTCAGTGGTCTGATTAAAAACGGAAACATTTATGGGGTAAACAATATCAACACATTCTATATCTTCATCCTCTTCATTTTCGTCAGGACATGTATTGGCAAAATCCTCCAGTTCTTCCGCATTTGAAACTTCTGCTTCTGTGTAATCGGAAAATATTATAGTTACAGGGAAAACAATTTCTAAAGTATCCGTATCCTCATCGCTCTCTTCAAAAATGATTTCAATTTCATCAAGGTCTTCTTCTTTTTCTACGGTGATTTCAGTACCATTGGCAATAACGGTTACCGGAAGTGCAATGGAAAAACAACTGGCATGATCTAATATATTATCATCAGAACCATCCTTCATGGAAGTTCTAACCAGAAGGTTTGCCACATTTGAATTTGGCAAAATACTTTGGTCTGAATCGTTTCCTATTGACTCAAATTCTTCTTCTCTACAAGAAACATTTAACAACCCCACTGTAAGGAGTAAAAGGCCTAAAAATTTTATACTGTTTTTCATGTTCGCGAGGTTTCTAAAAAATTAGGTGTTTACCTATGAAACAACCAAACGGGAAAAACTCCTGAAAAGTTTTTATAAAAAAGTTTTTTTAACTTTTGAGCGACCAAAAAACCAACTTAATTGAAGAAAAACCTGCACGAGAACATCTGTGATGACACCTTGTTTGCCAGTATTTACAGCAAACACGCCCAAAACCTCCACGATTTTCTTTATTATAAATATGGAGAAAAGTTAAATCCAAGTGACAAGGCGCAAGACGCTTTTGCCAAGCTTTGGGAAAATTGTAAGAAAATTACCTTAGACAAGGCCAAGTCTTTTCTGTATACCGTGGCCAATAATTTAATGCTCAACGAGGTAAAACATCAAAAAGTAGTATTAAAATACCAAAGCAAATCTCCAAAGGAACATACCAATGAAAACCCAGAATTTCTTCTAGAAAAGGAAGAGTACTATAAAAAGTATCAAAAAGCGCTTTCCAGATTGTCCGAAGAACAACGTGTTGCCTTTATGTTGAATAAGGTAGAAGGTAAAAAACACGAAGAAATCGCACAATTATTGGGTGTTACGCGAAAGGTTGTAGAGTACCGTATTTACTCAGCTTTTGACCAGTTAAAAAAGGAATTGGAAAATTTTAAGATAAAATAATCAGGAGAAATTGATGCTTGGTTGTTATATACACAAAGATTTGAAGTTATGGAACAAGAAACCTTGATACAAAAGTGGCTTTTAGAGGACCTTTCCGTTGAGGAAAGCAAAGCTTTCGACGCTCTTGAAGATGCACCTTTTTATAAGGGTATCATTGATGATGCAGCTCAATTCAAGGCGTCCAATTTCTCTAAAATAGATGACTTTGAAACATTTAAGGCGCGGTTGATTACAACAGACCCTAAAGTGAGAAAACTTCAAGGGATTAAACCTATGCTGCGCATTGCCAGTGTGGCCGTGATTCTTTTTGGACTTTCCTATTTCTTTTTGTTCAGTAACCCTACAGAGGTGCAGACACTCGCAGCTCAAAAAACTACTATAGAACTAGCGGATGCTTCTCAGGTAGTACTCAATGCCCTCTCTGAAATTAGTTATGATGAAAACAAATGGGACACACAAAGGGAAATCAAGCTGGAAGGGGAGGCCTTTTTTGATGTGGCCAAAGGAGCGAAGTTCGATGTAGTCACCTCAGAAGGTACAGTTAGTGTTCTAGGTACCGAATTCAATGTAAAACAACGAGGTTCCTTTTTTGAAGTTGCCTGTTTTGAAGGTACCGTTCGTGTTGTCACCGATGAGCATACCCAAATACTCCAAGCAGGAGATAACTTCAGATTGTTCGATGGTGAAATGGCTACCGGAAAAAACAGTTATGAGGAGCCTCAGTGGACCAAGAATAAGAGCTATTTTAAACGCGTCCCTGTTTCTGAAGTATTTGCAGAATTGGAAAGGCAATACCAAGTGAGCATAATCTTTGAGAATATTGATACAAATCAACTTTTTACGGGTATTTTCTTACATGACGATTTGAATACAGCTCTTATGTCTGTAAGTGAACCTCTTGATTTACACTATCAAATACTAAAGCCCAACACGGTACGTTTTACAGGGCGTGAATGAAAGACTACTCGTTCTAGTTTTTTTAGTCCTATCACTTCATAGCATAAATATCGTCGCCCAGACAGAGACCAACCAACCTCTGACCATTATTTTAGAAACGTTGCAAGAACGTTTTGGGGTGCAATTCAATTATGCCTCGAAGTTGGTGGATGATGTAAATATTGTTGCACCAGATACTTCGTTAGACCTTCAGAAATCAATTGCATATTTAAACTCGAATATCAATCTCAGCTTTGTTTTTGTATCTGATAAAATCATTTCAGTCAAAAGAAAAAAATTGCGCATCTGTGGTCATCTAAAGGACAAGGACACAGGCGATGTACTTCCTTATGTGGCTCTGCAAAAAGGCTCGGAAGGTATTATTGCAGATGATCAAGGGTATTTTGAGATTGATGGACTAAAAGAAGATGATATTATACACATTAGGCATATTGGCTATAAACCCTTGAAAAGGGAAGTCCGCTATTTTAACACCTCTGAATGCATCACTTTGTACTTGGTTCCCTATCAGGAAAAGCTTGCGGAAGTTACTGTTTATGATTATCTGGTAAGAGGAATTGATAAGCTAGACGATGGAACGGTTGAGCTAGATTTTGATAGGTTCAGTATTCTCCCCGGACTTGTTGAGGACGATGTATTGTTTTCCATACAAGCGCTACCAGGTATACAAAGTATTGATGAAACCGTATCCAATATCAACATTAGAGGGGGGAGCCATGACCAAAATCTAATTACTTGGGACGGAATAAAAATGTACCAATCCGGACACTTTTTTGGCCTGATTTCCATGTATAACCCTCATATTACCCAAAAAGTGCAGCTTCGGAAAAATGGAAGTAGCGCAGCCATGACCGACGGTGTTTCGGGAACTATTGCCATGGAGACCGATGAGTACCTTAATACAGGCTTAAAAGGCGGTATAGGGATAAACCTTATTGATGCTAATGGTTCTTTGGATGCGCCATTGGGGAAAAAGGCCTCTTTGCAAGTCGCCGCACGAAAATCTATCAGCGATTTTGTGGAAACACCAACCTATTCACAGTATTTTGATCGTATTTCCCAAGACACAGAAATTGAGCAGAATACAACAGCAGTGACCAATTCGGACATAGCTTTTGATTTTTACGATGCTTCATTCCGCCTCTTATATCAACCTACGGAAAAGGACCGTTTCAGAATCAATTTTATCCATACAGCCAACGAGGTAATTTTTAACGAGGTGGCGCAAATATCAGGAGCAGAGCAGGCAAGGGAAAGCAATTTGGAACAAACTACGATTGCTGCGGGAATCAACTATCGGCGAAACTGGAACGAAAAGTTAAGAACACAAATTGAGATTTATAATACAGATTATGCATTAAAGGCAAAAAACGCCAATATTCTGCTGGACCAGCGTTTTCTTCAGGAAAACAAAGTTTCGGAAACAGGCATCAGATTGAAGGCTCTGAATGTGCTAACCCCAAGGATGAACTGGACAAGCGGATATCATTTCGTAGAGACTAAAGTTACCAATCTAGATGATGTGGACGACCCTCGTTTTCTTCGTTTGGAGGGTGAAGTTCTGCGTGTTCATGCCATTTTTACAGAATTGGGGCTTTCTTCCAAAAACTCGGCCACACAGTTGACGGCAGGAATTCGCTTCAATTATCTTGATGATTTTAAAAAACAAATTTGGGAACCCCGACTTAATTTTAGCCATTCTTTCTGGGAGCATTTTGATCTTGAAGTATTGGGGGAGTTCAAACATCAAAGTACCTCGCAGGTAATAAACTTTCAAAATGACTTTTTGGGCATAGAAAAACGTAGGTGGCAACTCTCCAATAACGAATCCATTCCGGTCATTACGAGCAAACAAGGCTCTGTTGGACTTGGATTTAATAAAATGGGTTGGTTGGTAAATGCCGTTTCTTTTTACAAAAACGTGGATGGAATTACAACACAGAGTCAAGGTTTCCAAGATAGGTACGAATTTGTAAGAACCTTAGGTTCCTATGATGCATTCGGACTGGACCTGTTACTACGTAGACAACTTGGGAAAAACAGTATATGGCTGAGTTATTCTTTTTTAGATAGCGAGTATTTTTTTGCCCAACTTCCAGAGACCCGTTTTCCCAGTAATTTTGATATTACCCATGCGTTATCCATAGGCACGAATTACAATATTGGTGGACTACTTATTGCCGCTGGATTGAACTGGCGTACAGGTAAACCCGTAACAAGGCCTGTTTCAGACAATCCCATTGCTGATGGTGAAATCAACTATGCCGACGCAAATAATGACCGTCTTAATGACTATCTGCGATTGGACATTTCAGGAAAATATGAATTTAACTGGAGGGAAAACAAAACCGTTCAATTAGGGATGGCTATATGGAATGTACTTGACCAAGACAATACGATAAACAGCTTTTACCGACCCAATATGTTGGGAGAGGCACAGGAATTTCAGCAAAGTTCTCTTGGGATTACACCTAATGTTTCAGTAAGAGTGATTTTTTGAAGTTTAGCATTCAAATCATAGAAAACCAAAGAACAAATTGAATCACAAAAAAAATCACAATGGCTATGACTTCTTTGTTGTAAACGTCAAACATTTTTTGGATTTTTTTGTTCTCTTCAATTCTTGAGATGTCGGTAGATAGGGACTTTTTCATCACTTTTTGCAGTTTAGTTACATATATATAACAACTGACTTATAAAAATTCCTGAAAGGGGTTCATCTTTTAAGACTAAGGTAAGGCATTGACAGTGTTAAAAACAGATTTTTTTTAGCACAAGGTTGTTTGGTACTTTATTAATCAATGATTGATGAATGTGCCAATTGAAAACAGGAAAAAGAAAATTCTTTGAATCTGACATTGTAAGTAGCACCCAAAAAAATAATAAGGCTTCCAATTTCTTGAAAGCCTTAATTTTTGTAGCGAGAGGGAGACTTGAACTCCCGACCTCAGGGTTATGAATCCTGCGCTCTAACCACCTGAGCTACCTCGCCATGGTGCTATAAAGCGGGTGCAAATATAGAGTTTAATTTTTCCCGAATCAAAAAACCATATTAATTTATTATTTGATATTTATTTTTATATCTTACCCAATTATATCCAGTGTTAAAAGGAAAAAACAAAGCATAAGAATGAGCGATAAAATTAAATTTGAACTTGAGTTCGTCATACAGGCTTCCCCCCAGTTGCTGTACCAATACATTTCCACACCATCCGGGCTATCCGAGTGGTACGCGGACAATGTAAATTCCCGCAGTGAACGCTTCACATTCATTTGGGATGGAACTGAGGAAAATGCTAAAATGCTGAAGCGAAAAAGTGATGAATTCGTGAAGTTCTCTTGGGAAGAGAATGAAGATGACAGCTTTTTCGAGATGCGAATTATAGTAGATGAAATCACTAAAGATGTTTCTCTTTTCATTACGGACTTTGCCGAAGAGGATGAAGTGGACGAAGCCAAGATGTTATGGGAAAATCAAGTTTCTGACCTAAAACAGGTACTTGGTTCCAAATAGGCAAAAATAGAATTGTAACGTATCTTTGGTCCCTCTCAAAAAGGGACTTTTTTTATGGTCAATTACAACGGACATTTTTTTTCCTCAGATGAACCCATTTTCACTCACGGTAACAGAGGGTATAAGTATGGCGATGGGGTATTTGAAACGCTTCGTGTGGTTAATGGTGATATTTTCTTTTGGGAAGACCATTACTTTCGTTTAATGGCTTCCATGCGGATGTTGCGGATGGAGATTCCCATGAATTTTACCTTGGAGCATCTTCAGGAAGAAATCTTAAACACGGCCCAAAAAAATAATCTTGATGAAGGTTTGGCTCGGGTAAGGTTTACCGTTGCCCGCAACGAAGGAGGCCTCTATACTCCGGATAATAATTCTATTTCTTATACAATTGAAGCAAGCCAATTAAGCGCTCCATTCTACACCTTAAGGGATGAGGTTTACGAAGTGGAATTGTTCAAAGATTACTATGTGAACAAGGACCTACTTTCCCAACTGAAGACTACAAACAAGTTGTTGAATGTTTTGGCCGGGGTTTATGCCAAAGAGAATGGATATGACAATTGCATCTTGTTAAACACGGACAAACAAGTAATAGAGGCGGTAAATGGAAATGTTTTCCTGGTCCATGGAAATACAATAAAGACCGCTCCCTTGGAGGATGGGTGTTTAAATGGTATTATTCGTAAGAAAATCATGGAAATTATTGAGGCAAGCGAAGAGTTTGAGTTATCGGAAACTTCAATTTCTCCATTTGAACTTCAAAAAGCGGATGAGTTTTTCGTTACCAATAGTATTAGCGGAATCATTCCTATTACTAAGTACAGAAAAAAGACGTATACAAATACGGTCGCAAGGAATCTGTTAGGAAAATTAAATGCTAAAGCTAGACTGGAGTTGACTAGTTAAGCGTAGGATTTTCAGGGGCATTGGACCAAATAAGATAGTCCCCGCCAAGCTCCACCATCTTTTCTTTCCAAAAAGCACCAGAGGGTTTTTCAAGAATGGCGCTTTGATAATCGTTCTGAAGTACCACCCATGAATTTGAATGGAGTTCTTCATCCAACTGGCAAGATGCCCAACCGGAATACCCTAAAAAGAAACGTATATCCTGCTCGGAAATAGTTTTGTTATTGATAAGCTCTACCGTCTTCTCAAAATCACCACCCCAAAATATGCCATCCGAGATTTCAATGCTATTATCTATCAAATGAGGTACTTTATGTATAAAATATAGATTATCCTGTTCCACAGGTCCACCATTAAACACCTTAAAGGGAATGGTAATTTCGGAAATAAGGTCACAGATATTGTAATCCAAGGGTTTATTCAAGATAAAACCAACTGAACCTTCTTGGTTGTGCTCTGCCAACAAAACCACTGACCGGTTGAATGAAACGTCCCCAGTTAGGGAGGGTTCTGCAACCAACAACTTTCCTTTTGTAGGCTTATTAAAATCCATTATAAAAAGTTCTCGCTTTTAAATGTAATATTTTCTTGTTAATAACAAAAATCGATGCACACCAAAAAAAAAGCACTTCTTAGAGAAGTGCTTTCGTATATTTTAAAACAAATTGATTAGTTTACCGCAGAGCTCAATTCTGCTCCTGCTTTAAATTTCACTACATTCTTGGCAGCAATTTTGATAGTTTGTCCAGTTTGTGGATTTCTACCGTCTCTTGCTTTTCTGTGATCAACAGACCAAGAACCAAAACCTACCAAAGAAACTCGGTTTCCTTTTTTAAGTGATCCCTCAACATTTCCCAAGAAAGATTCCAATGCTTTTTTAGCTGCTGCTTTTGTGATGCCTGCATCAGCTGCCATAGCATCGATTAATTCTGTTTTGTTCATAACGGAAATAAATTAATTGTTGTTAAAAAAAGTTTAATGCTGAACAAATTTATACGGATTTGCTATCCATGCAAGCAAAACCAAGGGAATTCAGGGTTTTTGTTGATAACTTCAAACGTTTGTTGATAAAGTAGAAGCAAAATTGATGTTTTCCGAGGCCAGTAATGGCAAGGCTTCAGCGCATTTTTGCATTTTCACCAATATGAAAGCCTCGTAGTGTATCAGCTGTTTTCATCCTTTTTTTGCCAGGAAGTTGGATTTCTAGCAATGAAATAATACCGTCTTCAACTGCTACTTTTAAGGTGTCTTTTGTTGTGATAACCTCTCCTATACTATAGGACTGGTTGGAGGGTTCAATGGCGCTCTTAAAGACCTTTAATACCATGGGATTGTCGTTCCCTGTTTTTTGGAAATGTGTCCATGCACCAGGATAGGGGCTTAAACCTCTTATATGATTTTGGATTTGCTCTGCAGGTAGGTTCCAATCTATCTTACAGGTTTCCTTATGAATTTTGGGCGCTGCTTTGAGAATGGAACTTTGCTCCTGGGGAATGGTTTTTATCTCGCCTTTTGTAATCATGTTGCAGGTTTTCACTACAAGTTCTCCACCAATTTGCATCAACCGGTCGTGAAGACTTCCAGCATTTTCATCCTGTTCAATCTGTATTTTATCTTGCATGATAATATGACCCGTGTCAATTTTATCATCAATAAAAAAAGTGGTGACACCAGTTTCTTTTTCTCCATTGATAATGGCCCAATTGATAGGTGCCGCACCGCGATATTGTGGCAGAAGCGAAGCATGAAGATTAAAGGTGCCGTATTCTGGCATCTGCCATACCACTCTGGGCAACATCCTAAAAGCCACCACTACTTGAAGATTAGCCTTTAGCTGTCTTAACTCCTCAATAAATTGCTCATCTTTAAGATTGGTGGGCTGTAATACGTTTAAGTTATTTGCCACGGCAAATTGTTTCACAGCGGATTCTTGAACTTTCATTCCACGACCTGCAGGTCGGTCCGGCGCAGTAATAACTCCTACCACATTAAAATCTGCTTCCAACAAAAGCTTTAGACTTTCTACGGCAAACGCCGGAGTGCCCATAAAAACTATTCTCAATGATTCATTTTGTTGCAAGGCTATACTCATTTTTTTGGTTCAATTCAATCTGTTCTTCTTCAAGTAAGTGTTTTAAAATCTTCAAAACTTCCTTCTCATCCGAATCAATTTGTGCCACTAACTCCCTTGAGGTTAATGATTTGTTTTTAAGGGTGTCAAGAATACTGCTTTTGAGATAAAAGGAAGAGGTCTTTTTACTTTGGATGCAAATATCGCATTTACCACAATTCTTGTTCGTCGCTTCACCAAAATACTTTAGTAAAAAACGATTTCTGCATGTACGTGAGTTTTCAATGAAATCTAACATGGATTGCAGGTTGTTTCTTTTAATTTGATGAAGAGATTTTATTTTTTTTGAAAATGAGTTTATGGTAAGGTCATCTTCCCTTGGAGCTAGAAAAGTAATTTCAAAATCACCTTCATTGGATTTATAGGCAACTACTTCGTCTTTTTGGAGCTGCTTCAGCATGGTATGCAAAACAGATTCCTGTAAGCCCGTTTTTTTCACAAGGAGTGAAATGTCAACCTTAGTTTCGAATTCCAGGATACCTCCATAGGTACGCAACAAGGTTTGGATAAGGGTTTGATAGCTTGGATGGCTGTCCAAATAGGAAAAAATGTGCTGTTTCTTTGATACAAATTGAATGGTCGTGCGTTGTTTGAAATTCTCCGAAAGCGAAATGATTGAGTTTTGATCCAGAATTTTCAACCCTTGATAGGTAAGGTTTGAATCGAGTTCATAGTGCTTGCAAAATTTTGCAAAAGGAAAAGGATAGGTTTCCAGAGGCAGCTCTCCGTATGAAATCTGATGGAAACTGTTCAGTTTTCGATAAAGAGTTTTTAAAAAGTTAGAATCGGGTAGGGACTCCAAGAACTGCTGTTTGGCCAGCATCCTGTCCGCTTCATTGGTAATTAGAAGTGCGGTAGAAGTCAGACCATCCCGACCTGCCCTTCCAACTTCTTGAAAATAGCTTTCTAGACTATCGGGTATTTGGTAATGCACCACGGTTCGCACATCTGGTTTATCCACCCCCATTCCAAAGGCATTTGTGGCTACCATGACGTGTACTTTGTTATCCAGCCACAGCTTCAACCGCTTTTTCTTCTCCATTCCTGATAATCCCCCATGGAAAAAAGAAGCCTTTAATCCATTTCGTAAAAGAAAATCACTAAGCTGAACCGACATTTTTCGAGACCTTACATAAACTATGGCGCTCGAGGAGTTCTTTTCAAGGATTTGCTTTAAACGGAACCGTTTGTCTTCTCGATGTTCTACCAAAAGCCCAATATTGTTCCTTGAAAACGAATCCTTAAAAATTTTGGCTTCGTTCAATTCCAAGTTTTGAACTATATCATCAACAACTCTCGGTGTTGCCGTGGCGGTCAAGGCAATTAAAGGTGCTTTGGGAACGAGCTCCCGCAGAATAGCGCAATGCAGATAGGCAGGTCTAAAATCATTTCCCCACTGGGAGATACAATGGGCTTCATCAATAGCAACCAGATTAACATTCATCCCCTTAATGCGCTCTTGAATCAAAGGCTGCTGAAGGCGTTCAGGAGACAAATACAAAAATTTATAATTTCCATAAAGACAATTGTCCAGAAGGGCATTAACATCTTCAAAGGAAAGTCCTCCAGTAAGTGCTACAGCCTTTATTCCTTTGTTTTTGAGTTCTTCGACCTGATTTTGAATAAGGGCGACCAACGGAGATACCACAATACAAATCCCTTCCATCACCATTGCCGGGACTTGATAACAAATTGATTTGCCACCACCGGTAGGCATCAAAGCCAAGGTGTCTGTTTTTCTCAGAATATGATTTATGATGGCCGCTTGCGAACCTCGAAAATCCTGATGCCCCCAATATGTGTTCAGAATCGTTTTTGCTTTGTCAAGCATATCTAAGATTTGAGCGTTTTCAGAATGAAGTCTATTCGCTCAGAAACTGGTTTTTTGGGCACTAGTATCGGATTATACCCAAATCCAGTGTAGGTATTGTATAGCGCATCATCGATTTTTTGCGCTTCTGCATAACTCTCCAATCGCTCATTATCCGAAACATAAATTTCTTGCCAAGGCGGTAACAAAAAAATTTGGTCGTAAGGGTTGTGTTCACAAGTGTTCGTGAACTCTTTATCATAAGGTTGATTGAAGAAATCCATATAGGCCAACACATCTGGAATACCCCTATCAAAAAAAATAATGGGTTCACTCAAACTCAAAGAATCTTCATAATGTTTGGCTCTTCCGTACAGTAAATCCTTGTTGAATTGAAGAGCATCATCCACAAAAACCAAAGGATTGGAAATAAAGGAATCTGTGTTTCCCTCTTTCTTTGCTTTTGACGTCATATCCCGTATAATCTCATGGAAACAGTGAAATCCCAGTTGCTCCAACCCTGTGATTATTGAAGTTTTTCCCGTTCCCGGGGCTCCGGTTATGACGACTTTTTTACTTTTCAAAAGGTACTGTTTTGGCGAACAAATTACGGAAAACACCATCAGGAAAAAAATTGTTGAGTAAGCCATATCTTTGTAAAAAATATGGGGATGGACCAGAACAAATCTGATGAATTTTATAGTAGGTTAAAAGAGCAATTGTTGGATAACTCTTCATGGCCTTCAAGCTATCTATATAAATTTATTGTTCCTACAGATGAGGAAAAGATAGAACAGATAAATTCCATTTTTGATAACACTGGAGCGGTAATTGAATCGAAAAAATCCAAAAAGGGAACTTATACAAGTATTTCCATTACGGTAAATATGAAGGATCCGGATGCGGTAATATCGAAATACAAGGAAGTCTCCTCGGTTGAAGGCGTTATTTCCCTTTAGGCCGTCTTTATCATAATTTTATTATTTTGCGGTCGTTATTGGTAGTACTTCCCATTCCATTAATCACTTAATATATCTTGATTTGAATTCAGTAGAGCATTTAGAATACAATACAGAACGTCCTAAACTTTTTATTCCCGAATATGGGCGTCATTTTCAAAAAATGGTAGACCATGCGGTTTCCATTGAAGACCGTGAAGAAAGAAACAAGGTCGCCAAAGCTATCATCAGCGTAATGGGCAACCTACAACCCCATCTTAGAGATGTTCCGGATTTTCAACACAAACTTTGGGACCAACTTTTTATAATGTCCGATTTTAAACTGGATGTGGATTCTCCTTTCCCGATTACTTCCAAAGAGGTATTACAGCAACGTCCAGAGCCCTTGGGTTATCCTCAAAACCATCCCAAGTATCGCTTTTACGGCAATAACATCAAGCGGATGATAGATGTGGCCATTAAATGGGAGCAAGGAGATATGCGTACTGGCTTGGAGTATGCCATTGCCAACCACATGAAAAAATGCTATCTAAATTGGAATAAGGATAGTGTGGAAGACACTGTTATTTTTGGTCATTTGAAAGAATTGAGTGATGGAGCAATAGATTTAGCCCCAAAGGGCGAAAGTCTTACGGACAGCGAGCAGTTCTTAAAGAACAGAGTTGTTAAATCACAAAGAGGCAGCGGCGGCAAAAAAGGACAAAGAAGCAATAGGTCTAAGAAAAGATATTGATTCCAAAAGCTTATGGGAACTTTTAGAATTGAAGGCGGGCAACAGCTTTCAGGAGAAATTACACCTCAAGGGGCAAAGAACGAAGCACTTCAAATTTTATGTGCGGTTCTTTTATCCAGCGAGAAAATCACCATCCACAACATTCCAGATATAATTGATGTCAACAAACTCATTGCCTTACTGGAGGATCTGGGTGTAAAAATCCAGAAGAGAGGGAAAGGTTCCTATACGTTCAAGGCCGATGACATCAATTTGGATTATCTACAATCCGACCAATTTAAACAAGATGGAAGGGGCCTTAGAGGTTCAATTATGTTGGTAGGTCCTCTGTTGGGGAGGTTTGGTAAAGGCTACATTCCTAAGCCTGGAGGCGATAAAATTGGAAGAAGACGCTTGGATACGCACTTTGAAGGATTCATCAAGTTAGGAGCTAAATTTAGATATAACCGAGAAGAATACTTCTATGGTGTAGAAGCCGAAAAGCTAACGGGCACCTATATGCTTTTGGATGAAGCCTCCGTTACGGGTACAGCCAATATTGTTATGGCTGCTGTGTTGGCTGAAGGAACAACCACCATTTATAATGCGGCATGTGAGCCTTACCTACAACAGCTTTGTAAAATGCTGAACAGGATGGGAGCCAAGATATCCGGTGTTGGGTCCAATTTACTCATCATTGAAGGTGTAGAATCCTTAGGTGGCACAGAGCATACTATGCTGCCTGATATGATTGAAATTGGGAGTTGGATTGGTTTGGCTGCCATGACACGTAGCGAACTCACCATAAAGAATGTAAGTTGGGACGATTTGGGACAGATTCCCAATGCCTTTCAGAAATTAGGGATTAAACTGGAGCGCAAAGACGATGATATCTATATCCCAAAACATGAGAACGGATACGAAATCCAGAATTATATAGATGGTTCTATCCTTACCATAGCAGATGCTCCTTGGCCCGGATTGACACCAGATTTATTGAGCATATTATTGGTAGTGGCCATTCAAGCCAAAGGGGAGGTTGTGATACATCAAAAAATGTTTGAAAGTCGCCTGTTCTTTGTGGACAAGTTGATTGATATGGGTGCTAAGATTATTTTATGTGACCCGCACCGCGCTACCGTAATCGGCCATAATTTCAAATCTACGCTTAAATCAACAACCATGGTTTCTCCGGACATACGTGCTGGGATTTCTCTTCTAATTGCTGCGCTTTCGGCCAAAGGTACTTCAACCATTCACAATATTGAACAAATTGATAGGGGCTACGAAGACATCGATACCCGTTTAAGAGCTATAGGAGCCAATATTGTAAGAGTCTAAGACTCAGACATGATTTAATTGTGTTGGATTGAATAGAATATCCTTTACATTGGCAAAGAAGGGAATGGCCAAAGTGCTTGGCTTCATGAATGCATCCGACTTTTCAAAAAAGTTATCTATCTGCTTTAGTTTCAAGTGGGCAGACGTCCCGTTGAGCCCATAATCATGAAATGCCATACTCCATTCGTCAAAAAGTCGTAAAGAAGACCTTTCTTCGCAAATAATTTCCATACTATGATGCCTAGCGTCTTTTCTAATTCTTTTGAATAGTCTTTCTACTGCTTTTTCCTCTCCTTCCAAAAGCTGTAAAAACTTCTTGTCGTGGTACAATAAACATCCGGTAATGTTGTGTTTTGAATTAAAGAGGCGCGCATCACTCAACATTTTGTAGATGTCAGGAAGCTGAAAATTCTCAACTGCCACTGAACGATAAACCAGTGAATGCATTATTATATATTGGTATAGGTTATCTCAAATATACCTTTTTGTTGAAGTTTTTCAAACTAAATTCGCTGAAAAAGGCTGTTTTGGGTGAACAAAAAGTGGATTTTTGGGTTGTTTTTCTGATTTTCCAAATTCTCTTTCCTGTCAGGATATAATCCTTATCTGAAATTAGGGAGTCCTATGTCTATCAGTTTTAAACTACTTTTTTGATATGTACCTGATCTATTTGAACAAAGTCTTTTTTAGGAATTAGAATAGTCACTTTTGTTCCTGTCTTGTCCTTATCAGTATAGTTTTTCACAGTAACAAGCTGCTCATGGGTAACCCTCTTCAAAGCATCGATTCGTCTGGCGGTAATGGACATTCCCCTTGAGGGACCCTTCGATTTCTCGCTTTCGGTCTTGCCTGAATATATTCCAACACCATTATCTTCCACGATACATTCAATGTACTCCTCTAGATTATTGAAGGTAATGGTCAGTTCTTTTGAACCTTCCTTTGGCATCAACCCATGGACAATGGCATTTTCAACATAGGGTTGTACCAGTAGCAATGGTATCTCGTGCTCTTCAACATCCAAATTCTCATCAACCACAATATTGAAACTAAATGCATTATCAAAGCGAAGTGATTCCAACTCAAGGTAGATCTTAAGCAATTCAATTTCTTCCCTAAGCAGTAGATTCAAGTTCACTGAACTTTCCAAAACGCTGCGCAGCAGTTTAGAGAATTTGGTAAGATATTTTAATGAATCGGTTTTATCTGTTGAATTAATTATCAAGTGTTGGATTGAGTTCAGCGAGTTGAAAATAAAATGCGGGTTCATTTGTGCTCGAAGCATACGTTTTTCAAGCTCCGCGTTAATTTTCTCAATGGTTTGGTTTTGTTTAGAAATCAACTCATTTTTTTCTCTAAAAACTTCGTTGGATTTTTTCTTGTCCGAATAAAGGAAATAGAACAGCACGGCAGATAGTAAAAGTAAGATTGTAATTATCAAAAGGTAAACAAATCGCCTATTGTTTGAGGACATTTCAGTGTTCAGCAGTGCCAACTGCAACTCATTCTCTTTGATTTCTTTATCCTTTAGGTATATGTCGTGCTGTATTTGAAGGTTTTGTATTTCTTTAACTTTAGTCTCATTCAAAAGACTGTCCTTGTAAGCCATTGTCTTGTTCAAATGGTATACCGCTTGGGATAGATTGCCACTAGCTTCGTGTATTTCATATGCCATTTCATGTCCTTCTTTTTTTGATTGAAATCCAGATTCATCCAATAAGGCTAAATTTTTTCTTGAAAAATCCAATGCTTCTTTGTAGTGTTTTTGTCGCAGCATAAGGTCGGCTTTACTAAGATATATGGTAGGCTTCAACTGTCTTAGTGATAGCTGCTGTGCTAACTCCATGGCTTTTTCCAAACTACTTTCGGCTTGATCCCATTTTTTCAATTCAATATAACAATTCGCAATGTTTAGATATGCTCCTGCAAGTACAACTTTATCATTTCGCTCCAGGTTAAACTCTACTACCTTAAGATACTTGCTTAAGGCACTTTCGTAATTCTTGTTGCCCTTATCAATAATAGCGAGGTTATGCAATACATTGTTTTCCAAATCTTCTCTATCTTGGCCTTTGTAAACTTCCAATGCTTTTTTGTAGCTTTCGACTGCCTTGTCTTGTTCTCCCATGAGATCATACAGAATACCTAAATTCGAATAAGAAGAAGAAATGCTATACGGCAGATTTAAAGAATCGACAAGTCTTATGCTTTTTAAATAGTATTCCTTGCTAGTGGTATAATTCCCAATTTCTTTATATACGATTCCCAAGGCATTGTAAACCATTTTCATATACCTATGATTATTTTCCTGGGAGGAAAGCTCTTGGCATTGTCTCAGATATCCCAAGGATTCGGCATAACTTCCAGTCATTCCATGGGTTAGCCCTAAATCATAGAGAGCCATTATCTCACCTTTTATAAAACCAATCTCTTTGGATTTATCTAAACTTTGCAGCCCATATTCCAACGCTTTTTGCTTGTCAATGGACCTGGAATATTTTCCCATCCATCTAAGGACATTAACTTGCGTAGTATCATCAGCAGTTTCCAGTAAAACCTTGAGACTGTCCAGTTTTTGTGTTTGGGCAGAAGAATGTGCAATAGCCAAAAGAAAAAAGAAAAACCAGATTTTCGGAAAAACAAATTTTGCCATGACCAAGCAGTTTCAACAATAATATAAGGAAAACCTAGAACAAAACTATGGGTTTTCCATAAAGTAGGGAGTAGTTTATTTAAAGCATAAGGAAAGGGCTCTCGATTTTATCTGACTAACAGTTCTTCCAATCATTAATCTTTCTCAACAAGTTTTCCATCCGGATACTGAGCAAACCTACCTTTCTCTTTTTCATGAACGTTATCAGGATAGGGCCAGGGCCAACCACCAAATTGAGTGAGACGATATTCATCCATGGCATTTTGGATTTCTTCCTGTGTGTTCATTACAAATGGGCCATATTTTGCCACTGGTTCATCAATAGGTTTTCCTTGGAGCAACAGAAAATGCGCTTTCTCATGTGCTATTTTAATGGAAACCTCTTGGGAGGGATCCAAAGCAATTCCAAAATTTGGATTTACTTTTCGTTCCCCGATGTGTATTTCATCTCCTTCGTAAAAATATAGGGTTCGTGTAACCAGTGTTTTTGAACTGGGAAGTACATATTCTGAATTTGCATCAACATGGATGTTCCAGATAGCCACTTCATTTTCATTTTGGGATGCCCAGGAATTAGGAGCGGGGTCGTTGGCCGCTGTTCCTTTATAGTTCCCGGCAATTACCTTGATTACGGCATGCTCTTCTTCAATAATTGGAATGTCCTCATGCCAAAGCATCTTAAAATGTGGTTCTACAAACTTGTCCTTCTTCGGCAAGTTGAGCCATATTTGGAACAGTTCCAGAGGGTTATCAGAGTCCTGATTTAAAAGAGGAAACATTTCAGAATGTTGTACACCCCTTCCTGCAGTCATCCATTGCACATCTCCGTTACCAAAACGTCCTGCCGCGCCCAAAGAATCTGAATGGTCGCAATATCCTTTATTCACAATGGTAATAGTTTCAAAACCTCTATGCGGATGATACGGAAACCCGGGAATAGTGTTTCCATGATACATTCGCCATCCATCCTTGATTGTGAAGTCATTTCCGATATTCCTGCCTTCTAAAAGTTTAGGGTCCGGGCCCATGTTTTCTTCCCCTTTTGGATAATGGTCCAAATGGTATACACAAAATAAAAAAGGGTCTTGTGTTTGCCAGGGAAAGCCTAGGGGAAAAGTTTGAAGAACTGCATCGGACATAGTATAGATTTTATTTAAAAATAAAGATAAATAGTATCTATTTCGATTTTGATAAGAGCACATATTCCCAAAAAGTGTTAAGAAAATGTATGGAATGCCGATGACAAACGTCATAATCAACATCACATGTAAATTCCATGAAAAAGATTCTCCTACTTTTCCTATTGGTATCTTCAGTCACATTTTCTCAGGGTACTATAGATAGTTTAGGTTTTTCTGGCTTAAAACGTACCAAAGAACGGTTTCTTCGAAGGTTGGTCAAGGTAAAGCCAAACAGCGTTTTTGATACCTTGAAAATCAATACGGATATAGAGCGATTGAAGAGATTGCCGGGTATTGCCAGTGCGTCTTATTCTTTTGAAGAAAAAGATGGAAGAACGATTGTGAACTATGAGATAGTTGAAAACTTCACTATCATTCCAGGACTAAGAATTTCCACCGCTAATAATGGGGATTTTGCATTTAGGCTTTCAGTTTTTGAGTTCAATTTTTTGGGCAACAATCAATTGATAGGAGGTTTTTACGCACGGGACGTCTTTGATTCCTATGGCTTTTTTTATGAACATCCCTTTCTGTTCAGTGATAAACTCGGGGTTGGATTTAGCTATCAGGACCAAACGACCCAAGAACCTGTTTTCTTTACCGAAGGGACCAAGGATTATCGATTTAACAGCAAATCAATAGAAGGAAATCTTATTTTTTCCTTTGACTTTCACAACGAGGCAGAGGTAGGGGCGAGTCTGGTATCAGAATCCTACAACTTTATAGGTGAGGACCCCGTTCCAGGGGGTCCATTTTCCCTTGAAGCAGACAGATTGGCCTATAGGGCTTTCTATAGACACATCAATGTGGATATTGATTATCAGTACATTGACGGAATCAACAATGAGTTTACCGCACAATACTTCACGTTTTTGGATGGTGATGAAGAGGCCGAAACATTTCTAGGAGACTTTGTTTCACTACGAAATGACTTTATCTACTATAAAAAAGTAAAAGAAAAGGGTAATTGGGCCTCAAGATTACGCCTAGCTACGGCGTTTGGAAATGAAGATTCACCTTTTGCTCCTTTCACTTTAGATAACCAGTTAAATATACGTGGAGTAGGAAATACTGTGGATAGAGGTACTGCCGCGATTGTTTTGAATACAGAATACCGTCATACTTTTTATGAAAAAGGATGGTTTGCTTTTCAGGGGAATGCATTTGTGGATGCCGGAACATGGAGAAATCCAGGAGAGAGCTTTTCCGAGCTTTTTTCCGGGAATAATGTGCGAGTGTTTCCCGGTATTGGCGTCCGATTTATTCACAAGCGAATTTTCAATGCCGTATTTAGATTGGATTACGGACTAGGTGTTTCAGAAGACGGCACGAATGGAATTGTCTTTGGAATTGGACAATATTTTTAATGCTGGGCGTCATTTATTTCTATCCAATATCCTTCAGGGTCTTGAATGTAGATTTGTTTTACTCCATCGGCCCGATGCGTAACGGAGTTTAGATTTCCAGGCCAATCGTAAAATGTAATCTGTTTTCCCATAAGTTTTTCTATAAAGCTTTCTAGGTCTTCAGTGGCTAAACATAGGTGAATGCTTTTATCTTTTTTAAACTCAACAACATCTTTCTTTATCAGGTGCAACTGAGAATTTCCGTACATCTTGAACCATCGAAATCCTGGTTTGCGTTCTGGATGTGGGATTTCTTCAAAACCAAACACATCCCTGTAAAAGTCCCCAGTTTTCATCAACTGGGTGACCACTAATGATTGATGGTCGAACTCAAAAGGTTCCTTTTGAATGGGCTCAGCTATAAACTGGGTGGAAAGATATACTTGCTTCCAATATCCATCTACATAGTTGCCAACCTTGAAATTATAGGTATTCTCATCGATATATTCCCACATATCAGTGACTATGGATTCTCCATAGCGATATGAATAAACAATATTTCTATTTTCAGTTGTTACGGTTCCCTTGGTTAATCCACCAAAAACATCGAATTCCCAAAACTCAATAGCTTTTGTCTCGGGGTTGTATTTTCGAATACCATGATTTCTATTTCCAAACTTGGTTTGTTCCTTGTCAGTAAAACCTTTGGATTTGGCAATCACCAAAGTACCGTCCAAAACATACTCAAAAGTTATTTCTTGACTGAATTTTGAACCATCACCCCAATTCCCTTCGGCTTTCCAGGTTTTTCCGATAAGTCCATCAAAAAAAGAAAGATAGTTTTCTTGCCCATGTATACTCAAAGCCATGCAAAAAATGCACAGCAAACCATACTTCTTCATGAATTTCTAATTGAGTTTGTTTATTGTTGTTTTAAGCAGGGTTAGTTGCTACCTATGGGTGGTGGTCCATCAATCATGGCTTCATACTTTTCATCACCTTTTCTTGTTTTGAACTCTTCCTTCACTTTGGCCACGAGTTTGGGGTTTTCGAAAAGATCGGCCATCGTCATGGCCATAGCTTTTGAAGCATACACCATCCCTTTATGCCCAATACTCATACCACCACAGGCAACCACCGCCCATGAATGCCAGGGAGTTCCTTTGGGAGCAGTGGTTACCCGTAAATTAATGTTCGGGACATTCCAGCTTACGTCTCCTACATCTGTGGAGCCGCCACCAGGATTTTTTTCTGTTTCTCTAAGAGGTTCAATCGAGCTATCCATACCTACTTCTTCTTTTCCCGTTGCCTTTTGAATACCTTTCCCAAACAATACTTCTTCCTCGGTATAACTAATAGGACCTAGAAGCTCTAGGTTTTTCTGCATGATTTCTCCTCCGGCTCTATTTACCAAAGTTTCGTAAATACCGGAAACCAAAGAAATTTTATAATCGACGTTTGCCATGATGGCAGCCCCTTCGGCCATTTTCTTAACTTGCTCATAGGTGGGGAGCATCACTTTTCTTTTTGGATCGCGAACGCGAACCCAAATTTTGGAGTAATCCGGAACAACGTTCACCACTTGACCACCATCTTGTATATGATAATGGATACGAGAGGTAGGTTTGATATGCTCCCGATAATAATTTATTCCGGTAGTATATAGTTCCAGAGCATCCGAAGCACTACGACCGTTCCATGGGTCAGATGATGCGTGGGCCGCTTGTCCATAGAATTCCACAATAAAATCAATTAAGGATAAGCCGGTTTGCACACTTGCTTCAGTGTTAGCACCTGGGTGCCAGCTTATATTGACGTCTACATCGTCCCATAGGCCGGCCTCAACCATCCATACCTTGGCAAAGAATTTTTCCTCGGCAGGCGTCCCCAAAAACTTAACGGTTCCCTTGAGCTTACCTGCTTCAATCTGCTCTTTTATGGCAATAGCAGCTCCTAAACTGGCTGCTCCGAACAAATTGTGTCCGCAACCATGTCCGGGAGCACCAACTGTGATAGGATTCTTTGTGGGTTCAGTTTTCTGGGAAAGTCCTGGGAGGGCGTCAAATTCACCCAAAACACTGATTACGGGTTTGCCAGAGCCGTATGTCGCTGTGAAAGCTGTTGGGATATCGGCCACTCCACGTGTTACCTTTAAACCGTTTTTTTCGGCATAAGCCGCCAAGACTTCGGCAGACTTAGATTCATTGAAAGCTGTCTCTGCATAGGACCAAATAGAGTCACTTATTTTAATAAGATTTTCCTTATGCGCTTCTACCGAAGCAATAACGGCTTTTTTGGTGGAGCTCAATTTTTGGGCTTGAACTGCGGTGAGTGTTAAAACACCTACCGCTAGGAGAGTGAACTTTTTCATGGAGAGTGAGTTGAAGTTAGCTATAAAACAGGTCACCATATAAGTTATGGTTCACCAGAATACCTAAAAGTACTAAAAAAGTCCTATTCGAGAGCTGTTTTGTAAGTGCTAAGACAGCGTTCCCTTGCCATTTTATGGTCCACCATCTTATTGGGGTATGTAAGTTCTTGTAATTCTGGAACCCAAGTATTGATATACTCCTTTTGTTTGTCAAATTTATCCACTTGGGTCATGGGATTGAAAATTCTAAAATATGGCGCTGCATCCACACCACTTCCTGATGCCCATTGCCAATTGCCCACATTGCTCGCCTGTTCGTAATCCAAGAGTTTTTCAGCGAAATAAGCCTCACCCCATCGCCAATCTATGAGAAGGTGTTTGCATAAAAAACTGGCGACTAACATTCTTACGCGATTGTGCATATATCCAGTAGCATTGAGTTCCCGCATTCCGGCGTCCACTAAGGCGTATCCGGTCTGGCCATTTTTCCAAAGCTCAAATTCTTCCTCATTGTTTCTCCATTCAATGCGATCGTATTTGGGTTTAAAAGCCTTATCAATAGTATGGGGAAAATGCCATAATATTTGCATAAAGAACTCCCTCCAAATAAGTTCATGCCAAAAAACATCATTCTCTTCGGCAATAGCCTTTTTAACCATTTTCCGAATGGAAACTGTTCCAAAACGAAGATGGGGACCTAGTCTGGAAGTTCCTTCCTTAATTGCAGGGAAGTTGCGCGTTGCTTCATAGTTGTTTATTAGCTTGGGGGTAGCAACGTACTCTGGGACTTTGATTTTGGAAGGCAGAAAACCAATATCTTTTAGGCTTGGATTTGGAAAATCTTGTAAGCTCGCTAAATTATCAAAATTGGGGGTATGGTCTATTAAATGTATGGAAGGATTGAAAATATCTTTCCATCGATTTTTATAAGGTGTGTAAACTACATATGGCTTTCCATCATCTTTGACAACTTCATCCTTTTCGAAAATGACCTGGTCCTTGAAAGTCTTGAAAACAATACCTTGTTCTTCCAGAAGCTTCTTTATTTCCGAATCCCTTTGTCTGGCATACGGTTCAAAATCATGATTGGTAAAAACCGCATCAATATTGAAATTTCGGATAAGCTGGGACAAAACTTCTGCAGGCTTACCGTGATAAATAGCTAAATCACTTCCATGTTTTTGATTCAACTCTTTTTTGATTTTTTGAAGCGCTCCATGAATGAAAGATACTCTTGCATCCTCTTTTGGCAATCGCTCTAAAATGTGGAAGTCAAAAATAAAAATGGGCAAGACCTCGTTTTCAGATTGCAGGGCATGATACAGTCCAACGTTATCGTCCAAACGCAGGTCTCTTCTGAACCAAAAAATGTTCAGCTTTTTAGACATTAGTTTACATTTAAAGAGGACATACCGCCATCAATCTGAATAACCTGACCCGAAATCCAACTGTTTTCAGGATTCAATAAAAAGGTGACCATATTGGCGATATCATTTACATTACCTACTCGTTTCAGAGGATGCCGCGCTGCCATCATCTCTTTCTTTTTGTCATTGTTCAACAGCCTTTTGGCCAAAGGTGTGTCAACTAATGAAGGTGCAATGACGTTCACTCTAATTTTTGGTGCATTTTCGGCTGCAAGGGACTTCGCAAAACCTTCAATGGCTCCTTTTGCAGATGATACACTTGTGTGAAAAGGCATTCCCGTATTGACTGCGACTGTACTGAAAAAGACCATACTGGCACCTTCTGACATTTTTGGAAGAATCGCTTTTACCGCTGAGACCAAAGCAAAAAAATTGAGTTCCATGTCTTGACGAAAGGCATCAATAGTCAGCATTTTCAGGGGCTTTAGATTGATGGATCCTGGACAAAAAACAAAACCATCAATAGTGTCAGGGAGGGATATTGCCGATAAATCATCGGCTAGTACATCAAACGTAATGTGCTTTATATTTTCCCTTTCGAGATATTCGTTTGTGCGGGAAGCTACATAGACATTATGGAATTCTGACATTTGTTTTGCCACTTCATATCCAATACCATAAGACCCACCAACCAAGACTATGTTTTTTTTCATTTTATATTGATTTAAGTTCAAGAACGGGAGTTTCGCCCTCCACTGTACCAAAGAGTTCAGTTAATTTTTCTTCCCGGTACGCAAATATTTTTTGCAACTCTTTTTTGACTAGAAATGGATGCATCAATTGCCCCAAAATGCCAAAAGGAAGTTTGTAATCCACAACATCTAACATTTCAACACCATTGTCCAATTCTTTTAAAAAGTGTTTATGATGCCACAGCGAGTAGGGACCAAACCGTTGTTCATCCACAAAATAATTGCCCTTTGAAACATGGGTTATTTCTGTTACCCACTTAACAGTATAGAAAGGAAACGGTTTTACAATATATTGAATGAGTTGCCCTGGGAACATTTCGGTATCCGCTCCATCCAAAATGTGGAATCCCATGTGTTCTGGAGTAATCACTTTAAGATTTGCAGGGTTGGAAAGAAAGTCCCATGCTTCTTGTTTGGAAATGGGAAATACCTGTCGTGACCGCAGTTGATAGAGTTGCATACCTGATTTTCTACAAAGATAAATCTATTTTGTTTAAAGAAAAATATAAATTATTAAACAAAAATGTATTATGGTTTGTACTAAGTGTTTTCTAAGTGATTCCTGAACGTTTCTCGACCTTATTTCATCGAAACGCTGTTCGCCTTTTAAGGGTTTGTTAACAAAGCCAACCTAGCATTATATTTAGTTTTGTTTCACTAACAAATCTAAAACACTTTCAAATGAAAAAATTCGTTGTATTCATGTTTGCATTGACGCTTTGTTTATCAGCGGAAGCACAACTGCAAACACCTCAACCCAGTCCTTTCTCAAAAATGACCCAGACGGTTGGTTTAACAGAAGTGACTGTGGAGTATTCTAGACCCTCTATGAGGGGCAGGACAGTTTTCGACAATCTTGTTCCATATGACAAGTTGTGGAGAACAGGGGCCAATAAAAACACCATGGTAAGTTTCAGTGATGACGTAACTGTGGATGGACAAACTCTTAAAGCAGGAGATTATGCCATTTATACAAAACCAGGTAAAGCTTCTTGGGAGGTTATTTTTTATTCTGATACCAATAACTGGGGTACACCTAGAGAATGGGATGACAGTAAAGTGGCAGCCAAAACCACCGCCGAAGTATTTCCAATAGAGTTTCCGATAGAAACTTTTACTATAACCATCGATGATCTTCATAACAATGGAGCTACCTTGGGACTGATGTGGGAGAAAGCATATGTTGGAGTAAAGTTTGAAGTTCCTACTGCAAAAAAGGCGGATGAGAGTATCACCAGAGTAATGGCCGGACCAAGTGCCAGCGAATTGTATGCTGCAGCTTCCTACTATTATGAGGAGGGAAAAGATTTAAACAAGGCCAAGGAATGGATAGATAAAGCCGTTTCCATGAATGATAAGGCTTATTGGGTAATGAGGAGACAATCTTTGATTTATGCCAAGCTAGGAGACAAAAAAGGTGCTATAGATGCCGCTAAAAAGTCACTTGCAGCTGCAGAGACAGCGGGTAACCAAGATTACGTAAAACTGAACAAAGACTCACTTAAAGAGTGGGGGGCATTATAAGCCGAAATCAAATATTAAGAGCCCACCCATCGGTGGGCTTTTTTTATGTTTTTATCGGAGGTTTTCGTAGGTATCCATCAAAAGTTTCCAAAAGTAATGCCAAGACAATTACCAATAGGCATCCGAAAGCATTTAGCCACAAATAGGACATCCAATCGAAATACCAACCCACAATGACAATAATCTGGGTCACTATGGCAGCAATAAAAACCGAATCCCCCTTTACGAATTTGAAGAAAAATGCCAGCAGAAAAATACCCAATACGTTTCCGTAAAAAATAGAACCAATAATGTTGACGAGTTGTATAAGATTGTCAAAAAGGTTGGCAACGCAAGCAATGAGTATGGCTACTATGCCCCACAGCAAGGTAAATCCCTTGGTGGCTTTTAAATAGTGTTTTTCATCCTTTTGTTCTTTCTGGTTTCTTTTGTAAAGATCAAGCGCTGTAATGGTACCCAGGGCATTGAGTTCAGAGGCTGTTGAAGACATCGCTGCAGATAAAATAACGGCAAGCAACAAGCCGATTAGACCATTGGGCAAATTGTTCAAAATAAAGTGAATGAACACATAGTCCTTATCATTGGTTTCAACCGAATCATCGGCCAATGCAATTAAATTTCTAGCTGCTTCCCGATTCGCCCTTTCCTGTTGGTTTATTTTTTGAATGTTTTGTTCTGCTTGAACTATGGTATTGTACTCCTTTAATTCCAAAGCTGCTGAAAAATCCTCTTGTGCCATTCTCTTTTCCTGTTCAAGTGCTAAATGACTTTCCTCTAGAGCGATATACTTTTCACTTTGTTCGGATTGAAGAACAGCTTCGGTAGCGGCTGGATTGAAGTTTAGAGGAGAAGCATTGTATTGATAAAAAACAAAGACCATAACTCCAACCAGCAAAATGAAGAACTGCATTGGAATCTTGAAAATTCCGTTGAAAATTAGGCCCAATTGACTTTCGCGAACGGATTCTCCTGAAAGATAGCGTTGTACTTGACTCTGGTCGGTTCCAAAATACGCCAATGCTAGAAAGAACCCACCCGTGATTCCACTCCAAAAAGTATATCTGTTCTGGGTATCAAAACTGAAGTCCAATATTTGCAGTTTGTTGTTTGCGCCAGCAATTTTGAGTGCTTCACTAAAGGAAACTCCGGTTGGTAAGGAACCAAGAATAAAGAAAAAGGCAAAGAACATACCCACCATGATAATGAACATTTGCTGTTTTTGAGTAACACTAACGGCCTTTGTACCCCCTGAAACGGTATATGCAATTACCAAAATCCCTATAATGATGTTCAAGGTTCTTAAGTCCCAACCCAATACGGCAGACAAAATAATGGACGGTGCAAAAATGGTAATTCCGGCAGCAAGGCCACGTTGAACCAAAAACAAGATTGCGGTAAGGGTACGGGTTTTTAAATCAAATCTGCCCTCAAGCATTTCATAAGCGGTAAAGACCTTAAGTTTTCGGTATATCGGGATGAAAACCATACAGATGAATATCATCGCCAACGGTAAGCCAAAATAAAACTGTACAAAACCCATTCCATCATGGAAGGCTTGTCCAGGGGTCGATAAAAAAGTAATAGCACTCGCTTGGGTGGCCATTACCGAAAGTCCAATGGTCCACCATTTGGCGTCATGGCCCCCTAATACATAATCGTCAACATTTTTACTGCCCTTTGTTTTCCATACACCATATGCCACAATAAAGAGCAGCGTGCTGCCCAGAACAATCCAATCCAGTATACCCATTTGGTGGTTAATTGTTAAATGCCATGATTAAATAGAAAATGGAGATATAAAGTACATTCAATACTATTACAATTGTGTACTCTTTTTTCCAGCGGAATTCATTTTCCATTATCCTTTAACGTTGTTTTCTGATTTCATTTCACTTTTACCGATGGAAAGCATATTGGCAAAAAGCTTGTAAGCTCCTGATACACCGGCGGGAAGTTCTCTGAAAAAGCTCAAACCCGTGTAAATGTAATGTCCTTTTCCATACGGGGCAATTAGAAGGCTTCCTTCTTTCGGAGATTCGCCTTTATCGTTCATGGAGAGTATAGGGGTAAACTCTGACCCCCATTGATTTGGAAAGTATAGACCTCGTTCTTGCACCCAATTATCAAAATCTCCCTCTGTAATTGCATTGGGGAAGTTTACCAAAGAGTGGTCTTTGGCCAAAATATTTACAGGTGCATTTTCATTGGTTACCCTATCCCGAGAAATAGATAGCTCAAAAGGGGCAATGTTGTCAATTTGCTTGCGCCATCTGTTGGCGGTATTGTATTGAACTATAAGGTTTCCACCGTTCTCAACATATTCAAACAAAAAGGGTTGTTTAAACTTCAATGTTTCAACTACGTTATAGGCTCTAATTCCTACAACAACGGCATCGTATTTTTCTAGCGAACCACTTTGGATGTCATTGGGGTCAATCAAATGTACCTGATACCCTATTTGTTCCAAGCTCTCGGGAATTTTATCTCCTGCACCCATTATATATCCAATGTGCTCTCCTGTTTTGGAAATATTCATTCGGACTACCTTGGCCTCAGAAGTGAGTAAGACCGATTGTTTTGGGATATGGGCATAGGCGATTTCAACCAATTCCTTGTCAAATTCCTCACCGTTGATTCTTGCCACTGGAGAAATCTTACCCTCGCTATCTCCACTTGGAGGAACCACTTTGAAGGTTAGGATTTGTTCTTGACCCACTTTATCTATTGAAAAGTTTTCAGTCTTAGGGGAAACGACCCAGCCTTCTGGGTGATTCAATTGAACTTCTCCTGAAACATTGTCTTTTCCTGCCCTTACTTTTACTGTAACATTGCGAGGTTCATTGGAAGCAAAAATCAGTACTTTTTCATCAATTTGCGTTGTCACTTCCGGTAAGACCACAAATGGCTCGTAAAGTTCACCCCTGTCTGGCTTGGAAAACCGATATACCACAGATTTTCTAAATGGGATGTTGAAACCATCAAACGAAAGAATAAAGTCTACTTCAAAGGCACTGGGTGTTTCTGCCTTTCCAATCATGAGTTGATTGTTGACTTCATACATTCCCAAGCTCCACGGCTTGTTTAGCCAATATGGTCCAGAAATATTTTGGTTATCCGCAATTGAAAAATCCAAAGAGAGATTTTCCTTCTTGTTATTCGATAAGCTGATATTTGGAGACAACTTTGCGCTGGAACCTACCAGTTGTATTTCTTTCAAATCAAAAGCGACATTGCTTCTGTTCAATATTTCAAAATTGAGCTCTACAGAATTGTTAGGTGTAGTTGAGGAAGTGGCAGCGCTGGCTTCTAGATAAAGACCGGAACAGGCTAAAATCAAATCTTTAAGCTCCACCAATTTTAACTTTTTCCAATGTTCGTTGCTTACGTTTTGAAGCAATTTGTAGGCTTCAATCAATTGTGGAACATGGGTTGCTGGATTGGTAAAATCAAAATTGTTTTCAATTCCGTATAAAATATCACCAATAGCTTTACCGCCTTCAATTCTTGACCACGTAGTGTTTATACCTTCAAAAAGATTATTGGTTTTGGGCATATCACCTTTTAGAAGCTCAACATATTCGTCCTGGGAACCACGAGTAGTAAGTCTTCCAAAACCTTGACATAAATGTTGGCTGCTGGCAACCGCCGCAATTTCATTGTTGGATAACCCTAATTCTGGATAAAATACTCCAGTGTCCAGTTTTAATAGATTAGATTTATCTGCCTTTTCAAAGTTTTCCCTACCTCCATAGAACCACCAAGAGGTATTGAAAAACACTCTTTTAGGTTGCCAAACCTCTGTAAATTCCAATTGCTCTGGATAAATATTTGGGTCATTGACTAAATCGAACGCTTCAACACTCAGCATTGCAGATGTGGTATGGTGCCCATGTGTTGTTCCAGGGGTTCTGTGGTCAAAACGATTTATGATAACGTCAGGCTTTAGATTCCGAATGGCCCAAACTACGTCTCCCAATACTTTCTCTTTGTCCCAAATGGTCAAAGTTTCTTCAGGATGTTTTGAAAATCCAAAATCATTGGCACGTGAAAACCACTGTTCACCACCATCCACACTTCTTGCCGCCAATAGTTCTTGCGTGCGCAAGACTCCCAATAGTTCTCGTAATTCCGGTCCAATCAGATTTTGACCACCGTCACCTCTGGTAAGAGAGAGATAAACAGTTCTTGCCTTCTCATGGTTGGACAAATACGAAATGAGCCTGGTATTTTCATCATCAGGGTGAGCAGCTACATAAAGTGCGGTGCCTAAAAAATTCAACTTTTTTAAGTTATGATGAATCTCGGTTGATGATAGTTTGGAGGGCCTTTGTGCAAAAGAAAAGGGTACGACAAGCAGTAAAGTCAGAAATCTGACCCAAAAATTTCGCATGTTAGCGGTTTTAGTGGTTAGCCAAATATAGAAAGATTCAATTCAGACCAAACACAATTTAGAACATCTTTAACAAGGTGCAATTAGGACATTCTTGGGGGTATGAACCAAGATTTAAAGCCCCAAACTATCCCTTAAAACCAAATCATCATTGCCATTTTGTCCCCAATAGGGTGTTTTAAGGGATTTCAATCGTGTTGCTTTGGTTTGGAGCGTTTTGGCATTTGGACCAAAGCCACTTTTAAATTCTTCATTCCAGCTTTCAACAGTATACGGGAAAGACGAAGAGAAGGTTATGGAAAGCCTCCTTTCCAACTCCGGGTAGGAAATCGTGTAAATGGTATTATCACCTTTGGATTCCATTGAGGCATTTGCGCTATAAGCTTTAAACTCTTTATGCCTTAGACGGATGTACTCTAAAGAGGGAACCATTTTAATATCGCCAATAGGTAAATCATTGGGGTCGATTCGAATTTTGGTCCAAATCTCATTTTCAAGAACACTTTTATCGATACTCAGGTTTTCGTCAGCCTCACTTTCAAAATAAGAGTGTGAAGTAAACTCGAATTTATCCCTATTGTTAATTTGGGAGTAGACATGCCCACACCACTCCTGTACCGAAAGGCTTGTCTTTATAGCGTGTTGATTATCAGAAACAGGATAAAACGTACTCGACATAATGGAGTAGGGGTAGATACCTGTCAAATATTTTTTAGTGGCATTCAACTTTAGCACTTGAACGTTGCCTGGATTGCTACGGTCTGCCTTTACCTGCTTGCTAGGTAGAAAAGGTTCGGTTACATAAATCAAAACAGATTTTCCTGTTCTAATTTCACCATACCTGGCCTGCTCCAATTCGAAGGATGTAATCTCTGCATTTCCTGCATACCAGTATTTCTTAAATTCTTCTGAAAGTGGCTTTTTGGGAAGTTCCGTAACAGAACTGGCAATCTCTTTTTCATTGTTTAAAGCTAGCTCCTTGTCATTTGTCTTTGTGGATGTATTGCATGCAGCTACAATAAGAAGAGCTATAAAAATAGGAATGAATTGAAGTTTGGAGGGTTTTAACTTTTTCATATCAACACGGGTTTCTACAAAATTAAGCAACCCATATCAAGAAACCATGTCCATTAACGTTTTGTAAACGAGATGTGTAGGCAGACCAACCACATTCGTATATGAGCCTTTTATTTCAGATATACCGATTAGGCCCAACCACTCTTGGATGCCATAAGCTCCAGCCTTGTCAAAAGGTTTACACGTTTCAACATAGTATTCGATTTCGGTATCGGAAAAGTCCATGAACTTTACATGGGTGGTTTGGGAAACCGTTTTTTGTATTTTTTTCGAAGTAATACAAACAGAAGTAATGACTTCATGCCATTCTCCAGATAGTATACGAATCATCTGAAAAGCTTCTTTTGCATCTGAGGCCTTGGCTAAGGATTGATTCTTATGCCATACCACCGTATCTGAAGTTATCAGGATATCGTGTTCTTCCAGTTCAGGTTTAAATGGAAATGCTTTAAGTTCTGCAAGATATCGGGATATTTCCTCTCCTTTCAAATGTTCTGGATAGATTTCTTCCACTTCCTTTTTCCGTACTTCAAAATCCAATCCAAGTTGCTCTAAAAATAGTTTACGTCTTGGAGAACCAGAACCCAGAATAAGATGGTAACCTTTAAGTTTTTGGGCCAGTGGATTTAGACTAGTCATTCTTGGCACTGAAATTATCATTCCAATCCCCCCGGACTTTTAAAACCTGTTCGATAATATCCCGGACACATCCCTCACCACCATTTTTATGCGAAACGTAATCAGAAATAGCCTTTACTTCAGCAACGGCGTTTTGAGGTGCAGCAGCCAAACCTACTAAGCGCATCGGAGGTATGTCTGGGAGATCATCGCCCATATAGACAACATTCTTGCGGTCAATATTATAAATGTCCAAATATTCCTCCAAAGGGTCTTGTTTATGATGTGCTCCTAAATAGATATCAGTAACGCCCAAGCCCCTAAGTCGTTCTTTCACTCCCGCATTGGTTCCTCCTGTTATTATACAGACATTATATCCTTTTTGCAGGGCAGTTTTCAGGGCATATCCGTCCTTTACGTTCATTCTTCGCAACATTTCACCTTTGGTGGTGACCAAAATGGAGCCATCAGTGAATACGCCATCCACGTCAAAAACAAAAGTGGTAATATCGTTCAAAAGTTCTTTATAGTTCTTTTTCATAGGTCTTTGTGATTGCCTGGCTAAGTAATTTATATAGTTTTTTATGTTGGTTGTCCGATAATAGCTCCAAGTGTCTTTCCATGCTTTCTGTATCCTTTCTTCTCGCGGGACCCGTCTGAGCTTCAAAGGGGGAAAGGATTTCCAGCTTTTCGACAGTTTCCAAAATTAGGGGTTTTAACAGTTCGAATGACAACCCTTCTTTAACACAAAGTGTTTCGCTTATATGAAAGAGGTGGTTTGAAAAATTATTTGCAAAAACTGCAGCCAAGTGTAGTTTTTTACGTTGTTCAGAATTGACTTCATATACTCTTTTAGAAATGCAAGCTCCAAGTTCTCGGAGCACGAAGACCCCCTCTGTATTGGATGCTTCAACACAAATGGGAATGTTTGAGAAGTCTAAAACTCTTCCTTTTGTAAAGGTCTGGAGTGGATAAAAAACACCTTTTTTTTCTGATAAGATGCTATTCATTGCAGTAGCACCTGAGGTATGCACAACAATCCCCTGTTTTTTCGAGAGTTTTTTCGAGACGGTTTCTATCGCACCATCGGAAACGGCTATAATATAGATATCCACGTCTTCTATGTTCCCAAAATCCCATGTGACGTTGGCTATGTTCGTATACTTTTCCAGTGTATGCCTATCCCGCCCAACAATTTGTACAAGCTTTACTTGTTCTGACTCATTCAAAGCATGAATCAAGTTTTCTGCAACATTTCCCGTGCCAATCACAACTACCTTGAGCATGGTCAAAACTACAAATTTGACTTAAATCACTTTTTAAAAAGAATTAACAAAACTGTTTAACTTTTTAAAGCAGTACCATTCACTTAGAATTATAAAAAGGTGGTAATTTTGCAAGCCAAATACAGCTTTGTATACATGGTCGATATTTTAAAGAAGACACTTTTCTCCACTAAACTCATGGCCGTCCTGTTTTTGGTTTTTGCTACGGCAATGGCCTTAGGAACTTTTGTGGAAAGTTGGTACAGTACGGAAACAGCTCGAATTTACATTTACAATGCCACTTGGTTTGAAGCGATAATGGTATTTTTTGTAATCAATTTTGTGGGGAATATTTTTAGATATAGACTACTGTCTTGGAAGAAATGGCCAGTTCTCCTTCTTCATCTTTCATGGATTTTGATAATTGTTGGTGCTTTTGTAACCCGATATATTAGTTATGAGGGGATGATGCCTATCCGGGAAGGAGCCTCAGAAAGTCGATTTTATTCGGATAAAACCTATTTGACTGCCTACGTTGATGGAGAGATTAATGGTGAGGTAAAGCGCAGGATATTGGAAGACGATATACTTGTTACAGCAGAAGGAATGCGTTCCAGTCTTCCTTGGCGGTCGGATTTCAATGGACAGGATTTTTCCATAACCTATATGGATTTCATTGAAGGTGCCAAAGAAGGCCTTGTTCCTGATGAAAATGGAAAATCCTATTTAAAAATAGTGGAAGCGGGTGATGGCCAACGCCACGAACACTACTTGGAAGATGGACAGATTGCCAGTATACACAACGTCATTTTTACCCTTAATAATGAAACTCCAGGTGCGATAAACATTTTTGCTTCAGATGATTCTGGATATCGCATAAAGACATCATTTGGGGGTGGATTTATGAGAATGGCAGATCAGTTTCAAGGTGATGTGGTCCAAGATAGTCTTCAAATACTGCAACTTCGGTCTTTGTACAATTTGGCCGGAATGCAATTTGTAATTCCAGAACCTTTAGTGAAGGGCAGTTATGGAATCGTCAAAGTACCAGAGGAAGAAGTAACGGATGCCACTATGGATGCTCTTGTAGTGGGCATTTCTTCGAATGGTGAAACCAAGGAACTAAAACTTTTGGGCGGTAAGGGAACTTCTGACTTTTCGGACAAAATCAATGTTGGGGGACTTGGATTTTCCTTAAGCTATGGCTCTAAAATCCATGAATTGCCTTTTGCTATCCAGTTGAATGATTTTATAGCTGAAAAGTACCCAGGAACAGAAACAGGTTATGCTTCTTTTATGAGTAAGATTACAGTTGAGGATGAACGTAATTTTGATTATGACATCTTCATGAATCATGTATTGGACCATAAAGGATATAGATTTTTTCAATCCAGTTTTCATCCAGACGAAAAAGGAACCGTTCTTTCGGTAAATCATGACCTTTGGGGTACCTGGATTACATATATTGGATACTTCTTGTTGTATGTAGGTTTGATGGGAATTATGCTTTTTGGCAAAACCAGATTTCGCGATTTAGCTACATCATTGAAAAAAGTGCAAAAGAAAAAAGCGGCTTTAGCGGTATTTGTTTTTTTTATTAGCTCCCTTTCTTTCGCACAGGAAACTTCTCAAAATCATATCACCGCACCTACACGTGCTCAAATTGACTCTGTAATTAAGGCGACCACCGTTTCTAAAGAACATGCTGAAAAATTTGGAGCGTTGGTGGTACAGGATGAAGGAGGACGTATGAAACCCCTGCATACTTTTACTTCCGAACTTCTTAGGAAGTTAAGTGGTAAGGATAAATTTCGTGGACTTGATTCTGATCAAGTTTTCTTATCCATGATGCTTAACCGAGTTGCTTGGTACCACACTGAATTTATTGTTACCAACTTAGGCTCAAAGCAAAATGATAGTATTCGGGAGATACTAAAAGTAAAAAAGGGAGAGAAATACATTAAAGCCACAGATTTATTTGACGCTACTGGTATGTATCGCCTAAAGCCTTATTTGGAAGAGGCGACTTCTACAACGAATCCCAATAAGTTTCAAAAAGACTTCATTAAACTGCATGAACGATTCAGTCTATTGGAAATGGCTTTGAGTGGTCAAATTTTAAAAGTATTTCCTTTACTGAACGATGAGAACAATAAATGGATTTCTGCGGTGGAATTTCGCGGGGGTCAATATCAAGTGCAAGACTCCTTGTATGCCAATTTTATGGCCAACGCACTTCCATACTACCTGAATACGCTTCAAAATTCCATTGCAACCGGAGATTATGCGCAGGCAGACAAGCTTTTAGAAGCTTTTAAGCAAAACCAAAAAAACCACGGTTCCGAAGTCCTACCTTCCGATGAAAAAATAAAGACCGAGATTATTTATAACAAACTGGATATTTTTAATAGGCTTTACAAATACTACATGGTACTGGGGGTCTTTCTCTTTTTTGTATTGATATTCAGAATCTTCAAGGAGAGGGAAATTTGGAAAGCGGCAACTTACTTTTTTAAGGGCATCATTGTGATTCTTTTTATTTGGCATACGACTGGATTGATACTGCGATGGTATATATCCGGTCATGCTCCATGGAGTGATGCCTACGAGAGTATTCTCTACGTGAGCTGGGCAACTTTGGGCTTAGGATTGCTTTTTATTAAAAAAAGCGACCTTACTTTGGCAGCCAGCACATTTGTTGCTTCCATGCTCTTATTTATTGCCCACCAAAGTTGGGTTGACCCTGCCATTAGCAATCTTGTTCCCGTATTGGACAGCTATTGGTTGATGATTCATGTGGCTGTAATTGTTGGAAGTTATGGTCCTTTGACCGTCGGTATGATTCTGGGTGTGACAGCTTTGATTCTGATGATTCTTACTACCAAAAAGAACAAAACCCGGATGGAAATCAATCTAAAGGAGTTGACCATTATTAACGAATTGGCTCTTACAATTGGATTGGTCATGTTAACCATAGGAAACTTTTTGGGAGGACAATGGGCCAATGAAAGCTGGGGGCGCTATTGGGGTTGGGACCCAAAAGAAACTTGGGCATTGATTTCTATTATGATTTATGCCTTTGTTCTCCATATGCGTTTTGTTCCTGCTTTGCGTGGAAGATGGTTTTATAATTTCATGAGCGTTGCTGCTTATGGTTCAATCATGATGACCTACTTTGGGGTCAATTTCTATCTTGTCGGTTTGCATAGTTATGCCCAATCAGGTTCTGCTGCCATTACTCCTGATTACGTAAAATACATCGTATTGGGGGTATTGATTCTTGGTGGCATCAGTTACTGGAGGTATCGTGTGAATTACATTGAAACTTCATCAAAAAAATCAGACAACAAACCTCAAGGCGAAGGGTTGCCCAAGATGCTAAGTGAACAGTAAAGGTCAGTTTTCTTTAAGTAGTAGTTCCATCAATTCTTCTGCGGCAACTTCACCTTTTTCCTTCAAAAAGTCGCGAGGCGTGTTATCTCCAAGTTCAAAAACTATGGCAGGCATATCATGCTCTACAAACAGATAGGTACGCGAAACCATGGTTGGATTCAATTGGTCTGAGGGTTTTACATTGGTTTGTTTTTGGGGCAGTCTATCACTTATTTGTTTTATCCAGTCAAAGACAATTTTCCCTTTTTGGCCGGTTACCGTGGTGTCCAAGGGATAATAAATATCATCCCAAGTAGAATGAAAATCAACCCCAAATACAAACTCATATCCTTCTGTTTTTTTGTTGGTTAGAAACTTTCTGATACTTTGAGTTTCGGGCTGATTAAAGTTCTGCCAATCCCTGTTCAAATCGATACCGCCCATATTGTGTCTCCAATGTCCGTTGTCCACACCATCGGGATTCATATTGGGAACCGCAAATACCGTAAATTCATTTCTAAACTTCTTTGCTTGTTCCGAATCCCCTGAAATTTTTTCAATAAAGGATTTCATTGCTAAGAAACCGGTGACCTCGGGAGGATGTTGTCGTGAGATAATCATAACAGCTTTTTTCTGCGTACCACCATTGGAAATCTCCATTAAGTTAAGGGGACGTTTTTCATGACTTCTTCCAATCTCATAGGATTTTACATAGGTATTCATGGATAAAGAATCCACCCAACTTTCAACGCGTTTTGATGTGTAGAGTTCTTGAGCAGAGACCCATAAGGGTTCTTGATTTACTTCAAGCTTAAGTTCAGCGAATTCTGGTGCAGCTTTAATACCAAAGTCTCCTTCTCCAGGATTTATTGCCTTAAAACTTATGCTGTCAATTGGTTTAAAATGAATTCCGTCCCTGCTCAGTTTGGGGTAGTACCGACTTCTTGAATCTTGATAGCTTAGTTTAATCGTTATTTCTTTAGGCTCTTTGGACCAAACCTTAAAGGCATACCAGGGACTTACATTTATAGGCGTGTTCTCAGCTGTAATCCAAACCGTGAAATGATTGTTTCCATCGGATGCAACACCGTTCAACCGCGCCCCATCAAAATCATTGCTAAAGAAGACCGATTCATCCTCAAATGACCAAATTCCCTTCCATTGTCTCTGTACAGGTTTGTCCACTGTAGGGACAATAGGGCTCGGAGCCTGTCCTTGATATCCTTGAGAAGTTGGTGGGGTAGTTTCAGAATCAGCTACCGCGATAGAGTTCTTGCAGGACAGAAAAAGTATACAGATTAGTATAAATAAATAAACAGAGCTTCTCATTTTGTTTGGCGGAGTTAAGAGGTGGTTGAAAAATTTTTATTGGGGAATTTACACCAAAATTGAAAAAAAGTATCATCTTTGTGCCATTATGAAGCTATAAGAATTATGTCAGCAATAGATGTCATAGCCACTTCCGGCAATTTCTAATCGGTATTTAACTGAGCTGACCCGCTGTTTACTTTTCTACAACATAATTCTTATCAATAATGACGAATTCAAATACAAATTCATTCAAAAAATTTTTCAGTTACTTCTGGATTGCAGTAACGGGCAAAGAAACTAATTTCACATCTGGTAGTATCCGAAAGGCTATATTCATGCTTTCCATTCCCATGATTCTGGAAATGCTGATGGAATCCATTTTTGCCCTAGTGGATATTGCATATGTATCTCAGGTAAGTGTAAATGCAGTTGCCACCATTGGATTAACAGAATCCGTAATAACCTTGATTTATGCCTTGGCGATAGGTTTAAGTATGGCGGCGACTGCCGTTGTTGCCAGAAGGATTGGGGAGCAAGATGTTTCAGGTGCCAGAATAGCGGCTGTGCAGGCCATTATGCTCGGTATTTTAGTAGCTGTACTTTTAGGCCTGGTAGGCATCTTTTACTCCAAGGAGATTTTGGGTCTCATGGGTGCGGAACCCGATTTGATAGCGGAAGGATATGGGTACACCCAGTTTCTCATAGGCGGAAACATTACCATAATGCTGCTGTTTCTAATCAATGCCATCTTTCGTGGTGCTGGTGATGCTTCCATAGCCATGTGGGCGTTGGTCCTTTCCAATGGGTTAAACATTATTTTGGACCCAATATTCATTTTTGGATGGGGTCCTATCCCTGAATATGGGGTAATGGGTGCTGCTATTGCGACCAATATTGGGCGGGGAACCGCAGTACTTTTCCAAATCGGTATTCTGTTTTTTGGATGGAGTAGAATCAAGCTTGCAATGAAGGATGTTGCTGTTAACATCAAGGTAATGGTGAATCTTATCAAAGTATCCTTAGGGGGCATAGCCCAGTTTTTAATTGGTACTTCGAGTTGGGTTTTTCTTATGCGAATCATGTCCGAATTTGGTAGTGAGGTTCTGGCAGGATATACTATTGCCATACGGGTAATCATGTTCACATTGATGCCTTCATGGGGCATGAGTAATGCTGCTGCTACAATGGTCGGCCAGAATCTTGGTGCTCAAAAACCGGATAGAGCCGAAAAATCTGTGTGGATAACTGGAAAGTACAATGCGTATTTTATGGCCTTGATTTCTGTGATTTACTTTTTTGGGGCAGAGTACATCATATCACTCTTTAATTCTGAACCAAGTGTAGTGGATAGTGGTGCATTGTGTTTACAGATTATTGCGGTGGGTTATGTTTTCTATGCCTATGGAATGGTAGTCGCCAACGCGTTTAATGGAGCAGGGGATACCACAACGCCAACCAAAATCAATTTGATTGCATTTTGGGCATATCAACTACCTTTTGCATATTTGGCAGCCTTAAGTTTTGGTTGGGAAGCCAAAGGAGTTTTTGTGGCTATAACATCTGCTGAGGTCTTGCTGGCCATTATCGCAATAATTTGGTTTAAAAAGGGTAAGTGGAAAGAAGTTCAAGTATAGTTGGTTTCGTATATTTAATCAAATTTTTGATGCCATGACGAAATCACCAAAAGGAACAAATACGGTATGCACTCACGTTGGCACTTTGGAAGATAAGGAATACAAAGGAGCTGCATCACCACTTTATATGAGTTCATCTTATGCCTTTGAAGATGTAGATGTAAAAAGGTATCCTAGATATTTCAATACACCCAATCAAGAAGCATTGAGCAAAAAAATGGCTGCCTTGGAACATACCGAAGCAGCCATGATTTTTGGTAGTGGTATGGCGGCCATCAGTACCGCTCTCATGACTTTCTTACAAGCCGGGGACCACATTGTTTTTCAACAGACCTTATATGGAGGCACATATAATTTTGCCGTCACCCAACTGGAGAAATATGGTATAAGCTATTCATTTACAGATGGATGGGAAGTATCCGATTTTGAAGCTGTTGTTAAACCAAACACCAAGTTGATTTATGTAGAAACCCCTTCTAATCCATTATTGACCATTACCGACTTAAGGGGAGTTGCCGAACTGGCATCCAAACAAGGTATTCTTACTATGATCGATAATACTTTTGCTAGTCCAATCAATCAAACTCCAGCAGATTTAGGTATTGATGTTATTCTGCACAGTGCCACAAAATACATGGGCGGACATTCCGACATTTGCGCAGGTGTCGTAGCATGTTCCCAAGAGAACTTGGATAAGGTATTTCATACGGCAATTTGTTTTGGTGGAAGTTTAAGTGACTATACTGTGTGGTTGTTGGAGCGTAGTGTAAAAACTATGGGGCTTCGTGTAAAGGCTCAAAACGATAATGCCATGAAGATGGCCACTTACTTGAAAAATAACCAAGATGTGGAAAATGTATATTATCCAGGTCTCGAGTCTCATCCGGGTCATGATTTGGCCAAATCCCAAATGACAGGTTTTGGCGGGATGCTTTCCTTTGAATTGAGTCCTGACATTGATGTTTCCTTGTTTTTTAAACACTTGGAGCTTATAAAGCCATCAATGAGCTTGGCTGGGGTAGAAAGCACAATGATTTCCCCAACTAAAACTTCTCATGCGCTCATGAGTCCAGAAGACCGTCAAAAACAAGGAATCAAGGATTCCCTAATACGTTTTTCGTTAGGTATTGAGGAAACAGAAGACTTAGTTCACGATATTGAGCAAGCGATTTCCAAAACGAAATCGATGACTGTACCAGCATAAAAAGATATTGATGAAATTAGATATTCTAGTATTTGGCGCCCACCCTGATGATGCAGAGTTGGGAGCAGGGGGCACTATTGCAAAAGAAGTGTCACGAGGTAAGAAAGTGGGTATAATCGATTTAACAAGAGGGGAACTAGGCACACGAGGTTCTGCAGAAATTCGGGATAAAGAGTCGGCCAAGGCTGCGGGTATCTTGAATGTTGCAGTTAGGGAAAATATGGAGTTTGCCGATGGGTTCTTTATCAATGATAAAGCTCATCAACTGGAAATCATTAAAATGGTACGCAAGTATTGCCCTGATATTGTTCTTTGCAATGCCGTGGATGATCGCCATATTGACCATGCCAAAGGCAGTAAGTTGGTGAGCGATGCCTGTTTTTTGAGTGGGTTGACAAAGATAGACACCAAAATGGATGGAGAGGAGGAATGGCAGGAGGCTTGGAGACCTAAAGTAGTGTACCACTATATTCAATGGAAAAACCTAACACCTGATTTTGCTGTAGACGTTTCCGGATTCATAGATAAAAAAACAGATGCTATTTTGGCATATGGCTCTCAATTTTTTGACCCTAACAGTGATGAACCTGAGACACCTATCAGTAGCAAAAACTTTATTGACAGTGTTAATTATCGAGCTAGGGATTTAGGCAGATTGATTGGAGTGGAATATGCTGAAGGGTTTACCGTAGAACGATTTGTAGGGGTTGACAATTTGGACGACCTTATTTGATTAACTCGCCTGCTGATATCTTTTTTCAGCTTTTGGAATGGTAAAATAGAATGTGGAGCCTTTGCGAAGCGTACTTTCTACCCAGATTTGTCCCTTATTTTTGTTGATCATCTCTTTACACAGGGTTAAACCTAAACCGGTTCCTTTTTCATTATTGGTACCATAGGTAGTAATGTTGTTGGAGTCGGCAAAAACCTTTTTCTGAATTTCTTTGTTCATTCCGATACCGGTATCTTTGATCATTATCTGCCATACATCGGCATCTTCTTTGGCTTCAATGGTAATCAATCCATCATCTGGTGTAAATTTTATTGCGTTGCTCATTAAATTCCGCACCACAATGTCAATTTGATTGTAGTCTGCCCATACTAGCATGTTTTCCGGCAAACGATTGATAATTTTGATGGATTTACCTGCCGCTATTTCAGACAAAAGCTTGACGTTGTCCAAAACTAGTTTTTCCAACTGTATACGCTTGGGCTTGGTAACCACACCATTTAATTGTGTTTGCCCCCAAGAGAGCAGATTGTTCAGCGCGAAGGAAATGTTTTCAACATCGCTGCGTAACTTGGGAATAAAGGATAAGAACTCTGTTTTGCTGATTTCGCCATCAGAAAATAGTTTCAACATACCCTGTAGTGCTCCAATTGGGCCTCTAAAGTCATGCCCAATGATTGAGAACAATTTGGTTTTTGTCTTATTAATCTCAGAAAGCTCGTTTTCTCGTCTGCTTACTTCTATGGACTTTAACTTGAGTTCCTTGTTCAATTTCTTTTGAACCTTTTCACTACGACGAATTAGAAGCAGAACCGTTAAAAGAATCAAAACCATCAAAACAGAAAAATAGATGTAGTTTCTTTGTTTTGCCAAGGCCGATTTATTGGATGCAATCAGTTCCTGTTTTTCCTGCTGGTACTGTAATTTGGTCTCCAATAGAGCCAAACTCTGTTTGTTTTTATCCTTGGAAAGTGAATCCGATAGCTTTTTGAAGGTTTCCAAGTATCCCAGCGCAATATCATTTGCCCCCTGTTTTTTATGAATTTGATAGAGTGTTTCAGAACAATCAATTTGCCCCTGCAAGGATTTGATTTTTTTGGAAAGGTAGTAGCCCTCTTTTACCGTGGAAAGTGAAAGGCTATCACGGTCCAATCCTAAATATACCTTGGCCATACCGTTCAATAGATTGATTTTCTCACGATCATCCTGCAAATGCCTTTTGTGTAGCATGTTACTTTGATCATACCAATGCAATGCCCATTGATACTTCTTCTGTTCTAAATAAATGCTACCTTTTACTTCATATGCATAGGCCAACCAATCATAGATTTTCTCCTTTTCAAAGGTTATGATACTCTTATTGATGTTGAACATGGCCAACTCATAATTTTTTGTTTGCTTGTATAATGAAGCTATGTTACTTCGTGTTTCAGCATGGAATATTTCGTCCTTAAGTTCTTCGTTTATTGCCTGAATTCTATCGTAAAAAGTCAGTGCGTTTTTAAAATCCTTTTGATCCACATACAGATTAGCGATGTTTTCATTGAGTATGGACAGCATCCGTTTTTGATTTGTCTGATGCGCAACGTCCAATCCCTTTAAATACAGGTTCAATGCTTTAGCGTAATCACCGATATAGGCATAGTCTTGCCCCATATCATTTATGATATCAAGCTCAGATTTGGTATCTTTGATGTTTCGGGCTACCTCTAGCGCATTTTTATAGTTTTGTAGCGCCTTCTCATAATTGCCTTTATCGGAATAGAACAATCCAATATTTTCCAGTGCTTTGATTTCTCCCTGCTTGTAATCAATTTCCCTACTAAGTTTCAAGACCCTTTTGGAAATAGTGTAAAGACTATCGTTGTTGATGAATCGATAATACTTTGAATAATTGGCCAATAAATCAATATGAGTGGAATCTTTTGTACTGAACTTATTGGTGGAGACCAAATGCTTAATTCTATAGGCGACACTATCTCTTTTTCTTTTCTGACCCTGCAGTTTCAGTGCGAATAAGAATAGCATCCCAAAAAGACATATTTTTTTAAGGGAACGAAGTAGGTAGGTTGGATTCATATTAGCGATTTGGGACATGGGAAATAAAATCTCTAACAAGGTAAAATTAGGCACAAAAAAATCGCCGTAGAATTTTATGTTGTGAACGTATAAAATATGTAGGTTTGCCAGATGAACGCATAGAATTTATCGATGTGTGGTTCAATAAATGATTGCACTGGATGCCAGCTTTGGAAAACGAACCCACTACTGGTATTCCATTTTAAATGGAAATAGCTTCTAATCCGTAGCATAAATCTTTTGATAGAATTGATAAAAAAATTTAACTTTGCATCCGCTTTTAAATGGTGGTTGTAGCTCAGTTGGTTAGAGCGCCTGATTGTGGTTCAGGAGGTCGTCGGTTCGAGACCGATCTTCCACCCATTAAAAAAGCCCCTTTTTAAAGGGGCTTTTTTGTTTTATGGAATTTCTTTTCTTACTCCGTGGGCTTGTCTACAACCACTCTTTTTTCTCTATTGGCTACTTCCCAAGCTGTGTGAAAGACCAATCGGGTTCTATTTTCAAGAAGGTCATAGTTTATTTTATCGGGAGTATCACCTGGTTTGTGATAATCTTCATGGGTACCGTTAAAATAAAAAATGATAGGAATGTTGTTTTTGGCAAAGTTGTAATGATCGCTTCTGTAATAAAACCGATTTGGGTCGTTTTCATCATTGTACTTGTAATCCAATTCAATTTGCAGGTATTTTTCATTGATTGCCTCCGATAAATCATGAAGCTCTGTGCTTAACTTATCCGAACCGATGAGGTAGATGTAATTTCTATCGCCTTCCCGTTTAGGGTCAGTTCTGCCTATCATATCAATATTTAGATTGGCCACGGTTTGTTCCAATGGTAAAATGGGGTCATAATCCGTGTAGTATTTGGAGCCCAACAACCCTTTTTCTTCTCCAGTTACATGAAGGAAAACAATAGAACGTTTAGGTCCGTTACCTTCGTTTTTGGCTTTTTTGAAGGCCTGTGCTATTTCCAAAAGAGCTACGCTGCCTGACCCATCATCGTCCGCCCCATTGTTTATTTGTCCATCTGCTGTAACACCAATATGGTCTAAATGGGAAGAGATGACTACATATTCATCAGGCTTTTCAGTACCCTTTAAAAGGGCTACTACATTTTCAGAATCAACAAGTCCGGTACTTACCACATCCAATGTGATATCCGTTTTTAGATTTTTGGGAATATCATCAGTTTCAATATCTGGGAGAAGACTTTTAGCTGCATCAAGACTCAATACCATAAGCAAAGTGTTATTTGCTTCATCAAGCAAGGACATTCTATGGTTGGTACTGTTTTTAATGAATGAGTAATATTCCGAATAGCGCGCATAGTTTTCTGAATCAAAATATAAAACGCCCTTAGCCCCTTTCTCTAGCGCTAACTGTGATTTCTTACCTATGGCTTCAGACATATTGCTCCAAACGGATGCTTCAATAGTGCCTGATAAAGCATAGGTTCCATCTTCATTTTTGGGCTCTCCTGACTTGATAAGGACAATTTTATCCTTTACATCAACTGAGGAGTAATCTGAATAGGTTTCTTCCTCAATACCATACCCCAAGTAAACAATTTGGTCATGATTTCCTTTCGCAGGGGCAAATGAAATGGCGGTTTCCCCAATAGTAAACTCCGTTCCGTTTATTGTAATGGCTCCAGTTGGAACACTTGATTTTAGCAATGGGACCTTTTGAAAATAATCTCCATCCGACTTGGCAGCCGGAATACCTAAAGATTCATAGTAATTCTTAAGATATGCCACAGCCTTTTTTTGACCCTCTGTTCCAGTTTCCCTACCTTCAAAATCATCTGAGGCATAGATATATAAATGTTCCTTTAAATCATTTTCAGTAATGGATTGGGCATAAGCTATGGGGTCTGCTTTCTTGTTTGAAGGTTTGTACTGTGCTACTGTTTTATGGGACGGGTTACAGGAGAAAATCAAAAAAAGAAATCCCCAGAAAACATTTTTCATACTCTTTTATGTTCAAAACTTTTCAAATGTAGTTAAAAGAAGATGAATCAGATGTGAGACTCCAAATTGCCTCATCAATAGGATAAGAGCAAATAGGAATTTTTGAAGATGGTTGTGAGCAGGATTATTTATAATTTCGACTTTTCGGTTGGTTAATTCTAAAATATGGCAGTTCATACGTTTGAATGCATCGATGCACACACCTGTGGTAATCCCGTTCGTTTGATAATTTCTGGGGGACCTGATTTGACAGGAAATACCATGGAGGAAAAACGGCAGCACTTTATGAAAGAATACGATTGGATAAGAACCGGGCTTATGTTTGAACCTCGAGGCCACGATATGATGAGCGGCAGTATTCTGTATCCGCCACATGAACCCGAAAATGATATTGCGATTCTTTTCATTGAAACCAGTGGATGCCTTCCTATGTGTGGTCACGGAACAATAGGTACTATTACCATAGCCTTGGAAGAAGGGCTCATTCTTCCAAAAGCTGATGGTATAGTTCGGATGGAAGCACCAGCAGGCCTGGTAGAAATTAGATATCACAAACCGGATAAAAAAGTGGAATGGGTCCAGATTACCAATGTAAAAAGTTATTTGGACGCTGAGAATCTTGAGATAGATTCCTCGTTTTTAGGAAAGTTGAAGTTCGATGTAGCTTATGGAGGTAATTTTTATGCGATAATTGACCCGCAAGAAAATTTTACGGGAATTCAAGAGTATTCTGCGAGCAACTTGATTCAGTTTTCACAAGAACTGCGAACCAGAATAAATGAAAAGTATGTTGGTGCTTTTGTGCATCCCGAAAATCCTAATATAAACAAAGTATCCCATGTTTTATGGACCGGAGCCCCTATGCACAAGGGTTCATCAGGACGAAATGCCGTGTTTTATGGAGACAAGGCCATTGACCGTTCTCCATGTGGTACAGGTACTTCTGCACGTATAGCCCAACTGCATGGCAAAGGTTTATTAGAAGTTGGGGATGTATACATCCATGAAAGTTACATAGGATCCAAATTTGTGGGTAAAATTGAAAAGGCAACCACTTTGGCCGATAAAGAGGCAATAGTTCCGTCAATCAAGGGATGGGCCAAGGTATATGGAAGGAATACGATTACCATTGATACAGATGATGATCCCTATGCCACCGGTTTTCAGGTAATTTAGGGAAGCACCAAAGTAACCAACTTGATATTTTTAAGTTATTTTTTAAATATGGCATCTCTTTTGATTTTTTTATTGGTGTCATAAAACTAATTTTGCACTATGATAAAAAAATACACTCTTCTTTTTTTTACAACTTTGTTTTTCAGCGGGATAGCTTTTTCGCAAGAAATTCAGATTTTCAAAGTAGAGGATTTTGATTTACGTGGTAAGGTAAAATCATGTCTTGTCATTACCGATTATGGCAGGGAGCTTTTTGAGTTTGACAAGATGGGAAGATTGAATCGGACCATAACCCAATACAATGAATCTGATCAGGACATCACCTTGTATAAATATGAGGGTGACAACTTGGTTGAAAAGAGAATGGAAAGCTATAAAGACGATGTTTTGGATGCCGCTACTTCCATGGTGAATTTTTACTCCATTGATACTGTTTCACCTCGAAAGGTTTTGGAAAAAATCATCTCGTACGACAAACAATTTCTGGAACAACAGGAGTATTTCTATGATGAAGAGAATAGGTTGCGGAAAATAGTGATTTCCAATGCTGAAGGTGTGGATGAAACCACTATTGAGTATCAGCAATACAAAAATGAAACTACCCAGAGCGTTTTTCATAATGGTCTTTTGGAAAAGATGGAACGGGTTTCAGAAAAGAAAGTAGGAAACACGCAGCATAAGGTAATACTTACCAAGGAATTTGTAGATGGGGAACCAAATAGCGCGGTCGAAAAAACTTTTGACGCCTCTGGAAGACTTTTAAAAACAGAAACGTTCAACTATGATGTTTCCAAAAAACAGTTTGTTTCTTCTCAAAAGGTTCGTGTAGGTTATGGTAGTGATGGCATGCCCATGAAAGAAACCACAGAGACCCAAAATGCAAAATCCGTAAAGGAATTTATTTTCCAATTTGATAATAGCACAGAGAAAAACTGGATAAAGAAAATCACTACTCCTAGCAACGCATATAGCACAAGACGAATTACCTATTACCCGGAAGAAGAAGCCCAAGACCAAGAAAAAGGCGAGAACCCCAATTGAATATTTGCTATATCATATTTTCGATTATCCCAAGTACAATTTCATGACCTCCGTCGAAACTGATAAGTTCAAAATTACCTCGAAATAAAGCATTCAGCTTTTCTTTTTCCATCTTCAGTCTTTCCGGATTCAAGAATTCATCTTTGTCCCCATAAATGGATTTAATTTTGACTTTGGAGTAATCCAGATAACCAAAATCTTCACTTTTCAGTTCTTTGGGAATACCACCGGCATAAAGGGCTAGAGCAGAGGGTTGAACTTGATTTCTTACCATCCATCTTAAAGCAATGGAAACGCCCTGCGAAAAACCAAATACTATCAAGTTTGGATGGTCCAAAATGTTTTCCGACTTAAATACCTGCTCTAAATAGGACATAACATTCTCTGTTTCGGTGAGCGTATTCTCCTTGGTCAGCCAACTTGCACCCACATACTTATATTCATTTTTTAAATAGTATTTGGAAGGAGCTTGGGGAGCTACAACATAATGCTCTTCGGGATTTAATCCATTGAAGTGTTTTAAAAAATACCGACTTAAATAGCCTATCCCGTGAAATACCAACCAAACGTATTTTGTGTTTTCATTTAATTGATTGAGAGTTGCATAGGTATTTTGTGTGGTGTAAGTGACGTTCTTTTCTTGGATGGACATAGCTATTCGGGAATCTATTGTAAAAGCTTTACGTAATTTTACAAAAATTTAAAGGATGACCGAGCACAGGGAAAAAATTCTATCTATTTGCAATTCCATTTGCAAAAACACTTTGATGGAAACATTAGAAATAGAGTACGTTGATGTAGGAGAGAATTACCTCACCGCTCGAATGCCTGTAAGTCCTAAGGTGCATCAACCCGATGGTGTTCTTCATGGTGGAGCTTCCGTTGCACTGGCGGAGAGTGTAGGTAGTGCCGCATCCTATGTTTTTTTAGATGCCAAAGAATTTTTTGTCCGTGGGATTGAGATTTCCGCCAATCACGTAAAATCGGTTCAAGAAGGTTTCGTGTTTGCCAAGGCAAGTATCATCCATAAAGGTAGAACCACACAACTCTGGGAGATTAAAATTACCGATGAAGAAGGAAACTTGGTATCGAATTGCAAATTGACCACCATTGCTCTACCCAGAAAATAAGGAATTTCAGCATCTACTTGATAAAGTCAAAAATGCCATAGAGCAAAGACTTCCTGTTTGCCTCTACAGAAAGCCCAATCAAGAGAAGGTCAAAGCGGTTTTCCAAAATTCTGACCAGCTTCTTTTTACTTCTGATTTTGAAAATACCGGATTTGTTTTCGCCCCTTTTGATTTAAGGGATAATGCGGTATTGTTAAGACCAGACAAAATATTAAGCGCCACTTATCTAATCCCTATTGAAGAGAAGGGGGCTAGTGGATTGAAACTTGCTGAAACTGGGAAATCAATCCATTTGGATTTAGTTGAAAAGGGATTGAAATCCATTGCCAAAGGAGATTTGGAGAAAGTGGTATTATCACGAAAAATTGAAATTAAGCATCAAATCTCTCCCGAAAATATAGTCTTGCGCCTGCTGAACGCATATCCATCAGCATTCTGTTATTTGTTTTTTCACCCTAAAATTGGACTTTGGTGCGGAGCTTCCCCTGAAACTTTCCTTCAAGTAGAAAACGATGAAGTAAAAACCATGTCGCTGGCAGGAACATTGCCATATCAACCGAATGCTCATCCAGAATGGGGACAAAAAGAGTTGGATGAGCAGGCAATGGTAACGGATTTCATCAAAAACCGATTATTAAAAGAAGTTGATGATTTACAAGTAAACGGTCCGGAAAGCTCAAAAGCGGGATTACTTTGGCATTTGAAGACGGAACTAAGAGCTAAACTGTCATTAAATTCCTCGTTAAAGGACATTGTCAAATCCTTGCATCCAACACCTGCTGTGTGTGGATTGCCTTTTGATGAATCCAAAAAATTCATTTTGGAACATGAAGGGTATAACCGAGCATACTATACCGGGTTCTTGGGCGAACTGTCAATGGGAGAATCTCCAGATACTTCTTTATATGTAAACCTTCGCTGTATGGAGTTGACCCAAAATGGGGCTTCGATTTATGTAGGTGGGGGAATAACTGCAGATTCGAATCCAGAGAAGGAATGGGAAGAAATTCAAAACAAAAGCAAAACCATGTTGAGGTTACTTCAAATTCCTGAATAGGTTTTGGAGTAATACCATTTTGGGCCGTATTTTTGTAGAGCATGATGTATTCAGAAATCCCCTCAGCGCAACTTCTTGTTTTAAGTTTTAAGGCCAAGGGAATCAAAAACATTGTCATCTCACCAGGCTCAAGAAACGCACCTCTTACTTTAGGCTTTTCCAAAAATCCTTTTTTTAAATGTTTTAGCATTGTGGATGAACGATGCGCGGCATTTTTTGCTTTGGGAATGGCAAGACAGCTACAGGAACCCGTTGCGGTGGTATGTACCTCTGGAAGTGCCCTTTTGAACTACTATCCGGCGGTGGCTGAAGCATTTTATAGTGAAATTCCTTTGATTGTGGTTTCTGCAGACCGACCGCCATATAAAATTGATGTGGGAGATGGACAAACCATTCAGCAATCTCATGCTTTTGGGAAGCATATCGGTTATGAGGCAAACCTAAAACTGGATGTAAGTCATTCCACGGAGACAATAAAAGAGTTCGATGAGTCACTTTTGTCCCATTCTCAACAAGAAATTGAAGTTTACAATAAAAAGGAGATAATTAGCGCTTTGCAGCTAGTGAGCTCGGAAAACCTTCCGGTTCATATCAATATTCCATTTGAAGAACCTTTATATGGTCAAACCGAAGAACCAGAAATAAAAGTTACAGGGGATATTCGCACAGAGGACTCCAATCCGGCAAACTATGATTTAGAAGAATACTCAAACATTTGGTCAACATCTCCCAGAAAAATGGTACTCATTGGAGTGCAGCAGCCGGATGTTCTGAGCAAATCTGTTTTGGACAAATTGGCTTTGGATTCCACTACTTTGGTCTTCACGGAGACCACATCCAATATTCACGATTCCCGGTTTTTCGCAAGCATCGATAGTATTATTGCCCCAATTGAAAAATCAGCAGCTAGGGACGAATTATTCGAAGCATTAAGACCGGATGTTCTTATCACTTTGGGTGGTCTGATTGTTTCCAAAAAAATCAAGGCTTTTCTAAGAAAGTATAAACCCAAACATCATTGGCATGTGGGCAAGAATAAGGCTTATGATACTTTTTTTTGTTTATCATCCCATGTTAGAACAGAACCAAATACATTTTTAAACAATCTGCCTCATTGGGAACAAAAAGAGGGTTTTAGACTCAGATGGGACGAAGTGAAAAATCATTATCAGAATAGGAGGGAAGCGTATTTGGAAAAAATCGGGTTCTCTGACTTTTGGGCATTTAATGAAATCCAAGGTTCCATTCCAGATAGTTATCAAGTCCACCTCGCTAATAGCTCAACTGTTCGGTATTCCCAGTTGTTTCCCATGAACGAAACCCTTAGTGTGTTTTGCAATAGGGGCACCAGTGGAATTGATGGTAGTACATCAACCGCTGTGGGGGCATCAATTTATTATCCTGAACCAACAGTTTTAATAACAGGAGATCTCAGTTTTTTTTATGATAGTAATGGTCTTTGGTTTGACAACCTTAGAAGTGATTTTCGGATTATTCTAATCAATAACGGTGGGGGAGGTATATTCAGAATTCTACCAGGTAGTGAACAAACAGATGAATTCTCTTCCTATTTTGAAACTGTCCATAGTTTGAATGCGAATAACTTGGCAATGATGTATGGGTTGGACTATGCGAATGTGTCAAACAAACAGGATTTGAAAAACGAACTTGAAAGCTTTTATATAAGCTCTGATACGCCGAAGATTTTAGAAGTCTTTACCCCAAGATTGCAAAATGATAAAATTTTGCTTGATTATTTCGATTTCATATCTTAGAACCAAGAGTATTTTTCCTGTTAACACTTAATAAACACTAACTATTATGAGTAGAAGAGATGAATTGGTAGTAAAGTATGCGGCTGATATAAAAGACAAGTTTGGAGAAGCCCCGGATATGGATTTGTTGAATAAAGTAGCTTTAGGGTTGGGCCCCGCTATTTATAATGCAGATGCCTCCAAGGTTTCTGGTTCTGATGAAAAAGAACTGGAAACAGTCAAAAATAATTTTTTGATAAAGAAGCTTGGCCTTTCCGATAATGGAGAGCTAATGGACGCTATTAATAGCGTTATTGACAAATACGGAAGGTCAGATAAGAACAAGCACAGGGCCGTGATTTATTATATGTTGGCAAAACATTTTGGCAAAGAGTCCATTTATAATTAGTACCAAACAGAACGATTACAAAGCCGCCCAATTTAGGTGGCTTTTTTTATGTCCATTTTGAACCTACCTTTGGTCCCGTGATAGAACTGGGAAATTACAACACTTTAAATGTGCTTCGTAGCACACGAATCGGACTTTTTTTAGGTGATGATGAGGGAACGGAGGTTTTACTCCCCAACAAATATGTTCCAGAAGATTTTGAGATAAATGAAAAAATGGAAGTGTTCTGTTATCTGGACAGTAGTGAACGTCCTATTGCAACCACTTTACAACCCTTAATTAAACGGGGAGAGTTTGCTTACTTAGAGGTTAAGGAAGTTGGAGCTTTTGGTGCTTTTTTGGATTGGGGTCTGGAAAAACACTTACTGGTGCCATTTAGAGAACAACAGGTACGCATGGAAGAAGGAAAGAAGTACCTGGTGTATTGTTTTCTTGACGAGATAACATTTCGTTTGGTAGCAACAAGTAGATTAAATAGGTTCTTGTCCAATACTGCATTTGATATTGCTGTAAACACCCAAGTGGATATTTGGATATACCGAAAAACCCCATTGGGTTGGGAAGTTATCATAGAAAACCAATATAAAGGATTGGTTTTTGAAAGCGATGTTTTCCAACCGCTTAGCATCGGTATGCGCTTAAAAGGATATATAAAAAATGTTAGGCCGGATAACAAGGTTGATGTTAGCCTTCAACCCATAGGGGTATCCATGCTGGAACCTACAGCGACATTTATATATGAGAAGCTAAAGGAAAACGATGGTTTTTTAGCACTTCATGACAAATCCTCCCCTGAGGAAATTAAAGAAACCTTGCATCTGAGCAAGAAGGCCTTTAAGAAGGCAATCGGTGGCTTGTACAAGGCAAAAAAAATCATGATAAAGGAAGACGGTATCTATATTAAATGATTACCAGTCCTGATTCGGTGAATAATTTAAAAACAAAATTGTTTCGCTAAATTTTTTTGTGTTTACAAAAATTTTACATTTGTAAGGACTAGAGTAAGTAGCTGATGTAGATGTTTTTACGCTACTTCGAACAAAAAAACCTCCCTAATATGCCGTTTATTGAAGAAAGTGATTTGCTGGAATTACACAAGGATGTTGATAAAGCACAAATCATCAATGAGAGACTCTTAGACCAAATTAAATTCAAGAACAAAGATTTAAAAAAACTAAAACTACAGAGGAATATTTTTGGTGGAATTACAGCTGCCATCTTATTAGGTATTTTTGGACTTTGGTCTTATTTTTCTGGCCTAACAACATCTGCCAATTTTAAGAATGAGGAAATCCTTTCAGAAGCCGTAGACAGCTTGGATACGTTCAGAACAAGAATAAGCAACTTACAAAAACAGAACAGAGAGTTAAGTTTGGTAAAGGAATTCTATTTGGCAAAAGAATTTTTGGATAAGGAAACCATTTACTCGGTTCAGGTAAAATCCTTTGTGGATAACAATGTGACCCTAGCCTCTGAAGCATTGACCAATACCTTATTTGTAAAAACCAATCCATTTTATGCATATTCCTTAGGCACCTTTGAAACCTTGGATGAAGCCCAAATTTTTAGAAAACAGCTAGTAAATATGGGTTTCAACGATGCGTTTGTTGCCTCATATAAGGATGGTAAAAGACTTAAGATAGAAGACCCCTATTAGCATTGAATCCTTTTAAGGCTTGGTTGATGGCCGCTCGGTTGCGGACACTTCCTCTATCACTTTCTGGAATACTTATGGGTACCGCCCTGGCTATCTCTGATGGGGCTTTCAATGGTCAAATACTCATTTTAGCTTTACTGACCACTGTAGGTTTTCAGATAACATCAAATTTTGCAAATGATTATGGTGATGGTGTTAAGGGTACGGATAATGAGGATAGAATCGGTCCATCTAGAGCTTTGCAGTCCGGCTTGATTTCCAAACAAAGTCTAAAGATGGGCATACTGGTTTCATCAGCGATTAGTCTTGTTTTGGCACTCCTTTTACTTTACGTAGCATTTGGTGTAGCGTACATTTCCTATTTTTTGATTTTCACTTTCTTAGGAATTCTGAGTATTTGGGCGGCAATAAAATATACTATGGGGACTAAACCATATGGATATCAAGGCTTGGGCGATTTAGCGGTATTCATGTTCTTTGGTTTACTGGGTGTGTTGGGCAGCCTGTTCTTGTATACCAAAACATGGGATTGGATTGCCGTCTTGCCTGCCATCACAATAGGACTTCTTTGTGTTGGAGTTTTAAACTTGAATAATTTGAGAGATATAGTTTCAGATAAAAAGTCTGGCAAAAATACCTTAGTGGTCCAGATGGGTTTTGAAAATGGAAAAAGGTATCATCTCTTTTTGATTGTTATCAGTTTTCTTTCCATGTTCTTTTATAGTTGGCTTGAAAAGATTCCTATTGCAGGTGGTTGGTTTTTTCTGGCATTTGCCCCTATTTTCCTACATTTGATTAAGGTGATGCGTACTACTGAACCTATTGAATTAGATGGAGAATTAAAGAAATTGGCGTTGAGCACATTTCTGCTCTCTATTCTGTTTTTAATCGCCGTAAATTATTTTTTGTAATTTTGATTGCTAACTATCTAAACGAGACTAAACTTGGAAAACCCCATTAAGATATTGATTGTAGAGGACAATGTGATCATCGCAGATGATATGCAGTCCATGTTGGAGGAAATCGGTTATGAAATAGTGGACAATGTCATTGTCTATGAACAAGCCGTGGATGTCCTAAAAAACAACGAAGTTGATTTGGTTTTGATTGATATCATTTTAGCTTCTGATAAAACGGGAATTGATCTGGGCAAACATATTAGACAGCATTATAACATTCCATTCATTTTTGTTACTTCCAATTCGGATAGAGCAACCGTGGAGAATGCAAAAACAGTGAAGCCTGATGGATACTTGGTAAAACCTTTTGAACAGCAGGATTTGTATACTTCTATAGAAATTGCATTATCCAATTTCAACTATTCACGTAAAGAGAATACCAAAGAAATTGCAGGCAACGAAGGAGATGCTTTCACTTCAAATTCTGTATTGAAGGATTCTATTTTTGTAAAGAAACAACACCTATATTACCGTATTCAGTTCAGCGATATACAATTCATCAAAGCGGATAATGTATACCTAGAAGTAAACACCGCTGATAAAAAGTTCTTGGTTCGTTCTCCTTTGAAGGATTATTTGGAGAAGTTGCCAAAAAACAAGTTTTACAGAGCCCACAAATCCTACATAGTGAATGTGGACCATATAGACGCTATCAACTCCAAGGATATTGTAATCAACAATAATTTGATACCCATCTCTAAAGACTTCAAGGAATTTATTATTTCTTCCATGAACAGCTGATGAGTATAGGGAAATGATATAAAAGCGCCTTTTGGCGCTTTTTTTATACGATAAAACGAGCTCACCACAGTTTTTTTCGCTTTCGCAACAATTCTTTTCAAGAAAACCAATCCGGGTGTACTTTAGCTATGTATTTAAAACAGAAAGTAATTTTTTCATTTTCATATAGTGTTCTCGTAAAAGGGTCTTGTTTTGGTTAGCAAGGCCTTTTTTGTTTTTGGGTACGTATATGGTCAATACTAGCTCTATCAAGTGCTTAAAACATCGATAAAATACACTTTCATATACAAGGGAATGTCTTACACAACATAAATGGACACTTTCACAACAATACTCGACATCTCAGTTCTCAACAATTTAATTTTGAGATAAAATGAACGTTCTCTATTAGGAGTGGATGGTAAAAAAATAGGTACCCCCCAAATCTGAAACATTTAGCCTAAGAAAACCTTGAAAAGAACGATTTCATATAAGGAACATACTAAGAATATGATTACCGGATTCCGATTCGGTAAGGAACACTATCTATTGAGGAGAATGAACATTTACTTTAAGGGGGGGTTAGCAGGATATCTTTTTCTTTTTTTCTTCATTTCATCGACCTACTCTCAAGAGTCGGATGAACCGTCAGTTTTACAGGAATTTCAGAATGCCGAAGCACCAGAGGAACGGTTCAATATCTTTTTTAATTCCATGGACCGCTATAACATCAATTCGGCATACGATTGGTTGGATACGGTCAAAGTGTATTTAGGAAATTCGCAAAAAACAAGCGACGATACAGCTATACTTCAGTACAAATTGATGCAAGCCCAGATTTATAACGACTTGGGCGATTACGATAAGAGTATTGTTTTGGCCCGGGAATTGTTCGAATCAAGCGACACTCTGGACATTACTTCCCAAAAACTGATTTTGGATGTGTTGGACGACAACTATGCCAAGTTACAGCTCTACGACAAGCAAATTGTAATTAGAAAACGTAAAAGGGAGTTGGGTATCACCGAGAATGTGGCCTTTTATGACATTTACAGTAACCTAGGTCTTCATAGAAAAGCACGTAACCAATATATAATGGAGGTAAAGCCTACCATAGCGGACAATGATTCCTATGGCTTGGCAAAATACCATAGCAAGGTTGGAAACTATTTACGATTGGATAACTCTGCACCTACTGCACTTAGTGAATTGAAGAAGGCCAAAGCGTATCTGGATGTTTTCATTAATGATATTTCCAAACAAAAAACCGAAAAGGAATTATTCGACACCGAATTTCTGAAGGCCGAGATAGAGGGGAACATTGGCAAGTGCCACGTGCTTTTGGGTGAATTTGAGGAAGCTATCCCACTTTTGGAAAGCAGTATAGAAGTTTTAAAGACATCTCCGGTTAATTCCCATCAGATAGAAGTGGTGGACAATACCTTGGATTTAGCGGATGCAAATCTACAACTAGAAAGGTTCAGGGAAGCGAAGAAAAACTTGGATATAGATTTTGACAATACATCCATACTTCAGGACATAAAAAGGAATAGGCTGTTGGCCTCTTTTTATGATCGCGTAGAGAATTATCGGAATGCAGCGACCTATTATCGCAGAAATGAGCGTATCAAAGATTCCCTAAATCAGAAACAAGCCTCTTTGCTCAAACAACAATTGGTTACTATTGTTGCCAATGAAGATTTAGAAAACTCACAACGCCTTATCGATGAGCAGAAACGTATCAATGAGCAGGCAAGAAATGAGATGAAAGCCAAGGATGAACGCATCAATCTAGTTTTCATATCCTTGATTTTTACCCTTTTGGGATTTGCCGGATTGGTTTACGCTTATCTAAAAAGTATTAAGAACCAAAGACTGATTGCCGAGCAGAAGCACATAATTGAAAATTCACTTATTGAAAAGGATTCGTTACTGAAGGAAATTCATCATAGAGTGAAAAACAATCTGCAAATGGTTTCAAGTCTTTTAAGTTTACAGACGAAAAACACTCGCAGTAAATCTGCAATTGAGGCCTTGGAAGAGGGAAAGAGTAGGGTAAAGGCAATGGCCCTTATTCATCAAAAACTGTATCAAAACGACGATCTTTCCGTAATTGAAATGCAGGGTTACATAGAAAGCTTAATCAACAGCGTGCAATCGGTTTATAAAAAAGGAGGTCATAACATTAGCATTACCATAGATGCCGAAGGTACGGAACTGGACATTGACCGCGCCATTCCTTTTGGATTGATTCTCAATGAATTGGTATCGAATTCTTTCAAATATGCCTTTCCAGAGAGCGACGAAAATGGGAAGATTTATATCCACCTCCGTAAAAACGGAGACCAAGGCTATTTTGAGTATACCGATAATGGTGTAGGTATGCCAGAAGATGCGGATGAGCGCACTAATTCTTCCATGGGTATTCGATTGATGAATCGATTGGTGAATCAATTACAGTCCAAGTTGAACATAGACCGAGATTCTGAAGGGGTTCGTTTTTGGTTCAACTTCAGCTAGTTTCTAATTGTGGAGTTTGTCCCATTTTATACCTAAATTTGGGAACACTGCATGAAGGCTACCTATACACGTTACATCCTTAATTTTAAAAGACCTAGTGGAACTTCAAGGGGAATTCTTGAAGAAAAAGAAACTTGGTTTATCATTCTTGAAGAAGATGGAATTCAAGGTATTGGGGAATGTGGACTTCTAAGGGGCCTTAGCTTTGATGATGTTCCCAATTTTGGGGAGAAGCTTCAATGGGTATGTCAAAATATCGACTTGGGATTTGAAGTTCTTTTTTCAGAGCTAAATGAATTTCCTTCCATTCAATTTGGCCTAGAGCAAGCCTTTATATCTTTGAAAGCAGACAATCCATTCGTTCTATTTCCTTCCCACTTTGTTGAAAACGAGGTCCCTATTTCCATTAATGGCCTTATTTGGATGGGTGATGAAGCATTTATGTTATCCCAGTTGGAGCAAAAACTGGAAGAAGGTTTCCGATGCATTAAAATGAAAATTGGAGCTATCGATTTTAATACTGAATTATCCATTCTTAAATCAATTAGACAGCAGTTTTCATCATCAGAGATTGAACTAAGAGTGGATGCCAATGGGGCTTTTTCTCCTGACGAAGCTTTAGACAGATTAAAACAATTGGCTGAATATGAAATTCATTCCATTGAGCAGCCGATAAAACAAGGACAATGGGAGCGTATGGCTACTTTGTGCAAAGAAACGCCATTGCCGATTGCTTTGGATGAGGAACTTATCGGCATTTTTGATGTAACAAAAAAAGAACGATTACTACAAACCGTAAAGCCACAATACATCATCTTGAAACCTAGCCTGCTGGGCGGATTCAAAAAAGGGCAGGAATGGATAGATTTGGCAAAAGAATATCGGATTGGATGGTGGGTGACCAGTGCTTTGGAAAGCAATGTTGGATTAAATGCTATAGCGCAATGGACCTATACTTTGAACACTAGAATGCTTCAAGGTTTAGGAACAGGAAGTCTTTATACCAATAATTTGGAAAGTCCTCTTGAGGTTGCCGATGGTAAATTGTTTTATAGAAAAAACAAAAACTGGAAACAGAATTTAATACACGAATTATGTACATAGAACAGGGATACAAAGGATTTCATGAATTTTGGAGATATATTTTAGGGTTCTTCTCCGTCTTCGTGGTTTGGCAATTTGTTGGGTCTATTCCTTTGTTGGTCGCACTTTTTATGAATTCAGGAATGAATGCAATGGCTTCAGGTGATATTAGCGCTATGTCTGAAGTGTTGGGAGTGAACACATTTTTGTTCCTTATGCTCCTTACTTTCGCTGTTGGACTGATTGCCCTACTTTTCTTTGTTAAGGTGGTGCATAGACAGTCAATAACATCTTTGACCACATCTAGAAGGAAAACGGATTGGAACCGGATTTTCTTCTCCTTTTTGCTCTGGGGAATTGTTTCCATAGCCTTTATTCTGATAGACGTGTACCTTTCTCCAGACGACTATGTTTTCAATTTTAACCTTCAACCTTTTCTTATTTTACTGGCCATTGCGGTTATCATGATTCCAATACAAACCAGTATGGAAGAATATTACATGCGAGGATATCTAATGCAAGGTCTTGGAATTGCCGCCAAAAGAAAGTGGATTCCTTTGGTCGTAACTTCTCTACTTTTTGGATCATTACATCTTTTTAATCCTGAAGTGGAGAAACTCGGGTATGGAATCATGATTTTTTACATTGGAACTGGACTGTTCCTGGGAATCCTCACCTTGATGGATGAAGGATTGGAATTAGCATTGGGTTTTCATGCTGCCAACAATCTGATTACGGCATTACTTGTCACAGCAGATTGGACTGCTTTTCAAACAGATTCTGTTTACAAGGATATCTCAGACCCCGTATTGGGATGGGACATATTGATTCCGGTTTTTGTTGTTTTTCCTTTGTTGTTGTTCTTTTTTTCAAAGAGGTATAAATGGAGCAATTGGAAAGAAAAACTCTTTGGTAGAGTGTTGTCAAAAGAAGAATTCTTGACTTTAGAAGATAGTGAATCCCAGTTGGCAGAACATTCATAAGCAATTTGCGCTAAATGGTGTTTCCCATTCAAAGGAAGCATTGTTGGAAGTGGCATATAGTCTGATAAAGGAGGGAAAAGACTTTGAGAAACCCATTGGAGATTTCCTTTTGGATTGGTGCTCACCCAAACCCAGTTTGGATGTTTATACTTCAGGGTCGACAGGGGCGCCAAAAAAAATTACTCTCCAAAAAAGTCAAATGCTAAATTCCGCCATGGCCACTGGACAATATTTTGGCCTGGAAGCAGGTAATACAGCATTGTTGTGTCTTCCAGTAAGTAGTATTGCAGGCAAAATGATGCTGGTTCGTGCTATGGTTTTAGGGTTAAGATTGGATTATGTGATGCCATCATCCCGACCTTTATTACATACTTCGTGCACTTATGATTTCTGTGCCATGGTTCCGTTACAAGCAGAAAAATCTTTAGAAAAAATAGGTGATATTAAAACCTTGATTTTGGGTGGAGCGGCGATATCTTTTTCTTTGGAGAAAAAGTTGAAAAAAGCTCCATCAAGAGTGTTCGAAACATATGGGATGACTGAAACAATAACCCATGTCGCGGTAAGGCAAGTAAGTCCTACCACGGATAATGATTTCAAGCTATTGCCCTTTGTTGAAATCTCACAGGATGATAGGCAATGTCTGGTTTTGAAGGCCCCAAAGGTTTCCAGTAACCCAGTTGTGACCAACGACCTAGTTGAGTTGACTTCAAAAACCAGTTTTAAATGGCTGGGAAGGTATGATAATGTGATTAACTCCGGGGGAATTAAGCTCATTCCCGAACAGATTGAAAAGAAACTGTCTTCAATGGTTGAAAACAGATTCTTTGTAATTGGTGTTCCTGATGAAACCTTAGGACAAAAGCTTATTCTTGTAGTAGAGGGTGAAGTAAAAACAAATAATCTAAGCCAAGCCATTGCAAAATCACCATTACTCGGGAAATATGAAATTCCCAAAGAAATATTCAGTACGAAGAAATTTATTGAGACAAAAACGGGGAAAGTTCAACGTGATAAAACATTGGATTTGATAAAAAATTCATTTCCCTAATTGAAAAGGGTACTTCCCTAATCCTCACTTTCCTTTGGGAGGATTCGCATGTAGGTTTGTTTAAACATAAAACCAAGCCTTATGAAAACAAGTATTCTCATTTTATTCTTTGCAGTCAGTGGTTGGACTGCCTCTTTGTATAGTCAAACTTCAGAAAAAGTAGAAACCGCTTCACTTAATCAGTACACTTCAGATAGTAATGAAGATAAGCAACCATTATATGTGGTAAATGGCATTCCCGTTTCGGATAAAAGTGTCGTTAAAAACCTTGACCCGGATAATGTTGTTTCCGTAGATGTCATAAAGGGCGAAAAAGCACGTGCTCTTTATGGAGAATCCGGTAGTAATGGTGTAGTTATTATCCAGACAAAAAACACGAAAGATCTTAAGAAAATTGATGAGTTTGAAAAGTTGCCTTTTCAAGTGTATTCTATAAAGAATGAGGGTTGGGTTATCCAGCAAGATATTTTTAACGCCCTTCAGGTTAAGATTCCATCATTGACCATATCCAATAACATCAATTCACTTTCAACCCCAGCAATCCGAATTCGTGGTAACGATGCTCCAATTATACTGCTGGACGGAATACGCGTGGATGCTTCAATTTTGAATACCCTTAATCCGCAGGATATTGAAGCCATTCATGTGGCCCCTTCAGCGGCAGGAACCAACTACTTTTTAAATGGATATAGAACCAACTAAACCTTGAAATTATGAAAAATCTAATCGCATTATGTATTGTCTTCGTGCTTCCTTTTATCGGGAATTCCCAAAAATCATTTGTTTCGGGAAATGTATCTGATTCTAACTTACCCTTACCTGGGGTCAATGTTGTCATTAAGGGAACCGCAAAAGGAACTCAAACCGATTTTGAAGGAAACTTTAAGATTGAAGTATCAAAGGGACAAATTCTGGTTTTCTCTTTCATAGGTTATAAAGACCATTACGTAACGATTGAAGAACCTGAGAAATTCTTAACGATTGAATTGGTAGAAGATTTGAAGTTGTTGGAGGAAGTTGTGATTACAGGTTATGGTTCAAGAAAATCAAGAGACGCCGTCGGTTATTCTGTTTCGGACTATGGAGAGGGTGGTGCGAGCGGTTCGAAGTCTTATGGGAACTATCCCTATGGAGTACTTACTGCAGGAGAAATCAATGACATCAAAGACTATTCAGAATGGTTAAGTGTACTTAAGCAAAAAAAGTTTAAAAAGATTCAACAGGATTGGGGTTTCTATTTAGAGCACAAAATAGAAGTAATGGTTAAGGACAATGACGGTGAACCCATAAACAATGTAAAAGTTGTTCTTTTCGCGGAAAAGGAAGCAGGAATAAAAGCTGAAATGGTATCCAGAACCGATGTTACTGGCAAATCTGTATTATTCAGAGATTTGAATTGCAGTACCATTGAAGAGTACTACTATGTTCAGGTTTTTCACAATGATAAAATTTTAGGAAGAAAAGTTAAAACCAGCACGAAAGAACTAGCTTTTACCTTCAGCAAACAAACTGAATCTAAAAATGTCGATATTATGTTCACCATTGATGCTACTGGTTCCATGGGTGACGAAATGAACTATCTTAAAGCGGAGCTCCAAAACATTATAAGTAGGGTAGACCAAAACATCGGAGAAAAACGGGTGGCTTTAACATTTTATCGGGATGTTAGCGATGAATATACCGTAAGGGAATTTGATTTTAACTCGGATATCAAAAAAGTACAAGCATTTTTAGATAAACAATATGCAACGGGTGGAGGAGATTATGAAGAAGCAGTGGAAGTAGCACTTAAGGAGTCGTTACTGAACAATTGGGATGAAGAGGCAAGGGCAAAGCTTATGTTTCTTCTTCTGGACGCACCGCCCCATTGGAATGAACAGAACGTAATGACCATAAGGAATGAAATCAGAAAAGCACAGGAGATGGGGATAAAGATAATCCCGATAGTTGCCAGCGGAGCTGATAAAACAGTTGAATTCTTAATGCGTTTTTTTAGTGTTTCCACGAATGGAACTTACGTATTCCTGACTGATGATAGTGGAATTGGAAATCCACACTTAAAACCCACAAAATCCAATTACAAAGTAGAAAAATTGAACAACTTGATTGTCCGGTTAATAAATGAGTACGCCATGATTTAAGAAGTAGAAGTTTTGTGACATGGCCAAAATGTAGTTCTGTGATTCTTTTTTAATAGATATAGATAGTGTATTTTGAGAGAAGAAAAACCAAAAGATGAAGAAAACAATTCTATTGCTATTGATGATAGGTCCAATCTTGGCTATATCACAACAAATTCTCCCAGAAGTTGAACGCGCTCGTGTGGTCGATGAAATCCTTGAGGAACGTTTTAATACCCTACTTCCTAAATTGATGGATGATGCAGGAATCGATATGTGGATATTAATATCCAGGGAATACAATGAAGACCCAGTGCTAAAGACAATGCTTCCATCGACTTGGTTGAATGCGAGACGAAGGACCATATTGTTGTTTTACAGAAATAAGGATAGTGGAACTATGGATAAGTTGGCCGTTGCAAGATACAATGTGGGTAAAAGTATTAGCTCTGCTTGGGATAAGGAGAAAGAGCCCAACCAGTGGAAACGTCTAATGCAACTCATTGATGCACGTAACCCGAAAAATATAGGCTTGAATTTTTCCAAAGACTTCAATATTGCAGACGGGTTGGACAAAACGGATTATGATGAGTTTATGGCAAACCTTCCGAAAAAATATCACTCCAAAGTAACCTCCGCAGAACAACTTGCAGTTCGTTGGATTGAAACGCGAACGGAAAGGGAAATGGTATTGTACAATCAACTCGTGGATGTTACCCATGATATCATTGCAGAAGCCTTTTCCGAAAAAGTAATAACCCCAGGAGTGACCACAACATCAGAAGTGGAATGGTGGATGAGACAGAAAATAACGGATTTAGGTCTTGATACATGGTTCCACCCTACGGTTGATGTTCAACGAACCAGCGAAGAGTTGTCTGGGCATTTATATTCATTTTCAGGGAGGCCAGAGGATATGGTAATCTTACCGGGTGATTTATTGCATTGTGATGTGGGAATAAATTATTTAAGACTCAATACGGATTGTCAAGAGTTGGCTTATGTTTTAAAACCAGGAGAAAAAAACGCCCCAAAATTTTTAATTGATGCAATGAAAGAAGGCAACAAGGTCCAAGATATTTTGACAACCAATATGATACAAGGTAGAACTGGAAATGAAATATTGACCAAATCTCTGGAAGATGGACGAGCAGCGGGTTTACGCCCTGCTATTTATACCCACCCTTTGGGAACATATGGCCATTCGGCAGGGACGACCATAGGTATGTGGGATGCACAGGGTGGTGTTATGAAAGATGACGGAGAAAACTATCCCCTAAACCCCAACACTGTTTATGCTATTGAGTTAAATACCACAGTTACAATTCCAGAGTGGAAAAGAGATATCCGAATCATGTTGGAAGAAGCAGGATTCTATGGTGAAGATGGATTCAGATATGTTAATGGAAGACAAACAGAGTTACTTCTCGTTCCTAGAATTAAGAAACATTTGGGAAATTAAAATTGTGCTTGGTAAGGAGTTTGATTATCTTTTTGATGTAATTTTCTCACAACCATAAGGTTACTTAAAAATTTAGCTATGAAAAAAACGATAATCTTTTTGGTCGCTCTGTGTATGTCATTTGTTGGTTTTTCACAGGAGCGATGGATTTTTGGTATCGTAACGGATGGTGATAGTCCATTGTCCGATGTCAATATCCAAATTATTAATCAAGGTACTTCCGTAAAACCTAATGCTGAAGGGAAGTATAAAATCCAAGCTTCAGCAGGAGACATCCTATATTATACTAGCCCTGGTATGGAGGCCATTCAAATTCGTGTAGAAGATGTCACGCGAATTTTAAATCTGGAGATGTTTCCCAAAATTGAGAAATTGGATAATGTAACAGTCACTAAAAAACGAAGGGCCAGTCAAAAAGAATTGGAAGAAGATTACTATTTCAACAAAGGTATAATCAATACGGTGTTCGGGTATTTGGACAGAGATTTGGTTGCATATACAGTTCGTACCATAGACGCAGACAGAATATTGCCAGGAGAGTATGACTTGGCCAATGTTTTACGCAATAGATTCCCGGGGATAGCGGTCTCAGATGGACTAGGATTTGGAACTTCTTTTGCCGCGGGGGCATCAACCGGTTTTGCCGGTGCGTCCGGGGTCAATACTGGCAGAAGTGTTCGAATAAGGGGGCGTAGGGCGATTTTTGATATCGACGGTCAAATCTTCACCCAATTTCCAGATTTTATAGACGTTCAAAATATTGAACGTATTGGGATTATTTCTTCATTAGCAGGTACTGTGAGGTATGGTAATCTTGGAAATGGAGGTGTCGTGGTTATAAATACTAAAAATGGGATAGGAGTTCCCCGAAGAGATAAAGAAGGGTTCATTATTGATAGGGCGAGACTTAAAAATAACTTTTATGATGGTAAGGCGCTGACGGCTGAGAACGTTTTGAACAATGCCCCAGAATACCTTAAAGAACTTAAGAAAGCTACTTCTTTTGAAGAAGCCAAATCCTCTTATGAGGCAAATGCCCAAAAGTATACGTCATCACCTTATTTCCTTTTGGATTCCTATCAATACTTTTATGATACCTGGAAGGAAGAAAAGTATGCAGACCAAATTATCGAAGAAAGGTACTCGGATATTAGTACGAATCCTGTTCACTTAAAGTCTTTGGCCTATATCTACGATTCCCAAGGACGCGATGACAAGGCCAATGAAACCTATAAGGAAGTTTTTATACTTCGTCCTAATTATCTACAATCCTATATGGATATAACAAACAGTAATCGTAGGGTTGGTAAACCTAAAAAATCGGCGATTTTGTATGCGCGTTACTTCTATTTGTTGAGAGAAGGCTTTTTAAATTCAGATACGGCCATGTTCTCAACCATGATAAACAGAGAATTCAACAATCTATTGAGCTTGGAAAAAACGGATATGGTGGGCTCCTCCAGAAGCAAAAAGATAAAAGTAGATAGAGAGGACTTTGATGGTACGCGGTTGGTTTTTGAGTGGAGTGATAGCGAAGCTGAATTTGAATTACAGTTTGTAAACCCAGAAAATCAGTTCTATACATGGACCCATAGTCTTGAGGCCAATCCCGATATCATAAAAAGAGAAAAGGATTTTGGGTATTCAACTTCTGAGTATCTGATTGATGATTCCTTGACCGGAACATGGAAAATAAACGTAAAGTATTTGGGCAACAAGAGTTTGACCCCCTCATATTTAAAGACTACCATATATCACAATTATGGCACAAAGTCCCAACGAGAGGAAATCAGGGTCTTTAAACTGGACATCAAAGATGTCAATCGTGAGCTTTTTCAAATAACCAAAACGTCCAAAAGCGGTAGTTAGGATTCATGTTGCGTTTAAAGCAGGTCTTACTATTTTGCATTGCAATTCCTTTAACGATTGCTGCACAGAAGGATTTTAAAGGAAGGGTATTAGACGCAAAGACGAATGCTCCCATTCCTTATGTGAATATAGGAATTGTAAATAAGGGTGTTGGCACAGTGAGTGATGAGGAAGGACTTTTCCATTTGCCTTTGGATGCCAATGAATTACAGTCTGATGAGAGCATACTATTTTCCTCTTTGGGGTATCAACCCTTGGAAATACCTGTTAAAAAAGTTGAATTTGTTTACAACGAATATCCTGAGATAAAATTGATGCCCGAAGCCGTTAGGCTTGAAGAAGTTGTGGTTACCAATATAGAAACTGAATTAGTTGATGAGTTGGTAGGTAATAAAAGTTCTTTTGGATCTAACTCCTATGGTTATTGGAAAGATAACGTTGCTTTAGGAGGTGAACTAGCTTCACGCATTAGGGTTAAAAAAGGTTATAGAAAATTAAATACCTTAGGATTTGAGATTGCAGCCAATCCAATGGATAGTGTGCTTTTAAGAATAAACATTTATGACATCTCAGGAACAAAAGATGGCCCAAAAATCAATCTGAATAAGTCAGGAAAGAATATATTATTTAAACTGAAAAAAGAAGATTCACAACCAAGAATCAATCTTACGGACTATTCTATTTTTGTAGAAGATGATTTTATAGTTTCCCTGGAACTGGTAAAAGTTTATGGAAACGACCCCGTCGCTCTTGCAATTCCGGCAATACATAATGAAACGGGCTCTTTTCGTCGATATGCAAGCCAAGATAAATGGGAATGGATATCCGATTCGGGAATGGCATATTTTCTAGAAACATCTGTCTTTCTTCCAAAAAAAGAAGCGGAGAGAATAATAAAGAAAGAAAATAGACGTAAAAAACGAATGTACAGAATATATGGATTTGTCATTAATAACGGTGTAATGCTATCACAAGTTAGAGTAACTAATACAAGGACAAAGGAAAGTGCGGATACCGATGAAAAAGGAACGTATTCTATTTATGCCAAGTCAACTGATATTCTTTGTTTTGAAAAACCAAATTATACAACAAGATGTTTTAAAATGAAAAACAGAGCTACTTTAAATGTACAGTTGAGTTTAGACAAGAAATAATTCGTACTTCAGTCTAGTTACTTTTTTATGTTCAATATCAAAAAACCCAAGGCATTAACTTCGGCAAAGAAAAAACTGTTGCTATCTGTTGTTTTAGCTCTGTCCATTAGTGTTTTTTATGCTCAAAATTCTCAGAAGACCACTATTTTTTGGGACACTTCAAGTTCTAGAATACAAAGGGATGCAGGACTGGAAATGGAATATTTGGATGCCTACTTTAAACGATTTGCAAACGTAGAAGTGTCCCTAATTGGTTTTAGCAATTCAGTTCATTCTAAAGAAGATTATTCGGTGAGCAACGGAAATTGGGAGATTTTGAAAAAAGGAATCCAAGCTTTTGAATATGATGGTGCAACTTCTTTTCTTGACCTTGAGCCCTATGCCGTGGAGGGGTATAATCTCATTTTTACCGATGGCTTTCAGAATGCGGGAACAACAAATCCTAAACTTCAGGGGAAAACTGTGGTCATAAATAGCTCAAAGATTTATGATAAAAGGACCATCAATTTGTTTTCCATCTTAGGTAAAGCTGAATTTCTAAATCTCAGAAAGCTAAAGCAAGACAGTTTGAAGAACACTTCGAAGCTTGTAGAAAAGAAAAGACAACCTTTGGATTCAACTGCTACCGGTTTGAAACAGGGAGTTCAGTTAGAAGAAGTAGTGGTTACCGAAACTATTAAGGAATCAACAGAATTGGAAGCTACAGCACTAGGTCCAAAGGACAATGACGCAGTGGGATATGCTGTCCAAAGTATAGGCTCTGAGAAGTTATTGGATGCAGCTACAACATTGAACACAGGGATTCAAGGAAAATTTTCAGGGGTCACCATCGGGCAAAATGATGATTTAAGCCAAGTGGTCATGCGACCCAGCAATTCCCTTTTGGGAAACAATTACGGATTGATTGTGGTGGATGGGGTTCCCTTGCCTCCCTCACAATCATCAAACAATGGCACTGTATTCAGTACCAGTTTTCTAGACCCGAGGAACATAGAAGATATCACCGTTCTTAAAGGATTAGCGGCTACTAATATCTATGGAACCCAGGGGGCCAATGGAGTAATGCTAATTACAACAAAAACAGGCAGTTATGGTAAAACGACCAATGGGAGTTCAAATGCGATGCAATTGAAGGATAATTACTATGATTCAAAAATTAAGATAGACAACAAAGCGCTTGTGACCCCTTATCTAAAGGAACTGAAAAAAGGAAAAGATGTCCAAAGTGCGTATAGTATTTACCTAGAGCAGAGAGACAAATACAAGGATACTCCAAACTACTTTGTTGATGTATTCGACTTCTTTTACGCTTCTTCACCTACAGTTGCCTTCAGAATCTTATCCAATGTCCTTGAAATGGAATCCCCAAGTTATGAAATGCTACGTGCCGCATATTTGAAAAGTAGCCAAACCGCTAATCATCAATTAGCCCTAGCTATTGTAAACAAGTTATCGGAAACGTATCCGGACAAACTGCAAAACAGTTTTGATTATGCGGTATCCAATAGAAGACTTGGAAATTATCAGATGGCTTTGAATACTCTCAATGTACTGGTTAAGGATAAAATCAATTCAGTTCCAGACCTTAAGGGATTTGAAAAGTCGGTTGGGGCAGAAATTCGAAACTTAATAAATCAACATAGAAAGGACCTTGACATTACTAAGGTCGACATCAAATATCAGAACAATATTACCTACAACGCAAGACTGGTTTTGGAATGGAGCAATCCAGAAGCTGAGTTCGTAGTTCAATTTGTAAATCCGCAGAAACGATTTTTTGATTGGGAACACACCATGCAGGCCGATGGTAGAAGGTTACAAGAAGAAATTAGACAAGGATGTTTTACCGAACAATTTGAGATTGTAGGTGCAGAAACGGTAGGAGATTGGATACTGAACATTACCTCGAGAGGAAACACAATTACCAATAATGTAACTCCAACGTTTGTAAAGTGCACGGTTTTCAAAAACTTTGGAAAGAGCAATCAAAAATCAACTTCATATATGGTCAGGCTTGAAGAGTCCAACGAGAAGCAACAATTGGCGAAGTTCACCATAGACTGACTATACCTGTAAGACCCCCATATTAAATGGTTTTTCAATAGGGGCATGGTTGGCCGCCTCAATTCCCATAGAAATCCAGGTTCTAGTGTCCAATGGGTCGATAATGGCATCGGTCCATAGTCTAGCCGCAGCATAATACGGGGAGATTTGATTATCGTATCGTTGTTTGATAGTATCAAAAAGTGCTTTCTCTTTTTCTGCATCAAATGCTTCTCCTTTTTTCTCCAGAGCTGCTTTTTCAATTTGCAGAAGTACCTTAGCGGCAGAGTTACCACTCATTACGGCAAGTTCAGCACTGGGCCAAGCCACTATGAATCTTGGATCATAGGCTTTTCCGCACATGGCGTAATTTCCTGCACCATAACTATTGCCAATAACAATTGTGAATTTGGGGACCACTGAGTTACTTACCGCATTTACCATTTTAGCCCCATCTTTTATAATCCCCCCGTGTTCACTTTTGCTCCCAACCATGAATCCAGTCACATCTTGCAGGAAAACCAGCGGAATTTTCTTTTGATTACAATTGGCAATAAATCGGGTAGCCTTATCCGCAGAATCAGAATAAATGACTCCTCCAAACTGCATTTCCCCCTTTTTCGTTTTTACCACTTTTCTTTGGTTGGCTACTATTCCCACGGCCCAACCATCTATTCGGGCATAACCTGTGAGTATACTCTGGCCATAACCTTCTTTGTATTGTTCAAACTCAGAATCATCCACCAATCGCTTTATGATTTCCAGCATATCATACTGGTCAGTTCTTTGCTTTGGTAATATCCCATAGATATCTTTTTGGTTTTCTCTTGGGTCTTTTGATTCAACACGATTGAATCCCGCTTTGTTAAAATCACCAATTTTGCTCACGATGTTCTTAATGGTGTCCAGAGCATCTTTATCGTCTTTAGCCTTATAATCTGTTACACCGCTTATTTCAGAATGGGTAGTGGCGCCCCCTAGGGTTTCGTTATCAATACTCTCACCAATGGCTGCTTTTACCAAATAACTTCCAGCTAGAAAAATACTCCCAGTTTTATCCACAATAAGAGCTTCGTCGCTCATAATGGGCAAATATGCACCTCCGGCTACGCAACTTCCCATCACAGCAGAGATTTGAGTTATTCCCATACTGCTCATCACGGCATTGTTTCTGAATATACGTCCAAAATGTTCTTTATCTGGAAAGATTTCATCCTGCATGGGCAAGTAAACACCGGCGCTATCTACCAAGTAAATTATTGGAAGTCTATTTTCTATGGAAATTTCCTGGGCTCTTAAATTCTTCTTTCCGGTTATGGGAAACCATGCACCTGCTTTTACAGTAGCATCATTTGCGACAACAACGCACTGTTTTCCTTGAATATATCCCACTTTTACAACTACTCCTGCGGAAGGACATCCCCCATGTTCTTCGTACATTCCATCTCCTGCAAATGCTCCTATCTCGATAGCATCCTCGCCATCATCCAATAAATAGGTAATACGCTCACGGGCTGTCATTTTACCTTTGGCATGGTGTTTTTCAATACGTTTTTGTCCACCCCCTAACTTTACCTGGGATAGTCTTTTTCTTAATTCTGAGAGTTGTAGTTTGTTGTGGTCTTCGTTTTTATTGAAGTTCAAATCCATAGTAGATAAAGCGTTTTCTAACGGCCTGATAAAGATACGGAGTATTAATCATTACTTTTGAGTTGTATGGAACCGAAAATTAAATGGGGGATAATTGGCCCAGGTAAAATAGCGAGAAAATTTGCTTCTGATTTATTGCTATTTGAAGATGCAGAGGTGACAGCTGTGGCTTCTCGAAATTTGGAAAGGGCAAAGAGTTTTGCGTCAGATTTTGGAATACGTTATGTCTTCGGGAGTTATGAAGAGCTTTTTGAATCGAATGTGGTCGATGTCGTCTACATTGCCACACCTCATACTTTTCATAAGGAACTATCCGTAAAGGCAATACAAAATGGAAAGCACGTATTGTGCGAGAAACCTTTAGGGGTGAATCTGATAGAAGTTGAAGAAATCATTAAAGTTGCCAAAGAAGAAAGTGTGTTTCTAATGGAAGGGCTTTGGTCCAGATTTAATCCTTCCATACAAAAAGCAAAGGAGCTAATAGACAACAATGAGATAGGTCCAATTTCATATCTACATGCCGACTTTTCTTTTTATGCCTTGGATAGAGGAAAGGAATCAAGATTGTTAAATCCCGAACTAGCTTCCGGTTCGCTTTTGGATATTGGTATTTATCCCGTATTTCTATCCTATCTTCTTTTGGGAATGCCCAAAAAAATACAAGCTCAAGCAAATTTCCTTGAAAATGGGACCGAGGCACAAACTTCCATATTGTTCAAATATAAAAATGCACTTTCCATGCTATATTCCGGTCTTAAAGGTGAATCCAAAATGGAGGCTGAAATCTCTGGAGCCCACGGAGAAATATTTGTTCATCCCAGGTGGCATGAAGCAAACGGCCTTACTTTGAAGAAAGGAGAGGAAGTAGAAAAGTATAATCTTCCAACCAAAGGCAATGGCTTTGTCTACGAAATTCAAGAAGTGCATAAGTGTTTGAAAAACAAGCTTATGGAAAGTAAACTCTGGTCTCATCAAAACAGTTTGGACTTAGCCAGGTTGCTGAACGACATACGTCATCAAATCGGTGCCAAGTTTCCATTTGAATCTTAAGAGTGGGAAAATCATCTCTTTTCCCTTTTTTTACGATATTTGATTGACTAACGAAACCTTAAATATGGGAATGAACAAGAATACTGTTTTGGCCTGGGCCACTTGGATAATGATTTTTGTGGGCTTGGGTATGATTGCATTGGGAGCCTTTAAATACGATGAAGTTGCGGGATATGGATTTGCCGCCGTAGGTATCGGCTTTTTCGCCATTGCATGGGTGTTCAACGCGCTAAAGGGCAGAGTATAATTTCCAATTTTCACTTTTACTTATAAACCACCAAAAAATGTCAGACGATAAAAAGGTCATATTCTCTATGTCTGGGGTAACCAAGACATTCAAAACGGCCAATACCCCTGTACTCAAAAATATTTACCTCAGTTTTTTCTACGGGGCGAAGATTGGAATTTTAGGACTCAATGGTTCTGGTAAATCCACGCTTTTAAAAATCATTGCAGGTGTGGACAAGAACTACCAAGGTGATGTTGTGTTTTCCCCGGGATACACTGTGGGATATTTAGAACAAGAGCCCCAATTGGATGAGGAAAAAACGGTTTTGGAAGTGGTTAAGGAAGGAGTGGCCGAAACGGTTGCTATTCTGGATGAGTATAATAAGATAAATGATATGTTCGCCTTGCCCGAGGTTTATGAAGATGCCGATAAGATGCAGAAGTTGATGGACAAGCAGGCAACCCTTCAGGACCAAATCGATGCATCGAATGCTTGGGAATTGGATACCAAGCTCGAAATTGCGATGGACGCATTACGAACCCCTGATTCCGATAAGAAAATAAGTGTACTTTCAGGAGGTGAAAGGAGGCGGGTGGCACTTTGTCGTTTATTGTTGAAAGAACCAGAGGTTTTGCTTTTGGACGAGCCAACCAATCATTTGGATGCAGAATCTGTGCATTGGCTGGAGCACCATTTGGCACAATATAAAGGAACTGTAATCGCTGTGACGCACGACCGTTATTTTCTAGATAACGTGGCTGGGTGGATTTTGGAATTGGACAGAGGGGAAGGGATTCCTTGGAAAGGAAACTATTCCAGTTGGTTGGACCAAAAAGCCAAACGACTGGCTCAAGAAAGCAAGCAGGCATCCAAACGCCAGAAAACGTTGGAGAGAGAGTTGGAATGGGTTCGTCAAGGAGCTAAAGGACGACAGACCAAACAGAAGGCACGTCTAAAGAATTACGATAAATTGCTTAGTCAGGACCAAAAACAGCTTGAAGAGAAGTTGGAGATTTACATTCCCAATGGACCTCGTTTAGGGACCAACGTTATCGAAGCCAAGGGAGTAAGCAAAGCGTATGGGGAAAAACTGTTATATGAAGACCTAAACTTCAACCTGCCACAAGCTGGAATAGTTGGAATAATAGGACCGAATGGAGCTGGTAAGACCACGATTTTTAGAATGATAATGGGTGAAGAAACTCCAGATAAAGGAGAGTTTGTAGTGGGTGATACAGCGAAGTTGGCCTATGTGGACCAAAGCCATTCCAATATTGACCCCAACAAAACCATCTGGGAAAACTTTAGTGATGGGCAAGAACTTGTCATGATGGGTGGTAAACAGGTGAACTCAAGAGCATACTTAAGCCGTTTTAATTTTTCAGGCAGTGAACAGAATAAGAAGGTAAATATGTTATCTGGTGGGGAGCGAAACAGGCTTCATCTGGCCATGACACTAAAAGAGGAGGGGAATGTCTTGCTTTTGGACGAGCCCACCAATGATTTAGATGTAAATACCTTACGTGCACTTGAAGAAGGTCTTGAAAACTTTGCCGGTTGCGCCGTAATCATTTCCCACGATAGATGGTTCTTGGATAGAATTTGTACACATATTTTGGCCTTTGAAGGAGATTCTCAAGTATACTTCTTTGAAGGTTCTTTCTCGGATTATGAGGAGAATAAAAAGAAGCGTCTAGGCTCTGATATCATGCCTAAACGCATCAAATATAAAAAGTTGATTCGATAAAAACGAAGAGAGTCTATTTCTCTCCGAGCGCCTGTATACCTTCTTCGAGAATCTTTTTGGCTTCTTCCAAGTAAGCTCGTTGTTGTGCTACCAAACTATTGGTTTCACTTTCCTTAGTACTGGAATGTGGATTGTACGTTTTGGAGAGTAATACCAGCTTCTCCACAGCCTTTTTTGCAGAATCCAGTCTTGCTTCGGCATGGGCCTGAAACACTTTGGCCATCTCGTTTTCTAGACTTTCAGTAGAAGATTGCTTTTCTTGTTTTTGAGTATAGGCTTCATGCTCCAAGGTGACATTGTCACTATCCTCTACAACAACGGGAGCAGGGTCATTTTGGGTACATTCATCAATTGAGGTAATGAGTTCATTTATCATTGCCATTGACTTTTTGGTGTAAAAACGGCCGGCTTCCCAATCAAAAGGTTCGATGGCCTTTTCCAAAACTTCCATTACATCTAAAGTTTGGTCCTCCAATTTCGTACAGCCACATTCAGATTGATATTCCTTTGACTTTTCCAATGCGGTATAAGCTCTTTCGGCATAATACATTTGGTGCTCAAAGTTGGTAGCCGTCATAGCTTTTTTGGTATGACTTAAGCCATAAGTGACTTTGGCGTATAAATTATCACAGCGATTGGTCTGTGCCGATGCAAAAATGGACAGAAGCAGAGAAATACTGACCATGTATGTTTTTTGTGCCATGGTTAAGTTGATTTGGGTTAATCTTATGGGAGAACGAAGGGAAGTGTGTATTAGTATATTATCCTAAAAATCATCGTTAGGATACCAATCTAATCGAACAACGGTAATATTTTCCCCTTTTGCGTCTATTATTGACTCAAACTTATCCACATCACTCACGTTTGGCTTTCCACGATAATGATAGGGATAAACCTCTTTAGGGGAAAACGCCAGAACGGCATCTGCAGCACTTTCTACGGTCATGGTGTAAGGAAGGTTCATACAGACAAAGGCCTTATCAATGTTTTTGAGATTTCGCATTTCAGGAATATCCTCCGTGTCTCCTGAAAAATAAACGCGTTTACTTCCCAAATTCAGAATATAACCGTTTCCGCGTCCTTTGGGATGGAATTTCAACGCCTCTTCTCGCAGGTTGTACATAGGAATAGCCTCAACATGTATTCCGTATCGTTCTTTATTATCCCCATTGTTCAAAACATCAATTTGAGGAGTGAATTCATCTGGAATCATATCAGCCACAGCTTGGGGGACCATGATTTTTGCATTGTGGGTATCCAATTCTTGAAGGGTTTTCAAGCTAAAATGGTCTCCGTGGATATCTGTAATCAAGATTAAATCGGGGATTGCTACATCTTTAAAGGCTTCTCTGCCTCCTACTGGGTCTATATAAATGGTAATCCCTTTCCATTCTAAAACCGCTGTTGCATGTTCAATGGGAATGATTTGAATATCATCGTGTTCACTAGTTTTTGAGATGTTTTTTTGGGCACAAACTTGAGATACGGTTATTGGTAATAGGAGAAAAAGGTAGACAAGGTGAATTTTTTTTTTCATGACACAAGGTTTCCAATACCCATAAAATTAAGGGATTCAGGACTTTGCCAAATCTTTTTCTTGTTTTTTATTTCATGAATAAAATCCAAAATGAAAACCCGAGCGTATATAATCCGAACACGGTTGATAAACACACCAAATTAAGTGTCAATTAATTACTAAGTTATGACTGAAACAAAAAGTAACAACGGATTAAAGGTAATAGCAGGTCTACTAGGGGTAGTACTTTTGGGAACCATCATCTACACTGTAAGTCTTTACCAAGATAAAAAGAAGACAACCACAGCACTTCAACAAGAGAAGGATTTGGTTGTTGAAGATTTAAATAGCTTGAAATCTGAGTATGACAAAGCTATTTTGGAAAGCAACGCTACGAATGAAGAGTTGGTTGCTGCTAGAGACAATATTGCTAAGTACATCGATTCTGTGCAAGCTATGAAGACCGATATTGCTTCCCTTTCTCGTTACAGAAGACAAGTAAGCGTTTTGAAAAAGGAAAGAGAAGAGTTGTTGAAGCAGGTTGATTCTTTGACTCAATCCAATACTTTATTGGCCATGGAGCGTGACAGCACTTTTGTTGAGTTGGAAAAGCAAACGGTTTTCAATGATTCATTGATTGTACAGAACACACAATTGGCTGATGCTGTTGAAAGAGGTTCTGCACTAAGCCTATCTACTTTTAGTGTAGATGCAGTTAGAGAAAGAAACAATGGTAAATTGGTTTCTACTGCAAGAGCAAAAGCTACTGATAAATTCAAAGTATGTTTCACTGTTGCTGACAATGTAATTGCCGAAGCTGGAGACAGAGAATTCTTCATTGAGGTTCTTGATCCTCAAGGTAATGTTTTGGGTGATAGCTACACCAAATCTAGTGAAGAAGGTGCTTCCATTACCTATAGTAAAGGAACAAACTTCTACTACGAAAACAGTTCTTTGGATGTATGTGATTATATCAACAAACCAGCCAGTGACTTCCAAAAAGGAAATTATATGGTAAATGTTTATGACAACGGTCTGAAACTATTGGGAACTTCCAAGTTTTCCTTGAAATAATATACACTATCCATCATATTAAAAAGCCCGTTCCTAGTTGAACGGGCTTTTTTTTGAGCTTAATCTTAGGGTAATTCATTTTAAACTTCCCACCATATCTTCGGGTTTTACCCACTCATCATATTCTTCAGCGGTAACATAGCCCAGATTTATCGCCTCCTCTCTTAAGGTAGTTCCATTTTTGTGTGCGGTATTGGCAATCTCCGCGGCCTTGTAGTACCCAATTTTGGTATTCAATGCGGTAACCAACATTAGGGAATTGTTCAATAAGGTTTTAATTACCTCGTGGTTGGGTTCTATACCCACGGCACAATTCACATCAAAACTCACACAAGCGTCTCCCAAGAGTTGGGCGGATTGTAGAATATTGGCTGCCATCATAGGCTTGAATACATTAAGTTCGTAATGTCCCTGCGTCCCCCCAACACTTACCGCGACATCATTGCCCATAACCTGGGCGCACACCATGGTCAGTGCCTCACATTGTGTTGGATTTACTTTGCCTGGCATAATTGAACTACCTGGTTCATTGGCGGGTATGATTATCTCCCCAATTCCGGAGCGAGGTCCAGAAGCCATCATCCGAATATCATTTGCAATTTTATTTAAGGAAACAGCCAGTTGTTTTAGCGCTCCATGACTTTCAACTATGCCATCGTGGGAAGCCAAAGCCTCAAATTTGTTTTCGGCCGTTTTAAAGGGTAGTCCAGTGAATTCCGCAATGTATTTAGCGACCAAAACATCATATCCTTTTGGAGTATTTAAACCCGTTCCTACTGCTGTCCCACCTAATGCCAACTCACTTAAGTGGTCTAAAGTGTTTTTCAACGCTTTTAATCCATGGTCCAGTTGGGATACATAACCGGAGAACTCTTGGCCCAAGGTTAGGGGAGTGGCATCCATTAGATGGGTACGGCCAATCTTTACCACTTCGGTAAAAGCGTTGGACTTTGCGTGAAGCGTATTTCTTAACTGCTCAATGCCTGGAATGGTAACTTCTACAATTTTTTTGTACGCAGCAATGTGCATTCCCGTAGGAAAGGTGTCATTAGATGATTGACTCTTATTGACATCATCATTGGGCTGTATGGTTTTTTCCCCTTCTCCAATGGTTTTTCCGGCTATCTCATGAGCACGATTCGCAATAACCTCATTAACGTTCATATTGCTTTGTGTACCTGAGCCGGTCTGCCAGATGACCAGAGGGAATTGGTCATCGTGTTTTCCTTCCAGAATTTCATCACATACTTGGGCGATTAAGTCTCGCTTCTCCACAGGAAGCACGCCCAATTCATGATTGGTATATGCCGCTGCTTTCTTGAGATAGGCAAAGCCATACACCACATCCAAAGGCATGGAAGCTGCAGGGCCAATTTTAAAATTGTTTCTGGAACGCTCAGTTTGGGCACCCCAATATTTATCTGATGGAACCTGTACTTCGCCCATCGTATCTTTTTCAATTCTGAAATCCATTTGAAATGTTGCTGTTTAATATTTGTAAAGATAAGTCATCAAAACTTCATTAAATAATAAGGACAAACAATGGTAGTTGAACTAAATTCAACATAAAGGCGTTATACCCTTAAACTTATTTGGTTACCAATAACCTTATTATTAAAAACACCCAAACCATGAAAAACCTACTTTTAATTACACTAGCATTTTTTTCGTTGACTGCTTTTGGACAAATTGATTCTACAGCTACGAATTTGGAATTCGATGAAGCTGCATATCAAAAAGCTCTGGATAGCATTAACAACTCTTTTAATTTCCAACAAGGGAAAATTACCTTAGGGGTTGATTTAGCAACGCTTAGCGTCCCAACTGGGTTTAAATTTTTGGACGGTGAACAAAGTCAGACTGTATTAACTGACCTTTGGGGAAATCCGCCGTCTGAATGTTTAGGAATGTTGTTTCCCGAAAAAACAGACATCATAGGCGAAAACTTTACCTATGCTATTGAAATCACTTACTCTGAAGAGGGATATATTGAAGATGACGATGCTGAAGACATAGATTATGATGATTTATTGGAAGAGATGCAGGAAAGTGCATTGGAAGAAAATGACAGACGTTCTGCAGAAGGATATCCAACAATTGAGATTGAGGGATGGGCAGCACCTCCCTATTATGACAATGAAACCAAAAAGCTGTATTGGGCCAAGGAAATCAAGTTTCAAGGGGAAGATATAAATACCTTGAACTATAATATTAGGATTCTTGGCAGGAAAGGATACCTTAACTTAAATGCAATTAGTGATATGGATCAGTTGGGCCTTGTTCAACAGAACATTGATCAAGTTATTGCAAGTACAGAGTTCAATGAAGGATACCGATATTCAGATTTTAATCCAGATTTTGATGAAGTGGCAGCTTATGGTATAGGGGGCCTTATTGCTGGGAAAATATTGGCAAAAGCAGGTTTCTTTGCCATTCTTCTTAAGTTCTGGAAATTTATTGCCATAGGAGTAGTTGGTGTTTTCAGTGCATTTAGAAAAAAAATCTTTGGATCAAAAGAGTCATAAAACCAAAGTAGCATTTGCGTTTTGTTTTTTTTTCATTGTATCTTTGTGGTGCAAAAAGTAAGACTATGTTCGAATTCGACCAATATTTAGGATTTTTAGCGTTCTTGACCATTTTAACCATTGGCTTTTGGCTAATGATTTTCTTGTTAACTTTTGTTGTCCCCTATTGGTTGTTTGGCAATCTTATGGAAATGTATAAAGAGAAACGCGCGGCTAAAAGAGCTGCACGAAACGAATAAAAAAAAGGAGCTGTTAAGCTCCTTTTTTATTTAACTACTTTGTCTTTATTTCCTCCATTGATTTTTTCTTCACCGCATGTCTATCAAACCATGCGTTGATATAGCCATGAGTTCTTAAAAAGTTGGAGGGTTTACTGCTGGTACCGTGGTATTCCTTGTTAAACCTTACCATAACAGTTGGGACCTTGTTCATTTTTAAGGCTTGGTAATACTCTTCAGTTTGAGAAATAGGGGTTCTCAAGTCTTCTTCTCCGCACATTAGCATAGTAGGGGTTTTAACATTTCCCACATACATCAATGGTGACCTTTTGATATGCTCACTGGGGTCTTCCCAGGGGTACTTTTCGAAATTATAATACCAACCAGCACCATCAGTTGTTCCTACAAAAGAAAACCAATTGGTAACTGGGTAGTTTACAGAGGCTGCAGCAAATCTATCGGTTTGTCCTACTATCCAGCTAGTCAGGACTCCACCACCACTTCCGCCATATACATACATTTTGTTTTCATCGATATATCCTTTGGCTATCACCTCATCCACTCCTGCCATGATATCGTCATAATCATTGCCTGGGTAAGCGTTTTGGATGGCATTTGCAAAATCATATCCGTACCCTGTGGAACCTCTGGGATTTGTATAGAGAACGACTTGGTCCTGTGCGGCATGCAATTGAAAGTTATAGTTGAATCCTACATGATACATACCATGTGGACCTCCATGAATACGAAGTACCAAGGGATATTTTTTGTTCGCATCAAACCGAGGGGGTTTAACAATCCATCCTTGTACTTCTTTGCCATCCACTGAATTATATTTGATTTCCTCAACCTGCCCGAACTCCACATTGTAAAAAATATCATCGTTTACATTGGTAAGACGTTGGATATCCTTAGCCTTCTCGATCGGAAAGGTTACTATGTCACTGGGATTTGAGGGGTCGCTCCAGGTGGCTACCGCAAGACTACCCGCTAGGTCATTCATGGTTAGCATGTGGTTTCCGTTCGTTATCTTCTTCACTTTCCCTTTAGTATCAACATAGTAAACATTGCTTTGGCCATATTCTCTTACATTGAAATAAACACCCGAGCTCTTGGCATCCCAGATAGGAGCGCTAGGTGTTTGGTCAAGACTTGTAGTGATGCATTTCATGTTTGAACCATCAGAATCCATAATGTACATTTTGCGGTCATGATAGAAGTTTTTTGACCATGTGGACCCAATAAAAGCGATTTTAGAACCATCAGGAGAGACCCTGGGCGAAGATTCCGCCCCATCACGTGATGTAATCTCCTTTACTTCTAGGGAATTGATATTTACTGCGTAGAGGTTAGAATGCCCTCGGGCATATTCAGCCTCTGGCTTCTGATAGCTACTGAATATGATTGATTTACTGTCTTTTGTCCAGGTGATTCCTCTTGACACATCGTCATACTCCCCTATTGTGATTTGTCTAGCCGTTCCTCCATCTGCTGGTACAATGAACAATTGACGGAATCCTCGTTCAAGAAAGCCAACCCGATCTTGGGTGTAGTCCACCTGATCAACAACTTGAGGCGATTTGGTCCAGGATGCTCCTTTTGGAGGTGAAGGAACGCCTTGGGGCTTCAACGCAGGTTCTGAGTCTACGTGCATTATGAAAGCAATATGTTTACTATCGGGCGACCACTCCATACTAGAAGGTGATTTCTCAAGTTTGGTTATCTGCGTAGGTTCTCCTTCAACTCCCAAGTATTTTACAAAAATTTGCGTTCCACTAGGCTCACCTTTTTTAGTAAAAGCGATTTTTGTTCCGTCCGGAGACCATTTACCGTTAGAACCATTCAAGAAAAATCGGTTAGTGGAACCGTTACTATTCATAATCCATAAATCAGTCTCTCTTGTGTCATCCACTAGATTTATCCATGTTCTTGAGTAAAGGATTTGTTTCCCATCTGGAGAGAGCGTAGGATTTGATGTCCATTCGTAGTTTTCGTAATGATCCAATGAAAGTCTTGTCTTTTCCTGTCCAAAGCTAGGAACCAGAATTAATGAAAATAGAATAATGAGTGTATTCTTCATAGGTGAGTTTTTTAGTTGTGGATTCTTCTAAAGGTAAGAAATTTTCACGGTATTAAAGCAAGCAAAACGAACCCTATCAGGTTCCAAATTCTTCTCCGTCTCCATCAAAATTCCGGTTCCTGTCCCCGCCTCTTTTTTTCTTTTGGTTGAACCTGTACGTAAAGGAAAGGTTGTAACTCCTTACCCTAAATTGGAATTCACTGTCTGTGTTGAAAAAGGGGGTAACGGTTTCGCTCACCCTTCTTCTGCTATTGAACGCATCATTGATATTAAAGGCTAAAGAAGCTTTTTCTTGGAAAAAGTCTTTACTGAAAGCAAGGTTAAGAGAAAAAATACCTTGATTTCTGGTCTGTGCATTTTCGGTGGGTCCTCTATAGAAGATACGGGTCTGCCAATCTATGCTTTTCGGCAAGGTAATTTTATTGTTTACGCGAATAAACCAACTCAAGTTTTCAGCATCAAAATTCTGACCATTGAAATCACCTCGGGTAATCAAGTTGAAAATATTGACGTTTCCATTAAGGTTCCATTTGCGGGTTGGTCGAAAGTTGGTAGTGATTTCAAAACCATATCGTTCATTTTCCGCTAAATTGACTGGGGTGCGACGAAGGATGTTCACTATTTCACCATCAAAGAGGGTGGTTTCTCCAGTTTCTTCAGTAATAAATGTTATCACATCCGTGGCCCTTTGATAGTAAATGGACCCGTTTAAGGTCAGCTTCTTAAATCGCTTTAAATAGCCTAGATCAACTTGGTTGGAAAAAGAAGGCGCTAAATTGGGGTTTCCTTGAAACAGATTGGTCGGACTGGACCGGGAGGGGAAAGGATTCAGGAAAAAAGAGCGGGGTCTTCGGATTCTTCGGTTGTATCCGAATTGGAAACTTTCCCCCTCATTGAACTCATAATTTAAGTTAAGTGTAGGGAATAGTCCATTGAAATCATTTTCATTAAAGTCATTCGTCTCGAGTTGGTTTACGATTTGTTTAGTGGCTTCGTACCGAAGTCCACCGAGAAATGAAAATTTGCCGAACTTATTTCCGTATTGCGTGTAAAATGCATTGATACGCTGTTCAAAATCCAATAAATTACTTGGGTCGGTAATGCCTAGTTCATCCAGAGTTGGGTTAATGAAAATCACATCATAATCTGTATCCAGTTGATTAAAATCTCCACGATATCCCAGTTCGAACTGTGCATTTTTCCCAAGTGGTACTACATAGTCCATTTGAAAAAACAACCTTTGCTGGTCTTCCGCGGTGCGAACACTTTCACTGTCAAACCCATTTTGCACAATCAACGATTCTTCTACCTCGTCACTAGTTTCGTACTGGAAGGCAAATGTCAACTTATGCTGCGAATTTTCATTGAATTGCGTGTCAAAGTTGAATGCATACTGAAAGGTGTTATCATCTTCTGTTTCGGGGTCAAAACGAAAACCACCTGTTGTAACTCCATCAGAGTTGGTTTGACTAAAGTTATTTGTGGTTTCACTGGAATTATTCCTATCCCTAATAAAGACCGAATTCGTAATTGAGGTATTTTCTCCAACGTACCATTCAACTCCAAAGTTGGCATTCAATCCTTTTCGAATTCTTTCAAAATCCCTTTCCTCCCGAATTGAATTCGTAAAAACCCCATCTTGATCAAAAAAGTCCGTATCATTTAACGAATTGCCCGGACTCTCACGATAGTTGTAACCGGTATTTGTGAAAATATTGAGGGCCCCAGTTCTCAAATTAAGATTTCCATTTATTCCTGCTGAATAAGGGTATCCCAAATTTCCAGTAAGTGCTCCATTCAGACCTTGGAGCTTACTTCTTCTAAGTATAATGTTGATGATGCCTCCAGAACCTTCTGCGTCATAGCGAGCGGAGGGAGAGGTAATAACTTCTACCTTTTCAATGGATTCGGCGGGTAATTGTCGCAATGCATCTGTGCTGTTGAGACCTGTGATGGCAGAAGGTTTTCCATTTATGAGAATGCGTACATCATCATTTCCTCTGAGTTGTACATTACCCTCTACATCTACCGAGACCGAAGGTACGTTATCCAGAACATCGCTAACTGTTCCTCCGCGTACCGTCAAATCTTTACCTACATTGTATATTTTCTTATCCAATCGAAGTTCCACTGTGGTTCGTTCGGCAATTACCTCAACTTCATCCAATTGGGAGACGTCCAAACTCAAAGCAATTTGCCCTAAGTCCGTATTGGACCGCAGAAGTTGGTTTTCCAATTTGTAGGTAGAATAGGAAATGTATTCAACAGATATATTGTATCTGCCAATAGGAGTTTCCACTTCAAAATTTCCAAAAATATCGGTTATTCCTCCGGTGATTACATCTGGATTGCGCACACTTTGCAATACCAAAGTAGCATACTCTAAGGGTTGACCTGTATCTTTATCGATAACTGTTCCAGAAAGCTTAATCTGGGGCAGGTTTTGGGGTCTTTGTGCTTGTAATGATAAAGCTAAGAGAAGCACTAGCCCCAAGAAGAGTTTTCGCATATGTCACTCTTTGTTTTTCTTCTTTTTCTTTTTTTTCTTTTTTGCTTTGAATCTGTTCTTTTCGAGTTCGAGATATGCTTGGTATTTGTCTTCGGGTAATCCAGCTTTTAGTTCCTCATTTTGAAGCTTGCCCAATCTTTCATACTCCTCTTGCATTTTTTTTGGTTCAAGCTTTAATATTTGGAGCTCCAGTTTTTTCTGGACATATTTTGTCAAAGTGGTACGGACCACTGCTTCTTCAAATGGATTTAGTTCCAAGGCTTCTGTAATCGAAGGCATACGTTCATTGACAACACCTTCAGCTGTAATTGGCTCTGGTTCCTTGGGAGTGGGTTGAGCCTGAGGGACCGTGCTACGTTGTCTGCCAAATCTATTTCCAAATTGAGCACTAACTGATTGAATACCCACCAATCCAATCATCAGCAAAACTGTGGTAAGAAGTAGTGATTTTTTCATTTTGCAAAGTTTTTCAATTCGTTGTTAGCAAAGTATACAGCAATAATCGTTCCTTACAGATTTGTAAAAATAAGCTATTCTTAAAGGAGCTTAGAGTATTTCTTTTATTTTTTCGGCAGGTCTAGCTACAACTGCTTTGTCATTATTGATTACTATTGGCCGCTCTATAAGCTTTGGATGTTGAACCATGGCATTGATAACTTCATCATCTGTAAGTGATTTTCCCTTATAGTTCTCTTTCCATATGGATTCTGAAGTACGAACAAGTTGTTGAGGAGGTATCCCCAGTTTTTTAATTACTGATACCAGTTCTTCTTTGCTAACAGGATTGTCAAGATATCGAATCTCTTCAAAATCATGCCCGCCTGCTTCCAAAAAGGCAAGCCCTTCTCTCGATTTTCTACACCTTGGATTATGGTAAATCTTAATCATCTTGCATTAACTATTTCTAATAAACAATTGATAAAACCATTTTTTATTCAACCGACATCAGACATCAGACATCAGACATCAGACATCAGACATCAGGCATCAGACATCAGACTTCAGAATTATTCCTCCTTCTGCCCCATCATCATTAGATAGGCTTTTAAAAAAGGATTTATGTCTCCGTCCATTACTGCGTCTACATTGCCAGTTTCCTCACTTGTTCTAACATCTTTTACTAATTTATATGGATGCATCACATAGTTCCGAATCTGAGAGCCCCACTCAATCTTCATTTTGGAAGACTCGATTTCGGCCCTGGCCTCTTGTTTCTTCCTAAGTTCAATTTCATAGAGTTGAGACTTTAGCATTTTTAAAGCCGTGGCCCTATTATCATGCTGCGAACGAGAGTCTGAACATGAAATCTGTATTCCAGTGGGCTTATGAACCAGTTGCACTTTGGTTTCAACCTTGTTGACATTTTGCCCTCCTGCTCCACTGGAACGAGCTGTTGTAATCTCAATATCCGATGGGTTGATGTCAATTTCAATGCTATCGTCAACCAAAGGATAAACATAAACAGATGCAAACGAAGTATGCCTTTTGGCATTGCTATCAAATGGAGAAATACGCACCAAGCGATGAACGCCATTTTCTCCTTTTAGCCAACCGAATGCAAATTCTCCCTCAATTTCAAGAGTTACTGTCTTTATTCCTGCAACATCGCCTTCCTGATAATTAAGCTCTTTGATTTTATACCTATTCTTTTCTCCCCACATGATGTACATACGCATAAGCATAGCTGCCCAATCACAACTCTCGGTTCCTCCTGCGCCAGCTGTAATTTGAAGTACCGCGGTAAGTTCATCTCCTTCATCAGAAAGCATATTCTTGAATTCAAGATTCTGCACAGCTTCCAAAGTCTTTTCAAACTGTTGTTCCACTTCAGATTCTTCTACTTCCCCAGCTTGGTGAAATTCAACAAGAACCTCCAAATCTCCAGCTAGAGTTTCTGCAATATTAAAGTCCTCGACCCATTTTTTTTTGGATTTGAGGGATTGCATCTGAATTTGCGCTTTTTGGGGATTGTCCCAGAAACCAGGAGCAAGGGTTTTTTCTTCCTCGTTTTCTATTTCGATAAGTTTGACATCAATGTCAAAGATACCTCCTTAACGCACCAAGGCGTTCAATAAGATCTTTATGTTGATCTGTGGTAACCATTTGTGAAAATTTGTGCTAAAATACATCCTTCGGATAAAAGATTTACTGTTGTGAAGACCTAACTTCTATGGAATGTGAAGTTTTATTTCCTCCTGAGGAATACACCACACCTTTAAGAGGTGAACAATCCGAATAATCCAAACCATGGCAAATCTTGATGTGGTCATTTGCTACCAAAATATCATTAGTAGGGTCAAAACCAACCCAGCCTGCCTGGGGTACGTAGGCTTCGGCCCAAGCGTGCATTTGTGAATCCCCAAAATATCCATTTCCTTGATGCAGATACCCTGAGACGTATCTGGCAGGGATGTGATTCGCTCTCGCAATAGCCAAAAACAAATGCGTAAAATCCTGACATACACCATGTCGTTTCTCAATAATCTCCTGTAGGGGAGTGTCAACATGGGTAACACCTACCTTAAAAAAGAGATGAACAAAAACCCAGTGATTCAGAGCCATTAGATTTTCAAAAACGTTCTTGTTTGCATTGAATGGGAAAATGGTTGTGAAATCCGACGGTAATTCAGTGAATCTGGTCTTTCTGAGAAAAATCTCATTAACCGTTCTGAAGGCTATGGATTGTATTTCCTCCAAATCTGCTTGCCAATTTTGATTGGGGATAAAATCAAAAGGATTGCTGGATTTCTTTTGTACTCGAAAGGAGGCTTTAAAATCAGCTTTGGTAAACTTTTCCTTGGTATGTGCATGGATGGATTTAAACCCTAAACCATTAACGGATTCATTTTGATCCAGTTGAATATTCGACTTCATCTCCCAATCCAGTAGTTGTTGCGTATCGTTCTCTTCAGGGATAATCAAAAATTGCCAGAACGCTCCATTTACTAAGGATTCATATTCGTTTTGGGTGCTATATGTTATGGCAAATTCAGTGGGCATTGAAAAAATAAGGCGTAAAATACGTGAATAGTTTTCAATACTTGAAAAATTCCTCTTCCATCCTTTTGGAAATATTGTAAAGTTGCTCCAAAATTCGCTGGATGAACAATTTTACATCCTGCTCAATATCCTCTACATTCATGAATTCAATTTCTGAGCGAAGTTTTCCTGCAAGAAATGCAGAGGAATTCTTTTTAGGGTTTTTATCCAAATCTAATTCATGCAAATGTTTGCTTACTTGATTCATACTGTTCATAACAGACCTGGGACAAGTACCATTAAGTACCAAAAACTCCAAAGTACATATGATATTTGGTGTTTTTCGGTAAAAACGTCGCATCATATCATAGGATTCGGCACATTTCAATAAAGTAGACCATTCGAAACTGTTTCCCATTTTGTCGCCGTAACTGCCTTGAGCCAAAAGGGCATCATGATATTTTGCATTTATAATTCGTATGATTTGGGTGGCCCGTTCTATATTAACCCCCAACATAATGATGGAATAGACTTCGTCATGCAAAAGGGTCCCTCGAATTTTGCCTCGTAGAATGGCGGTACGCTCCATAACATTCATACTATAGTCGTAAAGCCCTTTTTTTACAAAATACTCGGGATTGTAGTTCAACACAAAATGGTAGAATTTATTGATGGCTTCGTAAAGTTCCGTGGAAATTAAATCTCGAGCTCCATTGGCATTTTCCCTGGCTGCCTTAACATTATTGATAATGGAATAGTATGAATCTGGGTCAAGCCCAATATTGAACAACACTTTTTCTTCTTCCAACACCTTTTCCGGGTCAATTTCAGGTTCACCTATCATAAAGAGGAAGGAGCGAAGCACAAATTGTCGGGATTGGGAAAGTTCGTTGGGAGCATCGAGAGAAGAAAAATAGTTGACATTCAAGTATCTCGCTATATGTTCAGACCTTTCGATATAGCGGCCCATCCAGAAAAGATTATTAGCTACCCTAGCCAGCATATTATTCGTCTTTTTTTAGCACCCAAGTGTCTTTAGAACCTCCTCCTTGGGAAGAATTGACAATTAGATTTCCTTCTTGAAGCGCAACACGGGTAAGGCCACCCCTAAGAACAAATTCTGAATCTTTGCCCAACAAAGTAAAAGTCCGAAGGTCAATATGGCGTTGTTCAAAAGATTCTTTTTCATCTATATAGGTCGGGTGAACCGAAAGGGATAGGATAGACTGGGCTACATACTTTCTGGGTTCCTTTTTTACTTGTTCCTGTACCTGTTTTATCTCTGCTTTGGATAATTTGTTTCCAATTGAAATTCCGTACCCTCCAGCTTCATCTACTGGCTTAACCACCAATTTGTCCACATTTTCCAAAACATACTTTAACTCATTAGGTCTGCTGCAATGGTAGGTATGCACATTGTTCAAAATGGGATCTTCTCCCAAATAATATTTAATGATATCCGGCATATAGGTATAGACCGCCTTATCATCAGCAACACCGGTTCCAGGGGCATTGGCCAGGCATACATTTCCCTTTTGATAGGCGGCGAAAAGTCCAGGAACCCCCAAGGTTGAGTCCGGTCTGAATTCCAATGGGTCTAAAAATGCATCATCGATACGTCGGTAAATTACATCTACTTTTTCCGGACCGTTGATGGTTTTCATGTAAACAAAATTGTTTTCCACAAACAAATCCCGACCCTCGACCAACTCAACACCCATGGCTTTGGCTAAATATGAATGCTCGTAATAGGCTGAGTTAAACATACCCGGTGTAATAACTACACAATTAGGATTGTCCACACCGTGCGGTTTTACACTTTCCAGAATTTGAAGCAAATTTTCAGCGTAATCCGTTACGGTATAGGCGTTATAGTGGTTAAAAACACCAAAAAGCGCTCTTTTTAATGCCGTGCGATTACAAATCACATAGCTCACACCAGACGGACACCGAATATTATCTTCCAAAACATAGTAGTTTCCGTCAGAATGCTTTATGATATCCGTTCCGGAGATATGATTATAAATTCCTCCAGGAGGGTTTACATCCATCATTTGGTGAAGGTAGTTTGCAGAAGAGGATAGTAATTCGAGCGGCACCACTTTGTCTTTGATAATTTTTTTATCGTGGTAAATGTCCTGCAAGAACAGGTTCAAGGCCCTGCTACGTTGTATAGCTCCGGATTCAATGATATCCCATTCATCCGTGTCTATAATTCGAGGAAATAGGTCAAAGGGGAAAATCTTCTCTTGGGTTTTTTCCTTATCGTAAACTTGAAAGGTGATGCCCTGATTAAAAAAAGAGGACTTTGCTTTATTGTTCAAGTTTACGTAGTCCATGATGGAATGTTCACCATACAGACATAGCAACTTTTCGTAAATGGCTTTAGTGCTTCCATCTTTTTCAAAAACCTCGTCAAAAAGCTCGGTTTTTTGAGGATAAGAAGAAAAAAGTGAGTTAGTTGGGTCAGTTTTCATTTGAAGAGAAAAATTAATGGAATTTTAAGGAAAAACCAATGAGATATTCATAAAAAAATAACATTCTAATGAGTAATATCTAATTAAAGCTGATTAAAGTTGAGGATTCTGCTTTTAGTTTCTGGCGGAAGTATTAGTGGATAAAAGTTTTAGTTTTTGGTTATTTTTAGAGGATAATTGAACACTATGAAAAACAACTACCTGCTATTGTTCCTTTTTACTTTTGGAATTTTATCAGCACAGACCTTCGACAAAACCAAAGACTATCAAAAATTTGATGGCTTTTTTGACTTTTACTATGATGATGCCAAAGACAAGATTTATTTGGATGTTGAGGCACTTAATCAAGCCTTCTTGTACGTGTATTCCCTAAGCAGTGGAATAGGAAGTAATGATATTGGATTGGATAGGGGGCAATTGGGCAATGAACAAGTTGTTTATTTCAAAAAGGCGGGAAACAAATTGCTTTTGGTACAACCTAACTTAAAGTTTAGAGCGTTGACCAAAAATGAACTGGAAAAGAAGTCAGTGGAACAGGCTTTTGCTAAATCCATTCTTTTTGGTTTTCCAATAGTTGAGGAATCCAAGGGACACTATCTTATAGATATTACAGAATTTCTTATGCGCGATGCCCATGGGGTTTCCGCACGATTAAAGAGTAGAAAACAAGGTAGTTATAGCTTGGATAAATCAAAAAGCGCATTTGCTTTTGAACGTACCAAGGCGTTTCCGAAGAACGTGGAATTCGATATGACTTTAACCTTTAAGGGGACGCCACAAGGAGATTGGATTCGTTCGGTAACTCCAAATCCCAATTTGGTAACCGTTGCCCAGCATCATTCATTAATAGAATTACCGGACGAGGGGTATAAAAAACGTGTTTTTGACCCACGTTGCGGGTCGTACCCATTCACGTACTATGACTATGCTACTCCTGTTCAAGAACCCATTTTGAAACGCTTTGTAAGAAGGCATCGATTGGAAAAGAAAAACCCTAATGCAGAGGTCAGTGAGGCTGTGGAACCCATAATTTATTATTTGGATAATGGCACACCCGAACCCGTACGTTCAGCACTTTTGGAGGGCGGAAAATGGTGGAACCAAGCTTTTGAAGCTATTGGATATAAAGATGCTTTTCAACTTAAAGTACTTCCAGATGACGCGGACCCTTTGGATGTACGCTATAACGTGATTCAATGGGTACATCGTTCCACAAGAGGTTGGAGTTATGGAAGCAGCGTTACGGACCCCAGAACGGGAGAAATAATAAAGGGCCATGTAAGTTTGGGAAGTCTTCGCATTCGTCAGGATTTTTTGATAGCCCAGGCTCTAATGAACAAACCTTTTGCAGAACGTGATGATAATTATCAACCCATGCTGGAACTGGCCTTGGCTAGAATTCGGCAGCTTTCTGCTCACGAAATAGGACATACCTTGGGATTTGCCCACAATTTTGCGGCAAGTACAAATAATAGGGCTTCTGTTATGGATTATCCGCATCCCCAATTTGAACTTAATGGAAACTCCATAGATTTTTCAAATGCTTACGACACTGGAATTGGGGAGTGGGACAAGGTGACCGTGGCCTATTCTTATGCAGATTTTCCATCTGGCACTACAGAAAAAGAGGGGTTGAATGCCATTTTGAAAAAAGCACAAGACGATGGTTTACGCTACATATCAGACCAAGATGCACGACCTATGGGCGGAGCCCATGCGTATGGTCATCTTTGGGACAATGGAGCTAGTGCCTCTCAAGAACTTGAAAAGGTGCTGGAAATACGTAAAGTTGGTATTTCCAATTTTTCAATAGACAATATCCGCTCTGGTGAAGCAAACTCCACATTGGAGGATGTATTTGCCCCTTTATACTTCTTCCATAGATACCAAACTGAAGCAGTTTCCAAAATGATAGGCGGTTTGGATTATAACTATACTGTAAAAGGCGATGGGCAACGAACCGTTTATCCGATAAATTCTAGCAACCAGGAGAATGCATTAAAAGCTATTTTAACCACCTTGGATGCTTCTGTTATAGCTATCCCTAAAAATAAGTTGGAATTATTTCCACCAAGGGCTATCGGCTATAGTCGTTCCAGAGAATCTTTTAAAGGAAGGGCCGGGGTTTCTTTCGATGCTCTATCTGCTGCGGAAACTTCTGCGGATATGACTTTGGGATTGTTGTTGCATCCTGAACGTGCTTCACGTTTGATTCAACAAAAGAGCTTGAACGATAATCAAATTGGGCTTGGTGATGTGTTTAAAGAACTAACTATAAATACCCTTCAGAAAAAACATAGGGATGAATATTGGCAGGAAGTGCAAAATACTATCAATTTTAGGGTATTGTACCATATCATGAACTTGGCGGCACACAAAAAAGTACATCCCCAAGTGAATGGAATAGCTACCCAACATTTAAAGGAAATCCGAAAAAATCTATTGGAGGGCACTAAAAATGCAGTGTCGGAAGAAATGGTAAGACGTATAGATGCTTTCTTGAAGATACCAACGGCATTTAAGGTGATTGCTGCTCCAAAAATTCCAGATGGCTCACCCATTGGGATGGATTGTATGGATTAACAGTGAACAGTTTCTTTACCCATGAAGAAAAACCGTAAAAATTCAGAACATTACTTGTGGGGAGAGAACTGTCATGGATGGCACTTGGTTAAAGGAAGCGAGCTAAGTGTTATTGAGGAGTTAATGCCCTCAAACACGAAAGAAACTAGGCACTACCATTCCAAATCTCAACAACTTTTTTATGTTTTGAAAGGCGAAGCAACCTTCGAAATTGAAAATGAAGTGTTAAAGGTACCAAGTAGGGAAGGGATTCATATCCAACCTAATCTTGTGCATCAAATACGTAACGAGGGGGGCACAGATTTGGAGTTTTTAGTGATATCCCAACCCACAACAAGAGGGGACAGAACCAATGTGAACAATCCAGAATAGATGACAGCAATGAAGACGGGAAAACCATTTTATCTACTAATAGGTTGTTTGCTACTGCAATCCAATTTGCTCTCTCAAGAAAAAGAGACAACAGGGGACGCTTTTACAAATCTGGTTTGGTCTGATGAGTTTGATGGTGAGGGACCCATTGACTCCGAAAAATGGTTTCATCAAACACAACTTCCGCCCGGTGGTAGCTGGTGGGGTGGTATCATACAGCATTATACGGACCGTGAGGCTAATACCTTTGTGAAAGATGGCTATTTGAATTTGGTAGCGAAAAAGGAAAAATTCAGGGACCAAGGGGTAAAAAAAGAGTATACTTCAGCACGGCTTAACTCAAAATTTGCCTTTACCTATGGGAAAGTGGAAGTGAGGGCCAAATTGCCCGAAGGAATAGGAACCTGGCCCGCAATATGGATGTTAAACACCAACATTGATGAGGATGGGGCCTATTGGGATGAAAAATATGGAACTACTAAATGGCCTAATTGTGGTGAAATTGATATCATGGAACATTGGGGCAAGAATCAAGATTTTGTTTCAAGTGCGGTACACAATGGGGATAGTTTCGGAGACAAAGTGAAGAACTTTGGAGAACAAAAAATTAAGAATGCTTCAAGTAAATTTCACATCTATGCCATGGAATGGACCAAAGAAAAAATAGTTTTCAGTGTGGATGGTATTACCCATTTCGAATATAATCCAAAGGTTAAAAACAAAGACACTTGGCCATTTGATTCAAAGTACTACTTCCTTCTAAACATTGCCATTGAACCTGAAATTGACCCGAGCTTTACTGAAAGTTCAATGGTGGTTGATTACATTAGAGTGTTTCAGTAGGTTTCCGAACTGTTTTTTTTAAAAGGGGTCCAATTCAAATCCTTTTATTCGTCACTATAAAAAGAGTAAAATGAACAGGTATTTTAGTTTCTTATTAATCTGGGTTTTGCCCATTATTGTTTGTCTAGGACAGACTGAAGGTGAAACCAAAGTATTCGCGATGATTTATACTCCGGGAGAAAATTGGAATTATGAAATCACGTTTGACCAGCAGCCATTCTTTAATGCACATTCGAAACATATTCAAAAGTTAAGAAAGGAAGGCAGTATTGTAATTGGAGGGAGATATTCGGATAAAGGTTTTATGCTTTTGCGAGCAAAGGACAGTATTAAAGCCGTTACCATAGTGGAGAAAGACCCTTCCGTAACAAATGGCATTTTTGATGTGGAGTTGTTCGAGTTCAGCACCTTTTATAGCGGTTGTCTGCAAAACAAAAAAAGTAATTAGAGTAGCTATGGAGGACTTTAAGAATATGTTTGAGGCTAATTCGAGAGCTCTTGAAATGGGCCTGATTCTGCGTGATATCGTGTATCAATCGTTTCAGAATATTGAAGAATCCATTGCTGGAGGGGCCAAGGTGAAATTGGCCTTGTACAGCAGGGGAGGCAAGGAAAATGTACTTTGTGGGATTCAGAAAGGTTCGGGAGATACATGTATGCTTTATGTGCATCATGTGGAGTCCATAACCCATGATAGGCTAAAATTCAGTGGCAAAGGAAAACATGCAAAAAGAATTAAGTTCTCCAGTGCGGAGGAAATTCTCAAGGAGGATATTGAATGGTTGTTTTCCCAAGTAAATCAAAACTCTCCCTATTAATGGCTTCTAGCCTAAGATGAGATACAATTATTTGCCTTAAATTTCACTTTTGAATCTCAGTTTATGCAGATAAATCTCATTAGCGATACTGTTACCAAGCCTACTCCAGGAATGCTGAAAGCCATGATGCATGCCCAAGTTGGGGATGATGTTTTCAAAAATGACCCTTCAGTGAATGCCCTGGAAGAAAAAGTGGCCGATTTTTTTGGAACGGAATCCGCTCTCTATTTCCCTAGTGGCACGATGACTAACCAAACGGCCATAAAATTGCACACCCAACCCGGAGACCAGCTTATATGTGATAAATATGCACATGTCTACAATTACGAAGGTGGTGGTGTCAGTTTTAACAGTGGGGTGTCCTGCAAGTTGGTGGATGGCCATAGGGGTATGATGACTGCTGAGCAGGTGGAAAAAGCAATTAATCCACCAGACTTTTACCACAGTCCGCTAACTAGTCTGGTTTGTATTGAGAACACTACGAACAAGGGAGGCGGAGCATGTTGGGATTTTAGTGAACTTGAAAAGATAAAAACCGTTTGTGATACCCATGGTTTGAACTATCATTTGGATGGTGCTCGACTTTGGAATGCTTTGGTAAAAAAGGAAGAAGACCCAAAAAAGTATGGTAAGCTCTTTGATTCCATAAGTGTTTGTTTTAGCAAGGGCTTGGGGTGCCCTGTTGGTTCCGTTTTGGTAGGTAATGAAGAGTTGATTGACAAGGCGTTACGAACACGTAAAGTCCTTGGCGGAGGTATGCGACAATCTGGGTTTTTAGCGGCCGCAGCAATATATGCTTTGGAAAATCATATTGACAGACTTAAAGAAGATCATGAAAAAGCCCAGGAAATTGGCAAGGTATTGAGCGAACACAGTTTTGTGAAAAAAGTGGAACCCATAGAGACCAATATTATCATTTTTGAGTTGGATGAGTCGCGAGTATCGGAGAAAGAGTTTGTGGACAAATTGGCGCAAAAGCACATTTCTATCATCGGTATGGGCCAAGGGAAGTTGCGAATGGTTACACATCTGGATTATACAGATGAAATGCATTCGATTCTTTTGCAAACCTTAATTGAGTTGGGGTAGTGTTCTTTACTTAAAAAGGGAATCCATTCCTGGAATATTGGGCATTCCTTCTTTTGCAACTGCACCTAATTCGGCTTGGTTTACTTGCGTTGCTTTCTCTATGGCCTTATTCAAAGTAAGTATTAGATAATCTTCCAACTGTTCTTTGTCCTGTAATAAGGATTCGTCGACGTTGATGGATTTGATTTCACGGTTGGCTGTTAAGGTAACATGCAACAATCCATCAGAAGACTTTTCATCCACCATAACCGTGTTTAAACGCTCTTTTGTGGCCTTTACTTTTTCTTGGGTTTCTTTCAATTTGCCCATCATCCCCATTAAATCTCCAAACATATTTTTTTATTAAGAATTTCAGTGTTAAAAGTAGTAAATTGGACGAAATAATTCGCTAATGAAACTTCATCATCCACTAGCCTTCCTTTTGATTTTCTGCCTTATTTTTGTCGGCTCTTGTAAAAAAAATAATACGTCTATGGAAATAACGCCACCATTGGCCAAAAAAGTTCCGAAATCCTTGAAGATTCATGATGATGTCCGTATCGACAATTATTATTGGATGAATGATAGAACGGACCAGGAAGTTTTGGATTACTTGAATGCGGAGAATGAGTATTATCAAAAAATGACCTCCCATACCAAGGATTTTCAAGATATGCTCTTCAAGGAGATGAAATCCAGAATAAAAGAAGACGATTCCTCTGTACCTTATAAACTAAATGGATATTGGTATATTACCAAGTACGAAAAAGGAAAGGAGTACCCCATTTATTCGAGGAGAGTTGACACTTTGAAAAACAAAGATGAGGTTATGTTTGATTGCAACGTTTTGGCTCAAGGTCATGACTTCTTCAACTTAAGGGGTATTTCCATAAGCCCTGACAATACCTTGGCAGCTTTTGCGGTCGATACGGTTTCAAGACGGCAGTATACCATTCAAATCAAGAATTTGCAAACAGGTGAGGTATATGCGGATAAAATAGATAATGCTACGGGACGCTCGGTTTGGGCGGATGATAACAAAACCTTATTCTACACTAAAAAAGACCCTGTTACGCTTAGAGCAGATAAGATTTGCAAGCATATTCTGGGTACCTCTTCCGAAGAAGATGAGTTGGTTTTTCATGAAGATGACGATACCTTTAATACGTTTGTTTACAAGTCCAAATCCCGGGAATTTATTATTATCGGCTCGGTAAGCACCCTTACATCGGAATATCAAATCCTTGAAGCTGACAATCCAAATGGGAACTTTAAAGTGTTTTCTCCAAGAGAAAGAGGTTTGGAGTACTCAATTTCGCACTATCAAGATCGATTTTACATACTTACCAATAAAGATGGTGCCACCAACTTCAAATTGATGCAAACTTCATTGAACAGCACCGAATCCAATAGTTGGGAAGAGTTTATTCCGCATAGGGAAGATGTCCTTTTGGAGGATGTCGATATTTTCAAAGATTACTATGTGTTGTCCGAACGGAAAAATGGCTTGAATGAATTGAAAATAACAAAGTGGGATAGTACAGATTCCTATTACTTGCCATTTGGTAGTGAAACTTATGTTGCCGGGACGTCGGTGAACTTGGACTTTGACACCCAAATCCTTCGTTATTTTTATAATGAAATGGGCGCTCCTTATGCAATTATCGATTTTGATATGGCAACAAAGAGCAAGACCATTTTAAAAGAGCTCGAAGTGCTAGGAGGGAAGTTTGATAAGGAAAACTATAGAACAAAACGCGTTTGGGCCACTGCACGTGACGGAGTAAAAGTCCCAATTTCCATGGTGTATCATAAAAACACTCCAATGGATGGCACAAGTCCTTTGCTACAATATGCATACGGTTCCTACGGCAATACTATTGACCCCTATTTTTCATCCATCCGTTTGAGTTTGTTGGATAGAGGTTTTATTTATGCCATAGCCCATGTTAGAGGCGGGGAATATTTAGGTAGACCATGGTATGAGGACGGGAAGTTGCTACGGAAGAAAAATACCTTTACCGATTTTATTGATTGTTCCAAGTTTTTGATTGGTGAAAACTACACTAGCGCTGAGCATTTATATGCCAGTGGAGGTTCTGCAGGAGGATTATTGATGGGAGCTGTGGTCAATATGGCTCCAGAACTATATAATGGGGTTATAGCGGCAGTGCCTTTTGTGGATGTTGTTACAACCATGTTGGATAACACCATTCCTCTCACTACGGGTGAATATGATGAATGGGGCAATCCGAACGAAAAAGAATACTACGATTACATGAAGTCCTATTCTCCTTATGATAATGTTGAAGCAAAAGGATATCCCAACATGTATGTTTCCACAGGTTTACACGATTCACAAGTTCAATATTGGGAACCCGCCAAATGGGTTGCTAAGTTGAGAGAATTAAAAACGGATAACAACGTTTTATACTTGGATACGAATATGGAAGCAGGTCATGGTGGCGCTTCTGGAAGGTTCGAATCCCTAAAGGAAACAGCCAAAGAGTACAGTTTTATACTGGATTTAGAAGGAAAAGCCCTGTAAAATAAAAAATACTATTTTTGCACCGATGATTTTTGAAGTTCAAAAACCATCCCTTATCTAAGCCAATATGAAGAAAAAGATAAATGCCTACAGCAGTATTCTTGATTTAATTGGAAGTACCCCCTTAGTTCACCTTAACCGAATCGCTGAACCTTTGACCGGTAATTTTTATGCGAAACTGGAAGCTTTCAATCCAGGGCATTCCGCAAAGGATAGGATTGCCTCTTACATAATTGAAGAAGCCGAAAGAAAAGGAATTCTAAAACCTGATAGTACCATAATAGAGACTACCTCGGGGAATACAGGATTCAGTTTGGCTATGGTCAGTATCGTGAAAGGCTACGATTGCATTTTGGCAGTAAGCTCAAAATCTTCACCTGACAAAATTGACATGTTGAGATCTATGGGAGCCAAGGTATATGTGTGTCCTGCACACGTAAGTGCAGACGACCCACGTTCCTATTACGAAGTTGCTAAGCGATTGCACAGTGAGATTGACAACTCAATTTATATCAATCAATATTTCAATGAATTGAATATTGAGGCACATTATAAAACAACCGGACCTGAAATTTGGGAACAGACCAATGGCCAGATTACCCATTTGGTAGCTTGCAATGGTACGGGAGGCACTATTTCCGGGACGGCAAGATACTTAAAGGAAAAAAATCCGGATATCAGAGTTTTGGGTGTGGACGCCTATGGCTCTGTGCTTCAAAAATTTCATGAAACTGGAGAATTTGACCGAAATGAGATTTATCCATACCGTATTGAAGGTTTGGGGAAGAACTTGATTCCTTCTGCTACGGATTTCAATACCATCGATAAATATGTGAAGGTCACAGATTCAGAAAGTGCCCACATGGCCAGAAAAGTGGCAAAAACTGAAGGTATTTTTGGAGGATACACTACAGGGGCAGCCGTTCAGGCCTTGTATCAATTAGACATGGAAGGTGAGTTTACTGAAGAGAGTAATGTGGTGGTTATATTTCCAGACCACGGTTCACGATACATGAGTAAGGTGTACAGCAATGAATGGATGGAAAACCAAGGTTTCTTTGACCACAAAAACACCGATGTAGCTGAAAAGATAGAATACGTTAAGTAAACCAAAAGGCTTTAAGGTATTGAACGACAATGGTTGGCATTGTCGTTTTTTTATGGAAAACATTCAATTATGCGGGCAAACCAAAAATATATATTTTTGCACTTGAAACAACTATGCGGTAGATGAGAGATTTATTTGACAGAATTATCGAGAATAAAGGTCCATTGGGAAAATGGGCATCACAAGCTGAAGGTTATTTTGTATTTCCAAAACTGGAAGGACCTATTTCCAACAGAATGAAGTTTCATGGGAAGGAAGTGATTACATGGAGCGTGAACGATTACCTTGGATTGGCAAATCTTCCCGAAGTGAAAAAAGTGGATGGCGATGCTGCGTATGAACATGGTTCTGCCTATCCAATGGGAGCTCGAATGATGAGCGGTCACACCGATTATCATGAGCAATTGGAGCAGGAACTGGCGGATTTTGTTAACAAAGAAGCTTCTTATCTTCTAAACTTTGGTTATCAGGGAATCATGTCTGCTATTGATGCTTTGGTTTCCAAAGATGATATCATCGTATATGATGTGGATTGTCATGCTTGTATTATTGATGGTGTTCGTTTGCACGTTGGTAAACGTTTCACTTTCAAACATAATGATGTTGAAAGTTTAGAAAAAAACTTGGAGCGTGCCACTAAGATGGCCCAAGAAACCGGAGGGGGAATTTTGGTGATTTCTGAAGGTGTTTTCGGTATGCGCGGGGAGCAAGGGAAACTGAAGGAAATTGTTGCCCTAAAAGAAAAATTCAAGTTTAGACTATTAGTGGATGATGCACACGGGTTTGGTACATTAGGTAAAACTGGTGCAGGAGCAGGCGAGGAGCAAGGTGTTCAAGACGATATTGATGTCTATTTTGCCACTTTCGCCAAATCTATGGCTGGCATTGGTGCTTTTTTAGCTGCGGATAAAGAAATCATTGACTATTTAAAATATAATTTGCGTTCCCAGATGTTTGCCAAATCACTTCCTATGATTTACGTAAAGGGAGCATTGAAGCGTTTGGATATGTTGCGCACCATGCCGGAACTTAAGGCGAAGCTTTGGGAGAACGTGGACGCACTCCAAAATGGACTAAAAGAACGTGGTTTTGATATTGGCACCACATCTAGCTGTGTTACTCCGGTATATTTGAACGGCAGTATACCAGAGGCAATGGCTTTGGTAAAGGATTTACGTGAGAACTATGGCATTTTCTGTTCAATAGTGGTGTATCCAGTCATTCCAAAAGGATTGATCCTACTTCGTATGATTCCGACAGCGACACATACGATGCAGGACATAGTGGAAACCTTGGATGCTTTCTCTGCAATTCGCGATAGATTGCAAAATGGTACCTACAAACGTCTTTCTGCAGCTGTTGCCGCAGCTATGGGTGAATAATCCTTTTTTAGCGAAAGTACTTATTGATGGTGGCAAGCACGGAAGTTCTATAAGAACTTCCGAATAAATTTAGATGCACCAGCAAGTAGTATAATTGATATAACTCAGTTAGTTCTTTTTGTTTGGGATGCGGAAGAATCAATTTGTGATATGCTGAGTAGAAAGAAGGGCCAAAGCCACCAAACAATCGGCTCATGGCCAAATCAACTTCTGAATGTCCTATATAAGTACTGGGGTCTATTAATACCGGAGTTCCGTCCTTGGCAATTAAAAAATTACCTCCCCATAAGTCTCCATGCAAAATAGCAGGTTTGACTTGACCTATAAGGGAAGTACAAGTTTTTTCCAAATTTTCTCTTGGTGGGATGTCTCCTTTACTAAAAAGGCCTTTTTCCTTGGCCATTTGAATTTGGGGAATAATTCGGTGCTGAACATAAAAAACGGACCAATCTTTTTCTATCGTATTGTTTTGGGATAAATGCCCAATATAATTGTCAAATTGAAAACCAAATACATCAGGTTGAGGAACTAAATGTAATTCTGCCAACTCATGACCCAATCTTTCAAAATCACTGGAATTCGGTGTTTTACTTTCTATAAACTCAAGAATCAAATAGCCAGTCTGGTCAAAAATACCTTCGGCATACACCTTTGGTACTTTAATCGTATGGGTGGCTTCCAGTTGTTTCAGGTTTCTCGATTCAGAAATAAAAAGTTGTTCTGCCCAAGGTTTGGAAGAGGTTTTTAGGAAAAAACGGTTAGAAGCGATTTCAATTACATAGGCATTTGCAATATCACCTCCACTAACAGACTTACTCCCCTTGATTGGGGAACCAAGAACAGTTTCGAGATGGGATTTTAGCTCAGGACGCACAATCAATCAAGATTCATCTTCTTAAAAGTAAGAATTACAAATCCTTATTATAGGTTTTTCTTTATTCATGGTATCTAAATCAAAACTCCCCCATTTTTTTTAAGAATTACTTTGCTCTGATTATTCGTTCAACAGAAGCTCCCCTTTTTTGGAGCTCTCTTGTATTTTTCTTCAAAAGCTTGTTTGCCATTCGATTGATTTTTTCAGGAGGTACCGATTTCCAACTTTTAACGTCCTTTTGAAAATCTAACTTAAAATACAACCTTGAAAGGTCTCTTATAACACAATAGTTTGCAAGTGGATGAGGGTTTTTACTGTTTTTGTTTGCATTGGCGGTAAATGCCTCCAATAGGTTATATACTCTCTTTTGGGCCAAACTGAGTTCGGAAAGCTTGGCGCGATACTCCAAATCAGGTCCTTTGAGATTTGGATACTTTTTTTTGTCCGCAACGTGTCGCCCTTCATGGGCCAAATAGCTAATCTTAAATTTCTCACTCTCCAAATCATAAGCTTCTTCAACGCAATAAATGGCATTATTTGTTGCCCAACCACCAGGATAGCGTTTGCCAAAAGTGGCATACTCTTCCCAGCCTAAGGTTACAAAATCGTTCATAAAGACCACTTTAACCTGAATTTCTTCATTCTTTAGGTCGAAAGAATACAAGGAGTCTCTCTGTGATTCCCAAACCAATAAATCAAAGATTCTTCCCGTTTTGCCCATTTCCTTGGTAGTATGGTAGCCTTTGCTTTCAATGTATTCGCTGACAAGGCGTCCAAGACTGTCTCTATGGATGTTTCTGTTTTTGATAGCGGCATATTCTTTTTCCAGGAAAGCGGTTGCTTCTTTAGCCAATATATCATCAAAATTATTCTTAGGTTCCAACAATGCTTTTCGCCAGTATTCTCTAACGATTAACTGTAAGTCATGTATTCTCGATTTTTTGTTCTTTAGATATTCTGAACGATCCTCTTCAAATTTGAACCTTTTGTTGAAATTTTCTATAAATAGCGCATCTTCCTCACTAAGCTGTTCTGAATCGACCTCCAAAAGTGGAAAAATGTCCTTTACATTGGCATCCAAGGCATGTGAATAGATTTGGCCATAATCCAGTGTTTCCCTTTCATCAGTTGTTTTTTGAGCAAATACTCCCTGAAGTATAAGAAGTAGAAAGCCTAACTGAAAGTTTTGATAAGTAACCCTTTGCATCCTATTATGATTTTAAGGTCAAAGGTATATGGGCCGTTTATGACAAAATTGTACGATATCAACTATTTAGGTCCTCAAGTTGCGTTTGAATTTAGCAGGTGATATGCCATAAATGGACTTGAAAGCACGTATGAAGTGGGAGTCATCATAAAAACCCAGTTCAAAAGAAATGGAACTGACGTTTTTTGGAGTGTTTAATAGAAGATGAATGGCTCTCTCAATTTTAACCTTCATTTGAAATTCCTTAAGTGTATATCCTGAGTATAACTTGAACGCTCTGGACAAATAGACAGGATGAACATAAACCTTATTTGACAATTCATCCAGAGAATGAAACTTATGGAGTTCTTCTTGGACAATCTCACCGACATTTTTGACCCAAGGTAGAACATCTCTTTTTGGAAGAGGTGTGATCAAGTTGGAATAAAAATCATATACTTCGTTAAAAATGATGTTGTCTGATGGATGCTTTTTAAGCTGTAAGAATAACTTATAGAAAAAGGGATATTTGGCAGCGCTAAACTTAATAGGTTTATCTTTCCTATTCAAGGGAGGGTTTATTAAATGATTAAACCAATCTGGTTTGAATTCAATATTGAAACAAGTGCCATCGTTCTGTTCAAAACAATTCCTATGTCCGTATCCCTTAGGCCTGTACAGTACCTCACCAGGAGCTATGGTTTGTGTGATTACCTCTCCCTCTTCAAGATAGCTTCCATTGACAAGAAGACTTAGGTACGGGTTTTCATGATTATGTGCAGCAATAATGGTTTCGGGACCATAATTGGTGATGCATAGCTTCAGATACTCATTTTCCACCGTTTTAGTGCTTTTTCCAAAATATTCCCCGGTGGCTAGATTGAGCATGCTCTATCAATTTATAACTATAGAGTAACCAAAAAGCGATTTTGTTACATTTAAATCAAATCTTTTCGATAGGTCCTTCTCCTTTTATGGGTTACAGGGTTGAAACTCTTCCACATTTGTCGTATGGCTACGTTGTCTTCCAATTCTGGGGTTCTAATACAATTCTCAATGCCCCGTTCCAGAAAAACCTTATAGTATTCATTGAAGATAATGGCTGTTACTCCCTTATTCTGATAATCAGGATGAATACCTATTAAATAGAAAATAACATCCTTGCTGTGTTTTTTGGCTTTCAAGAGATGAAAAATTCCTGTTGGAAACAACTTTCCATTGGCTTTTTGCAATGCTTTTGAAAATGAGGGCATAACAATGGCAAAGGCTACCAAATTATTATCAGAATCCACCACAAACTTGATATATTCTGGGTTAATGAAGCTGATGTATTTCTTTTTGAAATACTCTTTTTGGACATCGGTTACCTTAACAAAGGAAGAAAGCTTGGAATAGGTTTCGTTGAACAGGTCGAACATTTTGTCAACCCATGGCATGATTTCCTCACTTTTGGTAAAATTCATCTCTTTTAGGCCATATCTTTTCTTGATAAGCAAATTGGCCTTTGTAAAGATTTTTGGGTCTGCGCTGGCAAACAAGAATTTGTTTTCCAAATATTCTTTTTCCTTGACCAACCCGTGATGTTCATAATGCGATTGGTAGTAAGAGTGGTTATACCAAGTTATCATAGTTCCAATATGGTCAAAACCATCTATGAGAACACCTACCTTATCCAAATTGGAAAAACCTACGGGTCCTTCCATATAATCTAGATTGTTCTCCTTTCCAATGCTGGCCACTTTATCCAGTAAGGCTTTGGATACTTCTAGGTCATCTACAAAATCAAACCATCCAAAACGCATTTTAAGGAGTTTCTGTTCCTTTACCTCCAACCAATTGATGATGGCAGCAACCCTTCCAACCGGTTTCTTGTCTTTAAACGCCATGAAAAAAGTGGCTTCTGCATTTTGGAAAGCAGGGTTTTTATCTGAGTTGAAAGACTCCATTTCATCTTTTATGATGGGAGGGACCCAATAGGGAGAGTTTTTATAAAGGGTAAAGGGGAACTTGACAAAGCGTTTTAAATCCGCCTTGCTTTCTACCTTCTGAATAGTAATCATAAACTGAATTTTATAATCCCAATAATAGGAATAATTCCAGTTAGGGCAAGTATGGAAACCACAAATCGTTAGAAGTCTTTCTTTTTCCTTTTTTTCTTACGGCTCTTCTTGAAGTTCTGTTTTTGGATTTTGTTCTCTTTGGATGGCTTTTGGTCCGCTATGGGCACTAATTTATCTTTATGAAAGTCAAGACGGTAGGAAAACCCGAGCACGGCGAAGACCCGTGAGGGGTCATTCTTAAAATTCGAACCTAGATGGAAATCGGCTTGAAAATTCTCGTTGAACAAATGAGCGACTCCTGTACGTAGTAGCATATCATTTTGTACGCCGCCCACAAAACCCTGATGTTCGAAGAATACGCTCCATTTAGGATTTCGGAAGGCATGGGTCAAAGAAATGGCATAGCTCCATTGCGAAAAATCGGTTCCAATTCTATCGTAGGCTACATTGGATATTAAAACGAATCTTGGCGTAAGTCGACTCTGGGTAGCAACCGCCACTCGGGGGGATACTGTTGGTGCGCCTACAAAAAATGGATTCTCACCTAAATTAAAGGTAGCACCAGCATAGACAGAAACTGCAGGAATCAAGTTTTTCCATTGGAAAACGTTATTGGCTCTCCAGCTATATAGGTTTGGCTTGTTACTTTCAGGGTCTTTGAAAGGGTCAAATATCAAATATTTTATACCGGCCCTGTTTCTGGAAAAATCAGTCCGGGTCTCTTCAAGACCAGTTTCTATAAATGTGAGATTTTGATTTATAAAAGAACCTTCGTAGATGATTTCCAGTTGTTCGAATAAAACGCCATAGCGTATGGCAAAGTCCGCACCAAAAATATTCGAATCAGAATTTAAAGACGCATCATCCTGTTGTTCATATAGAATTCCAACTTCTGCCTGTACAACTCCTGTTCCAACGGAATACGCACTGACCGCTCTGCCGGGCCTGTTTGAATTGATTACATCGGTATATTGACCTACGACAAGACAAGGAATAAAAAGAAAAAAAAAGAGTTTACTACGTAAATGAGTGATGTCCATATAACTTTTTAATACTATTTTAAGATACTTTATTGCTTTTGGATAGACTTACAAGGTAATTTTGATGCAATAGTTCAGTCATATGGTTTTAATACAAACGATTTTACTTCTCATATTAGTATACTACGCGGTGAAATTGCTTGCAAGATGGTTGGCACCCAAACTATTTGGATATGCCATGAAGAAGACCCAGGAGCAGTTTGGCGGCCAGTTCACGCAGCGTGATTACCGAGAACCGAATACATCCAACGAAGGAGAAACCTCGGTGTTTACGAGACCTACAAGAAAATCAAACCCCTCAAAAAAAGTTGGAGAATATATAGATTTTGAAGAAATTGACTAATATTTGTTTTCTCAAAATCAGTTCATGAAGCTATCCCCAAAATATGCTATCCCACATCTTGGTGCTTTACTTTTCTTCATTCTAGTAGCTTTAATCTACTTCTACCCGGTTTTACAAGGGAAGGCTATTTTCCAATCAGATATTGCCCAATACAAGGGAATGGCCAAAGAGCGAAATGATTTTAAAGAGCTAACAGGGGAAGAATCTTACTGGACCAATAGCGCTTTCGGAGGAATGCCCACATACCAGCTTGGTGCCAACTATCCTCATGACTATGTGAAGAAATTGGACCGGCTCATACGTTTTTTGCCACGTCCTGCGGACTACCTCTTTCTGTACTTCATCGGTTTTTACATTCTCATGTTATGTCTTAAGGTAGAATTCAGACTTGCAGTTTTGGGGGCACTGGCCTTTGGTTTTTCCACCTATCTTATTATCATTCTTGGTGTCGGACATAATGCAAAAGCACATGCCTTGGGATATATTCCCATGGTTTTAGGAGGAATCATATTGGTTTTTCGGAAAAAATACTTGCTAGGTTTTATCCTCACCGCTTTGGCGATGGCCTTGGAAATAAGTGCGAACCACTATCAAATGACCTATTATTTCATGCTTCTGGTTTTGATTCTTGGTCTCGTCTATTTGGTATATGCCATTAAGAAAAAGGAATTGAAGCACTATTTTCTCTCTGTTGGTATTTTAATTTTGGCCGTTGCTTTATCCATTACCACAAATGCCACTGGACTTTTGGCAACGAAAGAGTATGCAGACTGGAGTACCAGGGGTAAATCGGAATTGACTATTAATCCAGATGGAAGCCCAAAAGAAGCATCCAACGGATTGGATAAAGAATACATTACCCAATATAGTTATGGTATTGCAGAGTCTTTAAATTTGTTCTCACCAAGACTTTTTGGTGGCTCTGGGAATGAAGATTTGGGAACCAGTTCTAAAGCGTATGATTACTTAATTGGTCAGGGAATACCTCCTAATCGTGCTATTGAATTTGCTCGAAATCTACCATTGTACTGGGGCAGTCAACCTATTGTGGCAGCTCCAGCTTATGTAGGTTCTATCGTGTTGTTTTTGTTTGTACTTGGCCTTTTTTTAGTGAAAGGAAAGCGTAAGTGGTGGCTGGCTTTGGGTGCATTGCTTTCTTTGGTTCTTTCATGGGGAAAAAACTTTCCGGAGCTGACTAATTTTATGATTGACTATTTCCCATTATATAATAAGTTTCGTGCTGTGTCCTCCATCCAAGTAGTGTTGGAGCTATGTTTACCCGTATTGGGTATTTTGGGGTTACGTGAGATTTTTAGAGCCAAATCTTCACAAAAGGATTTGCTGAAAGCACTTAAATGGAGTTTTTTCATAATAGTAGGTCTTGGAGTATTCATTTTTGTATTAAAGGGTTTCTTTGACTTTGATGGAATACGGGATGATTTTTATAGACAACAGTTTTGGGATGAATTGGTAACCATGATAAAACGGGATAGGGAAGCTGTCTATATAAATGATACAATCCGATCTCTGATTTATGTCGTGTTGGCTGCCCTAGTTTTATGGTTGTTGATAAAGGAAAAAATCAACAAGAATATCGCTACAATTGCCTTGGGTGTTTTGATTCTTTTTGATTTGGTCGGGGTGGCATTACGTTATGTAAATGAGGATGATTTTGTAAGACAACGTCAGGTGAACACACCATTTCAAGCCAGTCAGATTGATAATGCCATTCAGCAGGATAAAGCTATTTACCGCGTTTTTGACCCACAAGAAGGGATAAATGGGGCAAGAACCTCTTATTTCCATAAATCAATAGGAGGTTATCACGCCGCCAAACCCAAAAGACTTCAAGATCTATTTGAATATCATCTATATCAAAACAATACTCAGGTATTGGATATGTTAAATGTAAAGTATGTTATTCAGCAAGATGAGGAAGGTAATAGCGTACCTGCCATAAATGACAATTTAAATGGAAATGCATGGTTTGTGAAGCGAATAATTCCCGCCAATTCTTCCAATGAAGAAATTCAAAGTTTGAGTTCCTTTAATTCAAAAATTGAAGCTGTTGTCAATACCAAAACGTATCCAACACTAACAAAGCATAATTACACGGTTGATTCTTTGGCCAAAATTGATTTAACAGAATATCGTCCCAACTTTATTAAGTATCGTTCTGAAAACAAGGATGAAGGATTTGCGGTTTTTTCAGAAATGCATTACCCCAAGGGCTGGAAGGTTACCATAGATGGAAAAACACAAGAACACTTTAGAGTGAATTACGTGTTACGTGGAATGAGAATTCCACCGGGGCAACACGATATCGTTTTCGAATTTAAACCGGAAGTGGTTCAAATGGGAAGTCAGGTGAGTCTGGCCAGTTGTATTGCTTTGGCGGTCATTATTTTAGGAGGGTTCGGATTTTCCATGTTTTCACCAGGTAAAAAGAAAAAAAGCAAGGCCTGATGCAAAAGGTTTTGATCATAACATATTATTGGCCACCTGCTGGTGGACCAGGGGTACAGCGATGGCTCAAATTTGTTAAGTACTTGCCCGATTTTGATATTCAACCTATAGTCTATACCCCCAAAAATCCGAACTATCCCATACTGGATGTACATCTGGAAAGTGAAGTGCCAACTGGGGTTCAAGTCTTAAAGCAGCCCATCCACGAGCCGTATGTTTTTGCTTCTCTTCTTTCCAAAACGAAAACAAGGAGCATTAGCTCAGGGGTAATTCCCGATAAAAAAGTCTCACGTCTGGCCAAATTCTTGTTATGGGTTCGGGGTAATTTTTTCATCCCTGATGCACGAAAACACTGGGTCAAACCTTCAATAGCTTACCTATCTAATTTTATTGAAGAGGAACAGATACAAACTATAATCACAACCGGCCCTCCACATAGTTTGCACCTTATTGGGCTAGGTCTTAAACAGAAGTACGACATTCGGTGGATTGCTGATTTTAGAGATCCATGGACTTCAATAGGGTATCACAAAAAGTTAAGATTGACCAAGTCTTCTCAAAAAAAACATAAATATCTAGAGAAGACCGTGCTAGATACAGCGGACAAGTTGATTGTGACCAGCAATACCACCAAAGCTGAGTTTGAAAAGATAGCGAATACGCCAATTGAAGCAATCACCAATGGTTTTGATACCGTTCCTGAGGTCGGAAAATTGGATTCAAAGTTTACCATTTCCCATATTGGTTCATTGCTTACAGGTAGAAATCCTATGGGTTTATGGAAGGTACTTAGAGAATTAGTGGATGCCCATAAGGATTTTGCCAACGCTTTGCAGATTCAGTTGGTGGGAGTAGTAGGAGAGGAGGTGAAGGATTCAATTGTCAATTCTGGATTGGCGGACTATGTAGATTTTTTAGGCTACGTGTCTCATGAAAACGTATTGCGGTTACAGCAGCAAACCCAGATTTTGCTTTTATTGGAAATAGATTCAAAAGAAACTCAGGGCATTATTCCAGGAAAACTTTTCGAATATTTCAATGCGGGAAGACCAATTTTGGGTATTGGTCCTAAAGATTGGGAAGCTGGTCAAATGATAGACGCAACACAATCTGGTAAAGTTTTTGGGCATACAGATACTGAAGCAATTAAAACTGTACTTTTGGAATGGTTCCGTCAATATCAAAACAATCAATTGCATATTCGCCCCAAGCACATTGAAAAGTATCACAGGAAAGTACTGACGGAATCTCTTGCTAATTTTATTCGATGGGAATCGTCCTAAAACAATCCTTAAAAAATGTGTTTACCACCTATATAGGATTCCTGTTCGGTGCAATAAACACGGTTTTTTTGTATACCAAAATTCTTCCAGACGCTTATTATGGATTGGTGACTTTTATTCTCGCTTCAGGAGCAATTCTGATGCCTTTAATGGCTTTCGGTGTTCATAATACAATGGTAAAGTTTCATAGTCAGTACCAAGAATCGGAAAAAGACGGCTTTCTTACGCTGATGCTCCTCATTCCCTTACTCGGTATTGTTCCTGTGTGCTGCGTCATTTTCTTTTTGTATGAACCTTTGGGGAGCCTTGTATCTGATGTAAATCCGATGGTTAAGGACTACCTATGGTATGTTTTTTTTGTGGGATTGTCCATGGCGTATTTTGAAGTTTTTTACGCTTGGTGCAAAGTACACTTAAAATCGGTTTTCGGTAATTTTATGAAGGAGGTATTTGGTAGAATAGGAGTCACCGTTCTTTTAATCCTCTTGTACTTTGAGGTATTCTCATTGGATTTGTTTTTTAAACTTTTGGTAGGGCTTTACCTTTTACGAACGGCCATATTAAAAGTCTATGCTTATCGTATTCATTTCCCTAAGTTGAGCTTCACATTTCCTGGAAATTTGGCGGAAATATTGTCCTATTCTTTTCTGATTATTTTGGGTGGTTCGTCAGCGCTGATACTTTTGGAGATAGACAAGGTTATGATAAACCAGTTTATCAAGATAGAGAATGTGGCCTATTACGGAGTTGCCGTATACATTGCCACCGTCATTATAGTACCCTCTAGGGCCATGCACCAAATTACCTATCCTTTGACAGCCGAATTGCTTAATAAAGGTGATTCATTTGGTTTGGAAACACTCTATAAAAAGACCTCTTTGACACTGTTTATCGCTTCTGGTATTCTTTTTCTATTGATTGTTCTCAACTTGGAAGACTTGTACCTATTGTTACCTGAGACCTATAGAGATGGTTTTTATGTTGTCTTTTTGATTGGAATGACCAAGGTGTTTGATTCCCTTCTGGGAAACAATAATTCAATTTTGTACAATTCGAAGTACTATAAGTCTATTCTGATTTTTGGTGTCGGACTGGCCGCGTTGACCATTGTTCTTAATCTACTTCTTATTCCCAATTATGGAATTGAAGGGGCTGCGGTAGCAAGCTTCATTTCTATTTTTCTTTTCAACACAACTAAGTTGATATTCGTTAAGCTAAGGTTTGAAATAATGCCGTTTACTAAATCCACATTTAAAGTGTTTGCCACTCTAGTATTATTAGGAGTTCTTTTTAGCGTGTTTAACTTTGATTTCCATCCTGCCTTAAACATCTTGCTAAAATCCGGTTTCATCGTGCTTATGTATTTGGGTATTTTGTATCGGTTTGATATTTCTGAGGATATATCCGGAGTGCTTTCTAAATGGTTACGAAAACGGGAGTAGTACAAAAAAACCCCGTGGCGGATAAATCCAACCACGGGGTAAACAACTAACCAACCTAAAAACTACTTTTATCTCGTTCTAGAACTTCTCGTTCTTGATTTTGAGTTATTGTTACTTCTTCTTGAAGCGGTGTTCCCAGAGCTTCTTTTCACTGTAGTTGAAGAACTTCTTTTTACAGTTCTACTTCCTGAGTTGCTTCTGCTCGCAGTACTTCTTTTTGTACTGTTGGGTGCCTTATATGTGCGTGTTGTACTTCGTGTTACACTTCTACTTTTTGGAGTAGTGGTAACTTGTCGCCTGTTTACAGTTCTTGTATTTGGCGTCCGAGCTACTTCACGCTTGGTAACTGTTCTACTTACAGTATTACCGCTTCTGTTTCCATTTCTATTTGCACTTCTGTTTACAGTACGTCCGGAATTGTTGTTTCTTCGAACCACACTTTCCGAGCGATTAACATTATTTCTTCGGCTATCCGTCGACCTTCTTACAGCCCTATCCCTATTTACATTGGAAACCCTATTTCCATTTGATCTAGAGATAGATCTTTCTGCAGATCGGTTTGATCTAACCGCATCATTTCTTCTAAAGTTGTTGCTCCTTACAGCAACTCTTCTGTCATTTCTATAGATATTTGCTCTACGAACACTTCTATCGTTTCTATATGTTCTTCCAATTCTGGCGTAGGCTCTTCTATAATTGTTTCTATAAGGTCTATAATATGTATACCTCAAAGGCCTATAAAATCTTCTATATGGTGTACGCCATACGTTACAGAAACCTACAGCCGGTCTCACAAAAAATCTGTGGAAAGGTCTATACACATAGTGTCTGTTATACACATTGATAAACCCGGTGTAGTGGCTGAATACGCCTCCATTATAGAATACATTTAGTCCACCTACTCTACGTATACGACCATTTCTGTACCAAATATCCACACTTCCAATTTGGCTCACTCGCCCCCAGTTATCATAGAAAATTGGAATATTCTCAACTTGAATTACAGCACCATAGTCATCATACTGAACAAAGGGGTTATAGTTAAAACCTGAGTTAAAAGTGATTCCTACGTTCCCAATCCGGGCACCAACACCTACATTGACCTGGTTATTAATAAAGAAATCGAACTCTCCATCTGGGTATACTGAAAAAGTTATTCCGTCTTCCGCAAAGATGAAGGAGTTACCATATCGAAAAGTAGCTGTAGTGAATGAGTCATCCACTTTTGTCGCTGCAATAGAACTAAAAGTTCCAAACAGGACTGCCGTTAAAATGAGTACTAACTTTTTCATATCCTACTGATTTAAGTTACCGAATGCAACTATTTACATTCTGATAGACTAATACCAAACAGCGTGCCAAAAAACATAAAGTATTTATAATCAATAATTTATGAATATTCATTTTTCATTTTGGGATGAAGGTTGTTCCTCGTTACATAAAGAATAAGAATTTTTGATTAGGCTGATGCCAAAGTGAAAGGACATGGAGAGATAGCTGCAAACTATCTAGATTACCATCGTTTACAACAAATTAAGAGAACACGAAGTCTTACGTCAACTGTCTTCTAGAGTTTTTCTGCTAGATATTTTGCCGTAGAAGATTCTTTGTTTTGAACAATCTCTTCCGGTGTACCTTCGGCCACCAAATGACCTCCGTTTTCACCACCCTCTGGACCTAGGTCAATAATATAATCCGCACATTTAATAAGATCAATGTTATGTTCTATTACAATAACGGAATGTCCTTTAGCTATCAGTTCATTGAAAGATTTAAGCAGTTTATTGATGTCGTGAAAATGTAATCCGGTAGTAGGTTCATCAAAAATGAATAAGGCTTTTTCTTTGGTGTTCCCTTTAATGAGAAAAGAGGCTAGTTTTATACGTTGTGCCTCTCCTCCGGATAAGGTAGATGAGGATTGACCAAGGGTAACATAACCCAATCCTACATCTTGAAGGGGTTGAAGTTTACTAACGATTTTCTGCTGTTTGTGAAGTTTGAAATGGTCAATAGCATCATCAATGGTCATATTGAGAATGTCATCGATGTTTTTACCTTCAAATTGAACTTCCAAAATGTCTTTTTTGAAACGCTTTCCATCACATACATCACATACTAAATGTACGTCGGCCATGAATTGCATCTCCACTGTAATTACGCCCTCTCCCTTGCATTTTTCGCAACGACCACCATCTACATTAAAGGAGAAATGCTTAGCCTGATACCCTCTAAGTTTGCTTAGCTTTTGGGCAGCAAAAAGCGCACGGATATCATCATACGCCTTAATGTAGGTAACTGGGTTTGATCTGGAGGAACGGCCAATTGGGTTTTGATCTACAAATTCGACATGTTTGATATGGGCATATTTTCCTTCAATTTTGGTGAATTGTCCGGCTTTTTCCCCATATCCACCTATTTCCTTTAATATAGAGGGATATAATATACGCTTCACTAAAGTACTTTTTCCACTTCCAGACACACCTGTGACCACAGTAAGCATGTTCAGCGGAAAAGTTACATTGATATTCTTTAGATTGTTCTCTCTGGCTCCAATTATTTGAATATGACTTTTGGAAGTCCTGCGCTCATCGGGTATTTCGATATTCAGCGTTCCATTCAGGTATTCTGCTGTTAAGGTTTTGGCCATAAGTATTTCAGCAAAAGTCCCTTCTGCCACCAGCTGACCACCAAGGGTTCCAGCTTCTGGTCCAATATCGATGATTTTATCGGCAGCTTTCATAATGTCCTCGTCGTGTTCTACTACGATGACCGTATTCCCTAAATCGCGAAGGGATTTCAAAACCTCAATAAGGTTTTCGGTATCCTTGGGGTGCAAACCAATGCTAGGTTCATCTAAAATATACATGGAACCTACCAGACTACTACCCAATGAGGTAGCCAAATTGATGCGTTGGCTTTCTCCTCCAGACAAAGAATTTGATTTTCTATTCAGGGTAAGATAACTGAGCCCTACTTTATAAAGGAAGTCCAATCGCGTATTTATTTCCTTCAATAGTCGTTTTGCTATTTGAGAGTCGTGCTGTGAGAGTTGCAGGTTTTCAAAAAAGGGAATCAGTTTTTTTATTGGAAGTTCAATAAGGTCAGAAATGGATTGGCCATCTATCTTCACATAGTTCGCTTCTTTACGTAAGCGTTTTCCTTTACAGACCGGGCATTTGGTTTTTCCCCTATAGCGAGATAGCATTACACGATTCTGGATTTTATAACTCTTTTCTTCCAACTGTTCAAAGAACTTATGGATTCCTATAAAATGGTCGTTTCCGTTCCAGACCAATTCCTTTTGTTCTTCGGTAAGTTCGAACCAAGGTTTGTGAATCGGAAAATCAAATTTGTATGCGGAGTTTACCAACTGGTCTTTGTACCAACTCATGCTTTCACCTCTCCATGGAAAAACAGCACTTTCATATATGGACAAGGAAGTGTCTGGAATAACCAAATCGGCATCAATGCCAATAATATCTCCGTAACCTTCACACCTTGGACAAGCGCCATAAGGATTATTAAAACTGAAAAGATGAACATTGGGTTCCATAAACTTGATTCCATCCAGCTCAAATTGATTGCTGAAGCTTTTGGTCGTGTTGTCCGTTAAACTTTCAATACCACATCGTCCTTTTCCCTCAAAAAAAGCATTGTCCACTGCATTCCCGAGACGGTTATAAAAGTCCTCATCTTCTTTTACCACAATTCGGTCCACTACTAAATCAAATTCCCGTCCTATATCTTTAGGTGCCTGGTCTATTCTTAAAACTTCACCATCATACTTGATTCTGGCGTACCCTTGTTTTGAAAATAGTTGAAGGGATTTTTGAGGGTCTCTATCCTCTTTTATTGTAATTGGGGCCAATAGCAAAAGCTTGGTCCCCTCTGGGAACGACCGTACATGGTCTACCACATCACTAACCGTATGTTTCTTTACTTCCTTTCCAGAAATTGGAGATATAGTTTTCCCTATACGTGCGTAAAGCAATTTGAGGTAATCATAAATTTCAGTAGTGGTCCCAACCGTAGAACGTGGATTGGTTGAATTCACTTTTTGCTCTATCGCAATGGCGGGTGCTATACCTTTTATATAGTCTACCTTGGGTTTATCCAATTTACCCAAGAATTGTCTGGCATAGGAGGAAAGACTTTCCACGTATCGCCTTTGGCCTTCAGCATAGAGTGTGTCAAATGCCAAACTGGACTTGCCCGAACCGGATAAACCCGTAATGACCACAAGTTGGTTCCTCGGTATTACAACATCTATGTTTTTAAGGTTGTGTAGTTTGGCACCTTTTATGATAATATTCTTCTTGGAATCGATGTTCTGGATGGAAGCCATTTGTTAAAATTAGGGGTGTAAAGATACAATACCCCCCACTTAATACGTATATTGTTTCAGTTAACATCTAAAAATGCCCAAATCACAACATAAGTTTTCATCTGGGTATGTGATTTATATATCTTTGAGTTGTAATTAAAAACCTGATAGGCCTATACAGCGATAATTACTTTTTTTTAAATAACTAATTAACAATGCCGCCCTTACTGGTAAGGAGGCACCTAGTGTTAACCAAAAAAGTAATTTGTATGGAACTACAGATTGACGACTCGATATTAGTAAAGAACTACATTGCAGGAGACGAAAAAGCTCTCGAAGTACTCATTAATCGTTACAACCAAAGAATTTCAAGTTTTATTTACTCTAAAGTGTTGGATAGGGATGTTGCAGAAGATATCTTTCAAGACACTTTCATTAAAGTAATCAAAACACTTAAGAGGGGGTCTTATAGTGAAGAAGGAAAATTTCTTCCATGGGTTATGCGAATTGCCCATAACCTAATCATTGACCACTTTAGGAAAAACAAAAGAATGCCCAAGTTTGAAGGAAGCGATGACTTCAATATCTTTTCTGTTATTAAGGATGACAAGCTAAATGCGGAGAAGCGGATTATAAAAGATCAAATTGATAGAGACTTGACACTATTGATAGAGGAATTGCCAGACGACCAAAAGGAAGTATTAGTGATGCGAATCTATAAAGACATGAGCTTCAAGGAAATATCTGAAAATACTGGAGTAAGCATCAATACCGCCTTAGGAAGGATGCGATATGCCTTAATCAACCTAAGAAAAATCGTGGATAGACATAATATCGTTTTAACGAATTAATCTGCATTCCATCGAACGTTGCAATATTTCCAATTCAGCGCCGTTATCTAAGTGTAACATTAATGCTGAAATATGGAAAATATTTACTCTGAAGAACAAAGACTTACCAGAACAGTAAAAGCGAGTCAGGGAACTGTCCAGTTTTTACTGAGCTATTCAAAGTCACTACAAGTAGTGGATTGTAAAAATCAGAAGTTTGAGATTAACTTGAACTAGAGTCTTGTAGACCGTACATAAAAAGGACCGCAACTAGCGGTCCTTTTTATTTTTATAATAGTCGTTGAGCACAGTTTTTCTACCTACGGTTTTGGTAATAATATCCTTGTCCAAATCCCAACCTCGAGCAGGTGAGTACTCTCTCCCATACCAAATTATTTGTAAGTGTAATCGATTCCATATATCCTTTGGAAACAGCCTCTTACAATCTTTTTCTGTTTGAACCACATTTTTTCCATTGCTTAATCCCCATCTATAAATAAGCCGATGGATATGGGTGTCTACCGGAAATGCAGGAATCCCAAAGGCCTGAGAGACCACAACACTTGCCGTTTTGTGTCCAACGGCTGGCAATTCTTCCAGAAGCTCTATGTCTTGAGGTACTTGTCCATCATATTTGTCAATCAAAATTTGAGATAGTCCGTGAATACCTTTGGATTTCATTGGAGATAGACCAACAGGTTTGATAATTTCCCGAATTTCATCTACGGTTAGTTTCACCATGGCATAGGGATTATCTGCCCTAGCAAAAAGCAAGGGTGTAATCTGATTTACACGGACATCGGTGCTTTGGGCAGACAACAGTACCGCAATTAATAGGGTATAAGGGTCTCTGTGGTCAAGCGGAATAGGAATTGTAGGATAAAGCTCGTCCAATGTGGTAATTATAAAATTTACCTTATCCTGTTTTGTCATTTTTGTTTAAATTTACCTGAAATAAGTTAAACAATATTAAATCAAGAAGATTATTATGAATATGCTCAAGGCAGGAGATAAAGTACCTGAATTTTCAGCAAAGGACCAAGACGGAAATACAATTAATTTGCAGGATTATAGAGGTAAAAAACTGGTGGTTTTTTTCTATCCACGTGCCAACACCCCTGGATGCACTGCGGAGGCTTGCAACCTTAGGGATAACTATGGTTTGTTGCAGGAAGAAGGCTATGAACTCTTAGGGGTTAGTGAAGATTCCCAGAAAAAGCAGGCAAACTTCAAAAACAAGTATGATTTCCCTTTTCCGCTATTGGCTGACGAAGACCATACCGTTATAGAAACGTTCGGGGTATGGGGACCTAAAAAATTCATGGGCAAGGAATATGATGGTTTACACAGAACCACTTTTGTAATTGATGAAGAAGGTGTAATAGAACGCGTAATAGAAAAAGTAAAAACCAAAGACCACGCGGCGCAATTGCTCAACTAAACAAAAACGGCACCATTTTGGTGCCGTTGTTTTTTCATAATTGAATAATATTATGCTTTTGGCTTTTCTGCAAGCTCTTTTCTTTGGAAAAGATGTTTTTCCTTTATCATTTCTGCAATACCTTCAGGTAACATTTCTTCCCAGCCGCCTTCACCACTGGCTATCCGTTTCAGTACATCTCTAGAGAATATGTTCATAATGTCTGGGTCATAATCAATAATGTCCATGACCTTCCCATTATATTTGAAAAACTTGTAGAGTTCTTTCATCCTAGGATGCACTTTTACATTGTTACTGGTCATAATTTGACCTGTTTCCGGGTCTTTCATGGGATATAAATAGACCTTCAAGTCTTTAAAGAACAACTTTCCAAAGGCTTCCAATATACCACCACTCAAATGGCGATAGTATTTTTCATCAAAAACATCTATTAGGTTGTTGATACCCATGGTCAACCCAAGTTTGGCCTTGGTGTAGTTGTTAAAATATTCCACCAGTTTATAGTATTCCTGGAAATTTGAGATAAGCACGGTATGTCCCAATGAACTCAACAGCTCAGCTCTATCCATAAAATCCTGTTCGTCTATTTCGCCAGCTGCTTTTAGATTGGACAAAGTGATTTCGAAAACAACGATTGTATTTTCATATTCCACGGTTTGTTCACGTATGAAAATATCATAGGACTTCTGGAACATATCCATGTTGACTTTCGTCACGGGTCGGAAACTACCCCTAAGGGCAAGGATATTCTTTTTATAAAGAACCGCAGCAGGTAACAAGTTGTTACCATCTGGACCAAACATAACCGCATCGGTCATACCGTTTCTAATAAGTTGAAGACTCATCAGGCGGTTGTCCACATCCTTAAAACTTGGTCCCAAAAAGTTGACCATATCAATTTCCAAGGTATCCTTATCAATATGGTCGTAAAGTTCTTTCAAAAGGACACGTGGTTCGCTGTGCTTAAAAAAGGCGCCATAAATAAGGTTTACGCCCAGTGTCCCAAGGGTTTCTTGCTGTAACCTAGCTTCATTTTGTTTAAAACGAACGTGAAGTATTATTTCGTCAAACTCCTTCTGCTTGGGGTCCAATTGAAAACGAATCCCTAACCAGCCATGCCCTTTGTACCGTTTGGAAAAATCAATTGTAGCTACTGTATTGGCATAGGTAAAAAACAAATAGTCGGGATTACTTTCCCTGGTGATTCGCTTTTCTACCAAATCCATCTCATGCACCAACATACGCTTCAATCTGGCTTGGGTCACATAACGTCCATCTTTTTCCACCCCATAAATGGCGTCACTAAAAGCTTTATCATAAGCACTCATCGCCTTTGCAATGGTACCGGAAGCACCTCCAGCTCTAAAAAACTGTCTCGCAGTTTCTTGTCCTGCTCCTATTTCGGCGAAAGTGCCGTAGATGTTTCTATTAAGATTTATTCGGAGTGTTTTTGCCTTTATGGAGAGAATATTCTCAAAAGCGTTTTCTTCGCTGGCAACGGTAGACATAACTGAATGGTTTAGCTAAAAACAAAGTTACATTTTCATTCCTTCAATTTACATAAATAAGTTATAATTTTGATTTTAATGGATGATATGATGACCATTACTTTTTTAGGAACGGGCACCTCTCAGGGGATTCCCGTAATTGGTAGCAATCATCCTGTCTGTTTGAGCAAAGATTCAAGGGACAAACGGTTACGGGTTTCCGTTTTGGTTTCTTGGAATGAGTACAACTTTGTTATTGATTGTGGACCCGATTTTCGTCAACAAATGTTGACCAACTCGGTATCAAGCTTGGATGGCATTCTATTCACACATGAACATGCTGACCACACTGCTGGAATTGATGATATCCGTCCCTTCTTTTTCAGACAAGGAGATATACCCATTTTTGCCCATAAAAGGGTGATTGATTCCCTTAAACGTCGGTTCGATTACATCTTTGCTGATGAAAATAGATACCCTGGCGCACCGGCTGTTCAAGTCAATGAAGTTTTTAAAGACACTCCATTTGAAGCAGGGGAAATGGATGTGGTTCCTATTGAAGCATTCCATAATAGACTACAGGTTTTTGGCTATCGTATTGGAGATTTTGTGTATTTAACGGATGTAAAACGTGTGGAAGAAGACCAAGTGCAAAAAATAATGGGAGCTAAGGTTTTGGTAGTGAATGCTTTAAGGGAAGAACCGCATCATTCGCACTTTAATCTGGAGGAAGCAGTTGAATTTGCTGAGATGATCGGTGCGGATAAGACTTATTTCACTCATATTAGTCATTTATTGGGTTTTCATGAAGAAGTGGAAAAGAAATTACCTGATAATGTGCACTTGGCTTACGACAATCTTAAATTGAACATACCTATTTCATGAAGAACAAGATTTTTTTATATCTATTCGTTTTTGCAGCCCTGATTGCCCTGTATCAATTTGTAAGCACCAATAATCTTCAAAAAGATATGAATGGAGATATTGAGCGGCTTGAAAATGAAAATCAATCACTGAAGGATTCCATCCAGAATGCGCAACTAAAGATTCTGGATATGCAATATTTCTCTTTGGAAAACAATGATGATGCCTTGGCCTATTACGACCATTTGGAGTTGCAAAATCCTGCCCGATACATTGCAGATAAGTTATTGGAGACCAATGAACGCTCTGGAGATAATCCTTTGATTCCTTATGAAGGCATGAACAGTGATTTTAAGATCAACAAGATAAAAGTGCTTAATCATAAATGGCTACTGGCCGACTTCTCGGATGGAAAATTCTGGGGAGATCTTATTATTCAATACGAGTTAAAGGACAATCTTAGCGTCGACTTTACTTTATTGGACCACTTGTTATATACGAGGAGCAACTAAATTCTCTCCTCAAGCCACGTTTTAAAGGAATAAAAGTTTTGTGGAGAAACCCCATGACCTACAGGAAACTCTTCGTATTTAAAAGGTATGCCCAAGTTTTCAAGGATTTCTGGAGTTTTTTGCGCCCATTCCAAAGGAATCACCTGGTCAACCTGCCCATGAGAGGCATAAAAATTCAAATGTTTTAAATTTTTGGTTTTATACCCATCCAACAATATTTTTTCATTGATATACCCGCTAAGTGCCACTATATTTTTGACTTTTTCTGGATAGGACAAGGCTACAGAATAGCTCAAAATGGTTCCCTGGCTAAATCCTAACAGTGTGATATTATCTGCATCCAGCTGATAGGCTTCAATAGCCTCATCTATAAAGGCCAAAATCTTGTCCCTGGATTCAATAGCTTGTTGATCGTCACTCCATTTTCCGTATTCTGCATCAAAGTTAATGGCATACCAAGCATAGCCAAATGGTTCCAAAGAAAAGGGCGCTCTCACCGAAAAAATGGTAAACTCTTCGGGAAGCTCGGGGGCAAAAGAGAACAAATCTTCCTCGTTGCTTCCGTACCCATGGAACATAAAAATGGCCGGGGTCTTGGAGTTTTGGATTTTGGAAGGTTGTACCAAGTAGGTTAATGAAAGCGAGGTGGGGGACATGAATTAAAATTTATGAAATAAAGGTAAACCATTTTTGAAAATAAGGTCCTATTACAGGAATGGACTGCCTTTGTTGGTTCAGTGCACCGAGCATTCCATATAGTGCTAGAATGATATAGGCGATAAACAACCAAAACGAGACTTGCACAATACCCGCAAAAGTAAGCACAATAGCTAGTCCATGATACAGCAGGTGAATTCCAAATGCCTGTCGGATGTGAAAGCGAGCGAAGGTATTTTTGGGTTCCATATTCATGGTCAACGCTATCAAACTACCTACAATGGTTAAATAAGCAACTGAAGCGGTAGTCCTGCCTTCTTTTTCGGTTGTCAAAGCCTTACAGTGTTAGAGTGTTATTCGAAATTGTTCCGATTACCCTTCCCTTCTGAGGGGCATCCAAAAACATACTGTTCCTTGAAGTGGATTTGATATCTTTCTCAGTGAAGTACCATTCTTCATAAGGTTCAAATAGAGTAAAACAAGCAGGGCTGCCCGTCTCAATTTTCGGTTTTTCTATATTGAATCGTTCCCAACCTTTGGTAAGTAACCCAACTGTTTCTTCCAATCCGAAGACTGGGTTAAGACTGCCAAATGCAGATTCTAACCCTATGGTGCCTGCATGAGCGTTATCAAATTCCAAGCGTTTTTCTTCAATATCTAAAGGAGTATGGTCTGTGGTCACAAAATCAATCGTCCCGTCCTTTAACCCTTTTATCAAGGCTTTTGCATCTTGTTTTGTCCGTAAAGGTGGGCTTACTTTAAAGGAAGTGTCAAAATCAGAAAGAGTATCGTCGGTTATCAAGAGATTGTGTATCGCCACACTACAACTTACATCTAAGCCTTTCCTTTTGGCCGCTGCTATAAGTTTAACGGAATTGGCCGTCGAGATAGTAGGAATATGTAACTTTCCTCCTGTATATTCAAGGATAAAAAGATCTCTTGAAATTTGAAGTTCTTCCGCCAATCCAGGAATACCTTTCAATCCAAGTGAAGTTGACATCTCACCTTCATTAACCACCCCTTTACCTTTAATCTGTATATCCTCTGGAAAAGAACAAATGAGTCCATCAAAGCTTTGCGCATACAATAGGGCTATTTTCAATAGATTGGGATTGGTAATTTGGCTTTTGAAATCGTAGAATCCTACAGCCCCGGCATTGTGCATATCGAAAAGCTCCGCCAAATCAACTCCTTTTGAGTTTTTAGATAAACTTCCAAGAGGATGTAGTTGCGTACCATTTCCTTTAGCTCTTTCTATTAGAAAAACGATATCGGAGCTAGTGTCCGGAACTGGGGTCGTTGTTGGGTTTAGAACAACATTTGTAAACCCACTTTTAGCCGCAACTTGTAAGCCATTTTGAATAGTTTCACGTTCTTCATGGCCCGGTTCCCCAAAACTGACACTCGTGTCTAACCATCCGATAGATGCATGCAAATTTTTATGTTCAATTATTTTGGTGCCGGAAGGAATATCATCAATAGAGGCAGCGATTTTCTCAATAATCCCCTTTTTAATGAAAACATCCCTTTTTTTTAAGTGCAATGCCGAATTTTCTGGAGATACTATTTTGGCTGACTTTATCAGGATGTTCATGTAACAAATTTTTGGATGATTACCTCCACTAGTGCAAGTAGCAGCGCTAAAATAACAAACCATTTCCAATATGCGGTAATACTACTTTCTTTCTCCAAAAGCTCAAACAAAGAGCCTACGGATTCCCTTACTGTGACGTTGGATAAATTGTCAACCTCCAAATACTCCAATTTACTTTCATCCCGTGGATAGTTAAAGCTGATTTGTTTTATCACATTTTCCTCATTGACAATTTCATAAACCCCATCGGTGGTTGGGTTTTCATCAAAAGTCAATTGCACCTTATTTGGAAAAGACTGTTGTAATGGGATAAACTGGTCTTCAGATTTCTTAACATGCAAAATGTTCTCGTTGCCCAATTCAATACCAATATCCACAACATTGGTTTCGCCCAACGTATGGAACAACTCTGGGGCTTGAAGCCCTGATAGTGCCATATTGTAAAACGTTGGGACAATTAGGGACGATCCCTTGAAATTACTTACTTCTCTTTTAAGCGATGAAGTGAAAAAGTAAAACCCGTCCAAACCTATTAAAAAGGGGTCATTCCCCTCGTAGGATAGAATTTTTGGCGCTCCAGTGCTGATTTTGAAGTATTGATTGGTCTGTGGATATTGGAAGTTTTCGATTCGTTTTTCAAACACGTTTCGATATAGAGGGTGATCATACGATATATTGGCAATTCTTTTGTCGAGTGTTAGACCCTGTAAAATAGTCGTATTGAAATGTTGGGAGAGCAATTGATTGTATGATTGAATATCACTTTTTTCAGAAGGAATGACCACGAGACTACCTCCGTTATTTTTAAAAGCCGATAAAATCCTAGCAAGTCCAGTTGGGATAGATTCTAAATCATTGAGTATAATTACGTTTTGTGTGTCAATCAAACTATAGTCCAAGTTGTTCAATGGATATTGTGAAAGGATAAACTCTTCATTTCCAAAAAGCCGTTCCAAGTAGTTACTGGGTTCAACAGTATCCGAAATGCTTAGGACTTTGGTCTTTTCTCTACTGTCCAAGTTCAAATAGAATTCATTGTCAAAAGATAATCCGCCATCCGTAAGCTTAAGTTGTCCATGGATTGTACCTGTATTTGGAATGGAAAAATTCAACGTAGTCTGCGAATTGTCTCCAAAATCGGCAGCGGATTTTGCAATAAGTGTCTCCCCATTAAATAATGAAACGGGAACCGGCTCGGGTACATTAGTACCACTTAAAAAAACGCTTAACTTTAGCTGCTCATCGTTGGTATCCTCAATACTCACAGAATCAATGGATACATTGACTAATCTATCAGATGTAATCGGAACCAAATAGGTGTTCTTTTGCGCGATAGAATCCCTGTTTTCCATGTCCAACCTTTTTTGAAAATCAGATATCAAAATCAGGTTCTTTCTTGAGTTCTGGTTGGAAGAAAACAGTGTGTTTGCCTTTAGAACGATATCATCTATGTTCAATTGCCTGAACGTAAACGGAAGTGACAAAAGGGTATTTTGAATGTCTTTGACCGTTACGTCTTTATACGTATTGGTATTGGTAAACAGGTTAATAGTCTGTTCATTATCAATATGTTTCAATAAATCCTGTGTCGCCTTTTCAAGTAGGTTGACCCCATTTTTCATGGCCTGCATACTGAACGAATTGTCCAGATAAATAACGGTTTCCTTTTCTTGTAATGCATCACTACTGGCGGTAAAGGGCTGGGCAAAAGCTATAATAATACTTGCCAATAGTAGTAGTCTAGTAAGCAATAGTAGCCATTTTTTTAAAGTGTTGCTCTTGCGGGATTCAACCACTACCGTTTGCAACATAGCGACATTCGTAAAAGGTGTTTTTTTGAATCGCCTAAGCTGAAAAAGATGAATAATGATGGGGATGAGGAGCAAAAGAAGGGCCCAAAGAATTTCCGGATGTTTTAACTGCATTCCCAATATTGTTAAACAAATATATCGATTAAAATAGTTAGGCAAAGACCGAAATGCTGTTAAGACTTCCCTAATTCCATTGAACAGATGATTGATTTTACGGTTAGTTGACTTAGCAGAAAAAGAAATAATCTTTTCCTTGCGCATGTCCCAACTCATTCAAAAAAGATGTGATTTCCTTTTGTTCATGCATGTTGGCTACCGTAATTATACTTTGGGGATTGTCTAAAGAGGATAATTCGGAAAAATGAAAGAGAGGTTGATTATAAATTTTTGTACCAATTTTTTTCGGGTTATCACAGAGCCAAACGAAATCAATTCGTTTCTCCATTAGTTTTTTGACTACCTCTTTTCCCTTGTAACCAGCACCCCATAGCACTAGTTGCCTATTGGATTTATAATCCAACTTCAAGAAGTAATGAAGTTTAATATCCAAAAAATAGTTTTGGGCATAGTGCTCGCTTGTCCTAGAAGCGCGATGGTCATAATCACGCCATTTATGAAGAATTTCATTGCAGGGAAGTACTTTTAATCGGTTTTCGTAGAACCGAAAGGCCAGGTCATAATCTTCGGGATATCGATTTATATCAAATCCTCCACATTGCTCAAAATCACTCCTGAAAACCATCCAGCAGGGCGATGGTACGACACATTCCTTGTAGATTTCACTATAGTTACTACCCTTTTCGGTCAAGGAGTTGAGCCATTTTTCATATCGGGCATAGCCGTCACTTATACCCTTTTCTGAAAAATAAGTCACTTGACCTACCGCTAAATGACCTTGTCCATTTTTTGTTAGGGCATTTACCATCCATTCCAGCCGATTGGGAGTCATGATATCATCAGAATCCATCCTTGTAACAAATTGTCCATTACAATTGGTATAGGCCTTTTGCAGGGCAGGGATAATTCCTTTACCACTATTTTTCAGGACTTTTATCCTAGTATCCTTTTTCCCATATTGAGAAACCAGCTCTAAACTGGAATCGGCTGAGTCATCATCTACTGCAACCACCTCCCAATTAGTATAGGTTTGCTTGAGAATGGAATCCAAACACTCTCCAAGAAAGGCTTCGGTGTTCTTGAATGGTATTAAAATGCTAATCAATCCGCTTTGCACAGAGGGAAGTTAAGAAAACTACCCCACAGACAAAATTTCAAGGGTTTTCAAGCGCTTTACTGTGTAATAGGGAGTTTCTACCCTGATGATGTGTTAGGACATACCGCATCCTTGCAATCTGGTCTTTGGAAAACATATTCATAACATCATCATGGGACCAATTCATATAATTTTCAATTTGAACCATCTCTCCTTGACATCCTTGAAAAGCTGTTCGTCCATAAACCGGAATGTCCACGGCTGGGGTATCATCGCAATAATCATTGAACTCACAGGTTGACCCTCCCCACGTGTGTAACAAACCTAAATAATGCCCCATTTCATGGGTCAATGTTCGTCCATGTCTTGCATGACACTCAATATCGGATTCTCCAAAATGTATCCAGCTAACCAGAATTCCCTCCGCATCACCGGGTTGAGGAATGGCCAAGTGTTGAATTCCGGGTAAATCGACATCGGGTCCAGTGGCAAGGCCCAGTGCCAGGCATTCGGTAGAGCGTGGTAGGGGAGTGGTCCAGATGTTTATGTATTCCTCTGGATTCCAATAGGCGTATTGTGCATAATGATTGGGTCCATAACCGAGGATGTCAACTTTTACCAATGTGCTATCGATTCGGTTTATTCCGTTGAAAGGGGTACCATCTGGTGCTTGTTTAGCCAAAACGAACTCAATCTTGGAATCTGCTCCGTCGATATGGGTGTTGAACCCCCGTGTCCCTGGTTTTCTTCTAAAATCCTCATTTAATATTTCAATCTGTCTTTTTATTCTTTCTTCGGAAAGATTGCTTTCTTCTCCAATGTCCTGTCCTGAATGTATTACATGGACCACTAAGGGTATTCTCATGATTTCTTCGTTCACCGGATTTTCTTCTTCAGGAACTTGTACGCTATCATCTCGTGAACAGGATTGGCTGAGAACTAATACTAAAATGATTTGGAATAATCTTGAACTTATTTTTTTCAAAGCTGTTGTTTTTATTGATTGATTTTGATGATGTATTGAAAAGCGGGCTATTAATAGAACTATCTATCTAAAGAGATTGTCCAAGAAAAAATTCAGAATTTCAGGTAGGTTGGAGCTGTTTCCATTGACCTTTCTAAAATTGTCATAGTAGTGGTCTGAAATGGGTAAAAACTTCTCTGCCTGCTTTGCTTCGGACCATCCATCTTTGACTGCTTTCAATGCTTCTGGATTTGTCTTATGTAAGGTCGATAAGAATCCAATCAGGCTCTTCTTTTCCGAATCCGTAATTCTTTTATTCAAGAGAACTGGACCTAATGGGATTTCTTCAGACATCCAAAGAATGGAAGTTGATTGGGATAAGCTGGAATCAATTTGCAATTGTCTGTGGTATTCATTGCTTCCGACTGCACAGATATCGGTTTTACCCTGAATTAGCCTCTCTATCGCTGCTTTATGATTACCTGCATAGCTCACTTTTTCAAATTGTTGCTCAGGAAATTGGATACCGATAGAACTAAGAAATAACCTGGGAATAAGGTTGCCAGAGGTTGAACCAGGGGCGACAAATTCTATAGCTACTTTTTCTGAATCACTTTTTAGCGAATCAACATTACCCACCTTTTTGGAATTTCCCAAAAGAACCGTTTTGTAATTGTCCTTTGCATTCTCTTTCACCTCCAGAGTTGCTATGGGTTCCATATTCTCATTGTCCAAAGACAACAACAAATACCCTAAGGTGTTTATAAACCCAATATCCACTTGGTTGGATTTAATGCCTTGTATAAAGGAAGGTACGTCTGGATAGCTTTCAACTTTAATAGGTCTGTTGAGGTGCTGTTCCAAGGCTTTTGAAAGAGGTTCCAAATTGGCAATTCGATTGTTGGTAGAATAGGTATATGTTGCCATGACCAACGGTTTGCTATTCTTATCAATTTTACTGATACACCCAGAAAATGAAAAAAGCCATAGGAATGACAAGGATAATACCTTACTCCAAAAATGAAACCTCTTTTTCATTGTTTTCCTTGCTAACTTTCGCTTTTTGAGATATCCTTGAACAAGAGCATCTCCCCAACCTTTTCGGATGCTCCATGATAGAATCCAGCTTCATGGTCATAGCCTTTGGGATTTTTGAATGTACCAAAAACAATATCGAAAAATGAGATGTCCGAATAGTTGTAAGCGTGTATACCCTTCGCATGATGAATGGCATGGGCTTCGGGACGCTGAATAAGATATCCTATCCAAACAGGGGTTTTGATATTGCTATGCTGGAATATGGCCAAGAACGTAGTAATCAAAATAATCCAAGTTGTTGCTTCCGCTGTAAAACCTGCAATAACAACCAAACAGAGACTTCCCAAGAAGGTAAAGCCAATCATGTCCATGGGGCTGAAATAAAAAGCGCCATAGCTATCTATCCGTTCAGCACTATGGTGCATTTGATGAAAGACTTTCCAGAGCCTGTCACTTTTGTGCATGCTTCTATGCCATACATAAACACCAAATTCATACAACAGAACACCAACTACTGCGCCCCAAGCAGTACCCAACAATGTCAAATCGAATAGTTGATATTCCACTAAATAGGTATCCCAAATCAGAGGTAAGTAGGATGACAAAAAGAAAAAAAGCGTAAAGGCTATAAATCCTTTCAGTCTCCAAAATTTAATTTTGGGGAGTTTTCGAGCAGGAAAAAAAGCTTCCCATGCTATGAGAACTATATATATTCCATACACTATGTAAGAGGTTGGGTCTAAAACCAACTCCAGTGGAGTTGGTAGATTTGAAAGTATATTTTCCATGTTAAAAGAGTTTTTTGTTCAACTTCATTCTTAGGTTTGATTTGTGTCTTGAATGGTAGACTTTAATCGAAACACGTTCTTCCATTTGCTTGATTAAATTGTTTTTCATCTTTTTTTTTGGCAAAACTATGAATGCCGCTGTACCAGTTAAAGAATTCCTGGGCTACCTGAAGTGAACCTTATACCGATAATGGGTAGACAAATTTTAAGGTGCGTTAATAATTGGGGTACAATGGGGGAACACAAAAATTTAAAATATTGATATTCAATATTTTATGTATAATGAATTTTAAGAAAAGAAAATGAGTCTTTACTGCTCCAGTTCCAGCAGATAATCCAGTAATTCGGTTTCGGGCGGTAAATCTAGTTTTTTTCGCAGTCGATAGCGTGCCGTTTTGGCACTTTCAGGAGAGATACCCATCACGCTGGCGGTCTCTTTAATGCTCAGGTTCAACCGGGCCAAAGAGCAAATTTTTAAATCGTTGGAACTTAAGTCCGGATGTTTCTCTTTAAGAGTGCTATAAAATCCTTTGTGTACTTCTTCAAAATACCGCTTAAAATCCTCCCAATCACGGTCTAGATTGGTATGGCTTTTAATCTTTTTTCGAAGTTCGTTCAGTATTTTGGATTGTTGTGAAGGTGTGGCGGATTGCAGTGATTCTATTGTTTCCAAGAGTTCACCAAAAAGCTCGTTTTTCTGGGTAAAATTTAGAGTGTAAGAGGTCAGTTCCTTGTTTTTGAATTCTAATTCTTGTTCCAACTCTCGTTGTCGTAATTGGGCATTTTCCAATTCGGTCTGCGTTAGTTTTTCATTTGACCTTAAGAGCTCTATCTCTCTTTTTTCCCGTTGTTTTTGATGTCTCAGCATAAGGATAGCTATGCATGATAAAAGCAGTAGGCCAATAGACAAGCTTAGATTGATGATATTTCTAGTTTTCTTGGTCTCTTTCAGAAGTTCGATTTCAGCTTCTTTTTCCCCCAATTCATTGTTGAATTCCATCGCGGCAATTTGTTTCGCTTTCTCATTATTGATAATGGAATCCTTCAATTGTATAAACCCATCATAATACTCCAAGGACTCTTGAAGCTTTCCTTCTTGACGTTTAAGCAACTTCAACTCCTTCAAAGCACGCAATTGATATTTTTTAAGGCCTTTTCGCTTCGATGTTTCCAAAGCAGCCAATAAATGGGAGTTCGCTAGCTCATACTTGTTTTGTAACCGATATAGTTTTCCAATTTGTATAAGATTGCTCAATTCCCCGTCCTCGTCATTCAGGGTAATCACAATCTCCATAGACTTTCGGATATGATATTCTCCCAATTCCAGCTCATTTTGCATTAGCGAAAGGATTCCCAAACGGTTGTGAGCTTCTGAGACACCATACTCATATCCATCATCTGAATGCATGTTAAGAGCATTTGTTAAATAGCCTTTAGCTTCTTCGAGTTTATTCTGTTGTATTAAAACAGAACCGATTTTTGTAAAAGTGGTCGCTATGCGACGCTTCAAATCCAATTGCCTAAACTTTTCAATGGATTGCTCATAGATTCTTAGTGCAGTATCAAATTCTCCGATATCCGCATAAACCATTCCGGAATTCATTAATGCATTGGCCGCTCCAACACTATCCGAAACCGATTCGTACAGTTCTTGGGATTCCTTTAAGCTTTCTAATGCCTTTTTTGGTTCTCCAAATGTCCAATAGGAAACACCCAATATTCTTTGTGCCCTAGCTATACCTGAGGTATACTTAAGATTTTGGGCAATCTCTAAAGCCTCTTCGCCATACTTTGCTGAAGTTTTCGAATCTCGTACCCAGAATTGATACCCTAAATCATTCAATAGGTCCACATATTCTTCAGAACTTTTTGGAGTATTTTGAAGTCGAAGCTCAAGGCTATCGATGGTCGTTTGAAGTTGTGCATTTAGCATCCCAAGTCCAAAAAAGAAAAGAAAGATGTGAGCGCCCCATTTCATTGCTTCTTCAATACTTCTTTTATTGCTTTTTGGAACACATTTTCCATAACCTCATAACCTTCCTTGGTTAGATGGACCTCATCGGTCGTGTACTTTTCTGGCAATCCATTCCGACTGTCCGCCATCTCAGAAAAATAATCTAGGTAAGTAACATTATTTTGCTCAGCCATTTTTGCCAGCATGGCATTCAATTTCGGAATCTTAACGTTGGGGTTCTTACCAGGTCTCCATGGATAATCATAAGCGGGCAAAACAGAGCAAACAATGGGGTCAATGCCGTTGGCTTTTGCCAATTGTGCCATGGTAAGGATGTTGTCCCTAATCTGTTCCAATGAGATAGGTCCTGTGTTTTCGGCAATATCGTTGGTTCCAGCTAAGATGTGCACCACTGCAGGCTCTAAACTGATAACATCCTGTCTAAAGCGCAACAACATTTGTGGTGTGGTTTGACCACCTATTCCTCTGTTGATATATGATTCATTGTCAAAAAACTTAGGATTTGCCGTGGACCAACCCTCCGTAATGGAATTACCCATGAAGACTATCCTGTTCACGTTGTTTGAATCTAATTTTAAGGTCTCATTTTCCTTCTGATATCGAGAAAGATTAGGCCAATCCTGTGCCTTGGTTCTTTTGTTTGGAAACAAACCGAAAAAGGAGAATGCTATCAAAATCAAAACCCTATTCATCAACTATTGAAATTCTTCGCTAAAAGTAAGGAATTTAATTTGCCAAAGCCCGTGATGGAAGTGGGGGTAGACCTTTAGAAATAGGAAGAAACCTCGGAAACAGGAGTTTTACTCCTTCAATGCTTTTAGAAACCTACGAGAGCGGCCTCGATTTTCTGAAAATAAGCTCCCATATGTCTTCCATCCACAAGAGCATGGTGAGCTTGAACGGATAAGGGCATCATTGTTTTACCTTCTTGTTGGAAAAATTTTCCCCAGCTAATTCGAGGAACTGAGTCATGGGGATGATAACTCATAGCATGCTGCATGCTAGTAAAACTGACCCAAGGGATGGCTGACATAAAAAGCAGGTCATCCTTTCCAGGTTCGTCTTCAATGGAAGGATTCGTTTTCATTTGTGAACGCACTCTTTCCGCCTCGCTTATAAAGTCCTTTAGCTCTCTTTGAAAGTCAACCGTACAAAAACTAAAAACATCGGCTTCATCGGTAGGCACGGTAAAAGAAGGGTGCACCGTTTTGTGTTCTATGACCTCTTCATTCCTAATCCGCCAGCGAAACTCTTTGATTTCATTGGCAGTTTCGGATAACACATGGACCAGACTATAGGTCAATGGTAGTTTCCTTTCCTTTATCTGGGCTACAAAAGATGTGACCTCAACATTAGCTGTAATGTTGAAATGCGGATGGTTCATCGAATTGAAAAAGTCAAAATGCTTTTTCCTATGTAGGTTGTTGAAAACAACTTTTTTCTCCAAAATAAGCTATTTCTTTGGCGGAGTTATCATAATATGCGCCCGGTGGGTCCCAGGGTCCATCAACCAAGCATGGCCAGGGGGTGTTGGAGTTGTGGGTAACCCCGTGGATTTTCCTGTAGCGTAGGGAATATAAAAAACATAGCGCACATATGGATTCTCAATTTCTTTGGTTTCTTGATTTACCGTTCCTGTGAAAACACATAGGGTTGCCTTATCCGGCATTTTTAGTTTCCCGGATTTTACCTCGTTCTCTCGGATATCAAAAATCTCTTTGAATTCTTTTCCTTCGGCTTTCAACTCTCTTCCTCGGGCCATAAAAGGTTCTAAATCTAAGTGATAAGCTGCCGTGGAGAATTTGTTATCTCTAGGGTCGTCTGCTAACGCGATATAGTCATTAGTTCCCTCCTGGAGGGTTGTGAAGTTCCCTTCAACATCATATCCATAGACTTTAGCTCCCTCTTTATAATCGTCTGGTACTGCCATTAGAGCAGTTTTAATCTGCCATGCTTTGGACGGAATTTCTTGAGAAATCACGAAAGCTACATTCAATAAAAAAAATAGGCTTGGAACGAACAGTTTTTTCATAAGACATTATTTAATATTTGGCACTCTTTCCTTCGGTAGTTGTCCTTAAAATAAAAGCCCGAATATCATCATTGGCTTTTCTAAGGTCTTCCCGCCTTAGGTACATCATATGACCAGAGCGGTATCCTTTAAACTCGAAACGGTCTTTCATTCTACCGCTTGGGTCGACTTGCCACATTGTATATTTAGCATTGAAATAGGTGGTGGCCCCATCGTAGTAACCGGACTGGACCAAAACATTTAGATATGGATTTTGAGCCATAGCCTGTCTCAGGTTATCGCGGGTATTATCATCCTCATTGTTCCAAGGCCTTACGGGACCGAACATGTTGTACTTAATATCCGTTTTAAAGTTCAGCTCTTCTTGTAAATAGTAATTAATTGCAGGTGTAAAACTATGCAGCCATGATGTTATTTCTGAATTATAATCTGGCCGCTCTCCGAACAATTGCTTATCTATACCTCGGTACCTGCTATCCAATCTACCTACAGTGTATCCCCCTTTATCCTTCAATAGATTTTTCCAGAAGAATCGGGTGGGCACCACCAAATTCTGGTCCAGAATATCCTTTTCTTTTAAGCCAGTATAGTATGCCATTCTTTTCGCAACCTCTGCTCTTTCTGTACTCTGAATAAACCCACCTTTGGCAATGGCAGGTATCAATGTATTAACAGTGTAATCTTCAGCTTCTGGAAGCACTTCTAACAAATCTTTGTTCTGCAATTCGGCAGGAAGTGCCTTATGATGCCAAGCAGCCGCTGTAAAATAGGGTAGATTCAATGCATCCGATACGGGTCCGCCCACACGTATTACCTTATAGTCTGCTGGAGAAACCATAATTACCCCATTCAAATACATCCATTGCTGGTTTTGTAGCGCCAGTGAAAGCCCCATAACTCGGGTTCCTCCATAGCTTTCACCAATGATATATTTAGGCGAACGCCAACGATTGTTTCGTGTCACAAAAGTATTCAGCCATTCTGCCAAGTATTTAATGTCTGCGTTTATTCCGAAGAACTTATCGCGGTCCACGTCATCGCCCATTTCTGGAATGGTTCTAGAATACCCAGTATTGGCTGGATTCACGTAAACGATATCCGTAACATCCAAAACAGAAAAAGGATTTTGCTTTACCCCATAGGGCTGGACCGGATAGCCTTCATCATCAATTTTCAAAATCCTTGGACCAGTATATGCCAAATGCATCCATACAGAACCGGAACCTGGTCCGCCATTAAAGGAAATCAAAAGTGGCCGCTCTGCTCTGTTTTTCACCCCATTCCTAGTGTAATAGGTATAGTGCAAGGAGGCAATGGGTTCGCCCATTTCATCCCAGACAGGTTGTGTGCCAGTTGTTGCCGTGTAATTGAAAGAAGTACCGTTTACCGTCACATTATGTTGCGTAGTGACCGTGGTGTCAACTGGTAATTTTCTGTTTTGTGAAAAAACAATGCCAAAGGATAATAGAAAGCCAAACAGGGTAATTTTTAGTCTCATTAAGTGATCAATTAGTTTATTCTAAAAATAACCATTTTGATCGACTTCCCATTTTTGTTATAATTTTTATAAATAATTGGAAATCAGCATCAGTCACTTTTTTTAAGCTGTATTTTTAGAAGACCATCACAAAAAACAAGGACCATGAGCAAACTATCCAGAAGACAATTCAACACTAAACTGACCAAAGGGGTGGGAGCGGCCACCATAGCTGCCTCGTTACCCATCAACTGTATTGTGGCCAATCCGATGGAGAAGAAAAAACTGGGGATAGCCCTTGTAGGATTGGGAGGGTACAGTACATACCAACTTGCTCCAGCACTTCAGGATACGGAACATTGTTATCTCGCTGGAATTGTTACAGGGACTCCTGCCAAAGAACAGGTTTGGTCGGACAACTACGGTATTCCCAAAAAGAATATTTATAACTATGGGAATTTTGATGAAATAGCGAACAATGAAGATATAGATATTGTTTATGTGGTATTGCCCAATAGTATGCACGCTGATTTCTCTATAAGGGCCGCAAAGGCGGGAAAGCATGTAATATGTGAAAAACCCATGGCAATGAATGTTGCAGAGTGTGATGCTATTATTGATGCCTGTAAGGATGCTGGTGTGAAATTGGGAATGGGCTACAGGTTGCATTCCGAACCCTATACCCAAGAAGTGAAGCGATTGGTTAAGGAAAAGACCTTCGGGAAGGTCAATTACGTTACTGCTGAAGCCGCCTATCGTTCGTTGGGTAGTCCCAATCAATGGAGATTGGATAAGAAATTATCTGGAGGTGGTGCTTTGGTCAACATGGGGGTGTATGCCATTCAAAGCCTGATTTATGGTACGGGTGAGAATCCAATTTCAGTTTCTGCTCAAGAATTTAGTACACGGCCTAAATATTTCAAAGAAACCGATGAAACCATAACGGCCCAATTTGAGTTTGAATCCGGTGTGGTTGGTAATATGATGACCTCACATAACATACGTGCAAATCGATTGTTCGGTTCCTGCGAAAGAGGTTGGTACGAACTTGATCCTGCTAGCACCTATATTCCTTTAGCGGGAAGAACTTCGAATGGAGAGCTCAATTTTGAACAAGAGAGTCAACAGAAACTCCAAATGGATGATTTCGCCAAACACATACTTTTCGACACCCCTAATCTTGCTCCAGGTGAAATGGGCAAACGGGATATGATGATTATAGCTGCTATTTATGCTTCAATAAAGAATGGTGGTGCGAAACAATCATTAAATTTTGAACCTTCCTATGGCTTTGGAGGATAGGCTATTCCAATAAGGTTTCATATAGCCTTTCCCTAATGTCTACTAGCTTTACGTGTAATGGACTATCTGTAACGGTTCCAATATTAATGGCTATAAACATGTAAAGATTTTTATCAGGAAAATATCGAAGTTCGCAACCTGCACCCAGTCCACCTCCAGAATGTCCATAAAATCTTTCACCAGCTATTTCGTTGGAAGCCAAACCTAATCCATATGCAGGTTTTCCATCTCGCATTACCCAAGTCATCATTTCCTTTAGCGTATTTTCCTGCAGAAGCTTTCCTTCCAAAAGGCCCTTTAAAAACAGAATCGCTTCTTGGGTAGTAGTGACAATACCATCATCCCCAACCATATAAGCCACGTTTTGCTGCTGTACGAATGATACATTTTCCAAAACTCCGTCACTATAACGGTCCCAATAGCTATTGGGAAGCTTTTTGCTCTTTAGTTTTCTGGGTGAGATTTGATAGTAGGTGTTTTTTAAATTCAGGGGTTCAAAAATTTGCTTTCGTATGAAGTCACTATGGTCTCCTGTGATTTTATCTACAATTAATGAAAGTAATACATAGTTTGAATTTCTATAGGAATACCGGCTTCCGGGTTCAAAGTCGAGAGGTTTCCCTTTTATATAACCAATATAGTCTTCACCTTTAAAAACCGTTTCGGGATGTTGTAATAAGGTAGCAGTGTAGTTGGGATTAAAATTGTACTCAGAAATTCCAGAAGTATGGTTCAAAAGCATCCGAACGGTGATTTCATTTGCACGCTGAATCATTTGGGAAACCCTTGAATCCAAATATTGTGTGATGGGATTGTCCAATTGAAGTTTACCGGTTTCATAAAGCTTCAAAACGGCTACGGCCATATAGGTTTTGGCGACGCTTTGAAGATAGTGAAGATGATTATCGGTAAGAGGTTCGTTTTCCTCCAAACTTGCTAATCCCTCACTGTGGAGCCACCAACCATTGTTATCTAAAATTGCTATGCTGGCTCCTGGACAACCATTTTGAGTAAGTTCTTTGAGTATTTTTGATACCTTCTGACTTTTTGGATGATTCTCATTTATTGAAATGGACCCCTTTTTTAAGCTTGAAGAAGTCTTTTGTGCCTGATTGTTCTGCGCAAGAATCAAAGTACAAACGAAAAGGAAAATTGTTTTTTTCATGACGACAGGGATTTAATCTTCAAAATGAATTCTTGAACCTATTTCCATTAGGGTGAATGGAACTACAGGAACGCTTGTGTTGTAGTTAGTAGCAAGTATGAACTGATAGTTGGCATAAGGAGATACGTAAAGACTTTCATCAAAAGTATCGTAACCAAAGCCGATACCTGCGGGTATAACAAACATGCCTTTCCCTTTTTTTCCAACGTTTGTCCATCCATCAGAGGTAGGTTTAAACGAATCCACGGGTCTTTTGGCAAAAAGGTAACCTACTCCCAGTTTTACTTCCCCGAATGTATCAGAAAACAAGTCCGGTCTCCAAACGGTTTGGGAATGAATCAACAAACCGCCTCCAACACGTTTATTACCATACCATGAAAGCTTGAACTGCTGTACCCAATCCCTGTTTCCACTATGGCTTACTTCGGTTCCTATACCGATTCCAATATTGGAAAACAACTTTTTGTTTTTGAACGGTAGCGAAAGAGAATGGAACTCAATGCTTACCATCAAGGGAAAGTTTCTATGGTTATCTGTAGAAACACTTTGCGCCTTTGTACTTATGACCAGGAAAAAGCTGGCCAATGATAGAATAACTGATTTCATTTTTTGATTGATTTGATTCCCAAAGCTAAAATTGAAGCCTATTGAAAATCAAAGAAAATGATGTGTTTTCCGGTGAAATGTGGTAAAAAAAAGGGTGGACTGTCAATCAAGATTCCGAAACCATCGCTTAAATGTCGGGGCTTTGGTACGGCTCACCATAATTTCTTGGGGTATTGAGGGGTTGTCAGTCAATGTAACACTAAGCTTCCCATTTTCTCGTCTTTGAAATCCGGTAATGGTATTTCGGTTGACGACATATTGCCGATTTAGTCGGAAAAACAGTTTTTCAGGTAGTTTACTGGAAATTTTTTCCAAGGTAGAATCCAAAAAGTATTGTTTCCCGGTGTTCGTAAAAACAGCTACATAATCCTTTTCAACGGAGAAACCCAAAATATTGGAGAAGGGTACACGAACCTCCATTTTACCCTCTTTTGCCAAAATCCCCGTATTCAATTTTTCTTTTTCGGACTTGACCTTTTCTTCAGTTCCTTGCCATTTGTAATAATAATGAATCATAATATAGATGGCATTGATCACGAAGAACCAAATGGAAATGATGAATAGGTCATGGGAATAAAAACTGGGGTGGGCCCATTTGCCTTTAACTATTAGACTGGACAACTCGGTCAAAAAGCTGATAATAAAGAGGCCAACTATGGTGGTCAACAGAAATTGAATCGTGACACGCTTGATAAATCCATCAACATAGGGCATCTTATGGTCCAACCACAATATAACCTTTCTTGCTCCCAACCAGGCTACGTATCCGGTAAGGGTATCCAGTGTATAAGTAAAAACGAACCACCAATTGAATTGTACATTGGTATAAGTCAGGTAATAATTGAAGCCACTTATAAAAGGGATAAGCACCAAGAAAAGTGGAATATCAGGATAATATGGCGAAGTATGTTTTTTTACCAACGGGATATCACTTTAAAGGTACCTAAAATAGGATGTTGAATCTTCAAATAAAAATACTGGATTTCATAAAGGCATTTAAAAAATTGATATGTAGAGGTTTAAGTCCAGGCTTAAATTGATTTTTAAGTTGTGACCAAGTTTAAAAGTTAAACAACGCGACCCCCTTATTGAGACCTTCTCTAAATAATAACATTCACTTAACGAGTTAACCTTAAAATGAAGTTTAGTTTCATTTAACACCACGTTCACTTAACAAGGTGAAGGGCTCCCCCATGGTACTTTTGTTAAGAATCCTATAAAAACAAATTACTTTCTAAACCTTACAAACAAATGAGAACACTTAAAAATTTGTTGTTACTTTCTGGTTTGGTCGTTGCAACCTCTTGCGATCAAATTGATGACTTTATTGGAGGAGGTGATGACGATGGAGAACCTGAGGGAACTATGTTTGAAAACAAATCGGCCTTGGAACCTCTGGTAGCCATTCAACCGCAATTCAACTTCGTTGAGGCGTATTCATTAATCAGCTCTACTGATGTACTTGAGAACGGATATCGTTTTGTTGGTGCGGCTGATGGTGCTGGTTTTTTAAAGGACCCTAATAGCGACGGGTACCTTTATATTGTAAATTCGGAGGACGATTATGCGGTTTCCAGAATTGAATTGGACAAAAACCTTACTCCAGTAAAAGGGGAATGGTTACTAAACTCTGGAGTTGCTGATTTCGCCCGCCAATGTTCTGGAACTATGTGGGAAAGAGATATTCACGGAGGCTCTACAGACTTGTTCCTTTCAGCATCTGAAAACTATCACTTTGATGTCAAAGGAATCGACCCTTACATTGCTTCTCCAACACCCACAGCAGATTTTGGATTGGATGCACTGGGAGAATTCAATTGGGAAAATGCCGTACCCCTTCCGCAAGGAGCTTACATCGGTAAGACAGTAATCATAGGCGGAGATGATGACTCAAACGGTTCCGAAGGACAGATTACATTATACTATTCTGAAAATGGGGATGCAGATTTGAATGGTGGAGAAGTATACGTTTTACGTTTAACAACTGTTGACTCAGGAACAGTTGATGGTGATGGTAATCCCGTAGCGCAAAATGCGGAACTTGGAGTTATGTACAATGAATCCAATATGGTTTTTGGTGAGACCTACGATTTTGAATTCGTGAAAATCGAGGATGGGGCCAGTTTGACCAAAAGTGAAATGGAAGATGCCTGTGTAGCGGTTCAAGCTACTCAGTTTATGAGAGTAGAAGATGTTGACTACCAAAAAGGGAATTCTGCAAACAACAGGAATCTGTTTGTAGCAGTTACAGGTAGAGGTCCTGGCCGAGGAACTTACAACGATTGGGGAACGGTATACAGATTGGAATTAGATACAGATTCTCCTTTCACAGGAAAGATAACTCAAATCATAAGTGGAAATACAGATAGCAATAATATGGATGGAAACTTAGCCAGTCTTCAAAGTCCTGATAATATCTGTGTAACTGAGAATTTTGTTTATGTTCAAGAAGACCCTAACTCCTTCTCAAGGGGTCATGCCGCTTACATCTATCAATCGGATTTGAGTGGTAACAACATAAAAACTGTATTGGAATTTGTGGTTAGACAAGATTTAGACCCAGCTGGAAGCACTAGTTTTAGTGGAGAATACGGCGCGTTGGAGGACATCTCGGAAAAAGTAGGGGTTCCAAATACGTTCTTATTGAATCTTCAGCCTCACTACTGGCAAAGCGATGATTTCAAGAATGTTGATGGACATGACTTTGAAACCCGTCCAGAATTTGTGCCTGGAGATAGACCTTTCGAAGACAATCAAGGGGGTCAAATTGTAATCTTAAGAGGATTACCTAGATAGAAGTTTATATTTTAATACAAGGCCTCCATTGAAAAATGGGGGTCTTTCTTTATAAAAAAAGTTGCTGCAATGAAACAAATTCTACTGTTTACCACCCTTTTCTTCTTGTTGATGGCTTGCAAAGAAGAGCCGAAAATCAAAACTCAGGTTCTGGAAAAGAAGAATATGGGATTGGTAGATTGGAAACCTGCCCAAGATTATTATTCAAAACACATTACAGAAGCACTGGAGCAGGTCCAAGGGTTGGATAGTTTACCCATGACAGGAGAGGAAACTCAGAAAAAATTTGAAGCTATACGCGTTTCCTTTAAGAAAGCTGAACCGTATGCGTCTTACCTTAATCCTGAAATTGGCCACAGGGCAAACGGACCTGCATTGCCCATTGTCACCGATGATACCCAACGCGTTCTGCTACCCATAGGACTGCAAAAACTTGAAGAGAGCATTTATGAAGGAAAAGAAAGTGAGGAACGCTATCGAAAGGAAATAGAGATAATGCAGGGACTTTTAAGAAATTTAGAAAGCAACGTAAACACAAGGGAATTAACGCCCCAACGATTTTTCATTGCTACCCATCAACAACTAATGCGAATTGTTAGCTTGGGTATTGTTGGCTTTGATACGCCAGTTAGTCTGCTAGGGCTTAAAGAGACCGTTATATCATTGGAAAGTCTTCACGAAGTTTATGGTCTTAGTATTCAGAAATTGATTCAGGAGAAAAACCCGGAATTGGACAAATCCTTTGGGACCAATATTAACCGAGCCAACCAGTACATAACTTCCAACCTTGATTTTGAAAGTTTTGATAGGTTTACCTTCATAAAAGAATACCTGAACCCTATCACTCGAAACTGGGTTGAGATTCGAAAAACAGCTGATATTTGGGAACCTGTCAATAACAAACCCTTTAATTTTGATGCACCTACTTTCTTTGAAACAGATGCTTTTAATTTGGAGTTTTTTACTCCTCCAATAAATAGGAACCCTTCAGAGAAACGTATCGCTTTAGGAAAAAAACTGTTTTTTGACCCAAAACTATCCGAAAATGGAAACATGGCATGTGTTACATGCCACAACCCCGGTAAAGCTTGGGCTGATGGTAGGGTAGTGAATTTGGATAAGGATGGGAATCCTTTGCAGCGCAACACGCCGACCTTAATCAATGTAGCGTTTCAGCGTTCCTTTTTCTGGGATGGGCGTTCGCCTAACCTCATGGATCAGATTACCAATGTTTTTAACAATGATGACGAATTCGATAGTTCGGTACATCAGTTTTCTACGAAGATTTTATCGGATACCACATACATTTCCTTGTTTAAGGAGGCCTATGGGAAGATTCCGAAACGGAATACAGAGATAATAAGGGCAATTTCCTCCTATGTATCGACTTTAAATGCGTTTAATTCTAAATTTGATAAAAACATTAGGGGAGAAGAGGATACTTTCACAGAAGAAGAAAAACTTGGATTTAACCTTTACATGGGGAAAGCATTATGCGCTACCTGTCATTTTATTCCTTTGACCAATGGAACTGTTCCGCCTTTCTTTAATGAGCATGAAAAGGAGGTAATTGGAGTTCCTGAAACAGCAAAAAACGAGAAATTGGATGATGACTTGGGATTTTATTCCCTTCCAAATTCTGATGTAAGGGTTTTTTACGGCATGTTCAAAACACCTACCGTGCGAAATTCGGAATTAACCGCTCCATATATGCACAATGGTGTTTACAATACTTTAGAAGAGGTAATGAATTTCTATAATCTTGGCGGAGGAGGAGGAATGGGCTTTGATCTTCCATATCAAACGCTTCCATTTGATAACCTTCAACTTACCAAAGAAGAGGAGAAGGCATTGGTTGCATTCATGAAAACTTTAACCGATACAGAGGTAGGAGAGAAGGTTTATTAGAATTTCTCGAATACTCCCAGTCCGAAAAGGGCGAAATCGTATTTAACTGGATCCAACGGATTCAGTTTTTTTAGCTTCTTATCCAACTCCAACAAAGCCTTGGCATCATTTTGTTTTCTCTTTATAAGTTTCAACTTTCGTGCAACATTCCCTGAATGCACATCCAACGGACAGGATAATTGACTGGGTTTTATGGTCTTCCATAGACCAAAGTCCACACCAGCTCTACTATCTCTTACCATCCATCTTAGAAACATATTTATGCGCTTTGCCGCCGAACCTTTACTAGGGTCTGAAACATGCTTTTCTGTTCTTTTGGCATGAGGCAGTTCAAAAAAAAGTTTCTTGAATTCCGTTATGGAATTCTGTAATGATTGTGGTTGTTGATGCTCAGAAAACACCGATTCCAACCCACCATGGTTAGCATAAATGTTTCTCAGTCCTTGAATAAAAAAGCATAAATCTTCACTATTAAAAGTTCTGTGCACAAACGAACGCAACGAATCTAAATCTTTTTCAATATGGTTCATAATGAAATCGTGAGGCGCTTGGTCCAAAAGCTCCATCAATCGAGAGGCATTGTTTATTATACTTTTTCTATTTCCCCAGGCAATAGTGGCCGTCATAAAAGCACTGATTTCAATGTCCTGCTTTTTAGAGAACCTATGGGGTATTTGTAGTGGGTCATCCTTCAAAAAATCCGGGTTTTCATAGAACTCGGCCTTTTCATCAAGAAATTCTTTAAGTTCGGCTTGGGTCATAGATAAAAAATCAAGAAACGATAAGACCATCCACCATGGTCAACTTTCTATCCGCCATATTGGCCAGTTCTGAATTGTGGGTGACCAATACGAAGGTTTGTCCAAACTCGTCCCTTAGCTGAAAAAACAATCGATGTAGTCTATCAGCACTTTCCGAATCCAAATTTCCACTGGGTTCATCAGCAAAAATCACAGAAGGATTATTGATGAGCGATCTTGCCACAGCTACCCTTTGTTGTTCCCCACCAGAAAGCTCACTGGGTTTATGGGAATATCTATCTGACAGCCCCAAAAAATCCAAAAGTTCTTTTGCACGCTTCTCGGCCTCAGGCTTTGAAGTCTTTTTGATAAAAGCAGGGATGCAAACATTCTCCAAAGCATTGAATTCTGGCAACAGTTGATGGAATTGAAAAATAAAACCGATATGTGCGTTTCTGAAACGTGCCAATTCCTTATCCGTGAGTTGGGTGACATCTACATTGTTTATAAACAAGGAGCTATCCTCTAAATTGGAAGGAGAATCCAAAGTCCCCATAATTTGAAGTAATGTGGTTTTACCTGCTCCCGAAGCCCCTACAATGGAAACTACTTCTCCTTTATCAACTGATAAATCAACTCCTTTAAGAACATCGAGGTCTCCAAAGGACTTTTTAATATTTGTTGCCTTTATCATATGTATGCGTTGGAGCAGTGAAAGTAATCATTCCGAATGAGAGCCAAAAGCTGAAAATTTGAAAAGAAGGTTTTTAAATATTTGCCGACTAATAATGGAATGCTAAGGCGTTTTATGATATTGTAAAACCAACAAGTTTGTTTAATTTTATCGTCAATATGGATAAACAAAATAATTCTACAGAATCGATAGCAATTTTTGCTGGAGGGTGCTTTTGGTGTACGGAAGCCGTTTTTCAGAGATTGAATGGAGTAAAAGAGGTAATTTCTGGGTATACCGGAGGTTCAATTAAGAATCCAGCGTATCGTGAGATTTGTACTGGAAGAACCGGTCATGCTGAAGGTGTAAAAGTAGTTTTTGATGCTTCAGAGGTTTCATATACAGAACTCTTAGAGGTATTTTTTGCAACCCATGATCCTACAACTTTAAATAGACAAGGTAATGATGTGGGTACCCAGTATAGAAGCGAAATTTTTTATACCAGTCAACAACAGAAAGAAGAAGCTGAAGCTTTTATTTCTTTGTTAGAGAAAGAAAGAGTTTTTGGTTCCCCAATAGTGACGGCAGTTTCGGAGGAAAAGCCTTTTTATAAAGCTGAAATTGAGCATCAAAATTACTATAATGATAACAAGATGCAACCATACTGCCAGTTCATCATAAATCCTAAAATAAAAAAGTTGAATCAGCATTTTTCAAGCAAATTGAACGCAACATCCTAACAGATTATAAACCATTTTGCTTTCCCTTTCTTTACGAGTAATGGTATACGAGATGCAAAACAGAATTAAACTGATTACCAGCTTTTAGGCGAATTTGGGAAGATTGAGATTTTACATCAATTTCTTAAACCTACCAGGTCCGATTTATAATAGGGTATTTTTCTCTTTCAAGCCGTTTTGCTATTTTTCCGCAATGGCAAAAGAAAAAGATTCAAAATATAGAGACCTATTTTTGGGTCTACTGTTTGATGGTATTGGAATGCTCTCATTTGTCATACCTGGAATAGGAGAGTTTTCTGATGTTATTTGGGCTCCGCTTGCGGGTTGGCTTATGACCCAATTGTATAAAGGTAAGATGGGTCAAGTTGCAGGTGTGGTGACTTTTGTAGAAGAGCTGGTGCCCGGATTGGATGTTGTGCCCAGTTTTACCTTAATGTGGTTGTATACGCATGTTTTTTCTAAAGGAAAAAAATAAGGGAGCCTTTTACGAGAACTCCCTTAGTGGAAAACTAACAAACCTCACATTTGTTCTTTTCCAAGTCAAAAACGATTTATTGAATCGTCAAGTCAAATGTTAGGTTAAAATCAGGCTCACCATCTTCAGAGGTAGAAGTGGATGTTTTTACAGGAGTTTCATTAACAGGCGGTTGGTGCTGCAATCTCGCCGTAAAAGTACCCATAGTTGTACCTGTGGCAGCAGTGGTCCAATTAGTACTTAAGCCCACCGGGTTGCCATTATCATCCTGATCGTTATAGTTTATTGCTCCCGTAGCAGGAGAAATATTACCAGTACCCGTTGGGCTGTCAAAAGCACCATCGGTGAAGCTAAAGAAAAATTGGTGTTCGTCATCTTCGTCCAAGATTTCTTCACCTATATCTTCTACATCATCCGGATCCAAAGCGTTCAGGATTATGAAAGTTAACGTATACTGCGTGTCAGCCGCTAGGGCGATTCCACCTTGAACCTGTAGCTCTGCAATACCTTCTCCATCTGGATCTACCGCTGTTGCAGTTATTACATCCATAGGATCGGCATTGTTTGTAAATTGTAATGTTACACTGGTGATAACTTCCAACTCATCTTCTTCCCCGGGAGCGTCGTCATCATCACTACAACTTGCTATGGTTAACGCGGCAAATAAAATTGCCAATAAACGTAGATTCATTAATTTTTCAATTGTTTTCATTTGTTACTTTTTTTTATTTGTTTAATTGTTTCTGTAATCTAAAATCTGTTTTCAAATTTTATGTAATCAAGGAGGTCGAGTGATAATTGACCTCTTTTTTGGGGCACTTTGTTCAGTCATTTTTTTTTGATTTAAAAGAATAGTTCAGGGTAAAAAGTATATTTCTTCCCGGCTCATCCGCAAAGTATCGTAAATCATTTAAATAGTTTCTATAACGTGCATTTAAGAGATTAGTTACGGCTATGTTCGCGCTGAAGGCCTTCCATTTTAAGTTCCAGGATAAATCCAACAGGAAATAGCCGTCCGGAGCATCTGCAAAGTCAAAAATTTCAGAATCAGTAGTGATTTCCACAGATCCATCCGCAAGACTTTCCAAAGGAATTGTTCTTGGCGCCTGAAATTGCCTAAACGTGTAGCTAGGGCGTATCGTTAGTCTTGAAGATTCAAATTTCCATAGCTTTCCGTGATCCCATTGCAACTCATAATCAGTGGAAATCGGAGGCTGGTTTATCAAGTCTCCTTCGTTATCCGGGGTGGTGGTCCATAGATAGCTAAAACCAAAAGTTCCAACTATATTCTTTGTCCATTCTCGCCTCCAACTATAATCTGCTCCAAGAAAAAGAGCATCAACTTGGTCGAAGAAAAAAGCTGTATTTGGGCCTCTTACGGTTCCAAAAACTCCGATAGGTCGATCAAAAACATAGTTTTCAATAAAATGGGAGTAGACCGTAAGATTGTGTTGATTACCATTTTTGGTGGTCTTGAATTCATTGATGAATTTATAGCCTCTTTCGGGTTCCACATCACTATCTTCAAACCGAATAACTTCGCTGGTACTTGAGGTACCATCTGTATTGCTAAATCGAAGTAGGCCAAAAATACTTTCGTATCTCTGTTGTCCAAAGCTGAACAACTCAAATACGTTTGGAGTTCTCCAAGCGGTTCCAATATTTGTTCTGAAGGTGGTGTTTTCGTTGAACCTCCTTATATAGCCCAACGAGGTCGTCAAGTTGGTGAAATTGTAGTTGTCGCGAAAAATATCCTGGTTGGTCTCCCTACCTCGTACATCGTTGGATTCAAAGTCGACTCGTACCCCTGCTTCAAAAGTATTTTTTCCAAATCCTAAGCTCTCGGTTATAAAAGCACTATATCTGTCTATATTATAGTTGGGAACAAGTGGAGTGGTTTGTGTACCAGGATTATTGTCATTATTCTGGCTAAAGTATTGAACTCCTATCAGGCCATTCAGTCCGTACCATCTGGGATGTTGCCATTCCAATTGATAGTCATAGGTGAGTAAATCGAGGTCAATAATAGGGAGATTGGAATTTCTTCGTACATCAAATTCATCCCTTTGATTCAATTGTATTCCTCCTCTGAAGGTCAATTTTGCATCATCCGAATACCACCAGCTAATTTCCGCTTTGGCTAGATGGTGCTGAACATCCTGATTGGGCTCATCAATATCATAAGAAAAAGGATTGATGATAAGAGGTTCTTCGGCATTTATAGACCTTATAAAAGTATCTGCACTACCTGCTATTGATGATCGTAATAGTGCAAGATTTTGGTCTATAAAGCTGTAATTAATTTTAAAATCCCAATTTTCAAGATGACGAAGAACACCAAAACCAAAGGCTTTTTCTTCCCTTCCAGAGTTGGTTAAGTTGTAGTCAGGGGTCTTCCTGTCACCAATTCTTATATAGCTTCCATTGATATAGTAACTCCATTTGTCCGTACCCTCACCAATTTCCAAGTTGGCATTATAACCTCTACCATTAGTTTGATAGCCCGTTCCAACATTGGCATAAAGAGGATTATTTAATAATAAAGGGTTGGATTCCACTATTATGGCCCCACCAAGGGCCTCGGGCCCATACCGAACCCCTGCGGCACCCTTGACAACAGTTATACTATTTGTCGAATTTACATTAATTTCAGGAGCGTGTTCTCTTCCCCAGGTTTGAAAACCATGTTTTAGCCCATTATTGAGGATTAAAATTCTATTTCCAGATAGGCCATGAATAACTGGAAGCTCAACATTAGTTCCCGTTGAGGCGAAAGTAACACCTTGTTGACTCGATAAAACGGATGCTAAGGTTTGTGTAGGTTTACTGATGATTTCTTCTTTGCTTACTGTGACTTGGGCTATGGATTCAGTTCCTTTATCCTTGTTTATTTCAGCCTGGATAGTTACCTCATCCAACCCAACAATGGTCGGTGTTAAATAAAAATGGGGCGATGACCCATGATCATGATGATGCTCGTGTTCTGATTCTGAATAACCAAGACAAGAAATAATGAGGGTGTTGGTTTCCGAACATACCCCTTCTATCTTAAAAATACCGTCTTGATTGGTAAGGTCATATTTGTCCGTATTGCTTACCCTCACCGTAACATATGGTATGGGTGCCTTAGTTTCCGCATCAAGTACTTTTCCGCTAATAGATAGCGTACAAGGATTCTTTTGGGCAACAATGGAAGCTGAAACAAACACCAAAAACAAAAAAAAGAATGATTTTAAATTCACTTTATACCAAAATCGTGAGAATCTATACTGAGTTTGAACAAGAGCTCAGCATATTAATTTAAAGGGTTACATTACAAAGCTTTAAACTAAATAAGTCCTTATATACCCCCCTGAACTGAGAATACTATTCTAATGAAGCTTATGAGTGGGGTGGAGGTCTGGAAAAAAGGAGATTTATATTCGAACTAGAAGAAAAGGACTTTGACTTTAGAGGCGCCTTTTCTTCAATTGAAATAACATGATTTATGTCTGTGAAGAAGGGAATAGGAATATCCAAATCTGAGGCTTGGTTTTCTAGGACCAAATCACAGATTTCACAATCATCGATGGCTTCACAGTCTTCATCGTGATGTGCGTGCACATGAAAGGCGGATACCTTGACGAGTATCAGGCCAGAAAAAAGTAAAAGACCAAAAATCTTTTTCATGTGCAACATGCTGCAAATCTAGGTAAATTGAAGAACTCTATAATGTTAATAAAACCATAATTAGGGGATTAGGAATCCTAAACCCATACGCTTGAGCATTTTTTTCTCAAAATTCCAGAAAAATGAGAATTGACCAAATAGCCATCCGAAGAAGACCAAGAGTACTTGATAAATGGGAAAGATAAGGAGAATGCGTGCTGTCCAAAAAATCCAATCACTAATTATTCCTTGCTTCAAGCCTATCAATTCGGTTAAAGGACCTGCCAACTTTCCTGAAATACTCCCGGTAATAGCAAAAACAATGAATATGGCAATCATTTCCCAACGTTCTTCTACGGGCCATTTATTGGATAGTTTTTTAAAACACCACAAAAAAAGCTTGACCATTACATAATACCCTAAGGCACCCGCTCCTAAAGTAAAAATCCATTCAAAAACGGTGTTGTTAAGGTCAAAAAGATGTAGTAATCGTCTTGCAATTAAATATGCTGTTATCAAAGTCAACAAGACTCCTAGTATAGGAAACAACAACTGCCAATTTTGGGAAATGTCCCACCTTTGTTTAATTTTTTCCATCAATACAATTTCGATGGCAAAAATAACACATTAAATTCTTGGAAAGAAGGGACCTAGCCTTTGATTATACTTCCTTTGGAAGTAAATAAAAAAGTTATAGAGTTTGTAATTTACCTCATATCCGTAGTCTATGGAAGGACTATAGTCTATTTGAAATTGATATAGCTGTGGGTCAAAATTGAAAGGTTGCTGTACCCGGATGTTCCATTGGATAACCAGTATATTATTCCTGTTTTCAAGAAATTGTTGGGAATAGAAACCTTCGGGCCGGGCAATACCTTTTAACCAAGCATTGAAACCAGGTTCAAGAATTATTATATCATATTCGGTTTCTTCGTCAGATATTTCGACGGGATCCTCATCTTCCAAATTAAAATAGGCTTTCTCCTCTTCGGAAATGTTCAGAGAGTCTTTTTGAGAAAATGTTTGCGAGGTGAAAAAAATGCAAATCCCAAGAGAAATACATTTTAAGATAGTTTTCTTTTTCATATAAAGATAATATACAAAAAAGCCATTTGAATTTTCAAATGGCTGTGTTAAAATAAGTTAAGGATTTTTTACTTTCCAAAAAGGCCTCCTAGAATTCCACCAAGGCCACCGCCTTTTTTGCCTCCACTGTTCAGTACCATTCCTGCTAAATCGTCAATGACACTTCCATCTCCATCAGAATCGAGGAAAGTCTCAATCAAAGATTGTTCTTTTTGTGTATTACTACCTCCCATAAGTCCTCCTAAAAGACCATTTAAGGCATCAGGACTGCTTAGATTCTGCTGCTTAGTTTGTTTTCCTAAATATCCAAGAACAAGAGGTGCCGCTATTTTAAGAATTTGTGATATTGCCCCTGCATCAATTCCTGACTTGCTGCTTAATGCATTTTCAACTTGGGGCTGTTTGCTCCCAAAAACATGACCTAATATGCCGGCTCCATCATCCATTACTCCTTGGTCAACTCCACCGCCGAATAGGCCTCCTAAGTCGTCCAAAATACTGCCGTCATGTTTTGAGGATAAAGCATTCATGAGTCCTTGAGCGCCTCCAGGGGTTGAGGCATTCTTTTTCATTGCCCCCATAAGCAATGGCATGGCCATACTGAGAACGTCGGCGGTTTTATTTTCCGGTTGTCCCGTTTGTCCGGCAACCCCGCTTATCAATTGTTTGCCCATTGGGCTATTCAGTAAATCTAATAATCCTGACATTTCTAAAAGTGTTTAGTATGAATTGGTAATGTACAAAAAAGTAGGTTTTCCCTTAAGCTGATATCACAAAAACAACACTAATTTAAGAGAGAAGTTATTTGAGTGGCCAATTCCAAACCAATTCTATCTTGTGCTTCGTTTGTGGAGGCACCTATGTGAGGAGATAATGAGATTTTGGGATGCATTAAAATCTTGATTTCGGGATTGGGTTCGGATTCAAAAACATCAAGTCCTGCAAATGCCAGTTTTTCCGAATTCAAAGCTTCAACCAAGGCTACTTCGTCTATAATTCCTCCTCTTGAAGCATTGACGATTCCTGCCCCGGCTTTCATCATTTCGAACTCATTTTTTCCCAAAACATAGCCATTTTTTTGAGAGGGAACATGAATGCTAATGAAATCAGATTGCTTTAAAAGTTCATCCAATTTAGATACAGTCAGTTTAATAGTTACGGATTGACCATCGAAGAAATCCATGGTTAGATCTGCTTCTTCGTGATGATGGTCATTAAAAAGCACTTTCATTCCCATTCCAAGGCCCATTTGGGCCGTTGCCCTCCCAATTCTTCCAAAACCAATAATGCCCAGGGTTTTGCCTTTGAGCTCATGTCCTTCTGAGTAACTCTTTTTGAGTTGTTTGAAGTTACTGTCTCCCTCTAAAGGCATATCGCGATTGGCATTATGCAAAAAACGTACACCATTGAGCAAATGTCCAAAAACCAACTCTGCCACGGATTGTGATGAGGATGCGGGAGTGTTGATTACATGGATTCCTTTGGATTTGGCATATTCCACATCAATATTGTCCATACCAACTCCACCACGACCAATCAATTTTAAGCCAGGACAAGCATCTATCAATGATTTGGTAACTTTCGTTGCGCTTCGCACCAAAAGAACGCTAATCCCATTTTGGTTGATATAATTTTCAAGCTGCTCTGGGGCCACTTTGGTAACAATTACCTCTATACCTTCTTTTTCCAATGCATCAATACCTGATTGCGAGATGCCATCATTGGCCAAAACCTTGTGCATATATTATCCTTTTTTCTCCAATTCACTCATTATATCGACCAGCACGCCAACACTTTCCAATGACATGGCATTGTACATTGATGCACGATAGCCGCCTACCGAACGATGCCCATTGATTCCATTTATCCCTGCTTCTTTGCACTTTTCATCAAAAAGTTCCTTCAACGTCTCATCTGTGATATTGAAGGTGGCATTCATGATTGAGCGGTCCTCTTTTGCAGCAAAGCCTGAAAAAACAGGATTCAATTCAATTTCGGAATAAATGAGATTGGCTTTCTTCTCATTGATTTCTTCAATTGCCGCAATTCCTCCTAAATCTTTTAACCATTGTAAAGTAAGCATGGATACATAAACAGCAAATACTGGCGGAGTGTTGAACATACTGTCCTTGTCAGCATGAACCTTATAGCTCAGCATGGAAGGGATTTTTCGGGAGACCCTATAAAGAACCTCATCCTTTACCACTACCAAAGTTGTTCCTGCAGGCCCCATATTCTTTTGAGCTCCCGCATATATAAGGTCAAATTTTGAAAAGTCTAGCTGCCTTGAAAAAATATCGGAACTCATATCACATACCAAAGGGACATTGGTAGTTGGAAATTCCTTTATCTGTGTCCCAAAAATGGTATTATTTGAAGTTAGATGTAGGTAATCCAAATCACTGGGAACCTGATATCCCTTAGGGATGTAATTGAAATTTTGGTCTTGTGATGAAGCTACTTCAACAATTTCCCCTAGGAGCCTAGCTTCTTTAATGGCTTTAAGACTCCAAGTACCTGTGTTTATGTATCCCGCCCTGTTTTCCAAAAGATTGTAAGCGGCCATCAAAAACTGTGTGCTAGCTCCTCCTTGTAGGAAAAGTGCATGGTATCCCTTGTTTTCCAAACCCAAAAGCTCTAAAGCAAGGGAGCGTGCCTTTTCCATAATGGCCACAAACTCTTTACTACGATGGGAAATCTCTATTAAGGAAAGACCAATACCATCCAGTTCTACAACAGCTTCCGAAGCTTTTTTCATTACTTCTTGTGGTAGAATGCACGGTCCCGCACTAAAATTGTGTTTTTTCATTTTCTTGAAAAAATTTGGTGTTCATTTGAATGAAGGCCAAAGGTCTTAAAAAAACTTGGAAGGCAAAACCCGAATTAGGAAGTGTTGAAATCCTTAGAGGTTTAGCAGGAAATCTAAGGTGTCTACCCCATCTGCGTAATCGTTTAAGTCTGGGCTCTGTGTCTGTCCAAATGGAATTTCATCATCAAACCATCCTTTTGAAACAATGCACTGAATTTGCTCACTCTTGTTTTTAAGGTCTTTTTTCAGTATTGATTTATCTTCATAAAACTCATAAAACAAACAAGCGATAGGGGAGGAAAATCCTTCATCTTCCTTCAACACTAGAAAACCATTATCCATGATTTTGATATTGCTCATTAAGTAAACTGCCTTATTATAATCATAGTTGTTGGCATATTTGTTTTGATTGATGATATCTTGAAATCCGAAAATGGCCGTGTAGAATTTATCAAAATCGTATCCCTTTGGTACATAAAGCTTGGAAACATTGCGGCATCCTAAGCCATAATAGCGGAACACATCATTTCCCAACGCTTTCAATTCATCCTGATTTTCATTACCGGATAGTACAGCCACAGAATTTCTATTCTTTCGAATAATATTGGGATATTTACCAAAATAGTATTCAAAATATCTACTGGTATTGTTGCTGCCAGTTGCTATTACGGCATCGAAGCCTTCCAATTTTTCTTCAGTAAATTGGATGTAACCTTTAAGATATGGAGCATTTGCGACTAGTATTTCGGTTAAAAACGGGAGCAAAAGCCTATCATTTGATGAAAGTTTGACTAAAACTTTATTTCCAGAAAGCAATACGCATAAAAAATCATGAAAACCCACTAAAGGGATATTGCCAGCCATGATGATGGCCACCGTTTTCGGTTTTTTCTTGCTGGTACTATCATATACTTCCAACCATTTGTTTAAGTTATTTTCCGTTAGCATATTGGCCCATTGCTGTATTGAAAACTCTAAATTTTCCGGAGTAAACCAGCTATTTTGGGCCTCTGCTTTCAAAAGAACTCCTTTAAAATCTTGAAACGGGCCTGTATTTGGATTGTTTTTTTCTACTAGGTAGTTAAACAAAAAGCTTCCAAGTTTAACAAAAGCTTGCAAAGTGGACGATTGTTCCATTATTATATTTGTATACTAGTTTACTAGGATTTATTTTTGTCCAAAAATACGCAGCCTTATAAGATTCAGCTAAAAGAAGAAGGAAATTATGGCAATTATAATAACAGACGAATGCATAAACTGCGGTGCTTGTGAGCCAGAGTGCCCGAATACAGCGATATACGAAGGAGCCCAAGAGTGGCGATACAGCGATGGAACTTCATTGACAGGAAGTGTTGTTCTACCTGATGGCAAAGCGGTGAATGCTGACGAGGTTCAGGAACCTATCAGTGATGAAATCTACTATATATCACCAGATAAATGTACGGAGTGTATGGGATTCCATGAAGAGCCACAGTGCGCTGCTGTTTGTCCTGTAGACTGTTGTGTGCCTGATGAAGACAGGGTGGAGACGGAAGAAGAATTGTTGGGCAAACAATCGTTTATGCACCCAGAGTGAGAAAGAATTTCTAAGATTTAAAGCCCGAACCATGGTTCGGGCTTTCTTTTTTAAGCTATCTGAATCCTAAATTCTATATTTGCACCCCTAAAAAGAAATACTTTAATGAAAGCAGGTATTGTAGGACTGCCCAATGTGGGAAAATCCACTTTGTTCAATTGTTTGTCCAATGCAAAAGCGCAAAGCGCAAACTTCCCTTTCTGTACCATTGAACCCAACATCGGTGTGGTCAATGTGCCGGATACTCGTTTGGAAAAACTAGAATCGCTGGTGCAACCGGAAAAGGTAATTCCCGCCACGGTCGAAATTGTTGATATTGCCGGATTGGTAAAAGGAGCCAGTAAAGGAGAAGGTTTAGGAAATCAGTTTTTGGGCAACATTCGTGAAACGGATGCCATTCTTCATGTATTACGCTGCTTTGACAACGATAATATTGTGCACGTAGATGGTTCCGTAAATCCAATTCGAGATAAGGAAACGATTGACATGGAACTCCAATTGAAAGATTTGGAGAGCGTGGAGAAGAAATTGGACAAGGTAAAGCGTGCTGCAAAAACCGGTAATAAAGATGCTCAGAAAGAGGCAGCCGTTCTTACCTCTCTAAAAGAAGGATTAGAAGCTGGCACTTCAGTTAGAGCCATTTCAATTTCTGAAGATGATAAGACAGAGTTTGTAAAGCCCTTGCAATTAATTACGAATAAGCCAGTGATGTATGTCTGTAATGTGGACGAGGAAGCGGCAGCTACTGGCAATGATTATGTTGAAAAAGTGAAGGCCGCCGTTGCCGATGAAAATGCCGAGGTTATTTTCTTAGCAGTAGGTACAGAAGCGGATATCACCGAATTGGAAACGTATGAAGAGCGTCAACTTTTTTTGGAAGACTTGGGATTAAGCGAACCTGGTTCTGCCAAATTGATACGAGGCGCCTATAGACTCTTGGATTTGGAAACCTATTTTACGGCTGGACCCAAAGAGGTCAGGGCATGGACCATTCCAGTTGGTGCAACTGCTCCACAAGCTGCCGGTGTAATCCATACTGATTTTGAAAAAGGGTTTATCCGAGCGGAAGTGATTTCTTTTGACGATTACCTGAAATTTGAGAGCGAAGCCAAAGTCAAAGAAGCGGGCAAAATGCGTATTGAAGGGAAGGAATACATCGTTAAGGATGGTGATGTGATGCATTTCAGATTCAATGTATAAGCCCCGATTTGCTGGCTCTATCAACAAAGCTTGTTGATTACTTTCTTACCGTCATCCTTTGATTTTTGTGGCTAAATTTTAAATTAGCTAGGATTAATCCTATTCATGGCAGAAACTCAATATACAGAGGATAATATCCGTTCACTGGATTGGAAGGAGCATATTCGCATGCGCCCAGGTATGTACATTGGTAAGCTGGGTGATGGCTCATCCGCCGATGATGGTATCTATATCCTATTGAAAGAGGTCATCGATAACTGTATTGATGAGTTTGTAATGGGAGCTGGAAAAACCATCGAAATCAATATCAAGGAGAATACGGTCCATGTTCGGGATTACGGTAGAGGGATTCCTTTAGGAAAAGTAGTGGATGTGGTATCCAAGATGAATACAGGAGGAAAATACGATACCCGCGCTTTTAAGAAATCTGTCGGGCTCAATGGAGTAGGAACCAAGGCAGTAAATGCTTTATCTACCTATTTTAAAGTTGAATCCAATAGGGATGGCAAGTCTAAATCTGCCGAATTCCAAACAGGAAACTTGGTCAATGAAGAGCTTTTGGAAGAAACCTCGAGAAGACGGGGTACCAAAGTAAGTTTTGTTCCCGATGAGACCATCTTTAAAAAATACAAATATCGAAGCGAGTATGTGGAACGCATGCTCAAAAACTATGTCTATCTCAACCCTGGCCTTACCATAGTTTTCAATGGTGAGAAATTCCATTCCGAAAATGGCCTTAAAGACCTTTTGGAGGATACCAACAATGTGGATGATATGTTGTATCCCATCATTCATTTGAAGGGAAATGATATTGAGATAGCCATGACCCATAGCAAAACCCAATATAGTGAGGAGTATCATTCCTTTGTAAATGGGCAGCACACCACGCAAGGAGGAACGCATCAAGCGGCATTTCGGGAAGCTGTGGTGAAAACCATACGTGAGCATTACGGGAAAAATTATGAAGCTTCAGATATCAGGAAATCCATTATTTCGGCTATTTCCATAAAGGTAATGGAGCCAGTTTTTGAGAGCCAGACCAAAACAAAATTAGGTTCCACAGATATGGGGGGTGACCTACCAACCGTTAGGACGTATATCAATGATTTTGTTGGGAAGTATTTGGACAACTACTTGCATAAAAACCCGGATACAAGGGAAGCCATACAACGAAAAATAATCCAGGCCGAGAAAGAGCGTAAGGAACTATCAGGAATACGTAAACTGGCTAGGGAACGTGCCAAGAAAGCTAATCTTCATAATAAGAAATTAAGGGATTGTCGTATTCATCTTCAGGATATGAAAAAGGACCGTAGATTGGAGACCACTCTTTTTATAACAGAGGGAGATTCCGCTTCAGGTTCGATAACGAAATCTCGTGATGTAAATACACAGGCTGTTTTTAGTCTTAGGGGTAAGCCCTTGAACTCCTACGGGATGTCCAAGAAGATTGTGTATGAGAATGAGGAATTCAATTTATTGCAGGCTGCACTTAATATTGAAGAATCTTTAGAGGATTTACGTTATAACAACATTGTAATAGCCACGGATGCTGATGTAGACGGAATGCACATACGCCTACTTCTTATTACTTTTTTCCTTCAGTTTTTCCCGGAGTTGATAAAGGAGAATCATCTATATATTCTTCAAACGCCACTTTTCCGAGTGAGGAATAAGAAAGAAACCATTTACTGCTACAGTGAGGAAGAAAAGCGTAATGCAATTGAAAAACTATCTGGAAAACCTGAAATTACCAGATTTAAGGGATTAGGGGAGATTTCACCAGATGAATTCAAGCATTTTATTGGAGATGATATCCGACTGGAGCCTGTAATGTTGGATAAAGCTTTGAGCATTGATACGCTTTTAAAATTCTATATGGGGAAGAATACCCCGGACCGACAGGATTTCATTATAAATAACCTTAAAGTTGAACTTGATTTAATAGAGGAAAACTAACTCTAAACCAGATAATTTATCCTTCTTAATGGAAGAGAATGACGCATTGAACGAAGAAGGTTTTGAAAACCAAGATAACTCCCAAGAAGCGCTTACCAAAGTTACAGGTATGTACAAGGATTGGTTCCTTGATTATGCCTCTTATGTAATTTTAGAAAGAGCCGTACCTGCTATTGAGGATGGGTTTAAACCTGTACAGCGCCGAATAATGCATTCCTTAAAGGAGTTGGATGATGGGCGCTACAATAAAGTAGCGAATGTAGTTGGGCACACCATGCAATATCATCCACATGGGGATGCCAGTATCGCCGATGCGATGGTTCAATTGGGTCAGAAAGACCTATTAATTGACACTCAGGGGAATTGGGGAAATATATTGACAGGCGATGGGGCAGCAGCTTCCAGATATATTGAAGCACGACTGTCAAAGTTTGCATTGGATGTTGTTTACAGCCCGAAAATCACTGAATGGCAACTTTCTTATGATGGTAGAAAGAAAGAGCCTGTAAATCTTCCGGTAAAGTTTCCATTGTTGTTGGCTCAAGGTGCGGAAGGAATCGCCGTTGGCCTATCGACCAAAGTATTGCCACATAACTTTAACGAATTGATTGATGCATCCATTAAGCATCTAAAAGGACAGCGATTCAAATTATTCCCTGACTTTCCCACTTCGGGAATCATTGATGTCACCAACTATAACGACGGAGTTAGAGGAGGTAAAATACGGGTTCGGGCCAAGATTTCCACCTTGGATAAAAATACTTTGGTCATTAAAGAAATCCCTTTTGGAACCAATACCTCTTCTTTGATAGATTCCATTCTCAAAGCAAATGATAAGGGAAAGATAAAAATCAAAAAGATTGAGGACAATACCGCTGCGGAGGTCGAAATATTGATTCATCTCCCCAATGGGATTTCTCCTGATAAAACCATTGATGCCCTGTATGCTTTTACTTCGTGTGAATCTTCAATCTCTCCTTTGGGATGCATCATTGAGGATAACAAACCGTTGTTCATAGGGGTAAAAGAGATGCTTGAACGCTCCACGGATTATACCGTGGAATTGCTTAAAGCAGAGCTTGAAATACAGTTAGGTGAGCTAGAGGAACAATGGCATTTTGCATCGCTTGAGCGTATTTTTATCGAGAATAGGATTTATCGAGATATAGAAGAAGAAGAGACCTGGGAAGGAGTGATTGCTGCCATTGATAAAGGTTTAAAGCCTCATACCAAGCACTTAAAACGAGAAGTAACCGAGGCAGATATCGTTCGTCTTACCGAAATTCGTATTAAACGTATTTCAAAATTTGATTTGGAGAAGGCCGAGCAATTGATTGAAAGTCTCAATGACAGAATTGCTGAAACCAAACATCATCTAGAACATCTTGTCGAATATGCCATTGATTATTTCAAAGACCTGAAGAAGAAGTATGGCAAGGGCAAAGAGCGTAAATCCGAGATTAAAATATTTGATGATATTGAGGCTACCAAGGTAGTAATCCGGAATACCAAACTCTATGTGAACCGCGAAGAAGGTTTTATTGGTACTTCCTTGCGGAAAGATGAATACGTTACAGACTGTAGCGATATAGACGACATCATTGTCTTCACCAAAAAAGGGGAAATGATGGTCACCAAAGTGGATGCCAAGACATTTGTGGGCAAGAATATCGTTCATGTAGGGGTTTTTAAAAAGAAGGATAGCCGGACTACTTATAATATGATTTATAAGGAAGGAAAAGGAGGGTCTAGCTACATAAAACGATTCAACGTCACTGGAGTCACGCGGGATAAAATCTATCAACTTGCCGGAACCAAGGTCAGTGCCGATGTTCTTTACTTCACAGCAAACCTAAATGGTGAGGCAGAAATTGTTACGGTGATGCTGCGGCAATCTGGAAGCATCAAAAAGCTTAAATGGGATTTGGATTTTGCCGATGTCCTCATTAAAGGAAGGGCTTCGAAAGGGAATTTGGTCACTAAATATCCTGTGAAGCGCATTGAACTCAAAGAGAAAGGAGTTTCTACACTAAAACCTAGGAAAATTTGGTTTGATGATGTTGTAAATCGCCTAAATGTTGACGGTCGTGGAGAGCTACTGGGAGAGTTCAAAGGGGAGGATTTGTTATTGGTTATTGACCAAAAGGGAAGGGTGAAAACCATTGCCCCGGACCTTTTGACGCGGTTTGATGACAATATGATTGTCCTCGAAAAATGGAAACCCAATAAACCGTTGTCAGTTGTTCATTATGAAGGGGAGAAGGAACGCTATTATGTCAAACGTTTTGTGGTGGAAAATCCAAATAAGGAAGAAATTGTGATTTCTGACCATCCTAAATCCTTTATGGAATTGGTTTCAACAGACTGGCGCCCGGTAATAGAAATTGAGTTTGTAAAGCCAAGGGGCAAAGATGCCAAACCAAATCAAAAAGTGGATTTGGAAGATTTCATCGCCATCAAAGGTATAAAGGCCATAGGAAATCAATTGACATCTGATAAGGTAAAGAACATCAATGCTTTGGAGTCCCTACCTTTTGAGGAGCCTGAAGAGGTTAGCGCTCAGGAGATTGAGGTAGTAGACGAAGAGGCCATAGAAATCAATGATACCGATGTAAAGACAAATGATGACGATTCGGACCAACCCACTTTGTTTTAATCACATATTCTACCTATTTTAGTCGCCGACACACCAAACCATTAGCTGAATTACATTATATGGATTTTACTAACCCGCTGGTTTACGGCGTACCCGTTTTTATTGCCTTTATTTTATTTGAACTTACGTATAGCAAAACCCATGGAGATGACCATCTTTACAATTGGAAAGATTTGGCGGCTAGTGGTTTTATGGGAGTGGGCTCGGCCCTTCTTGGACCTTTGTTCAAAGTCATTTTTGCGATAGTGCTCTTTGAAACCGTCTATGAATTTTGGAATCCCATTGTTGATGGAACAAGGCAAAACTTGTTGGGCTATGAGTCTTTTGGGTATGCTTGGTATATTTGGATTATTTGCCAGTTGGCTGATGATTTTACGTATTATTGGTTTCATAGGGCAAATCACGAAATACGTATCCTTTGGGCGGCCCATATTGTTCATCATTCTTCCGATAATTTTAATCTAGGTACCGCCGTGCGAAATGGATGGTTTACCATTTTGTATAAACCTCTGTTCTATATGTGGATGCCCGCTATCGGATTCCCGCCCGAAATGGTTGTGGTTTGTTTGGGTATTGAAGCGCTATGGCAGTTTCAATTGCACTCTGTGTACATTCCAAAGCTGGGTTTTCTTGAAAAAATCTTTAATACGCACACCATGCACCAAGTTCATCACGCACAAAACGTGGAATATCTGGATAAAAACCATGGGGGTTTCCTCAACATATTTGATAAGGCGTTTGGTACATGGAAAGAATTGGATGATGATATAGATGTGAAGTATGGTGTAATTCACTCGCCAAATTCCTATAATCCAGTTGTAATACTTACCCATGAGTTCAAGGACATTTGGAATGATGTCAAAAAATCAAAAAACTGGTATCACAAATTCATGTATGTGTTTGGACCTCCAGGCTGGAGCCATGATGGAAGCACGTTGACCGTAAAACAACAGCAGAAATTACATAAAGAACATCAAGAGCAATATCCAGACTTGGTGTATAACCGTCCAAACTAACTTATTTTTCCAATACCTCTTCCGGTTTTGATTTGTTCTTCTTCATACGTAAATCGAAAAACTCTACCATGAGTGAAAAAGCAATGGCAAAGTAGAGATATCCTTTGGGTATTGCACCGATTTCATTGTCAAAGACGATTAAATGGGATAGGTGGGCCGCTTCGGTAATCAGCATAAAACCGATAAGAATCAAAAATGACAATCCTAGGATTTGAATGGAAGGATGCCTATTTACAAATTCTCCTACCGGATTGGCGAATAACATCATTATCAAGACCGAGATGACCACCGCGGTCACCATGAGTACAAGAGCATCCGTTGGGTTCGGCGATATCCCGTTGGTCATACCAATTGCGGTAAGAATCGAATCGAAAGAGAAAACAATATTGATGACCGTTATTTGGATTATGGCATTGGTAAGGGAGGAGGAACGTGCCTTTGTGACCTCCCTCTCATCATGACCTTTATCTTCTACCTTTTCATGAATTTCTTTGGTGCTTTTATACAACAGGAACAGTCCTCCCAAAAAAAGAATAAGTGCTTGCCAACTGATTCCACCTTTTATCCAGGCCTCATCCAAAACCAAAAAAGGCTTTTTTAGTTTTGTGAGCCACGTTATTCCGAAAAGAAGAACAATTCGCATACCCATGGCCAATACCAGTCCAAGGTTGGTAGCTTTTTTTCTGTCTTTTTGCTCAAGCTTTCCGGCTGCAATTGAAATGAAAATAATGTTGTCAATACCTAAAATGATTTCAAGAAAGGTAAGTGTCAACAATGCCATCCAGGCATCTGGGCTTGTAAAGATTTCGAACATGGTCAGTGTATTTTAAACGCGGTACCTTTAAATTTTCTGGTATCGCCAATAGCGTTATATTCAAATGTATAAGAAGAATCCGTTGTAGTCAATATTTTTATATGGATAGATTTTTCTTCGGCTTTACTCTTGGGATTTAGATTTTTCAATACATATTCACAATCATTGATCCAACGTATGGAGGAAGTATCCTGTTTTCCTTCAAAATAGTCTATTTCAATTTTCTCGGTTCTCTCGAAAACTGTCTTTTTTTCTTCCCCATCAATTTGGGTGGTGAACGAAAATTTACCTTCCTTAAAATCCAAACATTTTCGCTGGGGAGGAGCACTGCAAGAAAAAATAAAAACCAAAACGAATACGGAAAGATATAATCTAATCATGTCCGCAAAGTAAAGGTAAAGTCAATTATAAAGATTAAAAAGCTATTGCTTTTTTTGATTGAAAGTTTCGAAGGTTCCGTCGTTGTAGAACAGAACAATTTTTGAAATCTCCTTGTTTGAGTTTGTATTCGAGAGTTCTTCAATCTTCTTGGATGCATTTTTGTTTGAAATTCCTTCTGCTTCAGTTACGGAAGGAAGGGCAGAGGTTGAGTCGTCATCTTCTGGAAAACTGCCTTTTCCATTCAGCAACCAATACAAATTGACTTCGGGGAAAGTCTTAACCAATTTCATCACAAAGTCAAGGCTAGGTTTATTTCGCCCGTTTAGGATATGGGACATACTGGACCTTTGAATTCCAATCTTATCCGCAAACGCTGAAACACCTAAATCATAATGTTCCAAAATGATTTTTATCCTATTTACAAATCCATTGTTCACTCTTGTAACTTCTTTGTATCAAAAGTAAATCAATTATAACAAAGGAAGCAATTTGTTTTCGTGAAATGTATACCAGAATTTGAAGTAAAAGTTCATATAAAAATATTTATAAATTTGATTTATAAGATTTTATAGATTATTTTAAAGATTCTATTTACAAAAGTATCGTAAGTTGGATTTTAATACTAAAAATTATTCACATTTGTAACATGAAGTAATCATTGAATTAACTTTTGTAAACAAAAATGAATATAGATTTGTAATCTCTTAAAGGAACTGGTATTCATTAATACATGCATCATTTATACAAAGAAGAAAGTGTGGAAGGACGTTATGTTACCTTGAACCACTTGACAAAAACATGGTTACCTGGCTTGCCAGAACAATACGTTGATACCATTGGCAAATCCGAAAATGGCCAGCTTATTTATTCCATTACCTTAGGTACAGGTGAAAAAAAAGTGCTCATGTGGTCGCAGATGCATGGTAATGAATCAACAACAACCAAGGCTGTTTTGGACTTGGTTAATTTCTTAAGTTCTAACAGTGACATTTCCAATGAAATCCTAAAAAATTGCAAATTGGTAATTCTGCCCATGCTTAATCCAGATGGCGCAAAAGCATACACGAGGGTAAATGCAAACGAGGTTGATTTAAATAGGGATGCACAAAATCGTTCACAAGCCGAAACCAATATTTTGTGGTCCGTTTTCGAATCCTTTCAGCCTAATTTTTGTTTTAATCTGCATGATCAGCGGACACTGTTCAACGTTGGAGGTACAGACCAAGTTGCAACGGTTTCCTTTTTATCACCGGCGAGCGATAGCCAAAGAAGTATTACAGATAGTAGGGTAGAGGCCATGAAATTGATTGTTGGCATGAATCATAGATTGCAGCAAGAAATACCTGGACAAGTGGGAAGATATGATGATGCTTTCAATGCCAATTGTATCGGGGATTCCTTTCAAATGAAAAAAGTTCCTACAGTGCTTTTTGAAGCTGGACATTATCCAAATGACTATGAACGCGAAGAAACAAGACGCTTCATATTCTTCGCTTTGATAGAAGCGTTGGAAATTATTTCTGAAAATAAGTTGGACAATTTTGAGGTTTCCGAATATGCATCCATTCCTGAGAACCATAAGTTTTTCTTCGATGTATTAATAAAGAATGCTTCGGTTGTTAATCCCAATATAGAAACCGGGAATTCAGTGGGTATTCGATATGAGGAAATTCTCAATGCCAACAGTATTGAATTTAAGCCAAAAGTGGATGAGGTGGGAACTCTTGAAGATTTTTACGGGCATTTGGAGTTGGATTTGACAGTTTCTGAAGACTTTGATTCACTTTCCAGCCAAAAAGAGATATTGGAATTGCTAATTCATCTTTAACAGAATTATTGACTCTATTTGTAAGCTGTTACATTTTTTTTAAAAAAACGGGTTTTTTTTTACGTTTATTTTCTTAATTAACTACTTTTGTTGAAAATACTATTAACTATGACAAAAGTAAAATTAGACGAAATAGACCACCAAATTTTAGATATGTTAATTGACAATACCCGTACTCCATTTACGGATATTGCTAAAAAACTATTGATTTCTGCTGGTACTGTGCACGTTAGAGTCAAGAAGATGGAGGAATCGGGTATTATCAAAGGTTCTTCCTTGACTTTGGACTATGTAAAGTTGGGATACTCCTTTATAGCCTATGTTGGTATTTTCCTTGAGAAAACCCATCAAACAAAATTTGTCCTTGAGCGTTTAAATCAAATTCCATATGTAACCGTTGCCCATATTACTACGGGTAAGTTCAATATATTCTGTAAAATCCGCGCAAGGGACACGACCCATGCGAAAAACATCATCTTCAAAATAGACGACATAGACGGTATTAGCAGAACGGAAACTATGATCTCTTTGGAGGAAAGCATCAACGATAAAAAACGTTTGATGCATACTATTTTTAACGAGCTATAGTTTTACCAAGATGTCCCTTTCCGATAGTGAATACCATCCCTACTATGGGAACTATATTGCTTTGTCCGGTGATGCACCTTTTCTCCAAACATTGGAAAAAGGTCTAAACGAGTTTCAAGATTTTGTTTCAAGCATTCCGGATGATAGGATGAATTATGCCTATGATGAAGGAAAGTGGACAGTTTCTGAATTGCTCATGCATTTGATTGATGCCGAAAGAGTATTTCAGCACAGGGCTTTTCGGTTTGCAAGAAATGACAAGACTCCTTTGCCTGGATTTGAACAGGATGATTATGTGCCTGAGTCCAAGGCAGGGATTCGTTCTAGAAAAGAAATTATTGAAGAGTTTTTGACGGTTCGTAATTCTTCCATACAACTCTTCAAATCATTTAATGAAGATATATTGATAAGGATGGGAATAGCGAGTGGTTCTCCAATGAGTGTGCGGGCACTGGGACATGTTATCTGTGGACATCAAATCCATCATTTCAACGTAATCCGAGAGCGTTATTTGTAGATAAAGTAGTCCTTTTATAATAAGCCGTCTTTTTCTGGGTTGGAATCTGGGTCGGCTTCAAATTCGGAATGGTCCGGATGCGACTCATCTTGAGCTAGGGCTATTTCCTTGTCAACTTTCTTATCCAATTCCTTTTCAATGTTTTCCTCAAAATTTGAAATGAAGTTGGAAAGACTTTTACTAATCTTCACTAGGTAGATGGCCTCTTCTGTACGCACCTCCACCGCCTCAACAATTTCTCCGTTCGGTTTTTTCAACACAATGATATCTTCATCGCCATAGCCATAAGGATATGAGTCAATAAGACGGGCAGCCACATCATGGCTTAACTTTTTGTAGTCTATTAAAATTCGTTTCATGGCAGGTAGTTTTGATTTCTCTACCTAAGCTATAAAATTTAGAATCTTATGTGAATGAAGAGTTGTCAATATCCAAAATTAGTATATGAACCAATTATTGATTGTAGTATGCAAACGCTTTTTCAAAAAGAGGAGTAGGTACTTTTACATCCAAAATAGCAGCGCCTATGTCTTGTAACAATACAAAATTGATATTACCGTGTGTGTTCTTTTTATCATGCTTTAATAGGTCGACAATAATCTTGACATCTTCTTCTGAGAAATCCACTTTCTCAAAATGTTGGAGAAAGGTGGTTTTGATATCTTCTAAAGAAAGCATGGACAGGCCTTTGAGTTCATGGGAAAGGTATCCTTCCAAAATCATTCCAATAGCAATCGCTTCCCCATGCAGTAAAGCAGACTTTTCAGGGTTCTTTAAAAAATAAGACTCTATGGCATGCCCCAAGGTATGCCCGAAATTTAATATTTTTCGAATCCCTTTTTCCGTTGGATCCTCCATGACCACATCGTTTTTAATGGCAATGGACTTTCTGATATAATCAGCATGTGTATAATCGTCAACGGTTTTTAAGGAATCCCAATACTCGCTGCTCTTAATCAATCCATGCTTCAGCATTTCGGCAAAACCGCTGGTGATTTGCCTAGCATCCAAGGTTTTCAGCATATCTGGAAAAATAAGTACCATTTGAGGTTGGTTGATAACCCCAATCTGATTTTTCAAGGAACCGAAATCAACTCCTGTTTTTCCACCAATTGACGCATCAACCATAGATAATAGGGTAGTGGGAATATTTATAAAATCGATACCCCGTTTAAATGTAGAAGCTACAAATCCGCCTAAATCGGTAAGTACCCCGCCACCCAAGTTGATGAGCAGACTTTGCCTGTCACCTCCATAATCTGAAAGATTGCGCCAGACAGTTGTACAGGTCTGTATGGTTTTGTTTTCTTCACCGGATGGAATTTCAAGAATTTCATCAACAACGGGCCCCACTATTTTTTGGAGTTTGGGTAAACAGTGCTGCTTGGTGTTTTCATCTACCAAAACAAAAACCTTGGAATAGTCTTTTACCTTGATATGCTGGTTTATTGCCGCCTCCGCCAATTCCTCCAGATACACTTCGTATGAACCAGATGCTATTGAATTCATAATGCAAATAATCCACTAAATAAAGATTATTTTATCGATAATCTTATCGAAACCCTACTTATATTTGATTCATTAAAGGATTATCAAAAATGCACTTGAATTTTGAGGATACGGCAATAGCGTTTGAGTTGAAAACTGACTCAGAGCTGGAAAGGGCTTACTTTTTGTTCAAATTAATTGCCAATGAACCGTTGGTGAGAATCGGAACTGCCGTGACCAATTTTGCCATAAAAGCACATCTTCCGGTTGAAGGATTAATTCGCGCCACGGTGTTTGACCATTTTTGTGGCGGAACTACCGAAGAAGATTGCCTTTCTATCATTGACAAGATGTATGAAAAAGGGGTATGTTCCATTTTGGACTATTCGGTTGAAGGTAAAGAAGTGGAAGACCAATTCGATTTTGCCCTTCAAAAAACCTTGGACGTTCTGGATTTTGTAAAAGAAAAAGATGCTATTCCCTTTGCAGTCTTTAAACCCACGGGATTCGGGCGTTTCGAATTGTATGAAAAAGTAAGTGCTGGAAGACCGCTTAATTCGGATGAACAAAATGAGTGGGACAGGATAAAGGAACGTTACGATAAAGTTTGCAAAAAGGCATTTGATTTGGATGTGGCCCTTTTGATTGACGCCGAAGAGAGTTGGATGCAGCAAGCTGCGGATGATTTAGCTCTCGATATGATGCGTAAATACAATAAAGAAAAGGTTGTTGTTTATAATACGGCACAAATGTATCGGTGGGATCGACTGGATTTCATTAAAGAGCTGAATGAAACTGCTTCATTGGAAAAATTCAAGGTGGGTTTAAAAGTGGTGCGCGGTGCTTACATGGAGAAGGAGAACGAGCGGGCAAAAGAGCTAGGGTATCCAACCCCAATATGTAAATCCAAGCAGGCGACCGATGAGAACTTTGACGCTGCTATTGGCTACATGATGGAAAACCTTGACAGGATGAGTATTTTTGCGGGTACTCATAATGAATTGAGTTCCATTAAGTTGGTGGAGTTTATGGAAGAGAAACAGCTTGACAATAACCATGACTCTATATGGTTTGGTCAGCTTTATGGTATGAGCGACCATATTACCTACAATCTCTCTGCTTCAGGATATAATGCCGCCAAATATGTTCCCTATGGTCCCGTTCGGGATGTAATGCCCTATTTAATACGAAGGGCAGAGGAGAACACTTCCGTAGCAGGGCAAACTAGTCGAGAGCTCACTTTGTTGCAAAAAGAAAAAAAACGAAGGAAGTTGGAGGATTAGTTTTCTTTAAACTTGGATTCCACAATTACTTCACCGGAGCAATTTTTGAAAATCAACTGGATTTCATCTTGAGCTTGTTTCATTTTCACAACATATGTTTTGCATGGTTTGGATTCCGTATCACTTCTCCCAAAATCGATATCCCCGTCTTGTAAAAAGGACCGAATCAAAACCGTATCTCTAAACCTGGCCTCCAAATTATCTCCAAAAACCAAAGGTTTGGAACGCATATCTTTCAATACCCTACAATTAGGAAAGTAACAGAACTCGGTATCTGTCTCATCTGATTTTTTCTTGAAAAAGAAAACCAAAAAAATGATTCCAATGGATAGGCCTACTAAATACCAGCCCAAGCGTCGTAAAAATCCCATATATCCTTAAAAAATGAGAAAATTAATGTCATTATAGGAAAGTCCAAACCAATCACCAACGGATTTATTGGTCAATATTCCATGGTACATATATAGCCCATTGCGTAAACCTTTGTCAAAACGCAATGAGTGTTCTAGGCCACCATCTTCACCTATTTTAAGCAGATAGGGAGTAAAAATATTGCTTATAGAAATGGAGGATGTTCTTGGATATCGTGACGGAATATTGGGTACTCCGTAGTGGATGACATCGTATTTTTCGATAGTGGGTTTATCATGAGTGGTCACTTCGGAGGTCTCAAAACATCCACCCATATCTATACTTACATCAATAATCACGGCGCCTTTTTTCATGTTCTCCACCATGGTGCTCGAGACTACCACAGGAGACCTGTCCTTTCCTCGAGTAGCACCAATGGCCACATCACAGCGCTTCAGGGCTTTGAGTAAGTTTTTGGGTTGAATGGTGGAAGTATATACCGTACGATTCAAATTGGTTTGAAGATTTCGGAGTTTGGTCAATGAATTATCAAATACCTTTATGTTAGCTCCAAGCCCCAATGCAGAGCGAGAAGCAAACTCACCTACGGTTCCAGCCCCAATAATGACCACTTCAACCGGAGGTACCCCGCTGATGTTTCCAAACATAAGCCCGTTGCCTTTGTTGGTGGTTGCCATAAGTTCAGATGCAATCAAAATGGAAGAGATACCAGCGATTTCGCTAAGAGAACGTACTGCGGGATATTTTCCGTCCTCATCACGAATGTACTCGAAAGCTATGGCCGTCAATCGTTTTTTGGCCATCTTTTCAAAATAAGCTTTGGACTGTGTCTTTATTTGTAAAGCGGATATTACAATAGTCTGCGGATTGAGCATATCCATTTCCGAAAGGGTAGGGGGCTCCACTTTTAAAATGAGTGGACATGAGAATACTTTTTTGGTATCGCGAGTAATTTCTGCACCAGCATCAGTATAATCGGTATCCGAAAAGTTAGCGCCTTCACCAGCTCCAGATTCCACCAATACGCGATGTCCATGAGCTGTAATCGCGTTGACGGCATCTGGGGTCAAACAAATGCGCTTTTCTTGATATTGATTTTCCTTTGGTAATCCGATAAAGAGTTCTCCTTTTTGTTTCAGGATTTCCAAGGTCTCTTCTTGCGGTAGAAGTTGCTGTTTGCTAAACGGGGAGGAGGGTTGGTTCATACATTGTAAATCCGTTGATTATGCCATTAACAGGCAATAAAACAAATTTACATTTTTTTAGCAAGGGTTTGTTGGCGCTGTTCCAGTTTCTCGCGCTCTTTGCGGAGTTCTTCTTTTTCTTTAAGAATTTGAAGTTCAGTATCCATAGCGTCCAAATCAATGCCATGAACATGTTTATCTACCAATTTTACCCTAATAAAATATACAACTGGGGTAACTACCATTGTAACCGCAATGACATACAAGATTTCGCTTTCATCAATTATTTGGGAATCATAGGTAAGTACACTAAACAATTGAAAACTATACATCGCTATTGGAATCAAAATGGCATGATACCACCAATGCTTACATGTTGTAAACCAAATGATTAGAAGAAGTAAAGGGGTGATTTTTAAAAAGTAATAATAAAAAGCATCACCTACATTTGGAAATCCATTATTGGTAAAAGTAATCCCGATGAAATTCATTTCAGATCCATCAGATGGTAAGTATTTCCAGAAATAATGAAGTATAGGTGTTATGGCTATTAAAATCGTTACAATACCCTCGATTAGGAACTTTTGCCTTACCTTTTTCTTATCACTCATATAACCATAACTAACGAGACTTAAAATTATTGTATAAAAAACCCTTTGTAAAATTACAAAGGGCTTTAAGTACATACTTAGCTGTTGATGCTAGAACTTTATTTGCTGGTCCTTTCTGATACTGGGCGCTTCCTCCAAGGAATCCACGTCAACAATATTGGTTGAAACAGCTGTCATAGCCAAAAAGGCAATAGCTAAGAATCCAAAAAAAACTTTTTTAGTGTTCATCGTAAAAGAGTTTTTGGTTAATAAATGAATTCATTCACAAAACGAATGTAGGAAAATATTTCAAGCCAACCTACACTTCATCGATAAAACTTGCGTTTTATCCGAAAAAATAGGCCTTTTATCGATACTGACCAACCTCATAAGTGATTTCCTTCAAGATACATGGATTGTTTGGGTTCACGGATTTATCTCGATTGAACGTGTGTTTTCGTCGATAAACTGTAAGTAGATGAATTCCGTGTTATCGGGTAGAACAGACGATACCTTTTCAGGCCATTCGATAAATAACCAAGCATCTGAACTTAAATAATCCTCAAATCCCAAATCATAAATTTCACTTTCATCTTCGATGCGATAAAAATCAAAATGATACCCCAACAATTCATTTTTCTTGGAAAAGTATTCATTTACCATTCCAAAAGTGGGGCTGTTGGCCGAATCTATTCCATTCAAATTCTTGACCAAATGTTTTATTAAAGTGGTTTTTCCTGCACCCATTTCTCCATAGAAACATAAAACATTTCCAGATACGTGGTTCAGCAATTCGACCGCAACATCATCTATATCTTTTAAGGTAAACTCTCTTTTCAATTTTGATTCTATTTTGCCTCCAAAACTACAAAAGGTACAATCATTTCCTCCAAAGAAACTCCGCCATGTTGATAGGTATTTCTGTAATACCCTACATAATGGTTGTAGTTATTGGGATAAGCAAAGAAGAGGTCGTTTTTGGCAAAGATGTAGCTGCTGCTCAAATTGATATTCGGTAAATGTATTTCTTGTGGATTCTTAGTGGCCAGAACGTCTTTATCATCAAAGGTAAGGCTTCTTCCGGTCTTGTAGCGCAGATTCAAGCTGGTTTCTCGGTCGCCTATCACTTTTGAAGGTTGCTTAACATTAATGGTACCGTGGTCGGTGGTTAATATCAACTTCATTCCCAGACTCTGTGCCTGCTGGATAATATCCAAAAGAGGCGAGTTTTTGAACCAACTTAGTGTTAACGAGCGATAGGCCTTGTCGTTGGAGGCCAATTCCTTGATGACTTCCATTTCTGTTTTGGCATGGGACAACATATCCACAAAATTATAAACCAAAACCGTAAGGTCATTATCCTTTTGCGAACGGAAGTTTTGTGCCAATTGTTTACCCTGTTTCAAGGTACTTATTTTATGGTATTCCCAATTGAAGTTGAGCCCCAACCTTTTCAGTTGCTCCCCTAAAAACTCAGCTTCAAAGAGATTCTTCCCCCCTTCATCAGTATCATTTTTCCACCATTCTGGATATTTCTTTTCCATGTCCAAGGGAGTAAGTCCGGAAAATATCGCATTGCGTGCGTATTGGGTCGCAGTAGGTAGAATACTATAATAGGAACATTCTTTTTTCTTTTTGTAATGTACCCCCAATACCTTTTCAAAGGCTAGCCATTGGTCGTACCGAAGGTTATCAATTACAATTAATAGGGTCTTGTTGTTTTCCAATTCGGGATGGACCATATTTCGGAAAAGGGTGTGGGACATAATGGGACCATCATCCGAAGTAAACCAATCTTGATAGTTCTTGTCCACAAACTTGCTGAACTGTGAATTGGCTTCAACTTTTTGGGACTCCAAAATTTCAAACATCCCTGAGTCCTCAATCTGTTCCAATTGCAATTCCCAGTAAATTAATTTTTTGTAAAGCTCGGACCATTCTTCATGGCTGTTCACCATGGATAAATCCATGGCAATTTTTCTGAATTCCTGCTGATAGTTCGCTGTTGTTTTTTCAGATACCAATCGAGAATTGTCAAGGCTCTTTTTAAGCGAAAGCAATATCTGATTTGGGTTTACAGGCTTGATCAAGTAATCAGCTATTTTAGAACCAATAGCCTCGTCCATTATATACTCCTCTTCACTCTTGGTAATCATAACCACGGGAATGGAATCATCGTACTGTTTTATTTCATTTAGGGTATCCAGACCAGAAATCCCGGGCATGTTCTCATCCAGAAAAACAATATCGAAAAAAGTGTTCTTTATTTCTTCAAGTGCATCTTGCCCACTTTGACTGGTAACCACTTCGTAGTTTTTGCTTTCCAGAAAAAGAATATGAGGTTTGAGCAGGTCAATTTCATCATCTACCCACAGAATGGTGATTTTTTTCATATAGTGCTATCTTTACAGCTTTAAAAGTCGACTGCATTGGTCACAACCAACAAGCTTAAGGTCTATAACGATCCAATTTACGGTTTTATTGGAACTCCTAGTGAACTTATTTTTGACCTTATCGCCCACCCATATTTTCAACGTTTAAGACGAATATCCCAAATGGGAATGTCCTATTTGGTTTACCCTGGGGCTCACCATACTCGGTTCCATCATGCTCTGGGGTGTATGCATTTAATGACAAAGGCCATCCAGATTTTGAGGCTCAAGGAAATTGAAATTTCCGAAGAAGAAGAGTCGGGACTTCTTTGCGCTATTTTATTGCACGATATGGGCCATGGACCTTTTTCACATGCTTTGGAAGGATTTATTGCGGAGGATATCATGCATGAAGAAATATCCCTCAAATTTATGCAAGCCCTGAATTCAGAATTTTCAGGAGCCTTGGATTTAGCGATTCAAATTTTTCAAGGGAGCTATCACAAACCTTTTATGAATCAATTGGTGTCAAGTCAGTTGGATATGGACCGTCTTGATTATCTAAAGCGTGATAGTTTTTACTCGGGAGTAACCGAAGGTAATATTAACTCAGAGCGCCTAATCTCAATGCTCAATGTTGTTGATGGGCATTTATTGATAGAAGAGAAAGGAATTTATGCCGTTGAGAAATTTCTTATGGCCAGAAGATTTATGTACTGGCAAGTTTATCTACATAAAACAAGCTTGGTGGCGGAGCAATTACTTGTTCGCATCATGAAAAGGGCTCGTAGCCTTTTGACCGATGGTGTTCCAATTAATTGTAGTAAAATATTAAGGTACTTTTTAGAGTCTAAGGCAAATAAGGGTTTTTCAAATGAAGCCTTGGCGTTCTTTTCAAAATTGGACGATATTGACGTGATGTCTGCTTTAAAAGATTGGCAAGGTCACGATGATTTTGTACTATCAACTTTGAGTAAAATGATTCTCAACCGAAATCTTTTGCACATCAAGATGAAAAACAATCCTATTTCGGATGAGAAGTTTCAAGAAAAATTGCAGTGGGCGAAGGAAGTTCATAAGCTAAAAGAAGAAGACGTTCATTACTTTGTTTTTAGGGGAGAAATTGCAAACAAGGCCTACCACGATAGTTATCAGACTATAAATGTTCTAAAGAAAAATGGTAAAGTGACACACTTACTAAAAGAGTCTGATCAGTTAAGTTTGAAAGCCCTATCTAAAAAGGTGACCAAATACTATATCTGCTACCCCAGATAACCGTTTATCAAATTTTGTTACTTTTGCAGCAATGAAATTTACGGCCACCCAAATTGCAGGAATATTAGAGGGAGAGGTTGAGGGCAATCCTCAAATTACGGTACATAAATTATCAAAAATAGAGGAAGGAGAAACAGGTTCTTTAACCTTTCTTGCCAACCCAAAATATACCTCATACATCTATTCTACAAAAGCCTCTATTACAATTGTTAATAGGGATTTTGCACCAGAACAAGAACTTACCACTACTTTAATAAAAGTAGATGACGCGTATAAATCATTCTCTAAATTATTGGAGTATTACAACCAGGTCAAAAGCAATAAGGTAGGAGTGGAGCAGCCTTCTTTTGTATCCGAAACCGCTAAATACGGGGAAGGATTTTATCTTGGAGCTTTTTCTTACTTGGGCGATAATGTCAATATTGGAGACAACGTAAAAATATACCCCAATGTATATATAGGAGAAAATGTCACTATAGGTGACAACGTCCTAATTTTTGCAGGTTCAAAGATTTATTCAGAATCTGTTATTGGCAACAATTGTGTGATCCATAGCGGTGCAATAATTGGAGCAGATGGATTTGGTTTCACTCCAAATGAAAAGGGAGAATATAGTAAGGTACCGCAAACAGGTAATGTGATTTTGGAAGAAAATGTTGATGTTGGTGCCGGAACTACCATTGACAGGGCAACTTTGGGATCTACCATTCTTCGCAAAGGGGTGAAACTAGACAATCAAATTCAAATTGCCCATAACGTGGAAATTGGTGAACATACCGCGATAGCAGCCCAAACGGGAATTGCGGGATCTACAAAAATTGGCAAGTACTGTCTCATCGGCGGTCAGGTTGGAATAGTAGGCCACATCACCATTGGTGATAGGGTGCGGATCCAGGCCCAATCTGGAATAGGGCGAAACGTAAAAGATGGAGAGGTGCTACAAGGCTCTCCAGCACTTAATTACGGTGACTATAACAAGTCGTATGTTCATTTCAAGAATCTCCCGAAACTGGTAAATACAATCAACGAAATAGAAAAAAAGGCGAAAGTCGACCATGACTAATACAAAGCAACGTACCATTGAGAAAAAGGTAACCTTGGAAGGTGTTGGTTTGCATACTGGAGAGAATGTGACCATGTCCTTTGTGCCTGCTAAGGAAAACCACGGTTTTGCATTTAAACGTGTGGATTTGGAAGGTGAACCCATAATAGAAGCGGATGCCAGCTATGTAGTAAATACACAGCGGGGTACCAACTTAGAGAAAAATGGAGTTAAGATTCAGACTTCTGAGCACGTCCTAGCTGCTTTGGTAGGTATGGAAATTGACAATGTGCTTATAGAGTTGGATGCCCCTGAACCCCCAATTATGGATGGTTCTTCCAAATTCTTTGTTCAAGCATTGGAAGAAGCAGGAATTGTGGAGCAAGAACTGGACAGCGAGGTATATGTGGTCAAAGATGTCATTTCGTATAAGGACGAAGCAACAGGAAGCGAGATTACTGTAATTCCTTCAGACAAATATCAAGTAACTACAATGGTAGATTTTGGGACCAAGGTTTTAGGTACTCAAAATGCAAACTTGGAGCAACTATCTGATTTCAAATCGGAAATAGCAGATTCAAGGACCTTTAGCTTTCTTCATGAGCTAGAGATGCTTTTGGAACACGGTCTTATTAAAGGAGGCGACTTAAACAACGCCATTGTTTATGTGGACAAAGAAATTTCGGAGGCCACAATGAAAAAATTGGAGAAAGCTTTTAAGAAGAAGAAACTTTCTGTGAAACCCAATGGAATTCTGGATAACCTTACCCTGCATTATCCAAATGAAGCAGCAAGGCACAAGTTGTTGGATGTTGTTGGGGATTTGGCTTTGGCAGGAACTCGAATTCAAGGTAAGGTCATAGCCAATAAGCCTGGACATTTTGTAAACACTCAGTTTGCCAAGAAACTTCAGAAAATTATCAAGCAAGAAAGACGTAATTCGGTTCCAGATGTTGATCTTCATGCTAAACCTGTGAAGGATATCACTCAAATCATGGAAATGCTTCCTCACCGTCCTCCATTTTTGTTGGTTGACAAAATTATGGAACTCTCCGAAGAGCATGTGATAGGTGTGAAGAATGTGACCATGAACGAACCGTTTTTTGTAGGTCATTTTCCAGGAGCCCCAGTAATGCCAGGTGTACTTCAAATTGAGGCCATGGCACAAACAGGGGGAATCTTGGTGTTGAGCACGGTTCCAGACCCTGAGAACTATCTTACGTATCTTCTTAAAATTGATAACGTTCGATATAAACAGCAAGTAACCCCTGGCGATACGCTGATTTTTAAATTGGATTTATTGTCCCCAATCCGTCGAGGAATTTGTCAAATGCAGGCAAGGGCTTATGCCAATGGAAGATTGGTGTCTGAAGCTGAAATTATGGCCCAAATCACCAAAGTAAAAGGAAACTAAATGAATCAGCCGTTAGCATATGTGCACCCGGGTGCCAAGATTGCAAAGAATGTGGTCATTGAGCCGTTCACTACTATACATAATAATGTAACCATTGGTGAAGGAACCTGGATAGGTTCCAACGTGACCATAATGGAAGGCGCCCGAATTGGAAAGAATTGCAACATTTTTCCGGGGGCGGTAATTTCCGCCATGCCACAAGATTTAAAATATCAAGGGGAGGAAACCACCGTTCATATTGGAGATAATACTACCATCCGTGAATGTGCCACTATCAATAAGGGAACTTCGGATAGAATGAAAACGGTTATTGGTAATAATTGTCTTATCATGGCGTATTGCCACATTGCGCATGATTGTGTAGTTGGAGACAATAGTATTTTCAGTAACAATTCAACTTTAGCTGGGCATGTTACCGTTGGCAATAATGTGGTTTTAGCTGGAATGGTTGCTGTTCATCAATTTGTCTCTGTTGGCAATCATGCTTTTATTACCGGAGGTTCTTTAGTACGTAAAGATGTACCTCCTTACGTCAAAGCAGCAAGGGAACCACTTTCTTATGTAGGAATTAATTCAGTGGGGCTGCGCCGTAGAGGTTTTACTTCTGAAAAAATTAGGGAGGTTCAGAACATTTACAGAATACTTTATCAAAAGAATTACAACAATACTCAAGCAGCATCAATTATAGAAGCTGAGATGGAAGCTACTCCAGAACGCGACGAGATTCTGCAATTTATAAGAGATTCCCAGCGCGGAATCATGAAAGGATATTTTAGCTCAAACTAAAACAAATGGCAAATACTTCAGATATACGAAAAGGATTGTGCATAAAGTACAACCACGACATTTATAAAATTGTTGAATTTCTTCATGTTAAACCGGGTAAGGGACCAGCATTTGTAAGAACCAAGTTGAAAAGTGTCACCACGGGAAAAGTTATTGACAACACTTTTTCTGCTGGACATAAAATTGAAGATGTGCGCGTGGAAACACGTTCATATCAATATTTGTATGATGAAGGGGATACTTTTCACTTCATGAATACGGATGATTATAATCAAATATCCCTTCAGAAAAGCTCTTTAGATGCTCCTGATTTGCTCAAGGAAGGTGAAATAGTAACTATCCTTTTCAATACAGAAGATAGTTTGCCCTTATCTGTTGAAATGCCTGCAAGCGTTATATTGGAAGTTACCCATACAGAACCAGGTGTTAAGGGAAATACCGCAACTAATGCCACTAAACCTGCGACGGTGGAGACGGGGGCAAGAATCAATGTCCCTTTATTCATAAATGAAGGCGACAAAATCAAGGTTGATACTGAGAAAGGCGCCTACATGGAACGTGCTAAGGAATAGACGGCATGAAATTCCCCAAAGCACAAACCTTACAAGAAATAGCTAACCTAATAGAAGCTGAATTTGTTGGCAGCCCAGACTTTCCTGTTTTGGGAATGAATGAAATTCATGTGGTTGAGGAAGGGGATATTGTCTTTGTGGACCATCCCAAATACTATGATAAAGCACTGGAGTCCAAAGCAACCATTGTGTTGATTAACAAAAGGGTAGATTGTCCTAAAGGCAAGGCTCTGTTGATTTCAGATGACCCGTTTCGGGATTTCAACAAACTTACCTTACATTTTAAACCATTTGAATCCTCAAACACCTCAATTGCGAAAACAGCTGAAATTGGAGAAGGTACCATTATCCAACCTAATGTTTTTATAGGAAATCATGTAAAAATTGGTAAGAACTGTCTAATCCATCCCAATGTATCCATTTATGACCATTGTGTTATTGGCGACAATGTTACTATTCACGCAGGGACGGTGTTAGGAGCTGATGCTTTTTATTATAAAAACCGTCCCGACGGTTTTGATAAATTGATTTCTGGAGGAAGGATTGTTATTGAAAACAATGTGGACATCGGAGCTTCATGTACTATTGATAGAGGAGTTACGGGTGATACAACAATTAAGGAAGGTGCAAAACTGGATAACCAAATCCAGATTGGACATGACACGGTGATTGGTAAAAAATGTCTTATAGCCTCACACACAGGAATAGCAGGCTGCACAATTATTGAAGATGAAGTTACTCTCTGGGGTCAGGTAGGGATTACCAGCGGTGTAACCATAGGGAAAAAAGCGGTGATTCTAGCTCAATCTGGAGTTTCTAAGTCACTGGAAGGTGGAAAAACCTACTTCGGAAGTCCAGCTGAGGAAGCCAGGGCAAAAATGAAAGAAATGGCCTCGATAAGAAAGGTTCCATTTCTATTGGAAAAGTTTAAAAAGAATTCATGAATTGGTTGGCACAAATGATTGGCAAAACCTATTTTTGTAACGCATTTAAGTAAAATATATGAGCGTCTTAGTAAACAAAGATTCAAAAATAATTGTACAAGGTTTTACGGGTAGTGAAGGTACATTCCATGCCGGTCAAATGATTGAATATGGTACCAATGTTGTAGGTGGTGTAACTCCTGGTAAAGGAGGCCAAGAGCATTTGGGCAAGCCTGTTTTCAATACTGTTGAAGAAGCAGTTGAAAAGGTTGGTGCCGACACTACAATTATTTTTGTTCCACCTGCGTTTGCCGCGGATGCCATAATGGAGGCTGCCAGTGCCGGAATTAAAGTTATCATTACCATTACTGAAGGTATCCCAGTGGCAGATATGGTTAAAGCCAATGACTATATTCAAGATTTAGATTGTACTTTAATAGGCCCCAACTGTCCTGGAGTCATCACCCCTGGAGAAGCCAAAGTAGGTATTATGCCTGGTTTTGTTTTCAAAAAAGGAAACATTGGAATCGTCTCCAAGTCAGGTACTTTGACGTATGAAGCAGCGGACCAAGTAGTACGACAAGGACTTGGAATTACTACAGCCATCGGAATTGGTGGCGACCCTATTATAGGTACCACTACAAAACAAGCTGTTGAATTGCTTATCAACGACCCAGAGACGGAATGCGTAGTAATGATTGGAGAAATTGGGGGTCAACTTGAAGCCGATGCCGCCAAGTGGTACAAAGAAAGTGGTAGTACCAAGCCTATCGTAGGTTTTATAGCTGGAGAAACCGCACCCGCAGGAAGAACTATGGGTCATGCAGGGGCAATCGTTGGTGGTAGTGATGATACTGCCCAGGCCAAAAAGCGCATCATGCGTGAATCTGGAATCCATGTTGTTGATTCTCCTGCAGAGATTGGAGCCAAGGTCAAAGAAGTTATGGCATAGCCAATCGTTAAAAGAATTGTAAATCCCGTTTTCGACGGGATTTTTTTTCATTACAACTTAAAAACAACACCTATATTTGAGGTTATAACCATTCAAACCAACATTACTATGAAACTATTGGAAGGCAAAAACGTAATTATTACTGGAGCCAGTAGAGGAATTGGAAAAGGAATAGCAAAAGTATTTGGGGAACATGGAGCAAACGTTGCATTCACCTACAGTTCAAGCGAAGCTCCTGCTTTGGAATTGGAAAAAGAGTTAGAGGCAATGGGTGTGAAGGCCAAAGCTTATAAGAGTAATGCCGCCAGCTTTAGTGAGTCTGAAGCATTGATTGCCAATGTACTTGAGGAATTTGGAAGTATTGATGTCCTGATAAACAACGCGGGAATTACCAAAGACAACTTGTTGATGAGAATGGGTGAATCGGATTTTGATACGGTTATCGAAATCAATTTAAAGTCCGTCTTTAATATGACCAAAGCGGTGCAACGGACTATGTTAAAGCAACGAAAAGGTTCCATTGTAAATATGAGCAGCGTAGTTGGGGTCAAAGGAAATGCTGGACAAACCAACTATGCAGCATCTAAGGCGGGAATGATTGGTTTTACAAAATCGGTAGCTCTGGAACTGGGCTCTAGAAACATTCGTTGCAATGCCATAGCACCAGGTTTCATTGAAACAGAAATGACGGATAAGCTTGACGAAAAAACGGTTCAGGGATGGCGAGACGCCATTCCATTAAAAAGAGGTGGAAGTCCTGAAGATGTGGCCAATGCTTGTCTTTTCTTAGCTTCGGACATGTCGGCATATGTTACAGGTCAGGTCCTGAACGTGGACGGGGGTATGCTAACCTAAACTGAATGGACATACGCACGCTACTTCTTATCATTTTGGCGGTCATAGCTGCGTTGACCATTGTTTTTTATCAATATTTTTTTAAGGCTCGTCACAAAGGAAGTTTGAGAGTCATCCTTGCTTCCTTGAGATTTGTTACCCTCTTGGCGGCTTTTCTCCTGTTGATAAACCCAAAGTTTATTGATGAAGAATACTTTCTAGAAAAATCCAACCTAATCCTATTATTGGATGATTCGGCGTCAATGCTCAAATCTACCAACGCGGATGATATTGAAAGATACATTGCGGAAATTCTGAACAATGAAGATTTACAGGAGCGCTTTTCCCAATTTAAATTCAAGTTTGGTTCGCAAATGGAAGAAAGTGATTCGCTTTCCTTTCAGCAAGAGAATACGAATATTGCCAATGCCCTTTCAAAGACAAACGAACTCTTTATTAAGGGAAACAATACCGTTGTTCTTTTTTCCGATGGAAACCAGACACTAGGAAGAGATTACGAATTTTTAAACCTGAAGAACAATGTTCAGGTCAACTCCGTTGTGGTAGGGGACACTACAGCCTATTCCGATATTTCAATTGGCCAAGTGAACACGAACACTTATGCATTCTTGGGAAATAAATTCCCTGTTGAGATCATTATCCAGTATTCAGGAGAACAAAATATATTCAAAAATCTGGTCATTAATCTTGATGGGAAGAGAGTTTTTCAGGAAGCTGTAAGTTTCAATCCTGCCGAAAACAGTAAACGTATCAACACCTTAATTGAGGCCAAAAGCGTTGGGTTAAAAACTTTGGAGCTTCAAATTTCTCCCTTAGAGAACGAAAAAAATATCATCAACAATAACAAGGTTGTAGCATTGGAGGTGATTGATGAAAAGACTAATGTCACTTTGGTTTCGGATATGTTACATCCAGATATTGGTGCACTCAAAAAAGCGATTGAATCCAACGAACAACGCCAGTTAAACGTGGTCAAACCCAATGCGACGAGTGAGATTTTGGAAGCCACAGATGTTTTTATATTATATCAACCCAACGGAAGGTTCAAAAGAATCTATGATTTTATCAAAGCCGGCAATTACAATCACTTTACCATAACAGGCACGCAAACGGATTGGCGGTTTTTGAATCAAGTTCAAGAGAATTTCTTCAAAGAAGATTTTAACCAGAAAGAAGAAATCTTACCGGTGTTGAACAAGTCTTTTTCAGAATTTGGCTTGGGTGATTTTGATACTTCAGATTATCCACCTCTAATTAGCAATCTAGGTGATTTGGATATTTCCGCAACCCATCAAAATATATTGTTCCAACGTATTAAGGGTGTAGATTTAGACATACCCTTGATGACCACTATCAATTCAGAAGGAAAGAAGGAAGCAGTTCTTTTTGGGGAAAATATATGGAGATGGCGTGCGAAAAGTTATTTGGATAACAACGGTTTCGGAATTTTTGATGATTTTATTGGGAAACTCTTGTTGTTCTTGAATAGTGACGGAAAGCGAAGTCGATTGGAGTTGGATTATAAAACTGTCTTTGAAGGGACTGATGCGGCTCGAATTAAAGCGACTTACTTTGATAAGAGCTACAACCTGGACCCCAATGGCAATGTTCAAATTGAAATAAGAGACCAAAATTCTGATTATAGAAGACAGGCTCCAATGTTGTTCAAGGGTTCCTTTTTTGAATATGACCTCGAAAACCTAAATGCTGGAACGTATGAGTTCACTGTTCGGGAGAACAAAGAGAATATCTTCAAGTCCGGAACATTCAGAATAGTGGAATTTCAACAAGAGGACCAGCTGTTTTCTGCAGACTACAGAAAAATGCAACGACTATCGGAAAAAACAGATGGCAAGCTCTATTTTCCAAATCAATTGGATAATTTGATCGAAGATTTATTGAGCTCGGAACAGACCTTACCCCTTCAAAAGAGCAAGCAAAATGTCGTATCTTTAATAGATTATAGAGCACTCTTAGGGCTGATTGCTTTTTGCTTGGCAATGGAGTGGTTTCTAAGGAAATACAACGGATTAATTTAAAAAAAAACAGATGGATAGATTACCAAAGATAGGATTGCCCATAATCGTGGGTGTCATTTTAGTCATTATTTTGATTTCTAAATCAGCGATTACCATCGGCTCGGGTCAGGCAGGAGTTCTCTATAGGACCTTTGGAGACGGTGTGGTTACTGATAAACCACCATTGGGAGAAGGCTTCCACTTAGTGGCGCCCTGGAACAAAGTATATGTGTATGAAGTAAGAAGACAAGAAATCTTCGAAAAAATGAAGGTTTTGTCCTCTAATGGATTGGACATTCAACTAGACGCTTCTGCATGGTACCAACCTAATTACAATGAATTGGGCAAACTACATCAGGAGATAGGAGAAAACTATTTACAGCGAATCATTTTACCCACTATTAGGTCAGCGGCACGTAGTGTTGTGGGAAGATACACGCCGGAACAATTATATTCTAGTAAGCGTGACGCCATTCAGGCAGAAATTTTTGAAGAAACCAAAAAAATTGTGGACGAACAGTACATCGTTTTAGATGAGATTTTGGTCCGTGATGTTACCCTACCACCTACAATTAAGGAGGCCATTGAACGAAAATTGAAGCAAGAACAGGAATCCCTAGAATATGAATTCCGCTTGGTTACTGCCCAAAAGGAGGCTGAACGTCAAAGGATAGAAGCCCAAGGAAAAGCTGATGCGAACAAAATTCTCAGTGCTTCCCTTACGGACAAAATTCTTCAGGACAAAGGTATTGAGGCCACATTAAAGTTATCTCAATCGCCTAACTCCAAAGTTGTGGTTGTAGGGTCAAGTGGAGACGGATTACCCCTTATTTTGGGAAATAACTAAATAAAGCTTTTTTGATAAAAAAATATATTTTAATTTTATCCTCGAAATGAGAAATCAAAATGTACATCATCATTTTTATACTTGCACTCAAGCGAGGTAGAAATGTATTGTTGTAGATAAACTATATTTTAACCCGTTTGAGAAATCAAACGGGTTTTGTTTTTGTACCCTTTTGGTTTTTCAGATTAAATGAAAAAGAAGAATGACTAAAATTAGAATAGCGGTTCAAAAAAGTGGCCGTTTAAACCAAGATTCGCTCAAAATCTTAAAGGACTGCGGTATTTCCATTGATAACGGAAAGGACCAGTTAAAAGCTACCGCCCGCAACTTTCCTTTAGAAGTGTTTTACCTACGGAATGGCGATATTCCCCAATACTTAAGGGATGGAGTGGTGGACATTGCCATTTTGGGAGAAAACGTCTTGGTTGAAAAAGGAAAGGATATCTCTATTGCCGAGAAACTGAACTTCTCCAAATGTCGGGTTTCGCTTGCGGTTCCAAAATCTGTAGAATATAAATCGGTTCAGGATTTTGAAGGGAAACGAATCGCTACCTCCTACCCAACTACGGTAAAGGACTATCTCGCTTCAAAAGGAGTCAATGCAGATTTGCATATCATCAATGGCTCGGTGGAAATTGCACCTAATATTGGACTCGCAGACGGAATTTGTGATATTGTTTCTAGTGGGAGTACACTTTTTAAGAACAATTTGAAGGAAGTAGAGGTGATTTTGAAGAGTGAAGCAGTTCTTGCAGTCTCTCCTAAAATCTCTACTGAAAGAGAGGCTATTCTGGACAAGCTTAGGTTTAGAATTCAATCTGTACTTGAAGCACGAAACAACAAGTATGTGCTTTTGAATGCTCCGAATGAAAAGTTAGATGAAATATTGACACTCCTACCTGGAATGCGTAGTCCAACAGTTCTACCTTTAGCACAAAAGGGATGGAGTTCCGTGCATACCGTGATTCAGCAGGATACATTTTGGGAAGTAATTGATGAGCTAAAACAAGCGGGAGCTGAAGGTATCCTGGTTTGTCCAATCGAGAAAATGGTACGCTAATGCAACGAATTGAAAATCCACCAAAACAAGATTGGAAAAATATCCTGAAGCGTCCCACTCAGCAAGTAGGGGATATTGAGTCTACGGTGGAGCGCATTTTTTCTGAAGTTCAAAACGATGGAGATAATACGCTTTTGAAATACACCGCTGAGTTTGATAAAGTGGAGTTGGACGATTTAAAAGTTTCTTCCCAAGAGATTGAAGATGCCTCTTCAAAAATCTCCGAAGAACTAAAACAAGCCATAAAGGTTGCCAAAGGGAATATAGCACGTTTTCACGAAGCCCAAAAAAGTGAACCTGTTGTAGTTGAAACAATGCAAGGGGTCCAATGTTGGCAAGAGAAGCGTCCCATTCAAAAAGTCGGGCTTTATATTCCCGGCGGAACAGCACCCTTGTTTTCAACAATATTAATGTTGGCAGTTCCTGCAAAAATTGCAGGCTGTGATGAAATTGTGCTATGCACTCCTCCAGACAGCACGGGAAACATTAATGAAACGATTTTGTACACTGCCAAACTATGTGGTGTCACACAAGTTTTTAAGGTAGGTGGGATTCAAGCTATAGCGGGAATGACTTTTGGCACGGAAAGTATTCCCAAGGTATTTAAGATTTTTGGCCCAGGAAATCAGTTTGTCACTGTAGCCAAACAAATTGCTACAAAATATGGTGTTGCTATTGATATGCCCGCAGGCCCAAGTGAACTATTGATAGTAGCAGATGATAGCGCAAACCCGGAATTTGTTGCATCAGACTTGCTGAGTCAAGCGGAGCATGGCGTGGATAGCCAAGTTGTTTTGGTTTCTACTTCCAAAAGGATGATAGAGCAGACTGAAGAAGCGATTAAAAATCAGATAGAGCTTTTGCCAAGAAAGAATATTGCAAAAAACGCTATTTCCAATAGTAAACTTATACTTGTTCAAAATGATAAAGTCGCTTTGGACTTAATCAACGAATATGGTCCGGAACATTACATTGTTTGTGTCGAAAATGAGGATTTTTATGTCGCAAATACTATAAATGCAGGTTCTGTCTTTATTGGCAACTATACTCCAGAAAGCGCAGGGGATTATGCTTCGGGTACTAACCACACGTTGCCTACCAATGGATATGCAAAACAGTACAGTGGTGTAAATTTGGACAGCTTTTTAAAGAGTATGACGTTTCAGAAAATAGATAGGGAAGGTATTCAAGCTTTAGGAACTACTATTGAACTGATGGCTGAAGCTGAAGGCTTGCAGGCACACAAAAATGCAGTGACCCTGAGGCTAAAAGAATTGAAAGGAGGCGAGCAATGAAAGTAACCGATAAGTTCAACATTGATGATTTTGTCCGAGAGTCGGTAAAAGGACTAAAACCCTATTCTTCGGCTAGGGATGAATATGTTTCCGATGGTACTGCGATGATTTTCTTGGATGCCAATGAAAATCCCTATGAGAATGGAGTAAATCGATATCCAGACCCGCAGCAAAGAACACTTAAGACAGTTTTAGCTAACCAGAAAAACGTTTCCGAGCAGAATATACTTTTAGGGAACGGTAGTGACGAAGTCTTGGATTTGTTGTTCAGAGCCTTTTGCGAGCCTGGAATGGACAATGTTGTCACTTTGCCACCAACTTACGGAATGTACAAAGTTTTGTCTGGAATCAACGCAGTGGAAAACAAAGAGGTTTTACTAACCGAAGATTTTGAACCCGATGTTGACAAAATCCTAGAAACAATAGACCTGAAAACCAAAATGGTCTTTTTATGCTCTCCGAACAATCCCACAGGAAATAGTTTTTCTTCCTCCAAAATAGAAGCTATTCTAAATGGTTTTAATGGTTTGGTGGTCATTGATGAAGCCTATATTGATTTCTCAGAACATAATAGCTGGCTTTTAAGATTGTCGGATTTTCCGAATTTGGTGGTTACGCAAACGCTATCGAAAGCGTATGGGATGGCGGGAATTAGATTAGGTATTTGTTATGCTTCCGATGAAATCATTCAAATACTGAATAAAATCAAACCTCCGTACAATGTTAACGAACTTACTCAGCAAAAAGCTTTATCACGTGTAGATGATAATGATGCAGTCACTTCGGAAGTGAGTAAGATTCTGAAAGAAAGGGAAATTCTGATTAAAGAACTTCAGAGGCTGGGGTTTATAGAAAAGGTATATCCAACGGATGCCAATTTTGTATTGGCAAAGGTTGATGATGCTGAAAAACGGTATAAACAATTATTGGGCTTGAATGTAGTAGTGCGAAACAGGAGCTCGCAGCCCTTGTGCGACAATACTTTGCGGTTCACAGTAGGCACACCTGATGAAAACAAGAAATTGATTGAAGTTTTAACGAAAATTTCGTCACCCTGAATTCATTTCAGGGTCTCACTAAAAAGATGCTGAAACAAGTTCAGCATGACAAAATGGATATGAAGAAAGTACTTTTTATAGATAGAGATGGCACCATCATCAAAGAAACTGCTGATGAACAGATAGATTCGTTCGAAAAGATGGTTTTCTATCCCAAAGTGTTCACCTACTTGAGCAAGATTGCCAAGGAACTGGATTTTGAATTGGTTATGATAACCAATCAAGATGGGCTAGGCACCAATATTTTTCCGGAAGATACCTTTTGGCCAGTACATAATTTCATTTTAAAGTCATTTGAAAATGAAGGGGTTGTTTTTGATGAAGTTTTCATCGATAGGACCTTTCCAAAGGACAATGCGAATACGCGTAAACCAGGCACGGGACTGTTGACATCTTATTTTTCGGATGAATATGATTTAGCAAACTCCTTTGTGATTGGGGACAGATTGACGGATATCGAATTGGCTAAGAATTTGGGGGCAAAAGGGATTTTTATTAACGATGAAACCCATTTGGGAACCAATGAAATCACTGTAAAAAGGGAAGAACTGGACGAATATATAGCATTGGAAAGCAATGAATGGCAGAGAATATACGAGTTTTTGAAACTGGAAAATAGAACGGCAGTGATTTCTCGTAAAACCAATGAAACCGATATTTTAATTGAATTGGACCTAGATGGGACGGGTAAAAGTGATATTGATACGGGTCTATCTTTCTTTGACCATATGTTGGACCAATTGGCCAGACATGGACAATTGGATTTAAAGATTAAAGTTGATGGCGATTTGGAAGTGGACGAGCACCATACGATAGAAGATACTGCTATTGCTTTAGGTGAAGTTTTTTCTAAAGCCCTTGGTGATAAGTTGGGAATGGAACGCTACGGTTTCAGCCTTCCCATGGATGATTGCTTGGCGCAAGTGGCTTTGGATTTTGGTGGAAGAAACTGGTTAGTCTGGGATGCACAGTTCAATCGGGAAAAGATTGGAGACATGCCCACAGAAATGTTCCATCATTTCTTCAAATCTTTTACTGATGGTGCCAAGGCCAACTTAAATATCAAGGTGGAAGGTACCAATGAACACCACAAAATTGAAGCTATTTTTAAGGCTTTTGCAAAATCTATCAAAATGGCTGTCAAAAGAGATGCAGAGAAAATGGTTTTACCATCAACCAAAGGAATGCTATAAATGAAAATAGTCATAATCGATTACGGTGCGGGTAACATTCAGAGCATCATGTTTGCCATACAGCGTCTGGGTTTTGAAGCAGTTTTGAGTAGTGATGCAAATGAAATAGAGGAGGCTGACAAGGTTATATTTCCTGGAGTAGGAGAGGCGAGTTCTGCCATGACCAAACTCAATGAAAGCGGTTTGGAAGATACTATTAGAAACCTCACTCAACCTGTCCTGGGTATCTGTTTGGGTATGCAGCTTATGTGCAACAGTTCTGAGGAAGGAAATACAAAGGGTCTTGGTATTTTTGATTTAGATGTGGTCAAGTTTTCAGAAGCCTTGAAAGTGCCCCAAATAGGATGGAATGAAATTACAGAACTTAAATCCAATTTGTTCAAGGCGGTTCCCGAACGAAGCCATATCTATTTAGTGCATAGTTTCTATGCCCCTAAATCGGAGGACACTATTGCAGTTTCTGAATATGGTTTGGAATACAGTGCTGCGTTGAAAAAAGATAACTTTTACGGTACTCAATTCCACCCGGAAAAGAGTAGTACCATTGGTTCTCAAATCCTAAAAAATTTTTTAGAACTATAGTGATTCCAGAATTTTACATAGAAACAGATAAAAAGAAGCTTGATTTCGCTGCTATACATCATGCCATTAAAAGCAGTTATTGGGGTGCCTACCGAACAGAGGAAATGACTCAAAGTACAATTGATAATTGCCTATGCTTTGGTGTTTATTTGAAAGAAACCAATGTGCAGATTGGATTTGCAAGGGTCCTTACCGACGAGGTGGTTTTTGCCTATATTATGGACGTAATCATATTTGATGGATATAGGGGCATGGGAGTTGGAAAAGACTTGGTCAGTTACATTTTGAAATATCCCACAGTAAAAAAGGTGCTTACAGTTGCTTTGAAAACGAAAGATGCGCATGGGATGTATCGCCCATTTGGGTTTGACCGTGTTGGTAATTCATCAATGTGGATGGCTAAAGACCATGCGAAATACGATTAACTATGAGGATTATACCAGCAATAGATATTATCGAAGGAAAGTGCGTCCGCCTGTCCAAAGGAGATTACGACACAAAAAAGATATATAACGAAAATCCTTTGGAGGTTGCCCAAGCATTTGAAGCCCATGGTATTGAATATTTGCACTTGGTTGATTTAGATGGAGCCAAGTCAAAACATATCGTGAACCATAGAGTTTTGGAACAAATTGCTTCCAAAACCCAACTGAAAATAGATTTTGGGGGTGGTCTTAAAAGCGATGAAGATTTACGAATAGCTTTTGAAAGTGGTGCTTCTCAAATCACTGGAGGGAGTATTGCGGTAAAAGACGAGGATACGTTTTTAAACTGGATTGCTAAGTATGGAGCGGATAAGATTATTCTTGGGGCGGATGCGAAAGATGAAAAAATTGCAATTTCCGGTTGGGAAGAAGAATCAGATATATCGCTAATACCCTTCATAAAAGGGTTTCAGAAAAAGGGAATAAAATATGTTATCTGTACTGACATTAGCAAAGATGGCATGCTTCAAGGACCTTCATTTGGTTTGTACCGAAAAATTTTGGAACAAACCAAAAAGTGGGAAACACGCATTACCGGAAGTGGGGTAGAAGATGAAGAAGTTTTGGGAATACATTTGATTGCTAGTGGAGGTATTTCAGACTATGATGAGTTGAGCCAACTTGCCGAACTGAGATGCGAAGGGACTATTATTGGAAAAGCGATTTACGAAAACAAAATCAGCTTAAAACAACTTGAAAACTATATTTTGGAAAATGGGGTTTCATAAAGATTTTGAAAAGGAATTCATCTCACAAGCTAGCTATCGAATGGATGAGAGTCTTCGAATGGTTAAGAAGTGTCTTGACCAACTTTCAGATGACCTGATTTGGAAAAAACCGAATGCTGTCACCAACAGTATTGGGAATCTAATTCTTCATCTTTGTGGCAACATCACGCAATATGGCATTGCTTCACTTCAAGGATTGGAAGATGATAGGAATCGGGATTTGGAATTTGATACAGTTTCCGGATTTACCAAAAATGAACTCTTGGATAAACTAAAAAGTACCGTAGAAAAAGCTAAACAGAGCTTTGCTGATGCGGACTCGCAAGAATTGCTAAGAAAACGGAAAGTTCAAGGGTTTGAGTTTTCAGGGATTGGAAATATTGTTCATGTTGTTGAACACTTCTCCTATCATACAGGTCAAATAGCACTTTGGACCAAACTGTTGAACAACAAAGAACTTGGCTTTTATGACGGGATTGATTTGAACATAAAGAATGAAAATACGTAAGGGGACATGCTAACAAAACGAATTATTCCTTGTCTGGATATAAAAGACGGCAGAACCGTAAAAGGGGTCAATTTCGTAAATTTAAAGGATGCTGGTGACCCCGTAGAGTTGGCTGAAGTATATGCCTTGGAAGGTGCGGACGAATTGGTTTTCTTGGATATCTCAGCAACGGAAGAAAAACGGAAAACCCTTGCAGATTTAGTGTATCGCGTAGCGGAAAAGGTAAATATTCCTTTTACTGTTGGCGGAGGGATTCGTTCGGTTGAAGATGTCGATATCCTACTGAAGAATGGTGCGGACAAGGTTTCGGTTAATTCCTCAGCCGTGAAAAATCCAGACCTAATCAATCGGTTGGTAGCCAAATTTGGTTCACAGTGTATTGTTGTGGCTATAGACGCTAAACAAATTGATGGTCAATGGAAGGTTCATTTGGTTGGAGGCAAAGTACCCACGGAAATTGATTTGTTTGAATGGGCACATGAAGTAGAAGAGAGAGGAGCTGGTGAGATTTTATTCACCTCAATGAATCATGACGGAACCAAGAACGGCTTCGCTAATGAAGCTTTGAAAAGATTATCGCGAAGCCTTAAAGTCCCAATCATTGCATCAGGTGGTGCCGGTGAAGTAAGCCATTTTACAGATACTTTTAAGGATGGTGAGGCAGATGCAGCATTGGCAGCCAGCGTATTTCATTTTAAGGAAATAGATATCACCGATTTAAAAAAAGAATTGAAGCAAGAAGGAATACCAGTAAGATTGTAAAAGATGAAAATAGACTTTACCAAAAATGGAGATGGATTGGTCCCAGCTATTATTCAAGATGCGCGGACCAAAAATATCCTTATGCTAGGGTACATGAACCAAGAGGCGGTTGAAATTACCCAGAAAACCCAAAAAGTCACTTTTTTTAGCAGAAGCAAGCAACGCTTATGGACGAAGGGTGAGAAGAGTGGTAACTTTTTGCACTTAGTAGACATTAAAAATGATTGTGATAATGACTCATTGCTAATTACAGTGAGACCAGAAGGTCCGACTTGCCATACTGGGACCGATACCTGTTGGGGTGAGGTCAATTCGCAAGAATTCGGTTTTTTGTCCACATTAGAAAGCATTATTGCCTCTCGTAAGGAAAATAGTGAAAATGAAAAGAGCTATGTAGCCTCTCTTTTCCGAAAAGGTATCAACAAGATTGCCCAAAAAGTGGGAGAGGAGGCTGTGGAAACCGTTATTGAGGCAAAGGATAACGATGACTCTCTATTCTTGAATGAAAGTGCCGATTTATTGTTTCACTATCTAATACTATTGAAGGCAAAAGGGTTTTCTTTGGAAGACGTGGTTAAAGTCTTGGAGTCAAGACACTAATCAGTCTTTTAAGAAATCAATTCTTAAAAAGAGATTTTTTTGTAACCGTTTCATATACCGATTCCCTAAAATTTCTACTGAGCGGAATAGTTTCTTGTGTCAGCTTTAGACTTGTTTTTTCAATCGTTCTGATTTTGTTTATCGCTACTATAAAAGATTTGTGGACTTGAATAAAATCCGTGGCTGGTAGTATGTCCCAAACTCGTTTTAAGGGCATTAATGTCATGTATTTGTCTTCGCTGGTATGAAAAACGATGTAATTCTGTTGGGCTTGTATAAATTCTAAATCGGTAACATTTATTTTTTCATATACCTTATCACATTTTACAAAAAAGTATGCTGCTGATTCTTTTTTCTGGGATTCAGGAGCATTGTTTTGCTTAAGTTGAAAATAGTCTTTTGCTTTTACAGCTGATTTATGGAACCTACTAAAGGTGATAGGTTTCACCAAATAGTCCAAAACATCAAGCTCAAAACCTTCCAAAGCATAACTTGGATAGGCAGTAGTCAATATGACCATAGGTCTTTGGGGGTTGTTCTTCAAGTATTCCAATCCGGTCATAATGGGCATCTGAATGTCTAAAAAAATCACATCAACGGAATTATCCACCATGAGTGTATTGATTTGAGTGGGATTGGTGCCTTCTCCCAATAATTTCAAAAAATCCGTTTTTTGAATATAATCCCTGAGGCATTCACGGGCCAAGGGTTCGTCATCAATTAGTATGCAATTGATTACATCCATTACGCAATGTTGGTTTTTTCCAATACCTCTTGCTTCAACGTAATTTCTAAAGAGGCCTTGTATGTAGTATTTGTTTTCAATACTTCAAGTTTATGCGAATTCGGATATAACAGCTCTAGCCTACGTCTCACGTTTGTCAATCCAAGACCGGAAGATTCAGGCGTCTTGGTCACTGATAATTTAGGTTTGCTGTTTGAAACCTTTAACTGTAACCGATTGTTCGTGGTATGTGAGGAGATGTGAATCCAATTGCGGGAATCAGTGTGGTGTGAAACATGTTTAAATGCGTTTTCAACAAAAGGCATCAATAAGAAGGGTGCTATTTTGAGACCTTGTGTATTGGAACTATCCAATTCTGTTTGCAGGTCTAAATTGGACAACTCTTGTCTCAACGTTTCCAATTCTATATGATTCTTTAGGTAGTTCAACTCTTGGCTTAAACTGATTTCAGGCTCATTACATTCATACAATTGGTAACGCAATAGCTCTGAGAATTTGGCCAACGAATCTGAGGCCATATCCTGATTTTTATGGATTAAAACAAAAATTGAATTAATTGTATTGAACAAAAAATGTGGATTGTACTGTGAGCGTAAAAACTTCAGCTCCGTTTTCAGATTCTCTTTTTCCACCTCATTACGTCTCTTTTCTGAAGAAATCCAGTTTTTTGTCAATTTTATGCTCATAGCCAAGGTCATACTGGCCAGGGTAGAAGGCAATGCGTTGTTTTTGAATAGTTGAAAGAATTCTGTAGGGGCCACCTTAAACAGTTCTTGAAAGGGAACACCAACAATGGAGGCATTTACATAATAGCCACCAATAATTCCTGAAGAGGTGAGCAATATGGTCAATAATAAGGCGGGGATATATATCAGATATTTTCCTCTTTGTAAGAATCTAGGGATAAGATAATAGAGGTTAAAATAAACACCTAAAGCCTGCATTACCACGTAGAATGCAAATTTGGTTGAATACTGAGAAAAGAAAATATTGTTGACCGCTTCAACGGCCCCACTTTGCAAGGCCCACCAAAAGTAGTGGTACAAAAACCAAAAAACTAGATGGTACAGTTTGTACCGAACAAAAACCGACTTAATCTTTTCTAGCAAAACCAACTATACTTTACCTAAAAGTACTTAAAACTAAAGACTTGTTTTCGCTTGGGTTGATGTAATTGACGTCAGGTTATCAAAAATTGACAAAAGGCAATTTGTGCTACTGATATTTGGTTTTTGCAGGATATCATCAGTTTGAAGCTTCTTATCAATTATCTAAAACCCATCAGCAATATGTTTTTTGAGAAGTACTAGGTTCCATTTCCTTTGATAGAAACCAATAACACGCTGTCATGAAAATGTTTCTTGCGGATACAAGAATCTGGATTACCTTACTTATGTTGTGCTTTTTCTGCTGCTATTCGCAGGAGAAACCAATAGACGATGTGGTAGTCAAACAAATCACCGCTACCGGGAAGGCGGTCAGAGAGGCTTTTAAAAATGGGGATTTGGAAACTATTAAGTTGCATCATCATCCAGATGTGGTGAAGGCACTGAGCTATAACAACTTGAGAGTTGGACGTGAAGCTGTTTTGGAAGCACTCAACGAAACCATGGCCCAATTTGACCTTGAGTTTATTGGTGAAAAGGAGGACGAACTATTTCTACATAAAGGAGATTTGGTAATAAAGCAGATACTTTTCGGTATCCGATTGATTCCAAAAAATGGCGATGACCCATTTGTGTTCCGAGGTAGGACACTAGTCATTTTACAGCGATATGATAAAAGCCCCACCGGATGGGCTACCATACATGAAATAATTCAACCTTTTGAAGAGTGATTGAATCGAGTTATTAGAGCTCTAAAAGCTTTTTCCATCAAGCAAATAGTTTCACTCAATTAAAACAATCAAAAATCGAAACAGGTCATTGTCATAAAAATTCAACCATGAAGAAAAATAGAGTTGCAATAGTATTGCTAGCAGCAATCTTTAGTGCATTTTCGTTGCAAAAGAAGAACGTAGGTTATGAAAAAGTAAAGTCTCAAAGTCAAAAGTTTGGAGAGGCGCTAAGGACAGAATCACTGAATGAAGCAATCGATTTGATGGATAATGAGACCATCCTGCTACCAGAATACCATAAGTCTTTATGGGGCAAAGGTAAAATAAGGGAATACTTCACTCAGTTTTTTGCGAAAACAGAGACCATTAGCTATTCCAAAGAACCTTTTGAAATCTTAGATTTGGGGGAATACTTTATAGAATTGGGCACGTTTGAGCACCAGTACAAAACCCCTGATTCTCAAAACTTTGATTACTATGGAAAATATGCAACCTATTGGAAGGTTTCGGATGGTGAGAACCCAAGGGTTATAGCTCACATCTGGGGTGCTTCTAGCTATTTTGAGGCGGAAAACGTAAACTTTGTCTCGATTGATGTTCGAGATAGAGAGACCATGGAATTCAAAACGCGGTGGGAAAAGGAAATAGAGGAAATGCGTAGGTTTTCTTATGAAGCGGTTTTTGAGGGCGATGCCAAAACACAATTAAAATCTTATGCAGATGATGCTACCTACATGACATATTATGACCCACCCTTTATCGGAAAAGATAATATCACTAAATATTTTGAATCTCATTACAACCCGGATGTTCCCAAGGATTCTTTAATGACCAGAAGTGTCAAAGTTATAGATATGGGAGATTACGCTTTGAAGTTTGGAGAGTATTATGTAGAATGGACTTGGGAAGGACAGCCTTCATATATTGAAGGCAAAGGTTTGACTTTGTACAAGAGAATGAAAGATGATGGTATTAAAATCTATAAACAAATGATAAATCATAGCATGCCAGCTTCACCCAAATAATCAAAAAATGAGGATAAAAAACATAATGTTGCCCCTTTTGTTACTATTTCTATTGAACGCTTTTTCACAAGAGACGGCAATCATCTTTTCCAATCATGGAAAAACTGAGGAATTGGCATTGCAAAATCCACTTAAGGCTTTTATTGGTGAATGGACTTTGAAAGATGATAGTTGGACACAAAACTGGGGAGGGGAAACGGAAACAATAACGATACCCATGCACCACACCATTTCAACACAAATCAATACGGCGAACAGTCTCTTTTCCATTATTGACGGTCCAGAACCGAATGGTCATATTTTTTGGTCTTACAATCCGGTTACCAAAGTGGTGAACCATTTGTCAAGCTTTGGAGCGCTCAGGGCCGGAGTAGGTGCCGGAAGCATTACCAAAAGTGGTGATGTGACTTTAAAGATTTCATTTGAAGGAGAGCCAAAGGAAACCTACAGAATTTATCATTATAAATGGATTTCTCAAGATGAATATCATATGAAATCCACTCAGTACAATTCAGATGATGCACCTACGGGTTTGTTCTATGAGGGTACTTTCGTTCGTTTGCCCGATGAAAAGGAGAGGCTGAAATCTCAAATTGAGGCAATTTTGGCTGTGCTTGATAACAATGCGCTTACTGTTGAAAGGCAACTTGAGGTTTATACGGATGATGTCGTTCATATGGCTCCTGAAAGTGAAGCCAATATTGGAAAAGAGGCGCTTTCTAAGTTCTTAAAAGAACAGAGGAAGTACGGTGAGTCCATAATGAAACATGAAATTCTAGAAATGGAAGTATACGGAAGTGTGATTGTTATGCGAGGTAGGGTTACGGGTAGGTACCATCCAAAAAATAATACTTCTCCTATGCCATTTGTAACTAAGAATTTGTTTGTTTTCCGCCAGGTGGATAGAGATTTAAAAATAGGTAAGGTAATTTATAATATGTCACCACCAAACAACGAATAACTTCTCAAGTGTTCCAGAGGTCTTTTTCATCCAGAGCATAGGTGTATTTTTTTGAATCATCCGAAGATTTACTTCCATGAGTGTTTCCGTGTATGACATCCAAGTAACGTTCTCATGAGGTTGTATGGGCCATTCTTTTTTGAATGGAATATAAAACAGATTTTTTCCATAATCAACTTTTTCAAAATTCTCAAATCGCATCCAATATCCCACAACACAGCTTGGATTTAAGGGACGGATATGAACTATAGGCTCATCAAAAGGTCTGAATAACTGCGCTTTAAAACAGCAGCTTTGATGTAACACATTTGAATTCAGCCCTATTTCGTCAAGGATACTTTGGGTTTCAGGACGATTAATCAGTGCGAACTGTTCGTTCTTTATCTTTTCCATTTTGGTGAAAAACATATCCCTTCGGTTAGGTCCCATTAAGCGGTGAATAGGTTCAGAAATTGACGAATCAATGACGTAAAATTTATAAGTAAGCTCTACATGATGAACTATGTTGCTCACACTTTGGTTTAGTATAAAATCAATTTCGCCTATTGTCTTTTTTCCAGAGCGAACTGCTTGATTCATAAGCATAATCCCATAGGTTCCATCAAATCGTATCAGCTGCTCAAACACGTACTCCATTTGATGTCCCAAGCGCAGATTTTCAGGAATATCGACGGGATGTAAACCCTTTAAATCCATTTCAGGGAATTCAAATTGTTGTATACCAAACTGTATAGCTCTCCAGAGGGGAGGCGTGTTATAAAATCCTTCAACTTGTTTGATATACATAACAGGATGAGTCACTATCGTTAAGGTTTCTTTAAATGCGAAACCAATATGTTCAAATGTGTTATTTTTATATAATGGCTATGAATTTAAGAAAAGGGTTTCGATTCACTACCTACGAAGCACCCGAGCAGACTCCTTTTGAACGACTTTTTGAGATTTTCCAAGAATTGGTCACCCATACTTCTGGAGATGTGGAAGAGGCTTTGGATTGGCTGAGGGAATTGGATAAAGAATATGAACTTACGGATGATGACTACACCATCGATGATTTCATTGAAGATTTAAAAGCTAAAGGCTATATCCGAGAGGAAATTGACCCTAATGGAGAACAGGGAGAAGGTGAGGAAGGAGATGGAGGGGGAAATCTGTCCATAACAGCCAAATTGGAACGTATGCTCCGTCAAAGAGCATTGGCCCAGATTTTCGGCAAAATGAAACGGCGAGGTTCTGGAGACCATAAAACAGGTAAATTAGGAAACGGAGATGAGCACACTGGAGAGTTTAGGGAATATCGATATGGGGATTCTTTAGAAAGAATATCTATAACCGAAAGCTTAAAGAATGCCCAGATAAACCATGGGATGGATAGCTTTACCCTAAATGAAGAGGATTTAGTGGTTGAGGATACTCAGTTCAAGGCCCAAATGAGTACCGTGCTCATGATAGACATAAGCCATAGCATGATTTTGTACGGCGAAGACCGTATCACTCCAGCAAAAAAGGTGGCAATGGCCTTGGCAGAGTTAATTACCACAAGGTATCCAAAAGACACACTTGATATTCTGGTTTTCGGGAATGATGCCTGGCCTATACCCATTAAAGACTTACCTTACCTGAAAGTGGGCCCTTATCATACCAACACTGTTGCCGGTTTGCAGCTCGCGATGGATATTTTACGCCGCAAGAGAAACACCAATAAGCAAATTTTTATGATTACAGATGGGAAGCCTTCCTGTCTGAGATTGCCCAACGGAGAGTATTATAAGAATAGTGTGGGATTGGATGATTACATCGTAGAACGCTGCTATGCAATGGCGCAACAAGCAAGAAAGCTACACATTCCCATAACCACGTTTATGATTGCCCAAGACCCCTATTTAATGCAGTTTGTAAGGGAATTTACCAAAGCCAATAAGGGTAAGGCTTTCTACACAGGTTTAAAAGGTTTGGGCGAAATGATTTTTGAAGATTACGAAGAAAACAGAAAAAAAAGACTAAAAGGATAGATTGCTAATTATGAGCAAAATGGAATATAAGAAGATTACGACCCTAGGACAATTAAAAAAAGCGGGGTACGAAAGCAAAAGCATTAAAGATGAACTTCGAGATAATTTACTGGAAAAGATAGCGAACGGCGAAGAGACTTTTGAAGGTATATGGGGGTATGAAAACTCGGTGATACCAGAACTGGAGCGCGCTATTTTATCCAGACATAATATCAATCTTTTGGGGCTTCGCGGTCAGGCGAAGACACGACTGGCCCGTTTGATGGTTCAGCTCTTGGACGAGTGGATTCCAGTTGTGGCTGGTTCAGAAATCCATGACGACCCGCTAAATCCAATGTCACGTTATGCCAAGCAACTGATTGAAGAAAAAGGGGATGAAACTCCAATAGAGTGGCTACATCGGGACGAGCGATTCTATGAAAAGCTCGCCACACCTGATGTGACCGTAGCTGATTTGATTGGTGATGTCGACCCCATAAAGGCGGCGAACTTAAAACTATCATATGCTGACGACCGTGTTATCCACTTTGGCATGATTCCAAGAGCGAATCGCTGTATTTTCGTTATTAACGAATTACCTGACCTTCAAGCAAGAATTCAAGTAGCACTATTTAACATATTGCAGGAAGGTGATATACAGATTCGTGGTTTTAAGTTAAGGTTGCCATTGGATTTGCAATTTGTGTTTACCGCAAATCCGGAGGACTACACAAACAGGGGAAGTATTGTTACTCCTTTAAAAGACCGAATTGGATCACAAATTTTGACCCATTATCCGGAAAGTGTCGAAATCGCAAAGAAAATAACCAAACAAGAGGCCGATTTGGATTCCAGGCAGACGGACTCCATTTATGTTCCCGATATGGCCATGGATTTATTGGAACAAATCAGTTTTGAGGCCAGAAAAAGTGAGTATGTGGATGCTAAAAGTGGGGTAAGTGCCCGAATGAGCATCACAGCTTTTGAAAATCTTTTAAGTACAGCGGAAAGACGCAGTATACGATCGGGAAATAAAAAGACATCTGTACGGTTAAGTGATTTCATGGGAGTTGTTCCATCAATTACCGGAAAGATTGAACTGGTTTATGAAGGAGAACAAGAAGGTGCAGGTTCAGTAGCTGAAATACTTATTGAAGATGCTATTAAGACGCTCTTCTCTAATTTCTTTCCCAAAATTGACAAACTGGAACGAAAAGATGCCGAAGGTCCGTATGATGATTTGGTGTCTTGGTTTTTTGAAGGAGAAGGCTTTGAACTATTGGATGATGATTCGGATGAAGAATATCAAAACAAACTTGATTCAATAGTTCCTTTAAGAACTCTTGTTAAGGAATATCAACCCTCTATTCCAAAAGAAGACTCTTATTTTCTTAAAGAATTTTTACTATGGGGATTGGTTGCTTATAAAAAACTGAGCAAACAGCGGTTCTTACAAGGATATGAATTCAAGGATTTATATGGAAGTTATATACGCGGCCTCTAATTATTGCCACATATTTAAGTTATCATTGAAGTTTTCAAAATTGTACACTCCAATCTGACGTTTACGAATAGCGAAGGAAAACAAAGTGATAATGAAAAGGAGACAATAGAGAACCAATATGGTGGTTATCATGGGAAAAAAGGTTTCTGGAATGTAATGTTCCTGTAAATCTGAAACAGAATTAAGGACCACTATACTTTCATAGATTTTAAAGGCATACACCACCATCACGGCGTATAGCGCGTACTCCAAATTGCGCATTTTTGGGTCGGGCAACTCATCTTCTTTTATCTTGAACCATATCACATAGATATAGAGAAAATGAATTATACTCAACAATGGGAAAATATAGTTGTCTGGTTTAGTTAGATAAAATGAGTTAGTGTAAACCCCATAGAAGCTAAGTACAACCAAAACTGACAATATAAAGGCAGTAATCAGGTTGGTACTTTTCCAAGTAAGGATTTTAAAGATTTTGTTCATTTTTGGCAGATTTGGTATGGTCAAAATTGCTAATAAAACGGGAGTAATTCGGGTTTTATTCTATCCATTTCGATGAACCGGAAAGAATGTTGGGTAAACCGTAAAAACTGTGGTTTGTTTTCCTAAGAATTGCGTTTCATCGGAAAAATCTTAAAAAATGTGGCACTTCTCCATAGCCATTCCAAGGGACCGTATCGAAATTTTCTAAGCCACCAAGCACTGATAACCATTTGAAGGACAATAATTAAGATGGCTATGCCAAAGGTGTAGATATTCCTAAGTTCTCCCAAATAACCCAAGCCCCAGCCAAAAAGTAAGAAAGTGCCGATAATACTTTGAAAGAAGTAGTTGGTCAAGGCCATCCTTCCATAGGGAGCAAATTTGGAAAGCCATTTTTGTCCTCCAGTTCGCTTATAAACAATCACAAAAACGCTCAATAGGATGAAGGTCATGGCCACATTGTTCAAATCAAATGAGGTTAAACCAAACATTGCAATCCACTTATCAAAAGTCACGTTTCCTCCCATACTTCCAAAGGTTAAAGCCATAAGACCTCCTGAAACCAGAAAGAGAACCAAGGACCATATCCAAGTCCGTTTGATTAACTTTTTCATATCCGTATATCTTTCAAAGAAGCCCATACGTCCCACAAAGAGTCCCATTAAGAAAAACCCTAGGGTGATGTATGCCCTCCCAAAAACACCTAATTGAAAATTAGCTTTATTTAAGTGGCCTTGGTGACCGTTATAGGCAAAAACATCCGAAAGAGTGCCTTCTTTTAGGATAGCATAGTAATTCTTAACATCTTGACTATCAGGAGTAAAATCCATACCTGGGAAAACATTTCCTCCTTGTGTAAAATAGAAAACAACATATCTCCCAATACCTAAAAACAAAAGAGCAGTAATTCCCAGAATCCACTTGTTACCAACTTTATAAAACGGAATTAAGAAAACTCCAAGTATAGCGTAGATGGTCAAAATATCTCCCCCGTAAAAGAGACTATGTGCATATCCTATTATGAGCAATAGTATGAGTCTCCATAAAAATCGGCCTCCAAAATATTCGCCCTTTTTATTTGCATTGTCCATTTGAATAAAAAAGCTCAATCCAAACAGAAAGGAAAACAGCGCAAAGAACTTGCCTCGTAGCAAAAAGCCTATAAATCCATCCACAATATCATCCCCTATACCTTGGTGAACCGCCTCATTGAAAGAGGATGGGGACGGAGCACCTATGTAATTCTCAACCATGTGGACGATTACTATTCCGGCAAGTGAGAAACCTCGTAGGGCATCTATAATTTCAATTCGGTTTTTAGGTAGTATACCCTGAGCAGATGATTCCATAATGTTTTTTGATTGATTGATGTTTGAAAATAAGAATTTTAAGTCAAAATCATTGACAAAGAGGTATTTATATTTTTTTGTAATTTGGAAAAAACTATCGTGCATGCAGAACTGGGTATATGTAGTCTTGGCCATACTTACGGTGTATATCCTCATAAGCGTTCTTCTTTTCTTTTTTCAGGACTTCTTTCTGTTCAAACCAGAAAAGTTGAATAAGGACTTCCAGTTTCACTACGAAAATCAAGAAACGGAAGAATACAATGTAGAAACTAGGGATGGAGCCATAATCAATGGTCTACATTTTAAAGCCAAAGACCCGAAAGGGGTTGTTTTTTATCTGAAGGGCAACTCCAAGAGCATAAAAGGCTGGGGCAAATTCGCAGTGGATTTTACAAGACATGGCTATGATGTCATTATGGTTGATTATCGGGGATTTGGAAAAAGCACAGGTCGTCGTACCCAAAAAGCGGTAAAACGCGATATGCAGGTTATCTATAATAAAATCAAAAAAAAGGTATCGGAAAAATACATCATTCTTTACGGTAGGTCTTTAGGTTCGGGTTTTGCCGCAAAATTGGCTTCCATGAATGAACCACGTATGTTGATTTTGGATGCGCCCTACTACAGTTTGAGTAAAGTGGCTAAAAAGTATATCCCCTTTATGCCCTTGTCGTTACTGATTAAATTCCCAATGCCAACCTATAAGTGGCTGAAATATGTGAAATGTCCCATTCATATACTTCATGGTACTGATGATAGGCTGATTCCTTATAAAACCAGCGTTAAACTTTCTAAAATCAATCCCAAGCGAACCAAGTTATATACAATAATTGGTGGTGGTCATAAAGATTTGAACACCTTTGAATCGTATCATAGCATGTTGGGTGACATAATTAATTCACGTCCTAGAAAAGTGAACCTTGAAGGGTCAAGTATTGATGTGAAACATACTTCAAAACCGATTAATGCGTAAACTAGGTCGTTTTGCGATTATTATATTTGTTCTGTTCTTAACCCTTTCTCTTATGCTTACCTTGTTTCAGGAAAAGTTTATTTTTCTACCCACTCAACTTCCAGAAAGCTATACCTATTCTTTTGAAAGTGATTTTGAAGAATTCTTCCTGACCAGTCCGGATGGGGCCAAGCTCAATGCGTTGCATTTTAAGACAGAAAACCCAAAAGGGGTCATTTTGTATTTCCACGGAAATGCAGGAGATTTATCAAGATGGGGGCGAATTGCCCGTAACTTTCTTGATTTTGAATACGATGTAATTATAATGGATTATAGAGGGTATGGAAAAAGCACAGGGAAAAGAAATGAGTCCAATCTTTTGAAGGATGCACAATTGTTTTATGAACATACCACAGGATTGTTCCCAGAACACCAAATCGTAATCTACGGAAGGTCATTGGGATGCAGTATAGGCACCCATGTAGCTTCAAACAATGAAATCAAAAAACTGATATTGGAAACTCCATTTTTCAATCTGACCGATGTGGCTCAAGACCGTTTTCCATTTTTACCCATGAAAAGTATTTTGAAGTACAAGTTGAACTCGAACGAATTTATTAAAAAGGTTCAAGCGCCAATCCGTATTTTTCATGGTACCGAAGATAGGGTAGTGGCGTATGATTCAGGGAAGCGTTTGTTTAAATCAATTCCAATAACTGATAAAAAAATGTATACCATTGAGGGGGGCAAACATAACGACCTTGACCAGTTTGAAGTATACTGGCAAGGTATACGGGCAGAGTTAGACAACTAGCTCAATCAAATAAATCTGAAGACAGATACCGATCTCCACGATCACAAACAATCGATACAATCGTGCCCCTTTCCAAAGTCTCCGCCAACCGTAACGCTACGGTAGCAGCCCCGCCACTGCTCATACCAGAGAAAATACCCTCGTCTTTAGCCAATCTTTTTGCCATAACCACGGCCTCATCCTGGCTTACTTCCATAATTAGGTCCACCTTACTGGGGTTAAAAATCTTGGGAAGATATGCCTCGGGCCATTTACGTATGCCCGGTATCCTGGAGTTATCCGTTGGTTGAACACCAATTATATTTATGGCTTGATTTTGTTCCTTCAAATAGGTAGAAGTTCCCATTATGGTTCCGGTTGTTCCCATGCTGGACACAAAATGGGTAACATCGCCATTGGTATCATTCCAAATCTCCGGACCTGTGGTCTTGTAATGGGCCTTCCAATTGTCATCATTTGCAAATTGATTGAGCATTTTAAAGCCCTGATTGTGCACCTTGGCTTCTGCATAGTCCCTAGCGCCTTCTATTCCAATATCAGAAGAAGTGAGAGTAACCTTGGCACCATAGGCTCGCATGGTCTGCACACGCTCTTTTGTGGAGTTTTCGGGCATTACCAATTCTATATCCAGGCCATAAACACCAGCTATCATGGCTAAGGCAATTCCCGTATTGCCACTGGTGGCCTCAATTAGTTTTGTGGTTTTGGTAATTTCACCCCGTTCCAAGCCGCTTTTAATCATATTGTAAGCAGGTCTATCCTTAACACTTCCACCTGGATTATGCCCCTCCAGTTTAAACAAGAGCTTTACGTTCTTGTTAGTATTCAAGACCCGCGATTCCACCAAAGGAGTATTACCGATAAGGTCCAAAATGTTACTCGACATCAGCGGTCTTTATTTTTATTTCAGGAGTATGAAAAACTGTGGAATTTGGAGGAACCGAAGAGGTTAACCAAGCATTACCACCAATAACCGAATTTTCACCGACTACCGTTTCGCCTCCAAGAATGGTTGCGTTGGCATAGATGGTAACATTGGACATAATGGTAGGGTGCCTTTTTATTTTTTGAAGTTTTTTATCCACGTAAAGTGCTCCCAAGGTAACCCCTTGATAGACTTTTACATTATCGTGAATTACAGCTGTTTCTCCTATAACTACCCCTGTTGCATGGTCTATAAAAAATGATTTGCCTATTTGGGCACCAGGATTGATATCAACCCCAGTTTGTCTATGTGCATATTCCGTCATCAATCTGGGGACTAATGGAAATCCTTCTTTGTACAATTCATGGGCCAATCTGTAAATGGCTATTGCATAAAACCCGGGGTAGGCCATATAGATTTCCTGCATGGAAAGTGAGGCGGGGTCACAGTTCAATATAGCTTCTGCGTCCAAATTTAGTTTTTCAAGAATGGATGGGAGTTTAGAAACATATTTACTCCAAAGCTTATCACAAGGTTTGTTTGCATCCCAACATGCTAAATCAACAAGCCTTGTAAACTGTTTTTCGAGAAGGTCTAAATTCTCCTCAACGGGAGTGTTGACATCGAAGAGGGTATAGAAAAGAGTGTTCGTGAATTCCTCCGTTTCCCTTTTTAATCTATAGTCCAGGTAGGGTTGTTTCTTATGCCCCTTTAGTTCTTGAATGATTTTTTCCTTATCCATGATTGATTAGTAAGCCTTAAAAATAGATAAAACATATCCATACCGCTCTGAATTCTCTAACTTTAGCGTAAAAATAACATCTAGATTGTCGCATGGAGATTCAAAGCATTTCAAAAGAGACCCTTGATTTTTTAAAAGAATTGGAAAACAACAACAATAGGGATTGGTTCGAGGCCCATAAGCCAACATTCAAAATGCACGAATCTGCGGTAAAACAGTTTTATGCCAATGTTCAGGAGAACCTCAACGTTCATGATGAAATTGAAAAAATGAAGATGTTCCGCATATATCGCGATGTACGCTTTTCAAAAGATAAAACTCCGTATAAATCTCATTTTGCTGGCTCCTTCTCCCGCCTTGGGGCACATTTAAGAGGGGGTTATTATCTTAGAATAAAACCTGGAGAAACTTTTGCAGCGGTTGGTTTTTGGGAGCCCAATAAAGAAGACCTTTTCCGAATCCGAAAAGAGTTTGAAATGGATGCCTCGGACTTTAGAAGCGTGATTGGTAAAAAATCATTGAAGTCCATTTGGGGAGAGATTCAAGGCGACGGGGTAAAAACAGCTCCCAAAGGATTTGATAAAGAACATCCAGACATAGACCTAATCAAAAGAAAACAGTTCATTTTCGTAAGGAACTTTTCGGATAAAGAAGTACTGGATGAATCCTTTCTTGAAGAGGTGAACAAATCTTTCAAGGCCATACGCCCCTTCTTTGATATCATGAGCGATATCTTGACCACTAACTTAAATGGGGAATCGCTACTGGACTAGTATCGCTTCTTGTAGCAATTGCAATTGGTCCTTTAACCGCTCTATAACCATATTCATCATTCGTTTGTTAAGAGCAGAAGAATTTGTAATGTAAACAGTGTATTCTTCAACGGTAAATTGACCAATAATTATTCCTTTAAGGGAATTCCGAAACTTGATATCCTTTTGAATGGACTTTTCAATATAACTGAGCTTTTTTTCATTGGACAATTCATAGAATACCCCTTTGTGCTTTCTTACGTAGTTTTTAAAAACCTCTACGAGTAAAACGTTTTGCATTTTGATAATAGGGCGGAGCGTTTTATTCTGGAAGTGCTCTTCCATGCTCATATTATCGTGTATTCTTGCTTTGGGAATTTCGGGACGGATGTCCAACAACTTACTGGATCGTGAATCCATGGCGTTTCGTTTTATTAAAATTACAGAAACATCAATTCTACAAATTTAGCAAGAGCAATACTTTTTAACTATGTTATGAACAGAGTTTGGGAATACTTAACTTCGTCTTAGCGTATTAATAACACACCTATGAAATTTGGAAAGGTAGAACAGCCTGAACTCATCGATTTTACAATACCTGCGGATCACCCGGAAACTGCGGGCGTATTGGGAAAAAACAAGGACAAAGGTCCTTCAAATATTTTTGTAGGTTGTGCCAAATGGAACAGACAGGATTTAAAAAACTTTTATCCAAGAGGTACAAAAGATGAATTGGTCTACTATTCATCACAGTTTAATTGCATTGAGCTAAATGCTACGTTTTACCGAATATTCCCTGCTGAGCAGTATGAAAAGTGGTATGATAAAACTCCAGATGATTTTAAGTTTTTTCCAAAGATGACCAACGAAGTGAGCCATTTAAGAAGATTGAACGACAAGGTTTATGGCATTGTAGATCGCTATTTGGAAGTAACCTCCTTATTGAAAGAGAAATTGGGAACCATTTTTTTACAGATGCACAATAATTTCAATCCCAAAAATTGGGATAGGGTAGTGCGATTTGTGGAATATTGGCCCAAAGAATTTTCGTTGGCCATGGAATTTAGGCACACGGACTGGTTCAATGATGAAAAAGTAGCTCAAGAACTATATCACCTTCTTGAAGAAAATGATATTGCCAATGTTTTGGTAGACACAGCGGGAAGAAGAGACCTTATGCATATGCGATTAACAAACAACGAGGCCTTTATTCGATATGTTGGCGCCAATCACGAATCGGATTACCCAAGATTGGATGACTGGGTAAAAAGATTAAAAGCATGGGAACTGCAAGGGTTGAAAAACATACACTTTTTTGTACATCAAAATTTGGAGTTGGAATCTCCCTTGCTTTCAGCCTATTTTATTAAGAACTTGAACGAAGCTTTTGGTTCGGAATTGAAAATTCCGTCGACCTTAGTGCAACCTAGTCCACCAAGTCTGTTTTAATAGGGAATACCCACTTCCACAAAGGTATTTTTGGTATGGAACCTTGGCGAAACAGGTGCAGCCATACAACATGTGGACCCCAAATAAAACAATGAAAGCTCTTGGAGCTGTTTCACTTCACTTCCAATTTTGATATTTGCGGAAAGTTCTATGGTTCCTACCGCAGGCCCTCCCACAATGGATAAATACCATGTGCGACCTCTTTCATCTTCAATATCAATGTTGTACCGTTCATTTCTGAATGCCGGGATGGACGGATTCTGTTTATAAATCCAGGGACGTAAAACAATCAAATCTCCTGGGATATGTTGAATCCGAGTAATGGTTCCTGTTATAGGTGAATGAATTCTATGATAGTTTTTGTTATGTAAAAACACATTGGTGAACGTGTAGTTTTTTGGGATTTCGTTGTATTTCAAACCGAAAACTGTTGTTACTGAGCGGATATCGGTTTTCACTTGAACGTAATCCAGATTTTCAACTTTGTTCTCGTCACATAGCAGACCTTCGCAAGGCCAGACAAAAGGGCTGTCATTCAGTGGTAGTTCCTTGAATTCCCTTATGAAGAAATCTTGAAAGGATTCAAATTCTTCCTTTCCAAAAGGTGGTTTGAACTTGTCCAGATAGTCCTTATCCGAATAATTAAGTCGGATGTAGGATTTGATGATTTTTTTGGAGTATGGCTTGTTGTAGACGGAACTGTACCAGGATGAAAGATAACGTTGAATAGGGCTGGGTAGATTACCCCATAATTCCAAAGAAAGGTATTTGTAAAATTTTGCCCTCCAATCTGGCACTTGAAAAACGGTAAAGCTAGGGTCTGAATAGTATTCGACACTGGTTTGCATGATGGTTGTTGTTTTGATCGATGCCTGAATTTATTTAGAAGATATTTTTTACGGCTCTTAATTAAGAAAAGTTTATTTCATCATTAACAAATTTTATCAAAATAATAATGTTTTTGTTAAAAGTGTTACAGAAAAATCAGTCATAGGCCAAAGCTTTAATTTTGTCGTATATCCCAAAAACATTCTGATGAAATTTCACTCGAGAAAATGGGTCAAGCCTGAAGATTTAAATGCCAATGGGACTCTGTTTGGAGGTAAAGTACTGGCTTGGATTGACGAGGAAGCAGCACTATACAGCATTGTTCAATTGGAGAACAAAAAAGTAGTGACCAAATATATGTCTGAAATCAATTTCATGAGCAATGCTCAAAAAGGCGATATCATAGAGATTGGGATAGAAGTTGTAAAATTTGGAACAACCTCTATAACCTTGAACTGTGAAGTACGAAATAAAATGACCCATGAGAGTATTGTTACCGTGGACAATATCATTATGGTCAACCTTGATGATATGGGAAATCCGAAACCGCATGGAAAAACCAAAGTCGAGTACGTAAAAGACCGATTGGCCAAAAAAGAAAAGGAAGTATCAGGGTAATTCAGTACCCAAACAATTGTTCTATCATTCCATCTTACCGTAATTGATTGATACCTTTTATTCTGCAGGTTTTGTTAGCAAATTACTATACCAACGTAAACCGCATTTTGACAACAAAAAACCTACCCTTCAAAACAATTAGTTGGCCAAACAGGTTTTAATGGTCAAATTACCTATTGCATTTAGATAGGTAACATGGGAAGCGCAGAATTATTACGCTATTTGGAAAAACTTGAGATTGGTCTCAGCAGTTTTTCGTATGAAGAACTGAACACCTCGGAAGCGGGTGAACTAAAGAGAACATTCAACGAATTCAAAAACGGTCTTGAAAACAAGGTATTTGGTGTCCCTTCAACAAATGAATTGGAGGTAATCTACGAGGAGATAGGTATTTTAAAACCAAAAGCAGAAAACAAAACAGACTACAAGAGGGCACTGGAAAAGGTAAACCTGTTGCTTGACGAGTTTGATGCATCTGGACTCAATAAAAAACAGAATGAGCTATTGCAAGAACTGAGGCAAGTATGCATGACTTCAGGTTCCTCGGAACAAGAAGATAATAGTGTCGAGAAAAGTTTAGGAACCAAGGATAATGACCGTATCAACTTGGTACCTCTTTGGGAGGAATGCATGCACCGAATGGATTTGATGGAAGAATTGGCCAGACTTTATAAACAAAACATTTTTGAATTTGTAGGTAAGACCAAGGTACATCTACAAAGCAAAAATGTACGGGGATTGGATTTTTCTTGCCAAAAGGTACGACCTTCCTTAAGGATGTTACATTGTTATACGCTTTTAGAAATCACTGAACAAATGTCAAAAGTTTGCAAATCGGATAATGATTTGAAACATTTGAATTTCTTATATAACCAATTTTTAGAGGAATATCCTAAAGTAGAAAAGCTTTTGGACAAAAACATGCTTCTATTTAAGAAATAATGGAACCAGAATTATTACCAGACTATTACCAAAGCGTTTTTTATCAGTTGTTCAAGTTCACAACAGATGAAGAGTGCAAGTTGATTTTGCTCGAGCAAATTCTGGAGCTTGGTGATGAAAAAGAAATTTCCTTGTTGGAAGAGCTTGAGTGCATGGAAACTTTAAAAATCAGCACTAGGGCATATGAAGTAAAATGTCTTTTGCAAAAGCGCTTGGAATTGGAACAAAAAGAATTGGAACGCCTCCCCATGAGTCTATGCTTTTTGTATGAGGAGTTTGATATCCATCCTCCAAAGTCAGATGTCGATGTAGATATAGATTTTGAGCTTTCCTTGGAAATTTTATCAGATGAATAACAAATGTTCACATTTTTTTCACAACGAAAACCCTTAGTTTCACCACAATTTGTTGTAATACCTCAATCTTTAAGTTAGGTTTACGAAGAGTAATGAATACCCAAACTTAAAACCACCTAAGTTATGTTATACGATACCTACGGAGAAGAATACTTGGCCTTTCTTCAAGAGTTGAACGAAATATTGAGTATGAACGAACTGGTAGAATTGGATTACCTATAGTCTCAAATCAAAATACCTTTAGTCCCATGAAAAATCAAAACCAAGAAAACGCAGCTTACTTGAATTTTATTCGAGATTTAAACCAAATGTTGACAGACTTCAACATTACACAGCTGAATTACCCCAATAGCTTTAAATAAATAACAGAAAAAAGGAGCCAATAGGCTCCTTTTTTTATTTCCTATCCCAAGTAGGATTTAAGGTTTTTGTTTTTGGAAGCATGTCTTAGTTTTCGAATCGCCTTTTCCCGAATTTGACGAACCCTTTCCCGGGTCAAATCAAAAGCGTTCCCTATTTCCTCTAAAGTCATCGATGGCTCATCACCAATTCCGTAGTACAATCTTACGATATCCGCTTCCCTTGGTGTTAGGGTATCTAAAGCTCTGTTGATCTCTGTGTTTAAGGACTGGTGCATCAATCCCTTATCAGGTTTTGGGGACTCACTCACATTTAGAACATCGTATAAGCTTGAAGTTTCTCCCTCTTTCAATGGTGCATCCATGGAAACATGCGGACCAATATTTTTTAGGGATTGTTTCACTTCAGAGACAGTCATATCCAATTCCTTTGCTATTTCCTCGGGAGATGGTGGACGCTCATGGGCCTGTTCCAAATACGAAAATGTCTTTTTGATTCGGTTAATGGTACCAATTTTATTTAATGGAAGGCGAACCACTCGCGCTTGTTCGGCTAAAGCTTGTAAAATAGATTGTCTAATCCACCAAACTGCGTAAGAAATAAACTTGAACCCTCGGGTCTCATCAAATCGTTGAGCGGCTTTTACCAATCCCAAATTCCCTTCATTGATTAAATCTGGCAAGGTAAGCCCCTGGTTTTGGTATTGTTTAGCCACTGAAACAACAAATCTGAGATTGGCCTTTGTCAATTTTTCCAACGCCACTTGGTCTCCTTTTTTAATCCTTTGTGCCAGTTCCACCTCTTCCTGGGCGGTAATCAAATCAATTTTACTGATATCCTGTAGGTACTTGTCAAGGGATTTGGACTCTCTGTTGGTTACTTGCTTTACAATCTTCAGTTGCCTCATACGAAATAGTGGTTTCAGGTTATTCCGGGTATGATATTACTTCAACCACATTACAATTCCAAGCGCATTTTTGGATACTTATTAAAATGTTATGAAGAATTTTCGCTATGATTTAATCAGCAAAAACATTGTTAATAGTCTATTGATATTAAAGCAATGTTAAACCTGAAAACAGGTGTAAAAAACAACTAATTTTGTAAGGTTTGATGCAGCATAAAACTTAACACCCTTTTTTTTGGAAATACAAAAGGTCAAAAACACGAAAACACTTTACGATTACCAACACGAAGATTTGAAAAAAATCTTCAACCAAATACACGAGCTTCCTGCAGGGACCAACATTTTGTACCAGTTGCCCACAGGTGGAGGTAAAACAGTGGTATTCTCCGAAATTGCTAGGCAATATATTCAGGAAACTGGAAAAAAGGTAATTGTTCTAACTCACAGAATCGAACTGAGCAGACAGACTTCGAATATGTTGAATGGTTTTGGGGTTACCAATACCATCATCAACAGTGAGGTTAAGGAGCTTTATGACCAAGATGATTATATGTGCTTCGTGGCCATGGTGGAGACCTTGAACAACCGTTTGCAAGAAGAAAAAGTACAAATCAATAACATTGGATTGGTGATTATTGATGAGGCCCATTATAATTCCTTCAGAAAACTGTTCAAGTATTTTGAGAATGCTACTATACTCGGGGTAACGGCTACGCCTTTAAGTTCGAACATCAAGCTCCCCATGAAGGACCATTACAAGCATTTAATTGTAGGAGAGTCCATTCAATCCTTAATCAACAAACAGTTTTTAGCAAAGGCCAATTTATATAATTATGATGTTAGCCTAAGGACGTTAAAGATTGGAATAAACGGCGATTACACCGTTAAGTCTTCAGACGAGTTTTATAGCAATCAAAGCATGCTTGGCAAATTGGTTGCCGCTTATGAAGAATTGGCCAAAGGAACCAAAACGCTAATTTTTAATAACGGAATCAGTACCTCGTTGTACGTCTATGAAACTTTCAAAAAAGCGGGGTACAATATCAGACATCTTGATAATAAGAATACAGCCACGGAAAGAGCTGAAATATTAGAATGGTTTTCCAAAACCCCGGATGCTATTTTGACTTCGGTCAGTATTCTTACCACGGGTTTTGATGAACCTACTGTGGAGTCCATAATCCTAAATCGAGCTACAAGGTCTTTGACGCTATACTTCCAAATGATTGGAAGGGGGTCTCGAGTGCTTCCTAACAAAAGTGAATTCAACGTTGTCGACTTGGGTAACAACATTGCACGGTTTGGGCCATGGGATTCACCGGTAGATTGGCAGGAAATCTTTCATTTCCCGGATTTCTATCTGGAGAACATCAAAAATGATGAGGACATTGAACGCGAGTTTGTCTATGAAATGCCAGATGAATTAAAGGCCAAGTTCAGTAAATCAGAAAACATCCATTTTGATATAAAGGCAGAGTACAAAAAGGTATTTGCGGAAGGGTTGAAGTCTAAGTTGGTATTGGAGCGAAGCATTGAACAACATGCCCAAATCTGTGTGGAAAACAGTGAGGACGTTTTTGATGCCAGAATCCTGGCCAAAGAACTCAAGGAAGAGATTCAGTATAGGGTAAGGCAATATTCCTATTGTATTATGAACAATACCAAAAACTACAAAGAATGGCTCGAGGAAGATTACGAACGTAAATTACGCTCCAATATCTCCAAGAAATTTGCAGCCATGATGTAATTTGATGAGCAAAGTACTTATTATTGGGCATCATTGGCCCGAGCCGACTACAACGGCGGCGGGACATCGAATGGTTCAACTAATTGAGGCTTTTTCACACTTTGGATGGTCCGTTACCTTTGTTTCCACAGCCTCTAAAACCGAATATTCCCTGAATTTGAAAAAACTTGGGGTTGAAACCGCTTCCATACAGCTCAACCATTTTAGTTTTGATGATTTTATCAAAGAGCTCAATCCTCAATATGTGGTTTTTGACCGATTCATGGTAGAAGAGCAATTTGGTTGGCGTGTTGCGGAACATGCTCCAAAAGCCATTCAGATTTTAAATACTGAAGATTTGCACTCTCTTAGAAAAACCCGTGAAGCATATCATAAAAAAGGGGAGGAGTTCACCCTTGAAAAATGGAAGGGTGGAGATATCACTAAACGAGAAATTGCCAGTATCTATCGGAGTGATTTGAGTTTAATGATTTCCAAATTTGAAATGATTACACTTCTGGAAGAACTTCAGATTCCAGAAAACCTATTGATGCATCTTCCCTTTATGATGGAAGAAGTAACTAAAACTACCCAAGCTAAATGGCCATCTTTTAAAGAACGAAAGGATTTTATCACCTACGGCAATGGAAAACATAAGCCCAATGTAGATGCCATCATTTATCTGAAAGAAACCATATGGCCACTGATAAGAGAAAAACTTCCCAAAGCGGATCTAAAGGTTTATGGGGCTTATTTACCACAACAGATAAAACAAATGCATGCCCCTCAGGAAGGGTTTCATGTCCTAGGTTGGATAGAAAATTTGGATGTGGAAATTCAAAAAGCACGCATCGTGTTGGCACCTTTACGTTTTGGTGCCGGAATCAAAGGAAAGATTACGGATGCTCTAAAAAATGGAACTCCCGTTGTTACCACCAAAATAGGGGAAGAGGGGATGTCTTTAAATTTACCATCCATACAATCCGTTGAGAACAATGACCCAAAAACGTTTATGGACTGTGCGGTCCAATTGTATTCGACAAGGGAACTATGGTGTGAAGCCCAAAAACAAGGTTTGGAATCCATAAATGTTCAATATTCGAAAACAAAGCACCAACAAAGGCTACAAAAAACCCTTGAGGGAATATCTGAAAGTATTTTGAAACATCGCAACGAAAACTTTATTGGAGCTTTACTACAACATCAAAGTATGGTTGCGACAAAATACATGGGAAAGTGGATTGAAGAAAAAAATAGAGGATAAAGGTTATTTATTGGAGGTTCTACTCCAATTTCATTCTGTAAATATAGAAAGGACCTTTTCCTTCATCAGTTCCCCCAGTAAAAGCTGGAGTTTTATGCAGTTGATTTACCGTCATATAAATCCATCCGTCCGGGCCTAGTGAAACGTTGTCAGGCCAATCAATTTTGGCATCGCGGATTAAGGGCTTTAGATCCCCTTCAGATGTTAAAACATCAATTCCATAGTGTTGAATATTTGTAAAATAGTGGTTGCCAGATGCATCAGTGGCAGCCCCGTCAGAAACAGGCTTTGGCCCCATTATTTTAATATTCTTATCAATATCGTAATCGGTTCTACCATTTCTAAACATTTCTGTAGGTAACTGATACCAAGTAGTTCCATTCATGGCCCCGTAAAACAAAGTTTCCTTATCAGCACTCAAGGTAATAGGGTTAATGGCAACGCTCGCCGGAGCACCACCAAAATTGATTAGCTGACCATCTATGATCATATCCACTTTCTCAGCTTGAACGGATTCATTTGCAAAGCGCCTTGTTTTCTTTGTTTCAAGATGTAATGCAAGAATTCCAGGATTACCAATATCTGCCAGATACACCCATCCATTTTTTTCATCAACGGCCAAGTCTTGGACAAAACTTCCTTTTGGAGCAATTTCTTGGGGGAAATCATATCGAAAAACCTCCTTTTTAGTTTCGATATCAAAAGCAAATAAACGAGTTGTTCCTAAATTCAATCCAGCATCGATTAACCACAACCTATTCTGATTGTCGATACGAATTCCCAGTGGGGCATCCAGCTTATCTGTTGACGGTGTTTTCGAATCGTTTTGATAGCTTGTGCTCGGAAAATTTTCATAGCTGTTCTTACCAGTTATTTCAACCAATTGAAATGTGGGGTTGACCAAAGGATGTATTGTAGTAAAGACTCTTCCCGAAGGAGAGACAGCAACGTTTCCTGGCCTAATATCCATTTCTGCAATTATTTGAATTGCCTTCTCATTTTGAGCTTCAATACAGAAGGATGCAATAAGAGCGATTGATAGGGTAAAAATTGTTTTTTTCATACCTGAGCGTTTAGTCCATTTTAGTATGATGCAAGATACGTTGGTTTTTATGATTATTCCGGTTGATTAGTTGAATGCTGCACCAGTGCTTTGGTAAAAAAGTCAATTTGAAAATTCATTTCTTTGTAAGAGTAAATTATTTATATGAAATCACCCAATTGGCAGACCGCTATCGAATTTGAAGACATTACCTATAAAAAGAGCGATGGTGTGGCACGAATTGCCTTTAACAGACCCAATGTTCGGAATGCATTCCGTCCTAGAACCACTAGCGAATTGTACAAAGCTTTTTATGATGCACAAGAAGATACTTCCATTGGTGTTGTACTTCTTTCTGCAGAAGGCCCTTCAACTAAAGATGGTAAATGGGCTTTTTGTAGTGGTGGCGACCAAAAGGCAAGGGGGCACCAAGGCTATGTTGGTGAAGACGGATATCATCGCCTTAACATTCTAGAGGTGCAACGCTTAATTCGCTTTATGCCCAAAGTTGTTATTGCGGTTGTTCCTGGTTGGGCCGTGGGTGGCGGACATAGTTTGCACGTGGTTTGCGATATGACCTTGGCCAGTAAAGAACATGCTATTTTTAAGCAAACAGATGCGGATGTCACCAGTTTTGATGGAGGATATGGTTCTGCTTATTTGGCAAAGATGGTTGGCCAAAAGAAGGCTCGTGAAATATTCTTTTTAGGAAGAAACTATTCTGCGCAGGAAGCTTTTGAAATGGGCATGGTTAACGCAGTTATTCCTCATGATGAGTTAGAAGCTACTGCCTACCAATGGGCACAGGAGATTTTGGAAAAATCGCCTACATCCATAAAAATGTTAAAGTTTGCCATGAATCTAACAGACGATGGCATGGTAGGTCAACAGGTCTTTGCTGGTGAGGCTACACGATTAGCGTATATGACCGATGAAGCCAAAGAGGGCAGGGATGCCTTTTTGGAAAAACGTAAACCTAATTTTGGTAAGGATCAATGGATACCTTAGTGGATTGGTTTTTTAACTTATGTCAAAAACAAAAAGAATATCGATTTTAATACCCGACGCCGAAGAGGGTCTTTTTGTTCATGTTTTTAATTGTTTGATAACTATGGATGGGCTTGATATCCATATAGTATCGAAAAACAAAACTCATCCTTTTCAATATTCTAAATATGTCAAGAGCTTTACTAGCTTTTCTTCAGAACTAGGTAACGAAGCGTTCTTAGCCTTCATTAACAACCTCTGTCATTCAAAAGGAATTGACTTATTATTTCCAATCATGCCCCCAATGATAGACTTTATCTTGGAATATAGTCATCGATTTATTGAAACAGTTGGGTTGCCTCTTCTCCCACAAAAATGGTCTTTAGAAGTGGTAAACGACAAAATAGTATTCTCGGAACATTTACAATCCAAGAATATTCCTGGGCCTGCTTTTCAAACCTTTAAATTACCTCTATCCCAGGACAACTTGAAACTTTCATTTCCAATTCTGATCAAACCGCATCAAGGTAAAGAAAGTGGCAGCGGTCAAGGAATTATGTTGATATACGATATAGAAGAGTTTAACGATTTAATCCCTAGTTTGGGAGAAGACGGAAAAACAGTTTTTATCCAAGAGTATATAAAAGGATTCGACATTGACTGTAGTGTATTGTGCAAAGAAGGAGAAATACTTCAGCATACAATCCAAAGGGGGGTATTACCAGGAAAAACTTCTTTTTCTCCCCATGATGGTGTTATACTTGAACACAATGAAGGAGTCCTTGAAGTAACTAAAGCACTGATGAAGTCTTTAAATTGGACTGGAGTGGCTCATGTAGATTTACGATTTGATGAAAAACAGCTGGGTTACAAGGTGATTGAGGTGAATGGTAGATTTTGGCAATCTATTTTAGCCTCTCTCTATGTGGGAGTTAATTTCCCTCAATTGTTAGTGCTAAGTGCCTTTGGTAAAAAGATTAAAAATGCAGAGTATGATACCAAAACGTTTTATAACCGTAGCGGAGCATTAAAACTAATTAGACGAAATCCAGGCATTCTGTTTAACTTGAGAAAACTTTGGTCTTCAACCCCATTAAAATTTGTTTTTTACGATCCAATACCATGGATTGTTGTTGCCAAAAGAACCATTTATGGTAGACTATTTGGGTAAAGCGTCTTATTGAAAAGAAGAATAAATGGGTAGGGAATTGCCAGAAACTTAGTTAATGGATTTGTTCAGCCCCATTTTATTTTGGAATTATTTGGCGTTCTCCTTTTGGAACCAAGCAATCAAACTACCACTTAAAAAATGTAACAAACTAAAAAGAGCCTTGCCACTTGGGTCAAGACTCTTTTACGAGAACACTATATGAAAATGAAAAAATTTACTTGCTTATTTTTTACATTGTAAATGTAGTGCTAGACCTCAAGTGTAGGAAAATTATGTTGTGAAGTGGCCTTTCTGTGTGGTTTTCGGACTATTTTAAGACATTTAGCCTATTTATTCAAGGGATTTTATCACTTCAGATAGAAATCCATTGACATCAAAATCGGGTCTTTCTGCCAAACCGGTACGTACAACCACCAGTTCTTTAGAAGGAATTATAAACACATGCTGACCTTGAAATCCATTGCAAGAGAACAAATCTCTAGGAACATCTGGATATATTCCTTCTGCATTTAACCAAAAATGAGCACCATAAGTGCCATCAGAGTCCTGGGTCACCTCAGTGATATAGTCCACCCAAGAGGAATCAAAGACTTGTTTCCCATTCCAGACGCCTTTATCCAAATACAATTGGCCAAATCGAGCCCAATCCCTGGTAGTGGCCCAGGCATACGAAGAACCCACATAATTTCCTTTAACATCGGCTTCCAAAATCATGGAATGCATACCTATCTTGTCAATCAAATTTTGGTAAGGAAAATCCAAATATTCTTGATGGCTTCGAAACTGTTGTCGCAAAATTCCAGAAAGTAAATTTGTGGTGCCCGAAGAGTAATTCCATATTTCTGTTGGTTTCGCCACAGGTTCTTTTTCTTTTTGGGCAACGGTCATATCGTCTTCCAAAAACAACATACGAGTTACATCAGAAATTTTGGAATAATCTTCTTCCCATTCCAATCCACTTTGCATACGCAATAAATGATTCAGCGTGATTTGGCTTCGGTCATCATTTTTCCATTCTGGAATAGGTGCGGGCCAATCCATTTTCAATTTTCCTTGATGTTCCAAAACTCCATAGCAAGTAGCCAATATACTCTTGGTCATGGACCAGCCCAAGACTCTGGTATCTTTAGTGAACCCTTCGCTATATCGCTCTCCTAAAAGATATCCCTTGTGTAGTACAGCTACAGTACGTGTCTTTTGCACTTCTGGATTTGAAAAAGCCAAAGCAATAGCTTTATTTAATTGGTCGTAATTCACTTCAGGCAGTAAGGTGTCCTTAGCTTCAAGATGTCCAAAAGGATATGGTTTTTCGATTTTATTGAAATCACGTTTGGGTTGTAAATAGTTTTCATTTTCGTCATAATCAGAATCAACAAGAACACTTCCCAAACCCTGCCGGTCAATAGCTTTGCGATTCATCAATCCATAAACGGAAGCGGAAGCGGAACTGTTTTTTGAATCCAAAGAGACTTCGGCCAATTCCACCAAAGGCATTTTTAAGTCATTATTTACGATTGAGGAAGAATCCCGTTCTGCCAGGTAGGTTGCGGAAGCCATGTATTTTGATGCATAACCGCTGATGATGTTCAGCTTGGAGTAATTCAGATAAACAACTATGGCAATGACAACCAATAACAGTAAGAGTATTCTTTTTACGTATTTCATGGATTAAGATTTGTTGTAACTTTCAAGAACTAAATATAAAAATTTACCGCATGTCCAACCTAGGAATGATCATTGAAGAGAGAAGCCGTGATATTGGCGACTTTTTAGTAGGTCGTTTGATTCCATTTCGAAAAAAGCGTATGATAGGCCCTTTCATCTTCATTGATCATATGGGGCCTACACAATTGGGTCCAAAAAAATACATGGACGTCGACCAACATCCTCATATCGGATTGTCAACATTGACCTATATGCTAGAGGGCGAGATTATGCATGAGGATAGTATGGGGACCAAACAACGAATTAGTCCAGGCTCAGTAAATTGGATGACCGCAGGGAAAGGTGTAAGCCATACGGAACGCACTCCAAAAGACCTAAGAAATGGAAAGGTTTTTACGGCTCATGGCTACCAAATTTGGATTGCTTTGCCCAAAGAATTGGAAGAAATGGAGCCTGAATTTCATCATACTCCAGCAACAGACCTTCCTAAATGGCAAGACAGCAATACTAAATTTACTTTAGTGGCTGGTGAGGGTTATGGGAAAAAATCCCCTGTCCCAGTTTATTCACCACTATTTATGATAGAAATAAAAAATCAGGATGAGTATGTACTGGATGTTCAAGATGATTTAAAAGGTGAGATTGGCATATGCGTTGTGGAAGGTGGTATTACCGCCTGTGGACAGGACGTGGGAAAAGGGAATATTCTCGTTTCCAAAGTAGAAGACACCTGCAAGGTTACCCTACAGCCAAATTCACATCTTTTACTTTTTGGTGGCGAGGCATTTCCGGAGGAGAGACATATTTATTGGAATTTTGTTTCAAGCAGCAAGGAAAAAATCGAAAATGCAAAAAATGCATGGAAGGATTGGTCTTTCCCAATGATGGAAAATGATTCAAGCTATGTTCCTTTACCTAAATGATTCAAATTGTGGTACTTTTAATCTGATTTGAAAAAGCTCCTACTCATATTGCCTTTTATTGTTTCGTGCCAAGAAAAAGTAGAGGTGGAAAACCCAAAGTTTGAATGGCGCTCTTTGGAAGTTACCGCTTCTGCATATAATTCACTATCCTGGCAGACCAAAGCCGAAAATCCAAATATTGCAGCATGGGGGGATACATTGAAACCCGGTATGAAAAGCATTGCTGTATCTCGTGATTTGATAAAAATGGGATTGGGTCACAATACCATGGTAAAAATTGGAACTTGGCCAGACACTTTTTATGTTAAGGATAAAATGAATCGTAGATGGCGAAATAGAATTGATATTTATATGGGGGTGGATGTGAAAAAGGCAAGAGAATGGGGAAAGCAAAAAATCGATATTTGTTTTGCCATACCTTTAGATACCACTTCAACACTAAACCGGTAGATATGCGGCTTTTTTATTATGTTCTTTTTTTGTTTTTCTTGCTGATTGGATGTGCCAGCAAAAAAGAAATAGTGGATAAGCCTATTATTTTCAATGACCAGCGGATACAACTTACCAAGGAGTACTTGGAGCAGCGCTATAATCTTAACCAAGATACTCCAACAATTGAACCTAAGATGATAGTGCTTCACTGGACGGCCATTCCTACACTGGAGAGGTCATTCAATGCGTTCGTGAGCCCAACTCTCCCTAATTGGCGACCAGATATTGAAAGTGTAAGCGGACTTAATGTGTCTTCTCATTTTTTGATAGACCAAAATGGTACAATTTACAGGCTTATGCCGGAAACAACGATGGCCAGACACGTAATAGGGTTAAACCATTGTGCCATTGGAGTTGAAAATGTGGGTGGAACGGAAGAAACCCCTTTAACTCGTAAGCAATTAAAGGCCAATGTATGGTTAGTGAATTATCTGGCCACTAAATATGACATTGAATACCTTATTGGTCATCACGAGTATACAGATTTTGAAAACCATCCCCTTTGGTTGGAAGTGGACGATGGGTATCGAACAGTGAAAACAGACCCCGGTCCTGATTTTATGAATAAAGTGCGAAACTCCACCAAAGCGTTCAATTTTAAACCCCTTCCAACAAAATAATCAATGAAGCCTTTTGTAGTATTCATCGCATTCTTGTTTTTCTTTTCTATCTCAAACGCCCAAGTTAATATTACTTCCAGGCTTTATGATACGTATTCAAATTATAAAGAACCTTCTCTAACTAAAAGAAGAATAAAACACAAGCAGATTCAGCCTTTGATTCAACGATTTGCGGACAATTCTAAATTTAAAGTACAAAAGGTGGGAGAGTCTATTCAAGGAAGGGATTTGCATTTAATCAGCATTGGTTCCGGTGAAGAAGACATCTTTCTGTGGTCCCAAATGCATGGAGACGAGCCTACTGCCACTCAAGCTATATTTGACATTCTTAACTTTTTGGATGCACCTGAATTCGCTGAGGAAAAAGATGAGATTTTGGCTAAAACCAAGCTTCATTTTTTGCCCATGCTTAATCCTGATGGGGCAGAGATATATCAACGAAGAAATGCTCTGGGCGTGGACATTAATCGAGATGCGCTACGACTGCAATCTCCAGAAAGTCGTGTTTTAAAAAGAATTCGGGACAGTTTGGATGCAGATTTCGGCTTTAATCTGCACGACCAAAGCACCTATTACAACGCTTATTTGACGGATAAGCCCGCTACCATTTCCTATTTGGCCACAGCTTACAACTACGAAAAGGATATTAATGAAACGCGGGCAAATGCCATGAAGGTAATTGTATATATGAATGACATCATCCAGAAATATGCACCGGGCCAAGTGGGCAGATATAGTGATGAGTTCGAACCACGTGCTTTCGGTGACAACATTTCCAAATGGGGAACGAGTTTGATTTTGATTGAATCCGGCGGCTATACCAATGATATAGAGAAACAGGAAATTCGCAAGCTAAATTATGTTTCCATTCTATCAGCAATTTACACTATTGCTCAAGGTAGCTATAAAGACATTTCCATTGAAGATTACGAAAAAATACCACGAAACGACCGAAAGCTTTTTGACCTTAAGATAGAAAATGCGACTTACAATCTTTTAGGTAAAGATTACGTTTTGGATTTAGGAATTCGTCGACAGGAAATAGACAATGCTAGCCACGAAGACTTTTATTACAAAAGCACTATTGTGGACCAAGGCGATTTATCCACCTTTTACGGCTATGAGACTTTTGACGCAAGTGGTTATACCATTGTAGCACCAAGATTGGCCGAAGGTAAGGCAGCTATCTTTCAATCCGGAAATCCTCCAAAACTCCTCAAACAAGGTGTAGCGTTTATAAAGACTACTTTACCGGAAAAAGGGGTTACAACAAATTCAAAATTCCATTTTGCTGGAAATGATTTCAATCTTCCCGAATTCAATCTTAAACCTGGCCAAAACCCAACTTTTTTCTTAGAAAAAGAAGGTGAAATCACGCATGCAGTAATCAATGGATTCATTTTGGATTTGTCCAAACCGCTAGAAGACCAAAAATTTGGTAATGCCTTGATTTATCGTTAGTATCCAAATTGGATGTTCATTTCATTTCCATAACGGAGTAAAACAACCAACATTCCAAAAAGTGTAAACACAATTGAGGCAAAAATGGAAAGCACCAACGTTTTTAATCCTTTGTCCAAAGCACCTGCGGCACTTCCTTCAATTATTTCTTTAATTACATCCATAGCATTTTTTTTGAGTTAAACTTCTGTATCGTAGTTTAGGATGTAAGTGATTAGTCGTTTATATGTAAAACAACTTTCGGGCCAGAAACCCTACTTTAGAAAACATTAGGAATGTAGCTAAGACTGGCTACTCGCAACCGCCAGTAAAACCATCGGCCCTAAATTTGGTCTGAACAGCTCCTTGGAGACCGCCATCGGTGAGTTGAATGACCAGATTGTTCTCACCGCTTCCATCCCGTTTTGGGGTGCAATATTCAAACAAATAAAAACTATTGGCCTGTTCTGATACCCGTTGTGAAATTTGATTGAATGTGGCTTCAAGCTCTTCTTTGTTACCTGCAAAGACACTTGCGGTTTTACCAATGTCACTCAAGACATCCACATCAATTTCGGCACCTAAACCGATAGTGAAAAAGGAAATGTTTGGATTGGCTTCATTCACTGCACGCAGAGCATCCTGTTCTCTAAACCGTGATGCCTGGTCCGTACCGTCCGTAAACAAAACAACAGAAGCCGCACGAACTATGGAACTTTCATTGTTTTGTTCCACTAAATCTTCAGCAATATCGGTGGACTTTATTACCGCTCCGTATAAGTCCGTTGAAGGGTCGCTGCTTATATTTTCCGTAATTCCATTGATTGAAGCGGTAAGCTCTTCTGCCGAAGAAGTCAACGGGTTGAGCAAGTGTAACTCATCTTCACCGTCAAACCAATAGATGGCCATTTGAAATGACTCTGTTTCTGGGGAAGGAATTACATTTTCCACGAAGCTACTTGCGGCTGTTTTAAGCTCTTCCAAACTTCCCTGCAAAACGCTATTACTCAAATCAAGCACTAAAAGTGTACTATTATTGAATACTTGCGAATTAGGAGAAATTCTAGCTAAAGACTCCGAAGCGGATATGGTATTGAAGCAATCGTCATTTCTACCCTGTTCGTAAATGGTGAATTGGTTTGCCGTAAGTCCTGAAATAGGATTTCCATTGGTGTCAGAAACTTTAAAAAGTATAGACACTCTTCCAGGAAGCGAGGTTTCTTGATTTTGTATAGACAGCAAAAGTTCGTTCTCTTCAAAACCCAAACAATCATCGGGATTTTCACCTTGACCCAATTCTCGTTGATTGATGTCAAAATTGACGTCATCATCTGCGTTGCCGCAGGAAACAAATAGTAATAAAGAAAGAATAGGGAATAGAGAAATTACGAGGTTTTTCATTTTCTTCTAAGCTTTGTTCTATTTGCTCAACGTCAAATTCTACCGTAAAGTGTGTGTCGCTTTCATAATTAAATTAAAGAAAAGTTAAAATATGGGTGCTCTTGTTAAAAAAGAAGCTATCCATCCAAATTTTGGTAACTTCAAGAACAATTCTTTTGAAATCACTCAATTCAAAAAACTATGCCAACGTATCAATTAAAAGTAAACGGAACTTCCAAAACTGTCGATGTTTCTGAAGACACTCCTGTGTTATGGGTATTACGTGACCACATGGAGCTAGTGGGAACAAAATATGGTTGTGGGATAGGGCAGTGTGGAGCCTGCACCATTCATGTTGATGGAACAGCCATGCGAAGTTGCTCATTAACACTTTCCCAGGTTGAGGGAAAATCTATTACAACCATAGAGGGTCTTTCAGAGGACGGTTCCCACCCTGTACAGGAAGCTTGGAAAGAAGTTGATGTACCCCAATGTGGTTATTGCCAGGCTGGACAAATTATGACTGCATCCGCTTTTTTGGAAAGCAATCCAAATCCTACCGAGGATGAGGTTAAAAATGCTATGCACGGAAATATTTGTCGCTGTGCATCCTATACTCGAATCAAAACTGCAGTAATGAAAGCTGCCGAGAACATGGAATAACTATTCCCATTCACTTCTAAAACGAAAAAATGTCATCAAATAAAACAAACGCTCTAAGTAGAAGAGCATTTTTAAGGAATTCTTCACTGGCAGGAGGGGGAATGATAATTGGATTCAATCTTCTCAATTCGTGTAAACCCAAAGTAGTAGCAGAACCTACCATTGACCTAGCCAGTCTGGATTACAATGATTTCAATGCATTCATAAAAATTGCAGAAAATGGTGCCGTGACCATATTTTCACCAAATCCTGAAATTGGTCAGGGTGTAAAGACTTCCATGCCCATGATAATTGCTGAGGAACTGGACGTGGCTTGGAAAGATGTATATGTGGAACAAGGTATTTTGGACACGGAAAACTACACCCGACAAGTAGCTGGGGGAAGCCAATCCATTCGTCATGGATGGGATGCGTTAAGAGAAACAGGGGCTAAGGCTAAGCATATGCTGGTAAGTGCCGCTGCAGCGAGATGGGGCGTGGACCCTTCCGAGTGTTCCGTGAGCGAGGGTGTAATTACCAATGCCGCCGGAGAGACCTTGGGTTACGGCGATGTTGTGAACGAAGCAGCACTCTTGGAAGTTCCCGAGAAAGTGGAATTGAAGAAGCCTAGGGACTACAAAATTATGGGTAAAAATGCCGGTAATGTGGATATTGATAAAATAACAACGGGCAAGCCATTATTCGGTTTGGATTATAAAACAGATGGCATGGTCTATGCCGCTGTGGTAAGACCTCCGAGTTTCGGACATAAGCTAGTTTCTTTTGATGATTCGGAAGCTAGAAATATGCCTGGGGTAATCGATGTTGTTACTATAGGAGAAAAAGTACGCAGCTTGTTGGCGGAAGACCCTAGTTTTTCGAGCAAGATATCTTCTAGTGACAAGGTGGTGGTAATAGCAAAAACCACTTGGCAGGCTTTTAAAGCAAAAGATGCCATTAAGGCTACTTGGGAAGAGGAAACTCCTATGGAAAGTACCGAGCAGCACAATAAGATACTGACCGATTTACTGGATGGTAGCAAGTTTAATACCATGCGTTCGGATGGAAATATCAAAAAGGCGTTTGCCGAAGCGGACCAAGTTTTGGAACGCACTTACGAATCACCCTTTTTACCGCACAACTGCATGGAACCCATGAATTTTTATGCCAATGTAACTTCTGAGAAGGTGCATTTGGTTGGACCCATTCAGACTCCAGCCTGGAAGGCCGGTTTAGTGGCCAAAATGCTGGGTAGGGAGGAAAAGGACATCCTGTTGGAGATGACACGTATGGGTGGTGGCTTTGGTAGAAGGCTTTATGGTGATTTTGTCATCGAAGCTGCTGAAATATCCCAAACCATAAATAAGCCTGTTAAAGTAGTTTATACCCGAGAAGATGACATGGAAGATGGAATCTACCGAATGGCCATTAAATACAGAATAAAGGCGGGAATTAAGGATGGAAAAGTGACCGCATACCATTTGAAGGAAGCAGCCGTAAACGATAATATGTATGGGCTTATTCCCAATTTCTTCCCTGCTGGTGCCATAGAAAATTATCAAGTGGATGTAGCCAGCTATAAAAGTAACATTACTACGGGTGCATGGCGTGCTCCGTATACCAACTTTTTGGCTTTTGCAGAACAAAGTTTCTTTGACGAGTTGGCCGAAATGATGGAAGTTGATAAAATTCAGTTGCGTTTGGATTTATTGGATAAAGTGAAGCCAGAAGACGACGAGCGCATCCAGTACTCTCCTGACCGAATGAAAGAGGTCATCAAAATGGCTGTTGAAAAATCAGGATGGGGAACTAAACCCAGCAACGTGTATCAAGGTTTTGTCAACTACTACTGCCATAATACCCATGTTGCAGAAGTTGCAGATGTGGAGATTGAAAATGGAAGCCCAGTAGTTAAGAAGATTACTTGTGTTGTGGATTGCGGCATTGTTGTCAATCCTCTAGGGGCAATGAATCAAATTGAAGGTGGTGTAATTGATGGGGTTGGACACTCCATGTTTGGAGAATTGGCATTTGAAGATGGGAAACCAACGGCCAATAACTTTGATAGATATCGACTAATACGAATGAAAGAGGCACCTGTGGTTGAAACCTATTTGATGGAAAACGAATATTCGCCTACAGGATTGGGTGAACCCACTCTACCTCCTGCCGGAGGTGCGGTAGCCAATGCACTCAAGGCTGCTACAGGAAATAGACTTTACGTTCAACCATTTACCAAAACACCTGAATTACTAAAAGTTCCAGAGAAGGAGATTATAGGCTGATATTATGACGATACTTTTATTCGGGGTAACTAAGGATATTGTGGGTAGTTCTACTTTGTCCGTCCCCACAACATCCGTAACCGGGAAAAAAATTCCAAATACGGTAAGGGAATTGCGGCAATTTTTAGGCGATGCCTATCCCGAGTTGAACAAGTTATCCTCATTGGCAGTGGCCGTAAATAATGCCTACGCCAAGGATGAGCAAATCATTAATTCTTATGATGAAATTGCCCTGATTCCACCTGTTAGTGGAGGATAATAAGTGGGTTTTGTATCTTTCAAGCGGATTGTATTATGGCGTTAATCGATAATCACGGAAGAAAAATAAATTACCTGCGTTTAGCGGTCACGGACCGTTGTAACCTGCGTTGTAATTATTGCATGCCAGCAGAAGGAATAAACTTCGTTAAAAACGATAAATTATTGAGCATACCAGAATTGGAAAGGGTAAGTAAAGCCCTTGTAAATCTGGGAATCGATAAAATAAGGATAACAGGAGGAGAACCTTTTGTGCGTAAGGATTTGATGGTCTTGTTGCGCAGTTTGTCCAAAATGGAAGGACTGAACGACATTTCGGTAACGACAAATGCAACACTAATTGGTCCCTATATTGATGAATTGAAGGAATTGGGAATTCGCAACATCAATGTGAGCCTCGATTCAATCAATCGAGAGACCTTTGAGCGTATTACACGAAGAAAACAATTTGATACGGTTCACAATAATCTTATTCGATTAATTACCGAAGGATTTAATGTCCGTATTAATTTCATCGTTTTGGATGGCCAAAACGAGCAGGATATTCTTCCCATTCTAGACGTGATGAAACATTATAAGGTTTCTGTTCGGTTTCTGGAAGAAATGCCTTTTAATGGGGGTTCCAAGAATTTTTCAACCATAAAATGGAATTACAAAGCCATTTTGGACCATGTTGCCACCAAATACGAATTTGAAAAATTGGTTTCACCTGCCACATCAACCTCAATCAATTACCAAATCAAAGGGCACCAAAGTACTTTCGGAATTATTCCTTCCTTTAGCAGAACTTTTTGCGGCACCTGTAACCGACTACGCGTTACCGCAACTGGAGATGTCATTACCTGTCTATATGGTAAACCTAAAGCAAACCTGAGGGATATTGTAAGGGCAAACGAAAATGATGATGAAATGAACTCCGTGATTTTGAACACAATAGGTTCCAGGGCAAAGACAGGGTTTGAGGCGCAGGATGAACATGCTAAAACCATTTTTGATAACTCCATGACCTCAATTGGAGGTTGATTCAAATCATGGACCTATGAGCAATACACCTAAGCTTTATGGATTAGTTTTGGGCGGTGGTAGAAGCACTCGCATGGGTTCGGATAAGCGCCTTCTCAATTATCATGGAAGTGAACAACAAGCTTGTATGTATAATTTATTGGAGCAGGTTTGCGAAGCTTCTTATTTAAGTATCAGACAAGACCAGGTTTCGTCAAATGAAGGCAGGTTCAATGTTATTATCGACAAAAATAGGTATCAGGGCCCGTTTAATGGCATCATGAGTGCTCATGCAGCATATCCTAAGGTTGCTTGGCTGGTATTAGCCTGCGATTTACCATTTATGGATAAAGAATCTCTTAAAACTCTGATAGCCAAAAGAAACCTTCTAAAAGGTGCTACTGCCATGGCTACAAAAAAGACAGATATCCCAGAACCTTTAGTTACAATTTGGGAACCAAAAGGACTGGAGAAGGCAAAGGAGTTTCTGGAAGTATCAAAGAATTCAGGTCCCACCGAGTTTTTACGAAACTCAGAAATTGATAAAGTATATCCAAGTACAGATGATGTTCTTTTCAACGCCAACTCTCGGGAAGATTTTGATCAAGCTAAAACCCGTTTGAAAGCATTACAAGATGGATAGGTATACGCGACAAACCAGTTTATCCGATTTCGGAGAGGTAGGACAGCAAAAATTGTCCGAAGCCAAAGTTTTAGTGGTAGGATTGGGAGGTTTGGGACTACCAGCGCTGCAATATTTAAATGCCATGGGTGTAGGAACCTTGGGATTGATAGACCAAGATATTGTGGATTATCATAATTTACAGCGTCAGATACTTTATACCGAAAAGGATGTAGGAAAATCAAAATTGAACACTGCACATAACAAACTGCAATCCCAGAATTCGGAGACCAATTTCATTCTACATGATACGTTTTTAACCAGGAACAATGCCTTGGAAATTATCAAGGAGTACGACCTTGTTCTTGATGCTACGGACAATTTTCCCACTAGATATTTGATAAACGATGCTTGTGTTGTCTTAAATAAACCTTTTGTTTATGGAGCGCTGCATGGGTTTGAAGGCCATGTTAGTGTTTTTAATTTTAAAGGTGGACCGACCTATCGTTGTCTTTATCCAGAGATGCCGACTGTGGAAGAGATTCCCAATTGTGATGAAAATGGCGTTTTGGGTGTAACCCCCGGTATCATTGGAAATTTACAAGCATTGGAAGCAATAAAGGTAGTCACAGGAATAGGAAAGGTGCTTTCGGGCAAATTATTGGTGTTTGATGGGTTACATCAAAACTATCTAAAGATAGCATTCAAAACCCACCCTGAAAATCTGGCAATAAAGGAACTTAGAGAGACTTATGAGTCCTCGGGTTGCAGTATTATAAATTCTATATCGGCCCAAGATTTTTCTCAAAAACGATTAAATAAGAGTCAGATAGTTTTAGATGTTAGAACGCCAAAAGAGTTTGAGCATAACCATCTGGCGGAATCTATAAATGTTCCCCTGCAAGAATTGGAATTGCCCTTTAATCTAATAGAGTCCAAAGCACCTATTTATGTAATTTGCCAATCGGGGAAAAGAAGCGAACTCGCCATAGAGCAGCTTCAAAAAGCGCATCCAGAATTGACTTTTTGTAATATCTTGGGTGGCATGAATCGGCTTTCAATTCTTACACAATAATCGGCTCATCCTTTTTAACCAACATCCAGCACTATGATTTCTTTTGATTTGGCCTTGGAATTTGTTCTAAAACATGAACAGAATTTTGGTACTGAAACAGTTCCTTTTTCTGAAGCTTACAATCGTGTTTTGGCAGAATCAGTTCTTGCGGATAGGGATTTTCCACCCTTTAACAGGTCGACTAGAGATGGTATTGCAGTCAGTTCCAAGGCGCTAAGCGAAGGGATGAAACAGTTCAAGATTGTAGGTATCGCCCAAGCGGGTGCACCTCAATTGAATTTGGAAAATCATACAGATTGTGTTGAAATCATGACCGGCGCCATGGTTCCTAAAAATGCGGATACTGTCATCATGTATGAGCATTTGGAAAGGGTTGGGGATACTTTTCAATTACTAGAGAAGGTGAAACCAGGACAAAACATCCACTACCAAGCCAGCGATTTCGAAAAGGGTGCTACTCTCTTAAAGCCTGGTGTAAAAATCACCGCTGCGGAAATTGGGGTGTTGGCATCTGTAGGGAAACATGAAGTTTTGGTAAAAGTCAATCCCAAGGTCGCCGTAGTTTCGACGGGAGATGAACTAGTCGATGTGGACAAAGAGCCTTTGCCTTTTCAAATACGGAAGTCGAACAGTTATTCAGTACAAGGCTTATTAAAAAAAGAAGGGATGACAGCAGATGTTTTTCATCTAGTGGATGACAAAGAAATTCTTGAAAAGAAACTTGCCGAGCAAATTGAGAAGAAAGATGTACTCATTTTAAGTGGGGGAGTTTCTAAAGGAAAATATGATTACCTACCCGAGATTTTGAACAAATTAGGAGTTCAAAAAGAATTCCATAGGGTTTTACAACGCCCCGGAAAACCTTTTTGGTTTGGAATACACCATATCCATAAGACGTTTATTTTTGCTTTTCCCGGTAATCCAGTATCCACTTTCGTGAACTATCATGTCTATTTTAAACCTTGGCTTAACAAAACTTTAGGAGCAAAAAACCCTGTATTTACAGTACTTTTAAAGGAATCTATGGAAAATTCAACGGACCTTACTTTTTTTAAAGGTGTTCAAGTAGCTTTCGAAAATGGCTCACTTGTGGCTGAAGAGGTGAAAACTACAGGTTCCGGGGATGTAATTGGGCTTACCAACATCGATGGTTTTGTTCAATTGTCACCTAAAGATGTAATGAAAGAGGGAGCTAAGGCCCCATTTATTCCAACAAGAAGCCTAACATAATATGACGCACGAACTTAAAAGCATATTAATTGGGTATGAAACAGCAAAAGCTGAGGGGATTAAATCTGTTTTGGCCACTGTTGTGGCTTTGGATGGTTCGTCTTACCGTCGCCCGGGAGTTCGAATGTTATTGTTGGAAAATGGGAAAATGATAGGAGCAGTCAGTGGGGGATGTGTAGAGAAAGAGGTGTTACGACAAGCTGAATCTGTTTTTCAACAGGGTGTCCCAAAAGTAATGGTGTATGATGGACGATACCGATTGGGTTGCGAAGGTATTTTATACATTTTATTGGAACCATTTCAACCTGATGCTCAATTTTTGGAAGTGTTTTGGGAAACGATAAAGTATAGAAAGCCTTTCTTCATTAAATCCTTTTTTCAAAAAAACCATTCAGAAAATAGGGGTTATGGTTCTTCTTTTTTGTTTAAAGGGAATGAACTAGCATTGAACTCTACTATGGTGAAATCGGATATGGAAGTCTTTGAACAAAAGCTTTCTCCATGCTTCCAACTCATCATAATCGGCGCCGAGCATGATGCCGTACAATTGTGCCAAATTGCAAGTCTCATGGGATGGGAGGTAACCGTAGTATCCAATCCCCGTGAAGAAAAAACGGCAAATCATTTTCCAGGGGTTCATAACTTTCTTCAGCAGGAACCGGAAAATCTAGAAATTCCTTTGGATGAAGAAACTGCCGTCGTTTTGATGACTCATAGTTTCGTGAAAGACTTGGGCTTCCTACTGGCACTTAAGGACAAGAACTGCGCCTATTTAGGGCTTTTGGGGCCTATGCGTAGACGGGAAAAGCTTTTTGATGAATTGTTGGAAAGACATCCGGACATTACAGAGGATTTTCTGGATTCAATTCATGGACCAGCAGGTATTGATATTGGCGCTGAAACACCTCAAGAAATATCGATTTCCATTATTTCTGAAATTTTGGCACGAGTTAGACAAACGGAGCCAATGCTTCTCAAAGAAAAGTTGGGTAAAATCCACAGTTGATTCATGACAAAAGCCATTAGTGCATTAACCCTGGCCGCTGGCGCCTCTAATAGAATGCCCAATAAGATTAAGCAACTACTACCTTGGGATAACACTACTCTTTTAGGGAATACGATACATCAGGTTAGTCCGTTGGTCGATGCTGTACATGTTGTCCTAGGGGCTTATGCAGACGAAATCCGGCCCACGTTATCGAAACAGGTGATTGCTCATGTAAATCCCAATTGGGAAAGTGGAATGGGAGCTTCAATAGCATATGGAGTAAGTCAGATTCTTAAAAACGAAAAGGTTCCCGATGCTATACTGATTTTGGTTCCAGACCAGCCGTTAATGGATACCATGCATTTCGATAAGCTAAAAGAAACATATTTGAAAAATGAAAATGTCAACCTTGTAGCGACCCATTACGGAAACCAAAGACATGGAGTTCCTGCAATTTTTGACCATTCGCTCTTCTCAGAACTTCAAAGCTTAAGGAAGGATTTTGGGGCCAAAAAAATCATTCAGAACCATTTATCTGTAGCAAAATTGATTCCAGGAAACGGAAAGGAAATTGATGTGGACACCTATGAGTCGTACCTTCAATTGATTAAGGACACATCTAAAGGAAGTTCAATCTAATTTCAACGGAGAAGCGCTGACCAGTTAATTGGTCTATCGACTTGAAGTAGGTTTTTTTGAAGTGGACTCCACCACTTCCAAATCCTGAAAAATACCGCAGGAGATTTGTTTTTTTATTAAAGATTTGGATTTCTTCTTTTTTACCAGAGCGGCTATTTCTTTATTTAAGAATTGCATCGGAAGTGTTTTACATAAGAACGATAGTTTTTCAAAATTAGTCTTTGGCAAATTGGTTTTGTACACGTTCCAAAACGGTCATCCAATGCATTTTTAAGATAAGTGCTGCCGTGGGAATATTGTTTTCGGCAATAGCATTTAGTATAGCGTCGTTTTGGGTTTCCATCTGTTGACCCACCAGACTACTTTCCGGTAAGATTTGTTCGTAGAAAAATAACCTGGCCTTTAAGTCGTCTATAATTTGAAGGAGAATAGGGTTGGTACAATTGGCAAGAAGTAGTTTATGAAATTCAAATCGCGTGCTAATTGAATTTCTGATTTCCTTCTGTTCAAAATAGTTACGAAGTTCCAGAATGTATTCTTTACTAAATGGAGTGCTTTCCAAGGCCATTACTTCCAATTGTGAAACCGTTTCATAAAGGTGCTTGGCTTCTAATGTACCCAAAGGACGTATTATAAATCCTCTATTGGGAATGGCCTTAACGATTCGGGCATGCTCCAATTGGCTAAGTGCCTCCCTTACCGGGGTAACGCTTATTCCAGTTTCCCTGGCCACCGCTGCTAAATTGATGGTTTTCCCAATTTGCAGTTTTCCCTGTTGAATTTGTTCCAACAAATGGGACTTTACCTTGTCCCGAAGTATTTGAGGTTGAATCATACTTGGAAGATACAAATCATTGTCTTACACCTTACTTTGTCTTTTATGGATTACCCGTATATTTAAGCGTATTCTAAACTTTGCTACGGTATGAAAAAATGGATTATTTCCGTGATTACACTGTTTTTGCTGATTGGTTGTAAACAAAATGTACCAATTCCAGCAGATATCTCATTGTATGAATCTGAGTTGTTTAAAGACGTCCAACTTGCGGCTGTTTTTAAAGACTCCAAAACCTTGGTGGACCTAGTGCCCAAAGAAGAAATTGGAATTCTAGAGGCAAAATATCTTACGGAAAAAACCAAAGAGGGCTTTGATTTGGAAGGTTTTGTAGCCAATAATTTTGAAGACCACTCCATGAAGGCTCTCGAATTTAAGACCGATACCACCAAAACCATGTATGAGCATATCAACACCATGTGGGATAAACTTACCAGAGGGCCAGATAGTATAATCCCCTTCTCTTCGAGGATTGCATTACCACATAAATATGTGGTGCCCGGGGGAAGGTTTCAAGAAATCTATTATTGGGACAGTTATTTCACCTTGGAAGGTCTACTGGCAGCTGAAAAAGATGAATTGGCAAAGGCTATGGTAGATAATTTTAGCTTTTTGATAGATTCCGTAGGATTCATCCCAAATGGCACAAGGGATTATTATCGAACCCGTAGTCAACCTCCTTTCTATGCTTTAATGGTAGATGCCGTGACTAGAAAGGACAGCACAAAACTTACTGACTACTTGCCTCAATTGGAGAAGGAGTACAACTTTTGGATGGCCACTTCAAATTCAACTGAAGATTCAAAGGCGGACCAGCATGTTGTAAGACTTGATAGTGTCATACTAAATAGATATTGGGACAAGGCATTTACACCAAGACCTGAAGCCTACAAGGAAGACCTGCATTTAGCCGGTGAGGTACCCCAATCTGAAAAACCAGCCTTATTGAACAATCTTAGGGCAGCTGCTGCTTCTGGATGGGATTTTAGTTCTAGATGGTTTGGAACAAAGGGAGAGTTTAGTAGCACTGAGACTACGAACATTCTTCCTGTCGATTTGAATTGTCTACTTTATTTTATGGAAAAGACTATTGCCAAGACTTATGAATTAAATGGGCAACCAGAGGAGGCAAACAGTTACATGGAAAAAGCCACTTCACGAAAATCTAGTATTCAGGAATTCTTTTGGAATGAAGAAAACGGCTTTTTTCAGGATTATAACTATGCTAAATCGGCTGCTACCCCAGAGCTTACCTTAGCTGGGGCTTTTCCATTGTACTTTGGGTTGGCTACTGTAGAACAAGCTGAAAAAACCAAAGAAGTCTTGATGAATACGTTTTTAAAAGACGGTGGATTGGTAACCACTTTGGAGTATTCGGAACAGCAATGGGATGCACCAAATGGATGGGCTCCTTTGCAATGGATTGCAGTGAAAGGTTTACTGAATTATGGGTATATCGAAGAAGCCAAAGAAATCATGACACGTTGGTTGGCCCTGAACGAAGAAGTATTCAAGAACACGGGTAAGATGATGGAGAAGTATAACGTAGAAGACCTCACATTGCTTTCGGGCGGAGGGGAGTATGAAACGCAAGATGGTTTTGGATGGACCAATGGTGTTGCTTTAGGTTTTAAACAAATGATGGAGGAGCTAGAGGATTAAACTCCTGTGAGGAAAATGTAAGGGTTTCGTGATTTTAAAGACATAATAAGGGCAATCTCATCAATCAATAATGGCGAAATCACTACTTTTTATTCCCGATATTTCGGGGTATACTAAGTTCATACAGACCACGGAAATTGAACACAGTCAGCATGTAATTTCTGAGTTGCTTGAAGTGCTCATAAATGCCAACACACAGGAACTTAAGCTTGCGGAAATTGAGGGAGATGCACTTTTTTTCTACAAGGAAAATGATGTGCCATCCCAAGAAAATCTTTTGGCGCAAATTGAGACTATGTTTACCGCTTTTTATAGTCATCTCCAGCGACTTGAAAAATATCGGATTTGTCCATGCAACGCCTGTGCCACAGCTCCGAATCTTCAGCTTAAAATTATAGCCCATACCGGCGACTTAAGTCACATAGAAGTACACGGTACTAGAAAACCCTTCGGAGAAAAAGTAATTGAAGCTCACCGGCTGCTAAAAAATTCCGTAGAGAGTGATAATTATACGCTCATTAGTCGGTCTTTAGCCCTCGAAATACAGCTGTCGCCCTATTATTCAAGTAAATTGTTTCGATTTAGACAGGGCTCTGACAATTATGACGACAAAGACTTGGAATATTTGTATGCACTGATTGACCGGGAACAACTTTCATTACCTCCTTTGGATGAACCTTTGAAAACCAGTTTTGAGAACGCTCCAAATATAACATCCACAAGGACCTTTCCTATTGCCGCTGAACGTTTGCTGGAATATGTTTCCAACTATACGTATCGACCGTATTGGGTGAAAGGGGTGGACAGATTTGAATTCAACGAAAACGAGGTTACCCGCGTGGGGACCAAACACACCTGTGTTATTGATGGAAAGGATTTAAATTTTAGCACGGTGACCATCGATACCAAAGATGGGGAGCTGGTATATGGGGAAGTTACTTCGGACATACCTTTTTTGGACGAACTCAACCAGTTTTTTATAATTACCCCTATATCGGAAACAGAATCAGAGTTAAGGTCTGAAATCTATTGGAACGTCAATGCTCCTTTAAAAAGGATTTTTGTCAACCTGTTTGTGAAACCAACGCTAAAAAAGAATACAGAAGAAGCATTGGATAGGTTGCATAAGTTTACAGTTGAAAAACCCGTTGAGGCAACATAACGACTTAAGCTTTGTTGTCCAAATATGAACTAAGATTTTGCAGGGTATCATCCCAAAAACGCTCATAAAATTTAAGCCAATGGTTCACCTCCTGTAAGGGTAGGGGGTCGGCCAGGCAAAAACGTTCACGACCTTTGGTCTGGATTTGAATAAGCCCGGCGTCCTCTAAGGTTTTAAGATGTTTGGTGATGCCCTGTCGGCTTATGGCAAACTGTCCGGATATTTGCGTTATAGGCATGGCAGTGGCCGCCACAACCAAGGCGTGAAAAATTTCACGCCTAGTAGGGTCAGCAATGGCCTTTAAGATTTTTGTGATTTTACTCTGCATGTATTTCATTTAATAAGTATTCGTCCAACAGAGAGATGCAGTTATCCCATCCACCATTGAAATCAGTGTACATTTTTATCGCAGTATCCCCTGCATATTTGGAAATACCGGAATGTTCCAAATACAATCTTGTTTTTCCACCCAAATCTTCCAATTCCCATTTTACGGTAGTTTCCACATTTGTGTTTTGAACTTCCCATGTATAAATCAGAGTGTAGGGTTCTGCTTTTTGAACAACTCCCAGAATAGGTTCGCATCCTTCCTTCCCATCTGAAGTAAAGGTATACCTATACCCAACTTCGGCTTTGAAGTCGGCTTTGATGAACCATGTTGACAATTCTTCTGCTTTTGAAATGGCATCCCAGACTTTGTCAATGGAATGACTCAATACCTGTGTTTTTGTAATAACATCTTTCATGACTGTTCGTTTATTTAAGATTAATATGCAACTATATGGTTGCAAATATAATCAAACATTCTAATTACGCAACTATAAAGTTGCATATAAAATGATTCACTGGGGTTTATTTCACATTTTGTTTAGATTTTTCTGGTACACTTTTAAGTATCTTGCTCCGGACTAATTCTACCAAAACTAACACTCATGAAATTCTATTTCAAGACTTGGGTCTTCTCCCTTTTCCTTCTCTTTTTCTCCGTTTTATTAACCGCTCAAAAACCTGACTCCACAACTTTTAAAGGATTGGAATTCAGAAGTTTAGGGCCCGCTCTTACTTCTGGTCGTATTGCTGATATAGCCATTCATCCTGAAAATGAAAGTGTTTGGTACGTTGCCGTTGGCTCCGGAGGGGTTTGGAAAACAACCAATGCGGGAACCACTTGGACTCCAATTTTTGATAAGCAAAGCGTTTATTCCATTGGATGTGTAACGATTGACCCCAACAATCCGAATACAATTTGGGTGGGTACTGGTGAAAATGTAGGAGGCCGTCATGTTGGATTCGGAGATGGTATTTATGTAAGTCATGATGAGGGTAAAACATGGAAGAATATGGGACTCAAAAACTCAGAGCACCTTTCCAAGATAATTGTGCATCCAGATAATTCCGATGTGATTTGGGTCGCTTCCCAGGGACCTCTTTGGAGCAAAGGTGGTGAACGTGGACTATATAAATCATCTGATGGCGGAAAGACATGGAATAGAACCTTAGGAGACTCCAATTGGACGGGAGTTACCGATATGGTAATTGATTTTACCAATCCGGATGTACTTTATGCTGCCACATGGGACAGGCATCGAACCGTTGCTGCCTACATGGGAGGTGGGCCAGGTTCTGGTCTTCATAAGAGTATGGACGGGGGAGAAACTTGGACAGAATTGAAAAATGGTATCCCAAAATCCAATCTTGGTAAAATAGGATTGGCTATTTCTCCTTTTGATAATGAAGTTCTTTATGCAGCTATCGAACTTGACCGCAAAAAAGGTGGCCTCTTTATTTCTAGAAATCAAGGCGCTTCATGGAGCAAACAATCGGACGCGGTTTCTGGAGGTACCGGACCTCATTATTATCAAGAGTTGTACGCATCTCCCCATCAAAATGGAAAGCTCTATTTGATGAGCAACTATGTGCAGATATCGGATGACCATGGAAAGAATTTTACCTTCATGAATGAAGATAAAAAACACGTGGATAGCCATGCCATGGCCTTTAAAAAATCGGACCCAGATTATGTTTTATTTGGCACGGATGGAGGTCTTTATGAATCTTATGATTTAACCAAAACATGGAGGTATTTCAACAACTTACCGCTTATTCAATATTATAAAGTTGCTGTTGATGATGCCAAACCTTTTTATAATATTTATGGGGGAACCCAAGATAATGGTTCCCATGGAGGACCATCCCAGACTATTAGCAGTAAAGGGATATTAAATCATGATTGGTGGAAAACCTTGGGTGCTGATGGTCATCAATCTGCTACGGAGCCAGGGAATCCAGATATTACCTATGGTGAATTTCAACAAGGTTGGCTTTGGAGAATAGATCAAACCACAGGTGAAACGGTATTTATCCAACCGCAACCAAAAGCTGGAGAACCCCATGAGCGGTTTAATTGGGATGCTCCAATTTTAGTGAGTCCACATAATCCAAAGCGATTGTATTTTGCCTCTTATCGGGTTTGGAAATCTGAAAATAGGGGCGATGATTGGACTGCAATCAGCAGTGATTTAACTCGAAATGAGGAAAGGTTGGCCTTACCCATAATGGGCAGGGCACAAAGTTGGGACAATCCCTGGGATGTTGGGGCCATGTCAAATTACAATACGATAACCTCTTTGGCAGAATCTCCAATACAAGAAGGATTGATTTATGCTGGTACTGATGATGGAATTCTTCAGGTAACCGAAGACGGTGGAAACAATTGGCGAAAAATAATGCTCGGTTCTATCAAAGGAGTGCCGGAAAGAGCCTTTGTCAATGACGTTAGGGCCGATTTGTTTGACGCTAATACCGTTTACCTGGTTCTAGACAATCATAAGGAAGGGGATTACAAACCTTATCTTTTAAAAAGTTTGGATAAGGGAAAGACATGGAGATTCATGAATGGTAATCTTCCCAAAAAACTATTGACTTGGCGAATCGTTCAGGATTATGTTAAGCCCAATTTACTTTTTATTGCCACCGAGTTTGGAATTTATATGTCCAATAATGGTGGAGGAAGCTGGATGGAGTTAAATGGAGGTCTTCCAACCATTTCATTTAGGGATATTACCATTCAACGCGAAGCCGATGATTTGGTAGGAGCTTCTTTTGGAAGAGGGTTTTATGTGTTGGATGATATTTCGCCTCTACGTGATTCTGATGCTTCCAAAATGGGTGAGGCTACTCTTTTCAAAGTACAGACTGCAGATTGGTATATCCAAAGAAGCGGTGTTGGCAGTCAAGGTAATACGGAATATGTTGCCAAAAACCCTCCGTATGGGGCGGTTTTTACCTATTATCTACCTGAAAAGTTGAAGAGCCTCAAAGAAGTAAGAAAGGAACAGGAAAAGAGCCTCAACAAGCAAAATACTAACATAAATTTCCCGGGTTGGGACGCATTGGATACTGAAACCAATCAAGAGAAGCCATCCATTTTCCTTATAGTAAAGGATAGCAACGGAAATACTGTAAATACCGTGGCCGGAACAAATAAGAAAGGCTTTAATCGGGTCTCTTGGAATCTTACCCATGCGGATAGGACAGGGATTCCATTAAAAAAACCGAAAGGGGACAACGATAACTTTTTTGGCTCTCCTTTTAGGGCTACACCAGGAAGATATTCGGTTGAGCTTTATCAAAATGTGGATGGGACCATGACCCAGCTATCAGAAGTACAAAGTTTTGAAGTAAAACGATTAACACAAGGTGCATTGCCGTCCAAACCCACAAGTGAAATAGATGCATTTAGAGTTGATTTTCAAGAATTTCGCCAAGACTTAATGGCTACCAATACCGTATTGGAGAAAAGTTTGATGAAAGTAGACGCTATGCATCGCGCTTTAAGTCAAGCCAAGCAACCTTCTGCGAATCTCAATTCAAAAATACACACTGCCAAAACTTCTCTTTTAGAACTAAAGTTAGTAATGAAAGGAAGCGTTGCAAAAAACGAAGTTGGCGAGCGTAACAATCCCTCTCCAGAGAATGGTTCCTTTATAGGTTTTGTGGCTTTGGGCAATACCTATGGCCCAACCGGAAACCAAAAGGCAGCGTTTCAAAGAGCAAAAAACCAACTTCAGGATGTGAAGAAAGAGTTGAATGTTTTTGTAGAAAACACAATTCCTGGTCTAGAGTCTGAACTTAAGGCCGCCGGAGCACCATGGATTGAAGGTCAAGGGCTTATTCAAAACTAACATTGGATGACAAAAACTGGACTCTTTTTTAGTCTTTTGTGCACCCTGTTGATATCTACCTTATCCCTTGCTCAATATACTTCCAGTGATTGGGAATCAAGAGATAAGTGGATGAAGACCGATTTCCTTTTGGAAATGGCCGAAGTTTCCGCAGGAGATGTGGTTGCGGATATTGGATGTCATGAAGGATATCTTTCCATGCACTTGGCACGAAAAGTAGAAAGCAGTGGAAGGGTGTATGCGGTGGATGTTAGAGATGATAGATTGGCCACTTTACGTGAAAATGCCAATTCAAGAAACTTGAGCAATATCATAACCATCCTTGGAGACTATGATAATCCTAAATTACCGGAAGGTGCGTTGGATTGTGTTTTTGTTATTGATACCTATCACGAAATAACAGCGTACAAAAAAGTAATTAATCACATCCGGAAAGCCTTGAAGTCAAAAGGCCAAATCATGGTGTTGGAAAAGTTGAAAAAACGCATCATAGGAAAATCAAGGGAGGAACAGGTGGCTGCGCACTCCTTGGCCATGCATTATGTAGAAAAGGAACTACAACAAGCCGGTTTTTCCATAGTTTCCAAAATTGAAAACCATGGTTTATGGGAAAAGGAAGATGACAAACAAATGTGGGTGATTTTAGCTAAAAAGACTCTGCAATAGTCAGGGTTGCCTTAATTCGTAAACAAAACTTTGTATTCCAGGTAAATCTTCGCCAATATCATTTACAAGTTGGTCTCCTGAAATTCTTAAACCTGTAAGAATATCATCATTGCCGCTAAAGGTTACTTCAGTTTCATCCGAAAACCAACTTCCTGTACCCGTTATGGTCCCATTACAATCGGCACTGAACATGTCTCCTGTGATGGTTGTTATCGCAATATCAGATTGCTCAAAAGTCCAAACTAGGTTGCCATCAATTAATAAACTACCTGTGATGCATTCAAGTTCGTCCATCAAATTTGCAGAAGCTGTACCATCCATATTAAGGTCTTGAGGGGGATTAATATTGACCTCAACCAAATCCCAGAGACCAATCACTTCAAAATTGGGAAGAGGTGTTTGCTCAACTCCATCATCCAAATTACAGGAGTTGGTGAGTACAATTAGCAACACGAACACTATTCTTAAACTAAAAGATTTCATAGCTGGTTTTTTAAATCATGGCTCAAAATAGCAATATTCTATTTAATATCTGTTAAAAGTCAGTCTTGTCCAGCGTTGACAGCTTACTTTCTTTTCTTGAGTTTACGTATATTTATTGGAAACTGAAATTTTTTCTTATGCACAAAAAAGTACGTTTGACGGCTCTATCCTTTGTTGTTTTGTTATCTATATATGCTAATGCCCAATCTGAATTCTTAATTGGTGACGCATTACCGGATGCTCCCATCTTATCAGAACGTGGTGACTATGGGGTAGGGGTGCAAGCTTTAGAGTTTGTTAATAAAAATCAACCTGACATTTTAAATATTGCTGACGGCAAGGCACCAATTTATGATAGAAAAATAACGGTGGAGGCCTGGTATCCTGCTACAATTCCTAATGGTACCAAGGAAATAGAGGAATATACTCAAGTTTTAGGTAGAAATGGAACTGAGGGAAGACCTGTCGTGCCATTTACATTTAAAGGTAGAGCACTTAGAAATGCAAAAATACTTCAGGAATCAAAAAAATATCCTTTGGTTATACTTTCCCACGGTTATGTAGGGTCCCGTTTTTTATTTACTTACTTGGCGGAGAACTTGGCATCAAAAGGGTATGTTGTTGTCTCTATTGATCACACTGATTCAACCTACAAGGATGCTGCAAACTTTACCAGTACTTTGGTGAACAGGTCTCTGGATCAACTTTTTGTGCTGAATGAAATTGACAAACTTTCCCAACCTGAAAGCGGTAGTTTTTTATCAGGGATGGTGGATGTTTCCAAAACAGGACTTGTAGGGTATTCCATGGGAGGTTACGGCGGATTGAATACTTGCGGTGCTGGTTATAGTGAAGCGGCAGTTGGGTTTTATAAATCGATGACAGGTGGTAATACCGCTCTAGATGAACGTACGATGTCCAGTAAGTCCTATAAGAAAATGATGGATTCTAGAATTAAGGCCTTTGTGGCAATGGCACCCTGGGGGATGACCAGAGGTGTATGGGATGACAAGGGATTGGCAGGACTTGAGGTACCTACATTTTTCATAGCTGGAAGTGAGGATGATATCTCTGGATATGAAAAAGGAATAAAGGCCATTTATCAAGGAGCCATAAATTCTGATAGGTATTTACTGACCTATATCAATGCACGGCATAATGTAGCTCCAAATCCTCCTACTGTTGAAACTATGCAAAAAGGTCTCAATATCGATGAATACTTGCGCTATGCGGATTCGGTATGGGATATGCGTAGAATAAACAATGTAAATCAACATTTTATCACGGCTTTTTTAGGCATTCATCTAAGGGGAGAGGATAATATGGAATACTTGGACCTGGAACCCAATGCCAATACTGGAAATTGGAAAGGCTTCAAGCCCCGAACATCTGTTGGCATGGAATTACTGCATGAAACACCAATAACTCAAAATTAAAGCACATGAAACGTAGGGATTTTCTTTTAAGCACAGGAGCGTTGGCCTTGGCAGCAAATTCGTACAGCAAAATCTTGGGAGCCAACGATAAGATTGGAATTGCACTGGTAGGAGCGGGTAGAAGGGGAAGATGGGTTCTGAAAGAACTACTGGCCACAAATAGGATGGAACCTATTATCTTTTGTGATGTATGGGATGAACAAATAAAACGCACCCAGGAATACACCAAAACGAACAATATAAAAACGACCTTTGATTTAGAGGAAGTTCTTTCAAACTCGAAAGTGGATGCTGTGGTGTTGGCCACTCCAGACCACCTTCACAAGGACTACGCTATTAGAATACTTGAAGCAGGCAAACATCTCTTATTGGAGAAACCGGTGACCTTGAAGTATAAAGAGGGATTTCCTCTTAAAAAAGCCGTTGAGGAAAGTGGATTGGTATGTCAAACAGGAACTCAACAACGCAGTAGTAAAATGTTTAAAAGGGTCAAGGAAGAATTCTTTAGTGGTTCCAGGCTTTTGGGGGACATTATTTTTGCGCGTGCGGTATGGAGCAATTTTGGATGGCAGCGGAGGAAACTGGAAGAACAACCGATGCCCAAAAATTTTAAATGGGATACATTTTTGGGGAACTCACCCAAAGTGGATTATCACTGGCCCCGATATGATGGTTGGAGACACTATAAAGAGTATGGAACGGGTATTTTATCAGATTTGCTGACCCACTGGGGAGATGTCGCCCAATGGATGATGGACGATCCCAACCCCATGAATGCAGTAACGTCAGGAGGGATTTACCATCTTAAAGATGGCAGAACAAATCCAGATACGGTTAATACTATTATTCAGTACAAAGCAGGATGGAATTTTACATTCGAATGCAGCATTTTGCCTGTCAAAAACCAACATGATTCTGTTTTGTTTCATGGAACCAAAGGGAAATTAGAACTTTTCAGGGCCGGATATATTTACACCCCACACGAAGGTTCCCCCGTTGTTTTTGATAACAATGAGAACTTGACCAGGGCCCATATGGATGATTTTTTAGATGGTTTAGTATTGGGCAAACAAGTGTCGGCTCCAATAGAAATTGGTTTGGAGGCTGTAAAACCTTCTTATCTTGCTGCGGCCTCTTATTGGAGTGGAAAGCGGATGAAGTTTAACGATGACCAAACGGATATTGTTGAGGCCTAATCCGGTAGGTGGTACTTTTTTATCAATTGTTGCTACAATCTCTCTTTAAAACTATTTGATGCCCCAAATACACCATTGAATTATGATCAAGAACTTGGTTGAAACTCAAAAATCTTTTTTCGCTTCACAGCAAACCAAAGACGTAAGCTATAGGAAAACCTATTTGAAAAAACTGTACAAGGCGTTGATAGCTCATGAAGATGATATATGCGAGGCCATTTATAGAGATTTCAAAAAGCCGAAGTTTGAGAGTCTGGTCACGGAAACTCAAATTGTACTCTCTGAGTTGAAATATATTATAAACAATCTGGATGAATGGACAAGACCAGAACGGGTTTCAGGGCCTTTGGCCAATTTTCCCTCATCTGATTGGCTTTATCACGAACCGTATGGCACAGTCTTGATTATATCTCCATGGAATTATCCTTTTATGCTTGCTATTTCACCTTTGATAGGTGCTCTGGCAGCAGGGAATACAGCGGTGCTTAAACCTTCCGAATTGAGTCCAAACACATCAAGAGCAATTCTAAAGCTTTTGGAAGAGGTATTTGATGAAGAATATGTTTCCGTTGTAGAGGGTGGGGTAGAGGTGTCTCAAGAATTATTATCCCACAAATGGGATTATATTTTTTTTACGGGAAGCTCGCACGTTGGTAAAATTATTTACCAAAGTGCGGCAGAACATCTAACTCCAGTTACTTTAGAGTTGGGAGGTAAAAACCCATGTATTGTTGACGAAACAGCAGCCATCAAGTTGGCCGCGAAAAGAATAGTTTGGGGAAAGTTCATGAATGCTGGACAGACTTGTGTTGCTCCTGATTATATTCTAGTCCATAAAAGTGTAAAGGATGGTTTTGTTGATGCTCTAAAGAAAAATATCCAAAAGTTTTATGGAAGTTCGATTGAAGCATCGGATGACCTTGCCCGAATAACCACAAAAAAGCATTATGAATCCCTAAAGGCTATGATAACTGGACAAACCGTGCTTTCTGGGGGCTCCTTTAATGACGAAACGCAATATATTGAACCTACCTTGATTGATGAACCTGACCTGGAAAGTCATCTGATGAAGGGTGAAATTTTTGGGCCTATTCTCCCAATTTTGTCCTATGATTCTGAATCAGAAATTGGGGATATTATTCTTAGGTATGAAAAACCCTTATCGCTATATGTTTTTTCAACAAGGAAAAAATTCCAACAAAAGATTATCAATACTTATGGATTTGGAGGTGGTGGTATCAACGATGTGATTATGCACATAGCCAATAAAAACCTTCCTTTTGGAGGAGTCGGGGAATCTGGAATAGGAGGATACCACGGTAAGCATTCCTTTAAGTTGTTTTCGCATAAAAAATCCTTGGTGAAAAAACCAAATTGGGGAGATATTCCCTTCCGATATCCTCCATATACACTACCTCTCAAATGGATAAAGCTATTCCGACATCTTTTTTGAAATCCCAATGATTTTTTTGCGACTGTTATAAGCTGAATTGTATAGTTCGTGGAAATAACATCAAAAGCATTACGCTTCTTTAGCTATCTTTATAAATCTCAAAAAAACAATCACAATGAAACAATTAACCGTACTAATGCTATTTTTCGGACTTGTATTTGCTGCATCGTGCAAACAGAAATCGGAGTCCACAAAAGCAACCGAAGAAGTTTCTCAAGAACTACCTGTAAAAGTAAAAGGGGAGGAGGTAACTTATGCTACGGATTCCACAAATCTCAAAGGATATATTGCATTTGATGAAAATGCTAGCGAGAAACGGCCAGGAGTTTTAATAGTTCATGAATGGTGGGGGCATAATGATTACGTGCGTGAGCGAGCAGATATGCTAGCCGAATTAGGGTATACTGCGATCGCTGTAGATATGTACGGTGATGGTAAGCTGGCCGATCATCCAGATGATGCCGGGAAATTTGCCATGAGCGTAATGACCAACCTTCCAGAGGCTACAGCTCGATTTAATGCCGCTTTAGCTGTACTCAAATCACATGAGTCCGTAGACGCCGATAAAATTGCTGCCATTGGTTATTGTTTTGGAGGAAGTGTGGCGCTCACCATGGCCAACTCTGGAGCGGACCTAGATGCTGTTGCTGCATTTCACAGCGGTGTTCAATTACCTGTAATGCCCAGCTCTGATTTAAAGGCTAAAGTATTGGTTTGCAATGGGGCAGACGACCCTTTTATTAGTCCAGAGTCTATTGAGGCGTTTAAATCGGCCATGGATTCCATAGGTGCTAGTTATCAATATATTTCATATCCTGGAGTTAAGCATAGCTTTACAAGTAAAGAGGCGGATGCCAATGGAGAAAAATTTGGACTTCCTCTTGCTTATGATGCCGATGCGGATGCAAAATCATGGGCTAGTCTACAAGCACTTTTTGAAGAGTCGTTTTAAAAAATTCAATGTTATTGACCGTAGGGAAGATTCAACAAATTCGTCTTACGGTCATTGTTAACTCTTGTTTGCATAAATCCGCCGTACCTGGAATATGGTTATCTTTATAATTCTCTGATAACCATTAATAAGACTTTAAGCGCAGTATGGCTTCCAAAGCAAAATACCATATTTCTGTTTTGATGGACATGGACAACTCTTCCAAATCTGCACTGCGCAGTGCCGTGGAGCTTGCGAAAACACTTGGTGGTAGGGTGGAAGCCCTCTATATCAAATCCCCGTTGAAAGTGGTAAAACAAGCCAATCAGTTTTCGGCCAAACGTGACCTTTACGAAGATAGTAGGCTCGCAAAATCAACCATTCAAGATTTGACAAAAACCATGGGAGAAAATGAAAGTTTAGACATTTCATATACCATTAGTTATGGGAATGTGAAGAATAAACTCAAGAGCTACCTGAGAGAAACAAATCCCGACATTTTGGTATTGGGAAAACCCAAGTATAGGGCTTTGGGTGGGGTTGAAGAAAAACTGACCTTATTGATTGTTGGTGAAAAAGACAACTTACTATCTTTTAAAGATTTATCCTTAGGCATTTTCGGTGATTCAATACCAGATGCCAAGAACGAAATTCTTCAGGTTTTGAAAAAGGAAACTACCCAACCTATACGTTTGTTTAGCATTAAAAAGGGAAGACAAAATGATACTTCTGGGCAAGAGACGGATAACAAAACGGTTTCCTATGTGTTTTCCGAAGGAACAAACGCAATAGACGGGCTCACTTCCTATGTTGAACGAACAAAAACCCAGTTGTTTTGTATTCCCAAAACCAAATCCGTTAAATTTAGCTTCCAGAGTGACGAAACCGAGCAGCTGTTGCGAAAAGTAAATGTTCCGGTTTTACTTCTATCATGAAAATGTCCTCAGGTTGTAACCCTTTTTATTCTTTATTATATAAAATGAAAAATCTTTTTTCCGCAGCTACAGTGCTAACATGCCTAATGGTATTAGTTATAGGTTGTAAAAACAAATTAAATAGTGAAAAAACTACTGAAACCAAGCAGTATGAGGAACCAATCTCTGAATTGCCCCTTAACCGGTTGAAGTTGCTCAATGGCTTTAAAATTGAAGTATACGCAGATAAAGTGGATGGTGCGCGTTCGATGGCTATGGGGAACAACGGGACATTATTTGTTGGTACGCGAAACGACAAAACGGTGTATGCCATTCAGGACCGGGACCAAGATTACAAAGCGGATCGCATAATTGTCTTGGATTCCACATTGGAAGTACCTAATGGAATTGCATTTAGAAATGGTTCTTTATACGTAGCGGAAGTTAATCGGTTGTTACGCTATGATAACATAGAGGAGGAGCTGGAAAATCCTTCCGAGCCTACCGTGGTGTATGATGATTATCCAACCGAGTTTCACCATGGCTGGAAGTATATTGCTTTTGGACCGGACGATAAGCTTTATGTGCCTGTAGGGGCACCCTGTAATATCTGCGATAGTACTGTATCAGACCAAAGATACGCCTCCATAACTAGAATGGATCCTGATGGCTCCAATAGGGAAATCTATGCGCATGGGGTACGAAATACAGTGGGTTTTACCTGGCATCCAGAGACACAAGAAATGTGGTTTACGGACAATGGTCGGGATATGATGGGGGATGACATACCTCCATGTGAGTTGAATAGAATTACCGAACAAGGTCAACACTTTGGATATCCATTTTGTCATGGCGGTACTATTAAAGACCCAGAATTCGGTGACCAAAGACCTTGTGAGGATTTTGTGCCTCCGGTTCAAGCCATGGGAGCGCACACAGCACCTTTGGGGGTAAAGTTTTATACAGGGGAAATGTTTCCAAAAAAGTATAAAAACCAAGCTTTTATTGCCGAGCATGGTTCTTGGAATCGTTCTAAAAAGGTGGGATATAAGATTTCATTGGTGGAGTTGGAAGATAACAAAGCGGTAAGCTATACCACATTCTTGGAAGGCTGGCTGGACCATGAGAGTCAGGAACAATTTGGTCGCCCGGTGGACATTTTGTTTTTGGAAGATGGGTCCATGCTGATATCAGACGATTATGGAGATGCCATTTATCGCGTAACATATGAAAGGACCATAGCCAGCAACCAGTAAACACCAATCTGGTGTTTACTGGTTGCCTGTATGGCTCTTTTTCAAAGAGTATTCCTTAATTGTTGATGTAATTGTACAATTCCTGAATCTTTTCAGGAGTATTGAATTTACCCCCATAAAAAGAGGTAACCGTGGCGGAAGTATCATCCTTTATTCCTCGGGAGGAAACACATAGGTGTTTGGCATCAATAATGACAGCCACATCTTCAGTACCTAAAATAGCTTGGAGTTCCAAAGCAATTTGATTGGTCAATCGTTCCTGTACCTGAGGGCGTTTGGCAAAGTATTGTACAATACGGTTCAATTTGGAAAGTCCTATGACCTTACCAGACGAAATATATGCAACATGTGCTCTTCCAATTATAGGAACAAAATGGTGTTCACAATTGGAGTAGAAGGTGATGTCCTTTTCAACCAACATTTGGTTGTATTGATATTTATTATCAAATAGGGCAACCTTGGGCTTATTGGCGGGATTTAATCCCGAATAAATCTCATCTATATACATTTTTGCCACCCGCATGGGAGTCCCTTTAAGGGAATCGTCCGTTAGGTCCAAGCCCATAACATCCATTATCTGACCAAAAAGGTCGGCAATCTGTTCCTTTTTTTCATCATCCGAGAGCTCAAAAGCATCCGGCTTCATAGGGGTTTTTACGCCAGTATATAGATGGTCATCGCCAATCTCGTCATGGGTATAAGAGTTCAATAAATCTGTGGATTCGAGGTAATCTTCTAGTAGTAAATCTTGATCTTTCATTTGATAATTCCAGTGGAACTAAAAAGCTCCCAGTTCAATTATAAATTTTAACAAGTTAAAGCTAATGATTTGTTTAATGAAAAACTAAAAATATTAAACAATTTTAACAAACATATAGCTTATTGTGTAATCAGCAAATATCGTACCAACTGTTTGTCCGTCGAAATCCCTAGAGATATGAAATAAATGAAGGGATAGCAGGACCAAATAATATGTCTGAATTTATGATCATAGCTTACATTTAGGCAAAGGCGAATAGAACTAGGCTCGGAGAAGCCCATGATGTCATTTTTGCAAAAAAAACTGCTAATCTTTTTCTACTTCCTCCATCATCTGGTCGAAAGAAGTAATCCAGCTATACAGTTTACCGCCTAAACTAATTATAGGACCAGATAAAGAATCCATTTCTTGCGTCGATTTGGACAAAAATTTACCCAATTGTTCTTTAACGTCAGGTTTTTCATCTAAGGAAACACTTCTAAAAAGGAAGTTTTGGGTGTTGAGTTGTTCAACAATACTATCACAGGCACCACAACCAGTGTATGTATAGATAGTGATTTGTTTTTTAGGCTTGACTTTAGGTGGAGGGAGATTTAGTTTGGTAAACTCTTTCTTAACAGCCCGTTTTGATAAACTGTCGTTGGTTTTGAAGATTTTAGAATAAACCGGTGTCTTGTCCCGAAGTAGGATAATAGTCTTTAAATGAACTTTGGAGGCTGCAGGAACACGAATCCATCTGGGTTTGGCTGCACTTTGTCTAAAATTGGTGCCTTTTACTTCAAACAGCACGTCATAATCTGTATACGTTCTGTTCTCTGCAAAAAATGTAATCCGATTTTTGGATTGGGTTTCGACTACCTTGATGGTGCCTTGCTGTGCATAAGCAAAAGTCCCTACAAGACAGAGCCATAAAGTCAGTGCTATTGGGATAGTGCTAGAGAAGTTAATTTCTTTTTCAATTAATTGCATACCTTAAAATACGGCAAATCATTGGATTATTAAAGATACGGAGGTGAAGCGTATATTTTAAATGGTTACTCGATATAAAAGAGCTTTTAGTGATAGGGGGTTTAAAATTCTTATTTTACATAATATAAATTATAGTACAAATGTATTGTTTTGCTTTTCTAGCGGTTTATCCATTTGATAGCTATAATTCTATTATGTAAAATTGTAAATGACAATTTAAAAAGTACAATCTGATATTTTAAAATGTACAATTAACATTGAACTTTAATCTTTTTGTTCTTTAAAATTCCCGTAAGTAAATGTTTCCTAGATTATAGTTGCAATATCTTTGGAAATCAGCCTTTTTAACTACAAAAAGTAAATTAAGCTAATAATTACTGCTATTAACATAAAAACTGATAAGCACCCTTTTGATTGTGACTCATTTATAAAACTCAGGTTTTGAGCTCTTCTCAATTCTTTATTGAAGTTTTTTTCCCAACCTTCAGGAACCTCGAAAAGTATTACTTGCTCTTTTCCATCTATTCTATTCAAAGCCTCCTTATTGGCCTTTATAATCCCAACGTTCCAATAACAATGTATCCGATTTTCTTTCGTGTTCAATTTTACCATCTTCCCATTGGATGGTCACCCTTGTCAATCCACCCTTTGGAACATTGTATGGCCTTTTGGGACTAGTGGAGGGATACAGTCCTGCGAACCTAATCGACCCGTCATCTATTTCAATAGTGCCCTCTCTAACCCTGCGCCACTTCCCTTCACCATAAATTCTATCAAATCGTTGCTCGGAATACTCAATGGTAAATTGATGTTTTTCCATCAACCGTTTGTCGGCCAATCTATCACCCTTAACTTCCCCAAGATTGAGGGATGAAATTTTATAATCTTTATCTAGATATATGGGGTCCGGCAACACAATCCAATTTGAACCATCCCAAAATTCTGAGTTTAAAGTAAAACCTCTTCTGGTCAGATCATTGCTGTCCCATACTTCCCTTTTCTCCCTTATGCCAAAATCAGGAGCTTCCAACTTAATGTAATCATGGTCCTGGAAGGCCCAATAACCACCCTCAGTTCCTGTTTCTGAAAAGAATGTCAGTTTACCACTAATTTGCATAACCTTCAAATATCGCTATAATAATTTTACGACACTTGGGCAGGTCGTTGACCTTTTTTACTACGGTTGAGAAGTGCATTACACAATTGGTATGTTAAAACATATTCAAAGGAACAATTAAAATAGAATGTGAATAGGTAGCTACTCCCCTATCCCGCTGTCCCTTCCAGTATGGTCCCAAAAACAGACCTTTTTGATACTATGCTCTAATAAGGTTTACCCAAAGTAGCTCTAATCAAAATGTTAATATTTGGATATTAACGTTTTATGATTTTTTACATACTTTTAAGGTACTATGGGTTCAGCCAATTCACATCCTAACCCCCTAGCATCACGTCTTGAGCAACAGCTTAAGTTTGAGAAATTGATTTCAAAGCTATCAACCCGTTTTATCAATATGCCTGTTGGTGAAATCGATACTGAAATCAAAAATTCCCTCAAGTCGTTGACCGAATTCATGGATGTCGATTACAGCAGCCTGAACACCTACTCCGAAGAAACAGGATTGGCCTCAACTACTCATTTCTATGCTCGACCCCACCTAGATTCTTTTATAACCCATGAGGATTTTAGGCAGATTTCAATGAGCAAATTCCCATATGCCGTCAATGAATTGACAAATCAAGGTATGATATGTATAGGTGATGTGGATGCCCTACCTGATGACGCAAAGAACACCAAAAAGTTCATGAAAAACTTTGGGCTGCAATCTCTTCTTTATACGGCTCTTGTAATCGATAAAAAGCCAATAGGCTTTCTGGGTTTTGATTCCTACGAAAAGAAAATTGATTGGTCCTCGAAATATATCAGCCGATTAAAGTTGGTCGGCGAAATTTTTGCCAATGCCTTGAATCGGAAAGCTAGCCAGGAAGAATTACAGAGGGCGTACAAACAACTGGAAACCCTAAAGAACCAATACCAAAAGGAGAGTGAATACCTACAAGATGAAATAAAGTTAAATCTTAACTTTGAAGAGATCATTGGGAAAAGCGGGTCACTCAAAAGCACCCTTAAGCAGGTCAAACAGGTAGCTCCCACCGATAGTACGGTTTTAATCCTAGGGGAGACAGGTACCGGAAAAGAGCTTATTGCGCGTGCCATACATAAAAATAGCCGAAGAAACCAACGTCCCTTGATCAAGGTGAATTGCGCGGCCTTGCCCACCTATCTTATTGAAAGTGAACTCTTCGGTCACGAAAAAGGTGCATTTACCGGAGCTATTAACCAGCATATCGGACGTTTTGAAATGGCGCACGAGGGCACTATTTTTTTGGACGAAATAGGTGAGATGCCCCTCGAACTTCAAGTAAAACTACTACGTGTTTTGCAGGAAGGTGAGTTTGAGCGTATTGGAAACCCAAAGACAAAAACCGTGAATGTTAGGGTCATCGCCGCCACCAACAGAGATCTATTGAAAGAAATTGATAAGGGAACCTTTAGACAAGACCTTTATTATCGATTGAACGTATTCCCCGTGGAAGTGCCCCCACTTCGTGAGCGAATGGAGGACCTCCCCCTTTTGGTCCGACAATTTGTGAGCAAAACGGGAAAAAAAATCGGTAAGTCCATTGATACCATCCCCGAAGCCCTTATTTCAAAATTAGGGGAACACCACTGGCCGGGGAACATCAGGGAATTGGAGAATATAGTAGAACGTGCCGTAATCACCTCGGAAACCAATGTATTGAGTCTCAAGGATGCCCTGATCAAAACCGAGCCTTCTTCAGTACATCGGACAAACAGTTCATTACAAGACGTTGAAAAAACACATATTCTTCAGGTACTTAAAAAGTGCAATTGGAAAATAGAGGGCCAAACGGGTGCCAGCAAAATCCTGGATATCAATCCGAGTACCTTACGATCTAGAATGTTGAAACTGGGCATTAAAAAAGATGTCTCATCTTAATTTTTCTTTCTTTCCTAGAATAATCCATCCCATTTTCCGCCATATATAGCGGAAGCCGTGGTATTTCGAGGCAACTTCTTCTTTGACTCGCGTCTTATATATTTTTAAAATATTGATTATCAATTAATTAAATAAATATTAACGTCGTGGCACGGCCATTGGATATGGTATGCCGTCTTAAAATTTTTAATCAATAATGACGGTAATAATGGCTTTAGTAGAAGTAAGAAGCAACAAACGAAGTGAATTTTTGAACATCATGCAAGAAGTGGCCCTGAAAACAAAAGAAGACCACTATTGCGAAAAATTTGAAATCTATCAAGATGTCGAGAATGAAAATATCTTTTCATTCTTTGGAAGTTGGAAGAACCCCAATGGGTTTCGGATGCACCTAAAATCAGATCAGTTCACGATGGTCCTGATTGCCTTAAAACTTCTCAAAAAAAATCCTGAGATACGATACTTCAAAAATCAAATGACCATGGGAATCCATGGTCTGAAGGAGTTGAGAAACATACTGCAGGCCCATTGAGGATTCCTGAATGATAGAAATGTACAGAGCAGAAAATGAACCACTTGTTGGAAGATTATTGGGAAGACCTAAGATGGGAGGCCCTGATCACATGGCAACGATTGAACCTAGCAGAATTGAACCAGGTCAATGGAAACGCTATTGAATTGGAAAAACTAATACGACGTGAATATGAATTTAATGCATGGCAAATCCAAAAACAGATCAAGGACCTGATCAATAGATATGATAACCTGTTTTTCTTGGCGGATTGGAATTTCATCAAGGTCCATTTATTGGACTTCTGGCCTCCACTTGATGGTGATGATATCAAATATATCAATGGTAGCCGAATACGAATGTTAGGAACTGTAGAGCGGAAATATGGATGGACCAAGGAAAGGGCGATGGACGAGGTAAGCAGATTTCTAAGACAATTCATGGATTGAACAAAAATGTAAAAACACTAAAACAATAATTATTAATCAATTAAATCAAAAATCATGAGTGAAATTTTAAATGGTTACTGGAACGAGCTTAAAGGCGAGGCTCAAAAAACTTGGGGAAAACTGACCCATAACGAACTAGATCAAATTGCTGGGGACGCCAAAAAATTGGAAGGCCTGTTACAGCAAAAATACGGCCACTCCATTGAGGAGGCCAGAAAAGAGGTCAACAAGCTGCAGGACCGTTATGACAACATGACCTATTCAGGAGAGTGGAACCAGCTTAAGGGAAAAATGCAAAAGTATTGGGGAGAGATCACTGAAAATGAAGCAGATAAAATCAATGGCAGTAGAACCCGTTTGGTCGGTCTTCTCCAAGAAAAACTTGGAAAAACCAGGTCGCAGGCCCTTGAGGAAGTAGATCAATTCCTGAAAAAAATATCCTAACAACTATCTAAACACCCCTGGGCTATACCAGGGGTGTGTTTAAACCATCCTTAAAAACAAATAAAATGAAAACACGAAACATTTACTTGATTGGAATTTTGTTGCCGACCCTTCTAATTTTGGGAAGCTGTAATTCCATTAAAAACTTGAAAACGGCTGTTGAATATGATAAGCAGGCCGATTTTAATACTTACGAAAGCTATAAGTTCGACAAGGAGCTATCATATTCGGACACCCATGACAACTATAGCAGTCAGAATCAAAGAGCATTTGAGAATGCGATACATGACCAGTTGAAAAAGAAGGGGTTGGAAGAAACTGAAACCCCAAACCTTCACATCAACTTTTTTGTTGTGGACACCCAAGAATCCCAGAGCATCACTCATACCTCCTACCGAAACCAGCGATATGGTGGTATGGCACATGTGGATACCTATATCAAGGAGTACGAGCTTGGAACATTGGTAATTGATTTAGTGGATGTCTCCGCCAATAAATTGGTCTGGAGGGGATTGGCGAACGGTATCATCACTGGAAAACAGGACGATATGGAGAAAACCATCAATGAAGCTGTCAAGGCAATATTATCAAAATATCCGCCCAAGAGCTAAATCATCAAAAAAAGAAAGAACCATGAAATTCAAAAGAAAAAATTGGTGGATGTACCTCTTGAGGGGAGTATTGTTCATTGTTGTGGCCGTACTGGTATTCAGAAACCCGTTGGCCTCGATTGTGGGCCTGACGGCGACCATTGGATTGCTGACCTTTTTCACGGGATTAGTTTTCATAATAGGTAGTATTACAGTAAGAAAGTTCTATAACAAATGGGGCTGGACACTTGTGCTGGGGATTTTAGATATACTACTAGGCGCCATGCTCATGTTCTATCCAGGAATGACAGCACCTTTATTGGTCATGTTCATCGGCTCTTGGACAGTGGCCATCGGTATAATGGAATCCGGTCTGTCATTCGGGCTTAAGAAACTTAAGTTCAAGAAATGGTGGGTGTTATTGGTGATGGGCCTACTGTCCATTTTGTTCGGGGGCATTATAATTTTCAGGCCTTTGGTCGGAGCGTTGTCGGTGACCATGTTTATGGGGATGCAGTTTCTGCTCTATGGAAGTTATTTGATTGCCAAGGGCTTCCAGAAAGAAGAGGCCCCTACGCCTACCCCAATTCCAATTGAAGATTGATAACAAGGGATAACGATATATCAGATATTATGAAAAGGGATATGTTATGTCTTACGGAAATCATCCGTAGGATTGAGAAAATGAAATACCAAGGAGAAAAGGCTCCAACTGATTTTTCCATAAAAGGCTATTCCAAGGGAAAAGTGGATTATCACATCCAACTGTTGAAAGATGCCGATTTTATAAAAACAGGTACTAACGATAAAGGCCGGGAATTGCCGATCAGACTTACTTGGAAGGGCCATGAGTACGTATTTCAGACCTTGAACAGTACCGTTAACGTTGTTGAGGAAGGAATAGGTGTTGTTGCGGATTTAATGTAGAATATCCTTCTGGATTCCCCCCTGCTAAAGGCGCAGCTGGTTGGTCCGCGTCCTTTGGGGGAATCTTCCTTTAAAACTCTTTCCGTATGAATAAGTTAAAGCTGTTTTTCATTTTTGTTCTTCTTGCAGTTCACACCCAAGCCCAAATTGTGAACGTGGAATCCTTGCGAAAGGTGACCGACACCTCCAAATGGTCGGGAAATGTTGGACTCAATCTAAGTTTGATCAAGAACAGGAACGATATTTTTAAGGTCACCAATAGGGCACATCTACAATATCTGAACAAGCGAAACCTTTTTTGATTGTCACCAATTTAAATTTTCAGCAATTGGACAGTAGCAAGTTTGTAAACAGTGGTACCATTCATCTGCGTTACAACTATAAACTCAAACCTAAAATTGCCTTGGAAGTCTTTTTTCAATCCCAGTATGATGCCGTTTCCAATATTTCTTTGAGAAACCTAGCGGGGCTGGGACCTCGGTTCAAGATTGGCAATTCGGATAAATACAAGTTCTATCTGGGAACCTTGGTGATGCATGAGTATGAGAAATCAACAGAGACTTTTGGCACTAATATCAATAGGGATGTAAGGGGCAGCGGTTACCTTTCTTTTAGCCTTTATCCTACCGACCGATTTTCGATGGTAAGTACCACATACTACCAACCGAACCTCAAAGAATTTGGAGATAATAGAATCTCAAATGACACTTCTTTGACCTTTGAGGTGTATAAAGGATTGGGATTTACATCCACTTTCAACCTTTTATTTGATGCATTTCCACCAACAGGAGTCCCCAAAACGCAATACACCTGGACCAATGGAATTGTGTATTCCTTTGATTAAGAAGGGGAAAAGGGATTAACTTCTCTAAATAGCTTCCACGTGTATGCTTAATCACATTAATTCAGGAAACCGAACAACTGTAGTCTATGATAAAATGAATTTAAACAGCAAATAATGAATCCCATAAAACCACCTTTTACCGAACTTTTAATAAGCTTACGGAGCGGTTATTTTATAGTGTGATTTCTTTTGGGTAATCCATCCCTTGTATCAAAATTTTTAAAGTCTAATAAAACTTTCATGAAATTAATTGGAATATTATGCGTCTAGTCTACAATATCTAATAAATGGTCGCTTAATTTTTTTTAACCTGACTTCATATTTTAAGTTAACAAAGTAGATAGATAAATTTTATCAAAATACATTCTCATTTGAAAATCTACTTGGAATATTCTCCTTTCGCATAAGAAGCTAACATGGATGCATTTGGTGTCTTACAATTGTTCGGGAAATCAAAGAAATATATACACTTGGGAATACCGTTTTCAAAGATGATCCTAACGGTTCCTGTACTGTTGGTTTTGAACCCGTTGTACCTATAATTTGCGACCAGTTCTGTGGGTCTTCCCATGGTATTTGTATATTTCTTTACACTGGACACACTTTTTGGTACATACCGATTGAATGCCCATGTTTTGGCCTGATCATCCACTAGTTCATCTATCAACCTTTCAAAGTCTTGCTCGCCATTTGGCCCTCCCGAATTTTTCATTTTTTCGTATTTGCTGCGTTCTTTCATTTGAACCGCTGGCTTGTCCAAAGCAAACAACCTTAAATTCTCTTCAAGCCGCCCAATAGAAGGACTGTTACAGGCATTAAGATTGAAAATCAATGACATATCTGTTGCCAAACCCTTGGCCTTATGAGCTATATCCACGGTATTTCCCATAGCATTCGGATCGGTCATAATCTCAATGGTAGTCCTTAGTGCATCCCTGTTCTGTATGTCAAGAACGGTCAAATAAGCTCCATATAGCTCGGGGCGTGCATAGATTCCTGTACCCACGGTTTTCCACTGCACGCATGTCCTATCCGTCTCAACCCCGTAACCATTGGTTGTTACCCGTTCCTTAACGCAGACATTCTCCATAATCTCAACTTTATCTGCGGGAAGTGCATTAGGGCACCGCCTACCAAAAGCCCTTAGATATTGACCGAATATCGATAGGAATTCATTGTCCTCCCTGGTCATGTCAATATTTTCAAAATGCCCCCGAAAGACATAATCAAAGAACTCTGCACAGTACAATCCGTCTGTATTCAGTTCTATGGAATCGCCGCTCTTTATAAAACTGATTGGATGTTGTTCAACTGGGCAATTAAACGAACCCAGGAACATAACAATCATTATAAGGACTGAATTTTTCAAATACGTATTTTTCATTGGTTCAAGTTTTTTACAGAAGTTTCTAAGGCTTAAAGAACCTATATCTTATCAATTTTTATTAGGTAAAAGGAGTAATTATCCTTTGTGTTTCCATTGGCTTCGGCTTTTATCATTGCGGATATTTTCTCAACAGGAATTTCCTTTTTGAACCAATTTCCAATTTTTTCCTCGTCCATATTTTCAAGTACACCATCCGAGCATAGCATGAAAAAATCGTTCTCTTGAAGGTTCTCGATAGTTTTCACATCCGGTTTGGAAGGGTTCAGGCCATTGATGGCCCTCGTTATGATATGTCGTTTGGGGTGGTGCTTAGCTTCCTGCTGCGTAATCTCTCCCATATCCAACATTGCCTCCACGACTGAATGGTCCTTGGTGCGGTACAGAATTTCGCCATCCCGTATATGGTATATTCTGCTATCACCTAACCAAGCCACCTGCACTTTTCCAGCATGACCTCCGATATACAACAGGCTCAATGTACTTGCCATGCCCTTCGACTCCGGAAAGTTTTTTAAATGTTCACGGAATTTATTTTCCACAAATTCTAGGGCTTCGAACCAATAGGTATGCACTCCCCTGGGTGGGTTATCGTTGATAAAAGAAGCCATTTCGTTACATACCAGACGGGATGCCAGTTCACCTTTGGCCTGGCCACCGACACCGTCACATACCATGAACAGCCGTGTATCTTTAGTTGGAATTGCAGGGTATATGGTATCTTCGTTTGAGTCCCTATTGCCTATTTCATTACAATTGACCGGTAGTTGGATTTCCATGTCCTTCAATATTTTTTAGCAATAAAATCACAGGCATTTTTATATCCCTTTTCACAAGATTGTTGATACCAGGTTTTTGCCAAATAGGTGTTTTTTGGGGTGCCAGCGCCACTATAGTAACAAGAGGCCAGGTTATACATTCCGACCCTATCCCCATTTTTCGCGGACTTTTGATATAGCCCAAACGCCTGTTTCATGTTTTTCGGACCTCCGAGACCATTATCATACATATAGCCAAGAAAACTCTGTGCACTGGCATGGTCTCGATCAGCCGCTTTTTGGAACCACTTTTTGGACGCGTAGTAATATTTGCCATTGTAATACATCACCGCCACCCTATATTGACTGTGCAAGTCCCCTTTTTCTGCGGCTTTCAAATACCATGGTGTGGCCTTTCCTTTTTTGTCCTTGCCCAATTTGAGGTCGTAATACAGGTCTGCCAATTTTATTTGGGCTTGGAGATATTCTTTAGTAGCTGCGTTGAGATACCTTCTTTCGGCTTCAAAATAGTCTGTGGGCCCCGCCAAGCCCTTTTCAGCCATAGTGCCCAACATATAGTCCGCAGCTATAATGTTTTGGGCCGCTGATTTGGTAAAAAATTCTTTGGCCTTGTCGTAATCCTTGTTTTTTCCTTTTCCTTCATAATATAATCTGCCTAAAGCATACAGAGCTAAACCTTGATTTTGTTCAGCTGCGAGCTCATAATACCGTATTCCCTGGGTTAGGTTCGGAGTTCCATCAGCTTCCCCGTACTCAAGAATTTTACCCATCATGTATTGGGAGTTCGCATACCCTTTATCAGCAGCTTTCTGGTGCCAATTTTTGGCTAGTTTTATGTCCTTTGGAACCCCAAGACCATTATAGTGAATAACACCCATATTGTGCATCCCGAAGGTATTTCCCTTTTCGGCCGCCAATTGGAACCATTTTTTGGCCTCTGGATAATTCTTGTCATTGAAATATAAAGTACCCAACTCATTTTGAGCTCCCAAATGTCCTTTATCCGCCGCTTTGGTGAACCATTGGATTGCCTTTATACGGTCGGGTTTGGCCAATACTCCATTCTTATAGAAAATGCCCAGATTAAATTGGGAAATAAGATCCTCGTTCTTGGCAGCGATTGTAAATAGTTCCAAAGCCTTAACCGTATCTTGGGGCACATACTGACCAAACCTGTACATATTCGCCATGCCCCGATATCCAGAATACCTGCCTATGGACGTGCATTTTTCATACCCCTTAAATGCTTCCTCATAGTTTTTTTCTGACGTATTGAGTATTGCCAAGTTTTCAATTGCAGCTGGATGGCCCTTACTAGAAGCTTTTTCGTAGTAACGTTTTGCCTTACCCGCGTCCTTTTCCATGACAAAACCAAAAAAGTGCATTAAACCCCTTAGATTGAGAGCCTCTGGGTTACCATCATCGCTTAAGGTCACAATGCTGTTCTTTGCCTTTCCATAGAATTTTTTGGCCTCGACCGTGTCCATGTCCACACCGAGTTCGTTTTGATAGGCCCATCCATGATTAAAGTTCGCCAGGTCATATCCTGCATCAATGGCCATATCCGCATATTCAAAACCCTTCTCGTAATCGACCTCTGTCCCATACCCATTTTGATTGAATCTGGAGAGAAAATAAAAGGCTTCCCCGGACCCATAGTTGGAGGCCTTAATATAGGTATCATGGGCCTCTTTGAACTTCCCCTCCTTATAAAGGTTCCACCCATCTGCCAAAAGCGTATTTATCTTGGTGGAGCGATAAAAAGCATAGCCCCCGATGCCTAATCCCAATACCAATAAGCATGTTATTAGGGCAGGCCAGACCTTTTTCCTTTCGCCTCTTTTGCCTTCGTGCTTTGATGTATTTGAAGGAATAAAAATGGTGCCCTCGCCATCATCGATTCCGCTCAAAGCACGTACGAAGCCAGAGACAGAGGAAAATCTATCTATGGCATTTTTCTCCAGACTGGAGCGTAAAATGGCTTTATACCTTTCAGGAACTTCCGAGTAATCCGGTTCTTCACCAATGATACTGTCCCTGGTCAGTTCATAGTCCTTGCTGTTGTGACCAAAAGGTAGTTTTCCCGTCAACATCTTGTAAAACATGATTCCCAAGGCCCAAACGTCCGTTCGTTCACCGATTTCGCCATTCAGTCCAAACTTCTTTTTGAAGAACTGTTCAGGGGCCATATAATGGGGTGTTCCCACCCCCTCGGTCATGGACTGTTGGATGGTTTTTTCGGATAGGACATCTTGACTGATACCAAAATCCGTTATTTTGGAAACCCTGTTTCCACTTCTATCCTTGCCGAAAAGGACATTGCCGGGTTTTAAATCCCTATGTATGATACCCTGTCCATGAAGATAATCCACTGCTTGGGCGACTTCCAAAATAATTTTTTCGGAATCCATCGGGGACAGCCCTTTTTGAATGGCCTGTGCCAAGGTGCCCTCCCCAGCATATTCCATGATAAGAACTGGATAGCTGGCATCTCTGCCCATGGCATCTTTGTGGACAATGTACTCGAGATCATAATACGTGATTAGATGTGTATGGGAAAGCCCATCAATTTTGGAGAACTCTTGTTCCAGACTGTACTTTTTCTGTCCAGTACTCCCTTGTGTGCCCCTGGAAACGGCTTCCTTGTAAATCTTGAGTGCCACATACCTGCCTTCGGTATTCAAATCACGTGCCTTGAAAACCTCGGCAAATCCACCTTCCGCAATCAGGTCTTTTTCAGGGTCCCACTCATAATGTGATAGTTTCATAGGTTTTTGTTGTTTGTTCGGTCGTTCCCTAAATGTACTAAAAATCAATCCTGTTCTTGGATATGGGCGACCATTTTGCACGCCCCATCATGGCCCTGTCCACAGGCTTTGTTGAACCACAGTTCCGCCTTACCCAGGTCTTTCGGAATTTCCAACCCTTCATAGTACAGGTTGCCCAATGTCACATTTGCATTGGTGTTTCCCATATCCGATGCTTGCTCAAATAATGGAACGGCTTTCTGAATGTCTTTGGGCACTCCCTGGCCCTTAAGGTGCATGATTCCCATATTGAATATGGCTGGGGCATACTTCTTTTTTGCGGATTTTTGAAAGTATGCAAACGCCTTGGAATAGTCTACTTTAGCATTTTTCCCAAAATAATAAGTACAACCCCTTTCAAAAAGTGCTTTTCCGTTCTTTGGGAAGAACCAAATCCCCGCCAATACCGCCAATAATATCCAAAGGGAAAAACCCCATAGCCAATCTGTCAATGGTATTTCGTAAGACGGCATAGGGTTCGGTAGACTGCCGGTCTCTTGAAAGGATGCCAGTTGTTGTTCATCAAGGGTGTAGTAGGAACCAAATTTTCCCTTGATGCCCAAAACATAGCCATCATCCTTCATGTATACCCCCATGAAGAAAAATTGGGAAGTGGTCTTATATCCTAAATAAAGGTCTTCCCCATTGGAACCCTTTATGTCAACATCCATAATTTTTTCTATGCGCTCGCTTTTTCCGAAAAGGCCCCTGACCCTTTTGGCCATGGCTATGTTTGGAACTAAAGCCATTAAGACTATAATCAGTACAAGTTTTTTCATTGTTTCAATTTTTGATGGTTATCATTAGAGTTTGGTCTACTTACTTTTTTGAAAGCCCATTTCCTGGCTTCTTCCCCAAACCGGGTATTCTCTCTGAGCAAGTCCCGAAAGCTGTAGGATTCGAAAAATCCACAACCGGCACAAAACGATACCTCGCTTTCTGAATCATAGAGCCCCTTAACATGGGCTTTTTCCAAATGGGTCAATTTGAAAACTTGTTGTTCTTCCAATACCTCACATACTATTACCGCCAAATATCTTTTTCCGGTATCATTCGAGAAAAGCAGCTCACGTATTTTTTGATATTCCGCTTTATATATGGCCAACTCCATTTCCCAAACCGACTCTGTGGGTCTGCCAAAAAAAGAGCAGTGAAACCCTACTGTTGACCGATGTTCTTGGGTATTTTGGGAGTAATCAAGTTTCATTCCTGATATTAGGAACATGGACAAGAAGGAAAGTATCAAAAAAGATGGGGATAACTTGAGTTTTAAGGAATTTATGGTCTTCATCTTCTGTTTGGTTCATGTTTACATACATGTATAACCATAAGATGGAAATGTCATCTTTTTTTATTCCCATTTACCTTTTTTCTTCGTAAACCACTGTTTTTATGGGTTCCCTTGTCATAAAAAGTCGTGCCAACCTGTTTTTAGTAATATCAACCGTAATTAAGGGCGTCGCTTCTTTTGCATCTTCATCCAAAGCATAAATTTGATTGTCTTGGACCAGGTAATAATAATATCGTCCAGTTTCTTCCACCCGGTATACCATTACCTTTTCCAAATCCAAATTGGCTTGGATCATAAGTTCCAACTGATGTTCTTCTTTATTGAAAAAATATGTTTGTTCTCCAATATTGTCATTATCAAACCTGACCACCAATTCCGACAGGACAGTTGAAGCATTTTGGACTCCGACAATATCCAATGTGACCTTCTCTTGGGATGGTACTGATTTTAAGGGCCCATTGAAAAGTGTATTTACACCCTTATTGTTGCGCTTTACATCGACCTTTATCAACGGTAATCTCCGCTCTGTTTTTTCCAAATCATAGTAGTCGTTTTTATATTTGAGAAAATAGCCAGATTCCCGGTTCTTTAAGATTCTGAGGGATAGGGCTTCCAATTTTCCCATCAACGGATTACCGTACAATTTGAAAACACCATCATGAAAAGTATAGAAAAGGGGGGTTGAGGATTGATATTTTCTTACCGCTCTGCTCGGAAGTGTTTTGTAACCTCCAATAGCCAACTGTACCTCTCTTTCTGTGTTGGGGTTTTGAACACTATCGTGTTCTTGCAAATCATCGGTATTCTCACTATCGACCAGACCGTCATTATCCTGCACTCTGTCAATATTTGGGTTATCTTGCTTGTTTTCTTCGACCAGTTTTCCTTCATTCACCTCGAAAATGGAATCGGTCTTTATTGTGGATGTTGTGTCCACGTCCACTACGGTAGGTTTGGTGTTTGATGTTGGAGGGCCATATTCATTGAAAAGTAAAATTGCCCCTCCGATTATCAAACATGCTGCTATTGCCCCACTATAAATGAAAAGTCTGCGATATTTTCCGTTTGGTCTGTCTGAAGTCGTAGTTCTTTGGTTTTCCTGATACTCTTGATAGTACTTTCGTAAGCGGTTCTTTAATTCTGCCTTTTCTTTCTCGGTGATTTCCTCATATATTTTTTCATAGACCCTTACCTCTTTGGCAAAGTCGGGATTGTCTTGCAACAACTTCTCTACCTCATCTTTTTCCAATGGGGCCAGTGTACCTCTAAGGTACTTGTCTATCAGCGCTATGTACTTTAAATCCTCGATCATTTTACTGCTCCAAAGCGATTATGTCGTCATACGAAATGCTGGATCTGAGCTTTTTGAGACATCTTAATTTTTGTTGACTCGCCGACCGGGCACTTGAGTAGTTGAACCTTTCCGCGATATCCTCCATGCGCATGCCCAAAAAAATTGCGGCCTCTAGAAGGGACTTGCATGGTTCCCCCAAGCGTGACATGGCTCTGCCCAAATAATCCTTTAATCTGGGCCCTCTGCGGGTAACCTCATATATCAGTTCTTCTTCAAACTTGCTTTCAAAACCATTGGCTTCCCCAGGTTGCTCGTGGCGCTTTCTTCGGTTAAGTTGGTTGAGCCACTGTCTTTTGGAAATTTCAAACAGGTATGTGCTTATTTTACTTCTTTGCTCGTATTTTCCAGACATTACATTCTTGTAAAAGACGATTATCGCTTCCTGGAACACATCGAGGGCATCCTCCTCGTCCCCATTGTTTCTGAGAATCCAGCTTTTTACCATCCCCAAATGGGCATATAACTGCCCAAGGCATTCCTCATTACCTGATTTCAGCTGGCGTAAAAGTTCTTGGTCAGTCATTTGGTCCTAAGGCTTTCTTAAAAACTGATTTCAAGTAGGTCCTCTATTGGCACATTGAACCGATACCCCTCGATGAGTACCTGTGCTTCCCCCAAAATAGTGAAATTCACTTTTTGATCGGTCAACCAAGAGAATTTCATTTGTTTCAACAAGTCCAGATTATTTAAAGTAACCTGTAAAGGAATTATTTGTGACCCCATGGGTCTCTGGTCATAAGGTTTTTCCAACGTCCAATGTGCTACAGATTCCTTGGTCTTATCTAGGTAAAAGCCCAGCTCCAAACTGTCGATTTGGTATGCAATGGGCATCCGGTTGACGGCCTCCATTTCGAGTCTGAGCTGCGTTTTTCTTAAAGAAGGTAGCTTGTTACTGGATATGGAGCGTAACTTGAAATTTTTGCCATAGTCCAGGTTTTGCTCAATCTGGGTCAGAATGGCCTCTTTGGTATTAAGATCAATTTGCTCATCCAATACAATACTAAAAGAGTTCAGCATAAAGCTGACCTTCCCGTTTCCCTTGAGGTCAAAAGTCGAAGCTTCCGAGGTTAGCAGTTCGGGATAGAATGTGCTTAAACTTTTTAGGCTTATTTTACAGCTTACGGGGATTCCTATGGTGTCATTGGCACTTAGTACAATCTGTTCCTTTAGGAATCCACGGCCCACCAACGAGTCCCTGTAGTAGATTTCCATACTGGATTGGCGCAATTTTGTCCTGACATTGTTTGGGTTGTAAACAATGTAGTCCATCCCTACCATAAGGGTGTCATTTTTGGAGTTTAAAATGGCGATATTTTCAACGGCCACGAATTCCGGTCTCTTGGCGCATGAGATAATGACCGAAAGGATGGCGAACAGTATTGTTGTCTTTATTTTGGTTATTGTTTTCATAGGGCATCCTTCTTTTTAAGTGATACGAAAATCAGCAGGTAAAAAAGCATGCTGAGAATGGCGATGGCCAAAAGGTTCCTATCAAACCCATCAAAAAGGCTTCCTATCAATTTTCCTTCGCCCACCAGTTTTTCATTATAAAGGTCCAATATTCGAAGGGCTGAGGAAGGGGCATCCTGTACCCCGTTGACAGGAGGGGGCATTGCCACTGAAGCAATTACGGATTGTGTGGTATCGACAGTGCCTTCCAAAGTTGGAGAAGCCTTGTCCTGTACCCGTGCCAATCCCTCGGTGCCCCATCGTCCCAGGGTGAAAAAGCTCAACAGTTCCACAAGGGTATTGTTTATTTTGGTCATTACCCCTGCCAACATGATCTGTGGCATCAATGCAATGGGCACCACTGTCATCACCTTTTCAGTATTGTTGAAGGTCGCTGAGAGCCAAAGTCCTATGAGCGAGGCTGAAATGGAGATATAAAACATGAATACCGCGCTACCCCAAAACGATCGCAGGAATATCTCTTCAAAGTCGGGGTGGGAATTCCATTTAAAGTTAACATACACAATGCCCACAAAAATGAGGGTCTGAATCAATGCGATGAGCGCAAGAACCGTCCATTTAGAGAGGATATAGGTATTGATGCCCAAATTGAACATGCGCTCCCTTTTGTAAATGGGGAGTTCCCCGACAATTTCCTTGGCGGCATTACTGACTCCGAACCAAATCCCTGAAATGGCCATCAAGAACAACACCCCTACCTGGAACTTGTCGAAGACCAAACACACCAGTCCACCTATTATGATAGGTTGTGCCAAGAGAAGTCCGAGGTTCTCCCTGTCGTTGACCTTGATTCTGAAATACCTGGAAATCAGCCAGAACAATTGTAGCCAATGGGAGTCTTTCCGCTCTTTTTTGATTTCCAGGTTGCTCGTCCCGGACACACTTTGCTTGGGTGGTTTTTGATAAAACTTGCCAACCACCTCTATATCGCTCATTTTGCTATAAACTTCCACAATATTGCCCACTTCAAAATGGGTGGTCAACAAATCCGCTGGTCCTTTAAAGACCAAATGCCCCTGTACTCCCAGAAATATGACCTCATCCACATAATTGAGGTCTTCTGGTTTGTGGGTGACCATGATTATGGTAGTCCCATTGTGCGCTAATGCTTTTAAGCTGGTCAAAAAGCCCTCTATGGTTTCAGGATCCAGTGGAGAGGTGGGTTCATCCAAAAAGAGGATAGTAGGTTCGGTCAAAAGTTCCACGGCAATGGAGACACGTTTGCGTTGACCGCCAGAAAGACTGTCTACTTTTGTAGTTCGAATATCTTTCTCTTTGTCTTGGTCCAAATTCAGATCGGAGATGACCTTGTCTATCCTTTCATTGATTTCCTCATTCGTCGTATCATCCGGCAAACGCAATTTGGCGGCATAGAACAAGGTCTTATACACGGTTAGTTCCCTATGGACAATATCATCCTGTGGTACATATCCTATCTTTTTTTTGATTAAGCCAAAATTTTCTGCCAACGACAGTCCATGAATCAGTACTTCCCCGGACGTAGCGGGATTCTCCCCGTTTAGACATTTTAATAAGGTTGACTTTCCGCAACCCGAGGGACCCATCAACGCCACAAACTTGGATTGGAGGATGTTCAGTGACATATCTTGGAGTCCAATTTTGTTGTTTGGGAATTTTTTTTGGATGGCCAAGGCCTTGATGGCACTTTTTATTTTTCTAAGGTCTTTGGGGCCATTAGCGAGTGTTATGCTGTAAAAGGATATTGTAATCGTATCACTATCCTTCAACTTTGTCTTGGTCTTTATCTCTTTTCCGTTGAGATAGGTCTTATTGGTAGAGCCCAAATCTTCAACCCAAAAACTCCCTTGGGAATAGGACAGCAAAGCATGTTCACGGGTCACCGTAGGGTCTTCCAAAACAATGTCATTGCTTTTTTGACGTCCAACTTTTAGAATCCCCTTGGCAATGATTTTTTGTTTGAAATCAGATGGCTCTGGCCCTATAATTTCTTCTTGTTCCTTTTTTCTAGTAAGCCCTTCAGTGGAAAGGTAAAAGGTTAAAGAAGCGATATGGATTGTATCCCCCGGTTCGATACTTGACCAAACATTGGGCTCCAAACGCTTTTGATTTACCATGATTCCGTTAGCGCTTTCTAAGTCGATAATGAAGATTCCTTCTGATCGTAACTCAATTTGGGCGTGTTGCCGAGAAACTCTTTTGTTGTCCACTTCAATGTGAGCACCATGCCCCTTTCTCCCGATGGTCAGTTTTTTTCCCAGTTCAAGAGGCTGTGATTCAGTATTGTGAACTAAATACATTTATTTTTTATCTATTGTTGACTATATAAGAGTGAACGCAGTTCTTTCGATGTGCTGCAAACGGGTGTGTCGATGTAAGCTTTCTCAGCAGATCCTGTTTTTCATAACGCTCCAACTTCTTGAAGAAATCAGCAAATCGGTTGATATCATACCCTGCGGCCTTTGCAAGTTCAAAACCGATTTTATCCGCCTCATATTCATCAATTTGGTCGAACGGTGGGGAAAGTGTTTTATTTATCTTGCTTGCTATTTCCGCAAACCCTTCCATTCGGGTCATATCCCCTAAATCAGTAGAAAGTGTGAGTTTGGTTACTTTACGCTGGGTGTGCAATCGGTCCTCATGGGCCACCTCATGGCCAATGATAAAGGCCAGTTCATCATAGGAATCCACAAAGTCCAATAGTCCAGTGGTGATATAAAGATAACCGCCAAGAGTGGCGAAAGCGTTGATCTCATCGGACTTAAGTATGCTCAATGTATAGTTAACTTCTTTACGGGAAACGTTCTTTGTGATTTTTTGTAGGATTTCCTCAACTTTTTCCTTGGCAAAATGGGTGTTGTCCAATTGACCCAAAAGGACGTATCGATTATAAATGTCCTTACCGATGGAGCTTTTGGAATTGCTACTGATGTATAATGCAAAATCAAGCCAATTGTTCTCCGCCTGTTTCAATAGAAAAGCAGGACCATCAAATGCATGACCGCATTTGTTCAATAAGGCAGCATCCTCGACCTTCGAGGTATATACGGCTATGGCCTCGTCAAGTTTATCCAAGGGCAGTTCTTGTGCGCCGGACCATTTAAAAAGAAGAATAAATAGAAGAGTGGAAAAGGTTGGTTTCATCGTGTTTTTATGGTATATAACCAAATGTAGCAAATGTCATCTTCTAACTGGAAAATTTCCCTATGAATCTTTGCCACATACATTCGATAACCATCTCCTAATCATGTTGGATTCCTCCCCTGTTGGTCTTCTGTTTCCCTTGCCCAAAGATTGCACCAGTATGCGGAGTTTTGGGCTTATCTCGATTGTAATCACCCTGTTTCCATTCTTTTTCAGCGAGAAAATTGCCGAAGTTCCCGAAGCACATCGTCCTGCATAGGTTGCCACACAATGGTGCATGGATTGTCCTTCTTCGTACAGTTGTTTGCCGTTGATTAGTTCCACAAAATCCCAAGTGTTGTCCCTCCCGTCCATAAAGGTCCAATCCCAGTCATGGCTTTCCCAATGATACCCTATCCATGAGGGCAAGTATCGGGAGGCCTCATATTCCTCACTGGCGGTGAGTACGTTGTTCAACGTCCTTCCCTTCCAAGTAAATTCCCCTTCATCCGCGTTACGGGTCGCTTCGGTATGTCGGTGAAGAGCCCAAGCGATTATTAGGTTGCTTTCCTCATCGCTTATGGCCTCTCGATTGCTTATTAACCAGACCAAGGTGTTCTTCCAAAATCTGTGATAAGGTTCATCATGGGTCCGCTCTGTCGGGTCAATGACCAGTGAACGACTGTACATAACGCGCATAAAATCCTGTTGATTGCCTCCCAATCTATATATTTCTGCATAGAGACATGATTCCATAGGGTAATCAGTGTTAGGTGCGCCCAGTAGGAAGTGTTGGAATTTATTGGAGATGTTCCAGCCAAAGTATTTGGATGCCTTTTTAAGACTTCCACCTTGCCCTATGATCAAATACCAACAAATCCACTTGAAAGGAATGTACTTCCTTCCAAAGCCATCGTTCCGATTTGGGAACCATTGTTCTTTGAGAAAAACAGGGACATCGTATACTATAAATAGATGATCAAGTATATGTTTTCCGCTTTCTGGTGTCCAAGATTTCGGATCTCTCAACCAGAATGGGGATAACAAACTGCACCATTTAGCAATAAAGTCTCCATGTTCTAGGCCCACTGCCTTTTTGATGATTTCAATGTTTGAAAGGTCACCAAGCGTTTTTCGTAGGCTTTCCACAGTTGTGTTCATGGTATTTTGCAGATTATCCATGTTCTTGAAATAACTGTGCAGTCTTTCTTCAATATGGTTTCCCGGTACCAAGTTCTTTTGAAGTTCTTGTAGATTCGAATTCCAAGGTTGCGATATTTCATCCCCGACATTCAAGTTCTGAATGGTCTTTTCGAGGTTGGTGATATTTTCGTACAACCTTTGATAATTGTATTCGCAGATATCCTCTTGGCTTCCCAAGCCAATATCGCTGTAGTAACAATCTAAACAACAGTGGAAACCAGGAATATAGCCATTCAAAGCCACCAAAGGATCCCTTAGGTTGTTCCAGTACATATCATGTATATGGCCTCCGGATTTATCAAAATGGTATTGTTCGAGTTCTTCCTCCAGAGAAGTCTTGGAATTCTTCAATCCATAAAACCTTTGCCAACGCCAGTTGTGGGGTTTTTTGTAAAATTTACGGCCCATTTCGGAATACTTTTGATTAACCTCTGGTAGTGTATAACTAAATTAACGGAAAGTCATCATTAAAGTACGTTTGGTGGCAGATTGAACAGTAATTATTGGTTAGCTAGAATTCTTGGTAGTATTTTAAATCCAGCGTTTAAAGGGATAATTTGTTTTGTTTATTTCATTGGTTTACCCGTTTTGATCGATATTCATAAGTACCATAAATAGAACCTTTCTTGGGACGAGTGAAGTGTACATTTTAAATTATCATCCTTTATTTTGTATGTTTTGTGTACATTTTAAAATATCATTAAGTCTTTATAAGTAAATAAAAACCAGTTAGTTATAAAGAAATCTGGTTTTGACCTCTGTACATTTTAAATTGTCATTTACAAAATATCCCTCAGCATTTCGTGATTTAAGCGAATGTAAATGACAATTTAAAAAGTACAATCTGGTATTTTAAAATGTGCAATTAACATGAGTTAGAAACATGAACATATATTCAAAGCAATAATATATTGATTTAGCAACTTCAAGGAAACAGTTATATACGATAATATCATTTTAGATTCGAAATCGAAAGTTTGTATTTTTATATACTTAGCTAATACGCTTAAGTGCTTCTTCTTTGTTGGTTAAATCGGATGATGAACGAGATAAATCAAAAATGATTTCCTTTCTCGCTTCGATTTCTGTTTTCAATTCTATCCTTGGCATCCTTTAAATATACTTTTGATGAACAGCGAGGTAAAGATAAATTAATCCAGTCCCGAAATAGGTTGCTTTTATGGAACCTCTCTTTAATTTAGATCTAAAATAAGTCAGTTTGAGATGCTCTTTGCAGTGAATTAAAATTGGATTTTTTAACGTATAAATCATGAGTGACCCATGTTAAATAACCGAAGGTTAACCTTGTTATGATTGATGGAACATAATTTGGTACATGGCAATTTTTAACTTGACTAATATGGAGCGCCCCATTACAAAAGACTACCATATTTTCAATCTTTATCATTATTTGGAGCAGGATACAAGCTATAACCTTGAAAATGTGGTGTCTGAATTTACGCTTGACAAAAACAAATGTCTCTATAAACCTCCTACTCAACATTTATTCATCTATGAGGTGATAAATGGAGCTATAAAATTGGGCAGCTATACGTTAGATGGGAAAGAATTTGTATACGATGTTGTTTCCTCCAACGACTTCATTGGTAATTTGAAATACCTCAACAACCAGTTTTTTGAATTTGCCAAAACACTGACATCAACTAGGCTAAGAGCTTATAAATTGTCTTTTTTCAAAAAAGTAATCATAGAGGAGCCCCGGATATCTGAATGGTTTATCTCCTATTTGGTACAACGATGGTGCACAGCCGAAAAAAAACTGCGTAAAATTAATGAGAAGAGTACTACGGAGAAGCTACGTTTCCTAATGGCTTATCTTGATAAAAGCATTGAGGACGCGGAGGGCAATATACATGTGCTTTACGATCTTCTTACCCAAAAGGATTTAGGGGATTTCATAGGAGCAACCCGTCAAACAGTTGCCACAGCACTAAAGAAAAATCAATCCATTTTTCCTAAAATACCTGGGTAAAACACTTTTTTCAGTCTAAAATCCAACTCGAGAAGTTTGCTAATTAAAGGTGGAATACCTTCTAAACCTATTTTTTCCAAGCGATTACAGTACCCTATGCTACAAATCGGGTTTCAATTTGTTGAAAATGATCAACAACTATCAGATGAAGTGTCAGGTTAGGTATTTAAACTGCTTTAAAGATAAAAGAAAGAGGGGTTTAAAGACGTGAAACCCCTCTTAGTTGCTAATTGAACAATCTTAAACTTAATTAAAGGTATAACGAGCTCCCAATTGAAGTCGCCATGGTGTGCCATTTATTGGTTCAGTGCCAGCTCCTGTCTGGACACTATAATCATATGCATTTGTTGTAGGATCAAAACCATTGATACGCATAAAATCCCTTCTCCTACCAAAGTTGTTGGTACGTCCCCATTCCCTATTCAACAAGTTGGCGGCGTTGAATAAATCTGCTGTGAGCTCCAGACCATGTCTGTTGTTATTAAAACTGAACCTTTTTTGCAAACGTAAATCAATAATCGCCCTGAAAGGATTCTTCCCACCATTACGCTCAGCAAAACCACCAAAGCTTTCCCGTAAATACTCCTTAAAACCTTCCGGAGTCTCCGGGTCGTTGAGTACTTCGTTGTATCCATCTACAATGGCCTGGGGCGTATTGGGGTCATTGGGGTCGAAAATATAAGCTATATCATTTCTCAAATTGAAATCACCATTAGCACTGGTATTGTCATCAACATGAAGTGAATATCGAGTACCACCGGTTCCAATGATGGTGGCACCAAAGTTGAATCCTTTCCAGGTTGGGGTGGAGCCATTAAGTACCAATTTGGTGTCAAAATGATTGTCTGAAAAGCCATAGTTCAAGTCCCTTGGATCCCCTTCCACTGGAATAAACGTAGAGGTATTGGCCACACAACAGTTGTATGAGGAATTATCTTTGGTCCTGTTCCAGGTAAAGCTACCGTTTAGGTATCCATCACGGCCAATCCGAGCGGATCCCTCCACGATAAGCGTAATATTGTCCAGTACCCCATCAGAAGTCAAGACCAAAGTCCGGCCCACTTGGTCCGAAATCCTGGAGTTTGTCCAATCGGTCAAGCCATTTTCCGTGATGGTATTCGCGGGGACAAAAACATCCCTCCCTTCAATAGGCGTTGTAAAAAAGGGTTCTGTAACAAGGTTGGCTTCCTGATATACATAGTTATTGGTCGTATGACTAAAGAGCGCATTGATACCCAAAGTGTAACGATCTCCAAAGAAACGAGTGTAACTAATGTTTCCTTTGTAAATCGTAGGCACTTCAAAATCCGGACTCACCGCATTTATGGTTGAAAATGGCGTCTCCCCTTCCGGGACTCCGGGAACGGTACTGGGATCATTGCGATACGAGATAAAGTCCGGTGTAGGTACAGCATCCCCTGTCACATCAATAGCTCCTAGCAAAGTCCCGCTATTTTGAATGTTGTTTACTTGAGCATAATAGTGAGGTTGGGCACTAAAAGCGCCTCCTCCAATTTTAATGATATCCGTGTTTTTGCCTTTTACGTTCCATGTCAGTTGGAAGCGTGGCTGAATATTGTCAAAATCATCGATCCGCTCATCTGTGCGTATGCCCAACTCTTGAAATACGGTGGGATTAAATTCGGCCTCATCCATAAAAACAGTAGCGTCCCAACGAAGCCCTGCCATCAAATTCAGATTTGGCGCTAAATCAAACTCAACCTGTCCAAACAATGAAAGGTCCAAAACCGTCTGTTCTACTAGGGGTAGCCCCTGTAATGGAACTTCACGGGCATATCTTGAAGCATTTAAATTTTCAAAGTCATCCAATGAATCAAAGAAAAAACGACCGTTCTGTTCGTTGGATAGCAATGTTTCCAAATAGGTAATTAGATTGTCCGTACCAAATGTAAAATTGAATTTACCTGTATTGACATAGGTAGTATTTGCAATTTGTAATTGGTTTTCCAAATTGGTTTCTGGAGTAAATCGTTGTCCCCCCAATTGAACACTTCTGTTTCTTGTATTGCCATTGGGTAAGACCGAGGACACCTCTACAATGGCCCTTGGGATATTGGAGGCAGGAAGCTCCGTATTTGGGGTAAAATCCCTTTCCGCATGCTGGTACTGTACCTTGAACTCATTGATAACGGTTGGGGAAAATATGGAGCGCAGTGAAAGTAAAGTACTGTTTTCCTGTGATTGAAAGTTAGAAAAAGATTCGGCTACTTCAATATTGGAATTATCGCTTACACTAAAAGGATTTTCCCATTTGTTGTATAAATTCCGCAAGGTAAGCCTGTGATTTTCATTTATCTGCCAATCCAGACGGATAAATAAATTATTGGCTTCCGTTTCCCTATCAAATTGTCCGGTCTGTTGTGAATCGCTCAGACCGTAGACATCCCTACCTATCTGTAAAAACCGGTCCAAGTTTTCCTGGGAGATACCCAAAAGGTTTTGGTCATTATCGCTTTGGATATCTGCAATACTCAAAGGCTCTCCTGCATCCTGCCGCTCATATACCGCAAAAAAGTGCAATTTATCCTTTATGATAGGGCCTGAAAGGCTAAACCCATATTGGGATGTAAAGAAATTGGCATCTCGATCTTCCCCCCGAATATTGAACTGACTTTGCAAGGCATCTGCCCTATGGTAAAAAAAAGCGCTTCCGCTCAAGGTGTTTGTCCCTGATTTGGTAACTGCATTGATGGCTCCACCACCTTGTCTTCCTTGCAGCACCGAATAATCATTAGTAGCCACTTCAAACTCTCGGATAGCTTCTTGGGAAATAGTGTAGGGGCCTCTTCCTATTTCCCCAGCTGTGAGCTGGTTTCGTGCATTTACCCCGTCAATGGTTATATTGGTTGAAGTACGTCTTTGTCCTGCCAAATTAATGGAGCCGCCACCTTGAAGAGGAGAAAGGCTTGTCAATCCGGTAAAGTTTCTACCTTCCAACGGCAGTGTCTTAATTTGGTCCGTTCCTATTTTGGTAGATGCCCCCAACTGTTCTATTCGTTTGGTAAGGGTATTGGAAGTCACAACTACCTCATCCAGTGCCATAGAAGTTTCCTTCATTACAAAATCAACTACCAAGGCGTCGCTTAAATTGATTGTAAATCCATCTTTCACCATATCTTGGAAGCCCAGATATTGGACCGTGATTGAGTATGCCCCCCCCAATTGTAATTGTTGTACCAAATAGTTTCCATTTTCATTGGCTACCGTACCTGAAACAAACCCCGTGGATGTATTCTTTATAACAATGGTCGCCCCCATCAGTGGCACGCCATTAGCATCGGATATTTTCCCCCTAATGGAAGCATTGGTGGCTTGACTATAAGATGTAATACCGTAAATGCAAATAATTAGAATAGCAATTATTTTGGGTAATCTTTCAAACTGTCTTTGCTGGTGGAATCTGTTGATTTTCATTTGTGTTTCTTTTTGATTGGAGTGTAAAACTAAATCCGCCGATAAGGGAATACATGTTAACTTTTAACATGTACCTAACTATTAACCTTAACTTGTAAATTTGTTAATGTGAAGCATTCCTGTAAGCTTTGGAAAAGTGCCTGACTATATACTTATTGGCTATTTCAACAATGCTGGGACATCACAAGGCAAGTTCTACACAATGTTATTTTTAATAGTTGCCTGCCGCCAACATCCAAAATAGTTGGAACTTAAAGCATTCAGCTAGCTTCTTGAGCGAACAACACCAGACAGCATTAAATAGGGATGAACGCCGCTACTTCACCCAGGGCATGAGTATGGTTGTTAGGTTATTTCAGGTAAGGGCCTTGTTCGACCCTAAGACCTTAAAAGAGAAAGAGAATGCTTAGTTTCCGTTGGAAATGTTCACAAGAAAGAGAAAAGAAAAAATAAAGGAAAGAGTGGTTACTTTTTTGGAACGCGCTAATTTGAAAGACATCCGTAAAGTTATTTGAATGCCATCTCTGAAAATATCTAATTTTCGCCTAAACCCGAAAGTTTAAACCATTCCTAAACCAAAAAGTTATCTAAAAAAGCCAAAGGTTTCAGGTTAACGGATATTAAGCTGCAACGGCATATAATTAACCCAATCTTAATTCACCAAATGACTCCCATTTGAGATTTTTTGCGACTTTTCTAAAAAAATCACTGCCATGCACTCTTTTCGCTTCTTTATTCCATTATTTTTCGTGTTTACCACGATAAATGCTCAAAACAACCCAACAATTTATATTGATATCCCTACAGTTAAAAAGCCTTGGAATCATATTGAATGGAACACTGCCCCAGAACAATTTCAGTTTGCCATTGTTACGGACAGAACAGGGGGCCCTCGACCAGGGGTTTTCCCAGTAGGTATTAAAAAACTAAACTTATTACAGCCCGAGTTTGTAATGAGTGTGGGCGACCTGATTGAAGGCTATACCAGAGATACTGTGCAATTGAATGCGGAATGGAAGGAATTCATGAGTTTTATAAAACCACTGGACGCCCCCTTCTTTTACGTTCCTGGCAACCATGATATTACTAATGCTGTAATGGAAGAGAAGTGGAAAGATTTATTTGGCGTTTCCTATTACCATTTTGTTTACAAAGACGTACTTTTCCTTTGCTTGAACTCTGAAGATAATCTTCGCGGAGCAGGTCGGGGAACTATAGATGACACCCAATTTGAGTATGTAAAAAGGACTTTGGAAGATAATGCGGATGTAAAATGGACATTAGTGTTTTTGCATCAACCTCTATGGGTTCAGAACGACACCAAACGTTGGAAAGATGTGGAAATGCTTTTGGCCGACAGAAACCACAATGTTTTTGCCGGCCATTACCATCGCTACTGGAAAAGCGAAAGAAACAACGGGAATTACATTGCCTTGGCCACCACAGGTGGAGCAAGCCGTTTACGCGGTAAGGCTTATGGCGAATTTGATCATGTGGTCTGGGTCACAATGACTGAGGAAGGACCTATTTTAGCCAATCTGTTTTTAGATGGAATCTGGGATGAAAATGTAGTAACCGAAGAACTGGTCAATCTGGTCAGGAACCAACCGTTTCCCGTTCGTATTGATCCAATTTATCTGGACGAAACCGGCCTAGAAAATATGTCTGCGGAGGTCAAGGTTACCAATCATAGTGATACCCAAATGAAAGTCAAACTTACTGGGCAGGCCCATGACAAAATGTTTTATCAACTCGACCAAACCTCCTTCACCGTAGAGCCTAATGACGTTGTAACGTTCAATATGAATCTGAAAAAAATAGATAAAGCAATCTTTACCGAATTAGACCCCATTAAAATTACAGCAGAAATCACCTATATATTTGAATCACAGCCTAATGTATACTTTTCATCTGTTCTGAACTTTATGCCTTTTGACAAGAACACCGTAAAGAGGGTGTCAAAAATCCAATTGGATGGAAAGCTTGATGAGTGGAAGGGAGCCGAATGGAGGGCTGTTAACAATGTGGAGGGAAGTCCTTTTGATTATGACGGTGATGAAGACTTTGATATGCAATTTGCTACAGCATATGACGACACCAATTTCTATGTTGCAGTGAACCTTAAAGACAACGATTTTTTTATTGAGGAAATGGGTTCCTATTGGGACCAAGACGCTATATTTTTAGGCCTTGACGCACGTCCAGCGCATGTAAGCGCTTTCAATGCAGGTGAAGGAAGAGGACGGGACTGGATTAACTTTTTGCGAACTTTTAAAAAGGAAAAACCGGTATACAACGAAAACCGACTACCGGTTTCTGTTACATCAGAGGTACAGATGACAAAAAACGGAGCAACTATGGAAATTGCCGTACCTCTGGAATACATTAAAAAAGGAAGTGGTGAAGATTGGCAAAGCCTACGTTTTGGTTTAGGTTACTACGATTATGATAACGGCGATGAAGATGGCACTACACATTTTTGGTTCCCAGCCTGGAATAGCGCCAAAGACATACCAGGTTCCGGAATGCTCTTTAAGGAATGATTGTTGGGCCGCTTCAAGAGTTATTGTAGCATCATGAAGTCGCGTACTTAGCCAAGGAAAAGAGGAAATCGGTTACAGTAGTGCAACCTTCTCTGGGTACTCCATAACTATCACGTATTTATTTCGAAGCTTATTCTTTACTATAATTATAAACATGTTTTGGTTTGAGATTTATTGGACTGTTTTACGGGAATAATTCGCTTTTTTATAGGCAAGACAACCTGACGGTGTTTTCTCCGCTAAACACCTAAATCAGTCCGAAAAAACTTAAGTTTATAACTCGCAGTTGAGAGTTGTTTAGAATCCTTTGATTCCAAGTTTTGAATCGTCCTTTAAAAAGAACGTTTCTTGGGACAAGGGAAAGTGTACATTTTAATTTACCATTTACAATTACCGCAGCTATTAAAAAAACAAACACCTAAAAAAACTACATTTCGAGACTACCTTAAATTGTATAATGGATTATGGAAACTTAAAGCGTCCCTTAAACAAGTAATACTGGAAACTATCAAAAAAGGGCTATAAATTTTGGAGGCCACTCCCCTAACCCATTATTAATTCTTTCCTCGTCCCAATAAACAGTCACCTAAGGGATTTTTTGTAGGATGAACTTAATAGCCCAATTGAACTTCATAAAACATGATATTGATGGGGAGTTGAGTCATACCTATCAATCCGTGATTTTGAGTTTACTCTTAATATACCAACTCATAATTGAAATCTACAGCCATACAGCTTGGGATTGATTTGTTTGTAAACAGAACAATAGTTCTTCGATGTCTTATTCGATTTAGATAGTGAACTATCCTCTGAATAGCGTTATGATCTAGATAATCAAAGGGTTCATCTATGAGCAGTATTGGTTTTTGGGTGAGGAATGCCCTGGCATACATCAACAGCTTTCGCTGTCCGTTGGACAAATTACTGCTTGACTCACCAATACATTGATCCAAATGTAATGAGTTTGACAGCCCGAGGGTTTCCAATATTTTTAAAGCTTTCCTTCTATGCTGGTGTTTTCGACTATAGGAAACGGCCTCAAATACCGTTCTGCCCAACAAGCTACATTGATCGGCCACCAAAGTCATTTTTTTTCTCAGTACTTTTAAGTCTATCTCATTTATAGGTTGGCCGCCAATTAAAACATCACCTTCATCACCTGTATAGAGTCCATTTATAAGTTTCAACAAGGTCGTTTTCCCAATACCACTTTTACCATGGATAACCGTTATGCTGCCGAAAGGTATATCCAAATTCAAATGACGGATCACTGGGTCTTTCTGTTTTTCATAGGTAAAGGATAGATTACGTACAGCTATATGACCCTGCTTTGGGTCATCTTTTGTTTTATTACCCTCTTGCTCTTTGGGAAGTTGTAAGATATTGGTTAATTTTTGATAAGAAATACTACCGTTGCGCCATACCATACTTACTCGAAAACACCTTCTGAAAACTGGCATCGCCGTGATTAAAAGCAAAAGGGCCGTGAAAAAGGTTTTAGGGTCTACACTACTACCACTGATATTGTTTAAATACATGGTAATCCACATTACCATACCTATGGTTAAGTATAACCCAAAGGGAATTACCGCTCCAATAGCACTAGTCACCAATTGATAGGATTTGCCGAGGTCCAATAAATTTCCCACTCTTTTCTCATACTTTTTCATTTCCGGGACGTACCTATTGAAGACTTTAATTGTAATGATTCCCTGCAATCTAGAAGTAACAAATTTTAACAGTCCAGATTTGGCGTTCCTTCTTGCTACCGAAATAGTATATAACCTTAAGTTCATTACATAAACTATTGCGGCCAACATAATACTTAGTACTAGCAGGGTTACACCCAGATAGGTATTGATTGTAAAAAAAATCCAAAGTGTTAACACCAATAGAATGGTATCACTGCCAAACCGGATGATTCCTTTAGTGAAAAAGGCCTGTATATTGGTCAGATCGCCACTATAGCGAAGCAAGTACTTGGAAAATCCTTTTTGATCATATATGGGCATTGTCATTTGAAGTTGATGGGAAAAGATTTTGTTTCTGAGAAAGGCTAGGTGCATTTCCCCCAAATAGGCAGTAAGGTATCGCTCACAAAAATCAATGCTGCCCCGTAGCAACAGAACAATAATAAATATCGTAAGGTACCCTTCAAAAGTGGAAATCCATTCTTTGGGAATAAAGCCTAACAAATGTGCTCTATGAGATTTTACATCAAACAATAGATTATAGGACAAGGCCATATAAATAGGCAATAAAATAACAAGTAACTGTGAAGTCAGGCTAACCAAAAAAGTAAGTACTACCCTACCTAAGTTAGCTTTAGAAAATGACCATATTAAATGTGAATAATGCAAAACAGAAGGATTTACGTATCTAAAAATCGCCAACGCTCATCGGGTTTGGGTATTCGACAGTTAGTCCGCTTTCCAAACCATGAATAACGCGAGCGCGCTACCCAGTCATATATACCATTTCGCAATTGTAACGGCAGCCATCTTAGGACATAAATTACCTTTAAAGGCATACCCAGTTCTTTTGTTATTCGCAGAATGGCATCACTCTTCACATATTTTTGTGCACCATCGACCAAAACAATGGAATCTATTTTTTCATGGGAAAAATCGTAACCCAATACCTTTTCGGCCACCGCTGATTGCAAAGGGGCAAACCGAAAACGCCTTTGTTTGTCCCAACGGATTACAAAACGTATCCAGGCGTTACAAAGTGAACAAACACCGTCAAAAAAGACAATTGCCGTTGTTTCACGCGAAATACTTTTTTTACCCTTTATTTTTTTGCGAAGAAATGCTATCCATTTCTCAGGCTCGAAGAAAGATAGAAACAGTAAACCGGTCATCTGGTACCTAAAACGAATGCCCATAATCAAGAAAATGCCCCAGTGCATAAACCAGGTCAATACGGCCCAGACCATTCCCCAACGCTTCTTTAAAAGAGCGATTGGCGCACCAATTTCTAAAACTAGGGTAAGAATGCCCATTCCCAGAAATAACCATGTATGCTGATAGATAATTTTAAAAAGCGGTGCCGTTTCTGCAATCAACACGGATTTACGTATGGCATCAATAGCAACTTGTGAGCGCATGGCACTACCATTTGCCCATTCTAAGGCCAAATCACCTGCTATTTTGGCAATTCCAGATAAAAAGTAAGATCCCAAGGTAACGGCGCAAATAAGAACTACCGGCCATCCGTAATTGAAATGGGCTTTTTTTATTTTATTGCCATTTCTCCCACTCTGCCATGCGTCAACGGACCACGCATCAGTTGAAGCCACAAAACCAAGTATCACAATATGTAACACCAGGGCATTTCTATTGTGGTAAATCATCGACCATGAATTTCGATAGGTAAAAAAAAGCAAGGTCAAAAGGGCAAACACCGGACCACTGAATTTGAATTTCCATCCGATTATGTAAAAAATGTTCAATACAATCAACCCTACTGAAATCCACCAAAAGGCAGTTGCAGATAAGGGTTCCTCCATCCAAAACAATACGCCAATTGGATCAAAGGCTGAAGTGTTTTTTACCATTTTCTGTAGCATTTCAAAACGTGAAATCAAGTACCAAAGACTGAAACACCCGGTCGCAATTCGTAAGAGGGCCAACCGTTGGGGACTGATTGCCTCAAACCAACGTTCTTTTAATGTTTTTATAATTGTTTTCATTATTCCTTGATTTTTAGGGTAGCAATGTTCCGCTCTAAAAGCGGAAGCGTATCGTTGTTTAAAAAGTAATTTTCTAAATGATAATAACCTTTCACCAATTCAATTCTAGTAAGGCCGTGATAATAGGCTCTGTCTTTTTTGACCAAACGTTTTTCAACCCTTTTAAGAAAAGTCATGCCACCATCATTTCGATGTGCCTTGTTGATTTGTCTGCGTACCTGATTGAACCCTCCGGTACCAGCAAGCCGATAAGGAAGGTGTTCTTTATGGCCAAGTGAATCGTAGGTGACTACATAGTACAAGCCATAGGTAGCCCCTCTTTTCTTTGAGAACATGGGATAATACGAGAAGGGAAAACTGTCTGTTGGGGTTTTGACCCAATTCTGAACGATCGGAGAGAGTACTATACCAAGCGCTACAATACTAAAAATTGCTGCTTGTCGCCTTGTATACTTCATGACTACTTATTTGTTGGGGTGCCACCTTCAAACGGCCACACCTGTTTTCGATTCTTTCAAAACATTATTCAACAAAGTTGGATCAACCAACTTTTCAAGGGTCAGTACGGGCAAACATGAATTTTCCTCTACCTCCAATACCATAAGCGGACTTCCGGTAAAGAGTCCCGCAAGGGCAAAAAGCCTAGGACCGAATATCGGGGACAACAACTCGATACCTGCATGTACCGCCAAGCTATTGCCACATGACAAAATCACATGGTCGATGGAATCGGTGAATGGCAAATGGTTCATCAAGGCGCTTGTTTCTTTCTGGTACAATCCGTCAGCGACCTCGATAACCAAATAATCAGGGTCCATAGCCTCGACATTGCTCAAAAGTCCTTCATAAACATCGAGTATCGTAGCCAAAGAGCATAAGTAGGTGGATGGGAAGCCTAAATCGGAAAAATCAGTTACGTAATCTGCCCCACAATCAAAGCATAGCATTTTATCCTTATTGAATACGGTTCCAGTAAGTTTTATATAGGCCACTTTATGCCCCGAGTTTTTTAGGCCTCGGCACAAAAAAGCCGCTGTCGTTGTTTTACCACTATCCATGCTTGAGCCCACCGATAAAATAGTCTTGAACCCTCGCTGTTTGAAAGGGTTGAAAACCTTTCTTTCTTTATTATGATATATGGTATTGATGACCTTACCCTGATCAACCACATAGCCCACCATTTTTAGCTTTGTGGGGCCCTTTTCTTCAAGCTTGTAGTACATAGAGAACACATTCCCTACAACACCGCCTTTACCGACCAAATCATATTCATTTTGATATGCCTTAGGCACATAGGCCTCAAATTGATTGCTTGCATATCGGTTGCCAAAGGCTACCATAATGTGGTCGCCTTCAAAAATGTAGCAGTTGCGGCCAGCATAGTCTTGAATGGCATTTAACGATCCTATTTCGAGTACTTCAAAAACGGCGACATCACCAGCCTCTGGCTTGTGGCTCTTAGCCAATGAACGATCTATTTTAAAATCGACGATACTTTTACAGCTATTTGCTCTTTTTATTGTTTTCATGATATATGGGATTTTAGTGTTACTACTTAAAGGTTTCTTGTTTTGGTATTCTGTTTTGATGCGGTTCTAGCGCTACCGTTCACTTTTATGCGATAAAAGAAGCTGAACGACAGCACGGAAAAATTGTTGAAACTTCTTTTCACTTCACCGTTTCTTGGGTCGGTGACATTTAATCTTCGGTATGGGCTACCAATATTGAACTCCCTTTGTCGCATGAAGCTCAGATTGGCACTGGCACGCTTGAATGGCCGGAAGCGGAGCCCCAATCTGATACGATGGGCGTGCAGTCCGTTAGGTGATTGTTTGACCAATTTGTCGCCCGCACTATCTCGATATTGGAAAGGTCTACCGTCCAGATAATAGTGCAGTTCATTGGTGATATAGGGAGTTATTTTTAATGGTAGGCCCCAATTACCTGCATGGAGTCCCAGCGCGTAGCGAATACGGTATTCAAATTTGCTTCGTTCGGGAAAGTGCCACTCAGGACGAAGCGTATGGGCAATTCGTAGTTTTCCCCAACGGTGTGACAGTCTTAACCGGGTCTCGATTCTATTTCTTGCCTGTTGATCTGGATCGCCAGGGCTTGAGGACCTTACATAGCCAAATCCCAGCCTAAAGCGACGATTAAAGCGGTAATCGATACGTGCATTGTTCTGTATGGAGCTTAAATCAAGACGCTCATCAAAGAGGTACAATTGACCTGCTCGTACCCGCCATTCATCTGTGATTTTTGTACTCCATGAATGTCCGGTCCATACTTTTAAATCTTCTTGGGCGATGCTGGTTGCACTCGCGAATAAAGCGCTGATCGCGATAATTAAGGTGGTCACTTTTGGCTTTTTCATTGTTAGGATTTGAATGTTTGTTCTTTTTCTTATTTCTATAAGGACAATTGGGAACAAACGTGACAAACCCACATTGATTTTAAGTCAAAAAGTGAAGGGGTAATAGTATAAAATAGACGTATCTATTTGAAAATCATTTGATTTCGGAAGAGAAGAAAAAATATAAAACCCAAGACCAATACGCCAATCCCCATCCACAAATACAGAGAGTTTTCTTTGGGATAAATGGAGTCTACTTCGCCCAAGATGATGAAATTAGCCCAATAGTATGGATGTTGTTGACTTGGGGTAGCTGTCTCTAAGTAATTTAACTTGGCCTTTTGTAAGGCAATGTCAGTAGCTTCGCCGGTCTTTATGTTCTTTAGAAACGAATTGGTCAAAAGCAAAGAACTGGTTTCTGTGGCATTCCAAAGGCTGGAGAGAATATTCTGTGCACCACCCAACAAAAAAGCCTTGCTCATACCCTGCACCCCTTCGCCCTGATAAATCTTACCACTGGCCGAGTGGCAGGCGCTCAACAATACCAATTCAGCATTAAGTCTGTTCTTGTACAAATCTTGGGGTGATAATAAGTAGACTTCCTCGCTATCATCAAAAATGACTGCGGAACGATATGGATCGTCAAAATCGACTAGGCCATGTAACGACAAGTGTATAATTTTGGCCTTGCTGGCGTGCGAGAAGAAATTGGACAAACTGGCCTCTTCATTGACAAAAGTTACGCCTTTAAAGATGGCCGCTGCATCTTCAATTTCCTGTCTGGACATGGTCAATTGACCCAAAAGTTCATCACCAAAAAAACGTTTGGAGGTCTTTAATTTCTCATTCAGTTGTTGGCTGTATTCCGCCCCAAAGCCCACATACTCCCATTGTGGCTTTTGACCCATCTCATTTTCTTGGTTCAATAAGGCAGCCGCATAGGCATAGGAAACTGCATAATCATTGATGACAAAGTTATTCCCATTAGACAAGGCCTCAAAAGAGACCGTGTGTAAAGGACCATCAGGAATAATGGATAGACGATCGATATTCCCGTTCAATTCTTGCAACCCTTCTTGCAGGGTCTTCTCAAACAACAATTGTGAGGCAGCTGGTGATATGGACTGCAATGGACTGTTGCATTGTGACACAAAAGTGTCAATGGCATCTTGGACTGCATCGTCAAACGGGGCGGTTTTGGCAAAAAACTGCGTTTTAGTAATCCAAAAACTGTAAATACTGTCTTTGGCGACGAAGAACTCAACCACGGCCAAATCTTTTGGGATACGTTGTCGTGTTTCTTCAAGGGTGGGTACTTTTAAAAATTTATAGCGTTGGTTGTAGTACTCGGGTTGATTTTGTTCCACTTTTTGTAAAAAGGCATCCAACCGGTTTTGTGCAATGAGGTACTCCTGTAAGATTGAATCCTTATCTGCTTCATCCGCTTCAAAAAGAGAAGCTTGTTGCCCATTCATATGTTCTCGCAAAGCTTGTTCTTCCAATACAGTCTCTTTATCAGTATTTGTTGAAAGTGCATTGATACGGTTCAACTCTTGCTGTAGGACCAGCGCTTTGGTCTTTGATGAGAACTCGTACGCCTCGTTCAGATAAAATACATCATTGGTAAGGTCATATAGTCGTAATGCATCTTTTATGGCCTTGGCATAGTGGGCAATACGTATTTCCAAAAATTCGAGTTTGGATTGTTGGAACTGAAACGAAAGCAACCCCCTTTTGACTATAGAATCAATTTTATGTTGCACGTTTAACGAAGCATCAAGAAAACCTACATTTTGCGAATTCTGGTATTTGGCCTCAAAAATTTTGGTCTTAAGCTCCATCAAACGTATCAACTGTTCATCATCGCGTGCCCTTGATGTTTGAATAATGGGCAAATGGTTGGCGTCAAAATCATCATGGGGCAGCAACATATCAAAGGCATGGCTTAGGTGTTGGTCTGCCCGTGCCAAAGCCCCTTGCCGAATTAAAATATCACACAGATTTTCATAGGCAGCAGCTATTGCATGTTGACTCTCCCCCTTTAAATATAGAGCCTTTCTCAAGTTTAGAGCGCGATACATATTGTTCTCAGCTTCTTTTAACTTCCCTTCTTCGGTTTGAATCATGGCCACCAATTCTAACCCGATGGAATAATAAAAAGGTTCGGTTAGTTCATCCAATAGCTCTAATGCGTTGTTAGCCATTAGTCGGGCGTTGGTATACTCTTTTAATTCTAAGTGAGTAGTTCCCGCATTTAAATAAACCTTGGCTAGATTAATTGGATCTATTTCATTCGGATAAGTATCATAAATAGCTAAGGCGTCCTCAATACTTTTTTTGGCCTTATGAAACTCTTTAAAATTAATATCCATGGCAATCAACTCATTCAAAAGGATAAATCTCCATGACTCAGTATCATCTAAAACTTCATAAATATTAAGGGCCTTACTATAGTAAAGTTGAGACCTGAAATAATCGTTCAATAGACTGTAGAAATTGCCAATGCCATAGTACTTGTCTGCTAAATCAAGAAGAGGATAGTCTCTTAAGCTCTCTATTATTTGCAATGATTGGTCAATATACTTCTTTGCAGGTTCCCAATTATTTAAATACTGATAGGAAACTCCGAGATTGTAGAGTGTATTTGCCATTTCCGAAATAGGAACTTCAGGACAATCCTTCCAAACGTTAAAAGCAACTTCTTCATAGAAGGTAACGGCTTCATCATCTTGTAGCAACATGTAGTGAGAGACGCCAATTTTATGCAACAGTTTCCCTTTGTGGTAACAATCCAATTCTTGATAACCCGATTTTGCCTTCAATTCTTGTATCAAATCGATATTGGCCTCGTAACGTTCGTTTTTAATATTGTCATTAATGATTTGGTAGTATAATGAAAAGAAATCATTGGTATTGGGTGTCCAGGAAAGGGTGAGTAAAGCGATGCTTAAAAGCAGCAAAGGGCGAAGTACGGTCATGCGTTTGGGGCTATTCTTGCGAGGAAGACTATTACTGTTCTTCAACTTACCGTATGAAGTTATGATATTTCTATTGGCTTTGCAATTCAGCCATGGTAACGGATTGAAACGAGATTCTAAAAAAGAAGCTTTCTTTGTTAAAAGCAGGAAAGCATTATATCAGTTGTAAGATTATCATTGTTATTTTGGATATTATAAATCCTAAAATCATATTCATGAAAAACAAATCGATTGCAGTATTGAAAACTAAGAACGTAACCCCATAGGCCGACAAGCAAAAACAGAAATTGCTCGATGGTTATGTAACTGGGGCTACGGGAAGAGCTAAAGTTAAATAGGCCTGTACACTTGGTTTTGGGTAGAATCCCTCCCGAGGAAGGGGAACTTTACTCTTGTGAAAGTCCTTCCTTCATTCCTATCAGGAAAGGATATAACTCTTTTAGAGAGGGCATTTTAAGAAATACTTTCTAGAATCAATGTCGGTTCAAGCACCGTAGAGAATTTTTCGATACGTTTTTAGACTTCTCGACTGCACTCGAAATGACATTAGGACCATATATGACCTTTATTGAGCTCGATTATCCAATATACTTTGAACAAAAAAAGCGAGCACTCCAGTGCTCGCTTTTTTACTCGGTTAAGTCTACTATTAGTTACCGGTCAGACTGTCAAATGCCATTTGAAAATCTATGGTGCCATTGGCAACCACTCTTCCGGATAAGCTTGCATTGGGTGTTGAGGTGTTTATCAAAGCCGTGCGAATCTGTTGTTGGTCAAAAGTAGGTTGATGGGTGGCCAAAAGTATCGCCATGGCCGTTACATTGGCCGAAGCAAAGGATGTCCCTGAGCGCATATCGACCCCCATGGTCAAATTGGGCCCTGGAATGTTTTCACCCAACAACGCTACATCAACCCGTTGCCTACCATAGCTACTGAACTGACTTAAAATATCATCACAACTGACGGATGCCACGGATAGAATATTGGCATTGGGATACGAGGCAGGAAAGGAAATTACCTCATCCACATCGTTGTTTCCATTGGTATTCCCTGCAGAGGCAATGACCATAGCCCCCATTTGTTCGGCATAGTCCAAGGCCAATTTTAAAGGCCTATCCGTAGGGTCTGAGTTGATATCCTGATAGCCAAAGCTAAAGTTCAAAATGTCGGCCCCCTCTTCAACAGCGTCGAGGATTGCTGGAACGAGATTGGAAACAAAACCTTGGCCCGTGGCATCATGCGTTTTTCGAATATCAAAAGACACTTCAGCATCTGGATTACCACTTTGGCCTAATAAATGGTGAATGAGGCCTGCGATATGGGTGCCATGGCCGTTTTCATCTTCTGGCAGTTCGTCATCATTAACATAATCGTAACCTGTGTATTCGCCAATGGCAAAATCATAATTTGGGAAATTGGCATTGGACAAATTAGCAATGCCCGTATCAAAAATGGCGACCTTGACTTCATTTAAACCCAAGGCCACTTGCGGCACTATGCTTTCAAAACAGGCCAATGGTGGCATAATCGTTGGTTCTGTTAATACTGAACCGATGTTAAAGCCCACTTCTTTGACCCTAGTTCTGCTTCTTGCCCGAGTTACATGTCCATCAATTTGGGTCACGTTCTCGCCTTGGGCAGAGGTGTAGGGAAACTGGCGTACGTTCCATAGCCGTAGGTTAATCTCTTCACGAAACCATACTTCGTCTGAATTCAAATCCTCTTTGAGTTCATCAATTTCAGCTTCGGACAAATTGGGGTCCAATCGAACAAAAAACAAAGTAGGGTGTTTGAAGATTTCATCATCATCATCATCATCGTCATCGTCATCATCGTCATCGTCATCATCATCATCGTCATCATCATTATCACCATTACCATTACCATCCAAGGCCAATTGGTCATCATTCAAATCTTCATCCATGTCTGACGTACACGATGTAAAAAAGACTAGAAAGCTCAGTAGTAACAACAGTAGTATGCGGTATCGATTTGTTTTCATCATCTTTATTTTAGTGTTATTTATTGTGTGTGATTTAATGTATTTGTTCCAATAGCGAAACAGCTTCTTTATATTTCCATTCATCTTTGCCAATTGCTTTTAGCTCATTTATTGCACTTTCAGTATTTCCTAGAGCTAAATGGGCCAATCCCAAAAACCATTGTGCTTCTTGTGTAAATCGTTTGCCCTTGGTCTTGCTTTCGACCAGCAATGGGACCGCTTGTTCATAATCCCCATTTTTTAAATAGGCAAGCCCCAAATAGTACCTATCCTCTGCTGTAGGTGCCTCAAGTGCCTTAAAATGGGTAACCGCTTTGGTAAAATCGCCTTGGTTAAAGGCCACAATAGCTTGCGTACGCTGCTCATCAACTACTGTTGCTCCTTTAAACGTTCCAGGGTGGCTCAGCGGCTGCTCACTTAAATACTGCTGTGCCAATACCTGGGGACTATCGCCTGCCCAGTTTGGGTAGAACACCAAGGCAATTAATACGGTAATACTAGCGGCTATTGCGAGCATATAGTTCAGGTATTTGATTTTACCCTTTCCACGCTCGGCACTACGAATAATACCATGTTTCTCTTTTAGCGTATGGGCCAAGCGCTGACGTAACTCAGCATTCATTTGTTGTGTGACTAATGCGCCCATGATCTCATCCGTTTCTTTTTCGGATAGTTCTTCTGATATCAAATGATGTAGCTTTTTTTTCATGACGTTTTAAATTTCAACACTAATCAGTTCTTTCATTTTTTTTATGCAACGTTCTTTTTGTTTTCTTACCGTAGCCGGTGATTTTGAGAGCTCATCCGCTATTTCCAGTAATTTCATTTTGCCGTAGTAATATTTTGTCAATACATCTTTACAGCCTGCACCCAGTTTCTGCCATGCCTTATTAAACTCTGGGGACATTTCTCTATTTTCGGTTTCTACGGTCTCTTCATTAACCAACAGGTTATTATCAACCGTTTGTACTTTACTTCTTTTGCTTTTTAGATACATTTGTGAGGCCATTTTTGTGAATAAAAACCTTAGGTTTCCATAACTTAATTTTCCTTGTACAAATCGCAACCTAAAAGCTATCAAGGCATCCATAGTCGCATCGTAGGCATCTTCATGGTCCGCACGATTTTCACGTTTTAAATACACAATTGTCTCTTCAAACTGTTTTGTGAACACCTGTTCAAAAAAGAAGGTGTCGTTTCGTTTTAAATCAACCACCAATCGGTCAAAATCGGCTTGTGTTAATCCAAAATTTTTGTTTTCCATTTATTTCATGTTTAGTCGCGGGGGGACTATAAAAAAACCTAGGTCCTTAAAAACCAACTGTCATCTACAACTTGACTTTGTTCGTTATTTTGATATATAAGCTACCAAAAAAGAAAATGTGACATTAAAAGTGAAATTATTTAAAACATATTGATTATATGCTCTTCAAGTATCTCCTTGGCACTTGGGAAATAGGCTTAACATAATAGTGTAGCTAAATGTATCACTTAAAAAGAAAAAATTGGGGAGACTTTGAAAAGAACACCGTCGGTATTGCTGACCCTATATAAAATGTTTGTTGGTATTACTAAGCATATGAGCCATACTATTGGCTCTTTTCTTCGGTGTCATAAAACGAACCATTTTCAGGATTATATTCAAAATGTACATTTTACATTGAAATCATTGATTTTAAACGTTTTATTGCATTTAAAGGTCATTCAGATAATTCTGGCCTGGTCTCTGTCGATGTAGGAGTATAATTGAATGTAGTGGTTTGGAGCATTTTTTTCAGAAGAACTGCAAGGTGTTTCCTTTCATCCCTGTTGAGTGAAGTAACAGTTTTCCTGGCTTCCTCAAAACGAATCTCAATTGCCGCGTCAATCACCTCGAACCCCTTCTTTGTTAAACCTACCTTAATGACCCTGCCATCTTTTTGACTTGGAGCCCTGTAGATTAAATTCAACTTTTCCAGTCTTTTTAATAAAGCGGTCATGGCTCCTGAGGTTATCAAAACTGACTCAATCAATTGTTTAGGTGTTAGTTCATAAGGTTTCCCCGAACGCCTAAGTGTCGCCAGCACATCTAAGTCTGTATATACAATTGATTTGTCCTGTATGGCCGCATTGGCTCTTTTTTCCAAAAGTTTCCCCAGCTTTAAAATCCTTCCAACTATCAGCATGGGTGACGCATCCAAATCCGGACGCTCATTTTTCCATTGTTTTACCAGAAGGTCTAAAATATCGTCTTTGCTTTGCTCCATGAACTACTAGTATGTGGTTGGAATTGTTGGCACCAAAAATATCTTGATATAAAGATAAATCACATATATTTGCAAAGTATCTTCATGTAAAGATAAATCTATAATTCGATATGACAAGGTCTTGTGTAAAACGCCGAAACGTAGTTTCAATCCTCCTGTGCACGGCACTATTCGTTTGCTCAATCAGTTGTTCCAAACATAAGAACTCTACTTCAAGTGCAAAGTTTTTGCTCCAACAAGCTCTTGATGAAAACAACTTGCCAAGTCTTTCCGTTGCAGTCTCTCAAAATGACTCAATTATATTGGCAGAGGCATTAGGTTTCGCAGACATTGAGAACCAACTGGAAGCCACTGAAAAAAGCGTCTACAGGGTTGGCTCCATAAGTAAAAGTCTAACGGCTACTCTGATAATGATTTTAAAAGAACAGAAGAAGTTAGATATCAAGGCTCCAATCAACGATTATTGCCAATCCTTTCCTGAAAAGGGCTATGAGATATCATCAGAACAGCTCCTGTCCCATTTAGGGGGAATAAGACATTATGATTTTGACAATATTGAAACGGAATATTACAGCATAAAACGCTACTCTTCTTCAGCTGAAGCACTGGATATTTTCAAAGGGGACTCACTTGTTGCCCCACCGGGTTCCAATTACCACTACAGCAGTTATGGATACAGCATATTGGGCTGTATTATCGAGAACCTTGATAGGACCTCTTTCCAAAAATCCCTGAAAAAGAATGTTTTTTTGTCTGCTGATATGTTTCAAAGTACTGTGGATATGCCAGAGCAAATTATCCCAAACCGAACAAGGCCCTATGAAACACTGGAGGATGGTACTTGGGAAAACTCCCGCCCCGTAGATTTAAGCAATAAATATCCAGGAGGAGGGGTATTGTCCACACCGACAGATTTGGTCAAATTTGGAAATACCCTTTTACAAAATCAACTGATAAGTGAGGAATCACGTTTAGACATGTGGAATCCTCGGGAAACTTCAGATGGTACCCCTACAAATTATGCCTTGGGATGGAGAGTTTCCGAGGACCGTAAGGAGATTTATCACGGAGGTTCCAGTGCAGGAGGGACAGCTTATCTTTACATAAAGCCAAAGGAAAAGTTGGTCATTGCATTTTGCTCTAATGGTGCCTGGTCAACTTCCCGTCACAAATTTGTACAGGACCTGGCCGCTTTGTACGACAACAAAAGCAATAAACAATGAAAGATTGGTTTCAAATAGAGAATATAGATGAGATTGACTCCCCTTCTCTTGTACTTTATGAGGATAAATTGATACATAATCTTCATAAAATGTTGGACATGGCGGATAACGACCCAAACAGGTTGATGCCGCATGTTAAAACGAACAAGATGTCCGAGGTGATTAAACGAATGGTTTTCATGGGAATCTTAAATTTTAAGACTTCGACAATAGCCGAAGCTGAAATGGTAGCAAACGAAGGAGGTAAAAGTGTTTTGGTTGCCCATCAACTGGTCGGCCCAAAAATAAGTCGTTACGGGGAGTTGGTTGAAAGTTTTGATGGAACCCAGTTTTCCACAATTATAGACAATCTGGATATAGCCCAAAAACTGCATGATGAGGCTTTGGCCAGAGGCATTACTATCGATGTATTTCTGGACATTAACAATGGAATGAACCGTTCGGGAGTGGAACCTGGACCGGATTTGGACAATCTGATTGGTTCCCTTGCAAAATATAAGAGACTGAACCTTAAAGGTATTCATATATACGACGGACACTTTAGGGATCCTGATTTTCAGAAAAGAAAAGAGGATATTGAGCAGGCTTTTTCCAAGGTAAATGGGATTTATCGGAATCTTAAGTCAAGTAATCCAAATATGAAACTTATATGTGGAGGAACACCTTCATTTACGGTACACCTCCTAAACCAAGAAAGAATCTGTAGCCCTGGGACATGTGTGTTATGGGATTGGGGGTATGATGAAAAATTGACTGAGCAAGACTTCGAATATGCCGCATTGATCATTAGCAGGGTTATTTCCAAACCCACAAAGGACATAGTGACCATTGATCTGGGACATAAATCCGTTGCTGCTGAAAACCCTATCGATAAGCGGGTAAAGTTTTTGAACCTCGAAGGATACAAACTTTTATCGCAAAGCGAAGAGCACGGTGTCTTGAAAGTGAACAAATGGGACAATATCAAAGTTGGAGATGTTCTCTATGGGGTTCCCTATCATATTTGTCCTACCATAAACTTACATGACGGGGTATCCTTAATACGAAAGAATAGTAAGGTAGGTAATTGGAGTATTAGTGCCAGAAGCAGGAAAATTTCAGTATAGCTGTCTAAAGGAATAAAATCTTATCATGATTGATTAGTAATAACAATCCGTCCTTAAATGAAACAAATAAGTGTGATAAATGCAATAGAAGTGCCCAAGGGTTTTGAAGAAAAGGCAATAAAAGTAAGGGATGCTTATATTAAATATTTCAAAACTAAGCCGGGATTCGTAAGCTCAACGTTTTATAGAACAATTAATGATAAGGGCAAATTCAATTTCATCAATATTGTGGTCTGGGATTCATATAAATCGTTTCAGGAAGTAGTAAATATCGGATTTGAAAATGATGAAGGTTTGAATGCAGGCCATATGAAAGTTTTAGGAAAAGGATTTCCCATGCCAATTGAAGTTACACCGGGTCAATTTGAAATTATACGAAGCGACTGAGAACCCTTGATATCGTCGTTTTATCAAACCATTTTTCTCAGGTTTAGTAGTAGGCATTTTTAGATTATGTTTTTAATTAGTTCTAAATTTACCAATAGGATTAGGACTTATTCAAAAACTGGTTTCAACTTTTTTTAGTCTTGGAAAAAATTCATCGTCATACTATAACGGACCTCTATCAAACATTGGGTATGCCTGGGGATGATGAAATCAACTTCACGATTCTTAGCGTTCCTAACATTCACCAGGAACTCCCCTTCAAATCACCAGTTCTAAGGGCAGAATATTTTTCTTTTATCCTGACCAAGAAAGGTTCAGGTGTATATAAACTTGACGACAACACGTTCCCATTTGGGGATAAATCCATCTATTTTACCAATCCAGGGCATATCAAATCATATGAATTGTACTCTTCAAAAGAGGCGCAAATCATTATGTTGACGGAAAAATTCCTTCAGGAAAATGTACATCCGGAGATTTATAGCGAATTTCCCTTTCTTCTAGCTGAAATCGTGCCCCCCAACGAACAGACCGAAACAGAGTTCAAGGAATTGGAAATGCTTTTTAATCAGGTGGACTTTGAGTTTAAAAATGATTCCAAATACAAGGATAAGGTCATTGGCAATATGATATTGATACTGCTGATGAAAATCAAAGAGCGGTTTTGGGCCAACTACAATCCCCTAGTTGAGGGTGAGCATAGCTCCAGAATCGTCAAGTCGTTTAAAAAAATACTGGAATCTGAATTCAAGAAAATATTGGGTGACAAACAGGGTCACGTAAAACTACAGGCCCAATACTTCGCCGAACAACTCAACCTTCATCCCAACTATCTTAATTCCGTACTTAAGAGCAAAACAGGTAGGACGCTCAGTGATTGGATATCCCAACGCACACTTTCAGTATCCAAATCCCTTTTGGTGGATTCTTCCCTATCACTCAAAGAGATATCTTATTTGTTGGGTTATAGTGAGCCCACACACTTCAGTAGATTCTTCAAAAAGAACACAAAACTATCCCCTAGGGCCTTCAGGACAGCCAATAAGAGGCTGTAATCTTTGAAATTGGTCAGTTTTCGTTTGGACCGGGTTCGCGAACAGCCCTCGTTCCTTGACACCTTTGTATCAAATAATTACGAACAATAAAAACGAAAAAAATGACTGATTTAAGTAGTACATCAAGAAACAAAATCAATATGCCACTTGTTGGATTTGGCACGTACCAACTATCAACCGAAGAAGCGGAATCCAGTGTGGCAGAAGCTTTGAGGGCCGGGTACAGACATATAGACTCGGCGGAAGGCTACAACAATGAAAAAGGAACTGGCAATGCCATTAAAAAATCTGGTATCGCAAGGGAAGAGATTTTTTTGACCACCAAACTTTTCCCGGGAAACACTCAGTGGGGAGTTCAAGAAAAAACGTATGATTCCACCATTGCCACCCTGAAAAACCAATTAAAGGAGCTTCAGGTTGACTATGTTGACCTTTATCTCATCCACGCCCCGCTCGCATCATTGCGATTGGAACAATGGAGAGCCTTGATTGAATTGAAAAAACAGGGACTGACCAAGCATATTGGGGTGTCCAACTATAATGAAGAGGCCATCAATGAGATTTTGGAAGCAGGTCTGGAAAAACCGGAAATCAATCAAATTGAGTTCCATCCGCTTTGTGCGCAGCCAGAACTGACACAGTTTCTAAATAAACATTCCATTGCGTCCACCGCGTACAGTTCGCTGGCCCCACTTTCCACCTGGAGAACGGCCGAAGGCCAAGGTGGTGAAGTATTGGCTGAAAAAAAGCAGGATGCGCAGTCCACCATTAAGGAGGTTGCAAGTGAATTAAATGTCTCTGAGGCCAAACTCTTGTTAAGATGGGTATTGCAAAACGGGTATAGTGTACTAACTAGAAGTACGAATCCGCAACGTATCAAAGAAAACATAGACCTGTTTGATTTTACCATTCCACAAAGTCAAATGCAACGACTGAACGATTTGAATCAAAACCAAGCTTTTGCTTGGGCAGCCAATGGCCTAAATCCTATGGAAGCCGCTCCCGCTCTGAAATAGATGGGATTCCCGAACAAGTTGAACTAAAAATTAATAGTACTAAAGAATCATAAGATGATAACAACAGGAATATCATTTGCTCCAAATACAAAAGAAATAAACAGCTCTTCAAATTCAATGGTTGCCAGATATCTCAAGAACAATCCTTTGGGCCTTGGTTTCCTGTTGAGCGATAAGAGAAAAAATGAAATAAAAAGTGAGGGCGACTATTTTGGAAACGCGCCTTTTACGAACGAAGCATTATATAAAGATTACATCCCATCGGACATAGTTTCAAGATGGGATTAATAAAAACAATAAATCAGTAGCACAATGAAAAACATAAATAAAATGAGCCGTAGGGAAATTTTAAAAAAAGGCACTTTGGGTGCAACAGGAGTTGCAGCAGCAACACTCCTTGGGAGTAATACCCTTGCAGCACAGCAAGAAAATGGGAAAGTGTTCACCTCCCAAATAACGGCAAAGACTGCCTTTATCACAGGGGGTGCGAGGGGAATAGGTCTGGCTGCCGCAGAAGAACTTGCAAAGGCTGGAATCAACATTGTCCTTTTTGACATTGCCACAGAAGACATTCCCCATGTAGGCTACAAACTGTCCTCGGAAAGTGATTTGGTAGATGCTAAGAAAAAAATAGAATCCCTAAATGTGAAATGTTTGGCCATCAAGGGCGATGTTAGAAACATTGATGACCTAAAGAATGCGATGCAAAAAACGGTCGACACATTCGGAAGTTTGGATATTCTCGTCGCTAATGCTGGGGTGACCCAAGTAGGAGCTATTGAAGAATTCAGTCCGCAGGAGATAGATGTCGTGTACGATATAAATGTCGCAGGCATAATTAAGACCACTCAGGCTGCCGCCCCCTTCATGAAGCAACAAAAATCAGGAAGAATGGTATTCCTATCTTCGGCACTGGGCCGAATGGGAAATGAACTTTTTCCAGTCTATGCTTCTACCAAATGGGCGATTATCGGTTTTGCCAAAAGTGCTGCCCTTACTTATGGAAAGGACAATATTATGTGCAATGTGGTTGCCCCGGGATTGGTCCGCACCAAGTTGGCCGATAATCCCTACGTATTGGGGAAAATGATGCCCAACAATCCGGATTCAACCTTTGACGGTATCTCAGAAACTTTGAAACCAGGTAATCCAATACCCGTTGGGCATTTAGAGCCAGAAGATGTTGCCAAGGCGATAGCTCTTTTCACTTCGGATGCTACAAACAAGGTTACTGGAGAAGTGTTTGATGTAAGCTATGGATCGTTATCAAGAAGTATAGCATAACCCATCAAAAGCATGGAACAAAAGCGATTCGTGTTTTAACGAATCGCTTTTTCTTTGAAAAAAACTCTGATTATCTTTTGCGTAGAATATCGTATGTGAGAAATATTAAAGGAAGCTTCTCCAATTGAAAAGGTGCCATCAAACCAAGGTTTTCAATTGCAATTAAAGAATTGTAGAATTTAAATTAAGTATTCATCGATGCTTCACAAGTCTTGGCCAATTGGCCAGTGCATTATAAAAGCTTCATTTTGGCTTTTTATGTTAACGAAGTCATTCAAGTTTCATACGTTTAAACGCTTCTAAGGCTTCATATTCTGCCATACCCAATTGATGGTACTTCTTTGCTGTATTTCGGTTGCGTTCCTCAGCCCTGACCCAAAATTCCCTAGAATCATCCCCTCTGAACATCACTCGGTTAAGTTGAGATTGATGATAGAAAATGGCGTTACGCTTCTTGACCACCTGATCTGGACTCATGGGTACCACCATGTCGATGTCATGTGTTTTCCACTCATCCCAGGCTCCACTATATAACCATACCCAACATTCTTTCATGAACTCTTCTGCATTAAGCTTGTTAAATGCCAATTTTAGAGCATCCAAACATGTTTTATGAGTTCCGTGTGGATCAGCCAGATCACCAGCAGCAAAAATTTGATGGGGCTTTATAGTCTTTATCAAATCAGATAATAGGTCAACATCATTTTCTGAAAGCTTACGTTTTTTGGCAGTTCCTGTTCCATAGAATGGCATTTTCAAAAAATGTACGTTTTGGTCAGGAATACCTAAAAAACGTGTTGCTCCAATAGCTTCCTTTTCTCGAATGAGTCTCTTCAAATCCAATACTGCCTCTGAGTCCGCTTCCATATTTTCTTGTTCAGTTAGTTCCCTAATCAATGATTCAGAAGGGTCTTCACTCCATTTTTGATACAGGGCCTGGCAGACCTCTGCATATTTAATAGCCTCTTCCTTACTTACAGCATTATTACCCGTGGTCTGATAGGCCACATGCACTTCGTGTCCTTGTTCAACCAAACGCTCTAAAGTACCGCCCATGGATATCATATCATCATCTGGATGAGGACTGAACACTATGATTCGCTTTTTTTCTGGAACAGCCCTTTCTGGTCTTTTGCTGTCGTCAGCATTTGGTTTTCCTCCTGGCCATCCTGTAATGGTATGTTGCAAACGGTTAAACATGTTAATGTTTATATCGTAAGCGGAACCCTCTTGGGTCAAGAGGTCGGCCATCCCATGATTATTGTAATCCTTGTCGGTAAGCTTAAGTACCGGTTTTTTCAACTTTTCACAGAGCCATATAATGGCCTTGCTTTTTAGCTTTTTATCCCATACACAGTCTCCAACTACCCAAGGTTCTTTTATCCTGGTCAGTTCAGAAGATGCAGCACGGTCCAACACAAATGTAGTATTAGGGTGTTCCTGCAAATAAGTTGCCGGTACTTCAGATGAAATTTCTCCTTCAACGGTCTCCTTGATTATTTCGGCTTTGTTGGTGCCCCAAGCCAATAAAACTATTCTTTTGGCTTTTTTTATGGTACCTATACCCATGGTGATGGCCTTTCTGGGTACGTTGTCTATTCCTAAAAAAGCAGGCGCTGCGTCCACTCTGGTGATATGGTCCAAGGTTATACTTCTCGTTTTGGAATTATAGTGCGACCCTGGTTCATTGAATCCAATATGGCCAGTTCTACCAATGCCTAAAAGTTGGAAATCCAGCCCCCCATGTTTATCGATAAGGGCATCATATTGAGAGCAGTACTGATTCAAATCGTGCATGGGTACCATACCATCTGGAATATGAACGTTTTTAGCTGGAATATCGATATGATTGAACAGGTGTTCGTGCATAAAGTAATGGTAGCTTTGGATGTTTTCCTTGGTCATGGGGTAATACTCGTCCAAATTAAAAGTGATTACATTTTCAAAACTAAGGCCATCCTCCTTGTGCATTCGTACCAGTTCTTCATATACCCTTATAGGGGATGAACCAGTTGCCAGCCCTAGGATACAATTATCATTACTGTCATGTTTTTGCCTAATCAGCCTTGCGATTTCATGGGCAACTACAATTGAAGCCAATGAAGAGTCTTTAAAGATTACGTTGTGCACCCGTTCGAATCGGGTCTCCTCTAGTGCCCCTGGTTGAGCAAAATCAATGGAACCTTTGAGTTCAGATATACTCCGCATCATCTTATTTGCTTAAAGTTTTGTTCTCTTTCTTCATCCAGTACAGTAATTGAGGGATGTTGTAGGCATGGGTCCATCCAAATACTCTTAACCCTTGATTTATTTCCCAGTTGGTAATGCCTTTTTTGCTTTTTGGAAGGTTTGAAACTTCCAAAAGTGCATCATTGAAGACTTCTATATCAGTGAACTCATTATAGTCTTTGGAGAGCCTTCCTACTTTAAGCATTTCGGCCCTTTTCATTGCTTCATTTAAAAAGGACTGCTTACCACTAAATTCATAACCGATTAAAAGTGGGTTGATGGTCGCAAGGTAGGATTCCATTTCATGGTTTAGCGGAGGAACATCCCGTACCCATCTTGCATGGTCCAAAAGCGCTTTTTTCACTTCTTTTCTCCCAGTTATCTGCCAGTATTTGTAAAGTCCCAACGCCACATAAGGCTGACTATAGCCAAATCTATCCAATAAAAGATTCCCTCCTTGTTCCTGTTGAAGAGCCAACATTAAATCAACTCTTTCATCCAATTCTTTCTTGTACCTCTGAAGTTTGGTGGCATCATAAAGCTCAACAAGATTCAATACCGATAAATAGAGCCTTCTTCCTCTTAGGTCATGCTCACCCCAGATTCTCTTTATATAGGTATCGCCAGTCATTTTGGCAATTTCCAAAGCTCTATGGTCTCCAGACAAGTAGTATGAAGCTATCCAGCCCTGTATCCAAACATGGGCACTCAACAGTGCAATCCAATGTTCATTGGCATGTCTTCGTCCAATTCCAAGATACGGAGTAGATTCAGGTTCATCCTTATAGTTCCAAAAGTCTATGGCATCATTAATTTCACCCAGATAGCTCCGCTTTTTGGGCCAATGTACATTATCCACATCCATGGTGTGTCTGCTCATTTCTTGGGCCATACGGTAATACTTCGAGTTACCAGTTCTCATGAAATTGGTCCATAACATAAAATCCACGGTCGGTTCATTATTCGTCCATTGGTACCATCGCCCTTTGAAGTAATAGGTTTTTCCGTCTCCATAGTCAAACATTCCGTACCATGGTTGATGGTTTTGATTGAATGAAAACCATTCATATTTGTATTGCAGAGCATTTTCAAATTCTGGATATTCTTTGGAATAAGGTGCCATGTTCCCATAGACCTTTGAATCCATATACCAACTAGGGTCAGTGTGAGCAACCGGACTATTGATGACGTAGTCCATTTTTTTGTCAAGAGCCTCATTGGTGTCTTTGTCATCATGGAAATAGTAGATAAACTCAGTTGTTTTTGTGATGCCCTGTGCAAAATTCCCTAGCATACCTCCGTCGAGCAATGTATGGCTACGCTCAAAACTCATCGCCCCAACATCAGAGGGCCATATATTGCCTAAAAGTGTATTCGTAGCTGGGTTAATTTGGATTCCCTTAGGATATTCTTCCAGAAAATTCTTGATTCCGATACTGATACCACGTCTTCCGTCACTGATATTCATCCAACCCTTGGCCCTTTCCGCTTCTTTCAAAATATTTTTCCCCTCGGAGATTAGACCGCGGAACTCCTTCTTTTTGGAAGTTTTATCTTCAAAAGGTTCTTTTTTGAACCTATTCATATATAGACTTCTCAAACTGGGTCCATTATCTCGTTCAGGACCCTTCTGTAATACTTGTGCGCTGCTATTTCCAGAAAGATTAATGGTCTCAACTACGCTTGGTCCTTTTACGTGCCAATCTCCTTCGTAAAGTGGCGTAGTAATCTCCACATTATCCATCAAATCGTAGTGCAATTGTAGACCGCAGGCTGCTATTTGATCATTAGGTTGGGTCCAACCAGGATCGTCAGCAGTATCTTCGGAAATAATTTTTTTGTTCTGTGTAGCGATATTAGCATGTTCCCCTTCCTGAATTATATGTTTATCTGGAACCCCAGTGTAGGTAAGGGTATGTAGAACCTTAATGTAACTTTTGCCTGCGTACGTGTGTAATCTTATGGAAAAAGGAGAAATATTGTTGTCCTCTCTGTTATAGACGTAAGTGCCTTCTATTCTGAAAATGGTATGCATGGGTCCCGAACCCTTTTCTCTAAAGACTTCGTTAATAATTGCTTTTGAGGAATCAACTCCAGCGTCATCAAGAATATCCAAAAAGGTTCCTCTTCCTTCAGATGGAGCAGAGGCAATGCGCTCTTCCTTTTCAAAACTGCCGTTTTGATTAGAATCCAAGTAAACGGCATCCAAGAACCCATTTCCCAACTTATTTATGGATAACGAGAGAGGACCTGTGTTTACCTCTACCCCTCCCCCTGGTCTCATGTTGTTCGATGATATGATCCTATCGGGACTTTGTATGGGATCGACCCCTTCGCCGTACTCCAAAATGTAATTGGATGTCTCTTCGGCAAAAAAGAACACCCAAATCCATTTAACACTCCCGTCTGCAGGTAACCATGTTGCGACTTCTGTGGTTTGGCAAGGTATTTCCCGCCCTTTAGAGGTAAGTAATCGAACATTATCAACTGAGTAAAGCTCACCAATAGGGAATGGAATTCCTAAAGTAATAGGAGCCCCCACAATATTATTATCTATTTGAATATCGACCTTTTTTGGAGCCTGAGCACAGGCCTTTATTAAGAAGCAGCTAATAATTACAAGTATTGTTTTTCTCATGTATTGATGTTCAAATGCGTTCTTTGATTAAGACAGAGCGCTGCCGCCCCCAAAATGGCCGAATCTTGAAGATTTGATGTCTCAATGATTGTTTTTTCTAGTTGTTTTGGATAGGCGAATGTTCTCAAAGCCATTTCCATGGTGGATTTGAAATAGGGATATGCTTGGCTGATAGAACCCCCAAGGAATATCGCCTCGGGAGCATAAGCGTACAAAATATTCTTAAGGGCCTCACCTAGATGCCAACCGTAATCATCAAATGCCTCACTCGCCTCTTTATCCCCCACTTCAGCCAAATTATATAGTGCTTTAGCGCTTTTTTCATACTGGTTGGGAAAGAAAAAACTACCTGTGTAGTGCTCTAGGATACTGTTTTTATAAGCCAACATACCTATTTCTCCAGCTCCGCAGAGGACCCCTTCATATAATTCACCATTTATGATAATACCCATACCAAGGCCAGTTCCAATGGACAATCCGATGCAATTGTTATAGTGCTTTGCTTTTCCAAACCAATGTTCTCCCATTACAAAACAATTCGCATCATTATTGATATAGACAGGAAGTGAATACCTTTGTTGTACCATTTCCTTGAGCTTTATCCTTTTCCAAGAAGGAATGTTCTGTACATCATAGGCAATCCCAGTTTCTGTGTCTACCACGGCAGGAACCCCTATTCCGACGGACTCTACTGAATCAGTAAGTACTGCATCAATTACATTGAACATTCGTTCCACAGTTTGAGAGGCGGTTTCCAAAGAATTGACCTGAATGGTTTCTTTTTGTACCAAATTATCTTTGGCCACACGACCAACTTTGATGTTGGTTCCGCCAATGTCTACACCCAATACCTCTTTATGCATCTACATTTTCCTTTTTAAAACTGACGGTTTTATTGTTCACCAAGGGTCTAGCCCAAAATCCAATGGACAGAATGAATCCCAATGGAATCAGCAAGAAGAACATACCGAACCGCAAATTTGTTAGTTGCCCCAAACCTCCAACTATCAATGGGAATATTGCGCCTCCAGCAATACCGGTACATAGTATTCCTGAGAGAGAGCCATGGTTTTCTTTTACCGAGTTAAGCGCTAAGGAGAATATGATGGACCACATGACCGAAATAAAGAAGCCTATCGCAGGGAAAGCAAAAAGAGCAGTCCTTGTATTGCCTAACAGGGCTAAAACGATAAAAACCATGGTGATTAAAGTAGCTCCAATCAATAATTTTCGACTGTCCATAATCTTCAAAAGCAATAAGCCCAAAAGACAACCGATAGTCAACATGGCCCAGAAATAAGCTACTGTATCTGCTCCAACGGTCTGAGCATCCAAGCCATGGTATTCAAACAAAAATTGCGAAATCCAATTACCAACTCCCTGCTCTGTTCCTACGTAGCAAAATATTCCCAGAAAGAACAACAGGGTCCATTTATTTTTCAAGAGATTGATATAGGACTGAGAATCCCCGGCCACTTCATCAGCTTTCTTTTGATATTTAGGGTATCGTACAAGAAAGACCACTATGAGCAACAAAACAGCGATACCAGAAAAAACCAAATACAGGCCCACCCAAGGTAAATCTTCAGAAACCACATCTCGTAATAGCTTGGCCAAACCACCATCAGTAGAATCTTCATCAACCACATATTTATAGAGAAATGGGCTCAAGAATGAGGCCAACCCGAACACCAATTGAGCCAAAACAGAATTAAAGGCAAAGTGCTCCTCTCCCCCAGCTGCGCGAAGCATTGGATTGATAATGACCTGAAGCACCGCCATACAACTTCCAAGTACAAAAAGCGTAATGCTGAATATCACATAACCCGGAAAAAGGGTAAATACCAAGGAGGCAAGGGCCATAAATAAAAATGAAAGTGACAATAATCTACGGTCACTATATTTTTCGGATAAAAATCCTGCTGGTATGGACATCACCCCATAAGCGATAAAAAAGGCAAATGGCAAAAGCCCAGTCAAAGACAAGCTAAGGTCAAAACTGTTCTTCACATCTACAATAATGGAATTTAGGATGTTGGTAATAAATGATATCACAAAGAATATCAACATCACCAATCCAATAATATGATAGTATCTTTTAGGTTTGTTATCAGTGCCCATAAGTGGCAGAATGCTTTTTAGTTCGTTTAATTAAGATCTACTTTCCACTTGCTCCTAACATAGGGAACAGAACTTTTATCTCTTCCTCTGTAGGTTGCCTTCCATATTCACATATTTCTACAAATTCTACATGCTTCGCATCAGAAGATTTTAGATTTGGATACCACTTTTCTATAGCCTTGGATTCTTCATCATCCCAGTCTCTTTCCTTAGCCCAAAGTTGTTTTAACCATACCAATTGTTCTTCCTCAGCATCAGGAATTTCATCAAGATTGCCCTCGCCTACCCAGGGTAACCATTCAAACATCTGTGATTGATGTGCGGCAAGTGCCATGACCTTTTTATCGATTACTTCATCCACAACCACAGCAATATCCTTTGAAAAGGGATAAGGTTTTTGGAATCGGTCACTCATGTATAAAAAAACAGGGTTTTTTCTTAATGGAGGAGTATCCGGTGTTACATTGGGAACAACCACCAAATAGGCCGCGTCTTGAACTGCAATTCCGGCATTCCTGTGATCAGGGTGATAATCATTGGTCCTATGGCCTAAAACAACATCTGCATCCCATTCACGTATTTTCCGAATTATTTGATGTCTGAGGTGAAGCGTTGGCATCAACTCCGCATCGTGGTTGTCCAGCACATCATATTCCACTCCCAGAATTTTTCCAGCTCTTTTAGCCTCGGCTCTTCTTCGTTTAGCCAAGGCACCTCCACCCTCTCTTTGGTGACCGGCATCACCATTAGTTAGGGAAACAAATTTTACTTTATGACCCATTTTGGCAAAAAGAGCAGCTGCCCCTCCAAACTTCACGTCACAATCATCTGGATGCGCTCCAATTGCAATGATGTTCAATACTTTTTTTTCTTGTGCATTGACCAATATCAGTCCAAGCAAAAGACATAGAACAGTAAGCTTTTTCTTCATGATTTCTTTCATTTACCTTTTTAATCAGTTTATTCGTTAATTGACTGAGACAGTTGAATTAACATCCTTAGTCTAAAATTTAATACATAAGTAGGGTAGCTCATGACAAGTGGAATCAACTAAACTAACTCAAATAATTACGCATTGTTCTTTCAGTCATTCTGTATAAAACTTGGATTGATATCCAGTTCCCGTTGGGGAATGAAGAACAAGTTGCGAATGGATGCTGGTTCAATTACATCCGATTCTGCCTCAATAAGTTTTTCGGTTGCCACGCCAAATCGCAATAGGTCCGGCCAACGATGGTTTTCAAAAGCCAACTCAACCTGACGCTCATCCAGAAGCTTTTCCTCAAAAGTTCCTGGTGTGGATGCATCAATACCTGTCAACCCAGCACGTATGCGCACTTGATTGATTAGATCGTAACTTTCTTGGGATTCACCAATGGCTTCTGCAAGCATTAGTAATACATCGGCGTATCGAAAGACTACAAAATTGATATCTGAATCATTTTCAATTGGAGGATCACTTTCATACTTAGTCACGAAGTTTTGTACCACTACCTCACTCTCTGCATTAATCCAGGTAGTATCCATCGACGCTTCAAATCGCAAATCACCAGCTACATAAGCATTCTGCATAGTAGCCGTTGGTCGATTTCGACCAAAACCTTGACCTGTTTGGAGAAAAGAGCTTGGAGAGAAATCGTTCGAATAAGCACTTCCTTGACCGATTCCACCGCTTATGAACTGAACCTCAAAAATGGACTCTGCGTTGTTCTCGTTCGAAGCTCCCCAAAGATCTGCGTAATTTGGCAATAATTGATACCCGTACTGATCAACAATACGACGTAAAACAATCTCTGCTTCCGAGTCCTGACCAGTGGTCAGCAAGACTTTGGCTAAAAGCGTAGCGGCTGCACCCCTTGTAGCTCTGCCCAAATCACTATCGGGATACGAAATGGGCAAGTTAGTTTCTGCGGTTTCGAGGTCTGATACCAACTGGGCATATATAGTAGATGCATCCACTTGTGTTAACTCGTCACCAGGCACAAACGGGGTAAGTTGTAATGGTATATTACCAAATGCAATGGCCAAATGATAGTACATCAGAGATCTCAAGAAAAGTGCCTCTCCGATGATTCGGTTTCTAAGCCCTTCATCAAAATCTGCCGAACCAATTCGGTCCAGAATCACATTACAATTCGCAATTACCCGATAGGAGCCACTCCAGGCGGCATCAATCTGTTCATTCAATGGATCTTCAGTAAAAGCATTTATCTCTGTGAACACCCTAGCCAGTCCAGTTGCATCAGGCCCTTGGTCGGTATTATCGCCCCGCATTTCAAACATAGTCCAATATGCCCTTCCATAAACTCCATTGTCTTGTAGCCCGGCATAACTGGCATTTAGTGATACAATAAAGTCTCCTTCATTGTTGAAAAAATCTGCCTCATTCCGATTTGAAATAGGTGCTAAATCCGTGAAATCATCGCTACAAGCAGATGCTACACATATTGTCAAGAAAATTATAAGTATTCTTTTCATCTTTTGTAGTTTTAAATTAGAAGGATAGATTGATACCCATGGTAAAGTTCCTTGTTAAGGGGAAAGCTCCATAGTCTTCTCCAGGAGTTAGGCTATTGGTAGAAATATTACTTACTTCAGGATTGTAACCTAAGTAGTCGGTGATAGTAAATAGGTTGGTTCCCGTCACATAGATTCTTAGCCTATCCACACTATCACCAAAAATCTTGTCTGCCGGCAGCGTATAGCCTAAGGTTACGTTTCGCAATCGGATAAAAGAACCATCTTCCACTTGAAAGGAAGAAGGCCTATTATTATTTCCATGATTTCCCGTTTGTCTATCGGCTCTAGGAAAACTCCCGTTACCCGGTTCTGAGGGCGATCGCCATCTATCGTTGAAAACGGCATAGGAGTTAAAATTTCCTTCTCCATTTTTTAGGTGTCTTGAGGTAAGGTTTAAAATTTCATTCCCTTCCACTCCTTGTATCAAAAAGCTGAGATCAATTCCTTTAAAGCTAAACCTATTGTTTATACCCCAAGTGAAGTCTGGAAAATAACTTCCGGTCACTGTTCTGTCATCAGGAGTTATCTCACCGTCTCCGTCTACATCTCTAAACCTGAAATCACCAGGTGCTGGATTTGGTGCTTGGGTATCAAATGGTGCATTGTCAATTTCCTCTTGACTTTGATAGATACCATCGACGATATACCCAAAATAACTTCCGATTGGATCACCTACACGGGTTACATGACGAACACCAGCGCTACCCGCGGAAAATATAGGTTCATTGTTTTCATTCAGGGATAATACCTCGTTCTGATTCGTAGAAAAGTTTATCTCTGTATCCCAGTTAAAATCACCAACAAAGTTTTTGGTCCGTAAAGCAATTTCAAAACCTTGGTTCTCTACTTCACCAAGATTTTGCAATACGGTCTGAAAACCAGATACGGAAGAAATGCTAACATTCAGTAAAAGGTCAGACGTCCGAGTGTTGTAGTAATCTGCCAATAGGAAGACCCTATTACTGAAAAGTCCAAGTTCCATACCGACGTTTACTTGTTCAGACCGTTCCCAAGTAAGTTCCGGGTTAGGAATGGTGGACTGTATTAAGCCATTGACCTCATTTCCTGCTAGGTTATAATTGTCTGGGGAAAGAAGTCCTATTGCCCCGTAGTTGGGAATCTCAAAGTTTCCGGTCTCTCCCCAACTTAATCTGAACTTAAGCTCTGAAAGAGCCTCGAAAGACTCCAGAAACGGTTCTTCACTTACACGCCATCCCACCGAAAAAGAAGGAAAGTATCCTGTTTGGTTGTTTGCACCAAATCTGGAAGACCTATCTGAGCGAATTGTTCCCGTAAAAAGATATTTATCCTTGAAACTGTAATTCATTCTAAAAAGCGCGGAGGCCAAAGACCACTGCTCCTCAATAGAATTTCCTGCAAAAACCTGTCCTCCACTGATTGTGGTAACCAAGTCATCAGGGAAATTATCGGCCAAAACCTCTTTTATAGAGATATTATCTCTTTGGGCGGTATACCCCAAAACTGCATTGATATAGTGGTCACCAAATTCTTTTTCCCAATTCAAGGTGTTTTCCCAGACCCAATTCACTTCCGTAGAAGAGGTGGCTTGTGCATAGGACTCCCCTTCTGTTGAATCACGAAACAACAAAGAATTTCCCCTAAAAAAATCTTGATTGAATAAGTTTAGGTACATTCCTCCAAACGTCCTGAAAGTCAATTCTGGAAATATTTCATAGGATAAAGCTAATGAAGCCCTATTTTGAAACTGGAATATTTGGTCATCAACAGCCTCTATGATGGCCAAGGGGTTACTGGATGTTGTAGTTCCGCCACCAAGGAAAGATTGATTGTTCAACTGATTAATGGTTCCATCCGGATTAAAGGGGTTAACTGTAGGTGAATGTACAATTGCAGAATAGACCACTCCGGGGGGTCTGGCAAAATATGGAGCGGAAGCTGGCACCCTCTGATTCTCAGTAATTGTTGGTGCAATCCTTAAGTCCATATTTAGCTTATCGGTTAATTGTGAGTTAAGATTAAGCAACAAACTATACCGGTCAAAGCTGGATTTTTCCAAAATACCCTCTTGGGTAAAATAACCCGCTGAAGCATAAAAGCTAGTCCTATTGGTCGTAGGAGACGCATATGAAAAATTATAGCTTTGTGTAATTCCGGTTTGGAATATTACATCTTGCCAATCGGTGTCAGTGCCATCCCAATCAATAAAGGATTGCGGTAATTCGAAGAGTGCATTGCCCCGGTCACCTGGTCCAATGGGATCATCTATGGATGCCCCATCAACTGAGGAAAGATAATTGTTGTTTCTAGCATCTCGAGTAAAATCAATGAGTTCCTCTGCATTCATAAGATCCAATTTATTTGCCACATTTTGAATCTGTATAAAGGAATCAAAAGAGAACTGTCCTTTATCACGGTTTGCTCCATTTTTGGTTGTAATTAGCAATACCCCGTTACCCCCTCGCGAACCATATATAGCAGCCGCTGATGCATCTTTCAACACTTCAATGGAAGCAATATCATTAGGGTTCAAAGTGGCCAGAGGATTGACCGGAGGTGGTTGAAAACTAGCACGCCTTCTTGATACACCTCCAATTACCGAAGTGGTAAGATTTCTGGAAATTGGAATACCATCAATAACAAATAGCGGGTCATTACCGGCCGAAATAGACCCAGAACCCCTGACACGTATGTTGGGAGCCGCACCAGGTTCACCGGATACCTCCTGGACTTGAACACCAGCAACCTGTCCTATAATTGCTGCCTCTGGACTCAGGGCGGGAACTTCTACAATGGTCTCCGAATCAATGGAAATCACCGAGCCCGTAACGCGCTTTTTGGCCAAGGTACCGTAACCTACCACAACGACTTCATCAAGGGATGCTGCATCCGGTTCCATTGAAATGGAAACCGTGGTCAGACCTTCAATATTAACTTCCTGTGTTTTGTAACCTATGTAAGAAACGACGATAGCGGTTACTCCTTCGGGCACTGTAAGTTCAAAATTTCCATCAAAATCAGTTGTTGTGCCCCGGCTTGTTCCTTTCGCAACAATGTCGGCACCTGGCAAGGGCATACCTTGATCATCAATAACGGTTCCGGTAAGAGTTGCCTGTTGAGGAATGTTGGTGCGTGGTTCATCTTTGATTTTTTCTTTAGGCGTAAAATCACTCTTTACTTGAGGCTTCACAACGACCTGTTTGGCAACAATCTTGTGGTCTAATTCAATATTGGAAAATAGTTCGGATAAGAAATCCTCAATACAGGTATCTGTAGCTTTTATTGAAATTTTTTTCTCGACATCGATTTCGGAAGCTTCGTAGAAAAAGTTATATCCTACTTGTTGAGTTACCCAATTGAAGACCTGCTTTAATTCCATATTCTTGAAATCCACAGTAATATGGTCATTCTGTGCACATTTGACCTCGGCCCTAACCTGCACAAAGCTCAGCAGTACCATACATCCCAAAACGAGTTTGATGAGGCGGTTGGCACCTGTGTTAGTTAAATAATTTTTCATATGAGTTACATTTTCTGGTTCGCATTAGTTTTTAAGGGTTGTTATTTTGTCTTCATAGGCAATAATTTTATGGTTCTTTGATTACTAGAGTATTTCCATTCAAGGAATAAGAGAAATTGGTATGAGCTCTTATGGTCTCCAATATTGCAGTGACGTTTTCATCTCTGAATTTTCCATTAAAGCGTTGTGTGGAAAGCTTTTCGTAGTTATTATCAATGTCCACGTTAAACTTCCGTTCTAATTTTTTGATGATTTGGTCTATACCCTCATTTGAAAAAACAAGTTCTCCTTCGGTCCAGGCTATATAGTCAGTTGGATCTACGTTGCTTACGGAAAGGTCCTTATCCTCGTTTAAAAAAGTAGCCCTTTGATTAGGTATTATGGTCTTGGAGACCTTACTTGGGGCTCTATTTTGATTGGCAGATACTTCCACCTTGCCCTCGACCAAAACGACTTCTCTTAAGACTTCGTCCTTGTATGCAGAAACATTAAATGAGGTCCCCAATACCTTAGTGGATATACCGTCAGTAAAAACTTGAAAGGGAATACTATCACTGGTTATATTGAAATAAGCTTCCCCAATAAGAGATACCTCGCGTAGGTGAAATCCATTGAAACTATGAGGATATGTGAGCTTTGAACCAGCATTTAAGTGTACCAACGACCCATCTTCCAATTGAACTTTAAATGTTTTTCCATAAGGTACATGAACTGTATGGTACACTGTGTTCGCAGATTCATTGAACGGCGCATCCGAAAAATAGTATCTAAGTAGGCTATCTTTTTCGATAGTCATTAATCCACCTGTTGTTGGGAGATTCAAATCGCTTTCAAGAGAATAAAATTTGGAGATGCCATTATCATTTATTTCCAGAGTAAGGGTATTGGTATCCCAAGTTTGGATGGATGTTGGCCTCAAAGACCAGTAAATAAATGAGCCTAAACCCAAAAACAAAACAAAAAGGGCTGCAAGGGCCAAAGGATTAAATCTGCGTCTTCTATTTCGTTCTGGATATATGGATAAGGTGGAGAGCTGTTTTTCCACCTGAGAAGCATTTAAGCTGTACTTAATCCAAATCTCAGTCCGAACATACTCCTCGAGATAGAGCCTGTTCTCAGGAACTTGTATCCATTGCAGTAAAAAGGACTCTTCTTCTTCTGTGGCTTCGTTGTCCAGAAACTTTGATATAAGAATATCTATTTCGGAATTATCCATAAATCATTTAGTGTTTTCTTAAGATTAGACTTGAGAATTAGGAAATACCCCTACTCTATTTTTACTTTTTTTTACAAAAAGTTGATGAAATAGTAAGAATTTAATTAAATGAAAGAAAAATCTTCATTTTAAGTACAAAACGTTCCGAAGGCGTGTCAAGGCTTTAGACATATGTACTTCAACTGTCTTGGTCGATATATTCAACCGATTTGCAATCTCATGATATTTTAGGCCCTCTTTTTTTCCCAATAAGAATACTATTTTACATTTTTTGGGCAGCTTTTCTATTTCCTGATTTAGTAAAGCAATTTTTTGTTCTGTATCATTTTGATTGTTTTCTATGAACTCCAAAGTAGCCCTGTATTGAATTTCCTTGATAACGTGTAGTTCCCTGACCTTTTGCTTTTGTTGATCTCTATATAGGTTATAGGCCATTTTAAAAAGATATCCCTTGATACATTCCTTAATGACCAAGTTTTTCCGCTTGGTCCAAAATTTGATAAAGGTCTGCTGTACAATTTCCTGTGCCATTTCATCATTGCCACAAATGGTCGATATATATCCTTTAAGCTCATGGAAGTATGTATTAAAAATATAGGTATGGGCGGCTCTCACTCCTTCTCTCAAATCAATCAACAATAATTCGTTGTCTTGGTACTTGCTCTCTTCCATCACCTCTTTTTTTATATGACTAACTTCAATGCATTTCCATCCTGTTTCACTTCTCTTCTTAAAAAGGATGCACGTTTCACCTTATCCCCCTTCAATTCAAATATGGCGATGGCATATATGGTCTTACCGCTATCAAAACCTTCAATAAACTGTGATTCTACTACGACATTGTCATTAATGATTCGTTGTAAAGTGGTCACAAAGAGGTTATGGTTTTCCTTGAACCTTTTTTCATAGACTCTTCTGGCATCTCCAATTCCCGAGCACAATACATCCCTCGAATCAAATAGAAAAGATTCAAATTCCGGATGCATGAAGGAGACAAACTTCTCCAAATTCCTTTCGTTATAGGCGGCCATGAATTGGTGGATAATTTTTCCGGCTTTCATGTGCTTACAGTTTTCTATCGATTACATATCGAGCTTCTTCCACCTGCGAGGTATCTGCAGTAAGATGACGCCAACGGTACCTTTTGGAGAATTCATGAGATTTTCCTTCAATGATATCCGCGACCATTGCTCCAAGTATAGGAGCCATTTTTAAGCCATGGCCACTACCTCCACTACTAACAGATAATCCCTGAATTTCTGGATGTCTATCAATCCAAAAGTGGCCATCCAATGTATCGATATAAAGACATCTTCTAGTAAAAACAAGCGGCGCGTCCCAAAGTTCTGGAAAGGTCTGCTTAACAAATGAGCGCATATCTTTAACCTCATCATCGGTAATTTGTCTATCGTCATTATCTGGGTGGATACCCACACCATTGGAATGTTTGGCAATTTTGACTATACCCCATTTCTCCAAAAAAGGAAACCCATACCATCCTGAGTTTGATATATCTGCGGTGAAAACTGAAAAACGGGGTGGGACAAAGTTGTCTGGATTTTTAGGTTTTAACCAAAATACCGGATGTCCTGTTGACCTCATGTATGGTTGTAATTCCGGGAGAAGCATAGGTGTATGGGCACCTGCCGCTACCAGGGCATGTCCGCAGTGAAATGTTTCCCCTTCCTTTGTCTTAACGGCGGATAATACTCCATTTTCTATTTGAAAACTATCGGCCGTTTGTCCTTCGTGGATTACTACTCCTAATGTCCTCGAATAAGTTGCCAGTTTTTCAACTGTCAATGCTGCATCTGCGTAACCCGCACTTGCATTGAAATTGGCGTCTATATATTCATCAGCGTTCACAGATGGGAAACGCTTTTTTATTTCTGTTGCATTCAATCTATCGGGTTTGTAGCCCGCTTCCAACAAATGTTGATAGCTGTATTTTTCAAAAGTGTGATTTTCACTTTCTATAGCTTCTTTACAAAGCATCAAAAACCCTACCTCATGGTACAGTTTTTCCCCAAAGAAATCATTCCATTCTTTCCACTTTTCAATGGATTTTTCCACCATACGGAAGTATTCCCAATCCGACCCATACTCCATACGTACTGCCTTGGTAACATCCGTGGAAGCTGCCATATGGTGAGGTATGGTGTCCGGGTTGATTAAGCCCACTTTATATTTTCTTTTCGCTAGTTCTACAGCGGCGGTAATGCCATAGATTCCACCACCTATGACCAATACATCATATTTTTTCATTGCTTTTTGTTTCATCTTTTACACTCCAATTAACTAATCGTTCTAAAGACGGGTCAACCTATTTTCTCTATATATCCTTATTTTCCTTCTTTAGGTGTTTTTTAATATTCCATTAATTAATATGAAAACCAATGACAAAGGCAGCACCAACATAAGTATGGGCTTCCAATAGCGCTTAATTCGTATTTTATTATCGCCTTTTTCAAGATGCGAACTAAGGCGACCAAATCCGACTACATAACCTGCGAATAAAATGGTCAACAATCCTCCAAGGGGTAACAGTATTGTGCTAGTCAAATAGTCCAAAGTCTCAAAGACAGTTCTCCCAAAAAACAACAATGGGTCATCATTATAAGAGAGTACTACTGGGATTGAAATCAGAGTAATCAAGCCTGTTACCAATAATAAGGCTGTAAGACTGGTCAATTTGAATTTATCCTGCAAACTATCTTTTAACCCTTGTATACTGGATATAAGAGATGTAAATCCAGCCAAGAAGAGTAAAAGAAAAAATATGCCCCCCACTACAGAACCATATTCCAGGCTATTAAAAACAGAAGCCATGGTAACAAAAATGAGGTTTGGCCCTGAATCCGGTTCCAAACCAAAACTAAAAATGGCGGGAAACAACATTAATCCAGACAGAAATGCAAAAAAGGTATCGGCGATAACAATATAAAAAGTACTACCAATAAGGTTTTCTTGCTCATGCGTGTAACTCCCAAAAACAAAAGCCACGGCCATACCTACGCCTATTGAGAAAAAGAGCTGTCCCAAAGCGCTCATAATCACTTGAAAGTTGATTTTGGAAAAATCAGGTGAGAGCAACCATCGATATCCTTCCATGGCACCATCCAAGGTTGCCGCCCATATAGAAAGCCCGACAACTAAAAAAATCAGACCTAACATCATACCCTTGGAATACCGTTCTAAACCTGCTTTTAGTCCTTGCTTGACAACCAGCAGTGCAAGGAACATAATTCCCAAAATGACCAAAATCACCTTGGTCATGCTGGAAGCAACAAGATTAAAATGAGATGATAGACTGTTTATACCCAAGGAAGTAATTTTACCACTTATGCATTCCCATAGATAAATGACTATCCACGCCATTATCATGACGTAAAAACCCATAATCAAAAAGCAGGATAAGGAGCCCAACCAACCAATTCCATTCCAAGGTCTTCTTTTGCCCAAAATTCCAAAGCCCAGCAAGACAGTTGTCCCAGACATCCGCCCCAGTGCCACTTCGACTATAAGTAGAGGAACTCCAATACCAATCATTAAAAGCACGTAGACCAGCAGGAAAGCAGCACCTCCACCCTCGCCTGCCACATACGGAAACCGCCAAACGTTACCCAATCCTATAGCGAAGGCTGAAGTGGTGATTATAAAGGATAGCTTACTGCTCCAGGTATTAGTCGACATAGGTTCTTGGTTGCTTAAAGTTGGTTAGGCCCGGGAAACTAGAATTGGCTGTTACAGTGATTTGACCTTTCCAAACATATTGTACTAGGAAGGTATTAAAAAAATATTAAAAAGCAATATGAATAGTGTAATTTTAAAAAAAGCAATATAAATTATGTTTATTTGAGTACCTTTGAAATGCATCCAACTAATATTTTGTTTATTGTAAACTATGAAGACAATAAATGGTATTGACCTAAACGAACTTTCAAAGAAAAGACGGCTTGTAGTACAGTATGCCCTTGATTATCCTGATAAGGTTGTATTGATGCGGATGGAAGAATTAAGCGATATTCTAGGAGTTAATCCTGCGACCATAGTAAAAGCATGCAAGGCCATTGGGTTAAATGGATTTCATGAATTGAAGGAGCTTTTAAAAGAGGAAGTTCAACTAACTCGGGTCGACTCGATTTTCACGGGTATGATTAAAGAAGTTCGGGCTCACTCAAACCCACAAAAAGTTGCTCAAGATGCCATTTTGGGAGACATTATGATGCTTCAAAAGACTTATGACGCCATTGATTTCCCAACGATTGAAAAGATTGCCATGGCCATCATTGACTCCAAGCAAACCTATATTATTGGCCTAGGTCATATAGGGCTGGTAGCAAACTACATGGAACGTATTTGCCGATCTGCGGTACCTCAGATACATGCGAGTACAGAATATCACGGTGAGCTCTTTTTGAATATAGCCCACTTTTCAAAAGATGATGTAGTTATCGGACTTTGCTTAGACAAATGTCAGAACCAAACCATAAGTGCCTTGAAAACTGCTAAGACTGAACGAAACGCCACAACTATTTCCATTGTGGATAGCGATCTTTCACCTCTAATACCCTTTAGTGACCATCATGTGACCATAAACAGTACCCACAGTTTGTACTTTGGGAGTATGGTTGGCGCCTTTTGTATAATCAACGCCATTTTTTACAGTATTGCCAATATTCTGAAACCGGAGACCGTGGCACATTTTAAATTTTTTAGAACCATGTCCGAGAAAGAGAATGTATATAGGATATGACTTTTATCGCAACTGGTAAGCTAACCTAGTTTTGAACTCCTTATAAAAAATCTTGTAATGATAATGCATGGGATGTTAAAAAATAGGGGTTGATTTGGACCTTAAAGAATCAGACAGCATAAATATCCATGTAAAAATGGAAGGACCAAAGGCTCCATTTTAATTTAACCTAAATACATGGCTATTCAATAGATTTTATTGATGAAAGAACCTGTTCCTTTCTATCTTGTGGGGCAAGTTCAAGTGCCTTTTCAAATGCCGATTTGGCCTGTTTGCTATTTTTTAAAGCTATAAGGGCATTTCCCCTATTAAAATGTGCCCGCCAATAGGCTTTGTCTTTTTTGATGGCCTCACCGAAAACATATTCTGCCCTATCAAATTTTTCTTCCCTCATAAGCCTTCGACCATATCTCTCAAGATAAATGGCACTACCAACTTCTATGGCTCGTTGAATGGCTAGCTCTGCACCGGCCTCATCTCCGAATTGTTTCAATAATTTTGCCTTAACATCCCAATTGGAGAAATTCTCCTGCATTTTAATCGATTGTTCAATCCATTGCAACGCTTCTTCTGTATTGATACCATATTCCGCACAGTAATCAGCTGCTTGACACCAACTAAACCACTCCCAGTAGGCATCCGAACGCAATTGTTCACGAATATGTTCCAAGGCTATGTTGTCAATATCCAAAGTAAACTCAAGTTCCGCTTGCTTATCGGCCCAGCCTAGTACTATCGAAAAAGAATCCCGTTCCCGTTTGTTAAAATCAAAGCTCATCCATTCCCTATGTTCTCCTGTGGACTTGACAGGTACTGTTATCCTAAGGGCATCCTCCTCCTTGTTATAAAAATAACTCCCCCAAGAAGTGTGGTTATCGGAAAAAATAAATGTCCATTCATCAGCTTCGGGTAATAGATGGAGTCCATAACTGCCTGCCTCCAATTCTTGACCGCCAATTTGTACTTTGTCAGTTATTGTGATGACCGTATTTTCATTGGCTCCAGCTCGCCAAACCTTTCCATAAGGAACAAGTTTCCCCCATATTTCCCTTCCTTTTGTACCAGGACTATGATAACTGATTGTAACGTCAGTATATCCGATACGTTGTTTAATTATTGATTGTGGGCTTTTGTCAGGTAGAGTTAACGGGTTATGAATGTTGAAATGCTGTGCATTCAAATTGTATGTTGCAGTCAATACTAGAAGAACCAATAGTCCAGTATTTATAGACTTGATGGCTTTTTTCGATGATGAGGTTAGACCTTTTCTTTTAAGATTTTTGGTTTTCATAATCTAAGGAAATATGTCCAAAAGGTATGAATTATAGAATAATGAATGTTTAAATATCAATGCTCTTGGTTCTTATTTTTTAAGAAAGTATTTCCCGGACTTTAATTTTGGTTTTGTCCTATCACCTATATCAACAGTTCAGTTTAATTGACTTCAGCTAGATGAATCTATATGTTTACTTTCCAAATTATTACTGAATTTGAATCAGTAAACTGAATTTTCAGCTATTGGCAATGAAATATAGTTTTAAGGAATTGTAGGCTTTAGTTTACCATTTAAAATTCCCATCATAGACCAAGCATTGGAAACTGCTTTACCTTATGATACGTCAGTGCAGTTTTAATACAAGATTTTAGCTCTTCGATAGGCAATTCATCTTTCATTGGAAATATAATGGCTCTTTTGCCTTCAAACCTAAATACATTTTTAAATACTATTTTGAAGGTGGGAACCAATCTACTGGTACATTGAAAATACATCGCATACTGGTCAGGACTTTTTGGTTTCCAATCTATTCTGATGGTACTTCCCGTTTTGGTCAAATAACTGGGTTCTCCCCACTTTAAAGTTTCCTCAAGCATTGAAACCTCCTCAGTTTCGTTAGCAGTTTCAATGATTAATCTTCTAAGATTATCCATCTTATCACACACTGTCTCTGGATAATTATCAAAGACCGCTTGTACGCTGGAATTGGTATTTACTTGTATTCTTTGCAATGACATGAATCGGGTTACATTCAAATATATAAACGTTTTAACCAAATATGTCCAAAACTATAAGTTCCAATAGCAATTACAATAGCTAATAGAAGAATAGAAATGGAGATGGTGAAAGAAAGTGACCTACTGCTTCTGTTTTTTGACAAAAAAAACAGCTCAATCAATAAAAGCGGTAGAAGATAACTCCCAAAACCAATTAGAATGTTGGTGATGCCTTCCAAATTTGGTGCACTTCCTGGTATTTTTCCTTCAAAAATGAAGCGACAGAAACCGTACCATATTCTAATGAACCATACACCACTCACCACTATGAAGAGTCTTATAGCCCATTTTTGATGTGCCTTAAAGTTGCGTTCTCTAGCTGTTTTTATCGCAAGATAGGCGAACCACATAATGAGTATCGCATTTAGAGCATTTGCCAGTTTCAAAGGAATCTCACCCAAAGTATGGCGGGTGATTATCATGTAGAGTCCAGTAATACTTGCTATGAAAGCTGTGACAATGTATAAACGACCTGATATTCTGTGAAAAGCCCTAAAATTATTCCGTACAATTGGCATCAACTGTAGAGGTCCCCCAACAGTAATTACAAAGGCGAATAATAGGTGTATTCCGAGCATTAGGTTTCCCAACAGGTCACCATCTATCAACCCCGTTGGCATTACCTTGCCCCATTTTTCAAAATGACCGTTAATTGATGATTTCCCATAAAATACCAACACGTAAAATGCAAACAAAAATTGACCGATAGCCATAACAATGAAGCAAATTTTGATAGCAAAATCCATTAACGTCATTGACGTGGAATTACTCTTGCCTCCTATAATATCTCTACTCATTTCAGATATATTTAGCACTAAGGAATACAATAACTTGAGTACATTTAAATGAGTTTGACCAGACCTATTAAAAAGTTTATGAAACCCAACAAACATTTGGTTTTAGTACAAAAAGGTTATTTGAACTTTATTAGAGTTGTAAATCCATAAAACTTAGGATAAAGTCAACTATTTTGATGGTTTGATAAAAAATACTTGCTGTTTTAGGGTATATTTTTTTATTATTCAATTATGGACAGGAACATCTTAACGGATCAAGAATCGTGGTGGTTTATCAGGTACAAGTTATATCATATCTTCTTTTGGGGATTTCTATTCTATTTTTGGGCCATAGCAGTATACGATAGTGTAAGTACCGCCACCGAGACCTTATTCTTCTCTCCCAAAGGGGTACAGTACATTTTTATTGTCATCATACATACCTTAGCCGTTTGGTTTTGCCTTTACTTTTTGTTGCCCAGGTATTTATACAAGAAACAACCCTATAAGTTTGCTATCCACTTTGTTCTCTGGGTACTTCTAGTAAGCATGGTTTTAGTAGGAAGCTACTTTCTTAGTTCTGAGATTATTGGAATGCCCATTGATTACTATAATTATTTTTCGGGAGATAGGAGTTTGACCAATTTCTTTACAACCCAGGCCCTCCCTTCAAGTGCTGGTACAATGCTTTTGGGCCTTAGCATTAAGCTTGCCAAAAACAACATTCAAAATCAAAGAAGGCAGGAATTACTGGAAAAGGAAAGATTACAGACTGAGCTTCAATTTCTAAGGCATCAACTGAACCCCCATTTTTTGTTCAACACTATTAATTCTATTTTTTTCCTTATCAAAAAACAGCCTGATAAAGCCTCTAAATCCCTTGCTAAATTCTCTGAGCTATTGCGGTATCAACTTTATGAAAGCAATGTGGATTTTATTCCCCTCTCCAAGGAAATCAATTATTTGGAAAACTTCATTGCGCTGGAACAACTTCGAAAAAAAAGTAGTTTGAGGGTAATCTTCAATCAAAATTATGAGGAAAAAGAGGCTTATTTGATTGCTCCATTCATTCTCTTGACGTTTGTAGAGAATGCCTTCAAGCACGTTTCCAATGAAAAGAACACGCTTAATTGGATTGAAATATACTTAAGTATTGAAGACACAAACACTTTAAAGTTTAATATCATCAATAGCAAACCAGCAACAACTGACAATGGGACTTTCACGGCAGGTGGAATAGGCCTAGAAAATGTTAAGCGTAGACTTAACCTTATTTATCCCTCAATTCATTATCTCGAGTTCCAAGATAAAAAGTCAACATTTTCGGTTAGTCTTAGTCTAGAACTAAAAAGTGTAGGTTCCGGTTTTAACGAAAATAGAATTTATCACGCCATGAAGAAGAAAACGATATGATTAAAGTAGTCATAGTAGATGATGAACCTCTTGCCTCTGAAGGCCTGGCAAGTTATGTTCGTGAGCTGGATACTCTACAGCTTGTTGGAACTTGCGAAAACCCCATCGAACTAATGACTGTCTTGGAACAACATTCCATCGATTTAATCTTCCTTGATATTCAAATGCCTAAAATGAGCGGTCTTGATTTCATCAAGATTAAGAAAAACCTACCATATATAGTAATAACCACTGCATATCCTAATTATGCTGTGGAAGGTTTCAATCTTAACGTTACAGATTATCTTTTAAAACCCATAACTTTCGAGCGCTTTGTCCAAGCCGTCAATAAGGTGTTGGATTTGGAAAAGCAAATGAAGGCTGTTGAAACCAGTCATTCTGAAAATCACTTTTTTATTAGAAGTAATGGTAAATATGAAAAAATTTACTTTTCGGACATTGAGTATATCCAGGGATTACAAAACTATGTTACCATCTTTACTTCAAGGGAAAAGTATACCACACTTCTGACTCTAAAACAACTTGAAACAAACCTAGATGCCGAAGGTTTTGTTAGAGTACATAAATCATTCATCGTTTCCTTGGACAAAATTAACTCCATAGAGAATCACGAGATACGGCTAACCGATAAAACAATTCCAGTAAGTAAGAATTATAGGGACTTGCTCATGGAAAAGGTGGTAAAGGGAAAGCTTTGGAAACGATAGTACATTTTACAACTGAAAAACATAAAAACAATGGATAGAAAAACATTTATGCAAAAAACCACTGGGGGTATTATACTCGGTGCTTTGCTTCCTTTCACAACCTACTCACAGGAACAGCAATTACCGAAACCGTTGGATATCCAATTGGTAAAAGACTTTGTTGTTGCCGGCCACCGAAGCCTTCAAACCGTTAAGGAAATGCTAGAAGAGCATCCCTATCTGATTCACACTAGTTATGATTGGGGCAAAGGAGATTATGAACAAGCGATTGAGGGAGCTGGGCATCTTGGCAAAAAGGAAATTGCTAATTTTCTTATTGAGCAGGGTGCTAGATTGAATTTATTTGTGCTGACCATGTTAGGAAAGACTGAACTTGTAAAACCTGTACTAGAGACCTATCCAAAACTAATTTTCTCAAAAGGTCCACACGGATTCAGTTTACTTCATCACGCCAAGGTAGGCGAGGCTAAAGAATTGCATGATTATTTAACAGCGAAAGGATTGAATACGTATAACCTCGGTAAGAATTAAAGAAATGGGCATAGAACTTTACTAACTCAAACCGGGATTAAACAGCAAAATTGATAGAATTGAATTTTTTTGAAGAAATATGTGACCTTATGAATTAAGTAGTGTCTGATTAGCTGAGATAAAGAAGAGTTCAATTCAAGAATTTCTGCTTTATCCTCAGAAGAAAATCAGCACACCCATCGTAACCGGAAACGTTAAGAATTCATTCATCCGGGACTGTACCTCGGTGGGTGGTCTGTTTTTGTGTTATGAACTACTGATTGATGACTGCGCATAGCAGACTCAAACAATGGAACAATATTGTTTCAATAGATTACACTTGTTTATTTAAAGCAATGGGCAATACAAAATTCGTATAGCTCAGGAACGGTTTTGATTGATGTCTCTGGGTTGGTAATCTCTTCTAGTAAGGATGGACAATCTGAAAAATACGCTTTAAGCTGTTTCCTACGTAATCCAAAAATACCTTGAGTGACCCGCACCATTTCATTGGAGTTTGGTCTATGAAAGAATGGAACTGCATCCAGATAGGAACTGTCATCATCTTCAACAAGTTGTTCGTAATAAACAAGTTTTTTACTTCGTTGTATCACCCTTAAAAAAGTCTTAGGAGTAGCTATATCGCTATAATATCTGAATTTGAAAAACGTACTTTCTTCCCTAAAGGGTACGGACGCAAAATTTTGTCCATGATAGCCGTATCCCAGAATATCACTAGGACCATACTTTCTCGTCCTAGAATGGTCAATTTTTTTAAATCGTACTTTGTTATAAAGTGAAACAAAGGGTTCTTGCGAACGGTCCTTGATAAGTCCTTGAATGGTATCACCACTCTTTTCAATTATATACCCTTCTAGGAAAGTTTTTTTCTGAGCATTCAATGGGAATAGACTACACATTAAAATGGCTAGCAATAATCTTTTTTTGAAAATCTCACCCATTCAACTTGCTTTGGTATTCACCATAAAACCCCAAATTTTATACCATTGTTAGTGTAATGGATTGTTTGAACCTAATTTTGGGTATGTAAGAAGAAAAGTGTGGCCCGATAATGCCGAAGTTTAACAACTAGCAAATAAAACGGGAACTGTGGATACAGTTCCCGCCAATTCTATAAATACTGTTTGTAGACTTTATTTATTTTAAGGATTTGGCTTTTGCAAAAGCTTCCTCTGCTTGCTCGATTTGTCCCAAAGCTTTTAAAGCAGTGCCTAGGCCTTCCCAAAAACTGGCATTTTTCGGAAAACTTTCCACAAACGTTCCAAAGACAAAAGCTGCGGGCTGATATTGTTGCTGGTCCAATAACATCTGACCTACTTGACTAAATTCTTGTTCGAAGTTGATATGTTGATACTTGGAATCTTGAATAATACGCCCAGCATCTGTTTTGAGTTGTTCCAGCTTCCCTTCTGCAAAAAGTTGCCTAAAATATGCCATAGGGTCCACTACATCAGTAGGATCTATGGTTTCAATAAGTGCTAAAACGGGATCTTGATTGCTACGGTATTCATCAAAAGTGGACTCTGCATAAAAATTAGGTGTAGTGGCATCCGCGTTCTCCCATTGAGGTTTGTCCTGCCACCATGCAAAGGAAAGGTAGGTCTTTATCCCTGAGTTAGGTAACTGCACTAATTTGGTGTCCCCGTAAAAGTTCTTGTTCTCGGAAGTAGGTTCCCCAACTATAATGGCCTCCGTATAAGTCTCCACATCGTTGGTCAGGTTTTGACAAGCGGAGAAGGTATTACGGCCAATAATATAAAAGAAGTTTCCCCGTTTGTTGAGTTTTGGCCGGGCCATAATGCCCTTGATGAAGTGAATATTGTTGTAGTTGTTGCCTCCCCCATTCAAACGCACGTCATAGATGAGTTTTTCTACACCTTGCGTATCTATAAAATCAAACAGGCGAGCATAAAAATCTTTTAAGGTCTCTTCTGGGTGATCGAATACCGAGCTTTGGCGCACGTAGAGGGTCTTCGTACCTTCCATCAACTCAAAATAAAAATACTTGTCATTGAGGTATTTTAGGTAGAAAGGGGTTTCACCTGCCTCACGTACACTCAGCCAGTTGTCATTGGCAATGGTATATAGGTAATCTCTAGACATATCCGCCAAGGGAATGGCCGAAAAGCTATGGGTAAAGCGTTCGCCATTTTTTTCTAAGCTCAAACTTACCTCTTGTTGTAGCGTCTTTGTAAGGCCCTGAGCGTGCAATACGGCTGGGACAGTTAGAAAGCGTAGGCCATAACCTTTAAAGTACTGGTCGTTTTCTGCAGGGACAACCGGTCTGATCTTAGCCAAAGCTTCTTCAACTGGCACGCCATTCACGGCCAATACTTTGGCACCTAAAGCTTTGGAATGTTCTTTTTGTACTCCCTCAATGTAGATACCATCCTTAAAATGATACAGGTTCGCTGGAAGCACGGCATCTTTGGCCAATGTACTAAACGGAATTTGGGTGTGACCATAACCAAAGGCGGATACCATTCGGGTTAACCCGACTCTGATTTCATGTTCAGCTAAGGTTGGAATTTTGACCCGCAGCTCAGAAACCTGTTTGTCCCAAGCCTCTTTAGAGATTTTTTTAAACAAAAACGGATACTCCATATGAACTTGTTCCTGCAGGTAATCCAAATCGGATTGCCATTGTGCTGAAGTGAGTTTTTATTGAGCTAAAATACTGTTTGATAAGGTGATGAATACTACTACTAATAGTATAGGTTTAAAGATGGTGGTTTTCATAATTTTGACTGATTTAATGTATTGGAGTGCAAGAAACAGTGTTTGTTACATTTTTCAATCTGCATTTTTCTGAACCATCTTATTCCTTGGTTGAAACATCATATTGAAGTTTTGGATAAGTAATCATATGATTGCCAATGAATGGCACTTACAACGCGAAAATTGAATTTTTTTAAACATTGATTAGGTTTAGGTATCGATTTAGTAGGCTACCTCTCTACCCTACTCACTTAAAAGACTAGAGAACATCCTGATATGGCAATTTTATCAAGGCAATCTGTTCTTAATGGTTGCTATTTGCCCCATATGGTTGGCCGAATGTTCCATCACATGATACCAAATATAATGGTAGTTCAAACCCTCCTCTATATTTGAAGTGAACCATTTGTCATCTTTGGTTTTAAGTCCTTCCAGTGTTTTTGTACGAACTTCATCCCACAGATTCAAATAGTATTGTATCGGCTCACCTTTAAGTATGCTTTTTACTTTTTCATTAAGTTCGCCTGCCACACCAAACCGTTTCAATTCAGCTTCTGTCCATTCCCGACCTTCCAATGTCGCTATCTGGTAATACGATTCCGTAGACACTAAATGCATTATCAATGACCCGATGCTGTTGGCATCTTTATCATACAAGAAATCTGTTTGCGTTTGGTCCAAGTCTTTAACTTGTTGGGTAATTCTGTCTTTCAAGTCCTCCATCATATAGACCATCAAACCGATTTGCGGAGAATAACCGTCTACTGATTTAAGCTCCCCTTGGGCATTCAAAAGCATTGTTGCCAGAAAAAGCAGTAAAAAGGTTATGATTGTCTTCAGGCACTTCATAGCACTATTTTTCAAATTAATAAGTCTCTTTTGGATAGAACATAAAGTTAACGCTTATGTGCATCATATATAGAATTGCTAAGCAATAATTCATTTTGTTGCCACAAACGTTTTCAAGGGGCTGTTAAACATTCAAAGATGTGTTATCCACAAATTTTCCATCCCAATCTTCAAACTGTTTTTCCATGTAAAGCTTTAAGCATAACTAATCTTGATACTGTGGCTTATTAGAAAACCTTGTGCCAAGAAGCTTGATAATTGAGCACATCTAGATTCTAATTCCTAATTTTATTTTCATTCTAATTCTCATATTCAGCTATAAAATTGGAAGTAAAGAAACACGGTTTTGACCGAAAAAAGTATAACAGAGAGCTTCTTATGGACTGCGTGTTCTTTTCGGAAACCGGCCGGAAGGTAATTACGGGATACCCATTCTGCTATGATTTTCATGGCATTTTCATTCAAAATAGCGGACAGGCCAAAATCTCCATTGACAATGAATCTCTTAGCCTTGACAGAGGATGCTTTATATTTTTACGCGCTAACCAAGTAAGGGAATGGGTTGCCCTTACACCTGATTTCTCTGGATATCTGTTAATATTCGAGAATGAGTTTACGGAGACATTTTTTAATGATGATCTTTTTGTACATCGATTTCAGTTCTTCCAAGTGAGCCAACCAGCGGTTCTACGCTGTAGTGAAGGTTTTTTATCTGAACATGTCGAAAGTTGTAGGAGAATTGGCAGGGAATTGGATAATCTTCAGGACGACAGTCACCATTACCTACGGTCACTGTTGTATAACATGCTAATAAGCATCAATCGAAAGTATATCAAATCCTATAATCTATCATCGGAGCTTTATCAGGATAACATTTCCTTACGATTTAGAAAATCCTTGGAGGAAAACATAAGGAATACCCAAAGGGTTGAAGACTATTCTAATTTGCTCAAAGTCAGTCGTAGCCAACTTAATAAGGCCATAAACAAAACATCAGGAAAATCAACCTCGGTGATTATCCGAGAGCGATTACTAACAGAAATCAAACGGGATTTGTTGTACTCAGACAAAAACATTTCTGAAATCGCTTATGAGCTGGGGTTTTCTGATAATTCAAATTTTGTTCGATTTTTTAAAAAACAAACCGGACTTACTCCAAATGATTTTAGGTCTATTAATGCGAAATGACCATTTATAATCCATATTGACAATCACTAATATCCGTTATACTTTTTCCTTTGTGCTAAGCAAAAAAGTATGTATGAAAGTCAGAATTATCATCCTTTTAACCACCTTGGGTTTAACGCAAACTGCCTGCAAGCATTTAAAAAACGATGAACAGGTTATTTCTTCAGTGCAAAATGAGGTGAAGTCCACTAAATTTTGGGCGCACAACTACAATATGGAAATGGATGTGTCTTATGGTGATGACCCAGCCCAGCGTGTTGACATTTATACCTATGGGAGCCACATAGGGGAACCCAACTGGTTTGCGCGAAGTAAAAACAAAAAGCCAACCTTGGTATGGATTCATGGTGGTGGTTGGCGATTTGGCAATAAGGAAACCGACGCATGGTTCTTTTTCCATTTTTTAGAGCGAGGATGGAATGTGGTCAATGTTGAACATAGACGAGGTTTAGGAACAGCGCCAGATGCCGCGGAAGATGTTCTTTCAGTTATGAAATGGATTAGCGAAAATGCTGAAGAATATAGATTGGATACCAATAAGATTGTTGTTTCAGGGGCTTCGTCCGGTGGTCATTTGGCAATGCTTGCTGGTTTGGTCAATAGCGTCCCGGAAAGCCATCCTGCCTATGTAGGTGATAAAATCAGGATTCAGGCAATTGTTAATTGGTATGGTATTACAGATATCCAAAAAATAGAAGCCTATTTGAGTTCCCAACTTCCCAATCAAAATTTTGTGTTGAACTGGGTACAAGACAAAGAAAAAATACCTGAAATCTCAAAAAAATATTCCCCGATCAATTATGTTACTGAAAATGCCCCTCCCATCCTGACCATTCAAGGAGACCTAGATACGTTGACCCCATACGACCAAGCTCTATTGCTTCATGAAAAACTTGAAACCGTAGGTGCTAAAAACCAATTGTTGATCCTGGAGGGAGGTACTCATCTCGGTTTTAGCGAGGAACAATTTCAATTGATTTTCAAAACCATATTTGATTTTTTGAAAGCCAACCCTTAGAAAATCACTATAGAACACAGGACTTAAGAAGGTAGTACATTTCCAAAACCCAATAAAATGAGAAGTTATTTAACATCAGCATTCGTATTGTTTTCAAGTATAATTACGATGGCTCAACAAGATAAAAATGAAGTGTATTTTCCTTTGGAAGATGTTGCAACACTTTCTGGAATAATAACCATAGCATACAACGGTATTTCAGGTGAAGCAGGAACCTCTCGCCAACTGGAAAAAATGAAAAGCTTATATGCTCCGAATGCCATAATTTTCAAGAACACTTCAATCAAGGGGAAACCATCAAGAAAAGTTTTGACCTTAAATGAGTTTTATAGCGAAATGGGAAACATTAGGGAATCTGGATTTTTTGAAGAAGAAATCAATCGTGAAGTTAGAATTTTTGGAAACATTGCCCAAGTATGGAGTACTTATCAAGTTCGACATGATAAAAACGGGCCGATTATCCGTAGGGGCATTAACAGCTTGCAACTCCATTTTAAAGATAACCGATGGTGGATACTTTCCTGGGGTTGGGACGGGGAAAGTGAGACAAACCGAATTCCGACCTCTTTTGATTCGTACTGAAAAACAAAGAACATATAGTTACTTAAACAGTACTCGCTGCCATGCTGCCCGATATCTTAAAAATCCTACTACTGAATAAGTAATACATAACTTCTCTTTTCTACATTATCTTTTTACATTTGAAATAAGGGTGAATCAATTGTTATTCAGCTATATATAACCATATTTAACATGCTAGACGCAATACTTGTATCAATCATTAGTGGTTTTGGTTTGGGATTGAGCTTTTTTTTTGGAATACTCTTTTTGAGAAATAAAAAGCTGTCAAACCGTATTCTGGGTTTACTTTTGATTGTTTTCGCGCTTCGCATCACGAAATCCGTTCTTTACAATTTTGTTGAGTTACCTCTATTCGTAAAAAATTTAGGACTAGCAGCAAATTTAGCTGTTGGCCCACTTTTGTATTTATATGGCTATCATTTGCTATATCAAAACCAGTCTTTTAAAAGGTCCTATTTGTTGCATTTCATACCCTCGCTATCGTATGTCTTATTTGGACAAGTGATTCCAAACTCAGATGATAGTGTTTTTTGGAAAGCTAGTTACATCTTTATTCTGTTTCAGTCTTACACCTATCTTGGATTGAGTATTTACTTGTATCTAAAGAAAATGAATCATGTACAGAAAGAGTTGAAGCTGTGGTATGTTCGACTGATTTTTACCTTGGGATTAATCTGGATGACCTACACATTTATCTTTGTCGGCATTCTCCCAATATACTCAGCAGGTCCTGTGGCCTATTCCTTTTTTATAGTCTTGTTGGCATATCTGGGAATAAACTCAAAAAAAACCTTTAATCTTAGTTTGACGCCAAAGTATAGCACTTCTTCACTAACTCCAGAAAAGGCAAAAGCATATTTTGAAAAAATTGAAGATGTAATGAAGGAAAGGCAATTATATCTAAATCCGGGATTAACCGTAACATCTGTTGCAGAAGCTATTGGTATATCTTCACGCAATGTGTCGGAAATCATAAACAAATATGCTGACCAGAATTTTGCCAGTTATGTTAACGACTATCGGATAGAAGAAGCTAAATCCTTGTTGAAGACACGAGGTAAAAAAACTAAAATAATCAGTGTTGCCTTAGATGTCGGATTCAACAATCTTTCTTCATTTAATGTTGCATTTAAGGCCATGACGAATTTGACCCCTTCTGAATATAGGGCACAGTACGACTAAGCCTACTTTTCTGGATTAATTCATTTGCCCTAATTGTTATCAGCTTCCTCGTGGATTTGTTATAAAACACTTAAGCATGATTGGTACTTATTGCTTTTCCAATAAATCTGATAAATCGTTTTCCAATTCATGAATCCATAGGTTAAAAAGGTCCACTACGCATAATTTGGAGCCTAAACTTATCCACATGAAAAACATCCGAATACTTCTTTTTTTTATAGGGTTTATTGCCCTTTCTATTGCGCTCGATAAACTACATGCTCAAGAAACCATTTTTGATTTTGATAACAATAGTACCGTTCTTAAAAGGAATAATAGTATACCCCTAATGGAGCGTTACTTACAGTCGTTGGATAAAAAGGGTAATTTAAAGGAAGAAACCATCTTTGATAGAAATAGCATGGTGTATGAAAATGATCTTCCGATACCCGTAGTAAAGCGATACGAGGAAATTCTGGGTATAACCGGAAGGTTTGAACTGGTTGGCAATGTGAATCTATGGATTGAAGAAATAGGAGAAGGCATCCCTCTGGTTTTGGTAGGCGGAGGCCCTGGTACCAGTCTCCATTACTTCCATCCGCATTTTTTAAAGGCATCAAAGTTTTCAAGGGTGATTTACTATGATCTTAGAGGAGTAGGATTATCAGAAAGAACACCAGAAGAAGAGGAATACAGCATAATACAAGCGGTAGACGATTTGGAAAAGCTTAGAGTGAAACTAGGTATACAAAAATGGGTTGTTCTAGGATTATCTTTTGGCGGAGCAATAACTCAGATTTATTCCCTAAAGTATCCAGAGAGCTTGTTGGGAATGGTTTTGGTAAGTTCAGCGCTACCGATGTCAATTGATATTGGATTGGGGTCAAGACAGTATGACTATCAATCTCAAGAAGAACGCAATAGAATTGAAGAAGTGTATTCCCTTAATGGTAAAAGGGTATTCCCAATACATTCTGAAACGGTAAATCCGAATTTGCAAAAAAAAATGTTGTTCAATGCTTTTATGAATGGCGATTGGAAACGAAGACATCTAAGAAAGTGGACTGTAACGGATATGGCCATGTATGCTAGGTATGAATTTGTCCACGATAAAAATTATTATACCAGCATGCTTAATGATTACTTCAATTATGATCTCAAGGATGCATTTGCAGATTGCCCTATTCCCACCCTTATTATTGATGGCGAATGGGATTTGGCCTATTCTTCAGAAAAACATGAACTGATGAAGGCCCAATTCCCCAATGCCAAAAGTATGTTGGTAAAAGGTGCTGGCCATATTCCCTATGAAGATGATCCATCGACGTTTTTTGAAACACTGAAAGGGTTTTTGGAATTCACAAAGTCAAACAAAGACGCCTCCTACACAAATTGGAGAAAAAGAGTGAAGCTTGACCAGTATAGAAAAAGAAATCTTGCCCAGGACCCAAAATTTCAAAAAAGAAAATAAATCGGTAAGAGATAAGAAAATGCATTTATCCTAAAAACAATAGTTAAGATTTAAGTCAAACTTCCCCGTTTTCTGAAGGAAGATGGTGTCGTACCCTCAAATTTCTTAAAAGCCCCATTGAAAGAAGATAGACTGCTAAAACCGACATCAAAGGCAACAGATGAAATGGTGTACTTATCATTTGTAGCATCCAAAAGCTTTTTTTTGGAATCTTGAATACGGTAATAATTGATGTAGTCATTAAAATTGCGCTTACCATATTCGTTAACCGCTGAGGATATCTGTTGTGAGCTCTTCCCCAATAGTTCACTGAGTTTAGACAAGGAAAGGTCGGGTTCTAAGTATAGCTTATCGCCAACTACAAGTTTATCTACAAATGTGAAAAGCAATTGATTGCTGTTTTCCTTGAAAACCATGCCATCTACATCGGTGGCTCGAAGTTCAAACGCTTTATAGCTTAAAAAGTAAACAACCACAGAATACAATAAAGGGCCAATGACGTAGGGTACGGCATCATCCAAAATATTCAGTACATAAATGCCCCAAATCAATATAAAGCCTATTAGCAACAGATGTAACCAATGAAAAACCGCTTTTTGGGACTTTGTCCAATGTTCCTTGGGATGTCTCTTTCGTGCTAACCGATATTCACGCCAAGCCAAGCCAATATAAAAAGCCAAATGGAGATATATAAAAATCAGTCCGCTCGAAAAGATTACAATAACCCATTCGCTATTCTCATACCATCCGCGGGTTACAAAAAGACTGGCCCCAAAAATCAGCCCAAATGGAGCCAATTCCAACAGATTTATTTTGAGCAATCTAAAATTAGGGCTGGTCATGCAAAGCACATACCAGCGAATTAGAGGTCCAATTAACAAGAGAAAAGTAAGTCCAATAAATATAAAAACGGGCTCCAACCCCTGCCCAAAGTTTAGTAGCACTGACTTTCCTATCCTGAATGCCATAAAAATCAAAATCAACCCTAAAAGAAGATTGGAAAGGCTTTTTCTTTTTTTGAAGAAGATGAGATAAAATGCACAGAGCATTCCATGCAACAGCCCAGCACTACTAAGAAGAATCAATACAACATCCGATACCTTCAAAAGTCAACGTTTTGACGAAAATAGAAATATTTAACACACAAAGACGCAGGACTCTTAAGAGTTCATGCGCCTTTCGTTATGAGAGTTTTGTTTTGGAATCATCCTTTTTGAGCTATTTTTTTAGTATAAGAGGTTAAGCCTACCAAGCCAAAGAACCTACCAATGTTACCTTGCATAGCTGCGATTAAACTGTGTTTGGCAATGAGAACGCGTTCTATTTCAACCTTCTCTTCCGTATACATTTGTTCTATTAAGGCCTTTGCCTTTCGAGAACCAGAAGTTTCATAAGTCACTAAAACTTCAACAGCATTTTCTTCGGGAGTCAACGCCCTATATTTTGGGGTATAACCCATCTCTTGGACCATTGTCTCCGCCAATTTCCAGGTAGACCAAGGATTTTGCCCCGTCACTAAATTTTTCTCATGGCTTATCTGTTCCAAGTACATCGCACCTTCATTAAACTGAGCACCTTGTGCCTCCAATTTGTCTTGTAACAGAAAGGGGAAAATGGTTTTGGCCTCAGGGATCAACAACAATTCTTCCTTGTTGGTGAACCCACTTACAGTTTTGTTTTCCAGTAAATGCTGGCCATTATCCAAAGTAACGTTGACTAGGGCTGCTGGACCGTGGCAAACCGCCCCAACCACTTTATTGGATTGGTATAGTTCCCGAATTATGGTCTGTATGGCTTTATTTTCAGGAAAATCGAACATGGCACCCTTACCTCCAACAAAGAATACTGCTTGATAATCTGATGGGAAAATATCTTCCACCGGTATGGTGTTCTTGGTCTTGTTTTGTGCAACGCTATCGTTCAAAAAGGCAAAATCAAATTCACCCATATCTTCATCATCAATAATCACTTTAGGCTCGCCGCCTTGTGGACTTGCAATGTCCACCTCAAAACCATTGGCCTGAAATACATAATAAGCGCGTGATAGTTCTGTAAGCTCATAACCGGTGATTTTACCACTGGTTCCCATGGTTTTAGCACTAGTCACTACAGCCAGTATCCTTCCTCTATGGTTGGGTACATTCTGGGTAAGGTAAGGTAATTCGCTAGGTTCAACTTTGGTATGGTCTATTTGCTCTTCTTTTTTGGGAATGAGACTCATAAACCACACACCAAAACCAAACAGCAATACTAATAATGAAGCCAAGCTGATTAAACTCCATTTAAGAACAGGATACTTCTTAAGCATATCATTTAATTTAGAATTATGCCGCGAAGTAAGGTTTCATCTTATAAAAAAGCTGTTGAAATTATAATTCCGTCAGAGTAAAATATGATTTGGGAAGAGCAAAGCCCCCAAGGACTATCCAAAAAACAAGATACTTCCCCAATAGCCGGTTGGCGAACTATGCCTTCAGAGAGAATGATGAGCCTCATGGAGATTGGTGTTTTGACCAGGCTAAAATTAGACCATCGGACCAAAAACAATTGCCTCATCCCCTACTTCCATCTGCTCACAACTTCTAGCAAAGCTGCTACCATCATTCATCATTTGAAATCTAAGCTGTTCATCTTCACCATTTGAAGTCAAAGGAAGCCAGCGATAGGGCAAATCCAACTCCATGACCTTAGGGTCCTTAAGTTTGAGTATGGTGTATTCGCCATTTTCATTCTTAAACCCAGCCGGTTTTTCGAAGTTTAATTCAATGGTATTGTCATCTACTAATTTAGATGATTTGAACTTAACTACACGATGGTCAACGTATTTTTCCGCATCAACATCAGACCATATCTTGTCTTTGGTCATCTGTAAGGCAGCTAAGAATCCTGCTGTTATGCTTCCCTCAAAACCACCTCCTGGAAAGGCCCAGGCTGATGCAAAATACAGGTTGGGTATCAGGATATTATTTCTGAATCGCTTACCTCCTGTCATTTGAAGGGTTTGGGCAAAACCGTAAACCGCCCCGCTGGGATTAAGGGTATAGCGTTTGATAGTTTTAGGAGTTGAGACCTCATAATATTCAATACTTTCTCGAATACCCGGGAACTTATCATCTAAACGTTGCAACAAGGTTTCTGCCACTTCTTCCTTTTTAGCCTTGTAATCTTGTTCACTTAGCCCTTCCCAAGACCTGAGATGGTCAATCGCACATATCACCCCAGCAGCCTTATCAGGAGGTGCTAGTCCTGCATCGACTTTCTTGTAATCCACAAAGATGAAGCTACGCTTTTTCCAATCCCCCAATTGGTTAGGGTGAACATCTCTTAATCGCTTAACGTCATCACCTTTGATAAAGTTCGAATAATACTTAACCCCAAACTTATCTACCTTTTGGTTAAAGCCTAGATACATGCACAAGAGCGAAGTAGAGTTGGTATATGAACCTATTTTTTTCTTAAGCTCACTGGCATAGGGCTCGTCCAACAAATCAGGCACAGTAGGGATAGCCGCATTGGCCACTACGTTGTCACAGCTTATGGTGACTGAAGGTGCTTCTTTGTCAAATACATCGCGAAAAGTAACTCCAGTTGCCTTGCCATTCTCGGTTACAATCTTTTCTGCAGTTTTTCCTAATAGCACGGTGCCCCCTTGTTTTTCAATAAAGGCCGCTAGACTATTGGACAATTCTTGTGAGCCACCTTTTACAAAGTGTCCACCACATTCTATGAAACCTGCAAGAGGTAGCCCAAAGTAAAGCAAGGCTAAATTATAAGGATCATCACCCCAGTAACCAACATGGGCGGTCATATCCAATTTTAGTTCTTCACTTTTTATGTTTTTATCTAGCCAGGAACCGATAGTCTCCCGGGTTGCTGTTACCAAGTTTGGAGAAAGCAAGGGCATTAAGGGATAGATTAACTTTCGCATGAAAGGAGACCGTGGTAGGTTCATGGACTCCTTGCGAATCCCAGCAATAAGTTTCATAAACTTCTTTATAGCCTTTTTTTCGTTTGGATACTTGTCCACCAGCGCCTTAGTTGCAGCCCCGTAACCATGGGGAAGAACAAAATCTTCCTTATCGGATAGTACACCATAAAACTCAGGGACTTGCAGAAATTCAACGTTCTTGTCCACCTCAAGCATTTTGAAGATATTGCTTAAGTTGCTTCCCTCTGCCAGACCACTCATTTCATGCAGGCCTACCTCGACAATAAAATCGCCTCGTTTAAAAGTTGTTGCACAACCACCGGGTTTGTAGTGCTGTTCCAACAGTAGGACTTTCTTTCCAAATTTTGAGAGGGTAGCTGCTGTAGTCAATCCTGCTAGCCCACCGCCGATAACAATGGTGTTGTATTTCATGCCGATTCAATTTACCTGCAAATTGTAGGGAAAGTCAAAATACTGTTTTGAGTCTAGGTAATACTCGTTTAGAGGAGTCAAAAGAATAGTGTAAACTTCCCGGGTTTGCGAATTACAGGTCGAAATTACCCTCAGAAAACAGAATATGAAATGATGAAGATCATACGAATAGACTTTTTAGCCAATCAAACGACCATTGACGAATAGTTGACAACTCGTACCTTTAGGAAGGATATTTTAAGATAAATGAAGACGTTAAAACACAATATCATTCTTGTTTTGGTACAGTTTGTACGTTTTAGAATATTTTGGTACTGTAGTAAGCGTAAAAAAAAGGCGCCATACCCATTGCTTTCTTATTGATAGGTGCAGAGCGTTGAGAAATTCCTGTACCAAAAGGATTTACATTTATACCTTTTTTCTAAAGTTTTTAGGGCTTTCACCTGTTTTTTCCCTAAAAAACCTGCTAAAGTATTGGGGGTATTCAAATCCCAACTGATAGGCAATCTCTGATATTGACTTATCACTTCCCAGTAGTAGGTGTTTTGCCTTTTCTATCAATTGAAACTGAATATGTTCTTTAGTGGTCTTTCCCGTAAGGTCTTTTAACATATCACTTAAATATTTTGATGAAAGATTGAGTTTATTGGAGAAATAACTGACTTCAGGAATGCCTACTTCTTGTAGGTCGCTTTGCGAAAAAAAGGATTTCAGTTCTTTCTCAAAAGTAGCAACAACTGAAGAATCTGCATCATTTCGGGTAATGAACTGTCTTTTGTAAAACCTTTTACTATAGGTCAACAACAATTCAATGTTCGACAAAATAACCTCTTTACTAAACTGGTCTATGGGCAGGACGTACTCATCAAAGATATTCTGGAAAATCTGTTCCATCTGCTCCTCTTCCTTCTTGGAGGCATGCAGGGCCTCATGAGTCTCATAATTGAAGAAACCGTAATCATTTATCTCATCCGCCAGTTTTGAGTTTGCTAATAATTCAGGGTCGAAATACAATTCCCAACCTTCAGATTCTTTAGCATCACATTGATCAAAGGATATCGCCTGGTTGGGGCCAACAAATCCTAACACACCTTCTTGAAAATCATAGGTTTTCCTGCCGTATTCGATATATCCCTTCAATTTCTTTTTTAAACTAATACTATAAAAACCCAAGGAAAGCATGCCCATTTCCTTGGCATGGGCAGGAATGTTCTCCAAACGTATTATACCGATTAGCGGGTGTTGTGGTTCAACTCCTGCTAGTTTGCACAGATCTATAAACTTTGGGATATGTGTGATTCTTTTTGTTTTTGACATACTTCAGTTTTTTAAAATCTCCAACCAATTAGGATATTGGACGGAATGAGGGTGGGAGGTATTACACTTTCTATATTAAAAGTTGTATCGCCTACTTGTTGGTCGTCCGTATTGTTTAAAATAAAGATGATGTTATAATTCAACCCAACATTAAAGTTTTTCTTTTTGAACGGATACCAGGTATAGCCAACTCCAAATGATGAGAACCAATTATCGAAAGAAGTGTCTGCGTCCGAAGCAATTTCATTGACTGTCCAGCCTTCAAAGCCCACACTTCCATTTACATAAAAACCAGCATCATAGCTCTCTTTACTAAATCGGTATCTTGCTTCTGCTGCAACCAAGTAATCCCAATCCACATTAATAGCTTGATTGTCGTTGAAAAAGAGGTCCCGAAAATCGTCGGGCAGCTCAAATCCTGCTTCGATATTTAGACCAAATGACCATCGTTTTGGCAGGTGATAAATACCTCGTACGCTATACCCTCCAAGGGCAAAATAGGCTGGATTGGTACTAATGCCAAAACTTCCTTTGTCGATGTGAGGGTCAGCATCTTGTGCCTTCACACTGTAGATTTCAAAACCTGCAAATACCACCAGGGTTATTAGTATAGTTTTAATTCTTATACTTTTCATAGCAATTTTAATTTTTATTTGATTAATAATAGATTGTGTACTCCACGGGCCACTTTTAGTTGTTTTTCCGTTTTGATCAATTCGTCATCCTTTACCTCCCAAAAGTCAATCCAACCTTCAGTAGGAAATTCTTCATTACGATCGTGATAGACAGCAACGGCGATGGTATTATTCTCCAAATCGAACACAGCATCCTCAGGAAGTGCGCCCTCAAAGCCATAATCTTTGCCCACTTTGGTCAGCTCTCCGGTATCCGGATTGATTTTCACCAGTGACAGTGACGATTCCTTTCGTGCAGGTACAAACCAAAACCCCTTTTTAGGTGCCCAAGTTCTTCTCATATTGGCGGTGACCGCGTAGTTGCCATCTGGACTGATATCGAATCCTTCTGGACTAAGGCCGACCTTTTCTTTATCAATGATTGTATGATTTCCTCCCTCATCAAATCCTATGGATACCAATTTTCCTTTTCCATGGGTAATCTGGCCCAGACCATCCCCCCATCTGAGATCGGAAAGGATAAAATACTTACCGGAAGGATGCCAATTCCCCACACTCCAACGTTTGGCCACCTCCATGGTTTTGCCCAGTTGTGAAAGCGATATGGTACCATTGTTGTCTGTAATTTTAAAAAATATCAAATGGGTATTGTTAAGGTTTGCCGCAATGATATTTTTCGTTGGATGAAATTCTATAGTCCGTATGCCGCCATTACCTGTGTCCTTTGTGGAAATGTCTTCGTGAGTAAAGTACTGTACACTTTCTATAAGTCCTTCTTTTAATCCCATTACTACCAATTCTTTTCCTATTGTAGTAGAACCAGATACCAGTAAAGTTCCGCTCGCATTGATGCTAACACCTTGAATGTTTTCACCAACTTCTTTTTCCTGTACTATTTTTGGTGTTGCGGCATTTGTGTAATCAACTACCGTAATTTTTTTTCCAACCGGGAAATCAGTAAAAACATTCCCCATTTTTTGAGCATCTCCCTTGTGAACCGACCTAGTTTCCGCCACGTAAGCAAGTTGATTTGTAGGGTTCCATTCAAGAATGGCAGGCCACGAAATAACCGAATTGCTCACGTGCAATGGCTCCATGGGATTTGACGAATCACCTGAACCATCAACCAACAACAATTCATCTTCAATTCCATTGACTTTGTTTAGCTCTCCGTTGGCATACGCCCCCGCAATCATATCAGCATCGGAAATGGCCAATAAACGCCCCTTAAAATTCGGGGATACATTTTGAGAGGGTGCAATGGACTGGCCTTGTGCTAAGTGCCAGACACTGAATAGGGCCAATACTGTGCCCAAACTAATTCCTGTAATTTTCATAGCTTTTTTCATTTTATTTTTCTTTGTTGATACATTGTTTTTTATCATAAGGGAACTATTGTTGTTTAGGGCGGTACTAGAGAGTTTCGTCGTGTAAAGTCTCAAAACTTCCATCCTAGCGTAATGCCTGGATTTAAAAGCAATCCGTTAAGTTCAAAATCGGTGTTGCTTAGGGGTTGGGGTTCGTCGCCATCCAGTATAAAAATGAACGATAAGTAGGGATGAACTGAAAAACCGCTCCGTTCCCAAGGATACCAAATATATCCTATGGTAGGGGTTATGAAAGCGTTGTCAAAATCTGCCGTTTCATCTTCAATCCTGATTTCCCATTCTTCATAACCAAAGCGTAGACTACCATAAAGACCTTCTTGATGTTTTTTAAAGTGATATCTCACTTCTCCGCGAATTAAATATGGTAAATCAACTTCGTCCAATAAATCCCCGTTGTCAAAAATGGCCTCGGTACTGAAGTCAGAGGTAAAATTGCCCCCTTCTCCTCCTACTCCTAAGCTCCAATGTGATTCGGGCAAATGGTAATAGGCGTTAAAAGAATACCCCGAGGACAACCAGCTTTGTATGGCTGTTTCGAAGGAGAACTGTCCTTTCGAGTTACCGTCTTGGGCGTACAGTCCTGAACCTAAGGTCATAATTATGATTAGTGCGCCTATTTTCGATTTTTTCATGATGGTTATTTCAATTGTTGTCTATGAATGTTCTAACTTTTTTAGCTGACAATGGTCCGCCATGACCTGGATACCACATTTTAATGTGGGTCTTATCAGCAAGTCTTTTGATTTGTTTCAGGTTTTCTTCCAAATTGCACATGAAAAGATGGTAAGCTGGTTTTTTCTTGTTCAAAGTTTGTCCACGAATTAAGTCGCCAACAAAAATTGCATCTCCCATTTCAACATATAGGGAACCTGGAGTATGTCCCGGTAAGAGCTGGACAAAACCATTAAAGCCAATACTCGAAAGGTCAAAACTATCCTTAACCCGGATATCGGGAACAAATTCCTCATACGTTCTCTTTGCGTGTGTTTGTTTTATCAATAGACCCAATGGGCCCCTTGGACAGAGGTTCTTGTCCGTACCTTTAGCTTTGATGATTTCTTCCTCTTCAAATCCGACCAATATTCTGATTCCAAATTTTTCTTTGAAATAATGTGCATTACCTGCATGGTCTGGATGCGCATGGGTCAATATCAGATAATCAATGGTAGAGGGGTCAATTCCAATATCCATTAGCTTTGACTCCAAAACCTCCCCTTTGTGGGGATTGCCCGAATCAATCATTAGTAGCTTACCGTCTTGTTCAACAACAAAAATGTTAGCAAAGGATTGGGTAATCTGAAAGATAGTAAGGTCACCTTTTGAATCATACTTTCCTTTAGGGGTAAAGCCTGCAAAAAACCATATAATAGCAAGGCCAATCACAAACCGTGTCAGTATTGCTATGGATAATATTTTAAACTGCTTAGTAGCCATTGCTTCCATTTTCGAGAACAAAATTGTTTAATCTACTACTGAAAAAAGTATACAAAAGGCGGAAAGTCTAACACAAAAGGCGGGAATTGAGTAAGATTCCCTTTTCGATAAAAAGAACTCAAGATGAGTTTTGAACAATTCGAGTTTAATGGACCCAAAACTACCTTGACCTATAAAGCGAGTTAGTTTAGTGATATAATAAGGTTAGGTCAATTATGTATTTTTTGTTTCTAAAAATTCATTATCCTTTAATGATTTTTTGTTTACATTTTAAAATGTTAATACCTTTATATTAAGCGGTTTAGTATCAAAAATGATGAAGTATAACAAATGCATACAATTGCACTGGTATTGGCCATTTGGCGAAATACTTTGAATAATCAAAGCATTGTCAAAATATGCTTAAAAGTGATTAAGTAGTTAAATGTAAATCCGACAAAGACAACATGGAAAAAGAGGTATTTCATGAAGGTGAACTGGCGGTTCAACGCAAGCTTGGAAAAGAAAAGGAGGCTAATAGATTGAAAAGAATGATTACCCCAGTCATCTTTCCTGGTATGGTACCCTTTATTGAACTGCAGACCTTAATATTTGCAGGAACTACCGATGCATCTGGGCAACCTTGGTCGTCGGCTCTTTATGGTGAATTAGGCTTCTTAAAGGTGCCAAACCGTAACGAATTGATAATACATCCAGAAAAAATCAAAAGCCCCAAAAGTGATGTTTTTTTCCAAAACATTGAAACCAATACCGAAGTGGGCTTCCTATTTATTCAACATGAATCCAGAACCCGTTTTAGGGTCAATGGCCGCGTGGTTAAAGAAAATGGGGTCATCAAAGTGCAAGTGGTTGAGTCCTATGGTAATTGTCCTAAATATATCCAAGCAGGAAAGTTGATACTTGACAATACCTTTGATGCCGATTTAGGTGAGGTGCCTGAGGGTACTGTACTTGGCCCAAATGAACTTGATATCATTTCTAGAAGTAACACCTTTTATGTTTCTTCCCGAAACAAAGACGGGAGAACAGACACATCGCATCGAGGAGGAAATGATGGTTTCGTTTCTGTAAGCCCCGATGGTACACTTTTGATTCCAGACTACCCTGGGAACAATTTGTTCAATACCCTTGGGAACATTCATCAATATCCAAAAACTGGGCTGCTTTTCATGGACCATAATTCGGGGACGGTGCTGCAGTTAGTGGGAGAAGCTAAGGTACTATACGGTAGGGATTCGGAAAAAGAACTTGCCGTTTCAGGAGAAACAGGTGTTTTCTGGGAATTCCGTACCACCAAGTGGATACGTACAGAAGGTCATTACAGAGGAGCCTGGGAACTATACACTTATTCGCCCTTCAATCCAACGGTAGAGTGACCTATTATTAAGAGGTTTCAGTTTCATTCCAAAGGTTGTTCTATATTTCAGAAATCCGGTTAAGAGGAATGTTAAACTATGCGTTAGCTCTGGCAAAGCCCACGGTATCCCTGTAAAATTTTGGCGAAATATCCACATTGTTCTTGAAGAAGCGGCTGAAATAGTATTCGTCCTCATACCCCAGCTCATAAGCAATCTGTTTAACCGATTTGTCCGTTAGGTACAGTTCACGCTTGGCCTCTATAATAATGCGCTCCGATATGAGATTCGTCATCGTTTTATTAAAGTGCGACTTCGCAATTTTGGCCAAAGCCTTTGGACTGATGTTCAACATCTCCGCGTAATCCCCAGCCGAGTGCTTAGACTTAAAGTACTGTTCAATAAGATTCTTAAGTTTTTGGAGTACAAAAGGGCCTTCATCCTCTTCGACCGAATCAGTGACTTCGGGTTGTTGCTTAGCCTTAATCCTGGAAGCTGAGATAAGAAAAATCTTTAGATAGGATACCAAGAGCTCATACTGGGCCATTCCAGCCGTATTTATCCCGTTGTACATCTGTTCGAACAGTCCGTCAAACTCCCTTTTAGCCATTTCATCGACCTTCAAAAAAGGGGAATTGTAAATATTGTTGAAAAGTACACCATTGCATGCCACTTGCTGATGATGCTTGTGGATACAGAAGAAATCGGGATGGAAATTCAAAACAGTCCCTTTCAAAGGGACTTCCTCAATAAACATGAAGGGTTGATATGGGGTCAGAGCGAAAAGGGTATCTGGTTCGAAATTGTATTCTACCATATCAATTTTCGCTTTGCCCCTGCCCTCTCGTATCCAAACTATGGAATAATAATTCAAACGCTGTATGTGGTCAAACTGGGAATTGTCCTCAAAATTGGAAAGCTTGAAAGCTAGATTCCCGGTCTGTTCGTTCACAAGGGTATTTGTATTAAAAACATCCATAGTACTAAGATAGTTATAACCTTCTTTCTTTTTCTTCAATCGGCAAGTCATTGATGCTGGCGTAGCGTTTTCTCATCAGGCCGTTTTCATCAAATTCCCAATTCTCATTCCCATAAGCTCTGAACCATTGACCTTCTGCGTTACGGAACTCATACTCGAATCGGACCGCTATCCTGTTGTCAGAAAAGGCCCATAACTCCTTTTTCAACTTATAGTCATTTTCCTTATTCCATTTATCGCTCAGGAATGCAACCACCTCTTCTCTTCCATTGATGAATTGTGAACGGTTGCGCCACTCGGTGTCCACAGTATAGGCTTTGGAGACCTTGTCAGGGTCTTGGCTGTTCCAAGCGTCCTCTGCCAGTTGTACTTTTTCCCTTGCTGTCTCTTCATTGAAGGGAGGTAGTGGAAATTTCTTTTCAATTGCCATGTCTTTCTATTTTATTTTTTAAAAACAAAAGGGCTGACCCAGACTTTAAACACAGGTCGGCCCTTACCTTATATTTATGAAGGCACTATTACTGGTTCTTAACGGTTGGCCAATATTTATGTGCAGCGGTTTTTAACTCGGTAGTACGGTTGTTCCAGTCAAGGATGGTCTCGAAACGCTCTCCCTGGAAGGGCGCATTAAAAAAGAGGTATAGTTTGCCATCTACAATGTCATAGGACTCCGGGTCGATGGGAAACTTAGCCTGCTTGGCACCCACACCCCATGCACAGTAACCATCGAACTGGGGTAGGTATTTTTCTGGTGCTTCTTGGAATGCATCCCTGTTCTCTTTTGTAAAAAAGTAATAGGTAACCTCTTTATGTTTGGCAGAAAAGCCCTCGAAACCGCGCTTTGGTCCGTCTTTAAAATAGGATACTACATCGTATCCGCCTATGGCAACACCGTTGCCGTCCACTGGATCAATCTGGGCCTCTGCGGTTGTTCCGAAGATAAGGGCCACTGTAAACATCATAATAAATCTTAAATTTTTCATTTTTCTATTTTTTAAGTTAAAGAATTTTTTAAATGGTAGCAACGGCTTCCACAACGGGAAAATCGATTACGGTATCAGCCGTGTTGTTGAAATAGTTGGTAAAAACATTAAGCGCAACATGTGCCACAATCTCCCCTACTTCTCCTTCGGTATACCCGGCAGCCTTAACAGCTTCTATATCCTCATCTGAAACCTGTCCGCGTTTGGCCACCAAAACTTGTGCAAAAGCCAGTGCAGCTTGAATTTTGGTATCCCTGTTTTTACCTTCACGTGCTTGTTCCAAGGAATCAGCGTCTATCCTTACCAATTTTTCACCAATAAACGAATGGGCCGATAAGCAGTAGTTACATTGATTGGCCTCAGCTACGGTCAAGGCAATAAGCTCTCCCAGTTTACTGCCAAGGCTTCCTTTTCCAAGGGCTCCGCTTAAATTAAGGTAGCCTTCCAATACAGCAGAAGAGTTTCCCATGGTACGCATCATGTTGGGCACCATACCCAGTTTGGATTGGATTCCATTAAAAAGTTCTTTGGTTTTTCCAGTCGCTACTTCCGGATTAAGCGCATTCAAACGTGTCATATCTTTAAGTTTTAAATTGTTCGTCATTATCGACACAACAAAGGTGCAACTCAGTTCATCTCGAATGAATGGACATTTTACGCAAGTGGATGGACAATTTTCCCGGAACGCCTAAAAAGTGGTAAAATGGATATAGAAATACTTATCCAGATGGATACTAAAGACAATCTAGATACCAACTTTGCTTGAGTTAAATCTTAGGTTTGAATAATTACTTTTGCAAAGAGTAACTTTTTGGTTTGACTATACGAAAGGGGAAAAAGATTAAGAACAATGTTTTCCACCAAGTAGAAATGAATTTAAAAAACAAGGTAACGTCCTTGATCTATGTATTCACCGCTGGCCAGGTCTAAATACCTTCATTTCCTCAGGATTTGATTCCAAATAAGGTCCGCCAATCAAATCAATACAATATGGAATAGCTGGAAATACGGCTTCAAGACATTCTCGAATGGATTTTGGTTTGCCTGGTAAGTTCAAAATCAAAGTTTTCCCACGAATTCCAGCGGTCTGACGTGAGAGAATTGCAGTGGGTACATATTGTAAACTTACCTGTCGCATCTGCTCGCCAAACCCAGGTAGTAGTTTTTCACAGACGGCTATGGTTGCTTCAGGGGTCACATCCCGTACGGCCGGTCCTGTACCACCTGTTGTAACTACTAGACAACAGTTCTGATTATCGGTCATGTTAATCAATTCCTTTTCCAGTAAACTTTGCTCATCTGGAATAACCGCGTACTCCGCTTCCCATAAACTGGTTAACCAAAGGTTTAGAAGTCGTTTTACTTCTTTTCCAGGTAAGTCTTCATATTCTCCACGACTGGCACGGTCCGACACATTTATAATACCAATTTTTATTTTTTCCAACTATACTTGATTTTTGAGTTTAACAGACGTACAAATGTGCATCAATTTATTGTTTCTCTACAGGAATCAGTTTTGTAATTTTCACGGCAACCGAATCAATTTTATTACGGGAATAATACACGGGAAAGTATTCATCATTTGCCCAGGGCTCAAACAAATTGTCATAAAACTCGCTATCTGGATTGCCGGATTGTCCAGGTCCATTTGAGCCCAAAGCAGCATCCCAATCACCAGTGTTCACAATTATGCGAAAAGAAGCGCCACTACTTTGTCTTAAGTTACTTCCAGTGGAACCTGGTGTATAAGCATTCCCCCCACGAGGCAGAGGCCCAAGATTTAGTCTTGATTTCATCGAGTCGTTTACAGCATTGCTTAAGGCATGCTGGATATAAGTATGTTTGAAATCTTTTTGTCCATATTGCCAGAGGTTCATGTCCTCTCCTAGCCTTTTTTGCAAGTCTTCTACCCCATTGTAAAAAGCGTTGCTTAAGAATTCGTTCCTGCCGAGTATAGGATTTTGTCCAAACCTCACATCAGGAGCTTTTAGCCATTCCATGATACGAGCCAATTGGATCCCTGGAACAATGCCTTTTCCTTCCTTAGGTATGAACTGTTCATTCGCCAAATCCTTAATTTGATTTTCCCAAGCGACATAAATGGCTGCAGGAATTGAATTAGCTTCCAGTTTATAATCCCAGTTAGCCAATCTTTCTTTTGCCTCTTCAGCGACTCCTGTAAAAACCAGTTGTTCCAACATTGGAACCAAAGTGCGCGCTGGAATGGAGAGATAGTCGGTTTGTAGGGCCTTCATATCTTCCATTGTCAATTTTTTCTCTGAATCCAATACTTCATTCACTCTGTCTCCGCGATAGGGATCGGACCATGAGTAACCAATGGCATCCCAATGGTTATAGCTTTCAGGGGTGACATTTTGGTTGGCTGTTGCCAGATATCCTTTGGCAGGATTGTACTCATTTGGCTTTTCAATTATGGGTAAATAGCCTTCCCATTCATAGCTTCCATCACCCGGAACAGGAACAAGACCACTGAAATTTCTACGAATCGGAGCAATCCCAACGGCCTGCCAACCTATATTTCCTTCTTTATCCGCCCATATCATATTTTCCCCTGGTATATGGCTATAGTTACAAGCTTCTCGAAATTCCTCCCAGGATTTTGCTTGATCCATACGCAAAGAAGCCAAATAAGGTGACCCTCCAGGTTCCAACCATGCGCAACGTACTGCATAAGCCACATGATTTATGCTGTCAATATGAGTTACAGGTCCATGTTGAGTATAAAACAAGTGTGCAGTATGATTTTCCTTTCCTTTAACTTTTATGTTTTCAGTTATGCTTGTCATATCCACCCACTCCCCTTTGTATTTGTATTGATGGGGATTGTTGGGATTAATATCGTAGACATACAAATCTTCACCATCCGTTCTAAATACAGTAAGTCCCCAGGCTCCATATTCATTATGTCCGATTGAAATTCCCGGAATCTCAGGTTCTCCCCCTCCAATAACATTCCATCCTGGTGCGACTAAATGCGCCATATAACGTAGCGAAGGAACAGCTATGGTTCTATGTGGGTCATTGGCCATATAACTTTTTCCATCTGCCATACGATTGCCAGTAATAACCCAATTATTACTACCTATGCTATACATGTCGTTTTTGTCCTCATATGCAGAGGCTACAGTTTCCGCTACTTTATTGTTTTGAAAGTTTGGGACAACATCATCTTTGGTAAATTTCACAGGTTTTCGGTAGGCATTATATAATGCTAAAATATCATCCGATAGCAAGTCCGTATTAATTTTGGAATCTATCGTTAAATTAGGTTCCTTGGGATGGAACCAGTATAAATCCTTGACCTTTTCCGCACTTAACTTAGCTACAGCCTGTCCAATTTGCAATTCTTGACCTATATTTCCCAAAAGTCCCTGATGTCTTGAAATTACTACGTCAGGGGTCCACTTTTGGGGTTCAATACCCAGAATTTTAAACTCAATCGGTAGTTTTTCAGGAGTTTTGAGAATTGTTTCTATATAGGCGTTGACGCCGTTGGTGTATGCAGTGATTAACTCAGCGCCATCCTCATGGTAATAATTCATTTCAGTGATCATGTCGCCTCTGAACTTAAACAAACGCGTACCGATATCCCGTTTTAACTCCTTTTCTCCAAGAATTTCTGCAACGGTCCCAGTTGCTTGTCTTCTCCAGATTTCAAATTGAAAAAGTCGGTCTGCTGCTGCCGCATAACCCTGTGCAAAAAACAAATCGTGCTGGTTCTTGGCATAAATATGATTAATGCCCCATTCATCCCTTACAATCTCAACGGGTTCTTTTAACCCATCTGCAGGTAGATTGAATTCCGAGTTAGTCTTAGAATTATTACAGGAAGTAAAAAGGATGACCAATAATAGCGTAATTGCTTGTCTCATTATACTGGTGTTTGGATATTTTGACTCTTCTAAAACTACAGATTAATTCTGCAGGTTTTGCAAAAAATTTGAATCCAAAATTCCAATTGACAAATGAGTCTAGCAATAGGTGAGATAAGAGTAAATTACGCTAAAACGAAATGCAGCTTGATTTTAGCTTTTCCTTTTCTTTTCTCCAATGAACTCATCATTTTCCCAATATCCTTTTTGTACTAGAGCCCCCTTCTGATCAAAGACTTTCCCTCGTCCATTTCGCTGATCGGCCTTCCACTTTCCACCCCATTTACTCCCATCGGTCTCTATCATCGTTCCTCTTCCATGTCGGGCATTATTTTGAAAACCGCCTTCGTAACGACTCCCATCAGGCCATGTGTAGGTTCCGTTACCCGAAATAATGTCTCCAAACAAGGAACCGGAATATTTGGCACCATCAAACCAAACAATAATTCCTTTGACCATACTTCCATCTTTCACTTCGACATCAAAATAAACCTCTTTTTCTACGAACTTGTGCCAACCATCTGGTAAGTACTTTACCTGATTCTCGTATATCATATTTATTTTTTGAGCGGAAAGATGTATGGTCGCGCTAACTAAAATGATAGAAACCAAAATGAATTGCCTCATTACCTAATTTTGGCTTTTGGTCGACAATCCTTCTATTTGCTTACTATTAAATTTATTCGAATAGTTTTAAAATTAGGTTGCTAGTCATATTAAAAAATGGGATATAAGCTCTACAGTAACTGCTAGAAGCTCATCAACCTAACGATAGCAGTGGTAATAACCTCTAAATCTAGGTGTACCACAACATTTATCATTTACCTTGATTTAAAGCCATCATTCACCACTTAACCACATGGTGCGAAGTGATTCAAAGGATTTATACAGCTTAATAAAAGCTAGATTTGAACTTAGTTTGAAGTTTTACTATTTATTAAGCGTTAGTTAAACGTACCTATTGTTGTATCCTAAAGTCTATCGCATTATTGTTTATATGCTATATCCCTATCAATAGAATTGGCAAAATCAAAAATCTGGAGCAAATCTTTTTCATATTTGATGTTTAAAGACTTTTTCTTGATGAGTGCTGCCACTTGGATTTTCTCACTTTCATCAAAGAAATCTATCAATTTAGATTTCTTACTAGGCACAAGGCTTGCAATATTGGTAGCAAGGTCCATTACGTAAAGTTCGGTACGCAGTACAAACTTACTTGGAACATCGAGCATAAGTGAATTAGCTGCCTTTTTTCCCTCTTTATAGGTTATTAGAGGTCTTTCCATGAGTTGATATCTGCCTCCGTCGCTTTTAGTCACTAAGTACTCTTCAAGCCTATTTCCTTTTTTATCAATAAACGCCACAAGCCTCATCTCATTTTGATTGTTAAAAACAAACCTTAGCATTTTATCATTAACCAACGCCTTTGCTACTTCCTCAGTGGAATTCGTTTTTTTGATTTCGATTTCTTTGTTGTAGCCGTTGTATCTGGCGTAAAAAGTGCCTAAACGTTCTTCCCCATAAAACAGTGAACCCTTTTGAAAAGCTTCAACTACATATGGACTTCCAAGAATATTCGAAAGCTGTGTGGTTGACACCTGGGCGTTTGTTGATTTTAAATCAGCAAAAGTGAAAAAATTGGAAACATTCCTCGTTTCTGTATAACCAACAACACTAGCTTCGCAAGCTGCATGAACTGTTCCCTGTGCATAAATGGCACTTCCACCAAAAATGGCAAGAAATGCAAAGACTATTAAATTTTTCATTGTAAGTTGTTTTGAATTAGCGACTTGCATAAAATTAAGCGTTTGTTCCCGTAATCATTCTTGAAACCTTAATTATTTACTAAAAAATCTGTTTTTTTGTTGAATCACCAATTCAAACAATTTAAGCATAACTATTTTTAATAATAGCACTCTTTTATTGTTTATTCCTAAAATCTTTTAACATTCTCTTTGAAAATAGTACTATCCTATTCAATAAAGAACATATTTTCTCCAAAAGATTTCAATTTGGAATCCCTACAAAAAAGCTGGGATAATACGCTCGGCCATCAACTGCAGGGTCTTGTTTTCATTGTCATGTGCAGTTACTACTACCAATAGGTCAAGTTCATCTATGAGGATAATATACTGTCCTCCTCCACCCTGTGCCGATCTGCAGAAATAGGTTTTGTCGCCAACTTTTAGATCTGCGCTCCACCAATAAAATCCATAACCTTGCTTGGAGACGTCCTTACCGCCACCGTAAACGTCATCGTCACCAGTCAATAGTATTCTACTGAGAGCTTTATCGATAAATTCTTTTGAAACAAGCTGTTCGCCCTCCCATTTACCGCGGTTCATGGTCAACATTCCCCACTTTACCATATTGCGGGAGGTCATACTGGTCCGCCATCCAGCCTCAGGTAGACCACTGGGAGCTGTTTGCCATTTGTAGTTGGTAATTCCTAGTTTGTCCAATAGCTCTGTTTTGATAAAATCTTCAGCTGACCCTGGCACAACAGCTTCAATTACCTGCATTATCAAATCGGGACCTGTACCATATACAAATTTTTGGGTGTCAGGAGTGATAGGCGCACTATGCTCAAGAATTGTCTGCACCAGCTGTTGCCCTTGTATCTGGCTTGGGTCCTTCTTAAAGGCTTCCCATTGTTCATCCGGGATACTTATTCCGGTACTCATAGTCAATGCCTTTTCCAAAGTTATGAGTTCAGTACCTTTAACAAATCTTGACGAATCCAATTCCTTAAGAAAACTGACCAATGGCTTTTCTAAATCTGCCATAGTTAAGAATCCCATTTGTATGGCCCGGCCAAGAGCTAAAGAGGTATAGGCCTTAGTAGCTGACGCTTGAGGGTGAGGTTGATTTATACGACCACGAGAGTAATAGGATTCAAAAATTAATTTATCTTTTTGATAAATTAGGAAGCTATCAAAAAAACCATGCTTTTTATCTGAGATTTCTTCTGCTACCTCTTGTATCATTTTCTTATCCCCACCATCAATCCCTACTTCGCCTACTTCAATACCATCGTTTTTATCTTCGGGAGTTGCGTTAAGGAAAGCTTTGTTGATTTGTGGTGTATCAAAGAAAGGAAGTTCATCTGAATGGTTTGAAACATGACTCATTATTGTTGTTAACCATGCTACACTTCGTACAGCAGTCATGGGGAAAGCTGTTTGATGATTACCTTCAATAACTTCTTTTTGTAAAGATAAACCTCTGTCCCGTCTACCTTTAAGAACTCCTACTAACCCTTGGATAGGCTCAACCATTTCACTTTCCTGGGTTCCATAAGAAAGAAAAACATTGGCATGTAAACTATTATCCTCATCTGATGAAATTGAATCCAACTTGGTGTTGAGTTCTGCGAGGTAAGGAACTTCATTTTTTATAGATGGACTTCCAATGATGTAATTATCAAAGGTATCGGGTTTGCTCAGTAGCACATAAGAACCAAATTCACCACCCAATGAGTAACCGAAATAGGTACGACTGCGTGAATCAGCTCTATAATTACCTTCAATGTATTTTATAACATTGTTCCGGATGAAGTCGAGATGTTTATTGGCTTGACCAAGTTGGTATTTGTTTTGGATTTCTGGCTTTTTTGATTCCTGCATGCTATAATCCCGGAAACGACTCACATGTTCCCCGACCTCTTCTTTTAGGTCTTGGCTGCTATTTTTTTGCCAGGATATTCCAACCAGGATAATATCTTCCAGCATGTATTCAGTGGAAGCGGACAATATTTCAAGATGCCATATTGCATCAGTGAAATAAAGGACAGGATAGAGTTTGTCGGGATTTTTTGAATACGATTCCGGCAATTTTACATACAATTCATAGTCCCTTCGCAATTCCGAATCCTTTATGGGTATTACCTTGAAATGTTTTGCTTCTAAAGAAGGCCATTCCCTATTATGGGTCTTTGCTTTTATCTCTTGCTTCTGTGCAAAAGTGGTATGTGCAAAAATCATTATCAGCACTACCAATCGGGTTGTTCTCATAAATATCTTCTTTTAATGGAATTTCGTGTTGTTATTCTGCTAAGTCCTGACACCTAGCTGGCTTTGTTATTTAGCCGTTGGATAAATGTATTGGAGAATTCGTGTCGGAAGTTTTAATCAGGACAAAAGCGGGAATTAAGTGACGAAACGATTTCATAATTGATATCTGGCTTTCGTAAGAAATTATGGGAACTCCTATTTAGACGTAGTACCTTTATAAAATTTTAATTGATGCTTTTATGTTCAAAAGGTCTTTGAAGAATACCGTACTGATCAATGTTGGTGCATTCTTGCTCGTGACCCTTCTTGAAATTTTAAGCATTTGGACGGTCAAAGACAAATTTGATACCGATCTTTCCTTTTACCTGCATGGCATTAATTATGCTACCATTATAATGGTCATTATTTGGGTGAATCATTTTGTTCTCATTCCTTATTTCTTGGATAAGCGACACTATTCAGTATATGGCCTACTCCTCATTGGAAGCATTTTTTTAGGCTCATATGTTAAGGGATATGAAAAAGGATGGGAGGTGGTTTCCAAATTCTTTTTCTTTCTCATTTATACTACAGGAACTGGAATGGCTGCATTTCTTTTGCGAAGGAACATCATTACCAAAAGGGAAACAGATGAAAGAGAAAAATTACACAGGGAAATAGAACTTAATTATTTAAAGGAACAGGTAAATCCGCACTTTTTATTCAATTCTTTGAACAGTATTTATTCCCTTTCCAGACAAGAATCGCCGGAAACTCCCATGGTGGTCATGCAGCTTTCTGAGTTGATGCGATATCAACTTGAAAGTGCTAAAAAAGATACGGTTTTATTAAAAGAAGAACTTGAGTTCATAGAAAACTATTTACTACTTGAAGAAAAAAGACTCAGTAATCGCTGTGCCATTGAATTCGTCATTGGAGGCGATTTGTTGGACTATGCGATTGCCCCAATGTTGTTAATTCCATTTGTTGAAAATGCCATAAAACATGGAGCCCAGAGTACAAATGAACAGAGTGCCATTGATATTTCAGCCTCCATGAAAAAAAACAAACTTCAATTTTCTGTATATAATTCCAAACCTAGAATAGTCTCTGAATCCAAAAGAGCAGGAATGGGATTGGAAAATGTGGAACGACGTTTAAATCTCCTGTATCCCAATTCCCATGTTTTAGAGATTCAAGATTCGGAAAAAGCATATTTAGTGAACTTAACCATTACCCTTAAAGCTTAAAGTAAATGATTAAGGTAGGTATTATAGATGACGAAATATTAGCTCGTAAAGTCATAGAAGAGTATTGTGCCAAGATTGACAGTTTTACTATAGTGCTTAGTACCGGAAACCCAATTGAATTTATCAACTTCGTCCAACAGAATGAGGTGGACCTAATTTTTTTGGACATAGAAATGCCTGAACTTAATGGGATGGAAATTCTCAGTTCCCTTGTAAAACCACCAAAGGTAATTTTAACGACGGCGTATTCAGAATATGCCCTGGAAAGTTATAATTACGGTGTTGTTGATTATCTATTGAAACCCATAAAAATTGAGCGCTTTTTGAAAGCTATAAACCGAGTTTCAGCTTCTCAATTAGTTCCCGCCAAAAAACATCATAAAAGTGAAGAACTTCAAATAAAACATGACGGTCTTCCTGTTAATGTTCCATTTGATACGATTCTGTATATCCAAAGTTTTGGGAACTATTTGAAAATCTTTACGGATTCAAGAATGTACCTGATATCAGAAACACTAATCAATATTTCTACCCTATTAACGGAAAATTTCCAGCGTACACATAAGTCATACATTGCTAATTTGCATAGAGTTGCCAAAGCCACCAGAACACATTTGGTCATTGAAAACAACAAAGTTCCAATAAGTACGACCTATAAGGTTATCGTTTCAAAAAAAATGGAAGACTTGTCAAATTGATTTACTTAACAGAACAGAATCATCAATAGTTGTTTCGATTTTTCTATTCAGTAAAGACCTTTATTACCTGTTGCCCCACTTGATAGCCTACTTGCAATCCCACTTCATTATCGGTACGAAAATGTACACCTCCCTCAAAGCGTGATTCTGAACACTCTTTCGCAAGTTCATAAAACAACGACTCATCCTGAGGAAACAAAAAAGATAGTACCTTGGAAATAGACCCAGCAACAGTTGTATGTCCGGCAGGATAACCGGGGAAGTTTGGGGTGTCAACCAAAATAGGTTTAAAAGAAATATCGTACTGAAAAGGTCTGATTCCCCAATAATGGTATTTCCCATCCCAGGCGGCAATGATACCATCGAAGCGTGCCGTGTGAAAAACGGCGTTTGCAAATGCAGCTTCTAACGGGTCCAGGCCGAATTCCAAAATCTTACGTTCAATCAGTCGATCCCAAATGGGCTCACTTTTCCATTTCCAGGCTATTTCACTTGTTTGATTTTCCGCATTGAATCGCCTAAGCTCTTCCATATCTGAAGACCAGTCTGTAGGAGGTGGACTTGGTCTGAATTGATTGGGTTGAACGAGTGTGAGTGGTTTCCATTGTCTTTTCATGGGGTCCCAAGGGCCAGGATTGCCTGACCAGAGACTGTCTGCTTTTGGCACACTGCCTTCCCAGCGCCGGTTTGTTCCATCGCTCTTGGCATATTCAATATACTGTTTGGCGATTTTTCTACCGATTTCCAATCCCTTTTCAATATCAGAAAGAAATTGAATTCCAGTGGCTAGACGAGCAGATTTGAAAGCAGTAAGACTGCTATCTAGCAATTCTTTTTGTTCTGGAAAATAATGTCCTATCACCCTATGCGCCGCCCCAGCTGCTGCGCTCCATTCACAAATAAAAGCAGAGAAGTCCTGTTCCTTTCCAAGTTTCTTTATTTTGGAATCGTACTGGTAAGGTGCTTTCTGGGAATGAGCCTTTTTATGTTTCCAAACTTCCACCATCGCATCATAGATTGCAAGATGCATGATGGCCACCCGCCCTCCGTTTTTATGGCCTTTATGATTTCGGCTAACTTGCATTAAAAGTTGATGCCAGCGGTAAGCGGGATAAGAACCATTCCAATATCGTATGAACCATAAATCATCTTTACCGATTTTCTTTTGAGCATCAATTATTCCTGAAATTTCGTCTAGAAGAATTTCCTCATTTATTGGTGAAAAACGCTCCTGAAGTTCAAATTTGAAGGAATCATGTGAGGAAAAGTCTATTTGCCCTACCCCCACTTGCGGTATCATCAGTAAGAACGTAATACAGAAAGCGGATAGGAAAAATGTGGAGAAAAACTTAATTGATGAATTCATTGGGAGCTAATAATTATTTGTAAAACACATTAATACTGTTCTAGAGATTTTACATGGGCGAATATTTTTACTCCATGGATAACCGCCTCAACATCCTCACTAAACATTTTTAAACCTTTCACATGATTCACTCCGTGGTTTGGAGAGATGGAAATTACATCGTGTTGCTTTTGCTCCTTGTCTATGGCTCTCACCTCTATCAAGTTACCCATTCTGCTCACACCTTTAACGTTAAATACTTCCCCGTTTTTACCAATCGCCTTTACATCCAATATTCTACCTTCATAATCAATGGCTTTAACAGGATAATATGTATCGTTTTCACTTATAATCATTTTTATGGGTAAAGTTTGCCCGTTTACTAGGGCTTTGACACTTAAAAGGCTAATGTCATGAGAGTCTTGTATGGCCTTTACATCGTAATAGGTACCATCTTTATCAATGGCCTTGATGTCCAATAATTGTGCTTCTGGGAAAACCGCTTTTATGTGCCAATAGATTATGTTTTCTTCTGTGGAAACTTGTGCCTGTACACAGGTAAGGAAGAAGAAAAAAACTAACAATCCTATATGTTTTAAAGTTGTTAAGACGCGTTCCATAGATTTCATATTTAGCACTTTAAATCAATAGTATATATAATCTTGATTCTCAAAATGATAAAAATCAGAACTCAAAAATGTGCCCTACCATAGCCTCCTTAAGCTTTGTCATTAAATGCGACAATCTGTTTTCCGAAGATAGCGGCGATTCCCGCTGCCAATCCTCCTATTATACCAGTAATCAAAATCAATAAGTATGGATTACCCCCTATTTGTAATAATTGAGATATTTTTCTTGCTAGGGTAAAATCATTGGCATTGCTCAGCACGAAACAGTAAACAGCCCAAAATAGAAATATGCTTGAAAAAGGGACAAAAAACACGGCCGCTTTTTTCAGAGGTATGAAAAGCGACGTTACCAAAGCAGCTGTCATAATGGACCACCAAGGCAGAAAGATTGAAAATACCGCAGCTAACACAATAGTAGCTAAGAAGTTGATAACGTTCTTATTCATTACTTACTGGTTTTAAGGTTTGTGTACCTATAATTGAACTATCTGCTTTGTTGGATTGTAAAAAGTTCAGATTATGGTATTTGCCTGCGGCCCAATGATCAGTAAAATTGTCATAGTATTGACTACCAGGATTACCTGATTGTCCTCCAGGGTATATTCCTAAAGCAGTGGGTGGTGTGGTCATTTCTACTATCATCCTCCATGAAGGACCATGATTTTTTGAAGTGGCATTGACAATATTGCGATCGCCACCTATGGGAATATCGAATCTTGAAAAAGCAGGTAAGGCCTGTAGTAAATGGCCTAAATAGGTGCCCTTGTAATTACCCCATGCATAATCTCCATCTTCCTTCTTAATCTCGTTTAACCGTTTTGTGGCTTCCTTAAAAGCGATAAGAAATAGGTCTTTTGCCGTCTCGGTCTTGTCCTCGGTTGATACAATATCCATGAACTCATGGTCACCATGGTTCTTTAATAAATAAATGGTCTGGTAGGTAAATGGTGAAGTCAATGCAGTGTTCTCATCATCAAATTCATCCCAAAGGGTATTGTACAATTCACCATACCATTGTCGCCATATGCTTGGTCCTACTTCGTCTATGTCATTTTTAAAGTTCCAAGCTAATTTCACCATAAATTGCTTTTTCGTCCTCAGATAGGGATGAAATATCCATATGTTCCAACATATATGGAACGAGTTCTTCTGCCTTAAGATTATGGGTATTGTTATGTAAATCCTTAAAATCTTGAACACTAAATTTTTCCTTGGAATTAAAATACGTATTAATGACACGATTTCTGTACGTTTCATAACCATCGTTGAAAACGTAATAAGGATAGTTCTCATCCACAGGATGTTGATTGGCCGAGCTTACAAAACCCCGTTCTGGGTTTTTGGTATGTGCATTGAATTTCTGTGGGATATAGGACTGCCAATCGTGTTCTGGGTTACTTCCGTCCATTAAAAACTTACCCTGACCTTCCCATTTATTTGGGAATTTTCCTTGTATCCATAGGGCAATATCACCCTCCGTTGAAGCAAAAACAAAGTTTTGTGCTGGTGCATTCCAATATTGCAGAGCACTGATGTAATCATTATAGTTTTTAGCCTTGTTCAGTTCTATGAACGTTTTCTGATTATTGCCCCCATCATGGCCTATCCATCTCATCGCATAACCTGCATGCTCATTATCGGATTTGAAGTTTTTATCATACACAACTGGGCCATGATGCGTATACAACACAGAATCCTTATAATTTTCTTTGCCTTTTATCCTGATATCCTCTACCCTTACGATAACATCTTTCCATTGGCCATCATATTTGTATTGCGAACGATTGTCATTAAGTTCTATTTTGTACCAATCAATCACATCTCTAGTAGCATTGGTTTCTCCCCAAGCGATGTTTTGATTAAAACCAGAAATTACGCTCAAAGCACCAGGAATTGTGGCACCAAACGCATTGTGTTCAGGGGTACTCAATTGCATGACAAACCAAGTGGAAGGTAGTTTAAGTCCCAAATGTGGATCATTCGCCAATATTGGATTGCCTGTAACCGACTTTTCGCCTGAAATCGCCCAATTATTGCTGCCGTTATCTGGGTTTGGTTTTTCAATGGTTTCAACAATGGTATCAAGAACAGCTTTGCTCTCCGGTAATTCTGTTTGGGGAACGTCAATAAAACTCCAGTCAGTGTCTTTAGGGATTACTGGGTCAGTGCTATCAAAGAAATCAGGAAAAAGTAAATTGAAATTCTCCTCTCCGATGAGCCTCAGCACATTGGTATATTCAAGATCATCATCATAGCCAGCCAACAGTTTGGTCATGTACATCAACAACAGAGCCGTTTTTTTAGGTGACCAAGCTTCGGGTTCGTAGTCCAAAAGTTTGTATTCTACGGGATAATCTTCTGGATTGAGCTGATTAATGTATGCATTTACCCCATCTGCATAGTCTTGAACAAACCTCAAAGTCTCTGTATCATGTTGTTCCATATATGCAATAGCTTGTTCTGCCCCGTAACCCATGCCACGTCTACGCTCCGTTCGGTCATACTCCAATGCTCCCTCACCAAATATTTCGGATAAACGGCCTGCTGCGGCATGAGTTTGAAACTCTAATTGCCAAAGGCGGTGTTTAGCGGTTAAATAGCCCTGGGCTTTATACAGGTCATGTTCATTTTCTGCAAAAACATGGGGAATCATCAATTCATCATAGTGAACAGTAACCTTACTTATTAAACCTGGAATAGTTACTTCACCGTTTATGGATTCATCGCTTTCATTCTGCCAAATGCCAGAACTGGGATTTAAAAACTTACCCAATGGTGGAATGGAGCCAAGTTTTGTATTTAAGGCATAAAAAATTCCAGCGGTGAGTACAAATGAAATAAGAAGTTTGATGTATTTCATATCGTAATTTATGTAAGTAGTATCTCTTTTTTTATTGAACCGCGTTTTTAATTTTCATCAAATCCGTTTTCAGTTCATCGTAGCGATCTAATACATCTCTGCCGATAACCTGGTCTGCACTATTGACCATATAATTGATATATGATATTTGAGCCACCAACATCTGTTGGGGATAAGCCCCCTTATCATTTTTTAATTGTGTAAGTGCAGCATTTATCTTTTCCAATCTTGCAGAATTCGTTTTATTCTTATCGTCCTCTAATTTTTTAACCTCTTTTTCCAACCTATCTTGTAGTTGCCGTGCTTCCGATAGCAAAGTCAATACTTTTTGTTGCATTTCGTGTTGCTTGGTTAACAACTCCATGGTAATACCGTCTGCTTCTACTCTAGGGTCCATTATAACTTCAAAATCTTGTGTCATACTTTTATCGCCCACAGTAATCCTGGCTGTATACTTCCCGGGTGGAACCATCGGTCCATTTTTGTAGCGTTTCTTTGCATCTTTATCCCATGGTCCTTTTTCACGTAAATCCCATTCAAATCGATTCAACCCTTTTTTAGCTTCCAACTTTTTGTTGACATACCGAAACGTGGCACTTAAGTTCATGTCCTCCTCCTCACTTGCTGATGACTTCACTGAGGAACTGTCATTTAAGATGGTAACAATGGGCTTTTTATTGACATCCAAAATCTCTAGTTGCAATCCTTCAGTAGCTTTGGGCAAATAATAATCAATAAACACTGTTGTTCTTGGATATTTGGGAAATGACCCACCTGAACGCACCTTAGGATACCTGTAGCGGATGGTATTGTCCGGTTTAAACAGGTGGGGGGTCTCTTCTGATGAAGTAATAGCGCCGTCGCGCAATGAGGTGATGTTGTCTAAAATCCAAAACCCACGCCCCATTGTGCTAAGTATCATGTCTCCCCTGAAAATCTTGATATCAGTAATTGGGGTAACAGGAAGGTTTTGTTGAAAAGACTGCCATGTTTTTCCATCGTTTAACGAAACATACACACCGTATTCCGTGCCTGCATACAACAAACCAGGTTTAACGGGGTCTTCACGTAAGACTCGTGTTGTGTAATCATTGGGAATACCATTTGAGTCAGTACTCAACAGTGTCCAACTGGCGCCATAATCCGTTGTTTTATATAGATAAGGTTTGGCATCCCCCAATAAGTGTCTGTCAACGGCGATATAGGCAGTAGCCATATCGTGATATGAGGGTGCTATGGATTCTACCCTACCCCCTTTTGGTAATTTCTTTGGAGTTACGTTCTCCCAAGTTTTGCCACCATCTTTCGTCACAGAAACAACACCATCATTGGAACCTGTCCAAATTAGTCCTTCTTTTAAGGTGGATTCCCGAATGGAATAGAGTGTGCTGTAATACTCCTCTCCTGTTATATCACGTGTTATTGGACTACCTGAAATCACCTGCTTATCTGCTTCAAAAGCCGTTAAATCTGGCGAAATGGTCTCCCATTCATACCCATCAGAATCCGTTTTGTGCAAGAATTGAGAACCATGATATACTACATCGGCATTGTGTGGCGATACATGAACTGGTGCAACACGCTGAAAACGATATTTCAAATCCTTCGGATTGTGTCCATAGATGTTACTTGCACCAACATAGTAGCTCTTTTCTACTCCTGTCAACTTGTTGAATACCCCAAAACGCCCTTTGCAGTTTGCATAGACAATATTGTGATTTCCAGGTTTGGGAACAGCAGGACCTGTTTCACAACCTCCGGTATTAATGACCCAAGCTGAACCAGGGTTTTGGACCCCGCTGGGTGGAAAACTGGGTACCGCAATAGTTGTATAATTATCTTGTTGCCCCGCATACAGCCAATAGGGATATTGGTCGTCCACTTCCACTTGATAAAGTTCGGCTGTAGGTTGGTTAAACTGGGTGGACCAAGTTTTACCTCCATTGAAACTTACATTCGCACCCCCGTCATTGGCCTGAATCAATAACCGAGGATTATTGGGATTCAACCAAATGTCGTGATTATCCCCGTGGGGTACGCTCATTTCTTTCCAAGTTTTTCCCCCATCAGTAGATTTGATAAGTGGATTGGCATTAGAATATACAATATCGGGGTTGGTAGGGTCCAATTCTACATTGGTATAGTAAAAAGGTCGATTTACTAAACGAATATCATCGGAAACGTGTTTAAATGATTTTCCTTGATTGACCGATTTGTACAGCCCTTGTTCACCTTCTGGAGCTTCAACAACAGCATAAATAATACTGGAGTTAACTGAAGATACAGCTAAATCGATTTTGCCGATGGTGTCCTTGGGGAGACCTTTTTCGAGTTTTGTCCAATCCTTGCCCCCATTCACGGATTTGTATATGCCTCCCTCCTTTTTGGTGCCTCCTGAGATAATGGTCCACGGCTTACGTTCCGCTTTCCAAGCCGCTGCATACACTACATTGGGATTTCCCGGTAACAATTCAATATCCGCAAACCCAACTTTATCAGAAATGAATAGCACCTTTTCCCAGTTTTCGCCTCCATCGGTGGTTTTATATACGCCTCTTTCGGGATTACTTTTAAAGGCATTCCCAATGGCTGCTACCCAGACTACATTACTATTTGTGGGGTCTATTTCCACTGCCCCTATTTGGCCGACATTTTTCAATCCGATATGCTCCCATGTTTTACCTGCATCAATCGATTTGTATACACCCTTACCACTAATGACATTGCTTCGTAACCCATCCGAACCTGTACCCACGTACACAATGTTGGGGTCATTTTCAGCTACTTGAATAGCTCCTATGGATGGAGTATCAAAAAAACCATCAGAAACATTTTTCCAAGTAGTTCCATAGTCCTCAGATTTCCAAACGCCACCTCCAGAAGCCCCCAAGTAAAAAGTTCCCGGAATAGTGGCAACTCCTGTTACCGTAGTGACTCTACCGCCTCGAGCTGGCCCAACCGTGCGATATTTTAGAGCTTCAAAGTTTTGAGAGAACAGACTCGTTCCAAAAGCAAGAAAAGAGAATAAGAGCAATCTTAAATTTAGAGGTAATTTCTTCTCAGTCATATGATTTAATTATGTTATTGAAATAGTAAGTTTGATTTAATGTGGAAGCTAAATTCAGTAGCCTGCAGCCTGACCATCTTTCCTGGATTCTGATGCTCCTGAATACACCTTGTTTTCCAAATCAACACCAATAGCCTGATACCCACCAAACATACCAACACCGAATCCAATACGATGTCCTTTTTTGCGTAATTCCCTTAGGGTTTCAGAATCAAAACCACTTTCAAGAAACAAAGTTCCCCCGTTTGTCATTTTAGACCCAGTGGGTTGCGAACTTCCCCTATGACGCATTCTTGGTGCATCACCCGCTTCCTGCAGGTTCATTCCAAAGTCGATTACATTCATAACAATTTGTGCATGCCCCTGAGGTTGAACCGCTCCACCCATAAGACCAAAACTGACCCAAGGTTTACCATCTTTTGTAATAAAAGCAGGGATAATAGTGTGGAAAGGACGTTTCCCTGGCTCGAGGGCATTGGCGTGTTCCCTATCTTGGACATTAAACATTTGTCCACGGTTTTGGAGAACAAAACCTAATCCGTCAGGTACCATTCCGGATGCAAATTCAGAATAAATGCTTTGAATAAAGGAAACAATATTACCCTCTTTATCAGCAACGGTCAGGTAAGTGGTATTGCCAGTTTCAATTTCCATATCACCGGCAGGATAGGTGTCTGCAGCTTTATCAGGATTGATTAGGTTTCTTCTTTCTGTGGCATAATCGTCTGACAATAATGCTTCAATAGGAATTTTATTGAACTCAGGGTCGGCATAGAACTTGGCACGATCTTCATAGGCCAACTTTTTTGCTTCGGTAAGTACATGCAAATATTCAGCACTACCAAAACCCATACCGGCAATATCAAAACCTTCAAGAATGTTCAACATCTGGAGGGCCGCGGTACCCTGCCCATTTGGAGGAAGTTCCCAAACATCATATCCCCGATAATTGACTGAGACCGGCTCAACCCAATTTGAGGTATGACCTGCTAGGTCTTCATAACTTAAAAACCCGCCATGCTCTTTCATGTAGCCGTCAATGGTCTTAGCTATAGAGCCTTTGTAAAAGGCATCCCGACCTTCCTGGGAGATGAGTTCATAGGTATTTGCCAAATCGGGGTTTTTGAAAACCTCTCCCTTAATAGGAGGTTTACCTGATGGCATATAGGTCTCAGCAAAACCCGGCTGGTCCTTTAATCCTTCGTAATTTGAAGCCATTTCATAGGCAATCACTTCTGAAACTGGAAATCCGTCTTTTCCATAATTAATGGCAGGTTGCAAAATGTCTTTCATCGGAAGACGTCCGAACTTCTCATGAAGCATAAACCAGCCGTCTACACAACCTGGAACTGAAACGGGTAATGGACCATAAAACGGAACGTACTTCATTCCTTTTTCCATGAAATAATCAATAGACAAAGATTTGGGTGCCCTTCCACTCCCATTTAAACCATATAATTTTTCATCTTCTGCTGACCACACAATCGCAAAAACATCTCCACCTATCCCACAACTCGCTGGTTCTACAAGTCCCAGAACAGCATTGGCGGCAATGGCTGCATCAATGGCACTACCCCCTTTTTTTAAAATGTCCAAAGCAACCTGTGTAGCTAAGGGTTGGCTTGTAGCGGCCATTCCATTTTGTGCTAAAATTTCGGAACGAGTGGTAAAGGTTTCCCCGGTTAGTCTGTCTTGGGCATTTGTCACAAACGCAAAACCCAATAGGGCAATGACTGATGTCAAAAATTTCATTTTCAAAAGAGTCTTAAGTTAAATCAATGAAATGAAAACTTCGTGCTTATATTTTGACATTGATTTATGTTCTTAAATATAAGGGATAGTGAAACGAAATCGCCTATCCAGTCAAAAAAAATGGGTTTCATAAATGATTACTCTAAAATTAAATTCAATTGTCGTTGGTTGATTATGGGCGGAATTTGGAGTAACATTGTGACTACTGTGTCTAAATATCAAAAAATGAAACAGAGTTTCCTTTTAAATGTCTTGGTGTTTATCTTCTTTCTTGTGTCCTGTAGAGTTGACAAAAAATCAGAGGACCAAATTTGGCATACCAAGAAGTGGGTAAAGGAAAACCAAGTGCATAATCGATTGTTGGATGTTGAAAAAGAACAAGGATGGACATTGCTTTTTGATGGTGAATCCTTGAAAGGTTGGCATCTTTACAACAAGCCAGATTCTACCCAATTTTCCGGATGGCAAGTTAAAGAAGGGACCCTTTTTTGCGACGCCACTGACGAAACCAAGGTTTTTGGAGATTTGGTCACTGATAGGGAATATGAAAATTACGAACTGGTTTTTGATTGGCAAATGGCCATACGCGGAAACGGAGGGGTTTTTATCAATGTTCAGGAATCTCCTGAATATAGATCCACCTATCAAACAGGACCAGAGTACCAATTATTGGAACCAGCCCACTCGGATACGAATACTCCCCTAAAAAGACCAGGATGTCTTTGGGGAATTTCTCCGCAACTCAACCCTGCACAAGCTAAAATTACCGGACAGTGGAATACCTCTAAAATCGTGCAAAACGACGGAAAAATAGAGTTCTATCTCAATGGAAAACTAACTGCCAAAGAAGATTTGAAATCACGAGAATGGAGGGACAAAATTGCCAACTCAAATTTTAAGGATGCGCCCAACTTTGGCAAAGCAACACAGGGTAAAATTGCGCTTCAAAATTGGTATTTTGATTCATGGTTCAGGAATATTAAAATTCGAGAGCTATAAAAAATCAGGTGCAAGGATGATTGAACATTACCTTTCAAGCTAAACCATGAAGTAATTCCTAATTCTGGTCGTTAATCTTCAAGGATATTGGTCATGGCATACATTTCCTCAATCAGTGGAATAGTAACGTCATCATTTCCTGTGCCGGCATGAACCGAAGTTATTACTGACTCCCCTATGATATGTCTACCCCTAATACTTCCATCCTCATCTTGATGTAGTCCCTCTACAGGATATGTGCTTAGGTAATTGACAAGTTGGTCGTTTGAATAGGAAGTCTTCAAGCCCCAGATGGCATGAAGAATTAAAGGTTCCCCTTCCGGAGAGTCACCCACATACAGCATATTATGCCCTTTTTTCCTCAAGATTGTCAAAAAGGGTATTCCTTTTTCTTGTATCAACTTCACTTTTTCTTCCGTTGATTCAGGCAATTCATATTTATGTCCAACATCGATTTGGTCTCCTGAATCCCTAGGCAACCAAATTCTGTAAGAACCCAATAAATCGCGTATCATAGACGAACAATCTCTATTCTCCAAATTTCCTCCCCATCCGTAGGGTCTTTCAACCAAATTGGAAACCAGTTGTTTTAACGTTTTTTCGTTAAATAAAAAATTGCTGAAAGCAACAGCATCCTTGTTAATTTCTGCCTTTAGAATCCGAGCGTTTTGGTTTTCATTTGCATTGGTATAATACACTGTGACTTTACCAGGAGTATTGGAAACTTCCTCATACGGTAATACCATTCCAATTTTTGCATTAATTGCATAATTGGAATCGGAATTTTTGAGATTAACATTATCCGACAAGGGAAGACAAAAACTCTTCGAAGACCATTGTTCAATAAAGTCCTCATCAACAATAGCCATATCATGCATGGACACCCAGCCTTTGTAATAAGGGCTAATAACATAACCCCATTGCCTATCTTTCGAAGTATGAGCTATAAATACAGGTGTATTTGCCCATAAAGCTGTTTCCTGAAAGTAATCGAAAGGATAGCCCTCCCCCGCTTTAGAATAGGTGTCAAAACCAGGGCGATTTGTTGGAATTCTCCGCAAATCCGTGTGGGCAATTACTATTCCTTTTTTTTGAAAATTAGGGTAGGATAGAAAATCCACATTATTAACAACCTGTTCCCTTTGCCACTTCTTGTGGGGTTTTTTGTTCTCCCCGTACCATTCATCATCTTTTAGATATTTGTCCAAATAGGACAATTCTTTCCCAGGAAGTCTGTCCAAAGAAGAGAGCAAAGCATCTGGTGTTGATTCCCAAGGCACAAAAAATCGTTTAATAAACTCATTTCTTAGAGAATCCGGAATCTCAATATTCGCTTGTGGATATTTTATACTCTCATAAGAATAGGTTTTAACTTCTATGGCAACCTCCTTTTTGTATTCATTTTTACAACCTAATAGTATACAACAAATACACAAAATCAGAATTAAAAATGTGCGCACACTTATCTCTTTTTTGTTCCTTAATGAATTGTCAAAATCCTTTTATTCCCCAACTGAAATCTGAGGGATATTCGCCGTTTTATCGTTGATTCCTTTAATATTTGTATTGACTATTGCATTCAATTTACCAGTAGCTTCGTTAACCTCTCCTTTTAATTGTTCCAATCTTGATATCTGAGGTTGGGTAGGTTTCGCGAACGCGCTGTTAACCGCACGCATCAACGAGCGGATTTCTTCACGCAGTCTGGGTCTTTGCCGATATGTCATAGATGGAGGTGGCCTTTTCAGAATATCATCCTGCAAATCAGAAATATTGCCCATAGCGCTTTTAATATCTTCAAGTAAGGATTTGTCCATCCCAGAACCTTGACTATGTTCCAATTTATTTTTCAATTCCACCAATTGGGTTTTGTAGGTATTGGTAGTGTTAATCATTGTATTTGTTGTCGACAAAAGCCCTCGAAGTTCAAGCAATACTTTTGTTTTGGACTCATAATCTTGAGGGGTAAGATCCATTCTAGGATCTGAACGAACCTCAATTGGAGTTTCTAAAACTTCTCCATTCACTTTTAGTCGGGCAGTGTAGGTTCCAGGAGACGCCAAAGGATACATAGGACCGGAAAAGAATCCGCCTCCTTGGTCATTCTCCATTTTTGTGGCAGCCTCATGACCCAAATCCCAAACAATTCGGTTGATTCCTTTTTTCGCTGTGGAATCTTTCAACGTTCGGATTACTTCTCCCGAAACATCAACAATCTCAACCGTTGCTGTTTTCTTTTCTCCATCAGCAAGATAAAAGTTGATATTGGCTCCATAATCAGGGTTTTTAGCCTTATAATGACGGTCCCCCAGGTTTTCTATTCGCCAGAACATATGCCACTGTGTTGCTCTACGCACTGGAAAAAGATGGGTTGACTTTCCATTAGTATCTGCCATTTCTTGGAGCGGACGGATATCGTCCAAAACCCATGCTCCCCTTCCGTGTGTGCCTACAATTAAATCACGGTCTCTAGGTTGAATCCTAAGATCACGTACTGATACATTAGGCAAGTTGTTATTGATTTTGGTCCAAGACTGGCCTTTATCCCAACTAGCAAAAATGCCGTGCTCCATTCCCACATACAACAAATTAGGATTAATTGGGTCTTGACGTACGACTTTTACGTAATCATCTTGGGGTAGACCATTGCTTATTTTGGACCAAGTTCGTCCATAATCAGTAGTCATAAAGGCATAGGGTCTGAAATCATCCATTCGATGTTGATCTACAGTCACGAAGGCCGTACCAGCATCGTGTTCGGAAGCGTGAATTTTAGAGACCCAAGCAAAATCAGGCAGCCCTTTGATTCGGTCATTGAGTTTTGTCCATGTTACTCCCCCATCCCTTGTTAGTTGCACATTACCGTCATCGGTTCCAACCCATATAACTCCCGCTTCTACAGGTGATTCATCAATATAAAGGATGGTACAATGGAATTCAGCTGCGGTATTGTCTTGATAAATTTCTCCTCCTGAAGTTTTTTGTTTGGACTTATCATTGGTTGTAAGATCTCCGCTTATTTCTTCCCACGAATGTCCCCTATCGGTCGATTTGAAAACTACGTTTCCTCCCGTGTACACCGTATTGGTATCATGAGGGGAAATTAGAATGGGAGCATCCCAATTAAATCGATATTTATGGTCTTCGATGGCATCACCCGCTGAACCAATTATTTTTGGATAAGGATGTATGTTTCTCACGTTTCCATGACGGGAATCCACATGAAAGATAACACCTCCTTGCAGGTTGGCATAAACCTCATGTTCACTTCCAGGAATCGGCACAGCATAGTAACCATCGCCATAGGCAAGTCCTTTCCAATGCCTTTTCAATATTCCAGCAGAGTAAAGGGAATTACTTGGACCAACCCATGTACCATTGTCCTGCAATCCTCCATAAATGTTGTATGGGTCTTTGTTGTCAATGAAAATCTGATAGAATTGTGATAATTCCACATTGTTGATTATTTCCCAACTGTCACCTCCATCATGGGATATCTGATAACCACCGTCACTACCATTCAAAATTCGATTGGAGTTGGCAGGATCAATCCAAAGAGATTGATGGTCGCCATGTACTGTTGTGGCAATACGTTCCCATGTCTTGCCTCCGTCAACAGATCGACTTAGTCTACCAGAAATTGAAAAGAGAATATCTGGATTGTTTGGGTCTACCCTTACATCACTATAATAAAAAGGTCTGAAGTTTATATTTGGGTCATCATTGACCATGACCCAATTATCCCCCCTATCTTCCGACCGGAATGCCGTTCCTCCTCCCTGGAATTCCGTCATCAAATAGACAATGTTCGGCTGGCTCTGGGCAATATGAATTCCTGGTCTGGCCATTGGGGTTTCTGGCAGCCCATTCATTATTTTTTTCCAAGTTTTGCCGCCGTCCATCGTTCGATAAATGGCTGTTTCTTTTCCACCATCATCAAATCGCCAAGGCCTTCTTCTGAAGGTCCACATACCAGCATACATAATCCGTGGATTGCTCATATCCATAGCAATATCGGCGCAGCCTGTATCTTCGTCGATATATAGTATTTTATCCCAACTCTTACCCCCATCTGTAGTTTTGAACACTCCCCTCTCAGGATTTGCTCCCCATTCCTTTCCCAATGCACAGACACAAGCGATATCGGGGTCGTTGGGGTCAACAACTATACGTTTTATTCTTTCCGTTTCTTTCAAGCCAAGGTGGGTCCAACTCTTCCCAGCATCTACGGAACGATATACACCCCATCCATAACCCACACTGTTTCTGGGATCACCTTCACCAGTACCTACCCATAGCACGTTATGGTCTGAAGGTGCGATGGTGAGCGCTCCAATGGAATAAGCACGTTGTCCTTCAAAAATGGGTGTAAAATCCACTCCTCCATTGGTGGTCTTGAAGATTCCTCCATCTGCGCCGGAGACATAGAACGTACTTGCATCACCTGGGATACCATCGATATCGGTAACCCTGCCTCCCATGTTGGCAGGACCAATCGCTCGCCATTCATAGGATTTTAAAGCGTCTGCATATTTGTTTTCTTGGGAAAACATAGGAGTGGTAAATAGTAAAACCCCAACTAGGGAAAGTAAAACAGATAGTTTCATAGTGGTAGGAATTAGTCAGTTGAAAAATGTCTAACAAAATAACCAAAAACCTAGAGATATGGAAGGATTTGAACAAGGGTTATTTGTGTTCCATCCAGTCTAAAGTGTTTCTCGTAAGCCAGAAAGTATTCATACTAAAAGATTATAAATGCATTGCTCTATCATACAGTCATTGTTTTAACTCTTTAAATGAAAATAAAATCTCAGTTTTGTAAGTTGAGCGTTCTAAGCAAACTCGTATTTGAGGGCTAGACTACAATATGATTAACCTTTATATCGAACTAAAGAAAGTAAAATGCAAAACACTGGTAATTTCTTTGTTGTAACTACCTTTTCAAATGTTCTTTTTGAAGGTAACCCAACACCTGTATGCATTTTAGATTATGAAATAACAGATACAGCTATGGAAAGTTATGCCAAGGAATTTGGTATGCCGGTGGCGGTGTTCGTCCATAAACCAAAGTCTGAGGCCTACTATTCCATTCGCTATTTTACAGTTAGGGGGGAAATCCCTGCTTGTGGACATGGTACCTTGGCTGCTGCCGATGTATTGTTCAATCGTTTTGGAGTGCATGGAAGCAACATCACTTTTAGGACTATCGAAGGAATCGATTTGAAAGCTTCAAAAGAAAAGGATGTAGCCTACATTGAATATCCAAGATATGGGTTAAAGGATTTTGATATCACTTCCGCTTTGATGGAGGCCTTGAACATCGATGCATTTCAAACACATTTCTTCTGTGAGGAACTAGAATCTTTGTTCATTGAATTAGAAGAAGAAGAAAACGTAAGACAGTTACGTCCAGACTTCCATAAGTTGAAAAACAGCTCAAAACTTTTAAAAGAGGTGGTGGTCATGTGTTCTTCCCAAAGTGATACGTATGATTTTACGCTTCGTTCCTTCTGTCCTTGGATTGGCATAAATGAGGACCCTGTTACCGGTTCCATACACTCTGTTTTGGGACATTATTGGGGAGAAAAGTTGAAAAAAGACAAATTAATAGCCTATCAAGCCTCCGAGCGCGGGGGAAAAATATACGTCTCCCCCTTGAAAAACTCAGTGAAGCTTGGTGGAAATGTGAAATTCATGTTTGAAGGAACCCTTCACTTGGAATCCTAATGTGAGTGCCTTCTGTAACCTTCTATAATTAATGATTTAAGTAAAATCTCAAGGCTGGATTTTTGTACCGACAAATCAATCGTTCGTACCAATGATTCCCGATTTCGTACTTTTTTTAGTTCAATACAGAAGAAGTATAGTAAATTTCGCCATGCTCGATATTACTAAGACATATACTGAATGGAGCTTGGAACGAGTTTCCAGGCATTTGTTCTATTGGTTGGCATGGCTGTGCTTTTATGTCGTTGTCAACGAAGGGGCCTTTGAAAATGGGGATTATAGCTCTTGGGTGTATTTTGAGCTTTGTGTGCTTCCCATTAAACTCTCTTTTACTTATTTTATTATCTACCACCTCTTTCCAAAATACATCGTAAAGAAAAAATATTATGCCTTTTTCATTAGTGTCGCACTACTCTCCTTTATTGGTGGACTTTTGTTCCGAGCGGTGGATTTTTATTATATAAGTAGGTATTTGGTAACTGCTGAGTCTTTTCTGGATAAAATAGACGGCACTCAATTCTGGACCTTTCATATTGCCTATAAAACCATTGATTTACTTTTTGTGATTTCTTTAGTATTGCCCATTAAGCTAATTCAGTTGCAGACCCGACAACAAAAAAAGGCCCAAGAGGTTTTTATGCAAAAATTGGAAACCGAATTACAGTTTCTTAAACATCAATTGCAGCCGCATTTCTTGTTCAACACCTTGAACAATCTTTACGCCATGGTCATTACAGGAGATTCCAAATCGGGTGATGTGGTCATCAAATTATCTGAAATGATGAGTTACATGCTTTATGACTCAAACGTAAGATTCATAGATTTGAACAAAGAGCTTGAAAACTTGGAAAACTATATAGCCTTAGAAAAGCTGCGCTATGGAGAGGAACTTGAAATTTATTATAATGTAGTGGGCAAGCATGAGGGGTTCCAAATCGCACCTCTTATATTGATTTCATTTGTTGAAAATGCCTTTAAACATGGAGTGTCCAAAGACCTGAGCCGAAGCTGGATTAAAATCAATGTACAGGTCACTGAAGATACGTTCTCCTTTACGGTAGAGAACACAGTTCACGATGAAGCCTCAAACAATGGCGAGGTAAGGGTAAAGAGTGGATTTGGCCTTGCTAATGTAAAAAAGAGGTTGGAGTTGATCTATGGCGATGCGCATGCCTTGGAAATCCATAACGGCGACACTTACAAGGTTGACCTAGAACTAACTCAAAAAATGGACCTTACCTATGTTTAAATGTATTATCGTAGACGATGAACCTTTGGCCATAAAAGTTCTAGAGACCCATCTTAAAGAATTCAGTGATTTCAAGCTTGTGGGAAGCGCTAGAAATGCATCCAAGGCATTTGAACTTTTGGGAAAATCACAAATAGATGTAATGTTCCTTGATGTGGAAATGCCCAAAATGGATGGTATTTCGTTCCTAAAAGCATTGAAAGATGCCCCTATGGTTATTCTTACTACTGCACACAGAAATTTTGCCTTGGAAGGCTTTGAGCTGGATGTAGTGGATTATCTTTTAAAGCCCATATCATTGGACAATATGATGAGGGCGGTAACCAAGCTAAGGCGTTTACAACGTGAAGAGCCCCTACTAAAGGCCGAGGAAAGCTATTCCCTGGTGAACGAGCCTTTTATTTTTGTGAAAAGTGAACGGGAAAACGTAAAAATCGAGCTTCACGAAATCATATACATAGAAAGTCTCAAGAACCATGTCAAAATTGTGACTAAAAAGAAAAGTTATGTGACACTGGTCAGCATTAGTCAAATGGAAGCAAGGTTGCCCAATAATCTGTTTTTACGTGCCCATAAATCCTATTTGGTAGGGGTGTCTCATATCACCAACTATACAAATACCTATCTTACCCTTGACCGAAAGTCCATTCCCATTGGGAAAATCTACAAGGACAAGGTATTGGAGCGATTGAGCCCCAATAACATTTAGTGTTCCAAATTCTAGGTGAAGTATTGAATTTTCAATGGTTTTTAGGGTATTCATTTTCAGTAAATACCTAGGGCAATTGTTGTGCTTGAAAAAGTAGCCGGCCATCTTTAAAAATTGACGCCACAAAACATAATGAACTGAAAAACAGATTTATCTGTTTGTATCAATAAACCAGTAGTTGGGCATTTTACAGAATTTTTAGGGGTAGTACAGATTTAGTTTTGGTCAAAACAAAAATCAGTACAAATGAAAAGAATAGTAGCGGCACTCCTTTTACTTTATGTATCCATTAGTAGTGCCCAGAACAGTATCTCCGGAACCGTGGTTGACCAAAATCAAGAACCGCTTCCCTTTACAAATGTTTTGCTTTTGAATGCCGAAGATCCTAGATTAATCACTGGGGCCATAAGTGACGAAATGGGAAGGTTCATTTTGGAAACAACCCAAAACGGTACCTTTTTTCTAAGGATTACATCCATTGGTTTTTCAGATTATGACTCCCCTATCTACGAATTGGATGGCAGAACCGAAATTAGAATTGAAGAACCTATACAATTAGCTGAAGATGTTCAGCAATTGGATGAAGTAGAGCTTGTCGGCAGGAGAAATTTGTATGAAAGACAGCCCGACCGTACAGTGGTAAATGTACAAAGCAGTTCCATTAATGCTGGGGGTTCTGCCCTATCCGTTATTGAGACATCTCCAGGCATGACCGTGAACCGAGTAAATGGTGTAATTGGAATGTTGGGCAAAGAGGGAACAGCTGTTTACATCAATGGAAAACGCACCAGAATGTCGGGTGGTGCTTTGGTTCAATTGTTGGACGGACTTCCAGCTTCAAATATTGAAAAATTGGAACTCATCAATAACCCACCTGCCAGTTTCGACGCAGAAGGAACCGCTGGTGTCATTAATATCATTCTTAAACAAGATAATCTTAACCAAGGTTGGAGCGGTACTGTTGTCGCAAATACAGGATACGGGGACGATATTAAGTATGGAGCTTCAGCAGATGTCTTTTACTCTGGAAAAAAGTTGAGCTTCTTCACCTCTATAAGCAACAACAACGATTACAACGAACAGCCCACTTTTATCGATAGAGCGTATACCTTGGACGGCAATCGTTTTAGGGAGGACTTAAACAGCGCTCGCGACGCATTTACTGGATTGACTCAATTGCGATTAGGAGGAGAATACGAGTTCTCCGAAAAAACAGCTTTGGGGGGTGAATTTAAAATTCGTAAAAATGCTTGGGATTTGGATGCATTCAGTGAAACCGTAGGTACAGAAAATGGAAACAGATTATTCACGGAAGACTTGAGGAGTACTGAAATAAACGATTGGACCCATGTTTTGACAAGCATATTTCTTGACCAAAAAATAGGAGAAAACTCTACTCTCGGATTTGAATACGACTACTTGGGTTATGATAACGAAAATGATGCTACCTATGACGAAGTCAGAACGGAGAATGAAGTGGTTAGCAACAGGTCTTTCATTTCAGAAGCTGAAACGGATGTAGAATTTCATGTGGCCAAGGCTGATTTTAATACCTCTTTGGATGAAAGTACGACTTTGGGCTTTGGAGTAAAGGCCACTATTTCAAGTTTCACCAATGATGTTTCAGTATTTGATTTTTCATCTGGAGAACCTATCATGGACGAGACCTTATCCCAAATTAGAAACTTGGATGAAGATATCTGGGCAGCCTACGTGGACTTGAATTTTAAACTTGGTGAGAAAACAGATGTGAATGCAGGTTTACGGTATGAGTATACCGACTCCAACTTAAGCACCGTGGGGGAAGAGAATGACATTGTACTGAACCGTGGACAGTTTTTCCCAAGTTTACGAGTGTCACATAGGCTAAATGAGAACTGGAACACCTCTTTTTCCTATGGGGAACGAATTACGAGACCTAATTTCAATACGCTTTCACCAGCCTTTTTCTTTTTCAACTCGACGACCATTGTTACTGGTAATCCAGCGATACGACCTGTTACGGCCAGGTCATTTTCATACAGCTTAGGGCATAAAAGGAAGCAACTAACCTTTCAATTCACGGACGAAAGAAGTCCAAACGCCTGGGGGACACCTAGCTTCTCGGAAGACTTTAGCACCACAACCTTGATTCCACAGCCCATTGAGGACAGAAAGCTGTTTAGTGCTACCCTCTCCTTTCCAGTGAAATTGTTACCTAAATTGACCTCTAACCATTCCATTAGTGGTCTTTGGCAACACGAAGTTCCTATCTATGAAGGCATATCCTTAACCCGCAACAACTGGTACATAAATGTGAACAGTAATTTTCAATATCAACTTTCATCAAAACTTACTGCTGATTTTTCAGCCAACTATATCTCTCCAAGAATTTTAGGACTTTCTGGTAGTGATGCGGCGATAGGTTTGAATTTGGGAGCATCCTATCGTTTTTCCGATAGATGGCAATTGTCTTTTTCCTTTAGGGATATATTGGATAGAAATTCGTTTCTACAATTCGATTCAGATATTCCTGAGAATGATGCTAATTTGGATTGGATATACCAATCGGAAGGTAATATCGGTTCGCTTTCCCTTCGCTACAATTTTGGAACAGGCTCAAAAAGAAAAGAACGAGGATATGGTTCTGAGGATGAACAAAAACGGGTGAATTAATTCCTATGTTTTTTAGGACTTACCATAAATTTGATGAATTGATATCGTATTGTAAAGAGTAGCGCAATAGCAAATAATTAGTAATCATAACATGAAAAAAATAGACAGACTTTTTGTAAACATTTGTTCCAACAATGTATCGGATAGTAAGAGTTTTTATACCAAACTGTTTGATTTTGATGTTCAATTCGATAGTGACTGGTTTGTTCATTTGGTTTCAAAGGGTGAGAAACTAGAACTTGGAATCATCGACAGAAACAGTGATTTGGTTCCCGAACAATATCGAGATAATCCACAAGGGTTTTACCTCACCTTTGTTGTAGTCGATGTTGATGCAATCTTTGAAGCCGCTAGCCAGGAGAACCTTGAGATATTGGCTAAGCCAGAAAATACCTTTTACGGGCAAAGACGGATGTTATTGAAGGACCCCAGTGGAGCTCTCGTCGATATATCTTCGCCAACCGTTCATTTGGATGAGTAATGGACTTGACAAGGAAGTGATTGTAGCAATCTCTTAATATGGAATAAATGGAAGAAAACAATTGGAAAACACAGTTGAGTACCGTTTCCAAAAAAGTGAACGAGCATTTCGGAAAATTAGAAGAACGTGACCTCAATTGGCGACCAGAATCTGGAGTCTGGAGCATTGCGCAAAACTTGCAACACCTTATCATTACAAATGAGTCGTATTTTCCAGTTTTTAAAGCAATCCAAAACGGAACCCATAAAACTCCTGCTCTGGGAAAGATTGGCTTTTTTGTTTCTTTTTGTGGAAAGATGATTTTAAAGGCTGTGGAGCCAGAACGAAAGAAACCGATGAATACCTTTCCCGTATGGCAGCCCAAAAAGGAGGTTTTTGACCAAGGAATTGTGGAAAGATTTGTGAATCACCAAACCGCGCTCATTGCTGAGGTCGGAAAAATGAATCCTTTCCTAAATGATAAATTAGTAATTGCCTCTCCTGCCAACAAGAACATTGTGTACACCTTGGAAATCGCTTTGGACATCATTGTCTCTCATGAAAAACGACATTTGAATCAAGCTTTGGATTTGCTAAATCACTTTGATTGAAATTCAAATAGTCTTGAGATTTTGCTGTTTCACAAATGAGGTCTCTTCTAATATGTTGCTTACTACCAAAGGAAATGAAGTAAAACACCCTTGGTCATGAAGAACGCTATTCATACTTACGCTACAGTTAGCATGAAGCCGGGAAGCCTCAAGCAAAATGTGTCAAATCGCTTTTTAAGAGTATTGGGTAATTTAATTAGTAGTCTACACTAGGGTGTTACAAGTTCTTATTTTTTTGTTGATTTGGTTTACCAGGCCGCTTAAAAACTTACCTGGACCTATTTCAACAAATTCCGTAGCACCGTCTTCTATCATATGAAGAATGGTGTGCCGCCACATTACTGGCGAGGTTAGTTGATTGATAAGATTCCTCTTTATATCTGAAACATCGTACACAGGGCGTCCTGCTATATTTTGGTATACCGGACGCAACGGTTTTTTGAAATGTGTTTTTTCAATAGCTTTAGTAAATTCATTTACCACGGGCTCCATAAAAGGTGAATGAAATGCTCCATTGACTGTTAACTTAACAACTCGTTCAGCGCCATACTTTAATTTTTTACCTGCCTCTTCCAATGCTTTCATTTCACCTGAAATCACCACTTGATTAAGCGTGTTATAGTTTGCTGGTACGACAATCCCATCTACTTGTTTGCAGATGTTTTTTACGATAACGTCATGTAGCCCTACTACTACCATCATGCCAGTATCCTTGATATTACATACGGATTGCATTGCAGATGCTCGAGTACTAATAAGTTTTAGAGCAGATTCAAAATCAATGGATGACACAGCCGCCAATGCCGATATTTCTCCTAATGAATGACCCGCCACCATATCTGGTTGAAAGTTATCCCCAAGAACTTTTGATTGGATGTATGAATGCAAAAAAATAGCGGGTTGTGCAAACTTTGTCTGTTTCAAATCTGCGGCAGATCCATCAAACATCACTTCAGTAATTGAAAAACCTAAAAGTTCATTGGCATGTTTAAAGTACGTTCGGGCCAGAGAAGAACTGTCAAACAACTCCTTCCCCATACCTGGAAATTGGGTTCCTTGTCCTGGAAATAAATAAGCTCGCATAGGTTCTAATAATCACCACAATATTGGCAAATCCATTCAATATCAATAATATACTCGACGAAGAACTGATAAAAATGTTGTAAAGAAAGCTCTACTGCGAAACAGAATTGCAATTCATTTCAATCTTCGAGTTAAAAAAAGATTTTTCAGTTTATCATGGAAATAAAGAATAAGGTACTAGTACCAAAATCAGACCCATTAATCTATTAAATCGATAAGAAATTCCGGTTATTTAGTACTGTAAACTTACTTCATCATGAAACATCCGTTGCACATTCTGATAGTTTTGGTTTTCTACTTACTTGGAGCATCTCTTACAGCTCAGGAGAGTGATGTTATCAAAGAGTATTTGGAAAGATTCGAAAACTCTAAGAAATATCTTCTCGAAGTTGCAAATGCCATGCCTGAGGAAAAATATGACTATAGACCCGCTCGCGAGTCACTGAGTTTTGCCGAAAATCTGATGCATATTGGGTATGCTATGGATTGGCATACTCAGTCCTTATTGGGAGGAAGAGAATCTAGAAATTGGAATACAGACACAAGGTACAAAGTGGCCGATAAATCCAAAGAAGAAATAATAAATGTGGTAAAAGAGACATTTCAAGAAACCATCGACTTCATAAAAGAATTTGACATTACGCAATTTGATGAAGAGCTGGATTATTTTGGTTTCAATCGTACAAAGCGACAGATATTTCTTTTACTTACGGACCATATAGCACACCATAGAGGGCAAATTACAGTCTATCTAAGACTGAATGGACAGGTCCCGCCCAGATACGTCCTTTTTCAATGACTCTGTGGAAAAATTGGGTTTTACTACTCTTCGTTAAAAAGATTCTTTTGCTGAATGACATCCACACGTGCAATCTTTCCGGTACTATTAAAGGTAAAAATCTCAACAACGGAACTACCTTCTTTTCGTTCGGGGGTAAGCCAAACAATATCATGCATTATCAGTCTGTTGTCAATTTCAGCTAAATGTTGAATTTCATTTCTAACATTAGGGTGATTTAAAAGGTGGGTTTTGCGGTTGTTGAACAACGCTTCTTTACCATCAACCCTTAAAACAAAGCTCCCATCTTCCTCGTACATGTAAACCTTCACGTTCTCGCTAAAATTCTCCACATATTGTGCAGCATCTTTCTTGTTCACGGCATCCACAATACTTTTTGCTCTATCTTTTTTAGATACCTTTTGAGAAATTGCCAGCATCGGCACCAAGATTCCAACAAGTATCAATACGACATTTAATCTTCTCATATAGTTAATGGATTATGATTTCAGTAACTCTTACCGAATCAGGTATTCTTGAATGGTCCAACTCATACTCTAAATTATAGTAATCCAAGCGATACATATGCTTTTTATGGAAGACGTGAACCCTAGATTCCATTTCTGAACCGTGCACCTTAGGTAAAGGAAACAAATCCTTGATTTCTCCAAAAGTAGTACCTACCCTGACCCCTTCATTTGTAGCCCCTCGCCTATCCCAAATATGAATAGTTTCAATCAAATCCTCACCTGATACATATCCAAGTGTGTCTTTTTTATAAAACATATAATGTACTTGAAATTCGCCTTCACCGGTTTTTAGTGTTCCCGAATGGAGTTCATAGTCTTTTATTGGTTTTCCAATTTCAATGCCATAGTAGCTCTGTTCCTCTATAGGTGGCATAAAATCCATATCATCTTCAACGATTTCTTCTTCTATTTCCTCAAAAATGACATTTTCCTCATTAAGTGTATGGTTTGGAACAGTATCGTTGGAAACGGTTGAATTACTTTTCTCCTTCGTGGTGTTCTTAGATTGACAAGAGATTGCTAGGGCTAGAAGTAATATAAAAAAACAGACTTTTCTCATTCTTTGACCTTTATAGGTGCAAGGTTTATCCATGGTTTAAACGTTTAGACATTATCATGAAATCAAAGGTTTGGGTTCCTATCGTAAATTGGTGATTCCCTACATTTTTAAAAGCATTTTTCTCATAAAAACGGATTGCGCGTTGATTGCCTTGCCATACAGAAAGCCATATATCTTTAGCCCCAGACCTTACCGCTGTTGCAAAAACTTGATCTTGCAAATGCCTTCCAATCTTTAAAGATAAGAAGTCTTTGAGCACATAAATTTTTTGAAGTTGCGAAATGTTGGTTGAGCGTATGAAATTTGAAGGTGATCTGAGTTTTAATTTCGCGTAGCCTACCGGAAGCCGGTCCACAAAAGCAATCCAATACACGTTGTTCTCTTTCTCAAGACTGTTTTCAATCTTTTCTATTGAGAATGTGGCACTCAAATACGTTTTCAATTCATCATGGCTATGAAATAAGTGGCCAAAGGCCTCGTTAAATGTTGTCCGTCCTAACATGGCAATAAGAGTAGCATCGCCTTTTTTAGCCTGCCGTATCTGTTCCATACCTTTTGATTTTCATTTGATGTAAGCGGTATGCATGCAATAGAACCGCTATGGAACACCCTGCTATAATAGGTGTCGCATGAATTAAGATTCCGTATAGTATATAAATGCCATTGGCTACAAGAGAAATAACCCGCAACCGCTGTTCGCATTTGGCAGACATGGAGTAGAGATTAAGTACCAAGGCAAAATAGCCAACAAAATCTGATATAAAATCCATAATATCTTAAACTATACTTTTTACAGTATGAATGTATTTTGAATATCTTTGCTACGCAATAGCTGTCATTGTTGACAGGTCAAAAAGATATAATGATTGTCGAGGGAAAACAAAAAGCTTATAAAGTAGGTGAGTTAATTTTTCATTGCGGTACAAATGCAACCTTACACTTCATTGGGGGTAAATGGAAAAGTGTTATTATCTGGTATCTGAGAAATGGGGAAATGCGGTTTTCTCAACTAAAAAAAATTATGCCAGATATCACGGAAAAAATGTTGAGCCTTCAATTGAAAGCATTGGAAACTGATGGTATTTTAAATCGTAAGGTATTTGGCACCAAGCCCCCTCTCAAGGTAGAATACTCATTAACCGCTTTTGGGGAAAGCTTTGTCCCTGTGATTCAAAAAATAACCGATTGGGGCATTGCCTACGCAGAATCCAAAGGAAAGCTTATTGATATTGATTAAATAGCAATAGGCCATTCCTCAACTCTTACAATAATCTTTTATCCTTGACTTTTCAACCTAATTCAATGATTGTTCCCTTAAATCAGCACTACATTGTAAGGAATTTTGCCCTGATCTTGCAAACTTATCCGTTATCAAAAGTTTGGCATCATCATTTTCAAGATACCAACGATTTTCAGGGATTTGGTCCAAGATTATGGGAACGTCCGTGATTGGAATATTGTTCACTGTCGTTTGATTCTCGAATCCGTCTTCAAAGATGATTTTGAATTCTCCTGACATCAATTGTATTCCCATTTCAATATCGTCAAAATAAACATCCCAACCTTCAGGATTATCTGGTGCAAACTCTGTACCCCTGAGTGCAAATGTGTATGCAGTTAATGAGGCTTCTGTGAATGGTGCATAATTTGGATATTCCAATGCATTGCCTTCAATGGATAGGGTTTTATCCACTTGGTCTCCTTCCAATCGAACAGAGACAAATTCCAATGCATCAAAGTCCGCTGTAATCGTCATTTTATACCACATGTTGGGTCGAAGGTCAACTCCAAAATCCTGAACAATCCAATTATCGGTACCCGTTGGAGTTCCTTCCAAATTCTCTGGATATCCTATTGGGAACCATAGCCTACCCGTTCTATCAAAACCAGCAAGGGCCATCCAATCAGCACCTTCAAATCGGACAGGATTCTGCAAACCTTCAAGAAGTTCAACATCCAAACCAAAAATGATATCCTCTGCTAGGTTTTCCTCAAAGTAAAAATAACCACTGATGTAGGCCAAAGAGGGAATTTGAAAGAAGTTTTGAGCTTCTACATCAGAGTACGAAAATGCCACGGGAGCGCTCACAATGGCATTAAGTAGTTCTTCCGTTGAGTTAGTGTCGCCATTATCTTTATCGTCACTACAAGAGAGAAATACAAGAAGAAGTAGTACAAGCAATCTTTTCATACACTAAGAACGATTTTTTTTGTGTACTCGTATACATCGCCAAAGGTATTACCAATGACCCGTACCAGGTTCTCCCTTAAAAGGGCCAACCAGGTCTGGGGTAATCCATCCAGCATAAAATCTTCCGGGTTGTGGTTCAACCTGCACCCCATCAATTCTACAGTCCAAAAAATGTGGATAAAAGGCCAAATGGTTTCGTAACTTTTCAAATTCTATAAATGGATTCTTGTAGGACCATGCAACGGGCTTATCTGTATCGCCATTTAACGCCCAATAGGTAGCACTGCCTTTCCATTCGCATAAAGAAGTCTTTTTCGGTATTATGACTACTTTCGACATGTCTACATCTTGTTCAGGAATATAGTATGTGGGGGGACTGGCCGTTTCAAGAACCGCAAGTGCCCTTTTGGAATCGGCTAATATGACACCTTGATGACCGATGGTAACATGTTTGGCTACATCTTCAATAATCGGTGGACGTGGGAAGTCCCATACGGACCGTTGCCCCTTTTTGGGTACTACTGCAAAAGGAGGCCTTTTATCTCCCTTGTAACCCCAATGTTCACGGGCCTTCTTTAACCATTCTTGCTCTTTGTTTTTATTCATCTTATAAATGCTTGTAACGGTTTTATCTCATTGCCTCAATGTTAAGAAGCTATAGTTAACTTAAAACGAAGTAGCTATGACAGCGATTCAATTCAGATATACTCAGAGGTAAATTGGGCCAAATCTTGGCTTTCTTCCAACAAGTTAATCACTCCCATAGCTGCCAACTCACCAGATTGCATCGCCCCATTTAGCGAACCATTTAGAAGGGTATCCCCAGCTAGAAACACTCTGGAAGTTAATCTGGTTTCCTCTGGACTAATCATGTTTTGGACATTTCTGATATCCGGTAATGCCATTTTTATGGAGTAATTCCTTAGAAATTTAACTTTGGTCAATTCCAAATACATGTTCAATTCCTGCGTTACCTTTTTAATAAGGTCATCAGTAGTTAGCTTATGCTTTTTGACAACAGTTACCGAAAGAATATGATTCGGGTTATTCCATTCAAACAAATCATTTAATGAGAATACACTATTGATAATTGCTTCTTCATTGGCGAACAGTTCAATAACCTTGAACCTGGAATCCTGCTTTTCAACTTCGAAATAGAGAGTGTCACAACCCTTCCATAATATTTCTTGACCTCTTAGGTTGGAAACAAGGGCATTGGCATCTGTTGCTATAATGGTCAAATCACTTTTCATGGTTTCACCGTTTTTAAGGGAAATATGTCCATCTGCAACCTGGGCAACCTCAGTATTGAAAATGAATTCCGTGTTCTTAAGCTTTGCCTTTAACTGGTTTGGAATTGCCCCAATACCATCCTTTGGAATCGCTGCGTATCCCTCACCAAACATTTTATAGATAAACTCAAACATCCTACTTGAGGTGGACAACTCGTTTTCCAAGAAAATACCGCTAAAAAAGGGCAGGAAAAATAGCTTTATCATTTCTTCGCTGAAACCACAGCTTTTCAAATATTCCATTGTGGTGGTTTCTTCACTATCAAAAATCTCCTCTATCGTCTTTTTTCTAAGCTTTTTTTGAAGTTTTACTATTTTGATTTTATCACCAAGTGAGCCTATTTTGCTCAATAAGGTGGGAATAACGAAAGTAAACTTCCGCAGTGGGTCACCGATGGTCATCTTTTTTTTATCCGTAACAATGGAAGCGCCAGGGTCAAAATAGAAAAGTTGTAACTCCTTTAAATCAAGATATTTCTTGACCATAGGATAACCTGTTAGCAATACTTGAAATCCATGATCCAATGGAATCTGATTCAAGACATCAGTCTTAACCCTACCCCCGACCCTATCGGTAGATTCAATTATAATGGGGTGATATCCTTTTTGCTCTAGAACGGTTGCAGCTATCAAACCACTTACACCCGCTCCCACAATGTGAATTTTATATTTTGATTTTAAAACGCCCATAAACTACTCTTTTCGAATTCGGTGGCACTTTTCATTTATAAATTCATTTCAATAAAATGCCGCCCATAGTGTAGCACAAAATGTACTTTTTCTATGTTTTACAAAATTACCGTATAAATAGGTTTGTTTAATTTGATTAAGTTAAAAATTAAACAAAACTTCAAATTGGATAGAAGTTCTTGGTACAGTTAGCTCTGAAAATTAATGGATTTCAACCGTTTTTACCCAAGGCAAAACTCTGACCTATTTGTCGATTCTATATTTATTATACTTGTTGATAAGCCTTTCTGCGGCTTGAATCATTATAGGTTCCGCTCTGCTGTGAAGACTAAGTGCTCCCTCCTTCTCAAATACAGAATTTTCTTGGGTATCCTTTCCAAAAGCTCTTGAAGACGAAATAATCATACCTGTTTTCAAATCATAAATTTGAATTGAAACACTAGAGCTATTACTCGTGGTATAGCTTGAATTCGGGTCATTGAATGAAAGACTGCCCGCTCCTTCCGAAATAACAGTACCCGTCAAGTTTATTAAATAATCACAATTGGAATCTTGGTGCAATTGCAAAAGTTCCGCTTGCGAAGGCTCCATTTTTATCTCAGGACCAACCAAAGATGTATTTCTTAGAGAGGTCATATCAATCAAGGAATCTCCTAAAATTTTTTTGAATTGTTCAAATGATTCATTGTAAAGCTTTTTATCATATCTAAAAGTAGAATTGGATTTTGTCTGATTCAATATCCATTTGCCCTTGCTAAAATCCAGCTTTTTACCAGTATCAAATTGATAGGTATACTTTCCCCCTACACAGGATAAGTTGAACGCAACCATTGAGAAAAAAACCAGTCTTAAAGCGTCTTTTATTCCTTTAGATACTATGTTTTTCATTGTATGAATTGTCTCAATTTAGAAATACCCAATTATTCTAATTTTGATTTCAAATGAAAGTACAGGTTAAATATGTCGTGATGCCCAACACATTTTTGAGAACAAGTAATCCTGTATTCGACCTGGTAAAATACTGAAGACGTACCCCAAAATTAATGAGTCAAATACAATTTTACTTCTATTATTCCTGAAATGGTTAAGTGCACAAAACACGTGCCACGGTTCTTCATCAAGTTAAGGTTATTTTTTGGGTGGGTGTCAGAACAGCAGTCCCTATTTTGCTTTCTTGATTACAGATAGCTCTTCAAAAGCTTTCTCTTTGTTTTTTGACGAAAGACTCATTAAAGTTTCTATTTCCATTGGAGATTCCCCACTTCCAATACCTCCGACACTAAAGAGCCCACCCATGTTCATATGCTTTTTCTTTTTCATAAAATTAAGTTTATATTTTTCCAATAAGGTTTCTTAAACTAATGTGTGCAATCATCAAATCTGCTTGAAGTTCCACAACACTGATTTGTGCATTCAACAAGGCCGTTTGAGCATCTCGAACATCTAGGTTTGTTGCTTTTCCATTTTTGAATCGTTCCTCCGTACGTTCGTAGGCTTCCTGAAACGTATCCAAATTGAGACGTTCTCGTTCCAGTTGGTCCTCGATGATAGTAATGCGGTTCACTTGGGTCACGGCATCGGTAACCAGTCTATCCTCGAGTTGTTCCTTCTCCAATTGAATACTTTCTTTTTCCAATTTGGCCACCTTGATAGCAGATTTATTTTGCCCCCCATTAAAGAGATTCATTGTGATACGTCCGCCAACAGTATACCCTACATTGGTGATTTCCGCCAACTGTTGCACGTCATTCTCTTGGTAGAAATAGCCATAGTTGGCAAATACGCCAATACGGGGTAAGGAGCCTGAACGTGCCAACCCGATTTGGTTTTCTGAAATGCTTACCCCCTCTTGGGCTAGCAACAAATTGGGGTTGTTCGCTCGAACTGCTTGTTTCACCTCTTCTAAAGAAGAAATTTGCATGGAGTTGTATACCGCAGAGACCCAGTATCTTCTTTCTGCTTCGTATCCAATCAAGAAATTTAAGTCCCGCTTTAAGGTGTTCTTTGCCAACAGTACATTGTCCAAAGATGTTCTGTCCCGATTCAGGTCGGTCTCGGCATTCAAAACGTCCAATCCTGTAGCTTTACCGAACGATTTTTTATCCTGTATTCGGGTAATCCGTTCTTGGGTGATTTCCAGTGTTTCCCTTAAAAGCTCCTCCCTGCGTTGCAGTTTGGCAATTTCAAGAAACAGTCGCGATACGGACAGGACGGTCTCATTTATAGTTGCACGTTGCTGCAAACTGGCCACTTGTTTTTCGTTTTGGAGAAGTCGGTAGCGATACCTCCCACTAAAACCAGCGAATACCGTATAATCCAGCTGAGCAACACCTTGAAGCGTGGTAGAAGCCACCCCATCTTCATCAAAACTAACGACAGGTGGATTGGGCTGAAAGGTACGTATCGTCAAATCGGTTGAATTGTTGGTATAATTTGCATCACCAATTAGACTAAGCGTTGGCAACAAGCCTGCATTTCCGATACTGTTGCGTTCGTCTGAGATTTCCACCCTTTTTTGTTCAATCTTGAGGGCTTGGTTGTTTTCTAGGGCCAAGGCAATGGCTTGCTCCAGCGTTAAGGTTTCTTGCGGTTTATCTTGAGCTGAAAGGGTTGACCCGTTTATGAGGGCAAACGTCACAAACAGCCGTATATAAAATTGAAGTTTCATTTCTGTTTTTAGATTATGATAATAGTCTACGTTCTTCTACCAATTCGATATCAATGCTTGTTGCTGTGGCATGTTTCCTCCGTCTTAAGATCCTATGATAAAAAACCTTGATACAGTTAATCGCCGTCAACATGGATGGTAGGAAAATCAAGGTGAGTACGGTACCAAATATTAACCCGTAGGCAATAGCGATAGCAGTAGGCTTCAAGAATTGCGCACTCACGGAATTATTCAAAAGCAAAGGCGCCAATCCAAAAACCGTCGTAATGGTCGTCAAAACAATAGGCCGAAAACGAGAGATTGCTGCTTCCTTCAGCGCTTCTTTTGCGTCTTTACCGGTTTTGATAAGGTCATTGTACGTTGATAATAGGACCAACCCATTATTGATTAAAATTCCCCAAAGGGCAATCATTCCCAAAATGGAGAAAATGCTAACAGGCACATTATGAATGAACGACCCCCAGGCGACGCCTACAAAGGCGAAAGGCAACATGGATAGAATGGCTAGTGTTTTACCAAAAGAACGGTAGTTGAAGAGCACTATCGCAATTATCAAAATAAAGACAATGGTTGAGGGCCCTTGACTGCTATCTTGGGTTTCCTTGCTCAATCGTGCTTCCCCTTCCAAGGTGTAGCGTAGGTTTGGAAACTTTTGCTTGATGTCTTTTAAGACCGTTGCCTCTGCTTCTCCAAGAACGGCGGGAACAGAAGTCATTAGGCTAGCCACATCTGCTTCAACGCGAACCTCACGAATACCACTCTGATGGTTGATTTCCCGAACACCCTCTTTTTCATGAAAAGTGGCGATTTCCCCAATGGGGTAAGAAGCGCCTGATGGCGTAATAAAGCGGGCATTTTGCAACTGCTCAATTCGTTTCCGGTCGGTTTCATCATAACGTAGCCATACTTTGACCTCTTCATCTCCCCGCTGCAAACTTTGGGCTTCCAATCCAAAAAATCCTTTCCGAATTTGATCGAATACCTGCCCTTCGGATAATCCTAAAAATCGGGCTTTGGCAGTGAGTTTCATTTCAAGCTCTGGCATTCCAAGCTTGTCGGTATCAGTTACGTCCTTAAGGTCATCTCGCTGTTCCAAATAGGTTCGCAACATCTTTTTAGCCTCGCGAACCTCTTCAAAATTGGTTCCCAATAGCGCAATGGAAACAGGTTTTCCGAAGACAGCAATACTTCCATAGGAAAGATTGGTAGCTTCTGGAATAGGTCCAACTTCTTGCCGTATGGCATTAGCAATTTCAAAGCTGAGGATACCCCTTCGGTCGCCTTCCATCATGTAGATATTGACCAGTCCTTCATCTGTATTGGGTCCTAGTATCCGTTCCGTGTAATTGATGATGTTTTCACCATCCTCTCTTTTGGCCTTATACACTTCGTTTACTTTCCAAATGGCCTCTTCAATTTGAATCAAGCGCTGATTGGTCAGGTTTTCATCCGTTCCAAGAGGTAATTCCAATTTCGCGGTAATGACATCTTGGTCAATCGTTGGGAAAAAGGTTCCTTTTATCAAACCTGAGCCCATGGCGCCAACCGTCAAAATCATAAACACGATGACCAAGGCAATCCCTACAACGGGTCTCTTCACAAAAAATCGTATCCCTTTGAAATAGATTTTATCCCGAAACCACAACAACGAATTGTTGGTGGCTTGCGTAATTTTCCAGGGTTTATCCTCTTTGGTCAATGCCTTGGAACGTGCAATGTGAATGGGTAAGATGAAAATGGTTTCCATGAGGGCGATAAACAAGGTTGCGCACACCACAAAGGAAATATCAGAGAAATAATCCCCTAACTGGCCATCCAAAAAGAAGAACAATGAAAAGGCCAAAGCGGTGGTCGCCAAAGATGCCATTATCGCTGGTACCACCTCAAGGGTACCCTTTACTGCTGCTTGCAAGGGGCTTAGGCCATCTGTATACTTCTGATAAATGTTCTCGGCAACTACTACCCCGTCATCCACGATGACACCGAGAACCACGATCATCCCGAATAAGGAAACTTGATTGATGGTCAGGTCATAGAAATTGGAAAGAATAAACATCCCTAAAAGCGCTACTGGAATTTTGAAGGCAACCCAAAACGCAACTCTTGGATTTAGGAATAGCCCTAGTATAATCAATACTAACAAAATACCTTGCCATGCATTGTTTTGTAGGGTACCAATGGCGTCATTCAAGGAGATGCTCTTGTCCTCAATAATCTCAGCTTGAATGCCTTCATGACTTGCGTTGAACCTCGCCAGGTATTCATTTACGTATTCTGCATTCTCCAAAATATCCTCTTGGGCTCTTGAAAAAACCTTGAGGGTTACAGCTTTTTTTCCGTTGATGTAAATGCGGTCGGGTTTATCGGCAAAACGGTCTTTTACTTCAGCAACATCCTGTAGTCTTATGATTTTACCATCGGCGGTTGTCTTAATCACGATATTACGCAAACCTTGAGCGGTGTAGGAACGATTGTCCAAACGCAACAGAATGTTTTCACTACCTGTTTTCAGTTTTCCTCCTGATGCTTTGATGTTTTCCCTTTGGATGGCCGCACTTACTTCATCAAAGGCAATGTTGTAGGTTCTCAAATCACTTTCTCGAAAGCTGACTTCGATTTCTTCTTCAGGATAGCCCGAAAGAATAATTTGAGATAGTTCCGGTGAGAACAACAATTCATCTTTTATGTTTTTGGCATAATCTTTTAGTTCTCGAACACTTTCATTCCCAGTAACGGCAATGGTCATGGTGTAGTTCAGAATTTCTTCTTTAAAAATAGTTGGACTTTCAACCGCCTTTGGAAAGGTGGTAATACGGTCCACCGCATTGGTTACGTCCTGCAACACTTCGTTAGGATTCGCATCATCTAAAATCTCCACTTTGACATTGGCGAAGCTTTCTTCCGAAGTGGATGTAACCCGACGCACACCTTTCAGGCCATCAATATTATCTTCAATTTTATTGACCACGTCGGTTTCTAGTTCTTCTGGAGATGCGCCACGGTATACCACATTTACATTGATAAAACTCTCGGGTTCAGGCGGTAAAAAATTGGAACGCATGTTTGCGACCGTTATCAATCCCAGAACGATAATCAATCCAACAAAAATGTCGGTTATCTTGGGTTTCTGAATGAGATAAGTAATGAGCTTTTTCATCTTACTCGAGAATTTTTAAACCTGATACAGGATTTTGGAATGAATTCAGTATGAGTTGTGTGTTGTCGTCCAATCCGCTCACTACCGCTTCAGTCACTTCAGAATTCATGATTTCAACAGCTTCCTTGCGAATTACGCCTTCTTTTAATAAGTGAACCGTATTATCCCGGTTTATGGCTGTTACCGGAATTTTAACCGCATTTTCAAAGGTGTTATGGCGAACCTTGCCTTCTAGATACATACCACTCCGCAAGTTTTTATGGGAAACTTGAAGGAATACAGGAATATTCTGGGTATTGGGGTCAACAATATTGTTGATACGTATGATTTTGGCCGCAAAGGATTCATTCAAGCTCTTGTTATAGAGTTCGATGTTCTGTCCTATTTTGAGTTGCTTTGCCAGTTCAAGGGTTACAGCGGCTTCCACTTCATAATCTTTATCACTAATAAAAGTGCCCAGAGTTTGACCAGGACTTACCAATCCACCATTGTCCACCATTGCGGAAGATAACGAACCGGAATACGGTGCCGTTAGCGTAAACTTTCTCAGTCGTTCTTCTTGAGCTTTAATGTTGAAATAAGTATTGTAGACTTGCTGGGATGTAAGGAAGTATTTCTCAGAGTTGGACTTCGTCTTTGGAAGCACAGGCAACGGAAGACCAGATTGATAGTTGTTGATATAAGTCAACCAATTTTGATAATTTTCCGGATAATCCGCTTTAAGGTCTGGCATCATTCCGGTAAGGATATTGAGGAAAGCACTCTTCTGTGATTCAAGGTTTAACGCAAATTCTTGACTGTCAATTCGAAGAAGCACTTCTCCTTTTCTATAGGCAGAACCAGACTTGAATGGTCTTTTGGATAGAAGTACGCGACCAGTTACTTCTGCTACCAGCTGGGTGGTGTACTTGGGAATAACCCGCCCAGTTATGGGAAGATAACTCGTTACTGTCCCATTTTTGATGGTCTGAAGTTCCAGGTCAGATTTTCGAATAACTTGCACTGCACTTTCCGAGGCTTCAGCCACCGTTGGACTGTTCACTTGACTGTCAACACTTTGTTCTTCCCTGCCTCCACAGGCAATTAGGAGCATACCCAACAAGGCACACATCACTACGTTTTTAATGGTTTTCATAGCTTTAAAATTGAATTTTGAAAAGTGACTGTTAGTCACTCTGGGTTCTAAAAAAAGATTTTTTTTTGATTTTGAAACATATTCTGTATTGTCCCTTTCGGTAACGATATAAGCGTTAACACTTTTTTCTTTTCCCTTAAGATTACTATAGTTCATAGGTTTTAAATTGAATGCTTTGGTAATAGTCTCTTTATTGACGACTGCGTTTTCCGATATGATAAAATCCGTATAGTACTTATGACACTGTGACAACAAACGAGCGGTAGTGTTCAGTACATCGCCATGATACACCAAATGTTTTACTTCATGTCCTATTTCGCTTTGAACCACGGGACCGGTATGCACTGCGCACTTGAATCTAGGTTGAAAACCATACGCCTCAATGAAATCTTGTTTCCTTTCATGTAGATAGGCTTTAAAATCAAAGAAGAGGTGCAAAGCCTTCATATCTGCATTTGGAGAGCCTTCGTTCCAAGTGATGACGGCTTCATCACCCACATATTGATAGATCTCAAAAGAAGTAAAGGCCACCAACTCGTTGAGTAATCGAAAACAATCTCGAAGGAGATTGGCATATTTCTCACTTCCTAGCCTTTCCGCGATGGTGGTAGCATCATTCAAATCGATGAACATAAAGCCTTTTCGAGTTAAATGAGGTTTCATGATTTTACCCATCGATTGGGACAACAAGCGTTGTATGCTACCTGAACGACGTTCCAGATTGGAGATAAAAAACATCAATACGCTTACCAAACTGAAGTAAAAAACCAACGAAACGAAGTAAGGGTCGTATAAGCTTTCATAAACCCGTTTAACAATATCAAAGGCTCCATGTATGTAAAAGTGAAGCGCGAAGAACCCGGAACAGGCCAAGACAAAAATGGATATCGATAGTAAAATCAACCAAAGAAAGCGGATTGCGTTCGAATATCCCCAAGATAGCATCCGGTCCCCAAGGTCCTTGTACGTAATACTAGCAACTGAAATCACAAGCAACGCACCATTGGTAAGCCCCATGAACTCATAAAACCCAAGACCTTTGGTTATGGCATGTGCTTCAGCATCAATACCCGTTAGCAGTACTAAAATGAAGTACATGTTCGTTGCGGCGAAGGCGATGAGAGAAAGAATGGTATGGCTAATTATATATTTCATCTAAGGCACCGATATGGCTTTTTCCAAATAATCGTTCAAAGGTTTTAAGGTGAGATATGCTTCTTCCACAAAGTCTACAAAATGGTTGCTGACTACCATTTCCTCAGTAAGTTCAACCTGTGCTGTTATATTGTTGTATTGCAACAAGTCAATATGTTCATGTTCTTTGGAATACCCTTTTGGGGCGCTTTTGAGTTTTTTGGAATCTTTGGCAAGACCTCCAAACATCTTTTGAAATTTCTTGTCATTGATGATGTCATTTAAAACCTCCCCATCATAATCAATGGCCTCCCGGACCTGATTTAAAACAGGTTTTTCCGGTGCCCATAGACCTCCCTCAAGGAAGGACCAACTTAACCCAGCTGTAATATGGATATGTGCTATGGGGTTGGTCTTTACGTTGGGTGAACATGCAAAATAATCCTTGTATACGGGCTTATCCGGATGAAACATCCTATTATTATTGATACGCATTATAGTTTGTTTCGGTTGAAACTGCGAAAAAAAGGAGTTGTGCTTGGAAAGTCGCTCCAAAATCAGTTCTATTTCTTTCAACCATAGATTTTTCGCCTTTTGATAACGACCCTTATTGGCGTCCATCCATTCCTTTGAATTGTTGTTCTTCAGGTCTCGGAGAAAGCTGTAGATGTATTTTTTGTCTTCCATATTTATAATGACTATCAGTCACTTTTAATTAAAAAAATTAGGTTCGCATACCGTCTATCAACACGTTTACATAGGATTCGAACAACTCTCGTTGTTCTATCTTCTCGCTATCTTTTAGAAAAGCTTTCTTTGCATCAAGGAATTGCATCACACCCATACAACTTCCCCAACAGAAATAATTTGATATTAGCGGATTCACAGTTGGCTTGATAAAACCTTCATCAATCTGTCTTTGAATATGTTCCGTAAAAAAGGTTTGTAATAGATGACTAATGCTCAAATAAGATTCCGCGGTAGTACTGAAATCAGGTCTTTCCATATGAACCAATAACTCGAAATATCGCGGATAATCCTGCTCATAATGGTAAACGGACATCAAAATATTCCTGGTCTGCTCAATTCCCTTGGGAGTATTTCTTTCACTAAGTTTGAAATAATTCAGAAGTTGATTGAGTGCCTTGGTACTTACTTCAGCCAATAAATCATCCTTGCTTTCAAAGTACTTGTAGACTGTCCCTTTTGCAATTCCTAGGTGTTCAACCACTTTATCCACGGTAAAATCAATCACGCCAACTTCAAGCAATACAGAATCGGCTGCATTGATAATTTGCTTTTGTTTGGATGTAAGTATTGTATTCATAATGACTATTAGTCACGCAAATATAGATAAAAAATTATTTGTTTAATCATTTGGATGATAAAATAAACAAAAAGTTGTGTCGAAGATTCAAATCATACCACTTTGACTTATAAAACCAGGGCCAACTGGAATCCCCTACTCCTTATAAATAAGAGGAAGTAAGTCATTAAATAACCCAATATTAAATTTTGGTCATTTACGCTTTGATTTTGGTTAACCTTATGGTCTACTTCACAAATACATTTGTACTGTAAAATTTATACAACACACAATTTAAATACAGTACTATGAAAACTATTCATCTAAAAACAGCAAAATTTCACGCAAAGGTGTACGTGATCTTTGCCATGATGCTTGGCGTAATGGCAATACTTATCTTTTCAGCATTTGAAAAGGAAGAAGAAAAAGAAATAGCCCAGAACCAACCTCAAGGATTACCGGTAGAAGTATCTAATCCCGTATTCGAAAAGATAACCGAATGGGATGAGTACACTGGTCGTTTTGAGGCCAGTAACCGTGTTGAGGTTCGTGCCAGGGTCAGTGGTTACATTCAGAATGTAAGTTTTAAGGATGGCCAGGCAGTAAACAAAGGAGATGTACTTTTTACTATTGACCAAAGACCTTTTAAAATTGCACTCAACCAAGCTAGAGCCAGTTATGGTCAGGCGCAGGCAAGATTGACCATTGCTCAGGATAATTACAATCGTGTGCAGTCATTGAGAGAATCCGGTGCCGTCTCTGCAGAGGAATACGATAGCCGCAAACAAGCTCTTGCCGGTGCAAAAGCTTCGCTACAATTGGCCCAAGCTTCCGTAGATAATGCAAAATTGAACCTTGAGTTCACTAAAGTGAAAGCTCCTATTTCTGGACGTGTGAGCCGTGATATGGTCAATGAAGGAAACTTGATTGACGGAGGTTCCTCCAACTCTACCCTACTAACAACCATAGTTTCTACTAGTCCTATTCATTTTTACTTTAGAGGCAGCGAATCCGATTACTTGAAGTACTCTCGTTTGGCACAAAATGGAGAAAGAGGTTCTTCCCGTTCTACTGCAAATCCCGTCTTTTTGAAACTTCAAGATGAAGATGAATATGTTCATGAGGCCGTAATGGACTTTGTTGATAATGAAATTGACAGAAGCACAGGTACCATTGAAGGTAGAGCTACCTTGGAAAACAAGGATGGTCTAATAGAACCAGGTATGTTCGGTAAAGCCAGATTGCTAGGTAGTGCTGAGCATGAAGCAATACTTATCCCTGATGAAATCATCGGAACGAATCAATCTGTTCGTTTTGTCTATGTAGTTGGCGAGGATAATACGGTTGCTGTGAAAAATATAGAACTTGGTCCTTTACATACCAATGGGATGCGAATCGTGAGAAACGGACTAACCCCCGAAGACGTCCTTATAACCAACAACATCCAGAAAATTAGACCTGGTGTTGCCGTAAGTCCTATCCAAAAATCCCTAACCGAAACTAAGGAAGCCCTTGCAGTAGCATCGGCAGAATAAGCATATATCCAAAACATATTGTATTCCGGTATTGCTCTCACCACCTGTAAAGAGTGGGTCAATGAGGGCAACAGGGATACTACTGCCCTAAGGAAAGCCCTCAGGACAGTCCAACACTAAAAAATAGAAATCATGAAATTCAGTCACATTTTTATCAAAAGACCCATTTTCGCAGCAGTGCTCAGCATCTTGATTGTAATTGTGGGAGGATTGGCATACGTTTCCTTGCCAGTATCACAATTTCCAGACGTAGCGCCACCAACCGTTCAGGTAGTGGCCACATATCCTGGTGCTAACGCAAAAACACTCTCTGAGACTGTTGCCACTCCTCTAGAACAGGAAATCAACGGTGTAGAGGGAATGATTTACATGACCTCCCAATCTTCAGCAGATGGAGTGGTTACCCTTCAAGTAGCCTTCGAGCTGGGAACCGATTTAGACCGTGCACAGGTTCAGGTGCAGAATAGAGTCGCCATAGCGGAACCTCGATTGCCAGAATCGGTGCGCAGGTTGGGTATTACTACGAACAAAGTATCTCCAGATATCTTATTGGTCGTTAATATGTACTCCCCCAATAAAACCTATGACCAGACTTACATTGGCAACTACGCTACTTTGCAAATGATAGACCAAATCGCCCGTATCAAAGGTGTTGGTGACATACAAATTTTCGGTGCAGCGGAATATGCCATGCGCATCTGGTTAGATCCTGATAGAATTGCCAATTTAGATATGACTGCAGGGGAAGTAGTAGCCGCACTTCGCGCGCAGAACGTGCAAATTGCAAGTGGAACCTTGAACACACTGCCTTCCGGAAGTCAATCCGCATTTGAAATTAATATTCAAACCCAAGGAAAACTGGTTACCCAAGAACAGTTTGAAAACATTATCATCAAGGCTGAGGAAAATGGTCGTATCGTCCAATTGAAGGATGTAGGTCGAGTGGAACTAGGCGCTCAAAATTATGCCACTAAAGGTTATTTGGGTAAAGACCCCGCTATTGCGATGCCGATTTACCAACAACCAGGCGGAAATGCTCTTGAAACTGCCGCCGCCATTCAAGCTAAAGTATCGGAGCTTGCTCAAAATTTTCCTGAGGACTTGGAATATAAAATCGCTTACAATCCTACAGAATTTGTACAAAAATCAGTAGATGAGGTGTATCGTACCATTTTCGAAGCTGTTTTACTTGTTGTATTTGTAATTCTGCTTTTCTTGCAATCATGGCGGGCCGCCATTATTCCCATCTTGGCTATTCCCGTTTCCTTAATAGGAACCTTTGCGGTAATGCAGGGAATAGGGTTTTCCTTAAACAACCTTACCCTTTTTGGACTTGTATTGGCCATCGGTATTGTTGTGGATGATGCCATTGTGGTTGTGGAAAATATGGAACGCTATTTAGCCAAAGGGCTTTCACCAAAAGAGGCCGCAAGAAAAACAATGACTGAGGTTACCGGAGCTTTGGTTGCCGCTAGTTTGGTGCTAGTTGCGGTATTCCTTCCAACTACTTTTATGGATGGAATATCCGGAGAATTCTATAAGCAATTTGGAGTTACCATTGCAGTTTCTACTGTAATTTCCTTGTTCGTTTCGTTGACCTTGAGTCCAGCTTTGGCCGCCTTATTGATGCGACATGAGTCTCATGATGAGAATAAAAAAACACCTTTTTTGTTACGCCCTTTTAAATTTTTAGGTGACAGCTTTAACCGATTCATGGACGGACTTTCCATTCGATATGGAAAAGCTGTTAGCAAATTGGTCAGAACTGGGTACATGGTAATGTTAGTCTATGGAGGACTCATTGCATTGACAGGATTTGAGTTCAACAAAGTACCCAGCGGATTTGTACCTGCTATGGACCAACAGTATTTTATTACTGCTATCCAATTACCGCCAGGGTCCTCTTTGAGCAGAACCGATGAGGTAGTAAAAGATGCCATAGACACTTTATTGGAAGTTGACGGCGTTGCCAATACCGTATCCTTCACCGGATTCGATGGGGCATCCTTTACCAATGCTTCAAATGCTGCTGCGATTTTCGTTACCCTTGAAGATTTTGATGTAAGAACCGAAAAAGGAATTGGTTACCAAGACCTATTGGGAACACTTAGAGCAAAAATGGCAGAAGTGGATGATGCCTTTGTTGTAGTTATTCCTCCTCCCTCTGTTCGTGGTATTGGTAACGCTGGTGGATTTAGGATGATGGTTCAAGACAGAGCCAACCTTGGAACTGATGCTTTATTGAACGCCACCTACCAACTGGCCACCGCCGCTAATCAAGACCCTAAGCTTAATAGCGTATTTACCTTCTTCAACAACCAAACGCCACAATTGTATTTGGACATTGACCGAGTAAAAGCAGAACAATTAGGTATCGATGTGGCTGAAGTCTTCCAATCCTTGGAAGTATATCTAGGCTCGGCTTTCGTAAATGAATTCAACTATTTGGGAAGAACCTATCAAGTCACTGCCCAAGCCGATGCTCCAAACAGATTAACACCTGATGATATTTCGAGAATAAAAGTGCGAAACCAAAATGGGGATATGGTGCCACTAGGAACCATCAGTACCCAAAAAGATATCGCTGGACCCAACAGGATTCCAAGATTCAACCTTTACCCATCCGCATCATTGGTCGGAGATATTGCTCCAGGATATAGCACCGGACAAGCTTTGGATAGAATGGAAGAATTGGCTGCCGAGATTTTACCTCAAGGTATTTCCTTTGAGTGGACCGAAATGGCCTACCAACAAAAACAAACAGGAAATACAGCCGGAATCGCTTTCCTACTCGCCGTAGTGTTTGTTTTCTTGCTTTTAGCAGCACAATTTGAAAGTTTGGTTCTTCCATTGGCCGTCATCTTCATCGTTCCGATGGTGCTACTATCAGCAATGGTAGGAATAGACCTTGCCGGATTGGATAACAACATTATGGTTCAGATTGGGTTGGTCGTCCTAGTCGGTCTCGCAAGTAAAAACGCCATCTTGATTGTGGAGTTTGCCAAGCAATTGGAAGACCAAGGAAAAGACCTAAGAACAGCTGTTATCGAGGCTTCCAAGCTACGCTTACGTCCTATTTTGATGACCGCCATGGCATTTATCTTAGGAGTCGTGCCTTTAGCTATAGCAACTGGTGCAGGTGCAGAACTTAGAAATGCCTTAGGTATCGCCGTTTTCAGTGGAATGCTTGGCGTGACCCTATTCGGAATCTTCTTGACTCCTGTCTTCTATTACCTCGGTAGAAAATGGACCACCAAAACTAAAAAGGTGGATGTAAAAGATGCAAATCATCATCAAATTCAATCAGCACTCTAACATATTAGATTTTGGTCAAAAGAGGGGTGTTTTTGGTTAACTGAAAGCACCCAATCTGACCGAAATTTGAACAAATAAAAACATAGAAATGATGAAAAATCTAACACTAATAACAGTATTGTCCCTCATATTGGTTTCCTGTGGGGTTGCCAAAAGGGACTTCGAAGTCAACTCAAAAATTGATGTTGACAAAAATTACCTAGAAAATGTAACTGACCATTCTTCTTTTGAAGAAGCTCAAAGTCAAGTAGTCACTGAATGGTGGTCAGAATTTAATGACCCAGTTTTGGATACTTTAATCGAAAAAGCCAGAAAGCATAACTTAGACATTAACGCGGCCATCGCCAATTTCTATGCTTCCCGTGCAGCATTAAAAAGTACAAAATTGGACAGAATACCTACGGTAACGGCTAATGGGGATGTTACAAGAACCCGTTTGGGAGAAAATATTTTTGTTCCAGGGGCCAATCCGACCTTCACCACTTATAATTCGAATTTTGACGCCTTTTGGGAAACAGATGTTTTTGGCAGGGTATCCAACCGAATTAAAGGTGCTTACGCCAACCAGCAATCCGCTCTTGCCGATATGCAGGGTGTTTATGTCAGCATCTTTGCAGAAGTCGCCCGAAACTATATGGAATTCCGCGGAGCACAGTATCAGTTGGATATCGCCCAACGAAACCTAAATGGTCAACAAGCAACCTATGATTTAACAGTTCGCTTAAAGGATGCTGGAACCAGCAACAGTTTGGATGTTTCACGTGCCTTAGCTCAGTTGGAAAACACACGTGCGACTATCCCCCCACTAAAAGCGAGAATTCAAGCGCTCAAAAACAGCTTGAGTGTTTTGATTGGGGAAGTACCTGGAAATCTAGATGAGACCGTTGTGAACAAAAAACCACTTCCAAGTTTACCCGTTTCAGTTGGTGTGGGAAATGTAACCGAATTATTGAGAAGGCGTCCCGATGTGAGACAAGCGGAAGCTCAATTACAACAACAGATTGCACGTTATAACCTGTCCGTAGCAGAGCTGTATCCTAACATTCAATTTGGAGGTTCCATTGGGTTTTCAGCCGTAGATTTCTCCAATTTTGGAAGCAATGAATCCTTTACTTGGAGCATTTTCCCCAATATTAGTTGGGCGGCCTTTAATTTGGGAAGAGTTAAACAACAAATCAATCAGAATGATGCCTTGACATTAGCGGCCCTACAACAATACGAAAAGACCGTTTTGGAAGCTTTGGAAGAAATTAGTACGGCAATGACCAATTATACCAACGAACTGGAACGCAGGGAAACCTTGCGTAAATCATCAGTTGCAAGCGCAGAAGCCGCTGGAATTGCTAAAAAGCGATTCAATGCAGGATTGGATAGTTTTATTGACTATCTAAGCGCCGATAACACCTTGTTACAAGCAGAAAACCAATTAGCCATTAGCGAAATTGCTTCTGCCACATCGTTAATCGCTATTTACAAAGCTTTGGGTGGTGGATGGGAAATTATTGCTGAAGAAGAAATTGACAATCAATTTAACACAATGAAACTACAAGAATCCAAATAACAACACATAGGTTGAGACCCAAGTCTAGCTTGGGGTCAATTCAACTAGCCAAACTGAATACAGTTAAAGCTTTTTCAGTTTAGCGTTTTATTGATTTTAGTGTTGGATAGAACGGCGATTTCTCTACATGAGGGTCGCTGTTTTTTGTTCTAAATGTAATACCTTTCTATAGTGAAAATAGATGGTATCCATACGTTGGCCACAATTCAGGAGTACTTTGACTTCATCAATTTTAAATGCCCTGTATTTGATGGTTTTGCTATAGGAAGATTGGAAGATTCCGCCAAGGTAATTCCTCAAAGGATGCCGCCCTATCGCAAACGGTTTTACAAAATCATGCTCATCCTCAGCGGTGGGATTGAGATGCGCAACAACCAAGATAATGCGCATCTGGAAACCAACACATTGTTTTTTTCTGGTGATGGCCATATTCAGTCCTGGGAAAGTATAGCGCCTATGAGTGGTTATGTCATCTATTTTACCTCGGACTTCTATTCAGTAGTCCATAAAAAGAACAAATTACATTCTGACTTTCCCTTTTTTACCCATAATGCTTCCATGAGTATAAAGATAACCCCGGAAGAAAGTCAACATCTGCAACAAACCTGCGAAAACATCATCTCTTTATCCAAGCAAACTTTGTCCAACAAGGAAGATATCTTTCGCTCTTACTTGAACATTGTACTGCTGGAATCCAAGAATTTATATGAAGAAAAGTTAGGTACAAGTTCGGTTGTTCAGGATTCGGATAAGCGTATTCTCAATAGCTACAATCAATTGATTGAGCAGCAATATGGTACTGACAAAGAGAATGTACTAAAGTCTGTCAGAGAGTTTGCTGAAAGTCTGGCCATCCATCCTACCCATCTGAATTATGTGGTCAAAAGTCTTACGGGGAATACAGCTTTGCAACTAGTTCATAATAGAAGACTACAAGAGGCAAAATCCCTGCTGCTACAAACCTCTAAAACCGTAAGCGAGATTGCCTATGACCTTCACTTTGACAATCCTACCCATTTTGTTCGCTTCGTAAAGAAGAAAACAGGCAAAACACCTCTTCAATTGCGCACCGCTTAAAATTGGTCATTCTTTATTACTTTTTGGTTTTATCCAACACTGTTTTCGAAACTACTTTTGAACTATAGATTAATAGTAATCAAAAATCGTAAAGTGATGAAAAAATTAAAAACCACATTGATTGTTTGGATAGCCATTTATCCAGCGATAACCGCTATACTATTGGTATTTGGAACGTACTTGAACCATCTGCCAATTTTACTAAGAACCTTGATTTTGACCCTTGTTCTAGTACCCTTGATGGTGTATTTCCTTATTCCATTTTGGACCAAGGTCTTTTCAAAAGTAAAGTTGCCAAAATAGTGCTTTGGTAAATGAGAACTAGCTATGGTCATAACGTTCAAAACCATTAACTTTTAGAGATAATCTTTAAAATCACTGCCATGCCTAAAAAATCAAGAATAGAACCGGTTCACATCCCAAAAGACCAATGGATAAAGAAACAAGACCCACCTAAAGGCGTTTTAGAAGGCCATCCTTATGGCACCAATGTTGTCGTTATCCGATATAGTGTGGACGAAATTGGTGAAGGCCCCAACTTGCATCTCCATCCTTATGACGAAATCTTTCATATTCTGGAGGGTACAGCTGAGTTCACCGTGGGCGAAAATAAGTTCATCGCCAAAGAAGGAGATTTGGTCATTGGACCGGCGAACATTCCCCATGCCTACAAAAATGTGGGACCTGGTCGATTGGATTCTTACGATGTTCATTTAAACAGCGAATGGATTCAATATGATTTGCCTAGGGAAGGGGAAACGTTAAGCTCCAAGGAATTGTCTTAGCTCAACAAACAATTTTCAAACACGATTAGCTCGTAACTCAAATCACAACCTTTAAAAAGGATTTCTGTTTTCAAGAACAGTCCCAACTTATTCGCAATGGCTTATGAGGAATGGTCATTCCAACCCATAAACTGGTCATGCCTCCCTTAGCGTCCCACTTTAATTTTGAACCATACAAATTAAAAACAATACAAAAATGGAAACAAAGAAGAATAAAAAAGTATGGTTTGTTACAGGGGCATCAACCGGTTTTGGAAAAGAGTTAGTCAACACAATAGCAAACAATGGCGACATCGCCATAGGTACCTTTAGAAAAAAGGAACAGGCAGAATCTTTTACTGATATTGAATCACGGAAATTCGGGGTTGTACTTGACGTAACCGATAATCAACAAGTAAAGGCTGGAATCGAGACGGCAATCCAACATTTCGGAAGAATAGACGTGCTGGTCAATAACGCTGGATATGGTTCCTTAGGAAGCATTGAAGAGGTATCCAATGAAGAGGTAAGAAGACAATTCGACATTAATGTTTTTGGTCCGATTTCATTGATTAAAAATGTATTGCCTTATATGCGTGAACAGAAAGAAGGCCATATCATCAACATTACAAGTGTTGGCGGGGTGATAGGTTTTGTATCCTCTGGAATCTATAATGGGTCCAAATTTGCTCTAGAGGGAATAGGACATTCCTTGGCCAAACAAGTGGCACATTTGGGGATAAAGGTAACAAACGTAGAACCTGGGCCCTTTCGGACCAATTGGGCGGGCAACTCTGCAACTTATAAGGAAACCGAAATACAAGATTATAATGAATCTGTAGGTAAGGATATGGAATGGGTCAAATCCATCGATGGGAAACAAGCCGGAGATCCTGCTAAAGGCGCAAAAGCGATTTATGAATTGGTGGGCTTGGACAACCCGCCACTGCTATTTCCGTTAGGCGAGTACGCCTATGAAGCCATTTCTGGACATTACCACCAATCTTTAAAAGACCTTGCTACCTATGAATCTATTGGTAGACCAACGGATTTCCCAGTTAATCAAATGGTATAGAAGTAAAGTTTCACAAAGAAAGGAAAGCCATCCGATTGGGATGGCTTTTCTGCTATATATTCGTTACAGGTGGGCCATTATAAAGTATAACACAAATTCTCATTTTCTTAGTTGCCCTTTCTACCCCTAAACCGTATCTTAGGAAAGTGAGTTCTTCGCACATACCCATACACAAAACCATCAAAGACCTGTATCTCCATTTGGGCCTCGATATAGGAAACGCCGTAGAGATTTTCCATATAAGCAAACATGAAGACCTACGGGAAAAACTGCCCGTAAACGTACCACCCTTCCGAAATGATTTTTACGAAGTGTCCCTAGTTTTGGGTGGTACCAGCTTATCCTATCAGATCAACGATGATACATTTGAAACACCCGAAAAATATCTGGTGTTCAATGCCCCTGGACAGGTACATAAATGGGAAGGGATTCAAGGTGACCTTTCTGGTTTTGTATTGTTCTTCCATCCTGCCTTTTTAGGGGAGCTCTTTCGAGAGCGTGCACTTAGCGATTTTCCATTCTTTAATATTTATGAGGCTAACTTATTCGAGTTGGATGTACAAAATGCCGAAAAGTTCGGTTTCTATTACCATCAGATTTTTGATAATTACACTAGCGGTCAGCGGACCGGGCAAGAGTTGATTAAGGCAAACTTGCAGGCCATATTGTGGCAATGCAACCAGGAATACGAAGAGCGGAATAAGAATATGCCCGAAAGGAAGGTCACGGATGGCATAACCGCCCGTTATCGAAAGTTGGTCAACGAGAATTTCTTAAAGACCAGCACCGTGAACGATTACGCCGATATGCTGAACATCACTCCCAATTATCTCAGTCAAACCATACTCCAGACTCTAGGTACCAATGCCAAAAGCATTATCGACAATAGATTGTTATTGGAAGCCGAATATCTCCTGAAGCATACCGACCTGAGCAATAAGGAAATTGGTTATCGCCTTAATTTTGACGAACCCACCCATTTCAATCGATTTTTCAAAAAGCACCGAGGAACCACCCCCGGCCAATTTAGAAAATCCAAGTCTTAGGAAGAACCAAGAAATTGGTCATACCATAACATTTATTGGTTCCCTGTTCCGAAAGTTCCAGAGGTAGATTTGTATTGAAAATAAACTCCTTAAAAACAATACAATGAAAACAATGAAACCTATAGCCGTATTCCTCTGGGCCCTTATGCTGCCTATGATAGGGATTACTCAAAAATCCATTAATACTTTAAAAATCAAAGAAATGAAAACAGTAGAGAAAACAACAGCTATATCCATGGAAGATATCAGCTTTCAACGTGATGGCCTGAACTTGGTGGGCCACTTGTTCAAGCCTGAGGGGTTTGACGAAAAACTTAACTATCCAGCGCTTATTGTACAAGGGTCGGTTTCTTCAGTGAAAGAAATGATGCCCGATAATTATGCAAACATGCTAGCAAGAGAAGGGTTCCTGGTAATTGATTTCGATTACGCCAGCTGGGGTGAAAGTGATGGCCTTCCACGTCAGAATGAAAATGTGGACGGAAAACTCAAAGACCTTATGGCTGCGGTAACATTTTTGGAAGAACTCCCCTATGTTGATAATATCGGGATGGTGGGTGTCTGTACTTCTGGAGGTAACGCAGCGTACTTGGCAGTTGAAGACGATCGCGTTGATGCCATAGCAGCCGTTGTGCCATGGATGTACGAACCAGCCCTTGCTGAACCTTTTTGGGGAAAAGAGACCTTGGAAAAAAACCATCAACGTGCGTTGGAAAACCAACAGCGCTTTGAAGTTACTGGTGAAAATCAAAAAACACAAATTTTTACCAATACCCCTGAGGTGGAAGGCTTCAATTTGACCCCTGGAGAATATTATTTCGACGAAAACCGAGGTGGTGCAATCGAAAACTGGAAAAACGAAGTGTCATGGAGTGCTTGGATTGATTGGGTAGAGAAATTTGACCCTATTTCTCAGGCAGATAAAATCAATATTCCAACACTTGTATTTTCAACTGATGATGCCCTAATTCCTGACCAGGCCAAGAAGTTTTACAGTCTATTGCAGGGTGAAAAGGAATTGGTTTGGGGTACGGGTTATCACTTCAACTACTATGATGTTTACCCTGAAATGCAACAAGCCGTGGATGCAGTTGTGCCTTTTATGAAAAAGCACTTGAAATCATTATAAATCAGAAAAAATAGCGGCCTCTACCTATTGGGGTCGCTTTAAACACACAAAAGATGGAAACAAACAATACATTCAAACTAGGCGATTTCGAAATCAACCGGATTGGTTTTGGAACCATGCGGGCCACTACGGGTCCAGGAATCTGGGGAGATACCGGAGATAAGAAAAATGCCATTTCGGTAATTCGTAAGGCTATAGAAAATGGGGTCAATTTTATTGATACGGCGGATGCCTACGGCCCGTACACTTCTGAGTTGTTGGTTCAAGAAGCCATTGAACCCTTCAAAAACGAAGTATTGGTAGCTACCAAAGGTGGTTTCATTAAATACCAACCTGGAGCGGTTATCCCCAATGGTCATCCCTATTACTTGCGCACAGCAATTGAGGGAAGCCTTAGAAGATTGAAAACAGAAACGATTGACTTATACTTTTTGCACAAGGTGGACCCAAATATTCCCATAGAAGAATCGGTAGGTGCTTTGGCCCAATTTCAAAAAGAGGGAAAAATAAAACATATTGGGATTTCAAATGTTACTGTTGATGAATTGAATAGAGCGCATCAAGTAGCGAAAATCGATGCGGTCCAAAATGCTTTCAATTTTATTGACCAAACGCATGAGGCCATTGTAAATCAAACAACAGCCGAAAACATCGCCTTTATTGCGCATACTCCTATAGCACGGAATACCTGGGGACCAGCTGCTATGGAAAAAGCAGAAAGCGAGGGAATGACCATTAACCAAATGTCTTTAAAATGGCTGTTGGACTATGCACCTAATGTGATTTCCATTCCTGGAACTTCATCGGAAAAACATTTATTGGAAAATCTACAAGCCCATGAGGTGAAATCAAGGATTCATCAAAAAGTTTAAGTCAACCATGATAGTTTGGATTAAACCAAGCCATATGAATTGGGGTTTCAAAAGTCGACTTGGAAACATAAATCTTGTCCTTTTGACGCCCCTCATTTATAAACCCGAGACTCTCATAGAATTTGATATTTCTCAGGTTATGCTCTCGAGTGTAGAGCTCAATTCGTCTGATATGTGTTAAATCATTGGTTACTATACTCAAAAACTTTTCAAAAAGCCGTCTTCCAATACCTTTTCCTTGATACATAGGGTCAACTACTATAGTCAAATCTGTCAATATATGTTGAAATGCATAAATATCCGGAGTGTACGCATGGATTTCTCCAACAATTTTCCCCTCAATTATTGCAGTTAAAATCAACCCTTTATCAATCGATTTGGTGAGAAAATCAGTGATATAGGCAGCATCAATTTCTTCCTCATTTCTTATAATTCCATCAGAAACACCAGCAACCTTTTTGTAGAGTTGATATAATTCTTCTTTGTCATTGGGTTTGGCCTTTTCTATCTCCTGTTCCATAGTTGTTGCGTAGTCTTAAGATTTAAAAATATTTTTAAATATACTTTAGACCAAAAAAAGATTCCCTTATTTCTTTTAAATCAATATCTTGAAGATGTTCTAAAAAACTAAGGGTTGCTGACTTTCTTTAAATCCAACATTTTCCCAATTCTACTGGTAAATTTTATCGGAATACTGGGTTATAGTGTGGTAATGCCCATATTGATTTTTATTGTAACTGATTTTGGTGGAAATGGTTTTATTTACGGTATCCTAGGCGCAACCTATCCTTTCTTTCAATTCATAGGCGCCCCAATTTTAGGAAGGCTATCGGACAAGATTGGAAGAAAAAAGGTGTTGATACTATCACAGTCGGGTACTTTTTTGGCGTGGTCTTTATTTCTTCTGGCATTCATATTGCCCGAAACGGAACTTTGGAAACAGAATACTGACCTTACAGGTTCCTACTACATGACATTACCTCTTTTAATCATCTTTTTGGCCCGTATTTTTGATGGATTTACTGGGGGAAACATATCCGTTGCAAATGCCTACATGTCTGATATTTCAACAGATGAAGACCGCAATCAAAATTTTGGAAAGATGGGAGCTTCAACGAGTCTGGGGTTTGTTATCGGTCCAGCATTTGCAGGTCTTCTGGCCAGCACTATGCTTGGAGAGGTTCTACCTTTACTGATTGCGGCAATCATATCGCTAATAGCCATTTTTGTCATTGGCTTCAGATTGGAAGAAAGTGTGCCCTGCATCGTTGATACTGGAAACATTTCATTAAAAAATGTTCGGCGGTTTTTTCAAGTGGAACATAAAGACTGTTTTACTGAAGGGAGTATGGCCCTTGAACCTGAAAACAGAAAAGGGCTAAAACAAGTTTGGAATATTGATGGTGTACCTATATTATATATAGTATACTTTTTAACTTTTTTTGCCTTCAGTCTTTTTTATGCGGGATTACCCATTTACGCCAGCAGCTTATTGGGATGGTCCGCAATAGACCTAGGCATATTCTTGGCCTATTCCAGTCTAATTATGTTTTTGGTCCAAGGTCCTTTGTTGAATAGGCTTTCGAAGAAGTTCTCCAGTCAATCACTAGTGCTCGTAGGATCGTTATTGTTGGCTACAAGTTTCTTTTTGATGTCCCAGCAACAACTAATCCTTCTTTACTCCGCAATTACCCTTCTTTCTTTGGGAAATGGTCTCATGTGGCCCAGTTTTCTTGCCTTGTTGTCCCGTGTTGGCAACAAGAATGTACAAGGTGCCATTCAAGGTTACGGTACTTCCATGGGAAGCATTGCAAGTATGTTGGGTTTGGTCACTGGAGGTATCCTTTTTGAAAAACTCACGACCCTAGTCTTTATTGGTGGTAGTATTATTTTTCTTCTTATTGCCATATTATTGGCTTCTAAACAGTTAAAAAAGGATAAGAGCAAGGTTTTACAACCCGTTTGATTATATCTTTTTGAAACTTAAACTTACTCAACTGGTCTATAGATTAGATTTTGGTCATTTCTCCATTGGTTTGGGTTAATGCCTCGCCCCTATTTAGCACGAACTTTACAGTATTAAATTAATTAGTCATGAAAAAGTTTGTACTTATCACCTTGCTTTATCTTACCGTTTCAGTAATTGTAATGATTGCTGGACTAGCTATGGTAAGTGAAGTTTTATAGAATAAAAGAGGGTTTCCCAATTGCTCAAATTTGTTACTTTTAGATATGGTTCAAAATGAGATTCCAGTATTCGAAACCAGCAATGATCTTCACGAAGCTACAGGATATGACCATAGAAGCCATATTCCTGGGTTTGATATTTTTACGTTGGAATCTTTAGAACCTACTGCTCGAAAATGTATGCCTCCCTACCGCCAAGGGTTCTTTCAAATTGGTATCTTGAGCAATACCGGAAAAAGTCAAATCAACATAAATACCAATGCGGTAAACCTCTCAGAACTTCCACTATGGTTTGTGGTTCCCGGTCAGGTGTTCTCATGGTTTCGTGATATTGAAACTAAAGGCTATCATGTGCAATTCAGAAAAGAGTTCATTGCTCAGTCCATTCCAAATCTTACGGGAGAATTTCCTTTTTTAAAACTCTCTGAAAATAGTGTGTTCCTAATGACACCTGAAGAACAAAAGTCTTTAGAGGTGGACATGGAACGAATGCATTCTGTGTTTCATAATCCTCACCCCTACCAGGAAAGGATGTTACAAGGAATGCTTACTTCGGTACTCTATAATTGTAAGTCGGTATATGAACGGTATAAAACAACAGAAAGTCATCTTTCACGGGGACAGGTGCTTACCCAGCAGTTCCAACAACTTGTGGACAAGCTTTACGTAGACTCAAGGAATGTTGGGGATTATGCTGAACAGCTTAATGTTACTCCAAATTATTTGACCACAACCGTTAAGCAAATCACGGGTAAAACCGCAAAAGATGTTATCCAAGAACGTATTTTTTTGGAAAGTAAAACCATGCTTTCATTTACTAGTTTGGATGTCGCTGAAATTGCCTATCAACTTAACTTTCAGGAACCGACCCACTTTACACGTTTCTTCAAGAAGCACAGTGGCACGACTCCAAATAAATTTCGAAAATCAATATAGATGACATTTTGGCTATTTTATATAGAAAAGTGGTTATTTCCTTTCAAAGGGCATTCCGAACTTTGCAGTAACTAAAAGAAAAATTATGAAAACGAAACAAATTGCATTGGTCACTGAAGCGGGCAACGGGCTTGGAAAAAAGTTTGCCTCCATTTTGAAAAATCAAGGCTTTGAAGTGATTCTAGGAGCAAAGGGAACAAGCCATGAAGAATTGGAAGAAATGAACCTTGAGGGAATAAAATTGCTTGAAGTTGATGCGACTGACTTGGAGAGCATAGAAAGACTAAAAGCTTACATTAACAAGGTCTACGGGAAACTGGATATCTTGGTCAATAACGCAGAGATTGCCAATGGATTCGGTCAAAAAATCCATGAAATAAACTTGGATGAGGCAAAGGAAGTATTTGAAGAAAATTTCTTTTCTGTATTAAATATGACACATATACTCTACCCCCTATTGAACAAAAGCGAACATGCTGTAGTCATAAACATATCAAGTGGGTTGGGAGATATTATGAAGATGCGCGATAAAGGTTTTTGCTATTCCAATTATCAAATGACTGCTTATTCAGCAGCTAAAGCCGCTTTGGAAATGCTAACCCTAAGTTTGGAGAAGGAATTCAAAAACAGTACAATCGATATTTTCGGATTTGACCCCATACGTTTAAACAACTGCACACATAATGATGTAACCATTTGTGAGGGGGTAGAAAAAGAATTTTTAGATTTAATTACTATTGATAATCAGAACAAAGTTGAAGTTTGAAGTTGCTGACTATCATACTTATGTTGCAATTTTTCTGTAGAAATAACACTTAAAACCTTAATTCGTATTCAATTACTTCCCATTGTACCCGATGACACTTCTCCAGTTATAAAAAAAATCTACTTTAGTTGTGTTTAGTGATATATGAAGAACTTTGATTTTGTAGACTTGATTTTGTTCTTAGGAGTAAGTCAAGGTTTTTTCCTTGCCGTTGCCTTGCGCCTAATTCATAACAGGAACAAATCTGCAAATAGGGTATTATCCCTTTTATTGATGATAGCGGTTCTAATGCTATTTGGACGCATTGCCGCTTTTAGGGTTCCAGAAATATGGATATGGCGTTTTGGCGTACTTATCGATACAACCATTTTTCTGTTTGGACCCCTAATCTACACCTACACGAGACGATTGGCATTTAAAGAGACTCCCTTATATAAGCTAGCCTTGTGGCACTATATTCCTGCCGCACTTCACTTGGGTTATTACTTTTGGGCCTTGAGTTTTTCCTTGGAGGACTTCAACAAAATGTATTTTTCTGGTGAGCTCAATCTTATGTTTTTTATAGTGGAGGCCGCTGGACTGATTTCATTTTCCTTTTATTGGATAAAAAGCGTGCTACTACTTAAAAAGTATTTCCAGAAAGAAAAAGAGGAACTGTCTTTTAATCAATCGGTCACCAAATATCTATCTTTCTTGTTGGGTACACTTGGACTTTTCATCATCCTATGGCAACACAGTTTTTTAAGTACCAATCTCTTCCAAAACCCGTACAAATATGTCAATTACGTTACCATGTGGATTTCAACTCCTTTATTTGTTTACGTAATTGGGTATTTCAGTCTTAGACAACCGGATATTTTTAGAATCCCATTTGAATCCACCCCGAAATCCACTACTGACCGGTTAAAACCTGACGAAATTCGAAAACTCCAGAAGCGTTTACATTATTTCATCGAAGAAGAAAGCATATATGAACAACCTGACCTTTCTCTAAAGGTACTTGCAGACAAACTGAATACCACTTCCAATAATCTCTCGTGGTTATTAAATCAGGTGTATCAAATGTCATTCTACGATTATATAAATGACCACAGGATTAAAGCATTTTTAAAAAAAATTGATGAGAGAAAACATGCAAACCATACACTTTTGGCCTTGGCAATGGATGTAGGCTTTAACTCAAAATCTACATTTAACAGGGTATTTAAATTAAAAATGGGAACAACTCCAAAAGAATATGTGAAAGGCAAAAAGGTTGCTTAAAATGATACCAAAGTGCAAGGTATCGTACTTTCTGTGAATGCCGATTTAGACCAAAAAGCTACCTACAGTTTTATAAAATCTGGAATATCCTGACAGCCTATGAAATGCTGCTAAATGGCCAATTCCAAAAGAACAGGACAATACCCTAATTTGTTTTATCCCTATTTACATTTATTCTTTAATTGGGCATATCCGAAAAATAGAAATGTCAGAACGAAAAATTGTGTGGTTATTTTGGTCTTTCGGTTCATTACTTAGGTTGCTAAAATGCAAAGTTAAGACTCTCAAAAGATCGTAAACACTTGATACTGTATGGCAATACCTTTTAAAAAACTAACCCAGAAATTATTGATTGTTGTCCACTCATGGACAATTCTTTTCATTTTATCCAGAATTCCTTGTATTTATTCCTTAATCCAGTAAGTTAGGCATCCCAAACAAACCTAGATTTAGAATGAAGCTTGACCTCGTAATTGTTGATGACTCCAACCTTTGGCTATCCCTCGCAAAAAAATTGGCTGAAAGCCACCCTTTGGTAGGTAGGATTGAAACCTTTAATGATTCTATAGACGCATGGGTATACTTGCAATTAACCCGACCCGATTTGGTAATGACCGATATTGAAATGCCGGGGATGAACGGACTTTCTTTTTTAGAAATGTTCGGAGACAAACTCCCTATCATTTCTAGCTCCACAAAACAAGGTTATGCAATGCATGCGAAAGAACTAGGGTGTATAGATTTTTTGCAAAAACCTTTTACCAGAAAGATTTTCAACAAGGCGATTTCAGAAGCTCATGCAAAGTGCTATAGCAGAAGTACAGCCAAAAAACGTAAAAAATTTAGCGCCAACCTTTGGTAAAACTTGAACTAGCTTTTGTTCTTCTATTCTTTGTATTCTTCATGAGAAGTTACTACTGGATGTTAATTCCTCTATTAGTTTTTCTAACATTTTTACACCCATTGCCAACTGGTCTTTGGCTATGAATTCATCAGCTCTGTGCGCCTGCTCAATGGAACCTGGACCACAAATGGCTGACTGAAAACCTTCATCGGCAAACTGACCCGCCTCTGCGGCATAAGAAACCGTATCTAGTTTTGAATTCCCCGATATTCTTTTTATCAAGTCAACTACATCATCGTCAGCCTTAGTGTCTAAGTGTGGGACAGGTGGATGATGCTCTACATTCTTGATGGTAAAATCAGGAAAAACTTTTCGAAGTTCTTTTTCCCTTCCTCGGCAATATTCATCAAATTCATCGACAATACTCTGAATGTCATCTTTGGGAATAGTTCTTAAATCCCAATAAAAATGAGCCTTGTCCGCTATCACATTAGGTGCTATACCTCCATTTACCAAACCGATGTGAATCGTGGAATGCGGGGGATGGAAACGTTCATCCAATTGCTCATCAGCAATCAATTGATTCATCTTATTCTCCAACCACAGAATCAATCGCATGGATTCATGAATAGCACTAACCTCTTGCTTTATACGGCTACTGTGTCCGGCAGAACCATTCACATAGGTTTCCAATATATATATCCCCTTCTGCCCTACTATAGGTTCCATCAATGAAGGCTCACCAATTATGGCGTATTTGGGAGTCTCCCTATAATGTTCATTGATAGCTCTTGCCAGTTCTGGAGCGGCCAAACAACCTATTTCCTCATCATAGGAAAATGCAAAATAAATAGGCTTTTTTAAATCTGCTTTCACCATCTGTGGCAATGCGGCCAAACAACAGGCCAAGAAACCCTTCATATCGCAAGACCCTCTGCCATACAACTTTCCGTCACCTTTATCTGTAAGTACAAAAGGGTCGGTTGTCCAGTCCTGTCCTTCGACCGGTACCACGTCCGAATGTCCCGATAAGATGACACCACCATCCTCTGCAGGTCCTATACGGCAGTGAAGGGAGGCCTTGTTTCCTTCTTCATTAGGAAGCAAATTTACTTCGATTCCAAAAGATTCTATATATTCTTTTATCCAGTTGATAATGCTTATATTGCTCTCACCTCCCAAAACAGGAAAGGAAACCAATTTTTCTAATATTTTTTCTACGGTCATACTAACTATAATTTGTGGCCACAGCTACTATCAATGCTAAAAAAGCAATGCAAAGTAAAATAATGAGCACGGGAAAAATAAAACGAATCCATCTATCTATGGGGACGCGGCACATACTAAGCATGGCAATCAGTCCACCCAAGGTCGGATTCACCAAATTGGACAGCCCATCCCCTATTTGAAAGGCCAAAATGGTAATTTGTCTTGTTAAACCTAAAGATTCTCCAAGTGGAAGCATAACTGGTAAAGTGGCCAAAGCCTGTCCACTACCTGAAGGAATGAAAAAGTTGATGGTGGTTTGGGAAATGGACATGCAAATGGCAGATGCATATAAGGGTAAGTCTTCCAATAAAACCGAAAGTTGATACGATATTGTATCCCCAATGTTGCCCATTTCCATGAGCACTTTAATGGAGGTTGCAAACCCTACCATAAATGCGCCCGGTGCCGCAACGCCAACAGCTTTCAAAACAGTCTCACTCATTTCTGTGGCACTCATCTTTGAAACCAGACCACTCAACAAGGCAATCATTAAGAAAACGGCAGAAAGTTCATTGATGTACCAGTGCAAATTGAATACGCCATATAGTATTGCTATGAGTCCTAATACAAAAATGGAAATCACCATCCAATTCTTCCGATTCAAACTGTATTCGTTCACAGGTTTTGATAGGGCCAATTCAGAAACATCCAAACCCTGTCCAAGACTCCTACTTGGGTCCAGCGAGATTTTTTTGAAATACCTGATATTGTAATAAGCCATGAGACTTAAGGCCGAAAAACACAAAACACTACGAAGTAAAGCACCAGAAAACATAGGTAGTTCTGCTATTTTGTGACCCGTTCCAACGGTGTAAGGGTTAATGGGAGACAAGCCAAACCCAATAGTCATCGCACCGACAGAAATGCCGGCGGCCAAAATTAAATCTCCTCCCAGTGCAAGGCTCAATACTGCAGCTATAGGTACCATAGCTATGTTGTTCTCGTATCCTACAGCAACACCAAGAATGCCATAAATAAAGGTCATAATTATGATAATGAGGTTTTTCTTCTTCAACCCCAACCTATTAACAAGTGTCCCCACAGCATTCTCAACGGCTTTTGATTTTTCCATAAAGCCGAACATAATCCCCCCAGCAAGTACAATGAAAATGATTTCAACTGCCGCTTTAAAACCCAAAGGAATTGCCTTGAACATGTCCAACAACCCCACAGGAGTGGATTCAATCGTTCTATAGGAATCTGGGACAACCGTACTACTGCCATCCACCAAAATGCGTTCATAAGTACCTGCTGGCAGTATATATGTTAGGATACTTACCAATACGATAATGCCAAATAACATAGTGATGGCATGTGGAATTCGACTAAGAAAAGATGGGGTGCCGGAATGGGATGTATTCATGAATTAGCGGAAGTGCAAACTGTATCTTTATTTACAACTGTAATATAAAGGGAATTTGACAAATGGCGGACGATATTTCAAAATAAGTTACTTTTCTTCGTAAGCTTCCCACCAAGGATTTAATGCCATATCTTGTTGGAAGAATATAGGCTCACCTATTTTTGGAGCGACCAGTTCTATCCCCAATTCATTGGATTTCTTCGCCACGCGTTTAATGGGGTCGGTCCATGTATGGAGTGCTAATTTAAAAGCGCCCCAATGAATGGGCATAATGCGTTCTGCACCTACATCCAGCCCTGCTTGGGCCGTTTCCTCTGGAAACATGTGAATATCGGGCCATAAACGATTGTACTGGCCACATTCTATCATCGCAAAATCAAAAGGGCCGTACTTATCTCCAATCTGTTTAAAATGTTCTGAATACCCACTGTCTCCACTAAAGAAAATGTTTTCGCCGTTGGATTGAATCACCCAAGAACTCCACAGGGTTTTGGCCCTATCCGAAAATCCACGACCCGAAAAATGCTGGGCGGGTGTGCAGACCAACTTCACATCTTCGTATGCGGTTTCTTGCCACCAATCCAACTCCACAATGCGCTCCTTCTCTACACCCCACTCATTCAAATGAACCCCAACACCCAAGGGTGCATAAAACATCTTGACTTTATTCTTTAATTTTTGAATGGAACCATAATCCAAGTGGTCATAATGATCATGGGACAGAATGACCATATCAATTTCTGGGATTTTTTCAACCTCCATAGGCAATTCTGTGCTAAAGCGTTTATTTCCCAGCAAAGGGTGTGGAGCAGGAACATCCCCGAACATGGGGTCAATCAAAATAATTTTATCCTGTACTTGTAAAAGGAATGAAGAATGCCCAAACCAATACAATGTGGATGGTTCTTTCGTGTTCACCAGCTGCAAAGAATCCATTTTTACCACATCCAAACTCTTCGTAGGAACCGAATTAGGTTGTTTACGAAGAAAACCGATAAGACTTTTTATCATATCCCCAAAACTCATGTCCAATTTTACCTCGTTCGTATTTACAAACTTCTCATCCTTATAATTTTTGGATTTGGCATATTCCTTTTTCTGTTCTTCGGTAGCCTTACCCCCAAACTGGGGACTTAGATTGACAAACAAAATGGTTCCAATAATTAGAATACCTACAATGATTCCTATTACTGTCAGCATACGTTTTATAAACTTTAAAATTTTAATTCTCATTCAATATCCGTAATGGAAACAAGTAAAAGTAAGTTATCTATGTTGTTTCAGCTATCTATTAAGCCATTCTTTAAATTCCGAAGTTTTAGGTCGGCTCACTATAAACTCTTGTCCTCTGTCATCGACTACGGACAATTTTAACCTATGGTTAAAGTATCTGTCAATTTTTAAAATCGCAGATTTGGCCACAATCTGGCTCCGGTTAATGCGAAAGAACTGCGCATGGTTTAAAGTGGGATGCAGTTGGTCCAGGGTTTCGTCTATAATGACGCGTTTATGTGCAGTCACCCCAAACGAAACACTGTCTTCGGAATAAATATATAATAAGTCCGAAATGCGAAGTTGTGCAAAGCCATCCCCTTCTTTTACCAATATACCTTCCCTCCTTTCGACACCTTGCAAATCCGCTAGAAAACTTTTAAGCATTATTGGATCTAGACCCGATGGCTTTTTTGAACTTAGGAACTTATCCAAGGCTTGTTGCAAGTCATTCTCCTGAATCGGTTTCAAAAGATAATCCACACTATTTACCTTAAAGGCCCGAATGGCATATTGGTCAAATGCCGTAGTGAAGATAATGGGACATTGCACTTCTACTTTTTGAAATATTTCAAAACTGAGGCCATCAGCAAGCTGGATGTCCATAAACACCAATTCAGGTGCAGGATTTGCCTTGAACCAACTTACACTGTCTTCAATGGTATCCAAAATCTCCAATACCTCATGTTCAAATTCTAGTAGTTTCAAGAGATTTTGTAACTGGTTTGCCGCTCTTGGCTCGTCTTCAATAATCAGGATTTGCATAGGCATGTTTTTGGTCTGTAGCCGTTAACAAAGGTAACTTTACGGTAAACGAACCGTTTTCTTTATGAATTTCCACCTCTTTGTTGGCAATAAGGCGATAGCGACTCTCAATATTTTTCAGACCAAGCTTGGTTGTAGGTAATTGGGTTGACTTGGGCCGTATTTTATTGCTGACTATTAGGTGTCCATTTTCGGCCTCTACCGTAATCACCAAGGGTTTTGATTTGGAAATGACGTTGTGCTTTACCGCGTTTTCCAGAAGTAGTTGCAAACTCATGGGAATGATCATTTTATTTTTCGCAGGTTCAGGAACTTGCCAATCCAACTGGAGATTATCCCCAAACCTTTCCTTTTGGATGTGGATATACGCTTCAGCGAATTTTAGTTCTTCCCGTAGTTCGATAAGATTGGCATTCCCGGCTTCCAAAATAAAGCGAAATACTTCCGACAATCGGTTAACAAATTCCTTGGCTTCTTCCCTGGTATTCTGATCTATAATATCGCGCAATGTATTCAACGTATTGAAAAGGAAATGCGGCTGGGCTTGGTTTCGCAAGGTATCCAATTGCGATTGGACTATAGCACGTTTGGCCTGTTCTTCTTCCCGAATGGAATTCTTCAAAAGCACATAATAATACACCGCCTCGTAAATGGCCATGGTCATAGTGCTGATTAAAATTATGGGAAGAACAATCCGGGAACGTAGAGGATGATTGTAACTCTGATTAAAAATATAACCCAAAAGCATATTTCCCATATAATCAACAATCATAACTGTAAGCACTATGGTTAAGAAAAATAGAGGAATTCGAATTTTGTTGTCTTTCAAACTGGGATACTTTTTACGCAATACAATTAAAATAGAGCGAATAATTAACCAATTGGTAGTTGCAAACATTAACGAGACGCTCCAATTGATTGTGGCTTCAAAAAAGGGAAGACGGGCAAATGAGTTTCTAGAAAACATAAAGTCTGTGACAAAACTCAATAGGATAATCCCTACCGCTACGAACCATGCGTCATTGAATCCCAGATATTTTATTCGTCTTGCTTTATTAAAAAATTTCATTCTCCCTAATTATACCCTTACCAAAGGTATTCCCTGCTTTGCTTGATAGAAAGTAAAAGCTATCCATGAAGCATATAACAGCCCAAAAAGAATCACCACAATACTTTTAGTAATATTGGAGGCTTTCCATTTATTGGTAAGGACTACTGCGAATAAAGGAATTATTTGAATGCCGTGCAATCCAAAAAAATGTGCGATTCGCAAGTCACCGGCAATGGTGCTCCAATTCAACAGGGGCAAACCTTCGCCTCCGTCGGCCACCCCGACGTTATGGCTCATCTGACCTATCATTTGACCCCCAGCCCAGCTTCCGAATAGCACTACCAACCATCCTAGTAGAATAGCCCATTGCACATGGCGCTCCGTCCTGAGACGTAATCTGATGGTCTCGACTACAAAGAAAATCATAGTACATACAATGATGCTTATCAAAACTCCCATGGCCATAAAAAGCCGAGCATCAAACCAGCTGTCTCCATTGTAATGGGACCTGACCCCTCTTGCCGCTTGAAATACAATGATTCCTATTTCTATGAGCATGGTCCATGAAATGATATTGTTCACAATGTTTTTCTTTCTTCTGGAAAAGGGATACAGGGTAATCAAATACCCTGAGGTCAGGACATAAAGTCCGCCTGAAATTGTAAACTTTAAAGGCTTTACCCATACATTCAGACCAGTTAGCATTCTATCGTCAATCATCCAGCCAAAAAGACAAATCGCTGCCAGTACAAAGTGAAACATACCAATCCAATAAAGAATGGGGCTTTCGGTTCTAACGGTTCGCAATACGTTCTCTATAGCCCTCATGATCTTGATGATTTTATGGTTTTAAGAACTGTAAACAACAGAAAACCCACAGGTCCCAACATGAAGGTTGCAATAAGACATGGTGCCATTAGTATCTGATGGATACCCAAGTTTCTATTTTGGTTTATCATCCACATACCTACCAGCAAATCAAAAGCCAAATAGTGTACCCAACCTGCCATTACCAAATCTTCCAAAGTAAAAAGGGACATTACGGAAGACAAACTCCCAAAATCCAAACCACCGCCAGCTTGTAAATGCAAAATGATATAATGTGCGTAAAACAGAGAGAGTAAAAGTGGGATGACCTTGTAGTCAATCAAAAAACGAGTGACCTTCCATTTAGGAAGGATAATGAGTAAAAGCCACATTGGCATCGCCATCGTATTGGCTATCGAGAAAATTTCTGCGTTTGTCATTGAAGTCTGGTATTATGGTTAAACATGCACCAAAAATCAATGTTTACAAAAGGAAATAGAAATGGATTTTGTTGAAACGTCGTTATAGGATATTGAATTGCTATCCAAAAAAGGACAGCTCCATCCGAATTATCGGATAGAACTGTCCAGCTGCTATTGATTCAATGTAATCACTGAATTCTTAAACCCGCTGAATTAGGGAATCTGCCTGTGACCAACCAGCCTCCAAAATTCTCGGAAACAGCCAAAAGCAAGGCATTGTTTCCCTTCTTTAGATTGAGATAAACCGCATCAAACAGGCCTATGGTTCCCAAATAGCGGTAGTCGCGGCTTCTAAATCCGTTATTTCCCGTATAAATAGGTTTGCCATTTAGTATGACCACTACCCTATCGCTATATCCAAACTCAAAAAGTCGAGTCACTTCGTTTCTGGAAGAGATATTGATTTTGGCAAAAACGGTATTGCCGGGAACTTGGCTCCGCAATTCAACTTTGCGGGAAATATTGGCTGCCACACCCTCCTCTAAAAGAATGGTTTCGTCCCATTTTCTATCATCAATTACCTTTTGTAATGATTTAGGGTCATCCAAGAGCTTCTCCTCGAATTTATCCGAAATCTGCCATTGCTGAATTGCCCCTTCAATAGGTTCCCGTTTACCCGGGTTGAAGTTTACTATCTCATGTTCTTCCGTCTTTACGGTAAAGTTCGACAAATGTACTCCCGTATTGAGCCCTCCGGTAAAACTTAGACCGCCAGATTTTGCATTATGAAATAATTTCCATGATAAATTGGGTTTTTCACTATTATCCAAATAGATCTGGGCATTGTCATCCTGCACCACTATTTTAATGTGCATCCATCGGTCTACCGGATATTTGTAGGGAAAAGAATATTTGGGTCCAAAATAAAATTGCCACGGGGTTATGCCATTGAATAGGGCTACCGCTTGGTTTGCATCGGGATTACCTGATTGATGGGGTCGAATATAAAATTGTTCAGCGTTGGTCCCATTCACTCTGAAATAGACTCCAGGAAAACCTCGGTCGCCTGTCATGTAGATGTCATACTCGATGGTTCCATTTAAAAACTCAGCATTTTTAAGTGACATGGAACCTCCCAATAAATAGATGGCATCTTTTCCTTTGAAGGGTTCAAACACATGGGCCCTTGCATTAATGTCCCAATGAAGGGTATCGAGAGGAATGGATTCTTGTGAAATGGCCATTGATGAAAGGAAAAAGGCAATAGCATATAGAAAAACTGTTCTCATGTTTTTTGATTTTGATGGTACGAAGTACGCCCTAACTCAAAAAAAGGGCGAAACAAGTTCGTTCAAGTTGATTCATTCACATTCATGCTATGGTTTTTTTATAATCTTTGTGTTAGGAGTTAAGTCATGAGTCAAGACCAACATTACATACAGTACTGTGTAGAACGCATTGAAGCGAAATTGGATTGGGGTGCTTCCCGTTTATGGCACAACGATATGTTCATTGAGCTAAGCGAGCAAATTCAGCAAGAGACCAAGGTGCTTTTAAGTCCTGTTACTTTAAAGCGAGTATGGGGAAGAATAGACTACAAAAGTGCACCTAGCATTACCACCCTTAACACCTTGGCCCAATTTGCAGGGTTTGAAAACTGGCGGGATTTTAAAGGAACCGTTCCACAAAAAAAGACGTCTGGGATACTTAAAAAGGTTCAATCCAATTTAGGGGTAATCATGTTAAGCGCCTCTCTGATGACCATAGTGTTTATTTCCTTTTTCTCCCTAAAGGGAGCACCTTCCAAAGAAGAACCAATAGATACCTCAAAAGTTGTTTTCAAGAGCAAACCCATTGCAAAGGGTTTACCCAACTCGGTTGTCTTTGATGTTGACTTAAGGAATATTGAATCTGATAGCATCCATATTCAGCAATATTGGGACCCAAAAAAGACCATCTCGCTTGCAAAAGGACAAAAACAAGCCACAGGACAATATTTTTTTCCTGGATATTTCAGGGCCAAACTCTTAGTGGAAGGAGAAGTTATAAAGCAGCATGATTTATTTATTAAAACCGAGGGTTGGCTGGGGACCTTAGACCACGCTCCGATACCAAAATACTTTGAATCCCAAACTATTCATGAGGGAAAACTCTCATTCCCGGAACAAACCATTGATGAAATAACCAAAAATGAAAAACCGCTAACATCTACTTTTCATATGGTAACTGAGTTCGATTCCATTTCAGGGGATAATTTTAAGCTCAACTCCGTACTCAAAAATACATATGACGGTCTTTGGGCGGTCTGCCAGAAAACCTCTATCATAGTCTTGGGAACCAAAGGAGCCATGGTTGTTTCTCTTGGCCTTCCAGGCTGCGCTTCTGAACTTTGGGTAATGATGAATGATTCATTTGTAGATGGAAAAAAACATGATCTGTCCGGTATGGGTTTGGATTTAACCGATAAACGAGAAATACAACTAAGAGTAGAACGAAAGCAACTCCATGTAATCTCAGGAAAAGACACACTTTTTACTGGGAATTATTCGGAAAGTATGGGCAGAATTGCTGGTGTCCGTTACCGTTTTCTTGGTGCTGGGGAAGTATATCAAAGCACCCTTATGGATTTGGACGGAAACCAAGGTGTTGACTTTATGGAAATAAAACCATAATTAGCAATAGATATTCTTAAAACTCTGTTTTTTAATTACAACGAAAGCTATTCTTGAAGTTTTACTTGAACTGCATTCATGCCCTTTAGTCCCTTCTCAAGAAGAAAAGTGACCTTATCATTTTCATTGATTTGGTCAATTAACCCTGATACATGTACAAAGTGTTTTTCGTCTGTATCGGAGTCCATGATAAAGCCAAAGCCCTTTGAAGTATCAAAAAAAGCGACCCTCCCCTTCCTAGTCGGGTCTTGATCTTCTTCGCTTTCTTCTTTTTTGGGTATTCCCAATTCTATAGTAGAGGCATCTATCTCTTCCTTCTCTGTGGGTTCCGGTGGTGTGTCTGTTAAATTACCATATTGGTCAACATAGGCAAAGGGAATGCCCCCCCCACTTTCTTTACTTTGGGCTTTTCTAGCTTCGCGCTTTTTTTGCTTTTCTTCGCGCTTTTTTTGTTTCTGCTTTTCTTTTTCGTTCTTACTGTATGTTTGCTGTGATTTGGCCATAGATTTCTTTGATACCCTTAAATTATAATTATTTATTAGAATTGCCGCCTCTTATCAAAAAAATACCATTAAAAATTATTCACATTTCACATCTTCAAGATTCACTTATAAATCCTGTTGATTTTAGTAAATTGTAAAGGAAACCAATTGAGACCTTTAAAAGGGCTTTCTAAATCTTAAAACAAGACACTTCAAAGCAAAATTCCAATTTGATGTGAAATCAAAACTTAAACTACTATGGAAATTGAAATAAAGGAAAGAGAAAGCAAAGGATTTGCCATTGCACGAGAAAATGGCCAAAAGGCAGGTCTAATGTCTTATTCCATCCCAGCGAGTAATTTTATCATTGTGGACCATACGGAAGTCGAAGAGGCTTTTCAAGGCAAAGGTGTTGGGAAGCAAATCCTTTATAAGGTTGTGGAAATGGCTCGTGAAAAAGACTTGAAGATACTTCCACTATGTCCTTTTGCAAATGCTATGTTCAAAAAGTTGGAAGATATTCAAGATGTATTAAAATAATAAAAAGCAAAGAAAAATGGCAGAAGCAAAAGAATACACAAAAGGAGATTTCACTATTGTTTGGAAAGCAGAAAAATGCATTCATGCAGGTGAATGCGTTAAAAGACTTCCGGAAGTCTATAAACCTAGGGAACGCCCATGGATAACACCCGAAAATGCTTCGGTGGAAGCTTTAAAAAGCCAAATAGATGCTTGTCCATCAGGAGCGTTGTCTTACAAATAACCCTAAATAGTTTATTTGTTCTGCGTTTTAAATCGTAGAAAACGCGGTTATGGGTTATTCCATAGGGAATATTCGAAGTTTAAAAGGTTCTGTATGGTAGGCCATACTATTAATATAGTTTTTAGTGGAGCTGTTCTTCGGTTTTTTCAAAGTTCCCTATATAGCTAATTGGAAAACGGTGGGTGCTGTTGATGTTAATGTTACTCTTTTTGTTTGGAAACAATTGTGCGTTGACCTGAAAGGTTTCTGTTTTATGTTTGATATCAAAGGCGACCATGTATCCCTTCTCATTTTTATTTATTTTCATGTTCCCTGGAACCCCTTCAAATTCAATAGCATTATTACTTCCTAGATATGCAGTACCTCCGAGTTGTCTTTCTCCAAAGTAGGGAAAATAGGCTACTACGCTGTCTCCATTCATTCTTAAGTAATTATTGTTCCCAACTAAATCAATATTGTTTATGGTACTTCCCTGTGGAAGCAACCCTGCATTGGCAACACTGTTCAAGCTTGAGGTTACAAGTGGCCTTGCCCATCTTGCCTTAAATTCAAATGATTTGCTGTTAACAATCGCATCCAGTTCTTTTATCTGTTCAGAGGTGATTTCTGGTGCAGACGTAGATGCACATCCGACAGCCAAAACCATTATAAAAAATACTATTACTTTAAAGACAAATTTCATATCCAATTCTGTTTCTTCATAAAATAAGAAAGAAGGTCCAAAAACGAAACCTTTTTAACTTTTACCTAAGAGCCTTTAAGAATCTTTCTTTTGAAAATAGGTCCAATATATTAGATAAGTCAAAGCTAAAATAGATACTAAGGAACAGCAATACATTACCCATGGAATTCGGAATGTAATACCCTGATAATATCCACCTGAAATAAAAGCTCCCAAACCTATACCAACTTCAAGAGCAATATACATAGTAGCGATGGCTCTTCCCTTTCTCGATGGCTTGCTCAAATCTATGGTCCATGCATTAATGGCGGGCGAAACAATACCCATAGCCAAACCATACAGGCCAGCCGCAAATAAAAACCCTAGCTTCGAGGTTAAGTACCCTATTAGAAATGTTGATATGGCCAATAGTATGACTCCAGTGAACATTACAGGCACTCTACCGTATCTATCTGAGAATGTTCCCGCCACCATTCTTACCAAAAGTGAAGACATGGTAAACACAATAAAAAAGGACCCTTTGTTATTCAAACCTAAATATCCGCTCCAATCTGGAATCAATGTTAAAACAACTCCAAAGGACACGTAGGCCAGCAAGGTGATAATACCGGCCGGAATTGCTTCCTTCGCGAGTATTTCGTTCTTTGTGATTTTTAGACTTCTAAAACCAAAATCACTTTTCTCAGTAAGGGTCTCCTTCAAACCAATCATTAGTAAAATGGCAATAAAGGCCAAAAGCGAAGAGCTAAAAAACAAAACCTGATAGGAAAAATACAGTTTAATTAAACTGCCCAGCGCGGGGCCCAGAGCCAAACCAGTACTAAAGGCAATACCCTGTATGCCCATTGCCTCCCCTAGCCTCGCATCAGGTACAATGTCAGACACATAGGTAGAAGTTGCCGTTGGGGTAAATCCCGTAGAAAAACCATGGAACAATCTGAGAAGTAAAAAAGAAAAAACACTTACCGTGAAACTGTACAACGCACCGCATACTACACAGACCATCGCACCAAAAATCATTACAGGTCTTCTTCCAATGGTATCGGTAAGTTTACCACTGAAAGGACGGGATATACCGGCGGTCAGAGTAAATAATGAAATAATCAATCCAATATACTGAGCCCCTCCAAGCTCTGTTAGAAATGCCGGTAACTCTGGTATCAACATATTAAAGCTTGCAGAAAAAAACATTGAAGCCAAACAAACCCGTATGAAACGGGATGTATACATTTTGGTTCTGTCTGGTTTTTTTACCAATTCACTGGGCATTGACATTCAGATTCTGTTATTTTGAACAGTAAAGGAATCGGTTCCACAGAATAATTAAAAGGACATTTGTCCCAAGGCCAAAAAAATGATTCGAACCAATCATGACTTCATCATTTACATTGACAAGCTCCGAAAAAAGGGTAGCTATGAAATCGATGAGCAGGTTTTTGCACCCAAGACAATGATTTTGAAGCAGGATAGAAGATACAGTTCCGTCTATCTTATAAGAGAAGGGATTGCCAAGTGTTACATCACAGATGAAAATGGTAAGGAATTCATTCAGGAGTTTTTGGGTCAGGGTATGGAATTTGGCGAATTGGAAATCTTTAGCAATAAACTGACAATTTGCTCGGTAACTTCAGTAAGTGAGTTAAAAGTTTATTCTTTCCCACATAGTACATACAGAGCTTTGTTAAAAGAAGACCCAACTTTTAATGGCCTTGTTATGAAAGCGCTTGCCGATAAAATACGATATAAAGCTCCAAGACATTCATATCAACATTCCTACCCCATTGAAGACAATATACTTCGTTTGCAGAAACTGTTTCCAGAGCTTACCGAAGTACTTCCAAAAAAAGACATTGCCAACTACATTGGAGTTACAACAAGAAGTCTAAACCGTGCATTAAAAGAGTTGAAGCAAAAACAGGACAATCCTAAGTAAGTCCTTCGAACCATTTTTTAAAATTGCTCACCTTCTCACGACTTACGATAATCTCAGGATCTAATTTTGATTTAAGCATGAGCTTTAATCGCCTGTTGGAATAAACCAAAACATCTTCAATGGCATTTATGTTTATCAAGAAACTACGGTTTACCCTAAAGAACAATTTTGGGTTTACCATTTCTTCCAAAGTTTCTAGGGTATAATCCAGCATGTATCTTTTTCCCTGATGATTAATAAGGTAAGCATCTCTCCCTTCCGCATAAAAAATGTAAATGGTTTCGGTCGAAATGGAATTCAAGTGATTTCCCATTTTCACCAAAAACCTATCCTTGAATGCTTTCTTTCCAACAAACTCTTGAACTGATTGCACTCTTGAAGCATTCGAGTATTGGGATTTAACTGTATCCAATTTTTGCAATGCCTTGGTCAAATCCATAAACTTTATGGGCTTTAGGAGATAATCAATGCTATTTACCTTAAAGGCATCAATGGCAAATTCGTCAAAGGCAGTGGTAAATATTACCGGTTTGTTTAATGGAATTGTATTGAAGATTTCAAAACTAAGCCCATCGGACAGCTGCACATCCATAAAAAATAAATCTACCTCGTCCATATTCCTTTCAATCCATGGTATTGCAATTTCCAGTGAAGGTATCGTATTCAATACTTCAATAGTGCCCCTATATTTCTGAAGATAACGTTCGAGTTTCTCCGCTGCGAGTGGTTCGTCTTCCAGTATGGCTACTTTCATCCGAGTTGGATTTTAGGTAATTTAATGGTTTTTACAGCATCATCCTGATACATTTCTAGAGAATCGGAGGTAAAATGAGAATAACTGCGAACTATCATTTTTAAATCACTGATATTAAATGTTTTATTTAGTTTTTCTTCATGTGAATATTTAAGTACAATATTATTACCCTCCTCTTTCAATTCTACGGAAATGCTTTCCAAATCCGAAGATATGCTGGACCTTACAATTCCTTCACAGATATATAGTAAGCTCCCCGGAACCACCCATGTGTCTTCTAAATCATGAATACTCAATTTGATTTCCCTAAAAGGCAATCTATTTAGTACTTCGATAAAAGTCTTCAGCACAACTAACTCTTCTTTGATATTGACTATTTCTTTCTTTTTGCTGGATAAAATGTATCTATAAACTGATGCAAAATCCTCCGTCAAAGATTCGGCTTCATCTGCATCTTTTTTCATCAAAACCAAAATGGCCTCAAGACTTTCCATTAACAAGGCGGGGTTGATGTCTCTTTTAAAGGCAATGAAATCCTCTTCCATTCTAACTCTAGCCAACTCTTCTTTTTCAAGTTTTTCTGTATTTACCCTATGAAGAAATTGATTGCTGATGTATAAAAGCACATAAAAAACGGCAATGGCACAAAATATACTATTGAAAATTAAGAGCTCCAGATAATTTGGGGTATAGGAAAGTACTTGTGTAAAGTAGAGGTACATTGTCAGGGTTACCAGGCCAACAGTTATAAGCAAGGTCGTACCCAGATGCAATATGGATTTTACCCAAAAAGAATTCGGTTGTCTCAACCTATTGAAAAGCACAATGATTATCCTTGCAGCCTCCTGTATTATATAAGCAAGTCCAATACAGACATAAAGTTCTTGAGTGAAGAAATTGGTGTTTAAATCTTCTATGGTATTGTTTATAAGCAGAATGAGCAGATATACCAATGCTCCACTGAACAAGGGACTCAATAAACGAAAAAGCGGATGGTGCACAAATAGCTTCTTCATGACAGTATAGGTACTTTTACTTTAAATTCTTCGGCGGTATCATTCACTGCAATGGGCTTATTGACTAATAGTTGGTATCTAGATTGTATATTCTTTAGACCGATTTGGGTTGATTTAAATCCCTTTCTCTTTTTGGTGATGTTGTTGGTTACCTCTAAAAAGCCCTGATTACTTGTAATCTGGATTTGCAATTCGTTTTCAGTATCCGCTACATTATGTTTGACTGCATTTTCAACAAGCATTTGAAGGGTCAATGGTGGTATTTTCGTATGCAATATTGGTTTTGGAAGGTTAACTTCAAGAACTATTTTTTCCTGAAACCGGGTCTGTATCAAAAAAAAGTAGGATTCAACAAATTCCAATTCCTCAGAAACCCCCACCAAAGTGTTTTGATATGTTCTAAGGGTGTAGTCATAGGATTTCGCCAAGGAGCGGATGAATTTTTCAGCCGATTTAATGTCTTTGGTCACCAAAGTGGATAGCGCATTCAGGCAGTTGAACAAAAAATGCGGACTTAATTGGGATTTAAGTGCTTTTAACTGCAACTCGGTCTGCCTACGCTTCATTTTTGACTCCAAAAGCTGACCTTTTACATATTGCTGGTAGGAATAGAAGGCAAAATAAATGATGTTGTAAACCAGAATTACACAGAATAACAACACTACCATTTTAACAAAAACCATTTCCTCTTCGATGGAAAAGAAACTATACGCAGGATACATCTGCTCATAACCCTTAAGACCTAGATAAACTAGTCCCACTCCCAAAATCGAGTGAATCACTATTCCTAAAAGTAACCTGAGTCCTGTCTGTCTTTTCCAATCAATGACTTTGTTCAGGAACTGATTGGCACCATGAAATGCATAGCTAACCCCAATCCCTAGGCATCCATTGAGAAAAATCTCCAAAATGCCAGGACGTTCCCTAAAGGTGTGAAAGGCATAAAAGAGAACGCCAATAGCAAAGCCTAAGATTACTATGAGCAAATGTTTTCGCATGCTTGGTCGGTCAAAAAAAGAATAGAGTTGCCTCATACAACCAAAATACTCATAATTGGGTTATGCCAAGGTGAGCATTTTGGAAATAGAAGTGTTATTGTATGGCGTCTATGGCCCTTCGATAATGAGAGTTCGAATTTATAGAACGGCATGTGGAAGTATAGGCTTCTAAAACACTTGTTCCTCCTTGCTTTGCTTTGTCCGCAAACCGAATCAAAGAATTCGTTTTGTGGTGGTCAGAGTTAATTCTTTCAATCGCCTCGAAAAGCTCTATCAACTGTTGGCCTTCAAGGTCCAATTTGGATGCATATTTCAGTACGTCCGCACTGTGGCTATCGGAATTAATTCTCCCTAAAGCTGCAACCAAGTCTTCAATATTTTCGCTGGATAATTTTTGTCTTTGTACCAACTTTTTCAATACGTTGGCTTGGTGACTATCCGAATCCATATATCCAACACACCTGAAAACGTGTGAAATGGTCGAAGGCTCCAATGTGCCTTTATCCACTACCTCGGACAACACATCGTCAATATGATAATCGGAGCTCATTCCTTCCAAAGCATTTAAAAAGGTATGTTGTTCGCTAGAGGCTAAATCTGTATTGTCTATTGCTGTTTTCAATACACCGGCCCTATGATGGTCTGAATCTATGGTTTTTGAGGTAGATGCCAAAAGTTTGATATTGTCCGAATTCAGCGAATTGCTTCTTAGAGCGGTAAGCAATACACTTGATTTGTGGTGATCTGAATCTATATCCTTTGCTATGACCAACATGGATTTCATTTGATTTGCGGTCAAATCCCGTTCCTTGATTGATTTCTTGAGCACCTCGGCCTTGTGATGGTCTGAGTCTATTTCGGATGTTGCATTTATATAGGCAGAAATACTTGCTTCCGAAGACAAAAGCTGTTCTGAATTGTTTTTAAGGATATCCGCGCTATGATAATCTGAATCCACTTCGTTCTCAATGGCTTTGAGCACTGCTACGATATCAGGGTTTTTGAGGTTTTTCTTTAATAATAGCTTTATGTAGCGAGACTTGACATAGTCGCTATCTATATAATCTACCTCCTTAAGAACTCCGTAAGCCCCTCTTTTTTTATAGATTCTATCTACTCTTTCCTTAGACCCAAGAGTCGTTGTTCGCACTACGTCCAAGAGAATTTCTGCCAACCACTTCTCCCCTTCACCTTCAAAACTATTTTGAGAGCTCCCTACATAGTATTTCTTAATGAGTTTTCCAGAGTTATCTGGTTCTATGAAGATGCGTCTTCTGCTTCCAAAAGCCGACCGTTTGATTTCCATATATCCTCCAGGAGAAATATACTCGATATCCTTGTCGTCTTCGGAGAGCTTGATTTCACCCTTATATTCAACAGTGAAGTTCTTTCCAAAGGGATTGCTGACGGAAATGGAAGTTTTTCCATTATCATTTACTCTTACCGATGTGCTCTTTCGTTGGGCTTGCAACGAATTGGAGCCAAGCAGAAGAAGGAGTAAAATCAGTTTAGCAAATAATACGGCAAGAAATTTTGTTAGTTGATTCATGATTGTTCGTTTTTTGATTGATGATTGGGAATATGATGATGTTTTTGATTGATGGGACAAAAGTGCTCTAAACCAAAGTCAATCAAAAATGAAATGTAGTGAACTGGCTTTTTTTTGTGTTGAATTGTACATGGCCTTAACACAAACACTTATGCCGTCCGTAAAACTCATTTTTTAAACCGCTCGAAAATTGCTAGGGTTTTCTTTGTGTTAATGAAATATACCCCAGTAAGCAAGACAATTGCCGCAACTATGGATTGGGTCGTAACTTCTTCCTTTAAAAAATACCAACCCAAGAGCATGGCAACTACTGGGTTTACATAGGTAGATGTTGCTACTTTTTCTGGTGAGACCACTTTTAAGAGGTAATTGAACGAAGTAAAGGCAAGTATACTCCCAAAAATGACCAATAGTACCATGACCAGCTTAACATTGAAACTCCAACTTAACGGACTAGTCCATTCTTCCCGAAAACCGAAGCTCATAAGAGCGAGGATTATTCCTCCTGTAAACATTTGGTATCCAGTATTGACAAAATAGTTTTTGGGCAAATCCGCTTTGGCCACAAAAATGCTCCCATAAGCCCAACTCAACATGCAAGCGAAAATCATGACCATGCCTAAAATAGAATTCTCCTTTGTGATTATTTGCTTCTGACTGACCAATAGATAAATACCGATTATGCCGAAAATTACTCCAATCATGGACATAGGCTTGATTTTTTTACCTTCCAATATCCACATCATAAGTAATATGATAAGAGGTTGGGCTGAAATCTCTAGTGCGGCAAAACCCGTATCCACATAACGAAGGGCCCATACCACCACACCATTTCCAAAGCTTAAAAAAAGAAATCCTGCCAAAATGGTATTCTGGAGCTGCTTACGACTAATCCTTAAATCAATGCCCATTAGTTTGGCCAAAAGGAAAATAAGAATACCAGCGGTTGTAAAACGTAATGAAGCAAGCATAAAAGGAGGTAACTCAAGAACAGCGACTTTGTTGAGCAAGTATGTAGACCCCCATATAACATAGATAGCAAAAAAGGCAAGAATAATGAGAGTCGTGTTCCTGGACCTACCCATATGACAGCATTATTTTGAAGTACAATAATACTGTGGATTTCAGAATAATTTGGAAAATAAATCAGTCAATAAGACCAATACTAAGAACTACACCCCCAAATCAATAGTATTTGTTAGTGTCCAATAGATAGGCTGCCATATCACTTTCCAATTTTTTAAAACTCATCAAATGCCTCTGCACCTCTGAATCTAGGCTTTTCCCTGTTGGTTTTTCCCCTCTTAAAAGTCCCATTATTTGGCTTTGCCTTCTTGCAAAACTCTTGAAGTCCTGACGCAACTCATATAATTTTTCGAAACAAGATTTATTATTGGGCTCGCAGGTGTAAGAACTCAGTTTTCGGGATAATCTAAGCATTGCCATGTTATTTCTTTCCAAACGAACAAGCAATTCTTGGCTAGGGATTACATTACTACTTGTTGAACTATTCATGGTTTTGTTTACTTATTGGTACTTTGCAATCACCACATTAAGATACAAATAATCCTACATTTTTACTCAAAATTAACTTCATTTTCTGATTTTTAACACTACACCAAAATTTAGGCGTTTATAATTCATTTATATGAATTTCAATGGTTTATATTTTAATTTTTGACAAAAAGAAGTGATGATTAACACTAGCGTTGCGAAAAAATAATCAAGCCTTAACCTCTTGAAAAAGACATTTTTGGTCGTTAAAAATGTTAAACAAAAGCAAACGTGAGCTAAACAATATCACTTTTTGCTTTCATGACGAATATGTACTTTTAGCGAAAAATTACACTATGAAAATGCTGATTACTTTATTGCTTGTCGCATTTGTGTCTTTAAAAGCACCATTACATGAGCAAAGCGCTGGTAAGATTTCTTCTGCGAAAATCACATTTGAATTCGTTTCAAAAGAAGTTAAGGGCACTATTGAAGGCTTTGAGTCCCAATCCAAAATCGATTGGCAGAATCTAGAGAATTCCTATTTCAAAGGAGCCGTAGAATCCAAAACCCTGGACACCAATAACGGTTTGCGTAATTGGTCCTTGCGAAGCGGGAAGTACTTTAACGTAGATGATTATCCCAAAATCACCTTTGAGAGTACGGAAATACAAAAGAAAAATGATACGCTTCTAGTCACCGGAACCCTGAATATCAAAGGCATTGAAAAGGAAGTAACTATAACTTTTAAAAAAAATGGTCAGCAGCTGGTGGGCACTACATCCCTGTATTCCATAGATTACGGAATTAAAATAAAGAAAAAGCGAGAGGATAATCTCGTGAAGGTGAAAATGGTTTTCGAAACGGATTCCTAATCAAGGATGCGCTTTTCCGAAAATTGCAGCGTAAATTCTTCCCACACCCCAATTCCCTAGCGGAAAATATAGAGCAAAAAACAAGGCCATACCCAAGCTAAAATTTCGGACATTGAAGAATTGGTCCAAAATATTGTTAGGGTAAGCATAGGAGGTCTGAAAGGCATAGCCGCCAAACTCCAACAAACCCATGGCAATCAAACCATAGGCGTATTGCGTATGGAAGGGCAAACCTCTCAGAACCAAGGAAATTGGCACCATATATAAAATATAGCAAGTGATTACCTGCCACCAATAGGTGAATTTTGCTATTTCCATTTGAGCTCCAAACCAATTCATACCAAGACCCCATAAAAAATACACCAAGCAGTATATCAACAATAACCGCTTATCCACATTAACTTTATGTAATACATACTCTATAAACTCTTTCATCCTACCGCCTCTTGTACTTAAGTTCTTGATTCAATTTTGGAGTCTACAATTCGCAGTGCATCCTGTACGGTTTCCATTTGGTCCATATCCTCGTTTTCCAACATAATGTCAAAAGCATCTTCTACGTCCAACACTATGTCAACCAAATTTGCTGAATTTATGTTCAACTCATTGATAAAATGGCTTTGTAGTGAAATACTCTCCGCTGATACATCATCTGGTAAATAGTTTGCTACAATGCTTTTAAGCTCTTGATATCTTTTTTCTTTCTCTGACATTTTTTAATTTTTCGAATACTGCCTAAAAATAACACAGGCATTCACATCACCAAAACCAAAACTAGCTTTGGCAATTATTTTTGATTTATGCTGAAAAGTCTTCCGAGGTATTCTGGATTCATCAATGACTTTTGCTATCTCGGGATGAATATCATCACAGTTTACATTTCCAAAAACCTGCTGATGTTTAAGTTGAAGTATTGTTCCGACACATTCTATGCTTCCTGCAGCTGCCAAGCAATGTCCAAACATACCTTTAAATGAGTTAATATAAGGAAAGTTCTTCCCGTCACGTTTTAAAGCCTTGGTCCAGTTTGTAATCTCAACTGGGTCTTTGGTCGTTGCCGTCAAATGACCATTAATAACGTCTATGTCATTCGCAGAAACATCCGCATTCTGAATAGCTTTGCTAATACAATGCTGAACAGCTATGCTATTGGGAGCTGTCATGCTGCCTCCTCCCCTTTGTCCACCACTGTTTACTTCACCTCCTAAAACTTCCGCATAAATGCTAGCGTTTCTTTCCAAAGCACTTTCCAATGATTCAAGAACCAAGGCCCCGGCACCACTACCTGGCACAAAACCTGTCGCAGAGGCACTCATTGGCCTACTAGCCGACTCGGGATTGTCGTTATAGTTTCGGGGCAGAATTCTCATAGCATCAAAACCACCCCAAATGTAGGGTCCACTATCACTGCAACTACCCACGAGCATACGTTTTGCTTTGCCGGATTTAATGTGCTCGTATCCCATCAAGAGAGCTTCTGTGCCTGTGGAGCAAGCAGAAGAATTTGTAGTAACTTGGTTTCCACAACCCAGCATACCTCCCAAGAAAGCACTGATGCCACTTGCCATTGTCTGGATTACCGTGGTACTTCCCGAACGTCTTACATTTCCGGAATCAACAGCATAAATAGCATTTCTAAAACGGTCCACTCCCAACATACCTGTACCAAAAATGACTCCGTTTTCCCAATCGGGTTCATTATCACCGGCCACATGAAGACCTGCATCTTCCCAAGCATCTTTTCCAGAAATAACTCCATAAATCAATCCCGATGCCTCTAGACCTCTAAGTTGCAGATTGGTAAAGTAATTATTCAAGTCAACTGATTCAATATCTGGTCTTCCAGCTATTTGACACGAAAAATTTAGTTCTTTCAATTCTTGGTGAAAACGAATGCCACTTTTGCCCTTTGCCAAAGCTTTTCCAAATTCCTCAAGTCCAATTCCGTTAGGTGCGCATACACCCAAACCTGTTATCACCACCCTATTTTCCATTTCTTTCAGATTTAAGCATTCCAGCCAAAACCCCTTTGCATGCCAGTTCCCCAGCTTGATTAAAAAGTTTCACCCTGCATTTAAGCTTTCCGAAACGGAAATATACTTTTTCTGATTCTACTCGAACCGTTTCTCCAGGATAAATAGGGATGTAAAACTCCATGTCTGAACTTGACATTCCTATTTGAAGTGGGGTTTCATCTATATCCTTACCTAAAAGAAAGATTCCAAGACACACAAGTCCTATCTGTGCGCAACATTCGGTCAAAATGACGCCTGGAGTTATCGGAACCTCTTTAAAATGTCCTCGATAGAAGTTCATATCCCTTTTAAATGTAAACTTCCCAACGGCACCTTCAGAATGAATATCCAGTAACTCATCTACAAACAAAAATGGTTCGGCATATGGGAGTTTTTTGAGAATTTCGATTTTATTCATTCTTTGGATATTATCATCTTAAGCTTTCTCCACCGTCCACTTTTACTATGGTCCCATTAATCCATTTGGCCTCTTCCAAGGTCAAAAGGTAGACGGCATTTGCGACATCTTCAACTGTGGTTAGTCTATTAAAGGGGTTTCTCTTGATAGCTTGCTCCTTTAACTCAGTGCTGTTCGGAATCATCCGAAAAGACTTTGTATCCGTTATACCAGCCTGAATACAATTTACCTTTATCCCAAAGGCGGCAAACTCTAAAGCCATGCTACGAACTATGGATTCCAACGTGGCCTTAGCAGCTGAAACTGCCGCATAACCTTCCCACGCTTTTGAACTTCCTTCACTGGTAAATGCTATGACTCTGGAGTCTTCCGCAAACAAGTTTGCGCTCAATATGGCTTTGGTCCAATCGTAAAGATTGATTCCCATAGCATGAATGGTGTGTTGAAAATCCGAAGTGTTCAGCGAAGCTCCGTCCTGGTTGCTAAGGGACTTTAGATTGCCTTTGGCAACACTATGTATCAAAACACTAAGTTTTTCGCCTTGAAGAAGTTCCGACATGCTGCCCACAACCTCTTGGATTTTTAATGGATTTGTGGCATCAACATTAAAAGAATGCAACGCTACACCATAAGACCGTATTCCGTTAAACTCATTTTCAATGTCTTGAAGGTCAGCCTTCCTATCACGGTGCAAGATGAACAAGTCATACCCTTCCCTTGCCAATTTATGGGCTGTGGCCAATCCCAAGCCGCTGCTACCCCCTACTATTAGTGTCCATTTGGATGAATTCTTCAACTTAATCACATTTATTACCAGCGCAACAACACGCGTTGAGCGGAGAACCCAGGGCCAAAACTAAGAACCAATCCCTGTTTTCCTTTTTTATAAGGTCGATTTAGGAATTTCTCCAGCACATATAATACGGTTACGCTGCTCATATTACCAAAATTTCGCAGTACCTCTCTTGTTTCATCAATATTCTTACCTAAATCCCCAAATAGGGATTCTACAGTTTCCACAATTTTTCTACCACCTGGATGAAAAATCAAGTAATCCACTTCTTCAATACCGGTCCCATGTTTTTTAAGAAACGGATGTACGATATTCGGAAAATGTGTTGAAATCATTTCAGGAACTTCAGGGTCCAGAATCATTTTGAGCCCAGTATTTGTCAAATCAAAACCCATCAAATGTGTAGCTTCCTTAAAATGATACATCTCCTCTCCTATTATTTCAGGTCCCAGTGCCAATTCCTCCGATGATAGCAAAGCGCAAGCAGCTCCATCACCAAAAATGGCTGCACTTACCATATTGGCCATTGAAAAGTCGTTTAGCTGAAATGTGGCTGTCGGACTTTCAACAGCAACAACCGCAGCTCTTTTACCTGGATTCGACTTTAAAAAATGTTTTGCATAAATAAGCCCAGAGACTCCTGCTGCACATCCCATTTCCGTCACTGGCAGACGCACTATATCCTGTTTGAAACCCAAGGCGTTCGCCAAATACGCATCCAACGAGGGAATCATGATTCCGGTACAACTTACGGTTATGATATAATCCAAAGAGTCAGCTTGCCAATTCGCGTCATTTAATGCTTTTTTTAAAACATCTTCGCCAAGCTGTTTTGCTTCGCGTATGTAGATATCGTTTTTTTCTTGAAAAGAAGTTGCAGTAAATACTTCTTCAATATTCATGATTCCATACCGCTTTTCCACCCCAGAACCTTCAAAAATCTTTACTACCTTCCTCCTAAAACGCTCTTCTTGCTGAGAAAGCCATAGCTCTACAAAAGGAAGAATTTCCTTGGTTGTTCTGCTATATTTGGGCAGCTGTTTTGCCACCTGTACCACCTTTACCTTGCTCATGCGTTACTGAGTTGATTGATTTGCATTATCCATATATATCGAAATGCCCATTTCCATTGAATTATATGGATAACATTCGGTATTTTTTTTGCCAGTTTTAAAAGGTCCTCTTTCTGAAACGCCTTACTAATTGATATAAGCCCGTCCACTTTGGCCACCTGTGTTCGAATGAAGAAAAAGCTGAAAAGCTTGAACAGGTAATATGACAACTTACTGCGTTGTAGATCGTTAATGACGACACCCACTTTGGCCAATCGTACAAATTGCTTCAAAAAGGCATCTATACGTTCCTCCTCAAAGTGATGCATGGTAAGAGTGTTGATTATTATATCGCAAGTAAAGGAGGTATCCGCCTTCAGAATGTCCATTTTTTTGAATTCAATCCGAGGATACCCAATACTGTTTTCCTGAGCAATAAGCAACACATCATCTCGCAAGTCAATACCCATCATACTGTGCGAAACCCCTTTTTTACTAAGAAAATCCGAAAGCTTACGGAGCATTGTCCCATCACCACATCCCATGTCCAAAATCGTATACGATTTTTCTTGGTCTTTTTTAATGAGTTGCCACACTCCCTCTATCGTAATTGTATCACCACCCAATAAACTGTTACATCTATTGATGTCTTCATAGGCTTCTCGCAAAGTTGGCAACTCCATATTTGGGTCATCCATTAGTTCATCGACCCTGCTGCGAACTGAAAAATCCATCATTGCAAAATAGGTTTCCCGTGTGTTCCAGAAATAACGCCTTTTAGCATTTTCTCAGAGCTCGCAACCGTTGCCAGCACAAAATCAAACCAATTGGTATGAAGCATCAAACTTTGTAACATTCTTCCCAATCTCAATCTTTTTTTAAATTCGCTTGTCCATACTTTTCTGTATGCTTTTTCCATAGCATCTCTCGTAAATTCTTCCATTTCTAAATACAAACTGACATACTTGGCAGCCATTTTTGCGCTGTGTATCGCCATAGCCATTCCATTACCGCAAAGCGGATGAATCAAACCCGCTGTATCTCCGCACATTAGTACATGATTTTCTACTACCTGCTTTTTATCGAAAGAAACTTGTGCTATACTCAATGGTTTTTCAAAAACTGGGGTGGCCGTTTCAAAAAAATGGTCGAGAATTGGATTCTTGGCTAACACTTTTCTTTGAAATTCTTCTATAGTCCCCCACTTCTTGAAGTCAGCATACTTTGCCAAATAGCAAAAGTTAATGGTTCCATTTTCCGTTTTTGATAGTCCTCCATAGCCCCCGGGAAAGGTCTGCAAAGACACTAGATGGTCTGGAAAATCAAAATCGCTATAATGACATTTAACGGCCAACCAAGCTGATTTTTTAGCTATGAAAGGGCGATTAAGTCTCTTGTCCATATTCGATCTTTTGCCAAAAGCACCGATAACCACATTGGCCATAATCTCTCTTTTAGAAAGACTAAGGATAAACCTGTTTTGAGTAAAAGCTATGTCTTGTACAGATTCGAATAGAAATTCTACCCCGTTCTGTTGGGCCAGTTGATAGAGTTTATCATCCAAAGTATATCGGCTTACACCAAAACCACCCAATGGAAGAGCAACTTGAGCTGTTTTCCCTGTATATGTGCCAAGTTGTAAAGTGGATATGTCCACGGAAGTCAGTTTTCCAATATCAAGACCTAACTTTTTAAGATAAGGACGCACTTCATTGGAAACATATTCTCCGCAAACCTTATGGTGCGGATAGGTGTTTTTTTCAATTACCAGTACTTGTTTTCTTCGTTGGGCTAAGTCAATTGCCGCGGTCAACCCTGCCAATCCCCCTCCAATAATTACCACCTCATTCGTATTCACATATTGAAGATACATTATTCAAACAAAAATCCCGACCAATTGGCCGGGATTCAAGAAAACTTTTTAAAGCTATTAGCCTAATTGGTGTTTTGATAAGCCTCTTGTTTAAGTTCGTCACTGGCAACAATGGCTAGCTCCACTCTACGGTTTTTAGCTTTCCCTTCAGAAGTTTCGTTGGTTGCCTTGGGCTGAGCCTCTCCGTACCATTTTGTGGTAAACCTGCCAGCAGAAATTCCTTTACTTACCAAATAGTTGGTCACAGACTCTGCCCGTTGTCTAGATAGATTCATATTGTAATCTTCAGGACCGGCACTATCCGTATGGCCTTCAACCAAAATGAAGGATTTTGGATATTCTTTGAAAATACCAGCCAATTTATCCAAAGTAGCTGCAGAAGTACCTTTAACGGTAGATTTATTGGTATCAAAATACACCCCTGCATCCTCATTAAAGGTCACGTTGATCCCTTCACCTACCCGCTTTACTTCGGCGCCTGGAATTTCTTCTTCGATTCGTTCAGCTTGTCGGTCCATGCGATTACCAATATAACCACCGGCAGCTCCACCAACCACAGCGCCTATTATAGCTCCTAGAGCAGTGTTCCCCTTACCAACATTATTACCTATCACCCCACCAATTACGGCACCCCCTGATGCACCAATTACAGCTCCTTTTTGGGTATTATTAGCATTTTGAATAGCGTTACAGCTCAATAGCAAGCTGATAGTGAGAATATATACTGTGCTTTTCTTTATTATTTTTTTCATGAATTACTGTTTTTTGGAAAATTGATAAACAATGGTTACAGGCTGTCCTTCAACCGAAACATTTGATCTTAGGGTCATGGATTGCTCAGTAAGGTTACTAATGTTCAAGCGATAACCAAACCCGCCTGAAATATCTTTTCTTTTTTCATCAATGAACTTGAACTGCAATTGACTACTGTAGTTCTGAGCAGGTTCAACCACGGACCATCTGAAAAAACGATCTCCCCCTTGACAAAGTGAACTTTGGGAAATGGTATACCTACCTGTGCTATTGTTATCCCTGAAGAACCAATCGCTTCCCTCAAAGCAGATATCTTCAGCATCATTGAAGATTACTGATTTAAAATTCCCTGTATTGTTTTCGTAGGAGATGTCATCCAGAGTCCAGCTGCCGCTGAACAAGTTGCGTTGAGTACGAGCACTTTTTGAAACTGAACACGACATCAGCAACAAACCGAACGTTGTTGCAATCATAAGAGCCTTTTTTGCCATAAGATTAGAAGTTTTATAGTTGATATACGTTTAGGACACACAAAATCGTCGTTTGTATTGTTAAATATTTGTTAAGCATTCTTTTTTAGTAGTCATAGAGTTCCAACAAAACGGTTTCGAAACGCTGCTTAGGTAAAAAATTATCTTCCAAATTCTTTGCAAAAGGAACCGGTGTATCCAAACTGCCCACCCTTTTTATTGGCGCATCCAAGAATTCGAAACAATTCTCCATTACTGTTGCCGAAATATCGCTGGCCACACCCCCGAAAAGGGTATCTTCTTGCAAAATCATCAGTTTTCCCGTTTTCTTTACTGAGGTGAATATGGATTCAAAATCCAAAGGTTGAAGTGTACGCAAATCTAACACATCTGCTTCAATATGTGGATGCTTTTTTAAAATCTCCAGTGCCCAATGGATTCCTGCACCATACGAGACCACGGTCAATGCTTCACCTTCTTGGAGCACTGAAGCTTGACCAAAAGGTAAAGTGTAATACTCTGTAGGTACATCTTGGTAGACACTGCGATACAAGCCCTTGTGTTCAAAAAAGAGTACTGGGTTAGGGTCATTTATTGCTGTTGCTAACAACCCTTTGGCATCCGAAGGAAATGCGGGGTACACCACTTTGAGACCAGGAACTTTGGTAAACCATGCCTCGTTTGTCTGTGAATGAAATGGACCGGCCCCTACGCCTCCGCCACAAGGCATACGTATCACCACATCTGCCTTTTCATTCCACCGATAATGTACTTTGGCCAAATAGTTGACGATGGGATTAAATCCAGAACTTACAAAATCAGCAAACTGCATCTCTACAATCGCTTTCATTCCGTTAATGGAGAGTCCCATAGCCGCTGAAACGATAGCTGACTCACAAATGGGAGTATTTCGAACACGGCTTCTCCCAAATTTAATGGTGAAGCCTTCCGTAATTTTGAAAACTCCTCCATATTCAGCAATATCCTGTCCCATGATTATGAGCTCATTATACTTATCCATAGATTGCTCCAAACCTTCGGATACTGCATCTACAAAACGAATATTCTTGGTCTCCCCTTTCGGTTTGGAATCTTCATATTCAAAAGCCTTGTAAATATCTTTTGTTTCCTTCTTTGTATTTGCAATCACTGATTGTTCCTCAAAAGCCTTGTTTAAATTGGTTTCTATCTCCTTAGAGATGGTTACCCTAAATTCCTCAATCTCCTTTTCTGTTATAAGTTCTTGTTCTTTCAGATACGCTTCAAAATTGGAAATAGGGTCTTTCTTTGCCCACTTTTTCATCAATTTTTCTGGAACATACTTCGTGCCGCTTGCTTCTTCGTGACCGCGCATACGAAAGGTTTTAAATTCCAACAATACCGGTCTTGGTCTTTTCCTTAAGGATTTACATAGCTCATCCACTTTGGTAAACACCTCTATAATATTATTCCCATCAATTATTCTAGACTCAATGCCATAGCCCTTGGCCCTATCGGCAAGATGCTCACAATTATACTGTTCGTTCGTAGGTGTGGAAAGCCCATACCCATTGTTTTCTATGCAAAACAGTACCGGTAGGTTCCAGACGGAAGCCACATTCAAGGCCTCATGAAAATCTCCTTCACTTGTAGCACCTTCGCCTGTAAAAACCGCAGTAACCCGTTTTTTGCGCCGAATCATATCGGCTAAAGCAATTCCATCCGCAACACCCAACTGAGGTCCTAAGTGCGATATCATTCCCACAATTCTGTATTCTTGGGTGCCAAAGTGAAAACTACGGTCCCTTCCTTGTGTAAATCCACTTTGTTTTCCTTGCCATTGTGCAAAAAGTCGATACAATGGGATTTCCCTAGTGGTAAAAACACCTAAATTTCTATGCATAGGGAGGATGTATTCTTCCTTTTTTAAAGCCATGGTCACCCCTACAGAAATAGCTTCTTGACCAATACCGCTAAACCACTTGGATATTTTTCCTTGTCTAAGAAGAATTAGCATTTTTTCTTCTATCATTCTGGGTTTTAACATCCCAAGATATAGGTCAATCAAGGTTTGCTTATCCAGATGGTCAATGTGGTATTGCATAGAGGAATTTTTACAAGGATTAAAAGTACTAAAATGCGTTATGTTGCCATGAATTCTGTTTAACCTTTGTTGTAATTCCGTATTTTTGATGTTACCAAAATTGTATCGTTATGAGTGCTATTCCCAGTGTTAACCTTCAAGATTTTGTATCCGGAGATCCTGCCAGAAAGGAAAAATTCATCAAAGAGATAGGAGCTGCCTTTGAAAATATAGGTTTTGTTGCCTTAAGCGGACATTTTTTAGAAGATGAACTTGTGGATAAGCTCTATGGGGAAATCAAAGATTTTTTCCATCAACCCCAAGAAGTAAAAGATAAATATGAAATAGAGGGTATTGGTGGCCAACGGGGCTACACTTCTTTTGGAAAAGAACATGCAAAAGGAAAAAAAGAAGGGGACTTAAAAGAATTTTGGCATTTTGGGCAGTACGTGGAGGACAATCCCAAGTTGGAACAGGAATATCCGGATAATGTCCTAGTGGAAGAACTTCCAAATTTCAATGCAGTAGGAAAGGAAACGTATCAAAAATTGGAAAAAACTGCTAAATATGTTCTGCGAGCTTTGGCCCTTCATCTGGACTTAGAAGAAACGTATTTTGATCAGTGGATAAAAAATGGAAACTCAATTTTACGGCCCATCCACTATCCTCCTATCACGGAAGAACCTAAAAATGCAGTTAGAGCAGCTGCCCACGGAGACATAAACCTTATTACATTGTTAATGGGTGCTCATGGAAAGGGTCTTCAGGTACAAAACCACGAAGGAGAATGGGTAGATGCGATTGCACGGCCCGATCAATTGATGATAAATGTTGGGGATATGCTTTCCAGATTGACCAACAATAAGCTTAAATCCACTATTCACCAGGTGGTTAACCCACCAAAGGAGCTATGGGGCACATCAAGATATTCCATCCCATTCTTCATGCACCCAGTAAGTGAAATGCCACTGAATTGTTTGAAAAATTGCGTGGATGAAAACCATCCGAAAGGTTTTGAGGATACCACAGCAGGCGAGTATTTGAACGAAAGATTGATTGAACTGGGACTGGTAAAAAAATAAGTCTGAACACAAATGGACCTTCAAGACCAACTTCGTAATTTATTTCCTGACCATACACCTGAAGAACCTGAAAAACCAGATGTCAAACCATCTTATTGGCTACAGGACGACCCCTTAATCTGTAAATATGAAAAGCGCAAGGGCAAACCTGTAACCATTATTGAAGGGTATAACGGAGCGGATACAGATTTCAAAAAATTAGCAAAGGATATCAAATCCCTATTAAGTGTTGGGGGAAGTTTTAAAAATGATAAAATAATAATTCAAGGAGATTATAGGGACAAGATAATGGAGTTTTTGAAGTCCAATGGATTTTCTGTAAAACGAGTTGGTGGTTGATTGACAATTTTTCATTTTAGGGGCAGTATTTTGTTTAACTTGTTAAAATTTGTCATTGAAAACCAAGGTTTTATGAAAAAATTTTTGAGTCTTTCGTTTTAATCTTACTTTTAAAACTTCTAACCGACGAAAACTAAAACTGAAAATGAATTCACTGTTGCACATCACCAACGGGGACATTTTTACCTCCAGATTAAAAACACTTGACCTTAAAGGAGACATCATCACATGGCGTGAAATGCTCTGCGAGGGTAAAACCTTATGCAATGTTGGAAGTGAATCCTTTTGGAAGACCCGATTTGAATTCCTAAACAAAAATTACCGCGTCTCGAAATCTTGGTTTGTTGAAAAAACGCTTAAGGAATATCGTTCGCTTTGTAATCACAAACAACAAGACCAAATTGTACTTTGGTTTGAATATGATTTGTTCTGCCAAATCAATATGTTGGCGGTTATTAGCTGGCTAAAAACCCACAGAAGACACGCTGAAATTTCGCTGGTATGCAGTGGAAAGGAAGATGAAAGTGACAGAATGTACGGGCTTAATGAACTCAGTGACGAGAAACTTCTGTCCCTTTACCAGAATCGTATCAATCTGACCCAGGATGATATTGAGTTTGCTGATTATGTTTGGCAGTTGTACTGTAGCGACAATCCCATGCGACTTGAAAATGTGATTACCCATAACTCATTTCAATTTAAGTATCTGGCGGACGCATTAAAAGCACACCTAAAGCGATATCCAACCATAAAGAACGGGCTTAATTTGTTGGAAAACAGAGTTTTGACCACCATTGAAAATGAAAACCTTGAATCTAAGGATGACCTTCTTAGAACACTATTGAGCAATCAAGGAAACTATGGTTTTGGCGATACGCAGTACAATCGTATTATAACTTCGCTCCGTCCTTTAATCAGTTCCTTTAATCCGATTAAATTATCAAAAAAAGGAAGGGAAGTATTGAATAACAAGGTTAACTATTATTCTCAAATACGTGATAATCAACAATATTTAGGTGGTTCCTTAAAGTATAACTTCTTATATAATTCTTCAACAGACAGAATTCTAAAGCTCTAAAATGACGCTTGGAGAATCTGAGTTAATTCTCAACCCAGACGGGAGTATCTATCATTTAAACCTACTTCCCAGTGAAATTGCTAACACTATCATTACAGTAGGCGACCCGGACCGTGTAAAATCCGTCTCTAAATATTTTGATTCTATAGAGGTCAAGAAAGAACGTCGTGAATTTCATACACATACTGGTTTTTACAAAAACAAACGGCTCACGGTTATCTCTACAGGTATAGGAACGGACAACATCGACATCGTTTTTAACGAATTGGATGCCCTTGCGAATATTGATTTCAAGACTCGAAAGGTAAAACAAGATAAAACACAGTTAGATTTTATACGCATTGGTACATCTGGTGCCGTCCGGAAGGATATTTCAGTAGATTCATTCGTTTTAAGTACTTCCGCTATTGGACTCGAAGGCCTTTTGCACTTTTATGATTCGGAGCCAGCTAGGAATTTAGGTCTAGAACGGGAACTAAGTTCTAATTTGAAATGGGCGGAGTTTGACATACATCCCTACGCGGTAGATTGTGACAACACACTTGCCGAAAGAATCCTTTCAAATCGCATACGTTCCGGCATTACAGTAACTAATTCAGGATTTTATGGTCCACAGGGAAGAACTTTGCGTATTCCTGCCAGGCTAAGAGATTTTACGAACGAACTTTCCGGATTCTCCTTTGAAAATCGTTCTATAACCAATTTGGAAATGGAAACCGCAGGTATTTACGGACTTGCGAAACTGCTTGGCCATAGGGCCATCTCCCTGAATGCCATCTTAGCTAACAGAATAACAGGTGAATTTTCTGCGAATGGTTTCAAAACAGTGGACGCTTTGATTAAGTATACTTTAGAGAAAATTATTGAATAACTCCTCTTAACGTTACCTTTAAATTAGGTCGATTGGCTTTCCCTATTTTTAGAAAAACTTGATTATGAGCAAAAGACCATTGAAGAATAGGGATTACAATTGGTTATTTTTCAATGAACGTGTGTTGCTTGAAGCGGCCAATCCAGCTACTCCTATACTGGAGCGTTTAAAGTTCCTCGCCATTTTCTCCTCAAATCTTGATGAATACTTCAAAGTTCGGGTTTCTCAGCTCAGACAATTGAAGTCTGTGGACAAAAGTCTCAGGAAAAAATTGATTTCCAAACCAAATAAAACCTTAAAACAAATACTACAAAAAGTAGATGAACAGCAAAACCGCTTTGGCGAGGTTGTTCAGGATACTCTGAAAAATCTAAAAGATGAGGGTGTACATTTGAAGAAAAGGGAGGAGTTAGACTTGAAGGAGAAAGAATACTTGGCAAATTGGTTCACAAAGATCGCTTCAGACTGCACCGTTATTGAATCTAAGACTCCAGAAAATCTAAAGGATGGAAAGATTTATCTCATTGCTCAATTTTCCGACATAGAATTTGAAATCATTTATGTTCCATCCAACTTACATCCAAGATTTATTGAAATCCCGGGGAATGCCCATAGTTATGTTTTCCTTGAAGACGTGATCAAGCTCAATCTGAATCGATTATTCCCAAATCAAAAAATCATTGGATGTTTTGCGATAAAACTATCGCGGGATGCAGAGCTTTATTTAGAAGACGATTACACGAATACAGACTTGGTGGATATCATCTATGAATCTTTGGGAAAGCGTAAATCTGGGCAGCCAACCCGGTTATTGTATGATCAGAATATGCCGGATACACTCAAAAACGAACTAAAAGAAAAATTCGATTTAGATGACGTGGACCTTCTTCCCGGCGGAGAATACCATAACTATTCGGATTTCTTCAGTTTTCCAAACCCATTTGAAGACGATAGACTGTCTTACGAAAAGAAACCACCCCTTCCCCACCCCTTTCTTTCCAAAACAGAGGATATATTTGAAACCATTCTCACAAAAGACCAATTGGTTCATTTTCCATATCAGGAGTTTGAAGTAGTGGAGCGATTTCTTCACTCCGCATCCATCGACCCCAAGGTGACCAGCATTAAAATGTCTCTCTATAGAATTGCCAAGACTTCAGTATTGTCTGATGCCATTTTATTGGCCCTCAAAAACAACAAGGAGGTTGTTTTATTTGTAGAGGCACAAGCACGTTTTGATGAGGAAAACAATATAAAATGGGGGCGCATTTTTGAAGAGCAAGGGGCTAAAGTTTATTTTAGTGTTCCTCAAATCAAAGTACATTCTAAAATTTTAATGGTAGAGCGGAGATTCGACCATCAAATACAGCGTTTCACCTATATTGGAACTGGTAATTTCAACTCCAAAACTGCAAAAATTTATTGCGACCATGGATTGTTCACGGCGCATAAAAAAATTACTTCAGATTTGGCACAGGTTTTTGGAGTCTTGGAGAAAAAACTAATCGCCCCAAAACTCAAACACCTTTTGGTATCTCCATTTACCACAAGACCAACCCTTCTTGAACTTATAGAGAACGAAATAGAAAACGCAACAGCCGGAATCGAAGCGAAAATCACGCTTAAAATGAACAGTTTGGAAGATTCCAAGATGATTAAGGCACTTTACAAAGCCAGTGAAGCTGGGGTTGAAATTCGTTTGTTGGTTCGCGGTTTTTGTTGTTTACTACCAAAAGAGGAATCACTTGAAGAAAATGAAAGGCCAATTTACATTACCAGTATCGTAGACCGCTATCTGGAACATGGTAGAATTTATCTATTTGAAAACGGAGGTGAGGAAAAGATGTATATTGGTTCCGCAGATTGGATGACACGAAATTTGGACCGTCGGATTGAAGTGTTGACTCCAATTTTGGACGATGATGTATTTAGGGAACTAAAGGACATTTTGCTCATACAATTAAGCGACAATGTCAAAGCCAGGGTTTTAGATTCGGACGATACCAATCAAAAGGTTGAAAAGCAACAAGGCGAAGAGGATATTCGTTCGCAATACGCCATTTATGAGTTTTTGAAGGCTAAATTAAATGAAGACAGTTAGAATTATTGGAGTTCCCGAGCACTTTAACCTGCCATGGCATCTAGCTATTGAAGAAGGTGCTTTTGAGGAGCGAGGAATTAACTTGGTTTGGACCGATATCCCTGAAGGTACAGGTAGAATGTCTGAAATGCTGAATCAAAATGAAGCAGATTTGGCCATTATTCTTACCGAGGGAGTCATCAAAAGTATATCGCACGGGAATCCGGTAAAAATTGTACAGGAGTACGTTTCCTCACCTTTGCTCTGGGGGATTCATGTGCGTCAAAATAGTGGATATCAATCAGTCTCTGATTTGGAGGGAGCCGAGATTGCTATCAGTAGAATGGGAAGCGGAAGCCATTTAATGGCCACTGTTCATGCCCAAAAAATGGGATGGGACACCCATTCGCTACGCTTTCGAATAATAAACAATTTGATGGGCGCATTGGAAGAATTTGAAAATGGTTCTGACGCCTATTTTATGTGGGAGCATTTCACCACCAAACCCTGGGCGGACAAGGGAACATTGAAACGATTGGGGGATTTCCCAACACCTTGGCCTTGTTTTGTAATTGCCGCGACACAAAACTTTATCGAAGAAGACAGAGGGTTACTGAGTCATATTCTGGAAACAATTAACACTTACACCCTTGAATTTAAAACCATTCCAAGTATAGACCGAACTTTGGCCAACAGGTATGGTCAAAAACTGGAGGATATTAAGGAGTGGTTATCCAAAACAACCTGGGGACAAAGTCAACTAAAAGAAGATACCCTAAATGAGGTACAAACCCAGTTAAAACATCTAAACCAAGTAGAGGAAATAAAACCCCTACACACTTTCCTTTTGTAGTTAGGAGAAGTGTTTTTTGATAAGTTCCTTGAATTTTAAATCGGAAAGAGGTTTTTGTGCCGTATCGGAAACACTCGGGTGAGCCATTGCCATTTCTGTGGTTTCTTGTGTATCCAATGCAGTTAACATTACCACTACTATGTTCTTCTTGAATTCAGGATTAAACTGCTGGGTATAAGTATCCAAGAATTCCCATCCGTTCATGATAGGCATGTTTGTATCCAAAATCAACAAACAGGGCATTTCCTCAGTATTACTTTCGTGTTCCAGAAATTCTATGGCTTCTTTTCCATTACTGACAATGTTGACAGGGAGGTCGTCATCCAACTGTTTAAGAAAGAATCTGTTCAAAAAGTTGGTAGTCTCATCGTCATCGACAAGAAGCACTGACTTCAGTCTTTTCAACGTACAGGGTTTTGCGTGTATTACTATTAAAGTAATAAACGTACGAAATATCTTATTATTTTAACAGTTTTACTTATAGTTTATTCACCAAGTTATTAACGGTTTCCCCATTTCCGATAATAGCTTATTTGTTTTACTAAAATGCTGATTACCAAACCATAACCCTCTATTTGCACTTAAAGGTGAAGGATGTCCGGAGGTGAGTATGTGATGTTTTGATACATCTATCAAAGCGGCTTTCTTCTTGGCAAATCCGCCCCAAAGTAAAAATATTAGGCCTTCCAATTGAGTGGAAAGTGTTCGTATTGTGGCATCGGTAAACTGCTCCCAGCCCTTTTTTTGATGGCTTCCAGCTTGATGCGCCCTAACGGTTAAGGTGGCATTCAACAATAACACCCCTTGGTTTGCCCATCGTTCCAAATCTCCACTTTGCGGGTAAGGAGTTCCAATATCAACTTTGATTTCTTTAAAGATATTTACCAATGATGGAGGATGTGCTACACCATCTTTAACTGAAAAACAAAGTCCATTAGCTTGATTGGGTCCATGATACGGGTCTTGGCCTATTATCACCACCTTAGTGTCATAAAACGGACAATAATCAAAAGCTGCAAAAATGTCTTTGCCTTTGGGATAGCAGGTATTACGTCTGTATTCTTCCTTTACAAATCCTACTAATTGTTTAAAGTAAGACTTTTCAAATTCAGGTTGAAGTTTGGTTTTCCAGCTGGGTTCTATGCTCACATTCATAAAGTGAAAATAGGTATAAAAAACTTGTCTCAACATAGTTTTGAAACCATTGGTAAAACCAATATTTTAGATAAACCAAAAGCCTTACATGTCTAAAGCACAAGTCGATTTCAAAATCCTCTATCTAAAAAAAAAGTTTCCTTTACGTATTAGCAGAGGGGTCAGGGACGGGCAATACAATTTATATGTTTCCATAACTAAGGAGGGGTTCACAGGATGGGGTGAAACCTCTCCAGGTTTGTCCGAAGGAGCGGAAACTCCCGAAATTGCTCAATCCGAGCTAGAACGCTTTTTACATAAACACGAAGATTTCGATTCTCCACATGAAGCTTATGATAGAGCACTGGAATTAGGAATTGCCCCATGTGCCTTTGCTGCATTGGACATGGCCAGCTGGGATTTAAAAGCAAAAAAGGCAAATATGCCTCTCTATCAGCTTTTGGGATTTCCAAAACCAAAGCATCCTACTTCAATTACATTGGGCATCATGACACCAAAAGAAGCAGCGGAACGTCTCCCATTAATTTTGGAAAACGAAGGTATCCATACACTAAAGGTAAAATTGGGGAACAATGACGGTATTGAAGCAGATAAAGCCATGTACAGTCAAGTATTGGAATACCATAAGAAATATCCCATATCAATTCGTGTAGATGCCAATGGCGGATGGACGGTGAAAGAAGCCCAAGAAATGATGAAATGGTTGGCGGAAAGGGAATGCGAGTATGTAGAGCAACCACTTAAAGAAGGACAAGAAAGTGAACTACCTTACCTTTTCAAAAACAGGCCATTACCTATTTTTTTAGATGAATCTTGTCGTTTTGCCACAGATATTCCAAAATGGGCACATTCCGTAGATGGAGTAAATATGAAACTTATGAAATGTGGAGGTATAACCGGAGCATTGCGGATTATTTCAACCGCTCATGCCTTTGGTCTCAAAACCATGATTGGTTGTATGGGGGAATCATCCATTTCCATAGCCGCGGGAGCTGCAGTGTCTGGAATGTTGGACCATGTTGATTTGGATTCCCATCTCAACCTAAATCCGGACCCTTGTGAAGGCGCACCGCTAGTAAACGAAGTAACCATGCCATTGGATATTCCTGGGCATGGAGGTAAATTTAAATCTGAATCCTAGATGTTCAATCCCCAAAAGAAGCTTTGCATTTATATGGAAGGTGCACTTGACAATGATTCCGGCAAAATGGGCTTTGGCCTTATGCGCTTTTCAAAAAATCCTATCGTATGTGTTATTGATTCCAAATTTCAAGGCAAAACAGTGCAGGAAGCTGTAAATCTACCCTATCAAATTTCAGTAGTTGGAACTGTTAAAGAAGCAATTTCCAAAGGAAGTGAGGTTATGGTGCTTGGTATTGCTCCTAGTGGTGGCAAATTTCCAGATTCATGGGACGAACCTGTGTCGTTCGCCCTAAAAAACGGCCTTTCACTAATTAACGGCTTACATGATGATTTGAATGCTCGTTTTCACCATCTATTGAATGGTAACCGGATTTGGGATGTGCGAAAGCCCAAACCTTCCTACCCTATTGCCACAGGAAAAGCAGCAAACCTGAATAACAAAAGAATCCTAATGATTGGAACCGATATGGCCTCAGGAAAAATGACAGCGGGATTGGAACTATACGCAAGCTTGCTAAAAAAAGAGGTCAACGTAGGCTTTGTGCCTACCGGACAAATTGGAATTACCTTGATGGGAAGCGGGATTCCTTTGGATGCTATAAAAGTTGACCAAGCAGCGGGTGCGGTTGAAGAGGCGGTCCTGGCAGAGAGCGATAAGGAAATTGTAATCGTTGAAGGTCAAGGTTCACTGGCGCACCCAGGAAGTACCGCCACTCTACCCCTAATGCGGGGCGCACAACCCACTCATTTTATTCTATGTCACAAAGCAGCTAACAACCATTTGAGATTTCCCGTGTCCCATATTCCAATCCCACCACTGGATGAATTTGTAAAACTGAATGAAAGTGTAGCTAAGGTTTGTGGTTCACAAAATACGGCCAACACCTTAGGAATTGCATTGAATACCATTGGATTATCCGATGAAGAGGCGAATAAGAAAATAATTCAGGTAGAAGAACTAACAGGATTACCAACCACGGATGTGGTACGGTTTGGAGTTGAAAAGCTAATTAATACCATACTCCATTAACCATTTTAAAAGCGCTGCAACATGACCGACTCACAAATTGCCAAAGAAGTAAAGCTTGAGCACATCACACATATTGCTGAAAAGTTTGGTGTCAGTCCAGAGGTTATTGAAATGTACGGGAAGTACAAGGCAAAGCTCCCACTCCAAGCCATAGATAGAGAAAAAGCCGCTCAAAGTAATCTTATCCTTGTTTCGGCGATTTCCCCTACTCCGGCTGGCGAAGGAAAAACAACCATGTCCATTGGTCTATCAGAAGGTCTGAATAGATTGGGCAAAAAAACCACGGTTGTTTTACGTGAACCTTCACTAGGTCCCGTGTTTGGAATTAAAGGAGGTGCAACAGGCGGAGGGTATTCCCAAGTGTTACCGATGGAGGATATCAATCTGCACTTTACTGGTGATTTTTCAGCAATTGAAAAAGCCCACAATCTTTTGGCAGCACTGATTGATAATAATATCCAAAGTAAAACCAACTCCTTGCGAATTGATGCGAGAACGGTAAGTTGGAAACGCGTTCTGGATGTTAACGACCGGGCCCTACGTCACGTAATCGTAGGTTTGGGCGGAACTACATCAGGGGTGCCACGAGAAACTGGTTTTGACATCACCGCGGCATCCGAAATTATGGCCATCCTTTGTTTAGCAGAAAACCTACGTGATCTAAAGGAACGCTTGGGAAATATTTTTGTTGGGTATACATATGATAAGGAACCTATCTACGCCAGAGACCTGAAAGCCCAGGGAGCCATGACCGCTCTTTTGAAAGATGCGATAAAACCGAATTTGGTTCAGACCATTGAAGGGAATCCTGCTATTATTCATGGGGGTCCTTTTGCAAATATAGCCCAAGGCACCAACTCCGTTATTGCGACTTTAATGGGAATGTCCTATTCTGACTATACGGTAACAGAAGCTGGTTTCGGTTTTGACCTGGGAGCAGAGAAATTCTTCGACATTAAATGTCAAAGTGCAGGTCTTACTCCAAAAGCGGTTGTACTTACCGCAACAATTCGTGCTTTAAAGTATCATGGAGGTGCTGATTTAAAATCGTTAACAGAACCCAATGTTGAAGCATTGATAAAAGGGCTGCCCAATCTTGAAAAGCATATTGAAAATATTTCAAAATTCAATATGACACCTGTAGTTTCCATCAATAAATTCTTGACAGATACCGATGAGGAGATTGCCGCTGTAAAGGAATTTGTTATCTCAAAAGGAGTTCGGGTTGCAGTTTCTGAGGTATGGGCCAAAGGCGGTGAAGGTGCCATTGACCTCGCACAAAAGGTGATTGAAATCATCGAATCCAATACATCGGATTTTAAACCTCTCTATACATGGAAATCAAATGTAACTGACAAGATTGAAACGATTGCAAAAGAAATCTATGGAGCCGAACATGTAGATTACACTTCTAGGGCAAAAGCACACCTTCGAAGGATATCGAATCTGGGATTGGATGGTTTGCCAGTGTGCATTGCCAAAACCCAAAAATCATTGTCAGACAATCCCAAGTTGTTAGGACGTCCCAAAGACTTCATCATAACCGTGCGGGAAATTGAAATTGCTGCTGGAGCGGGATTTTTGATTCCGATAACGGGTGATATCATGCGTATGCCAGGATTACCGGCCCATCCGGCATCGGAAGGGATGGATATCAATGAAGATGGAGAAATAACGGGCCTATTCTGATGTCTTCAGTTTTTGGCTAAGTCCCAAAATCCTATCTTTGCGCTGCTAGAAAAAGACCATGCAGCAGATTCATTCAAAAACCCTTCAGGATTTAGAGTTCCCTACCGTGTTGGAACAGGTTTCGGCGCGTTGCAATACCGAAATGGGAAAAGAGGCCGCATTGCAAATTGCCCCATACCTTGTGAAGGATGAATTGCTTAATGTGCTAGGGCAAACTTCTGAATACCTTTCGTCCTTTACCAACGAAAACCGGATTCCGAATCATGGCTTTGATAGCGTAAACGGGGAACTTCGCTTGCTCAACATTGAAAATACCACTTTGGAGGTTTCTGGATTCCGAAGGATTGCCTCCATCTGTAATACAATAACTCTGCACAAAAAGTTTTTCAAGAAATTCAAAGAGTACTATCCATTACTCCATGGTTTTTCTGAAGCATTGGAAGAAAACACAGGTATTCCACAAGAGGTGAATACGGTGATTGACAAATTTGGGGAAGTTCGCGATACGGCATCCGATGATTTACAATATATCCGAAGGCAAATCAATTCAGTTCGAGCTAAAATCAACCAGAGTTTCGGAGCGGCCCTCCAACGATACCAATCTTCTGATTTTCTGGATGAAATTCGAGAATCCATAGTGGAAAACCAAAGAGTGCTAGCGGTAAAGGCTATGCATCGTCGTAAAGTTAAAGGTACGGTGATGGGTTCTTCAAAAACAGGAAGCATCGTCTATATTATTCCAGAGGCTACGTTAACTCACACCCGAGAACTTAGTAATTTAGAGTACGATGAAAAGGAGGAAATTCAGCGTATTTTAAAAACATTGACGGATTTCATTCGTCCCCACTCCCTACTCATTTCTGATTATCAGGACTTTCTAATTCACATCGATATTACCGCTGCTAAGGCAAAGTATGCATCAGAAATGGATGCGATATTACCTGAAATTAATGAAGACAAACTTCTTGAGCTAAAAGATGCCTATCATCCGCTGCTCTATTTATCCAATAAAATAAAGGGCGAAAAAACTTGGCCCCAAACTATTGCCCTCCATCCTGAAAACCGAATCATAGTCATTTCAGGACCCAACGCCGGGGGTAAAAGTATCACATTAAAGACCATCGGTCTTTTGCAGATAATGTTGCAAAGCGGAATTCTGATTCCCGTACACGAACGGAGTTCTGTTTGCCTATTTGATAGGGTTTTAACGGATATAGGGGATAATCAATCCATAGAGAATCATTTGAGCACCTACAGCTACCGTCTCAAAAACATGAACGCCTTTTTGAAGAAATGCAACAACAAAACCCTTTTCTTAATTGACGAATTTGGTACAGGTTCCGACCCTGAATTGGGTGGCGCTTTGGCGGAAGCATTTTTAGAGGTGTTCTATGAACGGGAAGCCATTGGGGTCATTACCACCCACTATGCCAACCTTAAGGCACTGGCGGATGAGCTACCCTATGCTACCAATGCCAATATGCGGTTTAATTCAAAAACCTTGGAACCCACCTTTCAACTGGTATTGGGCGAAGCCGGAAGTTCCTTTACGTTTGAAGTGGCCCAAAAGAACGGGATTCCCTATAACTTGATAAACAAGGCAAAAAAGAAAATTGAACGGGGCAAGGTCCGTTTTGATGCTACAATCGCCAAGTTGCAAAAGGAGCGAAACAAGATGGCCCAAACGGGTTCTCGACTGCAAGAAGAGGAGAGTAAAGCTCGTGAAGAAGCTGAGAAGTTGGAAAAACTGAATTCCAAAATCAAAACAAAGCTGGAGAATTATCAGGAACTATACGACCATAGCCAGCGTATGATTCAGTTAGGCAATAAAGTGAACACTGCTGCGGAGCGCTATTTCGTCGACAATAAGAAGCGCCCTCTAATTTCCGAGTTGCTCCGCATTGTGGAAACGGAAAACAGCAAAAGAAAAAAAACTACTGCTAAACAGGTAAAAGCCAAGCAAGCACAGCAAAAGCAGGTGGCGCAAGAACTTGAAAAGAAGATTGTCAAGGTCCGCCAAGAAAAGAAAGTAGAAAAGAAGAAAGCCGAAAAAGCTGAGAAAAACAAACCAAGGCCGGTTTTTAAAATTGGAGATCGGGTTCGTATGTTTGACGGGAAAGCAGTTGGAAGCATTGATACCCTGGAAAAAGGAAAAGCTGTTGTCAATTATGGTATGTTTACCACGAATGTAAGTTTGGACCAGCTAGAATTGGTAGAAGGAAAGAAATAATGCAATGAGACATGAAAAATTCATATGTACTTTACCAAAAAGGACTTGCGAACAGTACGGATATTTCCTTTCACCGCAAGAAGATTTGTATTCGAAATGGAAGTTCAGGCGGAGAACATCTCGTATATATTTCCAATGAATCCGAAATTGATTTATTGAAAGCAATGAGACCTAAGAATTGGTGGCTATGGCTATTAAATAAAATCATTGGAAATCCGGTTAGTAGGGAGCGAACGCTTTATCTCATGGCCCAAAAATTCACCAACTTAGAAAAAGACCCGTATTTAGATATTCAGAGATTTCTCAAGAAACACAATATAAAATATACCACGGAGTATTGGCCAGACTCGGATAGGTTTTAAATTTAGAAAGAAGGCTTGATTCGGAAATAATCGTGAGATTCCCACTTACGTGGGAATAAACAGCCGACATCAAGTTGTTGAACCCAACCTGAGCGGTCGACTGCTTCAATTTTAATTTCTATTTCTCAGTAATCTTATAAAATACCGTAATTCCATCCTCAAAGCTATGGCTGTAGTAATATACGCCTGAAGGTATTACCTCACTACTGCCTATGAGGTTTGCTTCCTGCGCTTCTTGTTGACTCATAGCATTCTCACCCAGATTGTCCAGATAAGCCCTCTTGGATTTTGCGCCTAAATCATCAAAGCCAATAAATTCATTATCGTAAAGATGTCCTCTATACTCAAAATAATCCTTGCTTTTATCAGGTCTGTATGGTTCTATGTCATATTCAAAAAACTCATCATCAACGGGGTCATCATCAAAGGTATATGCATTTTCTTCACCCCTTTTTACATTTACCCGTTCTGAACTTTTGTTTTCGCGATTCCACCAGGCATTGTCCACCCCAGGATTTTGTGTATCGTCCCTTACAAAATCCCGATCAGCATCTGAGTACATTCGTATTTCCAGATTTCCGTACAATTCTCTGTTTGTTAATGTGGACCCTGCAATCTTGACCAATTTCAATTCATATTCTGGCCATGCCAAATCGCAAGTGCGAACTGGATATTCTGAGGTCAACACTACGCGGGCAATCGGAAAGTCCCTTTTAATATATCGCAAAGTATAAGCCAATGGTTTTCCTGGTGAATCTTTGGAGTAATTACCCCCATTGATTATATAACTATACACTCCCGAAGGACCTTCAATTACCCCTACGGCATCTTCTGCAGACCCACCAATGACCAAAGCTTCAATTTTAGACTCACTAATTATTTTCTTATAATCCACATCCAAACCTCCCTCACCACTAGAGCTCCCTTGGCTAAAGGACAACGCAAAAGCAGATTTAACATCCAAAGTACTGTAGTTGGATTCAACGGTGTACAACACCATTCTTCCATATACCACACTCGAAACAATAACAGGACTTGTGTTATCTAAATTGGGAAGTTCCGTAAACAGTGAGCCCGGGTCGTCATTAGGTGGTAGGGTCATATCAATAGTGTAGTATTCCTGAAAAAACTTGACCACGTATTTGTAGTTGTACTCTGAACTTTCGAAGTCAAAAGAACCTGAGATATCCTTATTGCGACTACGGTAGTTGGCCCTTAAAGCAATATCTAATTGTTCTTCGGAATGCACCTCCTGAATGGTAAAATTCAAATCCGCAGGAGTAGCCCCATTTACCCCTTGTGCTAAAAGTGAATTCACGGAATTGCGCACTCCATCCAAATCTGGGTCTTCTACTTCCACTGAAGCGGTACCATCAATGTTTTCCAAAGAAATAGATAAGGTGATTGGTGCCCGACCACCGTTTATGCCAATATACTCACCTGTAGGTATGGATTCCCCTTTGAGCATAGCTCCCGGATAAATTACACCATTGGCGGGGTCCAGTGCCAGCATTTCATCAAAACCTGGGGCGGCCTTGAATTTTTGTACAACACATTCGAATTGTCCATTTCGTGATGGGTCACTACTGTCTTCAATGAGTTCTGGCTCATTAAGTTCCATGGGTTGAACAAAATTTTGAAGTTTCGCCAACTCTGCGTTGAAGTTTGCTGAGTCCACATCGGTATCATCATCTTCATCAATCACCATCTCGTCATCCGTTATGGGTAAATCATCTGTCTCGCTGGAACTACAGGAATAAAAAAATAAAAGCGCGGTACCCAGGACAGCGAATAGAAATGCCTTCTTGTTAAAAGTGTGAAGTGTTTTCATAATTGTTTGGTTTTTTAGATTCAACACCGCAAACCTAGAAGAGAAAAAAGCCCATCCCTAATTTTGGGCATGGACAAAGTATGGACAGCCTATATGGATTTTCCTGAAAACCGACATGGACAAGTGCTTTAGGCATTACAATAGATTTTATACTCAATATCAACAAAAACAGAGCTTTACGTTCTATTATCATGTTTTTTATTGAATCAAATATGTGGACTCATCATGGACAATCAATTTGTGACCCATAGAATTCATGTTTTACCGAAATATATAATTGGTATCTTGGTTCTATAATCAACCTCTTTACAACTATGATTAGAAAATACCTAGTTCTTGCCATTACATATTCAATAAGTACCCTAAGTTTTAGTCAGAACAACAAACTTTTGGACAGTCTACTTAAAGTTCAAGACACCATTTCGGAGGGAGTTCCCAAAATCAAAAACCTTGAAGAGCTTTACTATGCCGAAATTTACAATACCCCAAAAAAAGCAAAACAATATGCTTTTATGGCTTATGAATTGTCATCGGTTCTAGAAAAAGAAGAAAGTAAAGGTGTAGCGCTGTATCATATTGGAACTTATTATAAAGTAACAGCTGATAATGATTCTGCCTTGTATTGGTATAACAAGTCTCTATCGGTATGGAACAAGTTGAAAAATCCAAGGCGAAAAGCCACAACTCTGGCAGCAATCGCTTTAATAGAGCAATTAAAAAGCAACTATGAAACCGCCATACAACTATATGATAGTGTAATTGTGATAAATCGAGAAATTAAACACTACCTGAATCTTGCCAATACCATTAGAACGAGGGCAACAATTTTTATCGACAAGGGAAATTATAAAATCGCCCTTGAAGAAACTCTGAAAGGGATGCGAATATTTGATACAATCCAAGAAGAACCTTGGCAAGATGCAGATACAAAAAAGCAATTGGGCTATATCGAATTTCTAAGAGGCAATCATACCAATTCAATTGAACACTACCAAACAGCCTTGGATATGTACATCGAACTAGGTGATAAAATATGGCAGTGCAGAACATACTGCGATATGGGAAAATCCTATATGTCATTAAATGAATTGGATAGGGCCAAAGAATGCTTTTTAAAAAGTTTGGAGATATCCAAAGAACTCGACGTTTTAGATATGGAAGTCAATTCCTTGTTACAGCTAGGCGTTCTTTCCAAAGTAGAGGGTGACTATGAAAAGGCGCAAAAACTATTGATGGAAAGCCTGGATAAAAATTTTCAATTTGGTTCAAAACTTACAGAGTCAACCATCCGTAACGAAATTGGAAATAATCTTACTTACATAGAAGATTTTGACTCATCAATTTATCAACTTAACAAGGCCATGCAAATTTCTGATTCACTTGGAGCTTTAGAACAAAAACGAAATGCATATATGCATAGATCATTTACATACGAGTCCTTAGGAAATCATGCGAAGGCGTTAGAAGATATAAAGAACTTTCAAAAACTGAATGATAGTATTTTCAATAAAACTAAATCTCAACAAATAGAAGAATTAAAAACCATCTACGAAACAGAAAAGAAAGAATCCGCCCTGGCACTCCAAGAAGAAGAAATAAAGACGTTAAATGAAAAAGCAAGAGCTGATAAACTTCAAAAAGGATTGTACGCAGGAGGAATGACCTCTGCCTTAGCCTTATTTGGGCTCTCTGTTTTTGGATATAGACAGCGTATTAAAAGAAACCGTATTGCTCGCGAAAAACAGGAGGAAATCTATAAACAGGAAATTGCCCACAAACAAAAGGAGCTGGCCAGTCAAACCTTGCATCTAGTGCAGAAAAACACCTTTATTCAGGAGCTAAAGGAAAACCTAGAAAATCTAAAAAACTCGCCAGATAAATTCAAGGCAGAATTTCGGCGTATTGTAATGCTACTTAAAAAGGAAAATGCTTCTGACAAAGATTGGGAGGTGTTCAAATCCTACTTTGCTGAAGTGCACAATGACTTTGACCAAAAGCTCAAAACACTATACGCCGATATTTCGGAAAAGGAAATTCGCTTAGCTGCTTTTTTGCGTATGAACCTGACAACAAAAGAAATTGCCGCTACCCTCAATGTATTGCCTGATAGTATCCTTAAATCCAAGTACCGATTAAAAAAGAAATTAGGTTTGGACAGAGAAACGAACCTGACCAGTTTTTTGAATACGCTATAATAAGTGAACAGCACTTCTGATGTATATTTAGGGAGTTCTTAAATCAAACAATTGCCGTCCAAAGTCATTCCATTTTTTCTATTACTTCTCTTTTCCAATTTTGGCATGGGCCAATCACAAGTCAATATTGTCATTCCCACTTCGGATGAAGAAGCCGACTATGTATGGAGAAATTTGCAAGACATTCCTTTTTTTGATAAAAATGGATACCACCTAAATCTTCCTAAAGGTAAATTGATTGATGAGCTGGTTGAAAAATCCCGAAATGGGAATCTTCACGAGGAAGACTATCAAAGGCTTAAGTCTTTGATGGGAAATAGCATTTACAACCGAGAGGATTACCTGTTAGGGTATGACAAAAGTGTAGCGGTTCAATCCCTAGTTCAAGAAATGCTAAAACAAATAGACCCCTCCATTTATAACTGGCATTTCAAAAAATTTGAAGAATATAAGGTGACGCTCACTCTTTATGGTCCAGGCGGCAGCTATGACCCGGACACCGGTTCCATAATCTTGTTTACTACGACTCAAGGTAAATTCAAGAATTACGACAACCCTGCAAATACCATCATCCATGAAATTGTTCATATGGGCATTGAAGAATCCTTGATACAAGCAAATGATACCCCTCACACCTTAAAGGAACGGATAGTTGACCAGTTCGTGTCACTCTACTTTGGGGATATTCTGAAAGACTATAGAATTCAGGATATGGGGGATTATCGCATAGACCCCTACCTGAAAGATAAAAGCGATATCAACCAATTGGATGATTGGATAAAATCCATCTTGGAATAAGCTTCAAAAACTCAAATTTTAGCCCTATTTTGAAAGCTATTCCACGAAACAAACCAAAAGAACCGCATCAAATGAAAAAATCCACCTTTACCATTATTTTTGTGTTACTGTCCTTTCTGGCTCTTGCCCAAGAGAAAGAAATGAAAAAAGAGATTCCGCAGGCAGAAACTTTTACCTCTACCCAAACGGTTTCCATTAAAGGGAAAACCGTAACCCTGGCTACGGCAACAGGAACGCATCTGTTACGGGACGAAAATGACAAACCCATTGCGCTATTCGGTTTTACCCACTACAGAAAAACCAATTCCAGTGAAAATAGGCCCATTGTTTTTGCATTCAATGGTGGCCCTTTGTCAGCTTCCTTTTGGTTACATTTTGGGGTATTGGGTCCAAAGCGTATTGAAATCAATGACCCATCGTATACCAAACCTTCCCCCTATAAGGTGGTCAATAACGAATATTCAATTTTAGACAAAGCCGATTTGGTAATGATTGACCCTGTTGGCGTAGGCTTCAGTAAGCCAATCGGAGAGGCGAAGTGGGAAGATTTTTGGGGTGTGGACCAAGACATTCGAAGCATAGGCCTATTTATTGAGCAGTTTATCATTAAGGCCAACAAAATGAATTCGCCAAAGTATTTATTAGGGGAAAGTTATGGTACCTTCAGAAATGCCGGCTTGGTAAAACATCTGCAGGACAAGGGAATCGCCATGAACGGCGTGATTATGGTCTCTGCGGTGTTTGATTTGCAGCATCTACTTTTTGGTCCTGGGGATGATACGGCCTATTTGATTCATTTCCCAACCTATGCGGCCACAGCTTGGTACCATAATAAGGTAAAAAACAAAGGGAGCAGTTTGGAAGCATTTTTAAATGACGTAAGGACCTTCACTCAAAACGAATATGCCCCTGCACTACTAAAAGGTGACCAGCTGAGTACTTCAGAGAAATCTTCCATAGCCCAAAAATTGGCCGATTATTCCGGTCTGAGCCAAGATTACTATCTAAAGGCGGATTTAAGAGTGACCAACGGTGAGTATTTTCAAGAATTGCTCAGGAACGAAGGAGAAACCGTAGGTAGGTTGGATTCTAGATTTACAGGAATCAATGAGGACCTTTTATCGCAAAATGCCCTCACCGACCCACAAAGTGATGCTATTTCCACACCCTATATCGCCGCTTTTAAGGATTACCTATATAATGACCTTAAGGTTAGAAAAGATTTGACATATACTACAACCGCGAGTTCTCGAAAAGGCTTCAAATGGGACTGGAAACATAAAGGCAACATTAGTTGGAACATGCAAGTAGCTACCACTACCCTTCCGGATATGACCTCAGCCATGAAACGAAATCCTAATTTGAAAATCCTAATCCTAAATGGATATTATGATTTAGCTACCGTTTTTTATGGTGTGGAGCATTCCATCAACCATATGGGGTTGGATGCTGAGCTGAAAAAGAACATCATCATGAAGTATTATGAAGCTGGTCATATGATGTACACGCATATCCCTTCCATGGCGAAATTCAAGATGGATGTGGATGCCTTTATCGATGAAACCTCCAAATAGAAAACCCTGCAAAATGACCTATGGTCAGTTTTAAAAAAGCATCATCCGACAAGGAGTATGAAATTGGCAAAACCCTATTTCTTAAATATGCCGATGATATTGGGATAGACCTGGCTTTTCAAGATTTTGATAGCGAACTGAAGAATTTAGAAATCCAATATGGTCCTCCAGAAGGAGCTCTGTTTTTAATCTACACTAAAGAAACTGTACCAATTGGTTGTTTTGCGCTGAGAAAGTTGGATTCAAAAACCTGTGAATTAAAACGCATGTTTTTGGAAAAAACTCAGCGAGGAAAGGGCATTGGCAAACAAATGATGGATAAGGCTTTGGTTGAAGCCCGCAGTTTAGGCTACTCCAAAATCCGTTTGGATAGTATCAAAAGTATGAAAACAGCTATTGCTCTGTATCAAGCATTTGGATTTAAGGAAATAGAAGCTTATCGGCATAATCCCTTTGATGACGCAGTTTATTTTGAGAAAGATTTATAACTGCGGAAGAAAAAGTTCCAATACCTGTAACAAAATCAAAAAACGATTGTCCTCAAAGAAACCAACAACACAATGAGAAAAGCAATTTCCATTTTCATACTACTGGTAGCTTACCATGTTTCCATTGCTCAAACAAACAACTGTACCTATTTTGAATTACCCTTGCCAAAAGAAATACCACAAGATTTTAACCCTGAAGTAATCCATTTAAATGGGAGCTTTAAATTCAATGTTGAAATCAAACAATGCGACCAGATTTATTTTACTACAATCGACACCAAAGAAAATATTTACTTTTCAAAAAAGGACAATGGGAAATGGAGTAAACCCAAAATTGCATCTTTCTCTGACCCAAACCATGGCGATGCAGACCCGTTTCTAACCAAAGAAGGGGATAGAATCTATTTTATTTCCAAAAGGCCCACCAGTGCTACGGATAAAAAACTCGATTGGAATATTTGGTTCGCGGATAATAAAAATGAAGCTTGGACCGAACCAAAGCCTCTCCCACAACCTATGAATACTGAAGAGTTTGACGAATACTTTTTCTCCATTTCCGAGAAAGGAAATGTTTTTTTCTCTTCCAATAGAAAAGGCGGTGAGGGTTCATTTGATATCTATACTGCTAAAATATTAGGTGATAATGAGTTTTCGATACCACAGAATGTTGGAAAACCGGTGAGTACCGAAAATTATGAGTTTGACCCATATATCGCTCCGGATGAAAGTTTTATACTCTTTTCAATCAATGAAAAAGGAAATAGTGACCTTTATTTTAGTCTAAAAGACGAAAAAGGCAATTGGACAGAACCACAAAATTTTGGAGATAGAATAAATGTTACGGACCAAGACTTTGCCCCCTCTCTTTCGGTAGATGGAAAATTCATATTTTTTTCCAATGATGGAAAGTTAAAATGGGTTGGTTCCCATATTTTGAAAACGTCAAATTGAGACTTTTGGTGGTTGGAATTTCACCCCACTCCAGCAAGACTGTATCTTGTGGTTAAAGTATTATCTCAACAATTCTGTAATTTAAGGGCCAATACATTGATTAGTTCTTTGCTTTGCAGAGATCTTCAAAAACAATCATGAACAAACCCGTTGACTGCACTGGAACAAATGGACAATAGAGAATCATTAACAAACTTCATTTTAAACGTTGTCAAGATTCCAAAAAGAGATGCCGAAGAGATTACCGCATCTTTTCATCCTATTGAACTTAAGGAAAAAGAATTCTTGCTAAAGGAAAATGTAGTAAGTGATGATTATCTCTATTTAGAAAGTGGATTAATGCGCATTTTTCTCTATGGTTTGGACGGTGAAGAAATAACCATAGACTTTTTCACTGAGAACAACATAGTGTTTGAAATTACTTCTTTCTTTAATCGTGTTCCTTCCGAAGCTTATATCCAAGCCATTACAACCTGCACCGGGTACAGAATTTCGTATGATGAGCTAAACGCGCATTTTCATAACAAACCCGCATTTAGGGATTTTGGCAGGGCCATTTTGGTCAAAGAGTTCATTGCTTCCCAGCGTAGAAATTATGGAATGATCAACCGAACCGCAAAAGAAAGGTATCAGAATCTTTTGACCACAAAGCCACAGATTATTCAATATGCACCTCTTAAATACATCGCTTCATATTTGGGTGTTACAGATAGTACATTGAGCAGATTACGAAAAAAAATGTAAATCAGTATTTCTTGCCTTTTGTCAAGTGATTCCAAAATTTATGGATTGAACTTTGCCATAGTTTTAATTCAAATGGCAGAAATACCTATCTCAATCACGTTACTTTTTATTCTCACAACCCTAGCTACATTATGGCTTTTTTATAAAGCTTCAAAGAGTAGAATTGTACTTGTTGGCGTCTTAACTTGGATGATAGTTGTAGGGGCTTTGGGATACTCAAGGTTTTACAGGGTTCAGGATGTTACCCCACCACGATTTGTTTTTCTCTTAGCTCCCGGTATTCTTTTCTTGATTTTTCTTTTGACGTCCAAACGAGTTCGGAATTTTAGCTATAAACAGGATTTAGGGTGGTTAACTTTGTTACATACCGTAAGAATTCCTGTAGAAATTGTTTTGTACTATATCTTTTTAGAAGGCTATGTGCCCGACTTAATGACCTTTGATGGCTACAACTATGATATCTTATCAGGTATTTCCGCCCCTATTATCTACTATGGAGTATTTGTGAAAAATTGGATTGGAAAAAAAGGTCTTTTGATATGGAATTTCGTTTGTTTGGGCCTATTGATAAATATTTTAACCATTGCTGTTTTAAGTGCTGAAACCCCTATTCAACAATTGGCATTTGACCAACCCAACATTGGTGTGACGTATTTTCCTTTTGTTTGGTTGCCAGCAATTATAGTTCCAATCGTGCTTTTTTCACACATAGCGGCTATCTATATCTTGCTGCGGAAACGACAATGAAGGTACGCATGCGAAAAATGGATGATAATACTTAGCCCAAAACATATCGGGTTTAGAAAAGTTAAGCCAATACGTTACATTTGAAATAAAGGTGTCAATGAAAACTATTACGTGGAAACTACATCTAAAATCCAATACCCAAGATGTCTTTAGTTTGCTTTCCACTTCTGAGGGAAGAAAGAAATTTTGGGCCGAGAGAGCAGATGAAGACAATGGTGTGATTAACTTTTTATTTCCCAATGGGCAAACTTACAAGGGCAGGATATTGGAGATGATTCCAAATAAAAGATTTCACTTGGACTATTTTGATAGCATGGTCAAATTTCATTTAAAACCTTCACATGATGGTGGTACCGATTTGGTATTAATCAATGAAAATGTTCAAGAAAATGAGTTTTCTGAGGTGAATGCAGGCTGGATATCCGTACTTATGAACCTAAAGGCCGTGGCCGATTTCCAATGTGATTTGAGAAATCATGATTCAAAAAGAACTTGGGACCAGGGTTATGCAGAGAACTAGGCCCGTAATGGCTAACCTCAGAATTGCATATCTACTCTCCTTTAAAGATTTTAACTTGTTTCTGTACTGTAAAAAGTTCGGATGAATTTTGTAACTTTTGTATTGGAAGATTTCTAGACAGGTTTTAATAAAAAAAGGAAATCATGGAGAAACAACAAACCATTGCAATAGCCTTGATTGTTTTCATAACCTTAGGTTTCATTTTATACAAAAGTTTAGGTAGTTATGTCCGCAAAGCTTATGGTAAGAAGTGGTTACAGGCATGGGGAAATAAAGTGTATTTCTGGCAAGCCCTTGTACTCACCAGTACTTTGAGCACTGCCTTAGTCATGTTATTTTTAAAATGGAATAATCTCTTGATTTTTTAGATTTTCCATCCATAGTCAAATACTTTTTTTCCTCTTCCCACATCCTTCAAAATGGAATCTCCCTATTATAACTTTGTTGTAGCTTAAAGGAATCGAAAATCAATACGCTTAATTTACAATGATGGCTGCTAAGTATGATAAAATTGGAATCGATTACAATCTTACACGTAAGGCGGACCCTTATTTGACAAAACAACTGCTTTCCCATTTGGAACCTGATCATAATGGAAAATACTTGGACATTGGCTGTGGTACAGGCAATTATACCCATGAATTTCAAAAAAAGGGACTTGATTTTATCGGAATTGACCCTTCCAAAATAATGTTGGACAAAGCAAGGTTAAGAAATGAGACAGTTTTCTGGAAAATAGGCTCAGCAGAAAACACCGGACTTCCTAAAAATTTTATAGATGGAGTAATTGCCTCTTTGACAATACACCATTGGACAGATTTGGGACTAGCGTTTTCCGAATTGAACAGGGTCTTAAAACCCGGTGGGCGAATTGTGATTTTCACTTCTACACCAAAACAAATGCAGGGCTATTGGCTAAATCAGTATTTCCCAAAAATGCTATCCGATTCCATAGTTCAAATGCCAAGTTTAGAGAAGGTAAAAGGGGCGATGGAAGTAAATGGATTCAAGTTTATGGAAAATCATAGATATTTCATACACCCTGATTTGGAGAACCAGTTTTTATATTGCGGTAAGCAAAATCCAGAACTCTATTTTGATAAAAGAATTAGAAGGGGTATTTCTTCTTTTTCATCATTATCAAATCGAGTTGAAGTAGAAAAGGGATTAATGGAACTACGAAAAGATATTGATAGTGGAAAAATTGAAAAAATGGTAAAATCGTATGAAAATGATTTTGGAGACTATTTGTTTGTAATTGGAAAAAAGCCAACTGGGAACAATGCATAATCGAAATTTATACGCTATTTGTCATTTTTCTTTTCAAAGTTTATTAGTCGTTTAGATTAGATTTGCGGACTCGCCTGAACTTAATACAGGATAAATTCCTGCAATCCCTTATCTTTAGTCTGTGCCAAGGGTTTCCCAAGATAAACTACCGTTATTCAGACCAAGACTTTATGAAAAAAAGAATTACCCAAAGACTACTCATTTCCCTAATCTGTAGTGGTTTATTTCTCTCCTGTAAATTTTCGAAAGAAAAGGAAACGAATGAAGAAACTCCAGACCAACCTATTGCATTACAAGTTGTGCAAAAGGGGATAGAAAACTCTGGAACTATGGAGAAATGGAAAAACATCGCCTCCTTACAATACACCAAAAAATCAAGATTGCTTTTTGAAAATGGCGAGGTCGAGTCTGACATAACCCAACGGCATCACTACATTTACCGACCCAATAAAAGTATCAGGATTTCTTGGTCCGTGGATAAGGATAGCTTTTTAATTGTGCATACAGATTCCACTTCCCAAAAGTTTAAAAATGACAGTCTTGTCGACCAAGGTGCTAAGGTGAGAGCTACCGTGAACAGTGCAACATACGTGTTGGGAATGCCCTTTAAACTATTGGATAAGGGTACTGTCCTCACCTATGATGGGTTAAAGTCTTTTAATGCTACCGATACAGTACATGCGGTCAAAGCTACCTATGCTCCTGAGCGGCATCAAAACCATTCTACCCAAGATGAGTGGTGGTATCATTTCGACAAAAATGCTGGAACCTTTGTGGGCTCGATGGTGTATCATGCACCCACATACGCCCTTATAGAGAACCTATCTATGATTACAGAAAAGGGACTTACTTTTCCAAAGCACCGAAAAAGCTACCGATGTGATTCAGATGGCACTAAAGTTTTCCTTCGTGCAGAATTCTGGTATTCCGATTATTCCATTGAGTTTCTGAACAAATAGTAGAGCTTACCAAAAAAAGAACATAGCTTCACCACCGTATAAAACAACCTAATCATTAATGAAAACTAAGAATATACTTACCATTACCTTTTTAATTTCAATGGTCTTTCTGAGCTGCAAACAAAAGGAAAAAACTGAGGTGAGCACGATAACGGACCATGAGGTAAACTTCGAAATTGAAAAACAGGCCATTCTGGAACGATTGAATAACGAAACCAAAGATGCTTTTCAAAGAGATTATGAAGCTTGGGCCAAGAATTGGGTGCATGACCCCAACATCACAAAAGTATATGTGGATTTTGCTGAAAATACATTTTCTGAATCCGTGGGTTGGAAAAAAATAAGTCAGTTTGTCAAGACCTTTATTGAAGAACATCCAGAGCCTGAACCGGTACCTGAATTACTTAGCGATATAAATGTGCGATTATATGGGAATGGTGCTTGGGTCACATATAAACAACAAGACTCCTTACGTGGATTAAAGCGTGAAACCCGACTTATGGAAAAAGTAAACGGCAAATGGAAAATTGCCGGCATGCAAACCACAATCTATGGATTTGAAACGGAAACTACCATCGAATAGAACCTGCCACTCCCTCCTATTCCTTTACATCTTGTATTGAAACCTACTCCAGAAATCTGTAACTTTCTATCCCCTAAAACGATGGCTCCAATACCAACAAATGAACTCCTTCCCAGAAATTAAAACCGAAAGACTATTATTAACTGAGCTTAAGGCAGACGATATCAGTGACATTGTAAAACATGCCGCAAACAAAAAAATAGCTGACTTCACCCTAAACCTTCCGCATCCATATGCGGAAAAGGATGCCATTTACTGGATTAACCTGGCACACCAAGGGTTTCAAAACGGAACGAATATCATTTTCGGCATCAAGCTAAAAGACGATAACCAATTTATTGGAGGCATTGACCTAACTGTGGAAAAAACATTCAATCGGGCAGAAATAGGCTATTGGATTGCTGAACCTTTTTGGAGCAAGGGCTATGCCACCGAAGCTACTGTAGCAATCATTGCTTATGGTTTTGACCAACTTAAGCTGAACAAACTCACTTCATCCTATTTGGCAAAAAATATCGCATCAGGCCGAGTCATGCAAAAAAGTGGAATGGTCAGAGAAGGTGTTTTAAAAGAACACATACTAAAAGGTGGCGAATACCATGATTTAATCTTGTACGGAATAACAAAGAATCAATGAAAAAACAAATCCTAATTATCCTATTGGTTTTTACTGCCACTCTTGGTTGGGGTCAAGTAAACTCAATTGACCGCTTAAAACAAGAAATTGAGCAAGTGGTTGAAGGAAAATTGGCTACCGTAGCTGTTTCAATTCAAGGTATGGAGCCCCAAGAAACCCTTTCTGTAAATGGAAATCTGCACTTGCCCATGCAAAGTGTCTTTAAGCTTCATCTGGCTGCTGCTGTTTTAAATGAAATTGACAAGGGAAAGTTGGGTATAAATGATTCTATCAAGTTAACTCCAGAACTGATACTGGAATACAAAAACCTTTGGAGTCCCTTGCGAAAAAAATATCCGAAAGGAGGCAAGGTTCAAATAGAAGAGCTCTTAAAATATAATGTGGCTTGGAGTGATAACGTGGGGTGTGATGTATTGCTGGACCTTATTGGCGGACCAATAGCTGTCCAAAACTATATTCATGGACTAGGAGTAAAAGACATTGCCATTATCGACAAGGAAATTTTCTTGCAATCCGATTGGAGCCGACAATATCTTAACTGGTCTACTACCAATGCTTCAAATTCACTCTTACAAATACTTTACGAAAACCAGAATATACTAAGTGCTTCGAGTCACCAGTTTTTGATGGCTACCTTAAAAGAAACCTCAACGGGGAAGGGTAAAATTCGAGGCCAACTTCCAAAGGATGCTGTTGTAGCCCATAAAACCGGTTCTTCTGGTAAAAATAAAGATGGCCTAACTGGGGCTACAAATGATATTGGAATTGTCTTTTTGCCTGACAATCGGTACTTCTACATCAGTATCTTTGTCAGCGATTCAAAGGAAGATGAAGTAACGAATCAAAAAATGATGGCAGATATTACCAAACTTGCCTGGGACTATTTTCAAACAAAAAAATGACTGATACCTGGATACAGCGATGGAACCGCAGATATAGTGAGAAGACCTTTGCCTACGGAATTGAACCGAATGTCTATCTAAAGGAGAGACTCGACAGACTTACTCCAGGAAAAATACTTTTTGGTGCAGAAGGTGAAGGCAGAAATGCCGTATACGCTACTAAAATGGGTTGGAATGTCTGTGCTTTTGATATTAGCGTTGAAGGAAAAAACAAAGCATTGGCACTTGCAGCCGAAAACAATGTTTCAATCGATTATAAAGTTGGCCAGTTGCCCGATTTGGATTATCAAGATGAAGAATTCGATGTCATAGCCCTAATTTATGCGCATTTTCCACCGAACATCAAATCAAAATATCATAAACTACTGGACACCAAGCTGAAGAAAGGTGGAATTATAATTTTTGAGGCCTTTGGTAAAAATCATCTGGAATATCGAGACAAAAATCCAAGTGTTGGTGGACCTTCAGATTCGGCTTTGTTGTTTTCCACGCATGAATTAAAATCTGACTTTGAAAACTACGACGTTATCGAATTGGTGGAAAAGGAAATTGAATTGAACGAAGGACTTTATCACGTAGGCAAAGGTTCTGTGGTTCGATTTGTAGGACAAAAATTGTAAATCCACAAGAATAGTTGCTATGCTAATATCGTTTATCCTTTTTGTATGACAGGGAAAATCAAATATCAATTTGAGACCAAAATGTGGAGACACAACACAACCGGTGGATGGTATTTTGTTTCGCTGCCAAAAGATATATCCAAAGAAATACGTAAAACCCTGCAATGGCAGGAAGAGGGATGGGGACGAATGAAAGCAATCGCCAAGATAAACAATGTGCAATGGGATACCGCCATATGGTTCGATACCAAAATGGACGCCTACATTCTTCCTATAAAATCTGAAATCCGAAAAAGGACAAAGTTGGAAATTGACCAAGAGTTTGACATGGCCGTTTGGGTTTAATTTCTTTTCAATTTTACTTAATTCCAAGTAACACAATCCTTCCTTGGTCGTCCTATCTAAAAACCTAAGAATGACCAATAACTATTTCCAAAAACTAGGTGGACTATCCGCAATTCTTGAAGCCCTTATCTATATTTCTGCGTTTATTGTGTATGGTGGCATATTGGTATATCCAAGTCCAGGCGCCAGTCTTACCAGCCGATATGATTTCTTATCAGAAAACTATTGGATTCTTTCCATTTTGAACCTTACCAGTTATGTGCTATTCGGTATTCTGTTGGCTATTTTGGTCCTAGCCCTCCATCAGCGTATAAGCCCTTTTTCCCCACTGCTGTCCAAATTGGCTTCTGTTTTTGGAGTTATTTGGGTTGGGTTGGTAATTGCCAGTGGAATGATAGCTAACATCGGATTGGAGAAAGTCGTTGATATGGGTACTGAAAGTCCAGAGCGTGCCATGATGATTTGGTCTAGTATTGGAATAGTAACAGAAGGGCTTGGCGGCGGAAATGAAATTGTTGGAGGTCTTTGGGTATTGTTATTGAGTTTGGTTACATGGAAACATAAATTATTTCCGAGACTATTGAATTTCTTGGGTGTCTTTGTAGGTGTAGCTGGGGTGCTGACCATATATCCTTTGGATACTTTTAAGGAGATTTTTGGTCTGAGCCAAATTGTATGGTTTATATGGATTGGTATGTACATGATTCGTAGACCAGAGCCCCAAATGGATAACAAGTGAATTTCAAGCACTACCTATTTCCGGATGTTGAAGTCCAATTCAAAGCATATTCTATATTCAAATTCAAAATTTAACTCATCTATAAGACGAATCCTCAACTAACTTCATTAAGATTATACCAGCTTAAATCACCAATAAAAACAAAAAACATGAAGCTGTCATTTCTTTTGTGGATTCCAGTTGTTTTCTTATTTCTACTTTCCTTTTCAGCACAGGGTCAGACGAAAGCTGATTCTTTGGCCATCAAACAGGTAGCTCTGGATTACATCGAGTCACAACACAATGTAAATCCCACTCAATTTGAACGTGCAGCCCACCCAAGAATGGTGAAACGAACTTTCTGGACCAACAAGAAAACAGGAAAAGAATATTTAAGGGAAACCTTCACAGATGCCATGGTATTGCTTGCCGAGACCTATAATTTGGATGGGGATGCATTTCCAGAGAATCCAAAAAAGGAAGTAATCATCTTGGATATCTTCGATAAGACTGCCTCGGTAAAGCTTATTGCGGATGAGTGGATTGACTATATGCACATTGTTAAGTTGAATGGAACATGGCAATTGGTCAATGTACTTTGGCAATTCAATGATTCCAACGACCATTAGGAATCATCACAGACTCTGATTTTCCGAACTAGGCTTTTATTCGCTCAGTGCGTATCTTTGTAGTGTGGAAAAGAATAAGAAACTCATATTGTTTGATGGGGTCTGCAACCTCTGTAACGGTGCTATTCAGTTTGTAATCAAACGAGATAAAAGCGACACTTTCCGCTATGCGGCCCTTCAAAGTGAAATAGGAGAAAAACTTATAAAAGAACGCGGTATCGATACTACAAAGATTGATTCCATTATTCTTATCGAACCAGGTGTGGCCTACTACACCAAATCTGACGCAGCCTTGCGAATTGGACAAAATTTTGGGGGCTTCTGGAAAGGGCTGGCCATCCTCACTTGGATTCCTAGACCCATACGCGACGGTGTTTATGACTTCATCGCCAAAAACCGCTATCGTTGGTTTGGACGCAAAGATGCCTGTATGATTCCGACACCTGAACTACAAGCTAAATTCTTAGGCTAAACATTTCCCTTACACCATAATGCGGCCGCGGTGACTTTTTTGTGATAACAATTAACGTTAATTAAGACTTTTTGGATGGATTTTCCCACTATCTGGCACTGATTTTGTGGCTATATAAACGTGTATTTTCCGTGTTTTGAAGGTTTTGCGCCCCGCTTTCCCTTTTAGGAAAAAGACGTTCATAAGTTTACTAACAAAAATCAAAGATTGAAAATGAAAAAGGTAATGCTACTCCTAGTACTGTCACTATCCTTAGTGGCTTTTGGCCAACAAGGCAACGTAAACGATATTTTATTCACCAAATCAGGTGAAATCATTCAAGGTAAGGTGGTCAAAGTGACTGGCTCAACCATAAGTTTTAGTTATCCCGGCGAATCCCTAATCAACGAAATTGGTTCTGATCAGCTTCAAAAAATTGTTTTTTCAAGCGGTAGGACCCAAAATTTTTCGAATAATGCCTCGGGTAATACCCCATCCGCTAATGCAAATAATACAACGCCACCAGATGAGGCGGTAACAACCACTACTATCCCAAAAGAAGAAATTTATTTAGGTCCTGGCGAGGATACGGCCGTGGAAAACAACAATAATAATCGGTTAGCTGTTACTCCCATGACCTTTTTAGTAAATGGAAGATACAGTAAAGAAATCTCAGGTCAGGCGACGCAATTCGCCACCGACTACTTGGCCAGACAAAACCAATCCTTACCTATTGAGGTACAGGACATGGGTATGACAATAAGAAAGCTTGTGGATGCAGGTATAGGGTTTCAACAACTGTCCCAGACCACTTCAGAGAAACTTCAAAATGTACTGGGTACGGAATATCTTGTTTTAATAGAGGTGAATGAGACCCACCAAAAAGCGCAACCTAAAAAGGATACTGGTTTTTTTGATACTCAAAAAGAGCAAACTGATTCAAATTCCAACGTTCGTTACGAGATTGAAGTCATTTTGTTTGGTGCTGGTGGCGCAGAGGCCTATTCATCCAAGTTTTCCAATGAGCGCTCGTTTAAGTCGGCCTTAGGGAACAACAGTCCGAAAAACGATTGGAAAACAGCCATGCAATATGTGCTGGACCAGATTTTAACCTCAGGAAGTTTATAAAATCAATGCAAAGGGCAGTGCACCAAACAAGGTACTGCCCTTCTTTTTTGGAAATCATTATTCTTCGAAACTCACAGGAGCATTCAAGAGTTTCATAATCTCTTCGTCCTTTTCAAATTGCTTGTGCCAGTTGTACTCCACCAATTTGTAGGGGTTGTAGCCTAAATCCACCAGCTTTTTGTTTTTGTAGTTTTCAACCATACGCCTCATTCGATAGCGTGGAACATCTTCTTGTAGTTCAAGATATTCCTTTAACATCTCCCCTATTTCCTTACGCCAAGAAAGTGAAGTGATGAGGTCTTCTCTTTTTATTTCGTCCAATCCTGGCGCAGAATTCAACTCCAGAACTTTGGCCTCCGAAAACGCATAGTACATTTGTAAGGGTGTGTGTTTAGGTATCCCAGTTTCATTATACGTTGCGACTATCTCTTCAACGCTTTTACCTTCAATTGGGCCACCCATTGCGACAATAGAATTGGGTACTAGGACTTCCCTATGCATTAAAGCAAAATTGCCTCTGCGTTCTGCAATTATAAAATCGTTTTCAGAAAGCCTTTTTACTATTCGAACAGTATCCAATCGAAAATTATCTTTCCCATCCACGGACTCTCTTAGCTCTTTGGACAGAAACATATCTTCCCGCTCAAGAAAAACCACCTTGTCCCCGTAGTTATTGAATAAATAGCACTTTTGTGGAAATTCTGTGGTTTCATCAAACACATCTTGTGCTGGACAAGCAGCAAAAAACAAAAGGAATAGGATAAAAAGAATACCGGTAGAATTGAATTTTTTCATGGTCTTGAAACTTACTTTAAGTTGTTCAAGATAAAATCCAAGGTTTTGTTTGTATTCAGTTTTTGTGCGAATGAAAGTGTTTTATGTGTAATTGGCTGAGCCAAACCACGATTCAGGAAATATTTAATGATATCTTCATCCTCGATGGCCACTTTTCCCATGAGCAAGGTATCCAAACTTTCCTCTTTTTGGTACTTTTTATAAATCTTGCGTAGGCCACTTAAGTAAAGCCGGTCTTTGGTAAAACCTCCACCTCTATGTGCTCGCAGCGTTATGCCAAAAGCTTCATTTCGGTTCAATTTATACTGCCCGTGAATCAAGTCAAAGGTATCTGCGAAAGTATAACCTTTAATTAAACTGTCAGCAGCCAAAACCCTATAGGCCAATTCTTTAAGTCTTTTTAAAGTTAATGCGCCACCCATATACTCACTGAAGACAGCCAAGCCTTCTTGAGTTTCAACATTTTTTGGAAAACCATTGGAAAAAACACGAAGTGGTTGTTGTAAACCGTTGTGCGTGGTAACCAAATGTACCCCTATCTCGTGATTCCCCAATGTGAGCAACTGATTTTTACTGAACTTTACGTTTTTCTTTATGAAAAGAGCTTGTTCCGAATTGCTAACCATAGCCTCTGCTGCTATGTGATGCGAATATTTGATTTTTAATGGAAATCCATAAGCTTGGGCAAATTCTTCAAAATAGGCTCGAGCTTCCTCCGGAGTGTACACTTTTTCCATATCTGCGGATACTGGCTCATCTGCAAAATGGAGAATAAACCGTGCATTTTGTACGTCCTTCTCGGTAGGTGTTCCATATACCCGAAGTGAATTGTAATAGAAATGTTTCCCCCTGCCAATTGTCTCAATACATTGAATCATATTGGCGTAGAAATAAATGACATCCTGGTAAAACTTTCTGATAACGTCATCCTCTATTCGCTCCAAACGTTGTGAGAAAAAAAGGCGGTGTAGTTTGTAGGGATTGAATTTGAGTTTAGGGTACTTAAAATTTGGTTCCGACTTGTATTTTGAAGCAAAGAATTGTTGCTTTTCCTTTTCTATGTTTAGTGGATTCACATAACTCAACAACTCTATTCGGCGCACCAATCTATGAAGATTGGCATCTATCTCGAATATATGGCCATACTCCTTTTCCAGTTCTTGAATCCCTTGGGTCTTTATCATCTAAACGTTGCTTCAAATTCCGTTACCATTTCAGGTATCAATTTTTTAAGTTGTTCCTCTACGGACCTAACTATTTCGGGATAGATAACGCCACTTAGTTCATCACAGTATATTTTGGAAATTTCTGTGGCCAATACTAAAGTATTATCAAAATTCTTGGTGATGTATTTCAGAAAATATCCATTTCCTTGAAAGGTATCATTGATTTTTGAAGTGCTCATAATGCCTTGTGGCAATTGCATAGTACCCAATTTATTGCTCCAAAACTCCGTCAATTCCCCAAAACGATTTTGATTTATGTTGCTTGTTCCCAAATTCCAAACTGGCACTTCCCTATCCCATCTTTTCCAGTTGTAGCTGTGCATATCAAAAACCACTACATTTCTGAAACTTTGCTCCAGTTTTTGTACCAGCGCATGAACCACCCGATAGAAGTTGGCATGCTTTTGCAGGCTCAGTTTTTTCTCTTCAGAAGATAGGGGTTCATTCCATAGTTGTTTGCCCCATGCATCTTCATAAACCGCTCTTTCTGGTTCTCGGTTCAAGTCGTACTCAAATCGGCTATCCCTCCCAGAAATCACAATGGGAAATGTCTGAACCATCTCTTTTGTGCAAGGGTCCTCTTCATACCAACGTTCGTATTCAGAATGCTTACAATTTTTCCAGAGAGAAGGTCGAAACTGATGGCCATCATGAACCGCTCCACATAGAAAGGGAACGTACTCTTCAATTTTCAAGGTGAAGGAATAGTCTGAGGAAACTGCTTCAAAAGATTCGCCAGCTTGAATTAGCGCTATGATTTCATCAATTGAAAGTCTATGCATTTTCTACTTCATTCCGCAATCTGGAGCGCCTGTCAAACGCCTGTAACTTATCAACTACCTTGCTTTCTATAAAATCAATGACCTTGCATTGAATTTTGGTTTTGTAGACTTTGTTCATATAGGTAATTCCGCCTGGCGACATTACATTTACCTCGACCAATTTACCTCCAATTACATCAATACCAACAAAAAACAATCCATCATTGACCAATTTCGGTCCTATTTGTTTACAAAGGGCCTTTTCTTGCTTACTTAAGCTGTGCTTTGCCACCGAACCCCCGGCAGAAACATTGGAACGATGGTCGTCGCTACCTGGAATTCTTCGCATGGCTCCTATGGGTTCTCCATTCAATAAGAGTATCCGTACATCACCTTGGTCCGCACCTTCAATATATTCTTGGAGAATCACATAATTTGAGGTTCCATCAGAATTGGTCACATAAAAATCCAATAGGGAGTTAATATTTGACATGGCCGATTTCTCAATGAGAATCACTCCTGAACCTCCAAACCCGTTCAGAGGCTTTAAAATCATTTTGTCCGCTGCGGATTCTTTGATCTGCTGCACCAAGTACCTTTTGTTCTTTGAAACATGGGTAGCAGGAATAATGTTGCTGTGACTGTCCCCGAAGGCAGCCGTGTAAAGTTTATTATTGGCTTCACGAAGTCCTTGAAGGGAATTAACAATAAAAACATCATCTTTTACCGAATCCAAAAAATTCAGCATTAATGGGTCCAGAGGTGGGTTGGCACGCATAAAGATAACATCGAAACCGGCCAAAGGAAGCATTTCCTCCCTTAATTGCGCCTGCTTGTAAAAAGTCTTTAAACTACTGGAGACCTTTTCCATTCTGTTGATTACTGTACAAAAAGCACTGGTCACACTATTTCGAATGGTAAGGTTGGCCGGAGTGCAGAGCGCTACACCATGTTTGCGCTTTACGCATTCATGAATCAAGGCTAGGCTGGTATCATTTTCGGGTTGGATTTCGTCCCAAGGATACATTAAAAAGCAAATGTTCATGGTCATATTTGGTTTAATTATAGCCTTAAATTAAACTAAGTAAGCCAACTACGCAACGTAGACCTAAATATTTCTGATTACTTCACTTCTTCGTAGTGGTCGTCCCATTCCTTTATGTTGGGTTTACCAAGCTTATCCACTGATTTGGCCACCATCATGGAAACTGTGGCATCCCCGGTAATATTCACTACGGTTCGAAACATATCCAATGGGCGGTCCACTGCAAAAATAAGGGCCAAACCTATGGCCAACTTATCAGAAGGAAAGCCTACGGATTCCAAAACTATGACCAACATAACCATTCCAGCACCTGGAACCGCTGCAGTACCAATGGATGCCAAAAGAGCGGTCAAAATTATTGTTAGCTGTCCTGATAGAGGTAAATCGAAAGCCAAAGCTTGAGCAATAAAAACAGCGGCTACTCCTTGGTAAAGGCTGGTACCGTCCATATTGATGGTTGCTCCAACCGGTAACACAAAACTGGAAACCTCTTTGTCCACTCCAATATGTTCTTCTACCCGCTCCATGGTAACCGGCAAAGTCGCTGCGCTGGAACTGGTAGAAAAGGCCAAAAGTTGGGCGGGGCTCATTTGCTTCAAAAACCAAAATGGATTCTTTTTAGTGAAAATAGTCACCAAAATGGAGTAAAATACAATCATCAATACCAGTCCAAGTACCACTACGCCGGCATACTTCAATAAGGCTAACAGCAATTCTTTGTCCCCCGCAGAAACGACCACACTAGCCAAAAGTGAAAACACAGCATAAGGTGCGATAAGCATGATCAAATCGACCATTTTCAAAACCACTTCATTAAGAGAGTCAAAAAAGTTTTTTAGCGGTTTTGCTCTTTCTTCGCCTACCAACAACATCGATATCCCTAAAAAGATGGTGAAGAAAATAACCTGTAGCATTAAGCGGTTATTACTCATTGCCGCTATGGCATTATCAGGAACCATTTCTTCTAAAAAAGCCAGTGGTCCTTTATTTTGTTGCATTGAAGCGTTATCCTGAATCTTTTTGACATCTTCTCCAGTAGCATAAGTTTGGGTGAGCTTATTAATAGTATCATCAGATATCCCATCACCAGGTTGAAGCACATTGACCAATAATAAGCCAAGAACTATAGCCACGACGGTGGTACACATGTAGATACCAATAGTACGTAAACCAATATTCCGAAACTTGGAGATGTCCTTCAAATCTGAAATCCCCTTAATCAATGAGGCCAAAATCAGGGGAATGGCAATAAGTTTAAGCAACTTGACAAAAATGGTCCCAAAAGGCTTTATCCAATCAGTAACAAAACCGGGGCCCCAAAAAAAGCCGGTCATAATAAAACCAAACACTATTCCCAATACCATTCCTATCAGGATTTGCCAATGGAGTTCTAGTTTACGCATACGAGTTAATTTGTGTGGTAAGATAGTATTTTAGAATAGAAACCGCGTAAGGTGTCTATTTTTTGTTGCCACGGGAAAGTAACCAGAAGTCAGCTAGCACCAAAGCAGACATGGCTTCAACAATTGGAACTGCCCTAGGTACCACACAGGGGTCATGTCTTCCTTTGCCTTGCGTGGTTATTTTTTCACCTTCCTTGTTTATGGTTTCATAGGATTGCAGCACAGTAGCTACAGGTTTAAAGGCAACCTTGAAATAAATGTCCATTCCGTTGCTGATTCCTCCTTGCACTCCACCACTTCTGTTGGTGGTCGTGGTGCCATCTGAATTAAATGCATCGTTATGTTCACTGCCTTTCATAAGCACTCCGGAGAAGCCACTGCCGTACTCAAATCCTTTAACAGCATTAATGGACAACATAGCGGCTCCTAATCTTGCATGCAATTTATCAAAAACAGGCTCTCCCAAACCAACTGGTACATTTTGGATTACCCCGGTGATAACGCCACCTATGGTATCTCCTTGTTTCTTTATTTGTCTGATGTATTCTTCCATGTCCGCTGCCGTTTTTGGGTCAGGACAACGCACTGGATTGGACTCAATCTTGGTAAAATCAAGCTTATTATAGGGAACCTCCAATTCAATTTCTCCTACTTGGGATACAAATGCATTAAATTTTACATCTGATAAAAGTTGTTTTGCAATGGCACCAGCTACCACTCTACTAGCTGTCTCTCTCGCAGAACTGCGTCCTCCACCTCTATAATCACGAAAGCCGTATTTTTGGTCGTACACATAGTCTGCGTGGGATGGACGGTATGAGTCTTTGATATGTGAATAGTCCTTTGACTTTTGGTTTGTATTGTGAATAGCAAAACCGATTGGAGTTCCTGTGGTCTTTCCCTCAAAGGTCCCTGAATAGATTTCCACGCTATCAGGCTCTTTTCGTTGGGTTACAATAGCGGACTGTCCCGGTTTCCTTCTGTTCAAATCCAACTGTATTTTTTCCAAATCCAGTTCCAATCCGGCTGGACAGCCGTCAATGATTCCACCAAGAGCCCTCCCGTGAGACTCACCAAAGGTGGTCAACTTAAATAATTCCCCAAAACTGTTTCCTGCCATGTTCTTGAAGTAAAAGCCAAATTTAGGTTTTAGCATTCGTTAAAAAAAACAAGGGTGCCAGTTAATCTTTAAATAACATAGCACAGTGTTTGTTGATATTTTTTTAACCGTATGCTTAGAAATTGATGAAGCGAATTTGATTTTCAGTTTATTCCTACGCAGTTATTTTGCAGTTAAACCCTCTACGATTGAAAAAAAGGAAGATTGAACTGGCCGTAATTTCCGATGTGCATCTCGGAACGTACGGGTGTCATGCGGATGAACTTATTGCATATCTAAATAGTATACAGCCCAAAAAGTTGGTGCTGAATGGTGATATTATTGATATTTGGCAATTTAAAAAGCGGTTTTTTCCCGCCTCTCACCTTAAGGTATTGAAAAAGGTCATAGGCATGGCCTCTAAAGGTACTGAGGTATACTATATTACTGGAAATCATGATGAAATGCTTCGCAAGTTTAGTGATACTTCAATGGGGAATTTCAAAATTTCCAATAAGTTGGTGCTGAACCTAGACGGAAAGAAAGCATGGATTTTTCATGGAGACGTATTTGATGTATCCATACAAAATGCCAAGTGGCTTGCTAAACTGGGAGGATACGGTTATGACATGCTTATTCTAATAAATAGCGTTGTGAACTGGTGTCTCTTGAAAATGGGGCGAGAAAAATACTCCTTGTCCAAACGCATAAAAAACAGTGTCAAAAGTGCTGTAAAGTATATCAATAACTTTGAAAACGTAGCAGCAGAACTGGCGATAGAAAATGACTACGATTATGTCATTTGCGGACATATCCATCAACCAAAAAAAGAACGGTTTGAAAACAAAAATGGTTCTACACTATATCTAAATTCAGGAGATTGGGTAGAAAATTTGACCGCTCTGGAGTATTCCTTCAAAAGATGGCGTATTTATCATTACAATCATGATAAGCTGTCACCATTTTTTGTGGATGAGGATTTAAAGGAGATGGACATGAACGACCTTATTGCTTCTATCACGGATAAAGAAGTAGATGCGGAGGATGTTCCACATTTTCCAGAGGGAGTCGAAGAAAAACCTTCAACGGAAAAAGACCACGAAACCTTATAATCAGTTCTTTAGGGCAGACTTTAAGATTGAAACTGGGTGCAGGGCTTGTTTTTGGGTCCCATCCATAATTTGATGTCGACAACTGGTTCCATTTGCGGCAATTATTGTGTTCTCTGAGGCCTTTCTAACACTAGGAAACAACTTTAGCTCCCCTACCTGCATGCTAGTTTCGTAATGTTCCTTTTCATACCCAAATGAACCTGCCATACCACAACAACCTGAAGCAATAATGGATACTTTATAATTTTTGGGCAAATTCAGGATGTCAAAGGTGACTTTCTGATTGGATAACGCTTTTTGATGGCAATGGTTATGAATCTTCACATCCCTTGGTTCCTCGGTAAAAAGCTCCGAAGACAAGTTTCCTTTTTCAATCTCATTGGCTAAGAACTCTTCAATTAAAAACGTATTCCGAATCAGGCTTTCCAAGAGTGCGTTTTGAGGACATAGTCTTTTATACTCATCCCTGAAGGAGAGGACTGCAGAAGGCTCCAAACCAATTATGGGAAGGTCATTCTCTAAAATACCTTTCATTCTTTCCAAATTAGATTGCGCCAATTTTTTGGCTTGTTTCAAAAAACCTTTGGAAAGAAAGGTACGACCACTTTCCGCATGAAAAAGTGTAACCTCATACCCTAATCCCACAAGTAGGTCGATAGCATCTTTACCAATCTCAACATCCAGGTAATTGGTGAATTCATCGACATATAGCACTACTTTTTGCTTTGTAGGGACCTGATTGCCTTTCTGTTTCCTCAAATATTTTTCAAAATCAACGCGATATACATTTGGAAGGTCTCGGTCTTCAGCTACACCAAAAGACCTCTTTAATAGACCGCCCAATATGGAAGATTTGTAAACCGCATTGGTCAGGAAAGGAATTTTGCTTCCTAACCGATTGAAGGCAGTATTATAGGCAAACAACTTGCTCCGCAAAGAATACCCATTGGATTCCTGATACTGGTATTGAAATTCTGACTTTAAGGTTGCTACATCTACATTACTCGGACATTCGCTGGCACAAGCCTTGCAACTCAGGCATAAATCAAATACTTCCTTAAGTTCGTCATGGTTAAACCGATTGGTTTTATCAGAATTTGTCAAAAACTCCCTTAGTGCATTCGCCCTCGCTCTGGTAGTATCCTTTTCATTTTTGGTAGCATGATAGCTTGGGCACATTCCACCATTCATACTGTGACTTTTTCTGCAATCACCGCTTCCGTTACACTTTTCCGCTGCTTTCAATATACCCTCGCTATCTGAAAAATCCAGGAGCGTATGTACTTCAGGTTCTTTTCTATCCACCTCATAACGAAGGGATTCATCCATTGGAAAAGCGTCAACAATTTTTCCAGGATTGAAGATGGAATTGGGGTCAAATACTTTTTTTAGCCGTTTTAAAAGTTCGTAATTCTCTTCACCAATCATTAGAGGGATAAACTCAGCGCGGACAATGCCATCCCCATGTTCGCCACTAAAACTACCTTTATATTTCTTGGTCAGGTGGGCCACATCCGTAGTTATGGAGCGAAACAGGGTTACGTCTTCGGACTTTTTCAGATTCAATATGGGTCGCAAATGGAGCTCTCCCGCACCAGCATGTGCATAATAGACCGCTTCCTGTCCATAGCCATCCATAATTTTAGTGAACTCGCCAATAAAATCTTTCAAGTCTCCAAGGGCCACTGCAGTGTCTTCAATACAAGCTACCGCCTTTCGGTCTCCTACCATATTACCCAAAAGACCTAAGCCGGCTTTTCTAAGTTCTATGGCCTTGTTGATATCAGTATCTTTCAGAATAGGATTAGCATAACTCAGGCTGGATTTATTAATCGTTTTCAATAGGGCATCCAGTTGCTGCTCCAATTCCGAATCTGTATTTCCTTTTACCTCCAACATTAAAATAGCGGCAGGGTCGCCATCTACAAAAAAGCGATTCTCCAACTGCGAACGATTGTTTTTGGTACAGTCCAGAATTACCTTGTCCATCATTTCACAAGTATGCAGGTTATGGCCCATTACGGGCGCAACATCGGCCAAACAGTCTTCCAAGGTCGAATAATGTGTGCATACCATAGCGGCTTTAGAAGGTGGGATATCATCCAGTTGGAGGGTTATTTCCGTTGTAAATGCGAGTGTGCCTTCACTTCCTGACAGGAGATGACAGAGATTCAAACCTTCTTGATCACCTCCAAAAATGGTGCTCTTTAACAATTCATCAATTGCATATCCCGTATTCCGTCTATGAATCTCTGGTTTGGGAAATTCACTTTGAATGTGTTTTTGGGTTTCAGGGTTTGAAAGTTCATCCACTAAAAAACCATAGATCCTCCCTTCCAAATTATCCTTAACTCTCTTTTCTCCTACGACCTCTTTGGAAACATTTTCAAAAGTGACTTCTGAACCATCAGAAAGTAGACATTTTAAAGCCAATACCTTATCTCTTGTCACCCCATACTGTATGGAAGTTGTTCCAGAAGAGTTGTTTCCTACCATCCCCCCAATCATACATCGATTGGAAGTTGAAGTATTGGGGCCGAAAAAAAGACCGAATGGTTTTAGGTATTGATTCAATTCATCTCGAACTACTCCTGGTTGAACCCGAATTGTTTTATTGGTTTCATCCAATTCAATTATTTGGGTAAAATGTTTACTTACATCCACCACAATACCATCTCCCACACACTGTCCTGCTAAGGATGTCCCTGCGGTTCTGGGAATAAGGCCCACTTTATTGGAGTTTGCAAAATCAATCAATTGTTTTATATCTGCCTCAGTTTTCGGGTAAGCTACAGCCAAGGGCAACTTCCGATATACAGAGGCATCAGTGGCATACAAAGACCGCCTCAACGCATCGAATAACAGTTCACCCTCAAGTCTACTAGCAAGTTTTTTAAAAAAAGAATTATCCAATCTGGAACAATTTTTGGTCCTGTATGTGAGTTTTATTTCAGATAGTTGTACAAAGCTATCCTAATTTTTAGACTAAACGAGAAACTTATGAAGATTACCACATTATTTACTGGACTTTTTTTATTCGTAACGATTGGCCTGCAGGCACAAAGTATTTCAGAGCACGCTTTAGGATTGCGATTAGGCGATAGCGATGGTTTTGGAGCTGAAATTTCATATCAGAAATCCATAGGAAGGTACAATCGTGCTGAATTTAACTTGGGATGGCGTGACAGTCGGGAATTTGATGCATTCAAATTGACCGGGGTATATCAATGGGTGCATCAGTTGGATGGAAACTTTAATTGGTACTACGGTGTTGGCGGAGGTTTGGGAAGTGTAGAATTTGAGCCAGTACCGGATGGTGATGACAATGATGGCCTTTTCGTTTTTGCAGCCGGAAACTTAGGAGTAGAATATGATTTTGACATTCCCCTTCTCTTATCCCTTGATTTCAGACCAGAAATAGGATTGTTGGGATACGATGGATTTGACAATAGTTTTGACTTTGACATTGCCCTCGGAATTCGTTACCAATTTTAATAACAGTATAAAATGTAAGGTGTTTTTATATGAGACAACTTATGAATACCTTAGCGCTTTAAAATTATTTCAATGAAAAAATTTGCTTCCATAATGTTGATTTTGGCCTTTCTGGCAGCCTGTAATTCAAAACCAGAAGGTTTTGTAATAAATGCTAAGGTCAGTGGGGAATTGGAAAACGGAATCAAAGTTTACTTGAAGACCACGGATTCCCTAAACCAGCTACAAGATATTGATACCACAATTGTGGAGAATGGAGTTTTTAGCTTCACGGGAATACAGGACAGTCCAAAATTGCATTACATCTTCTTAGAAAAAAACAGAGGTAATATTCCATTGTTCTTGGAAAATGGAAACATCGATTTAATATTTCAAAAGGACAGTTTGAACTATGCACAATTGAAAGGTACCCCGCAAAACGAACTTTTTATGAAGTTTTTGGGTGAGTCCAGAAAAATGGCAGAAAGGGCTAGATCCATGCAACGAGATATGAATCAAGCTGCACGTGCACAAGACACCGCAACGGTTACTTCCCTCAGAGAAGAATATGTTGAACTTCAAGACGATGTGAAAAACTTCAATATTGACTTTGCCAAAGAAAATCCTGACGCTTTGATTTCAGCTTTAATTTTGGGTAACCTACTTTTAGGCAATGCGCTTCCCACTGAAGAAATCCAGCAGATGTATGATGCGCTTGCTCCTAATATCAAGGCATCTGAACCTGGTAAAAACCTGAAGAAACAGCTTGACATATTAAAAAGCACAGATATTGGAAGCGTAGCTCCAGAATTTTCTGCCCCAACTCCTGAGGGAAACATATTGGCGCTTAGCGATGTCAAAGGCAAGGTAACTTTGGTTGATTTTTGGGCTGCCTGGTGTCGTCCTTGTCGGGCCGAAAATCCAAATATTGTATCTGTTTACAATAAATACCATGATAAGGGTCTTAATATAGTTGGGGTGTCTTTGGATGCTAGGGCCGAAGACTGGAACAAGGCTATTGAAGCGGACGGCTTGGAATGGAACCATATCTCCAATTTGAAACGTTTTCAAGATCCCATAGCGCAACTATATAACATTAATGCGATTCCAGCGGCTTTTTTGTTGGATGAAAATGGTGTTATCGTTGCCAAAAACCTAAGGGGACCTGCTTTGGAACAAAAAGTAGCCGAATTGTTGAATTAACTATTCAGAATAAATAAGCTTTTGAAAACCCGGAGAATCTTTCGGGTTTTTGTTTATTAAATCTTTCCCGTTTTTTCCAGGACAAAAAGAATCGCAATTGGAACGGCAAGTAGTACAACAATGAATGTCTCTGTTATAAATAATTCCGGTTTAAATAAAAGGGTCACGGCATAGCCAGCAATAGCACCCCCAAAATGGGCGCTGTGACCAATATTGCCCAATCTACTTTTCATCCCATAAATTGAGTAAACCAAATAAGCAATACCGAGTACGTAAGCAGGTAAAGGTATTGGAATGAACATGATACCCAGCCGCATTTCAGGGTTTAGCAATATAGCTGCATACAGCACCCCGGTCACCGCTCCACTGGCCCCAACTGCACTATAAAAGGGTTCATCTTTATGAAAGAAAAGGGCAAGTAGACTACCACCCAACAAACTGGCAAAATATATAATTAGAAACTTAAATGCTCCAAACCATCCAATAACAGTGTTTGCAAAAAAGTATAATGTAAACATATTAAAAAACAAGTGGGAAATGTCCACATGCAAGAATCCGGAAGTAATGGTTCGTTCCCGCTGTCCTGCTTTTACCCCGCCTATACTGAACTTATAACGCTCAAAAAAAATCGTATCACTGAATCCTCGAAGGGACACCAAAACATTGGCGGCAATAATAGCTATTGTAGCCATGTGTAAATTATACATAGAGTAAGGTTTGGGTTCAAATATAGCTATATTTGCCCATAAGAATCATTCATGCAATTTTTGGTTTTTATAATAGCTTACCCCCTACTGTGGCTGGTTTCCAGACTTCCATTTAAACTATTGTACATCTTATCGGATGGAGTCTTCGTTATTGTTTATCATATCGTTGGCTATCGCAAAAAAGTAGTTCGAAATAATTTATTATTGGTCTTCCCTGAAAAAGATGTCGCAGAACGATCAAGTATTGAGAAAAAGTTTTACCAGCATATGTGTGATATGTTCTTGGAAATGATTAAGACTATGGGCATTTCCAACAAACAGCTTCAAAAGAGATTTACCTTTTCCAATTTGGATGTTCTACATAAGCTTGAAGAAAAAAATAGAAGTGTAATGCTCATGTTTCCACATTATGCGAGTTGGGAATGGGTTATTGCGCTTGATGCCCATATCGCTTCCAAGGGATATGCTATTTATCAAAAAATTGGCAACAAGCATTTTGATAAGTTGGTTCGTGATATCCGACAAAAATTTGGAACCACTTTAATTACTACCGTGGATACCCGAGAAATTGTTGCCTCAAACAAAAGAAAAGGCCAACTCAGCATGTATGGAATTTTGAGCGACCAATCACCTATGGTGAGAAAAGCACAATTGTGGACTCCTTTTATGGGCATTACCGTTCCAGTACATACCGGTGCGGAACAACTCTGTCAAAAGTTGGATTTACCTGCGGTGTACTTAAGGGTCTCAAAAATTTCAAGAGGCCATTACCACGGTACTTTTGAGTTATTATCTGAAAATCCAAAAGAAATGGCACAATTTGAATTGACCAAAGCCTTTTTAACAAAGGTCGAAGATTCAATCAAAGCTGAACCTGCCTATTATTTTTGGACCCACAAACGATGGAAGCATAAGGATAAGGTTCCTAAATCCTTTCAATATGGAGAATAGAACTAAAGTATTCAAAAGGTTTCCAAAAAAAAGATACATCCTTCTGTTTCTTACTTTTAGTTACTTGTTGTTTGCCAATTCTTGCATGACCATGCGTACCTCTACAAAAAAAACTGCGGCCTTTTTCAACGAAAAGAATGTAGAATACATTTCGAATACGGTTGAGATTGATGGTAACAAAGTCCATTACGTACAAACTGGTAAACCCGATGCGCCCACTTTGGTGTTTATTCATGGCTCCCCGGGAAGCTGGGATGCCTACAAAAACTATTTGGTGGATTCCACACTCTCATCCAAGTTTCGAATCATTGCGCCTGATCGCCCTGGTTTTGGTAAGAGTGGTTTTCGAAGAAGTGCGTCCCTTGCAGAACAATCAGCTATATTGAACCAAATCTTCAAAAAAATGGACAATGGGAAACCCATTTCCCTCATTGGACATTCGTATGGAGGCCCTCTAATAGTAAAAATGGCTTTAGATGCGCCACTCTATGACAACTTGGTAATCTTGGCTGGAGCCTTGGACCCTAAAGCTGAAAAACCCGAGAAATGGCGCGTTCCCTTAACATGGATTCCACTTAAGTATTTGGTTCCCGGAGCACTTAAACCTTCGAACGATGAACTCTGGCTACTTAAAAAAGAATTGAAAGAACTGGAACCTAGTCTAAATGAGCTTAGGACCAAAACTTTAATCATTCACGGTAAAAAGGACAAGTTGGTTCCATATAGCAATGTTCCCTTCATGGTGGAAAACTTCAAAAATGTAGATAGCCTGAAGGTAGTAACCTTGGAAAATGAAAATCACTTCATAGTTTGGACGCAAGAAGAACTGGTTAAGAAAACCATTCTTGACTGGACCAAAGAAGATTAGTTTTTTTTAACCTCCAAGTAAGGTAATGTGTTTTTTCGACGACGAAGAGACAAAACATTGCTATGAAAAGAAAATTTTTGCTGGTAGGTCTAGTTTTTTTCGGGATACTCCTCGGCGTCAACGCTCAAGACCTTAATCGCATCCCATATGACTCTTCCCTAAAGACCCTATCAAATGGGTGGTACAAATTTAAAATTGAGGGGACCACTTTTGATGTGGAACTGGCCGGAGGAAGGTATGTAAAAGGAAACATCAAATGGTTTGATGGCTCTGAATACTCGGGAAGTCTTGCTGGACAAAACATTCAAGGAAAAGGAACTTATAAATGGCCGGATGGGAGCAGGTATGAGGGCGCTTTCAAAAAACATCAAAGACATGGAAAAGGCTCTTTCATAAAGGCTGACGGCACAAAATGGAGTGGGAAATGGAAAGCCAATGAAAAAAATGGAAAAGGCACAGTTTTTAGCTCTGAAGGAACCGTCATTCAGGAAGGGGTCTGGGAATCGGACGAACTTGTAGCGGACAAGCGGTAATTTTTTACCATTCATTATATATTCAAGGCCTGAGCTTATGCTCAGGCTTTCCTTTACAGAGGTTACTAAATTCCGGCTACTTCTTGGATTTCCTTTATAATCTTATCCGCTAATCCGTCTGCCTCTTCTTGGCTCTTAGCCTCAGTATATACCCGAATTATGGGCTCTGTATTTGACTTTCTTAAATGTACCCAGTTTTCGGCAAAATCTATCTTGACGCCATCAATGGTGGATACTTTTTCATCTTGGTATTTATCGTGCATAGCTACAAGCAAGGCATCCACATCCAAATCCGGAGTCAATTGAATTTTCTTCTTGCTCATAAAATAACTCGGGTAGCTAGCACGTAATTCAGCCACAGTACCTCCTTTTTCCGCCATTAACATCAAAAACAAAGCGGTACCTACCAAAGCATCCCGTCCGTAGTGACTGGCTGGATAAATAATCCCTCCATTTCCTTCTCCACCAATTACCGCATTGTTGGCTTTCATTTTTGCGACCACATTCACTTCGCCAACAGCTGCAGCTTCATAGGTTCCGCTGTGCTTTTCGGTCACATCCCGCAATGCTCGAGAAGAAGAAAGATTAGAAACTGTATTGCCTTTTGTTTTACCAAGTACGTAATCGGCGCAAGCCACTAAAGTATATTCCTCCCCAAACATTTCACCATCGTTGCTTATAAATGCCAAACGGTCCACATCTGGATCTACAACAATTCCAAAATCGGCTTGCTCTTTAACCACCAATTCACAAATATCTTGAAGGTGTTCTTTAAGAGGTTCAGGGTTATGAGGGAAATGCCCGGTGGGTTCGCAATACAATTTTACCGTTTCAACACCAAGTGCTTCCAAGAGCTTGGGAATGGCAATCCCTCCCGTTGAGTTCACCCCATCGACCACAACTTTAAAACCTACTTTTTTGATAACATCGGCATCCACCAAATCCAATTTTAAAACTTCGTCTACATGTATATCCATGTATGAATCATTCGTTGTAATCGTGCCTAAATCGTCAACCTCAGAAAAATCAAAGGCCTCATTTTCGGCAATTTCCAAAATCTTTTTACCCTGATCTCCATCCAAAAATTCTCCTTTTTCATTCAATAGCTTAAGGGCGTTCCATTGTTTTGGATTATGACTTGCCGTAAGTATTATACCACCATCGGCTTTTTCTAGAGGCACGGCAATCTCAACAGTTGGCGTCGTGGACAATCCCAAATCGACCACATCAATGCCCAATCCAATAATGGTGGATACCACAAGGTTTTGAATCATTTCCCCAGAAAGACGTGCATCTCGACCTATGACAACCGTTAAATCCTTTTTATTGGAATATTCTTTTAACCAGGTTCCATAAGCCGCCGCAAACTTGACCGCATCTATAGGAGTTAGGTTATCTCCTGTACTTCCGCCAATAGTTCCTCGAATTCCTGATATGGATTTGATAAGTGTCATATGTGAATTTTTTGCAAATATATATGGATGGAGCAGATTCTATGTTTTGTCTTTGTAAATTCAGCTCATAAAATTAAAATAATATGAAATTCAGCTTTTGTATTGTTTGCCTCGTGATATTTGCTTTTGTCGGTAATGCCCAGGAAAAGGAATTAAATCCTAATACACCTTATGAAGATTTCTCTTTGGCTTACGCAACTCTTGATGCTGCTACTTTATCAAATGTTTATACAGAAGATGGCGTATTGTTGAACTTATATGATGGTTCTAATCCCAATTCGGTCAAAGGTGTTACGAACATTAAAGCCTATTTTGAGGCATTCTTCTCGAGATCTAAAGAAACGGGTCAAACACTGAAACTAGAGTTTAAAATTACTGACCGTCAAAAAGAAGAAAACATCATCTATGATAATGGTTTCTACAAGCTATCTTCAAAACTACCCAACCAACCGGAACGTGTAGGATATGGGAAGTTATCCACAGTTTTGGTACACGATCAAGGTCGTTGGAAATTCAAAGTAGACTCAAATACCAATACAACAAAGGAAGAATTTGAAAATGCAGAAGTAGGGGCGATTCCCCAACCCAACTAATATGAACTTCCTAGCCCATATTTATCTCTCTTTTGATGATTCGGAAATAACCTTGGGTAATTTTTTTGCCGACCATGTCAAAGGAAACAAGTACAAGCACTTCCCTGAAAAAATTCAAAAAGGGATTTTGTTGCATAGAGAAATAGACACCTTTACGGATTCGCATCCCATCCCAAAACAGAGTAGTAAACGTCTTCATAAGAACTATAGCCACTATAGTAGGGTAATTGTGGATATTTTTTATGATCATTTCCTTGCAAAGAATTGGGCCGCCTATTCTCCGGTTCCACTAGATCAATATGTATCTGATTTTTATGATTTGCTTAAAGAAAACTTTGATATTCTACCGTTGGCGACGCAACGTTTGATGCCTTACATGATAGCGGATAATTGGTTGTACAACTATGCCAACCTAGATGGAATCTCCAGAGTATTGAACGGTATGAATCGAAGAACCCAGAATCGTTCAAAAATGAATTTTGCAATTGTAGACCTTCAAGAAAACTATGAGGACTTCGAAAAAGAATTCACTGATTTTTTTAAAGAATTAATTACCTTTTCCAGACTAAAACTAGATGACCTATGAAAAAAACCGTACTCCTTCTTTTTATTCTTTCCGTATGTTACCAATGCAAAAAACAACCTGCTTCCCCTACGGGGCTTGTCACCGAACAGGCCATGGTGGTATCCGCACGCGAAGAAGCTTCCCGTATTGGTTCAGAGATTATGCAAAAAGGAGGTAACGCTTTTGATGCTATGGTAGCGACCGAAATGGCATTGGCGGTAGCATATCCATTTGCGGGCAATCTAGGAGGTGGAGGTTTTATGGTGTATCGAAAAGAGAATGGTGAAATCGGAGGATTGGATTACAGGGAAAAAGCTCCCTTATCTGCACATAAAGACATGTATCTTGACTCTCTAGGTAACGTTGTACCCAAAATGAGTACTGTTGGAGCAACGGCCGTAGGTGTGCCAGGTACCGTGGCTGGAGTTATGGAAGTACATGAGAAGTACGGTTCATTACCTCTAAAGGATATTCTACAGCCTGTAATCAAGTTGGCTAAAAGAGGAGTTATAGTCACTGAAAAACAAGCCAAACGACTAGACAGCTATAAGGAACGTTTTATTGAAGTGAATGGGGATAGTACCAAATTCGCATTGGGTTTTAAGATGGGTGATACCATAAAATATCCAGAATTGGCAAACACCCTGGAGAGTATCCTGGAAAATGGAAAAGACGGATTTTACAAGGGAGAAGTTGCACAAAAACTTGCGACTTTTATTCAAGATAGAGGGGGTTTCGTAACAGAAGAAGATTTGGCTAAATACGAAGCCAAATGGAGACAACCTATTGTATTCAATTATAAGGATTTGAAGGTGATTTCAATGAGCCCTCCAAGTAGTGGCGGAGTAACGATTAATCAGATTCTTAAGATGATGGAACCTTATAACGTGTCTTCGTATGGGCACAATTCCTTAAAAACGGTCCAGCTTTTTACAGAGGCATCTAGGAGAGCCTATGCTGACCGAAACTATTTTTTGGGAGACCCTGATTTTGTTGATATACCGCTTGACGTGCTTCTAAGCGATTCGTACCTAACAAAAAGAATGGCCGATTTTTCATTTGAGAAGGCCACCTTATCCTCGGCGGTATCCCACGGCATGGTGGATATTGTAGAGAGTAGAGAGACCACGCATTACTCGATTGTTGATGCAGACGGAAATGCTATCTCCGCTACCACTACCCTTAATGGTGGCTATGGTTCCAAGCTTTACAGCGAAGAGCTTGGTTTCTTTTTGAACAACGAAATGGACGATTTCAGTGCAAAACCCGGTGTACCTAATATGTTCGGTTTAATTGGAGCGGAAGCCAACAGTATTGCTCCAGAAAAACGGATGTTGAGCAGTATGACCCCTACCATTGTTGAAAAAGATGGGAAATTGTACATGGTGGTCGGAACCCCTGGAGGCTCCACGATTATTACAGCCGTGGTCCAGACAATATTGAATGTTTATGAATTCAATTTGAGTATGCAGGATGCTGTAAACGCACCACGCTTCCATCACCAATGGCTACCTGATATGGTAACCTTCGAAGAAGAAGGGTTTTCGGTGGATTTGAAATCACAATTAGAATCAAAAGGTTATAAGATTTTGGAAGGAAGAACCCCAATCATTGGTAAGGTCGATGCTATTAGGGTGCTTTCGAATGGAAAATTGGAAGGTGGGGCAGACAAACGGGGTGATGATACCGCAATAGGTTTTTAGAAGGAAAGCATATGAAGTATGATGTAGTTATCCTTACAGATTCACGCTATCTCAATCCGGACATCGATAATATCTATGTGTCCAACGTCATCTTAGAAGATCAGTTGATAATCCAAGCGTTTCAAAAGGAAGGATTATCCGTCACTAGAAAAGCTTGGGATGACCGAGAATTTGATTGGAAATCCTCCAGAGTTGCTCTTTTTCGCGCTACTTGGGACTATTTTGATCGTTTCGATGAATTTTTTGATTGGTTTCAAAAAACCAAGGAAAAGACTCAGTTTATCAATAGTGCAACATTGATTCAATGGAATATTGATAAGCACTATTTCCAAAATCTTTCATCAAAGGGTGTCAATATTCCAAGAACACTTTTTATAGAAAAAGCATCGAACCTGACCTTAGAAGAAGCCATTAGACGGGCCAAGGAACAGTTTTCATTCAGTAGTAGCGAGTTTATCTTAAAACCATGCATCGCGGGAGGTGCCAGACACACGTATAGGTTTGAGGTAAAACAGGCCAATGAGCTTGAAAACACATTTCAAAAACTAATTGCCGAAGAGGCCATGATGCTTCAGGAATTTCAAAGAAACATAGTTTCCGAGGGAGAAATGTCACTTATGCTTTTTGATGGAGCGTATTCCCATGCTGTTTTGAAGATTGCGAAGCCAGGTGATTTTAGAGTACAGGATGACTATGGTGGAAGCGTTCATGATTATCAACCATCTTTCGAAGAAATTGAATTTGCCAAAAAGGTAGTTGAAGCGTGCCCAGAATTGCCTACCTACGCTAGGGTAGATATTTTTAGGGACAATGATGGAAACTGGGCGCTAGCGGAATTGGAAATCTTTGAACCTGAGCTATGGTTCAGAAACAGACCTGAAGCAGCAGAGTTGTTGGTCAAGATTATTAAATCAAAAATGGCTCATGAAGAGGTTTCTTAAGTTCTTTGGTGCTTTTTTCATATTTGGAATTCTGGTGATAGTCATTTTGGCATGGTTCGCCAGCGAAGAATTACCCAAAGGTGATACAGGTCCCGAAGCAGACAGTTTGGCTTATAAAATGCTTAATGCCCTAAACTATGAGGCCTACCAAAACACTCGTTTTTTAGAGTGGTCGTATCAAGGTGGGAAAAATCAATTTAAATGGGACAAATCTAATGGGTTAGTTACCGTAAAGTGGGATGATGATGTGAGGGTTGAATTGAACTTAAACAATCTCAAAAACAGCAAGGTGTTTCGAAACGGAGCACCAGAAGTAGCCAAGAAAAAGCAAAAGCTAATTGATAAAGCCTTGAAAAACTTCAACAACGATTCTTTCTGGCTGGTTGCTCCTTACAAGGTCTTTGATAAAGGAACCCAACGGTCAATTGTTACCCTGGAAGATGGAAATCATGGGCTTTTAGTTACTTACAGCTCGGGAGGCACTACACCCGGTGATAGCTATCTTTGGATTTTAAACGAAAACGGATTTCCCATAGCCTACAAAATGTGGGTTAGCATAATACCCATTGGTGGACTGGAAGCATCTTGGGATGAATGGCTGGTCACAAAAAGCGGGGCTTATCTACCAAAATCACACAAACTTGGGCCAGTAAACTTGAGTATGGGAGACGTAAAGGGCTATAATTAATTATCCTTTGGCCTGACCTACTTGACGTTTCAACTCCTCCATGGATTGTTGTAGTTGCCGCAATAATCCGGTTTCCGTTGTTGCATCCACATTAAAAGTTAGTTTGCTGCTGACTTCCCATATTTCCTGAATCTGGAAAGGCTTGATATCATAAGGAGGATAAGTTTCGTTTAGTGAAACCAGAGTTATATTGTTGGAATTGGGGCGTTTTTCAACTTTCTTCACCATTACCGAATCTTGAAGCACCACAACATACATTTTGTTTGCACTTACATGGTCAATATGCTCAATAGCCCTTGCCAACACCCATTCGCCAGGTCTTAAATTGGGCAGCATGCTATCTCCTTCAACCTGAAATCCCCGATACGTGGCATTCCTAAATTCTGGAATTGGTAAATCAAAAGCTGGTAATTGCTGATACCAACTTGTATCCTGTATGTTCTGTGGATAACCTGCTGCAGCCTTTGCATTCACCAAAACCATGTTATCTCTATCTGAGGTATCGACGGTCACCACTTTAGGGATAACACTTGTACGTGAGGTTTCCAAATACTTTTCTTCACTTTCGCCGAAAAGCCATAACGGATTTATTTTAAAGTGTTTCAGAAGCTCGGCCACTACCCTACCGGATAATTTGGTTCTTCCTCTTTCAATATCAGCTGTAGTGTTGGAAATCCCAAGCAATTTGGCAAATTCAGCCTGTGTATGACCCAATTCCCTTCGAATCTCTGTAAATCGTTTTAACGTGATTTCATTTTCCATGATATCCAAAGATAGGTAATTTGGATTATTTCCAAAAATTATTTGGAATATTTCCATTTTTAGGAATATTTCCATATTTTTGGATTAATTACATGTTGCGATGAACTTTGAGAGAATTAGAGAAAAGCTGAATATTCTTGCTGATGCCGCCAAATATGATGTTTCATGTGCCAGTAGCGGTAGTACTAGGAAAAATTCCAAAAACGGTTTGGGGAATTCTACCGGAATGGGAATTTGCCATAGCTACACCGAGGATGGAAGATGTGTTTCGCTTCTCAAGATTCTTTTAACCAACTATTGCATCTATGATTGCGCTTATTGTGTAACTCGTAAAAGCAATGATGTGAAGAGAGCGGCTTTCAAGATTCAAGAAGTGGTTGATTTGACCATCAACTTTTATCGCAGAAATTATATCGAAGGTTTGTTTTTAAGTTCCGGGATATTCAAAAATCCTGATTATACTATGGAGAGGTTGATAGCCGTGGCTAAAAAGCTTCGTGAAGAAGAAAATTTCAATGGATATATCCATCTCAAGTCCATTCCTGGGGCAAGTGATGAACTTATGTACCAAGCAGGCCTTTATGCCGATAGGCTTTCGGTGAACATTGAAGTACCTACGGTTTCAGGTCTTAAATTATTGGCTCCTGATAAAAAACATGAGGATTTCACTAAACCAATGCTTAAGGTCAAAAACGAGCTTCTTCGCTACAAAAATGAAAGAAAAATAATCAAAAGTACGCCCAAATATGCCCCTGCTGGGCAGAGTACCCAGATGATTGTAGGTGCTACCAATGAAACGGATAAGGATGTAATGTATTCAGCCACGTTTTACTACAAAAAATATCATATGAAGAGGGTATACTATTCGGGATATGTGCCCGTGGCCAAAGATGACCGCCTTCCGTCCATCGGTTCACAGGTTCCTATGTTGCGGGAAAATAGATTGTATCAAACAGATTGGCTGCTACGGTTTTATGGTTTTGCCGTCAATGAGATTTTGAATAATGACTACCCTAATTTGGATATGGATGTTGATCCCAAATTGTCATGGGCTCTTCGCAATCTTCACCACTTCCCTGTTGATATCAATAAAGCTGATAAACATATGTTGGCTCGCGTTCCAGGTTTGGGCATGTTGTCAGTGGGGAAGATTTTAAAAGCTAGACAGTTTAGAAAATTGAACTGGGACCATCTCAAAAAAATGGGTGTGGCCCTCAATCGTGCACAATATTTTTTGGTATGTGATTCCAAAAGTTGGGAACAAAGAGATTTGGAAGCCGAGCAAATAAAAGGAATGATTCTTCAAAATTCGAAAGGAAAGTTTAGGAAACAATATAGTCAACAATTGGCCTTATTCAATTGAAAAACGAAACACTATGGAAAAAGTAACAAGAAAGAAAAGGTACTTGGAACAAAAAAGAGAGGCAATCCTGGGTTTGGGTTACGAGTATATCAAATTCAGAAGCAATGCAAGAAAATCATTGACACGACTAAAACATATAATAAAAAACAACACCCATCATTTTGAAGAAGTCTGCGACCTATAGCTTTGGGTTCATCAGATACGTTTTGAATGGTCTTAAAAAAATACATTATGGAAAAGTCAACAACCTTAATTTACGATGGCAGTTTTAATGGATTTCTTACCGCAGTGTTTACCGCTTTTGAGGAAAGGCTAAATGTGGCAGATATTCAAACCAATAGCATGGGGCAAAGTGGTCTATTTTCAGAAAATGAAACCATTTTTACCAATGTAGAGAAGGCAAAGCGTGTTTGGAACGGAGTACGTAAGAAGAGTCATGCTGCCATTTCCAATATCTACTTTGCTTACTTAAGCGAGATGGAAGGCATTGAAATTTTATTGTTCCGATATATTCAAAAATTAATGGGAACAAAAAGTAGCAAGCATCTTGACTTTTCCGACGATACCATGTTACGTATTAGTCAATTGGCTCGTTCTGTGGGTAGAGAAAAGCATCGAATGGAGGCATTTGTGCGATTTCAGCTGACCAAAGATGGTATTTACTTCGCCAATATTGAGCCAGACTTTAATGTGCTCCCTTTGATTTCCAAACATTTCCGAAATCGGTATGCGGACCAACAATGGCTTATTTATGACGTAAAAAGGAAATACGGCCTTTTTTATGACTTAGAAGGTGTTGAATTGGTTTCGCTCAATCTAAATGAGATTCATTTCAATAAAATACATAAGAGCGATGCCTTTTTGAACGAAGAATACGATTACCAAACTCTTTGGAACGATTACTTTAAAAGCACGAATATCAAATCCCGAATCAATAAAAAGCTGCACACCCAACATGTGCCCAAGCGATATTGGAAGTATCTTTCCGAAAAGAAGGAAACCGCGTAATACAGTTATATATGGCTTATAAACAACTTAAACTTTGGTTTGATGAAGAGTTGGCTGAATTGTTGGCCAATAAGTTTTTGGAAAATGATGTGGCATTTGATAAAAGTGCATTTGTGGGTCATATATCGCAGGGTGTTGGGGAATTGGAGCTTAAAGATAGAGTGGAGTATATAGCCGATGCATTAAAATGGTATTTAAGTGGTGATTACGAACACGATATTTCTCAATTCATGAAAATTCTTGGTCCTGAGAATGAAAAAGAAACAGGTATGTTCAAAGAGTTTTATTGGATTATGCCTCTGGCCAAGTATGTTGAAAAATATGGTTTGGAATATTTTGATACTTCCATGCAAGCAATTTATGAGATTACAAAACGTAATACAGGTGAATATACCATTCGACCATTTCTGGAAAACTACCAAGACCGGACATTGACCACTCTTTTAAAATGGTCCAAGGATGCCAACAAGCATGTAAGGCGTTTAAGCAGCGAAGGTGTTAGACCTCGCTTACCATGGGCCAATAAACTGGATGCTTTTATTAAAGACCCCACACCCATCCTACCCCTTTTGGAAAATTTAAAGGACGATTCAAGCAAATACGTGCAAAAATCAGTTGCCAACTGTTTGAATGATATTCTCAAAGATAATCCCGAAATGGGAAAAAGTGTTCTAGAAACATGGTCGGTAGATGCGAGTAAAGAACGGAAATGGATTATTAAACATGCCCTGAGAAACTTAATCAAGAACAAGGATACTTGGGCTCTTGACTTAATCAGTTAGAAATCTTTTCAATAATTTTAAAACTACTGGAGAGACCTGGTTTTAGAAGCCTTTGATAATTTGTATTACAACTGATAATAGAGTTATGGAAAACACTCGGTTACTTCGAGCGTTCACCCACCATTTGATCACTTTTGTTCTTAAAAAGAACGTTAAATGAAGTCAGGCTTCCGTAGATTCTGGTAATATATTGTTGTAAATCCACTTTTTCCTGGTCATCCAAATTTTTACTACTATTTATCTTCTGTTCCATTACCCGAATACGGTCGCGTACCATAACAATTTTATGGAAGAACGTATCTATGGGCATTTCTTTGGGAGCCAAATCGCCACCTGGTTCCAAAATCAATTTACCCCCTTTCCATTTGTCTGCGATGGCTACTTTTTCATGGGTATCGCTCCATTTTTCCAGAATCTTTACTAGAGAGCGTTCCACATCAAAATAACTGACCGTATCGACTTCGTCCTCTACCCCTTCAATAACTTCAAAATCTTCATCCAAATCAATGGTTTCAAGGCCATTTTCTAAAAATGTTACCCAATAATGCTTAGATGATACATTTGTTACCACTCCCTTACCATAGTCCGCATGTTCAATTCGCGAACCAATACCTAATAATTTCATATGAATTTATCTGAATAAATGCTTAATTAATTTTTGCTGAAGCGTCTTTTAACCAAATGTAATTTACTCCTTAGAAAATGCCAATAGCGTTTTAAAAAAATCTTGATAGATTGCTTTGGCATCTATAGAATCATAAAAATTGATTTCACGGTTTCCACTATCTCGAGACGTTTTGACCTTTATAGTTCGGGCCAACTCAGGTTCAATAAAAGCACTTACTAAAGCTAAATCCCAAAGTATCCTAGATTTTCGTGAGCCGTCTAAATGATTGTCCCATCTTTCTAGAAGAAAACTGCCTAAATCCAAACTGCCGATGGCTTTCTCAAGATCATCATACATAATCTCCATATTCACAGCAATATTAATGGGCATAATGACCAGCTCAATATCCGAGTCAAGTAACATATCCAAAGCGAATGGGTCCATTAGAGGATTAAAGTCGTTACGTTTCAAAACACCTGTGTCAAAATCCATAGTAGTTCCCAACCAATACACAGTTATTTTTTTCGCTATTTCTGGTCTGATATAAACCGCTGAAGCCACATTGGTCAAAGCGCCCAAGGCCAAGATATTCAATTGTTCAGCTTTCTCGGCTTGGGAAATAATTTCATAGGCAGCCGCAGAATGCTGTGCCCTATCTCCCCAATCATACATTCTCGCATTTGCACCACGAACGGTTTTAACCTTGGCATCCATTTCTCCCAACAACTGCTGATTCAGACGATGGCTATTTTCCATAGTATTGGGAATGGCCCATAAACTGGTTTGCCAATGAGCAGCGTTCAAGGCCGTAATTTCAATGGATGGTTCCATAATGATTCTGGCCAAAGCAAATAAATCATCTACTTCGTTGCCCGTATCAGCATCAACTATAACCTTGATTTTTTCCTGACCATAAAGGCCATAACCTGAAAATGAAAAACAGGTAATAATGAGACCGATAATTAATTTTTGAGATTTCAACATGAGTTTCAGATAGGTTATTTAAAGCAATGCTATAATTTACAAAAACGAAACATAAGTCAACTTCCTTTTTAACTGCCAAATCCCTATTTTTGAAGCTTTGCTATGATTGAATATGAAGAACATATTGAGGTTAAAGGGGCAAGGGTCCATAACCTGAAAAATATAGATGTAACCATCCCCAGGGAAAAGCTGGTAGTGATTACTGGGCTATCTGGTAGCGGGAAATCTTCTCTTGCTTTTGATACTATTTATGCGGAGGGTCAGAGGCGTTATATTGAAACATTTTCCGCATACGCACGTCAATTTTTGGGAGGATTGGAACGACCGGATGTAGATAAAATTGATGGTCTTTCCCCTGTTATAGCCATTGAACAAAAAACCACTTCAAAATCACCTCGTTCCACAGTAGGTACCATTACAGAGGTTTATGATTTCTTGCGACTTCTCTTTGCGCGTGCTGGAGAGGCCTATAGTTACAATACGGGTGAAAAAATGGTAAGCTACAGCGATGAACAGATCAAGGATTTGATTATCGCTTCTTACGCAGATAAAAGAATCAATGTATTAGCTCCTGTTATCAAATCACGAAAAGGACACTATCGAGAGCTTTTTGAACAAATTGCCAAACAGGGTTTTGTTAAGGTAAGGGTTGATGGTGAGATTTTGGATATTGTAAAGGGCATGAAAGTGGACCGTTACAAGACCCACGACATCGAAATCGTAATCGACAGGCTTAAAGTAGGTGAAAGTGAAGATTTCCACAAACGTCTTTCCGAAACCATAAACACCGCCATGTATAGCGGCAATAATGTATTAATGGTTTTGGAAGAGGGAGAAACCGTGCCTAGATACTTCAGTAGAGACCTGATGTGTCCTTCTACTGGTATTTCTTACCCCACTCCTGAACCCAATACGTTTTCATTTAATTCACCAAAGGGTATGTGTCCAACCTGCAATGGATTGGGGCATATTTACGAAGTGAACGAAGAAAAAATATTCCCCAATAAAAAACTATCCATAAAAGCAGGTGGTATCGCCCCATTGGGTGAGTACAAAAAGTCATGGGCCTTTAAACAGTTGGAAACCATTGCACAACGTTACGGTTTTGACCTGACGGACCCAATTGAAAAAATCCCTTCAGAAGCTATGGAGGTTATTCTAAACGGTGGAAAAGACAGTTTTGAGGTAGATTCCAAGACACTTGGGGTAAAGCGGCAATATAAAATCGACTATGAAGGCATTTCCAACTTCATCAAAACCCAATTTGAGGAAGCGAACTCTACTTCCATTAAAAGATGGGCCAAGGAATACATGGATAAGGTGCCATGCCCAAGTTGCCAAGGAGCAAGACTTCGTAAAGAATCGCTGTATTTTAAGGTTGGTGGAAGGAATATTGCTGAACTGGCACAGTTGGACATCGCAGAATTAGCCGACTTCTTCAAACAGTTGGATGATTCCTTGGATGGTAACCAGAAAATAATTGCAGAGGAAATCATTAAGGAAATCAAAACTAGAATCCAATTTTTACTGGATGTTGGTTTGGATTATCTCTCTTTGAATCGAAGCTCCAAGTCCTTATCAGGAGGAGAAGCTCAACGCATACGTCTTGCTACCCAGATAGGTTCACAACTGGTAGGTGTACTATATATTTTGGATGAGCCCAGCATTGGTTTGCATCAGCGGGATAATGAGCGTTTGATAAATTCTCTGGAATCCCTACGTGATATCGGTAACTCCGTTATCGTAGTTGAGCATGACCGTGATATGATTGAACATGCGGACCATGTAATTGATATTGGGCCAAAAGCGGGCAAGCATGGTGGGGAAATCATTTCAGAAGGCAAACCTGAAAATCTCAAGGACCATGACACACTTACGGCCAAATACATTTCTGGCGAACTCGAAATCCCAGTACCCACCAACCGAAGAAAAGGGAACGGAAAAAAGATAGTCTTGTCCGGCTGCACAGGAAACAACTTAAAAAATGTTACGGCTGAGTTTCCACTCGGACGCCTTATTGGAGTAACAGGAGTTTCAGGGAGTGGAAAATCCACTCTAATCAATGAGACCCTCTACCCTATTATGAATGCACACTATTTCAATGGTGTCAAAAAACCAATGCCCTTTAAAAAGATAACGGGTCTTGAGCATATCGATAAGGTGATTGATATCAACCAGTCTCCCATCGGTAGAACTCCCAGGTCCAATCCAGCAACCTATACCGGTGTTTTTAGTGAGATTCGTTCTTTGTTTTCCAAGACCACGGAGGCTACAATTCGTGGTTACAAACCCGGTCGTTTTAGCTTCAATGTCGCCGGTGGACGCTGTGAAACTTGCCAAGGTGGTGGACTAAAAGTCATCGAAATGAATTTTTTGCCCGATGTTTACGTAGAATGTGAGACGTGTAACGGAAAACGCTTCAATCGAGAAACCCTTGAAATTCGTTACAAAGGCAAATCTATAGCCGACGTATTGGAAATGACCATCAATGAAGCCGTGGACTTTTTTGAAAACATCCCTAAAATCCACAGAAAACTCAAAACAATAAAAGATGTTGGTTTGGGTTATATATCTTTAGGACAGCAATCCACAACCCTATCCGGTGGTGAGGCGCAAAGAGTTAAGTTAGCTACTGAACTTTCCAAAAGGGATACCGGAAATACGTTTTACATCCTCGACGAACCCACTACTGGACTACACTTTGAAGATATTAGGGTTTTGATGGAAGTATTAAATCAACTGGTGGACAAGGGGAATACTGTATTGATTATAGAACATAATATGGATGTAATCAAAATGGTTGATCATATTATAGATATAGGTTACGAAGGAGGCCGTGGAGGTGGAATGATAGTCTCAAAAGGTACTCCTGAAGAAGTGGCAAAGGATAAAAAGAGCCATACGGCAAGATTCTTGAAAAAGGAATTGGAGACATCAAAACCTAAAATAGCCAAAGCGGTTTAAATTAGACATTATGCAGATGCGAAAAGAACAACATACCAAAGGTTGGAACGAGATAAAGACAAATGACTCCTGGGCACTTTTTAAAATCATGGGCGAGTTTGTAACCGGATTCGAAAAAATGAGTGCCATTGGTCCATGTGTTTCCATTTTTGGCTCTGCAAGGACCAGACCTGGTGACATGTACTACGAATTGGCAGTAAATGTGGCCAAAAAAGTTGCAGAAGCAGGTTACGGTATAATTACAGGCGGAGGACCTGGTATTATGGAAGCGGGAAACAAAGGAGCGAATCTAGCCGGAGGCACCTCGGTAGGCCTCAATATAGACCTTCCATTTGAGCAACACGACAATCCTTTTATTGATAGCGACAAAAGTCTTGATTTTGACTACTTCTTTGTACGAAAAGTAATGTTCGTCAAGTATTCGCAAGGATTTGTAGTAATGCCTGGAGGATTTGGTACTCTTGATGAATTGTTTGAGTCCATTACCCTTATCCAGACCAATAAGATTCACAAATTTCCTATAGTATTGGTAGGTTCCGACTTTTGGAGAGGATTACTGGAATGGATAAAAAACACCATGCTGGAAGAAGGAAATATCAGTCCCGGTGATTTAGATTTAATCAAGCTTGTAGATTCAGCTGAAGAGGTCGTAGAAGTAATTGATGACTTTTACAAAGGACATACACTTAGTCCCAATTTTTAATATTCCTTGAGTCATTGCAGTTAACTAGATACCCACATAATAGGTTTGGCATCATATTTCTATTTATGTGGTCTTGTGTTTCTGTTTTAGGACAGCATACCAATGATGTGAAAGCGGAGTTGGACGCCGAAACCAATATTATTAAAATCAAGCAAAACTTCACCTACGTAAATGAATCCGATAAGGGGTTGAACATGCTTTTTTTTAACGATTGGAACCACTCTTATTCCAACAAAAAAACTGCACTGGCCAAACGTTTTGGTGATGAGTTTAAAAGAAGTTTACACCTTGCTAAGGACAAAAACCGTGGGTTTACGCGAATAAGCACCATTGTGGATGATTCATATTCTGGTTTGGAATGGGAACGCACAAAGGATATTGATATCATCAAAATCGAATTGAACGAAACTCTTGAGCCAGGAGAGTCAATGGAGATTTTTTTTACTTACGAGGTTGATCTTCCCAATAGTCGCTATACCGGTTACGGTCATGGCTATAAAGGAGGATATTATTTGATGGATTGGTATTTAAGCCCGGCTGTTTTCGATGGCAAGTGGCATCTATATCCCAATAAAGACCTTAAAGACTTGCAAACTGATGCCACCAATACAAAAATTGTTTTCACATATCCCAGGGGACTATACATTGCCACTAACTATAATGTAGATTCTGATATTGATTTTTCAATTGGAAAGCAAGCGTTACTTAGCGGAAAGAATAGGAAAAACTGTGAAATTGTGCTTACCCCTGTAAGGGATTTTACAACCCATAAAACCCGCTTCCTAACGGTAACCACGGATATAGAGACATCAAAGTATGATGATATTTCGCAAGGAATCTCCATACATAAGATTGCTGAGTTCATCGACAAAAATCTAGGTAAATACCCCCACAAAAACTTGCTAGTTAGTGAACTGGAATACAACCGTAACCCACTTTACGGAATTAACCAGTTACCCAATTTTATTAGACCCTATCGAGAACAATTCCAGTTTGAGATGAAGTTCCTCAAGACAGCTCTCAACAGCTTGGTCAGAGAAACCTTGTATTTAGATGAGCGAAAGGAACGATGGGTAAATGATGCAATAGTAAATTATCTGCTCATAAAGTATGTGGATGAGTACTATCCAAACCAAAAGTTTACAGGTAAACTATCCCGTTTATGGGGATTTCGTTCTTATAATTTAGCCAAATTGGATTTTAATGATCAGTACTATTTACTACAAATGCTTTCCGTAAGGCGAAATGATCATCAATCATTATCAACCCCAAACGATTCTTTAATAAAGTTTAACCAAAAAATCACCAACAGATATAAAGCAGGGCTTGGAATGGCTTTTTTGGGCGAATACATCGGGTATGATTTAGTAGATAGCACCATATCCAATTTTTATCAGGAGTTCAAACTTAAGCCTCGTGTTTACGCCAAGGATTTTGAAAATCTATTGAAAAAGAAATCCCCGAAGGAAATTGATTGGTTTTTTGACGAGTATGTTTCCTCTAGGAATAATATAGATTTTAAAATCAAGAAAGTTTCCAAAACAGAGGATTCTGTCACTTTTACCATAAAAAACAAAAGCGGAACCAATGTTCCCATTTCCCTATTTGGATTGCAAAAAGATTCAGTAGTCTCTAAGTATTGGTTTTCTGATATTGATACCTCCAAGACTTTCACAATACCAAGAAGCGGTGAAGATAGGCTAGTGTTAAATTACGACAAGAAAATTCCGGAAGAGAACCAACGGGATAACTGGAAAAGTCTAAAAGGATTTTTTTCAAGTAATAAAAAACTACAATTCAGATTTCTTAGGGATGTTGAAAATCCTTACTACAATCAGCTCTTTTATTTTCCAGAATTTAAGTTCAATGTTAATGACGGTTTTAGGACGGGAATAACAGTGGACAACAGAACCTTCCCCAATCGGGATTTCTTTTTTAGCTTAAAGCCGCAATATTCTAGTAGGGAACAGGCTCTGGTAGGTACAGCTTCGTTTACAAAACGACAATTTTTTAATGATGGAAAACTAAATTCCATAAGCTATTCTCTGGGTTTTGGGAGTTCCTTTTTTGATGTAGGATCTCGATTTACAACAATAACCCCATTAACAACATTCCTTTGGAGACCGGAAGGTTTTATTTCCAACAGAAGGCAGTTTTTACTTTTAAGACTCCGAAGTGTTTTTAGAAACATTGATCCAAGCCTAGTAGATGAAATAGATACGGAACCAGATTTTTCGGTTCTCAACGCCCGCTTTGGAGATGTGGACAACAACATTCTCCGATTTAGATCTTGGGTAGTTGATGGCCAGTTAGCCAATGATTTTTCCAAAGTTTCCTTCGAGTGGGAATATCGAACGTTATTTGAAAATAACCGACAGTTAAATCTTAGGGTGTATGCCGGAAAGTTTATCACCAATGACACGGATTCAGACTTCTTCAGCTTTGCCTTGGATAGGCCAACTGATTACCTCTTTGACCTAAATTATCTTAATCGTTCCCAAAATGCAACCGGATTGACCAGTCAGCAATTCATTTTGGCTGAAGGTGGGTTTAAATCCATTTTTGATGATCGGTTCGGAAACGACTGGATACTCACCGGGAATCTCAGTTTCAATATTTGGCAGTGGATTGAGGTCTACGGTGATATCGGTGCCATTAGGAATCGTGGTGAAGACGCACGTTTTGTCTATGATTCGGGAATACGATTGAATTTGGTTACAGATTTCTTTGAATTGTATTTTCCAGTCTATTCCAACAATGGATACGAAATCGCTCAACCAAATTATGGAGAAAGAATACGATTTGTTGTGACGCTCAGTCCTAGAACGCTTACCGGACTCTTCACAAGAAAATGGTTTTAATTTTTGAGTATTTGGCAATAAATTGACTTAATAAAAGTTCATTTTTGATAAAAATGTTTTAAAATATACTTTTTGTTGATTTTTTCTTAGTTTATTAACAACACTTCCTCTTGCCTTTCTCCTCCCTATTTCATACTTTTGTAAAAATTTTCGACCCTTCATGAAGCCCAATCCAAGTACCAGTAGTGACATTTCATTTGATGATTTTCAATCGCAAATTCTTAGTGATTACAAGGTTGCTGTTACCAGTAGGGAATGTAGCTTACTAGGTAGACGGGAAGTATTAACCGGAAAGGCTAAGTTTGGGATTTTTGGTGATGGAAAAGAACTACCTCAATTGGCTATGGCCAGATCGTTTCAAGATGGCGATTTCCGAAGCGGCTATTACCGAGACCAAACTTTTATGATGGCTTTGGGCCTTTTGAGCCCTAAACAATTTTTTCATGGTCTCTACGCCACTACAGATATAGAAAAAGACCCGATGAGTGCCGGAAGGCAAATGGGGGGGCATTTTACCACACATAGCTTAAACCAAGACGGTACTTGGAAAGATTTGACCAAACAAAAAAACAGTAGTGCGGATATTTCTTGCACTGCAGGTCAAATGCCCAGATTACTTGGTTTGGCACAAGCTTCCAAAATATATAGAAATGTTGATGGAATTGATTCCAGCTTATTTTCGAACAATGGTAATGAGGTTGCATGGGGAACTATAGGCAACGCAAGTACCAGTGAAGGACATTTTTTTGAGACATTTAACTCCGCTGGGGTAATGCAGGTCCCAATGGTCATCTGTGTATGGGATGATGAATATGGTATTTCAGTACCTGCCGAATTCCATACCACAAAAGGTGATATCTCTGAAGTTTTAAGTGGATTCCAAAGAGACGAAGACAATAAGGGATATGAAATCTTGAAAGTAAATGGCTGGGATTATACCGCCTTGATTCACACTTTTGAGAATGCCTCGGATATAGCCAGGGAAAATCATGTTCCCGTTCTCATACATGTTAAAGAGCTAACACAACCTCAAGGGCACTCCACCTCCGGTTCTCACGAGAGATACAAATCCGCAGAGCGTTTGGAATGGGAAAAGGAAAATGACTGTAACAAAAGATTCCGTGAATGGATTTTACAAAATAAAATCGCTACAGAGGAGGAATTGAAGAATCTGGAAAAAAGCATCAAACAAAATGTGCGTAATGCTAAAAAAGAGGCATGGGCAGAGTTTTTGAAACCACAACTTGATGCCAAAAAACAATTGGTTCAGCATTTGGGGGCAATTACCAACAAAAGTTCCAATCGGGCCTTTATTGGTAAGCTCAAAAATGACTTGATTGCCATTGAGGAACCCCTTAAGAAGGATTTGGCCTCTATCTCCAGAAAAGGATTGCGATATGTAATCAACGAGGATTCCACTGAGAAATCGGCATTGATTCAGTGGGTTAATTCCTATTTGAATTCGGAACAACCTAAATACAGCTCGTACCTTTACAGTGAATTACCCAACAAGGCTACTCTAGTAGAAGGTGTATCACCAAGTTTTGGTGAAAATAACGAGATGGTAGACGGACGTGTGATTCTAAGGGACAATTTTGATGCCATTTTCGCCAAGTACCCAAACACCCTGATTTTTGGGGAGGATACCGGTAATATTGGAGATGTAAATCAAGGACTTGAAGGGCTTCAAAAGAAATATGGGGTACATCGCGTAGCTGATACTGGCATTCGGGAAACTACTATAATAGGTCAGGGTATTGGTATGGCAATGAGAGGTCTTCGTCCCATAGCCGAAATCCAATATTTAGACTATATCCTTTATGGAATCCAGACATTAAGTGATGATTTGGCTTCTCTGTTGTATAGAACATTCGGCAAGCAAAAAGCACCCTTGATTATTAGAACAAGGGGACATCGTTTGGAAGGTATTTGGCATTCTGGTTCCCCAATGGGCGGACTTATACACCTTTTGCGAGGAATGCATATTCTGGTTCCAAGGAACATGACTCAAGCTGCAGGTTTTTACAATACATTGTTGAAAAGCGATGAACCAGCTTTGGTGATTGAAAGCCTCAATGGTTACAGACTCAAAGAACCAAAACCAAATAACCTAGGTGAATTCTGTACCCCTATCGGTGTAGTTGAAACTTTGCGTGAAGGAACGGACATTACACTATTGTCATACGGTTCTACATTACGAATTGTTCAAAAAGTAGCAGAAGAATTACTCGAGGTTGGGATTGATGCGGAAGTAATCGATGCACAGTCTTTACTTCCTTTCGATTTGAACCACGATGTTGTAAAGAGTATCAAGAAGACCAACAGATTACTAGTTATTGATGAAGATGTTCCGGGAGGATGTTCGGCATATTTGGTACAAAAGATAGTTGAGGAACAAGATGCGTACCGTTATTTGGACAGCGCCCCTCAAACTTTGACAGCCAAACCACACAGACCGGCCTATGCTTCGGATGGAGATTATTTTTCAAAACCCAATGCCGAGGATATTTTTGAAAAGGTATATGAAATCATGCATGAGGCAAGCCCAAAATCCTATCCCAAACTGCGTTAAGTAGTCTTTTGTTTTTTCATCTTCAGTAGTAAACTTAAATTCATCAATAAGTATTCGACACTTTTTGTATTTTGAAGACATAACCAGTATCTAAAGAATATGTTCCTTGCTTTTCCCGCATTTGGAAAGTACAGCACGCCTCTTTTGTTTCTCTCCGTACAAGGTTTGATTTTTGCTTTTCTACTATTGCGCAGGTATCTCAAGGATAAGAATTTATCAGACGCATTCCTTTTTGGAATTCTCATTTTTGCCTGTTACGGTCAGACCTGCTATACTGTTGGGTTTTTGGGATGGTATGACACATATCAAAATACTAAGATAAACTACGCGCTGTTCAGTGTTGGCATTGTTATAGCACCACTTATATATTTATATATAAAGTCCATTACAACTTCTAAATTTAGGCTAAAGTCAAGGGATTTTTTTCATTTCTTGCCTTTAATCCTTTTTGCGCTCTATAGAGGGTCCATTTATGTGCTTGATGCCATGCAGCCTGGCTTTCACGATGTTCAAAATGGTGCGCTTAAACTCAGTTTGGATGAACCGTATGTACAGCCATTGATGACCGCTTTTGGATTTGCCCAAATGCTACTGTATTTAGCATTTACCCTTCAACTGTTCTATCACTACAGACGAAAGATAAATGCTTTCTTCTCAAACACCTATAAGTTGGAATTAAATTGGATACGAAACTTTCTGTTAGTATATACTTTTCTTTTCCTTTACGATGTGGTGCAGACCATAATCTCATCATTCTTTGTTGAATTGGGATATACACAACAGTGGTGGTTGGTCTTCTTCTCGGGAATAGCCATCACCTATGTTGGAATAAAAGGATTCTTCACCGACACTACCAAGCTAAAGAAACTGAATTTCAGTTTTAGTCCCAACAAAATATCGGTCCCGGAATTACAAAATCACCCCAAAAAGGAGATTTCAGAAGATACTATTCAGCAGATAAAAAGGCTTATGGAAAGTGAGAAGCCCTATTTAGACCCAGAACTGAATCTAATCGACCTTGCCAAGCGTGCCAATATGAGCCGCTCTCAACTTTCGGAAACCATCAACCTGGGCTTCAACAAAAACTTCAATGACTTTGTAAACCTGTACCGTATTGACGCCTTCAAAAAAATGATTGAAGCGGAAAAACATGAACAGCTTTCACTTCTCGGCATCGCTTTTGAGTGTGGCTTCAATAGCAAAGCAACATTCAATCGTGTGTTCAAAAAACTGACCCACACCTCCCCTACCGAATTCTTGAGAACCACCGTTTGACTTTTCTTTTGATACGTCTCAAATCGTATTTTGAGTCCTCTCCATACTATTTGAAGCGCCATTGATTCCACTGTTTTTCAATTTTGACCCGTTTAATCTTTTAAAACATTTAAAATGAAAAATTTGGTACAATTATTACTTCAACCCGTATTACAAAGACATTGGATAGCCGATTTGTTCTTCGCCATCGCCCGCTTTGTGTGTGGAATGTTACTAGCCATTGATTTTGGTGCATCAAAATTTGGGATGCCATGGTCTCCCAAGGAAAAAAATCTTGGTTTTTTTGAGGTGGTGGATTGGTTTCCTCAAGATGTTGCTGAATATGGCGGTTTATTTGCTGCCTTTCCAGTACTATTCGCATGGATGGGTGCTTTCAGCGAAGCGGTTGGGGGCTTGTTCCTAGCCTTAGGCCTTAAAACCCGTGTGGCATCATTCCTTATTATGAGCACCATGTTGGTAGCCATCTTTTTTCAAAAATGGGGACAGGGAACATGGGGTATGCTACCTGCAATGGGTTTCCTTTGGATATCCATGTATAATCTTTATTTGGGCTCGGGTCGTTTTGGACTGGATAACCTTTTGATTCGTTTAATGAAGAACACTAAAAAGTAGAAAAAAATGCCTAATGGCATCTTTTCTCTTTATTAGGTTGTAAGTAGAATCTTCTATAACTCATTTTTTTTGGTAGGACGACATCTAGGTAGAAGAAGAATTTATATTTTCACTGAAATTTAAAAATCCCCCCTCCAATGAAAAACAATCTTCTTGTTCATCTTGGTCTTGCCCTGTTAAGAATTTTGCCATCTGCCTTTATGCTGACCCATGGCTTTCCAAAATTTCAAAAATTATTGAGCGGTAATATGGAATTTCCCAATCCATTGGGAATAGGTTCCGCACCATCTCTTTTTCTTTGTGTTGTAGGAGAGTTTTTATGCCCAATTCTATTGATAATCGGATTCAAGACACGCTGGGCAGCCATACCAGCAGCAATCACGATGGCCGTTGCAGCTTTTATTGTTCACGGTAGCGACCCATTTGGAAAAAAAGAACTGGCTTTAATGTACCTAACGGTCTTCGTAGTAATTTTTCTGTTAGGTCCAGGTAAATACAGTATCGATAAACGATAGCTAAGCGATTTAGGAAAACTTTATCAACAGCTCTTTGAGCAAATCCGCCTGTCCAATGTTTTGGGCACCCACGCCTTTGCTCTTCAAATCCAATTCGCGTAAACCAGATATTATTTGACTTACTTTTTTCATGGGGTAGTTTTTGGCAGCTACTGCGAACTCCTTGACAAAGTAGGGATTAACTCCTAAGGTTTTTGAAACTGCATTTGGAGAATGGTCTGAAAGCCCATGATACTGTAGTAATTGGATAAAGAAATTGTTTAAGGTGGCAATGGTGACTACGAAAGGGTTATCCTTCGGATTATTTGAAAAGTAATCGATGATTCTGGAAGCTTTCACTATGTCTTTCTCTCCAACCGCTTTTTTCAGTTCAAAATTGTTGAAATCCTTACTGAATCCTATATGTTCTTCTATGATTTCAGGAGAGATTTCTGCAGAGTTGGGAACAATAGCCATTAGTTTGCTAAGTTCATTGTAGATTTTACTTAAATCCGTACCTAAAAACTCAACGAGCAAAGCGCTTGCCTTTGGAGAGATTGCGTATTTCTTTCCACTCAGAGTTCGCCTAATCCACTCCGCTACCTGATTTTCATAAAGCTTTTTGCTTTCATACAGCTCCCCTTGCTTTTGAATGGTTTTGTACAATTTTTTACGTTTGTCCAGTTTCTTGTACTTATAGCAAAACACCAAAACTGTGGATGGTTGCGGGTTTTCGGCGTACCTAGTCAAGTTTTCAATGGTGCGTGAAAGATGTTGAGCTTCTTTGACGATAACGACTTGGCGTTCAGCCATCATGGGAAACCGCTTGGCATTGGCAACTATTTCCTCAATATTGGTCTCCTTGCCATAAAGCACCATTTGATTGAACCCTTTCTCATCTTCAGTAAGCGTGTTGTCAGAGATATATTGGGAAATCTTATCGATGTAATAGGGTTCATCCCCCATTAAAAAATAAATTGGCTTGGGTGTTTTATTGTCTATATCGGCGACGATTTCCTTAATTCTATCCATATTCAAAAAATTGTCACCTTTGCGACATGCAAGTTTTGAACTATCCTGCCTATTCGTTTCGATTCAAAAGTAGCGAAAATACAGTCTCTATTTTTGATGTTATTCGCAAAAAATTTGTAATTCTACAACCTGAGGAATGGGTACGTCAACACGCCATTCATTATTTAATGGAAACGAAAGGATATCCCAAAATTCGCATCAACGTGGAAAAACAACTACAGGTGAACGAGCTAAAGAAGAGATATGATATCATCGTTTTCAATCCACAGGGTGAAGTAGATATTTTGGTGGAATGCAAGGCGCCGGATGTAACTATAAGCCAAGAGGCTTTTGACCAGATTGCTCGGTATAATTACAAACTAAAAGCTAATTATCTTATGGTAACCAATGGCCTTACCCATTACTATTGCAAAACAGATTATCGCAATGAAAAGTATTCTTTTTTAAAGGATATTCCTGATTTTCGCCGTTAATTTGCTTCCGTTTTGAAAATCGCCGTTGTCATACTAAACTGGAATGGGGAAAAACTATTAGCCAGGTTCCTTCCCAAAGTGCTGGAGTACTCGAAGGGAGCTTCAATATATGTGGTTGACAATGCAAGTACAGATAGTTCCATCGATTTATTAAAGAAAAGCTTTCCCGATGTGGGCTTGATAAAGAATAAATCCAACGGTGGTTTTGCCCAGGGGTATAATGATGGTCTTAAGCACATAGAAGCCGATATCTATTGCCTATTAAATTCTGATGTAGAGGTTACACCCAACTGGTTGGAACCCGTGAAAGAACTGTTCCAAGAAAAACCTGAAGCATCCATTGTTCAACCCAAAATTTTGGATTTAAAGCGTAAAACACATTTTGAATATGCCGGGGCTGCTGGAGGATTTATAGACAAATTGGGATATCCTTTTTGCAGAGGTCGAATTTTTCAAGCTTTGGAAGAGGACAAAGGTCAGTATGATGATGTCAAAGAAGTGTTTTGGGCAACAGGGGCATGCATGTTTATAAAAAGTAAGGTGTTTCATACGTTAAAGGGATTTGACGAAGATTACTTTGCACACCAAGAGGAAATTGATTTATGTTGGAGAGCCAAAAACGCCGGACATAAGGTTTACTATACCGGTAAAAGCCATGTGTATCATTTAGGTGGGTCCACCTTGACCAATATGAATCCCAAAAAGACCTTTCTTAATTTTAGGAACTCGTTGTATTCCATAACCAAGAATTTACCAAAAAGGAGGGCGTTCTCAATAATTTTTATGCGTTTGCTATTGGATGGAATTGCCGCATTCCGATTTATTCTGCAATTCAAACTCAACCATTTTGCAGCGGTTTTAAGGGCTCACCTCAGTTTTTATTGTAATTTTAGAAAAATGTACCGGAAGAGGGAAAAAGCTAATTTTATATTAAATTATCATGCTACAAAATCCATAGTTTGGTCTCATTTCGTACATCAAATAAATAATTTTAACATTTTAGTAAAAGATTAACGATAGCGGAATATTGGGACTTTGGTTTTTCTCTAATTTTGGCCACAAATAAAGGAATCAATATCGCTAATTTATACTCAGATTTATGAAAAAAGTACTTCTAGGAACATTGACAATGGCTGTTTTATTATCTTCTTGTGTTTCGCAAAAGAAATATGCAGACCTTGAAGCTAAACAAAAAGAAACCCAGGATTTATTAAATTCTGCCACTGTTAAGTTGAACGACTGTCTTGAAGAAAAAGCTACTGCTGATTCTAGGTTGAAGACGCTTGAGGACCAAAATGCTTTCTTAAAAGCAAACAATCAAGAATTGATAAACAACATGGGGAACTTGACTACCCTAACCACAAAAGGTGCTGAAAACCTTGAAAAGTCTTTAGAAAGTTTGAAAGAAAAGGATTTAACCATCCGTAGACTTCAAGATGCGGTTACTCGAAGGGATTCCGTAAACTTATCATTGGTACAAAGCCTAAAAGGTGTATTGGGTAACCTGGATGATGAAGACATTGAAATCAGTGTTGAAAAAGGTGTAGTATTTGTTTCTATCTCGGACAAACTTTTGTTCAGAAGTGGAAGCTACAATATAACTGCAGCAGCAAAAAGTGTACTTGGCAAGGTTGCCAAGGTTGTAAACAACAAACCTGATTTTGAATTCTTGGTTGAGGGGCACACGGATAATGTACCGTTCTCTAGTGGTGTTTTGGTAGACAACTGGGATTTGAGTGCAAAACGTGCTACATCCATAGTAAGAACCCTGCAAAATGAGTTCAACGTAGATCCTAAGCGCATGACCGCTGCAGGTAGAAGTTACTACGTACCATTGGCTTCAAATGATACGGCTGCTGAAAGAGCAAAAAATAGAAGAACCAGAATTGTAGTATTACCTAAAATCGATCAGTTCTACAATATGATTGAAGAAGGGATGAAAGATCCAGCCATTGGAGGTACTGGAAAATAATACAATTCCAAACTTATTTATGATAGGCCGCTAATAGCGGCCTATTTTTTTAGAAAATATCTATACTCCCTTTTCCTTCTCTAACTACTTCGGGAATACCTGTGGACAAATCAATTATAGTAGAAGCGATATTTCCTCCATACCCCCCATCCACAACAACATCAACCAAGTTTTGCCACTTCTCAAAGATGAGTTCGGGGTCAGTGGTATACTCCAAAATATCATCCTCATCATAAATGGAAGTGGACACAATTGGATTGCCCAATTCAAGCACCAGAGCTCTAGCAATCTCATTATCTGGAACGCGAATTCCAACGGTTTTTCTCTTCTTAAAATCCTTGGGAAGATTATTGCTGCCGGGCAAAATAAAAGTATAAGGTCCAGGAAGAGCTCTTTTCAGAATTTTGAAAGTAGCAGAGTCAATCTGTCGAACAAAATCGGATAGATTGCTCAAATCGGCACAAACAAAAGACCAGTTCGCCTTTGCCAATTTAATTCCCTTTATACGGGCAATTCGCTCAAGAGCCTTAGTATTGGTAATATCACAACCTAGGCCATATACTGTATCAGTGGGATAAATCACCAATCCGCCTTTGCGGAGAACGTTGGCTACCTTCTCTACCTGTTTTGGATTGGGATTCTCTTCAAAAAGTTTTATCAGCTCTGCCATTGTTAATACAAGGTAAGCAACATTATTTACAAATTGAGGGCATTATCTGGTAAGCATTCAAAAGAAATGTATTGATTTGGCCCATTCATCAATTCCAAACAAGTATCCACAAGTTTTAACTAAATCCATTGATTATAAAAAAAGAACTTTCGGTCAAAGCTTCTTGCAAATGCGCCCTAAGTACTTCCTCTTTATCCTCATTTTTCTTTTTATGAGCTGTAAAAAGAATAGAAATCAATCACTTACAGTTCTTAAAAGCACCAAACAGCAAACCCTTCCACTGGATAGCGTTCCTATTTGGATAAAAAGCCTATCCGGGCTTTCACAAAGTCTTTCTGATTTTGAAATCCAAGCTATAACGTATAATACCAAACTTAAAAACCTATTACAAAACATCCGTTCTTCTAAAGAATTTGATGAGCTAGTTAGAATAAACAATGACGAACAAACCCAGTCGTTTTTAAGTCAATCCAAAGACGGAAAGCTGACTATTGTAAATTGGAACACGCGCTTGGGAGGGTCTCAGGGCGAATATAAAAGCTTGATTTTTGGTAAAAATACCTTTGGAATAACTATCGAAGAACTTGACGTAGATAAATCCATCAAATATGATTCTATATTTCTCTTGAAAGATGCTTCCGAAGCGCCCATCTATTTGCTTCATGGTACAGGAAAAACTTCCAATTATGATTTTTTCAATCGTATTGATGCGATTGGAGTTCAAAATAGTCAATTTGTAAAAAGAAAAATATTTCCGGGCAACAAGAGTAGCTGGGAAAATCCCTATCGGTCCGGTAAATCCAGTGGATCGTGGCTGGAAACACCAACATTGAATGATGAGGGTCTAATGTTATTTGAAAACAATTCCTCAAAACATGGATTCGCATTCAAACCTTATGTTTTCAATGGAAAAAAATACGAGGAGAAACTTTATGAACTGGATAGCATAATGATCAAAGAAGACTTCAGAAAAAATCTTTCGGGTTCACATCAAATGCTACGAGGTTCCGAAGTGCCCATTTCAACCTCTGTAACACACAATCAGGATACATTCCTCTTTAAAGATGGATTAAAAGTGATTGACAACTATAATGAAGAAAACGAGAAAAGCGAAATAACAATTTATCATTCAAAATTGGGTGAAGAATCTACTATGGATTTTAATGGCCATATGAACCTTGTTGCAAAAAACACAACATATCTCTTCTTTATGGGATATGGAGTTCCAGAGAGCTCTCCAATATACATATATGACCTAGATCAAAACAAGATTGTTTATTCCATCTATGTTGCTGATGCAATCATTAGGGGTAACCAGTTGATATTTAGCCAACAAATAGACAATAAGAGGCTGGAAGAGTTGGATTTTTCCAATTGTCAAGATGAACTTCAACGTTTTGAAATATTAGTGCTATCGTTTTTGGATACGTCTCCCATGCTTCAGTCCACAGGACAATCTTACTGCACTTATGTACAATAATTATACACAAACCATCGATGTAGTGCTACATTATATCGATTAATTGCAATATTGACTCCAAAACAGCGTTCTAAGGACTAGAAAAATTTAAGTCCAAATCTTCCGTCATGAACACCATTAGAGGTCGGGTTCTAATTGCTTTTCTCGTACTTTTCCTTCTTATAGGTCCCTTCCTTTTGTTTGCATTCAACAGTCTCAAAAAGATAGACAATGCAAAGACTTTGCGTGAGAGTGTGGCCGTTTTTGATGGTAACCGGCTAAAAGCGGACAATAAGTTTTTCCAAATCCTCGATTTTGACACCAAACAAGATGAGTTCTACCTTGAAAAATCTTCCAAACATTTAAAAGAATATCAAGCATACATTAAAAATTCCAAGGAAGCGCTGGAAGATATTCGCCAAGCTAACTACAATACGAACAACACAGTTGATAAACGCCTAAGACGAATAACGACAGATTTGGATGAACTCAATTTCAAAATAGTTCAAGTCGTTGAGCTTATTCAAAAAAAGGGATTTCACAACTTTGGCACCATTGGCGAAATGCGAAGAAGTATTCATCAGTTGGAAAGCGAGGCTAAGGGCGTTGAATTAGTGGAAATCTTGCAGATACGAAGGGTGGAAAAAGATTTCTTCCTTCGTAAAGACCCTAGTTATGTGAAAGAACTTAATATGCTTTGCAATACCATATTGGAACGTTTACGAAACGCTCCCGAAGCGGATATGATAACTTTCGAGCTCTTAAGGGGATATCAAAGAAACTTCAATGTGATTACTTCCCTAGATCGTAAAATCGGAAATGGCAATTCAGGCTTAATCAAAGAAATCCAGGCAATCCAAGCCAAACTGAGCACAAATACTGCAGCACTATATACTTTGGTAGATGCAGATTCCGAGTTGATGACCGCTTCCATTAAATCCTATTTGGTGTTATTCTTTATGATTACCATGTTGTTCGCAATTCTATCAGCATTCGTTTTCTCAAGTCATATCGCAAAACCCATCAAGACCTTGATTTCTGACATGGATTCCATTGTTCAGAACAATTTTGAGGGACAGTTGGACAAATCCAAAAGTTTAAAAATAACGGAAATTGACAAGCTCACCGGAACCTATAATGGATTGGTAGCCAAAATCCGAAAACAGATTACTACATTGAGTGAGAAAAACAAGATTCTGCATTCCTTGAATGGCAAATTAGTAGAATCTGAAAATGAGCTAAAAGAAGCTTCCAGAATAAAGGATAAGTTCTTTTCCATAATATCACACGATTTGCGTGGTCATACAGGAAATGTGCTTTCACTGGCCAATATTTTAAAGGAGGACAAAGAGGAATTGGGAGAGGCAGAAAAAAAGATGTTTGTAAAATACCTATCGGATGCTTCCCAGAACCTACAGTTATTGTTGGATAACTTGTTGAATTGGGCCAAATCCCAAATGAATGATCATGAAGTATCAAAAAAATCATTCAATATCTTCAATGTAATTGAAAAAAACGTCGAGCTCTTTAAAGAGAATGCAATGCGAAAGGATATAACCATAAGTTATAAGCCCAAGAAGGTTTCAAATGTCTATGCAGATAAGGATATGATTGATTTCGTAGTACGGAATTTATTGTCCAATGCTTTAAAATTCACCGAAAGTGGTGATTCTATAAGTGTTGATGTTATAGAAGAGGAAGAAAATTTAAAAGTAAAGGTGAAAGATACTGGAATAGGCATGAGTAAAGCGCAGTGCGAAGAGCTACTCAATTCCTCCAAAGAAAACATTTCTACCAAAGGGACAGATAATGAAGAAGGTACAGGTCTTGGTTTTGCAATCTGCAAGGATTTTATACAACGTAACAACGGTATGATTTACATAGAATCCAAAGAAGGAAAAGGTAGTACGTTCTCGTTTACAGTACCCACGAACTTGACTAGAGAGACCATATTACGTGTTTCTTAATCTTCCAAGATTTCCAATTTAGCGAACCGAAGTAGTAGTTTTTTTACATCTCCTTGTTCAAACTGGATTTCAGCCTTTTTATCGTTGCCCACTCCCTCAATTTTCAGGACTTTTCCTTTTCCAAACCGGGTGTGATTAACTCTCATACCAGCTGATAGATTAGTATCCACGACATTGGTTTGGGAAGACGGAGAGCTCAATTCAGGTTTCAGTCTCCGCAGCTTGCGAAGTTGATTTTCGTTAGGCCTTTGACTCGTGGGTGGGGTTCCATTGGTTGGTTTGCTCAAACGAAGCTTACTCTTATCCACTTCACCAAAAATATTGGCATCAATCATGGACTTATAACGGTATCCATCGTTTACCGGAGTTAAATTCTCTACATACTTTTCATCGATTTCCTCCAAAAATCGACTTGGTTCCGCATCTATCAATTTTCCCCATCGATACCGATTTTGCGTATAGGTCAAATAGGCCTGTTTCTCTGCACGAGTTAGTGCCACATAAAAAAGGCGTCTCTCTTCCTCTAGCTCACTTCGGGTATTCATGCTCATTGCCGAGGGGAACAAATCCTCTTCCATTCCGACAATGTACACATAAGGAAATTCCAGCCCTTTCGCCAAGTGAATGGTCATTAGCGCTACTCGGTCATCATCCGCAGTTTCTTTATCCATATCAGTTGCCAAAGCCACATCTTCCAAAAACTCGGTCAAGCTTCCGGTTGCATCTGCTAACTCTTTCTGCCCTTCTACAAAATCTTTGATACCGTTCAACAACTCCTCAATGTTTTCCATCCGTGCTATCCCCTCAGGAGTACCATCCTTTTTGAACTCAAGAAGTAATCCTGTTTTTTTAGCCACATGCTCGGCCAAGGTAAAGGCATCACTTCCTTCGTTCATGATTTGGAAACTTTTGATCATTGTCACAAAGTCTTCCAATTTACGCTGGGTTCCGGTATTAATCTTTAATTGGAGTTTGTCCAAATTTTCCATAACCTCAAAAATGGAACGGCCATAGTGATTTGCAGCTACCACAAGCTTGTCAATCGTGGTTTGCCCGATTCCCCTTGCTGGAAAATTGATAATACGTTTTAAAGCTTCTTCATCTTTTGGATTTATTACCATTCGCAAATAAGCCAGCACATCTTTAATCTCTTTTCGCTGATAAAAGGAAAGTCCTCCGTAAATTCTATACGGAATGTCTCTCTTGCGCAATGCGTCCTCAATGGCTCTGGATTGTGAATTGGTTCTGTACAATACGGTGAACTCCCCATTCTGTAATTGATGTTGCATCCTGTTTTCAAAAATGGACGAAGCTACATACCTACCCTCCTCTGCATCGGTAACACTCCGATGTATTTTGATGGGATTCCCCTCGTCATTTGAGGTCCAAACCACCTTTTCTAATTGGTTCTTGTTCTTTGCGATAATGGAATTGGCCGCATTTACAATATTCTTTGTGGACCGATAGTTCTGTTCCAATCTATACACGGCAACATCGTCATAATCCCTTTGAAAATTCAAAATATTACTGATGTTCGCTCCCCGAAACGAGTAGATACTTTGCGCATCATCCCCTACCACACAAATATTCTGGTAGCGATCGGACAGGGCCTTGACAATCAGGTACTGAGAATGGTTGGTATCCTGATACTCATCCACCAGAATATATTTAAACCGCTCCTGATACTTCATCAATACTTCAGGAAATCGGGTCAAAAGCTCATTGGTGCGTAATAGTAAATCATCAAAATCCATGGCGCCTGCTTTAAAACAACGTTCCACGTAGTTTTGATAGATTTCTCCCAACCTTGGCCGTTTTGCCATGGCATCTGCTTCAACCAATTCCGGATTCTGAAAATATGCCTTAACTGTAATCAAACTGTTTTTGTAGGAAGATATACGGTTCTGAATCTGCTTATACTTGTAGATATCCTTATCCAATCCCATCTCTTTTATGATGGAAGCAATCAGACGCTGAGAATCTTGGGTATCATAAATAGTGAAGTTGCTAGGGTAACCTAATTTATCACTTTCAAATCGCAATAGTTTGGCAAAAACCGAGTGAAATGTGCCCATCCAAAGGTTTTTGGCCTCAGAGTTCCCTACAATGGTAGCGATTCTCTTTTTCATTTCCTTGGCCGCCTTATTGGTAAAGGTAAGTGCCAAAATATTGAAGGAATCCACACCTTGTTCCATCAAATGGGCAATACGATATGTGAGCACCCTTGTCTTTCCCGACCCAGCTCCTGCAATAACCATCAAAGGGCCATCCTTATGCAAAACCGGTGCACGCTGCGCATCATTCAATTCATCCAAAAACGTACTCAAGGCCTATTTCGTTTTAAAAGCAAGGGTGAAATTAGCCAATTATGTACTCATGATAAAATCATCCTTTTAATAGTTATAAACAGAGCGGCATTCTCCTGAATTTGAATATATTTAAGGGTTTAAAGGTGCTTTAAATGAAACTATCCGACTTTTTCCTTCCTTCAATTTTAATTCTACCAATGCTGATATCGGCCCAAGAAAAAAAAGCAGGTCCCGTATTGAAGGAATATGGGAAAGTGTGGAAAATTGAGAATCCTGACTTTGCAACGGACACAACCATGGAATACAAAGTGGTTTTTGATGTGATGAACAGTCCAAAATCGCCTACAGCACTGAACAGAAGCATTGAAACTGCTGCCCGTTTTTTAAATATGCACGCTCAAAGCGGTGTGCCAGAATCACAACTAAAAGTGGCATTGGTTATTCATGGCAAAGCAGCTAAAGATGTGATTACGAACCAAGCATACCAAGCTCGTTTTGGCTCCCCAAATCCTAATCATGATATGATTAATCAACTTATGGATTCGGGGGTGGAGATTATTTTATGTGGTCAATCCTCAAAATCCAGGGATTATCCCAAAGAAGACCTAATTTCAGGAGTCCAAATCTCCCTTTCGGCCATGACAGCATTGATTCAACTACAAAACAAAGGCTATCAACTCATTAAATTTTAATACAATGAAGAAGATTTTAACCCTAGCATGTTTCTGTTCTTGCCTTGCTATATGGGCTCAAGGACCAAATTTGGAAAAGGATTATGCGGCTATCGAAAACAAAGTAATTGAATGGCGACATGACATCCACCAAAACCCAGAATTAAGCAATCGTGAATTCAAAACCGCAGAAAAAATTGCCAATCATCTAAAATCATTGGGAATTGAAGTCACCACGGGAGTAGCCCATACAGGTGTGGTAGGTGTTTTGAAAGGTGATAATCCTGGTAAGGTAGTAGCGCTACGCGCGGATATTGATGCACTGCCTGTCACCGAAAGGAATGACCTCCCCTTTAAATCTACTGTAACTACAGAGTTTTTGGGTGAAAAGGTCGGTGTGATGCATGCCTGTGGTCACGATACCCATACTGCTATTCTGATGGGTGTGGCAGAAGTTCTGTCGAAAAACAAAGACAAAATAAATGGCACGGTCAAGTTTGTTTTTCAACCAGCGGAAGAAGGAGCGCCTCCGGGCGAAGAAGGTGGGGCTTTGCTTATGGTGAAAGAAGGGGTTTTAAAGAACCCAGATGTAGATGCCATTTTTGGACTACATATCAATTCACAAACCCCGGTTGGGACCATTCGCTATAAAATAGGCGGTGCCTTGGCTGCTGCCCAAAGTTTTACAATAAAGGTAAAGGGAAAACAAAGTCATGGCTCTCAACCTTGGAGTGGTGTGGACCCTATCTTGATTAGTGCTAAGATTATTGACGGGCTACAGACCATAATCAGTAGAGAGGCCAATCTGACCAATGAAGCTGCAGTCATTACTGTGGGTAAAATCAAAAGTGGGGTGCGATTTAACATCATCCCCGAATCTGCCGAAATGCTTGGTACTATTAGAACATTGGACTATGACATGAAAGATCATATCAACAAGCGAATGAAAGAAATGGTGGCCGATATTGCCAAAGCGTATGGTGGCGAAGCTACCTGCGAAATAAAAGATGCTACGGACATAACCTTTAATATACCAGAATTGGCGCAGCAGATGTTACCCACCCTCCAACGCGTAGCAGGTGATGGAAATGTTATTGCACAAAAAGCTATCACGGGAGCAGAGGATTTTTCTTATTTCCAAAGGGATGTTCCAGGATTTTTCTTTTTCCTTGGAGGCATGACCCCTGGCAATACAGAATCCTATCCCCATCATACTCCTGATTTTCTAATCGATGATGCCGGTATGCAGCTTGGCGTAAAAGCTATGACAGAATTGGCGTTGGATTATTTGAATATGTAACTATGGACTCCTTTATGGATTTTCTAATAAGTATCCCTTGGTGGGGTTGGGTACTTTTCTTTTTGCTCCTTGTGGCCATCTGGGATATCTTTTTTCAGAAGTCCCATACCATAAAGCATAATTTTCCTATCGTTGGTCACTTGCGATATTGGTTGGAGAGTATTGGCCCCGAAATGCGCCAGTATTTTGTAGCTAACAATCGGGAAGAGCTTCCTTTCAATCGTATCGAGCGTGGTTGGATATACGCTTCCGCCAAGAAAGAAAACAACTATGAGGGTTTTGGGACTGACCGTGATATCTATGCGCATCAACACATGTTCGTAAAAAATGCGATGATAGGCTATCAAATCCCAGAAAAACATCCCAACACGGAAAACCCCTACTTTTTACCCTGTGCAAAAGTGATGGGTGCTCATCATAAGCGGAAGAAACCGTATCGCCCCGCTTCCGTAATCAATATTTCTGCAATGAGTTTTGGCTCTTTATCCGCTAGAGCGGTACAATCTATGAACCAAGGGGCCGCTAAATCGCATGCTTTTCACAACACGGGTGAAGGTGGACTTTCCCCATATCACAAACAAGGCGCCGATGTAATCTTTCACTTTGGAACTGGATATTTTGGGGTTCGAAACAGTGAAGGCAACCTATCCATTGAAAAATTGAAGATTCTAGTTGACGAAAATCCATGTGTCAAAGCAATTGAGATAAAGTTGTCCCAAGGTGCCAAGCCAGGAAAAGGAGGGGTACTTCCCGGGGCAAAGATTACTCCAGAAATCGCCGAAATTCGAGGAGTGGAAGTTGGAAAGGACGTCCTCTCCCCTTCCACCCACAAGGCCTTCAAATCCATTCCAGAGCTTGTCGACCTTATTGAACAGATTGCAGATGAAACGGGATTGCCTGTTGGTATAAAGGGAGCCATCGGAAAATTGGACCAATGGCAGGAGCTTGCAAGTTTGATGAAAAAAACAGGAAAAGGTCCTGATTTTATAACCGTGGATGGTGGCGAAGGTGGAACAGGAGCGGCTCCTCCAAGTTTTGCCGACCATGTTTCCTTGCCTTGGGTCTATGGCTTTTCCTGCATTTATAGAATCTTTCAAGACGAAGGACTCTCTGAAAAAATTGTTTTTATTGGAAGTGGAAAATTAGGTTTTCCTGCAAAGGCTGCCATGGCCTTTGCTATGGGGGTAGACTGTATAAATGTCGCTCGTGAAGCCATGATGAGCATTGGGTGCATTCAAGCACAAGTATGTCATACCAATCGTTGTCCCGCAGGAGTGGCCACACAAAGTAAATGGCTCCAAAATGGGATTAACGTGCCCTTAAAATCTGATCGCCTGGCCCAGTATTTTAAAACCTTTAGAAAAGAGTTTTTAGAAATCACCCATGCCGCGGGATATGAACATCCCTGTCAATTTACCATGAACGATATACAAGTAAATGTAGATGATGATTATCTTAGCAGCGATTTATCCGCCGTTTACGGCTACAAAAAAAACGAAGTGCCATTTGATGGGATGCAGAAATTATATGACTGCCCCCATTTAGGCGGAAATTCTCCTGAATATTCAACATAGTAAACCTAAATCTAAATTGTATGCGAACAAAACTACCTATCATTCTATTATTCGCTTTGTTTTCTGGAATTGCCCTAGGGCAAAAAAAGAGTGAACTTTTTGCCCAAATTGAAGAATTGAAATCTGAAAAGCAAGAACTGGAGCAAGAACTAGCATCAGTCAAGAGGGAAGTTTCTTCCAGTAAGGCAAAATCCGAAACCTTGAAGACCGAAAATGTGAGCCTACGTGAAGCCAATGCCACTCTTTTGAAAAATCTGACCAGCTTTTCAGAGCTTTCCAAAAAAAGCAGTGAAAATGTAAACAAGACGCTTGCTGCACTCCAACAAAAGGAAAAACAACTAAACGGCATCAATGAAATGATTGCTTCCAATGACTCTACGGCCATTGTTGCCTTAACTCAGGTGAAAAAAACCTTGGGAGAAAACGCAAATGCCAATTTTTCAGAGGGGGATATCATACTTTCAGGAAGTTTGAACACACTTTTTGGTTCGGATAGTTCTATGGAACTAACGGATGAAGGCAATGAATGGCTCGCTAGGGTTGCCGATATTATAAAAGCGAATCCAGACCGAAAAACGGAAGTAGTAGGACTGAACATTACAGGAGAGTTCGCTACAACCTATGATCAAGCAATTGCCGTTACCAAAAGACTTACGGATTCTTTGGGTGTTACAACAGAAAAACTGTCCACTTTGGTTAAAGATGGCAACTTCAAAGAAGGTATAGCGATAAAACTGCGCCCGAATTACGAGGATTTTTATGGTAAGGTCAAGGAAAGTGTGAAAGTAGCCCAGTAGGTTTTAATGAATCTTGGGCGGAAAGATACTTGAGACTTCATTCATACTTTTTCCAAGTTTAGTTCGTTCTACTTTCTAGAAAATCAAAAAAACCAACTACCCATGACCGGAGATGAAATTTTCCAATTGTTTGCCTTTTTATTGCCAGCTGTTGTAACTGGTGCGGTTGCCTTTTACTTTTTCAGATTGCATACTAGAAATGAAGATGGTAGAAGAAGGTATTTACTTCAAAAAGATGCTCAAAAAGATGCCTTGCCTATCCGTTTGCAGGCCTACGAGCGAATGGTTCTTTTTTTGGAACGAATTTCACTGAACAGCCTTGTGGTTCGAGTAGCACCGGTAGGGAAAAGCAAAAGTGATTATGAGAATTTGTTGATTCGGCAAATTGAAACCGAATTTGATCACAACCTTTCTCAACAAATTTATATGTCGGATGAATGTTGGAATATCATAAAGGCGGCAAAAAATGCAACCATTCAAGCCATCCGTTCTGCTGGAATGAGTCAGACAGAATCTCCTGATAAACTTCGGGAAGATATTCTTAATCAGACTATGGAAAAACAGTCCCCCTCCTCTACCGCTCTTTCTTTTATAAAAAAGGAAGTAAGTGAGCTTTGGTAAACAACTTCATTATCTCGATTTTCTAAATTCTGTTGGAGTCCTTCGCTTTAAGGACTTAAAGGTCCTATTGAAATGACTCACATTTTCAAAGCCGGAATTCAATGCAATATGTTTTATGGACAAATTGGAATTAATCAAAGATTGACATGCCATCTCTACCCTCATAATATTCACAAAACTAATAAATGAGTGTCCCGAACACTTCCTAAACCATCTACAAAAGGATTGAGGAACCATATTGCATTTTTCCGCCACATGTTCTACAGTTAGTTTTTGGTCCAAATGGTTTAATATATAATTGTTGATTTTTACAAAACGTTCATCCCTAACGTTCAATGGATATTTATACTTTGTGGAGGATAGTACCAACTTTTCTTTGTACTCCAAAAGTTCGTTTAACAATTCGAACAGCAAAGAGACCCTTTGTATCCCGTTGGCATTTTGAAAGGACAAAATCACCGGAATTATAGTGCTTTTAGAACCAAGAAACTGAATTCCTCTTTGGGATTCCTCTAAAAGAGTTTCCAAGGGATAACATTCTCTAAACGACTGAAACAGTTCTTTTTTAAATTGAATCACGTAAGCCCTTTGGAGGTTCGTTTCATCAGTAGTACTGCTTACCCATTGATGTGGTGTGTTTTCACCTATTATTACTAAATCATTTTCTGCGTAAGGGTGAATAGAATCACCTACGAATCTAAATCCTTTGCCTTTGGTAATTAAAGTAATTTCTATTTCGGGATGGTAATGCCAATAGGGTTGAAACTGGGAAGATTCCCTCACAAAAAAATTAATTGACCCTTGAAAAAGGATTTTCTCCAATTGAACTTTCATTATAGCAAATATAAACCTAATTCATCCTCTTAATATGAATTTAATGTTTAGATAGGTCAATAAATGGTTAGAATAGCATAACCTATACATTGTTTTACCCTCTAATTTTACAGCTATATTTTCAAAAAAATGGAATTGTTACAACAAGCCTTCCCTCTTAATGAGGACCAAATAAGCTTTTATGCTAAAAATAAATTCATCAAGCTAAAAAATGTACTGGATGCTGAGGTTATAGCCTTTTATAATGATGTCATTTCTAAAAAGGTAGATGAACGCAATCAAGAAGAAACCCCTCTTGAGAAACGAAACACGTATGGAAAAGCCTTTTTACAGTTATTTAACCTATGGGAACATGATTCTGATATCAAGAATTTGGTTTTTAGCAAACGACTGGCGGGAATTGCAACTCAGTTAATGCAGGTAGAAGGGGTTAGACTTTACCATGACCAGGCGCTTTTTAAAGAAGCAGGAGGAGGTATTACCCCGTGGCATGCTGATCAATATTATTGGCCCTTGGAAACTGATAAAGCCATTACAGCATGGATTCCACTTCAACAGACAAGTCTTGAAATGGGCCCACTAGAATTTAGCGCGGGTAGCCATGCTATTTTGGAGGGAAGGGAATTATCCATAAGTGATGAAAGTGAATCTAGAATACAGGAAAAACTTAGGATCACGGACTTTAACCATGTTATTGAACCTTTTGATGTTGGGGAAATAAGCTTTCATTCTGGGTGGATTTTCCATAGAGCCGGAGCTAACACTACCCAGAACATGCGAAAAGTAATGACCATTATCTATATGGATAAAAAGATGAAATTAAAAAAACCAGAAAACGATGGACAGCTTAATGATTGGAAAACCTGGTGCCCTGGTGCGGAAATAGGTAAAGAAATCAATACACCACTCAACCCAACCCTATTCTAGTTGAATTCCATAACATGCCTAAATCCATAGTAGGGGAAATTGGCCATTATTCCGAATGCTCAGGGTCTATAGGGCTAGTCTCTTCGTTTTTGTTTTTTGCGTAGAGATAGCCACGTTTCCACCATAAAGTCATTCGTTCCTTGTTGAAAATGAGAGAATTTGTGGTCAAGACGGTGGGCGTGTAGTAAAAATTGATGATGGCATCCTTTTGATTGGCGACAAGTTTTCCAACACGTACGTTTTGATTCTCAATTCTGTCCAGCATAAACTCGAAACTGGTAGTTATCAATTCAAACGGGCTGCGAACAGGCATTCTATTTAAATAATTGACCTCTGTACGAAGAACCACAACGTCCAATTCTGTGGCTCCTCTTTTCAAAGCCTCTTCAATGGGCACTAAGCTTCCCAGTCCGCCATCGGCATATTCACAGCCATTACGTTTTACCAAACTCATAAAAGGAACATAATTGGAAGAAATCCATATCCAATCACAAAATTCCTCATAAGTACATTCATTTATAGATTTGTATTCCACTTGGTTTAGGGAAAGATTGGATACAGTAACGATTACATCGGTGTTGCTGTTCTTTAATGCGGTAAACTCCTTTTCGGTAATGGATTCGCGAATCAGTTCTCTCAGGTTTTCGCTTTCGCCAAAGGTCTTTTTACCCTTTATGAAGTTTTTGAACACGTTCCAATGATTGATTGCAATGCGTTCAACCCCATGTTTCTTTTTAATGATAAAAGGACAATTATTGAATATGCTATGTTGGTTCACCGATGAGTAGATATCCTTAATCTTATCCAACTTGTTTAGGGCCAAATGGGTTATTAAAAGGCTACCTGTTGAAGTGCCCACAAATAGGTCGTACTCGTGCTTGGCCTCTTGGATAAGAAACTGAGCTACACCTCCCGCAAAGGCGCCCTTGCTTCCTCCCCCCGATATAACCAATGCTCTCATTTACCTAAAGTTTTATCCAAATACTCCTTCTCCTGTTGATTCAGTGAAACGTATATGGTTTTAAGTCGGTCTCTATTTCCTTCACCTTTCAAAAAACCCTTCAAAAATGTGCGACACGACTTTTTAAAGTACCAAACATGATGGTTACAGGCATTTATCAAATTCTTTAGTGCTTCATCAGAGAAGGCATCAAGATTGTTTAGATATTGGAATGCCAATAAGCGTACCTCAAAGTGGTATTTGGGGTGGGTATACCCGCTCAACTCATCATAGAATGCGCGTTTTTGTTCATTTTTATATGCTGGAGTAGCCAAGGCCAGGGCAAGCCATAATAGCTTTACATTTTTATTGGGCAGACCAATAGTTCCCGAGGTTTTTTCTAAATAATTGGAACGATCTTCCGGAAAATCACTCCAAAGTTTGAACAAGGCCGCTTCTTGGGTCACATAGCTTTCGTCATTCAGCATCGATTCAAAAACTGGTTTTAGGGTCGCCGAAATCTTTGGAACACTTAATGCTAATGCTTGGCGGACCTTTATTTCTTCCTTCTCAACCATCTTAACCCATTTTTCTTCGGAAATATCTTTTACGAAGTCAATAACGACCTGTCTTTTAAAATGAGAGGATTTATTAATATCCCAATATTTATTGAGCATAGCATTTACCAGGTTATCTGCGGAATTCTCTTTGGTTTGCTTAATGATAAAATAGGCTTCAAGAGATTTGCTTTTTGTCAAAAGATAGTTCTCAACCAAATCCATATGAAATTCAGAATCCTGAAGCCATATCTGCTCAAAATCCATCAATTTCATACCTGAAGCCTTTCGCATCTCCCACATGAAATCGGAAATGGTCACATTTTGATACGCAAATTTTTGTAAATAGTTTCGGATACCTTCTTTAAAGGCCTCATCTCCCACACGCTCTCTTAACATGACCAGAGCCCAAGCGCCTTTTTCATAAAATGTGAGGCTTCCTGCATTAGGATTGGTCAATGCCTCACCATTTCCGTCCTTTGAAAAGTTGTTTAACGAAGTTGCCGTTTCGTATAATTTCCAGTAGAAGTAGTCTTCCCCGAACAATTCTTTTTCTGTTAGATACGCGTAATACGTCGCGAAGCCTTCATGAAGCCAATGATGTTCACCACTCTGTTCGGTCACCATATTTCCAAACCACTGGTGGGCCAATTCGTGGGCATTTACATTGACATAGTTTTTGTCGATAAAGGCTGTGGAATCCACCACAAAGGTGTTTGAAAAAATGGTCGCGCCCGTATTTTCCATCCCCGCATACAAAAAATCGTGCACAGGTATCTGTTTGTAATTCTGCCAAGGATAAGGAACTCCGATTTCATTTTCCAAAAAATCAAAAATCTGCTTTGTATATCGATAGGTAGGCTCAACTTTTGAACTGTCTCTGGGTTCATGGTACAGTTCAATAGGGACTCCTGAAGTCGATTGAAGAATTTCTTTGTCAAAATTACCAATGGCAAAGGCGACCAAATAACTGCTCATAGGCTTTTGCATATCAAATTTCCATACGTAGGCTTTAGAATCTGGCAAAGTATCTTTTTTCAACAAACGACCATTGGAAATGACTTCAAGGTCTTCCTTTAAAACAAAATTCAAATCAAACTCAATTTTATCGTTCATGTCATCAAGGCTCGGCAGCCAATGACTGGTATATTTTCCCTGGCCTTGGGTCCAAATCTGATCATTGGATGGATCATTATCATCCCAACCCAAAAAATAGACAGTTTGCCTTGGGTTGGTTTTATATTCAAATTCTAGCGTATAGAACTCATCTTTTTTGAACCTTCCTTTTACAATCAGTTTATTGTTTTGTACAATTGTCTTGATTTTCACCTCAGTACTTTCATACACCTTGTCTTTGGTGATTTTGAGTTCATCAAAAGACATATTATGAGCATCAAGGAAAATTGAATCAACGTCTTTTACAGCGAGAAATTGGATGTGGTAGCTCCCAGATATTTTTTTCTCATTTGGTTCCACATAAATCTCTGCTACACATTGCTTAAAATCTACCTTGTCCTGTATCTGCGCAGAACTTATTTGGTAAAAGAGAAGAAAAATAAATATGGGGAATGGCTTCATGATTTGAGTATAGCAAAAGTCTTTCCAAATTACATATTTTAGTTTGATGAATGCCAATTTTCTACAAACTCCAATTACCTATCTCAAAAGCGTAGGGCCCAATCGGGCAGAAACGCTTAATAAGGAGTTGGGCATTTTTACCTACAGAGATTTACTTCAGCTTTTTCCAAATCGATATCTGGACAAAACACAATACTATAAAATTAACCAACTGCAGCCCAGCGGAGCTGATTTGCAAATAGTTGGTAAAATCGTTCATATAAAAACGGTTGAGCAGAAAAGAGGGAAACGATTGGTGGCCACTTTCGTAGACGACACCGGACAGATGGAACTGGTTTGGTTTCGTGGCCATAAATGGATACGCGAGAATCTCAAGTTGAATGAACCTTACGTTGTCTTTGGACGCATTTCTAGATATGGTAGCACGTTTTCAATGGCGCATCCAGAGATGGAGCTTCTGACTGCGCATCAGAAGGGATTAAAAATTGCCATGCAGCCCATTTATCCTTCAACTGAAAAACTGAGTGCCAAAGGAATTACCAATCGGGTGATGAGCCAAATGGTACAACAGCTGTTTTTGGAATGTAAGGGACAATTCAATGAATCTTTATCCACACAAATTTTGGACGAACTGAAACTAATTTCCAAAAGTGAGGCATTGTTGAACATTCATTTTCCCAAAAATCAAGATCTCTTGGCCAAAGCCCAGTTTCGTCTAAAGTTTGAGGAACTTTTCTTTGTACAATTACAGCTCATTTCCAAAAAACTCTTAAGAAAACAGAAAATAAAAGGGATGCCCTTTAGCGAAGTTGGTTCCTACTTCAATACGTTTTTCAAAGAACATTTACCATTTGAGTTGACCAACGCCCAAAAAAGGGTAATAAAGCAAATCCGTAACGATTTGGGGAGCAATGCTCAAATGAATCGTTTATTACAAGGTGATGTAGGCTCCGGTAAGACCATTGTGGCCCTTCTTTGTATGCTTCTTGCCATGGACAATGAATTTCAGGCCTGTTTGATGGCTCCTACCGAAATCCTGGCGCAGCAACACTTTAATGGTTTGAAGGATTTATTGGGTCAAATGGATGTGAAAATTGATTTGCTCACTGGTTCCACCAAAAAATCCGCCCGCAAAACAATCCATGAAGGATTACAAAGTGGAGAACTTCATATTTTGGTAGGAACCCATGCCATTTTGGAAGATACCGTTCAGTTTAAAAACTTGGGATTGGCTATAATTGATGAGCAACATCGCTTTGGTGTGGCACAACGTTCCAAACTTTGGCATAAAAATGAGATTCCTCCCCACATTTTGGTCATGACCGCAACACCCATTCCAAGAACGCTGGCCATGAGCCTATACGGAGACTTGGACATTTCCGTAATAGATGAATTACCCCCTGGACGTAGACCTATAAAAACAGTACATCGTTTCGATTCCAATCGTTTAAAGGTTTTCCAGTTTATAAAAGATGAAATCAAAAAAGGTAGGCAAGTATACGTTGTTTATCCCCTTATTGCAGAATCTGAAGCTCTGGATTATAAGGACCTCATGGATGGCTATGAAAGTATTGCCAGGGATTTCCCTTTACCAGGGTATCAGATTTCTATTGTGCATGGAAAAATGAAACCGGCAGACAAGGAATATGAGATGGAACGTTTTGTAAAAGGCGAAACCCAGATTATGGTGGCCACAACGGTAATTGAAGTTGGCGTGAATGTTCCCAATGCCTCTGTAATGATAATAGAAAGTGCCGAGCGTTTCGGCTTATCTCAATTGCATCAACTCAGAGGACGTGTGGGACGCGGTGCTGAACAGAGCTTTTGTATTCTAATGACCGGTCATAAGCTTTCAGAGGATTCCAAGACCCGCCTTGAGACCATGGTACGTACGAATGATGGGTTTGAAATAGCGGAAGTGGATTTAAAATTAAGAGGACCAGGTGACCTTATGGGAACCCAACAGAGCGGAATGCTGAATCTTAAGATTGCAGATATTGTAAAAGACAATCAAATTCTACAAACGGCCCGTTTCTATGCAATGAATTTACTTAAAAAAGACCCAGCTCTTCAAAAAGAGGAAAACCGAAGTATTTTGCAAGCCTACCAAAATCTATCTCAGGATAAGACCATTTGGAACTATATAAGCTAATCAAATAAGACTGGACGAATAACTCTCGGTGTTCCCGTTAAAATGAGTTAATTCCCTGTTAATCAATTCCCTTTTTAAAACAAAAGAATCTACCTTACAGAAAACTAACTTTCATGAAAAAATTTATATTACCAACCTTGTTGTTGGTCCTTTCCTTGTATGGTCTATCATCATGGACCACGAACGAAACCTCCGAAGACCTTACCGCTAATTTTATTTATGGGGACCCCGAAATTGGCTCCATCAACGCTTTAAGCTTTGGTCCTGAAGGAATACTATTTGTTGGGGATTCTGAAAATGCCATGGTTTATGCGCTAGATACAAAAGATAGCAGTGAAAAGGGCAATGGCGATGAAATCAATATCAGAAAGTTTGACCAAATGATAGCTGCATCATTGGGCACCACTGAAGACAAAATCAGAATTAGTGATATGGCGGTAAATCCAAAGTCAAAAACCCCATATTTTGCGGTAAGTATGGAAGATGGCACAACAGTGCTTCTCCGATTGAAGGATGAAGCACTGGAAAATGTATCCCTAAAAGGGATTAGCTATTCCAAAATTTCGCTAAATGATGCCATTGATGCAGATGCCAAGGATAAAAGAGGAAGACCGCAAAGGATGTGGGCCATCGCTGATTTAAAGTTTCATGGAGACCGTATTTTGGTATCAGGACTCTCCAACAAAGAATTTGCCTCTACTTTCAGAAGTATCCCTTTTCCATTTACAGATTCGCAGGACCAAACTTCCCTGGAAATTTGGCATGCGGCGCATGGTCAATACGAAACTCATGCCCCCATCAAGACCTTTGATGTAGTTTCTTTGAATAATCAAGATTATTTAATGGCGAGCTATACCTGTACTCCTTTGGTTTTGTTTCCTATGGCCGAACTCGAAAACGGAAAACACATTAAGGGACGTACTGTCGCCGAACTGGGAGCGGGCAACTCTCCTTTGGACATGATATCCTACAAAAAAGAGGGCAAGAAATACTTTTTAATGTCCAATACCAATCGTCCTGTAATGCGATTGGATTACGAGGACATTGCCGATTTCAAAGAGACCTTGACTAAGCCGGTGACCGAATTTGCCGTAGCCACTGGTGTTCCTTATGATAATCTTCCTTTTCCCTATGTTCAGCAAATGGACAATTTAGATGACTCCAATGTGCTTTATATTCAAAGAACAGGAAGCGGTGAATTGATATTGCGCAGCAGATCTACCAAATGGATGTGATTTACCCTTACTCAATCATAAACAAAAAGATCAAGTTATCCTTGGTCTTTTTTTGTGTTGCACTTTTCTTTAATTGTGTGAAAAAAAAGTCTTCAGAGGATATTCATGTTAACTATAACAATGGAAAGGTAGTAAGTGTAGAATATGAAACGGAGGAATCTTCTGGATATACATTTCATTTGAAACAAAATGATCAAAGCCCAATTTTGGGCAATCTTACCTGTGAAAAGGGAACCTGTACCTTTATTCCTATCGTTGCATTTACCGCAGGTCAAACCTATGAGATACGAAAAAACAAAAAAACCATTGAATCTTTTACTATAGACCATTCTAGCAAACAAAAGAACCCAGAACTTATAGCAATCTATCCTTCAATGGACACGGTACCACAAAATCTTCTAAAGATGTATTTTGTTTTCTCTCATCCCATGCAGCATTCTAAAAGCGCCTTGGATTTTATTTCGGTTTTTGATAACACGGCACAAAAGGAATCTGATATTTTTCTAGAAATGGAGACTGAACTTTGGAATAAAGAGCGTACTAGACTAACTCTTTGGTTGGACCCTGGTAGAATTAAGACGGATTTGATACCCAATCAGGAAAAAGGGCCTCCCCTTTTGCAAAAACACTGCTATACCATTTCAATAGATAGTCTATGGACTTCTGAGCAGGGTTATCCCTTAACCAGAAAGTACGTTAAAATGTTAAATGTAGTCGGAAAGGATTTGCAAAGACCCAATCCAAAGCTATGGGAGGTTAATATTCCGAAGGAAAATACCCAAAATCCATTGGAAATTCGTTTTAACGAGCCTATGGACGCTGTTTTGATATTGGAAACTATTCAGGTCAAAAACCGCGAGGGCGAATTAATTGAAGGTACTTTTTCTCTTTTGGAGAATGAATTGAAAATAGAGTTTAAACCAGAAGAAAAATGGATTTTGGGGAATTATTCTGTTCATGTCAACCCAGTTCTTGAGGATTTAGCTGGAAACAATCTAGAACGCCTTTTTGATACAGATCTTTCCGATAATAGTATGGATACAAAATCAACAGAAAACATATTGAACTTTAGTATTGAGCATTAAAAAGAAAGTGCCCTGGGTTTTCCCGGGCACTTTTTTAGGTATAAAAGAATGAGCTTAGTTGATTCCTTCCCCTTTTTCCGCTTTGGCAATGTTCGCCGCAACTCGGTCCTTGTTTGCTTGCGCTGGAGCATTCTCCATGGCAATTTTTAGATGCTTGAGGGTAGATTTGTTGTCACCTAAAGCCGAATATCCTCTCGCCAATCCATAATGAACAGGCCAAGTTCCTTTATGCGCTTTTGCATTCCATTTGAAAATTTCCAGGGCTTCATCATTTTTCCCTTGGGCTATAAGCTGTCTTCCATAGCCATGTACTTGGAAAACGGTCCCCAAAGGCAATGCTTCTTCCATTAGAGCCTTGGCCTCTGTGGTTTTACCTTGTTTTGCCAAAATCTGAGACTTTATATTCAGATTGTTGAATGTTTTTTGACTAAAGAATTGACCGGCAATTGCGGCATCAGCCCATGAGAGCGCCTCATCCAAGTCGCCATCATTGTTCAATGCAAAGTTTGCAGCCTGTTCCCAACTCTGTCTGGCAAATCCGGGTGTGGTTTGTAATTGTTTACGTACCTCTGTCAAAACATTGTTGGTCACATCGGTTTCAATCTTAAATGGAATCTGTTTCTTTTCCCAATTCAATGATACCATGGCCGAATTGGCATCCACAGAATCAAATCCATACGTCAATTGTTCAACATGTGCTATTTCCTTGGCACTTACGTCCACACGAAGAACATCCTCTTCAGGTTTATAGAAATAACTCCCCCAAGCACTATAATTATTGGAAAAAATCACTGTTGCCGTGTTGTCTTCGTTGACTATCATATGAAGTCCATACTTGCCGGCGGGCAAAGTTTTTCCATCGATACTAAGGTCATGGGATGTTTTGAAAATTGTGTTTTCATTGGCACCCGCTCTCCAAGGAGATTCTTTGGCAGTGCCAAATCCTAAATTGTTCATACCATAGGGCACCAATGCTCCCCATATTTCGCGATCATTTACACTGGGGCGAGAGTAAACAATGGTAACGTCGGTGTTTCCAATACGCTGCATCACTTTAGCCGTTTGGCTACCACGTGGTAAAAAGTTCAATTGAGCGATGGAAGATGAAGATGAAAATAAAATGGCAAGAAAAAAAATAGCAGAAATAGCCGAGTAACATTTTTTCATTGGTTCGTTTTTGATTTTGTTAATGAATAAACTGTAAAGGTTGTGGCTCTAAAGTAGAAACGTGATCGTTTGTGTGACGTTACAGCAATGTTAAAATAAAGGTCAACCTGTTAAAATACAGAGTTTTAAGAGGGTATTATGTTAATAGGTGAATACTCTGTTAAATTAGTTAACACAAATGAAGGTAAATTCTTATCGGTGTTTACCTCATAATGAGATGAAACACAAAAATATCACCAAAGTGAAGGAAAAGAAAATCATTTCAGGCAGGAAATATGATAAATTAAAAGTCCAATTAGCCTAGAAAAAATTGAATGGAAATCGTTGAACATCGTAATTTCAATTCCTTTGTATTGGCTCCTTTTTACCTTAAAATTACTTTTATCCGTTATTAAAAGTTTATTTAGGTGATGAGCAAGACTCTTTTTGACAAAGTTTGGGACTCCCATGTGGTACAACATATCGAAAATGGACCTGATGTCCTTTTTATTGACAGGCACTTAGTTCATGAAGTGACAAGTCCAGTAGCATTTCTCGGGCTCAAAAACCGAGGAATAAAGGTTCTTTACCCAGAACGTACATTTGCAACCGCGGACCATAACACTCCAACCCGTAATCAGCATTTACCCGTAAAAGATAAGCTATCGGCCAATCAATTGAAGGCCTTGGAAGAGAATGCAAAAGCACATAGTATTCCTTATTGGGGACTTGGACATGAAAAGAATGGAATTGTTCATGTTATTGGCCCTGAAAATGGCATTACTGTGCCGGGTGCCACCATTGTATGCGGAGATTCGCACACCTCTACACACGGGGCCTTTGGTGCTATCGCCTTTGGTATTGGTACAAGCGAGGTTGAAATGGTGCTTTCCACACAGTGCATCATGCAGCCCAAACCTAAAAGTATGCGGATTACCATTGATGGGGAATTGAGCAATGCCGTGACACCAAAAGATGTGGCCCTATATATTATTTCCCAACTAACAACCTCAGGAGCAACAGGATACTTTGTGGAATATGCGGGTGAAGTATTCAGGAATATGTCAATGGAAGGAAGAATGACCGTGTGTAATCTTAGTATAGAGATGGGTGCTCGTGGAGGAATGATAGCCCCAGATAGTACAACATTTGATTACATTAAAGAGAGGGAATATACTCCTAAGGGAAAAGACTGGGATAAAGCCATGGAATATTGGAATACCTTACGTTCTGATAGTGATGCAGTATTCCACAAGGAGATATCCTTTAATGCTGCTGATATCGAACCCATGATTACCTACGGTACAAACCCAGGAATGGGCATCGGAATCCAGAGTGGCATTCCCACAGCCCAAGCTATGGATGCTGGAGCAGCAACCTATCAAAAATCCTTGTCCTATATGGACTTTAAAGAAGGTGAAGCCATGATTGGCAAGCCTATAGATTTTGTATTCTTGGGAAGTTGTACAAACGGAAGGATTGAAGACTTTAGAGCGTTTGCATCTATAATAAAGGGGAGAAAAAAAGCAGAGAATGTGACAGCTTGGTTGGTGCCTGGTTCTCACAAAGTGGAAGAAGCCATCAAGGCGGAAGGTATTTTGGACATTCTTCAAGAATCAGGGTTTGAATTACGCGAACCCGGTTGTTCCGCATGTTTGGCCATGAACGATGATAAAATTCCTGCTGGAAAATATGCAGTAAGTACTTCGAATCGAAATTTTGAGGGCAGACAAGGTCCTGGTGCAAGAACCCTATTGGCAAGCCCCTTGGTGGCAGCGGCAGCGGCGGTAACTGGAAAGGTGACAGACCCTAGAGAACTAATGGAACTTCAGGAGGCATAAACCATTCTCTAAATTCCTATTCTTAATAGTTAAATCATAATTGATAACTAATAACAAAAATGGCATACGACAAATTCAACATATTGACCAGTAGTGCAGTCCCATTGCCCATAGAAAATGTGGATACAGATCAAATCATACCCGCAAGATTTTTAAAAGCAACGGAGAGAAAAGGTTTTGGAGACAATCTTTTCCGAGACTGGAGATACAACTCCGACGACACACCTAAAGAGCATTTCGTATTAAACAATCCAATCTATTCCGGTAAAATACTGGTTGGAGGAAAGAATTTTGGTTCTGGCTCATCAAGGGAACATGCGGCTTGGGCAGTATATGATTATGGCTTCCGCTGTGTAGTCTCCAGCTTCTTTGCAGACATTTTTCGGAATAATTGTCTTAACATAGGAGTGCTTCCTGTTCAGGTGAGTGCAGAATTCCTAGATAAGATATTTAAGGCTATTGAGTCAAATCCTAAAACCGAAATTAAAGTTAATCTTCCAGAACAAAGCATTACCATACTGGAAACAGGTGAAGTAGAAAGCTTTGCCATAAACGATTACAAAAAACAAAATATGCTCAATGGTTTCGATGATATCGATTATCTATTGAACATCAAAAAGGATATTCAGCAATTTGCACAGAACACTCCGCTATAACTTTTGAACGACAATTTGATTAGAACCGCGAAAATGGAAAAAAGAACGGTTGAAATCATGGATACCACCTTAAGGGATGGTGAACAAACTTCTGGGGTTTCCTTTTCCTCATCAGAAAAGCTGACTTTAGCCAAACTGCTGCTGGAAGAGCTTCAAGTAGACCGTATCGAAGTAGCTTCTGCGCGCGTTTCCGATGGAGAATTCAATGCTGTAAAAAACATAACCGATTGGGCAAAGACCGAAGGGTATATTTCCAAGGTTGAAGTACTCACTTTTGTAGACGGTGGGGTTTCCTTGGATTGGATGGAAAAAGCTGGTGCCAAGGTCCAGAATTTATTGACTAAAGGCTCGCTGAACCATTTGACCCATCAGCTTAAAAAAACACCTGAACAGCATTTCAAGGCTATCGAGAATGTAATCAATAAGGCCCAGCAAATGGATATAGAGACAAACGTATACCTCGAGGATTGGAGCAATGGGATGCGAAATTCAAAGGAATATGTTTTTCAATTTTTAGATTTTCTCACGAAACAGCCCATTAAACGGGTTTTATTACCAGATACCCTTGGCATACTTACTCATTTTGAAGCAGGTAGTTTCCTAACCGAAATCATTGAGCGCTATCCCAAAACCCATTTTGATTTTCACGGGCACAATGATTATGACCTAAGCGTGGCCAATGTAATGGAAGCCCTTAAGGCTGGTTGTCATGGTTTGCACTTAACGGTAAACGGTATGGGTGAACGTGCTGGTAATGCACCTTTGGCCAGTGTAGTTGCTGTTGTAAACGATTTTATGCCGGAAATAAATATTGGTGTAAAAGAATCTTCACTGTTTAAGGTAAGTAAATTAGTCTCAGCATTTACAGGCTTTGGAATACCAGACAACAAACCCATTGTTGGAGACAATGTTTTTACCCAAACTGCTGGTATACATGCAGATGGAGATAACAAAAAGAATCTTTACTTTAACGATTTACTTCCTGAAAGATTTGGAAGAAAACGTAAGTATGCCCTTGGAAAAACCTCTGGAAAAGCCAACATTCAAAAGAACCTTCAGGAATTGGGATTAACCCTAAATGATGAAGAACTAAAGAAAGTTACGGAAAGAATTATTGAATTGGGCGATAAGAAAGAAAGGGTTACCAAAGACGATTTACCCTATATCATTTCAGATGTCTTGGATTCAGATTTATACCAACAGCGGGTTTTTGTAAAATCCTATGTGTTGACACATTCTAAAGGTTTAAAACCATCCACTACCCTATCCATAGAAATTGATGGAAAATCCTATGAGGAAAACGCACAAGGAGATGGACAGTTTGATGCATTCATCAATGCTCTACAAAAGGTATATAAAAAAGAAGGAATGGAACTTCCCAAATTGGTCGACTATGCAGTACGCATACCACCAGGAAGCACTTCGGATGCGCTCTGCGAAACCATTATTACCTGGAAAACCAAAGAAAAAGACTTTACAACACGTGGATTGGATTCTGACCAAACAGTGTCTGCTATAAAAGCTACGGAAAAAATGCTCAATCTCTTTTGATTCAGTGGACAACAAATTTATATGAGCATCAGTCATTGTGAAAAACTATATTAAAAACTGTTTACTAATAACTCAACCAAATGAAATTTAACATAGCCCTTTTAGCTGGAGATGGAATAGGTCCAGAAGTAATAGACCAAGCTGTAAAAGTATCCAATGCCGTAGCCGAGAAATTTGGACATGAAATTGATTGGACACCAGCACTAACAGGGGCCGCCGCAATAGATGCCGTAGGGAATCCCTATCCAGATGAAACGCACGAAATTTGTGAGACTGCCGACGCGGTTTTATTTGGGGCTATAGGGCATCCTCGTTTTGATAATGATCCTTCGGCTAAAGTAAGACCAGAGCAAGGTTTGCTGAAAATGCGTCAAAAGTTGGGATTGTTCGCCAATGTAAGACCTACATTTACATTTCCCTCGCTAATTGATAAATCACCCTTAAAAAAGGACCGTATTGAAGGAACAGATTTAGTGTTTCTAAGAGAACTAACGGGTGGAATCTACTTTGGGAAACGAGGTCGCGAAGACGATGGAAACACGGCATATGACACCTGCACCTATACCAGAGCAGAAGTAGAGCGTTTGGCTAGAAAAGGATTTGAAATGGCCATGCAACGTTCCAAAAAACTATGCTGCGTAGACAAGGCCAACGTTTTGGAGACATCCCGTTTATGGCGAGAAACCGTTCAGGCTTTGGAAAAAGACTATCCAGAAGTAGAGGTTTCCTATGAGTTCGTAGATGCCGTAGCGATGCGTCTCATTCAATGGCCAAATTCGTATGATGTACTCATCACAGAGAATCTTTTTGGAGATGTTCTTACCGACGAAGCTTCAGTTATTTCCGGTTCCATGGGTTTAATGCCTTCGGCTTCATTGGGCGAAAAAACGTCACTTTTTGAACCCATACACGGTTCATACCCACAGGCTGCGGGAAAAGATATTGCAAATCCTTTGGCAACCGTACTTTCGGCGGCTATGATGTTTGAAACTGCATTTGGTTTGAAAGAAGAAGCGGAAGCCATACGGAATGTGGTGAACAAATCTCTCACTGAGAACATTGTTACTGAGGACTTGGCAGAAGGCGGTAAGGCCTACAAAACCTCAGAGGTTGGGGATTGGTTGGCCGGCAATCTTTAATCTTTTCCACAAAAGGAATCTCACTTCTTTTATAAACCCATTTAGGTAGACTCTTAATTATTTAAGGGTTTACCTAATCCATCAATTTATATGCTGCAACCATCAATTGTCCGTAAAAACAATTGGTCGATATATGTAATGTTGTATCAAAATTGCAACATTATGAAAATCAAATACTGTAGGAAAAGATTGGGTTTAAGTCTCTTCTTCGGTTTCTCATGGATTATTTTAGCAGTGGTGTATCATAACACATCTGTTCATGGCAGTTCTCACCTTACAATCCTAGCTTTTGTAATAGCATTGCTTTACTTCATCAACTTCCTACACAAGGTCTTTATCCCCTACTACGTAATTAAAAATGGTGTTTTTCAAAAAAAATATCCTAGCAAGCTTTCCTTAAGCATAGCCCATGTTGATATGGTTCGTGAAACCAAAAACAGCATCTTTTTGCATGGTTCTCTATGTACACTGGAAATTGTGAAGTACAAGCTGGACAAAAACTCTTTGGATGACCTGCGCAATTATTTAAAAACCCATCTAGGCAATTTTGATAGCCCCAAGAACCTTAAAAACAATAATTCAACTACCAAGATTCGGAACATTTGTTTATTTTTTATGGCTGTATCGTTTGGGGTAAGTGCTCAAAAGAAAATAAAACCTATTAAGAATCCTGTGTCTTGGTCTTATACCATTGCGCCAAAAACTCCTCTTTCGCAAAATATATCTACATATGATATTCTCGTAGATTCTAATTTATCTCCAATGGATTGGTGGGACGAGATTTCCTGGAACGCTAAGTCAAAGGAAGGAGACCTTCAAGAGAGGGATAGACTTTTCCAAGAAGCCATCTCTGACACTCTGGATACGTGGGCTAAGAAATATATGGAATTCAATCAGTCCCCTTATTCTAGAACCAATCAAAATCCTGATATCACTATTACCTTAAAGACTTTATATTACAAAATTGAAAACCTCCAATCCGACATCGATTTCTCAGATAAGGAAAGTATAATTTGTCAAATTGATGCAACTGCAAGTCTAACTGTGGTAACACGCTACAAAGACACCTTGCTAAGCTATCCCATTACGTTTTATGTTGACGAAAAAGAAAAATCTACGTCCCTCCCCATTGGCCATTTTTTACAGAATCCCATCTTTAAGATGAAATATAACTTGAAGAAAAATCCGCAAAAGAAGCTAAAACTCTTGGGCAAGAAATTGGTAAAATATGAGGCTGATGTCCTAGAGTTTTTTTACAAAAAAAGCGGTGAAATACTCCGTGAACATTTTCTAAAACAAAACAAAACGGTTTATTCTGCCATCTTCGGAATAAAAAACAAAGGTCACGAAGCATTGAATGATGCCTGTTACTCTGCAAAAACAGCGATTAATACTTTATCTGCTGGGAGTAAAAAAAAGAAGAGAAACCATCAAGAAATAAAGCCAGAAATTGAAATATGCTTGAACTACTGGCAAGACAAGCTCGATAGAACCTCAAACCCAGAAATACAAAAAATCATCTTTGCCAACTTATCCTTGGGCCATTTACTCATGGATAACTTGGAAGAATCCAAAAAGTATCTTTCTCAAATCGCTGAATTTGAAAACCTTCCGAATAGAATACTTCTTCATGAAGAATTCAACTATTACCTAATTGGTTTGGCTGAGGCTATAGAAACAAAAGAGCGCTATGGCGAACTGGCTCAAATACAATAACGCTTACAAAATATAATCAGTACTCAAAAAATTACTAACCTTAGCCTCCAATAGCTGCTCTATAGTTTCGTTGTTAAGCTCATTGTCCTTGAAGGCAACAAATGTCCGTATAGAAAATGAGCGAAGTGCATCATGCACACTTAAAGTGGCCTGTGCGGAATCTTTACGTCCTGTGAAAGGGTAGACATCGGGACCACGCTGACATGAACTGTTCAGGTTCACACGGCATACCAAGTTGGCCAAAGTATCAATTAATGGAGATAAGGTGTATACATCCTTCCCAAAGAGGCTTACCTGTTGTCCATAGTTAGATTCTGCCATGTCGTCCAACGGCTCCTCAATATCCTTAAATGAAAGCACTGGAATAATAGGTCCAAATTGTTCCTCTTCATATACCAGCATGTCTTTGCTTACTGGGTACAACACCGCAGGCCAGATATAATTGTCCTTATGCTTCCCTCCTTTTTTATTCTGGATTTTGGCTCCTTTTTTCTTGGCGTCATCCAAGAGTCCTTGTATATAGGCTGGTTTTCCTGGTTCCGGCAAGGGTGTCAGCTTTACATCTTTATCCCATGGATTGCCAAATTTCAAGGCATCTACTTTTTCCGAGAACCGTTTTAAAAACTGTTCCTTGATATCCTCATGTACATAGACCACTTTCAAAGCAGTACATCGCTGTCCATTAAAAGAAAGAGTGCCAGCTATACATTCATTGATAGTAAGGTCTAAATCAGCATCCGGCAATACTATTGCTGGGTTTTTAGCCTCAAGTCCCAAAACTAAACGAAGTCGATTGCTTTTTGGATGCTGCTCTTGCAATGCGTTGGCAGATTTACTATTACCAATCAATGCCAGAACATCCACCTTCCCGGTTTTCATAATAGGTGCCGCAACGGCCCTTCCTCTACCGAAAAGAATATTCACCACTCCTTTTGGAAAACTGGATTGAAAAGCCTCCAATAAAGGGGTTATCAACAAAACGCCATGTTTTGCAGGTTTAAAAATAGTGGTGTTACCCATGATGATTGCCGGAATAAGCAAGGCGAAAGTTTCATTCAAGGGGTAGTTATATGGCCCCAAGCACAGAACAACCCCTAATGGCCCCCTGCGGATATGAGCATAAACACCATCATGTTTAGAGAATTTTGCAGAATTTCTATCGAGCTGTTTGTATTCTTCAATCGTATCATAAATATACTCAACGGTACGATCAAATTCCTTATAGCTATCTGGTTGGTTCTTGCCTATTTCCCACATCAACAACTTCACTACCTCCTCGCGCTTTTCCTCCATCTTTTTGACAAAGGATTCCATACATTCAATGCGGTCTTTAACTTTCATGGTTGGCCAAACACCTTGACCTTTATTATAAGAAGCCAAAGCAGCGTCCAGAGCCTCCATGGCCTCGGCCTCACCCATATCAGGGATACTACCTAGAGGTGTTGGAGCATACTCCTTGGTGGATGAGATGGTGGATACGACAGGTGAAGTCTTTCCCTTCCAATCTTTTAGTTCCCCATTTACCAAATATTTGGTTTGATGAATTTCTTCCTTAATTTGAAACTGCTCTGGTATCATAAATGCGTAGTTAGTTGAGTGAAGATACGTATCAAATGTAAACAAATGATTAACCGATAGGTTTCATGGCCGTCATTGAAGCGCGAAGCTGTGCTCCAATCACTTCGACCGGATGCTCGCGTATAGCTTTGTTCACAGCAATCAATTTCATGTTGTCAACGCCATTGTCAGAATCCGCTCCATAAGCCTTACCGATAATATCGGTTTCAACGGTTTTCATAAAGTCTTCCAACAAAGGTTTGCATGCATGGTCAAATAAGTAACAACCGTACTCCGCTGTATCGGAAATTACCCGGTTCATTTCAAACAATTTCTTTCTGGCAATGGTGTTCGCTATCAATGGGGTTTCGTGCAACGACTCGTAATAGGCCGATTCATCAATTATCCCAGATTCTGTCATGGTTTCAAAGGCCAATTCTACTCCAGATTTTACAAAAGCCACCATTAATACACCATGGTCATAGTATTCCTGTTCGGAAATATCGTCACTCCCAGCAGGAGTTTTTTCAAAAGCAGTTTCGCCGGTAGCTGCACGCCAGTCCAAAAGATTCTTATCTCCATTATCCCAATCCTCCATCATGGTTTTAGAAAAATGACCACTCATTATATCATCCATGTGCTTCTGAAATAAGGGTCGCATGATTACTTTGAGCTCTTCTGCCAAATCAAAGGCCTTAATCTTCGCTGGGTTGGATAAACGGTCCATCATGTTGGTAATACCGCCTTGTTTGAGACCTTCGGTAATGGTCTCCCAGCCATATTGAATGAGCTTGGAAGCATAACCCGCATCGATACCCTTTTCAATCATTTTATTAAAGGAAAGTATAGATCCCGTTTGCAACAGCCCACATAAGATAGTCTGCTCGCCCATTAAATCGGATTTTACCTCAGCCACAAAGGAAGATTCAAGTACTCCAGCCCTATGCCCACCGGTTGCAGCGGCATAGGCCTTAGCTTGCTCCAATCCTTTTCCTTCAGGGTCATTTTCTGGGTGTACCGCTATTAAAGTAGGTACTCCGAATCCACGCTTATATTCCTCTCTTACCTCAGAACCGGGACTTTTAGGCGCTACCATGATTACGGTAAGGTCCTTTCGTATTTGCATCCCTTCTTCCACAATATTAAATCCATGCGAGTAGGACAAAGTGGCTCCTTGTTTCATTAAAGGCATTACCGCACCAACAACGTTGGTGTGCTGTTTATCCGGAGTCAAATTAATTACCATATCAGCCGAAGGAATCAATTCTTCATAAGTGCCCGCCGTGAAATTGTTTTCTGTAGCATTCTTATAAGACTGCCTTTGTTCTTTTATTGCGGCTTCGCGAAGTGCATAGGAGATATCCAAACCTGAATCCCTCATATTCAATCCTTGATTCAAGCCCTGCGCCCCACATCCTATGATAACTATTTTTTTACCTTTTAAAGCTGTAACACCATCACCAAATTCATGAGATTGCATAAACCTGCATTTCCCCAGTTGGGTCAATTGGTCTCGTAATGATAATGTATTGAAGTAATTTGCCATTTTCAGTTTTTATTTAGTGCTTATTTGTTTTGAAATTCTGCCAGTATTTCGGTAATCGGCATACTTGCCTTGGTTACTGTTATCCGTCCCGAACGCACAAATTGCATGATACCATAAGGCTCAAGTGCATCGTGCATTTCATCAATTTCGTGTCTTCTACCCGTTTTAGCGAGTACAAAGAAATCCCGGGAAACAGTAACAATCTGGGAATTGCTTTCTTTGATTATGTTTTGGATTTGTCTTTCGTCAAACAATAGATGGGATGCTATCTTGAACAAAGCGGACTCTTGGTAAATCGTCTCATCATCTGTATGATAAAAGGCCTTGATCACCTCAATCTGCTTTTCTATTTGACCCACGATTTTACGGGTCCAATCTTCTGTGGTGAACACAACTATTGTGAATTTTGAAACATTTTCAATTTCTGATTTTGAAACGTTTAGACTTTCTATATTAATGTGACGCTTTAAGAATATTCCTGATATTCTATTAAGCAAACCCACACTGTTTTCAGAATATACGGATATGGTATACCACTTACTTTCCATAGTTGCTCTTTTTTACCGCGATAATTATTCCTGTTGACCAATCCAATTTTGTAATCACAAAATCTTCTCTATTCTCCAAAGTTTCAACAAGCTGTTTTGCCTTTTCTTCATGACCATCTGGCCAGTTGGGTTGAGGATTCATATCATCAATTATATAATATCCCCCACTTTTGACCATACTCAGCGTTTTTTCCAAATGTGTATATTTTCCAGCCCAAGTATCTGCAAAAATTAAATCGAATCCTTCGCCCTTATACTCAGAAATCCACTCACCACCATCTACACATAAAAGCTTAAGCTTGGATTCACCCTCAAAAGCATTTTCTACAAGTTGAATCAAGCGTTCGTCATTGTCCAGACTGATGACTTCAGATTCCAATTGCATTCCTTCAAGCATCCAAGCCAAGGAAAGTCCCGTGCCTGTGCCTAATTCTAAAAAAGTACCGTTCGGTTTAGAAACAATCAAGGTTTGGAGAAGGTTACCTATGGAAACGTCTGAAGGCATAGTGAAACCGACCTCTTCGGTCATTTTAAGCAACTCCGGATAAACCGCAGGTATTCTTGTCATTTCCGATATATTCATACTATTTCAATCTAATATCGGAAACTGACGCTCCCGAAGGAATCATGGGAAACACATTATCCTCTTTCTCTACCCTTACCTCCAAAAAATAGGGGTCTTTAGAAGTAATCATTTCCACAACTGCTGATTCCAAGTCTGCTCGTTCCGTTACCCGCCTTGCTTTAATGTGATATCCTTCCGCGATTTTGACAAAATCTGGGTTGGTCATAACGGTTGAGGCATAACGACTTTCAAAGAACAGCTCTTGCCATTGTCGTACCATTCCCAAATGATGATTGTTGAGCACAACAATTTTGACCGGTATATTATGCTGAAAGATAACCCCAAGCTCTTGAATGGTCATTTGATAGCCTCCATCACCAATGACAGCTACCACTTCGCGTTCTGGAGCACCTTGTTTTGCACCAATAGCAGCGGGGAGTGCAAAGCCCATTGTTCCCAAACCACCGGAAGTAATATTGCTTTTGCTACGAGAGAACTTTGCGTAACGGCAAGCAATCATCTGATGCTGTCCTACATCCGTAACTATAACTGCATCATTGTTGGAAGCTTTGTTTATCTGTTCGATAACCTCACCCATGGTTAGACCGGGTTTGGTTGGTTCCAAGTCTTTTTGAATAACCGCTTGATATTCCTCTTCATATTTTTTATCGAACTCGGACCGCCATTCTTTATGTTCATTTTCATTAATCAGCGGAAGCAATAAATGCAAAGTCTGCTTGGCATCGCCAAGCACAGCAACATCTACCTTTACATTTTTGTTGATTTCTGCCGGATCAATCTCAAAATGAATAACCTTTGCTTGTTTCGCATAAGTTTCAAGATTTCCCGTAACCCTATCATCAAAACGCATCCCTATGGCAATCAACACATCGCATTCATTGGTAAGTACGTTTGGACCATAGTTTCCGTGCATCCCCACCATTCCAACATTCAATGGGTGGTCCGTGGGAATCGCTGATTCTCCCATAATGGTCCACGCAGCAGGGATTCCTGATTTTTCAACAAAAGTCTTTAGCTCTTCTTCGGCTTCGCCCAAAATTATACCCTGACCCCAAATGATATAAGGCCTTTTAGCGTTGTTTATAAGTTCTGCCGCTGATTGTATTGCCTCCAAATTCGGTTCTGCCACAGCTTGGTAGCTTCTAACTCCGTTACACTTTTCATACGCGAAGTCCAATTCGTCAAATTGAGCATTCTTTGTGATATCTATCAAAACTGGTCCTGGACGTCCAGATTTTGCGATATAAAAGGCTTTGGCAAAGATTTCCGGAATCTCGGAAGCTTTAGTAATTTGATAGTTCCATTTGGTCACTGGAGTAGAAATACCTACAATATCTGTTTCCTGAAAAGCATCAGAACCCAATAAATGACGAGGGACCTGTCCAGTAATACAGACCATTGGAGTGGAATCTATTTGGGCATCGGCCAGTCCTGTTACCAAATTTGTAGCGCCAGGTCCCGAGGTAGCCATGGCCACTCCCACTTTTCCACTTACTCTTGCATATCCTTGGGCGGCATGTGTTGCACCCTGCTCATGTCTTGTAAGAATATGGGTCAATTTATCTTGAAACTTATATAATTCATCATAAACAGGCATTATTGCGCCTCCCGGATATCCGTAGATCAAATCCACTCCTTCTTCAAGCAAACAATGAATAATGGCCTCTGCGCCAGTTATACGTATAGCTTTTTTCGTTTTGGAATCCTTTTTTTGCATGTTCAATGTTTCCATAATCCTTCTTTTTAGATTCTGGCGTACTTTCGTTTACTGAAAGACTTAAATCATATCCGTAACGCAACCTTTAGAGGCAGACGATACTATTTTTGCGTATTTGTATAAACTTCCCTTATTCACCTTTAATGGAGGTTGCTTCCATTTCTCCCGTCTTTTGTCCAATTCTTCATCAGAAACCGAAATAGACATGCTGTTCTTTTCAGCATCAATTGTGATGATGTCCCCTTCTTCAACAAGGGCAATCACACCTCCATCTTGAGCCTCAGGAGCAATATGCCCAACTACAAAACCATGGGTTCCACCAGAAAACCGTCCATCCGTAATCAGTGCAACATCTTTACCTAGACCTGCCCCCATGATAGCGGCTGTTGGTTTTAACATTTCAGGCATTCCCGGTCCTCCTTTAGGACCTTCATACCTAATTACCACAACATCTCCTTTTTTGACCTTTCCATTGCGTATCCCATCATTTGCCTCAAACTCCCCATCGAATACCTTGGCCGGTCCCGAAAAATGCAATCCTTCTTTACCTGTTATTTTCGCTACGGCACCATCTTTCGCGAGATTTCCATAAAGAATTCTTAGATGTCCAGTTTCTTTTATCGGCTTGTCAAGGTCTTTCACAACTTCCTGCCCATCGAACAAATCTGGTAGGTCTTCCAAGTTTTCGGCAATGGTCTTTCCCGTAACGGTCAAACAGTCACCATGCAGCATTCCATTCTTCAACATAAACTTCATTACAGCAGGTATACCTCCCACATTATGAAGGTCTTCCATTAAAAATCGACCACTTGGTTTTAAATCCGCCAAAAAAGGAGTAGTATCACTTATGCGTTGAAAATCATCAAGTCCAAATTCAATATCCGCGGCCTTGGCAATAGCCAAAAAATGAAGTACCGCATTTGTAGAACCCCCTAAAATCACAATTAGCCTGACGGCATTTTCCAAAGACTTTTTTGTGATGATATCGCTGGGCTTTAAATCCTTTTCCAACAGATGTTTTAACGCTTTTCCAGCAGCTATTGCATCTTCGGTTTTCTTGTCTCCAACAGCAGGATTGGAAGAACTATATGGCAAGGACATTCCAAGTGCCTCTATTGCAGAGGCCATGGTGTTGGCCGTGTACATTCCTCCACAAGCCCCAGCTCCTGGGCACGCATTTTGAATTACGCTCTTGTATTCTTGCTCGTTCATTGTACCGGCGACCTTTTCGCCCCAAGCTTCAAAAGCGGATACTACATCCAATTTTTTATTATTTAAACACCCGGAGGCAATGGTTCCTCCGTAAACCATGACCGACGGTCTATCCAATCGAATCATGGCCATTAGGGCTCCAGGCATATTCTTATCGCAACCAACCACGGTAACCAAACCATCATAATTCATGGCTTGGACCACAGTCTCCATGGAATCTGCAATAATGTCTCTAGAGGGAAGCGAATAACGCATACCATACGTGCCCATGGAAATACCATCGCTTACACCAATAGTATTAAATATCAGTCCCACCAAATCCACTTCCTGAGTCCCTTTTTTTACAAAGGTGGACAAGTCATTAAGGTGCATGTTACAGGGATTGCCTTCATACCCTGTGCTCCCTATTCCTACCAATGGTTTTTTCAAATCGTCGTCTGTTAATCCAATGGCATGCAGCATAGCTTGAGCTGCAGGTTGTGTAGGGTCTTGGGTAACATTTTTACTATACTTGTTCAATTCCATTAACAGGTTTCTTTGAAATATGTGTTTTCTCTGAAATTACTCTAAGATTCAAAGATATACCTTTCGCATACCCCAGTTTTTTAACATAATTCACGCCTTCAAATCCATTTGATTAAGAACAGGTTTATTAAACTGATAATCAACATTTTAAATTGAAATAAAATATCATATCCAATTCTATTTGTAAGTTTTTTGGGTCATGAAAAAAGACTTTTGAGTGTCATCATTTTGGTTATTTTTAAACATGGAAAAAACCGTAAGTGAAGCCATTGCCCATAGAAGATCTGTACGGATTTTTAGGGATGACGTGGAGTTAGATATAGATAAAGTCAGAAAATGTATTGAAAATGCTGTTTTGGCACCGACTAGTAGCAATCTCCAACTTTGGGAATTTTACCATGTTGTTGAGAGTGAAAAACTTAAAAAACTAACTAACGCTTGTTTAGGTCAAAATGCCGCCAAAACTGCCCAGCAAATGGTAGTGGTGGTAAGTCGAAAAGACCTGTGGAGAAAACGAGCCAAGTCCAATATCACTTTTCTGGAAAATGCCTACGGTCATAAGCCTGAAAAAGAATACAGTCGTAGAGAAAAATTTGCGCTTAACTATTATAAAAAGCTTATCCCAACGGTTTATTTTGATGTTTTGGGGATTACAGGCTGGGTAAAATATGTCATGTTTAGCATTATAGGATTGTTCAGGCCCATTTATCGTCAGGTAAGGCGTTCCGATATGCGTATAGTAGCGCACAAAAGTGCGGGTCTAGCTGCTCAAAACTTTATGATTAGCATGGCGGCCGTTGGATATGACACCTGCCCTATGGAAGGAAGTGACACCTTAAGAGTGAAACGCATATTGAACCTTCCTTCCGGAGCTGAAATAAATATGGTGATCGGTTGTGGGATTCGAGCCGAAAATGGTGTCTATGGAAAGCGCTTTAGAGTTCCTTTTGAGGAAGTATACCAAAGAGTCTAGACGAGTTTGAATGAGACCATGTCGCCAAATTTCTTTTGTGCCAGAATACTAATCGACTTATCTGATAATTGTAGTACCCTTGGATATCCTCCAGTGGTTTGCCCATCCTTCATTAATATTATCAATCTTCCGGCAGGAGTCAATTGAACTGTTCCCGGCAGCGTTCCCGAAGTTACTATGGAATGGGAATGTGTTCCTATTTCTTCTGTAAGTTGATATGCCATTCTGTTGTTCTCTTTGGAAATCGTAAAAACCTTAGAAAAGAGGAGCTCCAAATGAGCGTCGGTCAGTATTGAAAACTCTGGTCCTTTAAAGACGTCCACATTCAGTTTTTTGAGATGGTCTTCGAGTTTTAACTCCGAAATAATTGATTCGTAGTGTTTTATAGGTGAATATGGAACTTCATCAGCATCTTTAAAACATTTTTTTGGTGTTACTGGGTAGTATTGGGAATGACTTCCCAATATCCTATTTCCACGGAATCCACCTTTTACAGCCAAATAAGCCCTAAAACCACTTTCCAATTTTCCGTAAGAAAGAATATCCCCTGACTCAACCTTAATTACCTTATAGTTTTCAATAGGCTCATTGTTCAGTGTAGGTGACATATGGGCACCAGAGAGACATATATAGGTAGGGGATTCAAACAGTAAGGTTGGACCTGTCATTGTAATTTCCAAGACGGCGTCTTCTTCCCTGTTTTCCAATAATACATTCGCCTTTTTTACAGAAACCTCATCCATAACTCCGGAAACAGGAACTCCAATATTCCGATATCCAAATCGCCCAAAGTCCTGCAACGTAGTATAAAATCCTGATTTTAAGAATTTAAGCATCCAAGGGGGTCTTTTCAATATTATAAATTCCTATATCACTTTCAATTTTCCGTAAGTCGTGCTCCGCTTTTGAAATGGATTGAAACTGGATTTTATCTCCTGCACTTATAAAGCATGGTTTTTCTTTAGAAGCATCAAATACAGGTATTGGGCAATTGCCAATTATGTTCCAACCTCCTGGAGAATCTTGTGGGTATATTCCTGTCTGTTTTCCTGCTAGGCCAACCGAGCCCTTTTCTACATGAAGCCTTGGGGCTTTTCGCCTTGCTAGTTGCAAAGTTTCAGGCAATCCCCCCAGATACATAAAACCTGGTAAAAATCCGATTCCAAATACGATATACTCTTGAGAGGTATGCTGTTTTATCAGTTCATCTTCACTCAAACCCAATGATTCTGCAGTTTCCAGAAGATCAATACCAAATTCAGTATCATAGCATACAGGTAGTTTCCAAAGAAAACGCTCATTTTGAATGGGCTGGGTATTATTCTTGTGAATTCCCAAAACCTGGGCTTTTGCATAATCAAAGTCCAGTTTTACTGCTGATAACCAAATCATGGTAACGGAATTATACGCTGGAACCAACTCCCATTCGCTTTGATATTCGTTTGTAAAAGCTTTTACAAACGCAAGAATATCATTTAAAATGGATTCCTTAACCTCATTGGGCCATTCAACCAAAACAGCCTTTTCTCCGAAGGGTCTTATAGTTAGGGGAACTTCTTTCACTTGCTTAAAACTACGTTATGTTTTGGCAATTCTTTAGAAAGATACTGTAATATTTGCAATGCTGTTGGGGTATCTCCATGAACACAAATAGTATCAGCCTGAATTTTTATACTTTTTTCTGACAAAGTCACTACTTCTCCTTTTTGTATTATAGGTAAAACATGTTGAAGCACCTTTTCCGGTTTTGAAATCAGTGCGCTTTTATGGGTTCTTGAAACCAATGTCCCATCCTCATTGTAGTTTCTGTCTGCAAAAGCTTCGAAGGATACTTCCATGTCATTTGCTTTAGCTAAAAGTGCCACTTGGGAACCAGACAATGTATAAATCTTCTTTGTTAAACCTGATTCCCGAACCGCTTCCAAAAACAATTGGGCCAATTCAGCATCTTTGGCAATTTGATTGTACAAAGCTCCATGCGGTTTTATATGATGTACAGGGACTCCTTCCTGTCTTGCGATTTTGCCAAAAATTGATAGTTGCTCAGATAGGCTATTCAGCAAAGCGTCATTTGAAATGTCCATTACTTTTCTGCCAAAATTGGGCTTATCCGGATAAGATGGGTGAGCGCCGATTTTAACCTTATGTGTTTTCGCCAATTTGATTATTTCAAACATAGAAGAACCATCTCCCGCATGACCCCCACATGCAATATTGCATGAACTAATAAACGGGAAAAGTTCAGCCTCGTTACCTACTCCTTCTCCTACATCACAATTAAAATCTACATACCATTTCTTCATCTAAAAGAACTCCAATACCTTAAAAATGCTTTTTACTCCCAAAAATATAGCGAACAGTACGATGAGCACAGCAATACTATTTTGAAAAGGCTTATTAACATGGTCACCCATTACTTTCCTTTGATTAACCATCCATAAAAGAAGTATTGCCATTACCGGTAATAATATTCCATTGGCCACCTGGGCAAATTGAATAACCTGTATCGGTTTTATATCAAAAGAAAGGAAAAACACCCCTAAGAAAAGAATTGAAATCCAAATTAATCGAAATTTGGAATCTCTCATCCCGTCCCTCCAACCAAAACAACTACTTGCCACGTAGGCAGCTGCTAAAGGGGCAGTAATCGCAGAAGTAATTCCAGCCAAAAGAAGGCCGAGGCCCATAAAATAAAGCGCCATTTTTCCAAAAAGAGGCTCCATACTTTTTGCCATATCCACAGCATTCGCAACATTATCCAAATCTGTGGCGGCAGCGGTAACAATTATCGCTATGGAAACCAGCCCCCCCACTCCAACGGAAACAACTGTGTCCCAGCGCATGAAAGACAGGTCCTTTTCAGAACTCCACTTTTCCTTTACCAAAGAAGCGTGAAGAAAAAGATTATATGGTACTACTGTTGTCCCTACCAAGGCAACTATGGTCAGTAAACTTCCCTTAGGCAAAGAAGGTAGGAAAGCTCCCTTGAGCATTTCTGAGAATGAAGGTTTAGTTATAAACGCTGCAATCACAAAGCAAAGACCCATAACACCTACCAAACCCATGAACATTTTTTCAAGTGATTTATAACTTCCAAACCAAAGAATAGCAAAAGCCAAAAATCCTATTAAGAGTGGATAAATAGGAAAATCAAAAGGCATCTCGAAAATTGCATTCAAGCCTAAGGTAGCGCCACCAATATTACCTGCTTCGTATGCAGCGTTTCCAATCAGAATGGCAGCGAGCACAATGCCCAAAACTAGATTCTTAGTCCACTTTGTTGTTAATTGACCCCCAATAACATTCACCAAACCTTTTTGGGTAACAACTCCTATCCTTCCGGCCATTTCTTGGAGAATTATAGTACAGAGTATGGATACCACAAGAGCCCAGATAAGCGCAAATCCAAACTCCACACCCGCTATAGTGCAAATGGTAATAGTTCCCGGGCCAACAAAGGCAGCAGCAACCAATATTCCAGGGCCAATTTTTTTTAGCATATGCTTTTAATTGTTGTCGATGAAATTAAACTCTTTTGAAATAAAAGATGCATTTCATCCAAAAAAATGCATTTCGTCTAAAAAATACCCCTAGATAGGCTCCACTTTATACGAATATGAAAATGGTAGAGTTATAATAATCCCAAATCGAATTATTGAACTTAACCGACCAATACTTATGACCTGTAAGGAATGTGGTACTAAGATTACCCATGAAGAATATGAAGCCTCGTACGATGTTATTGGTGTTGCCCTTTGTGAAAAACATCTTAAACTCATAAAGAGAATCATCTTAAACAATAACACGCCTCTGGAGGCTATTCAATTGTTTTATGCTTTAAAAGAGAGAGGAGCCCAACCTATGCTTGAATGGTGGGATGGTAACAAATCCGTGGACATTGCATTCTCAAGAGTAAAGTTGAACATTGAAATTGACACTGAGTATGACCTGATAACCCATGAGCAAGCTTTAAAGGATCTGGAGGAATCGATGCATTCTTTCAAAAACGGGTTTACCACGATTCGAATTCCACATCTGACCGTTAAATACTATTTGGATGATACCGTTGAAAACATTCTAGGTATTATTTCCAGTTTGAAAGCAAACATTAAGGTTATTTAGTTTAGGTCAGCCATTCTTCTCTGCCCAAGCTTTATATTGTATAGCTCCGGAGAGATAGTTAACTCAGAATGTTCTCGCTATTCTGTAAATCTGCAGTTGTTCTTGCTACTTTAAAATACAGTCATACACTCTGACCAATCTCATAATAATGACGAGGAAATACGCAAGGAAAACAGCCGGGAGGTTATTTAGTTCACGTTCCTGCTGATTCCGGAGGGCCGGGAGTTAGCTACTGACCGGATTCAGAGGCGTTTTTTTGCTTGTGTGAACCTGAATGGCCTCCTTAACAACGCTGTAAAGGTCATTAATCACCCTTTGAGCTATCCTAGACTGGTTATTCAGCAGTACGCAAATACCCAAGTCTTCCTCAGGAAAGACCGCTATCTCATTGCGGAAGTGGTTAACGCTTCCCCCATGGTGCCATATGGTGTTTTCTACCCCTGAATTATTTGATTGGTAGGTATGAATTCTCCAACCAAAGCCATAATACGAGGCCGTATGTCCCGGCCAGCGTTGATAATACTTGTGTCTCCCAGGTATCTTAATAAAGGGTGTAAATGCCTCCTGCAAGGCTTCGTGTGCCATTACATCGGGACGATGGCCTAGCAAAAACTGCATCCATTTGGCCATATCCTCAGCATTGGAATTGATGCCCCCGGCAGCAACGGCATTAAAGTACGAGTCAGTTAGCTTTCCAGACCTCCATCCATGCCTAGACTTGACATGAGGTTTGGCTTTATTTTCCGTTTTCCTGAGTTCATCAAAGTCCATGGTGGTAGCACACATTTCAAGCGGATTGAAAAATCGTTCCTCCAGGGATGTGGTAATGTCTTGCCCAGTAACCCTCTCCATAATCTCCCCAGAAAGCGCAAATAGCGCATTTTGATAGCTATATATTTCCCCAGGCCTGCTTATAGGTTCTACCTCAGCGAATCGACTTGCGATTTCATTGAGAGATAGCCCGGCCTCAACCAGATTTGTGAAGCTGTGATAGGGCGCTCCCGAGGTATGCGATAATAAATGGGCCAAGGTTATGTTTTTGGTATTCTCCCCATCTCCTAGCTCAAATTCCGGAATGCAGTCACTGACCTTGTCTTCCCAAGTTAATTTTCCTTCTCCCTTTAAATCTGAGGCAAGAATCCCTGTAAATCCCTTTGAAAGCGAACCCAGTCGAAAAACAGTTTGCCCATCTACCTTTTTCCCTGTAAGGCTATTCCTTGTTCCAAAACCATCTGCCAAGAGCACTTGTTTTCCCTTCACAATGCTTACGCCGGCGCCCACAACTTCTCCAGAAGCTATGGCCCTATCGAAATAGGAGTCAACCGCCCTTTGCACGGCAATCTGTAGTTCTTTGTCCAATACCCTGGCATTCTGTTTTAGGGATGCATAGATATCTTCATCAAAGGCTTCTGTTGGAGCATAAGTTTCTGAAACGGAGCCATTGCCGTTTAACACGAAAAAAAATAGAAAAAGAAACAAACTCGCCAATCCAGCGAAGACTTTAAATCGATACATATTCAAAAATAGCTTTAGTCCAAGTCGGGAATGACCCAAGGGCCTTTCGATATTAAACCCAGTAATCCACTAATTATTATATATTCCGGTACTTTTAACAAGTCCCGCCTAAAAATAACGAAAACCTATTTAAGCAATACATGAGTTATTGCCATCTTCAGATAAAATGGTTTTATGAACTGATAGCCTAAAAAAACATACTCTAGAACCACCCTTCCCTATCCAAGCTTCTATATTGTATAGCTTCAGAAATATGTTCACTCAGTACGTTCTCGTTATTCTGTAAATCTGCAATGGTTCTTGCCACTTTTAGTATTCTATCGTAAGCTCTTGCCGATAAATTGAGACGTTCCATGGCATGTTTCAATAAACTGAGTGAATCAGGATTTAGGTTGCAAAATTTGCGAATCATTTTTGTACTCATCTGCGCGTTGTAGTGAATGTGTTCAATTTTAGAAAAACGCTGAGTCTGTAACTGACGGGCTTCAACAACGCGTCGTCGGATTAGAAGGCTGCTTTCGCCTTTTCTTTTTTCGGAAAGCTTATCAAAAGGTACGGAGCTAACCTCAATATGTATATCTATCCGATCCAATAAGGGCCCAGAAATCTTATTAAGATAACGCTTCATTTCTGCATGGGACGAAGTCATTGGAGCATTTGGATCGTTAAAATACCCGCTTGGACTAGGATTCATACTGGCCACCAGCATAAAACTGCAAGGATAGGTCACAGCAAAACGGGTTCGGGCTATGGTTACCTCCCTATCCTCCATAGGTTGACGCATGACCTCCAAAACTCGACGTTCGAATTCCGGAAGTTCGTCCAGAAATAGAACCCCATTGTGAGAGAGGGAGATTTCACCAGGTTGTGGATAACTCCCACCTCCTACCAAAGCAGCGCTGCTTATGGTATGATGTGGATTGCGAAAAGGACGTTGTCTCATCAATCCATGGTCCTTGGTCTTTCCCACTACACTATGGATTTTAGTGGTTTCCAAGGCTTCATCCAATGTCATGGGAGGAAGGATAGAGGGTAAACGTTTGGCCAACATAGTCTTCCCTGCTCCTGGCGGACCAATGAGGATAAGATTATGTCCGCCAGCAGCGGCAATCTCCATGCATCTTTTTACAGTTTCCTGCCCCTTTACATCTGAAAAGTCAAAGTCATTTAATATACTCCCCTCGTCTTGAGCCGAGAAATTCTTGACTTCTACAGGTTCAACTTCACCTTTTCCATTAAAAAAGTCAATGACCTGTGCTATGTTTTCCATGGGGTAAACATTCAACCCATTTACAACGGCAGCTTCTTCCGCATTGGCTTTTGGGAGAATAAAACCTTTAAAACCTTCCTCTTTGGCCTTCAATGCAATGGGCAGTGTACCTTTTATAGGTTGCAGACTTCCATCCAAAGAAAGTTCTCCCATTATGATGAAGTCTTCCAAGTTAGGTCCATCAATTTGTTTGGATGCTGCAAGTATTCCTATACTAAGGGTCAAATCATAAGCTGAACCTTCTTTCCTAAGATTGGCGGGGGCCATGTTGATTGTTATACGTTTCCCTGGAATTTTAAACCCATTATTGTTAAGTGCGGCTGCTATCCGATATTGACTTTCTTTGATAGCATTGTCTGGAAGACCCACCAGATGATATCCAATGCCTTTGTCAACATTTACCTCTACAACAACTGTGATAGCTTCAATACCAAAAACCGCACTTCCGTATATTTTTGTCAGCATGATTTGATTTTAAAAATTCAAATACTGCTGAATATACTGGTTGAAGGAAAGGTTTGTCACCTTCTTTTGATGAATGAGGGTTTTGGGTTGATATAACTATTTTCGGAATAGTCTCTTGAAACCATTCTCTTTACTGTGAAGAAGGAACAAAAACCAACTTGGACTTTGTTGTTTCTTCAATTCCTGTTTTGTCCATTATTCTATAAACTTGAAAAAAAATTACAATTGGAACATTAAGTTACTTGACCATCAAAGTAGTTGTGGACGAAATAAGTTCCCCTGTTTTGGTGAAACCACGTAAAGTAATATCATAGACCCCTTCAATATTGGACGTATAAAACTCTATAGGCTCCACTTTTCCCAACTGCATCAACGGAATCCATAATAATTGTCTTCTAAAATCAGGTATATGTGTCCAATCTTGAATATCCTCTTTATGGTAGTTTTGTTTGAAATAATCCTTATTTCTTTCAGGAATATTCAATTCTATTTTCAATTGGTTTCCAGAATAGAATGTTTCTGCAAAATCTCCATCAATCGTTGTAACCGTTAGTATTCCATCAAAAGATATTGAACCTAGACGATATAAACCTTTGGAAAAACTAATTTCCTTTATTTTACGCGCATCATAATCCATAAAACTCTCATGTTCGCTTATGAATACACCATCTACAAAAAGCATGGGTCGTAAACCGCTTTTCTCCCTTGCCAAATCTGTAAAGACCTGAAATACGCGTTTTCCGCTAGGGGTTCTACGTATACCCACTTGATTAATAATCTCGACAAATGTTTCTCTAAGGGTTTTGAAGCGCGTAAAATCGTCTAGATAAAAGGTTCGTTCCATTTCCCTGTAGAATGGAGTTCGTACGTAGGGATTTAAAACATTATCCAATCTCAGATAGGCGTATGCATTGGCAATCTGATTTTGCACGCTACGTCTCCGAATTGTCTCCGCCATCCCAATATTTAGCTTAAATGGCATGAAATCAAGCTTATCGTACGAAATCTTCTTATCATCCAACAAAAGTTTGGAGTCGCTCCAATCTCCTGTTACATTATCTATAATAGCTGTTGAGTTTTCATATTTTTCATCAACATTTATAAAGAAAAGACCTTGATCATTGGTGGTAGCTGTCTTTAAAAGATAGTCTTCTCCAGGAATTGAAAGTGCAATGGTACGCTCTGGTATAGGTAAATCAGTATTACTATTCACAACACGTCCAGAAATAAGCTCTCCTCTTAACTCTGGCAGGTAAAAAATCTCATTGGATGTCATATTTGAGGCAAAGAAAAACCCTTGTCTTTCTATCGAATCTTCTGTATCGCCATTATTCCCTAAATACTCCTTCACAGGTTTGTTATCATTTGGAAACAACTCACTTCTCTTTGATATGGATAAAGAGTAGCTTCCGTTTACTAAGGATGAATCCTTTGTCTGTATACCTAGTGCAACCTTTTTACGCTTTCCAACAACTTGATTATCCAGCTTTAGTGTAATCTTGCTAGGAGTAGACTTAGGTTCCGTTTTTTTTGAGGTGTTGTTTGTATTGGGCACTACATCAGAAATTGAATCTTTATCCAACTTTCGATATTTTTCAGGAACCTCCTGGTACGGATTGACAATAATAACATCGGTTTCAAAAAACGATTCAACACCAAAGTTTTTCATCCAATTCGTATAGGCCAGTAACTTATAACTTCCGGTTAACTGTTTTTCGGATATAAAAAAGTCCCCATAGCCCCTACCACCATCCAACTGGACTTTTTGTTTCACTATCGAAATGCCATTTTCCGAAATCAATTCTACGTAAGCAACCTGACTTAAGTTGCTTGGGTTGTTTTCTTCTCTATCCAAACAATACAAGGAGTAAAAAAACCGCTCCCCTGTAAAAAGAACATTGGTGTTGAAATGCAAAAAAATATTTTCTTCTGGAAGAGATATGAACTTTACGGCCAGCTCCGCATTACCCCCTTCATTTAATCTCAATTGCGCAAGAGAATTAGAGGCAATACCCATTAAAAGAATTATTAGTAACGTAAGTTTTCTTTTTTGCATTCTTCTTTGATTAGTCAACCCAAAACGAAGGCCTAATGTTACTACCTAATTGTGTACAATCACCACATGGAGCAGGTACAACTATATGAGGACCGACGCCCTGGTCTCCAAAAGGAGGTATCTCGCCATTATTTGGTCCTACATATTCAACCGCTCCAACTGCAACCAACTCACTTAATAAACAACCTGCAAAAAATCCAAACTCACTGGGTTGTGTAAAGGAGGGTGCTGACCTATTACAGTTGATAGCATAGGGCGGTAAATCCTCTCCTGGAAAAAAGTCTTCATAATTGAAGAAAATGCGTTGCTCTGACACGCTTGATACCTCAAAATAACCCAAAACAATTTCATCTTCATCTTCCTCTGAGAATACATTACCTACCAAAAGTCCTGTTTGTGTTTGTGAAAATAGGTCATCACTTTGAGAGAGTTCTTGTAAACGTGTGTAGAATGTGTGTGCAGCAGGGGATTGCACAAACTGCCGCACAAGAATGCTATACCTATGAGATAATATAAAATTATTTCTATTGATGAAGCGGACTTGAAGTCTCGACACCCTGTCTTCATCCAAGCCGTTAGTATTGGTCAAAATTATTGTATTCGAGGCATTTGTTCCATAACAAATACGTTCATCGTTCTCACCTGTAAACACGAGGTCCACTGTACAGTTATCCGGTTCATTAGGAACTGATTTTACCAAATCCGTATCTGTCCAATCTGGAGCAATTATTAAAAAAGTCTCCTCATATTCATATCGATATAAGTTACTGTTGTTTGTTGGATCGAAGCTATTTACCAATATGGCCATCCCTTCATTTCCATCGTCATCTGTAATCCGTGCTGCCTCTACACTTTCTATTTGGGTCTCCTGAGTGAGTTGAGCTGGGTCCGAAGTATAATTCCTTCCGTCAGAAGTCATAATGGACAATTGGTAATTCCTTGACCCTTCTGCTTGAAAGACTTGATTGGACTGGTACAACCCTGGCTCTATTTCAGAAAATTGAAATGCGGAACCTTGATCATCAAAAACCGCTACACTCGCTTCACGCTCAGCCCTAGCACTATCCGCTTCAAGTTCAAATGCTCTCGTTAATCTGATTTGGTGTTGCTTTAATTCATTGGTAATCGTAGCCTCGATTACCAAAGCACTTTCGAAATCATTGACAATGCCTTCCGTATCAAATGGTTCTATACAACTGTGGATGAAAACACCTGAAAGTGTTAATAAAACGGAAACAATTGGCAATCTTTTTTTTAATCTCTTCAACATTATAAACCCAAAATTAAAATTTAAAGTTATAGGTAATTGTTGGAATCGGAATTGCAAAGATTGAGCTTTGTAAAGCCCTTACCTCCCCATTTTCAGTTACAAAAAATACTGAAAACGGATTATTTCTTCCCAGAACATTATAAATGGAGAGACTCCAAAAACTATGTGCAAACTTTTTGATTTTGTGGTTTCCTTCTAGATTGATGCTCAAATCCAATCTATAAAAATCTGGAATTCGAAATTCATTTCTATCGCTAAAGAAAACAAAATCAGCGTTATCAAACTCAAATTGACCTAATGGGAAAGTCACGGGACGACCTGTTTGGTATACAAAGTTGGCCGACGCGCTCAAGCGGTTTGTAATCTTATAATTAGTCACTAAACTAACATCATGAGGTCTATCAAAATTTGTTGGAAAAAACTCTCCGTTATTCACTCTCTCTTCCCTAAATGGACTATCCAAACGTATAAAAGAGCGGGAATACGAGTAACCCAACCAGCCATTTAATCTACCTTCATTCTTTCTCAACAGAAACTCAACTCCATATGCTCTTCCATCACCTTGGAGCACTTCGGCTTCAACTGTTTCATTCAGTAACAATTGCGCCCCGACTTCAAAATCCAACAGGTTTCTCTGTCTCTTGTAAAAGCCTTCAATACTTAACTCATATTCATTGTCTTTAAAATTCTTAAAGAGACCTAAAGAAAACTGATTTGCCTGTTGAGGCCTAATATTTAAATCTGAAAGTTTATAGGTATCTGTTTGCGAGACCGTGGTATTGCTGTTCAACGTATGAATGTATTGAAACGTATTGTTGAAACTAGCTTTCAAAGACAAATCTGGATTCAAAAAGTAACGTCCCGATATTCTAAATTCAGGCCCTCCGTAAGTTTCAATAACCTCGTTTTGATCAAATTCCCGAGTTTCCACCAATGTACTCGAATTTCTAGGAGCATTTTCTTCATAAATTCGTTGAATACCTTCCCCCAAGGCAGCATATAATGATAATCTAACTCCAGCATCTATGAGAAGTTTTTCATTTACCGTATACGTGTCCGAAAAGAAAAGTGCTGATTCCACTGCTCTTTCTCTTGGTATGGATAAGGGTGTAACCTCTGAATCTGCATTTAAGGGATCTACGTTCCCTGGATCAATTTGATATAATTTACCAGAAATCCCATATTTAAATTTATGTGCTTTGCTATGCAAATAATTGAATTCGAGTCTAAGTTCACTCTCGTTATTAATATATCCTAAATCAAAATCTGTATTGGAATCTCCATCAAATTCTATATTAAACCTATATTGACTGTTGGTCAGTATGAGGCTACCCGTGTTTTTCTCATTGAATTTGTGATTCCATCTCAAAGAAGCCAATCTATTGCTATAATTAAAAATGGAATCTGAGGTAATGCTAAAAGCATCACGGCTAAAATATCCCGTTGCTCTAATCTCATTATTCTCATCAAGGGTATGATTATACTTGGCAACAACATCAAAAAAGGAAGCCTCGCTTTCACTTAGCTGTTCATCGTCCAAAGAGCGTAATATCCAGCCTGAATAGGTTCCCCTTCCGCCAACCAATAGTCCAGCTTTTTCTTTTTTTATCGGTACTTCCAAAACTAAATTGCTGGTCACGGGACCAATTGCGGCTTCACCAGAAAACTTTTCGGTGTTTGGTGTTTTTGTTTTCAAATCAAATACAGAAGATAGCCTTCCTCCGAATTGCACTGGAATACTGCCCTTATAGATATCTGCCGAACCTGTGCTAAAGGGATTGAGTGCAGAGAAAATACCAAAAAAATGGGAAGGGTTATATATAACCCCGTCATCCAACAACACCAAATTTTGGTCTGTTTTACCTCCCCTAACATTAAATCCTGAAGCTCCTTCTCCGGCATTGGATATACCAGGTAAGGTTAATGCGGCTTTTAAGATATCCCGCTCTCCTAGCACAAGGGGAATAGTCTTTATTTGTTCTATTTCTAAACTCACTAAACCGGTTACCGGGATTTCGACATTCCGCCTTGCATTCTCACTAACTACAACTTCATCCAGTGCTTCAATACTCTCTTCAACACTAAAATCAAGAACACCACTGTTATAAACGATAGCGTTTTTCACCCTATCCTTGTATCCAAGCCCACTAACCTTAATGACATGTGTTCCCCTCTTTATATTAATACTGTATTCTCCATTACTGTTTGTAGAGGTCCCCTGTTGTCCATCATCCACCAAAATGGATAAATCGGGAACAGGTTTCCCAGTAATGAAGTCTGTTACTCGTCCTGTTAACCTTACCTCACTTTGATTTCTATTGGATGTCGCTTTTCCTATTCTAACGGTTTCAACTCTCTCACTGACTCTTCTGGTCTTATCTTCAAAAACCGGTCCCGTGTCAGTTTCTATTTCTTCAGTTTCAATTACAGCTGATTCTTCTTGTTCTCCGAAAAAGTTTTCTGGCAAGGTATCATAGACAAAACTATTTCTTGTCAGAAATACATTGTTATCATCGTCTATGTAAAAGTTAATATCAGTATCCCTCAGGATATCCTTTAGTACTACGTCAACAGCAACATTTGTGTAGGACTTGGTAATGCCTTCAGCGCCAAACCAATTGGTATCATAATAAAACTTAAACCCCGTTTGCTCTTGCAAAATTTCAAATACTGTAACGATTGACTGGTTTTCAGTATTTAAAGATACAGAGGGCAGTCTTTCTTGTGCATGAGTCTTGAATATACAGAGTGTAAAAATGGTAAAAAGAAGTACCCTAACGTAATTTGAAGTTCTGTGTAATTTATAATTCATGGGATACTTCCTATTTGCTTTACTAATTCCACCATAAATTTGTTTTGGTCCTTGTATTTTCGCTTGAGCTCCTTGTAAATTGGATTTAAATCTTTCTTATCTATTTTGAAGGCTTCTAAAATTTCCTTTTTTGAATTCAAACTATAAAACTCCTTATTAGAGGACAGCAAATATTGTTTTTTAAATTCTGGAAATTCGTAGTAAACAAATGATTTTCCTTTTAACTGCACCCTATTTTTACTATGTCTAACGAATAGTCTTAGTTCTTCTTTTTGATATAAACTTTCGTAAAAACCAGCAGTTAAACTTTCATTTTCCTTTGAAGGATTCAAATGTATAAAACGATGTTCAAGAAGGTTAAATGAGTCAATCTCACTCTTAAATAGTTGCAAGGTTGCTCGCTGTCCAGTTGATTGACTTTGGATTTGAACAAGTATTTGATCGTGATGGGCGTCGTATTTTAGGGGTTTTTCGTAATAAGGTTGTCCTTTATACCAAATATCTCCTTTTTCGAAGTCCGAAGATTTAAAAAATTGTTTTTTGTCATTGATTGTCCTGTACTTTTCTAAATATAATACACCTTGACTCAAATCTGTGTTTTCAATTCCAACCACAGCGTCAAAAGCAACATAGCCTTCAATAACCTCCGTTTTGTTATTTTGAGCAACTACCAGAAATCCTAGGAACAAAGAAAAACAGGAGAGAAGTAATGATTTAATCAACTTATATAGAGCTTATAACTAATGTTCATTCTTAAAACATAAAAATAGGGAAGTTAAGACTAATTTTGAACAAGAATTACATAGAATAAATCATTTATTTTTAATTTTTACTTAATACTACTTTATAGCGAGGACCATACTAATTGATAACCAGACATGTAGATGAATTGAAGACAAGAGATTTATAGACTAAAAGGAAACCTACGTACTAGCGATAATCAGAAAATATAGATAAAAAGCTTCCTAAATTACATTTGAATAGCTTGACTAAATGGCCTAACCTTTTGTTTTGGATAAAAACCTGGTTTACTGTTCAGAAACAGGTTTAAAGTCTAATTGAGAATGTGCTTTTTGCATAATTTCCTCTTTGTTCATCATCATTTTTCTAAACTCTCCATTAACAAACATCTCTGCCTGGTCGTCGTAGTGTTCACTTAGTGGATTTCCAGACTGACCTGTGGGAAGAATACTTAAACTATTTTCAATATCCGAAAAATCTATGATTCGGCGAGTAGAGGGACCTGAGTTTACTTTGTAATATCCTGTGCTATCATAAGGAAAGGCCAAATTGTTGATAACCTCTCGCGTTCCTACAATCGGAAATGGTCCTACATTAAAATATTTACGCAAACTTTCTACCTCTCCAATGGGATGCTTATGCTCAAGGGTATGTACTTTTTCCCATGTCCAATCGTCTGTGTTTTGTCCCAAATCGGTTTTTAAGGAAATCCATGCATCAACAAAGGACTTCAATACAACGTCATTTCGTGTCTCTTTGATATTGGGCGTTAGTACATTGTCCCACCATTTTCCCACTTTCATTATTGCTCCCCAGGCTATTTGCCTTTTCATTAAATGTGTTGAAAGGAATTGTTCGAATCTTTCTTTTCCAAGCTCGTCCTCAAAGGTGTTTTTTAGCACAAAATACTCGCAACGGTGATACAAAACAGCACTTTTGCTGTCCAGAGAGTAGGTTCCATCCCACTTTCTCAACTCATCTATCAAAACCAATTGTTCCTGCTGAAGATGGGAAACATCCAAAAGCTTTATCAATTCCCTCACCAACTCGGGATTAACTGAGGATGTTACATCCAAAATCATTTCTGATACGGATTCTTTGTCCCAATCATCTTTTGGCTCCAACAATTCAACTATTCTTTTGGCTCGATTTTCTGGAAGATAGTAGCCCGGATACAGCATCCCGGCAATGGAATCAGGTTGATTGTTTGCAGAATAAACATAATTCCAAGGTGGGTTTACGGCGCTTGGATTTTCTGAAAAGTCAAGATATCGCACCGGTTCCTGGGTACCCGAAACCCCATCTAAAAAGAACTTGGTTGATGTACTATCCGGCATCTGGTATAACTGAGCGGAGGCCCACCAGGCCACATTGCCCTTCACATCGCCATACATCACGTTTAGGCCGGGAGCATGAATTTTGGGAAGTGCTTTCTTAAACTCTTCAATGTTTTGTGCATGAGAAATACCATAAAGTGCATCCAAAACTCGGTTTTCCCATTTGGTATACATCCATGACATGGCAATTGGCCGTTGGTCCTTTACTTGTTCTGCAATTCCGTTTAAAACCGGTCCATGCCTGGTCGTTTTATATTCAAAAGAAACTGGGTCTCCATCCTTGACAAGAATGGTCTTTTTTACAATTTCATATTTTTCCCAACCCTTTTCTGTTTTGTACAAAGTGCTGTCAGAAGCATTGGTTTCCTCAACGTAAAAATCAAGATCATCATTCTGAAACATGGTCAATCCATAAGCTAGGTTTCTATCATGTCCCAAAAGAGGGAAGGGTACTCCTGCTAAATGATATCCATATTTTTCATAGGTGGGGGTGCTTAGGTGAGCTTCATACCAAACCGAAGGTTGGGCAAACCCAATATGCGGGTCATTTGCCAAAATGACTTTGCCCGATTTCGTTTTGTTCGGTCCCAAAACCCAACTATTGCTCCCTTCAAACTGAGGAATAGGTAGTTTTTTAAGTGCTCGTGATACAGTCGACATTACATCCTTCGAGACAGTGTCAACGGCATTATCTTTAAAGTTTTTTATCCAGACAGTAGAGGCATCCGAATAAATGGTCATATCGTCCAAATACTCCTGCCCCAAATCATTATATATATCCGTAAGTAGTGGGTCTGTCTTGTGCGCCTGAGCAAAACTAAAAGCCATATATCCTACTGCATCATAAATATCCCCTATTGTAAATGGTTCAACATCTAGACCGGTAAGATAGAATTCAACTGGTTTAGGACCATCCTCAATAAACGCGTTTATACCATCCAGATATGCATTGCAAAGCATAACTGTGCGGCTGTTCATATCTAATTCCTTGACTGTTTTTCGGGTGTTTTCATCAATACCTAGAGAGAGGAAAAACTTATCAGTCTCCAGTAAATCTGGCCCAAACACTTCGGAAAGTCTTCCTTTGGCAACTCTTCTGAGCAGCTCCATTTGCCATAAACGATCTTGGGCATGAACATATCCCAACGCCCTAAAAGCATCCTCTTCCTTTTCTGAGTAAATATGGGGAATACCGTATGAATCGTAATATACCGTAACGTCGCCGCTTAAGCCCTTTAAGGGTTTTTGACCGCTATAGTCAGGTTTTAAAGAATTAATGAAAAATGTAGCCCCCAAAACTATGAGAACCAACAGAATACCAAGTACCCAAAGTACTTTCTTAAAAGTTTTCACGATGCCTTCGGTTAAGTTATTTAGCTGACCGAAGTTACATTTTTTTAAAGGAATCTGAAACGAATAAGCCTTTTATTGGTTCATTGACAGCTCATAGTTATTCAAACCTGATTTGAGCCATTCCTCATACACCTCAGCATCAACGTACTGCACAGCTTCACTAAGTACTTCCAAGTTAGGAGATAAAAGAACGTAATACGGTTGCGAAGCGGCATTGAAGTTTATGGTTTGAAAAGTTCCCCATTTTTGCCCTATCGTCTCAATAGTTTTTACTCTACCTGAATCATATTTAAAATCAAATTGCTGGTCGACTGGAAGTTCCTTTCTATCATCCACATAAAGGGATATCAGAACGTACTCCTCTTTAAGCATTTGGTAGATACTTGCCTGACTCCAAACATTTTCCTCCATTTTTCTGCAATTAACGCATGCCCATCCCGTAAAATCCAAAAGAATGGGTTTGTTCTCAGCTTTTGCATAGGCCACTCCTTCATCAAAATCCTTAAAACAATCCAGGCCTAAGGGGCAATCACTATCCGTTTGTTGAACCGTATAAAAATCAGGTGGAGGGAATCCGCTCAATAATCTTAAGTTCACCTTACCAGAAAGCCCCAAAATCAAGTATACTGAAAAAGCTAAGGAAACAAGACCAACTATTTTGCGTGTCGGGGACAATTTCTGTTTTGGGTCATCATGTGGAAATCTAAATACCCCGAAAAGATATAAGGCAAGAAGTACAAATAACAAAATCCATATTCCCAGGAAAATCTCACGCTTTAACAGCCCCCAATTTCCAACCAAATCCGCATTGGATAAAAATTTGAAAGCCAAAGCCAATTCCAAAAAGCCCAAGACAACCTTTACTGTGGTCATCCATCCCCCAGATTTTGGAAGCGAATTCAACCAGGCTGGGAACAAAGCAAACAAGGTGAAAGGAAGAGCCAGTGCCAAACCGAATCCAACCATTCCTGCGGAAAGATTGATGGCCACATTACCTTCGGCCAAGGTAGTACTCCCCAAAAGACCTCCCAAAATTGGACCTGTACAAGAAAAAGAGACAATAGCTAGGGTCAAGGCCATAAAAAAGATTCCTAAACCACCACCTACTTTAAAAGATGCTTCATCCATCTTATTGGCCCATGAACTGGGTAATGTCAACTCGTAGTACCCAAAAAATGAAAAGGCAAAAAAGACAAATATGACGAAGAAAAAGACATTGAGCCAAATATTGGTGGCTATTGTGTTCAAAATCTGTGAGTCCACCGAATCGAAAAGATGAAAAGGGAGACTCAATAGAAAATATATCAAAACAATGAAGAAACCATATAGTACCGCATCCATGATTCCTTTCGCCCTTTTCTTTGATTTTTTTGTGAAAAATGAAACCGTAAGAGGAATCATGGGAAAAACGCATGGCGTTAACAAAGCAATCAATCCTCCCAAAAATCCAAGTCCAAATATCATCCAGAGGTTGGAACTTTTACTTGAATTTCCCAACTCATTTTGGGCAAGTAGTTCTGTATTTTTTAAATCCAACTTAAGTGAGGAGCCCAAAGCCAAGCTATTTTCATCAATTTCTTTTTCAGTTGCCACAAAGGCACTTCCATCCAAGGATATCTGAAAAAACTCATCCATTGGAATGCAGACTTCTTGGCATATCTGATAAAACAAATTGACAGTAATCTGATTTACATCGGGATTGAGTAATTTGATTTTTTGGGTAAAAATGGCTTCCTTCTTGAAGAAGGTTTCTTCTACTTCAAAAATGTCACTATATTCTTTTATGGTTTCGCTCTCGGTGGTTTTTCCAATCAACACATAGTCTTCACCAGCCTTTTCAAAGGTAAACTCACTTGGCAGAGAACCTCCTTCTGCCGTGTACTGGGAGTATACATGCCAACCCTCTGCTATTTTCCCTTTAAATATCAACTCATATTCCAAATCCGAAACCTTGTTCACCTCATGGCTCCAAGTCGCCGGATTTTCATCCAATTGACCGTAGGTTGAAAAGATGTTTCCAATCAATAAAAACAATATGCTAATCAATAACCTCATATCAAATATGTAATCTTTACAATCTGGGTTGTATTCCCATCTATTTTAAAACGTTCATCTGCCCGTTTTCCTATAACCCAAACAATTTCTTCTCCAGAACAGAGCAACCACTGGGCTTCTTTGGAAAAAACATCCATTTTTTCATCCTTAAAAAATTTGGACAATTTCTTTTTCCCCTGCATTCCCAGTGGATAAAAATAGTCGCCCTTTTTCCACTTTCTTAACGTTAAGGGATAGTTTAACTTTTCTTTATCCAAAAAAACGATGCTTCCATCCAATTTTTCAAATTCTGCAGTGGTTTCTATATGTAAGGGAATAGGAGCTTCTATCCTTTCTTTGTTTTCATCAATAAAGAAGATTGCCTCAGGTTTTTCTTGTTTAGGTCGAAGTAAAAGGAAATCCCGGTCTTTCAACAATCTATGGGTATTTGAATGAATCTCTTTTCCACTCATTGCATCGAGCAACGATTTTACATCATCCCATTCGGTAAATCCGTAACCCTTGAACAAGCCATACAAATACATTTCCAAAGGTTGCAAAGCTTTCAAATCTGCTATCCTTACCTTGACGGTATCGCCCTTTTCCTTAAAGACTTTTTCTTTGACTTCTTTAATCCTATTTTCCAAAACAGTTTTGGATTGGGATAAAAAAGTTTGTGTCATCAAAAAGTTATTCAGAAACGTTGGGTGCAACTCCTTCAGTTTGGGGGTAATGTCCATCCGGATTTTGTTCCTGAGATATTTTGAATCAGAATTACTGCTGTCCTCCCGCCATTTTAGTCTTTTACTTTTGGCATATTCTAAAATCTTTTGTCGGGAAAACGGAAGAAGAGGTCGTAAAATTTTTCCATTGGATTCTGGAATTCCAGAAAGTCCATCGATACCCGTAACTCTTGAAAGGTTTATAATGAATGTTTCCAGTGCATCATCCGCATGATGGGCCGTAAGTATATAATCCAATTTTCGTTCATCCAAAACGGTTTCGAACCATTCATACCGCAATTTCCTCGCTACCATTTGAACAGAACCTCCGTGTTCAGTTACCTCCTTAAGAGTATCAAAAACGACTGAGACATATTCCACATTTAGTTCCTCCGCTAATTGCTTTACGAAAATTTCATCCCCATCACTTTCCGCACCACGCAGTTTAAAATTACAGTGAGCCAGAGTAATATTGAGATTGCATTGCACACATAAATGTGTCAAAACCACGCTATCCAAACCTCCACTACAAGCTATTAGGAGATTCTTTTTATTTACAATAGGAAAATTGACTTCTATATGTCGTTGAAACTTTTCAAGCACGACTCAAATGTACACATTAACTGTTTTCACCTTCCAATACACTTCGCATGGCCTTGGCTTTTATCAAGCATTCTTCATATTCCTTTTCAGGAATGGATTGAGCCGTAATGGCACTACCAACGGAATAGGAAACATATTTTTTTGAGGCATTGTACAGTATGCTTCGAATTACCACATTGAAATCAAAATCCCCATTAGGTCCAAAGTACCCAACCGTGCCACTATACAATCCCCTTTTGCTTTCTTCCAAATCTTCAATCAATTTCATGGCAGACACCTTTGGAGCCCCGGTCATGCTTCCCATAGGGAAAGTTTGTTTGATTATTTCCGTTGAGGGAGTTATTTCAGATACTTCAGCGGTAACCGTGGACACCATTTGATGCACCTGTTTATAGGTATAGACCTTACAGAGCTCATCTACATTGACGCTTCCCTTTAAAGCACTTTTGGACAAATCGTTGCGCACCAAATCGGTAATCATAATGTTTTCGGCCCGTTCCTTTGGATTTTGTGCCAACTCTATCTTCAGCATTTGGTCCTTTTCTCGATCTGAGTCCCGTTTAGCCGTACCTTTTATGGGTTGGGAAACTATGCTTCCCTTTTTTAGTTTAAGATATCGTTCTGGCGAAGCACAAAGCAGATACTTGTTATGTAAGCGCAAAAAAGTAGCAAAGGGTGGTTGGGAAATCTGGTTCAAATTCCGATACGTGGACCACGGGTCGATAATACTTTCGGTGGAGTAAAACTCTTGGCAGAAGTTGGCTTCGTAAATATCCCCGCGATGAATATGAGCCAACATACTGTTTACCTTTTCAAAATAGGCATCCTTATGAATACGCATTTGGATACGGATTCCTTCGGAAAGGAAATTAGGTTTTGCTCTTATTTCTCCTACGAGATTCAAAAAATTATCTTCAATTTCATTTTCACAGCTTTCCTGATAACTAAATTCAGCTTCATTCTCTTTCACAAAGATGATTTTCTCAGGGCAGAAAAAATATAGTTCCGGAAAATCAAGATGGTCAGAATTATTGGATTGCAAGGATTCGAGTTTATTTTTAAAATCATAGGTTATGAATCCAAACAACCAATCCTTCTCCTTGTCGATGAATTCTTGTGCTTCATCGATGCTATCAGTTTCAAAATCAGACCTATTGGTCTGTCTTGATAAAGCAACAACAGCATTGATTGAGCTATACTTATCAGAATGTCCGTTGCTGTCAAGCCACACCACTTTTTCGTAGCTTCGAGTCCATTCTAGAATGGCATCCTTGAATTTTCGACTATCAGCTATAGGAAATGAACGTGATGTTCTGGGCAAGAGCTTTAGTTTAGTTTTTGAAGAAAAGTCTGAAGAGCGGCAGCATGCTGCTCCCTAAGTGCCGCATCTGAAATTTCGCCCGCTGCAAAAGTTTCACCAAAAGATGGTAAGGAAAATGTAGAAGCAATCTCAGCTCCGAATCGCGGTAAAATCGTATTTATTACTTCTAAAGCTCCTTTTCCACCACCCTTTCCGGTGGACGCTGACATTAGAAAAACCAGGGTGTCCTCTAGAAATTTTCTCTCCAATCGGGAAAGCCAATCCAGCAGATTTTTGAAATATCCGGATGGGTTCCCATTATGCTCATTCACCGAAAGAATTAGACCTTGGGATTGTTGCAAATACCCCTTAAACTCTATTAGGGAATTGGAAAATCCCTTTTTCTTTTCCTCATCGGCCGAGTACATGGGAAAGGGATATCTAGACATATCCAGAGTCTGTACGTTGTGATTATCAATTAAAGAAACCGTATACTTGACCAATTCATAATTGATAGAAGTTGAGGAATTGCTTCCCGCGAATGCTAAAATCTCAGCCATAACAATAATTCTTTGATTGTTTCGCTAAAATACCGTAAAGCGTTAAAAGATGAACGTATTTTATCTAATTTTGGCGTGCCAAACATCCAAAACTGCTGTAAAGCAAGTATATAGGGTAGCCTTTTGACATGAATACCAAAACTAACAGATTATTCTTCATTGATGCCATGAGGGCTTGGGCCATCTTGATGATGCTCCAAGGACACTTTATTGATGGACTGCTTGACCCTGTATTTAGGGACGAAAATAATCTAGCTTTCACCACATGGAAGTACTTTAGAGGAATAACGGCCCCAGTCTTTTTTACTGTATCTGGTTTCATTTTTACTTATTTGCTGATTCGAGTTCCCGAAATCGGAATGGCAAATCCTCGAGTAAAAAAAGGAATTCGAAGAGGGTTGCAACTTTTACTTATAGGCTACCTTCTTCGTATGAATCTCTTTGGTCTGCTTAGCGGCAACATTTACGATTCATTTTATTTAGTCGATGTACTACATTGTATAGGCTTATCCATATTGTCAGTCATTGGTCTGTATTTGTTCAGTGCCAATAAATCCAAAATATTGTTCCCTACGCTTTTACTTGGAGTAACCTTACTGCTTTTTACGTTTGAGCCGATATACAAACAATGGTCTTTTTCGTTTTTGCCGAATGCCGTCGCTAACTATTTTACTAAGGCAAATGGTTCGGTATTTACCATTATACCTTGGTTGGGCTATGCTACTATTGGTGGATTTCTGTCAGTTCTTTTTACCAGATATAAAAACTTCAAACATCTATATCTTTCGGCTATTACAATTTCCGGGGCTTTAGGTCTCCTATTGATTTTCTATTCCTCCAAAGGTCTTATTTGGTTGCATGAAACAACCTCAATCGGGCTTTTTGCACTTATTGAACAAAACAACTACCTGTTCATTCGCTTAGGCGATGTGTTTGTCGTTTTTGCGATTTTCATGATTTTGCGAAGATTTATGAGCAATGCAACCATTTTGAAAATTGGTGCTAGCACATTGACTATCTATGTGATTCATTTTATCATTCTGTATGGTAGCTTCACAGGAATGGGATTGTATCGCTTTTTTAACCACTCCCTTTCACCTGCTATAGTTATTCCAGGTGCATTGGCCTTTATGTTCATCTGTACATTTCTATCCTTGAGGTACAAAACCCATGAGGCGCAAATAAAAGCCAACATTGGCTATTTAGTACAGGTAATTAAAATGCAATCCCTGGAATTGTATAAGGTTGCGACTCCTGTTTTAAAGGAAGTTGCAATTAAAATTCGAGTTTTTTTAATCCGTGTTTTCGGAATTGCCAAGAACTAATTGTACAACTCTTCTTTCACAAAAATTAGTTAAAAGCTTTAGTGAACGTAAATTGGAGCGACCCATTATGAAAAAACATAATGCTCGTAATACCCAAGATAAAGAAGAAACTCTTTTTTTTTATTTCCCTTGTTTTAACATTTTCCTCTTTACTAGCCATAAATTTCCCAGTAGGTCCAACAGGAAATAGAATAGTTGAAAAAGATGATACAGCACAATTCTTTTTAGATCTTTTACGTGAAGATGACCCGTATCTGACAGCACGAGCCCTAAAATATATTGAGGAGAATTGGCAAGAAGGTTATGAAATCATGCTTTTGGAAGCTACTTATTTTGCACGTTCAAAAAGGCACTCCAACAAGCTATTGCAAATATTACAGCAAAAAACAGGAAAGAAATTTGGATTGGATTACGATAAATGGTTTCAATGGATTTGGAAGAAAGAAGCTGCATATCCTGCAGAGTATTTTGAATACAAATCCAAACTGCATCGATTAATCGACCCCAAGTTTGGCAAGTATTTTTTGAATAGAAGTCAACAATCCACTATCCGCTTGGATGAAGTACGTTGGGGTGGAGTTCTACAAGATGGAATCCCCCCGCTGCGCAGTCCTAAAATGATTCGTCCTTTGGAAGCAACCTATCTCAAGGATAGCGCGATCGTCTTTGGTATTGAAGTGAATGGAGATGCCAGAGCATATCCCAAACAAATACTGGCCTGGCACGAAATGTTTGTGGATGAAGTGGGTGGTATCCCTGTTGCAGGAGTGTACTGTACTTTATGCGGTACGGTTGTTTTGTATAAAACCGAGCATAATGGGGTAAACCATCAAATGGGAACAAGCGGTTTTTTATATCGTTCCAACAAACTAATGTATGATAAGGCTACCCAATCGCTGTGGAGTACTCTGGAAGGTGAGCCTGTTATTGGGCCTTTGGTTGGAAAAGGAATTCGACTGGACTATTTGAGCGTTGTAACCACAACTTGGGGAGAATGGAAAAAAAGACACCCTGATACCAAGGTGCTTTCCTTGGATACTGGGCACAGAAGGGATTATCGTGAAGGTGTGGCTTATCGCGATTATTTCGCCACTGATGATTTAATGTTCACCGTTCCTGAAATAGACAAAAGCTTAAAAAACAAAGACGAGATTTTGGTCATTCGCTTGCCCGAAGACCCTGATGAGAACTTGGCGATAAGTAGTCGTTTCCTTAAACGCAAGCCTATTTATAAAAATAGCATTGGCAAGACTCCTTTTACTGTTTTTACTGATAAATCTGGTGCCCATAGGGTCTTTAAAACCAACACTATTGAATTCTTGGAGTATGATGGAAACCGTACTGCCAAAGATTCTAAGGGCAACAAATGGACTGTCAAGGAAAACAGCTTGGAAGGACCCGATGGAAAGATTTTGGAACGCTTCCATTCCTTCAACGCTTTTTGGTTTGGCTACAAGGCCGCCTTTCCGGACGTAACCCTCATCAAATAGGATATTAAAATTTGAATCAGCACTAATTCATTTAAAAACATAACACCATGAAGAATCCCAACATCATAATTATAGATAAAGAAAATGTTCCTTTCCTAAACTTCCCAAAGGAAGATGTACTCAACGTAAAACAAGAGCGAAGCCAACGATGCACCAGCTTATTCAAGGCCATGCGTTTAGGCAATCTTGAGCGTCAAAAGGTTCGAATCCTATTCAAGGATGATGAAGGCATAAAACAAGTAGAAACCACCATTTGGGGAGTTACCAACAAACGTGTCATACTTAAAAAGGCTATTAACCTTCCTATTAATCGAGTATTGTCTGTTTCCTAGATGTGTATGGGTCTATCCTCTGTGGCTGCTAAAGCCGCCTCTTTTACTGCCTCGGCATAGGTAGGGTGTGCATGGCTCATACGTGCCATATCCTCAGCAGATGCCCTAAATTCCATGGCAGTTACCGCTTCTGTTATTAAGTCCGCACAGCGGGCACCAATCATATGAACACCAAGCACTTCATCCGTAGATTTGTCAGCCAGAATTTTCACAAAACCATCGGTATCCATACTGGCTCGGGAACGACCTAAGGCCCGCATTGGAAACTGACCTACCTTGTATTCAATGCCCGCTTCTTTTAGTTCCTCTTCCGTTTTTCCTACGGCGGCTACTTCAGGCCAAGTATATACTACTCCAGGAATTAAATTATAGTCAATGTGGGGTTTTTGACCTGCTAAAATCTCTGCAACCAGGGTACCCTCCTCTTCTGCTTTATGCGCAAGCATGGCACCGCGAATTACATCACCGATAGCATAAATATTGGAAGCAGTGGTCTGTAAATGATCATTGACCACTACCCTCCCCCGTTCATCCAACTGGACTCCAGCAGCTTCGGCATTAAGACCATCGGTATAAGGACGGCGACCCACTGAAACCAGGCAGTAATCTCCTTTGAATTCCACTTCTTGCCCCTTCTTGTCGTCTGCTTTTACAACTACCTCATCACCAACACGTTCAACAGATTTTACTTTGTGCGAAAGATGGAATTTTACTTTCTGTTTTTTCATCACCTTCATCAATTCCTTGGAAAGTGCTCCATCCATTCCTGGAATAATGCGGTCCATATACTCAACCACACTGACCTCTGCGCCTAACCTTTTGTATACCTGTCCCAATTCCAATCCAATGACACCCCCGCCAATCACAATCATGTGTTTAGGTACTTCTTTCAGTTTTAAAGCTTCTGTGGAAGTAATGATTCTTTCCTTATCAATCGAAATAAAAGGAAGTGTAGATGGTTTTGAACCTGTAGCAATTATGATATTCTTGGCCTCGATGGTTTCTACACTACCATCATTCTTGGCAACATCAATGTGCGTCGCATCCTTAAAACTTCCCAATCCTTCATAGACATCAATTTTATTTTTATCCATGAGGAATACAATGCCCTTCGTAGTTTGCTCCACCACCCCATCTTTACGGGCAATCATTTGTTTAAGATTGACTTTTACTTCGCCAGGAATATCGATGCCATGCTCTTCAAAGTGTTTTACAGCATCTTCGTAATGATGTGAAGAATCCAAAAGTGCTTTTGACGGGATGCACCCTACATTCAAGCAGGTACCGCCCAATGTGGGGTATTTTTCAATAATTGCAGTTTTCATTCCCAACTGGGCACAACGAATTGCTGCTACATATCCTCCTGGACCAGAACCGATAACGGCCACATCATATTGACTCATAAAGAAAGGCTAAAAAGTTTAGAAAAATCTTTTACAAAAACGGATGTAAAAATACGAATGTTTTTTGGGAAACTACCTGACTTTTACATTGGAGCTAAAGGGAATTTTGAAGCACCAAAAGAACCTATCCAAAGTCCTGCCAAAAGCGAGAGATGTTGACCCGTTTCAAACCAGAAGGGGCCACTAAATTCTCCACAAAGCACAACAAAGCACATTTTACCTACTATGAAGAAGGAAATCAAAATATGGGGCCAATTATTGTCGCGTACCACGATAAGCGAAGCTAAAAATCCAGATACTACGGAAGAAAGCAATACGGCCATTCCACTTAACAAAAGGGTACCCGAGGAAGAGGTACAATAGCTTACTTTGTCGAATAGTACATCTCTAGAAAGTGTTGTGTAAAGTATCAGGGATAGGGCTCCTATTACCGTAGCCGTTGCGGTGAGAATCACACGCATTCGTGAATTCATGCTGTTTGTTTTTTGATTGATGGTATTTGAAAGTAACGATTAAATGCTCTTGGGATTTTAAGTTTAACATCCTATTGAGAGGTTTTTAACGCTTTTTAATAATTGAAAGGAGCGTAAGCAATTTTGGAGAAGCTGATTCAAAATCGTAATATTACTCCAAACCAAACCCATATCCATGTCGGAGAAAAAGAAGAAAGCCAAATATAGACAGAACGAAAAAGTTATTGAAAATAGGGAACTGAATATATGGGAAGCATTGATTCCTGTCTTCGCACTGGTGGCAATGCTAGCTTATAACGTTTATGTGTTTGGAGATGATGCGCTTAGTGGTTCCAATCAATTTATTCTCCTTTTGGGTGGTGCTATTGCCGCTATAGTCGGTTTTTTCAACAAAGTATCTTACAAACAGATGATTGCAGAAGTGGCCGAAAATGTTAAATCAACAACAGGTGCGCTTCTAATCCTTTTAATGGTAGGGGCTTTGTCAGGCACATGGTTGGTAAGTGGAATAATTCCAGCCATGATTTACTATGGTCTCCAAATACTAAATCCAACCATTTTCTTGGCCGCTTGTGTTATTATTTGCGCCATTATTTCCATTGCTACTGGAAGCAGTTGGACAACCGCGGCTACTGTTGGAATTGCTTTGATTGGAATTGGGGAGGCTCTGGGAATATCCTTAGGTATGACCGCAGGAGCCGTACTCTCTGGAGCATATTTTGGAGATAAGATGTCCCCTTTGAGTGACACCACAAATTTGGCTCCAGCTATGGCAGGTGGTGATTTGTTCTCTCATATTCGCTATATGGCGTGGACCACCATTCCCACGGTTTCCATTACGTTGATTGTCTTCATCATATTAGGTTTCACCATAAACACTTCTGGTGTCGCGGATACAGATGCCATTCTGGGCACTATTGATTCGGCTTTTAATGTCAATGGATGGCTTTTCATTGTGCCAATTGTGGTCATTTTTCTAATTGTAAAAAAGACTCCTCCCCTAGCCGCTCTGTTGATAGGGACCTTACTCGGTGGTGTTTTTGCCCTTATCTTTCAGCCAGAAATCGTAAGTAAATTAGGGGGCGGTGAACAACTAAATTTTGAGACGGGTTATAAGGGCATGTTAAATGCGATTACCGTTGAGACATCCATTGCGACCGATAATCCGGAGTTAAATGATTTGTTTTCAGCTAAAGGCATGAAAGGAATGTTGGGCACTATTTGGTTGATTATCTGCGCTATGGTCTTTGGTGGTATTATGGATGGCATTGGTGCGCTTCAGCGTATTACCAAATCGCTTTTGAGCATGGCAAAAACCACCTTTGGACTATTTGCAAGTACTGTGGGTAGTTGCCTAGCCTTAAATGTAACTGCTTCAGATCAATATTTGGCTTTGGTTGTTCCAGGCAAAATGTTTTCCAAAGCATACGAAGAAAGAGGGCTCGCACCTGAAAATTTAAGCCGAACATTGGAGGATTCGGGTACCGTGACCTCCGTTCTTGTACCTTGGAATACCTGCGGCGCTTATCACAGCGGTGTTTTGGGAGTTAGTGTGGGCGAATACTTTTTCTACGCCATTTTCAATTGGCTAAGTCCGTTTATGACTCTGTTGTTTGCAGCATTCAAAATAAAAATCAAGCAACTCACCACATCAACCGCAGCCTAAATCAAATTGTTGTTTGTTATTAAAATTTCGAAAAGAACTTAGTTCTTCAGAGCTAATATTTTTACCTTCACACCAAACTAAAAAACACGTTATGGCTTCAATAACTTTAGGTGGAAATCCGGCTACAACTGTAGGCGAACTGCCAAATTCAGGAAATAAAGCTCCAGGTTTTACATTGACCAAATCAGATTTGTCCAATTCCTCTTTGGAAGATTATAAAGGCTCAAAAGTGGTACTCAATATTTTCCCAAGTGTGGATACCGGAACCTGTGCAAAATCCATCAGAGAATTCAACAAGGAGGCAGCTGGTTTGGAAAACACCAAGGTTCTCTGTATTTCCAAAGACCTTCCTTTTGCCCAAGCGAGATTCTGCGGTGCAGAGGGAATTGAAAATGTGGAAATGCTTTCAGATTACAAAACAGGGCAATTTGGTAAGGATTATGGAGTTGAATTTGCTGATAGTGCATTTGAAACCCTTCATTCAAGAGCCGTAGTTGTGCTTGACAAAGAAGGTACTGTGAAATACACAGAGCAAGTTTCCGAAACCGCCGATGAACCCAACTACCAAGCGGCACTGGAAGCTCTCAATAATGCCTAAGGAATCTTTTCTGGCCAATAGGATAAAAAGTGTTGGCTTTGCCCTAAAAGGTATGTTTCTTTTACTAAAGACCGAAGCAAGCATCAAAATACAGTTTGTTATTGCTCTTTGTGTAACTGCCGCTGGATTTTACTTTAATATTTCACCAACGGAATGGTTAATCCAACTAATAGCAATAGGTCTGGTAATGGGAATTGAAGGGGTCAACACTGCAATTGAGAAGCTGGCGGATTATGTTCAACCAGAACATCACGAAAAAATTGGGTTCATAAAAGATATTTCAGCTGGAGCCGTTATGATTGTATCCATATTGGCCAGTATTGTAGGATTCATTATCTATTTACCTAAACTGTTCTAAACTACATCCGGAAGCACTACTGGAAACGTAAATTTGTAAATTAGCCCCATTATCTAAGTTTTTTAATGGCCAAAAAGAGAACAAAATCAAAATCTTCAACCTCAAAAAAGAAGATATCATTTGCACTGTCCAAACAGAACAAAATCATTTTGGGAAGTCTGTTGATAGTGTTGAGTATTGCCCTCTTTTTTTCATTCATGTCCTATTATTTCACTTGGCAGGAAGATCAAAGCCTTCTCTCCGAGTTTAAGGATAGAAATGCAGAGGCAAGCAATCTCCTTAATAAGTTCGGAGCTGCTGTAAGCCACTTTTTCATGTATAAGGGATTTGGATTGGCCTCATTTGCCTTTCCCTTGCTTTTGGCCATAACCGGTTTGTACCTTTTTTTAGGGTTGAACCGTAAAGGGCTTATCTCAAAATGGATTTGGGGTATTTTAGGTATTATTTGGGTCTCAATAGCATTGGGATTCTTTGCTTATGAACAACCTTTGTTGGGAGGGTCCATCGGGTTTGAGATGAATGACTTTCTTCAAGATTATGTAGGTAAGATTGGTATATTCCTGATTCTTGTCTTTGTTTTGATGGTAATTCTGGTACGACTTTTCAATTTTACCCCGGAAGGATTTGCCAACTTTTTCCGCACACAGCGCAATTCCATTAAATCAAACACTAAGAAGAAAACCCCGGCCATGGCCACATTAGCTGCTGGTGACAACAGCATTGAACTGAGCATGGAAGATACCGAAACGGAAAAAATAGATACTTACACCCATAAAAAGGATATTCCCCCTGTTATAAAAGAAGCTGGGTTGGATGTAAACCTACCAGAGAAAGAAGAAGAAATAGTCGATATAGGACTAAAGGTAGAGAAGGTAGTTGAAGAAAAAGAGGAAAAAGACATAAAATCGGAAAAGCTGGTCAAGGACTTTGGCGAGTTTGACCCAAAGCTTGAGTTGAGTCAGTACAAATTTCCACCATTGGACCTTCTGGATCCACATGGTGTCTCGGGCGGAATTACCATCAATCAAGAGGAACTTGAGGAAAACAAAAATAAGATTGTAAGCACCCTAAAGAACTACAAGATTGGTATTGCCCAAATCAAGGCAACCATTGGGCCTACGGTAACATTATACGAAATAGTTCCTGAGGCTGGAATCCGAATCTCCAAAATAAAGAATTTGGAAGATGATATTGCGCTTTCCCTTGCCGCCTTGGGCATTCGTATCATTGCTCCTATACCTGGTAAGGGAACCATTGGGATTGAGGTACCAAATAAAAATGCGACTGTCGTTTCCATGAGGTCGGTCATCGCGTCAAGCAAATTTCAAAAAGCCGAAATGGAACTTCCCATTGCTTTTGGAAAAACAATAAGCAACGAGACCTTTGTGGTGGATTTGGCAAAAATGCCCCACATGCTAATGGCCGGTGCTACAGGACAGGGTAAATCTGTGGGACTCAACGCCGTAATTACCTCCCTACTTTATAAAAGACACCCGGCTGAGGTCAAATTTATTTTGGTTGATCCAAAAAAGGTGGAACTTACACTTTACAATAAAATTGAGCGACACTTTTTGGCAAAACTCCCTGATTCTGAGGAAGCCATTATTACAGATACAACCAAGGTAATCAACACCTTGAATTCCTTGTGTATTGAGATGGATAATCGTTATGAGCTTCTGAAGACGGCCATGGTGAGAAACATTAAGGAGTACAATACCAAATTCAAGGCTCGAAAACTTAATCCAAATGATGGGCACAAGTTTTTACCCTATATCGTTTTGGTCATTGACGAATTTGCCGACCTCATTATGACCGCCGGTAAGGAAGTGGAAACTCCAATCGCCCGCTTAGCGCAATTAGCCAGAGCTATTGGAATACATTTGATTATTGCCACCCAACGTCCATCGGTAAATGTAATAACCGGAATCATCAAAGCAAACTTCCCGGCAAGGCTTGCTTTTAGGGTTACCTCAAAAATCGATTCCAGAACTATTTTGGATGCGCAAGGGGCCGACCAATTGATTGGACGAGGAGATATGCTATTCACTCAAGGAAACGATGTGACACGATTACAATGTGCCTTTGTAGATACCCCCGAAGTGGCCAAGATTACAGAGTACATTGGGTCCCAACGCGCCTATCCTGAGGCTCATCTCCTACCCGAATATGTAGGGGAAGATTCTGGCACGGGGATTGATTATGATATTGCAGATAGGGATGCTATGTTCCGAGAAGCTGCTGAAGTTATAGTAACAGCGCAGCAGGGTTCGGCATCCTTGATACAACGAAAATTGAAATTGGGATATAACAGGGCAGGCAGAATCATTGACCAGTTGGAAGCAGCAGGCATTGTAGGTCCTTTTGAAGGTAGCAAAGCACGTCAAGTGCTGGTTCCGGATATTTATTCCTTGGAACAATTATTGGAAAACGAAAAAAAATAAACACACCATGTTCAAAAAAATACTTTTCGCCGTTTTTATTCTAACTATTGGATTTTCTGGGTTTTCCCAGAATTCTCCTAAAGCAAAAGCGCTGCTGAATGAAGTTTACGATAAGGTCACCAATTATGATAATATTTTTGTGGATTTTAAGTACAGCCTAGAAAACACCGAGGCCAATACCAAAAGTGAAACTCGAGGTAATGCCACTCTAATGGGTGACAAATATCTGGTTGACCTCTTTGGTTCCAAACAACTGTACGATGGTAAAAAAGTATATACTGTTGTTCCAGATAATGAAGAAGTGACCATTGAAGATAAATCTGATGATGAGAATACAATCACTCCTTCCAAAATGCTTACATTCTATAGAGAAGGGCACACCTATCAATGGGACATTCTTCAAGATGTACAGGGAAGAAAAATTCAATATGTAAAACTTATCCCTATTGATACCAATTCTCAAATTACCTCGATACTATTGGGAATTGATGCGGAAACCAAGCATATCTATAAACTGATTGAAACAGGTAGCAACGGGACCAAAACCACGATAACCGTTAATTCTTTTAAAACCAATCAGGCCTTATCCAATACCTTGTTTACCTTTGACGAGAAAAAGTACGAAGACGAGGGGTATTATATCATAAGAAACTAGGCATTGGATTTAAAAATTCTTGACCGATATATTTTATCGAGATTCCTTTATAATTTCTTCAGTTCCTTCCTTATTCTGATGGTCATATTCATTTTCCAAGGAATATGGCTCTTTATCGATGATTTGGCGGGAAAAGGATTGGGATTGGTCATTATTGGCAAGTTCCTTTTTTACTATATGCCCAGTCTGGTAGACAAGGTTCTTCCCCTGACCGTTTTACTTTCTTCCATTCTCACCTTTGGTACTTTTGCGGAAAACTATGAGTTCGCAGCTATGAAAGCTTCAGGCATTTCATTGCAACGTGCCATGAGAAGCCTGATCATATTCGTAATTCTTCTAGGTGGGGTGACCTTCTTTTTTGCGAACAATGTTATCCCAAAATCCGAACAAAAGACCTTTAATCTAAGAAGAAACATTGCCAAAGTAAAACCCGCCGCTGCCATTACCGAAGGGGTGTTCAGTGATTTTGAAGGAACCGGGGAAGGCATGAACATTAAGGTGGACCGCAAGTATGGTGAGCAGGATAGGTTCTTAGAGAATGTCATCATCCATAAAAAAACAAAACAGGGTGTCAATAATACAGTGATAAAAGCCAAGGGAGGAGAATTGATAAGCAGTGAGGATTCGGATATTATCCAATTGGTGCTTAAGGATGGCAACTACTACGAAGAACTAAAACCTAAGGCCAATAAGGACCGAAGAAAACATCCTTTCGCAAAATCCAAGTTTGAGACCTACACCATCAATATTGATGTCTCTGAACTTAATAACCAAGATTTGGAAGAGGACGGGAACATAACCACCAACAAAATGAAGAATGTTACCCGCTTGATTAAAGATATCGACTCGTTGGGAGAGGATAACCTAAAAAAGGTGGAAGCATTTTCCAAAAACATCTCCAGCCGAATGGGAGCTTTTCCCCTACTCACCAAAAAAGATAGCTTAAGGATTGAAACCAAAGCAAAACAGCCTGAAAAAGATATTGATAGCAAAGAAGAAGCTGATACAACTAAGAAAAAGGATAGTATACAAAGTGTAGAAGAACTGTTTGCGGGATTGGAAACGTGGCAACAGCTTCAAATCATCAATAGTTCCAAAACCACAGTCACAGGAATTCTAAATACCGTCAAATCCAAAAAAGACGAGTTGCAAAAAAGATTCAAATTCTACAATAGCCACATCCTATCCCTTCACCAAAAATATGCTCTGGCCTTTTCCTGTATCATACTCTTTTTCGTAGGCGCTCCATTGGGTGCCATTATACGAAAAGGGGGACTGGGACTTCCCATGGTTGTAGCCATTGTATTATTTTTGACTTACTATTTTATCGGTGTGTTTGCGGGTAACTATGCTAAAGAAGGAAATATCCATCCCGCTTTTGGGGCGTGGTTATCCACTTTGATAATGCTTCCGTTGGGAATATTTTTAACCCAGCGCGCCACAGCGGACCGCGGATTGATGGGAGATGGTAATTTTGTAGAGCGTATCACTACCTTTTTCAAATTCAAGAAAAAAGAAAAAAAGGCTGAAAAATAACAATGGTTACTAAAGAAAAAAAAATACAGCTTAATACTATTGAGGAAGCGATTTCCGACATCAAACAAGGAAAGGTAATCATCGTTGTAGATGATGAAAATCGCGAAAATGAAGGGGATTTTATGGCCGCTGCCGAGTTGATCACCCCAGAACTGGTCAATTTTATGGCCACCCATGGTAGAGGGCTTATTTGCGCCCCATTGACCGAAGGGAGATGCAAACAATTGGGATTGGGTAAAATGGTGACCCATAATTCTGACCCACTTGAAACTGCTTTTACTGTATCTGTCGACCTACGTGGCAATGGAGTGACCACCGGTATATCAGCCGCTGATAGGGCAAAGACCATTTTAGCGCTAACGGATAAATCCATTAAACCTCATGAACTGGCAAGACCTGGGCACATTTTTCCATTGATTGCCAAAGAAGGTGGTGTACTTCGCAGAACTGGTCATACTGAAGCAGCCATTGATTTTGCACGATTAGCTGGTCTTCAGCCGGCCGGTGTGATTGTGGAAATTATGAACGAGGACGGTTCCATGGCACGTTTGCCACAGCTTATGGAAGTTGCAAAAAAATTCGATTTAAAAATCGTATCCATTGAAGATTTGATTGCTTATCGGATGGAGCATGACAGTCTTATTGAGCGAAAAGAAGCTTTTGACATCAAAACACGATTTGGAGATTTCCGACTTCGGGCCTACAAACAGACTACGAATGACCAAATCCATATTGCATTGGTTAGGGGAACATGGAAAAGTGGAGAACCCATTCTCACGAGAATTAACTCAACTTTGGTAAACAATGATATGTTGGGAACATTGACCAACAATCCGGATGAAGTGCTTCACAAAATGTTCAAGGTTTTGAATTCCGAAGAGAAAAGTGCGATGATATTCATCAATCAAGGAAACCAATCCATGAATCTCTTGGGACGATTAGCAGAGTTTAAGGAACTGCAAGCAAAAGGAATCAACAAAGCTCCTAAAATTGAAATGGACAGCAAGGACTTTGGTATTGGTGCACAAATTCTTCATGACCTAAATATTTCCAAGATTAGATTACTAACCAATTCCGGTAAAACCCGAAGAGTAGGAATGGTTGGTTATGGACTTGAAATTGTGGAATACGTAAACTACTAGGTAAAAAACCAGAGTTTAATGGCCATGGCTATCACCATGACCACCAAAAAAGTCTTTATAAACCCATCTCCTTTTTTGACGGAAAATCTGCTTGCTATCCATGCACCAGAACCGTTGCCTATGGCCAAAATCAATCCTAGCCTCCAGTTAACTTTGTCGTTTAGTACAAAAACCGCCAATGCAGATAACATATAGATGAACACCACGGTAACTTTAGTGGCGTTTACCCGAACTAGGTTCATCCTATTGACAAAATACATAAAGAGTATCATTAGAAATCCAAGTCCGGCATTTATAAATCCTCCATAAATCCCAAAAAAGAAGAATACCACAATCCCCAACCATAAGTATTTACCTGTCAGCCTTTCCTCCATTTCCTCTAACTTCATTTTGGGTTTGAAAATGATAATAAGCACAACGGCCATCATAACTATCGCCAAAATTCGATTAAACGTTTCCCCATCAATGTCTACAGCTATTTGCGCCCCGATAATTGATCCCAAAAAAGCTGAAATACCCAGACGTAAACTGAAAGGATAGGTAGAAACTCCCTTGCTTTTGAATCCGGCCGTGGCCAATGCTGTTTGAATAACGATTGCCACCCTATTGGTTCCATTGGCCACTGCTGGTGGCAAACCCAAAAAGATAAGTGTAGGAAGTGATAATAAGGAACCGCCTCCGGCAATGGTATTTATAAAACCGACAGCAAAGCCCACCGTAATTAACAGGGCATAATGATACCACGAATCCATGGGCACAAAAATACAGGCTTCATCAAAAAGGAAACATCCTATTGAAAAAATACATCCTACCTTCAAAAAATATCCTAATTTTACTACAAATCAAAAAGTAAACATTTATGAGAAAACTAGTTTTTATTGCAGCAGCATTACTTGTTGGAAGTCTAACCGTACAAGCACAGGGACAGTTTAGGGCTGGTGCGGACCTTGCACTGCCCATTGGAGATGCTGCAGACCTAACCACTTTTGGAATTGCCGTAGATCTCGCGTATATTTTTGAGATTGATGACAATTTTCAAGCTGGACCCTTCGCAGCATTCGGGCATTTTTTTGGAGAAGATATCGAATCTGGTAGTTTCACCATTGAAATAGATGACGTCCAATTCCTTCCTGTTGGGGGAACAGCCATTTATAATTTTAATGACCAATTCTCAGCAAGAGGTTACCTAGGTTACGCTATTGGAATCAATGAGGGGAACGATGGCGGTTTTTACTATAGCCCAGAAATCGCTTATAGCATTTCCGATGCTATAGATATTGTATTGGCTTACAAGGGTGTTACTACTGATGGAGACTCCTTTGATGCCATCTCACTTGGAGTAGATTTTTGGTTCAACTAAGAAACATCTCTTCTTAAAGTAAAGAAACACCTCAACTTAATATAATAGTTGGGGTTTTTTTAACTGTTTTCCTTATTTGCAGTTTTAAATTCAAAATAATCCTTCAAGAAATATAAAAAAGGGAATTACTGCTTTAAGAATTGAAAAAGCTTGCTATATTTGCACCCGCAAAAGGAGGAATGGCAGAGTGGTCGAATGCGGCAGTCTTGAAAACTGTTGAGGGTCACACCTCCGGGGGTTCGAATCCCTCTTCCTCCGCGGAAAGTCCTACAAAAGGCACCAAAAACCCTGTAAATCACTGATTTTCAGGGTTTTTTATTTTTATTGATATCAAGTAATATCGTTTAATATCAATTAAAAAGGGGTCAATTCGGTGTCACTTATTTACGTCCAGCAACTGACACCGAATTGAAGTTAAAATATTGATAATCAGTATTTTAAACTTATTTCTTTTTAATTTATTTTAAGTACATTGAAGAGAATTTAAAACTTATTCGGTGTCACATTCTCTATCTCTTCTGTTCTACGTCAAAAAAAGCAAAGCCGATGAACACGGCAAGGCCAACATTTATCTGCGTCTGACCTTAGACGGAAAGAGGGCTGAGTGCAGTATTCATAGGAAAGTCAAGCTCAGTGAATGGAACTCCAAAACTCAAAAGGCTTTAGGGAATTCTTTAGCGTCGCAGGAAATGAATCGTGAGATTAGTATCATTAGAAATAGGATCTATTCTATCCAACAGAATTACCAAAGAGAAAATATATCCTATACGGCTTTTGACTTAAGGGATACCTATTTGGGCAAAGACAAAACAAAGAAAATGCTCCTAGAAATCTTTCAAGAGCATAATGATGAAGTGGACAGCCTCGTTGGGAAAGATTTCGCCGCGGGAACGGCAGAGCGCTATCGCACTTGTAAGAAACACGTTGCAGCATTTGTAAAGCAGAAATATAAGCGAAATGATATTCCTGTGCAGGAAGTAGACCATAAGTTTATTACAGGGCTGGAATACTATCTTAAAACGACTCGCAAGTGTGCGCACAACTCCGCGATCAAGTATATCACCAATTTTAAAAAGATCATCCGTATTGCTCACGCCAACGACTGGATTGATAAAGATCCTTTCTTGCATTGGAAAGGAAAGCTCAAAGTCGTGGAACGCGAATTCCTCACTGAGGAAGAAATTCAAAAAATCATTGCCCTCGAGTTTAGAATGGAACGTTTAGAGCAAGTTCGCGATATTTTTATTTTCTGTTGTTTCACGGGCCTTGCATACGCCGATGTCAAGAAACTCAACCGAGGCGATATCAGTACGGGCAACGATGGTGAAGAATGGATCAAAACCAAACGTTCTAAAACAGATACCCGTAGCAATATCCCAATCCTGCCGATAGCCAAAACGATTATTGCAAAGTATCAAGATAATGAGCTACTGAAAGAAAAAGATCTGGTGTTGCCTGTGCTTAGCAATCAAAAAATGAACGCCTACATCAAGGAGATAGCTACCCTTGCTGGCATTTCTAAGAACCTCACGTTTCATTTGGCCAGACATACCTTTGCGACAACGGTGACGCTTACTAACGGCGTCCCTATTGAATCTGTGAGTAAGATGCTCGGACATACCAATCTCAAAACGACTCAGCATTACGCCAAGATTTTAGATATGAAAGTGAGTAAGGATATGGCAATTTTAAGAGACAAGTTTAAACCCAAAGATTAGCCGTTGTCTCCCCTGCCCCTCCTCTGTAAATTGGTAACATAGCCAAAAAATGGACTACCCCTTTCTGGTTCGTTTAGCCTAAAGTTGTTCTTGGCAAAAATATGAGCCATCGCTTTCCACTTCTCAGTCTTCCATTTTTTAGTCCTTAAATAGATGTAGAATTTTTCTCCTTCAATAGCCGGCCAATTGTTTTCCTTAAAAAAAGAAAGAATATTTACTTTATTAAAATTAAGGTTAGGCTCTTTATTTAGTTTTCTTATTGTTTTGTGTTTTATATAAGGTACCAAATTTTGGCCTAGTTCTGGGACAGTGTTGTCCATTTTTTGGCCATCTAGTGTACTCGCACTTGTACCAAAATTGAACATGTGGATTTTGGAGCCGAGAGACGGATTTTTAGAGGGAAGGTATTTCAAGTAGCCCCAACAATTCAAGTCCTTAAGATAGTTATGATATGTAGTTTTTGATCGGATCTTTGCTCGCTCCATGATTAGACCTCTATTGACTGTAATCCTTTTCTTGAAATAGTCTCTATTCCATTTATGAAAGAAAGCCAGGTACAATGTTATATGCCCTTGTTTGATTCTGGTATCTCGGTTGAATTTTTCTAAGATAGCATTGAGATGAATGATGTAGTTTACTTTTTCCATTAGTTCTCGTCTTTATCATTGCTGTATTTCTTTTCGCGAAAGCGAACCTCCGTATTCAGATAGGGGTCATTTTTCTCTATCATAAGCTTTTGTTTGGGAGGCTCATAGGCCTGAAAAAGGGCGGCCAACATCGCATGGGTGGGTTTTGTCTGTGTCTTTTCAATATTCTTGATAATTGCAATCAGAGAATCAATTCGTTTTAAAACCCTTCTCTCTAGCCGGATCAAATGAGGCCCATAATCTTCATCGGGAGTGCAATGATTACGCTCAAAAAAGTCGAGCATCATGGCCATCGCTTGGGTATGCGTTGGCGCGATATGTTTTGAATATTGCTTAAACTTTTGAGCCGTGTCCTTCTTAAAACGAATGGCGGTAAATGAGTCCATATTTTTGGTTTTTGGTGAAAAAATGAGCCTGTTTATAGGGGATACAAGCCGATTTGTTGCAAAAAATTGAAAATCAATGATTTACAATATTTACAACTAGCTGAAATACAGTGCTTTACAATATCGTAACCTGCGCCAGCAGGTTACCCTCTTGCTATTCCATCCCTCCATTTTATTTCGGGATTTCCATACCCTTTTTCCGAAGCTAAAGGGCGCTTTCTTCCTGCCCGTAGATTTCTGAATTTTAACACCTTCTAAGCTACACTTTTGAGCATTCTGCAATAGATCCTTAAAAATGATGGTGTCTTTTTAATCTGATTTCTAAGCAATTAGTGCAATCGGCAAGCCAATATATTTTGATATGGGATGGTGTCAATAAGTTGCCAGATTGGCAACCCTCCCACCTACTTATTATATCTTGAGCGTTTCCCTTTTCATTTAGGTTAGAATGATCTCTTTTGAAGGCTATTGGCTTTATTTGCCTTTTGAAAATTGAGCACGGAAATCTCCGTTTCATTTTCCACGTACTTCCCATAGCGCCGTCGCGTATCCTTTTCGGCAACGTGATCTAAATTTTGACTGAGTAAGGACTTATAAAAAGTGCGAGGGTAGTGAGCCTGGTTATGCAGTCTGTCTCAGGCAAAATTGTAAACCTTTGTGGGAGGAAAGGTTGGAGTGAGATTTTTGCTCGGCGAACGCTGTCGCTGTTGAAGCGACTGGGTTCAAGATGGTGTAGTGAACCGCTTTGCTCGACCCCGATAGCTATCAAGGGGAGAGGAATGGGGTGGAGCGGGATATAGACTCCCAGTCCACATAATAAAGGTTGCTGATTAGGGTTATTCAGAAGACAAAACTTGTTGATTACTAGGTTAATAAGTCGGGAGGTTATTCTATGAATCGTTTAAACCTACTACTTACCTTTACTTATAAACTTTTTACAATGGGAAAATTTGAAGTATTACAAGATGCGAAAAGCGAATATCGATTTAGACTAAAGGCTGGAAATGGTCAGACCATACTAGCTAGTGAAGGCTATACTGCTAGATCTGGATGTATGAATGGTATTGAATCTGTTCGAACAAACTCACAAGATGATAACCGCTTTGAGCGAAAAAAATCCAGCAACGGAAAACATTATTTTAATCTGAAAGCTAGTAATGGTCAAATCATAGGGACTAGTGAAATGTACGAAAGCGCAACAGGTATGGAAAACGGTATAGAATCTGTAAAAACGAATGCTCCTAAAGCCACCACCGAGGAAGTATAGAACGTCTTTTAGACAAATAAACTGCTATTTCTTGCTAATATTATGGTCATTAAATTGGCGAATGCAGTCGAACTTTCTGCGACTGGGTTCAAGATGGTGTAGTGAACCGCTTTGCTCATATTTAAAACACGGGACGCCCTGCTGATGCCGTAATGAATAAGTTCCTTGGCGATACTCCTTTTACGGCAGGGCTTTAAAGCTTTTTTTCAATGATCTCCTTTGCCATTTGATGGTCAAGGGCCAGGGTGGCATACATCTGCTTGAGCTTACGGTTCTCTTCCTCAAGTTCTTTGAGCCGCTTTAGCTCTTTAGAGTTCATCCCTGCGTACTTGGAACGCCACTTGTAAAAAGCGGCAGCACTTACACCGTGCTCACGGCTGATCTGATCGACACTCTTACCGTTGTCGAACTCTTTTAAAATCTTTGCGATCTGTGTGGGTGAAAATTTACTCTTTCTCATACTGTCTAAAATTAAGATTAAAATTCTACTTTTAAACAGTTCGGTTTTAAGGGAAGCTTACAAAATATATTACTTTATATTCCGTACTGTCCCATTACGTACTTTGCAACCAATGCGCCATTAGGCTTTTTACAATTTTCTGGAAAGTCTGAAAAGTATATACAATCGGGCAGTCCATCCTTGAATTTGACCGTCACGGCACCTGTCTTTTTTCCTAACAGCCCGTTGAAATTGTAATTGGCATTCAATGAAAGGGTCTGCGTTTGATCTTGTGATTTAATTTCGCGCACATTGCTAATACTATTACTAACATACTTGTTCATAGCCCAAGTTTTAGATTGATTCTGCAGTATGTCATTTAACAACTTCGTATAGTTTTGGTCACCGCCAGGACCGCCTAAAATCTTTATTTTTTCGTAATTACTCATTCCTTTTAAGCGAATAGGTTCCTGCTGGTTTGCAAAGGCCAGTAGGTTTTTGCCAAACTGTTCTATACTTTTTGAGTCGCACGGGTTGAAACTAAAGAAATTGGACCAATCGTTCAGCAGGGCTTTGGCCTTATGGATCTGGTCTACTGAATTGCCCATCGCATTGGGATTAGTGTACATATCGATAACCGTTCGTAAAGCATTTTGATCCTGCTTTGCGACCAAGCGCATTTTAGCAGCATACAATTTTGGGTCGGCAAAAATGCCTGTACCTACCGTTCGCCAGGCGATACAATACCTGTCAACTTCTACACCATAGCCATTTGTAGTCACATTTTCTCTAGAGCATTCTTGCGTCATTATCTCTACCTTATCTTCAGGAAGCTGTTCTGGACAGAGACTACCGAAGGTGTTCAAATATCCGCTAAGAATCATCAAGAAATGACTGCTGTTGACATCCAGTTCAATATTTTCAAAATGACCTCTATAGATGTAATCAAAAAAAGCAGCATTGTTTAATCCCAAGGTTTTGAACTCCATCGTTCCTTCATCGATACCATTGTCTTCTAAAAAGGCAATGCGACCTTTGTTGGCGTCGAGTTTTTTCTGTTGTTGTGCCAGTCGTTGCTCTTCCGCTAGTTCCCTTTTTCTTGAATTCAAAAGTCTGGTTAGTTTTTGGTACTGAGGGGACTGCGCAGGTAAGTGGCTCGCATACTTATTTTTCAAACTTAGGAACGTGTCATTGTCCACTTGGGCAATGCTGCTTTCAATGGATTTCATTTGAGCCTCAACTAAGTTTTCTTTGATTGCAATCAGCGTTTTCTCACCTTTCTTGACCTCACTATTTCTAGAAAATGAACTGTAATCTTTTTTAAAGTTCACAACTTTTTGGTTGATTATCTCTATACTCAAATTCTGACTGACCGAACTTAAATCTGAATCAACGGCATTTTTCAATACTGCAGTGGCCTTGGCATCCAATCGGGATTGAAAATCAGTTTGCTTACCTCGGGAAGCTTGAGGTAGTAATTGCTTCCCTTTCTCTTTCAGTTGCGACAATTCTACAAGAGAAGATTTATCGGTATCTAATCGCTCAACTGAAGTTAGAATTTCATCAAGCTGTGTATCGGCTTTTACGGCAATAGCGATGTCAATTTCTGAACTGGCCTGTTTCAGCTCACTATCGAGCAGCAACGCATACTCGCTGGTTAAACGCTGTTTTAATTGTAATAGTTCACTTTTTGAAACACTGTTTTTTGAAATGGTAGCCAGTTCCTTTTCCAGTTGATCGCGTTTGGCATCGACCGTTGCTATCTGATTGACAAAATTTGGATTGCCGTACGCTAGATAATTGTTATAAATGACGTTCTGGAATACCCAATTATAGTGTGGATCGTTTCTATGATTTCCCTTAGCAAAACAGACTTGGATTTTCCTGAAATCCTTTACCAACGTTTTCTGAGAAAGTTGTGCATAGGTCTTTCCGCGATAGGGTTCAAAATAAGCTTTCGAGAAATAATTGGTGGCCAGTTTTTGAACCTTCGCACGATTCATATATCGCAAAGATGTGGCCTCAGGATATTCTTGTTTAATCAAATTCATCCATCCTACCAAATCGTTGCAATTTTGAGCGATAACTGTAATTGCACTGAAGGTAAAAATGAAAAAACATAGAACTCTTTTGGTCGGCATTGGTTAAAAGTGGTTTTAATTGATTACCCTAACTATTTGATCATTTATGAAGTATACATCCTAATCGTCGGTATAACTGATATTGTTAAATATACCATCGGTGATTTGTAGCAATTCGCCAGTATCCGGATTTTCCACGTTATACTCAAACTCTCCAGAAATGATTTGCGCCTCTTTATCTATGGCGGTAATTCTCAAAAATCCCGAACTTCCATCCGTATCAAAATCCACATTGGATTCACCACCAGTTTCATAGGGCGCATAGCCTCCACCAAATGCCAGCTCCAATGGATTATCGACAGGGTTGTTTACCTCAGCACCTACGAATACCAAATCAAAACTAACCCCAGTCATTGCAATAATGATTGATTCACCTTCGGTAATATTTTCAAATAAATCAATCCCTGCTATTACCAATGAGAAGAAAGCCGCGTTTTCATCAAGTTCAGCAGAAATTGTGGGCACACCCCTATCAACAGGTATGGCTTCAAAATCGTTTCCATTGATTTTGGCGGTGATAAATGAGTCGCCCAACACGGTACCATCATCGTCCATAGAACTTGAATCATCGTCACTACTGCAGGCGATTAGAAGAATCGCGAAAAGAATAGGAATAATACGCTTCATAAGAATTTGGTTTTTTGAAGCTGGAAGATGCAAATAGCATTGTAAAAAAGCTATAGAAAATGTATCATCGTAGGTCTTAATCAGCTTAACGTCTGGTTTTAATTGTATTACCGTTTTTAATGATTATTTTGTTGTGCCAAACCAAATGAATTTATGAGAATACCATTTACCCTCATCTTACTATGCCTATCGTTTTTAGGCTATTCACAGGACAAAGAAGCTGATTCCATCAAGAAACTTATTGAGAACTATAAAGTAGTCGATACCAACTTGGTCAACCTCAGGCAGAGCTATGCCGCTAAGAAAATGCTGATGACTCCTTCTGATACTACCTGGCTTTCTTATAATAAAGAAACGCTGGAGTTGGCTAAGGATATGAATTATACCAAAGGGCTTCTATTGGCCAATAATAACATTGGTGTGGTGTACCACTATTTTCTTTCAGACCCATTAACCGCTCTGGATTATTATCAAACAGCTTATAGTATTTCTGAACAAAACCCATCCCTGAAGCGCTATCAGTATTCGATGTTGACCAATATGGGATTGATACATTACGAACAAGAGGACTATGACAAAGCGTTGCCCATTTTTAGAAAATTATTGAGATACCCACAGCGAAAAAGCAACACACTATCAAACATTGGTAATATTTATGGGCTCCAACAGCAAACGGACTCGGCCGTTTACTATTTTAGAGCTTCTATTAAGGAAGCCAAACGAACCGGTGATGTGCTACAGGTAGCGAATGTGAGCAGTAATTTGGGATTAGTACAGGCACAAGCGGACCAATTGAATGAAGGGTTGGCCAACACGGCTCTCAGTTTGAAAATGATAGATTCATTGAATTTGGAGGTGTTAAGAGTGCCGGCCTACGTAAATGCTGCGGAAGTCTATATGCATGGCAATGATTTGGACAAGGCTGAATATTATGCCTCTGAAAGTCTTAACGCAGTCAAATCCTTGAACAATCTATATACCGAAACCAAATCGCTACAGACGTTGGCGACCATTCAGGAAAAAAAAGGCGACTATCAAAATGCTCTAAAGAATTATAAAGCTGCCAACGTTCTTAATGATAGTTTGGTGAGCACTGACCGCAAAGTGGAGATATCTAGAAAGGAAATCCAATACGAAGCTGATAAAAAAGAAGCTCTTGCCGTTGCAGAGGCAGAACGCCAGCGTGCAATCAAAAACGCATCGCTTGTAGGCGGTGGCGGCGTTATATTGGCTTCGCTATTTGCATTCATATCATACAGGCGCAAGCAGAGATCAGATACGGCCAAAAAGGAAGCCGAATTCAATGCCACGGTGGCCGAAGTGGAGCTTAAAGCGCTCCGTGCGCAAATGAATCCACATTTTATTTTCAACAGTCTTAATTCCATCGGTGATTACATTTTAAACAATAATACCCAAGCGGCCAGTGACTATCTAGCTAAGTTTGCCCGACTGATGCGTATGACCCTTGAAAATTCAGACAAACAGCTTATTACGTTAGAAGAGGACATCAGCTTGCTTAACACGTATTTGGCAATAGAACAGAAACGATTTGAAAAGGCCTTCGATTTTGAAATTAGAGTCACTGATGGCCTTGATACCGATGAAATTTTGTTACCACCAATGTTGTTGCAGCCTTTTGTAGAAAACAGTATTGTTCACGGTCTATCAAAATCGGAAAAGGGTGGTGAGATCCTCATCAACTTCATATCTGAACAGCAGAAATTGATATGTACTGTCGAAGACAATGGTGTAGGTCGGGCTACAAGCAAAAGCAGAAATGGTCATCAAAAAAAGAACTCAATGGGTATGTCTATCACACAAAACAGAATTGAAGTGCTCAATAAGACTAAAGGCACAAATGGGTCGGTTAAAATAGTTGATAAAGAATTGGGCACGAAGGTCATCGTATCACTACCCTTAGTATTGGCCTAATTGTATTTATGCTAATTGGTGATCGGATTTTGTTATCTTGAAGTCCATAAACTGATCTACTTCAACAAAAGTTGCTATGCTCAATACACTTATTGTCGACGATGAATCCCATTGCATAAAACGCTTATTACATTTAATCGAAAGAAAACCTGGGATATTCAATGTTGTTGCTGCCTGTAAAACCGTGGATGAGGCAGTAAAAGTCGCAGAAAACAACCAGCTTGATTTGGTGTTTTTGGATATTGAAATTGATGATAAAACAGGGTTTGACTTTTTGAGACAGCTCGATGCTATTTCCTTTAAGACTATCTTCACAACAGCTTTTGACAACTATGCTATAAAGGCTTTTAAGTTCAGTGCTTTTGACTATTTGATGAAGCCCATAGATTTTGATGAGTTCAATGAGACCATCTTGCGCCTAAACGAAAAATTTGTATCTAAGAAAAAAAACAGTCAAGTACAGCAGCTACTTGAAAACATTGAGCAAAAACAGCCCAAACTTTTGACTGTACCTTCCGTTTCGGGTTTTGAAACCGTTTTGGTAGCAGAAATCGTGCATTTGGAAGCCAATGGTAATTACACCTATATCTTTACCAAGAATAAAAAGCAAATTGTAAGTAAGCCGATAAAATTTTATGAAAACCTTTTGGATGGAAAACAGTTCTTTAAGTGTCACAAATCCCATCTTATTAATATGGAAATGATTAAGACATTCCATAAAGGGAAGCAGGCTTATGTGACTATGTCAAATGATAATAGCGTACCTATTGCCGTTCGGCGTAAGGAAGCATTTTTGGGGCGCTTCAAATAGTTAGAACACAAATTTTCTATGCAAAAATAGACCTCGCCCTATCATAGAACTCGCTTAAAATTAGTCGTTAAATCCGCTTGAGAAAACTGCTTAGATTCTTCAGGAAGTTGCCTTTGGGTTGGAGCTAAGTTAAACTGCACTCATACAGCGTAACGATAGAAAGGAGCCACCCTATATTTGTTTGCTACAATAACTACACGTTTTATCACTAATGTGCTCTTTGATATGCTGCAAACAAGAAAGTATCTCATTTTTAGAGTATAAATTTTCTAATGTAGCTATATCTTCTCTGAAAATATCTTTAGTAGAAGTAAACAAGGCTCTTGGAATTACAATATCCTTATCTCTTTGAACAGATCATCTAGAATAATCAATATCCCAAAATAAATGCTTTGGAACAAAACTTTATTATGTCTCTTTTTGCTTTCAAAACTCTTTAGAACTTAGTGATAGAGCATCTTATGTGAGGCTGATATTTAATACTTTATGAACAATATATATACCAATTGTAGCCCTATAGTATGAGACCTGAACCTTCTAATGAGTTACCCTTTTAAGCAGTCTAAAATTTCTTTACCTAATAGGACAAATTTTATGTACTTCGCCTTGGGCAACATTTTAAACCTTTGTGGGAGGAAAGGTTGGAGTGAAAATTTTGCCAGGCGAACGCTGTCGCTGTTGAAGCGACTGGGTTCAAGATAGTGTAGTGAACCGCTTTTCTCGGCCCGATAGCTATCGGGGGTAGAGGAATGGGGTGGAACGGGCTGTGATTTCCATACGAATTTGATGTTATGAGCCGATTAGGAATGCTATTCGGCTCATATTTTAGGATATTTTGAGGTGGTTACTTAAATCGCTGTTTAAACCTATTTGTAACTATGCAAGACATTCAGCTTAACTCATTCATTTTAATAGACTTCATGTTCTCAAAATTGGTTCAACTTGTTATAACTTGCAGATTAACGTCTCCCACGGTTGCAAGATAATGACTTGTTGTTGATAGCAATGACAATATACTATCAGATGCATTTGCTTTTGATAATGATGGTTGTACAATGTAAATGTGAAATTTTGTATCAAGATTCCATTTTACTGAAGTATAAAGTGATTCAAGGTCTTCCACTGAGCCTTTTATCAGACGTGAACACTCTTGACCTTTTTCCCTTTTAACAATTCGCTTCAAAAGATGAACAAACAGTTCTTTCCCTTCTCTATATTTCCAGTTCAAGGATTTTTGGGCTTGCCCGCAGACTTGATAAAAGTTTTCAATGTTATTACTTACATTGCCACCCTTCGCATATTTCAGATGAAATAGATGAATATCTATTTTTCCTTTTGATTTATTTATGGCCAAAACGTCTGCAATTTCTCCTGAACCATCGTCATCATAAATTATATCATAATCATCCATAATTCTTTGGATAAACTGATATTGAATAGAATCTTGTATATAGGGTTTAATGCCCATAGATTCCTTATTTAAAGATACACCTGTCCAATCCCAACTTTGTAATAAGTCCTTATTGAATTTTTCTACCGGGTCATTTGGCTTAAAGTAGTAATTTAATTCAAGTTGCGAGCCGTCTGCAAAAAATATTACAGGATAAAATTCATTTAAAAAATCCTCTATTTTCTCAACTTTACTTCCATAACTCACAGTTGCATCGGTATTACCAATTCTCACTATTTTACAATCTGGCGTAGATATTCCATCAACTAATTTAGTTCCTAAAATAATTTCGAATTCAATACTTAAATCATCACAATCCCAAGAAAATTTAATTGGCTTTTCGATATTTGAATCTACTATGTTCAGTTCAGAATAAGAAAGGTCGTATGTTTTCTGACTATTTTTTACTTTGAATAAAAATCTATGTTCTGGATGCCTGTATATTTCAGCGTTCCAATCTAAAGTTATTGGAAGGGTATGAGTAGGACGATTTACAATCACCGTTGGAATAATAGTATTCTTTAAAAATATATTTGGATTGATGTTTGGATTGATAAGAACACTTCCTAAATTCTCACACCAATCATTTAGTTCTTTTAAATTTCCGCGAAGATATGCCCAAACTTTACCTTTGACAGAACATCCTATGGAAACCTGCTCCCCTGACTTATATCCAGTACCAAAAGTATTGTTTTTCTTTAGGGTTCCTTGTTCGAGTTGTTTGATACCATCTTCTACATTTTTACCAAAAAATGATTGATAACTAATGTCTTGTCCAATTCCTTTTCGACCTCCGAAATTATAAAGTCGTAATCGCTTGACATCGTGAAAAACCCTAAAAACATTCATTCCGTTTATAATGGAATTCGGTTCATCGAATATGGCATTAATCAATTTTTCACTTTTTAAAGATTTAAATGATGTATGAACATAGGCTAAATTACTTTCTTTCCTTTTGTCCCAGTGAACAACCAACAAATCCCACTGTAGGTTTTTAACTGAATCAAATGTTCCCCAATCGGTTCTTCCTGTTTTACCTAAAATGACCACTAAAGTTTTGTTGTCGTCATTTACATCACTAAATTGATGTTCATAAGAGTTGATATTTGATATACCTTCACGCCAATGACTTGGATACCATTGTTCGCAAGAAACTTTATAAACTTCAGCGCTCAGCGCTGGATTTATTGATTCAAATGGTATTTCAGATTCTGTTAAGTTTTTAAAACCTCCTAAAAATGTTTGAAAATCAAGTTCGCTCTTGGTTGCTCCTTCACTTATTTTTGGAAGTAAGGCATTCCAATCACTCCCTTTGGCGTAAAGCTCATCAAGTTCTTGCTGAATAGGTGGATATGCTAAATTGGTTATAAATGTTGCATCCCCAATATTATCTCCAGATGTTCTAGTAAACCTTCCAATAAATTGAAGCATAATAGGAATGCTTTGTCGGTCATCATGTATAGCTGCAATTTTCAGTTCTGGTAAATCAAACCCTTCGCCAAGCATATCGACACAAACAATTATTTTATGCTTTAAAAGTTTTATATCATCTATTTTCTGTTTCAATCCAGCAATTCCTGTATAAACCAATACAGGATTTAAGTCAGAATGAGAGGAATAAAATTTAAAAACCTCCTTAGCTCTTCCTTTTGTTTTGCATCTTGCGAGAAGGGCGTGGTTTAAATTGTTCAATATATCCTCTCTTAAAACAGAGATTGCCTTTTCTGCAATAGCCTTATCTGCACTTTCTATATTATATTCTCTTATAGGTTTAAACAGTATATTTTTGTAGTAGTCCTGTTCTTGTGCTGCTTTCAATGAGAATTCATATATGAATTTTCCATCAAGCTTTTTCTGGTCGTTTCTGAATGGTGTTGCAGTAAATAGAAATACTTTATGTTTATCAAATAAATCAATAAAATCTCTCCAAGTTTTAGCTTCCGAATGATGCGCTTCATCAATGAAATAATGAGAAAAAGTATCGCTTATAATTGCTTTCTGCGTTTGTTCGGAACCAGATAAAATACTCATTGTTGTAACTACAACATTAACTTTCGAAAGAAATACCTTAAGCTCATCTTCGTCTTTAAACTTTTTTGTAATTAGTCCGACAATTGGATTTAATGCACTCGCAGCAACTATATTAAATTTTTTGAGCAAGCCAAGTGTAAAAAACTTTTTAAATATTTGTTCTCTTAAAGCGTCAGATGGTACTGATATAAGTAACTTATCGCATTGATTAGCAATTAAAGCCGAAATCATTGTTTCTGTTTTACCAGTTCCTGTTGGCATTACAACAATACCCTTATCGCTTTGGTTCTGTATGTGAGACAATATTGCATACAAAGCACCAAGCTGTGGCGGTCTCAAGCCGTTTACATTTTTCTTTAAATTTTCTTTTATAAAATTGAAGTTTCCGAGCCACGATTCATTTACTTCCAAAGGATGTTTTATAGCTATGGAAGGATGTTTTATCCAACGTGTGAGTTTAAGCTCTGAGCGAATAAAGTCTTTTTTAATTGGCTTTTTTGAAGCTAATAATACGTATTCAATCCCAGCTGGAACTTTAAGGTTTTTATCCGTCGAAACTAGTATTCTATTTCCATTTGAGTTAAAAATAAATGGGGCTTCGCTTTCCAACATACAGTTTGAAAAACTCTTCTCACTTGAAAAAAATTGTTTGGCTACATTTCCATTTTTTTCGTAATGATAATATTCAACATCTGGTGTTAATACTGTAATCATATTTTAAGGTTTAATTATCCTCCACAATCATTATTTCTTCCTCCGTCAACCCATAGAGCTGATAAACCATTTGGTCAATTTCAGCTTCGGTTTGTGTGATTTGGGATTGTAAATCTTGGACTTCTTTCTTTTTGTTATTAAAAGCATCCATCCAATCTATCTCATCTAACTTAGTAAGTTTTGCAATAGGTTTTTGTTCCTGTTTTAGACGTTCTTTATTGGTTACTTTTATGGCTTTGTTGAATTCTTTAATGAAATCGCCAAAATCAAGCTCGTTCCAGTTTTTTAGTTTTTTGGTCAATTTGTGTAATGGATATTGACTTAGGTAGAAATCTTCAAACTTTGATATTGTTAATTCAAGTTTGCTTGTTAGGGACAATATTGTCGTGGAAAAATTCTCAAACTTTGAACTATCAATGTTTTCAGAATTAGGAAGCCCAAAAGGTTCTAACACTTTACGCTTCACACCAATGTAACCGCCTCTCAAAACATTTCCTGAACTTGATAAATAAAACCAGAATAGTTTACTATTAAGTATTGGTAAAACACTTTTATAAGAATATGCGGATTTCTCGGATAGTAATAATGTATGGCATTTACTATTATGATAAAAGTTGTTCAAATCTAATGTAAAACTACCACCAAAACATACCTCAGGTGTTATTAGCTTTGGTTGTTCCAAAATTGAGATTGCCTGATTCCTACTATATTGATACCAGTAGTCGTTATCAAATTTACCTTTCTCTCTATCTCTTAAAATACTTTCGAATTGTCTTAAATACTCAAATGCCTTTGGGTATTTTGAACTCAAGAAATCTGGTTCAATTAATGTAGCCTTATCATTCTCTATTGAATATGGAAATATTAACCATTCATTGTTCTTCAGGTTGGTGTATGGTTTTATATCTTGACCACGTAAATGTGGTTTTAATATACCAACTTCAATATAATGTGTTTGTCCTGTAATATCTTCAGGTTTTATTTCTAAATAACCTCCTGACACAGTACCTTCAACGCAAAATACAGCATCTTTACCAGTTATAATTCCCTGAACAAATCGAGTGAATTCAGTCTTTAAACTTAAAGGTTGGGAAAGAAGCTTATCAAGTATTATCCCAATATTCTCATCGGTCAGAATCCATTGCTCACTTGTTAAATTATCATATCTTATTTTTCCAAAATCAATTTTTTCAAATAAATCGTTTGGATTAATCTCTTTGTATAGAAATGTATCACTCCTATTTTTTGCTAAATCAATAATGCAGGTATACGTTGTTGCATCTTGAAATACCAAATCAGAGCCAAAACTTACCAGTTCTGTAATAGCTCTCTTCTCTAATAAATATTCCCTAATACCTTTACCGAAATCCGCTATTAGAAACTTGTGAGGCAGTATGAAAGAAACACAACCTTGTTGATTAATTAAATTGTATGACTTTTCTATGAATAAAGCATAGATATCATAGTTTCCAGTTGTCGACTTATAATTTTTCTCATAGTATATAGTATGGTCAAAATAATACTCTTTTAAACTTTGGACTCTCACATAAGGCGGATTCCCAATAATCACATCAAAACCACCTTTTTCAAACACTTTCGCGAAAGCGATTTCCCAATTAAAGGCTTTATCTCCTGCAACACTTTTACTGTCTATTAAGCTGTTACCGCACTTAATATTACTACTTAAATCGTTTAGTTTACGTCGTGGTTGAGCAGTACGTAACCAAAGTGATAGTTTAGCGATTTCTACACTTTCTTCGTTAAGGTCTACACCAAAGATGTTGTTTTCTAAAATGGTATTTTCTATATCCGGAAACTGTAAGCCACCACCTAATACTTTCGCTTTTAACTCGTCTATATAGGTATGCTCTTTTATTAAAAAATCTAATGCTTGGTTTAAAAAAGCACCAGAACCACAAGCTGGGTCACAGATGGTAATTTGCAATAACCAGTTGCGATAGGTATCCAGAATAGCAACCAATTTTTCAATTGTTGCTTTGTTACGGTTCTTACGTCCTTTAAAATATTCTTCTTCGTGGAAACCTAACTCGGCTTTCTTTTCTTCACAGAGTTTGCCTACAGTATTTTCTACGATGTACTTAGTAATGTATTTGGGTGTGTAAAAGACACCATCTTTTTTACGTTTGCTTTTTTGCTTGTCGAATTCGCCACCTTCAATCTCTGCGTTTACACTTTCTATCTCGTTTAATGAGTTTTCAAAGATGTGTCCTAATATGTTTACATCTACCTGACTTTCAAAATCGTAATTAGCCAGTTTTAAGGTGTATTTATACAACAGGTCATTATCTATATCCAGGCTGTCTAAAATGGCATCAGGTTTAAACAAACCCCCATTGTAAGCATAAATTTCTGCACGCTTTTCCGTGCCTTTTCGACCTACATCCAAAAAATTAAAATACTGTTTGAAAAGGCCATATAAGGGTCTTTCATCTCCAAAATCCCAATCGTCTTTCCACTTGTTTAGTATTTGTAATGTAGAGTTGGATGGCAGCAGCATTCTATCTTCTGCAAAGAAGATGAACAGGAAACGGTCTATGAGTCTCTGTGACTTTTTAAATAAAGTGAGTTTTACATTTTTCTCCAGTCGTTGCAACTCTGCTTGGGTATGCTCATCGAAATCTTGTTCATTACCAATTAGATTAGCTTCGTTTCGCAATCGTTTTGCATTACGCTTTACCAAATCACGAAACAACTCTCTCTTAAAAACCGAATAATCACTGTAAAACGACTTTGTGATTTTTTCTTCTTCTACTATGGATGCCTCTTTAATTGTAAGCGGTAGATTTCTAAGTATGTTATCCTTGTGTAAGCATAAGTACAGTAATTGAAAACGTTCTTGTGATAGCTCAAAGAGGTTAAACTCTTCAAACTCGGTGGCATCATTAACGTAAAAACGAAGCTTTTCAAAGTTTGAGGTAATGACATAGACACAGCCTTTTTGATTTGCCTTATAATCAAATGCTTGCCTTCGTATGCTTTCTAAATCCTTGGTTTTTGTTCCTTTTAATTCTATAACACCAATAGCTTGGCCGTCTTTAAGTATAGCACCATCTGCCTTGCGTGCATTTTTTTGGTTTTTAAACTCTGTGGTAATGTTGTACTTGGGACTGGGGTTAATGGTGTAGCCCAAGATGTTGACAAAAAGTTGTGTTAGAAAGGTAGCTTGAAACTGCTCTTCTTTACTACTCTTAATATTCTCTTGTATTGTAGGATTTAAAAAATACTTCTGATACTTCTTGTATGCTTTTTCAACTGCTACATTGTCTTGCAGGCTGCTATGTTGTTTAAGTACTGATGTTTGAAATAATGCCATTCGACTTTATATAGTATTACAACGTTTCTTTAAAAGAAAACATAATTTGCTTGGATGAAACACAGCTTTTCCAAAGTGAGCTGTATAATTTTGATTTTTTTTACTGCCTTTATATCTTGTTTATCAATTCGCTTTTAAGCCATTCAAAAGCTTTTTCCTGATTATATGCTATTCCCGTTCTCAATAAAGCCTCCATATCTCCTGTAAAATTGGGATCTTGTTCTTTTTCTTCCGTATTTATTAAAAACTCTTTTCGACTTGGCGGTCTATTTCCAGTTGAAAATGTTGTGTACTTTTTAAAACATTTAATGATTTGGTCAATGTCCAATTTCATTAGAAAGCTTTCAAGTTGTGCTAATTTTATGGTTGTTTTTGCATTAAGTATTTATAGCCTGATTAGGTCTTTATATATTCGGTTAGTTATTTTCTCTGGTATTTCCTGTTCTGTTGAAATCTCCATCCATCTTGGAATCAACGCCTGCACATCCTCAATAATCCCTTTGGGATTTTTAATGACAAATTCTTCGGCAATCGTTAGCACGTCTTTTAAAGTAATCTCAGTGCGCTTTCCATTAATAGACAAAGCTCTAGCCGTAGTTTTAAATGTAAACAGTGGATTTAGTGCATACGTCAAATCGTATGCTGGTCCTATATTCCAGCTATCTTTTTCTTTGTTATAAATAAAACTGTGGTTCTTTAAATGGTCGTCTACGTTTCTAAATACAACATTAAATACCATACGTTTAAACAGTTGTTGTAAATCTTTATGTGGCACTTCCAATCCTAAGGCTACCTTAAACACATTTTCATAAGACAAGTTTTCTGGTTGACTTTTAAAATCCCAACCTGTTAGCCCTGTAACAGTCAATACGTGTTGCTTTTCTCCGTTTTGTCTGTCATAACGTAAGGTGGCGAAGTGCTTATTTTCTATTAGCTTAGACTGCATCATATCAATACCTGCTTCTTGTGCTAGCAAATAATAAGCGTATTCCACTTTTTCTTTGTTGTAGCCATCGCTATCGTCAAGGTGTAGCTTGACTAGATAGTGGTTGTATTCGTCGCTAGTTTCTCTATCACCTGCTATAATTGCTCCTGTTTCCTTATGTTCTGAGATTAAAATTTTTGGTCTTGCGCCACCTGCAGAACTCCCTATTTTAAAAACGTTTAATAATGATGATTCATCAAGAGAAGCACCAGACGTGTTGTCCTTTAGCTTTAAAACGGTTGACAAAATGCTAATAATATCATCTATGTTGATAGAAGTAGTATTTGGTAGTTCTTTCACAGGTTTGTATTCCAAAGCACCCATACCACGATCTGCTACATAAGCCAACTGTTCTAATGGTGTTACTTTCTGAATACCTCTTGCTGTTAGCCATTCTTGAAAAATGAGGTTACCAAAGGTATCTGGCAACGAATCGGCTATCATTGGTGGTAATCCCTGGAAGGTGTCTTGTTGGAATTCGGTAAATACCTGTGCAGGTTTTGTACGTTTAAAAATAAACGGAAATAGTTTTGAGTATTGGCCAGACTCCAAAAAATCAGGATTATATTGAAAAATTGATTTACCCTGATCTATATCATAGCCTAGTTTCCCTATCTCTTGACCGAAAGCAATTATAGCTAATGTTTTATCTCTAGCCATCTATTAATACAGTGAAATGTCGTTTTGTTCATCAACGACTTGATTAACGCCTTTAAAAATGGATTGTAGTAAACCGAAATGATTGGCAATCTTTAAAACTGTATCCAAAGTGGCATTTTTACCACTTTCAAATTTCTGAATCGTATATCTAGACAACCCTAAAGCATCGCCAAGATCTTGTTGAGACATATCGTAACTTTGTCTTTTAGACTTACAAAGCTCGCCCAGCCTGGATTTTACAGCTTTGATTGTAATAGAATCAATCATAATTGTTTATTATAGTACACAAATATAAGTAAAATTAATAAAATGTGTATTATAGTAAACATTTTTTTAATCTAAGATTAAGACTGGATTCAAGAGTCATCAGAAGTATACGGAATACCTTACTTCTAATTCAAATAGAGGCAAAACCTTTAAGAACTTCCAAAAATTCATCAACAAATTGCTAATTCGGTATCATAACATTTAAGAATCCTAAAGACCGCTGAACTAAAAAAATCAAACTTTGATTAGCTCTCTTTTTTCCAACTTAGAGAAAAGTATCTTTTTTATCCGTACTCTTCAGTATACAAAGGCGCATCGGTAAGATCACTTATTATCGAAGATTTATAAAAATCAAACCAATGGGTAAATAACTCCCAACTTAGGTCTGGATAGTCCTCTTCATTTGTCCACTGCCCAAATAGTTCACTTATGAAGATGGTTTTCCAGTACTTATTTAATTCCTTTTTAGGGTTGTCTAGAAATAGCTCATCTTCTAGTAAATAAGTGTTGTAATCTGAAATATTTTCTATGCTAACGGGAGTTAGATCGGGTGTAAGGGCATTGCTCCAATCGTAAAAGGGTTGTTTAGGTACTACTAAGAGTGCACTACGGTTTATGGTGGGATGGTTCATCATTGTTTATGTTTTAGGGTTTCTTACGCTTTCGCGAAAGCGTAAGAATGCAAAGTAAAAATAAGAGTTACGTTGCAACTAGAGACCTTTTAACAAAACGTGATATGCACGGGTAGATGATCTCATAAGTTTCTTGCTAGGCTTATGTTATAAAAAAGAAGCACCTTGACCAGATTCAAAAGCATACAGGCTCAGCCAATAATTCAAAAAGTACTTTAGAAATGAGTTCACGGATCCTTTTTCCCTGAAATTAAATCAAAAGCCTGCAAATAAGAAAAAACCGCAGCATAGATGCTTGCGGTTTTATATTTCAAAGGCGTTGCCTGTAGTCCTAAGATTCCCCCGATTCTTAGGGTATAGACTCCACATACAATGAAATGGTCTAATCCCCTGTTCCTATAGCTGGATTAAATTCAGCAAAGATGCCATCAGGATTTTCTCGTACAACCCACACGTGTAATTGCCACTGACTTAAATTGGTATTTAAATGCCATACATCCAGATCACCAGTAAAACCTTCTGGAGGTGCTCCTGGATTTTCCAGGTCCTCCACAGGTACGACAAATTCTACGGCGACCATCTGCATGATACCATTTGTATCAGGAGCATATAAGACTATTTCTGGTTCATCTAGTTTCACGATGTCATCCACTCGTGACGGGGATAAGTAATGATGTCCCATATTGGGCACAAAACCAGAAACATCTATAAATCCTTCATCGGCAGCCACTTGGACATCCCTATATTTAGCGGTGGCCGTCTTAAGCTCGTTTACTTCAATTTCCCACAGTGCTAAAGATTCTTCATTGTCATCATCTGTGCTACAGCCTACCGTAAGAGTACTAAGAGCGATGAGCACATACATTTTTAATAAGTGTTTAGTTTCCATAATCTTGAGTTTTAAAAAATTTTAATTTATACAAATCGAATTCCGTAGTTAGCACAAATCTGGGCGACCCGTTCAAGATCTGGGGGGCCATCAGGTAACGCGTCCAATTCTTCAAACATAAGCTCCATCCCTGCGGGAAAGGCGCTGGTGGCCATACTTGCGGTTTCCATCCCGACTATTTCCCAAGCATGAGGAATATTTTTTGGCGCATAAGCCATATCTCCAGGACTCAACACGACCGTGTTGGTACCCACTGTTATTTTTACCTGTCCTTTTAATACTCTAAAAATCTCATCTTCTTTCGTATGTATGTGCATAGGTATTCCCATTCCAGGCGGCGCTTCGTTGACCCATTCGGTGATTTGATTGTTCGTATCAGCTCCACTCAGTTTATGGGTTTGAATTTCTCCGAGTACCTTTAATACTTCACCCTCTCCGCTCAGCATGATTTTTTCTTTAGTAGCTACTGTTGCCTGACTTAATGATGCCTTTGAGGCAGGAAAAGACCGCTTGATCGGAATAAGCGTGAGTAAGCCAGCGCTCCCTAATTGAGTCAAAAACTTTTTTCTGTTCATGATGTCTGTGTTTGAATTATAGGTTTTCTAGACCCTTTACAATGTTGATACAAACCTATTTCTAGTCCACATACTAGAATGACATAGAAGTTGCAAAGAGTGATTGTTTTGTAACATCAAAGTGACTATGATACCAAATTGTTACTTAATGAAACCTGAGTGTTACTGGCTGATTCTTAATATTTTGACCTTAGCTTTATCAAAAGGAACTGATGATTTCAGTATCTTTTGGTTTCAGAACAATGAAAAATAGTCTACCGCTTTTATTTTTCCATTTGTTGATCGTACTTTCTGTGTGTGGTCAAGAACTCTATGAACTGGATCCAAAATACCCCGTGCATGAATTAGGGGACTACCTTAAAGTCTATCCCGACACCAATGAAGAGGTAACAGCAACCGATATTCTTACCAATACCTCTGGTACTTTTATACCAGGTAACGAACTTCCCCGCTATTTTATGGGACAAGAAAGACTGTGGGGTGAATTAAACTTTATCGCTGTCGATAGTCTTCAAGGATGGACACTCCATTTTAAAGATATTTTTATTGGCGGTCCAGCTTGGGTAAAGGGCAATGGAAAAGTAGATGTTTATGCTTTTGCCGACGAACAGCTTTTATTTCATAAAAAAACAGGTCCTGGATATTCAAGAAGTGATAGAGACATTAAAGAAAACTGGGTGTTAAATAGAATTCGTCTCGATCCTGTGCCGGTAGGTACTCCAGTAACATTAGTATTTCGCGTAAGCGGGAATAACTTTGGGTACCCCCCATTTTTTAATCTAAATTTTCGAGGACCGTCTCAGGCCTATTACCACGAAATCAATGAGTTCAACAACGGGTTCTATATTTTTATGCTAGGCGTTACCTTTATTATTTTATTGTATCATTTGCTACAATACCTTTATGTTAAGGACACCATTTTTTTATATTTCTCCCTTTGGGTTTTCTTCTGTTTTATGACCTTGTTGATGTCTGTAGGCGGGGTACTGGATCACATTTATGAGTACAGTTTTATTTTTTGGTTCTTTTTTTCACAGGGAGTCTATTTCGTGTTTTGGTTTTTTGGGCGGTCCTTTATTCAGTCCAAAGAAAAGTTCCCTAGATTGGACAAGTGGATACTAGCACTAGCGTCGTTAATGATCCTGTATATGGTCATTGTTATAGCTACAGTGGTATTTACCTCTATTCAGCCCCGAATGATAGCAGTAGGCGCCTCTAATCACATTATGGTCTTTATCAACTTTCTAGGGTTGGTATTGAGTATTATTATCGCCTCACGTAAAGACAATTTTGCGAGGTACTTTGGTATGGGGGCCATCATCGGACTGGTGCTTTTGATAATTGGGAGTGCTTGGTCTGCTGGTTGGATCAACTTTCCTGGCTTTGAACCACACTCTTGGGCTATGTTTGCTCAAATAATCATATTCTCTTTCGGGATTGCTTACCGGCGCCAAGTGATTATGAAAGCGAATAATGAGGCAAAATTAGAAGCCCAATGGAATATTGCCGAAATGAACCGCATGAAAGATCTGGACGATATTAAAACGCGCTTTTTTGCCAATATTAGTCATGAGTTCAGAACCCCTCTGACCTTGATTAGTGGTCCTTTAGAGCGCGCCAAGAAAAGTTCGGAGACTGGCTCTGGAGATTCAATACTCCTCCCCAATAAAGTGTATTCGCTTATAAAGAAGAATACCAACCGATTGCAAATCTTGATCGATCAACTGCTAGACATCGCCAAAATAGAAAGTGGTGCAATTCACTTAAATTTGACTCAGGGCAGATTGATCCAATTTATCAAGTCTATCGTATTCTCCTTTGAGAGCGTGGCAGAAGAACAGAGTATTAGTCTGAATTCTAATTTTGCAGAGGAGTTGGAGAATGCATATTACGACAAAGACAAGCTAGAAAAAATACTCAACAATCTCCTTTCCAATGCCTTTAAATATACTCCTCAAGGCGGAGCTGTCAATGTAGCGGTAAGTCATACTGAAGAATGTGTATCTATTGAAATAAGCGATACCGGTGCTGGTATGTGTAAGGAAGAAGTCGATCGGATATTTGATCGCTTTTATCGAGTTGAGGGTAGCGAAGCCAAAGGATCGGGTATCGGTCTAGCGCTAACCAAAGAACTAATCGATCTACAAAATGGGATCATCAGTGTTCACAGTAGAAAAGGACGGGGCACCTCCATAAAGGTCAGGTTACCGATTACTCCAAACGGATTCCCGGAAAGCGTACTCCTACAAAATAATAAGAGGGATGCATCACCCATCAAGTCAGCTCAAACGATTGTGCCACTTAGTGAGAATGGTGCTATGCACACTCCAGTAGATAACCATGAAAACTTAGTATTGATAGTCGAGGACAATACAAGTTTGCAGGATTTCATTTTCGAAATTTTAAAAGATCAGTACACCTTGATCACAGCCGATGACGGATTACAAGGCGAGCGAATGGCCTTCGAGCATATCCCAGATCTTGTGATAAGTGATGTGATGATGCCTAAAAAAGACGGTTACGAACTTTGTAATAGTTTAAAGAACAATGTAAAGACTAGTCACATTCCCATTATCATGCTTACGGCCAAAGCTGGAAAGTCCAATAAGCTGGCTGGGCTTATGCAGGGCGCAGATGCCTATCTCACCAAACCCTTTGATGCCGAGGAACTCCTAGTCCGAATCAAAAACCTGATTCAAGCTCGCAAGAAAATTTGGGAACAATTTAAATCATTGGACCTTCCACTGATATCTGATCTTGAACTCAAATCGGTAGATGATGTGTTTGTACAAAAAGTGGTAAAGACTATTAAGGAAAACCTTGACAACGAGTTACTGTCAGTAGAAGACATAGCCTCCCGAGTTGGATTTAGTCGGGCGCAATTACATCGCAAACTTAAGGCATTACTTAATAAATCGGCTGGGCAATTAGTTTCTGAGATACGTTTGAATGAAGCTAGAAAAATGCTGGAAAATAAAGTAGGTTCAGTATCGGAAATTGCCTATTCAGTTGGCTACAGTAATATGTCTTACTTTACGAAGAGCTTTAAAGAGAAGTTCGGACTACTCCCAAGCAAGGTGTAGTTCTCTATGTCAATCTTTAGTTTCCCAAAAAAATGATGTATTTATAATTTCAGCATAGTCTGGAATTTTTGGTTATTTATTAGAATTTCTAAATGTAATAGCAAAATATGATCTTCTTACCATTGAATTTTAACCAGTGATGGACATTTGTCTTTGCCAGCTATACGATGCGGTGTAATACTGTAAGTTCTTCATATATGATACACTCATCAATACTCTTTAATCTTTACGTCTATAGTTGGGGGTGCGGGTGGTAAATTCTTAAAGGGTTTTTCGGGATGGTTCATTCGATTAACATGTGGACGATAGTAATGTTCATGATTTAGACACAATTGAAGTATAAGTCTAAAATTTTCGCTTTTATCGACATACGGCATTGAACAATGATGTTTATTGAACTCTAAATACATCAATTAGCTCCAAAACACTACATAAATGGTAAACTTTTGTTAAAAAGGGGCGGTTTCGGTGGAGGTAGAAAACAAGACAGCTCTTAGCCCCTAAAAACACTAGAAAAATCAGATTTAAGATAGTTCCTCTTCCTCCGCATAAATTCCCTATAGACTCAAGTTTATAGGGTTTTTTATTTGTAGTTTACAGTTTGGTTCATAGCTTTATCCTGTTGAAAAACGATGTTTTAGAATAGCATTCGACTTGTCCACAGGATACGAAATCGGTTCATGATAGAAAACCAACCCGTACCAAAAAAATAGCACAATACATCAATCCAGTCTGAAGTATAACGGGGATTAACCTTTGGCAAATGCCATTCGAAATAAAAACAAAACAGGATGGTAACACACAATTGAAGAGGCAGTGATAGAAAAATACCTGGGTCGGATCTAAGATAACGCACAGCTAACTGGGATATGCCTAGTACAATAGGCATGCACAGCAAATCATTAAGGTGATTGTTTACAACTTCGGGTAATTCCACATTCGTCTGTTGGAGAAGATAAACTGTCATGCCCATCAGACCCAGCCATAAAATGTATCGCCTACTCAACCGATAAAGCAAATATCCAATGTCCATCAAGCTTTTCTTAAGCTGCAACATATCCCAGTAAGAATGCCAGAAAAGAACCAATGGCAATAACCACTACCCAAATTGAGTAAATAAACTGGGCAAAAATGCGAATAAAGAAATTCGGATGCTTCCTTGCATTTTCAAAGAAGGTTGTAAAACCAATTTTACCACTCTCCTTTGCCAAACGTCTTTTTTCCTCTTCTTGTTGCCTTCGTTCTAACCTCCTTTCTAGATATACATTTATAATCGCGCCACAATACTCACAGTAATCGCGGTTGATATTTGATTTTTTGCATTTTGGACATATTTTATATAAAGAATCCTCCATAGTCTTTCTATCAATCGTACCTTCTTACTATAAAGCTACTTCTAAAATCGGAGAATTGTTGGACTACTTTGGGAATTCTACTTAACATAAGCTGGATTTGCTTGGTGGTAAATCCTGTAGGGTAATACTCACCTATCCTTTTTGGTAGAATACAAAGAATTAGAAAAATTTGTTCTACCTTAAAGAACCTGAGAGATTTTCTTCATTAGGCCGAGTAAAAAAGTAAACATGACATTCGTCAGTTTAATGTACGGGAATCCAGCATATCTTTGAACGAAATACAAAGCACCCTATTGGTAATATGGTTTTTGCAAACAACGCTGCCAACCAAACTTCGAGCGTAAAAAACCGATAATTGATTGCCGAAAAGATTTCTTAAATGGGGTTGAATCATTTTAACCACGCCCGTTTAATAGTATCATTTAGTCCTGTCGTCCCAAAGCACCATAATCAATAAAACAATGGCATTTCTATTACTAAATCGTAATAATGAAAAGCAACGATCTTACCAACGGCCAAGATAATGGGAACAAATCCCTTTTTGAAAGCGACCGAAAGCTACGCACTTTGGTTGGCAATCTACCTGGTGTGGTCTATAGGTGCTATAACGACAAAAACTGGACCATGGACTTTATCAGCAAGGGGTGCTATGACTTAACTGGATATACCCAACAACAATTCTATACACCAAAAAGAGTCCATTGGGGGGAAATCATTCATGAGGATGACAAGGAAAATGTCTGGAAAAAAATACAGAAGGCCCTTACAGAAAACAGACAGTTCCATGTAAACTATCGTATTCACCGTGCAGATGGAAAAATTAGATGGATCAGCGAACATGGTGTTGGTATACCCGACAGAGAAAATGGGGCAAAATTTTTAGAGGGATTTATTGAGGACATTACCAATCAAAAAGAAACTGAAAACCTCTTAAGGGTCAGAAACAGGGCCCTGAACTCAGCTGGGAAGGGTATTATAATAGCAGATGCACAAGTGCATCATTTTCCCATTATCTACGTAAATAAGGCCTTTCAGCAGATTACAGGTTACCCAGAAAATGAGGTGTTGGGTAGGAACTGTAATTTTTTGCAGGGCTCCGATAAACACCAAGCAGAAATCGACATTATCCGGGCAGCCCTCCATGGTGGTAAATCCTGTAGGGTAACACTCCGTAATTATAGAAAAGATGGTTCTCTTTTTTGGAACGAATTGGCTATTACGCCTGTAAAGAACGAAAAAAGAAAGCTGACTCATTTTATCGCCGTTCAAAACGATATTACCCAGCAAAAAAGGGAACAAGTCATGAAGTTACACAAGCAATCTGTGCTAGAGGACATCATAAAAAACGAACCCCTTGAGATGATTGTTTCTCAAATAGTGGACATACTTGAAAAAAACATTGATGGTGCCATAGGTGCCATTTGGAAGTTCAATGAAAAGAAATTCCAACTCGAATTGTTATCTGCCCCCAACTTTCCGAAAGATCTAAGGGAGGCATTGGACGGCATACCGTTAAAGCCTGATTCATGCTCCTGTGGGAAGGCCGCACATTTTAAGCAAGCAATTATTGTAAAAAACATGTTCACCGATGATTCTTGGAAGAACTATGCGAATTACCTATCAAAGCACAACCTTAAATCATGTTGGTCCTATCCCCTGATGGATGCCATGGGACAGATTACAGGCGTTTTGTGTGCTTATCTAAGGAATGAAGCTATTCCCGGCAAGGTTGAAAATGATTTGATAAAGGATACCTCACAGCTTGCTGCATTGGCCATCGAACAGAATAACATAAGAGGTGCATTACTTCAAAGCCAAGCTCAACTGAAGCAACAAGTAAGAAATCAAACCTCTGAGTTGAAGTCAAGTATCAAAAAACTCGAAGAAGCGAACATCAATTTGGAGGATCAAATAACCGAAACCAGTCTTGCCTTAAAAAGAGCAGAGACCAGTGAGACCATTTCTTCTGCCATTGCCAAAAACTTTCCAAAAGGGGTCATTATTTTGGTGAATGACGATATGGAAATTGTTTATATGGAGGGCACCGCGATGAGCAATATTAGAATGCAAAAAATCAGTCAAGGAAAAATTAGAATTGATGATTTAAAAAACTTTTCATCAAGAAGAAAAGCAATTTTCAAGGATTACATAGAACAAACACTTAAAGGACTTCATTTAAGCTTTGAAATCAGATATCGGGGAATCAACTACATGGTAAACACAACCCCGCTTTCGGGAAAATATAGCAATAACGAAATCAAGCACGCCCTACTGGTACTAAATGATATCTCTGAACAAAAGAAAGCAGAACGAGACATACGAATAGCTTTAACAAAACAAAAAGAGCTCAATGAACTGAAATCGCGCTTTATCGCAACGGCATCACACGAATTTAGAACTCCGTTGAGCGTCATCCTTTCTTCCGCTACATTGATAGAGCGGCAGAACCAGTTGGGCCAGGAAGAAAAGCGACTAAGACATACCGCATTGATACGCAGCAATGTACAGAATCTAGTCATCATACTAAACGACTTTCTATCCTTGGGCAAATTGGAAGAAGGTGAAATCAGGGCAACGCCCGAATGGTTTAATTTGGTTGACTTTACAGCATCTTTAGCCCAGCAACTGGAAACCAATCTGAAAGAAGGGCAGTCAATTGAAATCATCAAACCATCTGAGAAAATAATCGCTTTTCTTGACCCTAAATTGATGCGTTATATCTTGATCAATCTTTTGGATAATGCAATTAAATACTCCCATGAGAACCAAGTCATTACCATAAAGATAGGCTATGATGCCAAGAAGGTATCCTTATCGGTAATTGATCAAGGTATTGGTATTCCACGTGAAGAACATGAACGCATGTTCCAACGATTCTTTAGAGCTAAAAACAGTTTAAACATAAAGGGAACAGGACTTGGCTTAACGATTGCCAAGCAATATACCGAGCTTATGGGTGGCATCATTCATTTTTCGAGCGAACAGGGTCAGGGAAGCATCTTTACGGTAGAATTTCCGATTCCAAAAACGGATGGGAAAAAAGAATCAATCGGATAAAAACATGTTTTATAAACCAATTGTCCAATTCTAATATTCAAGAAAATGAAAAACATACTATTAATTGAGGACAACAAAGATGTGCTGGAAAATACTGCAGAAATACTGGGGTTAGCGAACTACAATGTTATTAAGGCAAGAAACGGTATGGAAGGCGTGGCCTTGGCCAGACAAAACAAACCAGATATTATTGTTTGTGACATATTAATGCCAGAACTTGATGGATATGGAGTACTCGAAACTTTGAATAAAGATGCACAAACTGCTGGCACACCCTTTATCTTTTTAACAGCAAAAAGTGAAATAAGGGACATTCGTATGGGCATGACCAAAGGGGCCGACGATTACCTAATTAAACCTTTCGAGGAACATGAACTTTTGGAAGCTATAGATTTACGTCTTAGAAAGAATGATTTCTTGAAAAGGAAGTTTTCCAAAACTGCCAAGGGTCTCAACACATTTTTTAAGGAGGCCACAGAACACTTTGGAATGGAACTGCTTTCTAACGACCGAAAATTGAGAGAATTGGAAGATCAAGAGGAAGTATTTAGGGAAGGTGATTCAGCACACTCCTTGTTCTTTATCCAGAAAGGGAATATAAAAACCTTTAAAATCACCACGGATGGTAAAGAATTGATTACCGGAATGCACAAAGAGGGGGATTTTGTTGGGCAACTTTCTCTCTTGAACCATTGTGGCACCTATACAGAAACAGCCACGGCAATCTCAGAAACAGAGGTTTTGAGCATTCCAAAAGAAGATTTCATGAAACTGGTCTATGAGAATAAAATAGTATCCAACAAATTTTTGCACATTATTTCAAACAACTTAGCCCATGTTCAGGATCAATTGATTGATATGGCTTTTGCCCCCGTAAAAAAGAGGGCAGCCAAAGCTTTGATAGAACTGCATGAAAAGGGAATGATGGAAGACAGTGAACATCAAGGGCTTGAAATTCCACGTGAAGATTTCGCGGCAATGATTGGTACTGCTACGGAAACTGCTATACGAACCTTATCAGATTTTAAAAGCCAAGGCTTGGTTCGACTTGGAAAAAAAAAGAAATTGGTTTTACTAGATATTGAAAAGCTTAGGCAAATAGGTGAAGAAATATAATATTTTGCTTAAAGTCCATTCCTTTATTTCACCTACCATCCTGTTCTAATCTTTTAAGCATTCTTCACAGGATAAAACTGCACCTTCAGTTTGTTGACCACACTTATTACACCGGGAGCTTTGTAAGCCGCTTTTTCTGCATCTTCTTTTTCTTTAATGGAATGTACTTTACCACGTAAGGTAACCGTACTACCTTCTACCTCTACAGTTATTCCCTTAGCTTCAATATCTGCAGCTCTTTCAAAGGCGTTGATGATTTTGTTTTGAACATCCAAAGGTTTTACCCTTTGCTTAATGGTAATTTGATTTACGTTCACCCCTCTTACCCCTAAAAGTTTTTCCAAGGTTTTTTTGGTTGCATTTCGTTGATAGCCCCAGTTTACTTCACCAGAAACGAAAACCCAACCCTCTCTTACCGTTACATTCAGATTATCTTCAGGGATAGAAGGGTTCCATTCCATAGCGTTTGCCACGGCCTTGGCAATTTCCTTATCCGTCCTTTTGTACTCGTTACCGTATTTGATTTCAATATCATCCGCGACTGCCCGCACGCCTGCAATACCCTTTATCGCCTTTTCCGCGGCAGATTTCTTAACATAGCTATCAACGACACCAGTAAGGGTTACAACACCGTCTTCAACAATTACACCAATCTGTGTTTCATCAATATCAGGTTGCCAAAGCAACTCCTCAAGAACATCTTCTTTTATTTCGGCATCACTTTTCAGGATTTTTACATCTGTCTTCATGGCTTAGATTTTTAAACATGGAAATGAACCAAAACTAAATAGGACGAGGAAGTGGGCAAATGATTTACATCAGTCTATGCATTATTATAGTAGCAGAAAACCCTTGGAAACAACTTTAATCAATCCATTTCTTAAACCGATTGTGGTGTTTCATTCCTTTTTCCCATGATACGTTCTAAGTCTTCTCTTTCAGCAACTTCTTTTTCAAGTAGAAGTAGGGCTAATTGTTCAAGCTCTTTACTGTGCTCCGACAATAGCTCCTTTGCTCTTTTATACATGGAAAGAACTAAATCTTGAACCTCATTATCTATAAGTTTCGCCAAGTGTTCCCCGTACGGTTTGACCATTAGTTTTTCATTTTGACCAGTGGAATCATAAAAGCTCAAAGGTCCTATTTCTTCATCTAATCCATAATAGGCCACCATACCATAAGCCTGCTTAGTTACTTTTTCCAAATCGTCCAGTGCCCCTGTAGAAATTTCATTGAACGTAATTTCTTCTGCTGCCCTACCCCCAAGAGCGGCACACATTTGATCCATAAATTGACTTTTGGTGACCAACTTGTACTCCTCTGGGAGATACCACGCAGCACCTAAAGACTTCCCCCTCGGTATAATGGAAACCTTCATCAGGGAATCTACATTTTTTAAATACCAACTGACCACTGCATGACCTGCTTCGTGAAAAGCGATGATTCTCTTTTCCTTTGGCGATATAATCTGGCTCTTTCGCTCCAAGCCGCCAACAACGCGGTCGCGCGCCTCAATGAAATCTTCCTTTTCAACCAAATCTTTCTTTTTACGTGCAGCTATTAGCGCTGCCTCATTGCATATGTTGGCAATATCAGCGCCCGAAAAACCCGGGGTAAGTGAGGCCAAAAGTTCAACATCAATTCCATCTGCTCTTTTTATCGGTCTCAAATGAACTTCAAAAATCTCCTTTCGTTCTTGTTTATTGGGCAATTCCAAGTAAATATGACGGTCAAATCTACCTGGTCTAAGCAGAGCTTTGTCCAACACATCAGGTCTATTGGTGGCCGCAAGTACAATAACTCCCGTATTCTCCCCAAACCCATCCAATTCGGCCAATAACTGGTTTAAGGTACTTTCACGTTCATCATTTGCCTGAAACATATTGACTTTGTTTCTTGAACGACCAACGGCATCTATTTCGTCAATGAATACGATACTTGGAGCCTTTTCTTTGGCCTTTTTAAAAAGATCCCTAACTCTAGAGGCGCCTACCCCTACAAACATTTCAACGAACTCAGAACCGGATAGCGAAAAAAAGGGAACCTGTGCCTCTCCTGCTACTGCCTTGGCCATTAATGTTTTTCCTGTACCTGGCGGTCCCACAAATAAGACACCCTTTGGGATTTTGGCACCCAGTTTTGTATAGTTTTCAGGGTTTTTCAGGAAGTCTACCACTTCCATAACTTCAACCTTAGCTTCCTGAAGCCCTGCCACATCATCAAAGGTAACTTTGCTCTTGGCATCCTTACCCATAAGTTTAGCTGTTGATTTTCCAAAATTGAACAAAGAATTACCCCCTTTCCCCATTGGCCCAAGGGTCATCCTACGCATTATGAAAATCCAGAAAAGGACAATAAATAAAAATGGTAAAAGCCAAGCGAAAACATCGCTCCAGTTTTTTCGAGTCACATATCGAAGATCTATTTTATCCTCTAGGTCAAATTCTTGTTGCGCCTCACTTAGTTTTTGTTCAAAACTCTCAATTGATCCCAACTGGATGATATAATGGGGTCCAACTTCTGAATATGGACCATCGGATGCAACGTCCTTATGTCTTTCTTGATTCAGTCTATCTTTTTTGATGTGGATTTCGGCATATTCCTTGTTGACCACAATTACTTTTGCAACATCTCCCATACGCAACATGGGTTCATCAAACTCGAGCCAACTAATCTCTTTGGTGCTATATCTTGAATTAATAAAATAAGTCACCAAAAGAAAAGAGAGAAAGAACATATAAAACCAATAGAGGTTCACTCTTCTTTTAGGTTTTTCTTCTTGCGGATTTTTTTCAGGCTCAACCATGCTGTAAAACTGAAAACTGGTTTAGCGCTTCCAAAGCCTCGCAGCCATAAACCAAGGCTGGGCCACCCCTCATAAGTATCGCTACCCCTATGGTTTCCAATATTTCTTCGGAAGTAGCTCCAGCTTGCAGGGCATCGTGTACGTGGAAGGCAATGCACCCATCGCATCTTACCGTGATGGCTATACCAAGTGCAATTAATTCTTTTGTCCTACTATCTAGCACACCATCCTTAATGCTGGACTTGTGTAAACCATTAAAGGCCTTCATGGATTCAGGAATTTCCGTGCCTAGTTTTTCCATAAGTCCGATGAGTTCATGGTATCGTTTTGAATGGTCCTTTATCATATCAAAAAATGGGTTTTGAGTTCAATGTATCTTCCATAAAGCTATCCTAAAACCTTCGGTAATGTAATGATATAAGTCATTTACAATAAGCTCATCTATAGCGTTACTTTGTATTTATAGATAGTTGACTCAAATTTTCAGTTTAACCCATAAAAAACGACGATGTTAAATTCAGAACGTATTGGCAATGAATTCTACCAAAATCTGGGCAAATTGTTCTATGCCGTGGCAATGGCAGACAAAAAGGTGAGGCCGGTAGAAGTTAAACGGCTTAGAAAACAAGTACGGCAATATTGGCTGGATGTTGATGAATTTGAGGACGAATTCCAGACCGATTCCGCCTATCAGATAGAGATTGTGTTCGACTGGCTACAAAATGAAGAAAAGAATGATGAAGGCTATTTTCAGGAATTCAAGGACTTTTACAAGGAGCATCCGGAAAAATTTACTCCAAAGCTCAAAGCATTGATTATAGAAACAGCAGAGGCCATTGCCCATTCTTTTGCAGGAAAGAACAGATCAGAAATGGAGATTATATTTCGGCTAAAGTTACTATTGGACTAAAAACCTATAAATGCTTGGTTTTTTTGTTTACGAAAAAAATGGCCAATTCATGCAATAACACAGCAAATCCCCACAATAGAATTATCCACTTTGACCAAACCCTTTCCGGTGTAAAAATAAGATTTATAGCTACCAGGCCTGATGTGATGACCAAATAGAAAAAAAGGTGTGCGAAGAACAATGGTCGCTTTTTAAAACGCCATGTTTTTTTAGTAAGTGTAAAGTTGACCATGCCCCAATTATTTGCCTATAAATGTAACTAGACTTACCACAGTCTGTAAATGACCCAAATCAGTCCTATTCGGATTTTTTCGAATTTCTGGGAAGTACCTCTTCCGGAAAGGGAAACAAGATGGTTGAGTTCTTCTCCGCTGCAATATTGGATAGGGTTTGATAGAGACGTAGTTTAATAGCGGATGGTGATTTGTCAATCTGTATTCCAGCCTCCAAAAGCTTACTAGCAGCCTGCTCTTCGGCTTCCGCCAAGATAATCCGTGCTCTTCTGGATCGTTCCGCTTCAGCTTGATTGGCCATCATGCGCTTCATGTTTTCCGGTAGTTGAATATCCTTAATTTTTACATCAATGATTTCAATTCCCCAATGATGGGTTTCGGTTTCTACAATGCTTTTTATGTTTTTACCCATTTCCTCCCGTTTAGATAAAATAGTATCCAGTTCCACTTTACCGCATACATCCCTGAGAGCGGCTTGTGATAGCTGAGTGATGGCAAAATCATATTCTTCTACTTCAAGTACTGCTTTTTCTGGGTCTTTTATCTTAAAAAAAACCACTCCATCAATGCTGCAGGGTACATTATCCTCTGTCATCACCTCTTGGGACACTACATTGATGGTTATCACACGGATATCCACTACCTGAATGGTCTCCACAATTGGGATAATCCATCGAAAACCTGGCTTCAGGGTTTTAACATATCTTCCAAAACGGAATTTTAAAGCTCGTTTATACTCAAAAACAATCCGTATTCCTGCGAATAGGACAATACCAACAATAATCAGAAACAACGCTAACGGATTCATAATTCTATTTTTTAAAAGTTTAATAATTCATTTTGAACAAGTGTTCTTATAATTTACGAAAGTTTACTCTGCAATCAAAGGCCAAACCTCTAAAAATCAATCAACAACGGGTTATTTGATTCTTGTTGAACCTTGGATTCAAAAAAACTTTATTTTACTCTAATCCCTCCTCATTTTCAATCGATTTCAGCTGCTTATAAATTTGGATATTCAGAAAAACAAACCAACCGATAAAACCTAAAAAAGTGATTTTTTGAATAACGGGAAGTACTTCGATAAAGGTGCCTGTCTCATAAATGTAGTAGTTGACCAAAAAAATGAACAGACACAAAACGCCCATAGAAAAAAGGATATACAGCCTCGCCCAGAAAAGCTGGACAAAAGCAATAATCAAGGCCAATGTTCCAAAGATTCCTGCAATACGGAGCACGGTATCGTGGTTTCCATTCCTGAGAAAAAAAGGTATGGCCAAGGCAACCATCCCTGAAAATCGCATAACGGTCAGACCCAGACCCTTAGAATTAAACAGTCCCGGTAGGTGGTACCAAAGCAAAATAAGACTGGAACAAAGCACGAACAGTGCAATACGGGAATACCACCGAGCAGGATTGTGCTCCCCGTTTACAGCATAGGTATCCAACAAATCGCATAGGTAATTGTTCCGAAAGCTAAAACCCACAGCGTTGGGTGAAATATATGAACCCCCTGGATAATCAAAAACCGCAACAAGATAAAAAGCTACAAACAATAACATTCCTACCAACGGCAATAGTAACATCATGCGTTTTTTTATTCTCATTTTTGTTCAAATGAAAATCCAGTGGTTGCTGTGAGAATTCTTTTTAGCCCCGTCATGGTAGTGGAATCTATTAGATTTAAGGCTTTTACCCTACATAATTTTTCTACCATCCGTACCCCAGCTAAAGTATTGGTCGCAATGCCAGTGACAATATCGGGCACAATATCGAAAGCTTTCATAAGACCATGTACCGCATAAGGATCGGAAGCACTCAGTATGGTACACTTTATATGCTCGCGCAATGCATCAATGGCACTGTCACCATTGTAGGGCTCCAATGGTGAGGCCCCAATTTCGACAATCGCTATATCCGCATTTTGAGAGGAAATCATACTTAGCATTTGTTCCAATTTTTGTTGGTAGATTTCCTTTGGACATATGGATGATGGCAGGCCGACGTCCACAAAATCCAAAATAGCATCCGCGCCAGCATCTTTGAAGGCCAAAATGTCCTTAAAGCGTCCAGCCCCGGTAAGTTTTGCCCCGACAACCCGATAGCCAGCCTGTTTAAAAATATTGGTCACGATACGACCTGATGTAGTTTTTCCGGCAGACATCGAGGTTCCTACAAAAAGAATAACTGGAGTATTGAAAGGAACTGTCTCAATTGGTTTTACAAAACTGTCCATTGTTACCTTATCCTCTCCCCTAAAGACATGTCCTACATAAGCTACTCGCATCATTTTGGGAATAAAGATGGATTTTGATGTCAATTTACCCATGAGTCCAGCACCGGTCAGTACGCTCATTTTAAGATTTTCCGTTACATTTCTCCAACTTCCTGTTGCTTCCAGCGTTGCAAAACGTTCTCCTAAAGCTCCTATGATGGATTCCCCAGAAATCACTCCTCTCATTCGCCCGTTCGGAAGCTCTATTTTCAAGCTTTCCGCACCAGCGTTTATGACTTTGCAGGCTACATAATCACCCGTATGCCAACTTTCTTTGGGTATTCCCTTTACCTCAAATTCTTTTTCTGCTAAATCCGATATTCTTGTAAGTGATGCATGGATATATTTATGGTTCATGTCTAGTCCTTTTTGTTATTCTTTGATTCTGCAAGCAGCATTAGGGTCAACAAAGCTGTTCTTTTTGGCAATTCTTCCAAATAAATGAATTCATGTTTTGCGTGTGCTCCATCACCCGTAGTGCCAAGACCATCCAAGGTTGGAGCATGCAAACTTGTGGTGTTCCCATCCGATCCCCCTCCTGCAGTCGCCTGTTCAAGTGATAAGCCTAGAAGTGCACCCTTTTCTTTGGCCAATTTCCATAACACTTGATTACCTTCTGTACGTTCCATAGGTGGTCTTCCTATACCTCCTTCAATGGATAATTCCACATCAGCAAGGGTTGGTTTCAAGGAGTGTATCCTACTAGTAATGTTTTCACCATCCATTTTGTTCAGCACACGTACATCCACCACAGCCATACTTTCGGGAGCTACAACATTTGGGGAAACGCCACCTTGAATCATTCCCACATTGACCGTGATACCTTTGTCAAAATCATTCATAGCATACAGTTGTTGGACAAGATGGGACAACTCTACTATGGCGTTGACTCCTTTACGAGGATCTAAACCGGCATGGGCCGCCTTTCCTTTAACCTTTACCGTGAAACGCCCAAGGCCCTTTCTGGCAGTTTTCAATTTTCCCGTCAACCCTAAAGGAGGTTCCAGTACATAAGCACGATTACTGATTTTTGCCAATCTTTCAATGGCAAACTTTGACTCCACACTTCCTATTTCCTCATCAGAATTAATAAGGATTATTGGGGTAAGAGGCATTGCTAATTCTTTGTCCACTATGGTTTTTAAAGCAAAGACTATTTGTGTAAGTCCAGCCTTCATATCATAAACCCCAGGGCCCTCCATTTTCTTTTTCCCCTCCCGTATTGGCATTTGCAATATCGTATTTAGGTCCCATACCGTATCACAATGACCCACAAGTAGTTGCAGAGGTTTACTTTTATCCCTTTCCTTCGGTCTGGCATATAGATAACCCCCTGTTTCCTTTCCAGGAACGCGCAATGTGAAAAAGTCTAATTCCTTCAAACTTCTCCCAATAAATTCAAGGATTTCATTTTGAGATTCTAGACTGTCAGATGGGGATTCATAGGATACCAAATCCCTTAGGAACAATTGCATCTTTGCACGGTTTTCATAAAGATGTTTCAAGATGTCTTCTGCCAAATACTTAGTCATGGTCATCATCTTTTAAAATCCTTGGGGAAGGGAAAATTGTAGGTTTCACAAATTTTTGCAAAACGTCCATTTGCTATGTAGGCTAATAGATGATTCTCTTTTAATTGTTCCTGCTCATCTTGATCGGATAAGCGCAAGTATTGCTTTTCCACATATGCTTTCTTAATCTTACCGGTAATGATACTATTGCCAGCAAACCCGTCTATAATCTTAAAAAGTTCACACTCAAAATAAAGATAAGCGTCCTTCACCAAGGGGGCATCCACTGTTGTTGCCTTAACTATGGGTAGTGCCTGGATAATACCTTTTGATTTTGACATTGTCCCATCTCGTAGAGATGCACTCAAAGAAGCAGTGATTACTTGATTTGGTTTAAGGAAGCTTATTGTAAACTCTTTGGTCCTTTTGATGTTGCCATATGTGCCATGCCTTGGCGTGCAAACAAAACCAAAATAATTGTCAAGACCCAGAGGAGTGGCCATGTGTTTTGGTGCCAAAGAATATCCATCGTTCTCTTTTGTCCCAACAACAATCAACGGGGCGACAGTATAAATGAAATCCCAGATAGGGAAATTCATATCCAATGAAACGAGCTTCTCTTTTTCAAGCTTTTTCATAACCATGGGAAATTTGAAGAATATCGTTTAAAGGTAACTAGTCCCTTGGTTGTGGGATATGACCCAAATCAGTGATAGTCTCTTTTAGCAGGCTATGATAAGGCTGGCTGACCCAAGTCATTTGGCACGTGCAAGAACCCCGATACTTTTGGCACAATTGGACAAAACCCTTGTTCTATTAAAATGAGTTTAATTAAAGCATTACATTATGAAAAAGTTACTATTAGGTTTATTCGTTTTTGGACTAACCATCCAATCCTATTCCCAGGTAATAAAGACAGAAGAACTGTCTGAAGTGATAGTCTACGCTACCAACTACAAATATTTAAACAGCTTGGTGTCAGAAGAACCTGCGGATATATCCGTTGAGCTTTTACAACGTAAGGTTGCCGCATTCAATGTTGCCGATTCGGATTTCTATCAAGATGACTACGACCTTTATCAAATCAATTTTTTCATTCCAGAAGGTAAAATACTGGCTGCATATGACAAAGACGGCAAGCTGTTGAGAACAGCACAAAGGTTTAGAGATGTTAAACTTCCAAATTCTGTAAGACAGTCTGTTGTGAAAAGATTCCCAGGATGGACAATCACCAAAGATATTTACTTGGTCAACTACCATGACAAATTTGGGGTTACCAAGAAATACAAGTTAAAGCTGTCCAACGGAGAAAAAGTGGTACGTGTTAAGACCGATGAGAAAGGTAACTTTCTATAGGATTATTTAAATACAAAAACACGATTATGTCAGTATTAAAAGTTATTGAAATCTTAGGAAACTCTACGGAGAGTTTTGAAGATGCAGTTCAGAATATTATAACAGAGGCGTCAAAAACAGTAAAGGACATTAAATCTGTCTATGTACAGGACATGCAGGTAACTGTTGAAAATAACCAGATTTCAGAGTATAGGGTAAACGCAAAGGTCTGCTTTGGAATTTTGGATAATACAAATGAATAGTGCGATGAAGTAGGTGTTCCCTTATTCTCAGAGGAACACTTACGATTTATATGGTTATCTCACCAAATTTGGAATATAAGATTTCATATTGAATCAAATCAGGACAGATTTCATCTGAGCACACAAAACGAAAAGGAAAATGATAAAGGCAATGGCATTTGATGAATATGTGGACCAATATGAAGTATGGTATGAAAAACACCAAGAAGTCTACCTTTCAGAAATAGAAGCATTACGGGAACAATTTCAAAAACTGCCGCAAAATATAAGAGGTATTGAAGTTGGATTGGGTACTGGAAGATTTTCCGAACCCCTTGGAATCAAGGAAGGTCTTGAACCTTCTGAGGCTATGACCGAAAGGGCTGTTAAAAGAGGTATTGAGGTAATACATGGTTTCGCAGAAAGACTCCCCTATGCCGATTTGACTTTTAATTTTGTATTGTTTGTAACCATTTGTCACCTAGATAATATTCGCTTAGCCTTATCCCAAGCCCATAGAGTTCTTAAAGACGATGGCTCGATTATTATAGGGTTTTTGGATAAAACCCAAAGTATTGCGAAGCAATATGAGGAAAAAAGACAACGAAGTACGTTTTATAAAAATGCTAGGTTCTTTTCTCCTGAACGTATTGAAAAACTACTCTTGGAAAGTGGTTTTAAGGATTTGGAATTCAACCAAACCTTGTTCGGTAATCTAGATGAAATAAAGGAAATTCAACTACCAAAACCTGGTTATGGTAAAGGTTCTTTTGTGGTTGTCAAAGCAACAAAGAAATGATTTACGAATATGTTCCACATACCGCCGATTTAGCCCTCAAAGTAGAGGGTTACACACTTAAAGAATTGTTTGTCAACAGCTTAAAGGGCATGAACAATATTCTTAAGAGTGGGTTTTGCGATGAAGTCAAGAGATTTGATAGCCAAATGACCATTGAAGTTTCCTCTGAGAGCAAAACCGAATTGTTAATTAACTTCCTTTCAGACGTTTTGGCCCTTACCAATATCCAAAAATCCATCTTTTGTGGAATCTATTTCTCTTACTTTTCAGAAACACGGGTAGTCGCACAATTGTTTGGGACCTGGTTTTGCTGCTTTGATGAAGACATAAAGGGAATTACCTACCATGAGGCCCATGTGAGCAGGAACAAGAACGGGAAATTCGAAACATGTATCATTTTTGATGTGTAGTCATGCACAAAGTAACCAAGGAACATATCAACAAACTCGCTGATTATTTTTGGGAAATTCCCAAATCCTTTAGAGAAGATATGCGGGTCCCGGCTCAAATACTTGCCTCAGAAAAAATTCTTGACGATATCATCGAAGACCGTTCCTTAAATCAATTGGTCAACGTTGCAACTTTGCCCGGTATTCGAAAAGCGGCCCTTGTAATGCCGGATGTTCATGAGGGGTATGGTTTTCCCATTGGTGGTGTGGCCGCGACAATGCACCCCGACGGTGCCATATCTCCAGGAGGTATTGGATATGACATTAATTGCGGAGTACGGCTTTTGACCTCACAACTTACCAAAGATGACATTAAAGACCAACTTGAAGCCTTATCAAAAGAACTGTACGCCCAAGTGCCTTCTGGAATGGGAAAGGGAGGACAAATACGGCTTTCTTCAGAACAAATAGATGAAGTCCTTCGTACTGGTGCGGAATGGTGCGTTGAGCATGGCTATGCCAGTCAAGAAGAATTGAAATATATTGAAAGCCATGGCAAATTAAAGTGGGCCGACCCCAGTTGTGTCTCCCAAATGGCCAAAAACAGGGGTCTTGACCAATTGGGAACCATTGGTTCAGGAAACCATTTTGTAGAGGTCGCATCTGTAGACGAAATCTATGACCGAGAAGCTGCCAATGCATTTGGCCTTTGTGAGAATCAAGTTGTTGTTATGGTACACACAGGTTCTCGTGGCTTAGGTCATCAAGTGGCCACAGACCATATTAGAGTTATGGTCAGCGCCATGCGGAATTATGACATTAGGCTTCCTGATAGGGAATTGGCCTGTGTTCCTTTTAACTCAGAGGAAGGCAAAAACTACTTTAAGGCCATGTGTTCAGCGGCCAACTTTGCTTGGTGCAATCGTCAAATAATATCTTGGGAAATACGAAACGCATGGAATACTGTTTTTGGGGAAAATGGCGGCCAGTTGGATCTGATGTATGATGTTGCGCACAACATTGCAAAAGTTGAAAAACATGTCATAGACGGAAAAGAAGAAAAGGTAATTGTACATAGAAAAGGGGCCACGCGATCTTTTGGCTCAGGTTTTGACGAGCTTCCAGATGAATATATCCCTATAGGTCAACCTGTAATAATTCCAGGGAGTATGGGTACTTGTTCTTACGTTCTGGCAGGCACAATAAAAAGCTATGACCTTACCTTCGGGTCTTGTTGTCATGGAGCTGGCAGGCGATTGTCTCGAAGAGCTGCCAAAAAGCAGGTTAATGCACCTGTTCTTAAAGAGCAATTAAGAGAAAGGGGCATTTATATTGAAGCGGGCTCATTTAGGGGTATCGCCGAAGAAGCTCCAATAGCCTATAAGGACGTAAATAGTGTAGTGGAAACTGTAAATTGTTCTGGAGTCGCCAAAAAGGTAGCCAAGATAAAACCATTGGTTGTTGTCAAAGGTTAGTTTTTCAAACAACCAATAGGTTTCATTTATTTTTCCATCGTTCCAATCTTGGAAGACCAGAAACAAATAGACTAGCTAAAAAGCCTGGAAAACCCTGTTCTTTCATTTTCTCTTTACAAAATGTCTTCATTTGGTCAACAGTAAAATCGGGTTGTGTGAAAACTCCACTTTGATAACAGTAACTACAATACATAAGACTTTTTGTACCATCCAAATTGGTTCCACCATTCTCGGGATCCTTTTTTAATGGCATGCCACAACTTTGGCAATTTCTATAGGTTTTCATTTCAAGATGTTTAAATGGATAACGGATTGGGCAAGTTATACCGCCATACAAATGTCCACAATATGCTTGCCCTCTGGATGTGTTCTTGGATCGTTCTTATAGGATTCATACATAGTATCACCTAAGGATTTAATATTTCCTTTTTCAACAAAATCCATCATCTTGTTCCATGCATCCCCATATTCAGTGGAAAGTATTTCAAATGTACCCACCAAATAATTGCCTTTTGGAATTTCCAGCAGTTTTATGTCCCCCTCTACTTGGGTTCCTTCCGGTACTGTAAATCCAACACTTATGGTTTGCTCTTCCTCAGGGACCACTCCAGAATCGTCGTGATAGATGGTGATGGTCTCTAGAGTGGTATTTTCCAGTAATCCTTTGGGTTCGGCCCAATCTTTTACCTTGGTAAAGAGTCTTTGAAAAAGCGCAGTGTCACCTTTATAAGTACCTACATTTTGAACGCATGCCAAGAAACGTTTGGGGAAGGTCTCAACCCTAATTTCCGATGTTGTTGTTATCATTTTTTAAATATTTAAACGTTTTACAATCATATTCCATTTACATAATTCTCCTCTAAGAGCTGTATGGCTTCTTCATCGGATACCTGGTTAAACTCTTCATAAAACTGGCCAACTCCTCTAAAATATGTTGGAGCCATGAGACAGATGACCTCATCTATGTCCTGGGAAGACCTTAACCTTGAAAGTGCAGATTTTGAAGCAACTGGAACAGCAACAATTACTTTTTTAGGGTTCTGTTTTTTTACAAGTTTGATGGTAATCATAATGGTGTTACCCGTAGCAATGCCATCATCGACGATTAGAACCGTTTTGTTGTTTAGATTTTCAGGCGATTTGGTTTTGTAATACTGGTTATGTCTCTTTTCAAGTTTTTCCCGTATTCTCTTTATTTCACTATCAATGTAAGTTCTGGTCACTCCATCAGCATTAGTTATAACCACATCTTCAAGACTTACAGCACCTATAGCATATTCTTTATTGCTAGGATGTCCAATCTTCTTGGTCAGTGCAACATCCAAAGGTGCATTCAGCGCTTTTGCCACCATATTTCCTAAGGGTACTCCTCCTCTGGGTATGGCCAAAACCACAACGTCTTCATTTTTAAAATTATCCAAGGCATATGCCAATTGCCTTCCTGCATCTATTCTGTTATCGAACATTTGTTGTGTTTTTTTTCCAGCGTTGCTTACAACCATTTTTTGAACCAATCGCCTGTGTATTTGGCAACTTCCTCCAGTTTTCCAGGTTCACCGAACAAGTGGGAAGCTTCTGGAATTATTTTGAGTTTACTTTCGCATTTTAGCTTCTCATATGCTTTTTTATTGAGTTCAATCACCTTCGTATCCCATCCCCCGACAAGAAACAATGTAGGCGCTGTCACCTTATGAAGTTCTGTCATGGCCAAGTCTGGCCTACCTCCCCTAGATACTACTGCACTTATATCATCATTGTAAAATGCAGCTGCCCTTAAGGCTGAGGCACTTCCTGTGCTTGCTCCAAAAATGCCAATTGAAAGTCTCTTCGTTTTCTTATTGGATTGCACCCAATGGATAACATCTACTAGCCGTACGGTCAACAAATCGATATTAAATCGATTTTCATAGATGTTATCTTCATCCTCAGTAAGTAGGTCGAAAAGCAAGGTGGCCAATCCTCTTTTCTGTAAAACCTCAGCCACAAAATTATTTCGGGTGCTTAGTCTGCTGCTTCCACTTCCATGGGAAAAAACAACAATTCCTGTTGCCTTTTCCGGTACGCATAATATCCCCGGTAAAAAGAGACCATCTACTGTTATTCGTATATCAATACTGGGACTATTTGGAGACATAATACCTTATACTACTAACCTTTTCCTTTTTACCGGTGGCGAACACAATAAAATCATAGCTCACCATAAACATCACAATACATCACAACCCCTAAATAAATGGAAGCCACCTCCAAGAGAAAATAGGGTCAACATGTCATTGTGAAATTTCACAGCTAAGTAAATTACAAATGGTACGTTTTGAAATGACCTGTATCAGCACAACAAAAAACCTTATCCAGTTGATTTGGGTCATTTCCAGCAAATACTTCATCAACTATTTTAGCTTTTGCTACCCAACTCTCTACTAATGATAAAGACAAACGAGCATGTAACGCCATAATGGCCAAAAAAGATTGTTGAGATGAGGACTTTGCAAGAACTTTTGAGCGAGATTGTGTTATTGACCAATCATATAGAGACGGAATATCCAGAGTTATACCGCTATTTGGATGAGAATCCTATGACTATACCTGTATTGGACAATCCAGATATAAACAAAAAAGTAATGGGCGAATACATGAATAGCCTAAAACAATTACTGGAAAACTATTTGGAAATACACCAAACCGGTAAAATACTAGGAAATTCCATTAATGGGGAGCAACAAATCAAAAAAAGAAAATTATGAAGGCTTTAAAAAAAATAGCACGGACCTTATTGTTTTTAGTTGTGGTAATATTCCTGATTGGACTTTGGTATAAAACCAGATTTTCCATGGACGTTGCTGCAGAGCGCACTATAAATGACCCATCATTGAGCCGAAAACTTGTCATTGCTACCCAGGGAAGTCGGTTTAAGGACCAAGTAACCAAAACCATAGTTGACCATTATGCTTCGGATAGTGTATTCATTAGGGTATTGGACGTGTCAAAATTACCTGAGATTGACATGGAGGAGTATGAAGCCATGGTATTGATGCATACATGGGAAAATTGGAAACCACCAATTCCCGTAAAAACATTTATGGATAATCTGGACGAAAAAGAGCAGAAAAAAATAGTGGTTTTGACCACATCCGGAAACGGAAAATACAAAATGGAAAATGTCGATGCGATAACAGGAGAGTCTGATTTAGAGCAGGTACCGGAATTCACAAAAGAGATATTGGCACAGCTAGATCCCTTATTATTGTAAAAGTAGGGCTATAGCCAAATACATACCCCTTCCCTAGTCTTTCTTAGTCTTTTCTTTCTCCTGCTTTTTGAAGTAGCGCCTGGTGAGAAAATTATGTTTCAGTGCCTCCATATTCTCGTTAAACCGAGCAGTACCCTCCTCAACACTCTGCATGGTACGTTCCAAACGGTTTACAAAAATGGTATCCGTAGCTAAGTAGTTAATAGTTCCTTTTCCTTTTGAAATAGTGCTGGAAAGTGAATCCAAATTGTTGGTGATGGATACCAGCTCTTCACTGGAATCTTCCAAATTGGATAAGATGTTTTTCATTTGCTGTCCAGCTAATGAATCACTTAGAAGCGTATGACCTACACTATTTTCAAATTTGATGCTCATCATGATTTCATTAAGTTTTCCAAGTGATAAATTTGCTTCTTCGGTCATTTTTCTAAGGTTAATTGATGTTTGTAAAAGACTTTTGGACATAACCGTATCATTCAGTAACCTTCCAAAGGTCCCTTCTCCATTCTTTAATGCCGCCGTTATCTGTAATAGGTCCGCTGTCAATAGGGCGGCATTCTCATTGGTCACATTTAGCGTGCTCAACATGTCATCAGCTCCTATTTTGCTATAGGAGGTTATTTGGTCACCTGAAGCAATCTCAAGTCCTGGTTCTCGACCTGGTGTAATATTAACTATCATGCTACCTACCAGACCATCGGAACCAATACTTGCAATGGCATTTTTTCTAATATGCGGCAGCATCTTGTCTTGAATGACCATACTGACAATAATAGTGGTATCGTTCAACATTTCAATATCATTCACCGTGCCTATATCAATACCGGAATAGCGGACATTGTTTCCTCTCTGAAGGCCATTTACATTTTTGAATACGGCGTTAATGGAAAAAGTGCTTCCGAATAGATTCTGTCTGTTGCCGATAAGATAAGCAGCGATGACCAGTAAAATGGTCCCCAGGATTACAAATACCCCCAGTCTTATTTTTTCTACAGTTGTTTTTTCCATGTTATTATTTTTTGAAAAATGCCAGGACCTTTTCATCAGTAGAACTCACAAGTTCTTCAAAAGTTCCCTCGGCATAGTTAATTCCATCAACTAAAAGAATCATCCGTTCAGAAATAACACGGGCACAATCCACATCGTGAGTGATAATCAAAGAGGAAGTCCCATATTTCTTTTGGATGCTTCGCATAAGCTCAATAATCTCTTTGGCCGTAATCGGGTCCAAACCACTAGTAGGTTCGTCATAAAAAATAATTTTTGGGCGCAAAATAATGGCCCGTGCAAGAGCCACACGCCTTTTCATCCCTCCTGACAACTCTGCCGGCATTAGTTCCATGGTATGTTCCAGCCCAACGCTTCTTAGGGCTTCTAGCACAAAAGGCTCGGTATCTTTGACGTTAGCCAATTTCTCTTTATGCCTGCGCATAGGGAATTCCAAATTCTCCCGCACAGTCATGGAGTCGTACAAAGCACTCCCCTGAAACAAGAAACCTATATCTGCTCTGATGATATCCAGTGCTTCTTGGTCCAGTGTTACTATATCCTTTCCCATCACGGAAATATGACCACTATCGGGTTTCATCAATCCAACCAGGCATTTGATCATAACCGATTTTCCAGAACCTGATTTCCCCATAACCACTAGGTTCTCCCCTTCGTGTAGCTGCATGTTGAAACCATTAAGCACATGATTGTCACCAAAACTTTTGTATAAATCTTGTATATCAATAATTACCTTTTTGCTTGCAACAGGTTTTTCATCCTCCATTATTTCTTCTTCTTTTATCTTCATAACTCGTAAAAAATATCAGAAATAAACACTGCAATAAAATCAATCACAAATAACAACATGGAAGTAAAGACCACTGCTGTGTTAGCCGCCGTGCCCACTCCGGCCGTTCCCTTTTTGCTGAAGTAGCCCTTATAACATCCCACGAGACCAATAGCAAAACCAAAGAAGAAAGATTTTATAGTTGCCGGAATTAAATCTCCATAGGAAAGGGCGTCAAAAACGGTATTAAAGTATAACTGGAAAGAGACGTTACCTTTAAAATTTTCTACCAAGGCGGAACCATAAAGGGCAACCGCATCTCCCAAAACTACCAAAAGAGGAAGCATCAAGGTAGTAGCTGCGATTCGGGTAACTACTAAAAACTTAAACGGGTTAGTACCTGAAACCTCCATGGCATCTATTTGTTCCGTTACCCTCATGGAACCCAGTTCGGCCCCAAATCCAGAGGCAATACGACCTGCACAAACCAATGCGGTTATTACCGGTCCCAATTCCCTTACTATAGAAATACCCACCATGTTGGGCATCCAGGATACGGCCCCAAATTCAATCAACGTAGGTCTGGATTGTAATGTTAGCACCAGACCAATAATAAACCCGGTTACCAGGACCAATACCAGGGAACGATTTCCAACATTATAGCATTGCCTTAAAAACTCTTTAAACTCAAACGGAGGTTTGAACCCCACTTTAAAGAATCGGCCTGCAAAATAGGACAGCTCACCAATTTCGATAAAAAACTTGCGTATTTGCTGAGTAGTTCTTGCTATGTATGCCATACGCCAACTTTTAAAGACGCTCACAAATTAAGGGGTACAAGGCTCTCATGGAATGATCAATATCATGATAGTGACTCATATCATTTAAGCTTATATATTCAAGGACTACTTTTAAGGTTGGCTTAACGAATGATGTCTTAATCATCAACTATACCTCAAAATCATGGTAAGAATCAATTCAATAATCAAGGTTTTGAACGGAATTGGAATTAAAAAACCTATTCTAGCAACATTTTTCTTTTTATGGTCATTTCTGTTGTTGTTAATAAGGATTGAAGCACAAGAAATTCCAAATCATGAGGAAAAACAACATCCCTTTATAGTTGAAGAATCACAAATACCAAAGACTTTTGAGATAGTTGATAATGTTACTATAAAGAACTACTTTGACTTTTTAGATTCAATCATAACAGATTTCAACTCCCAATCAAATTATCGGCTTACAGAGCATATTTTGGTAAGGTATAACCCCTGGATAATCGACACCTTAGCGAACACTGATTATTACAAAATGATGGAAAGGGACTCTTTCGTATATGATCAAAAGCAGCTTCATGTTCTCAAAAAGGGACAGATTCTGAAATTTCCCAATTCAAACAGTACGAAACAGCTTCAAAAAGCACTCGAAACTACTTGGCTGGATATAAATATTCCAGAATTTAAACTTAGAATTTATCAAGATTCCATTCTTCTTTATGGTTTCCCGGTTCGGGTTGGCCAGAACAAATCCAGGTATTTAGCCGTTGGAAATCGTATTACGAATTTAAGGACTGTTCATGGCCATGGCAAAATTGTTAGGCATGTTAAGAACCCGTCTTATTACAATCCAGTGAATAAAAAAAGATACTTCCTCACCAAAAGGGATGATGGAAAAACCACTAAAATGCCACAAATACCTTCCTTAGAAACTGAAATCAACCAAATAAGAAATGGACAGATGATACACCCCACCACAAATCCCATTACCCTTGGAAAAGCGTATTCCAATGGATGTATTGGCACGAAGGAAAGTGACGCTTGGATTATTTACTACCATGCCCCAGTCGGTACTACAGTTCGCATTAGGTATGATTTGAACGTCATTGACGAACAGGGGAACTCAATGCTTTTAAAAGACATTTACAATTACTCCCAATAGTTCCGTCCATTATTGTCCATGCACTTTTTTTGAACAATCATACCTATTTTGGGCAAAAACAAAACTGTTGCCACACAATTCTAAATAGAAGCCCGGAATACTTTCAGTTAGTCATCTTTAAGAACTTAGAATTCTTAAATTTTAGAACCGTTACTGGATAAAGGTCGAACCATATAAATTGAACACGACCATTTTTCATACTTATTCCGTCAAGATTAAAAAAGCCCTTGTACTTAAACTTTATTAAATTACCACCGGTAAAAACTAGATGCCTTTTATGGACTTAAGCAAACAGCTTTTATTCTTCTTCAGCGCTCTCGGTGCTTTCAATGGACTTTTTTTGAGTGCGTACTTTGCTTTTTTTATTAAAAATAAGAATCAAACCACTCACTTTCTGGCTGCATTGTTATTTGTCATAAGTGTACGGGTAACCAAGTCCGTCTTTCTAATGTTCTACCCGCAAACATCCTCCACTTTTATACAAATAGGTTTAACTGCCTGTTTTTTAATTGGACCATTTCTATACCTGTATACCAGGAATGCGATAACTGGCAAGGACATAAAGGGGTTTCAATGGCTTATTCATGTGATACCTGTAGTATTGGTAATGATTTTTCTAGGGATCAAATACCCATACAGAGAGTATTCGCACCTTTGGCAGCGTAGATACAATGGTATATTTGGGATTATTCTTTTTGTTCAGTGGTCTGCTTATGTACTCGCTGCATATGTGTTGGTTTGGAATTCTATTAAAAAGCTGTTTTCAAAAAAAATGAAAACAACAAATACCGAATTTTGGGCCGTAACCATTGTGTTTTGCGTTTCCATTATTTGGTTGGCATACAATACCACTCAGTACACTTCATACATCGTTGGCGCCTTTTCATTTTCGTTTACCTTTTACATTACGTTGACCATTTGGTTTTTTAAAGTCAAGAAAATACCGGTTGAGTTTTCGACCACTCAAAAATATGCGGATAAGAAAATTGAAATCAATGAAGCCGAAAAATTAACCAAACAGCTCAATGCACTAATGAGCACGGAAACATTGCATAAAAATCCCAATATAAAATTGAAACATTTGGCTGAAAAATTGGAAATTTCTCCGCACTACCTCTCACAGTTGTTGAACGATAATTTGGGTAAATCCTTTTCGGAATACATTAATAGTTGGCGTGTGGAAACGGCAAAAGAATTAATAAAGAACAACGACCAATTTACCTTGGAGGCCATAGGTCTTGAAGCCGGGTTCAGTTCCAAATCTTCATTTTATAGCATATTTAAAAAAGTTACCGGCACTACACCGGCTACCTATAAAAAGCAGGTTTCATAGGGGTTTCTTGTCCAAAATTATAAACCTGCACCTTTCTGTTGCCACAACGGGAAGAATTTTTAATTCAATTATCGAATTTTGGTGTCATCATCAAAAACGATAAATATGAAAAACAATGTTTTATGGGTTTTCCTGTGTCTATTTTCAGGAATGTTTGCCCAAACACTTCCCGAAAAAACGGCTTCAATAGGACAAAGTAAGGGTAGCATCTTGTTCATCATGTCCAACGCCAAGACTTATGGCGATTCGGATATTGAAACAGGTACCAGTTTTGCGGAGATTGTATATGCCTATGATGTTTTTGCAAAGCACCAATATGCGGTTGACTTTGTAACGCCCCATGGTGGGCCTATTCATTTGGGTCATTATTACAAAGCAAAAGACACATTGCAATATCGCTATTATCATGATAGTAATTTCATGGCGCGTATTAATTCCACTTTGAAACCTTCTGAAATTATTCCTTCCAATTACGATGCTGTGTATTACGTTGGCGGCGGTGCCGCAATGTACCAAGTTCCCGAAAACGAAGCCATTCAAAAAATTGTAATGACTTTATATGAAAAACAAAATGGAATTGTTTCAGCGGTTTGCCATGGGACAGCCGGTATTGTCAATCTAAAGACGAAAGACGGGGAATATTTGGTAAATAATAAAAGAATAAATGGTTTTCCAGATGCCTTTGAAAAAATGGAAAGGCCCTATTATAAAGAGTTTCCATTTTCAATTGAGAAAAAGATTAATGAACATGGTGGACATTTTGCGTACTCTGCTAATGGCTGGGATGGATATACCATAGTGGACGACCGCATAATTACTGGACAAGACCCAACAGCTTCAGCTTCGGTGGCAAGACAAGTAATTAAAGCTTTAGGCAAAAACCCTTAAGCCAATAAAAGTAGACATGAAAAAAGTAACCATATTTGCTTTTACTCTGATAGGGGTTTTATCACTTCAGGCCCAAACTTTTCCCAACAAAGAATGGTCCTATCAGCAAGATCCAGACCTTGATGGGTGGAACACTAACAAATCAAAAAAGTTTCATCGCTATTTAACAGACAGCACCTATATTACCGGGTTTCTGGTAATCCACAAAGGAAAAATTGTTTTTGAGTACGGTGACACGTATGAAAACAGTTATATCGCGTCATGTCGTAAAAGCGTTCTAGCGCTTTTAATGGGCAAATATGTAGATGATGGTAAAATAGATTTAAACAAAAACTTGGATGAGTTAGGAATGGAGGATGTGAATACCTTATTGCCTGTAGAAAAAAAGGCAACTATTAAGGACCTCATATCATCACGTTCCGGAATTTATATAAAAGGTTCCAATAAAGGAGATTACAGTGAGTATTCTCCGAAAAGAGGAACAAAAGAACCTGGGAAATTTTGGTTATACAACAATTGGGACTTCAATGTTTCAGGTGCCATTTTTGAACAAGAAACAGGAAAAAATATTTACGATGAAGTCCAATCTCAATTAGCAGAGACTCTAGAAATGGAGCATTGGAACCGACAATTACAAAAAAAATATGGAGATGAAAGAGTTTCAAAATTTCCGGCATATCACATGTGGTTTTCAACCCGTGATATGGCCAGAATAGGTCTGTTAATGCTTCGGGATGGCAAATGGAAGTCTAAACAAGTTATCTCTGAATCATGGATAAAAGAAGTGCTTAAAGAGCGTACCAGCTACCAAGAAATAAACCACAATGTGCCCATACATGAAAATCTTGATACGGATTTTGCCTACGGTTACATGTGGTGGCTTTGGAAAAATGTGGAGGATAAAAGACTAGAAAACGGTTATTCAGCACTAGGCGCTTTAGGTCAAAGCATCACTGTTTTTCCAAAAATAGATGTTGTGATTGCCTTTAAAACGAAATCGACCTATGGTAGATTCAATAGTCTTCAAGCACAGGTTGGTGTCCTTAAAAAAGCGGTTCGAATATATGAACGGACCAATTAACCTCAAAAAACAATAAGAATGAAATGTTTGTTCGTCCCAATCGCTTGTATACTTGTGATCGTTGGCTGTACTGAATCTAAAAAAGTTGAAAAAAGAGTCAAAACTGAAGTTGGAGGCTTTGAAAACAAGATAGACAGTCTGCTAAACACAAAGCAACCCCGCGTATTTAACGGTGTGGTGTACATTACTAAAAATGATTCTGTGGCCTACGCAAAAGCCAAAGGGTTTGCTGACTTTGAAACCAATACACCTATTGCTTTGAACGATAATTTTAGGATACAGTCTAATAGTAAGCAGGTCACAGCAACGCTTATTCTGCTCGAAGTGGAAAAAGGAACCATCAATTTAGAAAAGTCGATAGATACCTATCTGCCCAACCTCAATACAGAATGGGTAAATACCGTAACAGTGCACAATTTGCTCAATATGACATCAGGTATAACCGAGTTGGATAGCACATTAAAGTTTGAACCTGGTACAGACTTTCATTACAGCAATCCTGGCTATGGATTACTGGGGCAGATACTTGCAAATGTCTCGGGAAAAACCTACGCCGAAAATGTGAATAAGCTTTTTGCAAATTTAGGAATGAACAATTCATTCTGTTATGAATTTGGAAAGGAAAACAAGGTCATAGATGGATATCGAATTTCAGTTAATGATTTTGAAAAGCTGGAATTCAGTGACATCAACTTTACCAAAGAAAGCTGGAACAACTTTGCGCCAGCTGGCGGAATTATTTCCAACGTAAAAGACCTAAATATCTGGGATAAAAAATTGCACGGGGGCAAGATTCTAAAACCAGCGTCGTACCAAAAGATGACCAACTACCACATAAAATCTGCACATCCCGCATTTGGCAGTAAAAAAGTAGGCTACGGTTATGGTGTCCGCATCGATGAGAACACGCCTTTACGTCATATTGGGCACGCTGGCAGAGGTATTGGTTTTGCCAATATAAAATTTTATATCCCAGAAAAAAACATTGATGTTATCGTTTTGGAAAATGTGTATAACGAAAATGAAGCTATCATATACCATTTCGAAAAAGCGATACGTGATGCGGTATTGAATAGTAATCTCTAAACAACCATCAATCTAAAAACAATAAAAAATGAAACCATTAATCCTGACACTTGTAATTTGTTTATCAACCTTTGGTATTGCAAACGCGCAAACTTCCGACTACGAAGCCATAGCCAAAACCGTCAATTACTATCTCGAAGGCGGCACGAACAATGATTTTGAAACCTTAAAAAAGGCTTTTCACCATGATGCCAAAATGAAATATATCAGAGGAGAAGATTACACAGAGGTTAATGCTATCGAGTTCTTTGAAAAAGCCATCAAACCTGGACCAAAACAACAACGTATCACCAAAATAGAACACATTAATATTTCCGGTAACGCAGCGAATGCTAGACTGCGTATTGACTATCCCAACTTCTACTTTGTGGATTATATGAATTTGTTGAAGATTGATGGGGAATGGAAAATCGTAAACAAGATATTCCACAGACAGAGCAAAAAATAATGAATCTGAAACATCTCTTTTTTCTCTTCATTGTTTTCCTGTCTCTTTCTTGTCATGAAGTTGTTGATACTGGTTCTGATGACAATACGGTTACCGGTAGGATAGACGGCTACATCAAAGATTTGATGGTTGCAGATGAAATTCCGGGACTTGCCATTGCAGTCATTCAGGATTCAATTGTTTTGCACAAAGGGTATTACGGCTACTCAAACTTAGAAAATGCTGTAAAAGTCAGTGACAGTGCAGTTTTCAGGCTGTATTCGGCAACTAAATTTATGACCGCGGTTGCTGCTTTTCGTTTGGTACAGCAAAAAAAAATAAACATCCGTGATACCCTATCGCAATATCTTGATGGGATACCTGAACACTGGAAGCAGATTCAAATAAAACACTTGTTGACCCATTCATCTGGGCTGCCAGAATACAAAGACTTCAATCAATCTCTGTCCAATACTGAACTCCTAGAAAAACTAAGTATTCAACCACTAAGATTTCCAATGGGAGAACGATTTGAATACAACCAAACGGGTTTTTGGCTTCTGCAGCAAATTATTGAAAAAGTTACGAAAGAGGCATTTGAAAAAGTTGTATTGGACATTCAGTTTCCAAATGCAGGCAATGAAGCCTTTTATGCTTCCAATTCCTTAGCGGTCTATCCCAACCGCAATGCCAAATACATTTATGACTATCAATTAAAGCGCTATGAACATTCAACTTTTGAAGCTGGCAATCGAAGTCTGGCAGGGAATGGTCTTAACACCACTTTAGACCAGCTCATCGCTTGGAATAAACTGTTTGATACCGGAAAGCTTTTGGATACTGAGACTAAGGCCATGTTTTTGACTCCATTTGCCTACACAAAAGATGAAAAACGATTTCTTCATGGTAGTATAGACGAATATTCGGTAAATGGTCATAAAATGTATGGCTTTTCAGGTGGTGCCGTGATAGATTTCAAGAAGTTTGACACCGGTTTGACCATTATCATACTCAGTAATGGTTTTAAATACAGACCCAGAATAGCAAACATGATGAGTCTCATAGCTGGAATGGCAGACAGCAGACTTAGGGAACCCAACCGAATCGCTCAAGAACAGCTGCGGATCGATCTTTTAAAATCCAACAACAGCAAAGACTTCAGAAAAATATACGAAGTGGCTAGAAAAAGGAATCCTCAGTTATCCTTTGAAGGAGTCCTGAACTATACAGGGTATGATTTTATACTTGCCGATGATTTAGAAAAAGCCATTGAGGTTTTTCAAATAAATATTGAAAAACACCCAAATTCATTTAATGCTTATGATAGTCTTGGAGAGGCCTATATGCTCAATGGCAATTCAACTTTGGCCATTGAGAATTATAAAAAATCATTGGAGCTAAACCCAGCTAACGACAATGCCATTCAAATGATTAAAAGAATTAATAACAATAAATAAGAAAAATGAAACCACTACTATCAGCAACCTTCGTGATATTATATGCGTATTTAGGTTTTTCACAAACCTTTCAAGGCAATCCAAAAGACGTCAATCAAATACTGGAAAACACCAAAATGTTTTCAGAATATGTCATGACCTCCAATTATGATGGAATTGAAGCTTCCTACACGGATGACGCCAAGATTTTCCCCAACAATACTTTGATACTTGAGGGTAAAGACATTATTAAATACTGGACACTTCCTGATGGAATAAGTACTCCTTATCACAAAATCACACAAAGTGAAATCACGGTTCTTGAAAATACCGCATACGACTATGGCTATTACGAAGGCAAAACCAAACGCCAAGATGGACAAATCTCCTCCTGGAAGGGGAAATATGTAATTGTTTGGAAAAAAGTTGATGATAATTGGAAAATGTATTTGGATATCTGGAACGGCGTAAAATAAAACGAAAATGAAGAGGTTAATTACACTTCCATTGCTTTGTATTGTATTATTAACGGGAAGCTGTCAGTATAAAAGCATCGATGAATACATACAAAAGCAATATCTTGATGGAGAACTTAATGGCAACATACTAGTAGTAAGGGGTGATACAATTCTTTACGAAAACTCCTTTGGTATCGCCCATCCCAAAACAAAAGAACCTTTAACAGCTGCGCACCGATTTAATGTTGGCTCAATTTATAAAGAGTTCCCTGGAGTGGCTATTATGCAACTTTTTGAAAAAGGGCGTCTGAAACTTGATGACAAAGTCAGTTATTACTTGAATGATTTACCCGTTTGGGCTTCATCAATAGGCATAAAGCAGTTATTCAAGTACACCAGTGGTTTACCAAAAGTGCCATGGGACAATTATATTGGAAGCAATAACCCCATTACAGAAGAATTAGTTTTGAACGATTTAAGAAAGGAAGAACTGGTCTTTGAACCAGGTTCGGACTATCTGTATTCCAACTATAACCCCTTGTTGTTAACACTTATCGTTGAAAAAGTTACTGGGCGGTCCTTTGAGGATTACGTTCAAGAGCACATTTTCGAAGCTGCAAAAATGACCGATAGCTACTTTGCCAAACAGACACCTTACAAGGATGAAAAATCACCTGCGGTGGCATTTGATGTAGATTTCAATCTCGATTCCTATCTTATTCAAGAACCAAAGTTTTTAATGAGCTTTACCACACAAGACCTTTACCAGTGGCTCTATCACTTACATAACCATCAAATTATATCAAAAGAATCTGTTAAGCTACTTTCAGAAAGAGCAGGGGCTCAATCGCCTTTGGGCGTTTTGGAGTGGGACAATGATACATTGGAAGTTCATCATCATCATGGCGAGAGCGGAAACTATGAAGCGGTTATAAGGTACTACCCTAAAGACGACTTATATATTGTCATTTTAAAGAATCAGAAGTATGAGAATGTTTCAGATATGGCAGATAACATACATCGTATACTTAGATAAAAACAACGCTAGACCGTTTTAGTAAACATCTTATTCTCTGGATACTATTGAAAGTAGGTTTTTAAATCTCCCCTCATTCTCAGAGTTAATTAAAAAGCCCCTAAAACAGGGGCTTTTTTTAGTTTTAATCTTAATGAAGGTAACAATTAAGCTAGTCCCATTCAAATATCTTATCGATACAACGTAAAGTGACCCACAAATTCACGTTGGTCTTGTTCCCCATTCAATCGAATAATATACCAGTAATCTCCTGTAGGCAGCTCTGAAAGCTGATACTGTCCATCCCAGCTGTCCTGATTTCCTTCGAAAAGGAATAAATTCCGTCCATATCGGTCAAATATCTTAATGAAGATGTTAGGATATTGGGTAATATTATCAGGGGCCCAGGTATCGTTCATTCCATCTCCATCTGGCGTAAAGAACTTTGGAATTTCAATATCAATAAACTCCATAAAAATCTCCTGACTTATGCTACAACCGTTTTCATCCGTTACCGTCACTGTATATATTGCAGTTTCTGTAATGTAAAAGGTATCTTCAATTCCAGATGGACCATCATTGATACTAAAAGTATAATTACCAGAACCACCCATGGCCGAAGCATCTATTTGATTGATTTCCCCTTCTCTAAGTTCTAGCGTTAGTTGTTCAAAAATCGTTACCTCAAAGGTCAGAGTGTTAATACATCCGTTGTTATGCACTACAGTAACGTAATGCTCTCCTCCAGATAGATTTTCAAATACTGGCTCCAATTGCATCAAAGAGGTATCACTGGTATCCAAACCATAGAGTACATCTCCAGCAACCGTATCATCATTAAATACCACTTGAATACTATTTGATGTGAATCCATTCCCATCACACTGATACAATACTTCTACTTCTCCCTCTAGGTTCACACCATTCTGCACTTCAAAGATTTCTGAATATTCACATCCATTGGCATCCCTTACAAAAACAACATGGGTACCACTTGATAGGTCATTATATTCGGTAATATCCTGAACAAAGTCTGAATCCAAATTACTATCAAGGGAAGTAAAGTATGGCATTGTTCCTCCTGTGATTTGTAGAGAAATGGTACCATCACTGCTATCAAAACAAATCTCATCTGTTACTGTTGAAACCACATTTAATGGTTGTGGTTCTGTAATATCGAACTCAACCAGTTCAAAACAACCATTTTCATCCTGAACTATTACCTGATAGCTTCCAGGTGCTAATTCATCAAAAGTACTTTCAGACCCAAACTGATTAAGGTTTGGCGAAATGGCATATTGATAGTTTCCTGTTCCTCCTTGTACTGCCAATGAAATACTTCCATCTTCTGCACCTGAGCAACTAACATCACTAACCGTAGGATTCACCACAAGTAAATCTGGTTCTTGGATTATCACTTCTGCAGAAGTCACTTGACAGTCTCCACTTTGTACTCTAACGTAATACGAACCAGCGGACAAGCCAATAAATGTGCCTGTACTTTGGTTTGGACGAATTTCATTGGTCAACGCTAAATCTGTAAAGAGTGCATATTGATAGTTGCCAAGGCCTCCATCTGCTTCCGCATCGATTAACGCATTGCTTTCTCCATTACAGGTCACGGCAGCCGCAGAGGTATCCAATACTACGGTCAAAGTCTCGATTGGTTCTAAACTTATCGCATTGGAAATGGTAGAAACACAATTGAAACTATCTCTGATGTAGTACTGATAATTTCCTGCGGGTACATTTGTGAACAAATGTGTATCTGTTGTCACAGTCTCGTTCATAGCATTAAAAGTAGTTCCATCAATACTCCAACTATATGGAGCAGTTCCCCCTGAAGCAACCAGTAACAATTCCGCATTCGTGTTACATCCTAAAGTTTGGTTGGTAACCAATAAAGCATCTACATCGGCAGGCTCAACGATTTCTACGATATTGGTTTCAAAGGTACAGTCCATGTCATCCAACACAGTAATGCTATAGAAACCAGCGCCAAGGTTATTAAAGTTCGGATTTGTTTGAGAAGTGGATGCGCTCAATACAACTGAACCTACGGCATCATTGTATGTATTTAAAACATAACGGTAATTGGTGATTATATTCCTTGGATTGACCGTAACTGAAACAGAGGCATCAGTATCTCCCTGGCAAACCAAGTTGGTGTTGGCAATCGACCCTGAAATTGGATCAGGCAACAAGAGATTAAATGCATTGACAAATGGCACGGTACATCCTAAATCATCCGTAACACTTATTGAGTATTGCCCAGCCGTCAAGTTTTGGAATAAGTTACTATTTACAGCATTCACCGTGGTAGTTACCGCAGTACCATTATGCGTCAATGCGATGGTGTATGGAGCAACTCCACCTGCAGGGGCAATCAATGCACTACCTTGATTATTTGTACATCCTACATCGGTCAGATCTATAGGACTAAGAGTTATTGATGCAGGAGGCGTGGTAATACTAAATGCCCTTACCTGAGTACAATCTGGGAACGCATCCTGAACAACCTCAACTAAATAATCTCCAGCCGGTACGTTTATAGCTCCCGTAGGACCTACGTTTGCTGATGTTCCAGTTGACACTGCTGGACCATCATCAGTTCTATCCGATGGCGTGCCATTCGTATCATAAATATTCCATGTAAATCCGGAAACATAGGTGGCATCCACTAATGTAAGTCGAATACTTCCTGTGTCACCAAAACAAACTACATCACTAAGTTTTTCAACAACTACGTCAAAGGTGTTAGGTTCATCCACAACATGATTTATGGTCAATTCACATCCCGTATTCACATTTCGTACTCCGAAAGTGTGATTGCCAGCAGGAAGATCCGTAAACACATTAGATGCTTGATAGGTCAATGAAGGTAATTGTCGGAACTCATAGTTTCCTGGATGGGAGCCAAAGTTTGACAAACTTCCGGTTACATGGATAGTAATATCCTCTCCATGATTTGAACAGCTAATAATATCATCAACTGTTATTGAAGCGCTAAGCAGTTCATCAAAAGCAGGGATGCTGACCAATTCTTGCCCTGAACAGCCATTTGAATCCACAACGCGTACTAAAACATCAACTCCTGCGTAATCCGTTCGAGTATACACTGGATTGGTACCTGTTTGTAGCACACTGCTAGTTACATTGTCAATAAACTCATATCTGATATAAGTCCCACTACCTCCAGCAATACTCGTTTCATCAATGGTAATCGTGGCTAAATTAACTGCATTTCCTGTGGTACATCCGAAAGGAGACACGGCGACAGGGTCAAATGATATTGTATTTGGTTCTCCTATTGGAATATTACTTATGGTCGTTGTACATCCATTCTGCCCTGTTGCTACTACTTCGTAGGTTCCTTGAGGCAAGTTTTCAAAACTGTTTGTGGCAACATTGAAAGCAGCAACATTAGGATTTAAGGCGTAAGTCAATGGACTGATACCGTTATTGTTTTCAGCGATAGCTATTATACCATCACTAGCTCCCGAACAGCTAACATCTGTTGGGGTTGGGACAAAACTTGGTGTAAGGGCTGGTGGCACTTCCACCGTAAATACCCTTGAACACTCTGGACCTGAAGTATTGTTATCATAGACAGTAACCGTATACGTATCTGCAACAGTAGCCAAAACTGTAGTTGGGTTTAAAGCCAATGACTGTCTTGAAACCAAAGTACCCAAGGTACCCACTACTTGATAATCATAGCTACCAGAACCATTGGTTACCTCAACCAGTATCTCAGCCTCGTTTCCGACGCCGCATCCCAAAACCTCTGCCAATATCGCGTTCGCTTGTAATTGAGGATGCACGGTTATTGAATCCGTATCTGTACAACCGTTGCTATCAATAATGCTTACGCTATATGTTCCTGGAGCCACATTGTTAAAGACTCCTCCATTATCGACGTAATTGGTACCACCATCCAAGGAATAGAAAATCTGGGCGGCCGAACTGCTTGCTGTTATGGTAACATCTGCTTGCACATTGCAATTAGCCACGGTTATGGCGTCAATTGTTGGATTGGGTGAAAGGTTTATACTTACATTGCCCAAATTAGTGGAGCAGCCATATTGGTCGGTTACCGTAATTGAGTAAGAGCCAGATGGTGAATTTGCGGGAATCTCAATAGGATTGTCCAAAGTTCCGGCAATTGGCGTAAATGGTGCTGGACCGGTAACGCTATAGTTGTACGTACCGCCTCCTCCTGAGATATCAGGAATCTCAATAAGTCCAGGTCGGTCACAAGTAATATCTTGTAGTACGGCCGGTGTACCTGTCAAAGCATCCAATTCTTGTAAAAGTTCGTTTTCAGATGCGCTAATACAGCTTGCTACCACACCATCCATTTTGGTGACTTCCAGAAAATAGTCCCCGGCTCCTAAGCTGTTAAATGTTAAGGTCTGAGGAGCTGAAAAAGGAACGTTTCCTCCACTATCACTTACTAAAACAGGTGTGCCCGTAGCAATATTATAGAAAGACCATTGCATTTCTGAACCAGGTGAAACGGTATTCTCCACTATAGTATACGTAATGCTTCCATTTGTACTACCGTTACATGAAGGCACAGCAGTAGCAGTTATCCCTAATGGTTGTGTAATCAGATTGTTCACATTCACATTACTCTGTCTTACACAACCTACAGCATCCTGTACATAGAAGGTATATGTACGACCTGGAACCAAGCCTGTAAACACAAATGGTGTTGTTGCGTCTAAAGCAGGAGTAGTCCACGGCACGGTAGGTGCTAACGGGTCAAAAGTGGAATCATCCTCAGAATACGTGTATTGATAATCAGGTGTTCCTTCAGAACCTTGCACAGTGACCTGCAGCTCATTACAATTCACAACCAAAGCAGAAATGGTAATATCCAAGTCATCCAGAGGGAATGGAATAACAAACTGTGGCAGATCCGTTTGGCAAATAGTATTTCCGAAACCATCAACCGTTCTCAAAGATGGGAAAACTGTTGCTCCAGAGATGTATCCCCTGAATTGGTCAGAAGCTTGCCAGGTAGCTCCTCCATCATCACTAAACTCCACAGTACCGATAGTCCCTGGATAACCTGTAATATCAAAACCAAAATCTGTTATAGGCCCTCCACAAGCCGATGGTGTGACGCCCATTACTGTTCCTACCAATTCATCTGGATTGTTAACAGTGATAGGAGTATCATTTAAGTTACACCCATATGCATCAGTGATGGTTATGGTATAATCTCCAGGTAGAAGATTGAAAAACTCATAGGTGTTGGTCAACACGTTTGTGACCGTTTGGTCAGAAGCTCCGGCATTGTCCAAATCCACAATCTGGACGGTATAGGGTCCGTCACCGGCAGTGATGTTTATCGCAATAGAACCGGTTCCGTCATGACATTCCGGGTCCGTTGGTGTAGACGTGAATGCCAAACTAGGTGCGCTGTTTACGGTTACAGTCTCCATATATTGACAATACGGTGCCGTACCTGAATTGTCACGAATATACACATCGTAACCGCCCGTATTTCCGGACGTAACCACAAATGAATTAGTAGCCGCGAAATCGGAATCGGATACTACAGAACCTGTGGTCAAGAAGGCATATGAATAGCTGCCATCTCCACCCGAAGGCGTTACGGTGATACTACCGTTACCACAACTTGTGACATCCACCACATCAACCTGTGCGGATAATACAGGGGCTATGATTACGGTTTCCACGCTAGAAACACATCCTAAAACATCGGAGACTTCAATGGTATACGTGCCATCTGCCAGATTTGAAAACGTATAATTTGTATCTGTTGTCGGAGTAGGTGTTTGCCAAGCTCCTCCGTTAATTCTAAAAGTATAATCACCATTTCCCGTTACAACACTTGCTGTTATAGTGGCATTGTTGGTTCCATCGTAACATGCGGTAGAAGAAGTTGTAAACGTTACGGCTTGAGGAGCAGTAACCGCTACCGGAGTCGTTGTGATTTCTGAACATCCATTAATGTCACGAACTCGAACAAGATAATTCCCAGCAGCTACGTTGGTAAAGGTTATACTATTTTGATATGCAACGACAATACCCCCTACAGTATCTTCCAATTGGTATTCGTAGGCAGGGCTTCCTCCAGTTGCAGAGGCTTCCAAAGTAGCACCTGTGTTAAAACAGGTGAACTGAGCGGTAAGACTTAAAGCCGGAACCAATGCTGTAGGTTGAGTTAAGGTAGCACCAAAATTGGATGTACAGACGTTATCATCAGCCTTACGAACTTGTACCGTGTAACTTCCATCGCCTAAGCTAGCGGCCGTAGTGACAGGAGATGTTGTTTCAGGAATCCAAGTTGTTCCGCCGTCCAAAGAGTACTCAAAACCTGCAACTGCATCAAAATTGGTCACCTCAAAGCTTATCGCTCCATCTGTTGCACCATTGCAACTTGGGTCTGTCACACTTAACAATTGACTGTTAAACGCCCGGTCTGGTTCAACAACTACAATAATATCTTGTGTTTTTTCACAAACTTCCGGTAGCTGGACTACCTGAATGTCATCCAATACTAAATCATTACCATCGTTACTATTTACATTGGACCTAAAGACGATATCAATATCTGTATTGGCGCCAGGATTAAAAGTAATTGTACGATTGTGCCAATCCGTATCGCTTGTATTCTTTGGAATTTCAGGAGCAACCTCGCTATGAATCAAGGTTCCCGTATTATCCAAAATCTCAATCAAAACTTCAGGATTATTACCTGTACCGGTCAGGTTCATCAAGTTATACGCCCAGAAACTCAGTGAGATATCTTCATTTGGCAATACTTCAATATTTTCTTTACGCCATAGAACTGAGTTCAATACTGTTGAACCTGTATCAGAAAATGTACTCACGTCAATGGCCAGGAACCTCCCATTGGTTAGACCCGTGTGATCTTGAGGATTGGTCAAAGTGGTTAGGTTCAATGCATTTGTTACTAAGTTGGTTACTGTGTATTCACCATTTACTAATATTCCGGCAGGTCCTCTATTACAATTGGTCAAAGAGCCATCTTGTGGTTCATAGCAGTAATCCGTACCGATCTCTGCAATTTGTGTGGTTGGACCAGCTCCAAAATCTTCAAAGAAAATAGTGCTCTGGTTGGGTGTAATGCTACTAGCATATCCAACTGTAATGGTTTGACTACCATCTGCCACACCCGTAAAAACATTATTATCAGCTGGGGTGTTTGCTACAGTATTTAGACTATAGGTATATGTAAAATCTGTTGTGTTTGATGTAGAAACTGTGATAGATGCCGTACCGTCGCAGGCATAATCGACTGCTGCGCTTAGATTTGGGTCTGGAACCGGGTTGGGAACCGTCAAGTCCATATCATGAGTACAGCCTAAAGCATCACGAAGAACCAGTTGATAATTTCCTGGCGCTAAATTTCTTTCATTGTTGGTATCAAAATTACTTCCACCATCAAAACTATATTCGTAAGGCGCTTGGCCTCCACTAGCATTCAATATCCTCACTCTTGCACCTGTTGGGTTGCATGAGGCATCCTCAATGATAGCAGGTGAAGCATTTAATAGGAACGGTTGAACAATTTCATAATCAAAGTTTCCGATACAAGCAGACGCACCACTACCTCCAGAATCTCTTATGGTGATGGTATAGAAACCAGCTGGAAGATTCACGAATGTATCACTACTCTGATAGTTGGTTCCACCATCCAAGCTATATTCATATGGAGCGGTTCCTCCGGTTACGGAAACGGTTAAAGAAGCAGTAGCTGAATCTGCACAAACGATTCCGCTATCCGATGCAGAAATGTTCAATCCTCCTGGTTCATCTACACGAACACTATTGGAAATTGCGGAACATCCATTATCATCAAAAACGATGAATTCGTAATCCCCTGCTTCATTAGGGAAATAAGTCGCAGGCGTTCCCCGAAAACCGAACAAAAAGTTTGGATTCGTTTGTAAATCAGCTAAAGGTACATCTGCTGGTGTTGTATACAAATCCACACCGTCCTTACTCCAAATCGCCATTTGATAATCTGGATTTGGAGAACCTCCGTTTGGTGTCAGGGTAACAATTCCGGCAGAACATGTAATGTTTTCTGTAGTAAGAGCGGTAAGAGTCAACTCAGGAATTTCGGTTACTGTTATGGTTTGTGTATCTGTACAACCATCATCTGTTGTTGTGATTACGATGTAATTCCCAGGATTGACGTTAGTGAATGTATGGGTATTATCCGGAGTGGCGACACGATTGTCAACAAAGGTACCCTGTCCGCCATTGCTCCCGTCATCCAACCTCAACTCATAGTTATAGTTAGGTAGAACATTCAAAGCTTGAACGGATATAGTCCCTAGTTGATTACAATCCGCAGGAGTTTCGCTTAGGTTAACTTGAAAATTTCGTTCCAATATTCCAATTTCCTCCGTTTCGAAAACACAACTTCCCGGTATTGGGTCGCCAGTTAAAGGGTTCAACTGGGTAACTTGTACTACGTATGTTCCGCCAGTGCTTATATCGAAATTAGGGCCATTATTGCTAGAAAATGGCACAACGATGTTGTTATTGGAGGCATCGACCAGTTGGAATCCATAATTGGCTCCCAAGTTGGTAATTCTGATGTTACCAGCTGTACTACATAAGATATCCGAAGCAGTATGTGTGATATCCAATGTATTCTTAAACACATTAAAATAGAAGCGACTAAAACATCCGTTCTGATAACGGATAACCACCCTATATTTCCCGCTATCGGTTAAGGTGTAATTATCTTGGGTCACAATATCATTCCAAGTACATGAACTGTTGGTGTTGGCACAATCATCCCCTGCATCCGCACAACTTGTCTCGTCAAGCCTTTGCCATACAATACTTTGAGCATCTGTAATACCTAATTGAATAGTGGGTTCATCATTCTCGCCACATAAGAATATTTTTGGCAAAAGACTACCATCAATCGAACAAGTAGCAATTTCACCCTGTAAATCGTTATCAGGATTCGCATCGGAGTTCACTTGATTGAAGTAGGAAATAATTGGATTTGTCTGCGTGGTACCAAACCGTTCCACCGTAATCAATTCTGTTAGGTCCGGACAGCTCCCACCAGAGGATTTCTCAACTATATAGTTTCCAATATCGGTTACTATAAGCGTACTAGGGTCTCCGTCAGGGTCACCATCGTTCAAAATGGTATCAGAGCCATCAATTTGACCATTTCCGTTGTTATCCAAGGCCCAATTGTAGGTTGTAAACCCGGAACCAGCGGTCAAAACTACGTCCGCACCACATAATTGAACGGTTCTTGCTTGAGCACAGTTTGCCAAATCGTTCAAAATGTTATTACTGGCGACTTCAGGAGTTGTATTACAGGGAAAGTTAGAGGAACCAGGTTCATCAGTAAACACTGTAGGATTGCTCATACCCTGAAAAGTTGAATATGCTAAATTTTCTAAATCAGATGAACAGGCATCCACAAAATCCGAGCAGTTCCCCGAAATGGTCACGGTAATACGAATGGAATACTGCGGGTCACCTATTTGAACCAAATTATCAGGAATTTGGAACGTAATCGTATTGGTGCCTACATCATGGGAATGGGTAGTTCCCAAAGCATTGGAAACATCAACATTGTCCAAAGTTACATTGGACGGCAGTACATTCCTGATGGTATAATTGGTGGCATTATCATCACCCGTATTCTGGAAACGAAGTACATATTGAAAGGTGTCTCCCAAGCTTACTCCTTGACCATTGATATCAATTCCTCCGAGATTTTCTGAAGTGTTGCCTAGAACGATTTCCGGAGCTAAAACCTGAACATATGAGGCTGCAGTTACCGTACCATCGGAAGAATCCACCGCAGGCACTCCAGTTCCATATTCTCCACCATCACCACCATCAGCATTATCGTCTTTATAAAACTCGTTGGCATCACTACATCCATCTCCATCACTATCCAAATCCAAATGATTGGGAAAGCCATCTGAATCTGTATCACATCCGGCGGTAAGCAAAGCCCCTTGCATATTCGTAGGGCCAGCAACAGTCTGGCCTATAACTATGGAATTGGTCCCGGATGTATTCCAACTTACCACATTGGCAGGGGAAGTTAGAGTTAAAGGTTCCAGAGGTCCATTGTTGGTTCGAGTACCAAACAATTCAAATTGTCCAGCCTGATCTATAACCACACGTAACAGAGGGTTTCCATGGGTTCCCGTTAGGGTCCAAATATCCGGATTACCTCCTTGTCCGTAACCGGTTCCATCTTCAAATAGGGCTGTGTTCCCGGGTTCCCCATTTTGCAATTGGATTTCTCCAGCAACATCGTTTCCATTAATTTGGAGATTAAAGGAGTTATCCACACTGAAAATATCCAGTATCAAATAGTCATCTGAGGTAATCAAGTCGCTTGTATGTGAAGCTCCGCTTGCAATATTAAAGAGAAGTTTATCACATTCATCGCCATCATAAACACCATCGTTATCATCATCCAAATCGGTGCTATCGTTTACGCCATCATTATCAAAGTCATTATGAACCACTATTCTGGCTGAAGGCTGGTCTTCAGTTAAATTAGTATCCGTCTGATCTTGGGTATTAGTAGCGGTATTTGTTAAGCTTAAAAGTGGCAGTGTATCTATTTCATCGGCCTGTACCTCTAATTCTAAAATAGCAACGTCGCCACCATCCAAGGTTCCAATATTCCACGTATTGCCGCTCCAGCTTCCGGTTATGGTAAAAGCCGATAAAAAGGTTAATCCGGCTGGAATATCGTCGGTTATCTGTAGGTTGGTCAGTGGACCTAATCCGAAATTTTGAACCCTAATCGTGAAGGTGGCCGTCTCCCCTTCCATGATTTCAGCTCTATCCACAGTTTTTTGTACAAAGACATCGGGATCACAGTACAAGGCCTGTATCGCGTTACTATCATAAGTACAAGGCCCCTTGGTACCTCTTAAGAAGAACTCGCCGGCTCCCATGGGCGCATAGCTAGGACCATTGGCACCAGGTATGGGCTGCCCGTTCTCAAACCATTGAAAAGCATCAAAATTATTACTGGTAGCTTCAAAAATCTCGGATCCTACAAAACAACCGCTTCCCCCGCGAATTTCGAGTGTAACTTCGGGTAGCGTATCAAAACCGGAAAAGTAACCCGCCACCCCACGTGCTCCGTTGAATCCAAAAAAACCAACGGCCATTGGGCCCGTAGAATTTACACTGACATCACCATTTAGGTTAGGGATATAAAAGGTTTTCCAATCCGATGAGCCTGCAACTGGATTCGAAGCAGGTAATGTTACCGCGCCATTACCGTCGGTAACCACAATATTCGAGTCTGGCGTATTAACAGCGGCAATGATGGTCATTCCACCTGTAACCGTAGTACCTGCCATATTTCTAATATCCGGGATGTTATCCATTACATCAGGCAGCAAACAGTTTACCGGAGCAACAAAATTCAGCCCTTGCGTATAGACCTGACTTGCGCCGGCCATACATTGATAGGCATAAACATCCTTTGAAGTTTGCAACAACATATTGGCGCCAACGGCATTGGACGAGTAGAAGTTGCTTGGTACTTGAAAATATTCACCATTATTAATCGTTGCAATCGGTGTTGTGCCACCGTTGACGAAAATTTGAGTATTGTCAGAAATAGCAATTACCAAAGGAAATTCTGTAGAACCATTGGTATTACCATTACCCCTAATAAAGACATATTCTTTTCCTAACCTATTCTCAGGAACGGGTTGGTCAATCCCTGCATCTCTATTGCTCGCCCCCGCTTGACGACCAAAGTTGATGGAACCATTGCTAATGACAATATCTTTATCCGACTCAATGGTGGCCCCAATCCATCCATCCTCATGAGCTTGCGTCGGGCTGTTCCCGATATAGGTTTCGAAAACAAAGGACTCGTTCGCATCTAAAGTGACCGTATAGGTATTGGCCGTAATGCCAGCTCTATTATTGCCAACCCTAAATTCACAACCAGGGTCATAACCAAAAAGCTGCACCGTAGTATTGTCTTCGGTCGCCATGATTCCCAAAGTATTGGATTTGGAAGGGTGAGACCCTAAATTCGGGACACCTCCCCACTTAAATCGGGTACCTAGAGCCTGTCTACCCTTTGCAGTCAATGACGCAGCTTGTGCACTTGAATTACCTCTATAGTTTACATAAAAACGATTCCCGCTGGGAGATTCGAAACGAAGACCACTGTTGTTCAGAACAATACCGGTGTTGGCGTTGTTTACCAGTGTTATGTTATTATCTCCATCGGCTAATGTCCAAACTGCTGGATTCACATTTGAAATATTGAATGTTGCCACGGGTGTAGCATTTGTACCTCGATACGCGTTTACCGTAAAAGTTGTTGGTTCGGGTGTGGACAGGTAAATCGCTTGGTCTCTAATTCCAGCATTATTCTGACCTTGTTTTAAAGGTGGTAGGTAATGAAGGTCGCTTAACTGAGCATTTACAAAAGAAGAGACAAAAAGAAATACAAACAGCAAACCAAACTTATGCAAGGTTTTGCTTGACAGGTCAATAATTCGGTCCATTTGGGGTGGCAGTTGAAGTTATTCTTAACAAAAAAAGCGGCTTTTAAGGTGATTTCCAGATATTTGTTGTTAGATACATTCAATACCTTGTCAGAGTGGTGGAATTTGTTGTCAGACCCAATAAAAACTGGTGTCTTCAGAGGTCTAGCATCGATTTACTGTAGCTTTTTTCCGATGAAATGACGGATACGGAGCTGAAGTTGGAAGTTGTCCACCAAAAAATGATTATCAACTCTTATTTACCCTGATTGTAATCCGCCTATTGGTAATAACTGTGGTTGGTGGAATAAAATTAACCTGTACATCTACGGATGGATTATCTGTGGTAATATTGTTATCTGTTTGATCTTGCGAGTTGGTAATTGTATTGGTATAGGTCATTGATGTCAGGTAAATATTCGTCATTTTTGCCCTAGCAACAAGAGTCATGGTTACCAATTCGCCACGTGTCATTGTTCCTACACTCCAATTGGGATAGCTAAAGGAGCCTTTTGATACCGTTGCCGAAACAAAGTCCAAACCGTTAGGCAGTAGGTCTGTTACTTGCAAGTTGGTAACTGGGTCATTTCCCAGACTTTCAACAGTAATATCAAAGGATACTGTATCGCCATCATTTACGACCAAATCTGTAGTAGATTTATCTAAAACAATATCAGGATTACAATAGTAGACCTCTATATTATTTGAATCGTAACTACATGGACCTCTTGTCACCCTAAGAAAATAGTCCCCTGCCATTGAAGCGCTAAAAGTTGGTGAAGTTGCGCCTGGAATCAATACCCCATCACCATACCACTGATAGGCATCGAAGGATTCCCCACTGGCTATTTGTAGTGTCGCACCCGGCAAACAACTGCTTCCGGATATTTGCAAATCTATATTGGGTAAGGTATCAAACCCTGAATAATACCCTGCTAAACCTCGGGCTCCATTGAAACCAAAAAAACCTACGGCTATCGGACCTGAGGATTGCACGCTTACGTTTCCGTTAAGGTTGGGAATGTAAAATGTTTTCCAATCAGTAGACCCTGCCACTGTACTTGCAGCGGGAAGTGTTACTGCTCCCCCTGAATCGGTTACGATGATGTTGGCATCCGGTGTGACTGTCGATGCTATAATGGTTACTCCTCCAGAAATCGTAATTCCAGCTGCATCGGTAATACTGGGAATATTGTCCATTAAACTAGGTAAAAGACAATTGACGGGAGCAACAAAGTTCAATCCCTGGGTGTACACTTGGCTTGAGCCAGCCATACATTGGTAGGCATAAACATCCTTTGAGGTTTGAACATACATATTGGCCCCCACGGAATTCGAAGAATAATTGCCACTGGGTATTTCAAAAAAATCACCATCATTAATGGTGGCGATAGGCGTGGCAGAACCATTAACATAGATTTCCGTGTTATTTTGTGTACCAATAATCAATGGGAACTCAGTTGATCCGTTCGTATTACCGTTTCCACGTATAAAAACATATTCTTTGCCCAATCGATTTTCGGGCACAGGTTGGTCGATTCCAGCATCCCTATTTGAAGCTCCTGCCTGACGACCATAATTTAAGGACCCATTACTGATTACGATATCCTTATCAGACTCAATCGTTGCACCAATCCAACCATCTTCGTGAGCTGCGGTAGGTGAATTTCCAATATAGGTTTCAAAAACAAAGGATTCGTTGGCATCCAGGACAATTTGATATGTATCTGCTGTTATACCTGCTCTATCACTTCCTACCCTAAACTCGCAGTCAGGGTCATATCCAAATAAATCTATTGTTGTGTTATCCTCGGTAGCCATAATACCCAACGTATTGGATTTAGAAGGGTGAGACCCTAAATTGGGCACACCTCCCCATTTAAAGTTGGTACCCATCGCTACCCGACCTTTGGAGGTCAATGAAGCAGCTTGAGACCCTGAACGCCCTCTATAGTTGACATAAAAGTCGTTCCCGCCCGGGGCTTCAAAACGTAGACCGCTATTGGTAAGTACAATTCCTGTATTGGCATTGTTCACCAGAGTTACATTGTTATCCCCATTCGCGAGATTGTATATCGCCGGACTCGTGTTTGAGATAGTAAACGAAGTAATAGGAGTTGCGTTGGTGCCTTGATAGACATTTACTGTAAAAGATGTGGTCTCAGGTGTGGAAAGATACACCGCCTGTTGTTGAATGGCTGCATTGTTTTGTCCTTGTTTCAATGGTGGTAAATAATGCAAATCACTCAATTGTCCATACGAAAGAAAAGCTGTAAATAAGAATACCAAAAAGAAACCTCTCCGAAGAGCCATCATGAAAGTCAGTAGATTAAGCGAGTTCAAATTAATTCAACCATGAGCAGTGATTCAACTTATTGTTGTATAACGGAAAATAGATGTTGTAAAAATGGCTCTCCTGTTTTTTAATTGTCCCAACGATTACTAGCCATCTTTTGTCTTGCAAAACACCTAAAGAATGGAGTTCTATCCCTAAATTTACAAACCCAGAAACCAAAATTCATGAACAAAGCCGTTTACATTGCCACCACTGAGCCAAAAAGTGGAAAATCAATCGTTTCCCTAGGACTAATGCAGGTGTTGTTGGGTAAAATTGCCAAAGTAGGATACTTCAGACCCATTATTGATGATTTGGAAGAAGCTGGCGAAGATAATCACATCAGTACGGTAATCAGCTACTTTAATTTGGATTTGAGACATGACGATGCCTACGCTTTCACCCGTAGCCAAGTGGTAAAAAAACTCAACAAGAACGGAGATGATGAGGTACTTGACAAGATTATTGAAAAGTATAAGGCCATTGAGGAGCGGTTCGACTTTGTACTAGTTGAAGGCACCGATTTTACAGGTGAAGGTGGAATCATTGAGTGGGACATCAATGTACTAATGGCAAAAAATCTCGGCATTCCGACAATCGTTCTTACCAGTGGTGTCGACAAAACCCTAGATGAGTTCATTGGGGATATGTATTTGGCCTACGATTCCTTTAAAGATAAAGGAGTGGAAGTGCTGATGTTGGTTGCCAACAAAATCCAACCTGAAAATATAGACTTGGTCAAAAATGCTTTGAAAAAAGAGCTCCCGGAAGATACTTTGATTGGGGCTATTCCTTTAAATCCCGAATTGGGGAATCCCACTATGAAGGAAATTGTGGATGAACTTAAGGGTGAAGTGCTCTTTGGGGAAGCCCATCTCAATAACCAAGTGGGGCATTTTGGTGTAGGTGCCATGCAACTGAGAAACTACCTTACCTTTTTAAAGGAAGACGGACTGGTAATTACCCCAGGCGATAGGGCGGATATTATATTGGGGGCGCTTCAAGCCAATTTATCCTCCAACTACCCTACCGTTTCGGGTATAGTCCTTACAGGAGGTCTAAGGCCTGAGGATTCCATTATTAAATTGATTGAGGGTTTGTCAGAAGTAGTTCCCATTGTTACGGTCGATGGCGGAACCTTTTCGATTACCAATCGAATCGGGGCAATTACTCCCAAGATATACGCCGAAAACACACAAAAGATTACGACCTCCATTCATGATTTCTCAAAATACGTTCCGGAGAAAGAACTCACCTCCAGATTAGTGGCCTTCAGCCCCAATGGAATTACCCCAAGAATGTTTCAATATAACTTGCTTAAAAAAGCTCAGTCCGAAAAAAAGCACATCGTACTTCCTGAAGGCTTGGATGAACGTATTCTTACAGCAGCTAAGGAACTCATTGATGAAAAGGCTGCCGAAATTACACTTTTAGGGGACCCTGAGCAGATAAAAAATACGTTGGAACGATTAGATCTTGAGCTTGACCTAAAAGAGGTGACGATTATTGACCCAGCCAAATCAGGGCATTTCAAGGATTATGCAAAAACACTGTATGAGCTTAGAAAACATAAGAATGTGGATTTTACCATGGCCGAAGATCTTATGACAGATGTATCGTATTTTGGAACCATGATGGTTTACAAAGGTCATGCAGATGGAATGGTCTCTGGGGCCATTCATACCACCCAACACACCATACGACCGGCATTGCAATTCGTTAAGACCCGTCCCAATATATCCCTGGTGTCATCCATATTTTTTATGTGCCTTCCCGATCGGGTCGTAGTCTTCGGGGATTGTGCCATAAATCCCAATCCTACCGCGGAGCAATTGGCCGAAATTGCCATATCATCGGCAGATACGGGTATGGCTTTTGGCATTGAGCCTAAAATAGCTATGCTCTCCTATTCTTCTGGGGATTCTGGGCAAGGGGAAGATGTTGAACGAGTTCGTAAAGCCACCCAACTTGTTAAGCAAAAACGTCCTGATTTGAAAGTTGAAGGACCCATACAATATGATGCCGCGGTCGATATGGAGGTGGCCAAGAGCAAGCTTCCCAATTCTCAGGTAGCGGGCCAGGCAACGGTATTTATTTTTCCAGACCTCAATACGGGCAACAATACCTATAAGGCTGTGCAAAGGGAAACAGGAGCGCTGGCCATTGGGCCTATGCTGCAAGGACTTAACAAACCTGTAAATGATTTAAGCCGAGGCTGTACTGTGGATGATATCTTCAATACGGTAGTAATTACAGCCATACAGGCACAAGGATTGAATCTGTAACATAAAAACATGAACGTACTTATCATAAATGCAGGTAGTTCTTCCATAAAATACCAAGTCATTGACATGCCTTTGGAGCGAGTAGTATGTTCTGGCATGGTGGAACGCATCGGGTTTAAAGACGCCATCCTACGTTACGAAACAAATACGGTCGAAGAGAAGAGAACCCTCGAAGTACAAAATCACGAAACTGGTTTTCAAAAAATTGTGGAACTTCTATTGGATTCTGAGTTGGGGGTCATCAAAGAAACCAAAGAAATTGAAATTGTTGGGCATCGAGTGGTGCATGGGGGCAATTCTTTTTCGGACACCACTTTGATTACGAAAGAAGTAAAGGAAAAAATCAAAGAGCTTTCGGTCTTGGCACCTTTACACAACCCGCATAACTTGGAAGGGGTTCTACTCGCGGAGAAAATTTTTTCGGATGCGAAACAAATCGCAGTTTTCGATACGGCATTCCATCAATCTCTTCCGCTCAAGGCCAAAAAATATGCCTTACCCAATGAATTTTATACAAAACATGGCATTCAGGTCTACGGGTTCCATGGTACCAGCCATAAATATGTCTCCGAAAGAGCTGTGGATTACTTGCAAAACAAAGAAGCCAAAATCATTACCCTTCATTTGGGAAATGGTTGCAGCATGACGGCTGTGCAGAATGGTCAAAGTGTGGACCACAGTTTGGGCTTCACCCCTTCCAACGGACTCATTATGGGGTCACGTAGCGGGGATATCGACCACTCCATTATTTTTTATTTGCACGAAAAACTGGGCTACCCACTATCTGACATAGAATCGATGTTGATAAAAAAAAGCGGTATGCTTGGGTTAACAGGTCATAGCGATTTGAGAGACATCCAAAGAGAGGCTGAAAAGGGAAACACGGATTGCCTGTTGGCTTTGGAAATGAACGCTTACCGCATCAAAAAATACATCGGAGCGTATACAGCAGCACTGAATGGTTTTGATGCCTTGGTGTTTACTGCGGGCATTGGGGAGAATTCTTCCGTATTGCGAAACATGGTTTGTAGGGATATGGACTATTTGGGCCTTGTTTTGAATCAGGAAAAGAATGAAGAACCATCAAGTTCCATTCGAGAAATCAGTGATGTTACTTCCAAGGTTAGGGTTTTGATTGTCCCTACCAATGAAGAACTGGAAATTGCCAAACAGGCCTTTGCGATAGTTGGGAGCAGTTAAATGCAACGAGTCTTGATAAGATAAAGAACCCTTTTGATGATTTTGAGATTTAATATAGAAAACAACCCTAATCATCGGTTTTATTCCTATTTTGGAGGTATAGCGATGTATTTTACATCGCTATAAACAAGTTCTACGCAATTTTGAAAAAGACAAAGAACATAAAATTGATTTTTGGACGACCTAAAAATGGTTGGTTACCTACAAAGTTCGAATCGGATGGATTTGAACTGGAATTTAATGCTTCAAGAATTCCTGAAAACCCAACTGCTGAACTTGCCGAAAGTTTGATTTTGACCTTGAAAGGAGTTGAATCTAAATGCGAATGGAATTTGGAACCAGAAAAGTATGTTTTCGAATTCAAATCAATCGAAAGTGAATTTCTACTATCGATTTATAAAATAGACGGACAAAAGAACAAAAAACTCATTTTAGCAAATTCAGGTGGATTTGACTCAATTGTTATTCCAATGTATCGAGGACTAAAAAAATTAAATTCAACCGATTTTGAAAAAGCCGACTGGAGTAAAATTAACGAAGTGACATTGGATAAACTAAATGCACTAGTAAGTCAAAGAAAAAGCCAAAATGCGTATTAATGTATATTCTTGAATTCATCATTTTGGAACTTTTAATGGTGTACTGGATTTACAGAATTGTTAAGTATGGCCAACCGAAAAAGGAACGTCCAAATAGTTATAACGTTTTCATTGGCAGTCTTGGAACTGCAACGATGATGATATTTGTATTAATTTGGTTTGTGGTCAATAAGAAATCCTTTTTTACAGAGTTGTGGAACTCTTTATTTAAATAAAAAACTGCGTAGAACAAGGGCTATAATTTATAGCTGCAATTCGTTAACTTGAAACTTAGAAACTATCAACGGCTGGATTTGCTATGGCTGGAAATCCTAAGATTTCCGTTACCACCACAAATCATAGCCGAGACCGTTGTGCTTAATTTTCCAAAATGCGAATAATCGAAATTAACGGAAACAAGTTTTCGAATATGAAAGGCTTTTATAAAGAGGTAGAATCTAAAATGACTTTCGGACTGAATTGGAAAATCGGAAGGAACTTAAACGCATTTAATGATGTCCTTTATGGTGGATTTGGAGTTCACGATGTTGACGAAAAATATATCCTAAAATGGCACCGAAGTGAAAAAAGTAAATCGGAATTAAAACATTACTACCGAATAATTGAAATCATTGAAGAACACGAAAATATCGAACTACATCTGACTTAAATGCTATTTTGGAAAACTGAAAATAAAATTGAGCCCAAAAGGGAGTTTTACTCAAAAATTGAAGAGTATTATGTTGGAATTGCTGACGAACATATCCCCACTGACTTACTCTATGAAATTATTTCAAAAGTAACGGACCACATTTACAGCAATTATAAGGGAGCTTGGAAGAAATATCCAAAATCAAGAAAAAGATACTCAACCTTAAAAATGGAGGATATTGAACATCCTTTTATTCAATATCTGATAACTGATTTCCTTGAAGAGAAAAATATACCGAAATATAAATACTTTTTAAAAGTATTATTCAAGATGAATGATAGCGAATTTGAGGAATATAGAAAAAGAAAGAATTGGTACGAAACACAATAAAAACTAAGCACAACAATGGCTATAATTCATTGCTGTATTCTAATAACTTTAAAACAAATAATCGTTAATACAGGCCCGATTTCTAACCGACAATTTCCTTCCGGAAATCGTCGCAACGAAATCATAGCCGGGACCGTTGTGTGCAATTTGTACGCATCTTTCATTTGAGTTAACTAATCGAAAATCCTGTTTCCCTCAATATCGTTTTTCAAACGCTAAAACCAAAAGTAGATTTGAAGAACTAAAAGATTAAATATGAAGACGGTTTTATTTCTTCTAACGGTTATTGTGTTAGTCGGAACAGACTTAACTGCTCAATCGAAAAGTCGAGAAATTCCATCGAAAAAAATTAGTTCTGAAAAAATCAAACCTTTTGTTGACAGTTTGAGGCAAAAAATTCTTTCGGACACACTAAGATTTAACCGTAGGGACTTGAGCCATGTAAATGGAAGGACAAAAAATCAGAATCCATATTCAATGCTTATAACCGTTAATATGAAGTACAGTTATAGATTAGACATTGTGGAAAATCATTTGGTAAAGGAATTTGTAAATAGCATTTTAGATAGTGAAAACATAGAATCTATTGTCTTCATTGAAAAAGAAAATACCCCAATTTTAGGTGGGCATATGGCAAGTGAGGGTTGGATTTTCATTACTCTAATACCAAAGATAAAGCTGGATTTTGAAGTCGGTGGATTAAAGTACAGAAAAGGGAAAAAGAGAAAGGGTGGAGATAATTTCCTTCAACGAAAAAAGGGAGAAATAATGATTAGGACTTAAAAACTGCACACAACATTGGCTATAGTTCATTGCTATGCAAGTGCATAAAAAAAGGAACATTTCCTACATTTATAACTAAACAAAAAAGTAATGATTTCGTCCCGCGGCATGGCTCGCTGGAAAATCGCACCGGCCAACGCCGTCGCTGACCAGCCGCCAACCGCAACGAAATCATAGCCGAGACCGTTGTAGCCAATTTGAACAAAAAGAATGAGAGTATTAAAAATTTTGATTTTATCAATCATAATGACTTCTTGTGTAAGTGCACAGACAAAAGTTACGCCTAAATCGTTCCCAACGAATTTTTCAACCTCCGACTTTGAAAATCTAAAAAAGTTAAATGGAGATATTATAGCATTTGACGGAACGATAAAGCAGGAGAAGTTAAGTCGAAATAACACACCATTTTATTATCTAGAACTTGGAGAAGAAAAAGGAATTTGGACAACTCTTATGTTTAAAAATGATAAAAATGAAATTGGAGACCAAATTAGAGTTGTGGGTTATTTGACTAAGGTTAAAGATTTACGTCCTGAAGAGAACTATCTAAATGGAGAAAAATTTATGGTTATTGCATTTGGACTTGTTGATTATGAAACTGAAAACTTTCTTTTTCTCGGCGGAGCAGAAAAACAGAAAAAAGAATGGATTAACGGAAAAATACCAACACAATAAAAACTGGCTACAACAATGGCTATAAGTAATTGCTCGAGTTGGTCAAGACAAGGAACAATTCTTACTCCAGACAACAACAGAGAACACAAGAAAAATCGAACAATAAAACGCAACTACTCATAGCCGAGACCGTTGTAGTGCATTTGATAGCAACCTAATGAAAATCAAGAAACTGATATTGATAATGGGAATTTTAAGTAGCGTTTTCGGATTTAGTCAAAACAAAAATCTAATTGAACTGACTTCAAATCAAGACGCTGAAGAAGGTTGGCAAGATTTAATTTTCACAATCACTAAAAAGGAAAAAATAGACAATGGATTTTGGAGTTTGACTTGTAAAGCAAAATATAAAAATCAGATTGTTGGACTAAAAATTAATATTGTGGACGGAATTCCAGCCGGAATTGTGAATAATGACCTTGATAATACAAGATTTGTAGAAAACGGAATTGAAATACAATCAATCGGAACTGAAAGCGATAAACTAATTAGTGTAATTTCTAAACTTTACGGACAAACTAAACAAACGAAATTCTCGACTGAAAAACTGACTTTCACAATATTTCCTTTAAACCGAGAAAACGCAACTTTAGAAAATGGTCGATTTAAATTTAAGCTGTTTTATGACGACAACAATGAGCAAAATCTATACGCTGAATTTTATCTAAATCCTGACTTAAAAAACGGAACTATCGAATTGAATGAAAAGGATGAGGAATATCGCCAGAATATTGTAAAACTGTTATCTGAAAAATGAAAAAACGCACTACAACAATGTATAACCGCAATTTGTTGCACTGTTCGCTTCGCTCGGAACGGCGGATTCGACTACATCCGAATCCACTCGGAATTGCTAAATACAGTGCTTTACCGAAAACCCTAACTTAAAACCCGTAACGGACGGTTATACGAGACCGTTACCACACATTTGAGAAAACCATATGACTTTTGAATTAAACAATGAACAACGTAAACATTTAGGTTTAGAATTAGTTGCGAATAATTGGGAAAAAGTCACGCTTAAAGGAGATTCATATCGACCGAGTTCAATTTTATACTTTGACAAAAACACAATCAAAAAGCAAGTTATCTCGACTGAATTAATATACTCGGAAATCCAATACAACAAGAAAACTAAAAACAGAGAATTTCTACTTCCAAAAACTCAAAAAGGCAAACCAAAAAAACTTACTTCCGCAACATTAGAGTCAAAGACACCAATAGGCACTTATTTTAATTTTGGAGTTAATGGAATAACCATAGGAAATCACACCACTCAAAATACATTTTATTCAACCCATTTTGAGAACATAAAGTTCAAAAATATTGAGGACTTAAAAAGTTGGCTTGCCGACTACATTAAAAACTCTACCTCAGAAGACTTGAAATCAATTGAACAATTCTCTTCAAAAAAAAGAAAAAGGATAAAGCTAAAAGCAGGCGACTTCTTTACCTTCAAAGTTGACAGACGAAATTATGGATTTGGACGACTGATTTGCGATTTGAGACCTTTAAGAAAGGATTCAAAATTTAAGGCAAATAAAAATTATGGAATAATGAACCTTATGACTCAACCTCTTGTGATTAAAGTTTACCATTTCATAAGCCCAACTAAAGAAACTGATTTAGAAGAACTGAAAACAAAAAAATCTATTCCTGCTCAATATATTATGGACAATGTTTTGTTTTACGGAGACTATGAGGTAATTGGAAACCAACCTTTATTGGAATCAGAATATGATTTTCCCATTTCTTATTCAAAAAGTATTCATTATGGAGATTTTGATACTGTTTATTTACAATATGGACTTATCTATAAAGAAACCACCACAAAGAAATACAACAAGCATTTAGCGATTGAAAATCCAGACAAAAATGCAAAAAGTTGGGAAAAGATATTAAAGTCAAATCCTTATAGGATAGAATCAATTGGAGCAACTTTAAATTTCCACAAAGAGACATTAGAGAATTGTATCAAAACTAATTCTAATCAACCATATTGGGAATCCGAATTTTATGAATTGGCATCTGACCTGAGGAATCCGAAAAACAAAAATGCTAAAGAGGACATATTTGAGTTCTTCAATTTAAATCCGAAAGGAACATATTATGAGAACCTAAAAAAATAAAAACGTGTGGTAACATTGGCTATAATTTATAGCTGCAATTCTTTAACTTGAAACCTAGAAACCATCAACGGCTGGATTTGCCACGGCTGGAAATCTAAGGATTTCCAACACCGCCACAAATCATAGCCGGACCGTTGTACACCATTAAAATCCTATGGAAATAGTCCTTTATCTTTTTGTTGTTATTTTTTTCCTGCTGCTGGTCGCTCTCGCCTATACTATAGTAAAAGATTTTAAGGAAATAGTGCTCGGTTTAATTAATATGTGTGAACCACAGCTCTTTCGACCAATTACCTGGGTTATAAGTCCGATTTGGTTTATTGGATACGGACTAGAAAAAGCTTTTGGTTGGAATATTATTGAAAAGTATGATGATAGCGATGGACTTGAAAAATATCCTTCGACTGGGAATTTAAAACTGTATTTTTCGGATGGAGATAAAAGTATTATTTCCAAGACTTCCAAAAAGAAAGCGGAATCTTTAATTAGGGATTTTTTGGAATTCTGTGATGGTGATTTAAAATTTGAAAGTTTCAAAATAAAGAGCGGTCAAAATGTAAAAATTGATTGTCCGAATCACATTACATTTTACGATTTCAGCATACTTACCCAACACTTTTGTAACGAAATCACAGAGAGTTGGGGAATCTACAAATCAAGTTGGCTGACTTACTACTCGTACTCAAATAAAAAGACTTTCCACAATATTGTCGGACAGACAAAGGATGGACAGAAATTCTCAATTTATACTTTGGATGACCTATACAAAGACCAAAATTTAAAACTAAATCAAGGGCTGGAGGTAAAAGCATTTGACTGGAAACTAATAAATAACGGTGTACAACACGGTGTATAATTAATTGCGGGCGGATTTCCCAAAATGGAAATCCTTGCAATTAACTATCTTCGGTACAGGCGGACATTTTCCGTTGGAAAAGTCCACAACTAATCATACACTAGACCATTGTGCGTCACTTTAGAACAAACCCTAATGATTAGAAAGAAACAAAGAGTTCTTCAACACATAATGGAGGACGTATCATATGAAATTATCAAAAGTCAAATTCCAAAACATTGGGTTATAAGAGAATTTAATAGACCTGATTACGGAATTGATTTAGTTATTGAACTTTTTGAAAGAGTTGACAACGGTATTGCTGAAACACTAGGTGAGTTCATTTATGTTCAAGTAAAATCAGTCAGAGAATTACAACTCAAACAAGAGACAATTTATGAAGTTGGCAATGTTGCAAAAGGAGTCTGGATAGAGAACAAAAAATCACATACTAAACTTGATGTAGTAAAATATCCTTTTGACACAACTTCAATTTTTACCATTCAATCTCTTGGAGGTAGTGTTCCAGTGCTTTTATTTGTTGTGGATATCAAAAACAGAGAGACCTATTTTGTTTGTGTAAACGACTATATTGACAAAATAATTTTACCACAGAATCCAAAATATACAGAACAAGGTTCGTTAACATTTAATATACCTGCTTTTAACAAGCTATCGAATATTGAAATAACCAACAATGCACTTAAGTTCTACGGAAAAAGGGCAAAGCTTCTTGCCGCTTTTTCAAAATTTTCTTTTCAAAAAAATGAAATCAAGCACATTTTTGGTTACAAAGATTATCCTGTTTGGACATATCGAGACGAAATAGAAAAAGGGAAACAATATGAACAGGATGAAATAAAAACGCAACTTCTATATTTCATTTCTCAAATAGAGGACTTAGATATTTGGCAACATAATGAGTGGCAGGTATTACCGCAAGCAAAAATAGACTTAGAGACAGTTAAAAACCTTTTAAAAGAAAATGAAGTAGATTGGGGAATAGTAAAAGATAAAGTAATTGTTTTATGGCATCAATTAACAAACTTAGGAACTATGTATGAAGATATTTGTCGAGAATGGTTCCTACCAAAAATTATCAGCCTAATGACATCTTATCCAACAATGCCTGAGATAATAAATGAATAATAAAAGCGAACGCACAACAATGGCTACACGTAATGGCTTGTCCTCGCCTACCCTTCAGCTACGCCCAGGACAGGCTTCTGAAAATCCTCTTGGATTTTCAGTTTGGTATGTATTTGCAAAAATAAGTGCTAACCCACACAACTCCTATAACCAAGACCGTTACCTGCAATTTTGAAATTTGGATTTACTAAAAAAGATATTTAAGCCTGACTCAATCCCTTTTATGAGAAAAAAAGGGAATGAAAAGTATGCGGAATTACTGATGTTTACGGGAGTACCTAACTGTGACGGATACTCTACGAAACGAATTATTCAAGAAGTTCATTTGGAAAACCAAACCGTTGTCTCAAAATTGGACTGCGATTTAGGATACATACATATCAACAAACAAGGAAGAAGCAAAGAGTTCGACCTAGTAAAGTCTAGATTTGAAAAAAGTTCAAAAAAACTGTTTGCAAGATGCGACGAAAATCTAAGTGAAATTGTGAGATTCGGAACTCCTACTAGTAGTTTTTTAAAGAAAAATGGAATTAGACTTACCTTTCTAACTGAAAAAGGGAATTACTCAATTTCAGGGGACTTAAAGGAATTAGATAAACGAAAAATTATTGGCCAAACCATAACTCATTTTCTTAACCTAATGGAATTGACAAATCCTGGCGGAATTAAAAAAATAATAAAAAACAGCAAGTAACTATGGCTATAACTAATGGCTGGCGCCGGCCACGAAGTTATAGCCGAGACCGTTATGCATAATTATAAAAAAATAGAAATGCAGAATAGACTATACAGTCAATTAGAAAATGCTTTACCAAATGGAATGGTTATTCCGTTGGAATTAAAACTTCTTTATGAATGGATAGAAGCTAATGGATTTTATGTAGACAATGACAACGGAACAAGAATAGGTTTTCTTTGTCGATTTAAAGAATTTTTTGGTACTAGTATTGACTTTGAAGCTCAAGAAAAAGATGTTTGGTATTGGTTTGATGAAAATAAGGACGCTGAATTTAGGTCTAGATTTTGTTCTTTTGCACGTAGTGGTGATGGGTCAATCTGTGGTTTATGGAAATCAGACAATGATGAAATTAAAGTGGTTCATATCGGATCTGGTTCTGGTTCGACATTGGTTTGTGTTTTAGCAGATAATATGATTGATTTCATAAAATTTTTAGCAATCGGCTATGAAGAGATTTGTTGGGAAGAAGATTTTGCAAACCCGCCAAATGAAAAAAACCCAGATTTTAAGCCAAATGTAATTTTTCAAGAATGGGTAAAAGATACATTTAACGTAGAGATTCCTAAAACAGCTTTAGAAATTGTAAAGTATCCTGCAACAATGGAAGATGAAAGTTCTGAAGATGATTTTTTCAATTGGTGTAAATCTAAATTTTCGTTTCTGGAATAATTAACTATGCACAACAATGGCTACACGTAATGGCTTGTTCTCGCCTACCCTTCAACTACGCCCAGGACAGGCTTCTGAAAATCCTCTTGGATTTTCAGTTTGGTATGTACTTGCAAAGTTTAGTTGCTTTGCCTACCTCTTACCACTAGTTGACGGTAATTTGACCAAATGAAAACATTTCAATCCATAAACGACTTTCTAAAAGAGATTGGAATTAAATCGACCGGACAGAATAACGACTTCTATATTTTTCGGATTGAAGACCATTTTGGAGAAAGTGGTTTTGAAATGCCACCGTACAATCACAGTTTTTTTGAGCTGACATTTGGAATAGGTCATGATGTGGATATAAATATAGGCACCTCAAAATTCAACACCACAAACAATGTCTTGTCTTTCACCTCGCCTTATCAAATCACTTCGTGGAAAGTAAATTCATTTGCGGAGAATTCCATTGGTTTTATGATATTGTTCAATCCTGCATTTGTACAATCTGAGATTAGTAAAATAGCTCTGTACGACACCTTCTCGTTCCTGAATTTATATGCCTCGCCAATATATGCGCTATCAGAGCATCAAAAACAGACTATTTTAGAACTTATGCAAACAATGTATTCGGAGTTCAGTCAAAATTCTGCCGAAAGAAAATCCATCATCCTAAATGCTTACCTAACCATACTATTGGAAAAAATAAACGCCATTTCCGATTTGAAATCAACAAAAAAGATATTTACAAATCGTGCTAATGAAATCACATATCAATTTGAAAGGTTGTTGAAAAAAGAAGCCAATTACAAAAACAAATTGGACTACTATGCCAACCAACTCTTTATCAGCAAAGCCTATTTATCCGAATGCGTTAAAAAATCCACTCAAAAATCAGCCAAAACCCTAATACAAGAGTTCATTGTTTTCAAAGCTAAATCCCTACTCCACCAATCTAACGGCACCATTCAGCATATAGCCTTGGAATTAGGTTTTGACGAAACCTCGAATTTCATAAACTATTTTAAAAGGCAAGTTGGCGTTACACCAAACCAGTATAAAAAACATTGATTTTTATAATTTAACCCCAAATAATTATAAATAAAACCACTATTTGACCTATTAGTTTTGAGACATCAAATCATTGGTGTTTTGAAATTAAAAAACGTTTTAGGTCTTTTTGTCTTTATTGCTTTTACACAAAAAAGCTTCTCACAGACAACTATCGAGTCCTTTTTTGCAACGGAGGAAATGGTTGTGGAGACATGGTTTTTCAGGCCCCTCACAGAAGATTACAAGTTGAGTATTTTTAGTTTGAATGATGCGGTCATTGACTATGAGACGGAAGATGCTTCTTTGGTGTCCTACACCGTGTTAGGTTATGACCTTTGGAAAGGTTTCGGACCAGTCGTTGGCGGTCGATTTTTTGATGGCAGGGCAAGTACATTGGCTGGTGTACAATGGGCAAAAGCAGGAGAACAATTTTTAATAACTACCAACTTTACCACGGAGTTAAGAAATGACCCATTATATGAGTTTTTTCTTCTTGCCCAATACCGCTTTCCTTTAAATGAGAAATTGGGCTTTTTCAGTCAATTCCAGAATTCAACAAATTTTAATAGCCAAGTGCACGAATTCAGCTTTCAAAGGTTGAGAATTGGATTAAGTTGGAAGAAGTACCAATTCGGACTGGGAACAAACACCTACCAATATGGCGAAAACTGGGATTTTGAAATTGAACCAGGACTATTTATAAGACTTGAATTCTAAAAAAAGCTATGAAATGGATTTATTTGGTAATTGCGATTATTGGAGAGTTGATAGCCACTTCTGCGCTCAAAGAAAGTAAAGGATTTTCAATTTTAAAACCTTCAATAGTTTCTGTAATCGGCTATGGAATTACGTTTTACTTTCTTTCACTCGCCATTAAACAAATACCGCTTGGAATAGCTTATGCAATTTGGGCTGGACTGGGAATTATATTGATTACTGCGATAGGTTACTTCAGATTTAAACAGACCTTGGATTTACCTGCGATAATTGGCCTTTCGCTTATTTTGATTGGAGTAGTAATCGTAAATGGATTTTCTAAAACCATCTAAAAACGGAATAAAAACTACCGCAACAAAGTGTTTAAGCAATAGCGGTTTAGGTGCAAACTCTAGCCGTTTTTGCGTAATTTCAAAGTATCTTGTAATCCAAAAAGCGGTGGTTAGAATTCCGCTACTCCTAATACACAAGACCGTTATGTGTAATTTGAACAGACAGTGTGCTATCAAAAATGAATGTAAAGATTAGGAAATGGCAATTATCGGATATCGATAATCTGGTTCGATATGCAAACAACAAAAAGATTTCAGACAATTTAGCCGACGCTTTTCCATTTCCGTACTCAAAAGAATTCGGATTAGAATTTATAGAAAGAGTCTCTAACGAGAAACCGACAAAAATTTTCGCGATAACGCATGAAAACATGGCAATCGGTTCGATTGGTATATTTCCCGACCAAGATATTTACAGAAAAAATGGAGCTATCGCATATTGGATAGCTGAACCTTATTGGGGAAAAGGAATTGCGACTTCTGCAATTGAACAAATTTTAAGATATGGATTTGAAGAACTTGAACTGACACGGATTTACGCCAAACCGTTTGGAACGAATATAGGTTCGCAACGTGTTCTTGAAAAAATGGGGTTTGCATTAGAAGCGACAATTTCAAAAGCAGTATTTAAAAATAACATGTATTTGGACGAAAAAATATATGGGAAAAGAAAAACTACGCACAACAATGTATAACCACAATTACAGCAGATTCGACTATGCTTCGACAAGCTCAGCACAGGCTAGAATCCAATCGGAATTGCTAACTTCGAGACTTAACCGAAACGTCTCACACGAAACCCGCAACTGACGGTTATACCAGGCCGTTAGGTACCATTGTTAAGAAAGTGAATAACATCAGAAATAAACTCAAAAATCTCTCGAATAACCGATTAATAGATGTAGTTAAGAATTATCGACAATACGGGTACCCCGAGGAGTATCGCATACTAGCAATAGACATTCTGAATAATCGCGGGGTTGACGAAATGACCTTAAAGCTTAGAGGACAATTTGATAACCAAATTTATCGTGAAGCTCAGGATAGTTATAATTCCTTTCGTAGAAATTCGAGAATCGCATTTATACTTTACTTAGTTTCCATATTTTTTCTGTTGATATTACCTTTTTTTCTTGACGACTTATTCAGTACTCTATTAATACTTCTGTGCTGCTTAGGTTACCTAACCTTCATAATCTTGTCGTTTATTAACCAATCAAACTTTTATAAATCTATTGGCAAAAACCAAATGGCCGAAAACCCCATTCTTTTTCTTTTACTTGGAATGCCATTGTATTTTCTTGTATACTTCTATGTCAAAAGAAAAATGACCGACCAATTGAAGATTATTGAATAACGGTATCTAACAAAGGCTATAATGCATAGCTATCTTTCTTAACTAAAACCAACTTTTCTTACTTTTAAGTAAAACAAAACCGGTACGGCAAAACTATAGGTAGGCATTTTTGCTCACCATCCAAACGCGCCAAATCCTTTGCGGTTATCCTTGGCGCGGGCCATTGGCGTAAAACTGCCAAACCGCTACAGTATCATAGCCGAGGCCGTAAGCCATTGCACAAAACTATTGAGAATTAAAAGTGGGATTATGGTCAACTTTGAAATTTACAGAGTTGGCAATGAAACAAAACTCGTTGGCTTTTAGATGCAACTTCTTCGCCCTTTCAATTATTGAACTGTCAGAAATTGTAACCCTCGGATTCAGGACAACTTTTGAGAAACGCCCGCCACCGTCGGGAGTTTCGACCATAGTTGCATGGGCGTTGTCAGTGTAGTCGATGACATTTATCCCTGCTTCGGAACATAAATGCAGATACCAAAGCATGTGACATGAGGAGAGGGATGCCAGCAACAATTCCTCTGGATTATATTTTGTTCTGTCACCTCTAAAGGCTGGGTCCGACGAACCATGAATGTCGGGCTTATTATCCACCGAAACAATATAACTTCGCTCAAATGCCTTATAGTTGGAAGTGCCTTTGCCTTGGTTTCCCGTCCATCTTATCGTAGTAAAATAGTTATGTTCCCTTTTCATATTATGTAATCTTCATTTGACCACCAAGTTTTCATCCATTTCTCGGAAACTTTTTTAGCATTTTCGTAGTTGTCCGGAACAATAATCAATTGATTTGAATGGTCACTGTATTGTGTAAGAATATTGATTTTGGCATTTGCAAGTTCACGACAAAAGCTCCCCAATTGACCAGGAATATCTTGTCTTAATTTTTGAATAATCACATCGTTAATTTTTACAACCTTTATACCAACTTTTTCCAATTCCATTTTCGCTCTATCGGCTTCATCAACCAAAAAATGAGCTATTGAAAATTCACCATTGTCAAAAACACCGCCTCCTTCAAGGCTCACTTTGTATTTTCCCAGTGTTTCGCCCATTAAGGCCAAAGAACCCACTTTGTTCTCCAATAAAATTTCTAAGTCTTTCATTTTTTAAGGTTTTAATATGCAGCAAAGAAAATGGAACCATTACATTTACACTTCATTCAATACTGAACTATGGATGAGGAAAAATTTATTTCTACTGCATCGTTGCTATGTGAGCCTTCTAGAGCAAAAATAGTATGGAGTTTACTGGACGGTAGGGCCTATACGGCTAGCGAATTGGCCTTAGTGGCAGACTTGTCTGCAACGTCCGTAAGCAACCACTTGTCAAAACTGCTTAATGGAGATATTGTAAAAGTCGATGTGCAGGGCAGGCATCGATATTATTCTTTTGCCAATCCCGAAGTTGCCTATGCAGTAGAATCTTTGGCGAACTTTGCAAATCAAAAACCGACATCCAAACCTGACAAACCATCAACCAAAAACGATATCAAATATTGCAGAACCTGTTACGACCATCTTGCCGGAAAATTGGGTGTACAAATTACTGACAAGCTGATTTCGAAAAAAATAATCCAATTACAAGACAAAACATTTGTGGTCACGGAAAACGGCAAGAAATTTTTCGAAGATTTCGGCTTAGACTTGGCCGAACTTATAAAACAAAGACGCTACTTTGCCAAAGCCTGTCTTGATTGGAGCGAAAGGAAATATCATATTTCGGGTTCCCTTGGGGCTGCCATACTCGATAAAGTGTTGGAACTGGACTGGCTGCGGAAGACGAAAAACTCTAGGGCAATCGTGATAACTTCGCTTGGACAAATCGGACTAAAAGAAACATTTGAACTGGAGTTGTCTTAATGGAACTTAAACCAGGGCTTACAACAATGACTATAATTGACCCCTAGCTTAAATTCTCTTTACAATTATTTCTAAATTAGAGTTACTAAAAGCAAACAGTACGATTTCTTCCCTGCCGGGCCTAAATCATAGCCGAGACCGTTGGCACCACATAGAACCAAGCAATAAAGAATGAAAGAAATAGAAACATATATAGTTGATTCATTTACAGACGAACCGTTTAAAGGAAACCCAGCAGGTGTCTGCATAGTAAAGAATGAACTATCTGATTCGGAAATGCTTTCAATCGCAAAAGAATTAGGACTATCGGAAACGGCATTCATCGGAGAGATTAATGAAACTAATGAATATCCGATAAGATTTTTTTCGCCTGTAATGGAAATACCTTTATGTGGACACGCTACTCTAGCTTCTTCAAAAGTTCTTTTTGAAAGAAATGGACAAAATTCACTCGATTTTGTGAATATTCAGAACTTGAAATTACCAATCCAACGTAATGGGGATTTTATTAAAATCGGATTCCCAATTTATGATACAATTTCGAAAGAAGTACCTTTTGAATTGCTCAAAGCTCTTGGAATTAATGAAGTGAATAATAGCGTATATAATGCTGAAACCAAAATATTGTTACTTGAAATTCAGAGTGCGGAATTTCTGAAGAATCTAACACCTGATTTTGACAAATTAAAAAAGTCACATAAAGAGATTAACGGAGTACTTGTAACAGCACTTTCAACAAAAGCGGGATTTGACTTTGAATCAAGATATTTTTGGCCTTGGAGCGGAACAAATGAAGATCCAGTAACAGGTGGAACACATACCTTTTTAGCAAAATATTGGGGAAAGAAATTGAATAAGTCAAAGATGAAATCTTTCCAATGTTCAGAAAGAACTGGATTTATGGAAGTTGAATTATTGGATGAGAAGAATATGACTATCACAAGTAAAGCTCAAATTATTTTAAAAGGAAAATTGAAAATTTAATAGTTGCTAACACGGCTTAACAGCAATAATGTTTCAAGTGTTGATGAACAAATGAAAACAATAACCTGGAAATTGTATCTAAAATCAAATCCTAAGGCAGTCTTTGATTTAATATCTACCGCTGAAGGAAGAAAAAAATTCTGGGCTGAAAAAGCAACTGAAGTAAATGGTATAATTCAATTTACGTTTCCCAATGGACAAGAATATAAGGGTCAGATACTGAAAACCATTCCTAATAGAAAATTCTATTTGGACTATTTCAATAGCTTAGTGAAATTTAACTTAGAGCCAAGTGAAAATGATGGAACAGACCTCATATTGATTAACGAGAACGTGGACGAAAGTGAGTTTTCCGAAGTAAATGCTGGATGGATATCTGTGCTTATGAATCTTAAAGCAGTAGCTGACTTTAACTGTGATTTGAGAAACCATGATCCCAAAAGGACGTGGAATCAAGATTACGCTGAAAACTAGAGGAAAATATACCTAAAAAGGACACCATAAAACGCCCATAATTCAGCACCCCTTGCACGTTGTGGACTAATTCACCTACAAATCATCTATCTTTAGAACAAGCAATTAAAAATAAAGTCTTGAAACTCCCCCTTTTTCGCAGGACATGGTCCTCACCGATTTGATGTCGTGTCCTCGCCGAGATTATAGCCGAAAATGTTGGCATTAAATAAAGAAGTGGGAGTCAAAAAGAAATGAACACAAAAATATTATGAAAAAAACGATATCATTGGTGTTGTTTGGATTAACTGTTTTGAGTTGTAATGACTACAAAAATGAGAGCACAAATCTGAACGAAATAAAAAAGTTGCAAGCCGAAAAAGACAGTTTAAAAACCATAATAACGCAGAATAGGACTAGTATGGAAAATCAAATGATCAGGTCGCTTACTTTTCAAGATGGGAACGCAGAAAACGCAATGAATTTTTATGTGGAATTATTCGACAATTCTAAAATCATTACTCTAAATCGTTGGGGAGATGGAGCTCCTGTGGCAGAGGGAAAAATTATGCAAGCTACATTTGAACTGAATGGAAATCTATTTATGTGTAGTGATAGTCCTCCTGTTCACGATTGGGATTTTTCACCTGCCGTTTCCAATTATATAGATTGTAAGGATGAAGAAGAAATGGATAGACTTTTTTCAAAACTATCCGAAAACGGAAAAGTAACAATGGGTTTAGCCAATTACGGATTTAGCCAAAAATTTGGCTGGGTAATCGACCAATTCGGAGTTTCTTGGCAACTGAACTTGAAATAGAATATTGCTACTGCTAACGTGCCATAATTCGTCATGCTGACGTGTGACGAAGTCATAACCTTGACGGTTGTAAGCCATTTAAACAATCTATGCAAGCACAAGAACACTACGAAAAACATCTTGCCAATTTTTACTCTTGGATGGTTGGAGAATTGGAGCCGAAATCAAATGAATTCCAATCTTTACTAAAACATTACGGAATTGAACCCAAGAACACAAAGACCGCCATTGATTTGGGAGCGGGAAATGGAATTCAAAGCATAGCTTTAAAAGGTTTAGGTTTTGAAGTGACAGCAGTTGATTTCAACGAACAACTGTTGAATGAATTAAAGGCTAACCCAAAGGCGAGCGGCATAAAAATAAAATTGACCGACATTAAAAACGTAGGAGAATTTGAAAGCTTAAAACCCGAATTGATTGTCTGTTGTGGAGATACAATCACGCATCTTAACGATAAAAGAGAAATCGAAGAACTGGTTTCGGATGCTTCAAGAACTTTAGAAAACAATGGGTATTTGATTTTGACATTTCGTAATTACACAGGCGAATTAGACGACCAACAAAGATTCATTCCAGTAAAAAGTACGGAAAACCGAATTTTGACCTGTATTTTGGAGTACGAACGCGAAAAAGTCAAGGTAACTGATCTTTTACAAGAAAGAATAAATGGAGAATGGACACAAAAGGTCAGCACTTATAAAAAGGTAAGAATTGACCCTAAAGAAGTCGTTCAAATCCTTGAAAAAAATGGAATGTCCCTTAAACTCAACGAATCCATAAATAGAATGGAAACAATTATTGCGATAAAGGAAGTTTAGAACATTGACTATAAGTATTTTTTTCGTAACTACTTGTAGTTGAGACCTTTGAAATTAATCTTCAAATTAGTTACGCAGTTGACCATATCGGTCTTAAATTAATCAAATTGATAAAATGAAAATTGTATCAATAAGAAAAAATCCTGAATACAAAGATGAAGCAATAGCATATTTCCAAAAAAGTTGGCCAGATGTTTTGCCCATTATTTATGAGGATTGTATTAATCATAGCATCACCGCTAAAAACAAATTGCCTCAATGGTATTTACTACTAAACGACGAAAATATAATCGGCTGTGCTGGACTCATCACCAATGATTTTATCAGTAGAGGAGATTTATATCCTTGGATTAATGCCCTGTTTATAGATAAAATGTACAGAGGGAATGCATATGGTTCATTGCTAATTGAATATGCCAAGGCAGATGCCAAAGAAGCAGGTTTTGAATACTTATATCTATGTACTGAACATATCGGGTATTATGAAAAGTATGGATTTGAATATATAGGAAAGGGGTATCATCCATGGGGAGGAGAATCAAGGATATATGAAATTTATTTATAATAAATAGCTGGATATAACATCGACTATTGTTCCATGCGGTCTCCCTCCCAACCCATAAATTTGCTACTTTTAAATGGCTCGTTAGCATATCCGTATAATGGGTAATAAGGATAAAAAATATGTCGAACTATATTGATGGCTTCGTTTTTCCCCTTCCTCAAATTTATGTGGAAGAGTATAAACAGGTAGCTGAAAAAGTAGCAGAAATTTGGAAAGAATATGGTGCGATTGATTACTTCGAATTTGTTGGAGATGATATGGTTTTAGAAGGTGTGAAGTCCTTCATGGAAACGATGGGTTCGAATCCAGGCGAGGTTATTGTATTTGGGTGGGTTGTATTTCCTTCAAAAGAAATACGTGATTTAGCCAATGAAAAAGTACCCATGGACCCGAGGATGACGGAACTGGTTGCTCCCTTGATAAATCCCGATAGATTAATATTCGATGCCAGTAGAATGGCGTATGGAGGGTTTCGACCAATTGTTCAAACTAAAATCGATTGAGAAAAAATCAATTACTAGCAACCATAGATAACAACTTACATTAGTTGATTAAGAAATTTGTGTATTGCGCTACATGCAATCAAACGTCAGGACCAATTATGAAAAAACTGATATTCAAGACACCTTTTCTTCTATGCTTTGCCATACTAGCTTTGAATTGCAATGACCCAAAAAATACGTCTCCAACAAAGATGGCTCAAAAGGGTGCAATAGAAAATAATCTGTTGGCAAGCGTTTCAACTGAAAATTTAGGGCACTTCAAGTGGTTGAACGAACCCAAATCCTTTGAAATTGAAAATGGAAAAATGAAGGTCGTTGTGGAAAAAGGGACAGACTTTTTCAACAATCCGGAGGACCAGAAGAAAACGTCAACAGGACCCGTGTTTTTTAAGGAAATTAAAGGTGACTTTGTGGCAAGGGCATTGGTAAGACCGGATTTTTCTTCCATGTGGAATGCGGTAGCACTAATGGTTCACATAGACAACGATAACTGGATAAAGTTCGCTTTTGAAAATTCTGATGCAACTGGACCAAGCATCGTTTCAGTGGTTACCAAAAACCTTTCTGATGATGCCAACGGAGCGATATTAAATGACCAAGAACATATTTGGCTAAAAGTGGTCAGAAAAGATAACATGTACTCAATGCTTTGGTCAAAAAATGGAAAAGACTTCAAAATGGCCAGATTAAGTACCTTAAAAGCAGTTGATTCTGTGAAAATTGGAATTGAATTTCAAAGTCCTGTTGGTGAATCAGCAAGTCATCAAATTGACAACTTTGAGATTGACAAGACTAGAGTAAACGATTTAAGAAAAGGAGAATGAACTTTGACAAAAACATGTTGTGGTCTCTGTTGATCACCATATCGGAAATCTTATAATGCGTAGTACATGAAAATACCATTAGCAAGAAGGCCTGTATATGGTGGTTCTTCCCACCCCACTTCATCAAATACTTTCAGATTTCAGCTTAAGAAGCACCTATAAAGTAAAGTACTAAACCAAGTCACCGCTTCTTGCAAGCAGTGTTGTGATAAATTTAAAATACCGTGTAACAATCCACAAATGATCTAATCTTTAAACAGTAGCTGAATTTGTTTTAAAAACCCTTTAAAGATGACTCCCACAAAACTTCTATCCTTCTTCTTCCTTGGCTGTTTATTGATATTGAATACTTCCATGAACGCGAACAATGGTTCAACCGCTTACATTTACCCTATTTCAAACATAACAATAGATGGTAACCTTGATGATTGGCCCGCAGAAATTCAACATAATGGCATGACATATGTCCACTATGGAAATGGCATTGATGGTCCTGAAGATGCATTAGCCTTTTGGCGTGGAGGCTACGATGCAGAATCAAGGCATTTATACATTGCTGTGACCATGGTTGACAATGATTATGTAAAAACTCCGGACAACAGTCATTTTTCCAGTCACGATTTTCAAGTTTTATATTTAGACCCTATGCACAGTGCCCTGGGATCAGGTGTAATTGCATATGAAATAGATGAGCATCACCGTAAAATAGTAGAACAAGAAGGACTTGGCTTTTATCCTCAGGTCAAAGGTGCCAGTTTTGACCAGGTTGAGTTAGCAATAGCAGAGAAAGACAATCAGATAACTTACGAATGGAAGATTAGTATCCCAGGACCTTTACGTGTTGGTAGAGTAATAGGGTTCGACTATGCCGTATTTGACAAAGACACTGATGAAGAGCATGTCATGATTACATGGGGTCCAACCAAAGGAAATAAATTCATGAACTCAGATCTCATCGGGGATATTGTTCTTTCGGATACCAACAACTTTGGTGGCAGAGTACAAGGAGTCTTGGAGTGGGAAGGCAAAGTTGGAGAGAATTGGCCGAAAACGGTAAAATTTAGCAACACCGAAAAGCCTGATACGTTTTTTGATGTAAGTGTAGATTCAGTTGGGCAATATGACCTAAAGTTACCTGCAGGAACCTATTCGGTTACCGTGCCTCCATCATGGCAAATGAACAGATGGTTCGATATAGATGTGGTAAAAGAGAGCAGTAAGATTTCAAACATCTCAGTACTCGATAATGAACGATATACAGTGGATGCCATCAAGGTTTCAAAGATTCCCAAACCAAGCTTGGTTCCCCAAAAAGGCATATTACATTCCGCTTTTACGACAGAAACCGCTCAACAAGTAAATCACTTTATAGAAACTTACAGTGCTCACTACAACATTCCCGCTGTATCCCTTGCTATCATTCAAGATGGCACTCTGGTATATCACCATAGTTACGGTGTGGAGAATACAGTTTCAAAAAAGCCACTTAGGGATGAAGCCGTATTTGAGGCAGCTTCTATCACTAAATTGGTCTTTGCCTACCTCATGAATCGCTTGGTGCAACGAGGTGAGTTTGACCTTGATAAACCATTACATGAAACTTTACCATTCCCTGAATTGGAAGAATATCCGGAATACAAGCTAATGACCGGAAGGCACGTATTGACCCATGTAAGTGGACTACCTAATTGGGGAGCAGAAATGATCAATAAACCCGGAACCACTTATGGGTATTCTGGTGAGGGGTTTGAATACCTCAAAAAAGTACTTGCTGGAAGTGTTTCTGATGAGTTGCCACAGATTATTCAGTCCTACCTAGATAAGGAAGTCTTAAATCCGTTGGGAATGACAAATACATATTTTATGTGCAATGACAAGCTTTTAAATCTGAAGGTAGCTGGTCATTTTGATGGAATACCCAATGTCTTCGATTGTCCTGATTGGCCAGGTATGGCGTTTAGTATGCATACCGAGGCAAAAGACTTTGTTCCATTTGCCCTTGCATTGTTAAATCGAGAAGGATTGACCGAAAACCAAGCAAAAAAAATGTTCACCCTTTATACTTTGGAAGATAAGGAGGACTGGATAAACGGTTATAAGGCTGGATACGGGTTGGGCGTGGCATTACGCGACTCTCCTTTTGGACTGGTGTTTGGGCATGGAGGAAACAATGGAGACTTTCGTTGTATGTTCGAAATGTATGACGAGCTAAAAACAGGGTATATCGTATTTACAAATGCCAATACCGCTGGCCCACTTTTGTTTGATTTGAAGAACTTCCTAGTTGAAGGTAAAGAGCAATAGCAGGTAGGGATATTCTATTGGAAATGTCATTCACTGGTCAGGCAAATCAATGATAATAACCAAATCCATCTCATTTCAAATCCTTCAATTATTTCGTGTTCTGAAGTTCATCATTAAATCTTTGAAAGCAATCCCTATTCGCAGGTTGCTAACGTCTTGGTCATAATTAATCAAGTCTTCTGAATACCCACCAAAATATTGTAGGTATATAAATTGATTGCTGTTTTTCGAAATCTTAAAGCTGATTCCTGCCTTTACAAAACCGGTCAATCTATCATCGTACGCAGGTTGCACATCCACATCAAAAAAGAGATTTTTTATAGGGTTGTAACTCGCTCCAATAGCGAAAAAGCCCCGAAAAGAGGTAATATCTTCGTTTTGGTCCAAACTTCCAACGGGAATCCAAGCTTTAGCACGAAATTGCCAATAGAGGCCATGAGGTTTAAAATATTGGAGTGCAAAATAATTCCAACTACGGGAATTCTCACCATCCCTACCGTTGGACTCATGCTCAAAAGCGAACCAAAGCCCTGAGTTAATACCCTCGTCATCCACAAAGAGCTTAGCAAATCCAATTGCTGGATTGTAATTGGTTTCGCGAAATGGAAATGATTCCAGATAAATATCCCAAAACGATTTTTGCCGATATGTGATGAAGGGAAAAACATCCCATGGCAAATCGACATTGGTCAGGCGCTGTTTAAAACCTATCTCAAATTTTGCATCACTGGTCTCCGAAGATATTTCTTCATTAAGGGAAGTCCCGGTAACGAAATAATTGTCTCCGTACATGGTGAATGCCGGTAAACTACGAATGTATTTCTTGTAATTTGAGCTGTCTAAGGTGATTTCATCATTTTGAGCGTCAACACGAGGGATTACCAGAACTAAGCTCGTAATGAGAAGGACTATTCCTGTTTTTTGTAGCTCCATACAGCTGCCGCATTGAAAAGTATCGCCAAGATAAAGGTATACAGAAACTCCATTTTAATATCTGCCAATCCACTTCCTTTCAACAAAACCTTTCGAGAAACAGAAATAAAATGAGCTAAAGGGTTCGGGATGGTGGCATATTGTGCCCATTTGGGCATACTGTCAATTGGTGTGAAAAGACCGCACATGAGGACAAAAATCAAGACAAAAAAGAATGCAACGAATATGGCTTGTTGTTGGGTCTCGGCGAAATTGGAAATCAGAAGCCCAAAACCCAACACACAGATGAGGTTAACTACGGCATAGATAAAAATAACACCAATATTGCCTCTCATAGGAATATCAAAAATGAGTTTGCTAGCAATTAATCCTACAGTTAAAAGAATAAGTCCTAGGCATAGGAAAGGAACCAGTTTGCCCAAAATGAATTCCCATTTCTTTATAGGAGTAACGTTGATTTGCTCAATGGTGCCGATTTCCCGCTCACGAACCGTGTTCATGGCGGTTAAAACTATAGTCAATAGTGCGGTAAGTTCTGCCAAAATTCCAGGGGCCATAAAATGGGGATAATCCAACTCCGGATTGTACCAATTGTTGGAAGAAACCACAACAGGTTCATTACGTTTCGGTATTCCAGAGAAGAGGGAAGGCTCATCAACCCTGATTTGGTTGTTCAAAGAGGAGATTATATTGTTCAGATATCCTGAACCCACGGTTGCCTGTTGTCCATTGATGGCATTTACTAGGGTTTGCAATTGAGGTTGTTCCCCACGATAAAATTGTCTTTCAAAGTCATTGGGTACTTCAAGAACGATATCCACTTCGTCCAATTGCATAAGGTCCAAAGCATCTTTTTTATTGAAGGGAGTTGCTATCAACGAAAATCTGTCGTTGGCCACAATTTTATTTGATAGCGCCCTCGAAAGTTCACTCTGGTCTTGGTCAACCACCGCTATGCGAACGTCTTTGACCTCGTTGGACGCTGCGTTGGATAGGACTATGAGCTGAATGATGGGCAACAGGGTCATCATGGGCAACAAGGCCTTGTTCCTAAAAATTTGGATGAATTCTTTTTGTATCAAAAATCGTAATCGCCTCATCTTCTTTTAAGCTTTTTTACTCAAGTCTAATTTTAAAATTCCGCCAGGATAACAATAGAAATCCAAGGGTCATGACCAAAAGCACTCCTACTTCAAAAAGAATGAAATTAAGGCCCACACCGCGTAACATGACCCCCTTCAAAATCCTGATGAAATAGGTAGCTGGAATTATTTTTCCGATATATTCGAGTATTACGGGCATGCTTGCCAAAGGAAAAATAAAACCCGACAACAACATGGAAGGCATCATCAGGCCCATCAAAGATTTCATCATAGCTTCTTGTTGAGTTTTGACCGTGGTCGAAATAAAAATTCCGAGGCTTAAGGCCGTAAGCACATATAAAAAACACATCCCCAAAAGCAAAAGGGTATTTCCCAGAACCGGGACTTCAAAAACAAAAAAGCCAATGAGAATTACGATTACAGCATTTACAAAGGACAATAATGCATATGGTGCCACTTTTCCCAAAATAATGAGCAATGGAGAAAGGGGCGAGACCAAAAGAATTTCCATGGTGCCGATTTCTTTCTCCTTTGCAATAGTCAACGAGGTGAGCATGGCACATATGATCAAAAGAATCAAGGCAATCGTTCCCGGTACAAAATTATAGGCACTAGCCAGTTGCGGATTATACATCATACGGCTAGCGACCTGAATGGAATATGGATTGGGAACTTCGTTTCGCTTCAAGCGCTGAAAACTCTGAGTCATTTCCGTTAGGTACTGAACCAAGGTATTCGCATTGTTGGGGTCGGACCCATCAGTGACCACCTGGATTTTAATAGGGTTACCAGCATAAAAGTCTTCCGAAAAGTTTTCTGGGATGGAAACTACTAGCTTAGTTTTACCCCCTTTCATGCCTTCTTCCACCTCATTTTGCGAAGCAAGTATTCTTCGCACCCTGAAGTTCCCTGAGCTTTGTAGATGGTTGATGTACTGTTCACTTGTTTCATCCTTGGCATAGTCCAAAACATCAATCTCCGCATCTCTGAATTCGTTGGTAACAGCATACCCAAAAATGAGAACTTGGGCTAAGGGCATACCAAAAAGAATCAAAAGGGTTCTTTTATCACGTAAAATATGATAGAACTCTTTTTTAACGAATGCCCAAAATACTTTAACCACCTTAGTTCGCTACTATAAATTTGATATTGATTTTTTCTTCAGACCCATTGGTGGAGAACTTGCATTTTTGGAATTTTGGTTTCCCCATGGAAGTAAGATTGCTGGCACCTACAGGCTCTCTTGGGATTCCGATAAAATTGGTCTTCATTTCACCGTCTTTGTCCTTGTCTTGGTGAACAGAAACAGCATAAGTGCCTTGGGGAATGCCTTTAAAAGTAAAGCTGGCAGAATTTCCAAAGTCATTTACTTTCCCAATCTTATAAGCTTTATTGCGTTCACTTGGGAAACCCTCCTCATTATCCCAAAGCATAAATACTACCTGACCTTTTCCTTCATCGCTTATCTCCGTGACCTGAACTGTAATGTCGGACTTCTCCTGAGCGAACGCTACGGCGGTCATACAAAATCCCATTATCAACATTATTAATCTTCTCATTTTTTCCGTTTTAATTATTTGTTGTTCAATATTTCGTACATCGCTTCTTTGTTTACCTTGAAACCTGGTTTACTAAAAGGGCAAACCTTGATGCAAACAGCACAACCACTGTTCTCATGAAAGTATGGGAAACACTTATTGTTATCCACATAGGTTTCACCGCCAGGTCTTTTGATAGGTTTTTCGTACAATGCCTTCGGAGGACATTTGCGCACGCAAATACCGCACATATCACAATAATCCCTAATCCATTTGTTTGGGTTGTTTTCTGAATCAGCAAAAGGTAAATTATCAATACTGGTGTAGACCGCTGCCAGTCGTATTCTGGCTCCAAATCTTTCTGTCAGTAATAGCCCATTCCGACCTACCATCCCCAGATTGGCCTTTTGAGCCATAATGGGAAGAACCGTTGTGCCACGTAACGCCACGCTGGATTGTGCACCAAAGCCTTTATCACGAAGGAAATCAGCCATATCATTGGCGATTTCGCCAAGTTCTCGATAGACTTTGTGTACCATAAGTTCGGTCTCGAAATGGGGTGCAAGGTCTATTTTATCCTCGTCCATTTCCTGTGCAAGAACAATGGCATTTTCATGTAGAATGGCCGTATGGTCAAAAATGTATTGCGGTTCCAATTTGGTAAAACCCACCATACAGGCTCCTCGTTGTAAGGCGAATTGTTTTATTTCCTCAATAAAATCTTGACTGGCCCTAGTTTTTGGATGGGTCGGATTCCTTTTTACCGAAAGATTGCTTTTGAAATTTCCACGAAGCGAATTGGCCATCGTGGGTAGCAGTACACCTATAAATTTGAGTTTGCTTTTGAAGCCACTGGGTGATTTCTTCATTCCGCCATGCGAAATAAAATCGAAAAAAGGCATTGAAGCCGCATTGGGCATCATCACCCCAGGTCTCATTTGATGCGCATGTTCTATCTGGGTAAGTTTGTCCATAATGGACTGAATCAACTTTAAAAACAACTTTTTCATCTCGCCAATTTTAAAAACACTTCGTCCATAGATTCTGCCTTGAAAGTTTCCTTGAGATTGTCTGGTGTGTCCAAGGCCTCAATTTTCCCGCTCACCATAATGGAGACTCGGTCACAATATTCTGCTTCATCCATATAGTGGGTAGTCACAAATATGGTTCGGCCCAATTCCGCAGCCTGATAAATAGCTTCCCAGAACTGTCTTCTAACATTAGGGTCGACACCTCCGGTAGGTTCGTCCAAAAAAACGATTTCGGGATCATGCACCATGGAAACTGCAAATGCCAATCGCTGTTTCCAGCCCAAAGGCAGCGACCTCACCAGTTTGGAGCCCACTTCACTAAGATTTAGCTCCTGGAGAATTTGTGACGTCTTTATTTCGATTTGGTTCTTTGAAAGCCCGTAAATACCGCCGTAAAAACGAATGTTTTCCTTTACAGTAAGATCCTCGTACAAACTGAACTTTTGGGACATATATCCTATGCGTTCCTTTATTCGTTCCGACTCTTTCAAAACATCGAATCCAGCCACGGTGCCTTTGCCCGAAGAAGGTTTGCTCAAACCGGTCAACATCCGCATCGCTGTCGTCTTTCCTGCTCCATTGGCGCCCAAGAATCCGAAGATTTCCCCTTTTTCCACATGAAAGGAGATATGGTCCACAGCTTTAAAATCTCCAAATTGTTTGGTCAAAGCTTCTACCTGAATGACCTTATCATTACGCATACTTCTCATTTTTAAGGGATAGGTCAAGAAACACATCTTCAATGCTCGCTTTGATATCAAACACCTCCACATCAGTAAAACCTTCTGATTTCAATTGTTCTTGAATATTGGCCGCTGACAAAACTTCAGATGTTATGAGATGTAGACATTCTCCAAAAGGCAATACACTATGTGTATAGGGCTTTAATCTCAAATGTTTGAGCAGTTGATAGGTGCTATTGGTTTTTACGGCGAACAGCGGTTTGTCAAACCGTTCCATCATGTTTTGGGGCTCATCTATCTTAAGAATTCTGCCCTCTTGAATAAGGGCAATCTCATCACAGAGGGTGGCCTCGTCCATATAAGGGGTACTTACCAGAATGGCGATGTTCTTTTCTTTCAGACTTTTGAGCATATCCCAAAATTCCTTTCGGCTAACCGCATCCACTCCCGTGGTAGGCTCATCCAAGAACAAAACAGTAGGTTTGTGTATCAAAGCACAGGATAACGCCAATTTTTGCTTCATTCCTCCTGAAAGCTTTCCGGCCAGCCTTTTCTTAAAGGGTTCAATCTGTACATAAATATCCTTTACCAAGTCGTAATTCTCTTCGATGGTAGTTCCAAAAATGGTTGCGAAAAAGGATAGGTTTTCTTCAACACTCAGATCTTGGTACAGTGAAAATCGTCCGGGCATATAGCCTACCCTTTTTCTAATTTCTTGATACTGATTTACTACGTGAAGACCATCTACAAAAGCTTCGCCCTCATCTGCCAAAAGAAGGGTCGTGAGTATGCGAAACAAGGTGGATTTTCCCGCTCCGTCAGGGCCGATAAGTCCAAAAAGCTGTCCCCTTTGAACATCAAAACTGATGTTGTCCAAAGCTTTGGTACCGTTGTAGCTTTTACTGATGTTATGAATGCTGATGGCTTTCATTCCTCCGAACTTGAATTGAAGATTACCTCCCCCGGCATTCCTCTTTTGAGGGTACCGTCATTGGTCACTGTTACCTCAAGGCCGTACACCAAATTCACACGTTCCTCTTTCGTTTCAATGGTCTTTGGGGTAAATTCAGCCTCATCGGCAATCCATGTGACCGAACCAATGAACTGCTTGTAATCATCTTCGCCCTTGTCTACTCTTACTATTACTTCATCGCCTAAGCCTACATTTTGAAGCAATGTAGCGCTGGTGTACGCCTTTAGTTTTATCTCTTCAAGATTGGCGACTTTAAAAAGGGGGGTTCCATTGCTAACCAGCTCATGCGTTTCAGCAAATTTTGTCAGTATGGTTCCTTTTATCGGATTTTTGACAGTATGGTCACTAATTTGTTTGTCTATCAGCGCAATCTCCGCTTCCAAGGGTTCACGTTCGGATAGTATCCCCCTATTGGCAATGCTTACATTACGTTGGGTGGTTTTAATACGCTGATTGATAAGGTCAACTCTCCCGTTATAATCGTCCAATTGTTGTTGTGTAGCCGCCTTCTGTTCGAATAACCTTTGGGTTCGGTTTCTTTCACGAATGAGATTGCTTTTATCCTCAATTAAAACTGCAACTTCGGGTGCGGCTTCCTGTAGTTTTAAATCAAGGGCGCTCAATTGTGCTTTGAGCTTTATTTTCTCTAAGTGAAGTTGGATGGTATCTATAAGTCCCACAGTGGTGGAGGCTTCTATTTGCTGACCTTCTTTCAAGTCAAACGTGAGCAATTCCCCACTGCCCTTTGCACTCACCATTACGCTGGTGGCTTCAAAGTTTCCGTAGGCATCGGCTTTGCCGTTGTCACCACAAGAAATCAAAGTCAAAAAGAACAATAGTATAGGAAGGTATGTTTTCATAAATGTCATGTTACAGTTGTCCCAAAAGGGTTAAATATTCAATTTGTAATTGCTGAAGTTGTATTTTGTTAAACTCTAATTCCTGTTCTGAGTTAAGCGTAGCGTTGAGCTGGGTAACGTAATCAGTGGCATTGATGACACCATTATCCAATTGCACCTTGGTCTGGGCCAGAATGTTCTTTTGCAAGTCCACAATTTCAGTATCATTGACAATCTGTTGTTGGGTTGCCTTGATTCTTTCTTGATATTCTTTGGATTTACTTTCGATATCGAATAGAAACAGTTCTCGTTCCACCTCAACCTGCTCTTGTTGCAGTTGTAGACGTTTTCGTTCTTTTTTCCCTTTACCAAAGTCAATGAAATTCCAGTTGAGCTTAACTCCACCCAAAGCGTATGCAGCAGTGTTCAAATCTGAAAAATTCAATTGATTGGGATTTCCCACCCCGCCTTGAGCAAAGAGTGAGATTTTAGGTAGGGTACTGGCGGCAACGGACGCTTCCTGGGCGGCAAACAAGGTTTTTTGACTATCGTACAAAAGATTTTCAGGTCTATTTACTGTATTAGTGTCGAGTTCCAATAAACCTGGTATTTTGAACTGCACATCCCTAGGAAGCGTCTTGCCAGTTAACTGTTCCAACAATAAAAAATAAGTTGCCATATCCCCTTCTACAGCTACTATTTCGGACACCAGTTCGAGCTGGCGTACCTTAAGTTTGGAGACCTCACTTTCCAATGCGGTCCCATTTTCGTAAGCAGCCTGTAAGGTTCTAATGTTGGATTCCAAATCTTCTTTTGAATTCTCAAAAATCAGTTTTTGTTTTCTGGAGAGAAGAATGGCAAACAACAAGGTATTGACTTGGTCTTTTAAGCTTCGAAGCTGGACTTCTAAAGAATTCCGGTCCACATTTGCCGAGGCGGTCTCAATGTTTTTTTGTGCTTTGGTATTACCTCCGTCATAAAGATTGTAATCGATGTTTAAAGAGGTATTCCATGTTTCCAAAGGAGCCTGTATGGATGTTGTACCAAGATTTAACTCAATGTTTTCACTTTGAATTTGGCCTCGTCCCTCTAGCGTAAGTTTGGGCAGTGCATTTTTGGATATTACAGCTAAGCCAACTTCTTCAATTTTATCTATTAGGGTAGCGTCTTTTATCAAAGGGTAATTTGAGTTGGCCGACCGGTACAATTCTTCCAAAGAGGCAGACGATTGACTTACCTGGGCATGAAGACCGCTTAAGAAAAGAATTAAAAATAGAAGGGATAGTTTCTTCAAAAATCGCATAATTAACCATTTGGTTAATACAAGTGTACGAACAAATACGTTTACTAACCAATTATTTTAACCATTTGGTTAATTATTAACAAAAAATTATAGCATTACGCTCTTTCTAAGGAAATCCATGATGTACTCCTTTCGTTCTTCCATCATATGCATATACTCTTTGTCAGCCATCTTAAAAATCTTGAGAAATACTGGTTTGGCGATGTGGGGAAAGACGATTAGAGACATAATGGTAATCATAAATTGTGGAACTGGAATGGGCCTCAGTATCCCACTTTGCTGTTCCTGTACTATCTGTGCAAGAAAATTCATAAATAAATTGTCTTGTTCCAGTTTTTGTAGCAACCTGTTCTGAAAATTCATTTGACTTCGCGCCAACTCATTCAAAATAAAAATAGGGATATATGGATTTTTAATGATGGTATCGGTGTAGTTCGAAACCATGGCTTCCACTTTTTCCATCACCGGTTTATCCCCTGATAGGGCAGAAATGAATTGCCTGGACATCAAATCAACGGCCCCGTCCATGATTTTTTCAAAAAGTGCGTCTTTGCTGCGATAGTAGTAATGCAGCATAGCCTTGTTGATTTTAGCCTCGTCAGCGATGGCCTGCATTCGAGCACCGGCATATCCATGTTGGATAAAAACCTTCTTGGCAGCCCTTAAAATTTCTGCTTCCGTGTTTTTCCTACCTTCCATTCCTTACCTTCTTAGGATACAAAAATGGAAAATAATATCGAAGTGAGTAAATTTTTAACCAAATGGTTAAACCAAACGTTAAGGTAAAGCCTAAAATGGAGTTTAAAAATATCCGAAAAAAGGTTTCTGACTTAGGAATTTTTAACTTGAAGTCGCTCAAAAAAGGATAGAACCTTTTCGCGATAACTTGGACCAATAGGGAGTTCTTGTTCGCCCATTTCCGCGTCAAGCTTAGTATATCCCGTTAAATACCTCATGTTTATTATATAAGAACGATGTACTCTGAGGAAATTTGTATTTAACCTTTTCTCGAATACCCCAATGTTTTCCTTGACTTGAATATTCTCAGTTGTTGTATGGATTTTAATATAGTCTTTAAAACTTTCAATATATTTTACCTTATCCAATTCCACTTTGATTTTTCGGTGTCCTTGGCTGACAAAAACAAACTCGCCTATTGGAACAACTTCATTTAACGTTTTTTCTTCAAGGGTAGATTTCTTCTCCATGGCTTTGAAAAATTTCTGTGCAGCAAGAAAAAAACGCTCAAAAACAATAGGTTTCAAAAGGTAGTCCAAAGCACTTACCTCAAACCCGTCCAGAGCATATTCACGATGGGCAGTTGTGAAAATTACCTGCGGTTTATCAACCAAGGTTTTAAAAAACTGAATTCCCTTAATAACGGGCATATTGATATCCAAAAAAAGAAGGTCAACCTTTCCTTTTGTAAGAAAAGAAGATGCCTCCAAAGCATTGTTGCATTTTCCTACCACCTTTAACTCCGGTATTTTTGAGACGTACTCCTCAATAAGTTCTTGAGCCAAAGGTTCATCATCCACAATTAAACAGCTATATGTCATAGGCTTAGTTCCAACTCTGTAGTGTACGTGTTCGGTTTTTCTATGATGTTTAATTGGTGCTTGTTCGGGTAAAGGAGTTCCAATTGCTTTTTGATATTGGACAGGCCGAGAGATTTTCGTTCGGTAATTTCCCGATGGGAACCAGGTTTGGTATTTTTCAGTTCAAAAAGCAATTTGTTATCCTTGTTTTCCACTTGAATTGTGATTGCCGCATTTTCAATGGCTTCAGAAACGCCATGCTTAAAGGCATTTTCCACAAAGGTCAATAGCAGCAAGGGTGCAATCTTTTCTTCACCGGTAATGGATTCGTCAAAGGAAATGCTCACGCGTTTTCCATATCGTATTTGTTCCAATTCAATATACTTGTTGATTAACAAGAGTTCGTCCTTTAGCAGTACAAACTTTTTATCACATCGATAGAGCATATAATCCAGTATATGCGATAAGTTCTCTATAACCCGAACGGTTTTATCAGATTTCTTAAGAGCAAGCAAATACAGACTGTTCAGGGTATTGAATAAAAAATGTGGATTGAGTTGATTTTTTAAGGCATTCAATTCAGCTTCCCGCTTTTTTTCATGAAGCATAAGCAATTCCTGCCTTTCCCTATAAAACAAAATGGCCATTAAAATGATACAAGGGTAAGCATAGTACAATGACCTGGAAAAGAATTGATTGAAATTAAAAAAGATGCTTTGAAAAGTAGGGCTATCAAATCGTTTTAAAAACACTTCATATGATATAGGATAATTGGGCATCAAGTATTCCACCAAAAAAAGTGTGCAAAGGGCATAGACCGAAGCAAACAAGCCCAAAACTAGGATAGAGAACAAAATAACTCGCTTCTTATTCAGAACTTTTGGAATTAAAAGACCAATAATCGCATAGGCAACCACCATTTGCAGCAGCATCCTAAAACCATACACCTCCAACAATTCTCTGGTTTCAGAATAGTACCAAGTGGCACTGGCTGTGGAGAACACAAAAACACAACTCCAAAAAAGAATATGCAATACTATTTCTCGCGTCGTATTTAAAGGTTTCATATGGTTTTGATATTCATTATAAACCAACCAAGATACTGGTAATTCCCAAAAAACTATGAAATAGATGATGAATAGGCGATTTCAGCACACAAAGAGCATTTATGAAACAAAAAAATGATTCGTCCCCCATAATCATCACCCGGTATTCGGAACCTAACCATTTATCCACGCTCCAAATTTAGCATTCGGTTCCACATTAGATTTGGCCCTGGCGAAAAATCGATTAGTGTGCGATACATCATTTTTTACATTACTTTTTTGTTTGGCATTGTCGTTTCAGGACAAAAAACAAGTTCAATTACTGGCTTGGTTACTGACCAAGTCAATGACCAACCTTTGGCATATGCTAGTGTCGTCCTCAAGAATCAAAATGGAATTGTACTAAATGGCACAATTACCGATGGGAAGGGGGTTTTTAGACTTACCGAATTAGCTGCTGGAACTTACCTTTTGGAAATTGAGTTCATTGGATATGTTTCGCAACAAATTCCAATTGAACTTGAGGTACAACAAAACTTAGAGTTACCAGCCCTTACCCTATCTGAAAGTGCTGAAGTTCTTGAGGGCGTCACATTAACGGCGCAAAAATCCACGATTGAACAGCGATTGGATAGAAAGGTTGTTAATGTAGGTAAAGACTTAATTTCTCAAGGGCCTTCTGCAATAGACCTAATGAATAACTTGCCTTCTGTAAACATTGGTTCCGATGGTACTATTTCTTTCCGTGGAAGTGAAAACGTTAGAATTCTGATAGATGGGAAATTGAGCAATCTGGAAAACCCAGCGGATGTCTTGCAGCAGATACCATCCAACTCCATTAAAAAAATAGAGCTTATCACCAATCCGTCGGCCAAATACAATCCTGATGGACTAAATGGAATTATAAACATTGTACTCAAAAAAACATCGCAAGAAGGCTGGAATATGGCATTTGGCGCCAACTCCATCATAGCCCAACGAGAACGCTATAATAGCAACGTTTCTCTCAATTTCAAACCAAACAAAACCAATTTTTACTTGGAATACAGCAACGGTTTTGGGGACCAAATTACAGATGGCGTGGTCAATCGTTTTGATTTGAACTCCAACCAGATTACTCGAAACGTTAACAACCGTGAGTCGCACTTTATAAAACTGGGGGCAGATTTTTATCCCTCCAAAAAGACCATACTTTCAATTTTTACAAATCAGAACCTTTTCAATGCCATTTTTGACGGTGATAAGACGGTGGTTTTCGAAGAGGATGAGGAGGACAACTTTGCCTTGGATGATTTCTTGACAAGGGACAACCATACCCAAAACTATAATACCAATTATAAATGGTTAATTGATGGTGAATCCCACTATTTGGAAATAGAAGCTAACTACAATTTGTTCAGTGGTGATTTGATCAATGATTTTATCTTTTCAGGAAATACTACCGTACCCTCCTATGTCGAAAACATTGACGATACCCGTTCGGTATTGACCTTTAACTGGGATTACAGTTTACCACTGGGCACTAAATCAAAACTGGAATTTGGTGGTGAGGCTCGTATTAATCGTATTGAAAACCAATACACCTCCATCAATATCCAATTACAAAACTCCAATTTTGAATACAATCGGGATATATATTCTTCCTATGTATTGTACAATCATGATCTCGGTAAATTCAAGCTTAATCTTGGGGCTAGATTTGAGCAATACGTCGTTGATGCTAAATTCAATCAAGAGCTATCTGGCTCGGAGGATTTTAACCAAGAGCTGTTTAACGTTTTTCCTTCAGTTTTTCTAGGTTATCAAACTTCTGAGGAGAGCCCACATCAATATCAATTAAGTTATGGCAGGCGAATTGAGCGCCCCTCTTTCAATCAGGTTAATCCCATTCGACAAACCACAACCCCGCAACTTTTAGCCACCGGAAACATAACGTTGCTTCCCCAGTTCAGCAATACCGTTGAAGCCAATTATTTATACAGATTCCAGAAAGGTTCCATCAGTTCTGGAATATTCTATCGATATGTTCAGGACGAGATAAATCGAATTGGAATATTTGATCAAGACGATCCCAACTTACTAAGATTGAGCTATGACAACTTTGATAGCAATGATGCATATGGGGTTGAAGTAGGTGGAAACATCAGACTAACGGAATGGTGGCGTACCAACATCAACCTAGAGTTATACCATAGACAACAACGAGGATTTATTGAAGATGAGGAAGTTGAGGTACAAAACACCTTGACCAATATCAAATGGACGCAGAACTATAGTTTGAGCAACAAGATTAGCGCATCGCTATTTGGGTTTTATAGTGGCCCACAAGACATTTTACAGTATCGGTTGAAAGCGAACTACTATGTAAATGCAGGTTTGCGATACAGTTTTGCCAATGGAAACGGGAGTATCAGTTTAAACGCCAACGATATTTTCGGAACACGTCGTTTTGCCTTCAGGACATTTAGAACCGTATTCCAAGAAGGCCAATTCCTACGGGATACCCAACAATTATTTCTAGGATTATCCTATCGCATGGGGGGTAAGTTGTCATCACGCGCTCGTCAAAAAAGAAAAACCAACATTAAAGCGGATCGCTTTTTATAAACATTAATACTTCATTTAAATCTAAAACTATGAATTCAAATCGAGTGAAATTATTATTCATATGTATCCTTTGTGGTTCCTTTTTTTCTTTTGGACAAGATAATCTTGTTACGCTTAACCTCAAGAAAGGGGAAGTCTTTGATATTCTATTCTTAACAACACGGGAAGGGAGTCAAGAAATATTTAAAGAATACAGACAAACAGCATTCCCTGTAGCTTCGGAAATGGGCTTTTCCCCCTTACCTGGATTTAAGATAAGAGAAACCGTCCAAGGTAATTATGAACCTACAAGCCTGATTTTGGCAAAATGGACAAGCTTGGCTTCACGTGAAAAATTTCTTGATGAAATTGAGGAACGTGTTCCGAATTTTCACGACATGCGAAAAAAAATCTGGTCAATTTTTAACCTGACCTATTATGAACTGTCTGACGATTACTCCATCCAATTGGATAGGGAAAAAGTAATTGTGGCCACAGCCTGTTTTAAAAAAGAAAACACACAAGCAGATTTTACTGAATTTTTAACCCAATGGAAGAAAGCCGTAAAGAAAACCAACGGTACGTTAAAAATGGAGTTGGTAAATGGGAAATCACCAAAAGGTTATGTCTACAATCCGGACTATATGGTCATTACACAATGGGAGACTAAAGAGGACTTTAATGCCTTTCAAAAGGAAAACCTTAAAATGGATGCTGATTTCTTAAAAAATGTAAACCAATTTGCTTTAAGCGATTAATAATCTGAGTTTCTTCCCAAAACAAAAAAGGCAGCCTGTGGCTGCCTTTCTCTATGTATTTAAGGATGGATTAAGCCAAGTCAAATCTGTCTAAATTCATCACTTTATCCCAAGCTTTGATGAAATCCTTCACGAATTTCTCTTTTGCATCAGAAGCACCATAAACTTCAGCAATGGCACGCAGTTCCGTATTTGAACCAAAAATTAAATCAACACGGGATGCGGTTCCCACCAATTCACCATTGTTATGACCTTCAAATACTTCGTCACCTTGAATGGCTTTCCATTCCGTACCCAAAGTCAAAAGATTAACAAAGAAGTCATTGGATAAGGTTTCGGTATTCTCTGTGAAAACACCGTTATGGGATTTGTCCCAATTGGTATCCAATACACGCATACCCCCTACCAACGCAGTCATTTCTGGTGCGGTAAGTGTTAACAATTGTGCTCTATCCACCAACAATTCCTCTGATTTTACGGAGAATTTTCCCTTTAAATAGTTTCTAAATCCATCAGCGACAGGTTCCAAAACATCAAAGGACTCTGCATCTGTTTGTTCAGCAGAAGCGTCGGTGCGACCTGGTGTAAAAGGAACAGTAACATCAAAACCTCCGTTCTTTGCAGCTTTTTCAACAGCGGCACATCCTCCAAGTACAATCAAATCAGCAATTGAAACAGGTTTGCCAAAATCAGCTTGTATACCCTCCAAAGTTTCCAAAACCTTGGCCAACTGCGCTGGGTTGTTTACTTCCCAATTCTTTTGGGGAGCTAAACGGATACGAGCTCCGTTGGCCCCTCCCCTTTTGTCTGAACCTCGGAACGTAGAAGCCGAAGCCCAAGCTGTAGACACCAATTGCGAAATAGAAAGTCCAGAGTTCAATATCGTTTCTTTCAAGCTCGCGATATCACTGTCATTGATCAATTCATGGTCAACCTCTGGAACTGGGTCCATCCAAATTGATGCCTCTTTTGGAGCTTCGGCCCCAAGATATCTAGACACTGGTCCCATGTCACGGTGAGTCAATTTGAACCACGCTTGCTGATATGCTTCTTTGAATTCTTCTGGGTTCTCCAAAAAGTGACGCGAAATTTTTTCGTACTCTGGATCAAAACGGAGTGAAAGATCTGTGGTCAACATGAATGGATCATTCTTTTTCTGTGAATCGTGCGCATCTGGAAAAGTCCCCGCACCAGCTCCATCTTTAGGTTTCCACTGATGAGCTCCAGCAGGACTCTTTGTAAGTTCCCATTCATATTTGAATAGATTTTCAAAAAACTTATGACTCCATTGAGTGGGTGTCTCGGTCCAAGCACCTTCGAGACCAGAAGTAATCGTATCTGAACCTTTTCCAGTACCAAAATTATTCTTCCAGCCCATGCTCTGCATTTCTATGGATGCTCCTGCAGGCTCGGCTTCAACAAATTCTTCGTCACTTGCCGCTCCATGAGTCTTCCCAAAAGTATGTCCTCCAGCAATAAGTGCTACAGTTTCATAATCGTTCATGGCCATACGTCCAAAAGTCTCACGAATGTCATGGGCCGCCAATAATGGGTCTGGATTTGCATTTGGGCCTTCAGGGTTAACATAGATAAGACCCATATGGGCCGCACCAACCGTGCGTTCCAATTCACCGTTTTCAGCGTAGCGTTCCCTATTTCCCAACCATTCTTTTTCGACACCCCAGTAGATATCTTCTTCTGGTTGCCAAATATCTTCGCGGCCTCCACCAAAAGCGTACATAGGTAATCCCATACTTTCATGAGCTACATTACCGGTCAAAATCAGTAAATCGGCCCATGAAATTTTCTTGCCGTACTTCTGTTTGATTGGCCATAATAGTAAACGTGCTTTATCCAAGTTAGCGTTATCTGGCCAACTATTGAGCGGAGCAAAACGTTGGGCACCAGTACCTCCCCCTCCTCTACCATCGGAAATTCGGTACGTACCGGCGGCATGCCATGCCATACGAATAAAGAAAGGGCCATAATGGCCATAATCTGCTGGCCACCATTCCTTACTATCTGTCATGAGGTCATGTAAATCTTTTTTCACAGCTTCCAAATCCAGTTTCTTGAATTCTTCAGCGTAGTTAAAATCTTCATCCATAGGGTCAGCCAAATTCGAATGCTGACGTAGGATGTTAAGGTTTAAAGAGTTGGGCCACCAATCTCTGTTTGTAGTTCCGCCCCCAGCAGCTTGGTTTAACTCTCCGTTTAGGAAAGGACACATGCTTGGGTCGCCATTGGAATGTGTTTTATTGTCCATTTCGATAGATTAATTGATTCTCTAGGCTAAAAGTACAACCCTAAGTCCATCAAAAAGTATTCTACTCATTAATAAAACTTATTTTTTAATTGGCTCACTTTATAGACTTATTGAAGTTTTGTCTTTTTACTGGTACCAAAAGACACATATAGATGAACGGAATCATTTAGTCGATAAATGGAAGAAACATCATCGATTTTAGCAAAACCGTACCTATCAAATGCAAAATTTATTCGATAAACGGTCATTTTTCGTCGATTAACGTGAAAACCTATGAAAAATTCATAAGTATTCGTTCATTTTCTTTCTCCAACTTTGTCATGTGTTAACCCCCAAATCTAATATCATGACACATTCAATTACCTACAGATTAGTACTTATTTTAAGTTTTACTTTATCCATTAGCCTTAGCGCGCAGACTAGTTTTGATACTGCTGCTCAGCATGAAAACGACCAACGCGTTGAAGACTATCTTGATCTTTTGAAACAAGGATATTCTGAAGTTGAAATCTTTCAGGACCTTGGAAATGCCAATTTCTTGGCGGGGAATTATGAAACTGCTGTTTTTTGGTATGAAAAGTTATTAAGTACCCATGGTATTTCTGCTCTAGAAACTAACTATGAAGGGTTGTTTCAATTTGCCCAAAAACAACTGGAAAAAGGTTCTAATGATTTTCAAAATGAAAAGAATCTTTGGGATGAGCATATCCAATCCCACTATTCTGGTGAAAAACTAAACCAAGGAGTTGCATCCAAAGAAGCAGTTGAAAACAAAATGAAAGGTAAATTATCCACTTTAGACGGGTATATGCCTTCCATGACCGTTACCCAAGATGGTCAGACTGCCTACTTCAGCAAAGCAACATATCAAAAGCCTCTATATGGTGTTTTTTCCAAAAAAGAACTGGTACACGAAATATTTAGGGTTGAAAACATCGATGGTAAGTGGAAGAATGCCACCAAAGTAGCCGTATGCCCAAAATATGCTTCTGCCAAACACCCAACTATTTCTGCAGATGGTAAGCGTTTGTTCTTCGCTTCCAACATGAAAGGAAGTTATGGTAACTACGATATCTATGTGGTTGACATTAAGTCCAATGGAAAACTTGGGATAGTAAAAAATCTTGGTCCTAAGGTGAATACCAAAGAAGATGAACTATACCCTAACTTATACAATGGAACCCTATTGTTCTTTGCTTCGGCAGGTAGAAAAGGATATGGTGGATTGGACCTTTATGCCACACAAGTTGCTAAAAGTAGCCTTACCTCAGCTGTAAATCTAGGTGGACATATAAACAGCAACAAGGATGATTATAGCATTGCTTTGAATCTAGATAAAGGGACAGGGTATGTAGTTTCCAATAGAGGTCAAAACAGCACCATTGCCCAGTATGCTGTTTCTTACGGAAAGCAGAAAAACGAAAACACTGCAGTGGCCAATCGTGAAAATAGATTGAAAAATATATTAAACAGCGAGTCCACAGAAGAATACAGCAATACTGCTTTTGAAGATTAATATACCTTTTGAAAGCAAGTAGGTAATTGAAACAAAAAAATCGGTCAGCTACCTGGGGGTTATTTGATATCCAAAATTGCCAAAAAATAGAGTCCATAGCCAATAAAAGGACAGGGGAAAAGGCAGTTTTATCATAGAAACGGGTTGTACTATTTCAATCTGGCCGATTTTTCCAAAATAGAATAGGATGTCTTATAAGACATCCTATTTTTTTGCTTAATTATCTGAAATATAGGTAATTATAAACTATTCATGATTTTATAACGAGAAAATCGCATAGTTTTTAACGATGCATTTGAACGAAAATTTTTACAATTGAACGATATCAATAGAAAAAAAGTGTAATTTAATTTTTGAAATAGTACTAACCCAAATCTTATGTACCATGAAAAAACTGCGACTCCTTAAAAACCATTTTCGACAGCGGAAGTGATTCTTTTCAATTAAGTTTTTAGCACTTCATTTTGACTTAACGGTGATTCTGTAATCGAATCGCTTATGGAATCCATATCCTTAGTTTAAGGACTGGTATCACTTTGCCTTTTTCAAAGTATTTTGAAGGGTAAAATAGTTCTGGTCCATACTACAGGCAGGCCATGTATTGTCCTTACCCAATGGGTAATGGACTAAAAATCAGATAACCCCCATAATCTATTTTTATCATGAAAACATTTCAAACAAAAATCATCATTATAGACCATGACGAAAAACTACATTTAGCATACAAGAGTTTCCTAAAAGAAGATGACCGATACAAACTCTTGGGCATTTACAAATCCATAAATGAGCTTTTATCCAATTTAGGTAAAGTAAATCCAGATATCATAATATCGGAAGCTTCCTTGCAAGGAATTTCTGGAATTGATGGTATTGATTACATCAGGAAACGAAAAAGCCAAGTCAAGATTTTGATTATGAGCTATGAAAACGATTTTAATTTAGTCAGGGAAGCCTTTAAAAAAGGAGCAAACGGCTATTTGTCCAAGCCTATGAACAAAGAGCGTTTCTTGAATGCCATAAACTCCCTTGAGGAACATGGTGTAATCATGGAGCATGATATTCTCAAAAAAGTTATCAGTTCCTTTCAGAAAAAATCGTTTGAATCTTTTTCAAAAAAGGAAAACCAAATCATAGAGCTCTTAACTCAGGGGTTCACCTATAAAATGATTGCAGATAAGCTTTGCGTGACTCCAAGTGCAGTCAATTTTCACATTCAAAATATCTATGTAAAGCTTAACGTAAACTCAAAATCTGAAGCACTACAAAAGCTCAGGGAATTGGAAGTACGGCGATTAAATGCCGCCTAACTTTTATTTGAATTAGTCCAAAAAAAAATCCCTTGGCTTTCACCAAGGGATTTTTTATTCATATAACGTGGCGTTTATTTCACCTCTTCAAAATCTACATCCTCTACATTGTCACCTTCTCCTGCAGAACCACCAGCGTTTGCTTCTGGTCCAGAGCTTGGGTCTTCTCCAGCCCCATTCGCCTGGGCCTCAGCCTGTGCCTTGTACATCTCTTCGGATGCTGTTTTCCACGCTTCATTGATTTTCTCCAAAGCCGGCTCAATTACTACCAAATCTTTGGTTTCATAGGCTTTTTTCAACTCTTCAAGAGCATCTTCAATAGGCTTCTTCTTATCATCCGAAAGCTTATCCCCAAACTCCTTAAGTTGTTTTTCTGTTTGGAAGATCATTCCATCCGCTTCATTCAACTTATCCGCAGTTTCCTTTGCTTTTTTATCAGATTCCGCATTCGCCTCAGCTTCAGCTTTCATTCTTTCGATTTCTTCTTCGGTCAATCCGGAAGATGCTTCAATTCGAATATCCTGAGTTTTGTTCGTTGCCTTATCTGTAGCGGAAACCTTGATGATACCATTTGCATCGATATCAAACGTAACCTCAATTTGAGGCGTTCCTCTTGGTGCAGGTGGAATACCATCTAAGTGGAATCTACCAATCGTTTTGTTATCAGCCGCCATTGGACGCTCCCCTTGTAGCACATGAATTTCAACAGAAGGTTGATTGTCTGCTGCCGTAGAGAATACCTGCGATTTCTTTGTTGGAATCGTAGTATTTGCTTCAATCAGTTTAGTGAAGACACTTCCCATAGTTTCAATACCCAAAGAAAGTGGTGTAACATCCAACAACAATACATCTTTAACATCACCCGTCAATACACCACCTTGAATTGCAGCACCAATAGCCACTACCTCATCAGGATTTACTCCCTTGGAAGGCTTTTTCCCGAAAAATTTCTCCACAGCTTCCTGAACTGCGGGGATACGAGTTGAACCACCCACTAATATAATTTCATCAATATCGCTCTTGGAAAGTCCAGCCGATTTTAGCGCAGTCTCACATGGAGCGATGGTACGCTTAACCAAATCGTCAATCAACTGTTCAAACTTGGCACGGGAAAGTGTTCTCACCAAGTGCTTAGGTCCAGAAGCAGTTGCGGTTACATACGGTAAATTGATTTCAGTTTGTGCCGAGGAAGACAATTCAATTTTTGCCTTTTCAGCAGCTTCACGCAATCTTTGAAGCGCCATGGCGTCATCTCTTAAATCCAATCCTTCGTCAGATTTAAATTCTTCAGCCAACCAGTCAATAATCTTTTGGTCTACGTCGTCACCACCCAAGTGGGTATCTCCATCTGTTGCCAATACTTCAAATACCCCATCTCCCAACTCCAAGATGGAAACATCATGTGTTCCTCCACCGAAATCGAATACAACGATTTTTTGATCAGTATCTTTTTTATCCAATCCATAGGCCAAGGAAGCCGCAGTTGGTTCATTGATAATTCTTTCTACGGTCAAACCAGCGATTTCACCCGCTTCTTTAGTGGCTTGTCTTTGGGAATCATTAAAGTAAGCAGGAACTGTTATCACAGCTCTTGTAACATCCTGTCCCAAATAATCCTCAGCAGTCTTCTTCATTTTTTGAAGAATCATAGCAGAAAGTTCCTGAGGTGTGTACAAACGACCATCAATGTCTACCCTTGGCGTATCATTGTCGCCTTTGGTAACATTATAAGGTACCCTGTCCGCTTCTTTTTTAGACTCGGTAAACTTGTTCCCCATAAATCTTTTGATGGAATAGATGGTTTTGTGTGGATTCGTCACTGCTTGTCTTTTTGCAGGATCTCCCACCTTAATTTCACCACCTTCTACAAAAGCAATTACCGAAGGAGTCGTTCGTTTCCCTTCTGCATTTGGAATCACCACCGGCTCATTACCTTCCATCACGGAAACACAGGAGTTGGTAGTACCCAAATCTATTCCTATAATTTTGCTCATCTTATCTAAAGTTATGTCTGTTTTCAAAAATAAATCTGCTATCAGAATGTCAATGATTATGCCATCCAAAAGAATATGACAAGCTGTCATATTGATTCCCAAAATAGATAATCAATTATGTGGCAAGAGGTTCCTATCTTTGAAATAGCAAATTGACCTAACCGTGGAATGCATCAGTGTTTTTGATATGCTAAAGATTGGCGTCGGGCCCTCCAGTTCCCATACTTTGGGACCTTGGCGTGCTGCTGAACAATGGCTTTCGGAGCTTAAAGAGACCCAACTTTTTGCTTCAATAAAAGAAGTGACCATAGAATTGTATGGCTCTCTGTCACTTACGGGAAAAGGACATGCCACAGATACTGCGGTCATGATGGGGCTTCTGGGAAAAGACCCAGAGACTGTTCCTACGGAAACCATTCCGGATTTGATTTCATCCATTGTCCAACAAAAAAAACTCTCGCTCGATGGGAAACAAACTATCCCGTTCGATGTAGAACAAAACATAATATTCAAAAAAGAATTTTTGCCCTTCCATGCCAACGGAATACGTTTTTTGGCACGTCTGGAGAATGGCGATACAGTTATTGAAACCTATTACTCGATAGGCGGTGGCTTTGTAGTAAAGGAAGGTCAGGAGTCCAAAGATAAAGAAGCTGTTTTTCTGTGTTTTCCCCATCCGGTTACCACAGGGGACGAATTACTCAAGTTTTGTACAGATTGGGAGAAGCCCATTTCAGAAATTGTTCTTCAAAATGAGCGCTACTTGAGAAGTGATGAAGAAATTGACAAAGGACTGCAGCGTATTTGGGACACCATGTTGCAATGCATGTTTGAAGGATGTCATACACAAGGTATACTGCCAGGCGGACTGAATGTGAGGCGCAGGGCATATGAAATGCACGAAAAACTGAAAGGAAACCTTCTTTATCCCAATGCACATGAATGGTTAAAGGTTATCCGAAAAACTGAGGTGAAATTCCGACAGATTTTCAAATGGGTGAGCTGTTTTGCTTTAGCAGTGAATGAGGTGAATGCTTCACTAGGTAGGGTAGTTACCGCACCTACTAACGGAAGTGCAGGAGTAATACCTGCCGTTCTGATGTACTATATGGTCATTGAAAACCACAAGGCGGATTTTGAGCACGTCAAAAAGTTTTTATTGGTTGCCGGCGAAATCGGAAGCATATTCAAAAAGGGTGCTACCATTTCTGCTGCTATGGGTGGATGTCAGGCTGAAATTGGTGTGTCGTCTGCCATGGCAGCGGGTGCCTTATGTGAATTGTTGGGAGGAACCCCCCAGCAAGTGCTTGTAGCAGCTGAAATTGCAATGGAACACCACTTAGGCCTTACTTGCGACCCTATTGGAGGGTTGGTTCAAGTACCATGTATAGAACGAAATTCCATGGGAGCCATTAAAGCCATCAATGCTGCAGAGCTGGCTTTGGAAACCAACCCTGAGGACGTAAAAGTTCCATTGGACAAAGTGGTGAACACCATGTGGGAAACCGCTAAAGATATGAACAGTAAGTATAAGGAAACCTCTGAAGGAGGGCTCGCCGTGGGGGTCAATATGAGTGATTGTTAATATTGTGCAGGGAAGAGCTTTTACCCTAACTTCTTATTTCAAATTATTTGCTACGGCATAGAATTTGTTTCATTTTTTGAAACGAATGTCATGGTCAAAAAACTACTTTTTTCTCTCCTAATCCTATTCTCCTGCACGATTGTTGCTCAAACCAAAAAGACACGAAAAATGCTGTCCGAAATTAAAGAGCAATGGACATTGGATGACTCTGGCAATGTTACTTATCAAAAAATATTGGAGCTGCCTGAACTTTCAAAGGATATTATCTACCCCAGGTCGTTAAACTTTTTTTCTTATAATCTTGAAAATGAACCTCTAAGCTTGACCGAAGACAGAGAACTTGGCATGCTGCTTGTCAAAGGTGTTTTTGACAGAGTGCACAGCACCGGGGTATTTCTGGATTATACGCATATCCATTGTTTGAACCTAATTAGAATCGATGTAAAAGATGAAAAGGCACGGATTTTAGTAACATTGTCCGCATACGAAATTGAGTCAGGAAATGTAGGCGAGGATGATTTACCCTTGATTTCCTCATCAAAAGTAAATCAAGAGTTTCCCATAAATCCGAGTGGTAGAAATAAAACGATGATGGGGAAGGCATTTTACAAATCGCACATGAGGGCAATTTCGTTGATGGACAAGATTTCCAATGCACTGGAAAATGGAAATACCTCACCTTCATTGGAAGATAGGGATTGGTGATTGGACTATTCCTCAATACACCCTTCTCTACCCCTGGTATCGATTAAATAAATGATTTTCCATTCTCCATCAAAATTTACCATTTGAAAGGAATTGATACCACAATGACTGAAATTGCCATTTAACCAAAATTCATATCCTACCCAAGCGTTGGCCATAGTACGGTCTACTTGAATAGACCAAGAGGTGAGTTTTTCTTCGAATTGAATACTATCGGGAATGCTTACTATAGAAGCGTACAATTTTTCAATCGGTGTAGTTTGAAACAGGGTTTTGCCTTCTTTGTTTCTACCTGTGGTCTGAAGCACTACGTCATCTGCCATAAAACTTTTCATGGCTACGGAATCTTGTTTGTGAAAAGCTTCAAAAAAACCTTCAACAGTTTTTTGTACCAATACCTTGTCGTCCATCTGGGCGTTTATCGAAATAAAAGTGAAGAACCCTAATAAAATACTTGTAGAAAATCTCATCATGTTCGTTTTTGATTAGACTCCAAATTAAACAAATCTGTTTACATTTAGGCTTACAAAATAGAAAGAATGTCTGTCGCAAAAAAAGAATACAAAAGGGTAACCGTAAAGTCTTTAGTGGAAATGAAGCAGAACGGTGAAAAAATATCCATGCTCACTTCATATGATTATTCCATGGCCAAGATTGTGGATGCCGCCCAAGTGGATGTAATCCTTGTGGGAGATTCTGCCAGTAATGTAATTGCTGGACATGAAACCACACTGCCCATTACATTGGACCAAATGATTTATCATGCAAGTTCGGTGGTAAGAGCCGCAAAACGTGCTTTGGTGGTTGTGGACATCCCATTTGGAAGTTATCAAAGTGATTCAAAAGAAGCTTTGCGTTCTGCCATTCGGATAATGAAGGAAAGTGGCGCCCACGCCGTTAAAGTTGAAGGAGGCTCTGAAATCAAACAGTCGGTAACCCGTATTCTTGAGGCTGGAATCCCAGTTATGGGTCATTTGGGACTTACCCCACAATCCATTTACAAGTTTGGAACCTATACTGTGCGTGCCAAAGAAGAAAGAGAGGCGGAAAAACTGAAAGAAGATGCCAAAATGTTGGAAGAAGTGGGCTGTTTTGGGATTGTTTTGGAAAAAATTCCTGCAAAATTAGCGCAAGAAGTTGCAGAAAGTGTATCCATACCCATTATTGGAATCGGGGCGGGAAATGGTGTTGACGGTCAAGTGTTGGTAGTACATGATCTTTTGGGGATGACACACGAATTCAATCCTAGATTTTTGCGTCGCTATATGAACCTTTACGAAGATATGAGCAAGGCCATTTCGGAATATGTTACTGATGTGAAGAGCAGGGATTTTCCCAATGAAAATGAATCGTATTAGATTTTTAGATTACTGGATTTTTGAGCACTAAGTTTTCAGTTTTCTTGTCCTAACATTATATAATATCCAACTTATCAAAGATTGAAATAATTCCCAAATCAATTAATCAAGTTATGCATCGATTTAAAGATTTAGAAATCTGGAAAATGAGCAGGATTTTCTGTTCAGATATTTACAAGACTACATATTCCTTCCCGGAAACAGAAAAGTTTGGTTTAGCAAATCAATTGAGAAGAGCTTCGGTATCTGTTCCGTCAAATATTGCGGAAGGTTGCTCAAGAAAATCAAACAAAGACTTTTCAAGATTTTTGGAAATAGCGATAGGCTCGTTATATGAAATTGAAACTCAATTATTAATTTCGAATGATTTGGGATTTCTTCAGAAAAATAAACTTGACATTCTTCTATTAAATTTAAGTTCTATTATTAAAATGACTTCTAAGTTCAAGTCTTCTCTAAAGTGAACTCCAAATTGTCCAAAAATCCAAAAATCCAACGGTCCGTTCCGTCCAACCTACAGGTGTTGTATGAGGACAATCATCTTATCATCATCAACAAAAGACCTGGTGACATTGTACAAGGTGATAAAACCGGGGATGTTCCATTGAGTGAAGTGGTGAAGGAATATCTCAAAATTAAATACAACAAGCCTGGAAATGTTTTTTTAGGAGTGGTTCATAGGCTGGACCGACCTACTTCCGGTATTGTGGTTTTCGCCCGTACCTCTAAAGCACTTCCCAGATTAAATGCTCAATTTTCTCAGGGGAAAACTCAAAAAACCTACTGGGCCATGGTGAAAAATTCTCCTAAGAAAGCAAACGATACTTTAGTACATTGGTTAGTTCGCAATCCAAAACAGAACAAGTCTTACGCTCATACATCCGAAGTGCCAGATTCAAAAAAGGCAATTCTCTCGTATCGGATATTAAACAAGTTGGATAACTATACACTTTTGGAAATTGATTTGAAAACAGGGAGGCACCATCAAATAAGGGCACAATTAGCAGCCATAGGATGCCATATAAAAGGCGACTTAAAATACGGAGCACAAAGAAGCAATCCCAATGGCAGCATTCACCTACATGCCAGAAGCTTGGAGTTCGAGCATCCGGTCAAAAAAGAACCTGTGAAATGCGTTGCGCCCGCGCCCAAAGACCCTTTGTGGATGCTTGTTGATTAGCGTGAAGCCACTAAAGCCTTCTCTCTAATAATTTCAGAGACAGGTCTGTTTTGAAGATGACTTTCCAACCAAGAAAGAATGTCCAGATATAGAAAAGCACGCTTTTCATAGGGGTGATTTTCGTACTTCTTCAACTCGTTGTAGAGTTTTTGGAATTCATTGTGCAATTCACTAGGATAAATGTCCCCCAAATTTCTAAGAAACTTAATCATCTCACGTTGAACGGCTTGTAAATCATTCATCTTCAAGAGAAATTTGTAGGTGCTTTTCAACTGGACCTCTAGGTGATAATCCATACCAGCTTCATAATGTGCAACTAAACTCAATACACGAGCAAAACACATAAGGTCTTCACGCATTTTCAAGTTTTTGTTCGTGATGATTCTCTTGAGATAAAGAATACAGTTCTTATGGTCAGAGTTTCCAAAATACAAACAAGCAATTTTGTAATATAATAACATCACGTGGTGCTCGTCAATCCGGTCCCTGTGTTTTTTGATTCCATACTCAATGATGTTCACCAAATACAACCCCCTACTAAACGTACCCTCCAGAAAATGAAGGTTTAATTTATTGGAATTCACATATAAAAACGTAAGCGAAGCTATGTTGTCATTTTGAGGGAATTTGGGATGATTTACTTGCGATTCCAAACGTTCCAAAGTATCCTTGAATTGAGTACTGTACTTCACAAAAAACAGGGCCTCCAACAAATAGTGGTTTCCTTTCAGGAAAAAAACAGGATTCAAGGATATCATATCCTCGTTATCGTAAAATAAATCTACCCACTTACTAGCATACTTGTATGCGGATAAAAAATCTTGGGTCAAAAGGCTGTACCATAAATAGGCCTTATAAAGCCAAAGCTTTTCTCGAAAACCTAAATCCTCCAATCGATATGTGGGTAAATGGGAATCAAAATAATCTTTTACGCTTCTAAGATCCTCATCATCTCGCACATACCCTACCTTTAACATCATTCCATACAGTTGTAGGGATAGATTGGACAATTTGCTTGTCATTACGTTATGTTCGGATAGTTCCTTGGCCTGAACGGCCAATTCATCCGCCCTTGCAGGAATACTTCGGGTGATATATTGGGTTTCTATAATTTTCTCAAGCTCCACAATCTCATAAGCCACATTTTTTTCTTCATTGTCAATGGCAAAATTCTTGGCTTTATCCAAAATCTTAAGGCTCTGTTTGTAAAGTCCTTTCTGATATAGAATGGTTGCAAAATCCAACTGCTCCCTAATCTGTACCCGAATATTTTGGTTTACTGGGTTCAAACGAAGGCTCACCAAAATCTGTTTGTAAAGATGTGCCTTGAGGTTCGAAAGTTGTGCTTTTTTTACAATTCCGCTCTCCAAAATCTGCTTCTCATCATACATGCGCATTTTGTCCAATAAATTGAAAAGCGCTAAAAATTTTGCATCAGTATTAACCCCCAATCTACCCACGTACAGCTTAAATTGTCTTTTTTCCGATTTGGATAAAGACTTGATTAATATGAACAATGTATCCTTATGGGCATTTGTCATCGTAAAAAATAAAATTTAAACATCTGATATTCAGATGTTTGATTTATTAAAAACACAATTTAACGTTGTAATGGATTTCTGTGGATTTCTTTGCCAGCAGACTCCTACCATATCTTCGTGATAGGAGTTTAAAACCGACTACACGAATGGGTAAAGATAAGGTACAAATTTTTGATACAACTTTAAGGGATGGTGAGCAAGTCCCTGGTTGTAAGCTAGACACCAAACAAAAACTAGTCATTGCGGAACGATTGGATGAACTGGGTGTTGATATCATAGAAGCTGGATTTCCAATTTCAAGTCCAGGAGACTTTCAGTCAGTGAATGAAATTGCCAAACTAGTAAAAAATGCCACGGTATGCGGTCTTACTCGTGCTGTTAAGAAAGACATAGAAGTGGCCGCTGAGGCTATAAGAGTTGCCAAGAGGCCAAGAATCCATACAGGAATAGGGACTTCGGACTCACATATTAAATTTAAGTTCAATTCAACCCGAGAGAAGATTATCGAACGCGCCGTGGAAGCAGTTTCCTATGCAAAGTCCTTCGTGGAAGATGTCGAATTCTATGCAGAAGATGCTGGAAGAACAGATAACGACTATTTGGCCCAGGTATGCGAAGCGGTCATTAAGGCAGGAGCCACAGTGCTAAATATACCTGATACCACGGGGTATTGCCTTCCTGAAGAGTACGGCGCCAAAATGAAATACCTCAAAGAAAATGTAAAGGGAATTGATAAAGCCATTCTTTCTTGTCATTGCCATAACGACCTTGGATTGGCAACCGCAAATTCAATTGCTGGGGTAATTAACGGAGCTAGGCAGATAGAGTGCACCATCAATGGAATTGGAGAAAGAGCAGGGAATACTTCATTAGAAGAAGTTGTCATGATTCTTCGCCAGCACCCCTATTTGAAACTGGACACAGACATCAACAGCACCTTATTATATGATACAAGTCAAATGGTATCCCAAAAAATGGGAATGCCTGTGCAACCGAACAAGGCCATAGTTGGTTCCAACGCGTTTGCCCATAGTTCTGGGATTCACCAAGATGGTGTAATCAAGCAAAGGGAAACCTATGAAATTATTGACCCGAAAGATGTTGGAGTAAGTCAGTCTTCCATAGTATTGACAGCACGAAGCGGAAGGGCGGCCTTGGCCTATAGAGCTAAAAACGTAGGGTATGAATTGACCAAGCTTCAATTGGACGTTGTTTATGATAATTTCTTAAAGTTTGCGGACAGACAGAAGGAAATATTTGATGAGGACATCCATAAAATCATAGAAACCAGTGATATTCGTATAGCTGATATCGCTTAATCGTATTTATCCCAAATCGAACCGGCGAACTGAACTGAAAATAGTAGTTGTATATGAAACTAAACCTTGCCCTATTGCCGGGAGATGGCGTTGGACCTGAAGTTTTATCACAAGCGGTGAAGTGTCTACAAGCTGTAGAGGAAACCTTTAATCACCAGTTTATTTATAGGGAAGCTCCGATTGGTGCCTATGCAATAGACAAATATGGCACTTCTCTTCCAGAAAAAACCTTAGATCTGTGTAAAACTTCTGACGCTATTTTGTTTGGAGCCATTGGCGACCCAAAATATGATAATAATCCTGAAGCAAAAACAAGACCTGAAGAAGGACTATTGGAACTAAGAAAGTCCTTGGGTCTTTTTGCCAATATTAGACCCGTAAAAGCATTCTCTTCACTGTCCGAAAAGTCTCCGCTTAAGAAGGAAATCATAGAAAATGTAGATTTCATAATTTATAGAGAGTTGACGGGAGGTATCTATTTCGGTGAGAAAAAAACAAATGAGGATGGCACAATCGCCTCCGACCTCTGTGAATACTCGGAGAAAGAAATTAGCAGAGTGGCCCATCTTGCCTTTAAAGCGGCAAAAAATAGGGATGGAAAACTTACTTTAGTGGACAAAGCCAATGTTTTGGAATCTTCTAGGCTTTGGCGCAAAGTAGTATCCAAAATTGCGGAGAGTTATCCAGAAGTAAAACTTGACTATTTATTTGTTGATAATGCAGCTATGCAGCTCATCTTAAATCCGAGGCAATTTGATGTAATTCTTACTGAAAATATGTTTGGGGATATTCTTTCTGATGAAGCAAGTGTTATAGGAGGTTCCATTGGTCTTTTAGCTTCTGCCTCCATAGGTGAGGAAAATGCTCTTTTTGAACCCATCCATGGATCCTACCCACAGGCTAAAGGGATGGACATTGCAAATCCAGTCGCTTCCATTTTGTCTGCGGCAATGCTGTTGGAACATCACAGTCTTTTTGAAGAAGCCATGGCAGTTAGGGAAGCTGTAGACAAAGCTCTTAAGAAAGGCGTTGTGACCACGGATTTGAACGAAAAAAGTCAATATGGGACCAATCAGGTCGGGGATTTTATTGCCGACAACATTGTTGACAGCGATGAACCATTCACAATGAATGATGAAAACATTGATTTGGGAAAATCAACAATCATATAGCCGCCGCTTCATCTTGCGTCAGTTCCTTTATTGTTTTTTCAAATCCCTGGATGTACTCCTCATACTTTTTACCGGTAGCTGGACCGTTAAACCCGGTGTGAATCTTTTTTACATCACCCTTACTATCAATAAAAATGGTGGTTGGATAGGACAGCACATGATTCAACATAGGTAATTTTTCGTTGGCCAGTTTTTTGTTGGATGTTCCATACTGTGCCAATAAAATGGGATACGGAATATTAATTCTATCCTTCAATCGATTAATACTATTCCAAGCTTTGTCTTCAGTTTTGGCGTATTCAAAAGCCAATCCAATAAACTCAATTTCCAAATCAGGATTTTGTTCCAAGTAATCTACATAAAACTTGGTTTCATCCAAACAATTAGGGCACCAAGAGCCCATAATTTGAACCACAACGGGTTTGTTTTCAAATTGAGAATCTTGTAAGCTAACCATAGAACCTTGCCCATCAGGAAAAGAAAAATCAAAAGTTTCATACCCTTCCTTCAGATAGGTAAGACTATTAGCATCGGGAAGTTCAAACGCTTCGTTTCGTTTGGCTATAAACTTTTCCTTGGAATGGTTGCCCGAATAGAACACTCCTTCCAACGAATCCTTGTCTATTTTTGCTGTGAACAGAAATACGTGAGCGCCATCAAAAGTGGATAATTTTAATGAGTCTCCATCAACAACACCTTCCAAAAAGCGATAATCTCCGGTTGTAGTCCTGAAAGTTCCTTCAATTTTATTGCCTTGTTGAACAAATAATCCTTTTGCAGCATACTGCTCCACGGTACCAGGCTCAAAATAAGTTTCCCAGACCCCTGAAATGTTTTCCGTGGGTTCTTTTTCAACTAAAAATCTATCCCTTTTCCCATGGAATGCTTCAAAGGGCACTACCCTATCCAAGCTTTCTTTTATAAAACTTCCCTTAATTTCATTTTCGGTAAAAGTACCGGATATATACCCTTCAAAAACTGGCATTTGGATGCGTATGCTATCCTGGGAAAACGATATTTCATCAACTACCACAACCTCGTCCGCATTATACATTTCAAGTCTATATTGACTTTCATCCTGTTTTTCCAACGTAAAATTAAACGGAAGTTGTTCTTTCTCATCTACCTGCATTATCGCCCACCAATCACCTTCAGCCGGCAATGTTCCTTTTTCTTCCTTTTTACAGGACCATGCCATAAAAACAGTCACCAATAGTAAAAGAGCCCTTCTTTTCATAAGCTTTTCATTTATCGAAGTATCGAAAATACTTCAGAAAACTTACATTACGGACAAGTTGACCGTTAATTATTTACATTGAATCTCTTTCCCTATTGTTTTATATTTGTCCACTTTAAATTTGGGGTATGAAAATTTCTTACAACTGGTTAAAGCAATTCTTGAGCATTGATTGGAGTGCTGAGGAAACTGGGGAGCTTTTGACCGACTTGGGCCTTGAGGTTGAGGGCATTTCGGATTTTGAATCCATCAAAGGAGGTCTGGAAGGTGTTGTAGTAGGTGAAGTTCTAAGCTGTTCCCAGCATCCAAATGCAGATCGCCTGAAAATCACTTCCGTGGATATTGGATTGGAAGACCCAGTTCAGATAGTATGTGGAGCCCCAAATGTAGCAACAGGTCAGAAAGTTCCAGTGGCCACCATTGGAACCACACTTTACACCGCCGATGGTGAACCTTGGCAAATAAAGAAAGGAAAAATCCGCGGTGAGGAAAGCCAAGGGATGATATGTGCGGAGGATGAATTGGGCTTAGGTAGTAGTCATGAGGGTATTATGGTGCTCAGTGATTCACTGATACCTGGGAGCCCGTGTAGCGAAGTTTTTGAAGTGGAGCATGACAAAGTTTTTGAAATTGGCCTTACCCCAAATCGAGCAGACGCAATGAGCCATTTTGGTGTTGCCCGTGACTTAAAAGCTGGATTGGAACAGAAAGAGATACAAAAGGGACTCCTTACTCCATCCACGAGTAATTTTTCCATTGACAATCGTTCCCTCAAAATTGATGTGGAAGTAGAGGAAAACGATTTAGCTCCTAGATACTGTGGGATAACCATAAACAATCTTATTGTACAAGAGTCGCCTGATTGGCTAAAGAATAGGTTGAATGCCATTGGCCTATCTCCCATAAACAATGTGGTAGATGCTACAAATTATGTGTTGCATGAACTTGGGCAACCCCTTCATGCTTTTGATGCCATAAAAATTAAGGGGGGTAGAATTGAAGTGAAACGACTTCCCAAGGGGACTAAATTTGTAACCCTGGACGGTGTAGAGCGTGAGCTACATGAAGAGGATTTGATGATATGTGATAGTGAAAAACCCATGTGCATCGCTGGTGTATTCGGTGGCATTCATTCCGGTGTTACGGAAGACACGACATCCATTTTTTTGGAAAGTGCCTACTTCAATCCTGTTTCCATTCGAAAAACCGCAAAAAGACATGGTCTAAATACAGATGCATCTTTTCGTTTTGAACGTGGGATTGATATAGACCTTACCGAATATGCGCTTAAAAGAGCTGCGGTCCTGATTCGTGAAATAGCTGGAGGCGAAATAAGCTCCGAATTGGTTGATTTGTTTCCTAAAAAGCCTAAAGAAAGACAAGTTTTCTTGACTTTCGAAAAAATCAACTCCTTGATTGGACAAGAAATTCCTAGGGACACCATCAAATCCATTTTGTCTTCCTTGGAAATTAAAGTGAATAATGTCACCGAATCCGGGTTAGGACTTACCATTCCATTTTACCGTGTTGATGTGGAACGCGAAGTGGACGTAATTGAAGAAATATTGCGTGTCTATGGATATAACAACATCGATTTTAAACAAAAATTAAATGCCTCCATTGCGGTTACTTCAAGACTGGAGAACCATACCGTTCAGGATACCATTGGAAATATGTTGGCTTCACATGGTTTTTATGAAATAATGACCAATAGCCTGGTTTCCAAAGAGAATTTAGAAACTCTTTCCTCCTCTAGTGATGCTGTGGACATGATCAATCCCCTGAGTCTTGACCTTTCGGTAATGCGAACCTCAATGCTGCCATCAGGACTGGAGACCATAGCACACAATCTTAACAGACAACAAAACCGACTTAAGCTCTACGAATTTGGTACCACATATCATAAAGTAAAAGACTCGTACAACGAAAAACCGCACCTAGCACTATATCTTGTTGGCAATCGCTTACCTGAAAACTGGTCAGTGAGTAACACCACCACGGATTTTTTCTTTTTGAAAGGGGCAGTAGAGAGCATATTTCAACGTTTGGGATTACAGGATTTGAAAAATCAACCCATTTCCAATAACCCCATTTTTACGGAAGGTCTTACTAGCAGCAAAAATGGAAAACCATTATGCAGTTATGGTATTGTTAGTAAAACGGTTGCAAAGAAAATGGATGTAAAGGTGGACGTACTGTACGCCGATTTTGACTGGAGTGCCATTATGAGCTTTTTAAGGGAAGAGGAAATCGTATATCGCGACATTCCCAAGTTTCCCGAGGTCACCAGGGATTTTGCGTTGTTATTGGATGAAAGTGTCAGCTTTAAAAATGTTTATGACACAGCTTGGCAAACAGAAAAAAAGCTACTCAAAAATGTTAATTTGTTCGATGTCTATCTTGGTAATAATCTTCCTGAAGGAAAAAAGTCCTATGCGGTCAGCTTTACGCTTCAAGATGAGAATAAAACATTGACGGATAAGCAGATTGACAAAATAATGAAGAAGTTGCAGGCAAATTACGAAGACAAGCTTGGAGCTACCCTTAGATAGGCCTGTCCCTACATGCTAGTAGGCACAATCACGCTATCTATTTCGTGTATTATACCATTTTGTTGACTCACATCTGCTTGGATAATTCGCGCTGTATTGCCCAACGGGTCGGTAAGCACGATGTCATATCCTTCCATGTGGGCCTGCAATTTCTTGCCTTGAATGGTGGTAAAGGACGCTTTTCCGTTTCCTCTGCACATTGCTTTTAAAATACGAGAAGCTGTGAGTTTTCCTGCAACAATATGATAACTAACCAGCGATTTAAGTTTTGATTTATCATTAGACGTCATTAACTGCTTCAGTTTATCAGAAGAAAAACGTTGAAATGCAGCATCAGAAGGTGCAAATACGGTGAACGGTCCTGATTTTTCCAATACTTCATCTATCTCAGTAGCCTCTACGGCAGCTATCAACATACTATGATTTCCAGAAGCTCCGGCTGATGAAACGATAGACTTAGTCTGAGCAAAAGATTCGACAAAAAAAAGAAAGGAAAAAGCAAGTAGGTAATTAATGATTGGGGACTTCATTTAAGTGTTCTTTGGGGCTTAAATTCACTAAAAGTTTGTTTGATTTTAACGTCGAACGGTAAAAATCATCGGTAAGATACATTTTTTTTCTCAAAAGTTGCTCAGCTTAGTAACATTACTATTGTTTTAACAAAATGTTAACATTTTAATTCCCTTCGACTATTGCCCTTGACAACTTCTTATGGTTAACTTTGAGTAATTGCTAAGAAGAAAACGATGATATTTCAAAACACCAACATTGAGCAAATTCTCTCCCGGCTCAAAAACAAAGAACTTTCAGAGAACCGTATTTTGGACGAGGTACACGCTATCTTAGATACTACCGTAAGCCCGCAAGAAAAAATAACTGAAGAACTCAAATCAAAAAAAGCTATTGAAAGCAACAATTTTGTATTTGACTTACTGGAGACATCGCGGATTTATCACATTGATCAAATCAAAAAAATCTGTATAGATTATCGATTGCGTTTTTTGGATTCTAAATACTTCAAAGGACAAATACCACAAAAAGCCTATGATATAATCAAGGAAATGGAGGCCCAACATGATACCGATATTAAAGGTTTCAAGATAATGGCTCCTTCCAAACTCTTCAAATTAGAGGATAAAGATGATCCACTTTTGTTTGCTCCAATAGGAAACGGTTATTTCTATTTGATTCACAAATGGGGAAATGACCTAAGTCCATTTAGAAAACTTTTGGTTTGGCCGTTTAAAGGTATTGTGAATCTTACGTTGCTCACTTTGGTGATAAGTTACTTTGCCACCCTACTTGTACCCAACGGCTTGTTTTCCAAAAATGATTCGGCAACAGAATTCTGGATTATTTATTTCTTTATGTTCAAGTGTATTGCTTCCGTTGTAATATTTTACGGGTTTGCATTGGGCAAAAACTTTAATCCAGCTATTTGGAACAGCAAGTATTTTAACGCATAGTTTAAACCGCTGCCATTTCATACATTTTCTCCCGCTGTGCTTTGATGTTCTTGTCAGACATATAGTCATCAAAACTCAAGTAGCGGTCTATGGCTCCTTTAGGCGTTATTTCTATGATTCTGTTAGCGACCGTTTGCACGAATTCGTGGTCGTGGGTGGTTAAAAGTACCGTCCCTTTAAAATTTTTCAAAGAGTTGTTGAAGGCTGTAATACTTTCTAAATCCAAGTGATTTGTAGGTTCATCCAATAATAGAACGTTGGCTCTTAAGAGCATCATACGGCTCAACATACAGCGTACTTTTTCACCACCTGATAAAACGGTGCTCTTTTTAAGGGCTTCTTCACCACTGAACAACATTTTTCCCAGAAAGCCTCGAACGTATACCTCTTCCCTTTCTTCTTCTGTTTTGGTCCACTGACGTAACCAGTCTACCAAATTGATATCGTCTTCAAAATATTCGGCATTATCGGCCGGCAAGTAGGACTGTGTAGTGGTAACTCCCCATTGATAGGTGCCGCTATCGGCCTTTGTCTTGCCTGAAATGATATTGTAGAAAGCAGAGGTTGCTCTAGAATCCCTTGAAATGATGGCTACTTTGTCTCCTTTGGCCAAATTGATATCCACCCCTTGGAACAATATATCTCCATCATCAGAAGTAGCTGCCAGTTTTTCAACATTCAGGATTTGGTCCCCAGCTTCACGCTCACGTTCAAATATAATTGCTGGATATCTTCTGCTTGAAGGCTTTATTTCATCTATCTTGAGCTTATCCAACATTTTCTTCCTAGAAGTGGCTTGCTTACTCTTAGCTACGTTCGCACTAAAACGTTGAATGAATTCTTGAAGCTCTTTAGCTTTCTCCTCGGCCTTCTTGTTTTGTTGGGCTCTTTGTCTGGCTGCCAACTGACTACTTTGGTACCAAAACGTGTAATTTCCAGAATACACATTGATTTTCCCAAAGTCAATATCCGCAATGCTAGTACATACCGCATCCAAAAAGTGCCTATCGTGAGATACTACAATAACAGTATTGTCATAGTTGGCCAAAAAATTCTCCAACCATTGAATGGTCTCGTAGTCCAAATCGTTGGTAGGCTCATCCATAATCAACACATCTGGATTCCCAAAAAGGGCTTGAGCCAAGAGCACGCGAACTTTCAGCTTGGAATCCATATCGGCCATTTGAGTGTAATGTAAGTCTTCAGGAATGCCCAAATTGGACAAAAGTGCAGCAGCATCACTATCGGCATTCCAACCGTTCATTTCTTCAAACTGCACTTGTAACTCCCCTATCTTCTCAGCATTTTCATCCGTATAATCAGCATAAAGGGCATCTATTTGAGTTTTAATATCAAAAAGAGGCTTGTTACCCATCACCACTGTTTCCAAAACTTGGTGTTCGTCATGTGCATTGTGGTTTTGTTCCAATATGGACATTCGCTTCCCTGGCTCCAAATGCACATGTCCAGAAGTAGGGTCTATTTTTCCCGACAAAACTTTTAGAAAGGTGGATTTCCCCGCTCCATTGGCACCAATAATGCCATAACAGTTGCCTTCCGTAAAAGCCACATTTACCTCATCAAACAACACTCGCTTACCAAACTGGACCGATAAATTGGATACTGATAACATCTCTCAAAATTTTTGGCAAAAATAGATAAAACCCTTATGTATTTCCAATAGAAATGGAGATATTTAAAAATCAGAAAAGCAGGGTTTTACAACATTTAACTAGCCATTAACAAGGCAGTCGTCAGGTATGTTTAAATTTGTAGGTCGAATATGATGGAGATTTTTGTATGACTAGACTATTACTCGGCCTCTCTTTCCTATCTATAATTGCGTGCTCCGACAAAGCTAAAGAGTGTCCGTCCGTTATTCTCAGCGGAGAAATTGTGAATCCCACTAGTGACTTTGTGGTTTTGTATAAAGACGATGCGGTTATAGATTCTGCCAAGCTGAACAACAACGACCATTTTTCATTCAAACTCCAGGGTATTGAAGAAGGGCTTTACCATTTTGACCATAGCCCCGAATTACAATATGTATATCTTCAAGAAGGAGATAGCCTACTTATCCGTTTAAACACCATTGAATTTGATGAATCGTTGGTCTTCTCAGGCGAAGGTGCCGAAATAAATAATTTTCTTATTGAAATGTTCTTGGCCCATGAAGATGAGGAAATGATGATTTACAATTTTTATAAACTACCTCCAGCTGAGTTTAGCCAGAAAATAGATTCACTTCGTTCAAAGAAAATTCAACATCTAGAAGAATTGGTCAAAGAGAATGATTTAACAGAGAAGGTTTTCTCTATGGCCAAAGCCTCAATTGACTATAACAGTTATCTCTATAAAGAAAAGTATCCATTCTACCACAAAAAGAAGACTGGAGAGGAAACCATTCATGATTTAGACAATTCTTTTTATGGATACCGGAAAACCTTGAATCTTAATGATCACAACTTAACATATTTCCGGCCCTACTTTGATTTCATGAAACATCACCTAGGAAATCTAGCGTACATGTCATGTATGAAGGACTGTTCTGCGAACGGAGAGGTTGTAATCAGTCATCTTCATTTTAACAAGCATATCCTAAAATTGGTGGATAGTTTGGTTCAAGTGCCTGAGATAAGAAACAATCTGTTCCGAAACGTGGCTATGGATTACTTACTTAAAGAACATAACACCAATGAAGAATCAAGGATTTTCATAGATAAGTTCAAGAGGCTTTCTACTAATGAAGAGCATAAAAAGGAAATCGCATACCTATATGAAGGCATTCAAAGTCTTCAACCCAATAATAGCTTACCCGATCTTCAGGTTTGGAATGCAAATAACCAACAAGTACATCTCAAAGAAATCAGTAAGCAGAAAAAGACCGTTTTCTACTTCTGGACCTCTACCCAAAAAAAGCATTTAAAGAATATATTATCTCACGTAGCCTATCTGGAGAAAAAACATCCTGACCACAATTTTGTGGGTATTAGTATAAGAACCTCTCAACCTCAGTGGCTTAAAACTCTTGAGGAGTTTAATCTCGACAAAAGTAGACAGTTTAGGGGAGAAGATTTTGAGAAAGTACAAACCACAATGATTGTGGATGGCCTCAACAAATGCGTTATTGCTGAGGACACACTGATAGTGGATGCCTTTGCCAACCTTTATAAATCTTTCTAAATAAAAACAACCCTGAACTTTCATTCAGGGCCTTGGTAATCATAATATCTTAATTGTTTTTTCTTAAGAATTTCCCTTCTTGTAATCTGCCAAGAACTTTTCAAGACCTATGTCTGTCAAGGGATGCTTCAATAATCCTTCGATAGCCGACAACGGACCGGTCATCACATCAGAACCAATTTTAGCACAATCAATAACATGCATGGTATGGCGTACCGAGGCGGCCAATATTTGCGTTTCAAAACCATAATTGTCATAAATTGTTCGGATTTCCGCTATCAGATTAAGCCCGTCGGTTGAAATATCGTCCAATCTGCCAATAAAAGGAGATACATAGGTGGCGCCAGCTTTAGCCGCCAACAATGCCTGTCCAGGAGAGAATACTAGTGTGCAATTGGTTTTAATGCCCTTATCTGAAAAGTATTTTAATGCCTTTACCCCATCTTTTATCATAGGCACTTTTACCACAATCTGCTCGTGCAATGCGGCAAGCTCCTCTCCTTCTTTCACCATGCCCTCAAAATCAGTGGACACAACTTCCGCAGAAACATCGCCTTCAACGATGGAGCAAATATCAACATAGTGCTTTAAAATATTCTCTTTTCCGGTAATCCCTTCCTTAGCCATAAGTGAAGGGTTTGTGGTCACCCCATCCAAAACCCCAAGTTGTTGGGCTTCTCTTATTTGGTCAAGGTTGGCCGTATCGATAAAAAATTTCATACGTTCTTGTTGTTTAGATTTTAATCCAATTTCTGGCTAATTTACAACAATAAGAGGCCTTTGCATTCAAAATGATGTAAAATAAATGTAGCGTTTTGAGGGCTAACCTTTTTATTCAACAATTATGGTTTCCCTCAATGACACTGGAATACCTTTTTTGGAGAACCCCTCAACACATATTTCGAACTCCCCCTTTATATCGGAGGTAAAAAAGGTGAAACTCCCAGATTCGTTGATAAAGACATTGGGCATCCACAGAAGTTGATAGCGAAAATCAGGAATACTTTGGTTGTTTAGGTCTTCACTCTCCAAATACCTTTGTATAAAATATTTTTTCCGAGCTTGGGGTTTAACCAATTTTACGCTCATTCTTGATGTACCATCTAAAGGAAAGTTGTAATCCTTCTTAAAGGTTTCAATGCTTATTACCCCATCATATACCTCTTTACCAAAAACATACCGCCCCCGTCCGACAGATATTTTTTCGATTTGCCGTGCATTATACTCCATAAGGCTCTCATGATTCAATACCTGAAGTCCATCCATCAACACCAAAGGCTTTTTATCAGATTCCGAATACGGTGGATTCACACGCACTTTAAAGGTTCTTTTCCCTGAAGACTCTCTTTTTATCCAAAGATGCTCCAAAATCTCAACCACCGTTTCCCTTAAGGTTGGGAATCTTGTATAGTCATCCAAAATATACTCCAAATTATTCTCCAGAAAAAAAGGGGTTTTCGAACCAATGGTCTGGACGGTATCCGGCTTAACACTAAAAAAAGCATTTTCAATTTGGTTGTGAAAGCTACGCTCTAAGATACCTGCTTCCATCTCTTCCTCTAATTGAAAAGAGAAGAAATCCTCTTCTTTTACTATGGGTTGTTTATTATCGAATATTTCAAGTTTGTATGCTTCATTCTCATCGCCAAGAATTTGAACTATAGCTGTTTCCCCTCCATAATCGTCTTGGATGGAAAAATGAAACGTTCCATCTAGATTAGTATAAGCTGTTTTAAAGTGTGAATTATAACCGGAAATGGAAAGAGAAACTCCCATTGCCTTAGCGGGTCTCATTGTCGACTTATTCAAAATTCTTCCGGAAATCAACTCTCCCCTTATCTCTGGAAGATAGGGATAGGAATTTGATTGGGAAGACGGTTTAATAGCATCCTTACCTTCTAAAGTCTTCATGAAATGTGAGGAGACGAGACTAGGTGAGGGCATGTAAGGTTTTCTCCTCACGGAGACAGAAACGCTGTAATCTTTAGTCTTTAGTTCTTTTAAAGCTAATTGGAAAACCACCTTTTCCCTAGTACCGAATCTAGAGGATTCAAGCTTGATGGCAAGGTCAGTTGCAATATTAGATGTTAAATCATTGCCTTTTAAAACTTGTGTTTGAATTACCGAGGATGACTGGGCAAGTGAATCCGGTCCTTGTTTCAGAAACACCCTTTGATCGCTGGTATACGGATTTATGACGGTAATATTTTGCCTGAAAAATTCTTCCCTGTCAAAGTTTTGCATCCACTGGGTGTACCCAATCAACTTATAGTTTCCTGAAACTACGGTAGTGGGAATAAAAAAGTCTGAATATGATCGACCATCGTTCAATTTAACCTTTTGTTGAAAAACCAGCTTGCCATCTTCACCGATTAAATCCACATAGGCAATCTTACTTATCCTGCTGGGTTTACGTGTTTCTTCATCTAAGCAATAGATACTATACAACAAATACTCTCCCACGAAAGCTGTGGTCGAATTCACATGCACATACACCCTTTCCTTTGGAAATTGATTCTTGTTTGTTGCCATATTCTGACCAAATCCTTCGGAAGTCACCAGAAGCATGAAACCCAACACGCTCACTAGGGCTGTAATGTCTTTCCGATATATTCTTTTAGTACCCATCATTCCTCCCAAAAATCCGGTATCACATTACTTCCTAAAGCAGTACAATCACCGCATGGACGACTAACGAGTACAAACGGTCTGCTATCATCACCTGTAGATTCAACAAATTTTTGTCCTAAGCTATTTATGGCCTGCACCAGGGGAGAAGGTCCATCAGGTGAGCCTGGCAAAAGATCAGGTGTGAACTCAAGGCTACAATCACTCGCATATGGTGGTAAGGGCTCTCCTGGGAAAAAATCCTCATAATCAAAAAAGATTCTTCTGGAAGTTACCGATGATACTTCAAAAAAACCAAGAACGTTCTCCGATTCGCTCTCCAACGAGAATACATTACCAATCAAAAAACCGGGCTGAATCTGGGAGAACAGGCTTTCGGTCCGGGAGGAAAACTCGTTCAAGGTCTCATAAAAAGCAAAGGCCTCCCTGGTTTGCGCAAATTGCCTAACCAGAATACTATATCTATGGGATATGATAAAGTTATCCCTGCCAATAAACCGAACTGGGAAACGGGTAAGGCCATTTTGATCGGTATTTTCAGTGTCTCCCAAGATTATGGTATTTGAAAGTTCCGTATTGTAACACACTTGTTGTTCCTCAGTTTTGGGTTCAAGAATAACAATTGCCGGAGGTGGTCGGTCCCTTACCACTACGGCATCAACCGCGACCCACCTTGGTGCAATAATCTGATATGTTTCTTCATATTCAAACCGAAAGGACTGTGTCCCTGATTGACTCCCTTGGTTATCCACTAAAATGGCAATACCGTCCTGACCGTTCGAATTCTCTTCCCGCGAAGCGTACAAATCAAGTATTTGCGATTCTGGGGTAAGGGATACGGACTCCGAGCCATACGTTCTTCCATCCGATGTAGCAATGGAAAGCTGATATTGTCTATTGGGCACTGCAGAAAATGGTAGTGCTGATAAATACCTCCCTGGTTCCACTTCTTCAAAAACAAATTCATTTTGTTGGTCATCGATGACTCGCACAGTTGCCGAAGACTCAGGGTTGGGACCATCCTCTTCCAACCGAAAAGTCCTTGTCAGTAGGACTTGTTGTCTTTTATCCTCATTCGTAATGGCTGCTTCCACAATAAGAACACTTTCAAAAACCTCTGTTTCAGGTTCAAAAGTCTCCACACAAGAAGCGAAGAACAGGGAAAATACAAAAGGAACCACTAAAAAAGAGGAACCCAAGTACTTTGAAACAACATCTATTCTCATGTTTTAGAATTTGAAATTGTAGGTTATTGATGGAATAGGAATCGCAAAAATGGAACTTTGCAATGCCTTTACTTCTCCGTTCTCTGTTAGAAAAAATACAGAATACGGGTTATTTCGACCCAGTACATTATAGACCGAAATTGTCCAAAAACTATGGGCAAACTTTTTAATCTTGTGGTTGCCCTCAATATTCAAGCCTATATCCAATCGGTAATAATCCGGTATCCGAAACTCATTTCTATTGCTGAAAAGAACGAACTCAGAATTATTGAAATTAAACGAGCCTACCGGAAACGTAATTGGTCGTCCGGTTTGATAGACAAAATTGGTTGACAGACTGAATCGTCGTGTTAATTTATAGTTGGCAACCAAACTTACATCGTGCGGCCTGTCAAAATTAGAAGGAAAAAAATCCCCATCATTGATTCGTTCCTCCCTAAAGTCGCTATCAAACCGTAAAAAAGAACGAGAGTAGGTATACCCTAGCCAACCGTTCAACTTTCCTCGATTTTTTCTCATCAATAACTCTACGCCATAGGCTTTTCCTTCACCTTGCAGAATCTCTTGCTCAATCTCTTCATTCAACAATAAATCAGCTCCCACCTTAAAGTCCAGTACATTATCAGAAGTTTTATAATATCCTTCAAGGCTTAATTCATACATATCTTCCTGAAGATTTTTATAAACGCCCAAGGAATATTGGAACGCTCTCGCAGGCTCAATGTTTGTATCAGAAAGTTTCCAGGTATCAATAGGTGATACCGTTGTGGTATTTGAAAGCGTATGAATGTATTGAAAGGTATTGTTGAAACTCGCCTTGACCGATAAATCAGGAGCCAATAAATACCTTGCAGAAAGTCTAAATTCAGGTCCAACATAGGTAGTAATGAAATCCCCCGAACCAAATTCACGCTCCTCTATTAATGTACCTTCATTGCGTGGTTGATTCTCTTCATAGATTCTTTGGGTAGACGGCCCCAAAGCTGAAAAAAGAGAGACGCGGACTCCTGCATCGATAAGGAACTTGTCGCTTAGTTTATAATTATCTGAAATGAAAACCGCGGATTCCAACCCTTTTTCCCTAGGAATTTCAAGGGATTCTATCACGGACTCATTATTTAGTGGGTCACGATTGCCAGGGTCAACCAAATAGAGTTTTGAAGAAACGCCAAAATCCACAGTGTGCCTGTCATTCAAAACATGAACAAAATTCAGTTTTGCCTCGGTTTCATTAATTGTATATCCCAATTCAAAATCCTGATTCGAGTTTCCATCAAATTCGATATCAAAATCATATTGGCTGTTGGTCAAAATCAATTGGCCTTTTGTTTTTTCACTGAACTTCCTATCCCATTGTAAAGAAGCCATCCGGTTTCCAAACCCAAACAAGGAGTCAGAGGTTATACTAAAATTATCCTTGCTATAATAAGCAGTAGCACTTAGGTTATTGTTCTCATCCAACTTATGGGTGTACTTTGCAATAAGGTCATAAAACGATGCCTCGCTGTTATTCAGCGCTTCATCATCCAGAGAACGTAGAATCCAGTCAGAATAGGTTCCCCTTCCCCCTATCAACAAAGAGGCCTTATCCTTTACAATGGGGGTTTCCAAAACCACATTGCTGGTCACCGGTCCGATGGAGGCCTCGGCAGAAAAATCAGAAGTGTTTCCATCTTTGGTCGAAATATCAAAAACCGAAGAAAGCCTTCCTCCAAACCTGGCTGGAATATTTCCTTTGTAAATAGTGGCGTCTTTTACAGCAAAAGGGTTCAATGCTTGAAAAATTCCGAAAAAATGGGAAGGATTGTAAATTACCGCTCCATCAAGGAGTATTAGGTTTTGGTCAGTATTTCCACCCCGCACATTGAATCCTGCGGCACCTTCACCTGCAGTGGTAATACCCGGTAGTGTGGTGGCTACTTTCAGCACATCACGCTCACCTAGAACGAGCGGAATATTTTTGGTCTCTTCAGAAAGAATCTGATTTGATCCCGTAGTGGCATCCTCAACATTGGTCCTCGCAGAACCCTCTACTACCACCTCCTCCAATTGTTCAAGACTTTCATTCAATGCGAAATCATACTGCCCGTTATTGAACATTATGACATTGGTTTCGGAATCCGCAAAACCCAAAGATTTGGTAATCAGGGTATTTTTTCCGTAGGGAAGTTCAATCTGGTAATATCCTCGGATGTTAGTAACAACACCTTCTTCACCTCCCTTTACAATAACTGCCAGATTAGGTATGGGTTCTCCAGTGGAGTTGGATTTTGCAAATCCCGTCAGTGTATACTTTCTGTTGCGAGCTTGAGGACTTGCTTTTCCAATCCGTACGGTTTCAATTTCCGAGGGTCCATCGACTTTATCCAAATTCAGAAAAATAGGATTTGAATCTTCCGAAGGGCTTACTTCTGTGGTAATATCTTCTTGAACTGACTTCCTTCCAAAAAAACCTGAGGGCAGTTCATCATAAATGATTTGGTTACGAATAAGATATATTTTCTTGTCCGGCCCTAGATGATATTGAATATTGGTTTCCTTAAAAAGGAAATCGAGTAATTCCGAAAGTTCCACGTTCTCAAAATTTCCTGATAATACCCTGGTCCCCAACCACTGCGGAACGTAAAAGAACTGATAATCCGTCTCCTCTCTCAACTGCTCTACAATTTCCGTCGGGGTTTTATCCTGAAAAGCTATTGAAATCCTAGGGCTGCCATCCTGAGCGGTCATCAAAATTGGCAATGAAAACATGAAAACCCAGAGAACTCTCTTCATACCCCCCTACCCCGATTTTTTTGTTAAATGCGCCTCAATTTCCTGAAGGAGTAAGCGAAGCCCGGTATCGGTAAGTTCCTTTGCCATTTTTTTCGCTAAAAATTCCTTTTGGATATCCTTGGAAATAGGAAAAACACTGATCACATCTCTTCGGTTTTTAATTTCATAAAACACGCCTTTGTATGCCAGGGCATACTCATTCTTCTCCTTAAACTCGTAGTACACTCTATTTCTATTAAGCTTCCTAACATCCGTTTTTCGATGTTTCTTTAACAAAGTGAAATCCGTACCCTTTAAAAGCACTTCGAAAAATCCATTTACAGGATTAGACTTAGTGTCAACAATGCTTTTCTTCACAAACTTTCGGTTTTGTATCTGAAAGCTATCCACTTTAGCCAAATCCAGTTTAACCGAAGACGCTCCTGATATGCCTTTAGGGTATACGATTATTTGGTCTTCAAAAAGGTCATATTTTAAAAAGACCTTATGAAAGGGTATGCTTTTTTGCCATAGCGTTCCAGTAAGGTAATTCGGAGATTCAAAAAATCGGTGTTTATCATTGATAACCTGATATTCCTCTACATATTCTTGGGAAGCATAGAGTCCAGTATTTAATAGGCCTATTTGTTCATCAAACCATAGATATAGGGAGTCCGTCGGCGTGTTCTGTCCATTTAATGCAACGGTGTAACCGCAGAAAATGGACAAAAGAAGTGCAATCGTAGATTTCCTCAAGGATACTTGGGGCATTTATGTAATTGGTTTCAGGTGGCCAAGTCCACCGGACTTGAATTAGCTTACATAAATTTAAGGAATAAACTCCAAAACGAACCTGCTGGTTATCCGAAAGTTGAATTTATTATAAAGGCTCCTTTGATTTTATCAAAACGTAAATTTTACCTCCGAATAAATGTAGTCCAATCAAAAAGGCATTATAGCTGTGCCTCCATTTTTTTTGCGTAATTCATTTTGATGCTCTCTGGATTCCTCTAATCCTTATTTGATTTATCGAAAATCAATCTATGACCTGTAGGGTAAACTCACGTATATCGGATTCTGAACAAGTTGGACTGCCATCAAATCCATCGAAATCAAATCTTTCTACAAAGAGTTCCACTTGAAATCGGTAGACGCCTGATTCTTCAGGCACTCCAAAAATATCGACGGACCTTCTGTTGAATTCAACCAAAATTCCAGGAGGGAGTTCTCCTATGACATCGAAGAAATAGTCATAGTCATTGTCGTTGACCTCATTGTTTATTTGAGCCGTTATTCGGTCTCTATAGCGTTCTCCTACTACACCCACAACCAGCTGCTTTTGGTTGATCTGAGGATTGATATTAAAAACACATTCCAAAATCTCGTCACATCCACTGAAAATGAAGACAAACGAGGCAACAATACAAATCTTGAACAATCGTGTACTTTTCTCCATGTCTTTTGTCAATCAAAAAACATGCCATCACATTACAGCTTATAGTGATTGAGCAACATTTTTTCATACACCTTATCGGGCAAAATCCGTTTTAGCCGCAAAGAAAACTTCTGTAAAAAAGCGCCTACCGGATTATGAACCTTAGGATGGTTCTGTTGGATAATGCCATATATCTTTTTTGCAACATCAATTGGGTTTCCCCCTGAGTCTACATGGTCGTCCATGGAGGTAAGCGCGCTGGAATACGGTTCTTTATATGGCGAATCCTCCAATAATGGCGAATGATAACGCCCTGCGGCTATATTGGTAGCAAAATCGCCTGGTGCCACATTGGTGATTTTTATACCAAAACCTTTGGTTTCCATACGAATACTTTCAGTAAGGATACCCAAAGCTCCTTTTGAAGCGGAATAGAAGCCTCTGTATGGTAATCCCATAAACCCCGCTATGGATGTAATATTAATGATGAGTCCAGAGTTTTGCTCACGCATTTGTGGGAGCACCGTCTTCATCATGCGGACTGGACCATATAAATTAATGTTGAATACATTTTCAATAGCATCTTGAGAAGTTTCTTCAACGGGTCCCGTAATGCCCACGCCAGCATTGTTTATCAAAATGTCCAATCTCCCTTCTCTTTCCAGAACGCGTTCTACAGCAAGCTGGGCACTGGCATCGTCTCGAACATCCAAATCAATCAATTTAAATGCAGTAAAATCTGGGTATTTTTGGACATCCCTGGCAGTGCCATAAACTTTGTATCCTTTTTCGGTTAGGAAGGTACCAATGGCCTTTCCAATACCGGAAGAACCACCTGTTATCAATACAACTTTGCTATCCATGAAACACCAATTTTGCTGGGGAACAATGCATAGTTAGGTAAATTTAGGGAACAAAAAAAGGCAAGCTACCTACATCGCACCGCTACGACCGCATACCCTTGCTGCGTTCCCGCCCTGGGGGATTTTGCAGGAGCTGGTCGTGTAGGACTTGCCAAATGCAAATATACGACCTTTTAAATTTGCCGCAATCCTATTTGATCCTTAATTTCGAGGGAGAATGATATATAATGAAAGATACATTGAAAACCATGTTTAAACTCATCTCCTCTGGATTTCTACTTTTATTTATGGCTTGTGGTGGCAATGGAGACCCAACCACTTTCTTTGAAATTCAACTGGAGGGAAACAAGAAAAAAATACAGAATGGAGAGGTAATCGGCGTTGCCATCAACAATAAAAAAAATATTGATATCAATAGTATTTCGTATAGTTTGGACAATACAATATTGCCCCTTTCCGACGGAAAAATCACCTTGGCCTCAGAAACACTTGGAAACAAACTCCTTAAGGCCAATATTAATTATGAGGATGGTGCTTCCATAGAGGTTTCAAAGAAAATTCAATTATTGGCGGGTTCTTCCCCAGACATTTATACCTACGAAATTTTGAATACCTATCCTCATGACCCCTCTGCATACACCCAAGGGTTGGAGTTTTTTCAAGACACTTTGTATGAAAGCACAGGAAAGAAAGGGGCATCAACAGTTAGAAAGATTGATTTCAGAACCGGTAAAATCTTACAGAAAATCGATTTGGACGATTCCGTTTTTGGAGAAGGGATTACCCTCCTCAACAACCAGTTATATCAATTGACCTGGCAAAGTGGTTTAGGCTACGTATACAATCCAAATACCTTGGAAAAAATTAAAAACTTCAGTTATGGGGAAAGCCGCGAAGGTTGGGGATTGTGCAACGATGGAAAACAAATCTACAAAAGTGATGGTACGGAACGTATCTGGCATTTGGACCCTGAAAGCCTTCAAGAGGTGGGTTATATAGAAACGGTAACCAACAAATCCATTTTCAACAAAGCCAATGAACTGGAATATGTAGATGGAAAAATCTATGCCAACGTATACCAAAAAGAAAGCATGATGATAATCAACGCTACTTCTGGTGCCATTGAAGGGGTTGTCAATTTTGGTGGGCTTAAGTCACAAGTGACGAGAGGCCCCCAGTGGGACGAAATCAACTCCGTTCTCAACGGTGTGGCCTATCATAAAGAACGAGGCACTTTCTTTGTAACCGGAAAGAACTGGGACAAGCTCTTTGAGGTTTCCATACGAAAAAAGTAGTGGATGCGATTCTACGACAAAACACTAACCGTAGGGCCTGATGACCTGGATGAATTGAATCACGTCAATAATATTCGATACATCGATTGGGTACAACAAATTTCCAAGGAACATTGGGAAACCGTGACCACTCCCGAAATTCGAAGTGAACTTATTTGGGTAGTTCGCAAACATGAAGTCAACTATTTCAAATCTGCGGTTTTAGAAGATGTTTTGACCATACATACTTATATTTCCCAAAACAAAGGTCCTATTTCAACAAGAATCGTTGAAATCTGGAACAATAAAACCAATGACCTTTTAGTTAAAGCTAGTACGGATTGGTGCCTTTTGGATGCATCTACCTTTAGACCCAGGCGAGTACCTGAGCAAATTGCTACCCTATTTGAATAGTGTGACCCAAAACTTCACAAAATATAGCGTCCTTTCCCTGCTATTTCTATCAGCACTGATTTGGAGTTCTTGTCGTAATGATTTTGATTTTGAAGCCAATAGCGGTAATCTCACTTTTTCCAAGGACACTGTTTTTTTGGATACCGTATTCACCAATATTGGAAGTAGCACCTACACCTTAAAGGTGTACAATGGGCTCAATCGGGATATTTCCATTCCCTTCGTGGGTCTTGAGAATGGACCCAACAGTAGCTATCGCCTTAATGTGGATGGTGTGGCTGGAAAGGAATTTACCGACGTCCCCCTTCTGGCAAGAGACAGTCTCTTTATCTTTGTTGAAACCACTTTTGATGTTGCCCCGACTGGAGAAAATGAATTTTTGAACACCGACCGCATTCTTTTTGGGGAAGGTGCTTCCCAACAAAACGTGGAACTGGTGACCTTGGTAAAAGACGCCATCTTTTTGTACCCAGTCACAAACGCTGATGGAACACGGGAAACCATTCCAATTGGGATGGATGAAGAAGGAAATGAGATTGTTGTTGAAGGCTTTTATCTGGAACCCCAAGAACTCAACTTTACCAATGAAAAGCCATATGTAATTTATGGATATGCTGCCGTACCCTCAGGAAATATGCTGACCATAGATGCCGGTACTCGAGTTCATTTTCATAGGGATTCAGGTATTTTGGTAGATTCGGGAGCGTCCCTACAAATAAATGGAGCACAGAGTGAAGACCAGGAACTTTTGGAAAATGAGGTCATCTTTGAGGGTGACCGCCTGGAGCCTTCATTCTCTGATGTCCCCGGGCAATGGGGCACTATCTGGATTCGCTCTGGAAGCACCAACAATACCATCCAAAATCTAAGGTTGAAGAACGCAACGGCGGGATTGATTGTAGAAGGTAATCTATCCAATCCAGAAGCTACCTTGACCCTAAGCAACTCTCAAATCACTAACAGTTTGGAATTTAACCTTTGGGCATCAGGTGCACGCATAACTGCTTCCAACTCTGTATTTGGAGGTGCTGGAGCCACATCTGTGCTATTGGGCAATGGGGGCAATTACCAATGTACCCACTGTACTTTCGCCAATTATTGGGGCAACGGACCTCGGGGTGGAGTAGCCTTATTATTGGACAATACCAACGCAGATTTGGAACAAGCCAATTTTATCAATTCCATCGTGGATGGTTCTTCCCGTTTGGAGCTTTCATTGATTGAGGACACCAACTTTGCCTTCAACTTTAGTTTCTCCCATACCGCCATTCAATTTGAGGATAGTAGTGGCTCCTTCCAAGGCGACCCTTTATATAATTTTGATGACGAAAATCTGTACCGTAATATCATCTTAAATGGTGAAATGGATTTTGAAGCTCCCTTTCAGAATCAACTATCAATAGGTCCCGATTCTGATGCCATTGATATGGGCGACCCCAGTTTTATGGTCACATTTCCAAACGATGTTTTGGGGACACCAAGAGATCCCAATCCCGACATGGGAGCCTTTGAATTTGTTCCAGAAAACTGATTTTTTGAGGAAAAACTCCCCAATAAGAGAGAAAAATCATTGTTTTTGAGGGAAATCCCCAGTTTTTTTAAGGTAAAACTGTAATGGGATTTTTTTAGGCCTTAGTAACTTGCACCCAGTGTTTTACGCATGGATTATACCTACACCATAATAGACTCGGACGCTAGCTCCAAGCTCCAACTTCAAGTGTATCTTGAGGAGTTTGAGGATTTCGTGTGTGCAGGCTTCGCCCACAACTCCGTTGAGGGGCTTAATACCATCTTAAAATATTCTCCCGATGTGGTCCTGGTCAACCTGAATGATGACAGCATGTCCTATTTCCAAATGGTAACGGAACTGACACAATACATGAACTCGCTTCCGGTGATTATTGGATATTCCACTTCTACAAAATACGCGTACAATGCCATAAAAAGTGGTTTTTTTGATTATTGGATATTGCCACACAACGAATTTGATATCCGAAAGACCATTTTTAAGTTAAGAAAGCAACACCCCAAAGAAAACTTCCCTTCCACTATATGTATAAGGTCGTATAATGATTATAGGTATCTGGACACTAAAGAAATTCTGTATTTAAAATCGGATAACAACTCCACGGATTTCTTTTTGGCCAATGGCAACGTGGTAAGTGCGTTTAAGACTTTAAAGTCTTTTGAGGAGCAACTGCCTGAAAACTTTATCCGTATTCATCAGAGCTATATTCTGAATACCAGATACGTTTCCCGTATCAACTATGGTAAAAATTTGTGTACCCTTCGCAATCCCAAAGAGCAAGAAATCCCCTTTTCCAAAAAGTACAGGGAACGCATAGACAAACTCAAGGAAAAACTCTCCAAAAAGGCTGTAGGAGCTTCTAATTAACCGAATTCTAATAGAATAGGCCCAAATACCCGCATTTCTCCGTTAAATACTAAGATGCTTTTGTTGTGACTGGCTAAAAAAGAGGTCAAAAATATATTAGCCACAGGAAAACTAAACTTATCTAAACATTAAACGGAAAGATTATGAAAAAAGTATTTGGTATTGTAGCTGTAGCTGTATTTTCTTTAGGGATGTTCTCTTGTGAGTCCGAAACCAACGTTCAAGAAACAGAAGCCCTTTTTGAAACTTTAAAAGTAGATGTAAATTCAGGTGAGGGAGATGGTCAAGTAGATCCTGATAGAACCTAAGTATAATCTTCAAACATATCAAAAACCCCAAATCTTCTTTGATTTGGGGTTTTTTAGTACCTTGTAGTAAAAGAACTGGGCTTTTGCCCTATTTTTCAACCAATCACTCTTGAAAAAGATACAGTTACTTCTCTTAGTATCAATTTTTTTCGCTTGCAAAAACTCAACCGATAGTAAATTGCAAGTTGGCAATCCACTTGTTACCCAAGCGATGGAAAAGGTGCGCATTGCAAAAGATAGTACTGAATTACCCATGAGTGTAAGAAAAGATTATCTGCGAGCTGGGTATAAACTACTTAAACAAAATGATAGCGATTCAACTTATCTTAAAAACCTTTCCCAAATATCAATTACAGGGTATCGTATAAAGGATTCTTTGTTTTATCGAAATGTATACGAAGAGTTATCGAGCCTTGCAATTAAGTCTAATGACTATCAAATCCTTGGAGAAGCTCATTGGGATATGGCTGCATTTTTAAAGAGTTACTTAGTAATTGATAGCTCATACTATTATTATCAGTTAGCCTACCAAAGTTTTGATAAGCTACCCACGGATTCACCCTCCGAGTACTTAAAGGCAAGAATGCTATATTCAATGGCCCAAGCCCAAGATGATTTAAAGGACTACTTAGGTGCCGAAAGTAATGTCTCTAAAGCGATAAAAACATTTGCGGAACAAAAAGATGATTATTGGCTATCAGCAAGCTATAATTTATTAGCGAGTATCCAAAGTGGTTTTAAAAACGAAGATAAAACACGAGAATATCTTAAAAAAGCTGGAGATTATCTAGAATCTTTGAATGATGAAAATTTAGTATGGATTAACAAAAATAACTTAGCCAATAGCTATCTGCGTGAAGAAGATTATGAAAGTGCCATTCAAGAGTACAAACCATTACTTCAGAATGACGAATTCAAACAGCAAGATCCAGAGCTTTATTCTAAGGCTTTGGTAGGACATACTTACGCTCGTTTTAAACTGGGGGAAACCGACGAAGAACTTAATCAAGAGTATTTAAAGGCCATTAATACGTTTATTAAGATTGATGAGCCACAAGATTTAGGGTGGGCTAGGCAAAAGCTAGCTGAACTCTTACTAGCGCAAGGCAAAAAAGATGAAGCAGTTAAATTGGCAAAAGAAGTAAAGCAATTTGCTGAAGAGACCCAAAACAATGACCGCCGTTTAGAAGTACTCAAGTTCCTTACAGAAATAGACTCTGAAAATGCAGTGGCCTACTCCACTGCTTATTACAAACTTTCCGAGCAACTAAAAGAAGAAGAACGGGCCACTCGTGATAAGTTCGCGCGCATTCGTTTGGAAACCGACCAAATCATTGAGGAAAACGAAGTGCTTTCACGACAAAAACAGATTTGGATTGGTATCACCTTAGGGCTTATCCTTTTTGGAATATCCTTGTTCACTATTATAGCCCAGCGCATTAGTAATAACCGCCTCAAATTCCAACAAAAACAACAGGAAAGCAATCAGGAGATTTATAACCTCATGCTGGCTCAACAAGGAAAATTTGAGGAGGGCAAAAAACTGGAACAAAAGCGCATTTCAGAGGAACTGCACGATGGCGTGCTCGGTCAAATGTTAGGTATCCGACTGGTACTCACAGGGCTTAATGAAATGGCGGACGAAAAGTCCGTGGAACAACGAGCGGAGCTCATTGAAAAACTGCGTGAGACAGAGGAGGAAATCCGCACCATTTCGCATGAGCTCAATAATGCTTCTTATCAAAAAATTCATAACTTTATTGTATCCCTCGAGGATATGATAAACTCCATTGGAGCATCTTCTGGGATAACATGTTCTTTTACGTATGATTCATTACTGGAATGGGACAGTTTGGAGGGCGATATCAAAATCAATGCCTATCGAATTGTTCAAGAGTCCCTGCAAAATTGCGTAAAGCATGCCAATTGCAAAAACGCTTTTGTAAACTTTGAGTGTGAAAACAATTTCCTTAAGTTGAGCATTAAAGACGATGGTAAAGGCTTTGACATCAACAAAGGAAAAAGAGGAATAGGGCTTCGAAACATCATTTCCAGAGTGAAAAAAGTAAACGGGACCTTGGATATTGAGAGTAAAAAAGGGAAAGGTACCACCATAAAGGTGAGCATTCCCATGAATTACGCCAAACAAACAGAAATTCTTGAGGACTTTGAAATAAAACAAACAGCGAAGGCATAACCCCAAGAAATTAAAATATAGCACATGAAGACACTTCGAATTCTAGCCATTGACGACCATGAAATGACCATGTTAGGCTATAAGTTCATTCTGGAACGCATTGTTTTTGAAGGGCATTCCATTATCGTGGATACAGCCAATACTTTTGAAACAGGGAAACGTATGATTGAGGAATCTGTGAATTCATTCAAGTACGATATTCTCTTCTTGGATGTGCAGATGTATCCACCTAATGAACACCAACCCCAAACCGGAGAGGATTTGGGAATCTTGGCACGCAAGCTTGTTCCCGAAACCAAAATTGTGTTTATGTCCTCTTTTAGCGACAACTACAGAATAAATAGCATTTTACAATCCGTTGACCCAGATGGATATTTGGTCAAAACGGACATTGACCCCAAGACCCTGGAAGACGCCGTGAAGACCGTGACCTTGAGTCCACCTTATTATTCTTCCAAGGCGCTTGCTGCCATACGGAAGAAAATGACCAATGATATTAGGTTGGACGAGAAGGATAAAAAAATACTCTATCATCTTTCAATTGGCACAAAAAACAAAGATTTGGAGAAGTTTATCCGGCTTTCCCCATCCTCCATTGAAAACAGGAAACGTCATTTGAAATCCCTATTCGGAACTGAAAATGAAAATGACCTTGCGCTAATTCTTGCGGCCAAAAACAGGGGATTTATTTAGATAGTTTTATAAAGATGTTTAATTAACTCACAGAATATCTTACCATTCTGAAGGCCGTTTAGTGGAACAAATACAAGGAAATCCATAGAATTTTTAAGGATTTCGTGCAATCCCAAAAAAAACATTCGTTTTAACTTTGAATTACGAACGTAGGTTAAACGGATGAGGATGCGACCAGACAAAAAACGAGATTCACTTTTCCCCTTAAGTGACATAACTACTTTCGTGACCTGTAATGGTCTCGAAGACTTTTTAAAGGTTTTGGAGCGGGATTTCTTTGCTGAGATTTCGGCTCAATGCAGATACAATATAAAAAAGCAACAAATAGATATCGTTCTGGATATCCATTGCAATTTTGGGCTTACAGAAAGTCTGCACCACTTTAATAGTGGAAACTGGGGAGGCATATCCCCTCAAAATGAAGGATGTAACATTCCGTCAAAATTTGATGAAAGTTTTCAAAAGCTTTGTGCAGACAACAACCATGCCTTGGACATCGCCGAACTCTCCCTACATTTTAAGGACACCTCTGTCATTGTAAATAGGATACACGATTATAGCATCCCGGAAGAATTGCCAGGTATTATGTCTAAATTGAGTGAAAACTTTGTGTATTTCACCAAAGGCTTAACAGAAATGCCCTATGAAATTTTTGTCCCCGTTTTTGAAGATACTGACCAAGGAGCCATATCAGCAGAGGGCCATAGAGACCAATACTATGATTTCTGGGGTCTTTATTTTGATGACAAGCTAAATCATGATGTCATGATTTATGAAGTAAAAAATAGAGAACTTACCAACGAGGATTTTTTCCTTTTGGACTAGTTGAAAATATATTTCCTTAGGCTTAACCTAAGAACACCCTTCGTAATTAGCTATTAAAAAGAGGTCTGTGCTTCATCAAAGTATGGACCTTTTCTTTTATCTTGGATATACCTGCTTCATCTTCAGGACTCATCAGCACTTCGTCAATCAAATCCACTATGGTTTCCATATCGGATTCAACCAACCCCCGGGTTGTGATAGCCGGTGTCCCAAAACGTATCCCCGAAGTGATGAACGGAGATTGGTCATCAAAAGGCACCATGTTTTTGTTTGCCGTGATCGCTGCTTTTTCCAAAGCTTTTTCCGCATCCTTGCCAGTAATGCCTTTATTTCTAAGGTCGATGAGCATCATATGGTTGTCCGTTCCTCCAGAAATGACTTTGTAATTCTTCGCCATGAAAGATTTGGCCATGGCTTCAGCATTCTTTTTCACCTGAAGCATATAATGCAGAAAGTCGTCAGAAAGTGCTTCACCAAAAGCAATGGCTTTCGCAGCTATGATATGTTCCAATGGGCCACCCTGATTACCAGGAAATACTGCTAGGTCCAATAATCCGGACATTTTTCTTAGGTTTCCGTTCTTCAACCGAATACCAAACGGGTTTTCAAAGTTCTCTCCCATTAAAATAAGTCCGCCTCGGGGACCACGCAGTGTTTTGTGCGTAGTGGTTGTTACAATATGGCAATGAGGGATAGGGTCGTTTAAAATTCCTTTTGCTATCAACCCGGACGGGTGGGAGATGTCCGCAAGCAATATGGCGTTCACACTATCCGCAATTTCCCGAAAACGTGCAAAATCCATGTCTCTGGAGTACGCAGAGGCCCCGGCAATAATCATTTTTGGTTTTTCCTTGTCGGCAATCTCTTGGATTTTGTCATAGTTCAGGGTTCCGGTTTCCTCATCAACCCCGTAGAATGTAGGTCGGTATAACTTTCCTGAGAAATTTACGGGAGAACCATGCGTAAGATGCCCACCATGGGCCAAATCAAATCCAAGAATCGTGTCACCTGGCTGCAAACAAGCGTGATACACGGACGCATTGGCTTGGGAACCCGAATGGGGCTGTACGTTAGCGTATACTGCTCCAAAAAGTTCCTTCGCCCTTTCTATGGCCAAGGTTTCTATTTCGTCCACAACTTCGCATCCACCATAATACCGTTTTCCAGGATATCCTTCAGCATATTTATTGGTAAGGACAGAACCTGCGGCCTCCATCACCTGAGGGCTTGTAAAATTTTCGGAAGCAATCAATTCAATTCCTTGCACCTGTCTTTCCCTTTCCTTTTCGATAAGGTCAAAAATGGTGGTGTCTCTCTGTGTTAGGACTTCAGTTTTCATTTTTCAAAAATACAAAGAGAAATAAGTATTTCAACTAAAAAATAGAGCGGCAAAAGAGATATTATCCACTAAGAATCAACAATTGAAAAGCAATCCGGTATAATCCAAAAACCACAAAAAAACCTGCATTTCACCGATAATATACTACAGTTGAGCCTGAAACGTTACTAAAGTGTGGCTTTTTGGCACGGCAGTTGAACTCTACTAGAAAATCACAAAACCAAAAACGATGAGAAAAACTCTACTTTATAGTACCATTTTGATACTACTTTCCTGCGGAGGGGTTAAAAAGACCCAAGAGGCGGTGAACAGTGGTAATTACGTTACGGCCATGAACAAGGCCATCAAAAACTTAACGGAAAACAAAACCAGAAAAGGACATCAGGCCTATGTTACTCTCTTGGAAGATGCCTTTGCAAAAAATGCACAAAGGGAACTGGAGCAAATCAGTTTCATGGAAAAAGATGGAAATCCTGCAAATTTGGAGACCATCTACCGTAAATACAATGCCTTGAAGGATATTCAAGCCAGAATCCAACCTTTATTACCCCTATCCATTTATGAAGAAGGACGTGAAGCCCGATTTGATTTCGTCAATTATGACAATGCCATTTTGGATACCAAAGATGAGCTTTCGGAATATCTGTATGCCAACGCAAGCGATTTGTTGAAAAACGCTAGATATAAGCAAGACTTTAGAAGTGTTTTTAATGATTTGAAGTATCTATCCGAAATCAATCCTGGTTACAAACAGACCGTTCAGAAAATGGACGAAGCTTACCAAAAAGGATTGGATTATGTGAAGGTTCAAATTGATAATGAAACCCAACAGATTATTCCGGAGCGATTAGAAGACGAGTTATTGGATTTCAATACCTACGGAATAGATAACTTCTGGACCAAGTTCCACTCCAAGCCGCAAAACGGCATGAACTATGATTTTGCACTAAACCTGGGCTTTAGGGAAATCAATATTTCTCCAGAGCGGGTGAACGAAACGCAAATTGTACGCGAAAAGCAAATCAAAGATGGGTATGAGTATCTATTGGATGAAAATGGAAATGCCATAAAGGACAGTTTGGGTAATAGAATAAAAGTGGACCGATTAAGAACAGTTACTTGTAACTTCTATCAGTTCACACAGTTCAAAAGTGCCCAGATTGGAGCAAAGGTGAGCATTACTGATTTGACCAGTGGACAGGAAATCAACTCCTACCCGCTTGCCAGCGAGTTCATTTTTGAGCATATATATGCCAACTACAAGGGAGATAGGAGAGCATTGGACAACGACTTGGTAGCTTTATTGGATTTGGCGGCAGTCCCTTTTCCAACAAATGAACAAATGGTCTATGATGCCGGCGAGGACCTCAAGGCCCGATTAAAAGGAATTATTCGAAGACATCAATTTGATTGATAAAAAAGCCCTGCTAATCGCGGGGCTTTTTCTTTACACATATTCTTTCAGGTCTATATCCGCTATCGAACCGTGCGAGGTATGAAAACTGACCTCTCCATTTTTGACAATGAGAAGCTGTGGTGATTGGTGCATAACCCCAAATTTAGTGGCCACTTCGTTAGACACATCGCGATGGGCATGCAAGTCCAAAAAGTGTAAATCGGCAGTATCTCCCAAATTATAGGAACCTGTAAACATATTTAGAACCATCCTACTTATTCCACAGGTGGTGGAATGCTTGAAAATAAGCTGTGGTCTTTCATTGGACTCCACCGTTATCTCATCCAGTTGGCTTATGGAAGTCAACGGATTCCAAGGCAAGGCATTGGATTTTTTTCCGCTCGTTTCTTTATTTCCAAAAAGGCTGTCAAAAATTCCCATATTATTTCTTTACTAGATAGGTCGGCTAGCTTTTCAAAGCTTACAATCTGCCGAAATGTCTTTTATTTTCAAGGGTTTAGCGACATTTTGTCGGTTTCATTGCCTTGGTAGGATTGTTGAAATCCAAAGACAAAAGATTGAAAATGAACTTTAACAATTTTACGATAAAATCACAAGAAGCCATACAACAAGCGCAACAAATTGCGCAAGGATATGGGCATCAGCAGATAGAAAATGAACATTTGTTCAAAGCTATCATGGAAGTGGACCAAAATGTATTGCCGTTCATTTTGAAGAAATTGAATGTCAACACCAACTTGGTAGAACAAATTTTAGATAAAGAAATGGAAAGCCTTCCCAAAGTTTCGGGAGGCGATATCATGCTTTCGCGAGAAGCTGGTAAAACACTTACAGAGGCCAGTGCCATAGCCAAGAAAATGGGGGACGAATATGTTTCCATTGAGCATTTGCTTTTGGCCATCTTCAAATCCAAAAGTAAGTCGGCCCAAATGCTGAAAGACCAGGGAGCTACAGAAAAGGATTTGAACGCTGCCATTCAAGAACTTCGAAAAGGAGGAAAAGTTACTTCACAAAGTGCAGAGGACACCTATAACTCTTTGGACAAGTATGCCAGAAATTTGAATCAATTGGCGGATGATGGAAAATTGGACCCCGTGATTGGAAGGGATGAAGAAATACGACGTGTTTTGCAAATACTCTCCCGTAGGACGAAAAACAATCCTATGCTCGTAGGTGAGCCTGGGGTTGGTAAAACAGCAATTGCAGAAGGTCTCGCCCATAGAATCGTACAAGGTGATGTTCCTGAAAACCTAAAGGACAAAATTATTTATTCCTTGGACATGGGTGCTTTGATTGCCGGGGCCAAATACAAGGGCGAGTTTGAGGAACGCCTGAAATCCGTCATCAAGGAAGTAACCACTTCTGATGGGGATATTGTACTCTTCATTGATGAAATCCACACTTTGGTGGGTGCTGGTGGTGGACAAGGTGCCATGGATGCAGCCAATATTTTAAAACCTGCTCTGGCAAGGGGAGAACTTCGTGCCATAGGAGCCACTACCTTGGATGAATACCAGAAGTATTTTGAAAAGGACAAAGCTTTGGAGCGTCGTTTTCAAAAGGTAATCGTTGATGAACCGGACACGGAAAGTGCCATTTCCATTTTGAGGGGTATTAAAGAGAAGTACGAAGCCCACCATAAGGTGCGCATCAAAGATGAGGCGGTGATTTCAGCGGTAGAACTATCCCAGCGCTATATTACGAACAGATTTTTACCTGATAAGGCAATTGACTTAATGGATGAGGCTGCTTCCAAACTTAGAATGGAAATCAACTCAAAACCTGAGGAACTGGACGTCCTAGACCGAAGAATCATGCAATTGGAGATTGAGATTGAGGCCATTAAACGAGAAGATGATTCTGCCAAATTACAGAGCCTCAATCTGGAGTTGGCTAATTTCAAGGAAGAACGGAACGAGATATTTGCGCAATGGGAGAGTGAAAAAAGTGTGGTGGACAATATCCAAAAGACCAAACAGGACATTGAAAACTACAAATTGGAAGCGGAGCGCGCGGAACGAAATGGGGATTATGGCAAAGTAGCGGAACTGCGTTATGGAAAAATCAAGGAATCCCAAGAAAAACTGGAAAGTCTGCAAGAAGAGTTGGCAAACCAACAAAGTGCCGGTACCCTTATCAAAGAAGAGGTGACCAATGAAGATATTGCCGAAGTTGTGGCAAAATGGACCGGTATTCCCGTAACCAAGATGTTGCAAAGTGAGCGTGAAAAGCTATTGAATCTGGAAAGTGTACTGCACAAACGTGTAGTTGGCCAAGAAGAGGCCATAGAGGCTGTCTCGGATGCTATTCGAAGAAGTCGAGCAGGACTTCAGGACGAGAAAAAGCCGATAGGTTCCTTCTTGTTCTTGGGAACTACAGGAGTAGGAAAAACCGAGTTAGCAAAAACTTTGGCGGCTTATCTTTTTGATGATGAAAATGCCATGACACGGATTGATATGAGCGAATACCAAGAACGTCACTCAGTGAGCAGATTGGTTGGTGCACCTCCAGGATATGTGGGTTACGATGAAGGTGGCCAGCTTACAGAGGCGGTAAGGAGAAAGCCCTACTCCGTTGTGCTATTGGACGAAATTGAAAAAGCCCATCCGGATACTTTCAACATACTTTTACAGGTGCTGGATGAAGGAAGGTTGACGGATAATAAAGGTCGTGTTGCAGATTTTAAGAATGCTATCATCATCATGACCAGTAACATGGGAAGTCATATAATCCAAGAGAAATTTGAAGATGTTGGCGACAATTTGGAAAGTGCGACTGAGGCGGCCCGCGTAGAAGTTATGGGACTGTTGCGAAAAACAATTCGTCCCGAGTTCCTAAACAGGATTGACGATATCATTATGTTCACACCTTTGAGCAAGTCAAACATTAAGGAAATTGTTGGGCTACAGTTGGACCACTTGAAAAGATTGGTATCTAAGCAAAATATAACTTTAGATGCAACAGAAGAAGCCATAGACTATTTGGCACGAAAAGGGTATGACCCGCAGTTTGGTGCAAGGCCAGTTAAACGGTTGATTCAAAAAGAGGTTCTTAACAATCTGTCAAAGGAGATTTTAGCTGGAAGAATAACAACAGATAGTATTGTCCTTCTGGATTCTTTTGATGACAAATTGGTTTTCAGAAATCAGAACGAACTGGTAGAATAATTCCTAATTAAACATGGTCTAATGCCCTTATTTTGTTAAAAGTAAGGGCATTTTTCATTTAAAATACCATACAGTATATGTTTTTTATATCTTCGCTTACACCTTACCAAGCCTGAACCAAAATGTCCAAAAAAGCAGAAAGAACCACCGCTTACATCATTGAGACCGTAGCACCCATATTCAATAAGTTTGGATACGTGGGAACGAGTATGAGTGATATTACCGAAGCTACAGGGCTTACCAAGGGTGCCATCTATGGTAATTTTGAGAATAAGGAAGCACTTGCGCTATCCGCTTTTCAATACAACCAAAAACAATTGCTGGCCGTTGTGGATGAGAAACTCAATGTGGAAGGAGATTCTTTGGACAAAATATTTTCTTTAATTCGTTTTTATAGACAATACGATGTTTTCACACTTCCTTTTGGAGGATGTCCCATTCTGAATGTAGGAGTGGACGCCCAAAACAACAACAGACTTTTGGCGGCGGCTGTAAAAGAAACTATCAATGAAATAGAAGGAAAAATAGCTTTGGTTCTTGAAAATGGAGTTAAGGCCAATGAAATTAGAATCCCCGTTCCCCCATTGCAATTTGCCAAACAACTGTTTACTATGCTTCAAGGCGCCATCTCCATGGCTACCATGACCCGGGATAGAAAATATCTAGTAAACACCATTGCTTATTTAGAGCATCTTGTTCAAAAAGAAATAAAAAACTAAGGGAATAAAAGATGATAATAAAACCAATAAAGAACCACCTACTATTTTTAGCATTTGCATTTTTATTTACCGCTACAAGCTGCAAGGATGAACCTGAAGAGCCCATAATATCAACCTTTTATCTTATCCGTCATGCAGAAAAAGATAGGACGAATCCTGAAAACACAGACCCAGAACTTAATCAAGACGGACTGAACCGAGCACTTAAGTGGGCAGAAGTTTTCGACCCCGTAGAGTTGGATGCCATATATTCCACCAATTATGAAAGAACTACCATGACCGCGGCTCCAGTATCTATAAAGAAAGAAATTGAAATCGAGTTTTACGACCCAGGTGCAGTGGACATTGATAGCTTCAAAGAGACACACAAAGGTCAGAATGTCTTAATAGTCGGACACAGCAACACTACTCCTGTATTTGTCAATCAGCTGCTGGGAGAAGACAAGTATCCACAAATGGAAGACGATGACAATAGCAGCCTTTTCATCGTCAGGTACATTAACGATGGCACAACTGATTTTGTCTTAAAAATGGATTAATTCTCCAGCACTTGAATTTCTTCCAATTCTATTTTGGATAACAAATCCAAACTATCTTTTTCAAACAAATATCCTATTTCCATTAAACTAGCACCTTTTCCCTTAGGCTTATAATTGTTGTAGTCCACAAAACGGATGCCGTTAATGTACCGCTCGTTATATGCTTCCCTAAACCGTTGACCTCCACCGTTCACGTGAAAATCATATGCAAGATAATCAGGCAGCATGGTTTCTTTGTTGAACCAGTACAAGTACGTGTCATCAAAGTCATCGCCTCCCCCAGCTTGATCAAAGGTGACCTTTACTTTGTAATAAGAAACTTCCTTGATAGTTTCTTCGCCCATGTATTCTTTGTTCACCGCTTTGTCATTTAATCCAAAGGGGAGTTTTGAAAAATAGTGTACAGAGTTCACAGAATTGGCATACCTGGTTTTTAAGGAATCGGGCAAAGGAATCAAACTATCATTGATAAACCTTTCGAAATCGGTATTGGATTTTTTGTCGGCAATCATATTGGAATCCAAAAATGTGTAGCGTTCGAGCATCTTTTGGCCATTTACATAGTAAGAAGTATACTTCCGATTTCTAAAATAGAATGAGACTTTATGGTCTTTAAAAGACTCACCGCCACTTTTTACTATGGAGCTATCAATAATGGATTGCGCATCAGGTGTCTTTTGCACTTCATTTTTGCAGGATACAATAAGAAGCAACATAAGTGGAATAAGTCGTAGTTTCATGAAGTTTTGTTTTCTCAATAATCGTAAAAAGCTTCACAACATTACAATTTTCTACAATAAGAGTTTATATTTTTGCGCACCATGCAGAAGAATATCAACATAAAGAACAAGAGAGCTCGTTTTGATTTTGAGCTACTGGATACATATACTGCTGGAATTGTGCTATCCGGAACTGAAATAAAATCAATCCGTTTAGGCAAGGCTTCCTTGTCCCAAAGTTTCTGTGAGTTCAATGAAAAAGGAGAGCTTTTTGTAATCAACATGCAAGTTGATGAGTATAGCCATGGCAGCTATTATAATCACAAACCTAAAGCGGAACGTAAGTTATTGCTTAACAAACAGGAGCTGAAAAAATTAAGAAAAGAAGTTACCACCTCTGGACTGACCATAGTTCCCTTGAATCTCTTCATAAATGATAGAGGGTTGGCCAAAATGAACATTGCATTGGCCAAGGGGAAAAAACTCTATGATAAAAGAGAGAACATTAAGGATAGAGACAACAAAAGAAATCTGTCTCGCATCAAGAAAAACTTCAACAACTAGTTCTTATCCTCCAAAAGGGGGACAAACTTGAAAAGACCCAATTCCTCCTTTTCAAACTCCTTTTCCGATTTTCGAGTGTAGCGCGTCATAATCTGTTCATCGGTACCTACAGGTATGACCAACCTACCCCCCACTTTTAATTGGGACAACAAAGGTTTAGGGACAAAAGGAGCTCCTGCAGTTACTATAATACCGTCAAATGGCGCATCAGATGGAAGTCCTTTATAACCATCTCCAAAGATGATTTTTTTAGGTCGGTACCCCATTTTTTCAAAGAAAAGTTTAGTTTTTTTGAATAGTTCTTGCTGTCGCTCTATGGTAAATACTTTGGCCTTAAGTTCCAAGAGAATGGCAGTCTGGTAACCACTTCCAGTTCCTATTTCCAGAATGGAATCATTCGGTTTTACCTCTAGTAATTCTGTTTGAAAGGCAACCGTGTATGGTTGGGATATGGTTTGACTTGCTCCGATAGGGAAAGCCTTATCTTGATACGCATGTTCCTCAAAACTACTATCTAAAAAAAGATGGCGTGGTACTTTTCGAATGGCCTTCAATACGTTTTTGTCCTGTATGCCCTTCTTGGCAATTACCTGTGCCAACTTGTTGCGCATTCCGCTATGCTTCAATGTATCCTTCATGGTCCTGGTCTGGTGTTCGAATTTAAAAAGTTCCCTTGAATTTTACATCCAGGGTTCCGTTTTATTTTATGCCAACTGATTACAGAATCGTATTTTTGAAAAAAATCAGAAAACATGTTAAAAGTTGGTGTCCTAGGCGCAGGACATTTGGGAAAAATCCATCTTAGACTCTTAAATGAATCCGAAAAATATGAACTGATAGGATTTTATGACCCCGATGAAATCAATGCCAAAAAAGTAGCTCAAGAATTTGGATACACCTACTTCGAAAACATGAACATCTTAATGGATTCAGTTGATGTGGTGGACATTGTAACTCCTACCCTATCCCATTTTGAATGTGCGAAAAAAGCGATTGAAAAAGGAAAACATATCTTCATAGAAAAACCTATAACCAATACCTTGGAAGAAGCAGAGGCACTACTAGAATTAGTTACCAAACATGGAGTAAAAGGACAAGTAGGACACGTAGAGCGCTTTAATCCAGCTTTTATTTCGGTCAAAGAAAAGGTTGAAAACCCAATGTTTATTGAGACGCATCGTTTGGCTGAATTCAACCCGAGAGGAACCGATGTGCCGGTAGTCTTGGATTTGATGATTCATGATATCGATGTCATATTGAGTGTTGTCAACTCCCCAGTCAAACAAATCAATGCAAGCGGTGTTTCGGTAATCAGTAGTTCACCGGATATTGCCAATGCAAGAATTGAGTTTGAAAATGGATGCGTCGCCAACCTCACTTCCAGTAGGATTTCATTGAAGAATATGAGAAAATCCCGCTTCTTTCAAAAGGATGCCTATATCTCTGTAGATTTTCTAGAGAAAAAAGTAGAAGTGGTAAAAATGAAGGACGCTCCTGAAAACCCTGGGGATTTTGATATGATTCTTCAAAACGCAGAAGGCGTACGCAAGCAAATCTATTTTGAGAATCCCGACATTCATGCAAACAATGCTATCTTGGATGAATTGGAGACTTATGCGGATGCTATCAATAATAATACTACCCCCATAGTCAGTTTGGAACAAGGAACCAATGCGCTTAGGGTGGCCCTTCAAATTATAGAATCGTTTAAACAATAGAGATAGAATGAATACAATTGCTGTCATTGGTGCAGGCACTATGGGCAATGGAATTGCCCATGTTTTTGCTCAAAGTGGTTATCAGGTGAATTTGGTGGATATATCGGAAACCTCCTTAGAAAAAGGATTGGCTACCATTTCGAAAAACTTGGATAGGTTGTTGGCCAAAGAAAAGATTTCAGCAGACCAAAAATCCGAAACCCTTGGCCGTATTTCCACCTATACTGAGCTGAAAAAAGGAGTTGCCAATACGGATTTGGTTGTAGAAGCAGCGACCGAAAATCTAACCATAAAACTTAAAATATTTGAAGATTTAGATAAGCTGTGTGATGCCAATACCATCTTGGCCACCAACACCTCTTCCATCTCAATAACACAAATTGCTGCGGTGACCCAGAGACCTGACAAGGTAATCGGCATGCACTTTATGAATCCTGTACCCATAATGAAGTTGGTTGAAATCATTCGAGGCTATAGTACTTCGGATGAGGTGACCCATACCATTATGGAGCTATCCGAAAAACTGAGCAAAACCCCCACCGAGGTAAACGATTATCCTGGATTTGTGGCTAACCGAATCCTAATGCCCATGATAAATGAGGCCATTGAAACCCTTTATAACGGTGTAGCTGGGGTACAGGAAATTGATACCGTTATGAAATTGGGAATGGCACACCCTATGGGACCACTTCAGTTGGCAGATTTTATTGGACTGGATGTTTGCCTTTCTATTCTCAACGTGATGTACGATGGTTTCAAAAACCCAAAATACGCACCTTGCCCGCTGTTGGTCAATATGGTAATGGCAGGGAAGTTGGGTGTAAAGTCTGGGGAAGGGTTCTATGATTATTCCGAATCCAGAAAAGCGGAAAAAGTATCATCACAATTCAACTAAGCACCCGTGGCCCTTATTAAACCGTTTAAGGCCATACGACCTGCAAAAGACAAAGCACCTTTTGTGGTCTCCCGTTCGTATGAAAAATATGCAAAAAAGGAATTGCGCTCTATTTTGGAGTACAACCCATTCTCTTTTCTGCATATCATAAACCCTGGTTTTAAATTCCATAAAACCATTTCGGGTAAAGAACGCTTTAAGTTGGTCCACAACCGGTACATGGAATTTTTAGAGGAAGATATCTTCGAAAAAGATAAGGAAGCGAGTTTTTACTTGTATCAGACTGGAAAGGGAGACTTTCAAAGTCTTGGATTTTTCTGTACTTGTAGCCTTCAGGATTATGCTGAGGATATCATAAAAAAACATGAAGATACTATACAACGCAGGGAAAAGCTTTTTGCTGATTATCTTCATACCGTTGGTTTCAATGCAGAACCTGTATTGATAACCTATAAGGACAATCCACGTATTGATCAAGTGTTGCAATCTGAACTGGAAAAAACACCAGAATATGATTTTACCACTACGGACAAAATACGACATCGGCTCTGGAAAATTTCAGATGAAGAAACACTTAAGGAGCTTATGCAAACATTTAAGGAAATGGATGCACTTTACATTGCAGATGGGCACCACCGCAGTGCGTCTTCACATTTGTTGGCCAAACGTAGAACAAAAGAGAACAAATTCCATACTGGCTCCGAAGCCTATAATTATTTTATGGCATATTTAATTCCAGAATCGCAGATAAAGATTTATGAATTCAATCGTGTGGTACGAGATTTAAATGGCTATTCCATTGAGGAGTTTTTGATTAAACTGGATGAATTCTTCCGAATTGAAAAAAAAGAGGACGGGCTTTACAAGCCCACAAAAAAACATCATTTTAGTATGTACTTGGGGGGTGAGTTTTATTCACTCTACTTGCGAAACACTAAGTATACCTTTACGGATGCGCTGAGCAAATTGGATACGCAAATCCTGTTCAAAACCATTTTGGAGCCCATTTTGGGAATTCACGACTTGCGAAATGACAAGCGCATTTCTTACGGCTACGGCAAGCATAACATCATCAAAATGAAGGATAGTATTGACAAGGGAGACTTCAAAGTAGGTTTTAGTCTGGTACCTATCACAATGGATGAGATAAAGGCCATTGCCGATGCAGGATTGGTAATGCCTCCAAAGAGCACCTATATTGAACCAAAACTACGAAGTGGCATGGCCATTTACGAGCTATAAATTGTTCTACAGATGAGCATTACAGAGAATTTGAACCAAATAAAGGCCACACTTCCATCTCATGTAATATTGGTGGCTGTATCCAAGACCAAACCCAATGAAGACATTCTCGAGGCCTATGGAACGGGCCATCGGGTTTTTGGTGAAAACAAAATTCAGGATATGACCCAGAAGTGGGAACAGCTTCCCAAAGACATTGAATGGCACATGATAGGACATGTTCAAAGAAACAAAGTCAAGTATATGGCGGAATATGTTTCCATGATACATGGCGTGGATAGTCTACGTTTACTATCAGAGATAAACAAACAAGCCAAAAAACACAATCGTACCATTTCATGTCTTTTTCAAATGCATATTGCCCAAGAAGAGACCAAATTTGGTCTGGATATTGAAGAATTGAAAGAAATAATAGCATCCGATACATTTAAATCCCTTGAGAACGTGAAAATTGAAGGATTAATGGGAATGGCAACATTTACAGAGGATAAAGCTCAGATTCGCCAAGAATTTGTTCTTTTAAAATCAATGTATGATTCACTTAAGACAGATTTACCAGAAATGGATATTCTATCTATGGGTATGAGCGGAGACTATGATATCGCCATTGAAGAAGGAAGCAATATGGTACGTATTGGAAGTAGTATCTTTGGAGCCAGAAATTACCACTAGTAATCAACACCAATTCTATGTACGCCATTCTCGACATTGAAAGTACCGGAGGTCAATACAACGAGGAAGGTATAATGGAAATAGCCATTTACAGATTTGACGGTCATGAAATTGTAGACCGATTTATGAGTTTGGTTAATCCAGAAAGGGAAATACAACCTTTTGTATCAAAGCTTACCGGAATCAATAACAAAATGTTGCGAACGGCTCCTAAATTCCATGAATTGGCCAAACGAATCGTGGAAATTACGGAAGGTGCTGTAATCGTAGCTCACAACGCTCAATTTGATTATCGTATTCTACGTACTGAATTTAGGCGATTAGGGTACGATTATCAAAGGAAGACCCTATGTACGGTAGACCTGTCCAAAAAACTACTTCCCGATGCTGAATCCCATAGTCTGGGCAAACTGGTTCGTTCTTTGGGAATACCCATGAGTGACCGCCACAGAGCCAATGGAGACGCACTTGCTACAGTCAAGCTATTTAAATTGTTGTTGGCAAAAGATTCAGATAAGACTATTATTCAAGAGGTAATGCGCGATGCCGAGCATGGTGAGTTATCTGAAAATCAATTACAAATAGTCTCCAATCTACCTTCCAAGACTGGTGTGTATTATATGCATGATAAGGATGGCCATATCATTTTTTTAGGAAAGACAAAAGATATTCAAAAAAGGGTCAACCAGCACTTTACCAACGTTGGCCAGTTGGCCAGAAGGCTCCAAAAAGAAACGAAGAAAGTTTCCTTTGAATTAACTGGCAGCGAACTTATAGCCATATTAAAAGAATACCAAGAAGTAAAACGCACCAGACCCAGACACAATCATGTTACGAAAAAGAAACTGTATTCCCACGTTATCAACTTTTCATCCAACGGAACCGCCGAGATAGAACTTGAAATTGTGAAACGTTCGTATCGAATACCGAAAAGTATCGGATTCAATGGGATTTCTTCTGCAAAAAGCTTTATCAAAAAAATGTCGCTTGAACATGAACTGGAAGCTTTAAAAGAGATTTCCCTAAATGGTGAGGATATTCAAAATGAAAATCAAAAATGGGAGGTGATTTTTGAAAAATATAGCTTGTTTTCCAAAAACATAGCCCTTTTTGACAAGGGTAGAGAAGTTGGTGAAAGTAGTTTTATACTTATCAAAGATGGTCATTTAAAGGGATATGGTTATGCCGAACTCAACCATCAAATGAATAATATTCATATATTAGAATCGCTATTGACCCCAATGAGAAGCGATGAGAATACGACTTTTATAATTGAATCGTATTTAAGAAAAAAGCACAGACTCAAAATTTTAGAGTTAACCCCTGCCCTTTGAAAGCGCAAAAAAAACATTCTGGTTGGAAAAATTCCCTTCATGAAGTCATTTATGAAGCGGACACCCCTCTCGGGAAACTCTTCGATATTGTATTGGTTATCCTTATCGTGTTGAGTGTTATACTCGTAATGCTGGAAAGTGTCAAGGAGGTAGACGTAAAGTACCATCAAATTTTATTCACATTGGAATGGGTAGTCACGGTCTTTTTCTCTTTTGAATACATTGCCCGGATAATCAGTATTAAAAAACCTTGGAAGTATATTTTCAGTTTTTATGGTATTATCGATTTTTTGTCCACTATACCCCTCTATCTTTCATACTTGTTGGCAGGTTCCCAAGTACTTCTAGCTTTAAGGGCATTTCGTTTACTCCGTATTTTCAGGATTCTGAAATTGGTAAAATTTTTGGGAGAAGCGTCGCAATTACGAGATGCTTTGAGAGCAAGTAGAACGAAAATCATGGTATTTATCTATGTGGTCATTATACTCTCCATTATAATGGGTACCCTAATGTATCTGATAGAAGGAAACGATGCAGGATTTACCAGTATTCCCCGAAGCATTTATTGGACCATTGTAACCCTCACCACTGTAGGGTATGGAGATATTGCGCCCCAAACCAATCTTGGACAGTTCATGGCAACGGTTATCATGATCATGGGTTATGGCATCATAGCTGTTCCTACTGGTATTGTAACGGTCGAGTTTAACAAACGTAGGGAAAAGCAATGGGTGCATACCAACACACAGTGTTGTCCGAGCTGTTCTGCCGAAGGACATAGGGATGATGCTAAGTATTGCTACAATTGCGGAGAACTACTATGAAATCCAAAAAATTGATTGTTGTGGTTGGTCCTACTGCAATTGGAAAGACCAAATTGGCCATTGCCCTTGCCGAATATTTCAAAACCCAAATCATATCTTCGGATTCTAGGCAGTTTTTCAAAGAGATGAGAATTGGCACAGCGGTACCCTCGGAAGAGGAGCTTGCATCGGTACCCCATCATTTCATTCAACACACCAGCATTGAACAATCTTACTCCGTTGGGGATTTTGAAAAAGATGCTATCAATCTATTGGAAGAGCTATATAAAGACAATGATTATGTAATAATGGTGGGCGGAAGCGGTTTGTACACAGATGCGGTCATCCATGGATTGGACACATTCCCAGAAGTACCTCCTAACATAAGGAAAGAACTCAATACAACCCTTGAACAAAATGGTATTGAAAGTCTTCAAAAGGAACTTTTTGAAAAAGACCCAGTGTATTATCAGAAAGTAGATTTAATGAATCCACACCGTGTAATAAGGGCTTTGGAAGTCATTCGCCATTCAGGCAAACCTTTTTCCTCATTTTTGAGAAAAGATGCTGAAAAACGTTCGTTTGATGCAGTATATGTTGGCATCACTGCCGAAAGGGAAATCATTTACGAGAGAATCAATTTGCGAGTGGATGAGATGATAAAACATGGTTTGTTGGAAGAAGCCAAATCCTTATATAATCATCGGAAATTAAATGCATTGCAAACGGTTGGATATAAGGAACTTTTTCGATTTCTAGATGAGGAAATAACCTTGGACTTTGCCATTTCAGAAATCAAAAAAAATACCCGGAGATTTGCAAAAAGACAACTGACTTGGTTACGAAAGAACCCCGATATCCTGTGGGTCCCGTACGATGCGGACTTTAAGGAAATTGTTTCTCAGATCAATTCAAAAATTGACGGCCATGGTTGAAAGAAAACAAATGGTTTTTATCATTATGGGTGTTTCAGGGACCGGGAAGAGCACCATTGGAAAATTGTTATCCCTAAAATTGAACATCCCCTTTTTTGATGGTGATGATTTCCATCCGGAGGCTAATATCAAAAAAATGGCTTCCGGTAAACCCTTGGACGATGAGGACCGATATGATTGGCTCGTTGCGCTAAATCAACTCGCACAAGAACATAAATCCAGAGGAGCCGTTATTGCCTGTTCAGCCTTAAAATCATCATACAGAGAAATTCTAAAGAACGATATGGGGTCTTCCCTCAAATTTGTCTATTTAGAAGGATCTTTTGAGCTAGTGAAATCCCGTTTAGAAAAGAGAAAGGCACATTTTATGCCCATTGATTTACTTAAATCCCAGTTTGAAACCTTGGAACCACCTACAGACGCCATCAAAGTTTCCATTGCACTTTCTCCAGAAAAGATTGTCGAGTTTATTACGAATCCTGCCGAATCCTAAATAAGTTTTAACACTTCTTCACTTTCTTTTGGGGTATCTTGTGAAAATTTACATCGTTTTCGTAACGAAAACCTCTTGTTACCGTCTAATGGTAAGACTAATTTAATTTAATGCTTAAAATGAAAAAACTATGCTTTTTTACAGCTACAATGCTTGCTTTTGTCAGTTGTAAACAGGAATCAAAAGAGACCGCCCAGGTCGAAAAAATACCGGGTATTGTTCTTGAAAACATGGACACTACGGTAAGTCCAAAAGAAGACTTCTATAACTATGTAAATGGAAGTTGGATGAAAAATACCGAGATTCCAGAAGACCGAACCCGTTGGGGTGGTTTTTCCGTACTCCGCAAATCCACAGATGCGGATGTGCTTCAAATTTTGGCCGATGCCAAAGAAAGTGGAAAATATGACGCCACTACAGACCAAGCCAAAGCTTTGGCCATTTTTGACACCAAATTGGACTCGGCTGCCCGTGATGCAGCTGGAATTACCCCTCTACAACCCGCATTGGATGCCATTGAAGGAATCCAGAATTTAAATGATTTACAAACCGTACTTGCTACCAACCCCTCGGTAAGCTCACCTTTTTTCGGTATAAGTGTGTTTCCTGATTTAAATAACAGCAAAATGAACGCCGTGTATATGGGTCCTTCCGGTTTGGGTCTGCCGGATAGAGATTACTATTTGGATGATGATGATAAATCAAAAGAAATCCGGGAAGAGTACAAAAAGCATATAGTACGGATGTTACAGATGATTGGGGACAGTGAAGAATCTGCCACCGCGGCCTCAGAAAAAATATTGGAATTGGAAACGCAATTGGCGAAACCCCGATTGACCAAAGTTGAGCGAAGAGATGCCAGAAACTTGAATAATCCAAAGACTATTAGCGAAGCTGATGAGATGTTGAGCAATATTGATGTAAAGAAGATGATAAAGGATTTAGGTGCTACCAAGCCTTTTGACACGCTATTTGTTACTCAATTGGATTATACAAAAGCATTGAATAGCTTTTTAAAGGATACTCCCATTGAAGACCTTAAAACACTGATGAGATGGGACACTTTTAATAGTGCAGCAGGTAGGCTTTCTTCCGAGATAGAAACTGCCAATTGGGAGTTTTATAGCAAATACCTGAGAGGAGCGGAAAAGCAGAGACCTTCAGATGAAAGGGCTTTGGCCACTGTAAATCGTTCAGTAGGCGAAGCGTTGGGTCAATTATATGTGGATGCCAAGTTCCCTCCAGAAGCGAAAGCTAAGGCCGAAAAGATGATTGCCAACATCATTGAAGCCTACAAAGCCAGAATCCAAAAATTGGACTGGATGGGCGATTCTACCAAGCTAAAGGCTATTGAAAAGTTAAACAAGTTTACGGTCAAAATCGCATATCCAGATAAGTGGGAAGACTATTCTGCTATGGATGTGTCTTCTGACAAGACTTATTTTGATAATATGGCTGCCGTAGACAAGTGGCAGCAGGACGATAACTTCTCTGATATTGGGGAGCCTGTTGATAAAAGTGCTTGGGGCATGTCACCACAGACAGTAAATGCATATTTCAATCCTCTGAATAATGAAATTGTGTTCCCAGCAGCTATTTTGCAACCTCCTTTCTACAACTATACTGCGGATGAAGCGGTGAACTATGGTGGAATTGGAGCAGTAATTGGACATGAGATTTCACACGCTTTTGATGATAGTGGTTCTCGTTTTGATTCAGATGGTAACTTGAAGAACTGGTGGACTGAGGAAGATTTGGCTGCTTTTACAGAAAGAGGCGGTTCATTGGCTGCACAATATGACAAAGTTGAAGTATTGCCCGAAGTTTTCGTAAACGGTAAGTTCACCTTGGGTGAAAACATTGGTGACCTCGGTGGGGTTCTAGGAGCTTATGATGGTTTACAAAGACATTTTGCCGAAAACGGTCGTCCGGAGAATATAGATGGATTTACACCAGAACAACGTTTCTTTATGTCTTGGGCAACGGTTTGGAGAACCAAAATAAGGGATGAAGCTTTACGTACCCAGATAAAGACGGACCCTCACTCCCCAGGTCAAATAAGGGCAATTCAACCTTTATTGAACGTTCAAGAATTCTATGATGCTTTTGACATTGTTGAAGGAGATAAAATGTATTTAGCACCAGAAGAGAGAGTACAAATCTGGTAATTCGGTTTTTAACCTAAATAGATTAAAGGGCAAACCGTATGGTTTGCCCTTCTCTTTCCAAAAACTCCAACCCTCATTCTTTTCGCTATATTTGGAGGCATTGCGTACAGAAAAAAAATACCTTCAAACCAATTAATATGACCACTACCCTAGTTATCGCAGTGATTTCAGGAATTGCCCTATTACTTTTTCTAATTCTAAGACTAAAAATCAACGCTTTCATTGCCTTGCTCATAGGTAGTATAACTGTTGGATTGATTGCCGGCTTGGATGCCAAAGAAATAATAGGGACCATTCAAAAAGGAATGGGAAATACATTGGGTTTTGTGGCCACCGTAGTAGGATTGGGAGCTATGTTTGGGGCCATTTTGGAGGAATCTGGTGGTGCTAAAACCATCGCTGATTTTATGATATCCAAGTTTGGATTAAAAAAAGCGCCGGCGGCCATGGTAGTATCTGGCTTCCTAATTGCCATTCCCGTATTTTTCGACGTAGCTTTCATCATCCTAGTGCCCATGATTTATGCACTACAACGTAAAACGGGTAAGTCTCTGTTATTGTATGCAATACCCTTATTGGCAGGTTTGGCCATTACCCATGCTTTTATTCCACCAACCCCTGGTCCTATTGCCGTAGCAGATATTGTTGGTGCCGATTTGGGATGGGTTATTTTGGTTGGCTTTCTAGCTGGAATTCCAACAGCCTTAATTGCTGGTTTGTGGTTTGGAAGACGAATCGCGGCCAGAATACACGTGGATGCCCCCGCCAAGGAAGAAACTCAAGAACTGCTGTCGCTTCCACCAATAGGGCAAACTTTATCAATAATTGCCCTGCCCATTTTTTTGATTCTTTTGAATACCATAACCGCGACCGGAGTATTTGGAATCCAATCGGAATGGCTGCTACAGGCAATTGCTTTGATTGGGCATCCGTTTGCCGCACTTATTATTGCCAACATTCTGGCTTGGTATGTTTTCGGTATTCGGAGAGGATTTTCCAAAAAACAATTATTTGACATTACCACAAAATCGCTTGCCCCAGCAGGGACCATTATATTGCTAACAGGAGCTGGAGGAGTTTTCAAACAGGTACTGACCGATACTGGAGCTGGGGAGCTGCTGGCCACTTCCCTCAGTGACGCAGGAATTCCCGTATTGGCTTTTGCATTCATTAGCGCTGCAATTGTACGAATTATACAAGGGTCTTCCACTGTAGCTATGATTACAGCTGCAGGATTGATTTCACCCTTACTGATTGGTGCCTCCCTTAAGCCCATAGAACTGGCCTGCATGGTTATTGCCATTGCTTCGGGTGCAAGTATTTTTTCCCATGTAAATGATAGCGGTTTTTGGTTGGTAGGTCAGTATTTGGGCATTTCCGAAAAGCAGACCTTTAAATCATGGACAGTTATGACCACTATTTTGGCATTTGTTGGAATCTTAACCGTGAGTTTAGTCTATGTTTTGGTATAAAAAAACCACCTAAAAGGTGGCTTTCTTATAAAACTATGTCAACTTTTCTATTGGTTTTCGGCCTTTATGACCAATCGGAAACCTTCCCCATGAATATTGAGAATTTCAACAACATCATCCCGCTTTAAGTACTTTCTTAATTTGGCAATATATACATCCATACTTCTGGAAGTAAAGTAGTTATCATCCCTCCAAATTTTGGTCAACGCCAATTCTCTTGGCATCAAATCATTTTCATGAAGGGCCAAAAGACGAAGCAATTCATTTTCTTTTGGAGATAATTTTATAGGCTCTTCTTCTTTATATTTAAGGAAACGAAGCTTGGAATTCAAATGGAAGTTTCCAATTTGAAATTCAAATTGTTTGCTGTCTGCCAAAGTACTGGAGGCTTTGCGTTGAAGTATTGCTTTTAGCTTCATCAAAAGCACTTCTGAGTCAAAAGGCTTGTTCAAATAATCATCAGCACCAGCTTTATAACCTTTTAAGACGTCCTCTTTCATGGTTTTCGCAGTGAGAAAAATAATCGGCACGTTCTCATTCTTCTCCCTGATTTCCCTAGCCAAAGTGAATCCATCTTTATAGGGCATCATAACGTCCAGGATACAGACATCATAATTGTCTTTCTTGAACTTCTCAAATCCTTCCATGCCATTTTTTGCCAATACCACGTCAAAATCATTCATGGAAAGATAATCCTTTAGCACAATACCGAAATTTGGATCGTCTTCGACCAATAATATTTTTTTGTTTTCTGTTTCCATAGTTTTTTAAATTAAAGGAAGTTTGATATAGAAAGTACTGCCTTTTCCTTTTTCACTTTCCGCATAAACTTCTCCCTGATGATCTTCTATTATTCGTTTAACATAGGCCAATCCCAGCCCATGACCTTTTACATTATGTATATCTCCGGTGTGTTCCCGGTAAAATTTCTCAAATACTCTTTTTAGGACGGCTTTGCTCATTCCAGCACCTTGGTCCTTAACTTTGATAATGATGTGATTTTTAGCCAGCTCAGTATACACATCAATTTTCGGAGCTTCTGGGGAATACTTCACGGCGTTGTCCAACATATTTACCATAACATTGGTAAAGTGGACATCATTGGCCAACACTTCAGACCTTTCTGCATCCAAATGTGCCTTCACATATCCGCCTCTATCTGCTACTATCAACTCTATGTGTGTCACTGCATCATTAATAATATCATGGGCATCCACCCTATCTTTACTAATGTCCAGCTGGTTCTTTTCCAGTTTGGAAATACGCAACACGTTTTCTACTTGGGCATGCATTCGTTTGTTTTCGTCCCTGATCATTCCAAGATAGCGCAAAACTTTATCGGTATCCGAAATAGACTTGGGATTCCTAATGGCTTCTACTGCAAGATTAATGGTGGCAATCGGAGTTTTAAATTCATGGGTCATATTGTTGATGAAATCCGTTTTAATTTCAGAAATCTGTTTTTGCTTTATCAATTGATAAATGGCACTTGAATAAGCAACAACAATGACCAAGGTGAAAACCAATGACAAAATCGCCATACCCATTATGGACTTGAACAGGAACCGTTTCATTTTAGGAAAGGTGAGCAACAAAGAAAAATTGGTACTGCCCTCGCTGTCCTTAAAAATCGGAGCCCTGTACATTTTAGTATCCGAAAACTTGAATTTCTTGGATTGTACTTTGGTAGGGAATCCCTGACTGTACACCCCATATTCAAAATCGATATCTATCTCCCTATTGTTCAGTTCTTGAGCGAGAAGCAATTCAATTTCCTGCTTGGATACCCTTTTATGAATGGGCCTACTTTTGGCATATTCCATAAAAACGTCCTCCCAAACTGCCTTGTCGATACTGGATAATCCACCAATTTTTTCAGCTTTCTGGATTGGTGTGAGACTATATCGCTTTCCATCCAATCCAAACTCCTCTTTGAATACCGCTTTTGTACGCTTGCTGGTGTAATTCTTAAAGGTGGTCGTATCCTCCCCGTTTTGATTATCAAAGAACGTAGATGTTATATTGTAATCCTCTTCCAAAATTCCATGGGAATAGAAGAGAATTTCATCTGAATTCAAATCCCTGTCTACAAACAAAAAATTTCTGAACTGAGTGGTCTTAGGTTGTCCAATGCTATCTACCAAAGAAGCTAGACGGTCTGAATAGTCCTTCATCTCCCTCTTTTCCACCCTGTTCGCTACCCTATCCAGTATTCCGGTAACTGTCCTTGAGAATTGTTCTTCCTTGTCCTTGACCGATGTTCTTATCCAATAAACCTGCACGAAAATAATGCCAGTTAAAGACAAGCTCATGAGAATGACGAGAAGAACAAAAAGCTTCTTGTTCATTGCGGTAAAATTAGAAATTTAACATTTAGCCCTTTTATCGTTTAACCAAACCTTAACAAAAATGTTAAAATTTGAAACTATGCGCTTGATTTAACAATTGCATTATGAATCTCAAGGACTTTATTTTGAGTAGTTTCCAAATCAATATTCTCAATGTGAAAATGGGCTTTATCCTCTTTTTCCCTGTCCTTCATTTGATTTTCAATACGCTGCATTACGTCACTTGCTTCGCTGTTATCCCTTTTAACTACTCGTTCCACACGAATTTCCTCTGGTGCGGTGACCAATATTACAGCGTCATAAAAATCTTCTTTTCCATTTTCAAAAATCAGGGCACTTTCCTGAATTACGTATTCCGAATCCTGTTTTTGGGTCCAATCCAAAAAATGTTCTTTGACCGCGGGATGCACAATTTTGTTTAACTTTTCAAGTAATTTAGGGTCGGCAAAGACCTTTCCCGCTATATATTTACGATTTAGCACCTCACCTTTAAAGGCATTTTTACCCAAAAGCTGCACAATCGCCTTTTTTAGTTTTTTCGAATGGGACATAAGTTCCTTGGCCTGAGCATCCGAATCGTATACCGGAATACCCAATTCGATAAACATTTTTGCCACAGTGCTTTTTCCACTGCCTATTCCTCCGGTCAACCCTACTTTCATCATTTCCTTTCCAAGACAAAATTAACGGTTCGTTGTTGTAAACGTACCGCATAAACAGTACCAGGTTTTTTCGCCACTTTTAAAAAAAGACTATTGTTGGCATTCCCACCTAGCTGTTTATAGTCCGCTATAATCTCAAAACTTCCTGGGTCCAACGTTTTAAGTTGTTCCAATGACGCCTTACATACAAGTGAAACGGTATTCGGGAACATTTTTACTTCATAGTCATCAGGAAAATTCACAGGTTTTACCTCCACTTCAAACACCTTTTCGGAAAACTTTACAACATGACCTGAGACTTGGGTTCTGTTAGAGGAAAATATACTATTATCCAAACCCTTTGGAAAAACTATCGATGCTTCTTCAGAAAAATCTTCGGAAAGATTATTTAAAATGATTGGTTCAGTTTCAACCTCAAACAAAGTATCTATTTCGCTAGCCGGACCTTTAACAACAATGGAATCCGGTGAAATAGTTAAAACGCCATCCAAGATATGATTGGGCTGAAACTTGAGTTCTATATTCGGTTTTATAGCTAATGCCTTCTGGGAGACTTGGTACAAATCAACAACCCACCGGGAACGGTCCAAATCTAAAAGCGAAACATTTTGGGATAGCTGTTTGTCCATCTGTTTCTTAAGGTTGTCTTCAGTAATTACGTATTCGCCATTTTGGTAGCCTACATTGGAAAGGTCTACATCGATTTGCTTGCTGAAAAACCTGTAATACATCAACTGAAACCCACTAGTTCGCACTTTCGCTTCCAGGTTTTTGGACGCTTTATTACCTAAAATCAAAGAATCTGGTAAACTTTTATAGTTGAGGGTGAAATTTGTCCGGGATTCATAGGAATCTGAAAGATTGCTTAAAAACCAGGCCAGAAAGGAGCATACCAAGAACAGGAAGAAGATTTTTCCTTTTCTTCTGTTAAGTCCAGTAATGAGGTTACCTTCCATTTTTTATGCTTTCTTGAAGAACAACTTTGGAAAAAGTACTTCAGGCTTCTTCTTGCTAAAATTAACCAAGAAAGTGGATTTTAGAAAACCATAACCATATCCTAAAAACTGGACTAGGGCAGCATAAATAGAAAGGAAGGCCACAATTAGGCTCTTATTCTTTGCCAAAGAATCTATGAACAGGAGCAAAAAATAAAAGAAATATATCAATAACGGCCAAACTATTCCCAGAAGGAACAATGCAACCGCAGCGATTATGCCGAAAAGAAAAAAAGTGGGAAACCAATAAGTAATCCGTGCGGTTTTGGGATGCCATTTGGTCAATATAGGTCTTACCATTCCAAATTTGTTGACCTGGATATAGAACTTGTTCCAGTCCACCCGCCTTTTATGATACACATATGCATTCGGAAATAGCCGAGTATCATACCCTGCTTCCCAAATCCTGAAAGTCAAATCTGGGTCTTCCCCAGGATGAATCCGCCCAAATCCTCCAGCTTTTTGAAATGCTTCTTGCGAGATGCCCATGTTAAAACTCCTAGGTTGGAATTTTCCAACGGCCTTTTTACCACCACGAATACCTCCTGTGGTCCAAAAAGAAGTCATTACATAATTGATGGCTTTTTGAATTGTGGTAAAAGACGAATCAGCTGCATCGGGTCCACCAAAACAATGCACAAAATTGGATTTCAACTCTTTGTAAACCTCGTCCAAGTAGTTTGGAGGTAAAATACAGTCAGAATCCAATACAATAAAGTAATTGCCTTTGGCTCTTTGCATTCCGTAATTTCTGGAATCGCCAGGACCCGTATTTGATTTGAAGTAGTAGGAAATCTGCAAACTATCTTCAAACCGGGCAATAACTTCTTTGGAATCTACAGTGGAACCATCTTCAACAATCACTACTTCGTATTCTCCAGAATACTTTTGTTCCAAAAGACTTTCCAATAGTTCCCGAATTTCTTCAGGTCTATTGAATACGGGGATTATTAAAGACAGTTTTATATCCATTAAAAAAGAAAGCCACCCAAAAAAGGATGGCTTATTGTTTTACGTTCTTATATCTTACTTAGAGAATTCGTCAATAACCTCCTGGCTGACCCCAGTGTTTGAGAAACCTCCATCATGAAACAGATTCTGCATGGTCACTTTTCGTGTAAGGTCAGAAAACAGAGTTACTGTATAGTTGGCACAATCATCCGCAGATGCGTTGCCCAAAGGTGACATTTTTTCAGCATAACTGATAAATCCATCAAATCCCTTTACTCCTTGACCAGCCGTAGTTGGTGTTGGCGACTGGGAAATGGTATTTACCCGTACTTTTTTCTCTTTCCCAAAGAAATATCCAAAACTTCGTGCAACAGATTCCAAATAGGCTTTGTTATCCGCCATATCGTTGTAATCAGGGAAGGTTCTTTGCGCCGCCATATAGGTTAAAGCCACAATACTCCCCCATTCACTCATAGCATCAGCCTTAAAAAGGGTTTGCATTACCTTATGGAAAGAAAGTGCGGAAACATCCCAGCCCTTGGTTGTGAAATCATATTTTTCATCCGTGTAGGCCCTACCTTTTCTGACGTTTACAGACATTCCAATGGAATGCAAAACAAAATCCAACTTCCCTCCCAAGATTTCCATGGATTTTTCCACCAAATTTTGAAGGTCCTCTTCATTGGTAGCATCTGCTGGAATAATCTCAGAGTTAGTTTTTTCTGCGAGTTGGTTAATCTGCCCCATACGCATGGCGATGGGAGCATTGGTAAGTACGAAAGTACCGCCTTCTTCATGAACGCGCTCCGCTGTTTTCCATGCAATGGAATTTTCATCAAGAGCTCCAAAAATGATACCTCGTTTTCCTTTTAATAGATTGTACGCCATAGTATTTTATTCGCGTTGGTTTAGCCGCAAAGATATTTATTCTTTCTGATTATACTATCTAAAAAGAATAGAGCAAACTAAGGTTGTTTCAAGAGCTCTCGAGCATGTGCCATAGCAGAGTCAGAAAGAGCCTTGCCACCCAACATTTCAGCAAGTTCCTCTATCCGTTCGTCTTCCGACAATTGTCTCATTTGAGTAGTATCCATGCCATCTTGTTCGCTTTTGAATACTTTGAATTGATGTTTTCCTTTGGAAGCCACCTGAGGTAAATGTGTAATGGAGAAAACCTGCATGCTTTTGCTCATTTCCTGCATAATCTCTCCCATCTTTCCAGAAATCTCACCGGATACTCCAGTGTCAATTTCATCAAACATCAGAGTGGGTAACTGTTCGTATTGGGCCAAAATGGATTTTATTGTCAACATAATACGGGAAAGTTCCCCTCCAGAAGCCACTTTCTTTAACTCACCATAGGATGAACCCTTGTTCGCTGAGAAAAGAAAGCTTAAGTCGTCTTTACCGTTGGATTTGAAATCTTGAGCGGGATTTATCTCTATTTTGAAAGTAGCAGAAGGCATTCCCAGTGTATAGAGGCTGTCCTGTAGTCTGCTCTTAAGTTGAGGAATTACGGAATTACGGGCATCCCTTATCTTCAAAGCCATTCCTTCCAAAACCTTTTCGGTAACCGAACATTCCTTTTGCTTTTCATGAATATGGGACTGTATATTCTCCACAGCATCTACTTTCTTTTCCAACTCACTTTTTACTTCAACTAACTCCTCTACCGAACTTACTTGATGCTTCTTTTGTAAATCATAAAGCTGCTGCAACTGACCATTTATACTTTCTAATCTCTGTGGGTCTGCTTCAACTCCTCCTTCCACATTTTCAATTTCAGAAGCAATGTCATCCAATTCAATATATACGGATTCAATCCGTTCACTGAGATTCTGATATGTGGACCCATATTGCGAAAGGTTTTGAAAAATGCGTTTAAGCTCTTGAACCTGTTCTGCGATGCCCACTTGTTCCCCATTCATCAACTGGTGCCCCTGGGTAAGTAATTCCATTATTTGCTCTACATTGCTAAGTTGTTCCTGTTCGGTCTCCAATTCTTTTTGAATTCCACTTTTTAGCTGTACCGTTTCCAACTCTTTCAACAAGAAGGAATTATAATCATGTTCCTTATTTGCACCTGCTTGAAAGTCCAGTAACTGCTGTAGTTCCGAGCTTAGTTTTTTGTAGGCATCCAATTCTTGCTTGTAAGTGGTAATTCGTTCCCTATTGTTTGCAAGGGCATCCACAACCTTCAATTGAAAATCATTTTCAGTCAACCTTAAGGTTTGATGTTGGGAATGTACATCCACTAGTCGTTCTCCCAGAGATTTTAGAATATCAAGAGTAACAGGAGAATCATTTATAAAGGCCCTTGATTTACCACTGGGCAAAATCTCCCTTCGCAAAATGGTTTCATCCTCATAATCCAAATCATGGTCTGCAAAAAACTCATGCAATCCATACTTTGATACGGTGAACTCAGCTTCAATAATGCACTTTTGTTGGTCGTTCTGTAAACTGGATAGGTCCGCTCGTTTTCCAAGGGCGAGGGCCAATCCTCCCAAAAGAATGGATTTTCCAGCTCCGGTTTCGCCTGTAATAGTAGTGAAACCTTCTGAAAAGGAAACATTGATATCGTTTATCAATGCATAATTTTTGATGGAAAGATGGGTAAGCACATTCTATGTTTTACCCGATAAAGATAAATGTCTTTGGAGAAATGGGCTAGTAATTTATTTCATTCCAAATGTTGGAATAAAATGGTGCCACACTGTTCAAGGTTTCTTTCAAGCGAACAATGTCAACTTTGGGACCATCAGAAAAGATATTTTGTATTTCTTCTGATTTGGCATCAAAAAATGTTTGAATCAGAAAAGCGTTGGGTCTTCGTTTAATAAGTGTCTCAAAAAGCCTTAAACTTCCCGCTATCACCTGTTTCCCTGTACTATTATTATCTCCCAAAATATCCAATCCTTTGCGATGGTAATTGTACATGGCTATCCGGTACTCCCTAAAAGAATTGCTCAAGAGATTGTCCACCAACTCAAAACGTGAACGGGTCCCAGTTTCTTGACTCCAACCTGCCGAGTTGGTCCCTTGGGCTTGCGTTACTATGTTTTGTGCCCTTCTGTAATAATCATCTCCTCCTTGAAGCGAAAACGTATCGGCATCCAAACCAATGATAATGTAAACGTAATAAGCCACTACCGCGATTAGGTTGGATTCGAATACATTCTCATTATATACCAAGGGCTGAAATTCTTGATAAATGAAGTTAAACGCGTTGTCTTTGTAATTGAAAACGGGACTCTCATAAGAAGTGTTATAAACCGGTCTTGAGGATTGAATTTGGATATTAGCCTCAAATCGGTCTGATTCATATTGGGTCACGGTGATGAACATTCTCGCATTAATGCGTTCGTTCTCCCGAAACACCCGATTTGTCCATTTGTTTTTATTTACAAAGTCGTTCAAAGAACGCTCCAGGGTCCTAAAAATCTGTTGATTGGTTTGATTGACTTGGTCTGAATTGACGACAACTTCGCAGTTCAATTCCTGGGCAACTCCAAAGGCACATATTGCAAGAAAAGAAAAAAAGAAAAGTAGTTTACGCATGAATTCTGGCAATGATTTCATTCCAAATGTCTGAAGCGACTTCAGGCTTTGTCTTCAAAGCAAACGTTTTTATCTCCAAATTCTTATCGATAAATGAAACTTTATTGGTACCCGAACCAAAACCAGCTCCGTCATCCTTCAATGAATTCAGAACAATGGCGTCCAAGTTTTTTCGTTCCAGTTTATCCTTCGCATTTTCCATTTCGTTTTCAGTTTCCAATGCGAAGCCCACAAGAAATTGATTCTTCTTTTGTTGCCCCATGGACAGAAGAATGTCAGGGTTGCGCTCAAGCTCAATTACTAAATCCCCTTCTTTTTTTTTCATTTTTTCTGCATGAACCTCTTTGGGACGATAGTCAGCAACGGCGGCGGCGCTAATGGCAATATCCATATCCGCATAGTACTTATGGCAAATCTCATACATTTCCTGAGCCGATGTAACACGAACAAGCTGAATCCTGTCGTGGACAACATCCAAATTGGTAGGTCCAGAAACCAAGACCACTTGAGCTCCCTTATTTGCCGCAGTTTTGGCCAGTTCAAACCCCATAGTTCCTGAAGAACGATTTCCTAAATACCTTACAGGGTCAATCGCTTCGTGGGTTGGTCCTGCCGTAATTAAAACCTTTTTGTCCCTCAAAGGAAGTCCGGAAACTAAATCATTTTTAATGAAAGAAAGTATAGTTTCTGGCTCTGCCATACGTCCTTCTCCGTGCAGACCGCTGGCCAGTTCACCACTTTCAGCCGGAATCATTTTGTTTCCATACGAAATCAATGTATCCATAGTGGCTTTCGTGGATGGATGCTTGTACATATCCAAATCCATAGCAGGTGCAAAGTATACGGGACATTTTGCAGATAGATAAGTGGCCAATAGCAGATTGTCACAAGTACCGTTTGCCATTTTGGAAAGGGTATTGGCCGTGGCCGGGGCAATTATCATTAAATCTGCCCATAATCCCAATTCCACATGATTGTTCCATGAAATACTGCCGTCTTCTTCGCTTACAAAATCGGTAAGCACAGGATTTTTGGAAAGAGTGGATAGCGTAAGTGGGGAAACAAAAGAGCTGGCACTTGAGGTCAGAACTACCTTCACCTCGGCACCAGCTTTTATCAATAACCTCGTTAAAAAGGTGGTCTTGTATGCGGCAATTCCCCCGGTAACCCCCAAAAGGACTTTTTTACCGCTGAGCATAATTTATGCGTCTTTCTCTGTGTTTCTGTAATAGATTTTATCCTCAAGCCATTCAATGACCGCCAAAGCGTGTGGCTTTGGAAGTTTTTCGTAGAACTTGGATACCTCAATTTGCTCCTTGTTCTCAAAAACCTCTTCCAAGCTATCGCTATATGTAGCAAACTCTTCCAACTTTTCCAACAACTCTTTCTTTATCTCTGAGTTGATTTGTATCGCTCTTTTCGCGGTAATGGAAATTGCCTCGTAAATATTCTCCGTTTTGTCATCGAATTCGTTTCGATTCAATGTTTTCGTAGAAACCGGAGCTTTGGTATTCTTTAAATCGTGCATGGTGCTTAACGTGTTTATTCTCTATTTGCTTTCCTCGGGAAACCTATTTAGTTCTTTCTGAATTCTCTCCTGAAGGTTATCCGCTCTTTTCTTGAACTTGGTCTCAGGAAAATATCTTAACAATGTATTGTACGAATCCTGAGCCTCTTCCAGACGTTCCTTTTTTCTATTGTCAGTACTGTTCATAGCCAGATTAGTGGCAGCTTCAATCTTATAGTACAAAGCTTCTTCTCTATATATGGAACCTGGATTGTCCGATACAAAATTGTCCAAAGCTGTCATGGCCGATACTAGAATTGGAAAATTAAACTCTCCCAACTTGTTGAATTGCTTTGCTATTTCTATTTGCTTTTTCTCCTTTTTTGACGTCAATTCTTTTGCCATAGCGTTGGCTTCAGCAAAATATTCAGACTCTGGATACGTATTAATGAAGGTCTGAAGCTTGGAAAGTGCCTTATCCGTATCAGTTTGATCTAAGGAATATTTGGGAGAAAGCATATAATAGCTTTTAGCTCCCAAAAAAGAGGCTTCTTGAATCTTATCGCTCTTTGGATACGATTTCACAAAACGTTCAAATTGATATCCTGAAAGGTAAAAGTCCTGATTCTTGTAATAAGTGTCAGCAAAGAAAAACATAACACGTTCTCCCTGTGGTTTACCAACATATCTGGGCGCTATCTGTTCAAACAACCGTTGCGCGCGCTTGTAGTCACCTTCTTTATAGAATTTCTCTGCAAGCTCATATTTGGCCTTAACATCATCTTCCTTAAGTACTTTTTGGTACTCACTGCAGCTTGTAAAAACAAAAAAGCCTGCGATTATTATATAGAAAAAGGATATCCTCATTTTCAAAAACATTTTGCAAAAGTAGCTATATTCCGTGGATTTAAAAAACGGATTAACACCCTAAAAATAAAGGTAGTTTTGATACCGCCGTAGATTTTAGCTAAGCTTTAACGAAGTGTTATGCGCTTACCTGATTCAAAGACTTTAGATAGCTTGTAATCTTCCCTTTGAGTTGGTTTGAAGCTTCAACTAAGGGCAAGCGAACGGAGGCAGTACTCAACGCCAAATGTTCAAAGATACTTTTTATACCTGCCGGATTCCCCTCTTCAAAAATCATATGCATCAAAGGCATCAATTGATGATGAATTTGAAATGCTTCTTTAGGTTGACTTTGCAATCCTAACTGTATCATTTGTGAGAATTCTTGAGGCAATCCCTGACCCAATACAGAAATGACTCCTGCACCACCGGCCAAAACAGTTGGTAAAGCTGTAAAATCATCACCGGAAATCACCAAAAAGTCTTCAGGCTTTGTTTGCAGAATAGCATCTATCTGAATAGAATTGCCACAAGCCTCCTTTATACCAATTATGTTCTCAAAATCCTCTGCCAAACGTACCGTAGTTTCCGGCAACATATTACTACCTGTACGCGAAGGCACATTGTACATGATTATAGGCTTAGAGCTTACCTTGGACAATGCTTTGAAATGTTGATAGATTCCTTCTTGTGTGGGTTTATTATAAGACGGGGATACGGAAAGCACCCCATTGTATTCTGATAAATCGGTTTCACGTAATTGTTGCGCCACCGCCGAAGTATTGTTTCCACCAATACCCAAGACCAGAGGTAACCTTCCTGCATTTACTGTACTCACTTTTTGGGCTACCTGTTGTTTTTCCTCCTTGGTAAGTGTTACCGATTCTCCAGTAGTGCCCAATACTACAAGATAATCCACTCCTCCTTGAATGGTATACTCAACGATGCGCTCCAATGCTGGGAAATCTATTGCGCCGCTCTCCGTAAAAGGTGTTACCAATGCTACCCCTGTCCCTCTGAACTGTTCCACTATATCTCGTTTAAAACCTTTAAATACTTTTTCAATTCGCTCTTAAAAAGATTAAAATCCTTAAAAGGGGTATTTAGAATCAAATCGTTGAATTTCGGGTCCAAAGCACTAAATCCAACTTTTAAGCGCGCCGGAGTTCGAATGGAAAGTAGCTTTAGCATCAAATTGTCATCTTCATAATAATTAATGAGCAAATCGTACTCCCTGCCTAAAAACTCCAAAACGTATCCGTTCTCAATATCTCCTTTCCAGCCTAAATCCTTATCGGAGAAAATTTGGATGGCATAAGGGGACGTATTGTCAAAATCCCTTTTATAGCCTATTATTTTGATGGCATTTGGTCTCAGCGAAAAATCATCAATCAACTCATAAAATCGTTCGCCATCCACGAAATTGTCCAAATCCACAATGCATCCAACACGGGTAATGCCTTGGTCCCTTTTCACAGGGGTTTGGGGCCTCTCCATTTCTTCCTGCAAGAATCTTTGCCCGGATTTAACTTTAAATTTATCTTGGAGTCCTTTGAAAAACATAATTTTCGCCCATTTTTGCAAAGGTAAATATTCTGCCAAGATTACTTTGCAAAGATAATTAAGAGGATGAATCCAAAAATACAACATTTTGTTATAATCATAACACTCTTTTCTTTTGCTTGTAAAACCGACCAAACTCAACTTACAAGTATAGAAGGCACCCGATTGAATATTGATACCTCACTAACCGAAATTGATTCAATAGAAAATTTCATCTCCCCTTTTAAGGAAAGGGTTGACACTGTTTTGGATAGCACTCTTGCCTACGCTCCACGCTCTTTGGTTCTGAATGATGGAAAGCGAAACACATCGATGGGTAATTTCGTGGCGGATTTAGTTTTCGAGGAAACTTCTCCCATAGTTAAACGAAAAATAAATAAACGTCTCGACTTTGTAGTTTTGAATCGGGGCGGAATACGTTCCATTCTTTCTGAAGGAACTGTAACGGCCAGAAATGGTTACGAAATAATGCCTTTTGAAAATTACATTTCAGTTGTTAAGCTAAACGGAACCCAGGTTAGGGAATTGATTCTCTTTTTGACCAAATCTAAAAGGACCCATCCTTTTTCGGGAATGGAAATTGTTATTGATTCGTCCGGGTCATTGGAATCAGTAAACATTCAGGGGGAACCCTTTGACGAAAGTAGAAGTTATTACGTAGCCACTTCAGACTATTTGGTATCTGGAGGTGCAGATATTGGTTTTTTCCCTGCGGTGGATTCAATTTTAGATACCGAATATTTGCTTAGGAATGCTATAATCGATTATTTTAAAAAACAAGATACCTTGACTGCAAAGGTGGACGACCGTTTTATTCAATTGAACTAGAATGAAGAGAAGAGATTTTATACGAAACACGGCGGCGACCTCTACCCTACTTACCTTGGGCGGCTTGGGCTTGGAATCTTGTTCGTCCTTTGGTCAAAAAAAGGTAACCATACTCCATACAAATGATGTGCATAGTCATATCGAACCATTTCCTAGCAGTCATTCCAGGTGGGCCAATCTTGGGGGCGTTGCTCGCAGAGCCGATTTGGTGGCCAAAATCAGAAACGAAAACCCCAATACACTTCTTTTGGATGCAGGGGATATTTTCCAGGGAACACCTTATTTTAACTTTTATGGAGGGGAACTGGAGTTTAAGCTTATGAGCAAACTCAAATATGATGCAGCCACTATAGGAAATCACGATTTCGACAATGGTGTAGAGGGGCTTTTAGCCCAAATTCCTCATGCAAGTTTCGATTTGCTTTCAGCCAATTACAATTTTTCCAATACGATGTTGGATGGATTTGTGAAACCATATAAAGTCTACGAAGTTGATGGTTTAAAGGTTGGGATTTATGGCATTGGTATTGAACTTGACGGCCTTGTATTGAAAAAAATGTATAAGGAAACACAATACCTCAACCCCTATGAGTTGGCGTTAGACTCCGAAAGGATACTTAAGGAAGAAGAAAACTGTGACCTCATCATCTGTTTGTCCCATTTAGGATATACCTATCAAAATCCAGAAAGACCTTCGGATACCCAATTGGCTCAACGTACGGAACATACCCATCTCATCATTGGTGGACATACCCATACTTTTTTAGACAAACCGGAAGTACGCACCAATAAGTTGGGCAATCCTGTACTTGTTAATCAAGTGGGGTGCTTTGGTATCCATTTAGGGCGTATTGATTTCTATTTCGACTCTAAAAAGAATATCTCTTCACAAGGTGTGAGCATTAAGGTTTAGTTTTTTTTAATTCCTTAAAGGTGAACATAATTGTTTTCAATTTTTCCATTCTGATTACCTTCCGTAGCTGTTTGTAATACTTCCATAAAAAACCACTCAAAAACAAACTTTAGGAGTGGTTTCTTGAATTTATGAATTAAGAACTATTATGGGCAGATAAATATATTGATTATACCAGGAAAGGACCAACCATTATCATTGGCCAAGAAGGCACCTGCGGCATCTGCTGCAAGACCACAAATGGTAATACCATCCATACCACAACTGACATCGGTAGGAACTCCATTCAGTCCAACATAGTTGGACCAACCAATCAAGGTGGCGTTTGCACTGCTAGGGGTCATACCAGAATCATCAAACATGTTTTGCATGCCAGTTCCGAACCCATCTTGAACTATACTGCCTATGTCCCATCCACCAAGATTTTGGTCAAACGACGCTGCATCTTGAAACATACGGGACATATTGGTAACATTCTCGGTGTTCCATTCGCTTAAATCTTGATTAAATTGAAAGGCGGAACGGAACATCTCACTCATATCAGAGACATTATCCACATGCCAGTTATTGAGGTCTTGATTAAAACTATCTGCACCATGAAACATTCCAGACATATTGGTGGCACTTACTGTAATCCACCCGCTTATATCTCGGTTAAATGCCTCCGCTCCAAAAAACATATCCTGCATATTCTGAACATTATCAACTTTCCAATCACCAATGTTTCCATTGAAAGAGGCAGCAAAAAAGAACATGAAGCCCATATCCTGTACCTTGCTAACATCCCAGTTGCCTATTTCAGCATTAAAAGATACCGCTTGGAGAAACATCCGGTTCATATCGGTAACTGCCTCCAAATTAGGTATGTCAACTGCAGTATACTCATCAAGCAAAGCGCAAAAATAGAATGCGCTATTCATCGTCTGCCACTCAATATCCCCCCATTGGTTGATACCCTTTAAGGCAAGACGCGAATCCTCAAAGGAATTGAACATATTGATTGCTGGGAATTCTCCCTGGATTGCAACAACATAGGTGTCCGCCACATCGTAGGTATGTGTGAAGTTTTCGGGATTCATTACATTTATTTCTTCCACCGTGCCATCGCCCCAGTCTATAGTGAAGTCATAGTTATAATTTTCATTGGTACCGATAACCAGTTCAAAATTGTTGGAAGGTATCTCCCAGGTTGTGATAAAGGATTCAGGTTGTTCAGCCAACGTGTCGCTATCGTTTGTTACAGTAATGGTAATTTGGGCTTCAACAGGTTCATTTATCCCATCTGAAACTGCCACAATAATTATGTGTTCTTCACTGGTCTCAAAATCTAGGTTTTGTCCTGTTTGCAACACCAAGTTACCATTCTCCGTAATATCGAATAGGTCGTTATCGTTTTCAGAAATTTCAAATGTTATTGAGTCATTTTCGGGGTCAGTGGCCTGTACGGTACCGATAATATCGGTTTCGGAAATGCTCTCGATGGTCTGGAATCCTTGTTCTTCAATTAGAGGGGGCTCATTTACGTCTTGTACGACAACCGTTACAGAATTAAAGAACTCTCCTTTTCCATCAGTAACACGTATGGTGAATTGATGTTCCTTTGTAGTTTCAAAATCAAGAGTCTCTCCCTCAATTAGGCCAAAGTCACCATTGTTTTTCATTTCGAACAGATTTGATTTGTCCAGAGCTATTCTCAGAGAAAGAGCATCGCCATTGGGGTCATCTGCTTGAACCGTGCCTATAAGCTCGGAATCTGTTACCGATTCTAGGACTTCAAATGTTTGCGGATTGATTTCAGGTATGCCCCGGCCAACTTCTTCATTGTCATCACTGCAGGACAATATTAAGAGCCCTAAAAAAATGCTACTAAATAGAAATTTTAACTTCATCATTATATGATTTTATCTACAATTTCTCTAATACGATGATTATTCTTCCTCTTTAATTGATGAATAGATAGTTTGGATTGATAAATAATGTAGTAGTCCCATTTTCTAGGTTTAGACTTGTGGAACTAAAAAACCACTAGAATAATTCTAGCGGTTTCATTTGGTATAGTTTTAAGTTATTTAGAGTATCCAATTATAGGACTATAAACATATCGCTAACTGATCAAGACCCGCATCGTTAATATTCCACTGTGAAATACCTTCAAGTATGCCTTTGGCCGTTTGGCCATCACAGTTTGTATTAATACCCTCAGCACCAAGGGTAACACCATTTTGAACGTTTTGTTCTGACCAGCCCACCAATGTGCTGGAATAGTTATTGGTAGACATTCCGGAGTTATCGAACATTCCAGTCATATCTGTTACATTGGAAATATTCCAATCACCAAGATTGGCGTTCAAAGCACTTGTGTCTTTAAACATGAAGGACATATCTTGAACTACACTCAAATCTGGCATATCTTCCGCATTGTATTCTAGGTTAGGACATCCATCAAACGCTCCGTTCATGGATTCCCAAACAATAGCACCCCACTGTTCTATGCTTTTTAAGGCATTCTTGCTATCGCTTTCACCAAGTCCCATAAAAATTGCCGGAAAATTACCTTGAATTGCCACGGTATAAGTATCAGGTTCCTGATATACATGGGTTGTACCTCCTGTAACTTCCTCCACGGTACCATCTCCCCAGTCTATGGTGTAGTTATATTGAAAATTACCATCGTCGACCGTAAGGGTCAACTCAAAATCAGGAACTGGAATTTCCCAAGTAGTAATAAAGGATTCTGGTTGTTCCGCTAGGGTATCTGGAACGTTTTCCACCGAAATTCCTACTTGAGTAATACTAGTTATTAAACCGTCAGAAACTGAAATTTCAAGGGTATGCTTTTCTTTGTTTTCAAAATCAAGGGATTGGCCTTCCAACAAGCTTATTTGGCCATCATTGTCAATTTCAAACAAAAAATCTCCATTGTCATTAAGTGTAAACTCCAACATCTCTGGATTGTCTAAATCCATTACCACAACGGTTCCAATGATTTCAGTATCCGGAATATCTTCTGGCTTACTAAACTCATAAGATTCCTGGCTAAATGTTGGCGATTCATTCTCAGTTACATTGACCGTAAGTGTTGCCGTATTCTTGTCCACACCATCAGTTACGCTTATGGTGAGTACATGTTGGGTTTTGGTAGCGAAACTCAAAGTTTTCCCGGTTGCCAGACTAAGTGCTCCCGTACTCGATAGCTCAAAAAGAGCATCGCTGTTCGCGTCCAAAGTAAACTCCAAAGAATCACCGTCTGCATCATTAGCATTTACCTGATAAATAATGTCGGTGTCCAGTATATTTTCACTGGTGCTTACTGTCTGGTTAGAAACTACAGGAGCCGTATTGGCTACTGTATTGTCGTCATTGCTGCAGGAGAAAAAAAGCAGAAGAATAAAGGCTGAAAGAATAAATTTTTTAGGTGTCATTTTTAACATTATTAGGGTTATGCATCGCAATTTCCCCTTAGTAAATGTTTATTTTGGGTATGAATTGACGGATGCCCAGTCCGAATTGACGATAGATGCTTTAGGAGCAATATCCAGTTGAAATGAAGCTTTTTTTGGATGAACTACCGGTTTTAAATGGAAAGCATTTGCTGGATACGGGTTGGAAAAGGTATTCTATTCTTCTAGAGCAGCTTCAATCAACCACCTCAATTCTTTTTCCAAACCATATTTAGGAAAAGGCTGTCCCGCTTGCCTATACCAGTAAGCCGCATTCCAATCATCTCCCTCTTTACGGTGCAAATAGGCATGTATCCAACTGCCCATTTGGGTGTGTAGATCTTGGGCAATATTGTGCGAAGCATTCCAGTCCCCTTTGGCATCATACCATAACGCTTTTAATGCTAAGCTCCAATCAGCGGAAGGAAATTTTTCTTCCAAGGTTTGTAGAAATATGGCATAATCTTTTGGACCTTTCATTGTAGCTTCTGCAAGAAATCCTGTTCAGAAATAATGGGAACTCCAAGGGTTTCTGCCTTGGTTTTTTTACTTGGTCCCATGTTGTCTCCAGCAACCAAAAAACTTGTCTTTGATGAAATGGAAGATGATACCTTGCCTCCATTATCTTCAATTAATTTTTTCAATTCGTTTCTACTGATACTTTCAAAAACTCCGGAAACTACAAAGGTCTGACCCTTTAGCTTTTCTGTTTGCCCCTCTAACTGTTCTTCAGAAAGGGAAAACTGTAATCCGTATGATTTTAAGCGGTCAACAATTTGTACATTGGCCAAATTATCAAAAAACTGAACCACACTTTCTGCGATTCTACCACCAATTTCATCAACAGCCACCAATTCTTCTTCGGAAGCATTCATTAGCGCGTCTATATTTTTGTACGCCTTGGCCAATTTCTTGGCAACAGTCTCACCCACGTAGCGAATACCCAATGCAAACAAAACTCGCTCAAAGGGTATGGCCTTGGATGCGGCAACCCCATTTACCAAATTCTCGGCTGACTTTTCTGCCATACGTTCCAAAGGCATTATCTGATTCTTGGTCAGAGTATACAAATCGGCATAATTGGCAATCAGCCCTTCCTTGAATAGCAACTCCACAGTTTCCCCACCCAATCCTTCAATATCCATGGCCTTACGGGATATAAAATGTTGAATGCGTCCTGTAATCTGAGGTGGACATCCTGTATCATTCGGGCAAAAATGCTGTGCTTCTCCTTCTTTTCGTATCAATCTTGTACCACATTCTGGGCAATGCGTAATATATTGTGTTAGAGTTAACCCAGCAGGTCGTTTTGAAAGATCAACGGCAATAATCTTAGGTATAATCTCTCCTCCCTTTTCTACAAAAACCGTGTCCCCTTCACGAATGTCAAGTTTTTCAATCTGGTCTGCATTGTGCAAGGATGCCCTTTTCACGGTCGTCCCGGCCAGCAGAACTGGTGTTAAATTGGCAACTGGGGTAATAGCACCAGTACGACCGACCTGATAGGTAATCTCATTCAGAACAGTTGAAACTTGTTCTGCCTTAAACTTATAGGCCATGGCCCATCTTGGAGCCTTAGCCGTATGCCCCAGTTCATCCTGGTAACGTAAGCTGTTTACTTTAATGACCACTCCATCGGTCTCGTAAGGCAAATCATGGCGGTGTACATCCCAATGTTCAACAAATTCCAAAACCTCATCAATAGATTTACATAATTTGGCAACAGTAGGTACCTTAAACCCCCAGGAGCGGGCATTTTCCAATGCTTCAAATTGAGATGTCAATCCTAACCTCTCCCCTGCTAAACTGTACAACAAACATTCCAATGGGCGCTGTGCCACTAGGGAGCTATCCTGCAACTTCAAACTGCCAGAAGCAGTGTTTCTTGGATTCATATAAGGTTCTTCACCATTGGCAATCCGTTCCCGATTCATTTTGGCAAATCCCTCTAAGGTCAAAATGATTTCTCCCCGAATATCAAATCTTGGAGGGTAATCTCCCTTCAATTGCAAGGGCACGGACTTAATGGTCTTGATATTAGTGGTCACATCATCTCCCTGAAAACCATCCCCCCTTGTGACTGCTTTTATCAATTTTCCATCTTCGTAAGTCAAACTAATGGAAGCGCCATCGTATTTCAACTCGCAAGTATATTCTACTTCTACATTGCCCAAAATACGCTGGATGCGCTTTTCCCAATCTTCCAAATCTTCTTTGGAATAGGAATTGTCCAACGAATACATGCGGTGTTGATGTTGAATGGTCTCAAAATTCTTGGTCACGGCCCCTCCTACCCGTAAAGTGGGAGATGTAGCATCATAAAACTCAGGGTGAGCCTCTTCCAAAGCTTGAAGCTCCTTGAGTTTCATATCAAATTCATAATCGGATATGGTGGACTTATCCAAAACATAATAGTTGTGATTATGCTCGCGAAGCTCATTTCTTAAAGAAGTTATTTTTTCTTGGGTGGTCATTCTATGTTTGCTCTTTTTCAATCCATTTAGTTACACGCTTTGGACTATATGATTTCATTTGTTCCAACAGGTCTTGATATGATTCAGATTGTAAAATCATATCTCGGTTTTCGTGTTTTAAGAACCCTTCTGACACCATATTGTCTAAGAATTGGAACATATGGTCAAAAAAACCTTTGATATTCAACACTCCTATGGGTTTTTGATGAAGCCCCAACTGTGCCCAGGTAACTATCTCAAATAGTTCTTCCAAGGTGCCAAATCCTCCAGGAAGTGCGATAAATCCATCAGAAAGTTCGTGCATTTTTGTCTTTCTTTCGTGCATGGTTTCCACTACAATAAGTTCTGTTAGGTCTTCATGAAAAATCTCTTTCGATTTTAGGAAGGTTGGAATGACACCTATAACCCGACCCCCATTTTGTAAGGCTCCGTCTGCAATTCTACCCATCAACCCAACTTTTGCCCCACCATAGATCAAAGTGATGTTTTGAATGGCAAAGAATTTCCCGAGTTCAGCAGCCTGTTCTGCTACTTGCTCATTCAGTCCCAAACTACTACCACAAAAAACAGCAATACTTTCCATATTCAATTTTGCTTCCCTTTTAGCATTCTGTCGTTTCCAAAAAAATCTTTGCGCAGTTCAATTTCCAAAAAATTATGCGCTTCTAAAAGTGCCTTTGTCTCTTGTCCTAAATATTGATTGATTTCCAAATACAAAAAACCTCCTTTTTTTAAGTTCCTATTTGCAAAGAGCGCTATAGCTTCATAAAACAACAATGGGTTGTCGTCTGGGACGAACAGGGCTTCATCAGGTTCAAACTCTTTAACGTTATTTCGCATTTGAGCTTTTTCTTGGTGACGAACATAAGGTGGATTGGATACGATAATATCAAATTTAGGCTCAAGTTTTAAGTTCAAATCAAGAATACTATGTTGGTGAAACGTAACTTCCGTTTTGTTTTTCGTAGCATTTTCTTTCGCTATTTCAAGTGCCTCCACTGAAATATCGAGAGCATGCATTTCAAGGTTTGGAAGATGCTTTGCCAAAACAACCGCAATACAGCCGCTTCCCGTACCGACGTCTAGAATTTTGATATCTGATGTTTGATAATTTATGTCATCAAGTATCCATTGAACCAGTTCTTCAGTTTCCGGTCGAGGGATGAGAACATGTTGATTTACATAAAATTCCAAACCCATAAAATGTGCCTTCTTTAAAATGTATTGAATTGGCATTTCCCGTTTTAAGGTGGAAAGGGTTTCAAAAAGAGGTTGTTCCTCATCTTTAGTTAGGGCCAGTTCGGGTTGCAAAACCAATATAAAGCGCTCCAATCCCAGATAATGCTCTATGGAAAGATAAAAGAAGTTATCTATCTCTTCCTTAGGATAAAGCTGTCCCAATTCTTTATGAAAAATTGACTTAATTTCTGATAATAGCATTCTGCTAAAGGTATTTAATCATGAACACCGGGCAGGAGTAATGTCCAGTATCACCTAACCGGTCTTCAATAAACTGAAAACCAAACTTTTCATACAGATGGTGGGCCGCTTTCATGTAAGGCATCGTTTCCAGGTAACAAGCTTTAAATTCAAAATCCTTGGCTGAATCCAAACAAGTTTGCATTAACTGTTTGGCCACTCCTTGACCACGCGCCTTTTGAGCTACATACATTTTTTGGAGTTCACAAATATTTTCCTCCACGTTTTGCAGAGGAGCTATTCCGGCACAACCCAAAATCTCACCACTTTTTTCCGCAACAAAATAACTGGACCTAACCTTAGCATACTCATTGTACATGTCATCAAGAGCCTTATCCTCATAGGCAGTACCTACTTTTGGCACACCCATATCCAACAAAATAGAGCGGATAAGAAGCGCAATTTTTTCATTGTCACCTTGTTGTATTTTACGAATTGTAAGCTCCTCCATGGTGTAGTTTAATGTCCTATTTTTGCGTTGTGAAGATACATGAAAAATACATCCGCAGATGTATTCAATTGGGTGAAAACGGATTGGGCAACACAGCCCCAAACCCTATGGTAGGTAGTGTGATTGTTCATAATGAAACCATTATTGGAGAGGGTTTTACCAGTCCTTATGGTGGCCCCCATGCCGAAGTAAATGCGGTAGCATCCGTTTTAGATAAAACCCTGTTGTCCCAATCGACCCTATATGTTACTCTTGAACCCTGTTCCCATTATGGTAAAACTCCACCTTGTGTCAATCTAATCGTAGAACATAAGATTCCGAAGGTTGTTATTGGTATTCAGGACCCTAATGATAAAGTTGCAGGAAAAGGGATTCAAAAATTAAGAGATTCTGGTTGTGAGGTAATGGTTGGTGTTTTGGAAAAGGAATGCCGTAAGCATCATAGACGATTTCTAAGTCTTCAGGAGAAAAAACGACCCTATGTTATTTTAAAATGGGCCGAGACCAATGATGGGTTTATGGCACCAGCATCCTATTCTCGAAGTGGAAATCCTGAGCCTTATTGGATAACCAATACCAACTCCAGGCAGTTGGTGCATCAATGGAGAGGTGAGGAACATGCCATTTTAGTTGGGACACAAACAGTTTTGGAAGATAACCCAAAACTAACCGTTCGCCATTGGACTGGGATCAATCCCATTCGAGTAGTCTTGGATAGAACCTTGAGAATTCCAGACCATTTCAACATATTGAATTCGGAAGCTAAAACCATAGTTTTTACGGAAATTGAAGATGATTCCAGATATGTCAAAGGAATTGAATATGAAATCATTGATTTTTCAAAAAACATGGTCCGTCAGATTTGTGATGTTCTTCAAAAGCATTCCATAACCAGCGTACTAGTGGAAGGCGGGGCCAAAACCCTACAGTCCTTTATTGATGACAGTATTTGGGATGAAGCCAGAATTTTCCAAGGAGATGGGAATTTTGGAGAAGGACTGCACGCTCCAAGAATTAAAGGAACACCAATAGCAAAGAAAAATATATTTTCAGACTCTTTAACCCTACTCGTTCCATGATTAAAAACATTATTCTGGACTTTGGTGACATTTTCATCAACTTAGACAAAGCGGCCACGGCCAAAGCCATAGAACCTTATGGTTTTAAGCAACTCACTCCAGGCTTGGATTCTTTATTTAAAGATTACGAAAAAGGAAGTGTTTCATCCAAGGAATTTCTATCGACGGTATCTACACATTTTCCATCCGCTACGCAAACAGAATTGATAAATGCCTGGAATGCCATTCTTTTGGATTTTCCCATACATCGTTTGGAATTTGTGGAACAATTAGCTAGTGATAACGCCTACAGATTGTTTTTGTTGAGCAACACCAATGACATTCATATCGAGTTTGTAAAACAGCAAATGGGCATGGAAAATTATAATCGGTTTAAGAATGCCTTTGAGGTATTTTATCTTTCCTATGAGATGGGAATGCGTAAACCTGATACTGAAATTTTTCAGTTCGTCCTTGACCAAAATAATTTAAAGGCTTCGGAAACCCTATTTGTGGATGATACCAAAGAAAACACGGATGCCGCGGCCAGTCTTGGTATAGTTTCTTGGAATCTTCAAGTGGGTGAAGAGGATATTACCCAACTCAAATCCCGTTTGTAAATGTTGGCTCTGATTCTTAGTGTGCTTTGCTCTACGCTAATTCTTGTGATATTTAAATTATACGCTACCTACGGCGTGCAGACCTTGTATGCCATTATCGTGAACTATATTACAGCTTGTAGTGCCGGCTTACTCTTTTACACCGGTTCAGTTACCGTTGGTGATATCTTAGAAAAACCATGGGTCTGGGGCACAGTGGCTCTAGGCGTTTTCTTTATACTAGTTTTCAACATTATTGCCAAGACTTCCCAAGTTGCCGGGGTTTCCGTTGCCTCAGTGGCCACAAAAATGTCTTTGGTCATACCTGTTATCTTCGGAGTCTTTCTTTATAAGGAGGAGCTCTCCATGATTCAAATTATTGGTATTCTTTTGGCACTGGCCGCAGTCTATTTTTCTTCTGTGAAAGAAAGTTCTAGACAAATTTCAAAAAAAGTCTTACTACTTCCCTTATTAGCCTTTTTGGGGTCTGGTCTAATTGATGCCTTTATCAAATATTTTGAAGAAATCCATCTAACCGATGAGGAACTTCCTATTTTTTCAGCAGTTGTTTTTGGAGCGGCTGCTCTAACTGGATTGGTTTTTATTGGGATTAATGCTTTTAAAAAACCACTGAAAATCAACACTAAAAATGTATTGGGAGGGATTACCTTGGGAATACCCAATTATTTTTCCATTTTCTTTTTGGTAAAAGCGCTACAGCACGAAAAATTCACCAGTGCCGCAATTTTTACCATAAACAATGTGGCAATTGTAATGCTCTCCACATTGGTAGGTGTTTGGTTCTTTAAGGAATCCATGTCATTCAAGAATTGGGGAGGCATTGTATTGGCCGTATTGAGTATAGTGTTGGTCGCCTTGTTTTAAAAGTTGGTATGGAGGATACATTTAAAACAATATCAAAACCTTCTCAAGAAGTTCTCCATAAAGACAGAAAGAGTAAATTCTTTGGGTATGCTTTTCCACTCTCCAAAGAAGACGAGGTAAAATCTATTTTAGATACTCTTAGAAAAAAACATCCCACGGCAAATCATGTGTGCTATGCCTGGCAATTGGGTGTTGAATCGGTTAAATACAGAGCCAATGATGACGGCGAACCCAATAACTCGGCGGGAATGCCCATTTATGGACAAATTCAATCGTTTGGGGTGACCAATGTATTGGTCGCGGTAGTTCGAATCTTTGGTGGGGTTAAGTTAGGAGTTGGAGGACTCATACAAGCGTATCGCGAAGGAGCTCGACTGGCTTTGGAAACTTCTGAAATTGTGGAAAGGGTGGAATATGCCAAAATCGACTTGATTTTTGAATATCCGGGCATGAATAAAGTCATGCGTATTTTGAAACAGCACCAAATCCACATTCTTTCACAAAAAATGGAACTTAACTGTGAACTGAAAATCTCAGTCCAAAAAAGCAAGGCAGACAAAATGATTGAAATCTTTCAAGAGGTTCAAGGGATAACCGTGAATAAACCCAACTAATCTTCCAACTTCTCTAAAATGTACTTTGGACATCTGGTAGGTTTTCCAGTTTCCATATTCATAAAAACCAAAACTGTATTCCCCTTCACCAATAGCTCTTTCTTTTCATTGAATATTTGATAGTCAAACTCAATTTTTACAGTTGGTGTTTTGACCAGATTGGTTTCGACCGTAAGCAGGTCATCATAGTATGCGGATTTTTTATATTCCAGTTGTAAGGAAATTACAGGTAACATGATTCCATTTTCCTCCATGCTCCTATAACTGATACCTAGAGCTCTTAACCACTCCACTCTACCCATTTCCAAGTATTGTGCATAGTTCCCATGATAAACCACTCCCATTTGGTCTGTTTCCCCGTAACGTACCCGAAAAGAAAATGAATTTAGTCGCATATATTAAGCGAAAAATTTTATATTTAGAGGCTTGGTTAACATTGAGGAAACATGCGAAAAAAAAACAAAACTTTCAACTGGAATTTGATTTTTTTTTTAAAAAGATTGTTCACATATTTGTCGCATCCAACGAGCATCTTTAAACCCTAGATGCTCTTAGCAAATTAGAAATTTAGCTAACCAACAAACAAGGAAAAACTTTTATGAGTGTTACTGCAAATTCCGTATGGAACAAATGTTTGGCTTTTATCAAGGATAATATCCAACCGCAGGCATTCAAAACATGGTTTGAACCTATTAAGCCTATCAGGTTAACAGATAATGCACTGAGCATTCAGGTACCCAGTAAGTTTTTCTATGAATGGCTTGAAGAACATTATGTGAAGCTTCTTAAAGTTGCGCTTACCAAAGAATTGGGAAAAAATGCCAAACTCATCTACATTATAAAGATGGAAAATAAATATGGCAATAAGGAACCTTTCACTGAGCAGATTCCAAGTTCAAATAGAACAGCCATGGCACCTCAGGAACTGGATGTGCCCATAACTTCCAAAAGTCCTGAATTAAAAAATCCATTTGTCATTCCAGGTATTCGAAATATCAAAATTGAGTCACAGCTCAACCCAAGCTACAATTTTGAAAATTTCTTGGAAGGCGATTCCAATAGATTGGCACGTTCCGCGGGTATGGCAGTTGCCAATAAACCTGGTGGTACGTCCTTTAACCCACTTTTGGTTTTTGGGGGTGTTGGTTTGGGAAAAACACACTTGGCCCATGCCATTGGGGTCGAAATAAAAGATAAGTATCCTGAAAAAACGGTTCTCTACATTTCGGCAGAGAAATTCACTCAACAATATATTGAGTCCGTAAAAAAGAATACGCGGAACGATTTCATCCATTTTTATCAGTTGATAGACGTATTGATTATTGATGACGTTCAGTTCCTTTCTGGAAAATCTGGAACACAGGATGTATTCTTCCATATTTTCAATCATTTGCACCAAAACGGGAAACAAGTTATTCTCACATCGGACAAGGCACCAGTAGATATGCAGGATATTGAGCAACGCTTGTTGTCACGTTTTAAATGGGGACTTTCAGCAGAATTGCAAAGTCCAGACTACGAAACTCGAGTTTCCATACTAAAAAACAAGCTTTATCGTGATGGTGTGGAGATGCCAGAGGAAATTGTGGACCATGTTGCTAAAAATATCAAGACCAACATCCGTGAGTTGGAAGGAGCCATTATTTCTTTGATTGCACAATCTTCCTTTAATAAACGAGAGGTTACCTTGGAATTGGCCCAGCAAGTGGTGGAAAAGTTTGTAAAAAACACCAAACGGGAAGTTTCCATTGACTATATCCAAAAAGTAGTATCGGACTATTTTGAAATGGATGTGGCCACGCTTCAGTCCAAAACCCGTAAACGACATATTGTTCAGGCGCGACAATTGGCCATGTTCTTTGCAAAAAAGTTCACTAAAGCTTCCTTAGCCAGTATCGGTTCTCAAATTGGGAAGCGAGATCATGCTACAGTGCTACACGCCTGTAAAACCGTGGATAATCTTGCCGAAACCGACAAACAATTCAGAAAATATATTGAGGACTTGAACAAAAAGTTCTCCTAATTCACTTCTCCAATTCATGAAAACCAAGGTCCTAATGGTCTGCCTCGGAAACATTTGCAGGTCACCATTGGCCGAAGGCATTCTAGCATCCAAAGTAGATAATGAAAAAGTATTTGTGGATTCGGCCGGAACCGCTGGATATCATGTTGGACATCCACCAGACCCCCGTTCAATTGCTGTTGCCAAAACCCATGGTCTAGATATTGGCCATCAAAGATGTCGAAAATTTTCTGTTGTTGATTTTGATGAGTTTGACCACATTTACGTTATGGATAAAAGCAATTTTTCTAACGTTCTTGGTTTGGCCACTGCGGAGCATCAAGCAAAAAAGGTAAAGTTGCTTTTGAGTGAATTGAAAAGTGGTCCCCAAGAAGTCCCAGACCCATACTACGGAGGTGATGATGGTTTTGAGAAAGTGTATCAGCTCATAGAGTCAGCTTGCGAAGAAATCATAAAAAAACTTGATTGAAATGGAGGAAAACAAGCCCAGTCCGAGTTTGGTCGCCGGGAAGGTCTATTTAATACCTACCACCTTGGGGGACAATGCTCCTTTGGAAGTGCTGCCCATTTCCATCAAAAGGACCATTGAAAATATAGACTACTATATTGTTGAGAATGAAAAAACCGCTCGAAGGTTCATCAAAAAGGTAAGCCCAGGAAAATCCCAAGGAGATATAGAAATAGAGACTATCAATAAATACACGGACCCCGCTGTTATCCCTTCATTTTTAGACCCTTGTATTCATGGGGATGATGTAGGTGTGTTATCTGAAGCAGGTTGTCCCGGAATTGCCGACCCAGGTGCGGATGTAGTGCGAATCGCACACGAGAAACGAATTCAAGTGGTTCCGCTGGTAGGACCATCCTCTATTTTGATGGCAATGATGTCAAGTGGTATGAATGGGCAAAACTTTGCATTTAATGGATATCTGCCCATTGAAGTCCCGGAACGCAAAGCCATGATAAAAAGACTGGAACGCCTTTCTCGAGAAACAGGGCAATCCCAAATATTTATGGAAACTCCCTATAGGAATGACAAACTGTTATCGGAACTTACCAAAACCCTTCAAAAAAGTACACGGCTTTGCATAGCTACGGATATTACCTTACCCACGGAATTTATCCAAACAAAAAGTGTTCATGAATGGAAGGAATTGACGATAGATTTGAACAAAAGACCCACCATTTTCATTATTCAGGCATAAAAAAACCCGGAATCAAAATTGAAACCGGGTTATCTCTATTTGTAAGAACGCTTTTGTTTTAAACTTTCGCGTTACGTTTTTGATGAATCTCTGAAACATCATAACCTCCAAATCTCTTCATGTAATAGGAAATTGTAGTTCCATAAGCGTCGGCAACATCCTTTTTACCATAGGACCTCAGGTACTTTTTCACATTACCTGCGCCCGCTAAGTGAGCTGCTGCTATGATACCCGATTCCGTTATTTCGATGCCACGGATGCGCTTACCATTAAACCGCTTAATGTCCCTTCTCAAAATCCATTTGTTCCGGGCCACATTTACTTCAAAAACCCTTTCCTGAAGTGAGGCGTTATTCAAAAAATCGTCGGTGTCATATACACCCATCAATTTCAAAGTGCTTCGTCCAAATTGGTACTTTCCAAGATATCCCAAAGTATTAACTACTTGGTAGCGTCCTTGAGACTCTTTAAAAGCCAAGGCTTCTTTGAAGCCGTTGTACGATTTGCCCAAAAAGGGCGGAGCAATAGCAGTTTCCCTTATCGAATCAAATTCGCTGGAAACCGTAGGTTCAGTTTCTAGTGTCACTCGGAGGTTGTCAGGAACTTTGGGGAATTCCTTCTTGGTTACCGAGTACGAGCCGAAACTCGTTAAAATGACAATCATGGCAAGATGCAAAATAAAACTAATCCATCTTTTCATAATTTACATATTTAAGATTTCAATGCTTAACGCACCGAAATTTTATTTTGGCCGGCAAATATAGTGGGAGACTTTTTGTTAACAAGGTTAAAGCTCCTAATATTTTCATAAATCGGCCCTAAATAACGTTAAATCGTTGAAAATTAACGGTGAAGAGTACTAGCGGTAGGTTTTTTGGGCATTTAGCCAACGAATGTATTGAGCCTTATTCCGGTTGTGTTGCGCTAAAGTTTCGGCGAACTTATGGTATCCAAAGTTCGAAACATCGGCAACAAAGAAGAGATAGTCATGTTTTTCACGATTCAAGACCGCATCAATGGAAGAAATATCTGGCATAGCAATAGGTCCAGGGGGTATACCTTTATATTTATAGGTATTGTAAGGGGAGTTAATTTCTAAATCCCGATATAAGACACGCTTGATAATTGTATCATAATTTCCTGTTTCCTTTTTTATGGCATAGATAACGGTAGGGTCTGCCTGTAGCAGAATTCCCTTTTCAATACGATTCAGGTATACTCCTGCCACCCTGGGTCGTTCATCCACCTTGGCTGTTTCTTTTTGAACTATGGAAGCTAAGGAAATAACTTGTAAGGGGGTTAGTTTCTGGGAATTGGCCTTATCAACACGGTCCTTGTTCCAAAACTTTTGATATTCCGCCAACATTCTATCCCGGAAGCCTTCCGCCGAGGTATTCCAGAAAAACTCATACGTATTTGGAAGATACATGGCTAACTTGGTGTCGTCCGAAAACCCATTTTCGTTTAAAAATGCTGAATTGTTGAAAGTATTGTACAATTGAACGCTGTCTGCCTCCAATTGCACACTTATTCTTCCTGCTAAAGAAGCAAGAGATTCTTGGTTATTGAAAGAAACACGTACCGGAGTATTATTGCTTCTTAGGGAATTGATAATCTCATTGTTGTTCATTCCTGGTGTCAATGGGAATTTTCCTCCTTTAATATTATCCAAATACCCTTTGCGCTTTGCCACTGCTTCGAAAGAAGTTATATCCTTCAATAGAGGTTCCAATTGCTGAGTCACCTCAGAGAATGTAGCATCCGTGGGAATGAAAACATAAGCCGTTTCATTATTGAACTGGGTATTAGGGCTGAAAATGGCAGAGTAAATTTGATAAACAACAAAACCACAGATAACCAAGCCAAGAATGGCTACTGCCCAAAGTATTTTTTTAATGTACATAAGGATTCAATTTTTGGTACATGATTTCATTTTTAAAGCCTTCACGTGTTCGTACCCATCCTTTTTTAGTTCCAATGACTTCAAACCCGAGCTTGGTGAATAGATTGATACTCCTTTTGTTATCCTCCAAGATGTTGGCGTAAATCTGATGCAGATGGAGCGTTGAAAAAGCATACTCACAAAAAAGCGAAATAGCTTCTGCCCCAATCCCCTTGTTTCTATTTTCTGGATTTGAAATGACAATGCCTATACCGGCTCTTGCATTTTTTGGGTCAAAATCAAACAAATCAATCAAACCCAAACAAACATCATCTGCATCACATATGCACAACCTCAACTGCTTCACCTCATAAATATCCAGATGGGCGTTTTCTAGGTAAGACTGTAGAACCTTTTTCGAATATGGTTTGGTAGTACCACTGATTTCCCAGATGGAGGTGTCGTTTTCCAGCTGATAGAGAAAATCGAGGTCCGAAGGCTCAAGCGCCCTAAGTTTAATTCGGGTTCCCTTCAAGTTTACCATTCCACTTCTCCTTTAAATACCTGTTTTGCGGGACCTTTTAGAAAAATATTGGAGTAAGACCCATTTTGCGTATCAAAACTCACCGTCAATTTTCCTCCGGGCATATTTATAAATACCGTATTCGATTCTGTTTTCCCCATTTTGTGCATCGCAATGGCAACAGCGGTCACCCCAGTCCCACATGAGAGGGTCTCATCCTCAACACCACGTTCATATGTGCGGGCATTAAAGGCACCATCCTTTGATTCTGAAACGAAGTTGATATTACTTCCCGTTTTGCCATACATACCATATCTGAGTTTGGCTCCTACCCTTTTAACATCAACCTCTTCCAAATCCTCCACAATCTGTACATGATGCGGCGACCCTGTATCCAAAAAACTGTAGGTAGGTTTTTCCTTTACCTCATCAACATTCCCCATCTTAAGATTGACGATATCTCCGTCAATGGAAGCATAGTGCAAACCATCAATAGCGTTAAAAGAGGTTTCTTTATCAATCATGCCCAAAAAGTGCGCAAAAGCCACGGCACAACGCCCACCATTGCCACAAAGGCTCTGGCTTCCATCTGAATTATAGTATACCATTATGAAATCGGACAATTTGTCATTTTCCAAAAGGATAAGACCATCAGCCCCTATACCAAATCTCCTATCGCAAAGTTGGCTTATAAGCTTGGTATTGTTTTTGGGGAAAATGTCTTGACGATTGTCTATCATGACAAAGTCATTACCGGTTCCTTGATATTTATAAAATTCGGCCTTCATACTTGCGTTCAAAAGAACAAATATAGGGCATTTCTTTAGGGAAATTTTTGTAGTTAAAAGGGAGTTAAACCGGTCAACTCAAAAGTGAATTAATTTAATTTTGTTAAAGCCAAATGTTAAATATTTATTGAATTATGAAGAAAATTGCAGGTTTATTTTTGGTTTCCCTATTTGCAGGAGCAATTACTTTAGGGACGTACATAATATTTTTTGAAAAAGACACGTATAAAATAGTTGAGAACACACAAGGGACCCCTTTTATCAGTACAAGTAGTTTAAGTACCTCACCTAAAGGTGCAGGAATAAATGAAGTTGATTTTACCCTTGCGGCAGAAAAAACGGTGAACTCGGTGGTACACGTAAAAAACTTGACCATTAGCAAGGGCTCCGGGAACAGTCTCTCCGATTTTTTCTACGGATTTGAAAGAAAGCAGACTCCCCAAATAGGAACGGGTTCTGGAGTAATCATCTCTCCTGACGGTTTTATCGTAACCAACAATCATGTTATTGCCAACGCAAGTCAACTTGAGGTTACCCTGAACAACAAGAAAACATATGAGGCCAAAGTAATTGGAGCCGATAAAGACTCCGATATTGCTTTGCTAAAAATCAACGCTGATGAAGCTCTGCCCTATCTTGCCTTTGGTGATTCTGATAATGCCAAGGTGGGCGAATGGGTGCTTGCTGTGGGAAATCCGTTTAGCTTGACCTCTACCGTTACTGCGGGAATTGTAAGTGCAAAAGCACGTTCTTTGGGAAGAGGACAGTCGTTTATCCAAACCGATGCAGCCGTCAATCCAGGAAACAGTGGAGGCGCACTTGTAAACACTAATGGAGATTTGATTGGTATCAACACTGCAATAACCTCACAAACAGGTTCTTATGTTGGCTACGCTTTTGCGGTACCCAGTAATATTGCTAAAAAAGTGATTGAGGATTTAATGGAGTTTGGTAACGTACAAAGAGGTCTTTTGGGTATTAGAGGAGGTGATTTGAATACTGAAATCGCAACTGAATTGGGCCTCGAAGAAATTGAAGGCGTGTATATTTCCGAAATAACAGAAGAATCTGGTGCTTCTGAAGCTGGATTAAAAGAAGGAGATGTCATTAAAAAAGTTGATAACATTTTGGTGCGCAAGTTTTCTGAACTGACTGGGTATATTTCTTCCAAAAGACCAGGGGATGTTATAGAAGTTATGGTGGATAGAAATGGGCAACGGCTTACCAAAAGTGTGCGACTAAAAAAGCAAGAGATTATTACACTGCCCGTGACCTATTTTACGGTTAAGAACCTTTCCAAAGAAGATGTAAAAGAATTTGGTGTGAAGGAGGGTGTAAAAATAATTGATGTCCCCGAAGGTTACAGCAGATATGACTTAAGGGACAAAGTTATCACCGAGGTGGATGGTAAGGAAATAACAAATATCGATGATGCCAAAGAAGTATTCAGTGAAATATCCAGATATGGACGAACCAGTTTCACCATGATAAACAAAAATGGTGAAAAAGAACGTTTGATTTTGCAATAGGCATTAAAAAAATACAAATAAAAAGACACCCTTTTTTGGGTGTTTTTTTATGGAAAAAAGGTTTCACGAAAACGTTTGAAATATCTAATTTTGCCGAAAATTTCTAAATACACAACCTAAAGATGAGCGACATCCGTTCCTACGAAAAAGAACTTGCCTTTCAGGCCGATAGAAGAAAAGCTACAACAGAATTCATTAAAATCATCAGCGACCTTTGGTATGACAAAGCCATAGAGGTCGTACTTTTCAAAAATCAGATTATTGACAAGAATGTAAGTGACATCATTAATCTGCATGAATATGCTGGAGAATTTGTACAAAAACCCATATCCATTTTTGATTCGGTTGAAATCTTAAGAGCCATAAATGATATTAACCTCCCTCCTGCCAAGTTGGATATTGGAAAACTGACTTACGAATATCACTCTGATGAAAACACACATCTTAACGTAAAGGCATTTGTACTTGATAAATTAAAGGATGCTCAAGCTTCCAAGGAGATTAAGCCCAAAGATGTAGTTTTATATGGTTTTGGAAGAATCGGGCGTTTAGTGGCTAGGGAGCTCATGACCAAAACGGGCCGTGGTAGTCAGCTTCGGTTAAGGGCGGTTGTGGTTAGAGGTGCTTTGTCAGAGGAAGTTCTTGAAAAAAGAGCTGCTTTGCTTAAGACAGACTCAGTGCACGGTCAGTTTATGGGAACGGTGGATGTGGATGCTGAAAACGAAGCCCTTATCATAAATGGGACCACGGTGAAGTTTATTAGTGCAGATACCCCTGAAAGCATAGATTATACCAAATACAGTATCTACAACGCCTTGATTATTGATAATACGGGAGCATTTAGAGATATGGCCGCTTTGTCAAGACATTTGGAAGCCAAAGGCGCTGGAAGAGTCTTGCTCACGGCTCCGGGAAAAGAGGTACCCAACATAGTTCATGGGGTCAACCAAAAGGAATTTGATCCTGATAAAACGAAAATCTATTCCGCAGCTTCTTGCACTACCAATGCCATTACCCCCATATTAAAGGTCATCGAGGATTCTTTGGGCATCAAAAAAGGGCATATTGAAACCATCCATGCCTATACTAATGATCAAAACCTTGTGGACAACATGCACAAGAAATATCGAAGAGGGCGTGCTGCCGCGCTTAACATGGTCATTACCGAAACAGGAGCTGGAGCTGCCGTGGCAAAAGCTTTGCCTGGATTAAAGGGTAAGCTTACGTCAAATGCAATTCGAGTGCCGGTACCCAACGGCTCATTGGCTATTTTGAATCTGGAGGTAAAAACCAAAACTTCAATTGACAGCGTAAACACCATTCTTAAAAAATACGCCTTGGAGGGAGATTTAGTGGAACAGATTAAGTATTCCTTGAGCAATGAATTGGTTTCTTCAGATATCGTGGGAGCCTCCGCACCTTCTATTTATGACAGTAAGGCTACCTTGGTCTCTGCAGATGGTAAAAGCTTGGTTCTCTATATCTGGTACGACAACGAATATGGGTATTCGCATCAAGTAATCAGGTTGGCGAAGTACATTTCTAAGGTAAGAAGGTATACGTATTACTAAACATTCTTTAGGGGTTAGGAAAAAAAGGCCTAACTGTTTTTTGATTTTTGGTTTATTACCGTAAATTCGCCCTACCCTCAATCTAAATTAACTTATAAACACACCATGAAGCGTTCTTGTTTGTTCATAACCACCCTTTTACTTTTTAGTTTTATTACAATCAATGCACAGCAATCCGATTCTACTGAAGAGAGTCAGAGTCTTGTTTCCCAATTTCAAGCTTTGGAAAAGAAGTCAGGAAATTATAGTGCAAACGGAATTCGCTACGAGGTCGTCCGGTTAACTGATTTGAACAGAATTAAAAAAAGCATCTTCGATTCCATCAATACAGCCAATGCTTCAATAAGACAACTCACTTCAACCATAGAGGGAAATACAAGTGAAATTGATGGGTTAAATGCCAAGCTCCAAGAAACTACAAGTAATTTGACCCAAGTGACCAACGAAAAAGATAGCATTTCATTCTTTGGAGCTCTTTTGAGCAAGGGAACTTATAAAGGTATTGTATGGGGCATTATCGCAATTCTGACATTGCTCCTTTTCTTGTTCGTATATAAGTTCAGAAACAGCAATTTTCTAACACAACAAGCTAAGAGTGCTTTGGCCGAATTGGAAAAGGAATATGAAGACCACAGGCGAAAAGCACTGGAACGGGAACAAAAGGTAAGTAGGAGACTGCAGGATGAGCTCAATAAGCAAAAGAAATAGTGAAAAGCTTCCTTCGGGAAGCTTTTTTGTTTGACCTCCCCAATCAAATCATCCAAACAGAGTTAATCCAGTTCACTTCCCAAAATATTTCATAGACCACAATTAACTATTTAACGGAACTTTTTAGAAAGGACAAACTCAAAACTTCACCGAAAGGTAAAACCGGTTCTGATGATGAATGCAGAATGGTGAATTGACTACATTTGCCCCATGGAGATAAAAACCGCAAGCCAGAAGGATTTAGAAAGTATAGTACCCTTATTTGATGCATATCGTATCTTTTATGGACAACCCTCTGACTTGGAAGCTGCCCGAACCTTTTTAAATGAACGTTTTGGTCGGAATGAAAATAAATTGTTTTTAGCCCAAAGCAAAGGAGAACCGCTAGGGTTCACCCAACTCTACAAGACATTTTCATCAGTTTCCCTAATGCCATTCTACATACTTAATGATTTGTATGTGGCTTCCAATCATAGAAACAAAGGGGTTGGTAAAGCCCTACTTGAGCATGCCCAATTATTTTGTAAAAAAGAAGGTTTTAAAGGATTGGCTTTGGAAACTGCATTGGACAATCCAGCACAAAAATTGTATGAAACCTTGGAATGGGAACTTGATAAATCCTACTTACACTATTTTTGGACCAATCCAAACCCATCGGGCGTTTAACATTTCCATTCCATTATGAGGATAGATATCATTACCGTATTACCCGAGCTATTGAAAAGTCCATTTGAAGCTTCCATTCTAAAAAGGGCGATTGACAAAGGCATTGTGGAAGTCCATCTTCACAACTTAAGGGACTATGGACAGGGTAACTACAAACAAGTGGATGATTATCAATTTGGCGGTGGGGCAGGTATGGTTTTGATGATTGAACCCATTGATAGATGCATTTCCATGCTAACGGAGCAAAGGGATTATGATGAGATTATCTACTTGACCCCAGATGGCGACACACTGAACCAAGGCATAGCCAATCAGCTTTCGCTGAAACAGAACGTAATCATGCTTTGCGGTCATTATAAAGGAGTGGACCAGCGTGTTAGGGATAAGTTTGTTACAAGAGAAATCTCAGTTGGCGACTACGTACTTTCTGGTGGTGAATTGGGGGCAGCCATTCTTTGCGATGCAGTAATACGCTTAATTCCAGGTGTATTGAATGACGAAACTTCTGCATTGACCGATACTTTCCAGGACAATCTTTTAGCTCCGCCCGTGTACACTAGACCTGCCGAGTACAAGGGAATGGAAGTACCTAAAATTTTGCTTAGTGGAAACACGCCCAAAATAGACGAGTGGAGAGAAGAGCAAGCGTTGCAAAAAACCCAAGAAAAAAGACCCGATTTATTGAAATGATATGAAAGATTATGAAATTCTATATCTGACCGGTGGAGTAATCAGTACAATTCTTCAACTAGTGGTCATTGTTGCGACAGGAATATTGTTGTTTAAAAAAAGAAGTCTGGCCGCGGGTCTTATGTTTATAGGCAGCCTACTTACTGTGCTCTTCTACGGATTTTCACTTTTTGGGAGCACTTTGGTAGCTAGACAGGGGGCTGAGGATTTAGTCAAATTCAATGCTATCTTTAGTATTGTCAATCAAATTCCACATATGCTGTTCGCGATAGGACTCTTACTTTTCATAATCGGATACGTAAAAAAAGGGAACGATTCCAAAAACATTTGATTTTCACTTGGGTATTCCTAAGAAAATGGTACTTTTGCACTCTCAAAATCAACCTCTGACGAAAGGCGTGAAAGTTGACTTTGTTAAATCACAAAAAAAGACCCATGGAATCTTTAGTAAAATTTATTGAAGACGAGTTTATCCAAAAAAAGGATTTTCCAGATTTCTCTTCTGGAGACACCATCACTGTTTATTATGAAATTAAGGAAGGTGAAAAAACTCGTACACAGTTCTTTAAAGGAGTTGTGATTCAGAGAAGAGGAACCGGTGCCACCGAAACATTTACCATTAGAAAAATGTCAGGAACCGTTGGCGTGGAACGTATTTTCCCAATCAACATGCCAGCTCTTCAAAGAATTGAAGTGAATAAGAAAGGAAAAGTACGTCGCTCCAGAATTTTCTATTTCAGAGGATTGACCGGTAAAAAAGCACGTATCAAAGAAATCAGGGGATAGAAAATTCTCCATGTTACCTAATTGTAAAGGGCGCTCGAAAGGGTGCCCTTTTCTTATGAACAATTGTTAATAACCATGGTTTATATATTGTTGATTTTTAAACGGTTATAAAATTTGGATTTTTCAACCTTTATGATAATTTAGTCAAAGAAATATGAAGGAGAGTTAATCAAATTCTTATTTCTTTTTAAAGTCTGACGTTCTTTAAAATTTGTTGTTTCTCTTTTAAATTAGTAACACTACTGATCTCAAAAAGAATTTCGAATTGTGATACGCTTTGGCTGGTCGCAAAGAGAAAATAAATAGATTTTATGTGCGGAAGGAATGCAAATTCTTTCTTGATAGAATCTTGGAGCAACAGACAAACTCTTTAGATGTTGTTTAGTTGAAAAATTAAAGGCATTTAGTGTTGAGTAAACGTCAAAGGGGGCAAAGGATGCAATCAATGGTTGCAAATTTGCGGAAACGTAAGTTTAAAGTCTAATGGCCCTTTTCAGAAAGCCATATCTATGTTCTACATAGATATGGCTTTTGTTTGTTTTGCACCTTCCTTATTTTCTTAGAATTATTTTAACTCCGACTACGTATCCAATAGTCATAAAATAGCCATAACATTGTATATTTGCACCCTCGAATAATTACACCTATATGGCCAATATTTTTTATACCAAAACAGACGAAGCTCCTGCTTTGGCAACCTTATCCTTCCTACCCATTGTAAAAGCATTCACACAAACAGCCGATATAACTATTGAAACCAAAGATATTTCTCTGGCTGGCAGAATTTTAGCCGTTTTTCCTGATTTTTTGAAAGAAGAACAGAGAATTACGGATGATTTGTCCGTTCTTGGTGAATTGGCCAAAACGCCAGAGGCCAATATTATTAAACTTCCAAACATAAGCGCTTCCATTCCACAGCTTAAAGAGGCCATAGAGGAACTACAAAGCAAGGGGTTTGCCCTTCCGGACTACCCCGACAACCCGAAGAATGACCAAGAAAAGGAAGTAAAATCCAGATACGATAAAATAAAGGGTAGCGCAGTAAACCCGGTACTACGGGAAGGAAATTCGGATAGAAGGGCTCCAAAAGCCGTAAAGAACTATGCCAAAAAAAACCCACACTCCATGGGTGCATGGTCTACAGACTCCAAGACCCATGTCGCAACGATGACCCATGGGGATTTTAGAAACAATGAGAAATCTTTGACTCTTCAACATGCCCAAGATGTGAGAATTGAGTTGGTGGGCGATAATGGAGAGAAGACAATTCTTAAAGAAAAGGTATCCCTTCAAAAAGGTGAAATAATCGACGCCACGGTGATGAGCAAAAAGGCTTTGGTAGATTTCCTTAAAACAGAAGTCCAAGATGCCAAAAGTAAAGGTTTATTACTTTCCCTTCATTTCAAGGCCACTATGATGAAGGTATCAGACCCCATCATTTTTGGTCATGCCCTGGAGACCTATTTTTCAGAAGTCTTTTCAAAACATGCAGACACGTTCAAAACCTTAGGTGTAAATCCAAATAACGGTTTGGAAACACTTTTTGAAAAACTACAGGAATTACCTGAAAACAAACGTAAGGAGATAGAAAAGTCCATTTCGGACGCCATCGAAAACGGTCCGGATTTGGCCATGGTGAATTCAGATAAGGGAATAACCAATCTTCACGTACCTAGTGACGTGATTATTGATGCTTCCATGCCTGCCATGATTCGAAATTCTGGAAAAATGTGGGATAAAGACGGAAAACTTCAGGACACTAAGGCAGTTATTCCCGATAGTAGCTATTCTGGAATTTATCAGGCCACTATTGATTTTTGTAAAGAGCACGGAGCATTTGACCCGACTACAATGGGAACCGTACCTAACGTAGGACTGATGGCCCAAAAGGCTGAGGAATATGGTTCGCACGATAAAACCTTTGAAATCCCATCCTCAGGAAAAGTACGAGTAGTACATGATTCTACTGACGAAATCCTTTTAGAGCATGGTGTCGATGAAGGTGATATTTGGAGAATGTGCCAAGTAAAGGATGCCCCGATTAAGGACTGGGTAAAATTAGCAGTTGGTAGAGCTCGTGCCACACAAACGCCTGCTGTTTTTTGGTTAGATCAAGAAAGAGCTCATGATGCTCAACTAATAGAAAAAGTAAATACCTATCTAAGGGAACACGATACGGAAGGATTGGATATTCATATTCTTTCACCTATTGAAGCGACCAAGTTCACGCTGGCGCGAATAAAAGATGGGAAAGACACGATTTCTGTTTCTGGAAATGTGCTTCGGGATTATTTGACGGACCTATTCCCTATCCTTGAAGTTGGAACCAGTGCCAAAATGCTCTCAATTGTTCCGTTGATGAACGGAGGAGGTTTGTTTGAGACTGGTGCAGGAGGTTCAGCACCCAAACACGTAGAACAATTCTTGGAAGAAGGCCATTTGAGATGGGATTCCTTGGGCGAGTTCCTAGCTCTGGGAGTATCCTTGGAGCACTTCGCCGAGAAGAACGGGAATAAGAAAGCTTTGATTCTTTCAGAAACTTTGGACAATGCTACTGAAAAATTTCTGGAAAACGATAAATCACCTTCCCGAAAGGTGAACGAGCGTGATACCCGTGGTAGTCATTTTTATCTTTGTCTATATTGGGCAGAAGAATTGGCAAATCAGGACAAAGACGAGGAATTGAAGCAAATTTTCGGCAATGTCTTTAACCAACTTGATTCCAACCAAGATGTCATTGACAAAGAGCTTATTGAATCACAAGGCTCCTCAATGGACATTGGTGGATACTATTTGCCAGAACCGGAATTGGCATCAAAAGCAATGCGACCTAGTAACACCTTCAACGGCATTTTGGAATCCTTGTCCTAGATTCATCCTTTAAGGATTAAGAAACTGTTAAACCGTGTTTTTTCCGAGTATGATTGTCTATTTTAGACCTTCATAAAATTGCACGTTTAATGCGTAAAGTCTCGCTTTTCATTGCGACCGCACTACTCTTTTTTTCCTGTGAGGATGTAATTGATGTCGAATTACCCACTTCCGAACCCAGACTGGTTGTTGATGCACTCATTGGATTCAACGCGAGCAACGGAGACCCGATAACGGTTGGAGAGGTAAGACTTACCTTGACGGCTCCATTTTTTGATGATGAAGTACCCCCGGCGGAAAATGCTTCGGTTACCATAACCGATGAACAAACCGGAGAGGTTTTTCCACTCACCGAGAGTGAGCCTGGCGTTTTCTCCACAGGATTCCCAACATTGCAGTTTGACAGAGACTATACCTTGACTATTTTATACGATGGTGAAACATATTCCGCGGTTGAAAGACTAAATTCATCTCCTACCATTGACAATGTCGTTCAAGGTGATGGTTTTCTTTTTGACGAAGAAGAAGAAACGGAAGTAATTATTACATTTACCGACATTTCAGGTGAGCGTAACAACTATCTGTTTTCCTTTGGGTTTGATAATTTTTTGGTGATTGAAGATGAGTTTTTTCAGGATAGCGAAATTACATTCTCATATTTCTATGAAGATGTTGAGCCAGGTGACCTACTGCCTATTACACTTTTTGGCATTGATAAAGAGTTTGCTACCTACGCTGAACTTGTACTCACTCAATCTGGTGAAAATGGCGGGGGGCCATTTGCAACTCCCCCAGCTACGATAAAAGGAAATATAGTCAATACCACAAATAGTGATAGGTTCCCATTTGGATATTTTGCTATCAGTGAATTCGATGCTCGATTTATTACCGTTACCGAATAAAATGAATCTAGGAAAACGTCTATCCATTAGCTTCTTCATGAACCATGTCCATCTTTCGAGGAAATGCTTGTCACTCCTTTTTTTTATAACATTTACCATAGTCAGCGCACAGGAGAAATTCACATTGAGTGGAACCATTTCCGAAGCTTCAAGTAATGAAACATTAATTGGGGTAACAATAGTATTTCCAGAGCTAAGGACCGGGGTTACCACCAACGAGTACGGTTTTTATTCAATTACTTTGCCCCAAGGGGAATACGAGGTTATTGTTAGTTATTTGGGTTTTCAGGATGTTAGGGAGAGTGTCAACCTAACGGAAGATATCAAAAAAGACTTTCGCCTAGTTGAGGAAATGTCCGAATTGGATGAAGTAGTGGTAACGGATGATGTGGAAAGATTGGATATCAAAAAACCACAGATAAGTGTAAACAGCCTGTCTTCGCAGACAATAAAGCAAATTCCTGTGGTTTTAGGGGAGGCTGATGTCATAAAATCTTTGATATTATTACCCGGAGTTACCAATGCGGGAGAAGCCTCTTCTGGATTCAATGTTCGAGGTGGGGCGGCTGACCAAAATCTTATTCTTTTGGATGAAGCCATAGTTTTCAATTCATCCCACTTGTTTGGTTTCTTTTCTGTTTTTAATCCAGATGCCATTAAGGATGTAAAATTGTTCAAAGGAGGAATTCCTGCGAGATATGGAGGACGCGTATCCTCGGTGCTGGATATTTTCCAAAAAGAGGGAAACAGTAAAGAACTCAAGGTAAGTGGAGGTATAGGTGCGGTGGCAAGTAGATTACTTGTTGAAGGACCTATTGATAAAGACAGGACTGCATTTCTAATTGGTGGTAGGGCTTCGTATGCCCATTTGTTCCTTCCTTTGTTCGATATAGACAATAGAGCATATTTCTATGATTTGAATACCAAGATAAATCACAGAATTAACGAACGGAACAGTATTTTCTTATCTGGTTACTTCGGTCGGGATTTGTTCAGTATTAACGATAGTTTTGTCAATGTATATGGGAATGCTGTGGGCAATTTTCGATGGAACCATCTTTTTTCGGACAAATTGTTTTCTAACCTTTCTGTAATTTATTCGGACTATTTCTACGGTTTGGAGCTTGATTTTGTTGGTTTCGAATGGGATTCAGGTATTCAAAACTTTAACTTAAAATATGACCTTAAGCATTACCTCAATGATAAGATTACCTTGGATTATGGCTTGAATAACATCTATTACGTTTTTAATCCTGGAAAGATAAAACCTAATCGGGAAGACTCTGGAATTGTTGAGGACCAACTCACAAAAAAGTATGCCAATGAAACTGCTGCGTATGTAAGCGTAGAGCATAAAGTCAGTGAACAATTGAGCTTGAACTATGGGTTGAGAGTCAGTCATTTCAATCGCTTAGGACAAGACGAACTTTTTGTTTACGAAAACGATAATCCAGTCATATTTGATCCATTTCTATTGGTATACAGAGAAGCTGTCCCAATTGATACCATCAATCCTGGAAGAGGTGGCAGCTTAGACAATTTCACGAACTTGGAACCCCGAGTATCTTTGGCGTATAATTTTCAGGGCAAGAGCTCTATTAAGGCAAGCTATACACGTTTGGCCCAATATCTACATCTACTTTCCAACACCAACTCCCCTACTCCTTTGGATGTATGGACTCCTAGTGGTCCATTTGTTGAACCACAACTGTTGGACCAATATGCCGTTGGGTATTTTCGAGACATCAATGAAGGTGAGTTTTCTTTGGAAGTTGAGGCATTTTACAAGGATATCCAAAATAGGATAGATTATATTGATGGAGCGGACCTTATTGCAAACGATGCCATAGAGCAAGTAATACTAAATGGAGAGGCTAGGGCTTATGGATTGGAATTGTTGCTAAGAAAAAACGAGGGTGTTTTCAAAGGATGGTTGGCTTACACCTTATCAAGGTCTGAACAAAGAACCCCGGGAAGAACGTTGCCTTTTGATAATGGTAGATCCAATTTGGAGACAGGTATTAATTTTGGAGAATGGTATAGTACTCCTTTTGACAAAACCCATGATATATCTGTTTTCGCAAGTTATGATGCTTCTGAAAAATGGAATTTCAATGCTAATTTTATTTATCAAACCGGCCAACCTACCAATTTCCCTGAAGGTCAATTTGAATTTCAAGGTTTGACCGTGCCATTTTTTGGACTTCGTAACCAAGAACGTTTACCCGATTTCCATCGTTTAGATATTTCCGCTACCTTAACACCAAAGCGTAACAAAAGAAAAAAAGTGCAATCGGAATGGGTATTTAGTATTTACAATGTTTATAATCGTATGAATGCTGCTTCAATTAACTTTCGGGAAAATGAAGATACGGGACGGAATGAGGCATTGAGGACCTCTATTTTTGGTATCATACCCTCGGTCACCTATAACTTCAAGTTTTGATCAATGAGAAACTTAGCGTTTACATTTATCATCCTGCTCTTCATTTCCTGTGAAGATGTTATAGATGTAGACTTGCCTGAGACGGAAATCAGATTGGTTATAGATGCAATTATAAGGGTAGACGAATCCCAAGAATTCACAACGGCAAGAGTGAAAGTCGCCTTGACAAGTTCTTTTTTTGAAACTAATCCGGTTACCCAGCTTTCCGATATCAACATTATCAATCTTGATGCGCCAACCTTAAACGATGCCAATGTTATCCTATTGACCGAAACTGAGCCGAACACAGGGATTTATGAAGGCATAAAAAATACCGATTTTTTTACTGAAGGGGAGTTGATTCTACAATTGGAACACGAAAACAGAAGATACTTTGCTCGAACCACCTACTCCCCTACAACTCAGATTGATGAGCTAGTTCAAGGTACCGAAACCCTATTTGATGAGGATGATACCGAGGTCAAGGTGACCTTTACGGATAACCCAGAAATGACCAACTATTACGTATTTGATTTTGGGTTTGGAGAGTTCCAAGTAGTGGACGATCAATTTTTTCAGGGGGAACAGTTCCAATTTTCATACTTCTATCAAACGACGCTTAATCCCGGAGATGAAATCAATGTAAGTATTCTTGGGGCAGACCTTGATTTTCATAATTATATGAATCTATTGATAGAGCAGACCGAAGATGATGGAGGCATATTTGACACACCTGTTGCAACGGCCCGTGGAAATATTTTTGATATTACAGATTTGGATAACATAACCGTAGTGGATAACGTTAGCCAACCCGATCTTTTTCCACTAGGATATTTCGCGGTAGTCCAGGAGTTTACCCAGAGCTTGACAATAGAATGAGTTACTTAAGAAAGTATTAAATGTAGAATCATTAAAGCTATCAAACCCGTTAAGCCTTGTATGAACGTAGCTAGAGTGAATCCTTTTAGAGCAGTTTTTACTTCCATATTGGAAAATTGGGACACCACCCAAAAGTAACTGTCATTAATGTGTGAAACCGTCATGGCTCCGGCACCTATTGCCAATACAACAAGAGCTTTATCCGCTTCTGAAACCAAACCAAAACTTGTTAACAAAGGAGCCACTATGGCCGAAGTGGTAATTATGGACACCGTGGAAGAACCTTGCGCTGTTTTTAAAGTAGCAGCTATGGCAAAAATAATAAGAAGGCTGCCCCAACCAGAAATGGAGCTTAGATTGAAGACTTCTGCAATATCAACGGTTCGAAGAACAGCTCCAAAAGCCCCGCCGGCACCTGTTATCAATACAATGGAACCTGCTTGTTTCAAAGCTTCTGGGACCCAATCGGACTTTTTGGCGTTTGGAACTTTTCTGGCCAATCCAAAGGCAAAAAAGACACCAATCAACAGGGCTAGAATTGGATTTCCAATAAAATCGAGAACTAAAAAAATATATCCCTCTCCCAAAGGATAACTCGGATGGTTAACAATGGATTTCATTGCAATCAACAGTATAGGCACCAAAAGGGGCAAAAAAGCCTGAAAAGGACTCAGTGAAAGCGCTTCAACAGGTTCTTCCCTAACCATTTTCTTCTCAACAGCGGATTGCTTCAAGGATTTCCCAGAAAATGTAGCCCATAAGTATCCAGTAAGCGAAACTGGAATGGCAACGCCCAATCCCATCAACAGAACCAAGCCAAGGTCAGCTTCCAAAATGGCCGCAGCGGCCAGAGGTCCCGGAGTTGGAGGAACAAAAACATGGGCAGCATATAAACCTGTGGATAAAGCAATGGCAAAGACCAAAACGGGAACCCCGCTTTTTTGGCTCAATGCTTTGTTCAATCTTGAAAGTATGATAAAACCGGAATCGCAAAAAACAGGAATGGAAACCACAAAACCAGCAAGGTTAATGGCCATGGGGGATTTCTTGTCTCCAACCAGTTTCAGAATCGTTCGCGCTAAAATCTGTGTGGCACCTGTTTTTTCAAGGTAAATGCCAATAATGCTTCCAAAGGCTATAACCAAAGCTATACCTGAAAGTGTCTTCCCTAGACCTTCACCCATACTTTTAACAACATCAGCCGGCGACATACCTAAAAAGAGACCTGCAGCGACGGCAGCAATTGTCAAAGACAACACCGGATGCATTTTAAAGCGGACCGTAGCTAGAATGATAAAGAAAATTGCACCTATCAGTATTAAAAAAATCACTCTTTAAATTAGTTTTATTTTGGATTTAATTATAGGTCATTCCGAATCCAAAAGGATATAGAGGTTTTTCTGAATCCTTGGGTACGTCTTCCAATTGAGATTCGACTGCTTCAATACTGGAAGGAATTTCAACTGGGAGCTTTCCGGAAGGAACAAATTCTCCAAAAACCAACTCCATCAAAATCTCATCCTGGCAATCAAAATCCACAATCAAGCCCTTGGTGGCCTTATTTATCTTCAGAATTACGGCCGGACGATGCATTGTAAATATCGAAATAGTCGGTTTTGTTTTGATTAACTCTAACATTGCATTCTTCTCCTCAGTTGGAAAATCCAATCTACCTTCTTGAAAAACTCGCTGCAGAAAATACCTTGGGCTCTCAACCGGTGTGAAAGGAGTACCAAACTTTAATATTATGACATCTGCTTCTTCGGGAGTATCAACAATTGTCGCATAGTTTTTTATAGCCAAAGAATCAATTCCTTTGGCAAATACCTTTATACCTTTTGACAATGGTAAAATTTTATTTTCATTTTTCAATAGAACTAAAGATTTACGTTGGGCTTCCTTTCCTTTCTCTTTGTAAGATTCGTTTTCAAAAATCTCCAAATTCTCTGGAACTAAATAAGGATTATCAAACAACCCTAAAACGAATTTGTCATGCAAAACTCTTCTGATGGATTCGTCAAGTCTTGACTCGCTTATTTTACCTTCCTTGACCAACTCTACAACCAATTCAGCGCAACTCTCACCTCCGAACATATCCACACCTGCATCAATTATTTTCTTAACTCTTTCTTTGGGTGAAAGATGCTCTACCCCCCACGCCGAAGCAGGTTTCGCCGGATTATCATTTATTAAGACCCAATCAGTGCATACAACCCCATTAAAACCTAGTTTTTTCCTTAGTAAATCCGTAACAATCTCCTTGTTAAAACCGAAGGCAACTTCTTCTTCCGTTACACCTATTGGTTGGCCGTAGTAAAGCATCAACTGAGCGGTTCCTGCTGGCAATGCTCCTTTCGTAAAAGGTATGAGATGATAATCAAACATTCCTCCAGGGTAAACTTGTTCTTTCCCAGTATCAAAATGGGAATCCATACCATCTTTTTGCGGACCACCTCCAGGGAAATGTTTCGTCATGGTGAGTACGCTGTGTGTTCCTAATTTTTCTCCTTGAAAACCTTTAATATAGGCTTTGGTTAATTTAGCACTTAAATCAGCATCTTCCCCAAAAGTAGTATAGACCCGATACCATCGCGGTTCGGTAGCCAAATCGGCTATGGGATGTAGTGCCAGTCTAATCCCCAACGCTTTGTACTCTTGCCGTGAAATATCTCCAAACTCCTTTATCAAATCGGCATCACCTATAGCTCCAAAACCAAGTTCGGAAGGCCATCTTGAATGAAATCGATTTTCCCCAGCAGCTTCATTGAATCGTAGACTATGCCTTGGGTCTGAATAAAAGGTTACTGGAATCCCAAGGCGTGTATTTTCCGCAATTTTCTGCAGTCGATTGTTAAGTTCCAAATTTGCCTTTGGGGTAGCCAACCCTGGCATGTTGATATGACTTATGTTTACCTTTGAAATTAAAGAATCCGCAACATAAACACTTTGTCCCATCTCCACTCCCCATCTGGCGTTGAACATTAAACCCGCTTTTTCTTCAATCGTCATTTGCGAAATCAAATCGTTCACTCTGTCTTGAAGAGGCTGGTCGATATCTTCATAAACATCTAAAGAACCGTTTCCATTTAAATCCCTAAAGCTGGTCTCAATTTTTGTGGAGTTTTTACAGTTGACAAACAAGGTAATTCCTACTAAACAAATCAACATTTTTTTCATGGAATTCGGCTATTTAAAGTTGTTTTATATGGATTTAATATAAAACAATATAATTACTTTAGTCTTTATGCGAACGGATAAGAAACTTTTGGTCAAGGGCATTAAATTTTTAGGGTATACGGCAGGGGTAATGTTCCTCGCCCCTTTTACGATTTATCAAGCCTTTAAGAATGAGGACCACCCTGCATACATTCCGGTTTTGATCATTGGAATCATTCTGGCCATAACCGCAATCTCCTTGGGCTTTTATTCCATGAAGATTTTTATGGACGCACTTTTTGGAAAGAAATCAAAAGAATAAAGGTCATTCCTTTTTTGGGGAAGATGTGTTTTTCCATTTATTGCTTAAAAGCGCATAGTCATAGTCCAGCACTGATTTCTGTCTTTCCAGTTTCTCCGCTGCAAATGCGCGTTGCAAAATATCCTCAATCAGGTAATCCTCGTGGATATATTCAGGATGAAACTCTTCTTTGATGCTTATTTTAAACGCTTTAGCAGTGGTGTTGTACCAGAAGGCCCGCCAACCACTACGCAATTCCTTTACCAGGCTAAATGCCGTTTTTCCTGTTTGTCGGTAAATTAGTTTAATAAGTATTTGCCCTTCGGTCCGGGTGAGTTTTTTCAGTTCTTCTGCAAATTCGCCTTCAATATATTTTTGAACTTTCTTGGTATATCGCTTTTTGTGTCGCCTCTTTTTAATTTTATCCAAACTGTCATTTAACTCTACCAATCGTTCAGCGGCCAATTTGGCATAGGGATAGACCTTTAAGGTCTTCCGTCTTAGAATGTAATAGCGAAGTTTTTCCCTTCTATCCGCAAATTCCAGTTTGCTGAAAATAAATACCTCATCAAGCTCAATGGAACTGCGCAAAATGGAATCCCCTTCAAAGCGGACATAATAATCCGTAACCGAGTCTTTTGATATTTCTTGTGAAAACACGGACCACACCAAAAGCGATACAATAGCGGTGATTTGGTACTTCAACATTAAAATTCTTTAACAAATGTTGGGTTAAAATTAAGGATAAAGCCAAAAATGCGCTATTAAATAAAAGTGAATATTGTTAAGTTTGTTGCTTAATCCGATTACATGTCAAAAGCTAAAATCATTACCGACCAGTCTTTAGAATTCTTTGAAAAATACCTAAATAATGCCTCACCCACAGGCTATGAGTGGGAGGGCCAAAAAATCTGGATGGACTATCTGAAACCCTATGTGGATGATTTCATCACAGATACTTACGGCACTGCTGTGGCGGTAATAAACCCTGAGGCCGAATATAAGGTGGTTATAGAAGGGCATTCTGATGAAATATCCTGGTATGTAAACTACATTACTGACAATGGGTTACTCTATGTAATTCGGAATGGAGGTAGCGACCATCAAATTGCACCCTCGAAGTGGGTGAATATCCATACTAAAAATGGAGTGGTAAAAGGAGTATTTGGATGGCCGGCCATCCATACCAGAAAGGCAGGAAAGGAAGAAGCTCCAAAATTGGACAACATCTTTATCGATATTGGGGCCAAAGACAAGGAAGAGGTAGAGAAAATGGGAGTGCATGTTGGGTGTGTAATCACCTATCCTGATGAATTTCATGTATTGAACAAGGACAAGTTCGTATGCCGGGCTTTGGACAACCGTGCGGGAGGCTTTATGATTGCCGAAGTAGCACGACTCCTTCATGAAAATAAGGTAGAGCTACCATTCGGGCTGTACATCACGAACTCCGTTCAAGAAGAAATAGGACTTAGGGGTGCCGAAATGATTACCCAGACCATAAAGCCCAATGTGGCCATTGTTACGGATGTAACCCACGACACCACTACCCCAATGATTGAGAAAAAGACCCAAGGAGATTGCTCTATGGGCAAAGGTCCTGTAATTTCGTATGCCCCAGCGGTACAGCAAAAGCTTCGCGAACGTATAATAGAAACCGCTGAAGCCAAGGAAATTCCATTCCAAAGGCAAGCATCGTCTCGGTATACCGGAACCGACACCGATGCATTTGCGTACAGTAACGGTGGAGTGGCTTCTGCCCTTATCTCCTTACCGCTACGCTATATGCACACTACGGTTGAGACAGTTCACAGGGACGACGTTGAGAATGTAATCCGCTTGATTTACGAAACCTTATTGACCATAAAATCTGGGGAGACTTTTAGTTATTTTGATTAAATCGTGATTCTCACAAAAGTGGGAATCCATATAAACATTTGGATTGCTGCCTACGTAGGAATGACAAAACAATTCAGTGTTATGGATGAATGGGTGGATATCTTGGATGCCGAAGGAAATCCCACTGGGCAATCTCTTTTAAAATCCGAAGCTCACCGACTGGGACTTTACCATCCCACTGTACATATATGGTGTTATGATAAAAACGGTTTTGTTTTGCTTCAACAACGTGGGCGAAACAAATCTTCTTTTCCATTGAAATGGGATGTATCCGTAGCCGGACATATTGGGACTGGAGAAACTATAAGTTTAGGGGCTGTTCGTGAGGTTCAGGAAGAAATTGGAGTTAAAATCTCAGCTGAGCTTCTGGAAAAAATTGCCGTCTTTAAAACCGAACATCAACATGCCAAAAATTTTCTAGACAGGGAATTCAATCACACTTTTTTATATCATTTATCCCGTCAAACTCCCTTACAAAAACAAGAATCTGAGGTTGAAAGACTGGAATGGTTTCCATTGGAAAGGTTTAAACAATGGGTAAAAACCAAACACAGCGATCTTGTTCCCAATCTAAATCAGAGATACGAAAAAGTAATCTCGGAAATTGAATCCCGTTTATAGCGTTTGAAAGAACGCTTTGGGATTGTCCAAAGCATAGGACTCTTGATTTCCTGTCTTCATATCTTTCACAATGAATTGGCCGGCATTCAGCTCTTTTTCACCCAACAAGATAACATAGGGCACCTTACGCTTATCCGCATATTTAAACTGTTTCTGCACTTTTGAGGTTGAAGGGTACAAATCGGCCCGCAAACCGAAATCACGAAGAGCACTGACCAATTTGAGAGAAGCGACACCTTCTTTTTCACCAAAGTTAAGACAAAGCACATCCAAGGAAGTTTCCAAAGATTCAGGGAACAAACCCAATTCTTCGAGCACCAGATAAATACGGTCCAGTCCAAATGATATACCCACTCCACTCACGTCCTTTAGTCCAAAAATCCCCGTTAAGTCATCATAACGACCTCCTCCTCCAATAGAACCCATCTTAACCGTAGACGGAGCGGCGACTTCAAAAATGGCTCCTGTATAGTAATTTAAACCTCTAGCCAACGTAACATCCAATTGTAAAGAAGCACTATTAAGCCCTAACTCTTCAACATGCGTTTGAATGGCTTGTACTTCCTCAACGCCTTCCATTCCAAGTTCAGACTCGGACAACAAACCACTTAAAATCTCAAGCTTTTCTTCGTTGGTGCCTATCATACTGAAAAGAGGGGCCGCTTTTGCAATGGCATTTTCTGAAATTCCCTTGCTTATCATTTCCGCCTTCACGGCATCCTCCCCTATCTTATCCAACTTATCAAGAGCCACGGTAAAATCTACTAGACGATTTTGGGCACCGATAACCTCTGCGATACCATACAGGATTTTGCGGTTATTGATTTTTATGGTTGTTCCTTCCAATCCTAAATCCGAAAAAACAGCGTCATACAATTGAATCAACTCCACTTCTTGCAATAAGGAATTTGCCCCTACTACATCGGCATCACATTGATAGAACTCTCTAAAACGTCCTTTTTGTGGTCTATCTGCCCGCCAAACCGGCTGTATTTGATAGCGTTTAAACGGAAAATCAATCTCATTTTGGTGCATAACCACATAGCGTGCAAAAGGAACCGTAAGGTCGTAACGTAATGCCTTTTCGGTAATCTTGGGAGCCAAAGAATTAGAATTCTTGGAACTATAGGTTACATCATCCACTTTGGAAATAAAATCCCCAGAGTTCAGGATTTTAAATATTAATCGGTCTCCCTCCTCCCCATATTTTCCTAGCAGGGTTTCCGAATTTTCAAATGAAGGCGTCTCAATAGGAAGAAATCCAAAACGTTCAAAGTGTTTTTTAACTACAGATATGATATGATTTCGTTTTGCAACTTCGGCTGGTGAAAAATCGCGCGTTCCCTTAGGAATGGATGGTTTTTGTGGCATGCATTTTATTTATTGTGCAAATATACATTGTTGAATTCTTCTTATTCATCAATTCGTACAAGGCACAGGTCAATTGAGCAAGAAACTCGCCTTTGATTCAAAGTACATTAGCCGATATAACCCATAAACAAAAAAATATGAAATTTAAATTCGTTTTATCTGTATTGGCAATCTCAACCATCACCCTAATCTCATGTTCAGGTGAAGATGGTGAACAAGGTATTCAGGGAGAGCAAGGAATTCAAGGAGAACAAGGACCGCAAGGAGAACAGGGAGAACAGGGAGTTGCAGGTGATGATGGCAATGCTAATGTGCAAAAACTGGAATTTAATCTTTCCTTTATTCCCGAAGGTGAAAGTGATATAGTGATTGATAATATCTCTGAGTTTACTACAGAGGCATTAGCAAACAATGTTTTGATTACTCACTTGGAATTATCTGATAGCAATGACATTGGCTACGTTTTAATTCCCGGTATTGTTAATATTTTTCAATTGAATATTTCTGTGGAATATATTGAGGAAACTTTGGCTTTGACATTTTACAACCTAGATGGAACCTTAGGAGCATGGCCGGATGTTCCAGAAAACATCACAATTACTTTGCACGTCACCATGGTCGAAACAAATACAGGTTCAATGTCTGGTAAAAGCAAACAAGATGTCCTAAAAGGTTTAAAGAACAGCGGTATAGATGTAAACAACTATCATGAAGTAATGCAGTATTTCGGTTTGGAATAAAATGAGCCTTTTAAGAACTCTTATATAATTTATTGTAAACAAAATCAGGGTTGTCCAAATGACAACCCGATTTTTTTAGTTTAGTGGTCCATAATCTGCTCAAACCATTGGTACAACTCGCCCTTGGTGATAACGGCACCTTGTTGTATTAGACCAAACTTATCTTGGTTTTTATCGGCGGAATACGCCTTGGAAGCTGTAAGGTATTCTACAAAGTCTGATTGAAAGTTGCGCTTAAACCAACCGAAGCCTTCTTGGGTTCTTAAATCAATTTCTGGGTTTAATACCTTGACCGAAAACAGTTTCATTTCCTTTTCGGTTAAATGAAAGAGGTGCATGTGCTGTTCCGAAATGTTTTCCAAGTATTCCACCTTAGCCAAAACGCCTTCCCAAATAAGGTCGCTGAACACGTCTAATTCCTCCTCGGCCACTTCTGGTTTTTCTTCTTTAAGATTAGTCCATTCTTCTGCTGTAATGGATTGGGTAGCCAAAAAATTGATAAATTCAGGATGAAGTTCTTCCAGTTGCTGCTGTGTCAAACGTGCATATTTCATCAAATCCGTTTTTTGATTCCGCAAAAATAAAAAAGGCCGCACTTACGTACGGCCTTATACCTAGTTTTTATTCTCTTTAAAAAATGTAACGTATCCCTACTTGGGCCTGCCATCTTGAAATCAAATCAAAATTATCTACAAAAGTTGAGGTTTGAGAAGGGTCAAAACTATACACTGGAGAAGGATTATCTTGGGAAAAATCAACGGATACTCCTATGGGTTGGGTAGATCTTGGTAACTGAACCACACCCCAATCGGAATTTAGTAAATTACCAAAATTCAAAATATCCACGCTAAGCTGTAACGTATTCTGTCCTTCACCCAAGGCATTGAAATTCAAGTCTTGCAATATTTTAATATCCCATCTGCCGGTCCAAGGTGTTGTGAGGTCATTTCTACCTGCAAAACCACCTCGTCGAGAGCTTAGGTATTCATCCTGTTGAATAAAGGCTTCAAATGCGTCACGCTGTTCCTGTACCGTTGGGTTGGTTGGAAACTGTGGTGCAGTAAAAGCCAACTGCTGCACTTCAGCAGTGGTAGGGATATAAATTAAATCGTTGGTAAACGAACCATCGTTATTGATGTCCCCGGAATATGTATATGAAAAACGCTGACCGGAAGCATACTCAAAAAAGGCACCTATAGAAGTTCCCCATTTTCCATTTCCATAAGACCATTGCTTATTAAGTTGCCCAATGATACGATGTTTGTTTCCAAACAAGCTCGGTGCCAAAGGTGCTTGGTTTACGTTGCCTCTAGCTGGATTCAAATCAAACAGGTCACTAGAAATCTCCGCAGACATAGAGTTCACGTCCAATGCTTCCAAGAAATTATAGGCTACCATTGCATATAAATTGTTCTCGAATTGCTTTTGCAGTTTAAAACTCCAGTTGAAGGAGCGACCCTCGTCTATATTCGAAATAACATAAGCATTGGTAGGTCCACCAAAAATTTGAGCACGGTCTTCAAGCTGATAAATAGGTCTTGAATCGGGACCTGAAAGTGAGCCAGTTGGATTGGCCAGACCAAAATTGTATGTTGTAGCGGCATTCAAATCCTTGGTAAAGATGATGTCGGTAGTTGCAATAATGCCATTATCAAATTTATAATCAATCCCTAAGTTGGAACGCCATACCTGTGGAAACTGAAAATTAGGATTGGTTGGTGTATAGAAAAAGAAATCGGTGTTCTGCACCTGATTTCCTACCCATACAAAGGGAAACCTTCCAGAAAAGATTCCACTACCCCCACGAAATTGAAAGCTTTGGTCTCCCCTGACATCCCAATTGAATCCAAGGCGAGGTGACCACAAAATTGAACTGTCCGGTAAATCAAAGCTATCCAAGAAAATTGGGTCTCCGTTTTCATCAAAATATTGTATGTCAGGAGCATAGGTACCTCCCTCTGACAACAGTCCCCCTTTTCTGTCGATATTTTCCTCAATCAGACCACGGGTGTTGAAATAAAGCGGACGATCCGCACGAATACCATAAGTCAATTTAAAGTTATCCGTGATGTCCCATTCGTCCTGAACGTAAAATGCCAATTGACCAACACTGGTCTCTGCTAAATTCCATCCTCCAGGAGCTCCAATAGGTAATTGGTTGTTTGCATTAAATGTAGCTTCGGCATTTGAAATCGCAGCTCCTATTAAACCATTGTCAACAGCATCCAAGAAAGCATCAACGCTTGCAAAATCCGGTGCAAATGTTCCGACGCCTCCATTTTCGTTGAAGAATACGTACGATCCTAGGTTAAATGAGTTAAAGAAATCAAACTTTTCATAGGAGAAGCCCACAGTTACCGTGTGATCCCCGGAGAAGAAAGTAAGGTTATTGGTTATTTGAAAGACATCTTGCTCCAAACGGTTGTTGATGGAAAAAGGTTCATGTCCTGCTACTATGGCGCGAACTCCATCCTGCAATATGTTAATGTCAGGAGCTGGCGTCGAGAATGGGTCTCGAAAATCATTAAAACTAGTGTATCCTATTTGCAGCTTATTTACTGCAGTACCATTTCCAAGCGTAGAGTTCAATTCTGCTAAAAAAGAGTTGATTTCGTTATTGATTTGGTAACCACTATTGGCAAATTGTAAGGTTGTTGCATCTGGACCCCTTCTACCAATAGCCAAAGGATTGGCCGTTAAATCCCTACTGGCATCCAAGAAATTATAAATCAATGCCAATCGGTTGTTATCATTAATGTTCCAATCCAGTTTAAGGATACCTTTTGTAGACTCAGAGCCCAATAGGTAGTTTTCAAAAGGACCGGTTTCATACCCAAGTCCGGCCAGAGCATCCGAAACCAATTGTAGGTCATCTGCACTGACCCGGGATACATTGTTACCGCCTTGGCCCCTGTCGGCAAAAAAGTTAGACCCCAAATCTTCCCTATCGTCTACTTCAAAATTGGCAAAAAAGAATAGTTTATTCTTTACTATCGGACCTCCAATGCTAATACCGTATTGTGTTTGGGTCAATTCCGGCACAAAAATATCCTCTCCAGACACCTTGCCTCCTGTCAAGTCCTCATTTCTGAAAAATCCATATACAGTTCCATGAAATTCGTTGGAACCACTTTTGGTAACGGCATTTACTGCAGCACCCGTGAATCCGGCCTGTCTTACATCATAAGGGGCCAACGATACTTGAACCTGATCAATCGCATCCAAGGAGATGGGCTGTGCATTTGATTGTCCACCCGGTGTTGGCGCATCCAACCCAAACGGATTGTTGAAGATGGAGCCATCCAACGAAAAGTTATTGAATTGATTGTTTCTACCTCCAAAAGAGATACCATCTGATGATGCCGTAGGTTCCAAACGTGTAAAATCGGCTTGGGAACGACTGATAGTTGGTAATCTACGTAACTCACGGTCTCCTAAACTTGTTTCCGCACCGGTTCGGTCACTACCAAACGTACCAGAAGCGTCTGAAACCACAACTACTTCATCCAAGGCTTGACTATCCGACACCATGGCCACATTATAGTTAAAGGTTTTACCCAAGGACAAGAAGATATCATTCTTGATAACGGTCTTGAAACCTACATAGGAAATAGTAACCTCATACGGTCCTCCAACACGAAGATTTAATAGGTTGTACCTACCGTCTTCATTGGTAATAGCTCCGTAGCGCGTACCCGTAGGAGTGTGCACCGCTACAACGTTTGCTCCAAAAAGAGGAACATTCTGATCATCAACAACAGCTCCCCTGATGTTGGATGTGGTAACCTGTGAAAAAGCGAGTGGGAAAGCCATTAAAAACAAGGCCCCCAAGAGTAAGATTTTTTTCATGATGAGTTAGTTATAATGCTTTTTGAGTAGCTACAAACATAGACAAAAAAAAGAGCTATGCACGCATAGCTCTTAACAAGTTATTAACTAAAACTTGACGTTTATTTCGCCTCAGCAATTACTTCAAAAGGAAAATCCACGATTACCTCTCTGTGCAGTCTTATCTGGGCATGGTAAGGCCCTACCCTTTTAATGGTACCACCTTTAATATTAATAAACTTTCTATCCAATTGGTGTCCTGCTTTTTCCAAAGCTGCAGCCAAGTCAATATTACTTACGGAACCAAACAACTTATCACCAGCACCTACTTTTGCAGGAATTCGGATTTCCAATTGTTTTAGGGCATCAGCCATAGTATTGGCTTCATCGATGACCTTCTTCTCTTTGTGGGCTCTCTGTTTCAGGTTCTCTGCCAAAACCTTCTTAGCCGAAGGTGTTGCCAATGTAGCCAAACCTTGTGGAATCAAGAAATTTCTGCCGTAACCGTTTTTCACTGTTACGATGTCATCCTTAAAGCCTAAATCTTGTACGTCTTCTCTTAAAATAATTTCCATGCTACTACCTTTTTATTTTAACATATCGCCAACGTAGGGCATTAAGGCCAAGTGACGGGCACGTTTTACCGCTTGTGCCACTTTTCTTTGATACTTTAAGGAAGTTCCTGTCAATCTTCTAGGAAGTAACTTTCCTTGCTCGTTTACCAACTTCATCAAAAAATCCGGGTCTTTGTAATCGATGTACTTGATACCTGATTTCTTAAACCTGCAGTATTTCTTCTGCTTGTTGGTCTCAATATTCAATGGGGTCAAATATCTGATTTCCCCATCTTTTTTTGCTTTCGCTTGTTGTTCTATTGATGCCATACCCTTATGCGTTTACTTTTAATTTAGTTCTTCTTTTCTCTGCCCAAGCAATTGCATGCTTGTCCAATTTCACGGTTAAGAAACGCATGATACGTTCATCCCTAATAAATTCCAGCTCGTACGGAGTGATTACACTACCGTCAGCGGTAAATTCAAACAAGTGGTAAAATCCACTTTTCTTGTGTTGAATGGGATAAGCCAATTTCTTTAGGCCCCAATTTTCTTTGGAGACCATTTTGGCACCATTCTTAATTAAGAAATCCTCGAATTTCTTAACTGTTTCCTCTATCTGGGTCTCAGATAAAACGGGATTCAAAATGAAAACAGTTTCGTAATGGTTCATATATACTTATTTTTAAAGGAGCGCAAAATTAATAATAATAAGTTCTCTGCGCAAGAAAAGGATGAAATCTTCGTTTAAAGTGCAAGAGTTATTAACATAATGAACCAAGCAAATCTATATAACGTATATAGCAAAGTACACAACAGAATAGACCATGTTTACATCTTTTGTTGCCTTTAAACGCCATTTTTATGTAATTTGCCGATGATTTAAAACCCTACAAATCACCCCATTCTATGAAATTAAAAAGTATAATAGTTGACGACTCCTCCATGCAGCGAATGGCAGTTGCCAAACTAGTGAACAACCATCCTCACCTAGCCCTGATTGCTGAGTACAGCAATGCCATTGAAGCCAAGAACGGACTCAAAAACCACGAAATCGACCTTATCTTCCTAGATGTTGAAATGCCAATCATTAGCGGTTTTGACCTTTTGGAAGCATTGGAAAACCCGCCTCAAGTAATTTTGATTACTGGTAAGCCTGACTACGCGCTTAAAGCATTTGATTACGATGTAACGGATTATCTTCATAAGCCCATCACTTTGGCGCGCTTTGAAGCTTCTGTGAAGAGAGCTGTGACCAAGTATGAGCAAATGAACCGCGTAGACGAAGATGAGGAGCATATCTTTGTAAAGAGTAACCTTAAAAAGCGTAAGGTTATCTTAAACGACATTAAATGGATTGAAGCATTAGGAGATTACATTAAATTGGTAACCGATGAGGCCAATATCGTAATCCTTTCAACCATGAAATCCTTTGAAAAGCAATTACCCGCTGAAAAGTTTCTTAGGATACATAAATCATATATCGTGAATCTGGAAAAAATTGAGAAGTTCAATAGTAAGAACGTAGAAGTTGGGGGCAGACAGATTCCATTAAGTAGAAACAAAAAGACTGAGCTGGCCGAAGCACTGGCCAACGTATAATTATATATGGTCTACATTGTAGACCAGTCTTACACTTTTATACTTGGAGATAGCATTAAAGGATTTTTCAATTCCTTTAATGCTATTTTTTGTTTGGGATATTGATTGGCTCTTTGGAACCTTAACCAAGATGTTTTTGAGATAGTCTCTGCGTATTCTTGAAACGGGTGGGTACTCTGGTCCTAAAACAGAACATTTCAAAACATTGGTCAATGATTGGGCAAACCATAGTGAAGCCTCGTTAAGCTTATTGAAGTCCTTATCCTTTAAGGTAATTTTTATGATTCGTACCACGGGTGGATATTTGAACTGCTCCCTTTCATAATATTGCTGTTCAAACATTTTGTCATAGTCATTGGTCGTCACTTGCTGGAGTATCTGATGGTAGGGATTGTAGGTTTGAATGAGCACCTTTCCTTGTTTCTGTGTTCTTCCCGCCCTCCCAGCAACCTGGGTGAGCATTTGAAACGTTCTTTCATGCGCACGGTAATCTGGGAAATTCAAAAGGGAATCTGCATTCATAACTCCCACTAGACTTACGTTCCTAAAGTCAAGTCCTTTTACCACCATTTGAGTACCCACTAAAACATCTAGTTCCTGCTGCTCAAAGGAAGTTATCAATTTCTCATAGGCATACTTGCCCCGAGTCGTATCCAAATCCATTCGTCCCACATGGGCTTCGGGGAAAAGGGTCTTTAATTCTTGCTCAATTTGTTCCGTTCCAAATCCTTTTTTGTCCAAAGTGCTACTACCGCATGCCTGACAAGCATTTTGTAGGGCCATATGATACCCACAGTAATGACAACGCAGCTGATTTCTGTTTTGATGATAGGTAAGGCTTACGTCACAATTTGGACATTGAGCCACATGACCACAAGTGGTACATTCCACAATCGGAGCAAAACCTCTTCGGTTTTGAAAAAGTATAATTTGCTCTCCTTGATTTAACGCTTCTTCAATAGCCAAGAACAAAGTTTCCGAAAAGTGGCCCTTCATTCGTTTTCTCTTGACAGCATCTTTTAAATCAACCAGTTTCACATCTGGCATCAGTACCTGACCGTACCTATATTGAATATGGGCATACCCGTATTTACCTTTTTTTACGTTATCCATGCTCTCCACACTAGGTGTTGCCGAGCCCAATATGCACTTTGCGCTATGCAGAGAAGCTAGCACCACCGAAGCATCCCTGGCATGGTATCGGGGTGCGGGGTCAAACTGCTTGAAAGAGTTTTCATGTTCCTCATCAACCACTACTAAACCTAAATCTGAAAAGGGCAAGAACAATGCGGAACGTGCCCCTATAACAATCTGTGCCTTTTCCAAGTTATTGAGCACATTTTGCCAAGCCTCCACCCGCTCATGTATGCTGTATTTTGAGTGATAGACAGCAATTTTATCTCCAAAATAGTCTCTTAACCGCCCTATTAACTGTGAAGTCAATGCAATTTCTGGCAATAAATACAATACCTGCCTGCCTTCTTCAATCACTTTTTCAATGCACTTAAAGTATACTTCTGTCTTGCCAGAAGAGGTAACTCCATGAAGCAAGGCAACCTTGCCCTCCTCAAAACTCGAATCGATGGATTCCAAAGCGTTTCGTTGATACTCGTTCAAAACCACCTCGAGATTAGTGGCTTCTCCATCAAAGCTAACACGGTCCTGTCTTAGCTCATATTCTTCAAGAATCAATTTTTTCACCAAGCTTTTTATCACAGCCCTTGAAACACCGCTTTCCTTGACCAATTCTTTTAGAGGAATTGGTTTTTTGGTTTTTGCGGTTAATTGAAACAGTGCCAACAACACCTTACTTTGCTGGGGTGCCCTTGAAAGGGTTGCAAGCAAAACTTCCAACTGTTCTTCTTGTTCAAAGTCAGGTGCCAACCGCACGAACTTGACCTGCTTAGGTTTGTATTGTTCGTAAAGTTCTTCTTTTAAAAGAACCACTTCCTTTTGAACCAAACGATTCACAAGGGGGAGTACATTTTTTTTGTCAACTATTTCAGCTACCTCAGAAATCTTGAGCAAGGATTGATGCTGTAAGGCTTCATATATCAAAAACTCGTCGTCCTTGAGTGCCATATCATCAATATCGGAATCCTTGTTTGGTAAAATCAAGGTTTCACTCTCCAGTAGAAAGGCGCTTGGGAGCGCAGAGCGAATAACCTCCCCCAAGGTGCACATGTAATATTCAGCAATCCATTGCCAATGCCTAAACTGTATTTCGTTCACCAGAGGGACCTCATCCAAAATTTGATATATGGATTTCGCTTCATAGGCTTCCGGCGCCCTATTATGGACCGAATAGGCCAAAGCAGTATATATTTTTGACTTTCCAAAAGGCACAGCTATGCGCATGCCCCTTTTGATGAATTTGGCTTCTTCTTGGTTAATTTGATAGGTAAAACGTCGCTCCAAAGGAATAGGGAGCACTACATCCAAGAACCATGACATACTATTTCCCTTCCTTTAACCTATGCCATGTTTGTGTACGATACAAAAAGGCTATGTACCCTCTTACTTTAAGCTTATCCGGGTTATCAGAATCCAGCCAAAGTTTACCACGATACGTGGTTCCGCTTTCTGGGTCCAATAGGTTACTGCCCTTATATTCTTGTGAACCGTTCTTTTTGAAGTCTTTGATGATATGCATCCCTTTTACCGGTTGATTTTTTAAATCCCCCTTACAGTTAATGCATACCGCATCTTCCCTACCCTTTTCCAAGACCTGGATGATTTTGGCATTGAGCAGCCCTTTATTTTCGTATACCTCTACAATAGCCTTGGCGACCCCCGTTTTATCATCAATGGTTTTCCATTTTCCAAAAATACCCTGTGCATACATGGACTGGGTCAATACAAAAAGTACGACAAATGCGCTATAATTATTCAGAATGCTTTTTTTCATGTTTCTTTTTCAATGAGTTCAATGTTGCGTTCAATTCAAATCCCAAAAGCAATATATTGGAGTTCAACCAAATAAATACCATAAGAATCAATAATCCTCCTAATGCACCATACAGCTCGTTGTATCGGGCAAACTTCTCCACATATACCCCGAAGAGGTATGATGTTAAGATAAAAAGAAGTGTAGTCATCAATGCTCCAGCCGAAAAGAATCGTGCTTTTTTACCCTCGGCCGTTCCGAAATAATAAAGAATTGCGGTAGTGAAATAGGACAAAATCATAAAAAACAGAATTTTGGCCACCTGTATTCCCAGGGTATCTCCTTTTTCTTGGTCGTATCCCAAGGTCTTTCCTAAATATTCGCTAGTGTACTCTACAACGTAGAATTCAAAATACACATAGGCTACCGCAGAAAAAATCAACAAAATGGAAAGGATGAGACCCACCATTAATGCGTAGGCGTACTGCCTAAAAAAATTACGGGTGAGCTCAACGTGATATGAGTTTTCAAAACCACTAAAAATAGCATTGACCCCATTGGCCACCAAAAAAATGGAAACCACAAAAGCAGATGAGAGCAGCCCTCCCCTTCTCTGGTCCTTGATTTGTTGGTAAATATCCCCAAAGTAATCACTCGTTGCTGTTGGTAGAAAAGATTCCAAAAACAACAGGAACTGACCATCAAAGTTTTCGTTCCCTACACTGGCATAAGGTATGATGAATGGCAAAAGCGTGATTAAAAAAATCAACAGCGGGAAAAGGGCCATGAAAAGACTAAATGCAATGGAACTGGCACGGCTGGACAACGTACCCTCAACAATACCCACCACATACATCTCCAACAAATCATAAAAGGAAAGTCCCTCAAAGGCCTTCAATTTTATTTTCTTTAGCAGCCTAACCACCCAATTGATAACTGGAATTTTTTCTAAGCGTTCTTCAATGGCTACAGACATGCTAGACCGCTTTTAAACTTAAATCCAGATTATGCACCGAATGGGTCAAAGCGCCTGATGAAATATAATCCACTCCGCATTCCGCATATTTTCTAATCGTACTTTCGTTTATTCCTCCAGATGATTCGGTCAAGCACTTATCGCCAATCAATTCGACTGCTTTTCGGGTATCTTCATAATTAAAATTGTCCAATAAGATTCTGTATACTCCGGATGATTGTAAAATCTCCTCCACTTCCTGCAAATTCCTTGCTTCAACAATTATTTTGAGGTCACGTCCTGTGTTCTTTAAGTATTCATGGGTCTTCGCGATTGCCTTGGTTATCCCACCCGCGAAATCAATATGGTTGTCCTTCAACATAATCATATCGTACAGAGCAAAACGGTGGTTTTCCCCGCCTCCTATTTTTACAGCCCATTTTTCCAAAGCCCTAATCCCTGGTGTTGTCTTTCGTGTATCCAAAATTTGGGTCTGGGTACCTTCCAATAAATCAACAAAGAATTTGGTTTTGGTCGCTACGGCACTCATTCGTTGCATGGCATTCAGAACCAAGCGTTCCGCTTTCAAAATGCTTTGCGAACTACCTTCAACGTAAAATGCAATATCACCCTGTTTTACAGTTGTTCCATCACGCAAAATCTCCTCTACCCCAAGATTAGCATCCACAAAAGCAAAAACCTGTTTTGCGAAATTTATCCCAGCAATGATTCCCTCATCCTTTACCAAAAGCTTTGCTTTTCCGTCAGCTGTCTTGGGTATGCAGGCCAAAGAACTATGGTCGCCATCTCCAACATCTTCTCGGATGGCATTCTCTATAATAAAGTCAATTTCTTTCTGAAACTGTTCTTGGGTGATCATTCTAATGGGGTTTGCACGAAAATACTAAAAACATAGTTCTCAAAAAGCGGTCCATTTACATTGTTTAATGGCAAACCTTTACTTTTGATTATGCAGATTACCGTATTGGCCATAGGCAAAACAGATTCCAAAGAACTTGCTTCGTTAATTGATGAGTACAAAAAGCGATTGGGTCGTTACATCAAATTTGAATTATCGGTTATCCCAGACCTAAAGAACAATAAGAATCTTTCGGAATCCCAACAAAAAACTAAAGAGGGAGAGCTTATTCTGACTCAAATTGAAACTTCTGATATGGTAGTACTATTGGATGAAAAAGGAAAACAATTTACCTCGGTTTCCTTTTCCAATTACTTACAGAAAAGAATGAACAGCGGCTTAAAAAGACTCGTATTTGTTATTGGTGGGCCTTATGGCTTTGGTGATATGGTATATGAAAGGTGCAATGAAAAAATCAGCTTGTCTTCCATGACGTTTTCACATCAAATGGTTCGATTGTTCGCTATTGAACAGCTGTACCGTGCGTTTACAATTTTACGGAATGAACCGTATCATCATCAATAGTTTCCTTTTCCTTTCCCGAGGGTTTATACTTATCCAAAAGATGCTCTACCTTACGTAGTATAAAATGATGGGGCTTTTCCTGTTTTGTAGTGTTTTCCAACGATTTGACCATGTTGTCCGATACTGTTTTTAGGTGATCGAGCTCTTCGGATATGAAGCCATAGATTTCTTTCTGTCTTTCCTGATTTTTTTCAACCTTCAGCACATACTGCAAATCGGAAATGTTTTTCATATGTGAGCTGAAAACATGGGACTGATGCCACGCAATTTCTGACAACTTTTTCTTTTGGTCCAAGATTCGATTTATAATAGGATTTACAATAAACAGGAATTCAAAAAGGATGATTAAAATGGAAAAGATGGCCAATTCCAACTCTACTACCATCATAGTGCGAATACCCTTTTCCGATTTTCTTTGAAACATGTTCACTATACCATCCATAATCACCAAAAAACGGTCAACACGATAGCGTACATCACTGAAATTGATAGTATCGAAACTTTTAAAATCCCTAAGTTCTGAATACAACCATTCTACATGGGGCTCTAGTCGGTTAAACTCTCTCAGGATTTCAGGGTCTTCCAATGGCAAAATCTTCAACCCTACACTACCTTCCTGTAAAATACCATTCATTTGGTACAACTTGGTCAGGGTAAGTTTCATTTCGGCATAATCACAGTTATGAAATCTACAAGAATAGAGTTCATTGAGCAATCGTTGGCTCAACATTCGTTGTCTACCTGCAAGATTTACTACCAACGCGGTAGAGCGTTGTTCGCTAAGCGTGTATTGTGTAAGGCTTTGGATTAAGATTGTTAGCAAAACCACGGAAACCACAAGTAAGTAATATGCCCTGAAACCTTTTTTGAAAAGCTTCATTCCCTTAACCTTCATTAATCTATTTTATAAGAATTTGCTTACAAAATAGTTCAAATAGGTCTGGTTGTCCTCAGAAATGTTGTGAACGTCAATTTTGAATAGGTGAAACCTGTTTTCGGAAAGTTTGGATTCTTCTAATTAGTACAATACTCTGAACTTAATCGTGTTTTCCACATTCTTTAGAGCTTTGACCACTTCTTTGTTGTAATCCTTGTCTAAATCTGAAATAACATATCCCACCTCACTATCGGTAGAAAGGTATTGTCCGGTGATGTTCATTTCATATTTTGCCAATACTTCATTGATTTTGGCCATAATGCCAGGCACATTTCGGTGAATATGAAGAAAACGGTGCGAATTGTTCTGTTTAGGCAATCGAATGTTAGGAAAGTTAACGGCATCCACGGTATTTCCTGAATTGATATAGTCCATAATCTTGTTTGGAACAAAATCGGCAATATCGCGTTGTGCTTCTTCGGTGCTTCCCCCAACGTGGGGTGTCAAAATCACATTGGAAAGTCCTTTGAGCGGCGTTTCAAATTCCCCATTGCTTCTTGGTTCAATAGGATACACATCAACAGCAGCACCTGACAATTTTTCTTCCTTCAAGGCATCTGCCAAAGCATCTATATCCACCACAAAACCACGAGAAAGATTGATTAGATACGCTCCATCCCTCATTTGGTTGATTTCGCGTTCTCCAATAAAGTTTTTGTTGGCCTTATTGTCATCCACATGTAGGGTAACCACATCAGAAACAGAAAGTAACTCCTCCAGAGTACTACATTTAGTAGCATTTCCCAATGCCAAACGGTCTGCAACATCGTAATAGTATACTCGCATTCCCATGGCTTCGGCCAATACGGATAATTGCTTTCCTATGTTTCCGTATCCCACTATTCCCAAGTTTTTACCTCTTACTTCCTTGGAATTGAGAGCGGTTTTGTTCCATTGTCCAGAATGTATTTCTGAACTTCGTGTAAAAACGTTCCGCATGAGCATAATGATTTGCCCAATGGCCAACTCTACCACTGAACGTGTATTGCTATATGGCGCGTTGAAGACTACTACTCCTTTTTTCTTGGCGTATTCCAAATCGATTTGAGTGGTGCCAATACAAAAGGCTCCCACTACCAACAGTTTGTTGGCGGCGTCCAGGACCTTTTGTGTTACCTGTGTTTTAGAACGAATACCAAGGACATGAACCCCTTTGATTTTTTCAATAAGCTCATCCTCGGGAATGCTGTTTTTGACCAATTCAACAGAAAATCCATCTTCTGAAAGATTTTCAAAGGCATCTGGATGTACGTTTTCCAACAACAGAATTTTGATTCTGTTCTTTGGGTAGGATAGGTTTCTAGGCAAGTCGTTCACAAAAAGAAATTCATCTAAATTAGGTGCTACATGGTCCGCATTATTGGCGGCTTTGTCCCGATGTACGTTTTCTGTGTAGGCAAAAAACTTATGGGCCAAACCAGCTTCACGCATTACATAATCGCTATATCCATCACCGATTACCTGAACTTCACCCTCTAAATGCAAGTGTTTCAGGCATTCTATCTTTCCATTATGGGAAGCGAGTACGTTGGCTTCATCAAATCCGACAATATTCCCATCTTCATCAAACTTGAATGTATTGGCATATACTCTTTCCGAAGGAATATTATACTCTTCTACAATAGGATCAATAAACTCTTTGAATCCACATGAAATTACATATATATCTTCAGAATACTTTTGAAAAAACTCCTTATTGGAAGCAATGGATTTTGATATTTTCTGACGTAGCTCAATCACCAAGCCATCTAGGTTATCCTTATGTGCATTTAGTAAACGTATACGCCTTTCCAATGATTCGGTAAACGAAATATCACCATCAATTCCCAAATTGGTAATTTCCTGAATTTCTTGAATTACCTCATCTTTATTTGATTTTCCTTGAAGTGTGATTTCCGCTAAAACATCAAGCGCTTCAACCCTAGTCAGGGTACTGTCAAAATCAAAAACGTATTTACGTGCAGCTCCTACCATGAATGCCTAAAGAATTAAGGGGTAAAATTAAGCTTTAATTCTTTTCAAATTCCTGTGAAGCGCAAAATCTGACACCGCTTAATAATTTGTCAAAAAAGCTGTCAAATTATTTGAAGATTTAAAATGTAAGCCCCATTATTGGCACTTCTTTTGAAGATTGCTCAAGAGCCTTAAAACCATCTACGTGTATTCTTTTTATAAATGGAATAGACCTTACCGTACTTTTTTTCCAGTGCCTCCTCCTCGAACCGAATTTGAAAGTGATTCATATAATACACAAAACCTGCTGCGACCAAGGTGTTGAAAGCGTTGCTCAATTTTAAGCCAAAAGCCAAAAGAATTAAAAGCATGGCCAAGTACATAGGGTTTCTAGAATACTTGAAAATGCCATGGGTCACCAGACTGCTTGTTTTTGACAAATCAATTGGGTTTGTGGTCGTTTTCACTTTTTTAAATTGGAAAAGGGCCAAAGCCATAACCAAGACAGCCAGTCCCAACAGTCCTATCGCTAGTTCTCTTCGTCCAAAAAAGTCAAATTGACCTACTGGTAAAAATTGGGCGAGGACATACATCGCTCCTGCAAAAAACAGCATGACCAAAGGGGGAATTATTTTTATTCGCATAGCAATATTCTCAGCTTTCTAAATTACTATTTTTACCCCTCTTTTATAGCCTTAGTTTTGAAACTCGTTTTTGCTACACATAATTCCAAAAAGCTGGAAGAGGTACGAGAAATTCTGCCCGATTCCATTGAATTGTTGTCCTTGGATGATATTGGTTGCCATGAAGAAATTCCGGAAACGGGAGATACCCTTGAAGAAAATGCTAAGCTAAAAGCCGATTACGTGACGCATAATTATGGTTTGGACTGCTTTTCCGACGATACAGGTCTTCTGATTGATGCATTGGATGGAGCTCCCGGAGTATACTCGGCCCGTTATGCCGGTGAGGCAAAAAATGCAGACGCCAACATGGATAAAGTATTGTCTTTGCTCAAAGACAAATCAAATAGAAAAGCACATTTTAAAACCGTTGTCCATTTAAATTTTCAAGGAGATAGTTTTGCTTTTGAAGGTTCTGTGCATGGTGAGATCACCGAAACGCGGATGGGCTCTGGCGGGTTTGGATACGACCCTATTTTTAAACCCGATGGCTATCAGGAAACTTTTGGTCTTCTTCCTTCGAACACAAAGAATAGCATCAGTCATCGTGGAAAAGCTATTCAAAAGCTTATGGGATTTCTAAAAAACCAGACGATTTAGTTTCCAACCTCATTAATTCGATTACCTTTGCCGCTTATTAACGCCGCCGGTATGGGCATGGTGTTGCAAGGGCTTCATAGAGGTATTAAAAAATCGCCCAGGACAACACATCATATTTGCGATTTTTAAATTATACACTTTATGTCAGCATTTGAAGTTTTAGGGCTGGACAAACCCCTATTGGATGCCATTACGGATTTGGGATTCGAAAAACCTTCCGAGGTCCAAGAGAAAGCAATTCCCCTTTTATTAAGTGAAGAAACCGATTTGGTCGCATTGGCACAAACCGGAACGGGAAAGACCGCTGCCTTTGGGTTTCCCATGATTCAAAAAATACAGGCCGAAAGCAGAACCACACAAGGTCTGATTCTTTCACCGACACGTGAATTGTGTTTGCAGATTACCAATGAGCTACAACTATATTCGAAATACATAAAAGGGTTGAATACAGTAGCCATTTATGGTGGTGCCAGCATAACCGAACAGGCCAGACAGATAAAACGTGGAGCTCAAATTGTGGTGGCAACTCCGGGTAGAATGAAGGATATGATTGGCCGTGGTATGGTAGATATTTCAAAAATCGACTACTGTGTTTTAGATGAAGCCGATGAGATGCTGAACATGGGATTCTATGAAGATATCAAAGACATCCTATCCAACACTCCCCAAGAAAAGTTTACTTGGCTTTTTTCGGCTACCATGCCAAAGGAAGTAGCTTCCATTGCGAAAAAATTCATGCACAAACCTAAAGAGATTACCGTTGGTGCTAAAAATGCAGGAGCAACGACGGTACAGCACGAATATTATACAGTAGGTGGTCGTGACAGATATTCAGCCTTGAAACGTTTGGCAGATGCCAATCCAGGGATTTTCTCAGTAATCTTTTGTAGAACCAAAAGGGATACCCAAAAAGTTGCGGAAAAACTAATTGAAGATGGTTATAATGCCGGGGCGCTTCATGGAGATTTAAGTCAAAACCAACGAGATTTGGTGATGAACGCCTTCCGAAAAAAACAGGTTCAGCTTCTTGTGGCTACGGATGTCGCCGCTCGTGGTATTGATGTTGATGATGTTACGCATGTTATCAACTATCAACTTCCTGATGAAATTGAGACCTATACCCACAGAAGCGGACGTACAGGAAGGGCTGGGAAGTCCGGGATTTCCATGGTAATAGTAACACGCTCAGAACTGCGGAAAATCAATGCTATTGAAAAGAAGATCAAGCAGGATTTCATCGCCAAAAAGATTCCTACTGGGATTGAAATCTGTGAGATTCAATTATATCATTTAGCCAATAGAATCAAAGACACAGAAATCAATTCAGAAATTGACAGTTATTTGCCGGCAATTAATGATGTTCTAGAAGGAATTGATCGCGAAGAACTGATAAAAAAAATTGTTTCTGTCGAGTTTACCCGTTTTTATAACTACTATAGCAAAACAAAGGATCTCAACACATCATCTGAAAGTCCGCGTGATAAATCCGGCAAAAGAGATAGTGGTTCTGGCTCAGTCCGTTACTTTATCAATATAGGAGAGCGCGATGGTTACGACTGGATGAGTCTAAAAGACTTTTTACGAGATACTTTAAATTTGGAAAAAGAAGACATATTTAATGTAGATACCAAAGGTAGTTTCTCATTCTTCAATACCGATGCTTCCCTTACAGAATTTATTCTGCAGACCTTCACCGATTTTAAAGTTAAAGGACGGTTTATCAACGTTGAAGTATCCACAAAACCTGGTGGAGGCGGAAAAGGCGGAAAACGTCGTGACAGAAAACAAGGGCATCGAAAGGGAGGAGATGGACAGTCTTTCAGAAGAGGAGGAAAAAACAATAAAGGAAGACGCGGCGGTAAGAAAAGACCGGGTTTTTATTAGTTAATTCTATATTAAAAGCATCGAGGCAACCATAAATTTTTCTTTGTTTAGTATTTTTATGGCCAGTAAGATTGCATGAAAAGAATTCTACCCTTATTATTTTTCCTATTTTCTTTTTTGGGTTTTTCGCAAAACGAGGAAGAGCCTACCATTGAAGGAGAAATTACTGCTAAGGTCATTAATGCCCAAACTAGTTTTCCCATGGAAAGTGTTCACGTAATTAACTTGAACAAGGTAGTGGGTACTATTACCAATCAAGAAGGAAAGTTTACCATTCCCGCAGCTGTTAATGACACTCTATATCTCTCTTTTTTAGGATTTAAGTCGCAAAAAGTTAGGGTTACCAATGATATGTTCAAATTTGAGGGTACCGAAATTGCCCTTACCGAATTGGCTTATGCTTTGGAAGAAGTAATTGTAAGGCCCTACCAACTCACCGGGTATCTGGAAATCGATGTGAAAAACCTTCCCATCAACAATTCGTATCAATATAGTATTTCGGGATTGCCCACCAGTTATGAAGCAGGTAGCAAAAATCCAAGTGCGGTCACCAAGGTGCTGGGAGCTATATTGAATCCTGCCGATTTACTCCGGAATCTCTTTGGTAAAAAACCCAAACAGCTACGTAAACTTCGACAGATGAAGGAAGATGAGGATATCAGAAATCTATTGGCTTCAAAATTTGACCGGGAAACCTTGACCGAACTTCTTCAATTGGAAAAAATGGACATCGATGATATTCTGAGTAACTGTAATTATTCAAAATCCTTTATCTCAACGGCCAATGATTTACAGATTTTGGATGCCATCTCCAGTTGTTATGAGGAATATAAGGTTCTAAACCGTAGATAGTTGGCTAGTTGCCACATATTTCCTCCATTTTCCATTTCTTAAATAAATTTTAAATTTTGCCTTTCATTTTATAGCTTTAGGCAAAATCCCAACGAATGAGAAAACTACTTACTGTTATGTTAGTACTATCTGCCATTTTCGGCTGCAAGAAAGCTGAAAAAAAACCTCAAAAACAAGATTTGATAGTTGAAGATATAACACCAAAAAAACAAGTACCATTTGTTTGGGAAGGAGCCAATGTCTATTTCCTTTTGACCGATCGCTTCAATAACGGTAATCCTGATAAAGATGTGAGTTTCGAAAGAACCGAGGAAACTGCAGTTTTGAGAGGTTTTGAAGGTGGTGATATGCAGGGAATCATCCAAAAAATTGAAGAAGGATATTTTACAGATTTGGGCATAAATGCCATTTGGTTTACCCCTGTGGTGGAACAAATTCATGCGGCAACTGATGAAGGAACTGGAAACACCTACGCGTATCATGGGTATTGGGCCAAAGATTGGACAGCCATAGACCCCAACTTCGGTACTCGAAAGGATTTGGAGAAATTGGTAAAAACCGCTCACGCCAAGGGTATACGTGTTCTTTTGGACGTTGTTCTGAACCATACTGGACCTGTTACCGAGAAAGACCCTGTTTGGCCTTCAGAATGGGTAAGAACAGACCCTGTTTGCGAGTTTACTACCTATGAGAATACCACGGCATGTACCTTGGTAAAAAACTTACCGGATATCTTGACTGAATCGGACAAGGCTGTGGAGCTTCCAGATGCTTTGTTGGCAAAATGGAAGGAAGAAGGTAGGTTAAGCCAAGAACTGGATGAACTACAGTTGTTTTTTGAACGTACAGGATATCCCAGAGCCCCAAGATTTTATATCATCAAATGGTTGACCGATTATATAAATGATTTCGGAGTGGATGGCTTTCGTGTGGATACCGTAAAACACGTAAATGAAAATGCATGGTCCGACCTATACAACGAGGCTACCTATGCTTTTGAGACATGGAAGAAAAAACACCCAGACCAGATTTTGGACGACAATCCTTTCTACATGGTCGGTGAGGTCTACAACTATGGTATTTCTGGTGGACGGGAATTCAATTTTGGAGATAAGAAAATAGACTTTTTTGATTATGGTTTTAAGAGTCTCATCAATTTTGATCTGAAGGTTGATGCCAATGATGACTACGAAAAGGTCTTTAAAAAATACAGCAAACTGCTTCATACCAAACTTAAAGGCAAAAGCGTGCTGAATTACCTCACCTCCCATGATGACGGGAGTCCTTTTGATAAAGAACGTAAGAGACCCATCCGTTCTGCCAATATGCTTTTACTTACTCCGGGAGCTTCACAAGTGTATTATGGAGATGAAACGTCCAGAAGTTTGGTCATTGAAGGAACTGAGGGAGATGCAACCTTGCGCTCATTTATGAACTGGGAAGATTTGGATAGTTTACCACAAACCCAAAAAATTCATAAGCATTGGCAGAAGCTTGGGAAATTTAGAAGAGACCATCCAGCTATTGGAGCTGGAAAACATAAAAGACTTTCCAAATCTCCTTATGTATTTTCACGAACCTATGCCAATGGAGATTATAAGGACAAAGTGGTTATTGGACTTGACTTACCCAAGGGTGAAAAGTCCTTATCCGTAAAAGGCTTCTTCGGTGATGGAACAATGCTCTTTGACACCTATTCCGGCGCGGAGGTAATGGTAAGTAAGGGAAAAGTTACTCTAGAAAACGATTACGATATTGCCTTATTGGAATTGAGGGAGTAATAGCATTTTACTGAATAGTCTGTTGAAATCTGATAAACCCTTTGATGAAATGAGTCAAAGCATTTAATCAATTGTTATTTCTTAGTCGTCCTTATTCTTTTTTCAAAGCGATATATTTAATGTTATCCTCATATACCTTGTCTATTAGAAGACGTCTTGGATCTATTGCAGCTTTAACAGGCAGTGAGTCAAGCTGTATGGTGATTGTTGTTTCTTTTGTATTGAATTTCAAACGCCTTTGTTGATATAATTGTTCTTCTTCTTTGTCCATAAAGAACCCAATGTCAATCCAATCATTAACAGCGGTTTTGGTTTCATTACCTAAACCGTCTGATTTTATTTTTGAACTCTCTATTTCTAGGGTTATACTGTATTTACCATTGTCCAACCTCTCATAATTAGCTTTCTTTAGACGATTGTCATGGAGCGTAATCTCTTTAAACCAATCTTTTATAAGGTGTCTTAGGGAATCCGGAACCTGGGGTGCCAAATGACGTAAAAAATCATGAGAGCTGGGATAAGGAGGTCCGGTGTATTTATATTCATCTAAAAAATTTCTCATAGCGGTATTCACCCTCTCTTCACCTATGTAATCTTGAAGAGCGAATAACACAATGCTCCCTTTGCCATAATGAACATAACCTTGGTTTTCTGTTTTATAAAGAGGGAATTCCTTTTCACGCTTTCCAGTTCTTCCTCGCAAATACCCATCGTGGTTATATTGTAAAAACTTACGCATTTTCATAGGGTTGTTGACGATACTTTTCTGTGTCATTAAAGATGAGTATTCAGCAAAACTTTCACTCAACATCTTAGCTCCCTGCATGTCGGCCCCAATAACTTGATGCGCCCACCACTGATGAGCCATCTCATGAGCAACTACCCAATCGATAACATTATTATCAGTTTCATTCTCAAGATTCATAATAAATCCAAAAGCTTCAGAATAGGGCATGGTGCCAGGGTATGCTTCGGCGAACTTAGCATATCGAGGGAATTCGATAATTCGCGCTTGCTTATGGTGGTAGGGACCAAAGTTTTTGGTATAATACTCTAACGAACGCTGTACTGCGTCAAGCATCATTTCGATGTTAACATGATGTTTTTCATCATAATAGATTTCTATATCAACACCTTTCCATTGACGTTTTGCAATTTTGTATTCAGCCGATAAGAAAGAGTAAAAGTTCAAAGAGGGTGTATCTATTTTGTAGTGGAAATAGTTTCTATTCTGTTCTTTCCATTGGTTTATTAGCGACCCGGGTGCAACGGCAATTTGGTCTGGGGAGGTGGAGATGACAGTTTCAATATTGATAAAATCAGATTCGCCCTTTAAACCATAATTACGCATGTGTGGTTCTCCAACTTCCTTGGTCAATTTAGGCATTCCTTGTTTGGGAGTTAGACCGTATTTTCTACGTGTGTTTTTATCAGTCAATTCCATTTCATCATTGTACCCAATAACCGGAAGAATATCCCTATTCTTGAGAAAGGTGCCATTATGAACAATTTTGGTATTGCCTCTATTGTTCTCAAAACCTTTGGTGATGTACTTGTTATCCAATTTCATTACTATTTTTTGACCAGGTTGTAATGGAGGGGTTAGCTCATAAATGTGATATAGATAATTCTCATCCGTGTATGCAATCGTGGCATTGGGAATTTCCACATTGGAATGCCAACCTTTATTGCCGTAAAGGTGCAAGGAATCAATTGGTTTTGAAGAGGTATTGGTTAATTCTATAACTGCCTTCGCATGCACACTTCTTTTAGAAGGAAAAATGTCGATATAATATTTGGCCTCAGTAATCTTGGGAGAGATAACATTTCTGTGTTTTTCATATTTCTTTTCATATTCGGCGGCTAATTGTTCGTTTGTTGAATTGGAATGATATGGATTTAAGATTTGGGTGTTGTAGTACACGAAACCTGCGACTCCCAACCAGGTAACGATTGTAATGATAACTAGACTTCTATAGCTTTTAGGGACTTCCTTGCTCGCTGCTTTTAGTCGTCTCAGAAAAAGACTTTTAACACCACGGTCCCATAGGGCTCCAGCTACTAGAAGACATATAAAGGCCAATAAAATCCAGTAAAGGTTATACCAAAGAGTTGCTTTAAGTCCTGGACCAAAACCGTCCATATCAGAGTATTGCAAAAAAGGGCCATTAATCATATTCAACATATTGGATTGCACGTCTAAAATTTGAAGTATACTTTCAAAGACAAATAGGATTAAAATAGCAATGAAATAACCTGCATATTTGTTGTTCGACAATACTTGAACCAATATTGTAATTGCGGAGAATACTATAAACAATGGAAGATTACTGTAGAAAAAGTCCAAGAGGTAAACATCCAGTTCAACACGGGTATAACCCTCAAGTAATTGGTAAGCGATTCCTATCCCAATAAAAAAAAGATTAAAAACAACTACCGTAAACAGTAGGGACAAGAATTTTGCAGCCAAAGCAATGAATGAAGTGTATGCGGTGGCATCAATGACTTCGTTAATCTTGGCATCCCTATCCTTCCAAATCAATTCTCCACTAAAGAAAATAGAAATAACAACAAGAAACAGTTTAGTTTTCCCTTCAATAGAATCGATAACTTTATACGTCACGGGATATGACCTTACTCCCAAGTTTTCAAAACCTCCTATAAGGTCAACAATCAAAATAATGGTACAAAAGAGAAATAAAATGATGAACGTGGTACTCTTAATAATACTTAAGAAACTTATGTGAAAAAAGCTTTTGAATTGAATCCAAGAGGTATTTGCAGTAAAGGAGGGATTCAACTTTGGTGAAGTAAAAATGATTTCCCTTTTGAAATCTTCTTGTTTGGCTTTCTTATCCTTTTTGTTTTGCCGCTTAAAGGAAAACGTAAAGTATGACCATAACAATACCATCACACCAAATGAGAACCAGATTAAACGATTTTGCAATAACAATCCTGAAAAACTGGGACTTATGGTATTCTTCTCCAGAGTTGTAAAATACTTGGTTTCAATGTTGTAGGTGTTAATTCCAAAAACATCCAGTAAACCCGCAATGGATTCAGTGTGTATATCAGAAGTAAGCGTAGTAGAAATCAGGTACATACTAATAATCAGTAAGCCTCCCAAAAAAGAAATAGCGGTGCTTCTCCATACATTGGCAAGAGCATAGATAATGGCTCCTGCCAAAAACATATTGGGTAAAATAAACAGCAGGTAATTATTCAAAAACATCTCGAAATTGAACGAACCAAAAAGACTGTTATCCATCCATCCAAAAATTGTATTCATGTAGGTGCCAGTTAGCATTCCAACAAATACACCCAACAATGGCAAAGTAGAAACCAATAATGCTCCAAAAAAACGTCCAAAAAAATACCCAGACTTATATAAAGGTGTTGAAAACAGTATTTCATCAAAACCGTTATTGAAGTCACGTAGCGCCGCATTGTTAAAGAATGTAATTACCATGACGAGAGAAAGCAAGCACAGTACTGTTACATGTTTAGTTAAAGTAAATGGTGAGTTTCGATGAAAATTACCAATTGCACCTCCTATCTGGACTGCATCGCTAACCATGGGAAAAAACTCCATCAACGCAAAAATGAATAGGAAAACGTAGACCAAAGGTTGTCTTAAAGTGTATTTTATTTCCGAAAAAAAGAAGGTTTTAAACATGATTTGTGGAGATGAATAACTATGAGGTTATATTTAGTGAATTGATTTTTGAAAAGAAGACATCTTCTAGATTCGGGTTGACCTGTTTAAAGCCGTTTTTCGGATGCTCCTCACTGAAGACGTGAATTAACGGTTGGCCGCCAACCATTTTATTGGAAATAATTCTGTGGTCTTTGATGTAATCTTCAAGATTATCCCGATGAACCACTTTCTGATATACTTTACCTTTTAGTTCATTAATCGCATTTTGAGGAGAACCCTGATAAACTATTTTACCATAGTTCATAATGGCCATTTTGGTACAGAGCTCCTGTACATCGTCAACGATGTGCGTGGATAGAATCACAATCACTTCCTTTCCCACATCAGCCAATAAATTGTAGAAACGATTTCGCTCTCCAGGGTCTAACCCGGCAGTTGGCTCATCTACGATTATAAGCTTTGGATTTCCAATCAACGCTTGGGCAATACCAACGCGCTGTTTCATCCCTCCAGAAAAGCCTTTCACGGATTTATTACGTTTCTGATATAAATTGACTTTATCCAACAGATGGGCTACCAAAGTTTTTCGTTGGGAGTTGTTAACGATACCTTTTAAAATGGCCAAATGATTCAAAAGTTGTTCTGCGGTAATATTCGGATATACTCCGAATTCCTGTGGTAAATACCCCAGTACTTTTCGAATATCGGCAGGTTGATTTAGAATATCTATGTGGTCCAGGGTTGCAGAACCTAAGTCAGCTTCTTGAAGAGTAGCCAAGGTTCGCATCAAGGAGGATTTTCCTGCGCCGTTGGGTCCAAGAAGACCAAACATGCCGTTTTCCAGTTTCAAGGTTACGTTGTCCAAAGCCTTAACTCCATTGGGGTATGTCTTTGATAAATTGCAAATTGTAAGGGTGCTCATTTTAAGAATACTTATTCAAATTTGACGGATTGTGATATTGTATTTCCAACTTTTAAATCGATTCAAACTTAAAATCAGGCGTTTTCAGCTTCTAATTTTTTTGAGGAGTCCTTTAAAAACTGACATACAAACCTTATAAATCAGGACATACTGGGTTGGGCTAAAAAAAGGTATTGTACAACATAAAAAACTGGGCGTTCGTCATAATTTATAACCAATAAATGAGGACAGTTTTATTTTTGTAATCATAAAGTATTCAATTTTCTCTAGAAAAATGTCAGAAGATTCCAATGTGTCTCAACTTGGTGATTTAATCAAAAAGAATAAACAATCTGTAGTAGTAGGATTTGTTATTACTATTGTATTAACTGTTGCTCTATTTGGAATTAACTTCTGGTATGCTCCCTTAAGCCAAGGAGAATTAAATCCAATTATTTTCGCAACTAGGACAATCGGTTTTCTTTTGATATGGCTCATTGTTACTTTTTTGATTGCCAGATTATCAATACTTAAAGTGCTCGGGGTATTATCGTTACTATTTATAGTGGTAATCACTACAGAATACCTCAGGCTCCCGGTTAACAACCCAATTACAATACCTGCTTTAATTCTTTTTTGGTTGGGTATCTCTTATTTGCTGCTACCGGGTTTTATGAAAAAACATAGGTATATTATCTCTAGTGTCCATGTAGCCGTACTTGTCTATTTTTATAGTTTTAGGACTTCTTCTAATTTTCAAGAAATCCATCTTCAAATTATTGTTTATTATATTACCATTTCCGTATCATTCACTTTTATCTTCTGGATATATCAACAGATAAATTGGTTAATTACGATTAGATTAAATCAAACAAAAACAGAATTGGCTTTATTAAAAAGTCAGGTAAATCCACACTTTTTTTTTAATACTTTAAACAATTTGTATGGTCTTGTTATGGAAAAATCAGATGAAGCCCCTATGGTTATGTTGAAGCTCTCAGATATGATGCGCTATACCATAGATATGGGAAATCAAGATGAAGTAAGCATAATGGATGAAATCGAATATTTGAAAAACTATATTTCCCTACACGAGATTCGTTATCATAAAAACGTGGATATCCAATTTGTTCATGAGGTGGATAAAAACGTTAAAGTAGCCCCTTTGCTTTTCATTAACTTATTAGAAAATGCCTTTAAGCATGGGGTTGAGTCTTCAGTTGGAAATGCCTATGTTCATATAAGCTTAAAAACAAGAAGAAATAAGTTGGCTTTTGAAATCAACAATACCTTTGATAATGCTACAATCCAAAAAGAGAATGGAACGGGTCTCGATAATTTAAAAAAACGATTGAATCATAGTTATCCCTATAGGCATACATTGAATATAGAACAAAAACGGGGTGTTTACGGGGTATATTTAGGTTTATCGTTAAATCCATTCCAGATAGTATGATTACATATGCCATAGTAGATGACGAGCCTATTGCCCATCGAATCATAGAAGGTTATTGTGTCGAATTGACACATTTGCATAAAATAGGCAATGCCTATAATGTCTTTGAAGCTTCTGAAATTATTTCCAAACATCAGGTAGATTTAATTTTCTTGGATATCAATATGCCCAAAATGACGGGATTTGAATGGTTGAAGATGTTGACTAAACCTCCAAAAATTATAGTTACCTCGGCCTACAAAGAGTTTGCATTAGAAGGTTACCAATTGAATATTGTGGATTATCTACTCAAACCATTTTCATTTGCACGCTTTTTAAAGGCCGTTAATAAAGCGAGCATAGTTAATTTGGATAACGGGTTCAAATCAGTAGCTATTTCAGATAATGTCAAAGACAACCGTTTGTTTTTAAAGGGCGATAAAATGTATCACCAAGTTCAAATTGACCAAATTCTCTTTGTTGAAGCCTATGGAAACTACTCCAAAGTATGTTTCGAAGAAAATAGTTTAGTAACCCATGAAAAAATTTCAGGTCTGGAGAACATACTCCCCAGAGAACAATTTTTACGAGTTCATAAATCTTTTTTGGTGGCGAAGGATAAAATTGAGATTATCCAAGGGAACCAAATTGTGATAGGAAAATATAAAATTCCTATTGGCCAAACTTTTAAGGCAAAGGTGAATAGCTTATTGAACAAATAACATCCATACTTCGCATTAAAAAGGATGGAACCTTCAACTAGGCAATCTCTGTTTCATTTTGAACCGATTAAGAACAGCTAAAGCTCAAATGAGAGGTCCCTAGTCTTCCATGATGGACTTTAAGTTGGATAATCCCTCTTCAAAATCACCTCCTACGGCTTTATCCATATTCATAAAGAGCATGAAAATACTTGCTGGGAATTTGTTTTTACCTGAAAAACCCCATGTTACCTTTGTACTGTTTGCTGTCAATTCCTCAGTAGTAAGGTAAGCATCCGAAACAGACTTCCATGGTTTTAAAAACCGAAGTTGAGATTCAATTCGCTCTCCAGCAACAATTTTGGTAATCTCTTGTTCACCTTCACCTACATCTTTATTGCCGTTCCAATAGCTCATGGCACCTACCTCACCATCGGTTCCAGTAAACTTCTTTTCCATATTGGGGTCCTTTTTGTTCCATGGAGACCAGGCATCCTGATTTTTTAAGAATCGTAAATTTTCGAAAACCTCTGCTTTGGGTTTTGATATATCAATAGACCGGGAAACATTATAGCTCTTTGGGGCAATTAATGCTAGAAAAAGAATAAGCAATACAATCCCCCCTAAAATGTAAAGTGCAATAGTCATTTGTTTGTTTTTGAATTGGTTACACCTAAAAATACAAAAAACATCATTCAGTGAGGTATCTGCTGATAATCCCTTCCACATCCTTAATGGACTTTTTGGTCCAATCCAATCGTTTTTCCAAAATTTCTATGGGAGACAGTTGCCAGGGCAACTGTGAGCCCCTCAGCTGTTGGGACAGCTCCTGGATGATAATGGCAGCAGAAACGGAAATGTTCAAACTTTCCGAAAAACCGACCATGGGGATTTTAAGGAACCCATCCGCCAATTGCATTACCTCTTCACTCAAACCTTCTTTCTCTGTCCCAAAAAAAAGGGCTGTTTTTGAGTCCAACCTAAAATCCCTCAAATAATTCGAATCATTATGTGGTGTGGTGCCTATTATTTTATATCCCATTTCCTTTAACGAATCTATACACTCCGTGGTTGTATCATATCGATGGACATCTACCCATTGTTCCGCCCCCATGGCAATGTTCTTGTCCAAACGTTTTCCAAAACGATCTTCCACTACATGCACATCTTGAATGCCAAAGGCATCACAACTGCGGATTACTGCACTGGTATTGTGCAATTGGTAGACATCCTCAATGGCTACTGTCAAAAAACGGGTACGCCGTGCGAGTACTTCCAAAAAACGTTTCTTCCGCCCTTCGGTCAAAAAGCGCTCCAAATAGACCAATAAATCATCCTTGAACATAAGGAACAAGTTAGCAAAAAATGAATTTGTTACTTTTAGGGTAATATGCTGGAAAAACAGAAAATAGTGGTCCTTACGGGTGCTGGGATGAGTGCCGAAAGTGGTTTAAAAACCTTCCGTGATGCCAATGGCCTTTGGGAGGGACATGATGTTATGGAGGTAGCTTCTCCACAGGGTTTTGCACGGAACCCAGAGTTGGTACTGGAGTTTTATAACCAGCGACGACGTCAATTGCTTCAGGTAAATCCCAATGAAGGACATAAAGCCTTGGTTGAACTGGAAGCCAAGTATGATGTAAGCATTGTTACCCAAAATGTGGATAATCTGCATGAACAAGCGGGTAGCAAGCATGTGGTTCACTTGCATGGGGAACTGTTCAAGGTACGCAGCATGGCAAATGAGAACCATATTATGGAATGGAAAAAAGACTTGGTATTGGGTGATTTGGACGAAGATGGTCATCAACTCCGGCCCCATATTGTATGGTTCGGTGAGATGGTTCCCATGTTGGAGACAGCTGCCTATATTACCCAACAAGCTAATATTTTGATTATTATTGGGACCTCAATGCAGGTATATCCAGCGGCTAGTTTAATTCATTATGCGAGTTCGGGAACTCCTATTTACTTCGTAGACCCAAAACCGAATGTTAATCCTTCGGATTTTAACAACCTGACCATTCTTTCCAAAACCGCTGTTGAGGGTGTACCTAGTTTGGTATCTGAGCTACTTGGTAACGTGTCCTAGCTTCGGTTGCCCAATCCATTAATGCCTTTATTTGGTCTTCAGTAAGTCTTGCATCCTTATGTGTCCAAGTGTATTCCTTAAGTGGCATTTCACCATTTTCAACATATTCTATAAATTCATCCAACTTGTGGTCTTTCTTTTTTGCTGTAAGGTTAGGCCACTCCGAAAAATCAAGGTGTTCCTTACCCTCCTCAATATGTCCGTTCATCCAGTAGGAGATTGGAGCAATATTACTATACCACGGATATCTGGTATTGGCACTATGGCAATCATAGCAGGCGTTTTCAAGGATTTTTTGAACTTCTTGACTTGGTTTCGTCTCCTGAACAAAGGCAGTCACATAATCGTTTTCTGCAAGGTTTTTCTCCGGTCGGTAAAACTGCATTCCAACAAAAACAATCAACAGAAAAATTCCTATTTTTTTTGCTATTTTCATGAGCTTAGGTGTTTTGGTAAAAATAGGGTTTTGTGACTGAACAACAATTGTACTCCATATTAAATTCGGGTAGACTATCAAAAGTGAAAATTGATAGTTTGGTCCGTGAGCTTGAAAAACATCCAGGGCTTACTCTACCTTTAATGTCCAAGGTATTTGAAGAAGACAAAATCGATGAATTCAACGCTAGTTGGGTCTTTGACCATCTTCTTAGAAAAAGATTGGTTTACCTACTCCCATATTTTGAAGAATTCACTTTAGGATTAGCCGAAATGAAATCGGAATCCTGTATACGCCCCATGGCACATATTTGCCAGATGGTAACCGAAGCCTATTTCAAGAAAAAGGATAAAACCTTTATCGAAAACATCAAACTCAACCAATTAGAGCGAATTATGACCGCTTGTTTTGATTGGCTTATTGGACAACACAAAATTGCGGCAAAAGTATTCTCCATGACCAGTTTATATTATTTAGGAATGCAATTTGATTGGGTGCATCCCGAATTGAAGCTCGTTTTGGAAGAGACCATAGCAAAAGGTACTTCGGGTTATAAGAATCGCGCCGCAAAAACATTGGATAAGCTAGTGGCCCTGGGATACTAAACTATTTAAGTTTGAGTATATTTGCCGCTTTAAAACCAGAGCCAAATGTCCTTGTCTTCCCTTAACGCCATCTCCCCCATAGATGGCCGGTATCAGAATAAAACAGAAACCCTTCAAAAGTTTTTTTCCGAGAAGGCTTTGATAAAGTACCGTGTTCTTGTTGAAATTGAATATTTCATTGCGCTTTGCGAAATCCCTTTGCCACAACTTGCGGATTTTGAAATCTCAAAATTCGAGGATCTAAAAGGAATTTATCTGAACTTCAGCGACGAGGACGCATCAGCCATCAAAGAGATTGAAAAAACCACCAATCACGATGTAAAAGCGGTTGAATACTTTATCAAACAAAAGTTTGATACGCTTGAGCTAGAAAAATACAAGGAATTCATTCACTTTGGCCTTACCTCTCAGGACATTAATAACACCGCCATTCCCCTCTCCATTAAGGAAGCCATGAATGAGGTGTATGTCCCTTTGTACTTTAAGGTTTTTGAAAAACTGAAGGTTCTGGCATCCGAATGGGCCGATATACCTATGCTCGCCCGGACCCACGGGCAGCCCGCCTCCCCTACTCGTTTGGGAAAAGAAATTGATGTTTTTGTAGAACGGCTGAAAGAACAACTCAATTTATTGAATGATATTCCCAGTGCCGCAAAATTTGGTGGTGCTACAGGGAATTACAATGCCCATAAAGTAGCCTATCCAGAAATAGACTGGAAAGCTTTTGGCAAGCAATTTGTTCAAGAAAAATTGGCGCTGCATCACTCATTCCCAACCACGCAAATAGAGCATTATGATCATATGGCCGCCCTATTTGATGGGTTAAAACGCATTAACACGATTTTGATTGATTTAAATCGAGATATCTGGACATATATTTCCATGGATTATTTCAAGCAGAAAATCAAAAAAGGGGAAATTGGTTCTTCGGCCATGCCGCATAAGGTAAACCCCATAGATTTCGAGAATTCGGAAGGAAATTTGGGCTTGGCCAATGCTGTTTTTGAGCATTTATCAGCAAAACTACCTATTTCCCGGCTACAGCGTGACCTAACGGATAGCACCGTTCTACGAAATGTAGGTGTTCCATTTGCCCATACCATGGTAGGGTTTCAATCCACTTTAAAAGGACTTAATAAATTGGTGCTCAACGCTGAGAAGTTCGAACAAGATTTGGAAGATAATTGGGCGGTGGTAGCAGAGGCCATTCAGACCATACTAAGAAGGGAAGGGTACCCCAATCCGTATGAAGCATTAAAGGGTTTGACACGAACGAACGAAAAAATCACACAAAAAACCATAGCTGATTTTATTGAAACTCTTCAAGTCTCGGTTGACGTAAAAGAAGAGTTAAAAAAAATAACCCCAGCGAATTACACCGGGGTTTGATTGGTTTGATGTTCGATACAAATTGCAACAGTTTCTTGGATAGATTCCACTTATTGGTTTGGATAGGAAAAATAGCGTGTCAGTTTACTGGATTTACATTATTAAAACTAAAGTGCAAGACTCAACGTTTTGCACTTAGCGAGTTATTTTTCAGATACATTCTTACATGCTGACATTACTCATTTTCTACTATCTATTGCATCCTTGTACTTATAGCTATTCTGTTCCAGGCATTTATAGTAGTTGTAGCCATAATAATTGCAATTAGGGTCTGATCAGTAAACAAATGTTGAGCGCGTTGGTATGTTTTATCAGTTAACCCATTCTGATTAATCAATGTAATTTCTTCTGTGATTTTGAGTAAGACTTTTTCCTCGTCCGAAAACAGGTTCGATTCTTTCCAAGCATTGAGCATATGTAAGCGTTGATGCGTTTCGCCAGCCTTAATAGCTTCTTCGGTATGCATATTAATGCAATAAGCACAACCATTAATTTGGGAAGCACGCATTTTAATCAATGAAATTTGTTGTTTGCTTAAAGGTGAATCGTTGAGAAACTGTTCTAAAGCAAACATTCCATCGTATGCTTTAGGTTCAGATTGATAAATATTAACTCTTTGTTCCATTTTGGTATAAATTTTAATTTGAACAAAGGTCACTATAGGAAAGGTTAATCTTCTTAAACCTGTTTAAGAAAAGCTTTTGTTCGAATTTCACTAACATACTCGGGTGTTAAACCAAGAAATGATGCTATAAGATATTGTGGAATTCGTTGTGCAAATTCAGGGTGATGTTTTATAAAATGAAAATAACGTTCCGCTTTGGACGCTTGGTACAAAAATTTGATTCGATATAACGAAGCGCCAAGAGCAATTTGATAAATAATCCTGAAATAACGTTCTACTTTGGGAAACTCAGCCAATAATTTTTCTTGATTTTTTTTTGAAATCGATAATATTCTACAATTCTCTACAGCCTGAATATAGAATACGCTTTCTTTATTACGATGTAAACTTAATAAGTCTGTAATCCACCAATTTTCAATAGCAAATTGAACAGATTGATTTTCTCCTTTTTCATTTATAAAATACATATGTAAGCACCCTTGGACTACAAAAAAGTTGTAGTTGGAAATATTTTTAAAGGAATTTAGATTCTGCTTTTTTTTGACTTCAAAGCATTCAAAATACGTTTCGATTTGCTGAAACTCTTTTTCAGATACTGAAATATATTCTCGTAAATGTTTTAGTAATTCTTTCAAGATTTTTGTTGTTAACTCAGTTTAGAGGTAACGCCATTAAGATAAGATTCGTTCAAATGAATCAATGACATCCACTAATAAGTGAAGTTATAGGTTTTAAGATTAAGAAGCCAACCGTAATGGATGAATACTTCCTTCCAATCCATGAATGAAACGAATTCTTAAAGATACTCCTCAAAAAACGCAAGTGCTAATTCCAATGTTTTTTCGTGTATTTCCCTTCGGTCAACCTCAGGATGGTCCATGGTAATAGCTGGCGCCACTTGTTTACCAAATTCTGTAGGTTCATTTAAGAACACGTAATGACCTACATTTTCATCGTATAAATGGAGTTTGCTGCTTGCAATTAAATTATGATAGTTAAGTGCATTACTCCTAATGGGGGTGTTCCTATCCCCTTTACCTGCTACAATATAAAGTGGCGCTGTGATTTTCTCTGTTTGGTTTTTGGAATAAAATCCAAACCCAACGGCTGGGGCCATTACAAAGAATGCCTTTATCCGACCATCCTTAACCTTATCTTTATACTTCTTATAAGACGAAACAATAAGACTATCTTTTTCGAAATCTATGATTTCATCAGTTTCAGGAAATTCGGGAGGCATTTGCCTATCCTCAGAACTTTGGTTTTCTCGTATGGTTCTATCCACGTATCCGCCTGCTAAAGCGATATTCGTATAACCTCCTAAAGAAAAACCTACGCCCCCTATTTTAGAAGTATCGACCTTTGCCCCTATTTCTTTGTCCTTAAGAATTTGGGTAAGCACATACTGAACATCAATGGCTCTTTCCCACCATTTCACAAATTCTCTGGGTATTTTATTAAAGGTAGAATTCCCATAATGGTCCAAAGAGACAACGATGTAGCCTTCTTTTACCATTTTTTCAACAAACCATGTCAATGAAAATCGATTCCCTCCTGTTCCATGGGAGACCAACAACAATGGAAATTTTCCATCCGCAGTTGAAGCATCCCGAACGGTCTGTATCGTTTTAAAGAGTTCCTTTTGATTTCCTTTGGGCACTGTCTCAGTCGGGCGTTCCAAAGTCGGATACCAAATTTCAGTAAGCAAAGGTCGATTTCTAGTCTCGTCGACATAAGTGACTGATTTTTGCCCAATATGGAATAGTTTTTCCTTCGGTTTGGCTGCCAAAACAAAGAAAACCACAGCCATTAAAGCCACAGGGGTTATTTTCATTTGTTTATTTTTAGGTTTATCAATAGACAAATAAAAAATAGGATTGTTACAGTCCCAAAGTCTTCCCGAAATCAAAAATAAATACTAAGCTACCTATGATTCTTTGTGAATCTCCACCTGATGTGGATATGGAATTTCGATACCCGCGGCATCTAAAGCCAACTTACAGTTTTCGTAGGTTCCAAAATACACATCCCAATAATCTTCAGGCTTGCAAAAGGGTCGCACCGCAAAATTTACAGAGCTGTCCGCAAGCTCCATTACATTTACAGAAGGAGCTGGGTCTTGTAATACCTTGGAATTGGAAGTCAATACATTTAGCAGAACTTCTTTGGTCTTTTTGATATCCTCTCCATAACCTACACCAATCACGGTATCCACGCGTATCTTGCCCTCGGCTGAATAATTGATGATATTTCCATTCGCCATGGCGCCATTGGGTACAATGGCTAATTTATTCTCAGGAGTAGTGAGTTTGGTGGTGAAAATTTCAATTTCCTTGACAACACCCAAAACACCCTGTGCTTCAATCAAGTCTCCTATACGGTAGGGTTTGAAAATCATAAGCAATACCCCTCCAGCAAAATTGGACAGGGACCCCTGCAAAGCTAAACCAACGGCTAAACCTGCAGCTGCGATGACCGCAGCAAAGGTGGTCACATCCACGCCAAGTTGGGAAATTACGATAATGATCAAGAATACCTTAAGTCCCCATGAGATTAGGTTGAGCAGAAACCTCTGCAAGGATTCATCGTATTTGCTTTTAGACATTACCTTTCCTGTGGCACCAATAATTTTTTTGATGACCCAGGAACCAATAATATAAATGAGGATGGCGGCAATCAATTTTAGACCGTATTCTTTGGCCAACTCAATTCCGTAACTTATCCATTCTTGTGCTTTTTCCATAGTACTCCGTTTTTGTTAGTGCTTATGTATGAGACACTAAGGTAGCAAGAAGGTCACAAAAATTCTGATTCCGCACTTTATTAAAAAGAAAAAACGCACTGCAAAAACAGTGCGTTTATTTTATTTCTTTTGACGGAGAATTATCCTTTTAGGAATTTCCCGATTTCTCCCAAGGCTGCTCCATCATAATCAGATTTCTGCAGGGCTTGCATGAGCTGAATGATATGGGCCGGGTTCATATCCTTTCCTAAAACCCGCACCAAGGCAAAGCCCATGTCTTTGCTATCACCGTAAATGATAACTTCGTCAATGGCATCTTCATCACCTAAGTATTTAATGACTCCCCTACCGTACTGCGAATTGATTTTCATTAGTTCCACAAATTCCTCATCCTTAAGAATTTCTTTCACCTTCGCCTTTTCTGCGCGATACTCGGCCACATTCTCCGATGTCTTCTTGAAAGCCAACATATTGAACTTTCGCAAGGATTCCACTGCTTCTTTCTGGGACGATGAAAGGCTTTCCTCATTTAATTTAAGTATACTCGCCGGAACATCCAAAGCAATAAAGTTGGGGTTTTCGGAATTGTCCACATAATACTCTTGAAGACTCTGTTGAGAGGAACAGGAGGCCAAAAGAATGGCTCCCGTTAGAAAAAATGTTTTTACTACATACTTCATTGTTACCTGTTTTTGATTGATTGATGATACTCCAATAGGTCAACATAAATATGTTGACCTGTCGAAGATTTTGTTACATTATTTATTCTTTTCTTAATTCTTTTTTGCCTTGTTCAGATGTTTAGGTAGATTCATTTTCTCTGTGAGGGAACCCACCTTGGTCAAATCAATATCCCCGCTCATGGTCAAAAGTACGGTTTCAACATCATGTTTTTTGTCCTTTTCATCAAGTCCTGTTGCGAACATCAGTAATTCCTCAACATGATTTTCATCTTTTCCATTTTTGATATAAAATCTGAGGTTCGTATCCCCATCTTTTATTTTCATCAATTCTTCCAACCGTGATTTTTTCACATATTGCTTCATTGTTGCCTGCATATCTGCAGAGGCACCTTCATCATCGGACATATATACTTTTATACCATTCACATTTTTAGCAATATCCACAAAATCCTGACTTTCCTCATCTCCATGTTCTTGCATCATTTCAGCAATTAAGGTAAGCATCCCTTTACTTATGGAAACTGTTCCTATTCGCTCTGAATCATCAAATCTATCGAATACTGACTGTGAAATTCCAAAAAATGGAAGAGTCAATACTACAAGCCCAACTACGCACTTTTTCATTCTAGTTGCCATTTTTACCTGCCTTGTTAAGCTCTTCAGGTAGGTTCATTTTTTTGGTCAGGGAATTGATTTTATTCAAATCAATGTCACCTGTCAAAGAAAGAATTACCGTTTCAAACTTTCTTCCATCTGCTTCCATATCCTTAAGACCAGTAACGAACATGAGCAATTCACTAACATGGTCAGAATCTTTACCTTCTTTAATATAAAACTTGACATTAGCGTCTTTATCCTTTACGCGCATCAACTCTTCCATGCGAGAGGATTTAAGGTAACTGCTCACGGAAGCCTTCATGTCGGCACCAATTTTTTCATTATCGGTAGTAAAAACCTTTAAACTCTTTAGGCTACTGGCAATATCCATAAAGTCCTGGGCTTCCTGGTCATCCACTTCCACATCAATCTTTGCCAACAAATTGAACATACTTTTGTTTACCACTACAGATGTAACATCGTCCAAATCCTCAAACTTGTCAAATAAGGACTGTGAAAATCCGGCAAAGGGAAGTACAGCAATTAGAAAAATTAAAATATACCTTTTCATTGTTTTTGTTTTAATCGTTATTGTAAATCTTTTGTTTAGCGGCTTCAAACTCTTGTAAATAGGCTACTTTTTCAGTGCCACGACCAAAGTTCTCTGCAAGAAGTTCAAAAGCCTTTTTGGTTTCTTGGTAAGCAATCTCTGCCTGCTTACGCTCTCGGTATTGATTACCAAAATAAATTCCGAAGGTTAGGATTGCCACCGCAGCAACGGACATCCATTTGTAATAGTTTCTTCTAGGTTTTAATGGCACCTGCTTGGTGAAACGTTCTTCCTTAGCAACGGAAAAATAATTGAACATTGGTCTATGCTGTTCCAAATGGGGTTCTATATTTTCTTGGGAAAAGTATTGCTTAAGTATTTTCTCTTCCGCAATTGTGGTGGTAGCCTCAAAATACTTTTCCAAAAGGTTTTCTATTCTATCCAATTCCATAACTATGTTTTTTTGCCAATTCTTCTCTTACCGTTTTTCGTGCCCGGGATAATGTTACCCTAACTGCTGTTGGTTTCATATCCAATAGTTCACATATCTCTTCAAATTCATATTGCTCTACATCTCTAAGTTGCAATACCATTTTTTGTTGCTCGGGCAGCGTATCCATTATTCGCTCCATCCATCGTACACTATCCTCAGCTTCCAACTGTTTTTGTAAAGAAGTGTTCTCATCTTGATAATTACTGTGCACCAACTTCAAGTTACTGGCCTGTTTCGATTTCAGTCGGTCCAGACAAAAATTCTTGGTCATGGTCATGGCAAAGGCTTCTACATTTTTATAGTCCGCCATACTTTCATTTTTTGACCATAACTTCAGCAACACTTCCTGTGTGGCATCTTCGGCCTCCTCTTTGGATATCAGTAACCGTTTTGCCAAACGATACAGTTTATCCTTAAAAGGCATTACCACATTTAAAAAATCACTTTGTTGCATTGGTTGTTTAGTTATCCGCCTATTTTATTTTAGGCTTCATTATCACGACGACACATATCGAAATTTGTTACAAAAAATTTGAAATGTCCTATTATGTATTTATTTTCAGCCATAAATTGCTAGAATATAGAAACTTCTACCTCTAATTTATAATCCGTTTCTGTTTTACTGGAACGATTGTTGAAGAACTTTCTTAAAAAAGATTTAAGCTATGAAGAAGATATTTAGTCTACTTTTCCTTTTTGCATTTATTTTACTAGGATGCTCTAGTGATGATGATAATGGAATTGAAAACCCAAACCCCAATCCGGTCACCTCAGCTGATTTCCCGGCTCAAAATTTTATGTGGAATGCTATGAATCTATGGTATTTTTGGCAAGAAGATGTTCCCGATTTGGCGGATGACCGATTTTCTACCAGTCAAGAATATACAACTTTCTTGTCCTCCGAATCTGACCCTGGAAGATTTTTCTTTTTGATTTGTAATCAACATGTGGAAATTGTTGGAGACCAAGCTGCAATTGACCGTTTTAGTTTCAGAAGATCTAACTACGAAGATTTAGTAAATAGTCTTTCGGGAGTTTCCAGAAGCAATGGCTTGGAGTTTGGAGTTTCCCGAATTACACCAGATTCTGATAATCTATTTGGCTTTGTATACTATGTAATTCCAGAATCTGACGCAGCGAGCCAAGATATAACTCGCGGTGAATTCTTTACTACAGTAGATGGCACCCAATTAACGGCAAGCAATTTTAGACAATTACTTTTTGGCGAAAATGTCACTTACACCTTGGGTATGGCTGATTTGGAAAATGATGGTTTCACATTAAATGGTAAAGAAGTTACCCTTACGAAAATTGAGAATTTTGTAGAAAACCCCATTCAAGTTGCCACTACACTTGATGTCAATGGCACCAAGGTGGCTTATTTAATGTACAACCGGTTTTTAAGCAGTTTTAATGAAGAGCTCAATGAAGTTTTTGGACAGTTTATCGCCGATGGAGCCACGGAATTAGTATTGGACATGAGATATAATCCAGGTGGTTCTGTGAACACTTCAAGATTGTTGGCCAGTATGGTTCATAGTACGGATTCTGACAAATTATATGTGAGAGAACGTTGGAACAGTAAAATCCAACCTCAACTTTCACCTCAAAATCTAGAAAGTAGGTTTACCGATAGAATTTCTGAAAGCAATCCAACTCCCATTAACTCTTTGGGATTAAGTAAAGTCTATATTTTGACCACCAATGATTCTGCATCAGCTAGTGAATTGGTCATAAATGGCCTCACTCCTCACATGGAAATCATTCAGATTGGAGAAACTACAAGAGGTAAGAACGAATTTTCAATAACCTTGGTTGATGACCCACAAGGTTCATTCATTTACAATCCTGACCGTGAAAATTTCATCAATCCAGATAGCCAATGGGGACTTCAACCCTTGGTTGGACGCAATGAAAATGCACTTGGTTTCTTTGATTATACTGATGGCTTAGCCCCAAACATTGAATTAGAAGAGGATTTGTTAAATCTAGGTACTCTTGGAGATGTTAACGAACCCCTTTTGGCAAGAGCCCTTCAGGAAATCAATGGTGCAATTGCAAGGAAAACATTTGATGTAAAAATGCCTGCACTAATGATGACCAGTTCTAGACTGGAAACTAACTTAAAAGATAATATGTTTCTGGATAGGCCAATACATTTTAAACAGGATTGATAAAAAAGTAGAACTTTTAAATCCTTTTATTAAATATTCTCTACTAACTTCTCGATTCTCTGTTATAACTACAAACATTTGCTGAAGGGTGACTCCAGTATGGCTGTTTTAAGGCCCCTATTGTTTTTTTATTCTTAATCTTAACTGTATACAGCGAACTTAGCTTATCTCTTGGTTAGATTATAATTGTAATACTTCCCGAAACAGGAGTACAATTATAGTACTGTATTTCAACGAAAAAATTGGAATTACATAGACAAATTCAATATTTGTAATAATTTTACTATAGTTGTTAACCCCAAAATTCTTACCAAAATGAAAAAAAGACTACTTTGCTTGTTTAGGATTACTGTACTACTTTCTTTCGTAAATACTTATTCCCAATTTGACGATTTCGGTGATTTTAGAGATGATGTATTTACCTTCCCAGGGGCATCACCCAGTGTTCAGAGCAAGACCACATCTATTGATTCTGAATGTGGACTCCAAAGTTTAACTATTAGATGGTTTCCCGTCCAACAAGAGTTTCGTTACGTAAACAGTTACAGTTTGCAAGTCTTGAACAACGGTTCATGGAGAACTTTAAAAACGGTCAATGCAACAGGTGGTTCATATAATGTCACCTTAACCTCCTTTGAGAATGGATGGAATGATTCCCAGGCAAATTTTAATTTTAGGGTAAGAGTCAATATTAACTTAAATGCTGCCGGCACTTATAATTATAACCAAGGGTCTACTCTCAAGGTAAAAGACTGGTGCTTTGGACCCTTAGCTAGTGTAAGCTTATCTAGTGCTACAATGACAAGTGGAAGTAGAACTTCAAACCTTTTGAATGGAGAAAAACCAACGGTTTATGTTAGCAATGTCGGAGCAAGAGATACGGAATATTTTACTATAGATACAAGATCTGTAATAGGTGGCACTAATGTGGGTTGGAGATCTCCTACTATCCGCACATATATATCTGATTGTCCTACACTGGGTTCGGGATGCAATGGTGGAGACATTGCAACTGTCGAAGTAAACAATGTGGATTTAATTACGATACCATTTCGTGAACCATCAGGCACATCCAGCTTTAGAAGAAGCAGAATAAGACTTAGGGTAAGCAATGGACTATTAATTTTAAGAAACAACAGAACATACTATATCCACGTACGCTATTCCATTAATGGTAATACGACTCGTGGTTTTGCTTGGCCATTTCGGGTAGAATTCAGAAATAATACCTCAGGAGGAGGTGGAGGATGTATAATTTGCCCTGTTCCTATTGAAGATGACTTCAGACTCACTTATGATTTGAATCAAACACTAGAACCATATCAAATTGATATCTACAACATGTCTGGAAGCAAGGTTACCTCCTCCACGGTTACTAGCAAACAACAGGAAAACGAATTGATAGCTGATTTGCCCAAAGCTATATATGTTATCAAAAGTAAAAATGGAACCAGAAAGGTGTATTAGTAATCAAATCATCTCATATTCAGTTCTATTTGCCTAAAAGAATAAAGAAAGCGGCCAATTGGTCGCTTTTTTTTATTCTTATTTCTGAACCAAATGGTTTTCGAGTTTTACATATTTATGTGACAACGTATCGGGAACATCCATTAGTTCAGGGTGAAACAGGGCCGCTAAAACCTCAATTCCATCGACCAAAGTGCCTGCAGAGGATTGGGTAAACATATCGAAGTCCACTACATAAACCAAATCATTCTTGACTGCCTTCAAATCATCCCAACCTTCTTTCTTGGTTAAAATATGAAGCTCCTCCAAGGCTCTATCTACCTTAAATCCACAGGGCGCCACAATCAAGACTTCGGGATTATATCTCACAATCTTTTCCCATGAAGTCACCATACTGTCACCTGAAGGATTGGATAACATATCTATGCCACCGGCATACGCAATCTGATGTGGAATCCAATGTCCGCAGTTGAAAATAGGGTCAATCCATTCCACTAACATGACCCGCTTTGGCAATGCTTTCGTTGCTCGCATCGTATCCACTACAGTATCAATTCTACTATGCAAACCACTTAGATAATCGTAGGCAAGCTCTTCCTTTCCCAAAGCAGTTGCAATGGTCACAGCTGATTGGAAGACATCATCCAAAGATTCTGGGCTTATGGAAATAAGTTCAGGTTGTTTCTTAAGATTGGCCACTGCTGCCGCGGTACAGGCCGTATCAATCTGGCATATATCACACATATCTTGTGTGAAAATGATATCAGGTGCTATACATTCCAACACGGGTTCATCAACATAGTAGAGGTCCATTCCTTGGTACTTACTTGCGGAAAAAAGTGAATCAATTTCTTTACTGGAAAGGTTTTTTCCCTCCAAAATGCACCGTACTACAGGCTCTTTTTCTCTCAAAGCCTGTTCAGGGCATTCAAATGTTACGCCATAAAGGTGGTCCTCCAAACCCATGTCATAGAGCATTTGGGTAACTGCAGGCATAAAAGAACAGACTTTCAACATTGCTCCTATTTAATAATTAAAAGCTCAAATTAAAGCCAGCATTTATGTTTCTTCCTCTGGTTGTAAAACCAATAACCTCAGTAAACTCTTCATTCAAGATATTATTGGCGTTCAAAAAAACTTTTAGCGTATTGGGTATTAACTCGTGGTCCATATACAGGTTAACCAACGAAAATGCATCCAATGCAACATCTTCAAAAATTGAAAAATCAGTATCAATCCGTTCTCCAGTATAGGCATATTGAAGTGAAACATTTGTGGATTCGCAAAGTTGATAGCCCAAAGTCAAATTCGCTTTGTGTCTAGGAATTCTAATCGCATTGTCCCCCTTGCGCTCCGTAAAGGTATAATTGGCATCAATGGTAAACTTCTCTATAGGAATCCACGATACTTCCACTTCTGCTCCATTAACATCAATTTCGTCCGAAATATTAATACTTACAAAGTTTTGATCAAACCCAATTCGATTCTTTTCATTTCTATCAAAGTATACAGCACTTAGTCGCAGTTTGTCGTTTACAAAATATTCCACTCCTCCTTCTAGGGTAGTATTTTCTTCTGGTTCCAACTCCTCATTCCCAAAACTTCCAAATAATTGAATCAAATTAGGTGTGATATAAGAAGTAGCATAGGTACCTAACAACTTTATATAACCATTTTCCGTTGGAAAAACATAAGACGGGTTAACATTATATACCACGTGATTACCATATTCTGAATGATTGTTTAATCGAATTCCGGTATTTAAATTCAAACCGAAATCATAAACATAGACTAAGTTCGCATATGGATCCACTATCGTAAAATTGACTCCATCGTTAAAAGAGGCTTCATCTCTTATATAGTTTACGCCTAAAACAGTGTAAAACTTTTCGTTGAAAACGTACTTGTTATATAGGTCAAAAACAAAGTTTTCCCCTTTGGAGATTGTTTCACCGAAGGTGTTTCTCGTATCAATATCGAAATCGGTATATGCGGCGTTTAATTGTATCGATCCTTTTCCATAACTAAATGTGGATGCAATACCCAAACGTTCTTGATCTTGTTCCAATTGGTTCGGGGCTTCAGCACGGTCAGCATCAAACTCGCTTCTAAACTCGGTCTTGTTTCCATAAATCGAAATATCCAATTTCTCTGAAAACTTATATCCTATGTTGACGTCTGTACTATACTGTGAAAAATCATCCTCTTCATTTTCCGGTGTCACAGCTGCAGAAAGTCCGTTGGAATATCGATTGGAGAAACTTACACCATAAGAGAATTTGTCCAATGTTCCGCTTACCCTGGCACTGTTGGCAAAGTTGGCAAGATTATAGTTTTGGTCCTCAGAAGTTTGGTTTGTACCAACCATCGATTCAAAATTACCAGCGATTTTGTTTTCCGAATTCTTCTTGGTGGTAATATTGATGACCGCTGTGGCAGCATTGGTACCATATATTGTACTTGCAGCGCCTTTTATTATTTCTATGGATTCCACATTGGCGGTTGATAAAAACCGTAAATCATACTCAACGGAAAAAGAAGAAGGATTGGTTACACGAACCCCATCGATTATAACCAATACCTGACGACCTCGACCACCTCTAGCAAATACCCCGAGAACGTCACCGTCCCTACCACGACTGGCCGCAATTTCAATTCCACTCTTCGTATTAATGACCTGAGCTACGGTCCTTCCCTGATTCCGTGCCAATTCCTCTGCAGAAATCCTAATAACGGTCTTACCTGAATTTTCACGTTTCAGTTCAAATCGTGAATCGCTGACCACTACCTCATCCAACTGTTGAACCGAGACAGAGTCTTGTTGTGCATTTTGGGCATAAAAAAATTGACCCGCAAAAAGTGTGGCGCACCACCACAAATGTGTTTTTTTCATTTCGTTTAAGTGAATAAACGGGAGAATAGTATGTGCTTCATACGTAAACCTTTATCCCGAAAGTTTAACATTGTTTGTTTGAATTTGGCAGGTCTCCTGACTTGTTCAATGCTATTCGGCCTTCCCATTCGTTTGAACAGTGGCATTGAAGTAAACAACACCCTCTTACGAGGTGCCAAAATAGGTTTGGCATAAACTTTACAGTTGCGGGAACAGTTCTGGATTTTCAACAGATTCCCTTTTAATCGTACAACGCATTGTACGAACCAAAATTCACGACGAAAGTAATCATTCTGTTTAATCTTTTTTTACAAAAATTAAATAATCTTACTTTTGATGGCATGATGAAAAAATCTTCATTCGGTTTAGTATCCCTTCTGATTTTTACACTATTATTTACTTCCTGTAAGGAAAAAAAGTCTGAATTAGCTCTTAAACAAAATCCAGACACCCCTTCAATTCAATACGCACAAGGTTTTTCCATTGAAAAAAATGCAGACTATACCGTTATCCGTGTTGTTTCAGCATGGCCAGGGGCTTCAGAAGAGTTTAGTTATGCTTTGGTTCCTAGAGAAAAACTAGCATCCATCACATTGCCAAGCGATGCGTATGATGCTATTGTACCAACCCCCGTCGACCGGATGATAGTGACTTCAACCACACATATCCCTGCGATTGAGTCTCTGGGTGCATTGAACACGTTGGTAGGTTTCCCCAGCTCCGATTTGATTTCCTCTACCGAAGCACGAAAGAGAATTGATGAAGGTTCCATTCGGGAATTGGGCACCAATGAAAATATTAACACTGAAATTGCACTTGAAATAAATCCCGAAGTGGTAGTTGGTTTTGGCATTAACGGTACCAACAAAGCTTATGAAACTTTGAAACTATCTGGCATTCCCATTGTGTACAACGGCGATTGGACGGAGCAAACCCCTTTGGGAAAAGCGGAATGGATTAAGTTTTTTGCTCCTTTTTATCAAAAAGAAGCAGTTGCCGATAGTATTTTTAAGACTATTGAATCATCGTATAAGGAGGCCAAGGTACTAGCTCAACAAGCGTTGGACAAACCAACTGTCTTAACCGGAGGGTTGTATAAAGATGTATGGTACGTTGCGGGAGGAAATAGCTGGATGTCTCAATTTTTAAAAGATGCAAACGCCAATTACCTCTGGAAAGACACAGAGGATACCGGCAGTATTGGTTTAAGTTTGGAAGAAGTACTCACGCAAGGACAAAAAGCTGATTTTTGGTTCAATCCATCACTGCATACCGCTTATGAGCAACTGGAAAATGCAAATCCTCACTATATTCAATTTGGCGCCTACATCAATCGTAAAGTCTTTTCCAATGCGGTAAGAAAAGGGGAAACAGGAGGTATTTTATTCTATGAATTGGCTCCTCAAAGACCTGACTTGGTTTTAAAAGATTTGATTTCAATACTTCACCCCGACCTGATGGAAGGGTACGAAACTCATTTTTTCAGCCCTTTGCAATAAATGTCTCCCTCACAGAAATATCGTATTTCATTTCTATGCGTTGCTTTGGCCCTATGTGTAGCTTGGGTCTTGAACATAAGTTCAGGATCAGTTTCCATACCATTTGATGCCATTCTATCTTCCTTTTTAGGAAAACCATTGGAAGTTCCAACTTGGGATTACATTCTTTGGGACTATAGAATTCCAAAGTCGTTTACAGCGATTTTAGTGGGTGGTGGGCTTTCGTTAAGTGGTCTTTTGATGCAAACTCTTTTTAGAAACCCCTTGGCAGGCCCATTTGTTCTGGGCATCAGTTCTGGAGCAAGTTTGGGAGCAGCCCTCTTGTTGATGGGAGCATCGTTGCTTTCTGCATGGGCTTCGTTCTCTTATCTAAATGATATCTCACTCGCAGTGGCTGCGAGTTTGGGAAGTTTTCTTGTACTTATGGTAGTCATTTTGGTGGCCAATCGAGTGAAGGATACCATGGCACTTTTAATCATAGGTTTGATGTTCGGAAGCATTACTTCAGCTATTGTAAGTGTTTTGGCCTATTTTTCAACAGCGGACAATTTGCAACGTTTTATTTTTTGGTCCTTTGGCAGTGTCGGCAATCTATCTCAATCACAAGTTTGGCTATTGACCGGAATCGTAGTTTTGGGAGGGGTGTTGAGCATTTTTTCCATCAAAGCCTTAAATGCATTTTTATTGGGGGAAAACTATGCGGAAAGCTTAGGTGTTTCCCTTAAAAAATCAAGATTTATCGCCATAGTGGCAACAGGCCTGTTGGCTGGGGGCATAACTGCTTTTGCAGGCCCTATCGCTTTTGTTGGGCTGGCCGTACCCCACCTTACCCGACAGATTTTCGATACTATGGAACATCGTATATTGATTCCGGCGGTTTTCCTTTATGGAGCTATTTTGATGTTGCTTTGCGATACCATTGCCCAGTGGCCCAACTCGGCCAACGTTTTGCCAATAAATGCCATCACTACCTTGGTTGGCGCCCCTGTTGTAATTTGGTTATTGATTCGTAAACGAAAAATGATTTTTTAATGGATGTGATAAAAAATCAAATTTTGAATGTTGATAATCTATCTATTGGTTATCCGTCAATTACCATTGCAAAAAACATTTCGTTTTCATTGGAAAAGGGTTCCCTATGCGCCATTGTCGGCATCAATGGTGTGGGAAAATCGACCTTGCTTCGTACTTTGGGAGGGCTTCAAGCCAAAAAATCAGGGGAAATTGAGATTGATAACCAGAAACTGGAATCGTTATCCACACTACAATTAGCACAAAAGCGTAGTATGGTGCTTACGGAGCAGACCACCTCAAAAAATCTCACCGTACAAGAACTGATAGCATTGGGCAGACAGCCTCATACCAATTGGTTAGGACGATTAAGTACAAATGACAAGAAACGTATTCAACAAAGCATCAGAACTTTTTTACTGGATAAATTACGTTACCGCAAATGCCATGAATTGAGTGATGGACAGTTCCAAAGGGTTTTGATAGCGAGAGCCATGGCTCAGGACACCCCTTTGATTTTATTGGACGAGCCCACCACGCATCTTGACCTGCACCACAAGGTTCAAATCCTAAAATTATTGCAGCAGTTGGCTCACGAGCAAAATAAAACCATACTTTTTACCACGCACGAAATTGATTTAGCCATCCAAACCTGTGATTCCATGTTGATATTGGATGGAAATCAGAATCCCTTTGGAGAACCTTGTCAATTGATTGAAGAGAAGCACTTTAATACGCTTTTTCCTTCGGACATGGTCCAATTTGATGCAACAACGGGGACTTACAAGGTTAAAAAGTAAGTTGAAATACCATTTCGCTGAAGTTCGGAATCCGTTATCTTTATCCGTAGAAAATACTGTATGGGTACTGAATTGATTTTTGTGTTGATTGGACTATTGGCCTTGATTGGAGGTGTACTTTTGGGTATGTACGTTCAAAAGCTCAAAACAAAATCTGTGGAAAGTGTTTGGGAAGAACGGGAATCTCAATTGAACAACAATATTTCCACGCTTAACCAAAAGTTAATGGATTCCGATGAAGGGAGAAGGCAGCTACAATCCGAAAAGGAACTACAAAGCAATCAAATTGTGCGTTATCAAGCTGATTTAGAAAATTTACAGCAAAAGCACTCGGAACAAAAGGAAGAACTTGAAAAACTTCAAGAGAAGTTTACCAAGGATTTTGAAATATTGGCTAACAAGATTTTAGAAGATAAATCCAAAAAATTCACGGAAAGCAACAAACAGAACATAGAAAATATTCTTACCCCTTTGAACAAAAAAATAAAGGAGTTTGAAGAAAAGGTTGAAAAATCCCAAAAAGAGAATATTAGCATTCATTCTGCGCTAAAGGAACAACTGCTCAACCTTCAAAATCAAAATCTGAAAATAACACAAGAAGCCGAGAATTTGACCAAAGCCTTAAAAGGTGATAGCAAAATGCAAGGAAATTGGGGAGAATTGGTGTTGGAGCGTGTTTTGGAAAAATCTGGTTTGGAAAAGGACCGTGAATATAGTGTACAGCAAAGTTTTACCCTTGAAGATGGTAGTCGCGTGATGCCGGATGTCATCATAAACATGCCCGATGGCAAAAAAATGATAGTGGATTCCAAGGTTTCGCTAACGGATTACGAGCGCTTTACCAATGCGGATGAAGAGGATAAGCCCAAGTTCTTAAAGGACCATATCAATTCCCTGAGAAAGCATGTGGAACAACTCTCCGCGAAGAAGTATGAGGATTTATATGAAATGGAAAGCCCCGATTTCGTTTTAATGTTTGTTCCCATTGAACCCGCTTTTGCCATTGCCATAAATGAAGATGTATCGCTGTACAACAAGGCTTTTGAGCAAAACATTGTCATTGTTACTCCCTCTACCCTACTTGCCACACTGCGGACCATAGATACCATGTGGAATAACGAAAAGCAGCAGCGCAACGCCATTGAGATAGCACGTCAGGCTGGGGCTTTATATGATAAATTTGAAGGTTTTGTGTCTGATTTGACCAAAGTGGGCAAAAAGATGGATGAGGCAAAGAATGAATATCGCGGCGCCATGAACAAATTGGTCGAAGGACGCGGAAACATAGTCACCAGCATTGAAAAATTGAAGAAAATGGGTGCCAAAGCCAAGAAATCCATTCCAGAGCCTATTCTAAAACGTGCCCAGGAAGACGATTACGAAGAACCCAAACTTGAATTATAAAGCATGCGTAAATTCTTGTTCATTTTAATAACCGTTGTTGTTTTTGGAATAGCAGGTTATTTTGCTTTCATCTATTACGTTCCTTTTAGTGAAGGCTATCGCTCAGGCGAACTCATCAAGTTCAGTCGCAAGGGAGTTTTGGCCAAAACCTGGGAAGGTGAAATCAGCCAATCAATTTGTTTTAAGGGGTAAAATTAATAATTTTGTTGAGATACGCAAGAATCTTAAACAATAGCTTATGCTTGCCATATACACCCGTTTGTCTCGTGAGGACGATGAGAGCAATTCTTTGGAGAACCAGTTAAGGGAAGGAAAAGAGTTTGCATCGAGACAAGATTTATCCTACGAACATTACAATGAGGGCATGGGCATTTCTGGTCAAGCCGACATATCGGACCGACCTGAACTGGAAAGGCTTTTTAAGGACATCAGGAGCGGTAAGATAACCAAGGTCTGGGCAAGGCATCAAAACCGTATAGAAAGGTCGCTAAGGACATTCCTGGACTTTACAGACCTAGTACAATCACATAACATCGAAGTTTGGTTTGCAGGTAAGCAAGTTGACTTTAGCCAGTCTGGTGAATACTTCCATTCTGGACTGATGAGCTTTGTCAATAAATACCAAGCAAGTCTCGCTTCCGAACAAATCAGAAAAGCCGTTGCCCAAAACTTTAGGGAAGGTAAAGCATCTGGGAATTGTCCATTCGGTTATAAGGCCGATGAAAAGGGATATATGGTGGTGGACAAGGAAGCCGCCAAGATTGTCAAAAGGATATTCTCAGATTACAACAAAAGGATTGGAAGCACAACAATATGTGACTGGTTAAATGATACAGGAGTACCCACCCAATCCAAAAGCACCGATAAATGGACACCATCCACAATAAGGTACATCTTAAAGAACCGTGTCTACATCGGGGAAAGAAAATTCAGGGACACCCACTACTCTATCGAACCCATCATTACCAAATCAGTTTTCAACAAATCACAAAAGATACTGGAAGAAAAGGGAGTGTTCATTAAGGGACGGGCCAACAGAGACTATCTTTTATCTGGTCTTGTAAAGTGTGGCGTTTGTGGAGAGAACTTTCATGGTAGAAAGCACAGCAACAAGGCCCATAGGACAGAATACGTCTACTACCGTTGCAACAGTATGAAGTACCGTGGTAAATCATGTGGCAACAAGGCCATAATGCAGAACCACCTCGAAGATTTCGTATGGCACATGGTCGTACTGCATGGTGACCTAGGCCGCAGGGTCGAAGAAAGTCTGGCAGATAACAGTAACAGGGAGAACCTTGAAAACAATATCAGGATTACCGAGAAGAAGATAGCATCACTTGAAACGGAATGGAAGAACATTAGGAGACAGGGCGCAAAAGGAATCTTGACCGATGACGAACTGTTTGAGGAGAAGAACCGAATAGATAGAGAGCGCAACAAGCTTGAAAAGGATATTGTCCATGATATGGAAGAACTATCCAAAATCATAAATGCACTTTCCACGTTGGAGTTTGACCCAACAGTAGTTAGCAAGAACGAAAAAAGCCGTTTGTTCCAAGAACTCATAAAATCGGTTACGGTGGAATACAAAGACAGTTTCTACCATATTACCATCGACTACAATCTACCCATAGAACCAGATACCTACAAAATAGAAAAAGATTACACTGGGGCTTGGAAAGGCGACCACTTAGTTGGATGGGTCGGTTCAAACTTGCATCCTGCCCGTGAAAAAAGAGCGTTGGCAAGAATAATCAAATCAAATGAACAAGATAGATTAAAAGGTATTCCAAGTCAAAAGGAAAAAATGGAAAAAGACATGTCAAAGGGTTTTTTGAATTAGTTGTAGGGAGGCATTTTATCATTAAGTACTCTTGCTAGCAATAATTGAAGTGCAAGTTTTGCTCCATTGGTCATTTCATTTTCCTTCATAAATCGTTTAACCTCCTTTTTCCCAGCCCTAATAATATCCAAACCATCTGTTTCAACTTCACCATCCTTAGCACAACTATAGAAGAATTCTAAATCTTCAAAAGCAAAATCAGGCAAATAGATTAAAGAGGTTATTCCCATCTCAAATTTTTCCCTGCTAAAAATTACATCGAAAAAATAAATGGTCTTTTTAGAAATCTTAGGATTTATGTTTAGCTCCTCCTCCAGACCACGAACATGACAATTAAACAAATCAGGCTGCTTATTATAATCAAAATCTGTTTGAGAAAATGCCTCGTTCATGGAAAAGTGCCACTTATTTTCACTGTGTGTAGTGTAAAGTGAGCGTTTAGCCAAAACTACTTCAGTTTGGTTGTAAAGCATTACAAAAGTACATAGGCCGAATGAACTTAAAAATGGTTTATATTTAATAATCTGCTCCCTTTTTGTTACCTGAGATATTGCATGCCCTTGTTCTTTCAATTCCCTGTAAATAGAGGCAAAAACTCTATAGGTAAAGAAATCTGTTTCATAAGTCCTTATTTTAAGCTTTCTATATTCTTCTTGATTGACGTTTATCGGCCTAATGTCAAATACACCTAACATTTCTCCATTAAAGACCAATCTCCCTGCAGTTTGTTTTTTAAGAAGCTCTTCCGCCACAATATTCGAGTGCCTTTCAATTCGTTCTCTCAGGTCTGGTATCCCCATTTCACTTATTGAATCTTCCATAGAGTATTCACTATCGAAATAGATAGAGTCTCTAAACTTAAAATTTGAGTCGTTACTCAGAAATTTCTCTTTAAACTTTTCTGGAATGACCACAATTAATTTCTTCTTTGAGTTCAAGACTTCAACATCCTCTGCTTTCCAAAAGGGAGTTCCATGTGCCAAAGCAAAAACATCACCATTGTTCATGGATTTCAATGAACTCTTGCGTAGCTTTTTCTTTAACCTATTGGTTTTATACTTGCTAATTACCTTTTCTAAAAGTTTCTCTAGCAGAAATGTTGAAATTATACCCGCAAAAAATATTATTATGGATGATTCAATGGGATAATTGTTAATTAATCGAGATAATTCTTTTATCATTTGAATTTATTTGCAATGCTGCTGTTACCTAACTTTCCTTGTCTTTATTTTAGGGCAAAATCATCTTGATGCCACATATTTCAATATTACAAGATTTAATTGAACCCTTAATGCTATAACTGATTTGTCCTATTCCATTTCGAAACATTCAAGAGGGCTAAAGATAGAATAGGTACTAGTCTTACTGAGATTTTAGTTTTTGATTTGAATCATTTCTATTCTCGAAACGAACTCATTGTTAATATTAAATCAAATTGCTATTAGTTACATATTTCTCATCATTAAAATTTGTAAATTCATGATAGCTGTTTTCCAATTTATTTTAAATGAGTTATTTAACCAGGTCTATAGGTTATCGAGTCCAAAAGCACTTTTTCCCAAAAACGATGGAAGCGAGTCGGGAATTGGCTCAAATGGATACTGCCAAAACAAACAAGGAACTAATTAGATTACAGCAGAAACAAATAACTATTGAAAATAGATATCTCGATAAGATTGATGCAAGCACGGAAGAATTAAGACAAATTAAGAGCATGTTTGCAGCCTACGCTTTAAAAAGCTATGAACAGCTCGAACAAATAAATCGAGGTCTCGGCGATATCAAGCTCGGTTTGGATGTTTTAAATGAGTCAATCCAAAAATCTACAGAACGTATTGTTGATAAATTAGAACTGTTCCAGCAAGAACTTTTGGAGTTACTCAAAAATCGTAGGATGACAGATGCAGATGCTCTTCGTCGATTGGGTAAGCAGCGCTTTGGGGCCACCATTAATTCTGATGGAGAAAATCAACGGGATTTAGAAGAAGCAATTGAATTTTACGAAAATTCAGTAAACGATTTTGTGGGAAAAACAAATCCCTTAAGTTGGTTAGAATTAGGACATACTTATGCGTATAAGGAAGACTTTAATAGAGCTAAGACAGCCTATTTGCAAGCAGATAGATTGAGTAATCAAGGGCATCGAATAATACTTGAAATACGCAACGAAGCCCTGTTTAATCTGGTATTGATAGAAATATCAGAAGAGAATTTTCAAAATGCTTATGAATATATTCAAAGAATAGTTAATTCAGATACCGACCATGATATTTCAATATTTCTGTTAAAAGGTCTAGTTGAAATGAAAATGGGGCTGCCAGTAGACAGTTTTCTAAATATTCAAAAAGCTTTATACAACAGGCCTGAATTAATAAGAGACCTATATACCTATGGAAGTGAAGGAATTTTAATTAACCACAATGATCGGGTATCATTAGTCAAGAGGCTTTGCAATTCGTTAAAAAGTGAAATAGAAGTAAAGTATAAATGGGTTAATAATAATCTTCCTGAATATAACCCGATAATTTCATCACATGGTGAAAGTACAACAACCCAAATTCCAAGGAAACTATTCGACCTGTTCAAAGAGGTTGGCCAAATAGAACCCTATGATTTTTTAGGATTACTAAGCATTTATAATAAGTTCAATTACGAGTATGTCAATTTCAAAAAAGAACTTAGAAGAGCCTTGGAGGCTGCTATTAAGTCTGAAGATTACAATCTTCAAATTGCCGAATCAAAGGTTGAAAATTACGGGTCTACCGAATCAAGAGCTCATCAATCTCTACAAAACGATGTAGATTCTTTCAATAGCAAATCTCAAATCGGGGCTTTTATAGGTTTTATTGTTTTAATGATTGTCCTGGATAGTAGATGGTATTGGCGAATAATTCTAGCTGGAATAATTCTTCTCATTCTTTATGTGATTGCTTATGGATTCTTCAATAATTATTACAATCAAGAATGGGAAGAAAATAAAATTATGCATGAAAATGAGCTTGAGTCTTACCAACAAGATTTGAATAATGTTCGGATTAGAAGAAACCACCTTTCAAAGTTGATGGAAAAACTTAACAAAACTGACTCGAATGAGAAGGGGTTAATCTTGACATAAGAATTTCTTCAAGCTAACATTAAGGCTTAAAAACTATTAATAGATAACTCTTCAATAAACTTTGATTGATTAATGGGTTTTGGTTGTTTGAGAATTCAATTTTGATGCGAACCAAAATTTAAGCCTACTTTAGAAACGGCTTGGTGTCTTTGCTTTAAAATTGACAAAAGTGTCTTAAATCTCTCATTGCGAACCTCAAAATGGACATTATGCCGCTGCCTCTTGTACTCTAAGAAGCTCAAACTTTAGTAAGGCAGCTTTAAGGGCGGATTTATGGTCTGCTCCTCTTGAAATACACCATGCCCATTTTCCAAACGCTTTGTCTGTGGGAAAAGAAATACAGTCGAAACGTCTGTTATATCTTCTTTCAAAAACCTCATAATAGATATGGTCAGTTTCCAAGTCAGTGACCTCATAAATATAGGCTTGGTCACTAATTCCAATTTGTTGAAAGGTTTTAGTGGCGTTGTAATATTTTTGTTTCAACTCTTGCACTTAACTCACTTTAGTTTAGTTACTATATTTTGATTTTGAATCTTTCTTGATCAAATTTTCCCATTTTCGATAGAAACACTTCAAATTCCTTTGCAGCTTCCTCTTCTTCATTAAAAAGACCTAGATATCTATCTTCAAATCTTGCTAACCATTTTCCATTAGGCTCATCCCAGAACACTCCTTCGTATCTGCTTAACTCCCTTGTATGGCTCATGCAGCTTTTATATCTGCCCACCGCCGTTGAACTGTTGAGATTCCCTTACCTGACCTTTTCGCCAATTCAACCTGGGTCATACCCTTTTTATAGATGCTTTTTAATAAGTCCAAAGTTGGTTGCCCTCTCTTTTTTCCAGTAAGTTGATTGGTAATTGTAATCCTTTGATTTAAGGTAAATTTCCGATAAGGATTAAATAGTATTTTATTCTCCCTTCTATAACCCTTTTTAGGGCTTAACCGAATGGCTTGTTGAACTATTTCGTCCAACCCTTCTCCTATAGTTCGCCAGAACTTAGCATAATTTGCATAAGTAATATTATCCTTCTGGATTTGCTTTGGTATTAGAATGTTGTGCTGAAATACCTTGAGTAACGACATCTTGATTTCAGATGGTGTCATATCATGATTACAATAGGTGATGGCACGTCCCACCATATCTAAATGAGGTTTCCAATAGTGGTAATTCACTTTAGTTTTTGGAAACAAGATTGGAGAAATATCAAAGTACTTGACTTTTTTTAGAATGGCATCGTCATCTCCTATTTCGTTCTTATATCTCTTTTGTAGGATGTGTAGGTTATTAACGAAGAAACCAAATCCATTATGGTAGCCATTGATAACCTTTGGGTTCTGTTTAGCTTCTTTATCCGTTCCATTTTCCCTTCGGTAGTTCTGCTGTTCAAAAGCTGCATAATCAGATTCAAATACAGGTACATCACTAAATATGTTCTTCCATTTAGGCATTCTAATAAGATTTGGGATTAATGTCAAAACTGATAATAGTTCAGATATTTAACATTATAGATGATAATACCGCAAATTTAGTTGTTAAAATGCCTTTCACATAATCAATAATTTTTTTTGTGATGACTTTATAACATAGGGGGTGCGAGTGTTTTACACTTTTCTTAATTCGATGTCAAAATTGCATCTTAGGGCTTAATAAAGTGTTAAACCATAAATTAGATTAAAACTAGGGGTATTGGGATTAGACTAAGGGGTGATTTTTTAAATCATTGTAATTCAATTATTTAACGTATTTATTTATAATAAGAGCTGAATGATGTGTTTTACATTAGATTGTACTGAGCATTATCGTAAGGTTTTGGCTAACGTGTATCTCGGACTTGTCAGGAGAGCAAAGTTGTACTTTGATAAATGCGGTGAAGACATTCGAGTGCCGCCAGGCACGAGATTAAGTGATTACACTCTTGGATTTCTGCAAGTTAGCCGTAAGGCTCCAGACTAATCAATCCAAATAATAGCACTTCTAATACGTTCACCGCAATCAAAATAGTACGTATTGGGTAAACCTTGTTATGGTTAGTGGAGCGTAGCGGAACGAATCTAACCGAACAACTAGATAAAACAAGCGAGGTTTACTTATCCAGGTTAACCAATTCTCAACAGATTTACCAAGTGGCGCATATCTTATCAATAAAGGCAAGATGTTTTGGAAATCAATGTCGAGTGCGCCATCAATCGAATCCTGTTTTAACATATTGAGTGAGAGTAATCTTAACTAAAATAGCTCTTTTTAGTTGGTGATAGATTTAAGGCAATTGTCAACCGAAATAAAGGGCCTTTGCATAGTAAGATGCTATGTCCTGATAATTTTAGAAAGAAAATGCTTACATTGTTGCATAGCCATTATCGAAGTATGAATGAAACATACAAAATAAGAGCTAAGGATTTAGTCGTCCAGCAACCTAACAAAGTTGGTATTACTCCAAACTGGGTAATGTCCTATACCCTCCGAAACGATATTTTTAGACTCGAGAGCAACTTAAGGACGGAGTCCGTACCAAGCATCGTTACTATCCAAATTGATAGTTCACAACTACAATATTTGATTTCGACAATTAGAGCGGTTCACAACAACCAAAGATTGAGTTACGAATTAGGTACACATGTTATTTTAGTCGATTCCCAAGTATAGAAAACCCCTAAAATTTTTAAGGTTTTTCTTTAGTCTGAATTCATCCAGAAGCAATATCTTTTAACCTCTCCCCCAACCACATATTATAAACCAAAACCAAACTAACACATGAGAAAACTCCTTTTTTTACTCATCACTCTTTTATGTTTTTCAGGATTTTCCCAAGAAAGATTCAAGCATAGGTATAGAATGAAAAGAAATATTCAACTAATTGATAATGACCAACAGAAGGTAAAAGAGAACAAGAAGAAAGAGCTAGAGGAAAAGCTAAGTGGACTGAAAAAAAAGCTAAATGGACTGGAAGAGCAATCTATGGATTATCTAAAAATGTTTAAAGAATACAAGGAAACTGTAGAGTTTTTGGAGAACGGAACAAAAAATTTAATGAAAGATGGCTTTACCCCATTTGAAAGTCTTGACCCAGTGGACAAAGCTTCCCTCAGAAAAAAACTTGATTTGGTCAAAAACAATGTAACCGCATCAACTGAACTTTTGGGAGTTGATGGAAATAAACTAACAATTAATAAGGAACAAGCAAATAATCCTGATATCGAAGATTTTATCGGACTTTCGAAACCTGTCGAAGCCGAATTGCCTTTCGACGAATGGTGTTTCGGAATTAAAGGAATATGGTGCCGTTGCTGGGAAAAAAAATGGAAAGGCAATGTACTTTTCGAAGAAGACAAACTTTATTTTAATCCGTGGAATTTCAAAAGCGGTAAGTACCCTGATGACAAACTACCACTCTACTATAAATTGGAGGACGGACAAACCATAAAACTCAACTTTCAAGAGATAACAGTAACAACACTAGCATTACCAATCAAATACAGATTTAGAGATGACCCAATAATGGTTCTTAAAGAAAGTGAAGATGGTATGGAACCCATGATAGAAGAAAGGGAAATACCCGAAACATTTTCTACTGGCATCAACATTTCCTTATTCGGTGGTTATACCTTCGGCTCGACAAAATTTAATCGGCGGATAAAAGTTAAGAATCGAGAGATTGTCAGAAAGGTCACTTTTGGTGTACTATTGGGAACGGGAACCGAAACATTAAAAGAAACAAATACTGATGGAACCGAAGAAGCACCTATGGGAAGTGATGAATTAACAATTGGTGTGGCATCCCTGGGCACGGGTTTGGTTTATAGTCGAAATAAATTGGCAATAGGACTTTTCTATGGATGGGATTTTGGTGTTGGCTCAACCTCAAATACGTGGAACTATGACAATAGACCTTGGATTGGTATTGGTTTGGGCTATGATATTTTTAAACTTTAGAAAATGGCACGAATCGAAAATTTCCTATCAGAAATAAAGAGCCGAAATGCTTTTGATTCAAGATTTGAAAAAGCCTCTCTAAAAGAACTTCAAAAAGAAAAGCTTTATGAATGATTCAAAAGCTCTCTTTGACTATTTAGAGGAACGTTGCGCAAGAGGGGAATTAACAAAAACCGTCAACGGCGGCGAAGAGAACCTTACGTACCAGAATACTGGAAAAAATATCCATAATGGACAATGCAATAGATACATTCATACTTACTACGAGAATGGAGAAGTTATAACGGTAATAGACGTAACAAGGGGTATATATCCCCAGTTTGTTTCATGGACTTGCATGAGACATTATGAAGGTGAAATTTTACCAGAGGTATTTGAATGGGCAAATAAAGATTAATAACAATGATTATTTCTGCTTCTTTCGGTGACATCAAATCCTTTATAAATGATTGCAATTCTGTAGTCCTTCTTTTTTTCTGTAAGCAAACTCAATTTTATGCATATAAAACATAGTGAAATTCAAGTACCAATAGATGGTACGGACCCTTATATCAATTGTAAACTTGATAGAAAACATTTGGGGGAAGGATTACTCGAAATCATAAGAGCATATAATTCAGGATTTGTACTAGCAATCGACAACGAGTGGGGTACTGGGAAAACCACTTTTGTCAAAATGTGGAGACAAAGCCTAGTAAATGAAAACTATACTACTATTTACTTCAATGCATGGGAAAATGACTTCCAGAACGAGGTTATATATGTTCTTTTAGCAGAGCTTAATAATCTAAAAGGTTCGGGAGAAGAAAAGTTCTCTAAAGTTCTGGAAAATGCCCTACCACTGTTAAAAAGACTATTCCCATTAGTGTTGAAACATGCGCTTAGTAAAGCCGTAGGAGATGATGCAATAGCCAGTGTTGCTGAAAGTTTTGGTGACTATTCAATCGAAGAATTAAGAAAGGGACTTGACTCTTATAAAGACCAGAAAAAAGCTATTGATAGCTTTAAAACGTCATTGCAAGAATACATAACTGAAATTGATTCTGACAAACCTATTATTTTTATTATTGATGAGCTTGATAGATGTAGACCAAGTTATGCGGTTGAAGTACTTGAAAGGATAAAACACATTTTTGATATCCCGCAAGTTGTGTTTGTTCTTTCTATTGACAAGGTCCAACTAGGAAATGCCATTAAAGGAGCTTATGGAAGTGAAAGTATCGATTCAAATGAATACTTAAGACGTTTTATTGATATTGAATTTAGACTACCCAATCCTAATATTTCAAACTTTACTAGACACCTTATCGATTATTTTCAAATAGATACCTTTTTTAAGTCACCAGAGAGAGGTCAATATCGTGGATTTGAATATGATTCTGAAAATTTCTATAAGATTTGCCTACTCATTTTTGAGAACTTCAAACTTTCTTTAAGGCAGATTGAAAAAATTTTGGGCCACGTTTCTATTGTGATTAAGACATTTAGAGAAAATCACTATGTTTTTCCCGCTCCTCTCTTGTTGCTAACCTACATAAATCTAACTCATAAAAAGATTTATGACGAAATATTAGAGAAAAGGTATTCCCTACAAGAATTTATATTGGCGATTGAGGGAATGTTTCGAAAAATAGTCACTGATGAAAACAGGCGATATTTTGTGTTTCTTCTTGGGCAAACCCTTTGCCTCTACTATAACCATATCAACGGATATCATAACAAAGATTTACTCATTGTCAAGAACAAAGAGACAAATGAAAATGACTTACTAGTAAAATCCAATCTTGATATTTCGGAAAATAATATTGACCTTAAAAATTTTATCGAAAGATTTTTTGTAAGCTTTGATTACAGTGATGTTGGTTTAAATCATTTGCTTTCTCGAATTAGTTTACTCGAAAACATAAAGATTCAGAAATAACAAATCTCTAAAGGACCGCTTTAACTTTTTGTACAGTTCCTAAACTTACATCACAAAGCTTAGCTGTGTTTCTTAGTGACTGACCTTCTTTAAGTCGTTTGATTACTGCAGGGTATTTTGACAAAAACTCATCCTTAGATTCTTTAGAACCTCGAATACGACCTTTGTACTTGCCCTTTGCTCTAGCCATTTCTATACCCTCTCTTTGACGTTCCAACATTGTAGTTCTTTCCATTTCTGAAATATTGGCAAGTACCGAAACGATTAAATTAAAAGCCTGGTTAGGCTTATTATTTACTAGGGACTCAATCCCAAGATTATCAACTTTAACGACCACCTTCTTTTCTTCGAAACACTTTAAGGTATTAAGTACATCCAAGAGGTTGCGACCGAGCCTATCAATTGAGTTTACGGAAATGTGGTCTATTTGTCCATCCGACAAAAGTTTGCTTCCCTCAAGACGCTCTGCAAAGGGGATAGCGCCGCTACAAACATCTATATACAATTTGTCATTTGGGTTTTGCTTAATCAACTGTCGTTCTAACTTCTGGTTTGGTGTACTTACCCTTGCGTATCTTGCTTTCATGTACTAAATATAGGGTGGTAATAATTAATACAAAAGAAAATCAGTATTAGCGTTCGAACTATTCGATTAAGTGTATTAAGAAAAGAGCATGGTTCTAACTTAATACAGCCATAGTCATGATTATTTTCTAATATTTCAACTCTTAAGAAAAAAACTGCATTATTCATTAAGATAATTCTTATTTTAAATTTAAATACGAGTATCTGTATTTTACATACAAGTTTTAAGCAATCCAGGTTAAATGCCAAATCAAAAGAGTCATGTAACGTTTTATCAAAATCCAAAAATTGATTTTCTATTTGGAATTTTTGGAGGGAAGCCAATTCCACCAAAACATGACCAATTCAAGGCAATAGATGCAATAGAAGTTGACGAAAATGGGAATGAAAAAATTTTGAAGGATTTCTATTTGAAAAAATCAGGGAAAAACACGGTAGCTGAATTTGAGAAATTACTTAAAAATACAGCTTCGGGAATTTTCAATGATGACACCCGAATAAGGAAACCAAATGAAGTAGAAGTTGTTATTTCGGTTTCAGCCTTAGAAAAACAATTCAAAATAGTGGATGTGGACAATCTAGCAAAATCAGTTTTAGATGGACTTACTGGAGTTGCATTTGATGACGATTCACAAGTGACCAATTTAATTGTGAATAAACATATCCACCCTTCAAAAACTAATGGAGTTTTTATCGGAATTACCAAATTAACTAAAGATAGACATGGAATATTAGGCAACATAAAACTCTTCCAACAAGAGAAATGGAAGTAAAACCTTCAAACAACAGATGATATACCTCATTAGTGCTTTTTGGGTAACTTTAAATCCCATAATCTGCGGTACGACTAGAATTCAAAAGAAAAAATTAATTGGGTTTTCTTACAATAGAAATCATAGCTGAGGTCTTTAACCAGTTGCTGAAAACGTTTTAAAATTTGGACAAGAAAATAGAAAATATCAAAACTTTGGCTGACACCTTGAAGACTGTTAACATTCATGGAAAGATTGGTGTATCCCCATTGATAAATGATTCTATTATAAAAATGTTGAAATCAGCAAAGTTGCAAAATCAAATGGTTGGTATAACAATTGAACCGAATTTGCTAAAAAATCTTTCTGGATTTAATACACAAATTAGCTCAATTATAAAAGAAAGCAATATTGAAAGATTAGCAGCCCTTCAATCCAACACAATATTTCCCAAAACAGTTTTGGAATCTTTCGCTAAAATAGGAGCTCAACATAAATCAATATTTGCCAGTTTTGATAATATCAAGAAAAGCTTACCCGACACAAGTCAGATAGCAAATCTACAATATGCGTTTACTGGAGTATCTAGCGAATTTGCAAAACTGGCAGTTACTCAGCAAAAGTGGAATTTAATTGCGGACTTTGAGCAGATTACCACTAAGGCAACCTCAATTAATGAGAAAATCGTTGATGACGAGGGTATAACGAAAGAAAATCTAAAAGAGTTAAAGGACTTTTTAGGTAGAATAGAGATTAAAGTTGACCAAATTGACAAGGATGGGGGCTCGATTATTTGGAAAATAATTACAATATTAAGTTTTCTCCTTGCCATTTCTGGCGAGCTAAGAAATTGGACTCCAAAACCTGAATTTGCTACTAAGGAAGAGATAAACGAAGTAATAAAATCCCATTTTATCACTTTTGAGGAAAAAATCAAGGAAAAGAAAGAATATAGAATAACAAGGACCAAATGCAAAGTGAGTCTAAAACCCAGGAAAAATACTTTGATTCTTGATGTTTTGCCAGCCAATTTTGAATTAATTGTGTTAAGCACAAATCATAAATGGGCGTTTGTAAGTTATACAGGCCTGGAAGATGGATTACCACGAACAGGTTGGATATTGAAAAAGTACCTTACGAAGAAGAAGTGAATTGGGAAGTAGGATGCCTCAATTAGAATATGATTCACTATTGGATTCTTAATAACTTTCAATCATGATAAATACTATTTGTAAACATTTAAAACAAAATGTTCTTTAAGAAAAAAATCAAAACATCTCTGGTTGAATTCATATCAGCTTTAAGTAATGGTCAAAGCTCTGTTCTTGATATTCTTGCTTTAAAAGAAAGCAGCTTCAAAAATGAATCCTATGACCAAATTCTAAATAACCCATCGGATATTGCATCTGGCGTAGTAGCAGTAAAAACTAAATTTAATATCAATGCCTTTGGAATATTTGATAGTATACTGATAAAAGAGCATGATAATGGAGATATAAAATACATCTTGTACACAAAAACTCGAGACTATAGTAAAATAATTGAAACCGCAGATACAATCCATTCAATTCTGGGAGAATCGTTGTATAATCCAGAATTACACAGTTCTTTCACAGAAAAAAAGAAAGTTTTGAACTTGACGCAGGGTGCCTACCAATCATTAAATGACGAATTGGTTGATGTCTGGGTGTTGGATAACATTACCATCTTACTGCAATACAGAATTGACCCAATGTTTGAGTTTTCACTTTTTGTAACGAAACATTTACAAAAAGAAATAAATAGGGCCCCGAGAAAAAACTGGACAATTGCCAAATACTTAAAAAATGATTTCAGTTATATCTTTTCAAACTCAGAAGAATCCAAAATTGAGGTTTTGTCAGAGGATGAAACAATTGCCTCCGTGAAATACTTTTATTTATTGGATTCAAAAGAGTTAAATGTATTTGACAAGTTAGAAATCCAACAAGGTGGACATCAGAAAGACTATTCTTTCAAGAAACCCACCCATTTAACATTTACTTCTTCAACGGACATATCATTAGTAAATATGGTAGAAGTAATTGAAAACTTAATAAAGATATATGGTCCAGATAATGGCGGACATGAAGAACTTGAAATCCATGAATTAGACATCCTGGAAGATAGACGCAACTGGACTGGAAGAAGCTGGGATTTTAATGACGTACATGGGATTTATGATTTAGATAATCCAAATGAGAATATGATATATTCTGTTTGGATTAACTATGATGATATTGAAACGGGATTAACCTTGACCATACTGTCATACCATAATTTGATTGAATACTTTGTTTCAGATTAAAATACTTAGTACCAATGACTGAAATTGGTTGTAGTTGTTTTCCAAATATTACAAAAGGCCATTCACAAAAAGGATAGATTTGGTTGGAATAATCATGTTAATGATTCCCCAACGAAGTCATAGCTTATTTCATTAGTAAAAAACTTCGAAACCGAACTACATTGGAAGCTAATTACAAAACTTTCTATAATTACTATTTAAAAGAATATCACGAAGTTCGAGCTATTTATTTAAATCACCTGTTGTCTAATACCGAAAGTTTGAATTCCATAATTCGAGAAGATGAACTTGGAATTGATGACTTCAAAATCCCTTTAACAAAAAACACAAAATTCATATTACAAGCCGATTTGCGACAGAATTATTTCCATTCTATAGAGACCTTTTTTGAGTTTTTTTTCGCTTTTCTGCCCAGAGATGGAAAGATACCTGATAACAGGAACGTCTTAAGAGCTCTTGTCAAATCGAATTGGAGAAAGAACTATAAAAAAATTGAATACATAGCCAATGGAAAATTTAAGATGAGTCTTCTCGACCAAATAGTTCAATTCCTCGACTATGAAGTAAGCATCGGACAGTACCTTTTTTATCTTGGTACTTTCTCAAAGGAAAAATTCGATGATGCTTACCAGGCTAAGGTTCAAGAAAGCATCGAGTCGATAAAAAAGATAATCAAGATTCTAGCTATAGACTTCTCCAAAAGGGATGAATATAATGCTTACAAACACACGATGAGAGTTTTCCCAAACTTCAGCTCGATACATTTTTTAGATGCCGAATCGCTAAAGGAGCAAATTACTTTTGACCTTTCAAACTCTGCCTCCTACCAACTCTATGATGATAATGAAAAAGAGACCATCGTCAAGACCACATTATTTGACCCAGAAAGAGACTATAAAATGACAAAATTGTGCAGTCGTTTAATTCACAATATGATTGAGTTAAGAAGTGCCGTTTTTCGTGACAGAAAGGCTACTGGCAAGAATGAAAAATTAGCAGTTGTATTATTTAACCAAGAAAATATTGAGGAGTCCATCAAGCACAACGTTGAAATACAAGATTTGAGTTTTAGCAGTAAGTTGATAAAAGGCAATGGATAACATTCGGCTTTTTTAACAGAAATAAGCCTTGATTTTCACAAAGCCAAAAAAATAAGTCAGGGGGGATACATCAAAAAAAAGGCTTATAAAATCATTAATGGTTACCAGTCGATAATGACACAATCCCTCAAGTAATTTTCAAAATCAAAAAACCTACAAAATCCCCATACGCACACAAGAGGCACATTTGCGCATAGAAAACAACGACATTTTAAGGGCAATTTTACCATTTTCAGCAAATCGGGGGTTATGATGCATTTTTGTCCATTTTTGAGGAAGTTTTCCAATTTTAGCAAAACCTACAAAAACCCTACCTCTGGTCTAATAGTTTTTTTGATAGATTTAGGTCATAAAACACTTAATATCAAATCTTTGAATCATTAAATTTTTAATGTTTAAAAAAGTGATATTTAACTACACCTCTTGTTTTTCTGAATGTAAAAAAGGGTTAAATCGAGGGGATGGAGGAGGATGCTCAGAGAATTGCTTAAAATTTACCTGAAATCAGTAGTATTTCAGGGTTTTATTCTGATTCTTCGGGTGGGTCTGAGAAAAATTCTGAGATTTCAATCTCTAATGCATTAGATATTTTTATCAGTTGTAAGAAATTTGGAATTCTCTCCCCTCGTTCCAATCGGCCAATCATATTATCATGAACCTTTGCCTTATGCTCCAACTCATCTTGCGTTAAATCACACTCTTTTCTCAATCGACGTAGGCGTCTACCAAAATCGGTTAGTAATTTGACGTCTTCCTTTGATAAATTTTTCGGCATATCCCAATTTGGGCTAACCGTAAATCAATAAAAAACACCATTTGGTGTTATTTTTATAATATTTTGAAGTTTTTTGAGTTTTTGGTAAAAAACATATTTAAATCAAGCCATGAAATCAAAATTCCTTTTCAAAATTATATCAGTAGCTACCTTTAGCGTTTTATTATTTGGTTGTAGTTCAGACAATGAGGACAATCCTGAGGACACCATTGAAATATCTAGAGAACTTCTCATAGGCACATGGACCAGAGATGATGCAGATATTATTCTAGAAGAAGATGGAACTGGTGAATCCGAAGTTTATGACTTTGAAAGTGGTAACAACGATTTACAATTTCGACCTTTAACCTGGCGCTTTGATTCCAATATCTTGACAATTAATTTTTCTGTGACGGGTACTTCTATTTTTCAAATCATAGAATTAGATGGAAGCAATATGCGTTTACAAGATTCTAACGGCGTGCGGAGGGATTATTCGAGAAAATAATAGTCTTTATCAATCTCTTCACGATTGCCCCATACGACTATTTGCTTATTCCAGAACACCCTTCCTCCAAATAAACAAAATTAAGTTTTGTAAGAAGTAGATTCCGTAATAGCACATGAGTATTATACTTATCAAGACAAATATTGCGTTCAGAGACTCGTCCAATTTTACAAGTTCCCAGCCGAATACATAGAACAAATAGGCCCAAAAAATAGTAATAAAGAAATATTGCCATTTCCCTTTGTTCAAATATCTAAAAAACAGATACCTATATAGTTTTAACTTTCTATCCTGGAATTTTTTAAGCTTAAAAAGCTTAATGATTTTAGTGTGAAAAGCATAATCCAAGAACCCCAGCTCATGTGGGAAAATCAAAACAGTTGGCATGTTGTTTAAAAAATAGACGTTAGTCTTTTTATCATATTCTTTTCGCTTTTCTTTAGTCGAATTGTATAGACCATAATACTCCACATAGACATCCAAATTATTCAAGTAAAAATCAACTACCCTATACTTTTTATCATCAGCTTTTAAGTTTTCTACCTTGAACTGTTCGATAAAATTAATGTTAGAATTTGACAAGTAATAAGAAATGAAATCCTCTTCACGAGTAGGTTTATATAGTTTGGCACTTTTCTTCATATAATCCTGAATAAGAGTAAAACTATCAATTAGTTTTCAACTGAAGTAGATTTGTTTTGAGGTTTTGTTTGCGAACTACTATATAAAATTGCAAGCATCATTAGCACTTTGTCACGCCTTTCAGAGTGAGGTAACTTCTGAACCTCCTTATATATTAATTCGATATCATTTTCCATTGTCAAATGATTTCATGTTACCTTTGATAGAAGTGTATGACTAATTCAGAGAATTTTTATTTTAACCCTATAAGTGAAATCAGTCAGGGTATCTCCGGGGCGCAAATCTTTAAATTTTCGGTTCAGGACAATGAACAGGAAGTTATCGAAAAGTTGAAAGATTTTCAGGGGCAGTACGTCAAAGTAACCTACAAGGAAAGATACGGTACCTTCTTTTGGTTGGGCGATACCAAGTATTTTATAATCGATGTGGTTCAGGAGCAATCTCCGCACTTTAGAAAATAACGATGAAGAAGTTTAAAACAGCTAAGGAATCCCGCGTTTCCATTACCGAACTTATGCTCCCGGCCCACTCCAATTTTGGAGGTAAGGTCCATGGCGGCTATATTTTGAGTTTGATGGACCAGATTGCCTTTGCCTGTGCCAGTCGACATTCCCAAAGTTATTGTGTTACCGCTTCGGTCAACCGTGTGGATTTTTTAAATCCCATAGATGTGGGCGAATTGGTTACCCTCAAAGCCAGTATAAACTATACCGGACGCACTTCAATGGTAGTGGGGGTTCGCGTGGAATCTGAAAATATTCAGACAGGAGAAGTAAAGCATTGTAACTCTTCGTATTTTACCATGGTGGCCAAAGATGAAAATGGTAATAATATTGAGGTTCCTGGTCTAATAGTTAAAGACAAACAGGGTATGCGACGCTTTGCCAGAAGTAAGGAACGAAAGCTATCTGCATACGACCGAGACTCTAAATATGCTTCCAAAGCATTTAAGGTAAACCAGTATTTGGAATTTTTGGAAGGCGAAAACGTGAAGTTGGACTTAGATTAGTGAAGCCGCATCCTTATCCAAAAACCAAAGAAGATTCCCAGAGGCTGGATTCACCAGTGAAGCTGGATACTTTTCAAATCCTTCTTTCTTTTGGGTAATTACCTCGATTTTTTCGGCTTTTCCGTGCCCAGTGACCAAAAAGGCCACTTCCTTTGTCGTATTGATAACCTTTCCATTTATGGAAACTCGTTTCTGTCCAGATTCAGGATGGGTGGCCACTACGCAGTGGTCTTCGGCTTCCCATAGTTCAATTTGATGTGGAAAAATTGAAGCGGTGTGGCCATCATCTCCCATTCCAAGAATCACCAAATCAAATTGGGGAACACCCTCCACCCTATCCAGATTGATTTCCAACAAATTGGCATAGCGCATAGCTTCCCCATTGGGGTCACTTTCGCCCAAAATTCGGTGAATGTTTTCTTTAGGTATCTGAATTTTTGAAAACAGATGGTCAACCGTCATTTTATAGTTGCTCTCGCTATCATCTGGAGGGACACAACGTTCATCTCCCCAGTAAAAGTGAATACTGGACCAATCCACTTCGTCTCCATACTTTGAGGCCAAAACATCAAAGACAATTTTTGGTGTACTTCCTCCGGACAATGCAACATGAACTTGGTCTTTGTCCTTTACAAAATCAGCGAAGTAAGACGAAAATGCTGTCGCAACCTCATTCTTGTCCTTATATATTTTTAATTCCATAAATACGTCATATTTGTTCTCTACTGCGCTCGAACTGACATCACATTTTAGACATCAGAATCTAACAAATCACACAATACCCTGGGTCATCGGCTAAATTCTCTCCAGGATTCCGCCAATATCCAAAATCCTCTATGAGTTCATCGGCATTTTCCGGCCCCCAAACTCCTGCAGCATAACCATACATACGCACATCCTTCCCATTTTTCCAATAGTCCAAAATTGGGTCTACAAACTCCCAAGCCGCTTCGACCTCATCGGCACGGGCATAAAGCGTTGCATCGCCTTGCATAGCATCTAGAAGAAGCCTCTCATAGGCTTCCATGACATAGGTTTCCGCCAAACTGGAATAGTAGAAATCCAAGTTGGCACGTTCCACTTTGAAACCTTGCCCGGGAACTTTCACGCCAAATTTCATCAAAATTCCTTCGTCAGGTTGAATACGTATAATCAGCTTATTGTCCTTACTGTTCAGTCCAGAATCACTAAAAATTTGATGATGCGGAGTTTTAAAGTGAATAATTACCTCCGTTACCTTGGTTGGCATTCTTTTAGCAGTCCGAACATAGAAAGGTACCCCGTGCCAACGCCAATTATCCACATAAAATTTTATGGCAGCGTAGGTCTCCGTAGTGGAATCAGAGTTTACTCCATCTTCCTCACGATATCCCTTAACCGATTCTCCATTGATTTCTGAGGCAACGTATTGGGCCCTTATGGTATTGCCAAACAAAGTCTGCTCATCGCGCATTATCCGTAGGGATTTCAATGCCTTCACTTTTTCATTTCGTATTTCTTCCGGTTCATTACCGATAGGAGGTTCCATGACTACTAAGGAAACAATCTGCATCAAGTGGTTCTGGAACATATCCCGGAGTGCACCTGATTTATCATAATATCCACCCCTTTTCTCAACCCCAACACTTTCTGCATTGGTGATTTCTACATGATGGATGTAATTGCGATTCCAAAGTGGTTCAAAAATGCTATTCGAAAAGCGGGTAACCAATAAATTCTGTACCGTTTCCTTGCCCAAGTAGTGGTCTATTCTATAAATCTGGGATTCCTTAAAATACTGCTGAAGACCTTTGTTGAGATTTTTGGCCGTTTCCAAACTGTATCCAAAAGGTTTTTCAACAATAAGCCTCTTCCAACCCAACTCTTGATTGTTAAGACCTACTTCCGCCAGATTTTTCGCAATGGGCTCATACAAACTGGGAGGTGTAGAAAAATAAAATATGTAGTTGCTATCAGTACCTTTTGAAGCATTTAGCGCTTCAATCCTCTTAGCCAATCCACTATATTCTGCGGTATAGTCACTACCCAAGTCTTCATAGAAAAACATGTTGGTAAATCCTTTCAGATAGTTTTCCTTGAGGTCTTCAATTTTAGATTTCAGGTAAGGACTGTCATATACTACTCTATTCCTGAATTCTTCATCTGACATATCGCTTCTACTTGCACCTAGTACTATAAAGTTTTCTGGAAGTTGCTTGGCCACATACAAGTTAAAAAGTGCCGGTATCAATTTTCTGGCAGTGAGATCACCCGAGGCACCAAAAATGACAAGCATTTGGTTATCTGTCTTTTTCATAAGTGTACTGATAGTTGTTGGATTGTTGGTCTTATTTCCCTACAAGTTATAATATGTATGGCAAATACAACCCATTATTTTTTTGAGCAAGACGAATATAACGTTTATTTTAGGTTCATAAATCGACAAATGATTTACTTAGTGTTGTCTTAACATAACAATCTCAAAAAATAGAGCATGGCAAATACTTACGATTTTGGCCTAGTGGGCTTAGGAGTAATGGGTAGAAATTTTATCCTCAACGTAGCCGATAATGGTTTTACTGCCTTCGGCAATGATTTGGATAAGGAAAAAGTAAATGCCCTGATAGAGGAAGGAGGCGATACCGACAAGGTCAATGCCGATGTTGATGCTTCCAATTTTGTGAGCGCCCTGAGCAAACCTCGTAAAATCATGCTTTTGGTGCCTGCCGGAAAAGTTGTGGATATTGTTATTGAATCTCTTTTGCCACACTTGGATGAAGGTGATATTATCATTGATGGAGGGAATTCATTTTTTACCGATACGGATAGAAGAGAAGCTTTTTTAAAAGAGAAAGGCATCAATTTTTTTGGAGCTGGAGTTTCAGGTGGCGCCAAAGGTGCAAGGAAAGGACCCAGTATTATGCCTGGTGGTTCAAGGGATGCTTACCAATACGTAAAACCCATTTTTGAAGCAGTTGCCGCAAAATACAATGGCGAGCCCTGTGTTACGTACCTTGGACCAAAGTCTGCCGGGAATTATGTGAAAATGGTACATAACGGCATCGAGTATGGATTGATGCAACTGACTTCTGAAATATATGACCTTCTAAAAAAAGCCGGAGGGCTTACCAACGAGGAACAACATAAAACCTTTGCTGAATGGAATTCGGGGCGGTTGCAGTCTTTTTTGGTCGAGATTACTTCCGAGATTTTGACACAGAAAGATGATTTGACAGATGGTGATTTGGTGGATATGATTTTGGACAAAGCCAAACAGAAAGGAACCGGAAAATGGACTTCACAAAATGCGATGGATTTGGGTATTCCAGTCCCAACAATAGATATTGCCGTAAGCATGCGGGAGATTTCAGCTCTTAAGGATGAGCGCATCAAAGCAGACGAAATTTATGATAGACCCTCTCCGGAATCCGTTGTAAAAGACACTTTGACCAGCAAAGCAGAAAAAGCGCTGTATTTTGCGTTTATCATGGCCTACGCCCAAGGGATGCATCAACTCGCAGATGCCAGTAAGGAATATGGTTACGAGCTGGACTTGGGAGAAATCGCTAAAATATGGAGAGCTGGTTGTATCATCCGAGCGGCTCTATTGGCAGATATTACCGATGCTTTTAAAGCGCAACCCGATTTACCAAACTTGTTGTTGTCACCTTCATTCACAGAAAAAGTAAAAGAAACTGTTGCCGCTACCCGTGAACTAGTAGCTTACGGGGCCACAAATGGCATACCACTTCCAGGGCTGTCCAATGCGTTGACCTATTTTGATGCTTACACCAGTAGCAGACTTCCTCTGAACATGATTCAGGCGCAACGGGATTATTTCGGCTCACACACCTATGAAAGACTGGACCGAGAAGGAATTTTCCATACGGAGTGGGAAAAGTAGAATGTGTCTATGGCCAAAATGACCCTGCCTTTTAAAGTCAATGATGACCCTGCACGGAAAGAATTCTTGGTAAATCAACTCATAGCAATTCTGGCGGACCTTGGTGAAGACTCGAAACCAAATTGGGGCAAAATGAGTCCCCAACAAATGGTGGAGCACCTAATTTGGACTTTTGACGTTTCTATTGGCCTAATACAAGTGCCCTGCTCTACTCCAGAAAATAAAATTGAAGCTTATAAAAGATTCTTGAAGAGCAACCTTCCAACAAGACAAAATTTCAGGAACCCCATTTTAGGGGATACCTTGCCTGAGTTGCACTTTGAAAACCTAAAAAATGCCATTGAAGGTCTTCAGAAAAAGATAGGGTTCTTTTACGATTCCAATCGCCCAAGTGCAAAAGAGGTACAGAACCATCCTATTTTTGGTCCCCTGAATTTAGAGGAATGGGAACGTAGCCATTACAAACATTGCTTTCATCATCTTCAACAATTTGGGCTCTTAGAAGCAGCATAACAAAAGGATATATTCAAATTTCACATTTAAAGATTTGCGTAACCGAATGATTACATATATGTTTGTAACCATTCAGTTACATTTATAATGCGCAGAGACGTTTTTCAAGCCATAGCGGACCCCGTTCGAAGAGATATCATTCAACACCTTTCACAAAAGGCAATGACCGTGAATGTGGTGGCAGAAAAATTTGATATCAGTAGACCCGCCATTTCAAAACACCTTAGGATTCTTGAAGAATGTGGAATTATTTCCATTGAACAAAAAGGTAGGGAGCGTTACTGCATGATTAATCCCAAAACCTTGATTCCGGCTTTTCTTTGGATTGACCAGTATCGTAATCTTTGGGAGGAAAAACTGGACTCTTTTGAAAATTACCTTAATCAATTACAAAATAAATCGGACAAAAATGAACAATGACAATCTGCCCAAAAACCGAACGTTGACCCTACAAAGAATTTTCGATGCTCCTCTTGAAATCGTATGGGCCGCTTGGACCCAACCTGAACATATCGCCAATTGGTGGGGACCAAAAGGAATGGAAACCACAGTATTGGAGCATAATTTTGAAGTAGGCGGAAGCTGGAAATATGCTATGAAAATGCCAGACGGAAACGAATTTATCGCGGATGGGGTATATTCTGAAATCGTACATCATCAGAAAATTGTTTCTAGCGCGAACTTTAAACCCATGACCGAAAATGTAGAAATCCACTCAATTTTTGAATCGGATGGTGAAAAAACCAAGTTTACCTTTCATTGTGTGCATGAAACCGAAGAATACTGTAAACAACAGGAACAAATGGGCTTCTACAACGGATGGGGCTCCGTTTTTGAGCGTTTGAACGAATTTCTTCAAAACACATAAAAGCAAAAACCTAAAAGTCCTACTGGTTTAGATTGTTTTTTAAATAGCTGAAGACGTATTCCTTGTACTTTCCACCAATGGGAATCTCGAGAGATGCTACTTCAATATCACGTGCGGTGTAGGCTGTTACTTTTTGAGAATTTATCACATAAGATCGGTGTACCCTAATAAAGTGAGAGGGCAAATCCTTTAGAATGTTACCAAGTTGTTCCTTTATCACTAAGGATTCGTTAGGCAAATGAATACGTATATAATCTTTGAGGCTCTCGATATGTGATATGCTATCAAATACTACTTTAACCTGTTTTTTATTGCTTGAAACAAACATATAATCCGGATTAGGATTTTCCGTTTCAGCATGTAAAACATTCTGCGTACCACGGACCAATTTATTGACCGCCTTTAGAAAACGGGAGAATGTAATTGGTTTCAATAGGTAGTCGACCGCTTCAAATTCATAGCTATCCAAAGCGTATTCCCGGTAAGCCGTGGTAAAGATAACCTTGGGAGGGTTAGATAACGTACTCAGAAAATCCAGACCGGTAAGTTTGGGCATTTGAATATCCAAAAAAACAACATCGACCTTCTTCTGGTTTAAAAAATCACTCGCTTCCAATGCATTTTTGAAAGAACCCAACAACTCTAAATAGGGTATTTCGGCAATGTGGCCCTCCAATAGAGAACGGGCCAACGGTTCATCATCAACAAGAATGCATCTAATCATTGGACGAAGCGGTGTTTATACATAATTTAACCTCATAACTATCACCCATATCTCGACTTTTAAAGCTGTAATCGCGGTAAAGTCGTTCCAATTGCTGCTTTAGATTGGCGACCCCTATTCCCTTGGTAAAACCGGTGTTGTCAGATACGCTGTTCAATTCTTTGGTGTTCTTGACTTCAAAGTAGAGAAATTCAGCTTTAAGATAAAGATGAATCTCAATTTTTGGTTGCTTCACTTGATTACTTGCCCCATGTTTAAAAGCATTTTCCACAACTGATAGCAACAACAAAGGTGCTATCCGCAATCCTTGATGTTTGCTTCTATCAAAATCGAATCTACAATCCAAAACAATGTCGTCGCCAAACCGAATTCTTTCCAACTCGATGTAGTTTTGTATCAATTCAATCTCGTTTTCAAGCGGAACGTATTTCTCGTTGCATTTGTATAAAATGTAGTCCAACATCTCCGAAAGTGATCCTACCATTTTCGGGGCTTTGTCCGATTTTTGAACCGTTAAGGCATAAAGATTGTTTAAGGTATTAAAAAGAAAGTGCGGGTGTATTTGTGATTTTAAAGCATCCAGTTCTGCTTTGTTTTTATCGCTTTGTAACTGAAGTTTCTCTCGTTCCATTTCATTTCTTTCATACGCCATTTTCGTGAAGGTCATCGCAAAGGTTGCCATAAGCAATGCAGGCAAATAACCAAAGAATAGGGAGTCCACATCTGAAAAAATTTCCAAAACAGATTCTTGTGTAAAGAGCCCTTTACGAAAAAGCGGCTCATATAGGTAGACATTCACAAGTCGGTCAAAAGCACTGGCAAAATAAAAAAGCGCTATGGAACTCAACGCAAAAAGAATGTACTTTTTGGTTCTATAAAAAGAGGGAACCAGATAATAATTGAACCCGTAAACCGCAAGAAGCATGGCAGGTAGTCTTTTGAGGTTTTGCAGCAGTAACAATAAGAGACTTTGGTCGTTGCCATCCTTGAAAAATTGTATCAGCGTGAAGCTGGACAGTAGAATGAGCCAAAACAGTACATGGGACGAGATTCCCTCACCCATTATTCGCTTTTTCATTTTAGTTTTCACTGACATCGAAACCCAAAAGTAGTTAAATAACACAGTGGTCATCCCATTTGTAGACCAATCACGAATTGCCGATGTCGAAATCGGGTTTATTGCTAACGAAACATATTAAACCACCCGAAACAATCATATGGGGGTACCAAAGAAGTAGCGGTCTATTTTTCAATTTGGCAAAGATGGAACGCTTCATATTTGGAGTATGAAAAAATTAAAACTCACCAAATTCTCTCGCAGGATATTGCGAGTATTTGGAACACTGTTCATTTTGTGGCTCGCTTGGAGCATTTACTATTACAGTACCTTCACCCGGTTTCCTGAAGCACAATTCCCAATCACGGAAGAAGTTTCGAATCCGGAATATCAGAACTCGATTCAACAGGCAAAAAAACATCTGCATGGAGTAAGCAAAAGACTTGATGTTCCCTCCTTTTCTATAGCGGTTGGTCATAATGGTAAGTTAGTTTGGTCGGCTGCAGAAGGGTATGCGAATGTGGAAGAGCCTATTGCAGCAACCACTTTAACCCAATACCGGGTGGGCAGTACTTCAAAAGCAATTACAGCTACTGGTATAGCCAAATTGGTGGATAAAGACCGGTTAAAACTCGACGCAATAATTGGCGACACCATTACGAACTGGACACGCAAAAAATGGGATTTTACACTTAGGCAATTGCTAAGTCATACCGCAGGTGTTGGAAACTACGAAGATTTTGGTTTGGCATCGGGAAGATATACCCTTTGCAATTGTAACCAATTCAATTCGGCTTCTGAAGGCTTAAAGGTCTTTGACCGATATCCTCTATTATATAAACCAGGCTCGGACTTTGCCTATTCCACTTTCGACATCAACCTCTCCAGCGTTGTTCTTGAGCAAGCTGCAGGTCAACCCTTTTTAGAATATATGCAGGTGCACCTCTTTGATACTTTAAAAATGGAGAGCACCTATGGTGACCATGCCCAACCCAAAACAAAGCACTTGGCCACTTTTTATGAAACCTTGGATGGTTACTATCGGGAATACCGTACTATGGGCATACGGCACGATGTTAACCTCAGCTACAAATGGGCTGGTGGCGGATTTATTTCCACTCCTACCGACTTGGTCAAGATGGGAAACGCATGGCTCGCAGACAGCACTTTTTTATCCATGGAAACCAAAAAGGAATTTTGGACACCCGTTAGGCTTTCGAACGGAAAGGTTAACAAACAAGAATATGCTCTGGGATGGCGTTCATGGCTCAAATACGAAAACGAATCCCTAATAGATGGAAAACCCATTTGGATGGTTCACCATGGTGGTGTGAGCAAGGGTTCCATGAATTTTCTGGTATTATTTCCTGAATATGGTTTAGTCGTAGACGCATCAATCAATGCTCGTGCAGAACACTTTGGCGATTTTGCCAAGGAGGTGAGAAAAATAGCCAATTGTTTTTTGAAGAATTTACCAAAGCAAGAATCGGTCTTGTTTCATAAAATAACTGAAAGTCCTTAAATCCAAATACCATATTCAACCATCTTGTACCAAAAAAATTTGGAGAATATAATTTAATTTGTACATTTGTAGTGTTCTAGTTAACTAATACACTATAATGTTAAACTGTAAACAACTTCAATTTAATTATCCTAAAAGCCGTCCAATCCTTAAATCGGTGGATTTAAACTTTGGCTCAGGAAACATTTATGGCCTGTTTGGAAAAAATGGTGAAGGGAAAAGTACTTTGATGAAATTAGTATGTGGACTGCTAACACCAGAGTTTGGGTATTGCACTTTATTTGGTGAATCGACCCATGCAAGAAGTGTACAAACTCTGAAAGATTTATTCTTTATTCCGGAAGACTTTGAGCTACCTGCTCTACCCATCTATACTTTTGAAAAAATCAACTCTGTTTTTTATCCCAATTTTTCCAGAGAGCATTTTTATACTCTTATTGAGGAATTTAGACTATACCGAAAACAGGATATATCAAAACTATCATTTGGTCAAAAGAAAAAAGTGTTGATTGCGTTTGGACTTGCCACCAATACTCCCCTCCTACTTTTGGATGAGCCAACCAACGGTTTGGATATTCCTTCCAAAAGTCAGTTTAGAAAAATATTGGCTTCCTCAATCAACGAAGATAAGTGCATAATCATTTCGACCCATCAAGTAAGGGACCTTCATAGCTTGATTGACCATATGGTCATTTTAGATAATGCCCAGGTCATTTTCAATCAGTCCCTATCAACTGTTTCTGATGCACTTTGGTTCGGACGACCTTCAAAAGAAAATGAATCGGAAGTTCTTTTTTCTGAATCCACCTTCGGTGGCAGGGTCATTTTGAACCGAGAATTCCAAGAAGAAAGTGAAGTGGATTTAGAGTTGCTATTTAACGGAGTTCTCTCGAATCCGGAAAAAATCAATTCCATTTTAAAGAACTAGATAATGGCCAAGGAATTTGATATTTCACGAATCGTACAATTCATTAAAAGGGATGTTACCCTTTTAAAGGGAAGCATTGTCACCGGATTGTTGGTATCCAGCATTTTACTTTTCTTATTCTGTCTTTTCAACATGGCATGGGACAAAAAACTATCGGCTGATGAATTTTTCGGTTGTTTTTCGTTGTGTTATTTCCCTTTAGGGGTTTTATACACTTATGCCATATGCCGTGAATTCCAGAACCCAAAATTGAATCATACCTATCTTTCGTTACCTGTATCAACTCAAGAACGTATAACAGCTAAATGGCTCAATGCGTATCTGTTGTACACTTTGGGCTTTTCCTTGTTGGCAATTACGGTAGGTATGTTCGCTATGATAGTGGGAACGATTATTTTCCGAGCGGACTTTACCATAACCTCCTTATTTTCCACGAATTATTGGAATGTGGTATTTCTGTATTTTTTCGTTCAGCCTATTTTCTTAGTTGGTGCATTGAGTTTTACCAAAAACCGAATAGGTAAGACACTATTGGTCTTGGGAGTTCTATTTATTGGATTTCTGATTTTCAATTTTATATGTTTTGGACTATTGAACCACGATTTTGGGATTTTCTCAGGAGAATCCACAGGTTCGCTTGCCTTTGATAAGGCCAGCAAAGACTTCTCTCTATTTGGAAGATGGTTCTACGGTCTAATTTTTGGCCCCTTAATGCTCTTGGTGGCCTATTATAAAATAAAGGAAAAGGAGGTGTAGAAATGGATTTTGACAATAGTAAGCCCATTTATCTACAGATTGCCGAGGTTTTTTATGAAAACATTCTTGAAAAACGCTGGAAGGAGGAAGAGCGAATCCCTTCAGTTCGAGAAATAGCTATGTTGGTTGAGGTAAATCCAAATACGGCGATTCGTGCCTTTAACCACTTACAGGACCTTGAGGTAATATATAATAAAAGGGGAATTGGATATTTTGTAGCGAAGAAAGGATTTTCAAAAGTTATGGAAATAAAACGTAAAGAATTCATGGAACACACTCTACCGGATGTTTTCAAAAAAATGAACATGATGAACATTCCGTTGGAAGAGTTGATTAACGCATTTAACCAAGAAAAAAATGAAAAAGAGTAATCTAATTCTTCTTGGTGCATTAGTTGCCATAGTATTTTTCACGCTAGCATTTCAGCTGACCACGCATCATTATGCAAAAGAAAACAACAGAAAAAAGACCTCTGCGATTAGACTGAGCCAAGACCGAACTTCAGTTTCATTTAAGGGTATTAAAACCAATGCGCCTTTGAGAATAATTCTGGAACAGGACAGTTTGCATAAGATTCAGGTCGAAGCTCCAAATTATCTAATCGATTCGGTAAAGACGTCTGTTCTAAACGACACTCTGCTAATAGAGACTCCAAAGAACGTTAGGAAAAGAGATAGTGTAGTCGTCAATATAAAACTTAAGTCACTTCATCATCTAAAACTAGATGGGCACAGTCTTGTAGTATCCAAAAAGGTTATTGTGGGTGAGGAATTACATTTAGCGCTAAGAGGTCATAGTTCAGCGCAGCTACAACTTCAATTTGAACATATGTTCTACAGTAACTCGTCAGACGGGACTGTGGATATAAGCGGTGATATAAAGAACATTGAAATCGTTAACCCACAAAAAGAGTAATCAGCCATTTATTCATCAATCAATCATCAATCATCATTCAAAAAACGAACAATCATGAAACATGTAATCACAATTTTATCCGGCCTAAGAGCCGTGGGAAAAGCTAAAAGGGCAACATTCCCCGTATGGGTCGTATTATTTATACTATTTCTTCATGCCGAATCCAGCGATATCCAGTCTAACTCAAAAGACATGCTTAAAGCTAAGCGGGAAACCCTGAAGGCATTCGACCTTATCTCCAATAACTGGAATAAAGGGATTCGAGCAATTAAGCACTTAGAGCAATTTGATACTACCCAAAATGAAATTATGAAGCTGTAGTTCCTTTTGCGCTTATCCAAAATTCATCAATCATCAATCAAAAAACGAACAATCATGCAATCAAACATCAAAATAGGTCGAACTGCAGGAATCCTGTTATTTGCCATAGTGGCACTAGGTATACCTGCATTGAATCTTAGAAGCTTTTCTTATTCCATGGGGTGGTCCCCCGGTCTTTTGGAACATGCCTTTGAAAATGATCTTCAAATACGCATCTCCGTTTTTCTCGACATTCTTGTTAGTGGAATATGGCTTGCTCTTGCCATTTTTTTAGTTCCCGTTATCAAACAATTTCGAAGTGGTTTCGCTTATTGGTTTTTTGGAATTTGGACTTTACATTTCGCCATTGTTGTTTTTGGAATTGTTTCGGAGCTGTCCTTCTTGTCCATTGCGGAAGTCTTTTCCAACCAACCAGAGCTTGAAGAGAATACGCTTGTTGCGCTTGGCACTTTGAAAGTGGAAGAATATTTCTGGATCCATTATTTTTCAATAATGCTTTTTGCTGTGGCCATGTGGTCCTTGTACTATGTTTTCTTCAGGACCAAATTAATCCCAAGATTACTTTCCGTATGGGGGCTTATAGCCATTTCAATTGTATTTGTGGCTTGCTGGTTGGCCATTTTCAATCAACAAATACATTTCGCTTTTTTTGGTCAAAACGGCGTACACCTATTACTATTAATTGGGTGGCTTATAGCCAAGGGGTTCAATGAAATTTCGATTGGACGTTAGCGGTTCGCCCAAGACATATTCATCAATCAATCATCATTCAATCATCATTCATCAATCAAAAAACGAACAATCATGTTATCAAAAACAGAAATCCTTGCAAGTGATTTATTCAAGAAAAGTTTTTATCCACGTGCGCTTAAAACCTCGGCAACTTTGTGGTTTTTAATCACTGTTTTAGGTCAATGGATGTTTGCCACCTACGTGGCGGCCTATTATGGCGGTGCTGCCATGGATAGAGACTTTATGAAATGGAATCGGGTTCTTCCCCATGGTTATGTAGAGGGGGAAACTATGGGTAACCTGGCCGTAGCAATTCATCTCCTATTTGCAGTTGTGGTCATGGTAGGTGGGCCACTTCAGTTCAGTACAAAAATCAGAAAGTGGGCTCCCCGCTTTCATAGATTTAGCGGACGAGTATACATAGGTTCCGCTTTTCTAATAAGTTTAAGTGGAATTTACATGGTAATTTCCAAAGGCACTATAAGTGGTATTGTTGGAGACATAAGTGTAAGTCTCAATGGCGTATTAATCCTACTTTTTGCTTATTTGGCCATAAAACGGGCCCTCCAAAAAAACTTTGTATCGCATAGTGAATGGGTACTACGATTATTTCTTGCGATGGGTGGTGTGTGGTTTTTTAGAATTGGGCTTATGTTTTGGCTTTTGGTAAACAATGGTCCAGTAGGTTTTGACCCCGTAACCTTCAGAGGCCCATTTCTAGTTTTCTTAGGATTTGGTCAATATTTGATTCCCTTGGCCATCGCCGAGATGTATATTCGCTCCAAGAAAACGAAAAAACCTAGTATGCAAATTGCCACTGCCCTTATTATTCTGCTATGTACCTTGATAACAATTGTAGGTACATTTGCTGCTACCATGGGCATGTGGTTACCCAGACTAAGTTAAGCGAGCTATTTACTCAAGTACATTTTCCTTCTTGAATACAGATTATAGAAATCGTCGTCTTTTAAGCTGTCAATAAAGAGAATGCTTTCCCCTGTGCTCTTCATCTCAGGTCCCAGATTTTTATTCACATTTGGGAATTTGTTGAAAGAGAATACAGGTTGTTTAATGGCGTAACCTTCCAGGTGTGGATTGAAATCAAAATCCTTGATTTTCTTTTCACCCAACATCACTTTTGTGGCGAAGTTCACGTAAGGTTCACCATATGCCTTTGCAATAAAAGGAACCGTTCTGGAGGCTCTTGGATTTGCCTCAATTATGTAAACCGTATCATCTTTTACAGCAAATTGGATGTTTATCAATCCCACAGTATTGAGGGCCAAAGCGATTTTATGCGTATGGTCCTTAATCTGTTGCATTACAAATTCGCCTAAGTTGAACGGGGGTAAAGTGGCATTGGAGTCCCCTGAGTGGATTCCACAAGGTTCTATGTGCTCCATAATACCAATAATCTTCACTTCGTCCCCATCACAAATAGCATCGGCCTCTGCTTCAATAGCCCCATCCAAATAATGGTCCAACAATAACTTGTTGTTTGGAATCTTACGCAATAAATCTACAACATGCGCTTCCAATTCTTCCTTATTAATGACAATCTTCATCCCTTGGCCACCTAATACATAAGAAGGTCTTACCAAGAGCGGGAAATTCAATTCCTCCGCCAATTCCAAGGCCTCATCAGCAGTTTCGGCTACTCCAAACCTGGGATATGGAATGTTATTTTCCTTTAGAAGTGTAGAGAAACTCCCCCTATCCTCTGCTAAATCCAAAGACTTAAAACTGGTCCCTATGATATTGATGCCATACTTATCCAATTTTTCAGCAAGTTTCAATGCTGTCTGTCCACCCAATTGAACAATAACCCCTTCTGGTTTTTCATGAAGGATGATATCGTAAATGTGTTCCCAGAAAACCGGTTCAAAATATAGTTTGTCAGCAGTATCAAAGTCCGTGGATACCGTTTCCGGGTTACAATTGATCATAATGGTCTCGTAACCACATTCAGCCGCGGCCAAAACTCCGTGAACACAGCAATAATCGAACTCAATCCCCTGCCCTATTCTATTGGGTCCTGAACCCAACACTACAATTTTCTTACGGTCGGTCACCTCGCTATCATTGGCAACATATCGTGTTCCGTCCGGTCTTTCTATCTCTTCTTCAAAAGTGGAATAATAGTAAGGAGTAACCGCCTTAAATTCAGCAGCACAAGTATCCACCAATTTGTATACTCTATTTATCCCCAGATTCGTTCTTTTCTTATGCACCTCACTTTCATAGCAATCCAGCATATGTGCAATTTGTCTATCTGCAAATCCCTTTTGCTTGGCTTCAAGTAATAGCGATTTGGAAAGGGTTTCAACAGTATATTTAGATATTTCCTTCTCCAAGTAGTGTAATTCCTCGTATTGTTTTAGGAACCACATATCTATTTTGGTAATATCGTGAATGGTCTTTAATGGTATGCCCAACTGAATGGCATCATATAGCACAAAAACCCGGTCCCAGCTTGGGACTTTTAGCTTGTGAATAATTTTATCATAATCCGTGTATCCTTTTCCATCGGCACCAAGTCCATTTCGCTTAATTTCAAGTGATTGAGTGGCCTTGTGCAAAGCCTCTTGGAAAGAACGTCCTATACCCATTACCTCACCTACCGATTTCATCTGCAGTCCCAATGTTCTGTCCGAACCTTCAAACTTATCAAAGTTCCATCTTGGAATCTTCACGATAACGTAATCTAAAGTAGGTTCAAAAAGGGCGGATGTAGACTTTGTGATTTGATTTTGCAGCTCATCCAAAGTATACCCTATGGCCAGTTTTGCAGCAATCTTTGCAATAGGGTATCCAGTCGCTTTGGATGCTAAGGCCGAAGAACGGGAAACCCTTGGATTAATTTCAATCGCGATAATATCCTCTTTTTCATCCGGACTCACCGCAAACTGAACATTACATCCTCCTGCAAAATCTCCAATACTGCGCATCATATGGATGGCCATATCCCGCATACGTTGGAATGTTCTGTCGGATAGGGTCATTGCTGGTGCCACTGTAATGGAATCTCCGGTATGAATACCCATAGGGTCCATATTTTCAATGGTACAGATAATCACTACATTATCATTCTTATCTCGAAGTAATTCCAGCTCATATTCTTTCCACCCCATCAAAGCCTTATCTATCATCACCTCGTGGATGGGCGAAACCTCAAGGGCGTGGCTTAATTGATTGTCGAACTTGTCGGGGTCATGCACAATGGAAGCCCCGGCACCTCCCAGAGTAAATGAGGCTCTAATCACCAATGGGAAACCAAATTCCTGAGCAATCTCCTTCCCTTTCAAGAAAGAAGTAGCAGAAGCTTGTGGAGGCATACCAATTCCAATTTTCAACATCAACTCTCTAAACTTCTCACGGTCCTCCGTAATGTTGATGGCATCAATATCAACACCTATAATTTCAACCTCAAAATCCTCCCAGATTCCTTTCTCGTCCGCTTCAATACATAAATTCAATGCGGTCTGCCCTCCCATAGTGGGCAATACGGCATCTATATTGGGATGCTTCTTTAAAATCTCAATAATTGATTTTGTATTTAGAGGTTTCAGATATACATGGTCCGCCATTGAGGGGTCCGTCATAATCGTGGCCGGATTACTGTTTATCAGAATGGTTTCTATACCATCTTCACGCAGAGAACGTAACGCTTGGCTTCCTGAATAATCAAACTCGCAGGCTTGTCCGATAATAATTGGACCTGAACCTATAATCAAAATGGACTTGAGATCTTTTCTTTTGGGCATTCTTTTTTTGTTAGTTGTATTTCAATCGCTAAAAATAGGTCAAAAAAAAGGTGCTAAACTTGGAAAGTAGCACCTTTTAATTTAAAAGTTATTGACAGCACATTATTTTTTGTGTCTTGGCTCAGATGAAACGGTTAATTTCTTTCTTCCTTTAGCTCTTCTACGAGCAAGAACCTTTCTGCCATTGGCAGTAGCCATGCGCTCTCTAAAACCATGCTTGTTTCTTCTCTTCCGTTTTGACGGCTGATACGTTCTTTTCATTTCCGAACTATTTTATAAGGATTTAAAAATGTGGAAAAGCTTCCAAAATTTCTGGGCGCAAATATACGAAGAGTTTTTACTTCGGCAAATGGTTTGTAAAAAATGTTTGTGTTAGTTTTGTCGCATCAATTTACACCTCATGAATTTCAAGAAATTTTTAGGCATCCTTGGACTTGTTTGTTTGGTCGGCTTGGTTCCTATTCAATCCCTAGGGCAACAAAAATTGGCCTATAATCTCAAAAAAGATGATTTTTTTAAGATAAAACAGGAGGCCAAACAGCTTATCACACAAGAATTGGAAGGCGCCAAACATGAATTGACCAATGATTTGGAAGCTATTTTTTCTTTCAACGTGGTTGGAGAAACAGAATCCATATATACTATTGAAATGGCTTTTGAGGATTTTGGGATGAAAACTACCTCAAACTTGCAAGGTGTACTTATCGATGTAAAAGCTTCGGAACCAGAAGCGGGTAATATGATGTCTGAAATATTTAGCGGACTCATTGGACATAAGCTACAAATGACCATGCAAAAAGATGGGAAAATCATAGAAGTGAGCGGAGGAAATGAGTTGGTCGAAAATATGATTACCAAAGCAGGGATTACTGATGATTTTAATAAAAATTTGATGCGCAAGTCACTGAGCAAAGAATTTAGCTCTGTAGGATTGGCCAAAAGCTTTGAGCAAATGACCTACTTTTATCCATCAAACCCCATTTCTGTTGGTGATACTTGGAATAATGAGTTTAGTGGTAAGTTAAATGCCAAAAACAGTTGGAAGTTGGAAGAATCGGGTTCGGAAGGTTCATCAATATCCGGAACTGCATCGATTACGGTTGACACGGAAGAAAATGGAACTATCATGACGCTTGCTGGTAACCAACAAACTTCCATAACTACAAATGCATCGAATGGTTTTATAAGGACCATTACCAGTGAGAGTCTGGCAGAGGGAATTTCAAAAGTTACCAATTTGGGTGATGTGGAAATACCTACTTCAATTAAATCAACAATTACCTACGAATTAATTCAATAGTTACATGTTTAATAAGAATATAAAACTGGTATTGGCCTTTTTAATAATTGCGTATGCAGGCTATCAGTTTGTAGAGGGTTACATTGGAAATGGCATAGCTTTGATTTTTCTTTCCCTCATTTTTGTCTTCCTTTATTTTAGAAATGAAATTATCCTATTAGCGTTTTTGCGCATGAGAAAGCAGGATATGGAGGGTACGCAGAAGTGGTTATCGAAAATTAAAAACCCTGAATCATCATTAATTAAAAAACAGCAGGGTTATTATAACTATTTACACGGCATCATATACTCCCAGAAGAATTTGACGCAGGCCGAAAAGTACTTCAAAAAGGCCTTAAAACTGGGGCTGACCATGCATTATGATGTGGCAATGGCAAAGTTGAGCCTGGCTGGAATTGCCATGCAGAAAGGTAGAAAACGTGAAGCAACCACATTGTTACAAGAAGCCAAAAAGTTGGACAAGAACAATATGCTGACAGAGCAGATTAAAATGATGCAGCAGCAGATGAAAAAAGGTCCACAGCAGGTTAGAACAAGGTATCGTTAATCTCTTGGTAGTAAATTAAGATGCAATAGCAGTAGAAAAGAATCCAAGGCTCAAATAGCTACACTGCTATTTATTTTTTTATATTACCTTGTTGCTTCTTCACAGTACTTTTTAAATTGGAAACAGAATCACCATTTTCCATCCAACGCCTTTTCTGAATGTAATTATACCATGGAGAGTCGGGTCCTTTAACTTTTTCCAAACTATCTCCCACATCAACACTTTTTACGTTCGTTTACTTGATTTAACAACTATATCCAAAAAATGTCTAAAACATAGATATTTGTTAATCAAGGTTTTCCTTTTTACAAATAGCAGTCTTTAACAAAAATTTTTGTTAAATTCCCCAGATTTTAGGTTTTTGGCCAGGCCAATACTATACCAACCACAAATATGAACTTTAAGAAAACCGTCAAAAACTTGACGTTGACACTTCTTGGATTGGATCCAGGATTTATGAAACTGTACTACAGATTCTTTTACAGACCCAAAGCAGGTTCAATTGCTCAAATCATGGAGGAAAGAGCTAAGGATATCAGCGAATTCTATTTTCTTCAAATAGGCGGTAATGATGGTTTTGTGAACGATCCTATTTTCAAATTAGTAAAGCGCCTTTCCTGGAAGGGAATTATTGTAGAACCCCAAAAAGAAGTCTTCACTAAAAAACTCTCCAAAACATATCGTTTTGAAAAAAATACAATTCTTGAAAATATAGCTATCGCTGAGAAAACTGGTGTCAAACAGCTTTACAAATTGGGGTTCACTAATTCACGTTGGGCAACAGGTTTGGCTACATTTAATTGTGACACCCTACAATATCAAATTGATAGGAACTACGTTTCAGACATGGCTAGAAAGGAAGGTATTCCACTTCCAGAAAACAAGGACGACTATATTGTCACTGAAGAAGTCAACTGTTCCACCATACATGACTTGTTGGCGAAGCATCATGTCAAGAAACTTGATCTTCTTCAAATAGATACCGAAGGTTTCGATTATGAAATAATCAAAAACATTGACTTTTCTTCTGTGAAACCCGCAATGATATCCTTCGAAAACGACCATTTAAGTGAATCAGATATTATGGAATGTGAGGAGTTGCTCACTTCCAATGGTTATAGCGTTGAACATATTGGAGTAGATTCCATAGCCCTATTGGATATTGAACCCAACAAAGAACAAAAGACAAGTCAAATGTCCTTGGATAAAATTGAAGCCTAAGGGGTATATAGCTTATCTTCCGGAACTTGTCTCTCGATAATATCCTTTGTTAGGTATTTCGACCACGTACGTTTTTCCGGATGCATTGTTCAAGTGAGGTTCGCGCAACCAGGGGTTATGTCTTTTTAAAATCTTGTAATTGATTTCGTAAAGGTGGGCGAAATCTGCCCAACTGGTCACCGAAGAATCAACTTCTACGGTAAAAGTTGGCACTGCATTGTATAAATCTTCTTTTTCTACTTCAAAACCGAATTTTTCAGGATTTGAAAGTATCTCTTTTATAGCCATGATACGAAATACATATCGTCCAGTTTCCTCTCCCAACAAAAGATCATAATAATCATCTGCTTTTTGAATGCGCATATATTTTTGGATTCCTGCGGGTCCAGCATTATAGGCTGCTGCAGTCAAAGTCCAACTTCCAAATCTACTTTTCCATTTCTTGAGATAATCACAAGCAACTTGAGTGGCTTTTTCAATATGATAACGTTCATCCACATTGGAATTTACCTCAAGACCATATTCCTTGCCCGTTGTTTTTAGTATTTGCCAGAATCCTCTGGCCCCTGCAGGTGATACCGCGTTTTGCAGACCACTTTCAGCAACAGCCAAATATTTGAAATCATCAGGGATACCGTTCTTGGCAAGTATAGGTTCAATTATTGGGAAATACTTGTGTGCCCTTTTCATCAAAAGAATAGCATTGGACTGCCAATAGGTGTTTACTAAAAACTCACGGTCCACACGTTCCAAAATTTCAGGGTCTTCTAGGGGTACTGTTTCCCCAGCGAAGTTTAGGTCTTCAGGAATCTCAATGGCACTGATTTGATAACCATCCGTTACATTTCTATCTAAGGTGATTGCTTTTTCCAAAGCTACTTTTTCCTCTGGGGTTGACTGTACGGCAAAAATCAAGCTACCCGCTACCACCAACAAACCAATACCCGCCAATATATTTTTTACGTATTTCATCTGCATCAATAATTTCAATAAAGATACTATATAGAACTCCCTTCTTCTAAAATAATTGCAGGAAGATGTTCATTGAACCACTTGGCTCGATAAACAATCATGGCATGCCTGCCATTTTTTACGGGAATACAATCTTTGATATTGGTTATTGGAAAGACATTATCCAAAGTACCATGAATATGAACGGAATTTAGAAGTGGCTCCTTTTGGTCCCAATTTACCATGTTATCTATAGACCAATCCATGTACCCTTTATCCCTGATGGACAGATACTTTTCATAGAGCTCCAAGCGTTTGGTGACGGTTTCACCAAAAGCGTACTTTGCCAGGACTTCAATATTGGTGACAATACCGGTTGGTAATAGTTTGTGCACCTTGGTGTGTTTGGCAAAAATCATCTTTTTTGGCATTTCGTTTTTGCATTTAACACTGGAGACTATCACTATTTTTCGGTAGGGGATAAGTTTTGCCATTTCCTGTACCAGCATGCCACCAAAAGAAACTCCTAACAGAACGGGAGCCTCATGATTTACCTTTTTCAACATTTGTTTTGCATAATCTTGAAGACTCATTCTTTTCTGTGGGAGAAACCAATCGAGCTTGTGCATTACAAATTGATTTTCAGGCAAGCGTAGACCATCAAAAATAGATGAATTGGCAGCCATTCCCGGCATAAGGTATACATGGATTTTATTGTCGGGCATTTCTCTCCAATTATCTAATTGGCTAGGAAATTAAGGATTTTTTGACTAATTTTGTATCCCTTTTTGCAATAGCCCCGCTGTTACACATCTTGCAAAAGATTAAAATGTACTTACCTAGTAGTAAGTCAGTTGCGTAAAGCCAATTTAAAATAGAATTATATGACAGAAATGGAAGTTAAGGACAATAGTTTCTTGCGTCAATTCGAAACTCAAGTGGATGGCCACTTAGCAAAAATTGAATATTCTTCTCAAGAACGCAAAGTCTTCTTGACGAAGTTGGTTATCCCAGAAGAAATTACCCAAGAAGGTTTCAAAGAATCCTTCATCAAAGAAGTTCTCCATCAAATTCAAGAAAGAAATTTAAGGGTTGTACCAACTAGCCCACATATTGCAGGTTTCTTGAGAAAGAACAGGCAGTACAAAGAAATGTTACCTGTTGGAATACGAATCTAACGGATAATGGAACAAACTGGAACCTCTCAATCGAGAGGTTTTTTTATGCTAATACTTTACTGGAAACAAACTCGAAGCGAACTAGGCCGTCCTCATCAATCTTGGTTAGTTCAACTTCATGCAAGGTATTTACCAATTCTGGATTCCATGGTGCTTTTACCTTAATATAATTCTCGGTGAAACCATGAATGTATCCCGATTTGTTCTCTCCTTCAAACAAAACGGTTCTAACACTTCCCAACTGGTTTTCATAAAAAGCCCTGCGCTTTTTAGCAGATAGCCCACGAAGCATTTTGCTGCGTTTGGCGCGTACGTTTTTGGGCACGACACCCTCCATTTCAGCTGCCAGTGTATTGTCTCGCTCAGAGTACGTGAAGACATGTAAATATGAAATGTCCAATTCGTTCAGGAAATTATAGGTTTCCAAAAAATGCTCATCGGTTTCACCTGGAAAACCGACTATGACATCCACCCCAATACAGGCATAGGGCATAGTGCGTTTTATTCGGGCAATACGTTCCACATAAAGATTGGTCAAATACCTCCTTCGCATTAATTTCAAAATGGTATCACTCCCACTTTGCAATGGAACATGAAAGTGCGGTACAAAAGAGTTGCTCTGGGCCACAAAGTCAATTGTCTCATTTTTCAGAAGATTCGGCTCAATGGAAGAAATCCGAAGTCTATGTATACCCTCCACTTGATCCAATGCCTTCACCAAATCCAAAAAAGTGTGTTCATGTCTTTTGTTCCCAAACTCACCTTTGCCATAATCACCAATATTAACACCGGTAAGTACAATTTCCTTTATTCCTTTTGATGAAATCTCAGCAGCATTGTGCATTACATTTTCTAAGGTGTCGCTACGCGAAATCCCACGGGCTAGAGGGATCGTGCAATAGGTGCATTTATAATCACAACCATCCTGCACTTTTAAGAAAGCTCGGGTTCTATCGCCAATAGCATAACTGCCTACGTAAAAATCCGCTTCATCAATTTCGCAGGAGTGCACCTCTCCCCTGTCGTTTTTTGTAAGGTCGTTAAGGTAATCCGTGATTTTGAACTTTTCTGTTGCTCCCAAAACCAAGTCTACCCCATCCACATCGGCTAATTCTTCTGGTTTTAACTGAGCATAACACCCTACGGCAATAACGAAAGCATCTGGATTGCCTTTTTGTGATTGCTTAACAATAGTCCTAAAACGTTTGTCAGCATTCTCGGTTACGGAACAGGTGTTAATGACATAAATGTCGGCCTCTTCAGAAAAATCCACCCGGTCAAAGCCCTCATTTTCAAAACTGCGGGCTATGGTGGAAGTCTCCGAGAAGTTGAGTTTGCAACCCAAGGTGTAGAAAGCAACTTTGCTACTCATTTAACTGCTTCAATTTGAGGGTGCAAAGATACACCAATCAAACAATTTGGTTTCATTGACAATACTGTCTTAAGAATCGTTAGAAAATGATATATTTCAAATGAATAAAAATCACATCTACATCTTTTACCTCTTTGCATCCATTACTACAACATATCAATAAACAAATAGTCCTTGAGGAAACGGATTTCAACGTATTCCTTGGTATTTTTAATACTAAGGAATACTCTAAAAATCATCTTCTTGTCCAGCCAGGCCAAAAAATTGAACATCAATATTTTGTTTTAAAAGGGTGTTTGAGAACGTACCTAATAGATTCTTCTGGAAAAGAGCATACAATGCAATTTGCGGTAGAAAATTGGTGGGTAAGTGACTATTTGGCGTACTATAAAGGAGGTGAATCAATCTTTTTCGTTGAGTGTTTGGAGGATTGTGAATTGATGAGGGTTCGAAAGGAAGATTTGGAAGGAATGTTCCTATCACTGTCCATCACAGAGACATATTTCAGGCTCCAACTTGAAAATGCATTTGCTGCTTTTCAAAAACGTATTTTATCTTCTCTTAACCTAACTGCAAAAGAGCGTTATTCACAATTCATCCAGATTTATCCAGATATTGAACAGAGGGTGAAAAATTATCAAATTGCCTCTTACCTTGGAATCACGCCTGAAAGTCTCAGCCGATTAAGAAAAAATCGTATCGCATCCGACGAATCCTAAATTCAGTTTTAATTTCTTACCATAGGTCAATTTTTTTCATCTGAGGGCCAAATAGTTTTGCCAGCAAATTTTAAACAAAACCAAGTAAGATGAAGAAGTTAGTTTTTGTCTCGATGACCCTTTTTTTAGTACAATGGCTCAATGCACAAAACCTTAAAAAAGACTGGGAAGTAGAGGGATTGGAAGCTCCCGAATCGGTAGTGTATCATAATGGTACGTATTACATTTCGAATGTATCAGGCCAACCTGCTGAGAAAAATGGGAAAGGATTTATTACCAAGCTAGATTCGAATGGGGAAATTGTTGGCTTGAAGTGGTTGGAAGGCTTCAACGCCCCAAAAGGCCTTGGCATTTTTGACAATTATCTATATGTAGCTGATATTGATCGCGTAGGGCTTGTTAACCTAAAAACAGGTGAAATAGAGAAATGGTACCAGGCCGAAGGAGCCACTTTCCTCAATGATGTGGAGATTAGCCCAAATGGTATAGTCTATGTTTCCGACACCTTCGGGGGAAATGCAATTTACAAGATTGAGGAGGATGCTATTGAGCTGCTAGTGAAAGATGAAAAATTGGATTACCCCAACGGTCTAAAATTGGATGGAAACCAGCTATACGTAGCCACTTGGGGTGTTGTTACGAATTCTGAAACATTTGGCACTGAAGTTCCGGGAGCATTAATTGCCTTAGACCTAAAGAACAAGTCAATTAAAAGTATAACCGATTCCTTTGGAAACTTAGATGGACTGGTTCGCTACGAAAATGGTTTTATAGTCTCCGATTGGATTTCGGGAGCCATATCTGTTATTGATGCCGAAGGCGGCGTAACTATTTTGGAACAGATAAATCCTGGTACGGCAGATATTGAATATCTAGAAGAAGAAAATATTCTTTTAGTTCCGCAAATGTTGGATGGAAAGCTGACTGCTTTCGTTTTAAATTGAACCGTTTCTTATATGAAAAAAAGCTCCTAATTAGGAGCTTTTTTTATTTCATGCTTCTAAAGTGATACGATTAAACATCAACTCTTTCTCCATTTTTTGGTCAACTCAAAAACATGGTTGAGAATTCCTTCTTCAACAGCATTAAAATCAACATGCCTTCGTTTCATCATTGCACTCGCAGCTTCATAGGCTTTTCTAGTTAGGTAGGTAGTAAACCCCGACGCTCCTCCCCAACTGAAGCTGGGAACAAAATTTCTGGGATATCCGCTTCCAAAAATATTGGCGCTTACACCAACAACGGTTCCAGTATTGAGCATAGTATTGATGCCACATTTACTGTGGTCACCCATAACAAGTCCGCAAAACTGTAATCCTGTGTGAGCAAAACCTTCAGTGCTATAATCCCACAACCTCACTTCGGCATAATTGTTTTTAAGATTCGAAGTATTGGTGTCGGCTCCCAGGTTGCACCATTCCCCGAGGACGGAGTTTCCCAAAAAACCTTCGTGGCCCTTGTTGGAATATGCAAATAGCACAGAATTATTCACTTCTCCCCCAACCTTGCAGAATGGACCAAAAGTGGAAGGACCATAAATCTTGGCTCCCATCTTAAGTATAGCGCTATTGCATAAAGCCAATCCGCCACGTACGATGCAACCCTCCATAATCTCGGCGTTTTTTCCAATATATATGGGACCTGTGGAAGCGTTCAAAATGCTAAACTCTACTTTGGCTCCTTCCTCCAAAAAAACTCTCTCCGGATTCACTACTTGATTGGTGGAGGATATAGGTAGACTTTTTCTTCCCTTTGTCAATAATTCGAAATCCGCTTCAACCGCTTCACCATTTTTGGAAAAGATGTCCCAAACATGTTCAATCTTCAAAGGAGCATAATCCAATTCGACCCTATTATAATCCGAAGTATCAAATTCCAAGGATGCACTGGCTGTTCGGTATGCAACAGGCATGTTATCGTAGTAAAGCGCCTCAGAAGGTTTTAGTTGCTTTATCTTTTTGACTAAATCAATATCTGGTAGTACGTTTCCAGTAATTACCACATTTTCTGAAGCTTCTTTTAAAGGAAACTTCTCGGATAGATAGGGTTCCGTTTTAAAGCTTAGACTCTCATTCAAGTGTTTTTCCCACTTTTCCTTTATGGTTAGAATCCCAATTCGAATATCAGCTACGGGTCTAGTGAATGTAAGCGGTAAAAAGGAATCCCTTTGGTTTCCATCGGAAAGGATATAGTTCATGGTTATTGCTTCAGTGATTCAAAAATAAAAAATGCCGCTGAGAGTGTCAGCGGCATCACGTATATCTTGAAAGAAAACCTTTACATTAGGCCTTCTTCTCTTCTTTACTGAACTTTTTGTATTTGTTCTTAAACTTATCAATTCTACCAGCAGTATCAATCAACTTGGTCTTACCAGTGTAGAAAGGATGTGAAGTTCTTGAAATTTCCAACTTTATCAATGGATATTCAACACCATCAACAGTAATGGTTTCTTTCGCCTCTGCAGTAGACTTGGTAATAAAGACATCGTCATTGGACATATCCTTGAAAGCGACTAGTCTGTAATTGGATGGATGTATATCTTTTCTCATGATTCGTAATCTCAAAAATTTCAGGGTGCAAATTTAATGATTTCTTTTGGACCAACAACTTAAAACGTCTAAAAAAGAAAAAATCTATCTTAAGGCTGTAACAAAAGTACTTTTTGTTTCACTAACCACACGAAACAACGCTAAAAATCAATTAAAATGGAAGTACAACAACCTAAAACCGGTAAGTTCTCGTTAAACTACGGCTTAATTCTTGGAGGGATAAGTCTGGTATTCGGAGTTTTACTCTACACTCAAGACCTCCATACATCTCAAAGTCCTGGTATTATGATATTTGGTATTGTGATAGCAGCAATCGTTACTTTCTTGGGTATTCAGGCATTCAAAAAGGCCAATGGTGGCTACTTGAGCTTGGGAGAAGCACTAAAAATTGGAGCTGGAGTAGCACTTATTTCAGCTATTGTTGCCATTATCTACAACTTGGTACTGGTGAATGTATTGGACCCGGATGCTCCTTCAAAAATTATGGATGCACGTCTTGGACCAGCCCTAGAAAGTGGGGAAATCACACAAGAACAGTTTGACCAACAAAAGGAACAGAGCATAAATTTCTGGTGGATGGGATATCCTATCATACTAATTTTCAATATTCTAATAGGTCTAGTGCTAGGTTTGATTTCTGGCCTTATCTTGAAAAAAGCCAAGCCCGCTTACTAAACCAAAAAATGCTACTTTTGAAGGGAATTCCAGAATCGAACAATGCAGATTTCCATTGTAATTCCCTTACTTAACGAAAAGGAATCCCTAAAAGAACTTCATGATTGGATTGTACGTGTAATGCAGTCCAATCATTTTTTATATGAAATCCTATTTATCGATGACGGAAGTACGGATGGTTCGTGGGATGTCATCGAAACCCTTTCCGCAGAAAACAAAAATGTTCGCGGTATACGTTTTCTTAAGAATTTTGGAAAATCTCAAGCATTGCACGCTGGATTCAAGGCTAGCAAAGGGGATGTGGTAGTAACCATGGATGCTGACCTCCAGGATAATCCTGAAGAGATTCCTGAATTGGTCTCCATGATTCAAAATGAAGGATATGAAGTGGTTTCAGGATGGAAAAAGAAACGCTACGATTCCATTATAACCAAAAACATCCCTTCCAAACTTTTCAATTGGGCAGCAAGAAAAACTTCAGGACTTAAGTTGCATGACTTCAACTGTGGGCTAAAGGCTTTTCGTAATGATGTTGTTAAGACTATCGAGGTTTCCGGCGAAATGCATCGCTACATACCTGTCTTGGCCAAAAATGCAGGTTTTCCCAAAATCACGGAAAAGGTGGTACAACATCAAGCCAGAAAATATGGAACTACAAAGTTCGGCGCAGAACGCTTTATTAATGGATTTTTGGATTTAATCACCATTTGGTTTGTCTCCAAATTTGGCCGGAGACCTATGCACCTGTTTGGAGCCTTGGGCGTGTTAATGTTCATTGTGGGCTTCGGATTTTCACTTTATTTGGGTATTGATAAACTTTTTATCAATAAAGCCGGTCGTCTAATAACCGATAGACCCCAGTTTTATATTGCTCTTACCGCTATGATAATAGGAACCCAACTTTTTCTAGCAGGATTTTTAGGCGAGATTATGGTGCGTTCCCGCAAAAACGACACTAGATATACCATAGCTGATAAAATTAACTTGAAGGAAACTTCCTAAGCAAGAATCTTTGTAATTTTACTTTAAGATTTTAAATAACCGAACGCATATATGGATGCAATTAAAGCGACCGCAGAATCTTGGATGACCGACTTTTTTGATTTGGAAACCAAAGAAGAAGTAAAAAACCTCATTGAGAATAACCCCGAAGAACTTAAGGAACGTTTCTACAAGAACCTGGAATTTGGTACAGGGGGTATGCGTGGTGTTATGGGTGTTGGTACAAATAGAATCAACAAATACACCTTGGGCAAAAACACGCAAGGACTTAGCAATTACTTAAAGAAAACCTATCCTGGCCAGGACCTTAAAGTGGTGATTGCTTATGATTGCCGACATAACTCGGATACTTTATCTAAAACAGTTGCCGATATTTTCGCTGCTAACGGGATACAGGTCTATCTTTTTTCCAAACTTAGAACGACTCCTGAGCTTTCTTTTGCAGTTCGTCATTTGGGCTGCCATGCCGGTATTGTTTTAACAGCATCACATAACCCTCCTGAATACAACGGATACAAAGTATATTGGGAAGATGGGGGTCAGATAGTTCCACCTCAGGACGGTGAAATCATTGCAGAAATCAATTCACTTTCTTTTGAAGACATTCAATTCAATGCCAACCCAGAATTAATTCATTTAATTGATACCGAGGTAGATGAAGCTTTCTTTGAGGCTTCGGTGAAAAATGGAAATTTCAATGCTGCTGGCAAAGATGATTTTAAAATAGTTTTTACTTCTTTGCATGGCACCTCGATTACAGCAATACCCGAGGTTTTAAAACGAGCTGGGTATTCCAATGTGACCGTTATTGAAGAACAAGCTGTACCCGATGGTTCGTTTCCCACGGTGGAATCACCCAATCCAGAAGAGCCAGAAGCACTATCAATTGCCATTAAAAAAGCTGAGGAAATTGGAGCTGATATGGTGGTAGGCACAGACCCAGATAGTGATAGATTGGGAATCGCCGTTAGAAATCTGGAAGGACAAATGGAACTGCTCAACGGGAACCAAACCATGGTCTTAATGACCAAATTCCTTTTGGACCAACACAAAGAAAAGGGATTCAAGGGCAACGAATTTATAGCTACTACCATCGTTTCCACGCCTATGATGGAACAGATGGCCAAAGCCTATGGAATTGAGTTCAAGACAGCACTTACTGGGTTTAAATGGATTGGGAAAATGATTAAGGATTTTCCAGACTCGTACTTTATTGGGGGTGGTGAAGAGAGTTTTGGTTATATGGTTGGTGATTTTGTAAGAGACAAAGATGCCGTTACCTCTACCCTACTGGCCTGTGAAATTGCCTCAGATGCCAAGGCAAAGGGGAGTTCTTTCTATGAGGAACTTATTAAATGCTATGTCCGTTTTGGTTTTTATAAAGAAAACTTGGTTTCTCTAACCAAAAAGGGAATTAGTGGCGCTGAGGAAATCAAACAAATGCTTAAGGATTTCAAAGAAAATCCAGTTGAATCGGTTCAGGGCTCGAAAGTAGTGTGGATTGAAGACTACAACACATCCATTGCCAAAAATGCGCAAACCGGAGAGGAAAAACCAATTGATTTACCCAAATCCAACGTGCTGATTTATGAAACTGAGGATGGCACACGTATCGCAGCTAGGCCCAGTGGAACCGAACCTAAGGTCAAGTTTTACATCAGCACAAACGCTAAGTTGGAAAACGAAGCGGATTTTAAATCCGTAAATTCGCAGCTGGATACCAAGATTCAAGGTATCCTGGCTGAACTGAATTTATAGCCTCATGAACTACTTTAAAAAGATACTCCAATTTGCGGTGCCCTATCGTAGATATGGATTTCTCAATATTTTTTTCAACATCCTTTATGCACTGTTCAGCGCACTCTCATTTGCTGCGTTGATTCCCATGCTGGACGTATTGTTCAAGCCGGAACAAAAAGTACTCGAAGAGCCTATTTATACTGGTCTGGGGAACGCTAAGAATTATCTTCAAGACTACATAAATTATCAGGTTACCGCCTATTCTGGAGATGATGAGATGAAGGGATTGGTGCTGGTCATAGGATTGGTGTTAATTTTATTTCTCTTGAAAAATGCTTTCAACTATCTGGCTATGTACTTCATCACATTTCTTAGAAATGGAGTGCTTAAAGATATCCGAAATAAAATGTACCAAAAGATAGTGGATTTGCCCATTTCCTTCTTTTCCGAAAAACGGAAAGGAGATGTTATTGCCAGAATTACTTCGGATGTATTGGAAATTCAACATTCTTTTCTTTCCGTATTGGAATTGATTGTAAGAGAACCCCTTACCATACTATTTACTATCCTAATCATGTTCGGGATAAGCACAAAGCTTACCATATTCGTATTTGTATTTATTCCGATTGCCGGAATGATTATCTCAAGAATTGGGAAATCGTTGAAGAGAAAATCGGATAAGGTCCAGCGAGAACAGGGAGAATTCCTTTCCATTGTGGAAGAAACCTTAGGTGGGCTCAGAGTAATTAAAGCATTCACCTCAGAAAACAAGTTTTTCAACACGTTCAAGGAATCCACCAATCGATTCTTTAAATTTTCAAATTCCTTACTGAACCGACAAAACCTTGCTTCACCAACCGGTGAGTTTTTAGGGATTTTGGTCATTGGCGTGTTGTTATGGTTTGGTGGTAGAATGGTTCTCATTGAAAAAACCTTGGATGCCTCTTCTTTTATTGCTTATATGGGACTGGCCTATAATATTCTTACTCCTGCTAAGGCCATAAGCAAAGCTTCCTATGGAGTACGTAAAGGCAATGCGGCGGCTGAACGGGTTTTGGAAATTTTGGAATCCGAGAATCCAATCAAGGACCCTGCTCAAGGATTGGCTAAAACAGATTTCACTACGGACATAGTATTCAAAAATGTGTCTTTTAAATATGAGGAGGATTACGTGCTGAAAGATTTCAACCTTAGCCTGAAAAAAGGACAAACTGTGGCACTGGTAGGTCAATCTGGTAGTGGGAAAAGCACAGTAGCCAATTTGGTATCTCGATTTTACGATGTTAATGACGGTTCAATTTTAATTGACGGCACCGACATCAAAAATGTTACGAAAGCATCTCTTAGGGGTCTGATGGGACTCGTAACACAGGATTCCATTTTGTTCAATGATACGGTCCGAAATAACATCGCTCTAGGCAAGGCAGATGCTACAGAAGAAGAAATTATTGAAGCCGCAAAAGTGGCCAATGCACATGATTTTATATCCGAACTACCGGAAGGCTATGACACGAATATTGGCGATGGCGGAAACAAACTCAGTGGGGGGCAAAAACAACGACTTTCCATTGCCAGAGCAGTTTTGAAGAACCCTCCTATCATGGTTTTGGATGAAGCAACCTCAGCTTTGGATATAGAAAGTGAGCGCTTGGTCCAGGATGCACTGGAAAAAATGATGCAAAACCGAACCTCATTGGTCATTGCACATAGACTTTCAACCATCCAAAATGCCGATTCCATAGTGGTCATGAACAAAGGAAAGATTGTGGAACAAGGCACGCATGAAGAACTGATGAAATCCCAACAAGGGTACAAAAAATTGGTTGAAATGCAGTCTTTTGCAGGCTGATTAAACCTTTTGACCATAATACTGTCTTAGCACCAAATTGTATAAGCAATTGATTGCTGAAGAAGCTCTAATAGATCAACTAAAAAGTCCCGAAACCCGGGAGAAAGCCTTTGCTGTATTGGTAAATACGCACAAGGAGAGACTCTATTGGCATATTCGGAGAATAGTTTTGAATCATGATGATGCGGATGATGTGCTACAGAACACCTTCATCAAGGTATACCGAAACATTGAAGGCTTTAAAGGGGACAGTAAATTATATTCGTGGATGTATCGAATAGCCACAAACGAATCCCTGACCTTCATCAAACAGCGGTCTAAAAAAAGTGGAATAAGTGATGAAGAATTGAAAAACAGGATGGTTGAAAATTTGGAAGCTGATGTATACTTTGAAGGAAGTGAAATACAAATAAAATTACAGAAAGCGTTGGCAACACTTCCAGATAAGCAAAAACTGGTCTTTAATATGAAATACTACCAAGAAATGAAATATGAAGAGATTTCTGAAGTGCTGGAAACTTCCGTTGGGGCGCTTAAAACCTCATATCATTTAGCGGTAAAGAAAATTGAAACGTATCTTAAGGCAGATTAAACCTTTGGGGAGATAATTGGTCAAAATACAAAATGGGGAAAAAAGACGAACATAACTTTAAAACACCGGAAGGCTATTTCGATAACTTTCATGAACGGCTCATGCAAAAAATAGATGCTGATGAGGATACGCAGAAGTTAACCTTTTTGCCGGAATCTGATGGATTCAGTCTTCCCAAGGGTTACTTTGAGCATGTAGCGGACAACGTACTTTCAACACTGGACAAAAAGGAGACCAAAGTGGTTTCTTTGAAATCCTATAAAAAGTACTACTATGCAGCAGCGGCAATAGCAGCAGTTTTTCTCATATTTTTTGGACTTAACACCCAAACAGAATCCCCTATAGCATTTGAAGATTTGGCCAACGCAGAAATTGATGCGTATTTGGAAAACGCCGAACTGGATTTAACGTCCTACGAATTGGCGGAGCTTGTCTCTTTGGAGGATGCCCAGTTAAACGATGTAATGGACACACCTTTGGAAACCGAAAATATACTGGAATATTTAGATGAGAATATTGAGGATATTGAAGAATTAAACCTGAATTTTGAAGACTATGAGTAAGAAATATATCATTGTATTGTTTTTGATTTTTCAGGCGGCCGGCATATATGCCCAAAGGCCGGTTCGAGATAAAATCAAGACCCTTAAGGTTGCTTTCATAACGGAGCGTTTGAGTCTCAGCAGTGAAGAAGCACAGACCTTTTGGCCTATTTATAATAAGCATGAGAAGCAATTGGAGACCATTCGCAGAAAAGAACGATTGCAATTGAAATCAAAAATTGGTTTGGTCGAAGATTTGACCCAAGCTGAATCATCATCACTTTTAGGAGAGTTTTTGGATATACAAGACCAAAAACATAAAGCAGAACAGGCCTATATTAGAGATTTAAAAAACGTGCTGCCTGCAAAAAAAATATTGCTTTTGCTAAAAGCTGAAGAAGACTTTAAAAAACGTTTGCTGCAACAATATAGAAGACGACAAGGAGGAGGTTGATAATCAACCTCCTTTTTTTATAGGATAGGGCTTCCCATAGCTCAACATATGTCTTACCCCCATTTCAAATCCTTCGGGATTTCATTTTCCACCCTTCTTTTCTTGCATTCTCCGTCCAACACCCAAAAAAATCGACAAAATGTATCATATGTCATTAAACCTTTGCCCATGCCTAAAGTCAAAAGAACAGAAACCCAAAATAATCTACATTATGAAAAACTTTAGAAATCTTATAATGGCACTTTTAGTTCTTGGTACTATGGCGGCATGTGGAGCACAAACCAAGGTAGTACGAGTATACCCAAAACATGGAACGGTGGTTACCACTATCCACAGACCTAAGGTGGTGGTTCATAATAAAACCAATTTCTACTTTGCTGATGGCATTTGGTACAAAGTACGTGGTAGAAGATACGTTGTTTGTGCTGCGCCAGTTGGAATTCGGGTAAGAACACTTCCAAGAGGTCATAAAATAGTATGGCGAAATGGAAGAAAACTATATAGTTATAAAGGTATCTGGTATAAAAAGACAGGACGGAATTTTGTTGTGGTAACGGTTTAGTTAGTTTGGTTAGTTGAGAAAAGGGCGGACAACATCCGCCCTTTTTTATTTAAACACCAATCGCGCAATTCTGTTTTTACCAGCGGCATAAGCAACATTTTCATCCAAAAAACGTAATGTGTAAAACCCTTCTTCACTGAGCTGAGTCCAAGTTTTTCCGCCATCACTCGAATAATCAATACCAGTAAATCCAACCGCTACCAATCCTGTTCCTTCTGAATTGGGAACAAATTGAACACAGCTTTTATATCCCGGACTGGAGCCATTGGCAGTTAACTCCCAATGTTTTCCACCATTAAAAGTTGCTATTTTGTTATACTTATTGACTTTAGGAGCACTAAAGTTACCTCCTATCGCAAAACCTTTGTTTTCATCATAAAAGTCAAGGGAATACAGACCATGATAGGGTGCAGTCAATTGGATGGGAGTATTTATAACTTCCCAACTCTGCCCCTTATCCGCTGAGTAAAGTAGTTGTTCTTTTGAAGTAATCACCCAAGTTTTACTTCTTATGACTTCAATATTGGTGTTACTGGCGGCATATGCCCCAACCTCCCCTTTTAGTTTTGGCAACTCTTCACAAGGTATTTTTTTCCAAGAGTTACCCCCATCTCTGGTAATAATAATCGCCATACACCCATTCTTTCCATCACCAATGGCAATGCCTTCCTTATCGTTCCAAAAAGTCATCGCGTCATAAAAAACATCTTCTCCATCTTCTCGATACACCAACTCCATTTTTCCACCATCCCCGGTCTTAAACAGAAGTGCGGGGTTTGCAACAGAGAGCATGAAAAAATCAGAGGAAGTATGGGCAACCGACCTAAACTCAGGCATCTTTCCTTCAAACTCCATTATGGACGACCTTATTTTTCCTGAAGGAACATCCAAGGAACCATAAACACCAGCGTTACCGGCAAAGGCAAGTGTCCTGTCATCCAAAAATTCAATGGCACGTATGCTCACCGAATCTGTAAATACAGTTTGTACTGTGACCGAAGTAAACTCTTTTGGTTTCTTATTCTGGGAACAACCAACAATCAGAAAAGCAAGAAATACCCCAAAATATCGCATGTAAAATGGCTTTCTCCAAAAGTAGCAGGAAAATAAGGGAAAGCCTACCTTTGCAATCCTAATTTTGCAAGTATGCGCCTCCACAGAAATCTTGTTTTTGCAGTAATCGATGCCCTCAACCTCATCTTCAATGAAAAAGAATATGCGGATAAGGTTATTGAAAAGGTATTGCGTTATGACAAACGCTGGGGCTCTCGAGATCGAGGTTTTATAGCTGAAACCACCTATGACATTGTCCGTTGGAAAAGGCTTTATGTGGAAATTGCTGAAGTACACGAACCATTCTCCAGACCACATCTTTTTAGGCTATTTGCCGTTTGGTGCGTGCTGCGTGGCATCAGACTGCCAGATTGGAAACAATTAGAAAACACACCTGAACGGCGCATTAAAGGACGTTTTGACGAACTTTCCAAAATCAGAAAATATAGAGAGTCTTATCCGGATTGGTTGGACGAGCTCGGAGAAAGTGCTTTGGGAGAGGAGCTTTGGACCAAAGAAAGCGCCGCTTTGAACCGGCAGGCGGAAGTTATCCTACGAACAAATACTCTGAGAACCTCCAAAAACACCTTGCAAAAAGCCCTTTCGGATGAAGGGATTGAAACGGTTTCCTTACCCGAATATGAAGATGCTTTGAAGTTAATGGAGCGCAAGAATGTTTTTACCACTGAAGCATTTAAAGATGGTCTCTTTGAAGTACAGGATGCATCTTCACAATTGGTTGCTCCATTTTTGGATGTGGCTCCAGGACAACGCGTAGTGGATGCTTGTGCAGGTGCTGGCGGGAAAACCCTACATCTGGCTTCCCTTATGCAAAACAAAGGTCAACTGATTGCCATGGATATTTATGAAAGTAAACTTAAAAAGCTAAAAATCCGTGCTAGAAGAAATGGGGTGCACAATATGGAAACCAGGGTCATTGAGAACAGTAAGGTAGTTAAAAAACTACATGGAAAGGCAGACCGTTTATTGTTGGATGCACCTTGTTCTGGATTAGGAGTTATTCGAAGAAATCCCGATAGTAAATGGAAGTTGGAACCGGAATTTTTGGAACGCATAAAAGGGGTACAACAGGATATTTTGCAGCGCTACTCCAAAATGGTTAAGCCAAAAGGTAAAATGGTATATGCCACATGTTCCATCCTTCCAGAGGAGAATATAGAACAAGTTGAAACCTTTCTAGATTCTGAGGCAGGGAAAGATTTTGAATTCATCAAAGACCAGAATCTATTTGCTTCCGAGCAAGGCTATGACGGTTTTTATATGGCACTACTTCAAAAAAAGTAATCCTTAATCCTTCCTCTTTTACCTTGAGTAGAAAAGTCTTTGGCAATCCATCTCTATATCTATAATAAGTACGTGTGTTCAATAAATTGAACATTCAAATCTTAAAATCATATTCCATTAAAGAAGCAGCCAGTAGGTAAAATGTTATTTAAAGGATAGATGGCTTAGATTTTTCGTTAACAATTCATTGAATAACTATCACATTGCAAAGAGGAAAAAAGCAAGGAATAGCTTAAATTCGCACTTTCTAAAAACCGTTCAATTCACAGTTTGTATGATTCATTTCTTTGGGGACGAAACTAAAAAGGTTTTTGCCGTCCAAACTACTCAAGAAATTGCACCTCAAGACATTGAAAAACTGATATGGTTGTTTGGCAACCAACCTAAGATACACGCGGCGTCACTTGACGCCTTTTTTGTTGGTCCTCGTGTCACTATGATAACTCCTTGGAGCACAAATGCCACAGAAATTACCCAAAATATGGGAATTCAAGGCATTTTAAGGATTGAAGAGTTCCAATCTGTGGCAGAAGGATTTTCAGACTATGACCCAATGTTGTCTCAAAAATATAAAGGCCTTCATCAATCTATTTTCAATATCGATATCGTTCCAGAACCTATAAAAGAGATTGATGATATTGAAAAGTACAATCAACAGGAGGGCTTAGCGCTCAACCCAGAAGAGGTTGAATATTTGGAAGAATTATCAAAATCCTTGGGTAGAAAACTTACGGATTCCGAAGTTTTTGGGTTTAGCCAAGTGAATTCAGAACATTGTCGACATAAAATATTCAATGGGACCTTTGTAATTGACGGAGAAGAAAAACCAAGCTCCTTGTTTAAATTAATCAAGAAAACTTCTCAAGAAAACCCCAATGATATTGTTTCAGCCTATAAGGACAATGTTGCTTTCATTAAAGGTCCCAAAGCGGTACAATTTGCCCCTAAAAGTGCGGACAAACCAGATTTCTACGAGGAAACAGACTTTGATTCTGTCCTATCTTTAAAAGCCGAGACTCATAACTTTCCTACCACCGTAGAGCCTTTTAACGGAGCGGCTACCGGCTCCGGAGGTGAGATTCGTGACCGGTTGGCAGGAGGAAAAGGTGCATTGCCCCTAGCAGGAACAGCGGTTTACATGACATCCTACTCCCGGTTGGAAGAAACTCGCCCTTGGGAAAAGGCATTCCCAGAGCGGGATTGGCTCTATCAAACCCCGATGGATATTTTGATAAAGGCCAGCAACGGAGCATCTGATTTCGGAAATAAGTTTGGACAACCTTTGATTTCAGGTTCGGTATTGACTTTTGAACATAAGGAAGACGCGCATCTCCTAGGGTTTGACAAGGTCATCATGCTGGCGGGCGGTATAGGATATGGCAAGAGTGAACAAGCCTTAAAGGATACTCCAAAAAAAGGAGATAATATTATAATTCTTGGCGGTGACAACTATCGGATAGGAATGGGTGGAGCTGCAGTTTCCAGTGCGGACACAGGGGAGTTTGAAGCTGCCATAGAACTAAATGCGGTTCAACGTTCCAATCCCGAAATGCAAAAAAGAGCAGCCAATGCCATTCGTGGGTTGGTTGAAAGTCATGATAATCCCATAGTTTCCATTCATGATCACGGGGCAGGTGGGCATTTGAATTGCCTTTCCGAACTTGTTGAGGATACCGGTGGGAAAATCTACTTGGATAAGCTGCCCATTGGTGACCCTACGCTATCATCCAAAGAAATCATTGGTAATGAAAGTCAGGAAAGAATGGGATTGGTTATTTCGGAAAAAGACCAAGAATTACTTCAACGCGTATCCGAACGAGAACGGTCACCCATCTACAATGTGGGTAAGGTTACAGGAGACCATCATTTTTCTTTTGAATCCACAGTAAAAAATGAAAAACCAATGGATTTGGAGCTTTCAGCCTTGTTTGGAAGTTCGCCAAAAACCATAATGGAGGATAGGACGGTCAAAAGCAATTTTGGGGAAGCATCGTACAGTTTGGAACATTTTCATGACTATTTGGAGCAAGTACTGCAGTTGGAGGCCGTAGCTTGTAAAGACTGGTTAACCAATAAGGTGGACCGCTGTGTTGGCGGCCGTGTAGCTAAACAGCAATGTGCAGGTCCACTACAGTTACCCCTCAACAATTGCGGGGTGATGGCTTTGGATTTTAAAGGAAAAGAAGGGATTGCCACTAGCATTGGCCACTCCCCTATTTCAGGACTCATCGACCCAGTTGCGGGAAGTCGAAATAGCATAGGCGAATCGCTGAGCAATATTGTTTGGGCACCCTTGGAAAAAGGATTGGAATCAGTTTCACTTTCAGCTAACTGGATGTGGCCTTGTCGTAATCCTGGAGAAGATGCTAGATTATACCAAGCCGTTGAGGCATGCTCAGAATTTGCTATTGCCTTGGGCATCAACATTCCAACAGGAAAGGATTCACTGAGCATGAAGCAAAAATATCAGGACAAGGAAGTTATTGCTCCAGGTACTGTAATTATTTCTGCGGGAGGACATTGTTCTGATTTAACGCAGGTTGTAGAACCCGTTTTGCAAAAGGAAGGCGGAGATATTTATTATCTCAACTTAAGTCAAGACCAGTTTAAATTAGGTGGTTCCAGTTTTTATCAAATATTGAATGCCGTTGGCACGGATGCACCCAATATAACAGATGCAGCTTATTTTAAAAATTCGTTCAACGCAGTTCAGGAAGAAATCAAATCAGGAAACATTTTGGCAGGACATGATGTAGGTTCAGGTGGCTTGATAACCACATTGTTGGAAATTTGCTTTGCCGATACCGATTTAGGAGCAGAACTTGACCTAACCACTTTGGGAGAATCAGATACCATAAAGCTTCTCTTTTCTGAAAATATAGGTATTGTATTCCAGACCAATGATTCAACAGCACAACGTTTAAACGCCATCAAAATTGGTTCTCCTCTAGCTAAGGGTGAACTAAGAATTAAGAATCATGGGGTTGAAATGGGCCTAAATGTGGCTTCACTTCGTGATACATGGTATAAGACTTCTTACTTATTGGATGAAAAGCAAACAGCCAAAGGATTAGCCAAAGAACGCTACTCAAATTATAAGAACCAGTCCTTGCATTATGTTTTCCCAGAATCATTTGATAGCTCGGTGTATTACCCAACTCCATCAAAAAGTGGAAAAAAGCCGATAGCTGCGATTCTGCGCGAAAAAGGAAGTAATTCAGAACGAGAAATGGCGCATGCCATGTTTTTGGCTGGCTTTGAAGTGAAAGACGTACATATGACTGACCTTATCTCAGGAAGGGAAACCTTAGAAGACGTTCAGTTCTTGGGTGCAGTTGGAGGTTTTTCAAATTCGGATGTGTTAGGAAGTGCCAAAGGTTGGGCCGGGGCCATACGTTACAACGAAAGAGCCAACAAGGCAATCAAAAAGTTTTTTGAACGACCAGATACGCTGTCCGTAGGCATATGCAATGGTTGCCAATTATTCATGGAACTGGATTTGATAAATCCTGAGCATGGGGAACGACATGGAAGAATGACGTACAATGAATCCCACAAGCACGAAAGCAATTTCACTTCGGTAAAAGTTCAGAAAAGCAATTCCGTGATGCTGTCTGGCTTGGAAGGAACAATTTTGGGGGTTTGGATTTCACATGGTGAAGGGAAATTTAGTTTACCTCTTCCAGAAGATAAATATGAAATCGTAGCGAAATATGGGTATTCCAGCTATCCCGCCAATCCAAATGGAAGTGACTATAATGTGGCTATGCTTTGCGATAATACAGGTCGCCACTTGGTGACCATGCCCCATATTGAAAGAAGTATGTTTCCATGGAACTGGGCTCATTACCCAAAGGATAGAAACGATTCAATCTCCCCATGGATATTGGCTTTTCATAATGCTAAAGAGTGGATTGAACAACAAAACCAAAATTAAACTTTTGGCAAATTTTTGATATTGATTTTAGGGATGCCATTTTAAAATCCCGCTTCCTTTCCCTATTTTGCAATTTCATAACAGTAACTTACTATGCAAAAAGTAACCCGACTCTTTGATTTCCCCTATCACCAACTGGAGAACAATCCTTTAAACAATGCTTTGGTGACCAAATATGGAGATAAATGGGTTTCCACATCCACACAAGAATATATTAATAAAGCCAACGCGGTAAGTCGTGGTCTATTACGACTTGGAGTTAAAGCTGGCGATAAAATTGCGGTCATATCAATGACCAATAGAACAGAATGGAACATCATGGATATTGGTGTGCTTCAAATTGGAGCGCAAAATGTACCCATTTATCCTACCATTTCGGAAGAAGATTATGAGTACGTACTGAATCATTCTGAAGCTAAATACTGCTTTGTTTCCTGTTCTGAAGTTTTGGAAAAAGTATTGTCCATTAGCTCTAATCTAAAAAAGCTGAAAGATGTGTACTCTTTTGATGACCTGGAAAACTGCAAAAACTGGAAAGAAGTTGTTGAATTGGGAGCAGATACTTCCAACCAAGAAGATGTTGAAGCACGCAAAGAGAAAGTACAACCTGGAGACCTGGCCACTTTGATATACACTTCGGGAACCACTGGAAGACCTAAGGGTGTAATGCTATCCCATAATAATATAGTGTCTAACGTAATCTCTAGTGAAGAACGAGTACCTTTTGAGTCCGGGGGAATAGCACTAAGCTTTTTGCCTGTTTGCCATATTTTTGAGCGAATGATTCTGTATCTCTATCAATATTGTGGTATTGAAATTCATTTCGCCGAAGGGTTGGATAAGATAAGTGACAATGTAAAAGAGGTGAAACCAGATGTGATGACAGTGGTGCCTCGTCTTTTGGAAAAGGTATACGATGCTATTATTGCAAAGGGAACAGCTCTTACTGGAATTAAAAAGAAACTGTTTTTCTGGGCCGTAGAATTAGGGCTTAAATACGAACCTTACGGTCAAAACGGTTGGTGGTACGAAAAAAGATTGGGTCTCGCGCGTAAGTTGATTTTCAGCAAGTGGCAAGAAGCCCTTGGAGGTAATTTAACTACAATGGTTTCGGGTAGTGCAGCTTTGCAACAACGATTGGCAAGGGTCTTTGCGGCAGCTGGAATGCCAGTGATGGAAGGATATGGACTTACCGAAACTTCTCCAGTGATTTCAGTAAATCAAGAGTCAGGAAAAGGATGGAAAATAGGTTCTGTTGGCCGCATTATTACTGATGTGGAGGTTAAGATTGCTGACGATGGCGAAATACTTTGTAAAGGCCCTAATGTAATGATGGGGTACTACAAGGATGAAACAAAGACTAAGGAAGTACTCAAAGACGGGTATTTCCATACTGGGGATATTGGGGAAGTGGACGAGCAAGGTTTTTTACGAATCACAGACCGGAAAAAAGAGATGTTCAAAACCTCCGGTGGAAAATACGTTGCTCCCCAGATTTTGGAAAATCGCTTCAAACAATCCCGTTTTATCGAGCAAATTATGGTTGTTGGCGAAGGAGAAAAAATGCCAGCCGCATTGATACAACCCAATTTTGAATTTTTATATGAGTGGGCCAATAGGCATGATGTCACTGTAAGTGAAAATTCTGATATTGTTTTAAACGATAAGGTAATTGCCCGAATCCAGGAAGAGGTGGATTTGGCCAATACTGATTTTGCTAAGTGGGAAAAAGTAAAACAATTTAGACTTACACCCGATGTATGGAGTGTGGATGATGGACATCTAACTCCTACTATGAAACTCCGGAGAAAGATTGTAAAAGAAAAGTACTTGGACCTATATAATAATATATACGGTCACTAAATCCATTTGATTTATTAGCTAAATCCTGCCTAACCGCAGGATTTTTCTTTTTAGGAAAATTCGTTTCACAAAAATTTATTATGCATGCATAATAAATTTTGCTATCTTTGAGAACCAAGAGAGTTCTATGAAAGATATGACCATTGACCACGCCCTTCGTGCCACTTGGCAAGCTGTAATAAAGATGTACAATGAAGAGGCCAAGAATTATGGATTGACCATGGCTTTAGGGTTTACCTTATTAAGCATTGACCCAAAAAAGGGAACACCTAGTACTGCTTTAGGCCCCAAAATGGGAATGGAAGCGACCAGCCTTTCCCGTATCCTAAAAAATATGGAGGAACGCGGTTACATTGAACGAAAACCCAATCCCAAAGATGGTAGAGGTGTGCTAATTCATCTTACGGGTCTCGGACTTCAAAAACGCAAGGATTCAAAAGATGTAGTACTTCGTTTCAATGATGTGGTGAAAGAACAGCTCAGTGAAGATGACTTGCATGGATTTTTTAAAACTATGGAAACCATCAACAAACTTATTCTGGATAAGAAAATTTATATAAAAACAACGACTAATTAATTTCAATTCTTAGATGAAAAGACACATCAATAAAGTCGCCGTAATTGGCTCGGGCATCATGGGAAGTGGTATTGCCTGTCATTTTGCCAATATCGGTGTCGAAGTATTATTGTTGGACATCGTTCCAAGAGAACTCAACGAAAAAGAAAAGGCAAAAGGTTTGAGTCTTTCCGACAAAGTAGTCCGCAATAGATTGGTGAACGATTCATTGACAGGGGCACTTAAATCCAAGCCGTCCCCTATTTATCATAAAAAGTTTGCTGACCGCATCACAACCGGTAATCTCGAAGATGATATCGCTAAAGTGGCCGAGGTAGATTGGATAATCGAGGTTGTCGTAGAACGGTTGGACATTAAAAAACAAGTGTTTGAAAACCTAGAGAAGTACAGAACTACAGGTACCCTCATTACTTCCAACACATCTGGAATTCCCATCAAATTTATGGGCGAAGGGAGAAGCGAGGACTTTCAGAAGCATTTTTGTGGAACTCACTTTTTCAACCCTGCACGATATTTAAAACTTTTCGAAATAATTCCCGGCCCCAATACCTCGACAGAAGTATTGGATTTTCTCAACGGATATGGTGAAAAGTTCCTAGGTAAAACATCAGTAGTTGCTAAAGACACCCCTGCTTTCATCGGCAATAGAATAGGAATCTTTAGTATTCAAAGTCTCTTTCATGCGGTAAAGGATTTGGGCATGACCGTTGAAGAGGTCGACAAACTCACGGGTCCTGTAATTGGGAGACCTAAATCGGCCACCTTCAGAACAGTGGATGTAGTTGGTCTGGATACTTTGGTCCATGTAGCCAATGGTATACATGAAAACTGTAAGGACGATGAGCGATTGGAGCTTTTCCAACTTCCAGATTTTATCAATACCCTAATGGAAAACAAGTGGTTGGGAAGTAAGTCAGGACAGGGCTTTTATAAAAAAGTGAAGAATGATAGTGGTAAAAGTGAAATTCTTACCCTCGATTTGGACTCGATGGATTATCGCTCCAAAAAGAGTGCAAAGTTTGCCACATTGGAACTCACCAAAACGATAGATAAAGTAATAGACCGTTTTTCAGTATTGGTCAATGGAAAGGATAAAGCTGGTGAGTTTTACAGAAAGAGTTTTGGGGCACTTTTTGCGTATGTGTCGCATCGGATACCCGAAATTTCCAATGAGCTTTATAAAATAGATGATGCCATGAAAGCCGGATTTGGCTGGGAGCACGGTCCTTTTCAAATTTGGGATGCCGTAGGCTTGGACAAGGGATTGGAATTCATTAAAGCCGAAGGCTTGGAAGCCGCCTCATGGGTTGCTGACATGAAATCTTCTGGTGTTACTTCTTTCTATTCAGTTAAAGAAGGAGCTACTTATTATTATGATATTCCAAAAAAGTCCATGGAAAAGGTTCCAGGACAAGATGCCTTCATCATTTTAGATAACATTAGGGAATCCAATGCAGTATTCAAGAATAGCGGGGTCGTTGTTGAAGATTTAGGAGACGGCATCTTAAATGTGGAGTTCCAATCGAAGATGAACACAATTGGAGGAGATGTCATTGCCGGACTCAACAAGGCAATCGACCTTGCAGAAAAGGATTTTCAAGGTTTGGTGGTTGGAAACCAAGCTGCCAACTTTTCCGTTGGTGCGAACATCGGAATGATTTTTATGATGGCCGTAGAGCAGGAATACGATGAGTTGAACATGGCCATCAAAGCATTCCAAGATACGGTGATGCGAATGCGTTACTCATCCATCCCTACCATTTCTGCCCCACATGGTATGTGTTTGGGCGGTGGTTGCGAGCTTTCCATGCATGCAGATAAAGTAGTGGCAGCAGCCGAAACGTACATTGGACTGGTTGAGTTTGGTGTAGGGGTTATCCCTGGAGGAGGTGGCTCTAAAGAAATGGCGTTGCGCGCTTCTGATACCTTCCGTAAGAACGATGTAGAGTTAAACGTATTACAAGAGTATTTCTTAACGATTGGAATGGCGAAGGTATCCACTTCTGCATATGAGGCATTTGACTTGGGAATCCTTCAAAAAGGAAAGGATGTAATTGTCGTAAATAAGGATAGACAAATAGCTACGGCCAAAGCGTATGCGAAGTTGATGGCTGAATCAGGTTATACTCAACCTCCTAGAAGAAAGGATGTTAAGGTTCTGGGAAAACAAGCCTTAGGAATGTTCCTCGTAGGTACCGATTCCATGGAAGCGGGTCACTATATTTCGGAACATGACAGGAAAATAGCAGATAAACTGGCCTATGTTATGGCCGGTGGAGACCTGTCCGAAGCAAGCTATGTAACGGAACAATACCTTTTGGATATTGAACGAGAAGCCTTCCTTTCACTTTGTACAGAAAGAAAAACGCTGGAACGTATCCAGCATATGTTGAAAACAGGTAAACCTTTAAGAAACTAAAATGAAAACAGCATATATAGTCAAAGCATATAGAACCGCGGTGGGAAAAGCCCCAAGAGGGTTGTTTCGGTTTAAAAGACCAGATGAATTGGCAGCGGAGACCATTGAACACATGATGAAGGAGTTGCCGCAATTGGACAAAAAACGAATCGATGATGTCATTGTAGGGAACGCCATGCCGGAAGCAGAACAAGGATTGAACATGGCCCGTTTGATTTCCTTAATGGGTCTGAATATTGATGATGTCCCCGGAGTAACGGTCAACAGATATTGCGCATCCGGACTTGAAACCATCGGAATCGCAACAGCCAAAATCCAATCTGGAATGGCAGATTGTATCATCGCCGGGGGTTCCGAAAGTATGAGCTACATTCCAATGGGTGGTTATAAACCCACTCCTGATTATGCCACTGCAAAAGAAGGTAATGAAGATTATTATTGGGGAATGGGCCTAACCGCAGAAGCGGTAGCACAGCAATTCAAGGTTTCTAGGGAAGACCAGGATGTATTTGCTTATAACTCCCATATGAAGGCTTTGAAAGCCCAAGAAGAAAATCGTTTTCAGGATCAAATTGTGCCTATCGAGGTAGAGCATACGTTCGTCAACGATTCTGGCAAAAAAGAAACTACCACATATACGGTCAGTAAAGATGAAGGGCCCCGAAAAGGAACTAATATTCCAACCTTGAATAAGCTAAGACCCGTTTTCGCTGCCGGTGGAAGCGTAACTGCAGGGAACTCATCCCAAATGAGTGACGGTGCCGCTTTTGTTATGGTGATGAGCGAAGAAATGGTAAAAGAACTCAATTTAGAACCAATTGCCCGTTTAGTCAATTATGCTGCGGCCGGTGTGGAACCACGAATTATGGGGATTGGTCCGGTAAAAGCAATTCCAAAGGCTTTAAAACAAGCAGGATTAAAGCAGGAAGATGTCGAATTAATTGAGCTAAACGAAGCCTTTGCCTCGCAGTCCCTTGCCGTAATACGAGAATTGGGATTGAATCAAGAGATAGTAAATGTGAATGGAGGAGCTATCGCATTGGGACATCCTCTAGGCTGTACTGGAGCTAAACTTTCTGTACAACTGTTTGACGAAATGCGCAAGCGGGAAATGAAAGGAAAATATGGTATGGTAACCATGTGTGTGGGAACAGGTCAAGGAGCAGCAGGTATTTATGAATTTTTAAACTAAAACAACACAATATTATATAGCTATGAGCACAGAAACCCTAAATAAAGAAATACTGAGAGGTGGTCAGTTTCTTGTTAAAGAGACAGACTGCGAAGATGTTTTTACCTTGGAAGATTTATCTGAGGAGCAGCAGATGATGCGCGAAAGTACCAAAGAGTTTGTGGACCGCGAGCTTTGGGCACATTGGGAGCGCTTTGAACATAAGGATTATGCCTATACGGAAGAGACCATGCGTAAAGCCGGTGAGCTGGGACTATTGAGTGTTGCAGTTCCAGAAGCTTATGGTGGAATGGGAATGGGTTTTGTTTCAACCATGCTGGTGTGTGATTATATTTCTGGTGCAACTGGCTCGTTCAGTACCGCTTTTGGTGCACATACTGGTATCGGAACTATGCCAATCACCCTTTACGGTACCGAGGAACAAAAACAAAAATATGTGCCAAAGTTAGCCTCAGGAGAATGGTTTGGTGCGTATTGCTTGACTGAACCTGGTGCAGGTTCAGATGCCAATTCTGGAAAAACCAAAGCAGTTCTTTCTGAAGATGGCAAGCATTATAACATTACTGGGCAAAAAATGTGGATATCCAATGCTGGATTCTGTAATCTTTTTATTGTGTTTGCCCGAATCGAAGATGACAAAAATATTACTGGCTTTATCGTTGAAAACGATCCAAGCAATGGGATTACCTTAGGCGATGAAGAAAAGAAATTGGGAATTCACTCCTCCTCTACCCGTCAGGTGTTCTTCAATGAGACCAAGGTTCCAGTAGAGAATATGCTTTCGGAACGTGGAAATGGTTTCAAAATAGCCATGAACGCCCTAAACGTGGGTAGAATCAAATTGGCGGCAGCATGTTTGGAAGCACAACGTCGCGTTATCAACGAAGCGGCCAAATATGCCAATGAGCGTATCCAGTTCAAGACTCCTATCATGAACTTTGGGGCTATTAAAGCCAAAATTGCGGACATGGCCACTAACGCCTATGTAGATGAAGCCGCGTGTTATCGAGCTGCCAAAAATATTGAGGATAGAATTGCAATTCGTGAAGCAGAAGGCAACTCTCACCAAGAAGCTGAGCTTAAAGGTGTAGAAGAATATGCTATTGAATGTTCTATTTTGAAAGTCGCTGTATCCGAACATGTGCAACATACCTCTGATGAGGGTATCCAGATTTTTGGAGGCATGGGCTTTAGTGCGGATACTCCCATGGAATCCGCTTGGAGAGATGCCCGTATCTCAAGAATTTATGAAGGAACCAATGAAATCAATCGCATGTTGGCCGTTGGTATGTTGGTGAAAAAGGCCATGAAAGGACATGTGGATTTGCTTGGCCCAGCTACTGCCGTAGGTGAGGAATTGATGGGAATTCCTTCGTTTGACGCACCAGACTTTTCTGAATTGTTTGCTGAAGAAAAGGATTTGGTAGCAAGGCTTAAAAAAGTATTCCTAATGGTTGCTGGTAGTGCGGTCCAGAAATTTGGTCCGGATTTGGAAAAGCATCAAATGCTTTTAATGGCTGCCTCTGATATTCTTATTCAGGTTTATCTTACCGAATCGGCCATTCTGCGTACAGAGAAAAATGCAAAAAGGTTTGGAGAAGAATCTCAAGCCACGCAAATAGCAATGTCCAAACTATATTTATACCGCGCGGTTGATATTGTAATTCAAAAAGGAAAAGAGGCGATTGTTTCTTTTGCTGAAGGAGATGAGCAACGTATGATGCTTATGGGACTCAAACGATTTACCAAGTATACAAATCAACCCAATGTCGTAGAGCTTCGCACGCAGATCGCGGATAAAGTTGCAGCAGATAATGGGTATACCTTTGACTAATTCAAATAACGCTTGAAACCAAGCTTATTTGGAAAACCGCTCTTTAAAAGAGCGGTTTTTTTATAAAGTATATCCTAAAGAAAGTGAAATCTGAGATAAAGAATCCCTTTGAAATAGTGCTCCCTGCACATCCCCATCCACTAAGTTTTGATTCAATAAATAGTTGAATCTTAAATATACTTTTTTGTTGTAAGAATACCCTATTCCAAATGAGGGTACAATATCATTACTTCTTGAAATTGGAGCAATTTCATTTACTTCATCTGGACGGTCTTCGAGCACTCCTCCGAACATTACGGACTCATTTAAACTTGCTTCCAAATAGAAGTTGGCCAACACAGCCACATCCAAAAAAACATCACTTTCAGAAGATAACGACAAGTAGTATCTAGCTCCTAAAGATGACTCTAAGGCGTTAACCTTTAAGGTGAAAACATCATTGGAGACCTGGTCAAATGGTAATTCTATACTATTTTCTATTTGCGAATATACCAAAGCCAAAAATGTAGAGAATTTCTTGGGACTAGAGCTACGAAAAAAACTCTCAATTTCTAAGCCTGCTCGGAATGATATCCCATTATCGAACTTAACCACTTGTCCAGAAGTAATGTTTCTGGCTTCATACCCAGTTTGATTAACCCCAATCCATAGTTTGGTTTTCAAAGATGTGAATAGTTTTTGATTTATTTTACTTTGGTAAATTGTAACCTCTGAATTTCCCAAACAGTTGTTTAGAGTTTTAAAGAAGGATAGCATAGATTTCCTTGTATATTCTAAAGACTGGATTTCATTACCCTTCAAGCAGCTGTATTCCTTAAGAATCTGGCGTTTAAAAATGTTGTTCCTTCTTACATAACCATCTTCGATATATTCTTTATAAGCAAGAACTGTAAGATTTCCTTCGTCGTTTAGTACCAAAAAAGCAGCCTCGCCATTATTTAATGTTTCATATAACGAAACTGTTCCTTCCATTAATACCTGGGCGAACTGGTTTTTCAAAACAAATCTTGGTTCCTTAGATTGGGTTTTGTCTACTACTTTTGCATCAGTACGAGGGATTTTCTCTCTAATCGATCGATAAACAACTTCTCCTTCTATACCAAACTCTTTGCAATTTTGAGGATTCAACTCCATTTCCGAGCCTTTTTCGTCTAGCTTATAAATAACTGTTCCCGGAGAGTTATCCCAATCTTGTAAAAGAAGTAAGCACTTCACTTTATTATTATCTCTATCAATGTAATAACCAGAGCTAAATTCAGCTTGACCAAAAGTAAAATGGGAAATAAAAATAAATAGAGAAAGAAAAACTGTACTTTTCATTCAGAAGAGAAATTAGAGGTTTGTAATTTTAGAGGTAAGAAACTATGTTTTTTTATGGAATCAAAGTCATTCGAAAAAATTTTTTCAAGTGTTACTTTTAAGGATAAAAGCCATCGCTTAGTAAACCTAATTTGTGAACATATAGAGGGAACGATTTCTGGAAAAGAGGATAAAGTTTTATCATGGAACCCGCCAGATAATGAGCTTCAATTTTGGAAGGACTTTTTGGAAAATGGAAATGAAGCTGACTTCTTTAAAGAAATTCTAAAAAGAACAACGCATACCCACAATCCAAAATATGTAGGGCACCAAGTAGGAGTTACCGCTCCCATAACCCTGCTATCGGGTATGTTGAGCAATCTATTGAACAATGGAATGGCAGTCTATGAAATGGGAATGTCCTCAAACGCCATTGAACGCATAGTTGCCGACAAAATCTGTGAAACCGTAGGATATGATTCCAAGTCCGGTGGTTTTTTGACATCTGGAGGTACTTTGGCCAATCTTACAGCACTCTTATCCGCCAGAAAAGCGAAAGTTGAACATGATGTGTGGAACGAAGGACATACCAAACCTTTGGGTATTATGGTTTGTGAAGAGGCTCATTATTGTGTCGATCGGGCGGCCAAAATTATGGGGTTAGGCGAAAAGGGAATTATTAAAGTCCCTGCCAACAAAAACTTTGGAATGGATGTTAACAAAATGGAGGAATATTACCGAACAAGTGTTTCACAGGGCATACAGGTTTTTGCCATTGTTGGGAGTGCACCATCAACAGCCACTGGAGCTTATGATGATTTGGAGGCCATACAGGCATTCGCCCAAAAGTATGACTTGTGGTTTCACGTGGACGGAGCACATGGGGGAGCGGCTATCTTTTCGGAAAAGTATAAGCATCTTCTAAAAGGCGCTGAAAAATCCGATTCCATGGTGATTGACGGTCACAAAATGATGTTGATGCCCACTATAACCACGGCTTTAGTGTTCAGAAATAGAATCCACGCCAATCACACATTTAGTCTTGATGCTGATTACCTTTTGAATGAAACCCAAGAGGACGAATGGTACAACAGTGGTCGAAGAACTTTTGAATGTACCAAAACCATGATGTGCATGCATTGGTACCTACTTCTAAAACTCTATGGAGAAGCGGTTTTTGACACCTACGTAACCCGACAATATGACCTGGCCAAGGATTTTGCAGAAATGCTTCTAAAAGAACCCGATTTTGAGATTGCCACATACCCTATGTCCAATATTCTTTGTTTTCGATATGTGAATCCCAATTTATCTCTTAAGGATTTAAACGAGCTTAATGCAATGGTGAGACAAGAACTGTTGGAAGAAGGCGATTTTTATATGGTGCAAACCACAATAAGAGGTGTGCATTATTTGAGAACCTCTTTGATGAATCCCTTTGCTACTGTTGAACACCTCAAAGTATTAACCAACAAAATCCGATCGGCTTCGGAAAAGCTATTACAGGAGATTAAGCAATAGATTCCAATATCTTTTCCTCACTCTTTTTTCTGGAAAAATTAATGGCACATTCAATCAATGCCAAATGGGAATAGGCCTGAGGGAAATTACCGAGCAATCTTTTGGTTTTAAAATCTATATCCTCACTGAACAATCCCAAATGGTTACTATAACTTAATAGTCGCTCAAAATGAGCCAAGGCCTTTTCCTCCTCCCCTATTTTGAACAAGCTATTGATGAACCAAAAGGTGCAAATAGTAAAAGACGAAGAAGGAAGACCAAAATCATCCTCATTTTTATAACGATACAGAAGCCCATCATTGCTCAATTCTTCTTCAATGGCGTGGACGGTGTTCACAAACTTGGGGTCTTTAGCATGAATAAATCCATAAGATTCCATCAAAAGCACAGAGGCATCCAAATGACTGGAACCGTACGACTGGACAAAAGCATTTTTCTCCGGATTCCATGCATGTTCATGAATGTCTGATTTTATCTCTTGCTCAATGGCCGTCCATTTTTCAATTTTTCTGGATTTACCAAATATCTTGGCCACTTTGATTGCTCTGTCAATAGCTACCCAACAAAGTACTTTTGAAAAGGTAAAATGTTGGTCCTCACCTCTAAACTCCCATATGCCCTTATCAGGTTCTCTCCAATGTTTTTCTACAATCCAAACAATACCCTTGGTAATGCTCCACAACTCCTCGCCATTCTCAATATCATTGCTAAACTTGACCAACTGCTCGTAAATTACATCCATCAAAATACCATAGATGTCGTTTTGCTTTTGCTTGTATGCCGCATTTCCTATACGTACAGGGCTGGACCCCTTATACCCTTCCAAATGGTCCAAGGTGTTTTCCGTAAGCTTCTTTTGCTTGTTGATACCATACATGATTTGGAGCTTTTCATCCTTATCCGGCATTAAATCGATGATAAACTGCAGGTAGCGTTTTGCAGAATTCTTGTGCCCCAATTCGGAAACTACTTTGATGACCATCGAAGCATCCCGAATCCAACAGAATCGATAATCCCAATTGCGAACTTCACCAATGGTTTCCGGCAAAGATGTAGTCGCCGCCGCTAGAACTGCCCCTGTTTTATCATAGGTAAGCATTTTCAGCGTAATGGCACTTCGAATAATTTGACTGTTGAATTTTTTATAAGTGGGAGTTCTATCCACCCAATCCAACCAATAAATCTTAGTTCTTTCCAGCTCCAAAGACATCTTATCCGTTGTGGGTTTCAAGATTTTCTCATTATAACAAATCATGAAATATCCGTCCTCCTTCAAGAGTATCTCTTCCCCATCCAATACTTTCTGCTTATCGAAAGATGTGTATAAAAACAAGGTATCAAACTTTTGCTTGCTGGTAAGACTTACAATGAAATCATCCTTTACATAGTTATTGGTTCTGCCAAGAGCATACTCCAATTTTGGATCATAAACAACACTGAAAGTTGGGGTTCCGGAGACATGCTTGATGTACCTGATGATTTCCGGTGGGGAATTGTATTTACCTTTCCCGTTCATCTTATAATACCTTGGCATAAAATCATGGACCTCAAAGGTATTTTCCCCATCAGAATAACGGGTAACTAGAACTGCGGTGTTTTTAGAATATTCCTGATGAATTACATAATTATACTTTGTCCTAATCTCAAAACTACCCCCCTTTTTCTCATCCAATAGTTTAGCAAATACCGAGGTTGAATCAAATTGAGGCAAGCAACACCAATCCAAAGAACCCGTATCTGAAATAAGCGCAGCACTTCGGCAGTTTCCAATTATTCCGTAATTTAGGTTATCCATAGTTGAGGATTATATTTCTGTTGAAAATTCAGGTTTTCACCTTATCATAAATCGAAAAAATAGGAATTTTATTACATTTTGTCCTAAAATCACCCATCCATGAGTAAAACTATAATTATTTCCAATAGACTGCCAGTACAATTGCAAATAAGTGATGGCGGCCTAAGTGCCATACCTAGCGTTGGTGGTTTAGCCACGGGTATGAAGTCTGTTCACAGTGGTGGTGAAAGTCTTTGGATTGGTTGGTCTGGATTGACTGATGAGGAAATTCCTGAATCTCTTGAAAATGAGATTGATAAGGCACTGGAAAATCATGGATGTTCCAAGGTACGCCTAACGGAAAACGATGTTGAGGGCTTCTATTTTGGTTTCAGTAATAGAACCATTTGGCCTTTGTTTCACTATTTTCTGGAATACTCAGAATTTGAACTTGATTTTTGGAACACCTATAAAGTGGTCAACCAAAAATTTGCAGACGCCATTTTGGAGCAAGCGGGTGACGAAGATATTATTTGGGTGCACGACTATCAGCTTATGCTGGTACCTCAGATGGTAAAAGAAAAACGTCCCAACACCTCTATCGGTTTTTTTCTTCATATCCCATTCCCTTCATACGAGATTTTCAGAACACTACCTTGGCGGGAAGAGGTGCTGCAGGGTCTTCTTGGCTCAGATTTAATCGGTTTTCATACGTATGACTATGAACGTCACTTTTTGAGTTCAGTGAGACGACTTTTGGGTCTGGATGTTAGTTTTAACGATATCTATCTGGACAACCGTGTCATAAAAGTCGATTCTTTTCCCATGGGCATTGACTATAAGAAGTTTAGAGATGCTGCAGTTGCCCACGAAGAACGAAAGGAAAACAACAAAAGCGACCTACAGCAAAAATTGGATAATCACAAAGCTTCCGCGCCAGATACCAAACTCATCCTTTCCATTGACCGATTGGATTACAGTAAGGGAATAGCAAAACGCCTCAATGCCTTTGAGTACTTTCTTAATAAATATCCTGAGTACAAAGAAAAAGTGCGCTTGATTATCCTAGCGGTACCCTCACGTTCCAATGTGCCCCAATATCAGCTTTTAAAGCGAGAAATTGATGAATTAGTAGGTCGTATCAATGGGGAACTATCAACGGTCAATTGGACACCAATCTGGTATTTTTACCGCTCTTTACCCTTTGAGAATCTCATAGACCTGTATACTTCCAGTGATATTGCTTGGTTGACTCCTTTACGTGATGGTATGAATTTAGTTGCCAAAGAATATGTTGCCACTCGAACCGATAAAACAGGAGTACTCATTCTAAGTGAAATGGCCGGTTCTGCATATGAAATGAACGAGGCGCTTCTCATCAACCCCAATAATTTTGAGCAACAAGCAGATACTTTGAAAAATGCCATTACCATGCCCAAAGAAGAGCAGATGGCGCGTAATATGTTTCTTCAAAAGAGATTGGAACGATACAATGTGGAAGTGTGGGCCAACGAGTTTATGAATGCCCTACACAAAAAGAGTGATGTTGAGGATGTCAATATTTCTCGAAAGCTTTCACCTTCCTTAACCCAAGAAGTTATTGAAGACTATGGAAAGGCCAAAAACAGATTGCTTTTCCTGGATTATGATGGTACACTGACAGGATTTCATAAAGATCCACAAAAAGCCTCGCCAGATGAGGAGTTGTACGAGCTTTTGGATAAGATCAACTCCCAAGAAAACACGACCCTATTTCTAATTAGTGGCCGAGACAAGCAAACCTTTACCAAGTGGTTCTTGCACAAAAAGTACAACATGATTGTGGAACACGGTGTTTGGATTTCCAAGGAAGGAGAAGAATTTAAGCTTTTGGAAAAAGTGAAAGACCAGTGGATGGAAAAAATACGGCCTGTGCTTGAGTCTTTTGTAGATAGAACCCCTGGTTCGTTTATTGAGGAGAAAAACTATTCCATGGCATGGCACTACAGAAATACCGACCCAGATTTTGGTCAAAAAAGAGCTACTGAATTGAACACCGTGCTTACCAGCCTTATTGGAAATGACGATATTAGTGTACTCAATGGGAATAAAGTAATGGAGGTCAAAAGCAGCAACGTAAATAAGGGGAGAGCCTCAGTCCGTATGCTTGGAGAAGCAGATTATGATTTTGTATTTGCCATTGGAGATGACTGGACGGATGAATTTATGTTCCAAGAATTGCCTGAAAGTGCAATAACAGTCAAAGTTGGACTCCAAAAAACCCAGGCCAAATATCATGTGGAAAGCACCAAAAGAGTCCGGGAATTGTTGAACCAATTCGCACAAATATGAAAAAAGGAATCTACTTTGTCCTTTTCTATTTTGCCATTTCGTCAATCCATGCTCAAGGTAACACCGAGGTTTATCTATTTGATTTGGAAAAGAGCAATGGAAAACTTGCTCTTTCAAACCCTAAAAATATTTCGAACAACCATGGTTATGACAATCAACCTTCTTTTTGGAACGATGATACGGTACTTTTTTCATCAACTAGAGCTGGACAAACCGATATCAAACAATTCAATATCACAAAAGGAAGCACATCAAAGTGGATTACAAATACGCCAATAGGTAGCGAATACTCTCCTTTACGCATTCCAAATTCCGATAATGTCTCCTCCATTCGTTTGGATTTAAATGGTCTACAAAGACTCTACGAATATGATATCAAAACAGGTGAATCCGAGGCTTTAAGTGATTTGAAAATAGGGTACCACGTTTGGTACAACGACCATATATTGATAGCGACTGTCCTTGTGAAAAACCGTATGGACCTAGTTTTGATTGACTTCAAGGAAGAATCCCAAATAACTGTGGATGAAAATGTGGGACGCTCATTGCATAAAATTCCAGGAAAAGACGAAATCAGTTATATCAAAAAAACATCTTCTGAAAAAGAACCTCGGCAAATCAAGTCTCTCGATGTAACTTCCAAGAAAAAAGATATCATACTAAGCCTTAAGTATCCTATTGAAGATATGGTTTGGCTATCAGATGGAACGATTCTATCACCAGATAATAATAGAATAGCCATGTTTCACCCAGAAAAAGATAGTGTTTGGACTGATTTTCATGTTTTCGACAAAGACCAAGTCTTTAAAATATCTCGAATGTCTGTAAATCCTAGTAGCACCAGATTGGCGTTGGTCACGGATGTTTCTCCAAAAGAAATCGTGCAGCGCCAAGTCGAAACGTTCAATCGAAGGGATTTAAATGGTTTTCTTTCCTGTTATTCCGAAGGAGTTTTGGCCCAGCGTTTTCCTACGGATACTATGTATGTTGGAAAAGACAAAATGTTGGATAGTTATGAAAGATTCTTTGCCAACACCAAAAACACCAATGTAAAGGTGATTAAGCGCATTGCATTGGGAAACTACGTGATAGACGAAGAAGTTACCATGGTTGACGGAAGACAAGGACATCAAGTGGCAATATATCAGATTACAAATGGACTTATCAACTCTATGAGTTTTATTTTTCCAAATCAGGAAATAGGCGATGCCGAAGCTGTAGTGAAGAAACAATTGGATGCTTACAACGCTAGGGACATAGATGCCTTTATGGATACCTATACCAATGACATTAAGCTATACGATTTCCCCAATTCCCTTTTTTCTGAAGGGGAAGAAAAAATGCGCGAAGGTTATGGTTCTTTTTTTGAAAATACTCCCGATTTAAACTGCGAAATTAAAAACCGAATGGTAATCGGGAATAAGGTGATTGATGAAGAATATCTCACCATGAATGGTTCAAATTTTAGTGCTGCCGCAATTTATGAAGTGGAGAATGGTAAGATTGCCAAAGTCACGTTCTTGCGTTAAGTTTTAAAAATGAAGTTACCTCATAATATTAGCCGAGTTGAAGCTTTTAGCGATGGCGTTTTTGCCTTTGCCGCAACTTTACTGGTGGTATCAGTTGGTAATGAAACCTCAGATTCCGCTCTTCAAATCAATTGGGTTGCCTTCTTGAGTTTTGCAGTGAGTTTCTTCGTATTGGTTGCTTTATGGTATACTCACTACAATTTCTTTCGACGAACAGATTATATGGACAATTGGATAATAGCTTTAAATGCCATCCTGCTTTTTGTGGTCCTCTACTATATTTTTCCTCTTAAATCCTTAATCAATACAGGAACCGGAACACTCACTATTAGTTTTGAAAGTTTCTCATCCCTTTTCCAATTATACAGCCTAGGTTTTTTATTGATTTTCCTATGTTTTTCTTTAATGTATCTTAGAGCATATAAAAAGAGTAAATCTGTTAGAAACGTCAACCTTCTTTTTTACACCAGACACTTCGCTATCTATGTTGGAGTTGCACTTATTTCTATTTTAATGGCCAAATATCAAATAGGTTTGCATTTTGGTCTGCCAGGAATTATTTACGCAGTTTTGGGTCCCGGTTGTTATTTTCATGGAGTTTGGTTTCGTAAAAAGTATAATCTCGAATAACAATGAAAAAATATCTACTATTCTTTTTTTCCTTAACCTCATTGATCATCCATTCCCAAACCGATTCGAGAATTTATGATATTATAGATTCTGTTTCTGCCGATAGACTTGAAAAGGATATCACCACCCTGGCCAACTTCGGCACTCGCCATACTTTGAGCGATACTGTATCACAAACTAGGGGAATAGGAGCGGCTAGACGATGGATAAAATCGGAATTTGAAAAAATCTCGGCTGACTGCGATGATTGTCTTGAAGTTTTTTATCAAAAGGACCTAGTAAAAAAGGGGGAAGGCAGGAGAATAACAAAAGATGTTTGGGTGGTAAACGTTGTGGCTATCCAACGAGGTACAAAATATCCTAATCGCTACATTATTATGAGTGGTGATATTGATTCCAGAGTAAGTGACGCCAATGATTTTACTTCAGATGCGCCCGGTGCCAATGATAACGCATCAGGTATGGCAGGTGCTATTGAAGCTTCCCGGGTATTGTCTAAGTACAAATTTGAGAACAGTATTATGTATGTTGGGCTTTCCGGTGAGGAACAAGGGCTTTATGGAGGACGCGGTTTGGCTGCCTATGCCAAAGAAAAGGGTTGGCAAATCATTGGAATCTTAAATAACGATATGATAGGTAATATTACCGGTGTAGATGGTGTGGTAAGTAATAGGGATTTCCGAATTTTTTCAGAACCTGTTCCTCCCAATGAAACCGAACAACAAAGAAGGGCCCGTCGTTTTTATGGAGGTGAGGTTGATGGAATTTCAAGACAATTGGCTCGATATGTTCATAAAACCACGCAACAATATATGCCTGAAATGAATCCGATCATGGTTTATCGATTGGATCGTTTTGGCCGTGGTGGTCACCACAGGCCGTTCAATGATGCTGGATTTGCCGGAATTCGGATTATGGAAGCCCATGAAAATTATACACAACAGCATCAGGATATTAGGTTGGAAGACGGCATTGCCTATGGAGATGTTCTGGAACATGTCAACTTTGATTATGCCGCTAAATTGACTGCTGTAAACGCTATTAACCTTGCTTCTATCGCTTGGGCACCCCCTTCACCAGAAACAGTGAAAATTGGAGGAATAGTTCAACCTTCCGTAAAATTGACGTGGAGCTCGGTGGAAGGTGCTACCGGCTATAAAATCTATTGGAGGGACACCACCTCTCCAACCTGGGACCATTCCAAATATGTCGGCAATGTAAATGGGCATGTTTTGGAGGGCATAGTAGTGGACAATTTCTTTTTTGGGGTGGCAGCCGTCGGAAAAGATGACCATGAAAGCCCAATTGTATTTCCTAATTCCATACTGCTTAGATGAGACTATTTATTAAACATACTTGGCTAATTTCTCTTTGCTTTCTTTATACATTCTATGTAAATGGGCAAACCTTTACCCGTGTTGACACTTTACGTGGAAGCATAACCCCCGAACGCGCATGGTGGGATTTGAACTATTATGACCTAAATATTAAAGTACAACCAGATAAGGAATTCATTGCGGGTTACAACATCATTCGGTATAAGGTCTTGGAAGAATCAGACGTAATCCAAATCGATTTGCAGAAACCCTTAAAAATAGATGCTGTTTCCCAAGATGGACAAGAATTGAATTATTCATCTGTTGGTCCTGCCCATTTCATCTACTTAAAGAAGAAACAAGTACCTGGAGAATACAACAAACTCTATGTTCAGTACTCTGGAAAACCCAAGAAAGCAATTCGTGCCCCTTGGGATGGCGGTTTTTCTTGGAAAAAGGATTCTAATGGAAAGCCTTTTGCAGCAACATCTTGCCAAGGACTTGGAGCCAGTGTCTGGTGGCCCAATAAAGACCATATGTATGATGAAGTGGATAGCATGAGAATAGCCATTGATGTTCCAAAAGACCTGGTTGCCGTAGCCAATGGAAGGCTAAGAGAAGAATATGAATACGAGTATGGAGGATACAAACTATATGAGTGGTTCGTTTCCAATCCAATCAATAATTACGGTGTAAATGTGAACATAGGTGATTATGTTCATTTTGGTGAAAAGTACGAAGGAGAAAAAGGCACCCTGGATTTGGACTATTATGTGTTACGGGATAATCTGGATAAAGCCAAAGAACAGTTCAAGCAAACACCAATGATGCTGGAGGCCTTTGAACATTGGTTTGGTCCATATCCTTTTTACGAAGACAGTTTTAAATTGGTTGAAGTGCCTTATTTGGGCATGGAGCACCAAAGTTCCGTTACCTATGGTAATCAATATCAAAATGGATATTTAGGGCGAGACTTATCCGGAACTGGTTGGGGTTTAAAATTTGACTTTATCATTATTCATGAGGCCGGCCATGAATGGTTTGCCAATAACATTACCTATAAGGACATTGCAGATATGTGGATTCATGAGGGGTTCACTGCCTATTCAGAGAACTTGTATCTAGATTATCATTACGGAAAACAAGCCTCGGCTGAGTACGTAATTGGAACCCGCAACAACATCCAAAACGATAAACCTATTATTGGCGTTTATGGGGTCAATCAAAGGGGTTCTGGGGATATGTATTACAAAGGGGCCAATATGCTACATACGCTGAGACAGTTAGTTGAAGATGATGAACTTTGGCGTAGTACCCTAAGAGGGCTGAACAAAGAGTTCTATCACCAGACAGTGACCACAGAGCAAGTTGAAAGTTACCTCAGCGAAAAGACCAAGAAGGACTTGAGTGCCTTTTTTAATCAGTATTTGCGCACTACAATGATCCCAAAACTGGAATATAAAATGGTAGGTAATGCCCTCACCTATAGATATGTGGATGTTGTGGAGGATTTTGATATGCCCATCCGCATTTTTGTTGACGAAAAAGAACATTGGATTTTTCCAAACTCAGAGTGGAAAAACGAAAAACTGGATGGCGAAAAACTTGCTTTCGATTCTAACTTTTACATAGAAACTTCAAAAGTAGAACCTTAGGCTTCATAAATATTAGCCCATGAAAACAAAAAATTGGATTTTTTCAAAAACAGGTATTCTCTTTTTTATAGGGATATCAACTATTCCCCATGTTGGTTTTTCCCAAAAACTTTCTAAAACTCAATTGGACAAAACCGCTTCAGATTTTGCCAAATCCTCTTTCCCCATATTGAGAGATATATTAAGCATCCCCAATGATGCTTTTTATCCAGAAGATATAGAGAAAAACGTAAAATGGTGTGAAACAGAGTTTTCCGCAAGAGCTTTTTCTACAACACGAATAAAAACCAAAGGTGCCCCCTTGTTATTGGCGGAGCGAAAACATAAGAAAGCAAAGAAAACCGTGCTTATCTACCTTCAAATAGATGGGCAACCCGTGGATACCACCCGATGGGACCAAAAAAGTCCATATCAACCGGCACTTAAAAAACAAGTCAACGGCAAATGGGAAGAAATTCCATGGGAATCTATTGCCAACTATGAGGATGATTGGCGGGTTTTTGCACGTGCCGCCAGTGATGCAAAGGGTCCTGTTGCCATGTTTCTAGCAGCGTTGGACGCCGCAAAACAAGAGAAGATTGTTCCCAATTTCAATATCAAGGTTATTATGGATTTTGAAGAAGAAATGGGCTCTCCCAACCTGCCACAGGCTGTTTTGGACAACAAGGAAATGCTTAAAGCCGATATGCTTATCATTTTTGATGGCCCAAGACACATCACCAACAAACCTACACTTACTTTTGGAGCACGTGGTATATCTACGGTTCAATTGACCACTTACGGACCTGTAGTACCCCAACATAGTGGGCATTTTGGAAATTACGCTCCAAATCCTGCCCTGCGTTTATCTAAACTTTTAGCCTCAATGAAAGATGAGGATGGTCTGGTAACCATCCCTGGGTTTTATGATGGAATCAACATTGGAGCAGAAACGGAAAAAATCTTGAAAGCCGTTCCGGATGATGAAGAACAAATAAAAAACAGGTTGCAAATTGCTACAACAGATAAGGTCGGAAAGTATTATCAAGAGGCCATTCAATATCCATCACTCAACATACGTGGTATGCAATCGGGATGGATCAATGAAAAAGTTCGCACCATCATTCCAGGTTGGGCCAGAGCGGAAATTGACATTCGATTAGTGCTGGAATCCGACCCAGAGCGATTAATTCAACTGGTTAAAAATCATATTGAAACTGAAGGCTATATCGTTTTGGACCGAGAGCCAACCCAAGAGGAGCGCCTGAAGCATGAAAAGATTGCCACTTTTACCTATGAAGTCTCCTATCAATCCTTTAGAACCGATTTTGATTCGGAAGTAGGACTTTGGTTAAGAAGTGCTTTAAAAGGAGCTTTTGATAAAGACCCTATCATGATTCGGATGAGCGGAGGTTCTATTCCTATTTCACCCTTTGTAACAACATTGGATATTCCTGCGGTTACGGTTCCAACAGTAAATCGGGACAACAATCAGCATAGCCCCAACGAAAACTTAAGATTAGGTAATTATCGAGAGGGTATCAAAACCATGATTGCGATTCTCTCAGAAAAACTTTAATCCATTATCTGTTGAAAATATATTTTCCACAATGGCAAGGCGCTGGTACCGGAGAAAAAATTGAAGATGGTGCCTTTGAAGTCCTGCAATATCTAGATGACCCAGATTTTGTAAAAATTCCACTTTCTAATATCCCAGCAGGAAAAAATGGTGAGCAAAGATTCAACATCAATAACTACGATGCCATTACCGAGCAGTTATCCCGTTTCAAAGAGTTTTTGGAAAAAGAACAGCCAACACAATTGGCAACAATCGGAGGGGATTGTGGACTGGAAATAGTCCCTGTATCCTATCTCAATGCAAAATATTCCAATTTTGGTGTTATTTGGTTTGATGCCCATGCTGACATCAACAAACCCTGCGACTCACCAAGCTGCAATTTTCATGGTATGCCGCTCAGAACGCTTTTAGGGGAAGGGGAATCTAAAATGGATGGTTTAATGTTCAGTAACTTAGTATCTTCCCAAATCCATTATATAGGACTTCGGGATATTGATGCCGCTGAGAAAATACGTCTTGAAGAAGGTAACATTTATCACCCCAGCAAAGTAAATATTATTGAACTCATTGAAACTCTAAAAGGTAAAGGCATTCAAAATTTGTATCTACATTTTGATTTTGATTGCTTGGAACCAAACGACTACGACAAAACCTATTACAATGTTCCCAATGGAGTTACCATCAATGAAGCGCTGACCTGTATCGAAGCCCTTCAGTCCAATTTTAATGTGGTTGGGACCAGCGTTTTAGAATCTATTACAGCTCAAACAGATGATTTGGTTCCCATACACGCAATCTTAAACACTTTGATGAAGTGAAAGTGAAAGTTGCCCTTATACAGGAAAGTCCCGTTTTTTTCAATAAGGAGAAAACCCTGCAAAAAGTAGCTTCCCTAACCCAAAAATATACCAAAGAAGGATGCCAGCTCATTGTTTTTCCAGAGTCTTTTGTTCCTGGATATCCTAGAGGATTCACTTTTGGAGCAACGATTGGTAAGCGCACCGAAGAGGGTAAAGAATTATATAATCATTATTTCCAAAATAGTGTTTGCCTTGAGGGAGCGGACCTGGAGTTTTTGGAAAAACTGGCCAAAGATTGCAATGCATATCTTGTGTTAGGAATAACAGAAAAGACCAATGAAAATGGTAGTCTTTACTGTTCCATGGTGTACTTCTCCCCTACCCATGGACTGCTGGGAGTTCATCGTAAAATAAAACCTACCGGAACCGAACGTATTGTTTGGGCTGAAGCCGCAGGAGAATCCTTAGTTACCTTTAAGACACCAATTGGAAAACTAGGTGGATTGATTTGCTGGGAAAACTATATGCCGCTGGCAAGAATGGCCATGTACCAAAAGAAAGTTGAGTTGTATATTGCCCCAACAGCAGACTCTAGACCAGAATGGACAGCAAGCATGCAACACATCGCTCTAGAGGGGCGCTGTTTTGTACTGGCATGTAATCAATTCTACACCAAATCCATGTACCCTGAAGCCTATCAACGTTTGGTTGCCAACGAAGATGAGGAAATTTGTCCCGGAGGTAGTTTGATAGTATCCCCCTCAGGAAAAATCATTGAGGGCCCTTTATTTGGAAAAGCTGGAGCCTTGGTTGCCGAATTGGATTTGGATGAAATCCATCAAGGTAATTTGGATTTTGATGTAGTGGGACACTATGCTAGGGATGATATCTTCAATTTACAGATTAATGGCCAGCCCGAAATGTTTGACGAAACCGATGATGATTTATGAAAGCCGTAGTATTTGAACAATTCCAAGGACCTTTGAGTCTACAAAAATTACCAGACCCCATGGTAAAAGATGATGGGGTCGTAATCCAAGTAACGGCGACAGGGCTTTGCCGAAGTGACTGGCACGGTTGGATGGGTCATGACCCAGATATCGTTCTGCCTCATGTTCCAGGACATGAGTTAGCAGGAATAGTACAATCGAAAGGTAAAAACGTAAAAAAGTTCAAAGTCGGAGATAGAGTTACCCTACCCTTTGTTTGTGGATGCGGTTATTGTCCGCGATGCGCTTCCGGTAATCATCACATATGCGATAGACAATCACAACCTGGCTTTACCCATTGGGGTTCGTTTGCAGAATATGTTGCTATCGATTACGCAGATACCAACCTTGTAGTACTTCCGGAGAGTATAGCGGATATTACGGCTGCAGCCCTAGGATGCCGATTCATTACTGCTTTTAGAGCCGTTGTTGAGCAAGGTCGAACCAAAGAAGGTCAATTCGTAGCTGTACATGGATGTGGTGGGGTTGGACAATCGGCCATTATGATTGCCAGTGCACTGGGTGCACAAGTCATTGCCATTGATATTCATGAGCCATCATTGCAACTGGCCAAGGACTTGGGAGCTTCTTTTTTGGTTAACGCTTCAAAAAGTGCTGACGTAGTGGCTGAGGTCGTTTCCTTGAGCAAAGGTGGCGCACATGTGTCATTGGATGCTTTGGGAAGTGCTGAAACCTGTTTTAATTCCATAGCCAACCTTAGAAAGCAGGGGAAACACATTCAAGTTGGGTTGATGACGGGAAACCATCAACATCCAAAAGTTCCAATGGACAGAATTCTAGCGGATGAGCTGGAAATATTGGGGAGTCACGGGATGCAGGCACATAAATACCCAGACATGCTTCAAATGATTGAAAAAGGACTGCTTCAACCTCAAAAATTGATAGAACGTACCCTTACCCTAGCCGAAACTGTTACCGAGCTTCCCAAGATGAATTCCTTTTCAAACTCTGGAATAATGGTTGTTTACCGTTTTTAATCTATGCAAAAGATACAGTTAAAAGACCAAATGGGTCGCGATGTGGTTCTAACTAAAGCCGTATCTCGAATTGTTTGTTTAAATCCTTCACAAACGGAAACACTAGTTGATTTAGGATTGGAAGAACATATCGTGGGAGTCACCAAATTCTGTGTACATCCATCTCATATAAGAAAAGTCAAAACGGTAGTGGGTGGAACCAAAAAGGTCAATTTCGATAAGATTCAAAAGCTGAATCCTGATATTGTTCTTTGCAACAAGGAGGAGAACACCCAAGAGATTGTAGAGACTTTGGAAAAGGAATATCCGGTTCACGTAACTGATGTTTCCAATCTTCAGGATACCTTAGAAATGTTACATCAGTATGGTCTGCTTTTCAATTGCAGTCAAAATGCGGAAAAGTTATGTGTTCGTATTCTTTTAGAAAAAAAGCAGTTTGACACATTTATGAAAGCCAAAACCAAAAAAAAGGTCGCCTATTTCATTTGGCAAAATCCATATATGGTTGCAGGCAAAGACACCTTTATTCACCATATGTTGGAAATCAACGGCTTTGAAAATGCATTTGCCCATCAGGATAGATATCCCACTGTTAGCCTTGAAGAATTATCAGATTTATCTTTAGACTTGATTCTACTTTCCACAGAACCTTTTCCATTTAAGGAAACTCACCAAAAGGAGCTTCAAGAACTGTTAGGGATTGAAGTAAAGCTGGTAGATGGGGAATACTTTTCTTGGTATGGTTCAAGAATGCTTGGGGCTTTTCAGTATTTTAGAAGTCTACATGGACATTGAACACTTTTATTTTAAAAATGATACCGAATGGCGGGAATGGCTTCATGAAAATCATGGGAGTTCGGCAGGTATATTCCTTATTTTCTATAAAGTGGACCATGAAATGGAAAGCATGCGTTGGGAAGAGGCCGTAAGGGTTGCTCTTTGTTATGGTTGGATAGACAGTACGGTTAAAAGCCTTGGGAACGGTAAAAGACGGCAATACTTCTGTCCAAGAAACGTAAAAAGTGTATGGAGCAAGGTCAATAAAATCCATATTAAAGAATTGTCCGCTGCCGGTTTAATGCATGAAAGCGGTTTAAAAAGTATTCAAATTGCAAAAGAAAATGGTTCTTGGACTGCATTGGATGATGTTGAAAATGGTGTTGTTCCTGAAGACCTGCAAAAAGCATTCAATAGAAATAAAAAAGCTTTTGGGAACTTCCAAAATTTCACTCCTGGTCAGAGAAAAAGCTATCTATACTGGTTAAATCAGGCAAAAAGACCAGAGACTCGTCAAAAAAGAATTAAAGAGATCATTGCTTTTTGTAGAGCAAATATTAAAAGCCGAAGTACAAGGTAATTGTCTATTTCATGAAACGTTTGCATAGACTCACATCCCTTTTGATAAAATTTCAAACCAAAAAATCACTCAAAGTCCGGGATTTAAGCGAACAATACAATGTTAGCACCCGAACTATTTATAGAGATATTAAAGCATTGGAGGAAGCCGGCGTGCCGATAGGGTATGAACCTGGAGAAGACTACTTTCTTTTGGAAGGTTATCAATTGCCTCCAATTCATTTTACTCTGGAGGAATCCCATGCGGTTGTAACGGCAAAAGCTATTATGGAACAGAACAGTGATTTTTCCTTGGTCAATAACTTCAATACAGTGGTAGAAAAAGTCAAAGCCGTTTTAAAAGCATCTCATAAAGAATCCACCTTTGAAATAGAATCGAGAATTGCTCCTTCCGTTAGCAAAAGGCAGTTTTCAAGTGATACCTTGGTAGATATTCAGAAAAGTATCACCGCGTTCAACGTTCTTCATCTTGATTATGAATCGGCAAATGGTGTGAGGACCAGCAGAAAAGTCAGACCCTTGGCCGTATATTTTACACAAGATCATTGGATTTTGGTAGGCTATTGTTTGTTACGGGAAGAAAATAGAGAGTTTCGATTGGATAGAATCAAAAATCTTAGCACCACCTCGGAATTTTTCCCGCCAAATCATTTTCGTTTGGAAGATTATTTTAAAAAACATTCTTAAATCCTTTTTTCGTGACATAGGGCTGTCATACTTCACATAGATCTTTGTTGAAACAATATTCAATGAAAATAATATTAACCGGGATTTTGGTCTTGACTTTTGGGCTTGGCCAAGCCCAAAAAGAAATTTCAATGAAACAAGTGAAATGTGTTGAGATGGTCATGTTCAGACCTCAAGAAAAAGTAAGTAACGACGAACTATTAAAGGCGATGACGGCTACGAATAAGATTGTCAAAAACTTTGATGGGTTTATTCATCGGTCTACATCCATCAACGATGACGGTGGTTTTTTAGACGTGGTCTATTGGGAAAGCAAAGAAGAAGCTTTAGAAGCTGCAGCAAAGGTCCAAAAAATACCAGAAGTCATGAAAAACTTTGCTTTGATTGACCCAAACAGTATCAAAATGAAACATTATGAAGTCTTCTCGGTTCAGGATTAGATAAACACTTTATCCTTTAGCATTCCGCAAGGGTCTCCTTGCGGAATACTATTATATCTCCCTTCCAAAACAGAGGCTGCGTATGGTTAATTTCTACCGTATTTTCTGTGATAAATGACTCCAGCTATACCGCCAACTAAGGAAAAACAGGCAAGCATTAAAAAAACAAGCTGGTGCCCTAGTTCTCCTGGATAAGAATCCAACAGATAACCTGAAAGCAAACCTGCAAAAATATCCGGAGTATACCCAACCAAAGAGACTAATCCGACAGCTGTTCCTGTAAGCACAATGGGTATTTTACCAATACGCATGACAGCAAAGTACAGACTCCTGCCGGCATAAACACCAACACCAACTATGGTGACCGATAAAAAATACAATAAGGTGGTTGTTGGTTCAATCCATCCTGATGCAAAAAGGAGTCCGCCAATAATACAAGCAACAAAACTGAATATCAACCATAACGTTATTTTGAATCGGTCTACAATTAAGCCAATAAGAACTCCCGTGATTGGTCGTAAAAACTGAAGAAATGTCCCAACTTGAGCCGATTCCACTTGGTCATATAGCATAACCTCTTCGGCATATTGGGAGATAATATCCGTAATCTTGTACCCCACATAAGCACAAAGAATAACGACCATTAACAGCCAAACCGAAGGTAACTTGAGCACCTGTTTTATTTCCTTTGTGGTAATTCGTTTCAGTACTAATTTGCTTTCATCTGAACCGGTCCTCATAAAAAACCAAGTCAATAGGCCTATCATGGAAATAATTAAAGAAGAAACATAAATCACATAGGTAAAGGCGTTCTTTCTTTCGTTTAGGGAAGCATCTTGAGGTACATCTATCAGGAAAAAGGAAAATATAAGCACACCAAGTAGACCAAACAGTGCTCCTGTCATTCCTCTACCCCCATCTAAAAACCCAAAGGCCCTCCCCTGAGAAGTGTCACCCCCCCAAACACGGGTAGCTTTTATCATAGGGGCCCAGAACAAAAAGATAGTGGTAAAGCCCCAATACCCATACAAGATTTTTAATGTAGTAAAACTTGGATATTGCGCATAAAGTATTCCTCCTAAGGCCGTCATCCAAAGAGCAATGGCAATTAGCTTTCGTGGAGGGTATTTATCCGCCAATGGGCCTCCAAATAAATAAGAGGGTATGGCTACTAATCCATAAACTGAAAAACAAAGACCAATTTCAACGTTGGTCAAGTCAAAAACATCGAGTACCGTAGGTCTAAAAATTCTAGGAAGTACAAAGGGAAGAATAAAAACGGCCTCACCAGAAAGTATCAAGAGAATAAGATAATACCACGGTGCCTTCTGTTTCATTGTGGCCAAGGTAAATAAAATTAGACCTTAATCCCAAGTAGTTTTTTTATGAATCTCCCTATGAGATAGAAAACGAAACAGACGAGGGCAAAAAGACTTCCAAAACCCATAGGTATCGCCGCACCAAAAGTAAAAGCGCTTCCCAATACCCACCCCAATAAAAATTCAGATTTATACAAAGGGAAAATAAAAGCCAATGCGAATATAATTAGCATGATATAGTCAATAATATCAATAGTAAAAGTGAAACAAAAGGCTATTATGATTGAGACAATCAATGCTGCTAAAAATCGAAGAACGACCAACTTCAAGTTTTCCTTGGAATCCGATGAGTTTACTCTTTTAGCAATGCGATACAACAAAAACCAGGTAAAAAATGGCAATGCCAAAGCGCCCAACCAATTGGGGATACCAGGTAAGTTTTTATCGTGAAGCAAATAGTGGGTGGGAATACCACCATTAAAATGGTCCCACAGAATATGGGTCAAGGCAAGCGCAGTAACTACAAGGGTAATAAGTATTCGGTGGTTTTTTGAAAATGTCATGGTTTGGTGTTTAGTAGAATGAAAGCTATTGTCATTATTAGACAATAGAATGTAAAATATGTTACGCTTTTAATCAAGAATTTAGACAACTACGTTAACACCTCTTTAAGAAATCCCCTTAGCGTTTTCCCTATCTTTAACCGACTAATTTTGCTAACGATGAAATACCTCTACACACTCGTGATGTGCTTCGCATCACTTTCTTTTTTTGCGCAAGATTTTAACATGGACCTGGTACAGGACATGAAACCTCGAAACATAGGCCCTGGAGGAATGAGCGGCCGTGTTACGGCCATAGATGTGGTCCTTTCCAATCCAGATGTAATGTACGTGGGTACGGCTTCGGGAGGATTGTGGAAATCTACTTCTGGAGGAATTAAATGGGAACCGATTTTCGACAAAGAAGTTACTGCTTCTATCGGAGCTGTTGAAATCCAACAATCCAACCCTTCCGTGATTTGGGTAGGAACGGGAGAAGGTAATCCTAGAAACAGCCTTAATGGGGGATACGGGATCTACAAATCTTTGGACGGTGGAAAAACTTGGAAGTCCATGGGGCTTGAGAAGACCCGACATATTCATAGAATTGTTGTTGACCCGACTAATCCAGATGTGGTTTATGTGGGCGCCATTGGTTCTCCCTGGGGTATCCATCCAGAACGTGGAGTATTCAAAACAACGGACGGTGGAAAAACTTGGAAGAAAATCCTTTTCGCCAATAATAAAACAGGGATAGCCGATTTGGTGATGGACCCTACCAATCCCAATAAATTGATTGCTGCTTTATGGGAACACAAAAGAGACCCTTGGTTTTTTAAGTCTGGAGGAGCTGGAAGTGGGCTTTACATCACCCATGACGGTGGCGAAAACTGGAAAAAACTAACTGATGAAGATGGACTTCCTAAAGGTGAGTTGGGTAGAATCGGTATTGCCATTGCAAAAAACAAACCCAACATTGTGTACGCCTTGGTAGAGGCTAAAAAAAATGCCCTTTATCGTTCCGAAGATGGAGGTATGAAATGGAAAAAGATTAACGATAAGAGTGATATTGGAAATCGTCCCTTCTATTATTCTGAAATTTACGTGGACCCTGAAAATGAAAATAGGGTATACTCCATTTTCACTTATGTAAATGTATCGGAAGATGGCGGGAAAAACTTCAAACAGTTAATGCCAGCCTACCAAGCAGACAATGGAGTTCATCCAGACCATCATGCTTGGTGGATTCATCCGGAAAATGGACAGTTTATGATTGATGGCAACGATGGAGGATTGAATATCACTAAAGATGGGGGAAAGACCTGGCGGTTTATTGGCAACATCCCAGTAGCACAGTTCTATCACATCAATGTGGATAATGAATTCCCCTACAATGTGTATGGTGGTTTACAAGATAACGGTTCCTGGAGAGGACCTGCATATGTCTGGAAAGACCAGGGTATTCGAAACGCATACTGGCAGGAAATTGCCTTTGGTGATGGTTTTGATGTAGTCCCTGATTTGGATAATAGTCAATATGGATACGCCATGAGCCAACAAGGTTTTGTAAGGCGATACGATTGGAAAACTGGAAATAATTATACAGTCCGCCCTACTCCACCAGATGCTGAGACTAAGTTGCGATTTAACTGGAATGCGGGAATAGGACAAGACCCATTTGATAACAGCACAGTGTACTTTGGAAGTCAATTTGTCCATAAATCCACAGACAAAGGACTGACATGGGAAGTGATTTCCCCAGATTTGACCACCAATGACCCTGAAAAACAAAAACAGAGTGAAAGTGGTGGGTTAACCATGGATGCCACCGGAGCAGAAAACCACTGTACTGTTTTGGTTATTGAGCCATCCCCAATAGAAAAAGATATGCTATGGGTGAGTACAGACGATGGTCGTGTGCATTACACCCAAAATGGAGGAGCTAATTGGACGGAAGTCACCAAAAACATTAAAGGATTACCAGCTGGCAGTTGGATTCCACAAATAAAAGCTTCAAAGAAGAACAAGGGAGAGGCTCTTTTAATTGCAAATGATTATAGAAGGTTCAACTATGAACCCTACGCCTACCGCACCAGAGATTATGGTAAAACGTGGACGCGCATTGTTGACCAGAACGATGTAGCCAGCTATACCCTTTCCATTGTAGAGGATGCTGAAAACCCGAATTTAATGTTCTTGGGGACAGATGACGGTTTATATCTTTCCTTAAATGCGGGAAACACATGGCAAAAATGGACTGAAGGATTTCCAACAGTGTCAACAAAAGATTTAGTAATCCATCCAAGGGAAAACGATTTAATCATTGGTACATTCGGGAGAGCGGCTTGGGTACTGGATGACATTCGACCTCTACGTGCTCTTGCAAGCAATACTGGTCTTATGCAAAAAGAAGTAGGCCTATTTCCAAGTCCGGATGCTTATTTGGCGGCGTATCAACAACCCAATGGTACTCGTTTTGGGGCTGATGCGCTTTACAATGCGGAAAACAGAAAGCGTGGTGCCATGATTACTTATTATATAAAAGAGGTGAAAAAGGATGTAGAAAAGAAAGATGACGACAAGGAAGAAAAAGAAGAATCCACAGATAAGAAGGAGTTAACGGGAGTTCAAAAGAAAGATTCCATTCAGTTCAATGTGTATGATGGCGGTCGATTAATACGAACCCTAAAATACAAAGCACCTAAAAAGGCTGGATTCCATCGTGTTTATTGGGGAATGGATGAAAAAGGACCGGATAGGCCTTCAAGAAAAATCAGCAAATCGAAAAAAGAAAACGGCGGAATCAATGTAAAACCTGGAAACTATAAGATCAAAGTTCACTTTGGGGAAGCCATGGATTCCACAATGGTAACCGTCAAAACAGACCCAAGGTTAAACGTTTCCACAAGTTCCATAAATGAAGTATATACCCTTGCAAAAAAATTGGATGGTCTTGTGCAAACTTCTGCAGATGCTGTAAAGCAATTGGTGGAAAACAAAGATTTAGCCAATAAGTTCGCAAAGGAGCTAAAGGAAATGGACAAAAAGAAGTATGAGGAACAGATCAAAGCTTCCAAAGACATTGTGAAAGAAATCGATTCTGTGGTAGCACTTTATATTGGAAAAGAGGACAAGCGCCAAGGAATTACCAGGAATCCAGAAGTTACGGTAATGCAGCGCTTAAACACTGCCGGTTTTTACGTAAGAACCCGTAAATCCGGAATCACATCAACAGAAAGGCAATTGGTACAATTTGCAGAAGATGACTTAAGCTCTGCCATAACAAAGACCAATGCATTCTTCGAAGAAAAATGGAAACCCTATAGAACCCAGATTGAAGCACTTGATTTATCACCCTTCAAAGAGACCAAAATCATTACTATTAACTAAATCAACAATCCCAATGAAAAGACTTTCAATTTTTATTTGCATTGTTCTGTTATGGAGCTGCAAAGAAGAACAAAAAGCCACCGAGACGGTCGAACCGCTTAAAACATACACCATTGCTCAAATGATGGATAACGAAGCTGTTGGTGGAGGCAGTTTTTCCCCAGACAATTCTAAACTATTGGTACACAGCAACCGTTCTGGCATCTACAATGCCTACACTATTGCAACTGCCGACGGAAATATGGAACCTTTGACGGCATCTGATAGTTCGTCTGTTTTCACAACTTCGTATTTCCCAAATGATGAACGTATTCTGTTGAGCAAGGACAATAATGGAGATGAAATATATCAGATTTATCTAAGGGATACCACGGGTACAATTACCAATCTTACCCCTTATGAAGGAGCAAGGGCCAATTTTTATGGTTGGAGCAAGGATGAAAAAAGTTTCTACTTCGGCTCAAACAAGAGAAACCCTCAGTACACCGATGTTTACAAAATGGATATCGAAACTTTTACGCCATCCCTAATCTATCAAAATGACGAAGGATTGGACGTGGGTGAGATTTCGGATAATGAGCAATATTTTGCATTGATAAAGCCCATAAATACCAATGATTCAGACCTTTTCCTTTATTCTGTTGCCGAAGGAGAGATGAAAAAAGTAAATGAAACCCAAAGTGGCAACTCCCCTGAGGATTTTTCCAAAGATGGAAAATACCTTTACTATACAACTGACGATGGTGGGGAGTTTTCATATCTAAAACGCTATAACATAGCCGATGGAACTTCTGAAAAAGTACTGGAGAAAGATTGGGACATCATGGGTTCTTATTTTACTCGCTCCGGAAAATATAGGGTTAGCTATATTAACGAAGATGCGAAAAATGTTATTGAGGTTTTTGATACAGCGTCCCAGCAAAACATAGAACTACCGCAGTTTGATGGTGGAGACATTACCAGCGTAGGCTTTTCCAAGGATGATTCCATGATGCGCTTTTACGTGGGTGGCTCCAATTCGCCTTCCAATTTGCACACCTTCAATCTTAAAACTAAGGAGCAGAATAAGTTAACTGATGTGCTTAATGAAGAAATAGTACCCGAGCATCTTGTAAAGGCCGAGGTTATTCGCTTTAACTCATTCGATGGAACCGAAATCCCTTCAATCTATTACAAACCTCATCAAGCTTCGGAGGAAAATCCTGTCCCAGCTTTGGTCTGGGTTCATGGAGGTCCTGGAGGGCAATCACGTCAAAACTTTAGCTCCTTAATTCAATATATGGTGAATCATGGCTATGCCGTATTGGCTGTGAACAATAGAGGAAGCAGTGGATATGGAAAGACTTTTTATCAAATGGATGATTTGAACCATGGCGATAAAGACCTAAAAGATTGTGTAGAGGGAAAAAACTGGCTGGCCCAGCAACCTGAAATTGATGGTGAAAAAATCGGAATTATTGGGGGGTCCTATGGTGGATACATGACCATGGCAGCACTTACATTTACTCCGGAAGAATTTGATGTTGGCGTAAACATTTTTGGTGTAACGAATTGGATTAGAACCTTGAAGAGCATCCCGCCATGGTGGGAATCATTTAAAGATGCGCTCTATAAAGAATTAGGGGATCCATACAGCGCAGATTCGGTTCGTTTGAAGCAAATTTCACCTCTTTTCCATACCAGTAATGTTACTAAACCCCTAATTGTACTACAAGGGGCACAGGACCCTAGGGTTTTACAGGTAGAGTCTGATGAAATTGTAGCAAGCGTCAGGCAAAACGGTGTCCCAGTAGAATATGTACTTTTTGAGGATGAGGGCCATGGATTTGTCAAGAAAGAAAACCAAATCACAGCTTACAGTAAAATTTTAGAATTCTTAGATACACATCTAAAGAAGGAAATAGAAAAACCAATTGAAGACAGTGATATTTAATATCAGAACGCTCCTCCTAGTCTTAATGGGAGGAGTTTTTTTTTGCAATGCCCAAGATACTGGAGAAGACGAACTGGGAGCATGGTACATGTATTTTGGTATGAACAGAATCTCGGAGCGCTTCAGTATCCATTCCGAGGCACAGTTCCGTTTTTACGAGTCCACTTCAAGTTTTAATCAACTTTTGCTCAGAACCGGATTAAACTATCATATCAATCCCAATGCAATAGCTACTGTGGGCTATGCTTACATTGATACGGACCCAACCTTTGAAAGTGACGAAAATTTGGTCAATACCATTTTGGAGCATCGGATTTTTGAACAGTTCATACTGACCAACAAAGTCTGGGAATTTCTTTTTGAACATCGGTATCGTTTGGAACAACGGTTTATTCGAAACAAATCGCTTCAACCTTTTGTAGAAGATGCTGTGGACTTGAGGCACAGGGCGAGATATCGCATTCAAATGACATTACCATTGACCAACACTTTTTTTCTGAATTTTTACGATGAGATTTTCATCAATTTACAGGATGACCTATTTGACCAAAATCGACTCTATGGAGCCGTTGGGATTCATCTTACGGAAAATAGTAATGTGCAAATAGGGTATTTGCGAAATCAATTCACCAATCAGGTTTTTGACCGCTTACAGATAGCTTTTTTCTTTAATCCCGACTTAAAGGGTATCTTTAAAAAGGAAAAATGAGCTTACAAAAAATAACTTTTGGCAACAAGGAGGGGCAGCAGTTGGTGGGACGTCTGGAACTGCCTGCAGACAGACACCCCCATAATTACGCAATTTTTGCACATTGCTTTACTTGTACCAAAAACCTGATGGCGGTAAAAAATATTAGCAAAGCACTTTCATCCAATGGGTTTGCCGTACTTCGATTTGATTTTACGGGATTGGGTGAAAGCGAAGGAGATTTTGCCGATACCAACTTTTCAGGAAATGTAAATGACTTGGTAGCAGCTGCGGATTTTCTTGCAGAAAACTACGAAGCTCCTACCCTAATCATTGGTCACTCTCTGGGTGGTGCTGCGTCTATTTTCGCAGCTGCAGAAATTGAATCCATTAAAGCTGTCGCCACTGTGGGTGCTCCTTCCAATCCTGTACATGTAAAGCACTTGTTCAAAAGTGGTTTGGAAGAAATTGTAGCCACAGGAGAGGCAGTTGTCAACTTAAGCGGCCGTGATTTCAAAATAAAAAAACAGTTTGTTGATGACTTGGAAACCAAGTCCCTTCCCGAAACTGCCAAAGCGCTCAGAAAACCTCTTTTAATCATGCACTCGCCACAAGATGATACTGTGGGCATTAAAAATGCAGAGGAAATCTATACCGCAGCGCACCATCCCAAAAGTTTTGTCTCATTGGATGGAGCGGACCATTTACTTTTCAATAAAGAGGATTCATTGTACGTAGGCGAGGTAATTTCCGGTTGGGCCAAACGGTACCTGCCCATCATGGAACGTATTGACTATTCTTTGAGGACCAAACATCAGGTAATGGCCAGTTTGGATGCTACAGATGAGTTTACAACACCAATGAAAGTTGGCAACCATTATATGTTGGCTGACGAACCAGAGAGTTTTGGAGGAAACGATTTTGGCCCTTCTCCCTATGAGTATGTTTCTGCCGGACTTTCGGCGTGTACGGTAATGACCGTGCAGATGTACGTAAAAAGAAAAGGATGGCCTTTAGAAAACATTGAAGTCCATACCTCATACAGCAAAACCCATGCGGAAGACTGCGAGCATTGTGAATCAGAATCGGCCAAAATAGACACCTTCCACCGTGAAATTAAACTTACAGGAGACCTCGATGAAAAGCAAAAAACACGAATACTTCAAATTGCAGACAAGTGTCCTGTGCACAGAACGTTACATAGTGAAACGAAGGTGATCACAAAACTGATTGACTAAATGGAAAGCCCTGGTTTTGAAGTAAGCATTGCGGGGGCATCCTACGGTATGCATGTAGTTTCAGTTCCAGAAGAAATTGCACAACCTTTTATTTCCAAAGGACACAAAAGGGTAAAAGTCATCGCTTCCTTTGAAACAAAGTCTATCGAATTCTATGCGGCACTTCAAAAAAGGCAAAACCTCTTCTATATAATTTTCAGTAAGAACCATCAAAAAAATCTTGGGATTTATCAAAACGACTATTTTACAATGCAGTTATTTGAGGACACATCCAAATATGGAGTTGAAATGCCCGAAGAGTTTGAAGCAGTATTATTGAGTGATTATGATGCCTATCAGATTTTTGAAGGACTTACCAGTGGCAAGAAGCGAGGAATAATCTATATGATTTCAAGATATAAGAATTCACAGACCCGGATAGATAAGTCTCTTCTGCTTTGCGAAAATCTAAAAAGGGGCATACGCGATGCAAAAGATTTGCTAAAACCCTTATAAAACAAACAGGTAATCTTAATGCCTTATCAATCGATTTTTAAAATTCATTGATATGGAACGTAATTATCCCTAACTTTAGAAAAGATAAAACAACATCATGAACAAGCGTAAATTCTTGAAACAAACCGTCATTGCAACAACGGGAGTGTCCGTTGTTCCATCTTTAATGCTCTCTTCCTGCAAAACTGAAACTAAAAAAGAAAAAACTATGGAAACTACAGAAAGTACGGCTGCTGCCGCTTCCTTCACTCTTCCCGAAATCCCTTACGGATATAACGCATTTCCAGACACCATAGATGCCATGACCATGGAAATACATCATTCCAAGCATCATCAGGGATATACAAATAAGCTTAACGCCGCCTTGGAGGCAGCAAATATCTCTGGAAAATCCATCGAGGAGATATTGACCATGGAAAATCTACCTACGGCCATACGAAACAACGGAGGAGGTTTTTATAATCACACGCTTTATTGGGATATACTTACCCCTGGTGGACAAGGTATGAGTGATGCATTCAAAGCTAAAGTGGTTGAAGATTTTGGTTCTGAGGAAGCGCTTAAAAATCAGTTGGCAGAGGCTGGCGCAAAAAGATTTGGGTCAGGCTGGGCATGGTTATGTCAAGATGCCGACAACAAACTACATGTTTGCTCAACGCCAAATCAAGATAATCCCTTAATGAAGGTTGCTGAAAGAATGGGTACCCCCTTGTTGGGAATTGATGTTTGGGAACACGCATATTATCTAAAATACCAAAACAAAAGAGGTGAATATCTTCAGAATATTTTGAAGATTATTAACTGGGAAAAGGTAGGCTCACGCATGTCGTAATCTGTTTACTTCAAAGCAAGCCGAACTGAATATAGCTTCACTTCTTTAGAATAAATCAGTTATTAATATAAGAGCGGTTCCATACCGCTCTTTTTATCTAAACCAATATGAAACTAGGTGCATTTTCAATCAGTTTGGCCGTTAAAGACCTAGCTGTCTCCAAAGCTTTCTATGAAAATTTGGGATTCAGTGTTTTTGCGGGTGAAATGGAACGAAACTATCTCATTATGAAAAACGGTAATGCTCTTGTTGGTCTTTTTCAAGGCATGTTTGAGCAGAACATTCTGACCTTCAATCCCGGATGGGACGAGAATGCGAATGCCTTGGACTCTTTTGATGATGTCCGGGATATCCAGAAAAGCTTAAAAGAAAAAAAGGTCGCATTGGCTTCTGAAACAGATGAGACTGGTTCTGGACCTGGTAGTTTCGCGCTGACCGACCCGGATGGGAATACCATTCTCATAGATCAACACGTTTAGTAGCTGAAACTTTCCGTAGCATACAATTTTGTCCTATTTTAGGTTCTTCAACCTTATGAACCTAGACGCGCTCATAGAGAATTTCCAGAAAAAAGATGTTTCAGCTTTTGAAAAGCTGTACAACATGTATGGGGAAAACATATGCGGTGTCATTAATGTTATTCTTAAGGATTCGGAGCGTTCCAAGGAAATATGTCAAGATGTTTTTATCAAAGTATGGAACAATTCATCAAGTTACGATGCTTCGAAGGGAAGATTCTTTACTTGGATTTTAAACATAGCACGTAACACGGCTATCGATGAATTACGCTCCAAATCGAATAAAGAGCAAAAAAGAAACCTGAGTATTGATTCCTTCGTAGGTATTTTGGAAGAAACGGAAGAGATGGGAAACCAGGTGGACGTAATTGGGTTGAAAAAGATGTTAAAAGGCTTAAAAGAGCTTTGTAGGGAGATAATCAGCCTACTATATTTTAAAGGGTACACCCAAAAAGAGGCTGCTGAAGAACTGGGTATCCCTTTGGGCACCGTGAAAACTAGAAATAGAAACTGTATCTCACAAATACGAAAAAACAACGCACTGTAAATGGATGTCGAAAAGTACATAGCATCTGGTATTTTGGAACTTTATGTTTCAGGAGCTTTATCTCCCAAAGAGAATGAAGAGGTACAGGGCTATGCACGTCAATATCCAGAAATCCAAAAAGAAATTGAAGCTATTGAAGCTACCATTTTGGACCTTACAAAAAAGGCATCTCCTGGAATGCCCCCTACCTCTTTTGAAAGTATAGCATCCAAAATAAAGAAAGACGACAGTCCGATTATTGAATTGGATTCAAAACCTAAAAGCGGTTGGGTCACTTATCTAGGATGGACTGCCTCCATCATTTTGGCCATTGGATTGGTTTGGACATATCTTCAGAACAACGAATTGAAATCTGATATTGAAGTGACCAACAAAACGATGGAACAATTGAAGGATTCTCTGTCAAACATAAAATTGGAGATAACCAACAAAGAAACCATTCTTGAAGAACTTAGGAACAAGGACGTAAGTGTAGTTTTGCTACAGGGTCAGCAGGTCTCGCCGGCATCATATGCCAAAGTATTCTGGAATGCTTCAAATGAAGTGGTTACCATCGATGCTCAAGGTCTCCCTTCACCGCCAGAGGGGTATGATTACCAGGTTTGGTCGCTTACTTTAAATCCATTAACACCGACTAGTATCGGACTTCTTTCCGATTTTGATTCCAATGAGGATAAGCTCTTTACTTTGGAAAACACCAATGAATCGCAAGCTTTCGGTATTACTCTGGAACCTGAAGGAGGAAGTGAAACTCCCACCTTAGAACAATTGTATACTTTGGGTACCGTAGGACCTTAAAGTTCATTAAACACATAAAAAAGCGGCTGTCTAAAAGTATGGTTGCGTCAACCTGAACTTGTTTCAGGTTCTCTTCAATATTCGTATTTGATAATATTGAGATTCTGAAATGAATTCAGAATGACGATACCCTCTCTTTTTAGACAGCCGCTTTTATTGTAAAACCCTATAATTTAACCCCTACGCCAAAACCGATAATCCAAGGATCGATATCCACATCGGCGCCAACTGTAGCTCCAAGCGCACTAGTTGCATCTACGGTTACATCCGTACTCAAGAATAAGCGCTTAACATCTATATTCAAGAACCATTTGTCATTGAGCATATAATCAAGCCCTCCCTGTAGTGCAAAGCCTAGGGACGAGTCGTAATCCACATCATCTGCCACCGGACCTTCATCCACTCCGTAGAACAAGGTAAAGTTGACCCCTGCACCCAGATAGGGAACGAAATCTCCTCCAGTAAAGTGATATTGCCCCGTAAGGGTTGGTGGAAGTAACCATACACTGCCCAAGTCTATATCTCCTGCAGCTGTTTCAACCGCTTCCACATCGTGTTTTGCCGTGGCCAAAATCAATTCCACAGACCAATTCTCATCAAAAAAGTAAGATATATCGAATTCTGGTACAAAAGCCGTAGAAATGGACGCATCACCCCCTATGGCCTCAATATCTGCACTTTCGTCTGGAGTTACCACAATACCCCTTAGACGAAATTGCCATTTACTAAAATCATCATTGCTGGGTTGATCCTGTGCCAAAACAAAATTGGCCGTACCTAAAAGTACCATCATCAAACAAATCCCTAGTTTTCTCATCGTTGCTTTTTTAAAGTTTTGTCAAAACTAGTTCACCATATATTCTAAGAATATGACCTTTATCATTGGTGAAAAATACAGCTTAGCATCTTTGCTGTCTTAAAAACCCAGATGTGGAATACCTAAAAAACAGACAAGAATTAATTGGTATTTTGCAGTCTACAAATTCGTATTGAATATGGAAGGATTGATGTCATACAAATTTCAGATTCTGATTACCATTTTATTATTGCTACTCATTTTTGCCATCAATTCTTTGGCCAAGAGAGCTATTAGAAGATTTGGAAAAATCAGTGCCATAAACATGAACAGTAGAAAGGTTATTTTCTATTTGAGCAATCTGTTTTTCTATGGACTTGCTTTAATAGCCATTACCTTAGTATGGGGTGTTGATTTAAAGGAATTCTCCGTTTTTATTTCATCAATATTAGCCATTGTTGGGATTGGTTTTGTGGCCCAGTGGTCCATTCTTTCCAATCTTACTGCCAGTGTGATTCTATTTTTTAGTCATCCTTTGCGTTTGGGTGATAGAATACGCGTTTTGGACAAGGATTTTGACTGGACAGGAAAAGTTGAGGATATAAGCGGGTTTTACCTTTATATGCGAACTGATGATGGCCGTAGCATTACCATACCCACAAACTTGGTCATTCAAAAAGGCATAGAAATTTTATCGCATGAAGATGAAGAACCTAAGGATGTATTGGAAAATGAATAAACGCCATAAGTATACCCTATGGCGTTCATCAAAACAATCCTAAACAAAACACTAGATTACTACATCATAATTCTTGAATGGCTTTTTCCATATTTGGACCCAATTCAAATGAAGCTTCCATTAATTCTTCTTTTAAAGCCTCAACATCATCAAGGTACCCATTAGCCTTATAAATCTGTGCCATATGATATTGTGCCATAGGCTCGAAGGTTTTTCCTTTCACATGCGTTTCCATTAATTCCATGGCCTTCGCATTCTTGCCATCCTGTAAATAGCTGTAAGCCAACAAATCATAGGTTTCCGGAGTAGAGCGATTGGTAATCTCTGCATTTGCAATCTCCAAAGCTTTATGTGTTACCTCTCCTTTTCCTAAATAGTATTCAATTTTATGGGTGTTGTACATAATCCCATAAGATGAATTTTGAACCTTGGTGTGGAAATCCTCAAGAGCTTTAGCTTTAATCTCTTCGTTTCCTATATATTCGGCGACTTCTGCTTTAAACAAATCTAAATCTGGAGATTGATTTGTTCTCTCCACCGCCTCAATAATGCGGAGAGCTTCCTGAGGATTGCGTTCGTATGAGAATACAATCCAAGCAATTCCCTTTTTTGCATAAGCATTATTTGAATCCAATTGAAGCGCCATAAGATAATGGCCGTATGCATCTTCAATCCGTCCATCATGCCCATAAAAATCTGCTAAGTTGGTGTACGCCCATAAACGCAGTCCTAGATTTTTTGAAGAATCTGCTTTCTCCTTGGCTTTTTCCATAAAACGGATGGCAGTTTCCAAATCTCCCTTATGGTCATTCCATTTTGCTACGCGAATGAGATATCCAAAATCTGATAGGTTTTGGATGCTGTCCAGATACTTTGATGCTGTTGTATAGTTCCCCAATTCCATGTGCAAATCGAACAAAAGACTTTGCGAAGCGTTAACACCACTTCCCATTTCTCTTGCTTTTTGGGCCAGTACCAAGGCTTCCTTAAATCGATGTTGAGCTATATAATTTCGGGCCAAGGCTCTTAAATATCCTGATTTTCCAATCGCAGCTTCATCCAATGCTTTTTTCAAAGCACGTTCCGCATTTTTCAAATATTCTATATCTCCCGATGTTTTGAAAAAACGGCCATACTCCTTTGCAACATTGCCAAGAGCCAGGGTCTGCAAACTATCGGATTTAATTTTACCATTCCACAGTTCAAAGAATTTTGATGTGTTCTCAACATCTGAAGTTTTCAGGTATTTATTGTAATCGTTGATATTGGTTATCGATGTTTTTTCTTTTGAGCAAGAAATTAGCAGAGCTAATGCCAGTAGTGTGAATATTCTTTTCATGATGTGACTTTTGTTTTAGTGGATAAAAAAGGGAGGTTCATAATGTCCCTCCCCTCTCTTTCATAGCAATTTCCTATTCAGGGTCTCCCAAATAAGGGAAATCAGTCGAGATATCGGCAGTCAATCCAACCCCATCCGATGTTAATCGAGGAAGGTCGGCAGTACCATCATCATCCAGATCCTGTCCGCTGAACCTATCCCCTTGGGCACCACCAAAGAACAGAATCAATGAAACATCAATTATATCGTCACTAGGAGTTCTTCCCGTTAATGCCACTTCATCACCATCAGGAACCAAAATGATTCCATCATTATCGAAATCCGTTCCTGGATTAAAGTACGTTGTTGGTAAATCTGGAGCCACATCCAAAGCATCTGCGGCCAGGACAGTGGTCAGTTGCTCAGCGGTAAGGCCTAAAATGTTGTTTTCATAATCCACCGCCATAGGGTCCAATCCCAACTTCAAGGCATATACATCGTGATATTGCTCCAATCGTGCTTGGAATCCAGGCTGGAAAGTGGCAACCATTTCGGAGGGGATGGTCACGTTATGTGCATCTTTTACACTAGGTTGTCCCTCCATATCAAAGCTCAACGTGGTATTAATTCCCGGCCTGCCCATATAATCTACTTGAGCGAAAGTTCCAGAAAAGTCAACTCCCATCATACCATCATCTTCCATCATCATTCCATCATCTTCCATTCCCATATCATCCGGTAGCATAACGTCATCATCATTATTACAGGACACCGTCAAGAGTCCCATTAAAAATGAGGCAAAAAATATCTTTATCAGTTGTGTTTTCATCTTTATGTTCAATTAGTAGTTATTGTTTTCTATTGGTGGTCACCCATGTTTTGTATACCGTCAGACCCAAAGGATTAGTAGCGGTTGGAGAACCTAAGAGCGAGTTTGGAATTTCAATGATTATAGAGAGTGTATTGGCTCCGTCAAAAGTATCTGTCGCCTCATCCGAGGGCAAAAATCCTCCTACTGCAGAATCCAGTTCTGGAGAAATCACGGCATTAAATTGAAAGAAATCAAAGAAAAAAGGGTCTTGCCTAGGTCCAGCAAACAAAGAAACACCGCTAGCAGTAGTTTCTACCACGGGTGTTGCGTCTGAAATCTCAACATCCCCAAGGGGAGAATCAGTAAGTACCTGGCTACTCAAACCGGTTTGAGCTGGTGATGCAGGTCCAAAAAAATACATTCTCCCATCTCTAGCTATGGCCTGGATGACTCTATCTTCAATCAAATCACCATCCAGGTCAATATTGATTTCGGTAAGTACATCTTCGTCAAAACTGCCAAATGGAAGTTCAGGGAGTACATCGGATTGCAGGTCTACTGCAAAAACGGTGTTATCTGAACCCTCCGAAGGTTCAAAGGCAAAGAAATCGGCAATATCCGATGTAGTTGCCGTGGAACTTGGCGCATCAATATGGTCTGCTGCTACAAAAATCGCAGAAACCAGTAGTAAGGCCAAAGCCCCAGTTAGAAGCTTAGTTGTTTTTTTCATTTTGTTATTTGGATTTTATATTAATACGCCCCTACCTACGGAAGTTTATTAGGGAGGGTTTGGTATTGGATTGTTAAAATTTTCTTAATAGAATTTTGATACGTTTCGATTCATTCCTTCAGAAAAATCTGCTATTTTGTACTCCCTAAGTGTAACCTGCTTGACCAATGAACCCTTCCGCAACAGGCTGGATAAACAAATTTGGCCATTTGGTCCAGAAACAACCTATACACCTCTCCGGTCAGGATGAGCTTTATCTGCACCTCAAAAAAATAGGTTTTGTATATGGAATCCATATTGATGTATTCCCACTCATATCAACAGAACTAAAGTTAACGGAAGACGAGATTGCCAAAATCAACTTACTGGTTGCACTGTATTTGACCTTTCAATTGGAGAGAAAAAACAACAATTTCAATGACTTTGTGGATATTGTTTTTGCTTATTATAAGTCATTGGAGGTGGGTAAAATATCATTTTTGAACAAGATATTGAGCGCAAAGCGCACAGAATCCCAGTTGGAAAAACTAATTGATTCACGCATTTATTTGGGAGGAAGCGCTTTCAGTAGGGCCTTTGGAAACAGTATAACCAATTCCTTGCTCTTTGTTGATGTTCTTATTTTTAGGACGTATCTCAACGGAAAAAAATCCGGAATGGAACATGCAAAACTACTCGAGTATGTTACCATGAACATTGCTTACCATAGTTTAAATTCCAAAGAGGCCAATAAAAATGATGCTAAATTCATTCAATTATTGGCTTCCTCGTTAACCTATGTTGACTTAAATGAAGCTGATTTTGATGGCACATATCGAGACCTTTTGGCGTTAAATTTTACCCAGGAAGAAAAGAACTATTTTTTGGATATGGCCTGTCTCACCATTTGGGAAGATAAGTCGATTGACCTAACAGAATCCAATTACATTTTTGAGCTGGGAAAGGACTTGGGAAAATCAATTATTGAGGTTGAAAACTCAATGAATTTGGTTATAAATTTCTTCGAAAAAAACAAGTCAAGAATCGGGTATCTAAGTGATAAAAATGTGGCTTTTCAGTTTTACCAAGGCATGTCCAAAAACGTGAGTAAATTAATTTTGCGAAACAGTAAAAGATTAAAAAAAGAACTTACAGAAAGTAAAGAATTGGTTTCACTTTTATCCAAATCCACGGTCAAAGAACTTACTCCCGAGGAGCGGAGAAAAATGCAAAATCAACTCCTGGATATTTTTAAAACCATACCATCATTGGCTATTTTTATGCTGCCCGGTGGTGCCGTTTTATTGCCTATTTTTATAAAATTAATTCCTAAATTGCTGCCCTCGGCCTTTGACGACAACCGAATAGAGGAAAACTAGAAAATTGGCTTAAATTTACAGGTATAAGAAAAACTTATAATAGTTTTTTACCTGTTTTAAATATTTGAATTCCAATTTATTATAAAATCTTACTCCAACCATAACTTGAAATCTTTTACTCGCTCTCTACTTACAATGATTTCTTGGTCGTTGAAGCGATTCAGCTTAATTTGAAGCCTAGAATTTGTGTAAGAAATGATATCTTTTATGTGGCTGATGTTCACATAAAACTTTCTGCTTACCCTAAAGAAAGTTTGTGGCGACAATTCTTCTTCAAGATTTTCCAAAGTTGTATCCAAGAGATAATTTCTTCCATCCAAAGTTGCCGCATAAGTACCCTTGTTCTCGCTATAAAAACATTCCACCTCATCTGCATTTATTATCTTAAGATGCTGCCCTACTTTAGCCGTAAATCTTTTTTTGTACTCACGTTCCAAAGGGTTGGTCAGCAACTTTTTTATATCGTTGAAATCAACAGAAATTTTTTGGTGCTCAGGCTTCAGTTCACGAAACTTTTTAATCGCGCTTTCAAGCTCTTCATCATCTATGGGTTTTAACAAATAATCGATGCTGTTCAACTTAAAAGCTTGTAGTGCATATTCATCATAAGCCGTGGTAAAAATGATGGCACTTTTTACCTCAATGATTTCAAAAATTTCGAAGGACAACCCATCGGATAATTGAATGTCCAAAAAGATAAGATCGGGGTGATGGTTGTTTTGGAACCAATCCACAGCTTCATCCACTGAATGGAGCATGGTCGACACCTCTACATCGAGTTCAGCCAATAACCTGTTCAATCGTCTTGCGGCTGGTTTTTCATCTTCAATAATGATTACGTTCATGTCTTTTTAAGAAATTTAAAAGTAATGGTGGTTTTTTCAGCAGCTTATCGTCTATACTTTTTGGCCTCCTCCCTATCCTCGTCCATAAACTTCTGTATTTGACGCTCTTCCCAGTTTTTCCCAAAAAAAGGATTGTATTTGAAGGTATGGGCTGCATGAAAGAGCAAACCTACACCCCATAAAACTGGTGTTACAAAATGGCCCCATTCCCAAAAGGAGTCAGACCTTGCAACAATATTGGCTAGGATAAATATGTTTACACCTACATAGACAGCCAAGTGTATGTAAAAGCCTTTTATCTCGTCTACCCTTTTTTTTGCCCGCTTGAATTTATCGTTTTCAAAATTTTCCATGATTATCTCCATTTTTTGATTTCGTTGTCCTCTTCTTTGTCCATATATTCCCTAATCTTCCGTTCTTCCCAGGCTTTCCCGAAAAAAGGATTCAGGTTGAATGCCTTTATCGCCTGAAAAAAAAGACCAATACCCCAACCAAAGGCAGCCCAAAGGAACCACATATAGCTCCATTCATTTAGATAATAATTTAAGGCCCCTAGACCTGTAATAACAACCAAATACCAAGTTAGACTCCCATAAAACTTACGCATTTTGGCTACACGCTCCTTGGCTTTAATATATTTGGCTTCGTTTGTATTAGGTTCCATGATGCTACGTTATTGGTTAGTTCTCTAAAATTACATTAAAATTGATCTTTCTCCATTAGTTCTTTAATCTTACGCTGCTCCCATCCTTTTCCTAGGAATGGGTTTTTATCATAAGCACTCATCCAATGACCCACTAATCCAATCCCCCATCCAATCGCAGGGAAAATAATCCAGGGGAAACTGCTGGTCATATAATTTAGATAAGCCAATAGGGGAATTACAATGGCATAAGCTGTGAGGTTCGAATAAAACCCTTTGATGCATTCTACTTGCTCTTTTGCTCTTCTATACTTGTAATCTGTGATGTTTTCCATTTTGATATGTTTTAAGTTTGATTTTTAATTACATACCAAATTTCATCATCTTTGGGAGGTTTTGGAAAAGGGTTTTACCGAATTGTAGATTTTAGGGGATAGATTGAAAAAGTAGAAGAATTCGCGTGATTTTGACCTTAAAAATCGTCCTTCTCCATTAGTTCCCTAATTTTTTTCTCTTCCCAACGCTTACCCCAAAGCGGATTATAGCCATAGGCTTCCATGCCATGGGCAATCACTCCAAAACCCCAACCAACGGTGGGGAAAATGGCCCAAAGGAAAGTGGTTGTTCTAAAATTGAGCCACCACAAAAAAGGAATAACAAAAATGTAGGATATTAGGTTTCCATAAAACCCTTTTAGGGTTTCCACACGTTCTTTTGCCTTCAAGTATCGTTTCTCTTCTATAAACTCTTCCTGTTTGGGCATAACAACGGATATCTGCTGGGTAAGCATTGGAAGTGACACTGCAAAATCTGAGTGTGTTTTATTGATACCAACACCCTTATCCGTAAGAATAGCATAGCGTTGCTGAATGTTTTGCAGCCCTACACCACTACTTTTTTTCACCACTTGTTTTTCCTGTAGATTGTTGCTTACCAAAAGCTCCCCTCCTTTTTCAAAAACTTTTATATGCAGTGGCTTTGAAGAAGTAACCACATTATGCTTCACTGCATTTTCCAAAAGAAGTTGAAGTGAAAGAGGGACAATTTTTGCGTCTGGATTACTGGCTTTTTCAGGAATATCGAAAACAATACTGTCTTCAAAACGCATTTTAAGCAGACTAACGTAGGTTCTTGCAAAATCCAATTCTTCATTTACGGTTACCAAATCCTTGTTTTTTTGTTCTAAAACATAACGGTACACCTTTGAAAGGGAAGTGGTGAACTTTTGAGCTTGTCTGGGGTCTTCATCAATAAGACTGGTCAACACATTAAGACTGTTAAACAAAAAATGGGGGTCCAATTGGTTCTTCAGTGCATCAAAGCGTGCCGAAGCAGTACCAGCTATAATTTGTTGCTTTTTTACCTCCTGCTTCTGTAAAGCCCTGTAGAAATAAAAAACATGGATAGACAAAGAAGCAATAATAGTAATTACCAAAGGAAAGATATAGGTATCAAAACTTTCTTCTTTCAAAAAAGTGATAAACGAAATTCCAGTAAAATATAGTTGGATGAGATATCGTAAAATTCCATAGGTAATTATGGTAAGTACAAAAGAACCGAGTGCTCCAACCAGCAATCGCATTTTTGGAGTTTTTTCCCAATTGTATCGTATATCTAAGCCATCATAGTAATACGAATTGACCACGGTAAGACCAAAAGAAAAAATAAAACTGATAATTGTGTCCCTTAAAATACTATCAAAGGAATAATCGCCATCCCCAAATACAAAAATGACTAGGAAGGCGACTATCAAAGTAATAATCAAAGAAAATCGTAAAACTTTTAGAAATTTCTTCATGAACTATGACTTACACTGCTCCAAAATCTGATTAGCTTCTTTTTTTCCCCATTTGGGATAAAAGGGAATATCAGATTTAAAGGTAGCAAAAAGTTCCAAGGACCTTTCCACATCCTTGCAATATGGAGCTGTGTCTTTTCCGAAATAACGGGCAGCTCCCATATCCCAACTAGCCTTGGAATAAACCACTCTCGGGTTGTTTGGAGCCAACTCCATAGCCTTTTGGTACAACTGTACATTTTTTCCAGATAATGTCATTCCATAGGTTGCTCCATCAAATGATATCCAAGCTGTATTGATTAAAGCTTCCTGTACCAACAACTCAGGATTATCCGGAGATATGGCTTTGGCTAAATCCAAAAACTCTTTGGCCTTTTCCAATTGCTGTGTTAGTTTTTCCTTGTCCTGTTCTCCAAAAGAGATAATCGTATTTATCTGGGATACATAATAGTGAGGCAACCAATTGTCTTGCTCGGCCATGGCAATTCGTTCAAATAGATTGGAGGCCTGAGTGGTTTTTTGGTCTTTCCATAGTGAGAATGCCTTCTCCATACCCTTGGTATATTGGTCTTGGGCTTGGGCCCATCCCACAAATAACAATGCTACGATAACTGTTTTTTTCATCTTTTCAATTGATTTTAATTTGTTTTAAGTTTTGGATTAAGGACTGTTTGTTTTTTGATTATAGGTTCAAATATCCAATGGGTGCAGGAAATCTTATAAAAGGAAATACCGAACTGTGCTTTTCTTAGGATGAATTGTAGGTGGAATCCAGAGAAGACATGATGAAACCTTAGATTATTCTCCCCTTTTTTGTGTTATTTTTAAACTTTAGAGCAGTTTTACATGTACATACCCCACTATTATAAAAATGAAAATGTTGCCGAAATCAAGGAGTTTATTGCCCAAAACAGTTTTGGCATTTTAGTCAATCAGCTGGATGGTAGACCTTGGGCCACACATACACCTCTTGAACTTGACAAGGACTCTGGCGGAAATGATATTCTAGTAGGGCATATCGCCAAAGCTAACCCTCAATGGAGAGGGTTTGACTCCGATTCAAAAGTACTCTGCATATTTAATGGTCCACATGCCTATGTATCGTCTTCTTGGTATAAGGAGGAAGAGGTCCCTACTTGGAATTATGTTGCAGTGCACATTTATGGTACGCTTAAGGTGTTGAGCGAAGAAAAAACCATGGCCTTTCTCCATAATTTGGTGGATAAATATGAAAAGGATTCGGAAAATCCCATATCCCTGCACGATATGTCCCCAAAAACTTTGAGACAAGTAAAAGGGGTTGTTGGTTTCACCATACAAATTGAAGAAATTCAAGCCGCTTATAAGCTTTCACAGACCCGCGCAGAGGACCACAATAAAATTATTGAAGAACTTGCGGGAAGAAACGATGCAGGGAGTCAACTCATTGCAAAAAAAATGAGAGAATCAGACCCCTAAGCGCCTACTCATTATCCAACCACTGACTCTTGGCCCAGTTGGAATACCTTGGGTTGTCAACATGCATAATCCAAATTTCATCCGTGTACTTACCATCCATCTTGGAACGATACGCTTCATAAGCACCTTCATTCTCTTGATATTTGGCCAGGTAGACATAATTAAGTCCGTTTTCTGGATTTTTAAAATAATTTGCAGTTAGACCTTGGTCCTTTAACTTTTGCATGAAACGTTTGAGGTACGCCTCATTTTTGAAGACATTGGCCACAATATAATGACCTTGACCCACTCCATCCAAGTTGATGTACTTTTCAATGGGTTTGAAGGCTCCTCCATTAAATGTGCCTTTAACTTCTTTCTTGGGTTCTTTGTTTTCCGCCAAACTGGATTTTGAATACTCCTTTTTTAGGGAATCTAAATCCGTCTTTTTTGCCAAATACAGGTTTTTTGCAGCTTCTTCTACATTAGGATTCTTATCCCCGGTCTGCTGTTTCACCATGCGCATGACCAATTCAAATCTTTGTTCAAATTCCTTTTGTCTATTTTCTTCCAAGGAATCCAATCTAAAAATCAATTCATTGATGACCGCATAATTATCTTCTTGTAGTGCCTGTAGCTTTTTTACCTGCTCTTCCCAATATGCCAAGTCCTCTTTATTGGACGGACGTAATTTGGTTTTGGCATTCAACTTATTCTTGGATGATTTCTTCTTTTCCTTTTCATCTCCCCCAAAAGTTCCTTGAACCACTTTCTGTGTTTGCTCATCATTGGAGGCCAAAGCTGCTGATTTCGTTGGAATGAATGAAAAAGCAATGGATACTTCGTGGGTAACCCCTAGATTGCTGAGATTATTATTGACGTTTTTCTCAAAATTATATCCAAAGGACAATCTTCGGTTAAGGTTGAAACCGGTACCAGCAGAAACACCGTAAAACTGGTCATATCCGCCTTGTAACCATCCTAATTTAGGAAGGTCCAAAATCAACCCTCCCCCAAAAATAGGGTCTTGAGAACCCTCAAAACGAGCCCTAGCCAAAGGAAGCAAACGGCCATCTTCAAAAACTCCTGCTCCATTCTGAAATTCATGGGCAAATTGAATATGACCTGAAAATGTTTTTTCATTAAATTCCGATAAGGACTCTCCAGTACGTATGTCATAGTCCAAAAGGTTCTGAGCAAAAACACCAAAGTCAAACTTTCCAAGGGATAAGTTGAGACCAGGTTGGAAAGAAATAATTGCACTTTCTGAGGCTTCACTCAAAACAGGGTCATCTTGTAAGGCAACTGCCCTATCCGCATCAAAACTGCTCACATAATAAGGAATGTTAACACCAAAGCTCAAATTGCTTTTTTCTCCCAATTGGACGCCATGGGCATAATTGGCCATAACACCCAAGTTGGTAATCACCCCTTCTTGTTGGTTGTATAAACTAAGTCCCAGACCAATGTTGTCTTTGATGCGACCGCTATAACTTAAAAAGTAATTCTGTCGATTATCGTTAAAGTCAGCTCCTTGACTTCTATGAAACAGGTTCACGTAGGTCTTGTCTTCCCTTACCGTGGAAAATGTAGGGTTAATCAAAAACCGATTGAATTTCAACAGATTCTGAAAAGGTACATCATAGCTTACATATGGATTAGCCTCTTGGGCATAAAATTGGGGGCTGTTGCCTGTAAAAAATAGGACTACCAATCCATATAAAAGCAATCTATGTATATGAGGTGTAGGGGTGAGTAGTTTTTTAACCATAGCCTTTCTTTTTTATGTAGGTTAAGCGGACCTGGGGGAACAGGTATGTCGTAATGTTGTTTTCTCATCAGTAAGTTTGGGACTTCTTGTAAGAGATTTTCTATTAACTTTATTGTAATGTTATTTATTTTTTCGGTAAAAAACCAATTTTATCGATGAACTGGTGTTAATTAACACTCTTAACAAGCATAACTAACACCCATCCATTAATAAAACGCTTCTTTTTATTAAGAATTGCATTGCAAAACACTGTGCGTTTGCCATTTATGCTTTTAATTTGATGTCCTAAACGACGATAAAACTTCTATTCATGCCTCCCAATAAGATTCAGATTGCACCTTTTGAGATGAAATATGCTTCCGATTTTAAGGAACTGAACGAAGCTTGGATTTCCCAATATTTTAAGATGGAACGAATGGATTATCAAGCTTTGGACCACCCGAAAGAGTACATTTTGGACAATGGTGGATATATCGCTGTGGCATTAAAGGGAGAAACAGTGGTTGGCGTTTGTGCCCTGATTAAAATGAAAGATTCCCAATACGATTTTGAATTGGCCAAAATGGGGGTCTCCCCTCTGGAACAAGGTCAAGGTATTGGATTTCTCTTGGGTACACACATTATAAAAAAGGCTGAACAATTAGGCGCCTCAACGGTTTACCTGGAAAGTAATACCAAGTTAGTACCAGCTCTTAAGTTATACAGAAAATTAGGTTTTGTTGAAATGGAAGGTTTTACTTCTCCCTATGAACGTTGCGATATCCAAATGGTATACACTATAGAGTAAAGGCCAGCTTCTATAAATTGTCCAACTGATTGCTCTTACCATCTGTGCTAATGGTCCAAAAGAACCCGACAAAAAAGAAACTATCTGCCGCCGGAGTAATGGCCCTCCTATCAAAAACACCATCCACATTTGGGGTGTTGGCATATTGATAGTTATTTATGTTTTCAAAGCCTAAAATGTTGTTTACGGATATAAACAAAATCTTTTGTTGGTCAATCAGATATGACCAGCTTAAGCTCACATTGTTGAAAGAACGGGTCTTTTCAGCCAAAAAAGCTTCAGTGTTAGGATTATCATAGGGTCTTCCTGAATTATAGTTGTAGGATAATCCAATTTGGGAACGCAAATCATCTACCCAATACTTGGTTACAATGGACAGGTTATGTCCAGGGGCAAAATTGGGCGTTGCGGTGTCCCTAAAGTTTCTATAGTCTCTTTCGGTATCTAAATATGAGTAAGAAACCCAGTAATCCAAATTATTGATACTCTTGTTGTCCCTCCAGAAAACATCCAACCCTGTTGCATAGCCCAAACCCGTGTTTGAAAAATCCGAATTAAACATAGGTTGCTCCGTATCAAACTTTACCAAATCATCATAATCCTTGTAATATGCCTCTGCTCTAAAGGTTCTACCTTCATTTAAATACTGATAATTTAAGATGTAATGTGATGTTCTTTCACTGTTCAGTTCTGGATTGAACCGCAATACTTCATTTAATGGGTTCTGGTAAAAGTCTCCATAAGCCAATGAAAACTGTCCTTTTTCACCTGTTTTATAAGCCAATGACATTCTTGGCGCCAAAGTGTAAGAATCAATGATGCTGCTCTGTTCACCACGCAGGCCCAACTTCATGGCAAATGAATTGCTGAAGAAAATATCCGCTTCCGCAAAACCTGCCCACAGGCGGTCATCGAAATTGTTTTGGGCCTCAAAGCCTGTATTATCGGAAAAATCTTCAGTATAGTTCTTAAAAAAGAATTCTGAGCCAAAACTGATATTGAACCTATTGCTAAATCCTTTTCTTAATTTGAATTTTAAATGTGATGCGGTTTCACGGGCATCCACATTACTTTCCTCCAATCCTATATCATTACCGTCCCTTGATATTGCCGCGCCGGAAGTAACGGTCCAATCGTTCTCAAAAAAATACTTGTAGGAGGTATTGAAATAAAGATTGCTATTGGTCAGTTGGAAACGGACAAAATCATCAAAATTGATATCCTCTTGTTCAATATCAAGATTCGCCCTATTGATACCGGTATACATTTTAAAAGTGCTCTTATCCCCTATTCTTCTAAAGACAGCCTCTCCGGCAATGGATTCATAGGGGCTGTTCCAACGAATGCCCTGGGTTGAAGGTATTAATGCTTCATAAGGAGATAGGTTAATATAGGAAGTGTTGACGCTCAAAGAAGTGTTTCCCCAAATTTTGGTATGCCCCACACCGCCACCTACTGACATAATTGAAATGTCTGTTTTATCTTGGTCGGGCAAATCAGTTGTGTTTAAAAGGAGTACACTCGATAATGCTTGCCCATATTCCGCAGAATACCCTCCGGTACTGAAAGTAATCCCCTTAAATAGGAAAGGGGAAAATCTCCCACGAGTAGGAATATTGTTCGCCGTTGCGTTAAAAGGTTGAAAAACGCGTAGCCCGTCGATAAATACTTGGGTCTCGTTGGCATCACCGCCCCTAACAAAAAGACGACCATCTTCGTTAACCGATGTGGTGCCCGGTAAGGTTTGCAGGGCCGCCACAAAATCACCAACGGCGCCGGCAGTAGTAACGATATCCAGAGGTTTTAAAGCGGATACTTTCGAATTGTCCCCGGCTTCAAAGGTCCCGGCAGTTAACGTAACACCGGTAAGTGAATTGACAGCTTCGCGAAGCTGAATTTTCAATTCCTTAAGATAGGTCACGTCTCCAACTTCATAATGTGCTTCGTATGAAAGCATGGATATCACAAGAGTTTGGGTACCTTCCTCAAAAGTTTCAAAATCGAAGCTTCCATTCTCTGTGGTCGATGCGCCATCATAGGTACCTTCAATATATACGTTTGCTCCTATAATGGGATTATTCTTGGTATCAGTAACTGTTCCCGAAATCACGGTCTGTCCTGATAGAATGTTGGCGCCTAATGTTGTAAGAAGAAAGAATACTAAGTTTTTCATGGCTGTTCGTTATTTGATGGAGCAAATTTGAAACAGCACATTCTCCTTTTCCAATTCAACTGACCCAACTGTAAAATTGGACGACTGAATTGAAGATGTCTTTTTTGATTACAATTCAGTCGGTAAAAACCACAACTCGGTCATTCTTGATTTGTATCCTCCCATAATAGAAGAATCTTTGGAGCATCATTAACAACAAAAACAACATATCATGAAATCTTTAGCTTTAGCACTCGCATTCTTTCTTGTTCAATTGATTGGTCACGCTCAAGAAACCGATGGCGTAAACATTACCATAACCATTGACAATGTTCTCAATGACAACGGCAAGGTGATGGCAACTCTTCATACGGAAGACACTTTTATGAAAGGACCAGGCATCCAAAATCTAGAAAGCAGCATTGAGGATGGAAAAGTCTCACTCACTTTTAAAAATGTTACACCAGGAACTTACGCTATCATGGCGTTACATGATACAAATGAAAACCGTAGAATGGACTACCAAGAAAACGGTATGCCCTCAGAAAGTTATGGTATGTCCGGTAATGAGATGAGTTTAGGCCCACCCAACTTTGTTGACGCAAAATTTGAGGTAGCACAGGAAGACTTAGAATTCAATATTCGATTTTAGAGTTCTCATTTAAGAATCCTTTTAAAAAGGGTATGCCATTGGCGTACCCTTTTGCTTTGTATCAAAACTCTTTTTTGAAGTAATACTAAACTCATATTGACAGGTAGAAATCAACCAAGCAAGGACGAGATTCTTTCGGTCATAAAACCATCGAAACTTTCTCAATTATTTTTTTGTTTAATCATAAGTGAAATCAATGGTTTTTTCTATTTTTATACTTAAATCTTATAATACATGACGATAACCCAATTACAATATGTATTGGCTGTAGCTGAACATAGAAACTTCACCTTGGCTGCCGAAAAGAGTTTTGTTACCCAACCTACTTTGAGCATGCAGGTTCAAAAACTAGAGGACGAATTGGATATTCTCATTTTTGACCGAAGCAAAAAACCTATTTCCATTACAGATGTAGGACAAAAAATAATAGATCAAGCGAAAAACATTGTAGCTGAGGCAGAGCGTATTAAGGATATTGTTGACCAAGACAAAGGATTTATAGGGGGAGATTACACCTTGGGCATTATTCCTACAGTTATGCCCACCCTACTTCCTATGTTTCTCAATACGTTCATAAAAAAGTATCCCAAGGTTAATCTTATTATTAAGGAACAATCCACAAATACATTGATACGGAATATTCTGGATGGACATTTGGATGCAGGAATAGCCGCAACCCCGCTTGAAATTGAGTTCATTAAAGAACGACCATTGTACTATGAGCCTTTTGTAGGCTACGTTCCTGAAAACCATAGACTTTCCAAGAAAACATCGCTAACCACCGAGGATTTAGATGTTTCCGATATTCTTTTATTACAGGATGGGCATTGTTTTAGGGATGGAGTAATCAATCTTTGCAAGACCCCAAAAAATCTGAAAGAAGAGCGATTCCAGATTGAAAGTGGCAGTTTTGAAACACTGGTAAGCCTGGCGGAAGAAGGTATGGGAATGACCCTATTACCCTATTTGAACACCTTGGAACTGGATTCTTCAAAAAGGGAAAAGCTTAAGCAATTTGACAAGCCCAACCCTGCACGAGAAATCAGTTTAATCTACCATAAAAGCGAGCTAAAAATTCAAATAACCGAAGCCCTGCGGGATGTTATTTCGAGTATTGTACGTGGAGCTATTCGTTTTCAAGATGTGAAAATAATTAGCCCCTTGGCAAGTGCCTAACTCCAAGTCTAAAACTAAAAAAGCCGCTAATGCGGCTCCTTTAGTTGTGTTTTATAAGTAGTAAAGTGGGTTGTAATTCTGGTTTGTCCAGTATAAAATGCTGTAACCAGATTTTTAATTCTTCAATTTCATTTGGCAATAGCCTTGAAACCGCTTTTTTCAATTCTTTTGCAAAGAGTTTCGCATCAAAACTCACCTTCTGAAGGACAGTTTTGGTGTAATCTAACATAGCTCTGGGCATAGAAAATAGCTTATTTAATTAAATGGTTGTTTGCTAAAATTAAGAAAAAAGCCACTTTTTAAGAAAACAACACAGTTAAAAATTGAATAAATTCGTGTTAAACATTAAACAAAAGTTGAATTCGTCTCATTATAGATACCTATATAAATCACTGTTTATCAGCATTTTTTGTTTGATTTTGTTTTTAGCAGGATGTTCTTCTTCCCCTTTATCGAAATTTTCTTCAGTGTCCACAAAAGAGCCCTTTGAGACCTCGTTTCATGGGCTAGTAGTTATAGATGCAAACTCTGGAAAAGTATTGCATAGCACAAACGGTGATAAATATTTTATACCTGCAAGCAATGTGAAAATTTTTACACTCTTTGCCGCCAAGAAAATGTTGTCCAAAAAGGCACCAGCGCTTAAATATGTATTTAGAAATGATACTACCTATATAAAAGGTACTGGATATCCCGCCTCGCTTCATCCTTATTTTAATGACAGCCTTGGAGTTTTTTTTCTAAAAAAGCAGCAAGGTATTTCTCTTTCGCTTCCCCAAAACGAAATACCCAGATTTGGTCCCGGCTGGGCTTGGGAGGATTACGACACCTACTTCTCTCCTGAAATTAATGATTTTCCGCTTTATGGGAACGTGCTTACCGCCTATCCTGAAAACGAAAAAAGAATCTACCCCAGTATTTTAAATGATAGTGTTTATGTAAAAAACAACCCGGTTGGCAGAGAAGAATTCTCCAATACGTTTTATATAAATCAAAATAATAATGACACCCTCACTATTCCTTTTATAACCGCTCCAATCTTTACCAAGAAAATGCTGGAGGATGTATTGAAACAAGATGTTTCCATATCAAAGGTATTCCCCAACAGTGAGCCACAAATTCTGGAAGGCATTGAAACGGACTCCATTGCAAAGCGAATGATGTACGTTAGTGATAATTTTTTGGCAGAACAATTACTTTTGATGTGTTCCTCAACCTTGTCAGACACGTTAAGCTCCAAAAAGACAATTACCCATATTCTGGAAAATGAACTTAGCGATTTGAAAAACCAACCTCGATGGGTAGATGGTTCAGGCTTATCGCGGTACAATCTATTCACGCCAGAATCGATGGTCCATGTATTGAAGAAATTGTATGAAGAGCTACCCTCCGAAAAACTCTTTGCCCTCTTTCCCTCCTGGAATAGAGATGGAACTATCGAAACTTGGGAGGAGCTGCAAAAACCAAGATATATTTTTGCCAAGTCTGGCGGTATGGGAAATACCTATAATTTAAGTGGCTACCTTAAGACAAAATCAGGCAAAATTCTCATTTTCAGCAGCATGAATAACCATTTCAGAGTGCCCAGTTCAAAAGTCAGGGAAGAAATTGAACTCATTTTGATGTCGCTTTGGGAGCGATACTAGCTTCTACTTTTTTGATGTTCGTCAACTTGCCATACTTTCTCATCAAAAGGGATAGTTTAGGAACGATGTAGGTGGTACAGAAAGGTTTTTCGGAATCGCTATAATAATAGTCCTTGAATTGTTTTTCTGACGGTTTGAATGATTTAAAATGTACAACTTGGGTCACCAAATCTTCTTCGAATTCCTTCTTAAGCTCATCCAAAATAAAGTTTGATTTTTCAAAATCCTCCAGATTAAAAACATAAATCGCAGAGCGGTATTTGTTTCTCATGGAGTGATTTGAAGTACTCTTATGGGTATACAGATGAATCTCAATAAGGTCCTTCAAAGAGATTCTAGCTTCATTAAAATGTACAATAACAGCTTCTGAGAATTCGGATTCTTCTACAGAACTGATAAAACCCTGTTCCACCTGAATGACATCTTTTAAAGATGAAAAAACAGCTTCCGTGCACCAATGGCACCCTCCGCCCAATCCAACTTTTTTTATGCTCATATCTTTCATCCGTATTGCAAGGTACCCACAAAAAAGATGGAACCGGAAAAATTCCCAGTTCCATCAAACAAAACAACTTAAAAAGCACGACAACTAGATCGCAACGATACCCAGTTCGGTATCTGTTGGATAATCATCAAACCCTTGACGACTATCTACATAGATTTTGTTCGATGAGCACTTTACCAGCTTACATCCTATTTTGAGGTTAGTCTAAAAGAGAAAAAATCCAATTCCAAATCAAACAGCTGACTATCAATATTTTACACGTATTTGTTTTATTTTTGTGATAGAATTGTTACAAAAAAATGATACATTTTTGGCCAAACTTTGCCTAAGAGAATGTTGGATTACGAAAAAATTCCATTCAGTTTTGCGAATTGAAGTAACATAATGGTCTTCGCATCTCGGATTTCATTGGAAGTCATCATTTGCCATGCTTCTGCGAAAGGAAGTTCCAGAACCTCAATATTTTCGGTTTCATCTGCTGCTCCCCCTCCTTCGCTGACTTTCATATGGTCTTCATATTCTCCAATAAAAAAGTAGAGGATTTCCGTCACTGAGCCTGGTGACATGTACGATTCAAATACTTTTTTAACGTTTTCGATTTTGTAACCTGTTTCTTCCTCTACCTCCATTTTAATGGTTTCTTCCGCATTGCCTTTCTCCAAAATTCCCGCACAGGCTTCAATCATCATTCCGTCCATATTTCCATTTAGGTAGGTTGGCATCCGAAATTGTCTTGTTAGCACGACCGTCTTTTTTTTAATATTGTAAAGAAGAATTACCGCCCCATTACCTCTATCATAGGCTTCGCGAATTTGGGTTTCCCATTCGCCATCTTGTCTTTGGTATTCAAAAGTCACTTTGTTCAAAGAATACCAGTTGTCCGAAAGCAACTCCTTTCGAATATTACGTACTTTACCCATTTGCCTCAGGTATTTCATCCAAGCTATAATACACCTTTAAACCCAGTTTCTTTGCCAATTCAACATCTTGGTCGGCACCCTTGGATGCACCCTCAATTCGAAGAATGCCATCGCACTTTGTAAGCAACCTATGTGCAGTTGGATATTGCAGTTCCTTAAAAATGGCATCGCCAACTTGCTTTGAGCCCGCTAGTTTTATCAATGGGTTGGCAACCCATTCTCCAATCATCGGCACATGTCCTTTGCGAAAGATAGGTAGCGCCATGGCTTCCAGTTTCTCCATATTTTGCTGTATCAACTTCGGGTCATTTCCCGTTCCACTTCTATAGGGACCGGCAATCATAATTAGCATCATTGCTTTTGTTTTTCCAAAGGAACGAATTTGTTCCCGGTAAAAGCTTAAGATAGTTTAAGACGGGATTCTATTCTTAATGGTGCTCAAAAATTCCGGGGTCACCCCCAGATAAGAAGCTATTTGTTTTTGGGTCACCATTTTGACGATTTTGGGGTATTTCTCCAGAAAATCCAGATATCTTTTTTCCAATGGTATCGAAATAGCGTCTAAAGCCCTTTGTTGCTCTCTAATGTAGGCTCTTTGGAACAGAATTCTAAAGTACTTCTCCAATTTTGGGATTACCTCAAGCAGCTTTTTCATGGATAGTGAATCAAGCTCAAAAAGCAAACAATCATCCAAGGTTTCCATAGAAATGCTTGCCGATTTTTCATTTAAAAAAGCGCCCATATCCGTAATCCACCAATCTTCCACTGCAAACATTACAGTAGACTCCTTACCCTCAATGTTGGTATGAAAGGCTCTCACACTACCTTTTTCCACAAAATAGAATTTTCTACATGCATCACCTTGTTGCAAAAACACAGCTTTCTTAGCGTAATTGACAGTTTTGAAAAAACTCCAAACCAATTCCTCCTCATCGGTATTTAAGTGCACATATTTTTGAATGTTGGAAAACAACAGAGACCCTGAAGAACTACTTGATAGATTATTCGTGCTTCTATCATTCATGGCTGGTTGATAATACTGCTTTTTGAAAATCATAAAAAGACCGCCTGATTCAAATACCTTCGAAAAGGGAGCATTTCCAGATAAACTTCTTTCATTTTTTCCTTGAAATTGGGCTTAAGAACATCCTCCTTATCCAATTCATGCACAACAGCAAAGGTTTTGTTTTTTAAAAGTTCAATATGGGGATGGTCCTTAGTGAAACCTTTTGGAGGCTTTTTTAGCCTCTCATCTTCATACAATTCGCCAAAAAACCTTTTGAACTTTGGTTTATCCAAAATGGCTTGCAGCTCTTCTCCATTATAATCAATTCCCTCGCGAATACTTCTTAGGGTTTTGGGCTCAGGTCTCCAAAATCCTCCAGCCAATAAACATTGCTTTACCCCTACCTCAATGTAAAAATCAGCTGAATTTGGAGCTTTGTCCAACCCTGCACCAAAATGGTCTTTGTAAACTGGTTTATTGGGATGGAACATAAGGTTGTTATTGATGCGGTTTATCCCTTTTTTACCAGGCGTAGGATAATACTCTTCATCCAATTTGGCCATGGTATAATCCAAATCGTCCAACCAAGCTATGAAATCCTTGCGAAGGGACGTATACCATTTTCTATTGGCATCCATCCATTCTTTGGAATTGTTCTGTTGTAACTGATGTAAAAAATCGAAGAGCTCTTTAAAGTTCATGAAGCGAACATAGCAAAAGAGCTCTTTAAAACCTTAGGTAATTCAGTATATTTTGAAAAAATGACTAGAAGCCTCTGTCTCCCATAACCATGTCTCCAAGGCCACCCAAAATACTGCCTTCTCCTTTATCTTTTCCACCTCTTGGAACTGCAGCTAGTACTCTTCCCGCCAATCTACTAAATGGTAAGGACTGCACATAAACGGTTCCTGGACCTCTTAACGTAGCGAAAAACAAGCCTTCACCACCAAAAATGGTGTTCTTGATGCCTCCCACAAATTCTATATCATAATTCACACTCTGGTCAAAACCTACAATACAGCCGGTGTCTACTTTCAAGACTTCTCCAGGTCCTAGTTCTTTTTTGGCCAAAGCACCCCCTGCATGCACGAAAGCCAGACCATCGCCTTCCAATTTTTGCATGATGAAGCCTTCTCCCCCAAACAAACCACGTCCCAGTTTTCTAGAGAATTCTATTCCCACCGAAACACCTTTGGCCGCGCATAGGAAAGCATCTTTTTGGCAAATGAACTTACCGCCTAGTTCTGATAAATCTATTGGGACTATTTTCCCAGGATAGGGCGAAGCGAAACTGACTTGTTTCTTACCGCCACCCACATTCAAAAAGGCGGTCATAAACAGACTTTCTCCTGTTAATAGGCGTTTCCCAGCTGAGAACAATTTGCCCAATACTCCGGAATCTTGTCCTGACCCATCTCCAAAAATGGTGTCCATTTTAATGTCGGTATCCATCATCATAAAGCTGCCGGCCTCTGCCACTACAGCTTCCTGGGGGTCGAGTTCAATCTCAACGTATTGCATTTCTTCCCCATAAATTTCATAGTCTATTTCGTGTGCGTTCATTTTTTGATTTTTAAGATTCGATATATTGGTGAGTCACTTTTACATTTTGTTACAGTACCTTCTTTAAAAGGAAGTCTAAAAATAAAAAAACAGCCCGTTGGACTGTTCTTTTATAAATTGAAATATGGATTAACTCTTATGAATTATCCACTACATCAGCATCAGGTGCATTTTTCTTTACAGAGGCTATTCCATTTTCCATGGCGTCTGTAGAAGAGTACATTTCACTCTTTCCAATGATTTGTCCATTGGTAGCTGTTAGGGTAAAGAAGGGGCTTCCATCTTTTGCCGTTTTACGCTCAAAACGTGCATCGTCCTGAGAATTCTTTTTCACAGACTCAATACCATTTTTACATCCATCCTTGCTTTCGTAGCTTTGACTGGTCAGTATTACCTGCCCATTGCCCGCCTTAAGGTTGAACATGGTTTTACCTGAGCTTCCTGTTTTAATTTCGAATTTTCCCATTTGGTGTTTAATTTCTAATTAGTGTATAGTTAAAGCTGAAATTACTAAAAATTTAGGGTTTCTCGCTTTTTCTTATCCGGAACCCCTATTTTCTTTTGTTTTTTTGACACATTTCTTATCAAAAGGTCACATAACACCTATTTTTTTAAACGAATGGTCCATTCAAAATTAAAGGTAGAAACCTCAACACCATCTTGATTCACACCAACAGATTTCATCCAAAACTTTTGCCCCTCCCCTGTTTCAATCGTTTTTGCAATGGCATCGGCAATCAAATGTCCATCCTCACACGTAAAGGTAATTCGTCCTGTGGCCTTTTTACCAAAATAGGCATTGTTGTTCTGTACCAACATAGATATTTTACGTCCACTTTGTTGAATCTGGTCAATGACCATGGCTCCTGTACTTAGCTCCGCTGCCATGCCTTGTACCGCCCAAAACATACTTTTAAAGGGATTCTGATTAACCCATTTATGCTTCACTGTAGTGACTGCCTTTTTCTCATCGATATATTTAAGGCGAACCCCGCACCACCAAGCAGATGGTAGCTTAAAAAAAGTGAATGTATTGAATTTACTAGGGGAAGCAGCCATAACGTATTTGTTTTGAGTTGAAAAATAGGCAAAATAATTCTAATTATAAATGTTAATAATATGTTAATTTATAGTACTTTGTTTTGCATAGTACCATCTTTTGGATATATATTTGCATCGTAAGCTAATGGGTAAACCCATATAACTGTTAAAATCATCAATCAAAAAATGGCAACTACATTAACCAAACATGAAAGGAATTTGTCGGCAATTATACATGCCTCCACTTTTTCCAAGTACTTTATCCCCTTTGGGAATTTCATTTTGCCGCTCATCTTATGGACGGCCAATAAGAAAGAGTATGAATTTGTGGATTACAACGGAAAACAAGCCCTGAATTTTCAAATCAGTATGTTTTTGTATTCTGTTGTGGTAAGCTTGATTACCATTCCTTTCTTTATTGGTTTTTTACCGGACCTGTTCGATTGGAATTTCTTGGGAATCCATCGACTTAGTGACCTTAACAATCTAAACATTCATATTAGCAGTGATGACTTTAGATTTGGACGTTTGTTCTGGCCTGCGGGAATTACCGGGCTCTTGCATGTGGCTTTGGTGATCATCAACGTGGTATACACCATTTTGGCCACTATTAGAACCAATGAGGGGCAGACGTTTAAGTATCCCTTAACCATAAAATTTATAAAGTAATGGTTAAGAAATGGTTCATAGCAATCTTATGTATGGCTTTTAGCCTAGTAGGGTTTTCACAGGTAGCTACAAGTTCAGAGTTGTATCAAACCTTAAAGAAAAAGGATAGTCTGTTGTTCAATGCAGCGTTCAACACATGTGAAATTGAAGTTTTGAACTCGCTTTTTGCAAACGACTTCGAGTTCTATCACGACAAAGTTGGAATAACCGATGGAAAGGACGCTTTTATTCAACCAATAGCTTCTGGTTGTGACAATTGGAAAGATAAAGCCCCCCAACCTGCCAAACGATATTTAGTAGAAGGTAGTCTTGAGGTTTATCCTTTGCGGAAGAATGGGACATTATACGGAGCCATTCAGCACGGAGTGCACAGTTTTGAATTCTTAAACGAAAACAAGGAATACCAAAAGGGAGATATTGCAAAATTCACCCATATCTGGATACTTGACGAAGGTAACTGGAAGCTAAAACGGGAACTAAGTTATAATCATCAATCACAATAATACATCAATCAAAAAAAGGAGTTTAATCATCAATCAAAAAACGAATCATCAATCAAATCATCATCAATCAAAAACGAATTGAATCATCAATCAAAAAACGAACAGTTAACAAAATAGAACCATGACGATATGAACATAGAAAACACAAAAGCGCAAATGCGAAAAGGGGTTCTAGAGTACTGTATTCTTTCGATACTAAAGGATAATGACAAATATGCTTCAGAGATTTTAGGGGCATTGAAGGATGCCAAGATGCTAGTAGTTGAAGGCACCATCTATCCTTTGCTAACGAGACTTAAGAATGCAGGTCTACTCAATTATCGCTGGGAAGAGTCCACATCCGGACCTCCTCGAAAGTATTATGCACTCACGGAAACGGGACATTTGTTCTTAAACGAACTCAACGGTACCTGGGATGAACTAAGAAATGCAGTAAATCTGGTAACCAACACAAAATAATATCAAAAATGAACAAAACAGTAAATATAAATTTAGCGAACACGCTCTTCCATATAGACGACGACGCTTACAACAAGTTGAGGCGTTATTTGGAGTCCATAAAACGTTCCTTTGCCGGAACTGCTGGGAGCGATGAAATCATTGCCGATATTGAGGCAAGGGTTGCCGAGCTTTTCTTGGAGAAAATGGAAAATGAAAGGCAGGTAATCACCAACAAAGAGGTAGACGCCGTAATTGCTGTAATGGGGCAGCCTGAAGATTACATGGTTGATGAGGATATCTTTGAAGACCAGCCTAGAAAAAAAGAACCCACAACCCGAAAAACCAAAAAACTATATCGCGATATTGACCAAAAATACATTGGCGGTGTCTGCGCAGGATTGGAGTATTATTTAGGCATAGATGCACTTTGGATACGATTGATTTTCATCCTGTTGGCCGTTTTCACCGGTTTCGGATTAATTGCCTACATATTATTATGGATATTGGTCCCAGAGGCCGCCACTACCTCGCAAAAATTGGACATGACGGGAGAGCCCATCAACATCAGCAATATAGAACGCAAAGTTAAAGAGGGGTTTGATGATGTTGCAGACAAAGTAAAAAACGTTGACTACGAGCAAGTGGGCAACAAGGTCAAAAGCGGCTCCAAGACCTTTTTCGACACCATTGGTGATATAATCATGTTCTTGTTCAAGGTGTTTGGCAAGTTTATCGGTGTGCTACTAATCATCATCGGTGCATCAACTTTAATTGGATTGTTCATAGCACTTTTTACGGTGGGCATCTTTGACGCGGTGAACGTTCCCGGGATTGATTTCTATGAAATAGTGGGCACATCAGGCGCTCCAGTATGGTTAATATCCTTCCTGGTCTTTTTGGCCATCGGTATTCCATTCTTCTTCCTCTTGTATCTGGGGTTGAAGATTTTGGTAACCAATCTAAAGTCCATTGGCAATATTGCCAAGTTCTCTTTACTTGGACTTTGGTTGATTTCAATTGGCATCCTGTTTGCCTTGGGCGTGCGTCAAGCGGCTGAATTTGCAAACGTGGGAAGCGTGAACATTACCGAAGAACTGGTTATGGATAGTCCCACGGACACCCTGACCATTAGAATGAATGATTCCGATGGATACTACGACCTTGGGGATGTACATTTTGGAAGGATGAGATTTGGTTTTGATGAAAACGATAAGCGTTTTCTGATTTCTGACGATGTGCGCTTCAAGATTCGTAAATCCGATGACAACAGTGTCAAGATCAATATTAGAAAGGACTCCCACGGAAGCAGCACCATTAAGGCCAGGGAAAGAGCAAAGAACATCAATTATGGATATGCTTTAAATCAAGGCGAAGTAGTTTTGGACGACCACCTAACCACAGACCTCTCTAACAAAGCAAGAGATCAAGAAGTTACTACCACTATATACATTCCCGAAGGAAAGGTGGTACAACTTGACGAATCCACTGTTGGGCACATTGGAAGAGGGATAAAGAGAGACCGAGATTTCTACAGAAATGACCTTGTGGAGTATTACTGGGTTATGGGAGAAGACGGTGAGTTAAAATGCCAGGACTGCCCGGAAAGAAAGGATTATGACACAGAAGACGAAGAAGGCGGGAAAATTATCATAGGTGAGGATGGAGTAGACATCAACCTCAAAGACGGTTCAGATTCATTTAAGATGAAAATTGACGAAGACGGGGTACGAATAAAAGCCGGTGATAAAAACGACAATTGAGGCCCCTTTTATTACAACTCAGTAAAAACAAATAGATAAACACATAAGAATTAAACAAATTTGATCAATCATTTAAATCAACAATCATGACAACACTAGCAAAAATCGCAATCGCAGTACTTATGGCCCTTTTGGCCTCGTCCTGCAATTTTGACATCAACTTTGGCAACGGAAAAAAAGGTAACGGAGTAGTTGTTGAAGAGACCCGAAACATATCTGAAGACTTTACAGTAGTTTCAGCTGCTGAGGGCTTGGACGTTTTTGTAACCCAGGATAGGGATTTCAGTATTTCGATTGAAGCGGACGAGAATGTAATAGACCTTATTGCCACGGATATCAGAGATGGTAAACTACGAATTCATACTACGGAAAATATCGGAAGAGCAACCAAAAAAATATATGTAACCCTACCTGAAATTGAAGGTTTACGCAGTTCAAGCGGAGCGGATTTAATTGTGCAAAACGTTATACAGGCAGATAAATTGGAACTGGATGCCAGCAGTGGTTCAGATCTTCACGTGGAACTCAATGCTTCAGAGGTTGAAGCCGATGCGAGTAGCGGGGCAGACATCAAGTTATCTGGAAAAGCCGATATGTTGTATGTAGACGCTAGTAGCGGTGCAGATATTAGGGCCAGGGATTTGGAAGTAAAAAAATGCAATGCAGAAGCTAGTAGCGGTTCAGATATTTCAGTGAATGTATCCGAATCTTTGGTCGCAGATGCAAGCAGTGGTGCTGATATTTCGTATACCGGTGAGGCCAGTGTCGAGAAAAAGAAATCAGTATCCGGAAGTGTACACAAATATTAAAAAGTCTTTTTAGCGTAGTTTCCTGAGCATGGAATTTAAGAGTTAGTCAACTAAAAAAACCAAACCATGCCAAAAGGCCCAGAAGTTTTCTGGGTCTTTTTTCCATATTATCAACATAGTTTATTGTTTATTAAACATTTAACAAAAATTGTTGTATCTTATTGCTGAAATATCACCAATAAATATAAAACGCTGCCATGAAGAAAATACTAGGATTAGTTCTGCTGATGCTTTTTTTGGTTTCCGCAACAAAATGGGCATCTCCCAAACCCGAAGCTCTTCACACTCTTGAGGGTACTTGGGAATTAGAAAGCTTTTATAGCTTTGATGGTCAAGATATAAGCGACACCATTCCCAAAGCTGACGGATATCGCCAAGTTAAAATGTACTCCAGGGGTAAAATTATGTGGACGCGATACGTGCCTGACAACCCAAATGGAAGATTTGGTTACGGTTCATATAGAATTACGGAAGACGAACTTATTGAAACCATTGAATATGGCGATAATGATATGATGAAGGCGTTAGATACCATGCGAAGTTTTACTTTCGAACTGATTTTAAAAGAAGATACATTTAGCCAAATTACTTTGGATGAAGAAGGCAATAGGACATCGTCCGAAAACTATAAGCGGATTGACTGAAAAACCAATCAAAAAACTGCAACAAAAAAGGCACCTATAAGGTGCCTTTTTTTATTCTTAATCTAAATACCTCAAGAAGCCACTGCCTCCTTGGAATCGACCAAAGCTAAATAACGTTCTGCATCAAGAGCGGCCATACAACCTGTTCCCGCTGCAGTAATAGCCTGTCTATATTCCTTGTCCTGGACATCACCACTAGCAAAAACACCAGGTTTACTGGTCTTTGTAGACTTTCCTTGGGTAATTACATACCCCGTATCGTCCATCTCTAACTGTCCTTTAAAAATATCCGTATTGGGTTTGTGCCCAATGGCAATGAAAAGGCCCGTAATTGAAATCTCTTCCTTCTCCCCTGTTTGGTTGTTCACCATTCGAAGTCCCTCTACCACTTGGTCACCAATGACTTCGTCAACCTCGGTATTGTATCGGATTTCAATGTTTTCCAGACTATTCACTCGGTGCTGCATGGCTTTGGAGGCTCGCATATGGTCTTTTCTGACCAACATGGTAACCTTTTTACAGATATTGGCTAAGTAGGAAGCCTCTTCAGCAGCGGTGTCTCCACCACCCACTATAGCCACCTCTTGACCTTTATAAAAGAAACCATCACATACTGCACAAGCGGACACTCCTCCACCCCTGAGCCTTTGCTCGCTGGGAAGGTTTAAATATTTAGCAGAAGCTCCAGTAGAAATAATCACCGTTTCTGCCTCTATTACTTTTGAATTGTCTACAGTAACCCTATGAATGCCCCCAGGCTCATCACTAAAATCAACTTCAGTAACCATACCTATTCTCACCTCGGTACCAAACCTTTCAGCCTGTTGCTGTAGCTGTACCATCATGGTAGGGCCATCTATTCCTTCAGGATATCCAGGAAAGTTATCCACTTCAGTAGTAGTGGTTAGCTGTCCCCCGGGCTCCATACCAGTATACATAACAGGTTTTAAATCTGCTCTAGCAGCATATATCGCAGCAGTATAGCCTGCTGGACCGGAACCAATTATCAACGTTTTTAATCTTTCTATTTGTTCTGACATAACCAAGTTCTCCGTGTATAAGTTGTTACTACAAAAGTAGGTTTTTTACCCAAAAACTTACAGTTGGTTTTCAACCTGTTGTTAACAAGTAGATTGCATGGATTTAGCTAAATAGAAATTTCAGAAGAAAAGTATACATAAAAAAGAGCCGTATTGGGGAACAGCTCTTTTTTAAACAAAATGTAGATTAAGTCACAAATTATCTTAGAAACCGAAAACCGTTACAACCAAGGAGCTCAACCTCAAAACCCCTTGGAGTAACGTAAATCTTCATCAGTCAGTTGTGTTAGGTAAAGAACACATATTTGGAGCTCAAATATTACCGCTGACATTGTTAACGAAGATTTGATGAACTAGAGTAATTGCTGATTACACTGTAAACATACTGCGCAATGGAAAGATGGAATACTGGGAATTAACAAATAGTGCTTCTCCATTCATGAATGACCATTTTGGATCAATACATTTTTAAGCAAACACTTTTTCCCACTATACAGAGGAAATAAAAATACTCCCGATTGTTTTTAATGGTTTAAAAAACAACCCAGATTGAAGAAATAAGATGAAGCTATTACTGAATTACTTCACTAATAAGCACAACGGGCTGTATATTGGTGTAGTTTGGAATGTCACCCAGGATTTTTTCTGCATTTGGCCCAAAAGCATTCCCATAATCCTCAACTGAGTCGAAATACAGATAACCAATGGCTAAGTAAGGTGGAGGATCATTTGGAGTTCTTCCAGAAATTCCCTTATCTATATGTATTTCCTTCAGAGCGTCACCAAATAAACTGTCTAGCAAAGGCATGTGTTTTGTGGAATAATACTCCATATCAAAAGTTTTTCCTTCTTCATTGGGATACATTATGGTCACTTTGACCATTTCCTTTTCAATCTCTGAAGCATTAGAAGTCTTATTTTGTTGAAAACCTGAAAGTATCGCAATAGCGACAAGAATCAATAGAATAGTTTTTGTTTTCATTTTAATAGGTTTAGGATTTCTTGAAATAGTTTAAGTTTTGGTAAGATAAAGGAAATAAGTGTTTCTGTCTTACCTAAGCCTTCTATCTGGTAAACTTTATTTTACGAGAAATTGATTTTAGGCCTATCTAAGAAGCATTAATGATTACTCTTAATCCTTAGGATTTCTGGAACAACCTTTTGGCCAATCATCTGAATAGCACTTTTCATAGCTTCATGTGACATGCCCACATCCATCTGAAAATTAAATCTGGAAATTCCGCCTAGGGTTTTATCATGTCGAACAATTTTGGCAGCAACCTCCGCTGGGTTTCCAATAACCATGGCACTTTTTTCATCATTGACCATTTCCTCAAACTGTTCCCTTGAACGAGCAACCCATCCACGTTCTTTGTTCATGGATGCGATTACATCATGGAATAACAACGAAGCAAGCCTTTTCGAACAACGAATACCTTAGTGTCCCTGTCCCCCTGACGCTGCAGGATCTGTCCTTTTTTTACCGAGATAGTTTTCATAGTGCCCAAACTTATTGTCGAAATCGTTGTTGGGCATTAATCCAAATTAAGAAATGCCTGGTGAGATATTGAAGATTACCTGTTGCCGGGCATGCTTAAAAAACCAATTGTTATAAACAGAAGAAGTATTTTTTACATTCCGCCTATTCCATGAAAATTATAATATCCTTAACATACAAACCCAGTACAAATCCTCTAGATTTGTGAGACTTGAAAGTTGTTATTAAACATATTAGCGTAGTGGCTTTTATTGGTTTACTGCTGATAAAGGCAACTTCTTTTCATGTTTACGAGCATCATCACGACGACGCGGAAGAACACCAGAATCAATGTGAACTTTGTTTTCTTACTCTATTTTCCCAACAAGCGGATAGTCTAACCATTTCAGTAGATTATGTTCCAAAGGAATTTACATTTGCTTGGCATAAGAGTAAAATCATTACTCTTGATTTCCCAGTCTTTATGGATTCTCCAAAAACAGATTTGTTTTCAAGGCCGCCGCCCTCTTTTTGTTCCTAATTCACATTTCATAACCAAAAGAACCTAATTTTCAAGACAATTCATTCCATATTGATCCATAGATTGAATCCCCTTTTTGGTTGAGGAATAGGAATTCTTCCTTTTGAATTTACAGATATTACTTTTCACGCCTTTTGCATAGAGTTGTGAAATGTTGGCAAATACCCTTTCATTTTAATCGCAAACCAATGATTATAACTAACGACCTGTCAAAAAAATACGGTGAGCAGACCGCACTGCACAAACTGAACCTTAATATAAAATCAGGCGAGATTTATTGCCTTTTAGGGGCAAACGGAGCAGGAAAACGACAACCATTAATTTGCTTTTGGGCTTTATCGAACCTAGTTCCGGTAGTGCCTTTATCAATCAATTGAACGTACACGAAAACATAAAGGCTACCAAAAGGTTCTTGGCATACATTCCTGAAAACCTGATGTTGTATCCCAACCTTACGGCCATTGAGAATCTTGATTATTTCTCTGGAATAGCAGGCAAAAAATTATCCAAATCACAACTTGTTGATTTTCTTGAAGAGTCTGGATTACAATCTGATGCCTTTGAAAAACGAATCTCAAGTTTCTCAAAAGGGATGCGCCAAAAAGTGGGAATTGCGATCGCTTTGGCAAAAGATGCCAAAGTGCTGCTCTTGGATGAACCTACATCCGGACTAGACCCCAAGGCAAGTAATGAATTTGGTTTGTTGTTACAGAAACTTCGTACCAAAGGAGTGGCTACTTTAATGGCCACCCACGACCTATTTCGAGCTAAAGAAGTAGCGACACATATTGGCATTATGAATGGTGGTCAATTAAAACAGGAATTGGTGGCCGCAGACATCACACTTCAAGAGTTGGAAAAGGCCTATCTCAACACTATGGAATACAAAGAATTGGTATTATGATTTTCAACACTTTTCTAAAAGAAACCAAGGAATTGATGAGAGAGGGCCGTGTTAGGATAGCCTTCTTTATAGTTGTTCTATTACTGGGAATAGCGGTTTGGATAAGCGCTAGGCAGTATCAAAATGTGAATGAGCAATATGAATCCGCTACTGCAACAGAACGTGGATTATGGGATAATCAGGGCGAAAAGAATCCACATTCCGCGGCACATTACGGCACCTATGCCTTTAAACCAAAGTATCCTTTGTCCTTGGTAGATCAGGGGGTGGACAAATATGCCGGAACTTCCATTTTTCTTGAGGCACATAAGCGCAATGAGGCTCAGTTCAGTGCAGCCACTGATCAGACGGGACTCGCCCGGTTTGGGGACTTAACCCCGGATTTTATCCTTTTATTTATCATACCACTTCTCATCGTTTTATTAGGCTATAATAGCTTTACCAAAGAACGTGAGATGGGAACTTTAACCCTTTTGAAGAGTCAGGGAATCTCCAATTGGAAATGGATGTTGGGCAAATGGACAGCTCTTTTCTTACCCATATTCACTATTACCTTACTATTGTTCTTGTTTGCAGGTATCCTTTTGAGCAGCTTAAAAGACTTTGGGGTTTTTAACTGGGGTTCACTTTTTATGATGCTCCTTGTTTTTACAATCTACTATATGATTTTCACCAATATAGTACTGCTCATTTCGGCTATGACCAAAAAATCGGGTATATCCTTGGTAATTTCACTTTGTGTTTGGATTGTTACCTGTTTGGCAGCTCCAAAAGCGGCGAGTAACATTGCTGAGAGCAAGCACCCCTACCCTACACGACAAGAATTTGCTGCCAACGTCTTAAAAGACAAGAAGGAGGGATTGGATGGCCATAATCCATGGAGCAAAGAGGCCAAACTTCTTGAACAAGAGGTTTTAAAGGAACATGGAGTGGACAGTCTTCATCAATTGCCCTTCAATTTCGATGCCTACCGTATGCAAAAAGGGGAAGAGCACGAAGCCGAAGTCTATTTTAAGCACTACAACTACTTAAAGGACCAATACACGAAACAATCCAAAGTGTACAGAAGTTTGGCGGCCATTTCACCTTATTTGCCTACTCGCTTTTTAAGTATGTCCATCGCACATACCGATTATGCTACGCACTGGGATTTTGCCGATGCCGCTGAAGAATATCGCATTGCCACGCAAAAGTTCCTAAACGATAACTTTGCTCAGAATTCGGAATATGGTAACTGGCGATATCAGGCGGATGCCGAATTCTGGAAAACCTTGCCCAAGTTTGAATATGACCCACCAGAGTTGAATGCCATTCTTTCAAGAAACTCTTCCAACCTATGGATTATGGGTGTTTGGCTTTCAGCATCTTTCGGATTCCTAGCTATCTCAATAAAAAAAATCTAACCATGTTATCATATAATTTCAAATACGAACTAAAACTGCTATTACGCAGCCGCTGGATACAACTGCTAAGCATTGTTCTTCTTTTGCTTTTCAGTTTTTCAACATATAACGGTCTGCAAAAGGTGGAAAAGCGCAAAAAGGATATAGCCGATGCTCATCTTGAAGTGAAAGAAAACGATGAGATGATGTTGAAGTTACTGGATTCTGTAGAACGTGGTATGCAGGTAAGTGCATCTCGATGGACCATACCGACGCAACCTATGGCTGTTGGAAACTATCACCCAAGAGTTGCCGCGATGGACCCACAGCCCATGACTTTCATAGCCACTGGACAAGGTGATTTGTTCACGCATTATGTAAAACCGAAAGTATCAGGTGATGATTTCACACTCAACTTTGCAGAAATGACCAGCCCCGTCCAATTACTTTTTGGGAGTTTTGACCTAGCATTTGTCATTATTTATTTATTGCCACTGCTGATTATCGCATTTTCGTACAATGTACTTTCGGCTGAAAGAGAGAGTGGTTCACTTCGTCTATTGGCCTCCCAACCTATTGGTATTCAGACTTGGGTTTTACAAAAACTGGGGTTACGGTTTTTTTGGCTTTCAATACTCGTCATTTTCACCTTGACTCTTGTTTTTTTCATAGTGGGTATTAACCCTTTTTCTCAGGTTACCTTGTTTTTTGGATTGTTGGCCTTAGTTATTACGTACATGCTCTTTTGGTTTGCGCTCACATTTTTGGTCAATCTTTGGGTGGGCAGTTCATCAAAAAATGCTGTCGTCCTTTTAGGACTTTGGGTAGTGTTTGTTCTTCTTGTACCTTCCATGTTGAATCAACTGGGGAATACCCTTTATCCAATGCCTTCACGTACCATTATGATTAATGAAATGCGCACACTCAAGGCTGAAGTTGCAGAAAGACAAGATGAGATATTGGATAATTACCTTCGTGACCATCCGGAATATGCCATAAATGATTCTACCCAATTCCGTGGGTTTTATCATCGGTATATGGCCTCCCAAAAACTGGTTAAGGAAGAGTTGTCACCACTTATCAATGCTTACGAGGATCAACTAAAAAAACAGCAAAGCTGGGTGGCTTCCTTCAAATGGGTTTCACCTTCCATAATTGTTCAAGAATCTTTGAACCAAATGGCTGGCACGTCTACCCAAGATTATGAGAGTTTTAGAAAGCAGGTAATCGCTTTTGCAGGAATATGGAGAGAACATTTTTTGCCGTTCTTGTACAACAACCAAGACTTTTCCCAAAACGATTATGCCGATTTACCTAAATTTCAGTATGAACAAAAATCGTTTGCCACCTTTGGTGTGATACCGATTTTGTTTTTAATTTCAATTGGACTCTTTGCGGTTGGCTTCCTGTTTTCCAACCAAACGAAAAAGGAAGGTATACTTGCCTCGAACTAGTATGAAAAGGATTCTTTTTTTAATTCTCATTATGAGTTCTTGGCTGGGAATAGCGCAGCAAGGTGTTGATAATTTCCCACCACCAGAGACTCCGGTTATTATTACAGCTTCTAGGGCCAATGGTATGATAACCGTAGATGGGCGATTGGATGAATCTGATTGGGATGTGGCACGGCCCATAACCAGCTTTTTCCGTGTTGAGCCCGTACAAGGAGGAGTTATAAAGAATCCGACAGAAGTACGCGTTCTGTTCGATGACAAAAACATATACTTTGGGGTTTTTGCAAGGGATTCCATGGGTAGAAAGGGCGTGCGTATGCAGGATTTGAGTCGAGATTTCAATGGATTGGAAAACGATGTTTTTGGAGTTCAAATCGATGCACAAAATACCAAGCAATATGCTGTTTCTTTTCAAACTACACCTTACGGAAATCAGCAGGACGTCCAGAATTTTAATGATAACATTAGGGATGAAGATTGGAATGCTTTATGGCGGGTTCGTACCCAAAGAACTGACAAAGGATATTATGCCGAATTTGCTATTCCTTTTAAATCGATACGATATGATAAACCCGTAGAAGGCGTCCCTGTAGAATGGGGCATTACCTTTTTTCGATTGGCGCGTAAAGACTATGAAAAAACCGTCTTTCCGGCTATACCACAGTCTTTTTCTGAAAATCGAATGACCTATGCAGCAAAACTAACTGGTCTACAAGTCCCTCCTCCCTCGGCCAATATTCGTATTGAACCCTATGCACTTTACCAATATGACGAAAATAGGGAAGGCGATGTTTTGGTTGATAAATTGAATAATCCAAAAGTTGGCGGGGATGTAAAATGGGCCATAAGCCCCAACGCCGTTCTCGATTTGACCATCAATACCGATTTTGCCCAGGCCGATGTGGATCAGGCGGTAAACAACTTGGAAAGGTTCAATATCTTTTTTCCAGAGAGAAGACAGTTCTTTTTAGAAAACTCAGGGATTTGGGCTGGTGCCGGCAACTCTTTTGTACGACCTTTTTTCAGCCGTACCATAGGTCTTTCAAATGCTTTTAACGCAGCTCCAGCTCCTTTGGATGCCGGTGCCCGGTATACGGACAGAAATGAAAATCGTACGCTTGCCGCACTAGCCGTACGTCAACGCGAAACCGATGATAGCCCCGGTGCCACATTTGGAGTGGCACGTTACATACATAACTATGGCAAGGAAAACAATATTGGAGCCATGATAACCTATCGTAGGGATGATGCCTTAAATGGTCTTGATTTGGAGAGTCAGAACAACACCACCATTTCTATTGATGGATTTATACGCCCTAAGAGTGAAATTACCGTTTCGTACTTGTTATCCACGTCAATAGATAGTGAAACCGAAGAAAATGGATATGCAGGAAGGTTTTTTGCAGGCACTACCACAAACGATTATTACATTGGCTATTTTAACAATTTTGTGAGTGAAGACTATACTCCAGATATGGGCTTTGTCCGTCAACGGAATGTTATGCAACATAGTCCCGGAGGGTATCCCATTTTACGCCCCAAGTGGTTGCCGTTTGTTCGTCGTTGGGATCCAGGAGCCTTTTTTAATCTTTTTCATGATTTTGAGGACTTCGGAAGCTTCCAACAGTCCAACCTTTATATTTTCCCAATCTACACCTGGTTTAAAGATAATAGTTTTTTAGAGGCTTCCTTTACACCCACCTGGCAAAACATCAATTTCGACTTTGCCCCTTTAGGGCTTGAAATTGACGAGGGCCGATATAGCTATACACGATATCTGGTCCGTTATAATTCCGACCGTTCAAAGAAGTTCTCTGGTTCTATTCGCTATGACTTTGGAAACTTTTATAACGGTACAAGAAACACGGTAATAGCTGGATTGCGTTATGCCCCCATACCTCATGTCGCTTTTAACGCGGATTATGAACACAATAATATTAATGGAGTAGGTATCTTATCTCAAGATTTAAACACCGACCTGTATACAACAAGTTTGCGTCTTGCTTTGAATCCCAGAGTTCAACTTTCAACTTTTTATCAGTACAATAGCTTTGATCAACAAGGCCGATGGAACGTTAGATTCAGTTGGGAATATATGCCCTTATCATTCATTTATATTGTACTTAACGATACCCAAACGGAAATTTTTGACCCTATACAACAGAGTACCCAGTTCATCAGCAAAATCACGTTTTTAAAGCAGTTCTAGCCTTCAATACACAAACATCCATAAAGAGAATAGGGTCAAAGGGATATTCTTAAACCTCCGTAGACGTTTATTCCCGGGGCAGGCTCAAAAAAGCGACCACCAAAGGCATTCAAACGAACATTGTCGTTGTACTGTGTATCAAATAGGTTATTAACACCAAAGTATGGACTCAAGTTCCATCCATCAAAACTCAATTTTTGGGATACGCTCAGATTGGAGATAACTGCGGATGCTTCTGTAACGGCGTTGCTGTCATTAGCAAAAAAGTCTCCCCTATACTGCATGTTCCATCGGATTACCAACCCTTTTTGCGAACGATACAGTCCTTGCAAAAAAGCAAGATGTTCAGGAATACCAGGTAGTCTGTTGCCATTAAAATTTCCTAAAGGAATTTCAAAACGATTATAGGTAAACCTAGACCACGCATATGAAGCATTAAATCGAATGGTATTGTTCAACCAAAAGACCGTAGCCACCTCGACTCCAAAACGTTCAGCGCTTCCGGCATTTCTAAAAAACGTTCGGTCTGGGAAGGCTTCCAGTTCAAAAGGGACAATGTCATCTTCCGTTTCAATATAAAAAACAGTGGTCTCCAATCTAAATTTTGGTTTGGAATATGTATACCCGCCTTCAAAGGTGGTAGATGTCTGCTCATTTAAATTCCGATTGAATCCACCGTCATCATTTGGATTGGCAGAAAGCTCGCTCAAAACCGGAGTTTCAAAACTGGTAGCAAAATTCGCAAACAAAGATTGGTTCTTATCTACCTTAAAACGTAAGCCTACGCTTGGATTAATGGTATTCAATACAATTCTATCCGAGGCATCTCCGTTCTCCAAAAAGGTGTCTTCCACCTCTAGTATGTTGTTGTCATAACGAATTCCTCCCCTAAAAATCCATTTCTTTATTTTGGATTGAAGAATAGCAAATGCTCCCAAATTTTGAAAAATTTCATTCTGCTGAAGCGTAACGTCACCTAAACTACCCAAATCATTTATAAATCTGGTTCTCCTATCATTTTGCGAAGCCAGTTCGTATCCTACTTGAGCTGTCAAAAGTCCTTTGTCCTTAAAAAAATCAAAGCTTGCATTTGAACCATGGCCCCAATAGTTACGAACCAAATCCACAGCTCCCCCGAACGAAAAGGGCAATTTGTTGGCAAAATCCCGATACGAATAATACACAAAAGAATTTACGTTCAGTTTGGAAGGCCGCCATTGTAGCGCAACCCCCGTTTTGAATTGTCTAACAGATTCCCCTGTATCAAAATCCACATTTCTGTCCCTTGCCAGGGTCCTGTCCATATCAACATCCTCTTGTGTAATTCCTCCTGCATCCTGAGCTATTGGACTGTCGGTATAGTTAAGTTGGAAGTTTAGACCTGTCTTGTCTCCGGTTTTCCATTTTGTCCTAAGATTGAATTGATTGGTTTCAAAACGGCTGTTGGCGCGAAAACCATCAGATGTGGTTCTATTGGCAAAAAGGACGGTTTTTGATTTTTTGTTTCCAATCCCCGCAATGGCTTGGAACGTTTGGAAGTTATAGCTTCCAATAGCAGAAGAAAGCTCAACAAAGTCTCGGGTAAAGTCGGATTTGGTACTAACATTAATCACCCCGCCCGAAGCGTTTCCGTATAAGGAAGAGGACGCACCTCGTAGCACCTCAATCCTTTCAATGAGACCTAAATTAAGGTTATCCACCTGTCCTTGCCCATCAGGTGTGGTTTCAGGAATCCCATCGATGACCAATCTGACCCCTCTTATCCCAAATGCTGAACGTGCGCCAAATCCTCGGATGGATATTCGGGTGTCTTGTGCAAAATTGTTACTGTTCAACACAAAAAGCCCTGGTATTCCCTGTAGGTAATCGTTTGCCGTAAGCTGTTGTAAATTTTGTTGTACGGCGCCAAATTCCTTTACTGAAACTGATGCGGGAAGCTCATCTTTGGAAACTTGCAATCGCGCTGCTTCTATTACAACGGTATCCAATTCAATGACAGGAACACTATCCTGCTGAGCTTTAGCGATGTAACCGAAAAACAATGTGAAAAACAATAAGGATAGTCTTATCCCGTATACTGATCTAGAAAAAACAATCAAGCCAAATGATTTTTGGATATACCATTAATGGCATAAATTTCCACTATTGTTTCCTTTTTATCAAGCTTTTGCTTTCCAAAACCAAAAGAACCGGAATCAATCCCAGATTTTGGGTATCATGCATTCCAGTTCCAGTTCGTTTTATCTTTCCAAAGAGATTATTCCCATATTATTGGCATCTACATGTCCATTTACCTTGGGAATGTATTCATCCATCAATTGGTTTAAGGCAGAAATCTCAACATTTAACTCCTTGGAAACCTCACTGAAGAATTCTTTGGCCTGATTGGTTGGCGGATAATCCCCACGTTGCGAATCTGTCATCAAAAATGCAAGCCTATTATTGATACGAATACCATAATTTAAGGGATCCTGTCTACTTTGATTTTTGGTCATGTGGATGTTGTTTTCAATAACGTCCAATTTCGACTCAAAATCGGATATCATATCCTTCAAATCCTTTTTCAATCCTGATTTTCCCTTGAGATAATCCAAATCTTTTTTAACTCTTCTTATGTCAATGATTGCGGTGTTAGCCTTGCTAACTTGATCTCTCACATCCATAAGAAAATCAAACTGTTCTTTATAATTATTCTCTGTGTTGGGCATTCTAGGGTCCTTCACAATGGTCAAAACCTCTTCCGAAGTTTGCCCATTATAACTCATCTTAACCTTATAATTTCCAGGTACGGCCTTAGGACCCAAATTTGGAGATGAATAGAATACCATACCCTTGAAAGTTCGGTAGCCCGGATACCTCATGTTCCAGATTAGTCTATTACCTCCTGATTTTACTTTCAAGGGTTTATCTGCCGATGGATTTAGTTTATCCCCTTTTTCCACTTTGGAGGAAAAACGTTGAATCAAAGTACCATCCATCTCCAATATCTCAATGGACACATCATCTGTTTCTTTTACATCCTTTACATAGTAATTGATGATTGCCCCATTTGGATGGTTTTCACCGACCAACTTCGTGTTTGGTTTTCGCCATCCTCCAGACTGCTGCATACGGTAGGCTTTGTCAGGTTTATAGAGGTAAAACTGTGAATCTGCCATTTCCTTTGAAAGCTGATGCAATGGTGTTAAATCATCAATCATCCAGAAACTACGACCATGTGTAGCAGCAATCAAATCGTTGTCCCTAACATGAAGGTCTCGGATGGAAGTGATAGGTAGATTCAATTGAAAAGGCGACCAACTTGCTCCATCATCAAAGGATACGTACATCCCCCATTCCGTTCCTGCATACAATAACCCTTCACGAACCTTGTCAGAACGAATAGCCCTAGTATAATAGTTACTTTTGATTCCTTTGGTAATTACTTGCCAAGTTTTGCCGTAGTCCGTTGTTTTATAGAGATAGGGAGTATAATCGCCAAACTTGTATGAAGTTGCCGCCACGTAAGCTGTTCCTTTTTTAAAGGGACTTGGGTCTATACAATTAATCATATTGAGTTTGGGACTCATACTTTCAGGGGGCGTGATATTCTCCCAATTGGCTCCATTGTCCCTTGAAATATGAATCAATCCATCATCGCTTCCAACCCAAATGACACCTTCCTCCAAGGGAGACTCGTTAATTGCAAAAATGTTGGAATAAAACTCAGCACCCGTATTGTCTTGAGTGATGGGTCCGCCGGATGATTTAATGGTTTCTGGTAAACCTCGAGTAAGGTCGGGAGAAATGGTTTCCCAAGATTGCCCTCCATTTGTAGTGGCATGTAGAAAATTCGACCCTACATATAATTTGCTATCATCATGAATACTGAATTTGACCGGAAAATTCCAGTTGAAGCGGTATTTCATCACTTCGGCACCTGAACCTGCAGGGTTATCCGGCCAAACATTAATGGAGCGGGTTTGGTTTACAGAATGATCTTGTCGCATCATATATCCTTTATAGGTTCCTCCGTAAACAATTTCATTATTATTGGGGTCAGGAGCCAAATGCGCACTTTCGCCTCCAGCGGTGGGCTCCCAATCCCGTTCAGTAATACTGGACCCAGAAGATCTATTGTTTATCCGAACCGTACTGTTATCTTGTTGTGCTCCATAAATCCTGTAGGGAAAAGAATTATCTGTGGTCACTCTATAAAATTGAGCTGTGGGCTGATTATGATAGGTTGTCCAATTCTCACCCCCATCATTCGAAACCTGCGCACCCCCATCATCTGCTATCACCATTCGATTATTGTTGTTTGGGTCAATCCATAGGTCGTGATGATCTCCATGTGGTGCATTCTTTAGGGTAAATGTTTTTCCACCATCAGTTGATACTCCATAACTCACATTCATCACATACACTTTGTCCTTATTCTGTGTATCGGCGTAGATTCTACTGTAGTACCATGCTCTTTGTCGTAATGCACGGTCCTCATTGATTTTTTTCCAAGTCTTGCCAGCGTCTTCAGAACGGAAAACACCTCCATCTTCAGCTTCTATTATGGCCCAAACTCTATTGGAATCTACAGGAGATACCGCAATACCTACAATGCCCCAGGGCCCTTTTGGCAATCCGGAATATTTTGAGATATCGGTCCAGGTATCCCCACCATCCGTGCTCTTGAACATTTTACTATCGGGTCCACCGCTATCCATTCGGTACCCGTTTCTTTTCATTTCCCAGGTTGCCGCATATATAATTCTAGCGTTGTTTGGGTCCAGAATCAAATCTCCAGCCCCTGCTTTATCACTTTCATAAAGTATCTTTTCCCAACTCTCGCCTCCATCCTTGGAACGATATACCCCTCGAGTTTCATTGGGTTTCCAGAGATTCCCAATGGCTGCTACATACACTAAATCAGGGTTTGTGGGATGAATTCTGATTCGTGAGATATGTTCTGAACCTTCAAGTCCAATAAACTTCCAGGTTTTTCCAGCGTCAAGACTTTTCCAAATCCCATTTCCAGAAGAGACATTTCCTCGAAGTGTTTGTTCTCCTTCCCCCACATAAATAATGTTTGGGTCGGATTCAGAAACGGCAACTGCGCCAATCGACCCTCCGAAATACCCATCGGAAATACAGCTCCATGTGTTTCCTGCGTCGGTAGTCTTCCAAACACCACCTCCAGCAGTTCCCATATAATATAGATTGGGGTTGTTCAAGACTCCGGAGACGGTTCCTGCACGACCTCCCCTAAAAGGTCCCACTAAACGCCATTGAATGGAACTGTAAAGGGATTCGTTATAATTTTCGGTAGTTGTTTTATTTCTTTTGCGTTGAGCCGAAATATCTTGGGTCTGAAATACAAAAAGTGCTAAAAAAAGGTAGAAGAAAAATCGTTTCATAGAGAGTAGTTGTTTTCGCAACCTAAAAATAACAATATAATTACTCAGTAGCTATTAAGCAGTTGTTTATCTTTCTCTTCGACTGAAAGACTTTGCCTTGCGACTCATTAAACAAAAAAGGTGAACGATTGTTTAGCTTTAAATGGTAGAGATAACTGAATTTCCCAGGGACATCCAGAGTAAGAAGTTGTTTGTGCCGATTTACTAAATATGTAAAAAAGACATACGAGATGCTATCAAAACTACCCAAATAAAATGGGTACTATTTAAGGTAAATCATAGATACTACTAAAAAAGACCCAGAATGGGACTTTCAATAATATGAAAATCGATTTAATCGATTAGTTGCATAAAACGGCCCTTTTAGGGGACATTTTTTTGACATAGACACCCTTAATGTTTGAATCGATAATCAATTAACTCCCATTACTCGTGCTAGAATGTCTCCCAATTTCAACTACTTGATTCCAATGTCGATTCTCATGCTCTATCAAGAATTCAATACAATCATCCAATTTGAACAATAGGTCCAAATGTCCGGGGTACCTTATGAATGTCTCTGACAAGAGTAAATCTTCGAAACCTTTTATGTGGTTCTTGAATTGAAGCTGGCTTTCCTCAAAATCTCGTAAAATATTCCTATCTATAAAACCCTTTTTGGGTTGCCAAATGTCCCAAGTGTTCGTGCGTTTAAGCCTTTGACGGCCAGTGAAAGGTTTCAGGGCAATCACCGATTCCTGGGCTTTGGTATCCAGATCTTCAATTTTTGGCAACGAATGGTTCCTATTGTGGATTTCCTCGAAATATTCAAAATAGGAACTGTTCAACAAAATAATATGCTCAATGTTCTGGGCTATGCTCCAAACCTTTTTTCCCGGTTTAAAGTTCATTTCTTCTTGGGTGAAATCAGAAAATGTCTCTTCGAACTTTTTGGAAACCAAGTCTATTTCTCTAATCCAATCCATTATGGTTTTCATATTCATATCTAACCGGTTGTACTAAGATTTTACCTTTTACCAACTATCAAGAGTGCTATTCTTTATGACAGTTAAATTCAAGTTTAAAGCTATATCCCTTTAACAAAGTGTTCAATTTAAAATAGTATCAGCCACTCTTCAAGAAAATATAGTTTTCATATTAAACTCAACAATAGCCTTCTTCAAAAGCTTTGATGAATTGAGGTATCTATTGTTTTTTAGGTTGTCAAATCGCTTGTGCGCTTGTATCATATCACCTGCATGATATAATGCTATAGCATAGTTGATTTCCACAAAAGGGTTGGGATGAATCTTGGACAAAACTTTGTAATATCTGCATATGGATTCCCAATCTATATCGAAGAATGAACTCGCCAAACAGTGTTTGTAAGCAATCACAGCTTCCAAATGATACGATGACAGATGGTTGCTTTCCGACAGCTCCAGATGGTTATGGCCAAGCTTTATCAGTTGGCGGTCCCATAACTCCCTGTTCTGATGTTCAATGCTAATTTGCTTTCCTTCGGCATCGAACCTGGATTCCAATCGCGCAATATTGAACAGCATCAATGCTTGCAATGCCAGTGTGTCGGTGTCACCTAGGGAACTATGTATCAATTCAGTATTCAAAAGCAGGGCTTCCTCACATAGTCCCTGCAATCTTTCATCGGCTTGAAATTCTTTCCAACCTTCAGTAAACAATAAATAAATCGCTTTGTGCACACTTGGAAGTCGCTTTTTGTAAACTTCATCTGGAAGATTATCCAACGGGATATCCTCTGATTTCAATTTTTGTCGTGTCCTGTAAAGCATTTTCTCGACAGCATCACCACTTATGCCAAAATGTTGGGCAATAGTTTCCGTTCTAAAGTCCAGAACATATTTAAGGGCCAGGACTATCCGTGTTTTTGGTGTTAAATTGGGATAACAGCAATCAAACAAGGTTTTTAACCTTCCATCCTTAATTTGATTTTCAAAGGTCTGTCTATTTTCTGCTTCGCCAAGTTGATCGTCGAAATATTCACCATTTTTTCTTGATCTATTGATAAGGTCAATGGCACTGTTCCTACAACATTGGTATAACCAACCTGAAGGGTTTTTTGGCAATCCTTTCCTTGGCCATTGTTCCATGGCCTTGGCAAATGCCTCTTGGACCAAATCTTCCACTGTTGCCAAACCCAGAAAACCGAATTTTTGCATCAACACGGTCGTAAGGTGACCATGGGATTCTTTGTAAATACCCTCTATTTCCCTTCTTACGTCCATTTTTTAGGTTAGCATATCAATAACGGGCCTTACCTCGCGTATGGCCATGCCAATCATAACCATTGGACAGCTTTGCGCAATCGCGGTGGCCTGTTCCAAATTTTCCGCCCAAATCAGGTCAAATCCAGAAATTCCCTCATTTGATTCTATGAACGGGCCATCCGATTGTACATAATCCTTGCCAACATATCGACCCTCGATCAACAATGGAGTGCCTGTAATATAGTTACCGCTTTCGATAAGGCCATCTATCCATTCCACCATATTAGGACTACTGGCAAATCGTTCTTCATCGGTCATTTTGCCTATTTTTTCAAGATCTTCCCTTACAATCAACATAAATTTTTTCATGGTTTGGTCTTTTTCGTTTCAATAATATTTAAAAAGTTCCAGACAATTCCAGCGTTCCAACTGAAATTGAATACATCAAAATTGGCCCAAAGTTTCTTGACCGCTTGAAATTGTATCTTAAATGGTAGTTTGATAAAATCAATGATCAAAAAGCTGTTGAAAAAAGAGCCTTTGGTATCGTTCTCAAAACTTAGGTAATTGATATCTGGGTTGAACAGGATGTTCAGGTTTTTATCGCTGTACAACGGTCCGAAAAACGGACCCAAAGAAAGAAAATGTCCTGATAAGGCTCCTGGGTCCAGTCCTTGGTTGTTTAGATATGTAAACCTAAATCCCATTTTTTTCCAAAAAACTGTTTCTGCACTTAGAATAAAACTAAGGTTTCGTTGGGCCACAATGATGGTCTTGGATAATGAATTTACATCTTCATAAAAAAAGAGGAAGGGATTGACCTCAAAAGTTACGTTATATTTTTCCTTCTTAACCAAAGCGTACTTTGTTCGAAGATTGAGCAACCAAGGCCTACCATTGAAACCCACGGCAATATCACTAGAAAGGTTCAGCCTATTCGTTTTTAGATTTATACTTGGATTGATAATAGGAGAATCGAAAGAAAATGCTGGAATAGGTGCAAAACCGATTGTATTGAACTTCAGTTTAGAACTTACTTGATAATATTGGGTTTCTTGACAAATAGCAAAAAAGGGAATCAAGGTAAAAGCAATTAAAGATAGTCTCATATAGGTAAGACTTATTAATTCTTAGATTCCGGACATTGAATTCGGCAAAAATTTCATGCGGCACTATCCCCTACGAATTAAATAAACACAAAGAAGAATACAAATCCCGGCCACTATAGTAGTGAGATTGACTTCCTCACCATCGAGCAATCCCCAGAAGACCGCCACAATTGGGATTACGTACGTTACGGAGCTAGCGAATTCGGTATCCGTTAATTTTATAATGGCATTTTGAAGATATTGCGCCAGCGCCGTGCCCAAGATTCCCAAAGTTAGCAAAGCCCACAAGGGTTTTAAGTCGTGGGCTTGGGTATCCAATCGATAACTTTGCCAATCTAATATTAACAATGGTAAAACAAGCAGCCCGGAAAAGAAAACGGACACCATTGCTATGGCAAATGCATCTATTTCTTTGAGTTTGGCCTTCACCGTATTAATATTGAGGCCGTATCCAAAAGTTGCCAATAGTATGAAAATTGCTAACTGGTTTATGGATAGGGTTTCGTCGCTACGTTTCAGGATTATTGTACCCACTGCAAAAAGACCGATTACAATGGCCAAAAAAGTGACCCTATTGATTGTCTTCCTAAAACCTAGATATCCAATTACTACAGTAAATATCGGAACGGTCGCATTTAGAATACCTGCTGTAGCACTGTTCACCTTTGTTTGTGCCAAAGCAAAAAGAAAAGAGGGTATTAAGGTACTTAACAGACCCACTACGATAACATAGCCTAATGACGTTCTTGATAATTGCCTTAAAAATTTTAGGGCAAAAGGAGCAACAAACGGCAATGTACAGCCCAACCGAACAACGGCCACCTGTATTGGGCTGTAAGCCTCCAATCCCAATTTAATAAGATAAAATGAGCTACCCCAAATCAGACATAACAAGGAGAAGAGTGACCATACCTTCCAATTCTTTCTTATCCCCATCAGAACTGCTTCAAAAAATTGATCTTAAAAATCAGGTCATTGTTCCTACCGGTGAAATCGGAATCGTTATTGTTGATGACGATGTAGAAAAACGATAAAGGGCTATATTCCCAAGCCAGTCTTGAATTCCATACGGTCTGGTCATTCAAAGTGTTTTTTTGAAAAAAACTGGTCAACTGTAACTGTGGGTTCAAAGCGAAACGAGCATTGAATTGCAAGAGGGAAACGTCCTCTGCAACGACTTGGGAAGGGAAATTGCTGAAGTCATTGTGTTCATATACCATCTCAAATGAGGCATGTGGCAATGGGGAATAGTTCACCCTACCACCGTATTGTTGTAATTCTCCATCATAAAAGCCCCCCGTATTGTACCGGGCCAAAAATGATAGTTTTTTTGATGCGTCGCTTGCATGGTCAACACCGTAAAGTACGTATTTGTAATCCCCAGGAGCGATGGTCAGTCCCAATGGGGTAAAGGAAGTATTGAGCACCTGCCTATTGGCCTCACCGAACAAACGAGTGCGTGCGCCACTTATGTAATTAATCTGTAAAGGGGCGGTGAACAATTTCCTTTCCTGCAAATTCCCAGTGGCAGGGTCATGATAAAAATCAGCGCTTATCCTTGGAGCAAGGTCACGAATCTGTAAGGGGAAAGGAATCCATTTTCCCCGTAGGTTCAATTCGATACCCGCCGTATTTCCTATTACGTTGTCGCGTGAGACAAAGCCAACCGATGGATTGTAGGTGTCCTCCACAAGTGTGGAAGTGAACCATCCCAGTACCCTGTCAGAGATATATCGATACTGGACATAGCCCGCAAAACCGCTATCCTCTTCTTCGGCATATGAGGCCAAAAAATTGACAAGATGTTTTTCACCCATACGAAAGAAGCCATCAAGGGCAATTGTCGATGAATTCTGGTCAGCTCTCCTATTGGTTCCAAGAAAGCCCAAACGTCCATACCTTCCGATATTTTCCTGATAGCGGAAAACGGCAAAATTAGTTTTGGAAAGTTCATCGGTGGCGGCTTGCTGAATGAACAGGGCGCCTATATTTCTAGATTTTGACCGATAAACGGACCTCCCCCCAAAATTAAGGGGAACGGGTTGATTGGTCCCGTCAAGTCCTATTCGCCGACTAAAGAAGGGAAACAGGGAAATACCACCGTTGAAACTGTTTTCACCACCTTGCAGACCAATTGAGAACAGGGAGGCGTTTTCTAGAAAAAACTGTCTCCTTTCGGGAAACAGAACGGAAAACCTGGAAAGGTTGTTGACGATTTGATCCACATCCGCTTGGGCAAAGTCAGTATTCACTGTGGCATCGACCACGAGGTTGGGAGTTGGGGCCCACTTCAGTTCACCCCCCGTCTTGACATCGGTTTGACCCTTGTTCCTTTGATTGACCAAGAAATATGGGTTTACCTGTAAATTGATTTTTTGTACCGGGGCATCTACATTTTCCAATTTTCCCGTGAACTCCATTCTGTTGAAGCCAACCGAGCGCGGATAGGCGGACCAGGCACTTTTCTCATTGGCACTGCGTTGCACGCGCTGAAAATTTATCCCGAAACGGGGAGCTTCACCTTCAATGAACCTATAACGTAAAGTTTTCCATGGAATCCTGAACTCTGCAATCCAAGCCCCATCGGTGCTTGTCGTCTTTACCTGCCACAAACCGTTCCATGCAACATCAAAGTAAGTATCATCAAAAGATTGGTAGTCCCGTTGTGCGCCATAAGTGTTGGTAAAAAAGGTAATACTGTTGCGCTTATCATTGAACCCATCGATGGTAATGCCCACCAGGTCGTGGTTCAGAAAATTAAAATCACGTTGAAGATTCGGCGCCTTGTAATTTTTGGAACCCACGGTATCGTAACAAATAATCCCAAAATAAAGGTTCTTTTCATCAAAAAGACATTTGACCTCAGTGGCAAAAGTGGCCGGTGCTCCGGGCCTCGGCTCAATCTGGGTGAAATCCGAAATAGTCTGTGCCTTTTTCCAATCCCCTTCCGTGAGTTCTCCATCGAGCTGTACACTGTTCGAGGTTCTTGAAGCCCGGAACGCCTTTATGGATTCCTGTCCAAGGGTCGGACATAGAGTAAGGAGGAGAAATAAGATGAAAACGAAATTGCGATGCACGTCTTTAGACTTTCCACAAAACTATCCTGCACAATTGATTAAAAAAAATACTTATTTTTAATTAATAAATCAAAATAATTAATCACTTATGACCACGGAACAGCTGAAAAACTTTTTGATTCTTTGCGAGACCATGAACTTTAGGAAAGCTGCGGAGAAGACCTATATTGCCCAGCCCGCCCTTAGTAGACAAATCCAGAATCTGGAAGAAGAGATAGGGGCCAAACTGTTTGATAGATCTAAACGACAGATTGTTCTAACGGAATCTGGAGATTACTTTAAACGGGAAATCAGCAAGGTACTGGAACAGATTACACAAATTGCACAAAGGACAAACGAAATCGACAAAGGGGATGCCGGTACAATTACCATTGGTCATGCGAGCTCGGCCATGCATTCCATAATCCCATCACTGCTCCAAAACTTAAACCAAGGAAATCCCAACCTAAAAGTATCCTTATTGGAGGGCAGTAACCAGTTCATTTTCGATAGATTGGAATCGAACGAGGCTGACTTCGGTTTTGTTCCCAACGCCCTAGTCCCCTCTAATTTCGATGCTGTTGAAATCTACCGCGAGAATTATTTTTTGATTTTGCCCCAAGAACATCATTTGGATGAAAATTCGTTCCGGGACTTGGGAGATTGTAGAAACGAAGATTGGATACTGCACCCTCAAGAGGGATATGGTTATATGGAAAGAATACTCCAAATCATAAACGGATTCGGTTACCTCCCGAACATCGTGCACCGTTCTCCTAACACTTCCTCTGTGCTCAGAATGGTATCGGCAGGTCTTGGAATAACCATGATGGGGAAATCGACCCTGAAAGGATTTGATTTAAATCTTAAGACCATCGAGCTTAAAGACTTGGACCATAAATTGGATATGAAATTGGTTTTCAAAAAAAGTAGAGATTTGGAACTCAATAATTATTTTAGTGTCATTATTGAGAATTTGGAATATTTGGGCACTAAAATACCTTAAGTCAAGACCTCTGGAAAATCGAACGCAAAAGCCTATTATCGGTGATGTTTATTCGATTTTGGAATTTTTTTTGGTGTGATTGATTTTGAAAAAAAAGATTGCACAACTTTCAATAATCTAAACAATATAAGCGCCATGGACAAAATACAATTTAGTGGGGGGCTCAACATCGCGATAAAAATCCCAAAATCAAAATATGAAAAAACAGTTGAATTTTATCGTGATGTACTAAAACTGATAGTAACTGAAAAGTCAATCGATAATCCAACTGTTTCACGTACCCACGAAGTCAAATTTGGTCAGAATATACTGTGGTTGGATTGCGTGGATAATTATACCCATTCCGAAACCTGGTTGGAATTGAAAACGCCAGATGTCGATGAAGCTACAAGATATTTAAAAGTAAACGGAATCGATACCTGTGACGAACTTGAACAGATTCCAAAAGAAAACCATTGGATAATGGACCCTGCAGGGACTGTTTTTATTATCGGCAAAGATAATGTTGAATATGATTTAGATTAATTATACAATGCTAGAAATAGACAGGACAGTCTAAAGCTATAGTGGCTCAGAATTTCCTTTCCTCAACACTTTTGAAAAAGGCCTGTTTATAATGTCTTCCAATGGGGATGTTCTTGCTTCCTATATTTATATAGGTATGATTAAACTTTGAAATATGGTGAAGCGAAATGATAAATGAACGATGTATACGTATAAAGTGTTTTTGCGGTAGTTTTTCTTCCATCTGGGAGATGCTCATGAGCGTAAGCAAAGTTGCTTTTTCAGTAACTACCTTGATATGGTTCTTAACGCTTTCTACGTATAATAGTTCTTCCAAGAGCACCTTAACGTACTCACGTTCACATTTGATGTAAATGAACGGAGCTGAAAAAACAGAGCTCTTTTCTATCTTCCCTTCCAACAACTGCGGTGTTGCATCTTCTCGTCCCAATTGGCTGTTCCTAAAACTGTAAGCTTTGGCCAAGGATTTCGCAAAGCGCTCAAAGGAAATGGGTTTTAAAAGATAATCGGTGATTTCCAGCTCATATCCATCTAGGGCATATTCCCTATACGCGGTAGTTAAAATGACCGCCGGCTTTTTGCTCAGGCTTTTTAAAAACTCTATGCCCGAGATTTTTGGCAATTGAATATCCAAAAACAAAATATCCACTTTCCCCTCCTGTAAAATTGGTAACGCATCCATAGTATTAGTATGGACACTATGGATTTCCAGGTCGGTAAAATGACTGATATGGCTTTCCAAAACCTTGATGGCAGGTTCTTCATCCTCAATTATCATGCATTTCATAAGTTGATTTTTAAGTTTACCAAAAAGGTTTCATTAGATATTATGTCCAGTTGGTAAGCTCCCGGATAAATAAGGTTTAAGCGTTTGCGCACATTTTCCAGCCCTATACCGCTTTTAAGGTCGGGAGTACTATCAGTTGGGGTGGCAATACTGTTCTCTATTTGAAAGGATAACTGGTTTGCACTTACCTGAATGAGTATGCGAACCCATGATTTCCCTTGGCTCTGGGAAACACCATGTTTAAAAGAATTCTCGACAAAGGGAATAAGCAGTAAAGGAGCGATTTTGTTTTCAGCTATGGCCCCTTCCACTTCAAACGATAGGTCCAGGCGTTCCCCATACCTGATTTTTTCCAGTTCCAGATAGTTCTTCAAAAGATCTATTTCCTTTTGTAGTTCGGCGCTGTCTACATTGCAATCATATAACATGTAGTTGATGATGTTTGATAACTGTATCAGGGCGCTACCTGCTTTTTTATCGCCATCTAAAACCAGACCGTAGATGTTGTTCAAAGTGTTCAATAGAAAGTGCGGCTGTAACTGGTTTTTTAACATCTGTAGTTCCGAACCAATTTTTTCAGCTTTTAAACGCTCATTCATCCGTTCTTGCCGAAAAAAACGCTGTATCATCTTCACCACCACTACCAGAGAGGCTACATAAATAAGATCGAGTGCCCTGAAAATACTTTTTGCTGACCAAAAAATCGAAGGTTGTCCACTTGCAAACTGAGGCAATACTTTAAGGAGTAACACCATGAACCCTACTCCCACAAATGCAAATAGCAGCACCAGGGCGAACAGTATTACATACCGCTTTCTTGGAAGAAACTTGGGAAACAAAAAATAAGCTACAAAATAGGCATAGGGAATCTTTACGGTCATGAACATCAGTTCCAACCACAACCATTGTAGGTACCCTGTCCTCTGGTATGCGGCATTTAATACACAATAAAAGGTGACCCAAAAACCCCAATACAGGATATGCCTTGTAATTCTTTCCAGCGACCAGCCATTATATTCCCTTTCTAGTGAAAACATTTGCCAATTGACTTCTCATATTCAAAAGAAGCGATTTTTTGGGGAAGTTCTGGTCTTTAAAGTACCAACCACATCATTTCTGTTTTAAAACACCGATGAAGCATTACAAACGACACTTAGCCAGTTCAATCTCGATCTTTTGCCCCCTGATAGGTTGTATATCCTTTTTTGCATTGACCCAAGAATCACGGAATATACTTTAGGGGAAACAATCTAAAAATGAGGAATCAACTTTTCCTTTTTATGGTCATCACCATCTTTGCCAAGACTGCCCTAATTGCCCAACAACCCATTACCGGATTGGTCATAGATGAACAAAATACCCCTGTGCCTTTTGCCAACGTCATTTTGTTAAAGGCCCGGGATACTACAATGATTAATGGTACCACAAGTACGGAGGAGGGTAAGTTTGAACTGATGAACAGTTCAGACAAACCTGTTCTGGTCCAAGTATCACTTCTAGGCTACAAGGATTTCTTTTCTGGATCTATAGCCCCAGACAGTGCCACTGACCTTGGCACCATACAGTTGGAGGTAGATACACAAATGTTATCCGAGGTGGTGATTAGGGGTGAACTCCCTTTGATCCAACAGAAAATCGACAGAACCGTTGTCAATGTACAGGGAGCCGTCTCAAGTGCAGGCAACACTACCTTGAACGTACTGTCAAAAGCCCCTTCGGTTACCGTGAACCGTTCTACGAATCAAATCAGCATGATGGGAAAACAGGGGGTGCTGGTCATGATGGATGATAAGCAGATGCGTATGGATATGCCTGAACTGATAAGCTTTCTCGATAATATGCCCGCTGACAACATAAATACCATTGAACTCATCACATCGCCACCGGCAAGCTATGATGCACAAGGGGTTGCCGGAATAATCAATATTACCACAATTCGAAAAACAGGAGAAGGCTGGGTAGGGAGTTATTCGGTGAACACCGCCTATGGGGACCATGCCAAGTATGGCGGTTCCTTGAACCTTAGCTACCAAAAGGACAAGATTTACTTTTTTGCCAATGCTTCGGGTAACTTGGGTAATCTCGTAGAAAATGTGGTGGTCTTTGCGGACTATGATACTACTGAAGAACAGGTCCTTATGGATTTGACCTCTGCAAGGCGTCCCTTTATGGGCCTCTACACGGGGGAGGCAGGACTGGATTATCAACTTAGTGAACGTACCACCATTGGGGTATTGGCCTCCCTTAATATCCGTGACTGGACTATGGATGCCATATCTGAATCCGATATACGAAGTACGGAAACTGGCAATTTCATAGAGATTATAGAGAGCGTTGAGGAAAACTTTCTCTTTAGGACATTATTGAACTTCAACTTCAGGCATAAATTTTCGGAAACTTCCAATATAAGCCTTAATTATGACAATATCGGTTTTGAACGCGAGAACCCAACGGATTATGACGCCATTAGGGTATTTGATGATGGCCGTGAAGAAACCAATGAGTTTATCTCAGATACGGAGACCCCACTGGATATCAACGTGTTCAAATTGGACTTCAGCACGGCATCCTCGGAAAAATTGACCTTGGAGACCGGAGCAAAGGCAGCCCTTTCCGAATTTCAGAACGATGTAGAGGTATCCAACCTTGTTGGAGATGTTTTTGTAGAGGATGACCGCTTTACCGATGTTTTTGAATTGGACGAGGATATTTATGCAGCCTACATTTCCACAGACTTTCAGGTCAATCCCAAATTCTTGATCAGGACAGGACTGCGCTATGAATACTATCATCTTGACCTTAGTGTACTAAACCAGGGACAAATCGTTGACCGTATCCAGAACAATCTTTTTCCCAGTATATCCTTGAACTATATGAAAAGTGAAGACAATGAATGGAACCTCTCCTATGTGCAACGTATTGAACGGCCCAGTTTCTTGAACTTAGCTCCCTTTTTCTACTTCTACAACCAAAATACCCTGTTCACAGGAAATCCAAACTTGATTCCAGCAATCTTAAACCAGTTCAAATTGGATTACCGGTACAAGAGACTGAACCTTAGTCTACAATATACGGACACCTCAGATCCTATTTTTAATTGGCAGGCCGTACTGGAAGGCAATCCCGAGGCATTGGTGTTCAAGGCACAACAAGGTGAGGAAAACCGGGTCGTGGCATTTACAGCTGACCTACCGTGGAAAATCAACTCCTGGTGGTCCAGCAGGTACAACCTTCTTTTGAACTATCTGGACCAAATACCAATCATAGATAGTGAACCAGTGACCGAAAGGAACACTAGTTTCATTCTGACCACGGTTCAAAGCTTTGATTTGGGCAAGGAATTCAATCTTGAGATTTCTGGTGAGCTCAACTCGGCACAATATGAAGGTCTCATTAGGACTGAACCTAGGCCTACCCTAGACGTTGGCATTCGTAAAAGATTCCAATCTGGTGCTTCCTTGGCCTTGAATGTCACGGATGTTTTCGATACCAGCAGCGAATGGAACTTTGTGGGGGACAATCCACAGGATGATATCTTTTATGATTGGTTGTTCGACAATGAGGGCCCTATTGTCAGGTTAAGTTTTTCAATGCCCTTTGGGAGCAATATTAAAAGGGATAAAAGAGAAAGGGAATCCGGTTCTGAAGAGGAACAAAGACGATTGAACTGAGGGGGTGTTAATCGTTAGAACTATTTAGAAGCAGATGCAAACATCTTTTGATAAAAAGAAAAGTAAAACCAAAAAGATTGAAGTATGAGTTTAATTTATCTAAGATTAAAATGTCTCGGATTGACGATTATTTTCCTTGTTTCCCACAAAGGCTTTTCTCAGGAAGTAGACTTGCCCAACCCCAGTCCGAAGCAGACCATTGTTCAAGACTTCGGACTATCCAGTATTGAGCTAACCTACTCTCGCCCCGGAGCAAAAGGTCGTAAAATGATCGGGCATGTTGAGCCAAACGGTTCTGTATGGAGGACGGGGGCCAACGCGCCGACCAAGATAAAATTTAATAGTACTGTGGAAATCTTGGGCAATACCGTTGAATTGGGGGAGTACGTATTATACACAATTCCTGACACACGTACATGGACCGTCATCATCAACAAAGGATTGGAAAATTGGGGATCTGACGGATATGATATCAAAAAAGACGTTTGTCGGGTGGAAGTTCCCATAGCAAATAGCTCTGATTACGTTGAGACTTTCACTTGTCAGTTTGCAAATGTAAAGCCAGAGGGTATCGATTTGCAATTGAGTTGGGAGAATTGGCAGATTACCATTCCCATAACAGCTGATGTGAAATCTACGCTTCGACAGCAATTGGATGTAAATCTAAGTTCCACCAAACCTCATTATTGGCATGCTGCTCAGTTTTACTATGAGTATGAAGCCAATTATGAGAAAGCATTGGAAATGATCAATGGAGCTATTCGAACCGGAGAAGCAAAGGGGTTGAAGCCTTATTGGTACTATCACTACAAGGCCAGGATTCTCAAAGAGATGGGTAGAAACAAAGAAGCAATGGAAGCAGCAAATATTTCAACGAACCTGGCCGAGGAACATGGAAACAGGAATAACTATCTGGTGCTCAACAAAGCGTTGATTGAGTCATTGGAGAAAGGCGGGTAGTAATCATAATCGCTTCATACCCACATTTATTGATTGAAGCAGAATTGATTTTTAAATGACATGTTTTTATTACACAAAGGAAGTCATCTTAATAATTTTAGTAACTCACGAAACATTAAATAAACTGATATGAAGCAGATTATCACTTTTTTTTTACTTGCAAGCACCTTTGGGGCTTTTGGACAATCCTTGCAAAGGGACAATTTGATTGGATTACACGTCATTAATGTTGAACTCAATGACGGAGTGACCATGGATGAGTTTCAGGAATTTTTTGTAAACAAATTAATTCCGGAATATGAAAAGCATTTTATGATAAGGGGCCATTTGGTCAAATCAGTCCGAGGAGAATATAAGGACAAATTTGGTTTGGTTTGGGTTTTTGCAACGGAACCGACTCGTGACTATTATTTCAATGATGACGGCACGCCCAATGATTATGAGCTTGAAGGTCTGGCCAAAGTCAAACCCTTTGAAGACGAGCTAAAAAGGAGATTTGGTTCCTACGAAGTAGATTACAAGGATGATTGGGTGGTTCAATAGTTTTTTTGCAATTAAAACTAAATTTAGGTCAATAATAGTTTCTGAAAGTTTTTAAAGAAAATCCAAGATGCTGTTTAAAAAGGAACATCTTGAAGGCATAAAAAAGGGAACCATACATTTGGCTTTTCGAAAATGGGAAAAGTTAAGGATAAGAAAAGGTACTATTTTAAAAACCGCTATTGGTTTAGTGAAGGTTCTTGATATTACCAAAGTAGAAGAAAGTTCAATTTCCAATGAAGATTTGAAAAATTCAGGTTTTCAGAGCAGGCTAGAACTCCTAAACTCGTTCTACAAGAATGCAAAAGGAGATATTTATAAAATCAACATCATTTATCATACGATAGACCCCCGGATTAAACTCAGAGAACAGACCGAATTGACAGAGCAAGAGACTTCCGAAATCTTAAGTAGGCTAAAGCGGTTGGACAAATTTAGCAGACAGGGAAAATGGACAAAACAAATACTTTTTACTATCAGGGATAACCCAAATTTTCACGCCCAAGGAATATCGGATATAACCGGTTTTGAAAAAGAATGGCTCAAACGGAATATTCGAAAACTAAAGGACATGGGCTTGACAATCAGTCATATGGTTGGTTATGAACTATCTCCGTTGGGTAGCGTAATAGTAGATCGTTTGTAACTTAAAAGCAGAATTAGTTTTGGTGTAATAGGGCATCCCGTTCAATACCTGAAAACGGTCTTTGAGAAAAAACATCTTAACCGGTCCGTCACAACGGTAAAAACTTACCGTAAAAGATTAACGTACTTGGCTGAGCACCAAATTCCTTTTCAAAGCAATATGAAGTAACGAAACAAAAAAATATGCAGCCATATAACTGCATTTTATATATTTGCAGTCAAATAGCTGCACAATGAAGTTAAGACGGGATGTATTCCAGGCCATAGCAGACCCAACCAGAAGAACAATCATATCACTTGTTGCCTTACAAGCAATGACCCCAGGGGCTATAGCTGAAGAATTTAATTTTTCAAGGCAGACCGTTTCAAGGCACATTCAAATACTGACCGAATGTGAGATACTGAAACAGGAACAGACTGGTAGGGAGATATACTATCATCTAAATCCTGAAAAGTTGAAGGTTATTGCAGAATTCATCGAACCTTATCGCAAAATGTGGGATGAACGTTTCAATACGCTTGAGGCCATTATGAAAAACCAACCAAATAACTTATAGTATGGAACAAAAGACCAAAGTAGTAGCCGACGAAGGCAAACAGGAAATACGGATTTCAAGAGTGTTCGGGTTGCCGTTAGAATCGCTTTTTAAGGCCTATGTAGTTCCTGAAATCATTGAACAATGGATGGGAACAAAGGTGATAAAGCTGGAATGCAAAAGACACGGTAGCTATCATTTTGAAACTACAGACCCAAAGGGCAACAAGCACGGTTTTAACGGGACCATCCATGAATTTGAGTCCAACCAAAAAATTACGCGCACCTTTGAAATGGAAAACACAACGTTTCCTGTACAATTGGAGTTTCTCGAATTCCAGGACATCAATGAAAACAATAGCAAGCTTGATATCCTTATTGTCTTTAAATCCGTTTCCGATAGGGACAACCTGCTAAAACTTCCGTTTGCTTTCGGTCTCAATATGGCGCACAACAAACTGGAGGAGCTGTTTTCCAACTAAAACTATTTGACATGAAAAAAAGGAATAAAATAATTTATTGGGTAGCTACTGTCTGGCTCTCCTTGGGAATGGTCTCCACTGGAATCGTTCAATTGATTCCATTGGACGAAGAAGTAGAAAAAATGACCCAATTAGGCTATCCTCTTTATTTCCTCACCATCATAGCAGCATGGAAATTATTAGGTGTTATTGCAGTGTTGATACCCAAACTCCCAATTGCCAAAGAATGGGCTTATGCTGGTTTTGCCTTTCTCATGTCCGGAGCTATCTTTTCCCATCTGGCGGTAAATGATGGATTGATGGAATATTTTGGGGCGTCACTACTCCTGATTCTCACAGTGGTTTCCTGGTACTTCAGACCAGAAAGTCGAAAACTTATATCAAGAACAAATAGCTAACTCATGAATCCAAAAGTCGATAATTATTTAGAACAGGGATGTATGCGTTGCGAGTTAGGCGGAACTCCTGACTGCAAAGTCCATGCGTGGACTGCTGAACTCGAAAAATTACGAACGATTGTCTTGGACTGCGGGCTAAGGGAAGAACTAAAATGGGGGGTGCCATGCTATACCATTAATGATGGTATTGTTTTGACCGTAAGTGCACTTAAGAACTACTGTGCCATTGGGTTTTTTAAAGGTGTGTTGCTAAAAGATGAGGATAACCTTCTTGAAAGACCAGGGCCAAATAGTCAGGCCGCACGCTTGATCAAGTTTACCAGCGCGGATGAAATTCCTGAACTTGAACCAACGTTGAAAAGGTACATTTATGAAGCCATCGAAGTAGAAAGAGCGGGCCTAAAGGTCCAATTCAAAAAGAATCCCGAGCCCATGCCTGAAGAACTGGAACGGAAGTTTAAAGAAGACCCTGTCCTAAAGTCTGCATTTGAATCGCTCACCCCGGGAAGGCAACGGGGCTATATCCTTTACTTCTCCCAACCCAAGCAGTCCAAGACCCGGGAATCAAGAATTGAAAAATGCACCGGAAAGATATTAAACGGGGAAGGCCTTCATGATAAATACAGTAGCAGAAAGAAATAGCCCAATTGCCTTATTCAAGTAACATATCCAGACTGTCAAGATTGACTTCAATTCTACTTCAACTGAAATCAAAGTCAGTGGTAAAGGTCAAACAGTTGGCAAGTTTGTATGGAGTAAGCAAAAGAACCATATACAGGGACTTAATCGCTTTGGAACAGGCAGGAGTGCCCATAGTCTCCCTGGAAGGAGAAGGCTACACCTTAGTGGAAGGTTATGTTATTCCACCGGTAATGTTTACCGAATCCGAGGCCAACGCCTTGATTTTTGGCAAAAAGTTGATTGACAAGACCAAGGATGAATCCTTGATTCGAGAATTCAACAGAGCCATTGATAAAATAAGGTCCGTATTAAATAAAAGGGAAAAAGAGAAAGCGAATTTTCTTGCCCATAGGACCATCATTGGAAAAAACTGGCAGGATAAAATAACAAGTGATTTTTTATCCGAAATTCAAAAGGCACTTACCAATTTTCGGATTGTCCAAATTCAATATAAAAAAGAGGGAGAAAAGAAAATCAGTACAAGGGATATCGAGCCTTTTGCCATCTACCACAACATGGAGGAAAACTGGATGGTGATTGCCTGGTGTCGATTGCGTGAGGAGTTCAGGAATTTCAGGATGGATAGAATTCAAAAAATGACATTGAAAAACGAGCATTTTTCTCCCCATAAAATGACGTTGGAAGACCATGAAAGGATACAAAGGGACAAACATTTCAATTTACCTGTGACAAAGGGTTGACACAAGATCTATTTATTTTTGTCAAAAACCATATAGATGCATTCCATAAACTATTATAACACTTTTATAGAAATAGCTCCTGACAGCCCGACGGCTAAAGCGGAAATCCCCCCTCTTAAGGGAGAAAGGAAATCGATTGCGAACCTACAGTTCGAAATGCTCTATGAGAATCCCTACAAATATACTTCAGATGATGTGCTATTTGGTGTTTTTGCCACAAGGCAAAATTTTGATGAACACGAGTTGGAAGAACAAAGGGAGCATTATTTCTCAAAGGGGCGTCCTTGTTTTCGAGCTTCACCATTGACCAAAAAATTCGGCTGGGGAGTACATGCTAATGAAGAAGGCAAAATAGCCATCTACGGTGCAGAAACCAAGGAGTACAACGATTTTTTAGGAGATGAATCCATAAAGAAAGTGAAAGCAATGCGTACCAAACGTAATTAGATCTATATGAAAAATGTCTTTTACATAATCCTGTGTGCAGCACTCTTCATACAGTGCTCACCACGAGTGAGTTTTACCAATTTGGAAAACAATACATCCTATGGCCTACATGGAAAGTTGACGGCCAAGGAGGGAAAAGGGAAAGAGCTTGCCAAAATACTACTTGAAGCCTCTGAATTGATGGAATCGGCAAAGGGTTGTCGATTATATGCGATAAGCATGGACCATACGAATCCGGACGATGTATGGGTAACGGAGATTTGGGATAACAAACAGGCTCATGACAATTCTTTGAATATTTCTGGGGTGAAGGAGTTGATTGGAAAAGCAATACCCATACTCGAAGGAAGCCCACAAAAAGTACAGGAATTTGAAGTAATTGGGGGGTTGGGAATCAAATAATCATAAGCTAAAGCAACCTTTTTGGCGAGGTTAATTTCCGGTCTGCTGCGAATCGATCCCTTCCAGTTCCCTGAACAGTTTTTCCAATTGGTTTTCGGAATCGATGATGTCGTTAAGGAGCACTTTGAAAATTGTTTTCTCATCCTCTCCGGTAGCGTTAAGGTTTTGATATAAAAAAGAAGTGGCGTAATCTATTTTACTTTCAAAGGCTTTTTGACCTTCCTCAATATCGGAAAGTATTTTTAGGGTTTTGTAATCCATCAATTCAATTTTTGACCCCGTCAGCGCTTTCCACGAGGCATTTTTTATTGCTGGAATCTTGAATCCTCCCGATTTCGATAAAATCTGTAAGATTGTCGTACCATTGTCATTCAAATGATTTTCCACGTTTTCCATTAGCTTTTCTTGCCTTGGCCGTATTACACTAATTTCTTCAAGATTGACTTTGTTCTCACTTTGTACGGATTGCATGATCCGTTCCAAAAATTGCCTGTCCCGCTTATTCTCATTCCAATTGCTCACCCAGAGCGCTATCCAAATACCAAGAATTACAGGAACCATTTCCCAAATGATTTTTTTACCATTTGATATGAGCTGTTTTGTTTTCATGGATTGGATTTTAAATAGCTGGCATATACTTTACTTGATATTGTCTGGGAGACATGGAGGTAATTTTCCGGAACACATCCCTAAATGCTTTGGCATCATTATATCCTACTTCATACATCACTTCATTGACTGTTTTTCTGCCTTTTTCCAATTCCTTTTTGGCAGCCTCTATCTTGACACGCTGTAAATACTCGAGCACCGTATTGGAAGTGGCGCTTTTGAAACGACGCTCAAAAGTCCTTCGGCTCAATGCCATGTTTTCACAAAGGTCATTGACCGAAATCTTATCCTTGTAGTTCTGCTCGATGTATTCCTGTGCTTTGAGCACCATGTCGTCCTTATGGTTCTTTTGGCCGGAGAACACCATAAAAGGAGACTGACTGCCTCGTTCAATATCAATCATAAAACCTTTGGCCGCCATCACTGCTGTTTCCCTATCAGCATACTTTTCAATAAGGTAAATGACCAAATTTGTAAAGGCATAGGCACCCCCACTGGTATAGATTCCATCCGAGTCGGTTACAATCCGCTCATCTGTCAGTATGGCCTTGGGAAAGTGTTCTTTAAAAACATTGGCAAACTGCCAATGGGTGGAACAGGGTTTTCCATCCAGCAATCCCGTAGCGGCCAAAAAGAATGACGATACACATAGGCTAACGATTTCTGCTCCCTCTTTGTAGTGACCGACAATCCAAGGCATGAAGTCTTTGTTTCTTTTAACAACCGTTTCAAAATCATCATGAATGGCGGGTATGATGATAAGGTCGGTCTTTTTGACATTCTGAATACTAATTTCCGGTCTCGTTGCAAAAAGCCCTCCATTTTTATCCGCCTCCATGTCCAGTCCTACCAACTGGATTTGAAACAGTGGGTCCCTACCTGTTTCTTTACGGAACTCGTTCACCCAAGTCAACATTTGATGGGTTCCCGCAATATTGACCACACTGACATGGCCCTTCGGAATCAAAATGGATATGTGCTTCATCACCGGTTTTTTTGATGCTTAAATATAGTTGAAATGAATGCCGCAATCAACCCGCCAAATTGACGGAATCATAATGTCGGATTCCCGTTTTAGTCCAGTATCTTTATAACAACCCTTTGAACAACAAACCAATAGAAAATGAAAACAATCTGGCTGAACCTACCTGTAAACGACCTTCAAAAGTCCAAACAGTTTTTTAGGAACATCGGTTTTCGCGAAAACCCAATGCACAAAAATGCAGAACATTTAGGTAGTTTTATTATTGGGGAACATGATTTTGTACTGATGCTGTTTCCGAAGGAGCAAATGGGTCAATGGCTTAATAAGGACGTCACGGATACCGAAAAAAGCAATGAAATGCTTATCAATATCGACGCCGAGAGTAAAGAGGAAGTGGATGGATTTGCGGATAAAGTCAAGAAAGCAGGAGGCAGCATTTATGAAGATCCGCAACTTGTAGATGGTTGGATGTACCTGTTCAGTTTTGCCGACCCCGATGGACATTGCTGGAATATGCTGCATATGGATACCGATAAAATGCCAAAATCATAAAATCGGTTAGCTTTTACGATACTTATGGTCACTTTTGAAAACCTTTATATATCACAATATTAACCCATAAAATTCTATTAGAAATGGAAGACAACAAACCGACCTCGAAAGCACGCCTTTGGATATCGTATATCTTACAAGGGCTTATTTCGATTATGTTCTTAATGGGGGCTGTAATGAACCTATTACAGACCGAGCAGGCTGTGGCAGGCGCCACGTCCTTGGGTTACCCGGAAAGCTCGGTGGTGTATCTTGGTTTAATCCTATCAATAAGCACGGTACTATATATCATCCCCCAGACCTCAGGCTTTGGCGCTGTTATTCTCACGGGCTGGCTCGGTGGTGCCGTAGCTACCCATATCATTCATGGGGATTCGGCTTTTGAAACCTTGTTCCCTGTACTGTTTGGTATTGTACTTTGGCTAGCCATATGGTTACGGCTGGGCAAGGTGCAAGTATTCGCCTTATTTAACAAGTACTGAAAATAATGCTGGCAGAATTAAAAAATAGCCTATGGCAACAGTTTGGAGCAAGTATCGACATGCTGTTAAATGCAATCGAAGCCTGTCCTGAAACCCTGTATTGGAACAACAAGCGATTTTTTTATACGGCCTATCACGTAGCCGTTTTTCTGGACTATTACCTGACCCTTCCCCCAACAGATTTTGAACCGCAACTGCCGTTTACCATTGTAGAACAGGAAAACATGCCCGAGGAGGCCTTGGATGATGTGCTGCCCAATGAGCATTACCCCCAAGAACAACTTTTGGACTACCTCAAATTGAGCAAGAAGAAATGTCACAGTGTGATTACGGGTCTTGAGGAAAACGGGAATCCGCGTTTTGTTGAAGATGTCGAGGTTGGCAAAATGGATTATTCCCTTATTGAAATCCTGTTGTATAACCTCCGGCACGTTCAGCACCATTCCGCTCAACTGAATGCTATATTGAGAAAAGAAGGACTTGACCCCCCAAAATGGGTGGCAAGAGTATATTAAAACAACAATCAAAAACCAATAAACACGAACAAATGAAAGTAAATCCCTATCTCAATTTTGACGGCAATACTGAGGAAGCATTCCTTTTTTACAGATCCATTTTAGGTGGAGAATTCACTTCGCATATGAAAATGGGTGATGCCCCAGATACAGACAAGTTACCGGAAGCAGAAAAAAACAGAACCATGCATATCTCTCTGCCCATAGGCAACGACACAATCCTCATGGCTTCGGACATTCTGCCCTCTGTGGGACATAAGCTGAACCTAGGGAACAATAGTTATATTTCCCTTCACCCTACATCCAGGGAAGAAGCGGATCGGTTGTTCAATGGACTATCTGCAGGTGGCGACATTGAAATGCCCATGGAAGACCAGTTTTGGGGAGATTATTTTGGTTGTTTTACCGATAAGTTCGGGGTGATGTGGATGGTAAATTTTAACCCTGGTTTCTAGAAATAATTGAATGGTACAGGAAATCATAACATACCATGAAGCACAGACGGCTGGTGACCAATTGATATGCGAGAAACTGGAACAAATCATATTTAAGAACTTACCTGAAGCAAATGCCAAAATTTGGCACCGGCATCCGGTTTGGTTCTTGGATGAAAATCCCATTGTGGGCTACAGTAAACAGAAACCAGGGATACGGCTCATGTTTTGGAGCGGAGCAAGTTTTGAAGAAGAAGGCCTGAATGTCTTGGGTAAAAAGTATAAAGATGCCTCCATCTTTTATACCGATGCTGTTCAAATAGATGGAAAAGCTCTTCAAAGATGGCTGGAAAAAGCTCGTGAAATCCAGTGGGATTATAAAAACATATACAAGCGCAAAGGAGAATTAATTCGATTAAAATAAGCTTATGAAAACAAACTTTAAACCAGACGGATACAATTGTGTCTCCCCATATTTTATTGTTGATAACCCACAAAAGTTCATCGATTTTCTGAAAACAGTTTTTGATGGAGAATTGACTCGATTCTTTAAAAAAGGCGATGGACAAATCAACCATGCCGAAGTCAAAATTATGGACTCTATTATCATGCTGAGTGGCACAACCGAAGATTATTCTGCAAATAATCTTTTGCTTCATGTATATGTCCCAGATGTTGACCAGGTTTATGAGAAGGCCTTGAAAGCGGGTTGTCCAGGCATTGAAGCTCCTAAAGTTAAGGACGATGACCCTGACAAAAGGGGAATGTTCCAAGATTATATGGGAAACACATGGGCAATAGGGACACAAAAAACATAAAGATTATGAAAAAAATCACGGTAGAAACAAAAGTTAAAGGTAGTATTGATAAAATCTGGGAGTTTTGGACCAAAGCGGAGCACATCGTCAACTGGAATTTTGCCATTCCGGAATGGCACTGTCCACAGGCGGAAAACAACCTAGAAGTTGGCAAGTCGTTCCGCTTTCGAATGGAAGCTAGGGATGGTAGCATGGGCTTCGATTATGAAGGAACCTATACCCAGATTGAACCCAAAACAACAATTGAATATGCCCTAGGTGATGAAAGAAAGGTCAGCATCGATTTCAAGAAAATGGGCAATGCCGTTTCTATAGTAGAAACTTTTGAAGTGGAAGACACGAATACCCTGGAGCAACAGCAACAGGGCTGGCAGGCCATTTTGGATAATTTTAAAAGCTATGTAGAATCAAATTGATGAAAAACCAACTCTCAGGAAGGCTACTTGATATTATTGAGGCTTTGCCCTTATTTCCTGGGGTAAGGATACTTGAAATTGGATGTGGTCCTGGGGCTTTGGCGAGGGTTGTTTCAGAAAGAATAGGTAACGGATATATTCTTGCTATTGACCGTTCCGAGAAGGCGATTGAAAAAGCAATACTTAATTCGCAACAACAAATGGCTTCAGGAAAGTTGGAATTTCGTCAGGTTGCCATTGAAGATTTTCAATTAGGTAATGGAGAAATACCATTCGATATTGCCGTTGGGATTCGAGTGGGGGCCTTGGATGGACGACATCCAGAAATAGAAGAAAAAGCATTGAAAAAAATAAAGAAAGCGCTTTCAAAGAATGGAAGAATATTTATTGATGGTGGAAATCCTTTGAAAGAAATCAGTTTAAAAAATATTTGAGAATATGACCAAAATAAATTTACATGCCGATTGTGGTAATTCACCAAGAAAAGAATTCTTAAAAGATTTGAATGTTGCCTTTGCCAAAGGTAATGCTGATTTCATTGTGGAACATGCCAGCGACGATATGGTTTGGACCATTTATGGCGATAAGAAAATTGAAGGCAAGGACGCTTTTGCCAAGGAGGTACATGCGATGAAACAATATACAGCCGAAGAAATGACATTGCACAGTATAATTACCCATGGAAGGGATGCGGCGGCCAATGGTGAAATGCGTATGGGAGACAATACCTATGCCTTTTGTGATGTTTACAAATTCACTAATACAACGAGCACTGTTTTGAAGGAAATGCAATCCTACGTCATCAAACTTTGATTTGCTACCATGGAGAGGACAACCAAAAAAAATGAACAATGAACCCTGTAGTACACTTCGAGTTTCCCTATAAAAATGGGGAAAGAACATCAGAATTTTACAAGACCGTTTTTGGATGGGAATTGAGCCCTTTAGGAAAGGAATTTGGCGGCTATATTTTGGCCACCACAGCAAAGACCGATGCCAAACCGGGTACACCAGCTGGCACCATAAACGGAGGATTCTTTCCCATTGACCCAAATAGACCAGGACAATATCCATCGGTAGTAATAGGTGTGGGCGATATTGAGGAATCCATGAAGGCCATAAATCAATATGGCGGTGAGGTTTTGGGTGAACCCCATAACATTCCAAATTTTGGGTTGTATGTCGCCTTCTTTGACACAGAAGGCAATAGAAACAGTATTATCCAGCCAATTGGAATGTAATTAACTTAAAAACCAGATGACCGAAATTGACCCGATCATAGCCGTGAAAAATGTGGAAGCCAGCGCCAAGTGGTATGAGGCTGTCTTTGGATATAGCAGAAAACATGGAGGGGATGTGTTTGCTGTATTGGTAGACAGGAACGACAAAATCATGCTTTGCCTACATAAGTGGGGAGCTCACGAGCATCCCACTATGGTAAATCCGAATATCAAGCCTGGAAATGGACTCATCTTGTATTTCCGGACGGAAAGCATGGAAGAGGTACGAAAAAATGTTGAGCGGATAAAGCATCCCGTTGATGAAGAAATCCATGTTAACCCAAGCTCAACGAAAAAAGAATTTTCTTTGCGTGACCTTGATGGATATTATCTTACGATTACAGAGTTTCACAGATATAATGGATAGTCAAATAAGGTAGGAGCCGATGCTAAAAGAAAGTTACACGTTCAATTCCTATTCAACCAACGACTTGGAATCTTCCAAAAAATTCTATGGAGAAACGCTAGGTTTGGAAGTCGTTGAAAACGAAATGGGAATTTTGGAAATCAAAGCGGGTGGAAGCAATAGATTCATCATTTACCCCAAAGAAAACCATGAACCAGCAACATTTACGGTACTCAATTTTGAGGTCAATGATATTGGAAGTGAAGTGGATAGCCTAGCTGCCAAGGGGATTACTTTCGAGCAATACCAAGCACCTATGGAGACGGATGAAAGAGGTATTTGTTGGAGCTCTGGCGAAAACTCTGGGCCAAGTATTGCTTGGTTCAAAGACCCTGCGGGAAACATTTTGTCGCTGATTCAGGAAACTAGGTGAAAACGATAAACACCTTTTTTGACAAAAAAACAAAACAGGAAAAAACACTGGGCAATGATTTCCATTGATAGACTTGAACATATCCAACCTTATGCCCCAAAAAGGGAGAAGAAGTATATACTCTTATGGTGCACCTCTGGAGATTTGTTGTTGCGGGTAGATGACAAGAAGCTCCGATTGTCCAAAAGTGAGTTGTTGACCATTACCTCAGGGCAATATTTTGGCATTTTGGAGCAGAACAAAGCAATGGGTTTCATGCTGGATTTCACGCTTGATTTTTTCTGTAAGACAGACCATGACATTGAGCTTGTTTTTCAAAACGGTCTGTTCTGCCATTTTGATGAGAATGAATTGATTGCCATTCCAAGTCCAGAACAGATTTCTGGAATATTGGAAATGATTTTCAAGGAATTTTTTGTTCAGCCCTATCAATATCTCATTTCAATCCATTCGTATGTTTCGCTGCTACTGGTTGAAATCAATCGAGCCCGGATTGTCAATGGATATGAAATCTGGAAACCAGATGCCCTTTTTTTGAGATTTCTTGAACTGGTCCGAAATGATTTTGGAGAATTCGTTTCCCTAAAGGAATTGGCACAAAAACTTGGTACAACAACCGTACGTCTCAATGAGCTTTCCAAGTCATATACGGGAAAGACAGCTTTGACCGTAATTTTTGGTTTACAGATTTCTGAGGCCAAAAGGCTAATGTACTATGAGAACTTATTGATGAAAGAAGTGGCCCAACGTATAGGATTTGAAGATCAGTACTACTTTTCCAAATTTTTCAAAAAGCAGACAGGGTATTCTCCCACTGCCTATTTGAAAACAATTGCTTCCTAGAATTGTACAAATGATTTCGCATATTTTCCATTGATGTGTTCAAAATAAGCATGGAATTTTGTAATAAAAACATGGCAATAGCAGATTACATTACCAAGAGTAAAAGCAAAGAATGGCAACCATTGATTGAAAAGGGTTTGCGTTACGAAGGTGTTTTTGTGAAATCACTACGTTTTGATGAACCTACCAACCGCTCAAAAACCATTCTCCTCAAATTTGAAGCCGGTGCGTCTTACCCCTATCATAACCATCCAGCCGGGGAGGAGATCTTCGTATTGAAAGGCAGTTGCGAAATTGAAGGTGAGCAATTGGAACAGGGCGATTATCTTTGCACACCACCAACAGGAAAACATGGTGTAAAGTCTTTGACGGGTTGTACTTTGTTCCTGATGATTCCCGAAGAAGTTGAAATCATTAAAACCTAAAAGATGAAAACACTGCATTTTGAAATCAAAATCAATGCACCAACATCAAAAGTGTATCAAACAATGTTGGACAAAAATACCTTCGAGGAATGGACGGCTGAGTTTAGCCCTACCTCCCGTTATAAAGGAAGTTGGGATAAAGGCTCAAAAATTCTCTTTTTGTCCGATGATGCCGACGGGAAAGCCTGTGGAATGGTAAGTCGTATCAACGAAAACCGTGCTAATGAGTTCGTAAGTATTGAACATACTGGAATTTTAGAGGACGGAGAAGAAATAATTGTAGGGGAAAAAGTGGATGCCTTTGCAGGGGCTCTGGAGGAGTATACGTTCATTTCAGAAAACGGTACGACCATTCTTAAGATACGAATGGACTCCGCTCCAGAATGGGAAGACTACTTCAAAGAATCTTGGCCAAGGGCTTTATCCAAACTCAAAGAAATTACCGAATAGAAGTTTGCTGTTTGTCCTTTAAATGGAAGGTTTTATAGGACATATTTCACTTCTCTATTTGATGCTTATCCTCAATCTTAATTCCCAATAATAATTCGCGGAAAATCAAAAAACACAACGAACATCCACTTCCAAGGTTTTACGAAGAAATGAGTCGGTACGTCAGCCCGACGAACCTCATCGCCAAATTGAAACAAATTGGCATTAATTGTATGAATGAACCAAAAAATTACCGTGATTGAATGCTATTAAGTATCATAAAATCAGATGTTTAGATAAAAACAGACGTTTTGCGACCTGGTTGCCCGACACCCAAAGCCCTTGAAACCCAGGAAACACGGGCCATCCCAAAGCAGGGGAAAAAGTAGGTAACCGAATAGGTAACTTTTAAGAGTGTTTTTGCATACTTTTGGGATTCTTTCAAAAAAACTAAAGTCCTGGCAATCAGGACTTTAAAATGTTAAAATTATGTAAAAGTCGGGATGACTGGATTCGAACCAGCGACCACACGCACCCCATGCGTGTACGCTACCAGACTGCGCCACATCCCGAAAATGGATTGCAAAAATATAAATTTTACTGAATTAAAAACTTTCTTTTAGGCAATTGACCGATTATCCTAAAATTTATTTTCCAGATAAGAATTCCCGAATTTCCAAGCTCAATGCTTCTCTAGCTTCAGGGGAATCATTGATTGGATTCAATAAGAAATAACTCAAGGTTTGGTCTTGACAAAATTCTTCCAGATTTTGGCCTCCCCACAGATAATAACTTGTAAGAACCGTATGATAATCAATTTTGTAAGGTTTGTACGCTTCGCTATATCCGCTCAGATAGAGATTAAGACGAAAAATAGAATGGTTAAAATTTAGCGTTTCATCAAGAAGAAAAGAAGAAATTTGGGTGTTTAGGTTTTTATTCATTTCTGGTTTACTGTCCTTTGCTTCCCGAAAACTATTTTTCTTTTCAGGGACAAAAGAAATTAGGTCAATATTGGTTTCTCAATTGGTCTAAGACCAGCATTTTTAATATTCTCTAAATATAGTATAAAAAACGCTTTTGATTACCTAAGTAGTGTGAAATGTCCTACGAACTGTTGCTTTTCTGAGTCGTTTGCATTTACCACATACCAATAATCACCGGTTGGCAGGGGTGACCCCTCATAAGTACCGTCCCATTTTCTCACTTGATCCAATCGTGCTACTACCCTACCGTAGCGGTCGTAGATAATGACATCGATGTTTGGGAAGAACTCTCTGTTCTGTGGGTACCAGAAATCGTTCATATTATCACCATCCGGAGTGAAAAAGGGAGGGAAATCGGGCATACCTTCAAAATTGAATGGCAATACAAAGTTGGCAACACAACCGTTTTGGTCAACCACCATAATATTTACCGTCGCATCTTCAATAATATTGAACACGTTATTTTCCCCTGTAGATTCTCCTTGGAAGAAGTATTCATACCCGCCAAATCCTCCAGACGCCGTAGCCGTAATTTCATTGGGACCTGTTTTTTCTGCTTCTAAAACAAGAGGTTCGTAGGCATCAATTTCGAATTCGACGAAGGTTATACAACCATTTTGATGGTAGATATACACAGTATGTTCGCCGGGAGCTAAGTCAGCAAAAATTCGCTGGTCTGAAGCTAACTGAACATCTTCTACATCTAAAGAAAACAGTAAATTGGGTAATAACGAACTATCCTGAACCGAAATTGTAGTGGTACTATTGGGGAAGATACCTTCACAACCATACTCCACTATGGGTTCCGCCATAATCTCGATACCAAAATCAATATCAGCAATTACCTGGGTCTCACATCCGTTGGCATCTCTTACGAATACAACGTAGGTTTCACCTCCTGCAAGATTATCAAAGAACATTGTATCATTTTGGACAAAATCCGCATCATCTGCAGAATTGACACTAGTATAATATGGTGCAGTTCCTCCAGTAACAGATAGCGTCATGGTTCCATCTTCATCTCCCAAACAGGTCTCTGGGGTTGTGGAAACCACTCCGGCAAGAAGTTCCATCGGCTGGGTAATCTCAACCGTACGGGTAATGGTACAACCCAAATCATCCTGAATAATGATATCATAGCTTCTAGGAGGTAAATCTGTAAACGTTCGTCTGTTCGGATGTACAGGGTCATCCCCCACAAAGAATTCACTCAAATTGTCCGAAATGGAATAACGTATAGCTCCTGTACCTCCACTGGCTTCGATTATGATTTGACCATTGCTATCTCCAGCACACAATACCGGTACAGCTTCTAAATACTCCAATACCAACGGTGGCTTAGGTTCAATCACGATTGGTGTTGAAATGGCCTCACAACCACCACTTTGGGCATAAACGTAGTAAGTTCCGGGTGCAAGATTTCTAAAAATACCTGAACCTTGGGCAGATCTAACCGTATTTGTGGCCGTCGGGTTGGGAGGTGTATTGGAATTCAATAAGGTATACATATAGCTACCAATACCTCCAAAGGCTTCTGAACGAATAATACCTGTCGCTTCACCAGCACAATTGATTGTAGCATTCGTCAAATCGAGCGCAATGACCAACGGAGCCGCTGGGTCCAATGAAATCTGATTTGAAAGTTCAAATGGACAACCATTGGAATTCTGAACATCGTATTGGAAGGGACCTGGGTCCACAGTAATGTCTGCCAATATTTCAATACTTGTCATACCTACTCCGAAAGGGGTAAATGGGTCGGCAGTACCTGATCTCCTATAAAAATAATCCACTCCAACCTCAGGGTTTGTTACCGTAAGTTCCATTCTACCCAAATCTCCACATCCTGGAGGTTGAAGCTCAACCAATTGGGCAATCACAATTTCTGGGTCTTGCACTGTAATCGGTATGGTGGTAAAACTACAGTTCCATCCATCGAAAATGGTTATGGTATAATCCCCTGCTGAAAGATTAGCGAAGGTAGGTGTGGTTTGAAGACCACTGTTTGTGCCATCTGTAATTCGATTTAATTGATAGAGATAGTTTCCTGCCCCTTGCCCTCCAGCAACGTTGAACGCTTCTATTATTCCATCGTTATCATTGTTACAACGCAAGGGTTGTACGATTTGAATATCCGCGGTAATAGGGGTTGGCAGCGGCAAATTAATGGTGCTGAATCTTTCACATCCTTCTGCATCCCTAATATTTACACGATAAGTACCTGTGGACAAACCTTGAAAAATAGGATTTGTGTTCGGATAGTCCACTAAAACGGTTACTCCGTCTGGGGCAATAAGTTGATACTCATAGCCACCCCAGCCACCATCTCCTGCAGCTGTTATCTCACCAAAACCTGGTACATTACAGGTAACTTCACCTGTTTGGACCAGAGGAACTGTCAATTCCCGGTCCGGAGATCTTACGGTAGTCACATTACTTACCACATCACAAAACGGTGTATCCAGAGCTTCGACGCGAACCACCAAATTACCAGCAGGCAACCCTGTTATTATCTCAGGCGTGTTTATAGGGGCATTGGTATCAAAACTTCCTATAACTCCGGTAGAGGTTTCTACACCAGCATTGTCCCGCATAAAGACTTCATAATTGTATTGACCACTATAATGGTTTACCTCCAAACTTATTTCGCCATCATTACCATTGAAACAAGTAACTGGGCGCACTTCCGCAATAGTGGCTTCAATGTTGTTGTACTCCGGCATGGTCACTGTGGGGGTAAGGTAAGTACATCCGCCACTACCAATATCGGTAACCGCAAAGATGTAATCTCCAGGTGTGGAAATATCCCACGTTACCCTATCGGTTCCACTAGAATTTCTAGCAGGCTCGGAGCCCAATGGTAAAATCTCTACCTCGTAATTTCCTGGTCCTTCGTTTATTATGATGTCGATAGAACCTGGACTTACTCCTGTCCCCGTGGCATCACAAGTAATCTCGTTTACACTGAAACTAAACGTTATATCCGTTGGTGTGTTGATAGTCACGGTAGCGGTGTCTTCACAACCATTTTGGTCTCTTGCTGTTAGAATTATGGTTTGATTTGTACCATTATCAATTACTTCGAACGTGTTACTGGTTTGGAAGTTGGTACCATCAAATTGAGGTGTTCCATCATTCATACTGTAGGTGTACGGCCCCGTACCTGTTGCCGTACCTGTACCATCTCCATTGGAATCGGTGAAAATGGTAATTGTCGCTGTACTGAACTGATTACTCGCAGGATTACAGGTAAAATCGGTATTAATCGCATTGGCCAATAGTTCAGTTGGTTCTGTAATGATTACGTTTCCAGAACGATCTGAACATCCCCTATCCGAAACAACTTCGACTTGATACGTGCCAGGCGCCAAATTATCAAACAAAGCCATAGGCTGCGGTCCTGCTACGATTGTCGTGGTTGCACCATCATATAAAACATAGCTCAAAGGAGTGTCAGTATCACTTCCAGGTTGTAATTCTACTGCAATGGTACCGTCACCTGCATTATGGCAACTTACATTTGTACTTGGAGTAGCCGTAATAACGGGAGTGTTTACAAGAGATACATTTACAACTGCCTCATCAGTACATAAGGGTGTTGTATTGGAACTTAAATCCGTCACCAAAATATTATAGTCTCCAGGTAAAACATTGATAAAGGTGTTGGAAGTTTGAGCAGCTCCAATATTAGCTAAAGTGACAGCATCTCTTAGTTGAAATTCAAAATTTCCACTACCTCCTGTGGTATTGACTGTAATCTCACCATCACCCGCGTTACACGTAGGTAAAGAAGTGGCGTCTGCAGTAATCGCGAAGAAATCAAAAACATCCGCATTTACCGTGGTCGTACAACCATTACCATCTCTTATCGTAATTACATAGCTCCCCGGATTGGGAACAACGAAGTTGGGGCTACTCTGAAAACCACTTCCAATATCGTACTGAAAAGTAGTTTCAGGGGCGGGTCCAGTTGTTAGAGGTGCTATTACATTTATTTGGTAACCACTAGTAGCCGTACATTGATTGATTACATCGATTGCTGGTGTAGGTATACCTGGGTCTTGAGTGACCGTCGCAGTGGTAAAAGCGGTACATCCATTGGCATCCCTTACATAAAAATCATAATCTGTTGGATAAGGAGCTCCTATTTCAAAAGTAGTATCCGTTGAAAAAGTGGAAGGAGTTGGGTCTCCTGTTGGCACATAGGCATATTCATAAGGCCCTGTGCTTCCAAATCCTCTTACAGTAACAAATGCACCAGCGTTACAGGTAGCGTTCACATTACTGTCCACTGCTATAAAAGGAGAATTTAATCCAATAAAAACCAAGGTACTTCCGGCACAACCTGTATCCGTGTCGGTTACAATGATTTGATAGTTTCCTGGAGCTAAACCGGTAAAGGTATCACTAAAGGGCATCGCTTGACCTGAATATGTTTGCGGCCCTGATATTGTCGCTCCAGTATCTGTGTTTTCTAAAGTAACCTCAAAGTTTCCACCAGGAATTCCAGTTACATCATAGTCAATCACACCGCTTCCGGAAATATTACAGGATGCCGTTGTAGCCGTAGCAGCAACCGCTACAGGGTTAGCCGGTCCAATAGGGTCAATTTCCTCTATATAGGTACATCCATTTGCGTCCCTAACTTCAACAAAGTAGGTAACGCCAGGAACTACCTGTCCGGTAAAATCATATGTGTCCCCAGGCACTGGAGCATTGTCGGCTGGGTTAAAGGTGGGTTGACCTACAAGTCGGAACTCGTAAGGCGCCGTACCACCAACAGCCCTTACCCGATATGGAAACGACGTATCATTACACAATAGTGGGTCAGGATCTAAGGGTATTAAATCAAGCTGGTTTTGGTCAATCACAAAATCATCCCGGTCTTCACATCCTTCAGAATCGCGAGTTACTATAGTATAGTTACCCAATGGCAAGTTTGGAAAGGTAACCGTTGTACTTGTTGTTCCAATTGATGAGGCAATTAACCCGCCATTCGCGTCAAACAGCTCGTAATCAAAAGGAGCAACACCGTTTGTGATTGTTGTGGATACCGAACCTTCAACTGTACCTGAAGAACATACTGCATCTACAGGGGTTGGTGTAGCATCCAAGGGTGTACTGCTTCCAATAGTAACATCATAAACTGGACTTACACATCCCCTACTATCTCGTATTACGAACCCTGTTTGCAAACCCGGTCCATATCCCGAAAAGATGTTCTGGCTACTAAACGTTGCTCCTCCATCATTACTGAATTCATATGGAGGCACCCCTTGGGTTGTATCAGGAATTAATTCCACAATACCGCTGGTCAAATCACCACATTGCGTGTCTGTTCCCACAACGCTACCCGCGATGGTTTCTGGAGGAGTAATGGTAACCACGTTGGTTTCTGTGGTACAGCCCTGACTGTCCGTTACCAAAAATTGGAATGTGGTATCGGAAGTAATTGAGCCATCATTGGGAATGTTATACACAAATGAATTCCCGGTAATATTGTTGCTGTTTGAAGTATAGGGAGCTCCATTAATACTGACCTCATAAATATCATAATCCCCACCTGAAGTATATCCATTACTGATGTCAACTTGGATTTGAGCTGGAGGCCCCGCACAATCCAATTCTTGAATAATTGTAGCATTCGCCACTACCTGAGGTTCTATAGTGCGAGTAACGGTATCCCTACAATCATTGGCGTCAACAACTTCAATGGTGTAAGTTCCTGGGGTAAGCCCATTAAATGTATTGCTTGCTCCCAATGGCCCACCATTAATTCGATATTGATATGGTGCCGCTCCCAAAGAGGCATTTACAACCAAAGTGGCCGCATTGAAGTTATCGTAACATAAATCAGATGAACCTAAATCCAAAGTTAAGGTCGGAGCATCCAATTGGGTCAATGTAAAACTGTCGGTTACAGTACATCCATTAGCATCCGTTACGCTAACTTGATATAAACCGTCTTGGGAAAGATTGGAAAACACGGGACCATTTTTTGGACCTCTAGTGGAACCATCTGGCTGGGTTAGGGTATAACGGTTACCTCCCCATCCACCAACGGTGTTTACACGAACTGCACCAATGTTACCATTTTGGCAGCTCATCGCTGTAACATCCAGACTGGAAATGGCAAATGCAGTAGAAGGTTCTTCTATAACCAAAGTAGACGTATCCGTACAATTGGTTTCCTCATCCGTTACGGTAATCACGTAACTTCCGGCGGCAAGACCTGTTAGTGGTATAATACTATTTGTTTGACCTGTGAATACGGTTCCTCCATCTATACTATAGCTATAGGTCAAATTAAAACCATCAACCAAGTACCTACCCTCTCCATCGGAATCACCCACACAGGTAACCACTCTGGTCTGTTGCGCTTGGACGCCAATGGAACTAATATCCGTTATGGCATAGTTCTCATCATAAGAACATCCTTCAGCATCAGTTACCCTGAAGGTATAAGTTCCCAATCCCAAACCAACAAAACTATTGTTGGTTCCATTGTTAATTGCGCTAGCTGCTGGAGCAATAATTTCATAAGTATACGGTGCCGTTCCGTCAGTTACTGTTACATCAATGGTAGCCGTAGTGGTTATACAGTTTAGACTGGAAATGGCAAAGTCCATATCCGTCGGCTTATCCAAAGTATTGAAAACGATATCTGGAAGCGGTTGCACACATCCATTGGCATCCCGAACTAATGGTGTATAGGTTCCAACCCCTAAATTGGGAAATACGGGATTGGTTCCAAATCCCGCTCCAATACTAAATTCATAAGGTCCTGTACCTCCAGAAACACCAGAAATTGTGATTTGCCCTCCAGTTTCATTCAAACAGGTCGGAGCAGAATCCGCATTGGCCGTAGCCGTAATATTAGAAGGTGTTCCAATGGTTGCTACCTGAGGTGTGGTGGTACAAACAAATGTATCCTGCTGATATCTAAGAACAATATCATAAGTTCCTGGAGCAAGGTTTGAGAACACGTTACTAATCTGAAAAGTAGCTCCATTATCAGCGCTATATTCGATTTCATAACCAAATCCATTTACAATATTAACGGTAATACGGCCATTATTGGAGCCTCCACAATTGGCGTCTTCTTCTGTTAAAGTATACGTTGGGGGTGGTATGTCTTGTACATCTACCAGTGCACTTCTTTGGCATCCATTGGCATCCTCTACCAAAACGGAATATGTTCCAGAAGTAGTTACCGGAAATGAACTGGTTCCCGTGTAGGTTGGCCCAAAAGGACCTCCATCTACACTAAAGCGATAAGGTGCAGTACCTCCCGAAGTGGCAACGTCAACATCTATGGAAGTGGCGCCACATCCAAAACTGTCGGAAGCTGTTGCAGAAACATCCAGCGGACTAATTCCACTACCAATTTCGATAGGGTCACCATTTACATCCAAATTGATAGTCTCCGAACAATCATTTGTATCCACTCGAATACTGTAGACTCCAGTACCCACATTTGCGAAGGTGTAAGCATCCGCTGCATTTGGCCCAAAGGTGTCAACAGTGACTCCATTTTTAATCAAACGATAGGTATAAAATCCTGGAACACCCGATACCTGCACATCAATACTACCCAACTCACCACTACAAAGAATATCATTCGCAGTAACATCCACGTTAATGTTCAAATCTTGAACGGTAACCATATTGGATGGGAAAACACACGCACTTGAAGGTGAATTTCTCAAACGTACAAAAACCCGATAGTCGCCGGGCGCAGTAATATCGAAAAATGGGTCGTCTTGATACGGACCTCCAGCATTGTTAAGACTATACTCGTAGCCAGCTGGCACATTGGTCACTTCTACCCTGCCTGGATTTCCACAAATAATATCCTCGTGGATTAATTGAGGATCTAACGGGTTTAACGTGGACTTGAAATAAAAATATTGACCCGAATCTACACGGACCCTAAACTCTCCATTAGTAGCCAGAACAAATGTTGGATTGGTACCAACTGTATTCCATGTACAAGAAGCATTTATCGTAGGACAGTCTTCCACCACAGTAGGGGCACAAGTATTGGGGTCTAGCTGCTGCCATTCATAGTTGGAACCTGATTGGGAAAGACTAAGGGTTCTTGTATCGCTAGTACCACAAAGAAAGAACTTGGCTAAAGTACTTCCATCATTTGGACAAACCACCTGTTCATCTGCACCTTGAATAATGGTCATAAACATGGGACTTGCCATGCTGGAGAAACTACCATTCAGGGTACTCTGCTTACTTTCTAATACTGTGGATTCTTTTTCTGCAGTAGACTCAGAAATAACGGAGACCGCCTTGGAGATAAGTCCATCGACACTTGTTTCCGCCAATACCGTGGTTCCATATATTGAGGCTGATATGAACAACACGGCATAGATTAAATGCCTTGTTTTTCGAGGAAGCATAGGTTAAGTCTTGTTATGGCTAGAATATTAGATTTGGGACCTGATATTCTATCAATTGTAATTTTCTAAACTTATAATAAACTATTTGTCGTTCGACCGCAATTAGCCGTATTTTGTCTACATTATCTAACTTTTCAACGTAAAACTATGAAAAAAAGTGCGCTAGTTCCCTATTTTTTCGTTGTACTGCTCACTTCTTCATGTGCCCAAAAGACGGATAATAGCCTAAATCTTCCTCAAAAAGCCCTTTTTACACTGGAATCTGTAGTGGATGGAACTAGGAATCCATGGGGTATGGCTTTTCTTCCGAAAGGGGCTATATTGATTACGGAAAAGAGTGGAAAATTACTCTTAGTAAAGTCAGGGAAAGTTACTGAAATCCAGAACCTTCCTAAAATATATGTTCGGGGACAAGGAGGGCTAATGGATATAGAATTACATCCTAACTACAGGGAAAATGGTTGGATATATCTCTCTTATTCCTCCAACGATGGTAGTGGTTATGGCGGAAATACAGCTATTATGCGCGCCAAGCTGAAGGGAAATCAACTTATAGATAAACAAGTGCTCTACAAAGGAGTGCCCAATACCACAAGGGGGCAACATTTTGGAAGTAGATTGGAATTTGACAATGAAGGTTTCCTCTATTTCTCCATTGGAGATAGAGGTAATCGAGAGGTAAACCCACAGGATATTACCAGAGATGGTGGCAAAATCTATAGAATTAAGGATAATGGAGGCATTCCGGAAGATAATCCATTTGTAAATAGTAGAGGTGCGAAAACCGCGATTTTCAGTTATGGACATCGAAATCCACAAGGTCTGGTAAAACATCCCATTACTGGAAAAATCTGGGAACATGAGCATGGACCTAGGGGTGGTGATGAAATTAACATCATTGAAAAAGGAAAAAATTACGGTTGGCCCGTAATTACATATGGCATCAACTATATTGGGACAAAAATTACCGATGAGACCGAAAGACCAGGGATGGAGCAACCCATTTATCAGTGGACACCTTCAATAGCTCCCTGTGGGATGACCTTTGTAACCTCTGAGAAATATCCCGAATGGGAGGGAAACCTTTTGGTGGGTTCACTTTCTTTCCAATATTTGGAACGCTTGGTACTAAAAAATAACAAAGTGGTTTACCGAGAAAAGCTATTGGATGGACAAGGAAGGCTTAGAAATGTGAAACAAGGTCCTGATGGATATATTTATGTTGGTATTGAAGGGAAAGGTATCTTCAGACTAGTTCCAAAATAAAATTAGGTCAATTCTTTTCGGGTTTTTAAGGCCTTTTTTGATACCGATTTTCGTTCATCCTGGGCCAATCGATTTAAATATGGGAGAAGCCATTTTGTTAACACTTCGTCCTTTTTTGCCCATTTTCCTAAGGTTTCAATGGTTTGGTTCAGAACAATCCAATCCGAATGTGTTATCAGATTTGTTTTAAGTATTTCCTGAGCGTGAGCCTTTTGGGATTGAGATAAGTCTTTTTCCAACATCAAAAACAGCTGGGCCAAAGTCCATTTGGTTGAAGCTTGGTCAATTTTTGAAATTTCATCCAAAAGTCTGTCCACATAAGGTAAAACAATGGACATATCGGTTTTACAAATCCGTTTCATGCCATTGGAAACGCGAAGTCGCACTACTTCGTCTTGACTAAAATAGCAATTAAAGAAATCGTCGAAAAGTTTGGGGTTTTGTAATACTTCCTCTACTACTTCAATGGTATTTCCGAGTGAATTCGGATGGCCGCCTGAAAGTCGCTCTTCAAAACTCATTGTTGCTTTAAGGCCTCCATGGCCTTTTTAACCGACCCATATTTTATGAGTGCTTTTTCAGCCTCATCATAGCTAAGCTCCAGTTCTTCCACCAAATACCGGGTTCCTCGATCCACAAGTTTGGTATTGCTCAACTGCATATTGACCATTTTGTTACCCTTTACCCTTCCAATACGAATCATAAGCGCCGTCGAAATCATGTTAAGGACCATTTTCTGGCTGGTACCGCTTTTCATGCGTGTGCTCCCGGTAACAAATTCAGGTCCAACCACCACTTCAATGGCAATATCGCTTTCTATGGCCAATGGAGAACCTGGATTATTCGTAATACCTGCGGTAAGAATACCATTACTTCTAGCATCATGAATTCCTCCCAATACATAAGGTGTAGTTCCCGATGCCGCTATTCCTACTAGAACATCATTTTCATCAATATGATATTCCTTCAAGTCCTTCCAGGCTTGTTTTGTGTCGTCCTCTGCAAATTCAACGGCTTTTCGAATTGCGCTATCTCCTCCTGCAATAAGACCAATGACCCGGTCATGAGGCATCCCAAAAGTTGGTGGAATCTCAGAGGCATCCAAAATACCCAATCTGCCACTTGTCCCTGCCCCTATGTAGAATAAACGACCTCCTTTTTCGAATCTAGTAGTAATTTCATCGACCAAATGGGAGATTTTTGGAAGTACTTTTTCTACAGCCTCAGCTACCTTTTTGTCCTCATTATTGATGCTGGATATAATATCCAAAGTATCCATTTGTTCCAACTCATCGTAATGAGAGGCTTCTTCGGTTATCTTCACATGTTTTTCGTTCACAATCACAGTAATTGTAAGTTCATAGTTTTAAAGGCATCAAGCTTAATGTCCCAGGGTTCCAATTCGGTAATTAAAACATCTACATCTTCCGTACCACATATCTTATACCGTTGCAAAGATCCAATTTTTTCTGATATACAAGGTGAAACCACTTTTCTGGAACTGTGGATCATAGCCTTTTTCATTTGTACGATTTCCCAATCAAATTCGGTCAATCCTTGCACAGGATGAATGGAGTTGGTGCCCAAAAAGCAAATATCCACTTTTATTTCTGACAACATATTGATTGCACTACCACCAACGGTGATTTGAGAATCTTTTGAAAGTCTTCCCCCTATAAAAATTACTTCAACATTCGACTTGGTCAGTAACTGGACAGCAATTGGGAGACTGGGAGTAAAACAGGTAAGTTTCATTTTGGAAGGAAGTCTACGGGCCAATTCCAAATTTGTAGTACCACCACTTAACAGAATTACCTGTCCTTCCTTTATTAAAGTAATTGCCTTTTCGGCTATTTGAGATTTCTTTTCCAAGGAATAGACTTTCTTCCCAACCGGACTATATGTATTAAACCCAAGGGAAATTGCTCCACCATGTACCTTCTTAAGTTGATCGGTATTGTGAAGTTCCTTAATATCGCGTCGCACCGTATCCACAGAAACCTTCAACAAATCAGCTATATCCGTAAGCAATACTCTATTGTGAATTCTTACTTCATTTAGTATGAATTGATGTCTTTCTTCCTTTAGCATACGGAGCGCAAAGTTAAATAAATCTTAAAACGAACTTCAATTACAGCAAAATATGGCAAATATGACAGAAAATTAAACAAAAATCGACAAATATTGCAAATAATCGTACTATTTGCTGTTTTTTGCATACATTTGAAAAGAGTATTTCGATTTTTTGCAAGAACACTATAGCTTATTTACATGAATCCTAATCTACTCGAGGACCGGCGGTTTGAGAAAATCCATACCATTATCCAGGAAGATTCCAAGAAGGCGTCTCTTTTTGTGGCCAATGAAATTGCGGGACTAATCCAAGAAAAACAAAAAGAGGGTAAAAAAGCCGTCCTTGGGTTGGCAACAGGGTCTACACCAACTAAGGTATATGATTATTTGGTTCAGTTTCACAAAGAAGGAAGACTGAGTTTTAAAAACGTAATCACCTTTAATCTGGACGAATATTATCCTATGCAACCAAACTCTTTGCATAGTTACGTTCGGTTCATGAATGAGCATCTTTTTAATCATGTTGATATAGGTGCCGAGAATGTCCATATCCCTGATGGGAGCCTCTCACCAGAAGAAATACGGGATTATTGCTTGGATTATGAGAAAAAGATTGAAAATGTAGGAGGAATCGATATCCAAATCTTGGGTATAGGCCGAACTGGGCATATAGGTTTTAACGAGCCTGGGTCTTCTCTTAACAGTAAAACAAGGCTCATTCGATTAGATCGTGTAACCCGATTGGATGCTGCTAGTGACTTTTTTGGACAAGAGAACGTTCCCATGCGCGCAATAACCATGGGTGTTGGAACTATATTATCTGCCAAGAAAATAATTTTGATGGCATGGGGAGAAGGAAAAGCAGATGTGATACAGCAATCTGTGGAAGGCCAAATTAAGGAATCCATTCCCGCAACCTTTTTACAGCACCACAACAATTGCGACTTTGTTTTGGATGATGCTTCTTCATCCAAACTTTCACGTATCCAGACCCCTTGGTTAGTCACAGAATGCAAATGGGATGACCATTTGATCAAAAGTGCGACCATATGGCTTTCGGAAAAACTGAATAAAGCAATTCTTAAACTCACGAATGAGGATTACAACGAGTATGGGATGGGAAATCTTGTAGCCGAAATAGGCTCTGCAGAGCAGATTAACCTAAAAGTATTCAATCAGCTCCAGCGCACCATAACAGGTTGGCCCGGCGGTAAACCCAATGCCGACGATAGTCAACGTCCAGAGAGGGCAAACCCCCACCCAAAGACTTCTTTAATATTCAGTCCGCATCCTGATGACGACGTAATTTCTATGGGTGGGACTCTGCTGCGTTTGGTGGACCAAGGTCACAATGTTCATATTGCCTATCAAACTTCAGGGAATATCGCCGTTTTTGATGATGAAGTAATCAGATTCTTGGACTTTGCCGCTACCGTTCAAGAAGATAATGTAGAATTAGACAAAAAACTGAAGGAGGTTAGGGAATTTTTGGCCTCCAAGAAACCAGGACAGGTAGACAGCGAGGAAATACAAAAATTCAAAGGGCTAATACGAAGAGGGGAAGCTTTAGCAGCCTGCCGCTACTGCGGCGTAGAGGAAAAGAATGCCCACTTTTTGAATCTTCCTTTTTATGAAACGGGAACTGTAAAAAAGAGACCACATTCAGAAGAGGATGTAAAAATCACTTACGATTTACTCAATAAAATAAAACCCGAGCAAATATTTGCGGCAGGGGACTTATCGGACCCACATGGTACACACAGGGTTTGCCTTGAAATCATATATCAAGCCATCGATTTACTGAAAAAAAATCGGCAAGATTGGATAAACAATTGTTATGTATGGCTTTATAGAGGAGCTTGGCAAGAATGGGAAGTTGCCGATATGGAAATGACCGTGCCCATTGGACCAAAAGATATGGCACGTAAGAAAAATGCCATTTTCAAACATCAATCCCAGAAGGACAGTGCCATGTTCCCTGGAAATGATGAACGAGAATTTTGGCAAAGAGCCGAACAACGAAACAAAGAAACTGCTAACCGTTACAATGCCTTGGGTATGGCCGAGTATGAAGCCATGGAAGGGTTTGTACGGTATCATTTTAATTTTAACTAAAAACTAACTTCTGTATGCGAAAACTGTATGATCATTTGAAAAAAACAGGGTTCCTGTTCGCGGTGTGTTGCTTTTTAACCTCATCATCGATGTGGGCACAAAACCAATACACTTTTACTGGAACCGTAACGGAAAGTGGGACAAACCAACCTTTGTCCGGAGCGTCCGTTTTCATTGAAGGCACCTCATTCGGAACAATTTCCGATTTTGACGGTAATTATAGCTTTACCGCTACTTTGGAACAAGGTTCGGTAAATCTAAGCATTAGCTCTTTGGGTTTTACAACCCAGGCAATTCCGATTGACTTAGGTTCAAATCTAACCATCACAACCAACGTGGTCCTGGAAGAAGATTTACTCAATTTGGACGAAGTGGTCGTCACCGGTAATCCTGTTGGGGTAAACAAAAGAACCTTGGGTAATGCAATTTCATCTGTAAAATCTGAAGATTTGGTGAACAACGGTGCAATTGCTGTGGACCAAGCCATTTCAGGTAAGATAACCGGTGCCTTGGTACAACAGAACTCTGGTGATCCCGCGGGTGGAATAAGTATCCGTCTTAGGGGGCCAAGTACCGTCTTGGGAAATTCAGACCCACTATATATTGTTGATGGAATAATAATTAGCAACTCCAGTAACAGTAATGATTTGGTGGACTTAGGAGGAACCTCCCAAAACCGTTTGGTGGATTTAAATCCCAATGACATTGAACGAATTGAAATCATAAAAGGAGCTGCCGCGGCAGCCATTTATGGTTCTCGAGCCAGTAATGGTGTAGTTCAGATTTTTACCAAAAAAGGACGAACCGGAGAGCCAAAATTTAACTTTTCAACCAATGTCAGAGTTAATGAATTGCGTAAGGAAATTGATTATAATACGGTACCTCTTGCCTGGGTAGATCCTTTTGACCGCACCAATTTGGAGACTGTTCCTGTTGAACGTTTTAATTATCAAGATGAATTCTTTGAATCAGGATTCGGTATTGAAAACTTTCTTTCAGTAAGTGGCGGTAACGAAAAAACCTCCTATTACATTTCAGGATCTTTCCTCGACAATGAAGGAATAATTAAAAACACTGATTTCCAACGAGTTGGTTTTAAAACCAATATCACCCAAAAGGCATGGGATTGGCTCGAAATCAATGCCGGGCTTAACTACACCCGAAGTGTAAGTAATGATGTGCCTAATGGAGGCATCAACGTAGCTTACGGAGCCATTACCGGTTTTGTCTTCAGTGATAATTCCGTGAATCCCAACCCAGATGAGTCCGGTGTATATCCAGTGACCTCCTTGTTGGTACCAAGAACCAACCCATTGGAGGCGGTGGATCGCTTTGATTTTGGCCAAAAAGTGAATCGTTTTATTACCAGTATTGGTTTGAACGCTAAAATTACGGACAAGTTAAGTGCCAGTTATTTGTTAGGGCTTGATTTCTTCAATCAATCGGCTACCGGCTTCATTCCCATAAACAACACCTCTCCTGTAGGTGGCGGCTTTAGCAGACGAGCTGATATCAATAACTTTCAATATAATAGTGATTTAAATTTAGCCTATAAAACCCCTATTACGGAAGATATAGAGTCGACTACTACTTTAGGAGGTTCCTGGCAATATGAAGAATTTGACCGGATTGCTATAGACGCTGAAGGCTTGGTCCCTATTGTACAAGTGGCAAATACAGGTACAATTTTTAGTCAAGGTGAAACTCGATCTCAAATTTCCTATTGGGGCTCTTTCTTACAGCAGTCTTTTAGTTTTAATGATAAATTATACCTCAATGGTGCAATTCGTTTGGACGGTGCTTCTACTTTTGGGGAAGACGAACGGAACCAGTTATATGCCAAAGCCAGTTTATCTTACATTATCTCTGAGGAAGATTTTTGGAAAAATACATTTGGTGATGCATTTAACACCTTTAAGTTAAGAGGTTCATGGGGACAAGCAGGTAACCTGACGGCGCTGACCGCGTTTCAAAGATTTACTGTTTTTTCTCCATTTTCAATCAATGGAACCCCCAGTTTAGTACCGGCTGGTGATGATGTTCTAACTAACGCTCCAGACCAAGGTGACCTGGATATTGCACCAGAGCGTCAAGAAGAAATTGAATTTGGTTTCGATGCAGGATTGTTGAACAATCGTATTGGAATTGAATTCACCTATTACAAACAGGATGTTACTGATTTGCTTTTACCAAGAGAGCTTGCTCCTTCCACTGGATTCGGTTCTAGAATAGAAAATGTAGGGGACTTAGAGAATGAAGGTATCGAAATTTTACTACGTGGTGCCCCTATAAAAACCAATGATTTTTCTTGGGATGTTACAGCTACCTTCTCGCAAAACGAAAATGTAGTGACTCGAGTTGCTGGTGGAGGTCAATTTGCTCTACCAGATAGTTTTTCAACAAACTTTGTGATTGAAGGACAGCCTTTAGGAGTATTCTTTAGACAATTCTATGCAAGAGATGCAGACGGGAGCATTTCTTTAGATGAAAATGGTTATCCTTTTGCAGGTACTACTGAAGACGGTGCAAGCTCTAAAGTTATTGGAGACCCAAACCCAGATTGGTTTGGTTCTTTAATCAATGAATTTGCCTATAAGAACTTTAAATTGAGAATCCAACTGGATGCCGTTCAAGGTTTTGATGTTTTCAACTGGAACCGAAGACTTCTGGACAACGTAATTTTCGGTGGAGGATTTAATGTGGGTCAAGAGTTATTAGGCAATAGACCCAAAGGATTTGGAGGTGCCCAAGCAGGTATCTTTGAAGAATTTGTGGAAGATGGTTCTTTTGTAAAATTGAGAGAGCTGGCTATAAGCTATGATTTCAGACCTCCAATCAAAGGAGTTGAAAACGTTCAACTTAGTTTAGTTGGAAGAAATTTGATATCATGGGACGATTACTCAGGATGGGACCCAGAAATAAATACGGCTGGACAAAGCAATGGAGTGAGAGGTTTCGATTTTGCCGGAGTGCCAATTCCTAGAACGTATCAGTTAGGAGTCAACGTAAGTTTCTAATTAAAAAACAAAGACGATGAAAAAATCAATTATATACTTTATCATTTGTGTTTCACTTACACTAGGACTTTTTTCTTGTGAAACTGATTTCGAAAATCCTAATGCCGCTACGGAAGAACAAGTTTTTTCCTCTAGAGAAGGAGTTTTCGCGGCAGCCGTAGGTCTTCAGCAATTGTATTCTGTTGTTGGAATACGTTGGATTGTGGAGACACCGGCAATAACCACTCGTGAAGGAGGGATAACCACTACATTCCAAAACATGATTGAATTGGAAGATGGGGGAACGGTGCTTCCCAATTTCAATTCCAATGTACAGGGACTTTGGTCAACTATGCTGAGAGTTATCGAAATAGCCGAAGATATAGAAAGTAATGCTGACAATATAGAATTGGATGCCGGTACCCGAAGTGGGTTGATCGCACATGCGAAACTTTTTAAAGCACTGGCCATAGGAAGTCTCGCCCAGAATTACGAACAAGTAATTGTAGCAACAAGCAATGATAATGATGCTACTTTCGTGTCTAGAATACAGGGGTTTGAAACAGCAATCACACTATTAACGGAAGCCGCGACCCAACTATCAGGCACAGCTGCCTCTGAAGAGTTTATAAATGGGGTAACCTTGGGAAATATCGATTTAGTCAACACGATTACGGCTTACATAGCACGTTACAATCTTTTTGCAGGAAATTATGAAGCCGCACTTGCGGCAGCTGGCAATGTAGATTTAACTTCAACTTCGGTTTTTGCTTATGATACCCAAAATCCAAATCCCATTTGGGCCAGGATTGTTCAAAACAATACTCCAAATTTTAAACCTAGGGATAATTTTGGTTTACCTGTAGAATTTGTTTTTGACCCCGCAGACGGAAGATTGGCATTTTATCTGGTTCCTTTGGATGAAACCAATCAGAATGGACTACCTATTGAAGACGTAGATGGTTTTTTTAATGAAATATCAGAATCCATTCCGGTATACTTACCGGACGAGATGAATCTTATAATTGCTGAAGCCAATCTTAGAATTGGGAGTCCAAATTTAGCGGCGGCGACAGCTGCATTGAACGAGGTGCTTACCGATACAGATGATCCATTTGATGTCAATGCCAACGTTGCTGCCTACTCTGGTGACAACACGGTTGATGCACTACTCAATGAAGTGTATCGAAATAGAAGAGCAGAACTTCTATTTACAGGAATGAGTTTGGAAGATAGTAGAAGATTTGGAAGACCGCAACCCAGTGGTACAGCCATGAATTATGACGAAGAGCGTAATAGAAATTTCTATCCGTATCCAGATTTGGAACGAAATAGTAACCCTAATACACCTGATGATCCATCCATTTAATTGGTAAAATTGAATTTGTTAGTTTAAGTTAATTGAGCCTAAAGGCCTACTTTTAATCTTCGGGTAGGCCTTTTTCATTCCTATGAAATCAAGTTATTACTTCATTCTAGTTCTTTTCGCTTTTGCATCTTGCGCATCTTCCAAGAACTTGAAAAACACACCAAGAGAAGAATTCAGAGGGGTGTGGGTAGCTACTGTGGTAAATATTGATTGGCCCAAAAATGGAAATGATTCAACTTCCAAACAAAAAAGGGACTTTATCGAAATACTGGATTTCTATGAAAACTTGAATTTCAATGCGATAATCGTCCAAGTGAGAACGGCAGGTGATGCTTTATATCCTAGCCAATTGGCTCCATGGTCTAAATATTTGACCGGCCAACAGGGAAAAGCCCCTAAAGGTTTTGAAGACCCGCTGTCTTGGATGATTCAGGAAACCCACACCAGAGGTATGGAATTCCATGCTTGGTTAAATCCATACAGGGCCACTTTTGACATGGACACCTTAAGTTTGGATGTAACCCATGATTTCAATCAACATAGGGATTGGATGATAAAGTATGGTAAAAAGTTCTACTATAATCCTGGATTACCTCAGGTTAGAAACAAATTTGCCAAAGTTGTGGAAGAGTTGGTAGACAACCATGACATAGATGCCATTCATTTTGATGATTACTTTTATCCATACAAAATTAAGGATGAGACTTTTGACGATTCCTTGACGTATCAATCCAACAAATTAGTAAACCAAAGCTTGGATGATTGGAGAAGAAGCAATGTGGATTCTTTGGTTAAGCAAGTCCATAGTACCATAAAAAAATCCAAACCATGGGTGCAGTTTGGTATAAGTCCTTTTGGTGTTTGGAGGAACAAGGATGTCGACCCAAAAGGTTCCGATACAAAGGCCGGACAAACCAATTATGATGACCTCTATGCCAATCCTTTACTTTGGATGGAGAAGGGATGGATAGATTATATAGCTCCCCAAGCCTATTGGAGTATGGACTATCCACCTGCTTCGCACAGAAAGGTTTCAGAATGGTGGTCCATACAGAAAGGGATGGTAAATCTTTATATGGGCAATGGCCCTTATAAAATCAAAAATAACAGCGATAAGGCCTGGAATAAATACAATGAAATCCCAAAACAGCTAAAGTTTGCCAGGTCTTTACCAAAAGTAAATGGCAACATTTTCTTTAGTGCTAAGTCCTTATTGAACAAGCATCCAAAAACGGTAAAAAAAATCCGAAAACTATATGCTAGTCCAGTACCTAATCCAACGTTAAAAACACCTAATAAAAGGACATTGGAACCCCTAAAGATTGAAACAAAAAAAATACAAGATGACAAAGTCCAGATACGTCTAAATCACTTTGACAACATACCCCGATTTGCTTTGTTCTACGTAAACAAGGGCAAGAAAAAAGGAAGGTTGCCCTTATTCAAAAAAAGCTATCTTTCATCAAGAAAAGATAATATCCAGGTTGACGTCCCAATCTCTGGTAAAACAAAAAGGCAAGGGATACTAATTGTAATTCAGGATGTCTATGGAAACAAAACCCAACCCATAATACTAAATCCAAAACAACTCCAATGAAAGACATGCTGGTCCGACTTGTGGATTTACCCGATATCGGTTCCGAAGAAAAACAACTTTTTCAAGAAGAAAATATGGTCTTCAGAAAGCCAATTGCGGCTGAAAAAAGCTTGATTTTGGAATGGGTTGAAAAAAACTTTAGCATCAACTGGAAAGATGAGGTGGATGTTGCATTTTCGAATGTACCTGTCACCTGTTTTATTGCGCAAAGAAATCAAGATATTTTAGGTTTTGCCTGTTTTGAATGTTCGTCAAAAAATTTCTTCGGACCTACTGGGGTACTTCCTTCGGAACGAGGAAAAAATATTGGTAAAGTACTTTTGGTAAAAGCCCTACAAGCTTTAAAAGAGCTGGGATATGCGTATGCTATAATAGGCGGTGTCGGACCCATTGAATACTATGAAAAGGCAGTTAATGCAAAAGTCATTGAAGGTTCCGAAAAAAGCATTTACGAAAACCTTTTAAAACATAAGAAGTAAATGAAAGTGGCCGAAAAAGATACCAGGGCTTGGGCATGGATTCCCACCTTATATTTCACACAGGGGATTCCGTACATCATTGTGGTAGTCGTCTCGGTCATTATGTACAAACGTCTTGGAATTAGCAATGCGGACATAGGCCTTTATACAAGCTGGCTTTACTTACCGTGGGTCATAAAACCACTCTGGAGTCCCATTATAGATTTAAATGGTACAAAAAGAAAATGGTTTTTGGGTATGCAATTATTGATTGCCCTTTCATTTCTTGGTATTGGTTTTTTTCTCCCTACCAATGCTTTCTTTACCATTACTCTGGCTTTCTTCTGGATGTCCGCTTTTGCCTCCGCTACGAACGATATAGCTTCTGACGGCTATTATATGATTGGCCTAAGCCAACAAAAGCAGTCCTTTTTCATTGGACTCCGAAGTACTTTCTACAGATTGGCCATGGTCACTGCCCAAGGTCTGTTGGTAATACTGGCCGGTTTTCTGGAGAAAGAATTCGGTGATAATACCAAGGCGTGGTCAATCACCATGATTTGCACGGCAGGTCTTATGTTCATTCTGACAGTGACAAACTTTTTTGTTACCCCAAAATTTGAAGACCCCAAAAGTGAAAATGAGGAAAAACCCACTAGTTTTTTAGAAGTTTTTGTGACTTTCTTTCAAAAGAAACAAATCGGGATAGCTATCCTCTTCATTCTCCTATATCGGCTTGGGGAGTCCCAATTGGTTAAAATGGCCTCTCCTTTTCTTTTAGATGAAAAACAAGTTGGGGGACTAAACCTCAGCACTGAAGCGGTTGGAACCATATATGGAACTGTGGGCATTATTATGCTTTCTTTAGGCGGAATTGTCGGGGGTATTTTAATTTCAAGAGACGGACTCAAAAAATGGATGCTTCCCATGCTCCTTGCCCTTAATCTTCCCAACGCTTTGTATGCAATACTTGCTTACACCGAAACCCAAAATCTGATAGCGGTTGTAGGAACAGTGGTTGTGGAACAATTTGGCTATGGATTTGGCTTCGCTGCTTTCTTGATTTTCCTGATTTATATTGCCGAAGGGGCATCCAAAACTTCACACTATGCCATTGCTACTGGTTTTATGGCCCTTGGGATGATGTTACCTGGAATGTTGAGTGGTTACATTCAGGAATGGCTGGGGTATCCCGGTTTTTTTACTTGGGTAGTCGTCGCTGCACTACCGGCTTTCTTATTGCTTCCTTTCCTGAAATACCCGCCAGAGTATGGCAAAAAATCGGCAGATTCCAATGAGTAAAAGGCTAGAACAACATATAGAACTAGGTTCGACCCATGATTTCAGCCTAAAACAAAAAGTGGGGCAGTTGTTCATGATTGCCGTTTTCATAAATGATTCCGAAGAAAACATTCAACAAACGGAAAACTTAATTCAAGAACACCATATCGGTGCTTTATGTTTTTTTCATAGTAGAGCCAGCGCAGCTACTAATTTTGAGGGCAAAAAGAAGGTGGTTTATAATGAAAATAGCTATGAACGGCTCGTTTCTCTCATCAAAAGATACCAAAAAGCCTCCTCCATTCCCCTTCTCATTGCCATGGATGCCGAATGGGGTTTGGCCATGCGCATTGAAAATACCCATCAATATCCCTACGCACTTACATTGGGGGCACTTCAGAATGGAGAAGACTTAATCCATGATGTAGGTTACAAAATTGGTCTGGATTGTCTAGAAGCTGGAATCCATTGGAATCTAGCTCCTGTACTCGATATAAACAGCAATCCTGAAAATCCCGTTATTGGATACAGGTCATTTGGAGATGATAAAGAACAAGTCACCAAAAAAGCAAAGGCTTTTATAGCGGGAATGCGTGAAGCAGGTGTTTTGAATTCATTAAAGCATTTTCCCGGTCATGGAGATACAAATACGGATTCACATTTAGCTTTACCGGTTATAGATAAATCAGCAGAAAATCTGCTTGAAAACGAATGTTATCCCTTCACGGTGTTAATGCATGAAGAAGCGGATTCCATCATGATAGGACACCTATCCATTCCTGCTTTGGATTCATCTGGAAAACCAGCTACACTTTCCAAAATCATACTATCAGACGTTCTTCGGAAAAAAATGGGGTATCAGGGATTGCTTATCTCGGATGCCATGAACATGCATGCCGTATCCAAAAGGTTTGAAGAAAAGGGAGCTTTGGAATTGGCAGCTTTCCATGCTGGACTGGATATGTTTTGTTTTTCGGAGCACCCAAAAGAGGCAATTGAAAAAATTGTTTTGCAAGGTGAGGGTCAAAGGATTGAATCGAGCTTCGAACGTGTTTGGGAATTGAAGGAAAAAGCCTTCAATCAACCCAGTAACATTGTGAAAACAGGAATTGCTCCTAACGAATTAAATAAAGAAATAGCTCGGGCCTGTTTGACCGAACTCTTCAAGGGTACTAAAAACAAAATGCCTGGTTCATCACAAGGTCTTCAACATATCATTCTGGGCAAACCAACAACTAACATCTTCCCTGAATATTTGGAGCAAAAACTCAAAATCAAAACTTCTTCAGTGGGTGATATGACATCAGAAGAAATTCAAGATTTGATCCATTTTCAAAAAACAACGGTTATTTCCGTCTTTCCACCCTCTGTAAAGCCCAAAAATAGATTTGGATTTGCGGAAGAAGAACTTGAGATATTAAATGAAACGCTCAAGAAGGGCAATTGCATTTTATACCTATTCGGTAATCCATTTCTTATCCATACGTTGCCCCTCAATAAGCAAAACTCTTACATCATACTATATCAGGACTTCCTTGAATTTCAAGAAGCGGCCCGCTCACACTTTGAAGGAAAACTTCTTCCTCAAGGAAAACTTCCATTTCAACTAAAAACGGACATCAATGAAAAGTGAAATCATAGACTCTTGGGAAAAAAACGCCAAGGAATGGAGCAAAATCATCCAAAACCATGGAATTGCTTCTCGAAAATTCACAAACAAGGCAATTCTTAGTGCCATAATGAATACAAATGCCTCAAAAGTTGCTGATTTTGGCTGTGGAGAAGGATGGTTGACGCGGGAAATGAACAAAATGGGCATGGTAGCTTATGGGTTTGATGCCATCCAAGCATTGCTTGAAGATGCCAAACAACATGGACCTGGAGAGTATCACCAACTTACCTTTGAAGATGTTATCGCTGGAAAACCGATTCCACACAGCACATTTGATTTGGGAGTTTTCAACTTCTGCATCTATCTTAAAGATGGACTTTCCCAGCTGATTGAAAATACCTTGGACGTCATCAACCCAAAAGGATTTATCCTTATCCAAACACTCCATCCTTTTTTCCTAATTCAAAATGAAATGGAGTACAAAGGTCAATGGATATCGGATTCATGGAAAGGGCTTCCAGGAAATTTCATTGAAGGTCATTCTTGGTACGCTAGGACCCTCGAAGATTGGGTTTCTGTTTTGGCTTCCATTAAAGAGGTAGACTTTACCATTAAGGAAATAACCAATGATGAAGGACAACCCATTTCACTTATCATCCAAATTCAAAAGTTGTGATGGGAGAATACAAAGTATTGGGAATGATGTCTGGGACCTCGTTGGATGGTCTTGATATGGCGCTATGTCACTTTTCAAAGAAAAAAGAGAAATGGGATTTTTCAATTGAAAAAACCAAAGCAATTTCTTACGATGCTACTTGGAAAGACCGCCTAAAACACGCCATTCATTTAAGTGATGAAGATCACAGCATTCTCGACCAAGAATATGGGATATGGTTGGGCGAACAAGCCAAGCTATTTATAGAAGAAGCTCAAATTGAAGTGGATTTCATTGCCAGTCATGGGCATACTTCCCACCATAGACCAGAGGAAGGATTCACGTTTCAATTGGGCCATGGGCAGTTACTTGCGAATACATCGGGCTATAAGGTAATCTGTGACTTTAGAACAAAAGATGTGAAACTAGGCGGACAAGGAGCTCCGTTGGTTCCTATTGGCGACCATTTGCTCTTTGGTGAATATGATTTTTGTTTGAATTTGGGGGGAATCAGTAACGTTTCCTTTGTAGTGGATGGTAACCGGAAAGCCTTGGATATAGGTATGGCAAATATGCCCTTAAATTATCTTACCCAAAAAATCAATTTGGAGTATGATGAAAATGGACAATTGGCCCGTACCGGAAATCTGATTCCTGAACTTAAAACCGCTCTGAACAACTTGGAATACTACAAACTTCCCCATCCAAAATCTACAGGCTATGAATGGTTCCTTCAGGATGTGGTTCCCCTGATTGAAAAGTCGGAAGCAAGTATACCCGATTTGCTCCATACCATAACTCACCACAACTGTGAACAAATTGCTCTAGAGATTGATAAATTTCGTTCAAAGTCAAACAACACAATGTTAGTGACTGGAGGAGGTGCTTTCAATTCATTCTTTGTCGATACCCTAAAACAGAAACTTGGAAATTCCCTTACATTGAAGATTCCCAGCAAAACTTTGATTGCCTTTAAAGAGGCTTTGGTATTTGCTTTAATGGGCGTTCTCCGAGAAGAAAACAAAACCAATATTTTCGCATCAGTTACAGGTGCAAGCCAAGACAGTTCTAGCGGAAAAGTTTTCTTATCTGAATCATAAGAATCTATTTGGCAGTGGCTAGTCTTCTCGACCTTTTCGCCATCCAAAAAATAACAACTGATATAAGTCCGCAAATAGCCAATCCCATAAAAAGCGGAAGAACCTCATCCTCAACATAGCTTCCTATAAATGTCGCGATGGGAATTGAAATAACGGTGGAAACAAAACCATTAATTGCCGCCCCTATTCCCGCAATGTGGCCAATAGGTTGCATGGCAATTGAGCGAAAGTTGCCCCACATAAAACCCAGACAGAAGAATTGAAGCGATAAAAAGATAATCAATGCTATGACGCTGGGATTTCCGGTCTGCCAAAATAGTACAACAAACAAAATGGCCACTCCGCAAAAAGCAAGCAAAGCCATATATGAAAGCTTCCACATGCCATAACGTAACACCAAGGTACCATTTGAAAAGGTAGAAACACCAATGGAAATGGACAGACCTGCAAAAATGTAGGGAAAGGAATCCTTAAGTCCGTACAAATCTTCAAAAATATGCTGGGAAGCACTTAGATACACCAAAAAAGAACCCGTTATAAACCCTGAAGCCATGGTAAAAGCCACTGTTTCTTTGTATCTCATGAACTCTTTCAGTCCATCAATAAAAACATGTCTGGAAAATGGAATTTTGTATTCGGGTCTAAGTGTTTCCGGTTGACGTTTCCAAAACCAAAGTCCAACCATAAGTGTACATACTAGTTGTACATAAAAAATAGCTTGCCAGTTGGAAACATCCAAGATGATTTTCCCTATTGATGGAGCAATAACCGGTACTAGAATAAAGAAGGCGGTGACAAAAGACATGACCCTAGCCATCAAATCTCCACTATACGTATCCCGAATTATGGAAATCGCAATGCTTCGCGCCACTGAAAGTCCAATCCCCTGAAGGATACGGCCCACAATCATCCATTCCAGATTTGGAGCCCAAAGACATATAAAACTGGCGATGGCGAAGACAAGCATCCCCATATAAACTACAGGCTTTCTTCCATAGCAATCGGAAAGCGGTCCAAAAAACAACTGACCTACTCCTAACCCCAAAAAAATCATGGTTATCAGCTTCTGATTTTCCGTGGGGTCAAAACTGTTTATGGTTTCACCAATATTTGGAATAGCAGGCAGCAAGGTGTCGATAGACAGGGCGACAATCGACATTAGTGCCGCCATCAGTGCCATAAATTCGAAACTTGGTTTCTGGTTTTCTTTTTGCATTCGGCAAAATTAGTCAACCTTGAAACACCAAATATCCTTTAGGGAAAGTATTTACCTTAAGTTAATAACAACTCTGTTCTGAAATCTTTACAACGGAATGTTCCCGTGTTTTTTCTTTGGAGTTTGTACTTCTTTTTTCTCCAGCATGGCGAAGGCCTTGAGCAACTTCCTACGTGTATTTTCGGGTAGAATCACCTCATCAATAAAGCCTCTTCTGGCTGCACGATATGGATTGGCAAACTTGTCTGCATACTCGGCTTCCTTCTCTTTTAACTTAGCCTCGGGGTCATCAGCAGAAGCAATCTCTCTTCTAAAAATGATTTCACTAGCACCTTTGGCACCCATTACAGCAATCTCTGCAGTTGGCCATGCAAAATTAAAATCAGCTCCGATGTGTTTGGAATTCATCACATCGTAGGCTCCGCCATACGCTTTTCTGGTAATTACAGTGACTCGTGGAACGGTAGCTTCACTCAAAGCATACAACAGTTTTGCACCGTGCATAATTATCCCATTCCACTCTTGGTCAGTACCTGGAAGGAATCCAGGAACATCCACCAAAACCAGCAGAGGTATGTTGAAAGCGTCACAGAATCGTGTAAAACGAGCCGCTTTTTGAGAACTCTTCGTGCCTAGGACACCAGCCAAAAACATCGGTTGATTTGCTATGATTCCTACACTTCTGCCTCCCAAACGGGCAAAACCAACAATAATATTCTCAGCATAATCTTTATGGATTTCATAAAACGAATCATAATCAATGATACCGTTTATGACATCATGCATATCGTATGGCTTGTTCGGATTGTCTGGAACAATACTGGAAAGTTCTTCTCGTACCTCTTCCCCTAACTCATAGGGCTTGTGTTTTGGGATTTCCTTGTTGCTCTGCGGAAGATAATCCAAAAGTTTCTTGATATCATCCAAACAAGCAGCATCGTTATTTGAAGTTTTATGCGCCACACCCGATTTTACAGCGTGGGTGCTGGCACCTCCAAGCTCTTCCGAACTTACTTCTTCATTGGTCACGGTTTTTACCACATTTGGCCCCGTCACGAACATATAACTGGTTTCCTCTACCATTATAATAAAGTCGGTCATGGCTGGGGAGTACACTGCTCCGCCTGCACACGGTCCCATAATAGCCGAAATTTGAGGTATGACCCCTGATGCTTGGACATTTCTGTAGAAAATATCCGCATAACCTCCCAAAGACTTCACACCTTCTTGAATTCGTGCCCCACCAGAATCGTTCAATCCAATAACAGGCGCACCCACCTTCATGGCCAAATCCATGACTTTGCAGATTTTCTCCGCATGGGTTTCTGACAGTGCCCCGCCGAAAACAGTAAAATCTTGAGCATACACATACACCAATCTACCATTGATAGTTCCATACCCTGTAACCACTCCATCGCCAAAATAGATTTCCTTGTCCATACCAAAGTCGGTGGTTCTATGAGTCACCAGAATGCCCATTTCTTCAAAGGAACCTTCATCCAATAAATATTGAATCCGCTCCCTTGCGGTTAGCTTTTTCTTGGCATGCTGTTTTTCTATTCGCTTTTCACCCCCTCCTAAATGGGCTTGGTTTATTCGTTCTTGTAGGGTCCGTAATTTGGAATCCATAGTCTATTAGTTTGTTGGGAGTTGAATTGTTTTTTGGTCTTCGAAATAAAGTTTAAGGGCTACCATAGCTGCAACTTCGGCTTCACTGGCGCTTTTTTCTTTTATAGCTTCGGGAGAATAATAATTCTTCACAAAATGGGTGTCAAAATTCCCTGAGCGAAAGGCATCATGTTCAAAAACAAAAGTCCCAAATGGCAATGTGGTCTGAACTCCTTTTATTTTGTAATCTTCGATGGCTTTTAGGATTAATTCAATGGCCTCCTCCCGGGTTTTCCCGTAGGTAATCAATTTGGAAAGCATGGGATCGTAATAAATGGGCACATCCATACCTTCCTCAAATCCATTGTCTACACGTACTCCCTCTCCTTCTGGAAGTCTGTAGGTTTCCAACTGTCCTACACTAGGTAAAAAGTCATTTAACGGATCCTCGGCATACACCCTTAGCTCCATAGCGTGTCCTTTAATGGACAAATCGCTTTGTTTTAAGGGTAACTCTTCACCCCTGGCGACCTTAATTTGTAGTTCAACCAAATCAACTCCTGTAATCATTTCCGTAACGGGATGCTCAACCTGTAGACGGGTATTCATTTCCAAAAAGTAGAAATTCATATCAGCATCCATCAAAAATTCCACGGTACCTGCCCCAACATAATCACAGGCCTTTGCCACTTTGGTTGCTGCCTCACCCATTGCGTTACGAAGTTTCGGCGTCAACAACGAGGATGGCGCTTCTTCAACCACCTTTTGGTGCCTTCTTTGGATACTACATTCCCGTTCGAAAAAATGAAGAACATTTCCATGTGTATCTGCCATTACCTGAATCTCTATATGTCTTGGTGATGTCACATATTTTTCCAAAAAAACAGAACCATCACCAAATGCCGAAGTGGCTTCACTTATGGCACGTTCCATCTGTGACTCAAAATTCGCCTCATTATCTACAATGCGCATACCTTTTCCACCTCCCCCCGCTGAAGCCTTTATCAAAATTGGATATCCGATTTCAGAAGCGATTTGCTTTGCGGCTTTAACATCCGTAATAGCTTCATCAATACCAGGGACCATGGGGATATTATAGCCTTTCACCGCTTCCTTGGCCTCTAACTTACTACCCATTATTCGGATAGCTTTGGATTTAGGTCCGATAAAAGTGATTCCATTCTTTTCTACTGCTTCCGCAAAAGCCGCGTTCTCACTCAAAAAACCGTATCCAGGATGTATGCCGTCAACGTTTAGCTTTTTGGCCACTTCAATAATCTTATCGCCCACCAAATATGACTGATTGGAAGGTGCTGGACCTATACAGACCGCTTCATCTGCGAAACGAACATGCGGGGCATTACGGTCCACTTCAGAAAAAACCGCCACTGTACCAATTCCCATTTTCTTTGCAGTTCGCATCACCCTTATGGCTATTTCTCCGCGATTGGCTACCAATATTTTTTTCATGGAAATCTATTCAAATGTTAGCAAAACCTGTTTTTTATCCACAGCATCTCCTTTTGTTACAGAAATGCTTTTAATAACACCATTTCTAGGGGATGTAATACTGTTTTCCATTTTCATGGCCTCAAGAATCAATAGGGGGTCATTTTCGTTTACCTCTTGCCCTTCTTTTACAGAAATGTCCAAAATAAGTCCTGGCATAGGCGCTTCAATGGAAGCGACGTTTTTGGCCCCGTTAACAGCAAATCCCATCTTGTCTATTAAGTGCAGTAAAGGGGTTTTTACTGAGGTGCGATAGTCCGTCCCGTTCACCTTAATAATATACTCAAGGTCATTGAAATTGCCTTCTACAACCTCTATATGGAATGACTTTCCATCTTTCAAGACATGGAAGCCATTATCTCGGGTTTTTAGAATATCCAACGGGTAAATCTGGTCTTTGGTAAGTTGAAATTCATGGTCTTCGTTAACCATGATGGAATAGGATTCTTCCATGGAGTAATTGGCCTTTTGTTATTTAGTTAAAGATACGGTTAAAGCGATAATACAGCACAAAACTAGGTCTAGAAACTTTCTCATTTCATGATAGGCGTCATGAATTTTTAGAAAAACAAATCCTAACTATGCAAAGTCATTTGGATGGATGAAAAATGTATCAAATGCTTACTTTTGGTATTAAATTTTTATCAATGCTTATCATAGGAATTGCGGGAGGTACAGGCTGTGGGAAAACCACGGTCGTCAAACAAATTGTGCAGGAACTCCCAGAAAATGAGGTTGGGGTTATCTCACAAGATTCATATTACAATGACCTTGCCCATCTGAGTAAAGAAGAACGAGGGCAAGTTAATTTTGACCATCCCAATTCCATTGATTTTGATTTATTGATTTCCCATCTGGAATTGCTCAGGAAAGGGCAATCCATTGAAAAGCCTATTTATTCTTTTGTTGAGGAAACCCGTTTAGATGAGACCATAACAGTTCACCCTAGAAAAGTTATTATCGTAGAGGGGATTTTGGTATTGAGCAATCCCAAGCTACGTGAAATGTTTGATATGAAAATCTATGTCCATGCCGATTCGGATGAACGTTTGATACGAAGATTACAACGGGACATAAAGGAGCGCGGACATGATTTGGAAAAAGTATTATATCGATATCAGAACGCGGTAAAACCCATGCATGAACAGTTCATTGAGCCCTCAAAAGAGTTTGCTGATCTTATAATACCCAATAACCATTACAATACGGTTGCGGTGGATATGGTGAGAACCATAATTAATGACAAGTTGCAGTAAATGGACCTGAAGGAACTGAAACAAAAAAAGTGGTTTAAGCTAATGACCAATATGTATATTCTGGTGCTTACCATTTTTGTGATTTGGATGGCTTTTTTTGATACCAATTCCATGTTGATTCATTTGGAATTGAGAAAAGAAATCAAAAAATTGGAAAAACAGAAGGAGTTTTTAAAAGATGAGATTGCCAAGGATAAAGAAGTTCTTGAAAAACTATCCGACTCCAGCGAGTTGGAAAAATTTGCCCGCGAAAAGTACTATATGAAAAAGGAGAACGAGGAGATTTTTTTAATAGAGTACGAAGACAGCCTAAAGACCAAAAAAAATGAGTGAATCGCATTTATTTAATGAGTTTCCAGAAGTTTCCTCCAAACAATGGAAACAAAAAATACAGTATGACCTTAAAGGAGCCGACTATAATGAAACCTTGGTATGGGATTCACCAGAAGATATAAAAGTAAAGCCTTTCTATCATGCTGAAGATTTGGTTACCTCCTCCGGTCCATCATCAAAAACCAAGGAATGGTATATCGCTCAATCCATTTATGCGGGCGATGCTGGCAAAGCCAACATCAAAGCTAAGGAAGTCGTTGGGAAAGGAGTGGAAAGCTTGGTTTTCACGATTCCAAATGAAAAAATCAATTTGATTGATTTGCTTCAAGATATTGATATTGAAAATATTCCCCTTCATTTCCACTTCCAACACTTAGATTTGGGAGTTATCGAAAAACTGCTTTCCCATCTTAAGAACAGTACCGCTCAGATTTATCTGCATCTTGACCCCATTGGAAATTTAGCCAGGACAGGTAATTGGTATCATTCAATGAAAGAGGATTTTCTGGCCATTGAGAAGCTCGTTGAACTTACTTCATTTTCCAAAACTATCCTTCCAATTGGCATTGATGTTTCATTGTACCAAAATGCTGGTGCGAACATGACGCAACAGCTGGCTTATGGCCTTGCCCATGCCCATGAATACCTAACCAACTTTCAATCCATCGCATTTGCTCCGACTTTCAAAGTGGCTGTTGGGGGGAACTATTTCTTTGAAATAGCCAAAATAAAGGCTTTAAGATGGCTTTGGAACACGCTTAGTTCCGAGTATGGTATGGACGGGGACTGCCATATAATGGCGATTCCGTCAAAAAGAAACAAAACGCTGTATGATTTTAACGTAAATATGCTTAGGACTACCTCCGAGAGTATGTCGGCCATTCTTGGGGGAGCAGACACCATTTGCAATCTATCTTATGATGCACTTTATCACAAAGACAATGAGTTTGCTGAGCGGATTGCCAAAAACCAATTGGTCTTGTTGAAAGAAGAAAGCTATTTCAAGGAAGTTTCACATGCCGCAGAAGGTGCATATTATATTGAATCGTTAACACATCAGTTGGCGGAAAAAGCATTGGATCTATTCAAACAAATTGAAGCATCGGGCGGATTTTTAGAGGCACTGACCAAAGGGAAAATTCAGCAAAAATTAAAGGAAAGTGCTGCTAAGGAGCAAGTGCTTTTTGATGAAAACCAAACAACCTTGGTTGGGACCAACAAGTTTCAAAATCCCGATGATAGAATGAATCAGGATTTGGAACTCTATCCTTTCATGAAAAAGAGGGCTGAAAAAACTCAGATTATACCCATTATTGAAAAACGCTTGGCGGAGGAATTGGAACAAAAAAGATTGGACAATGAGTAGAAAAAATCTTCAAGAACTAAGTCTTACAACGGGACAATCCCAAACAAAAAAGCTGCAATATCATCAGAATTTTGCCGCTGGCATACCTCCTTTTCTGCGTGGTCCCTACTCTACCATGTATGTTAGACGACCATGGACTATTCGGCAATATGCTGGTTTTTCTACAGCGGAAGAAAGTAACGCGTTTTATCGCAGAAACTTGGAAGCAGGCCAAAAGGGTCTTTCCGTAGCTTTTGACCTTCCTACCCACCGTGGTTATGACAGTGATAATGAGCGTGTAGTTGGCGATGTGGGTAAAGCAGGTGTGGCGATTGATTCTGTGGAGGATATGAAAATTCTGTTCGACGGTATCCCATTGGATAAGATGTCGGTATCCATGACCATGAACGGAGCCGTTCTACCCGTGATGGCATTCTATATTGTGGCTGCCGAGGAACAAGGAGTATCTATGGAAAAACTGGCCGGGACCATTCAGAACGATATTCTGAAAGAGTTTATGGTAAGAAATACCTATATCTACCCCCCAATGCCTTCAATGCAAATTGTGGCTGATATTTTTGAGTTTACGAGTAAGCATATGCCCAAATTCAACAGTATTAGTATTTCTGGTTACCATATGCACGAAGCAGGCGCCCCTGCAGCAATGGAATTGGCCTACACTTTGGCCGATGGAATCGAATATATCAAAACAGGAATAAAGGCTGGTCTTCAGATTGATGACTTTGCTCCTAGACTTTCTTTTTTCTGGGGAATTGGCATGAACCACTTCACTGAAATTGCCAAAATGAGGGCAGGTCGAATGCTTTGGGCAAAATTGGTCAAAGAGTTCAATCCCAAAAATGAAAAATCATTGATGCTTCGAACACACAGCCAAACCAGTGGTTGGAGTTTAACAGAGCAAGATCCGTTCAACAATGTGGCCCGAACAACCATAGAGGCGATGGCCGCAGTTTTCGGAGGTACCCAAAGTTTGCACACCAATGCTTTGGATGAAGCCATTGCGCTTCCAACGGATTTTTCTGCACGTATAGCCCGTAACACACAGATTTACTTACAACAAGAAACCAATATCACCAAAACGGTTGATCCTTGGGCTGGAAGCCATTTGGTTGAAAAATTGACAAAGGAAATCGCAGATGAAGCTTGGGAGCTGATACAAGAAGTTGAGAAATTAGGAGGAATGACCAAAGCGATTGAAGCTGGTATTCCCAAAAAACGTATTGAAGAGGCTGCCGCAAAAAAGCAAGCTAGAATTGACAGCGGGCAAGACACTATTCTTGGTGTTAACAAGTATCAGCTTGAAGATGAAGATGATCTTCAAATATTGGAGGTGGACAACGCCATGGTGAGAAAGCAGCAAATAGAACGTCTTAATCACATCAAATCAACTAGGGAGAATTCATTGGTTAAAGAAGCCCTTGAAAAAATCACCGAGGCTTCCAAAAAAGCTATGAACCAAAATTCAGAGCGTGAAAATTTATTAGCTTTAGCAGTTGAAGCTGCACGGAACAGGGCTACCCTTGGCGAGATTAGCGACGCCATGGAATCGGCATTTGGAAGATACCGTGCGAAAATACAATCGTTCACAGGCGTGTATTCCAAAGAAATCAAAAACAATGAAAGTTTCGAAAAAGCCAAAAAAATGGCTGACGAATTTGCCTCAAATGAAGGGAGAAGACCACGTATCATGATTGCCAAAATGGGTCAGGATGGACATGACAGAGGTGCAAAAGTAGTTGCCACGGGCTATGCTGATTTGGGATTTGACGTCGATATTGGACCTCTTTTTCAAACACCATCTGAGGTAGCCAAGCAGGCTGTGGAAAACGATGTACATATCTTAGGGGTTTCTTCCTTGGCTGGAGGGCACAAAACTTTGGTACCGGCAGTTATCAAAGAATTGGCAAATTATGGTCGTGAGGACATTGCTGTGATTGTTGGCGGGGTTATTCCTAAACAAGATTACAATAGTTTGTTTGAAAGTGGGGCGGTAGCGGTTTTTGGACCCGGTACAAAAATTAGCGAAGCCGCCATTGAAATCTTAAATATTTTGATGGATTAACACCACTTAACCATCTTATAATTAAAACTTTAACTTTCTTTAACCTCTAATGTTAAGGTTATCCACTTTCTGTTAACAAAATACATTTTTTGGCATCGCAAATAATCGTATTTTTAGCCCCTAACTTACTTTGAAATGGGCAAAATCATTGCTATTGCCAATCAGAAAGGTGGTGTGGGAAAAACCACTACCACGGTTAACTTGGCCGCATCCCTTGGAGTACTTGAAAAAAAAGTATTGCTAATTGATGCTGACCCTCAGGCCAATGCAACATCTGGTTTAGGTATAGATGTGGATAGTGTGGAAAAAGGGACTTACCAGCTTTTGGAACATACTTTGGGGGTTGATGATGTGATTTTGGAAACGGATTCCCCTAATGTAGATTTGATTCCTGCGCATATTGATTTAGTCGCTATTGAGATTGAATTGGTAGACAAGGACAATCGAGAATACATGTTAAAAGAGGCCCTTAGGGGTTTAGGGGATAGATATGACTATATTCTAATAGACTGCGCTCCCTCCTTGGGGCTATTGACCCTAAACGCACTTACTGCGGCCGACTCGGTGATGATTCCAATACAATGTGAATATTTTGCACTCGAAGGTCTTGGTAAACTATTGAATACAGTAAAAAGCGTCCAGAAAATACACAATAACGATTTGGATATTGAAGGCATGCTGTTGACCATGTACGATTCAAGGTTACGATTGTCGAACCAAGTTGTTGAAGAAGTCAAAAAGCACTTTGCAGATATGGTCTTTGATACCATTATACAAAGAAACGTTAGGCTGAGTGAAGCACCCAGTTATGGAGAAAGCATTATTAAATATGATGCCAGCAGTAAGGGTGCCACAAATTATCTCAACTTGGCCAACGAAATTTTAAAGAAAAACAAGGAGAAAGTTTAGATGGCGAAAGCAACCAAAAAGCAGGCTTTGGGTAGAGGCCTGTCCGCTCTTTTAAAAGATCCTGAAAATGACATTCAATCGGTTTCAGACAAAAATGCGGACAAGGTTATTGGTAATGTGGTGGAATTGGATCTTGGAGCGATAGAAGTAAATCCATTTCAACCTCGTTCCAACTTTAATGATGAAGCACTGGAGGAATTGGCCAGTTCCATCAGGGAATTAGGCATTATCCAACCTATTACGGTAAGAAAACTCGACTTCAATAAGTACCAGCTAGTTTCGGGGGAAAGACGATTCCGCGCATCCAAAATGGTAGGACTTGGGACCATTCCAGCTTATATAAGAATTGCAAACGACCAGGAATCTTTGGAAATGGCTTTGGTCGAAAACATCCAACGTCAGGATTTGGACCCCATAGAAATTGCACTTTCCTATCAACGGCTGATTGACGAAATTGAAGTTACCCAAGAAAAGTTGAGCGACCGCGTGGGGAAGAAACGCTCTACCATCACCAACTATCTCAGATTATTAAAACTTCATCCCATCATCCAAACTGGAATGCGTGATGGGTTTATCAGCATGGGACATGGTCGGGCTCTAATCAATATAGAAAAGAAAAAGGACCAAATAGATTTATACGAAAATGTGGTTTCCAACAGTCTCTCCGTGAGGGAAACAGAACAGTTGGTCAAAGCATATCAAGAATCCAAGAAAGACCCTTCATTGCTGAACAAGAAAGTTCAAGTATCCAAAGAAACACCAGGGTACATCTCAAAGGGTATTGACAGCCTTAAGGAACATCTTTCCGCTAAAGTGGATGTTAGTACTTCGGCAAATGGTAAGGGAAAAATAGTTATTCCCTTCCATTCCAAAGAAGAATTTCAACGTTTAAGAAAATTGTTGACAGGTGAATAAGCCTTTTTTCTTAGTATTCTTTTTCATTTTACCATTCATCAATCTATTTGCCCAAGAAGAAGGCGAAGGAGAGCTACCACCAACGGCCGTGGACACATTGGCACAACAACTGGAAGGTCAAGGGGTAGTCATTCAGGAAGTAACCTATGTGAAAGAAAAAACCAATCCTTTAGCTCCAAGCAAAGCAGCTTTCTATTCTGCTGTATTGCCCGGTTTGGGGCAGCTTTACAATAAAAGAGGAGCTTGGTGGAAAATACCAGCAATTTATGGCGGTCTTGCAACCGGGGTAGGCTTGTACACCTTTAACAACGATGAATTTCAGAGAGCACGGGACGCTTTCAAAAGAAGACAGGCCGGATTTACGGATGATGAGTTCTTTGATGTGAATGGTGATGGTGAAGGGCCTGATCAATCTCTAGAATCACTTCAAAACGTTCAAGAGAATATACAACGTACCCGCGATCTATGGTTGGTATTGACACTTGTTTGGTATTCTCTGAATATAATTGAAGCCAACGTTACTGCGCATCTGGCCCAGTACAATGTCAGTACGCAACTAAGTTTTGATTTTCAACCCTATTTAGAATTGAATCCCATTACCAATGATCCCAATTATGGTATGGCATTGGTTTTTAAATTTTGAATCATGAAAATAGGTCTGTTTGGTTATGGTAAAATGGGTAAGATGATTGAAAATCTTGCCGTTGAACGAGGTCATGAAATTTCGGCGAGAATTGATGTGGAGAATAAAGAAATTGACTTCTCTTCCTTCGATATAGCCATTGACTTCAGCACTCCAGATTCTGCGTTTCAAAATATTACCTCTTGTTTTCAACATGGAATACCTGTTATCTCTGGGACCACGGGCTGGTTGGAAAATTTTGATAAGGCCGTATCCATATGCAATCAAAATAATACAGGTTTTATCTATGCATCAAACTTTAGTTTGGGTGTAAATATTTTCTTTGAGTTAAACGCGCAATTGGCCAGGATGATGGCCCAACTGGAGCAGTACAACGTGTCCATGGAAGAAATACATCACACCCAAAAGGTGGATGCTCCAAGTGGAACCGCAATAACGCTTGCGGAAGGGATTATGGCGAATACACCTTACAAGAGTTGGAAACTTGATGAAAATGGAGAAGACATCGTGTCCATACATTCAAAAAGGGAAGGTAGCGTTCCGGGGACACATATAATCGATTATAGTAGCGAGGTTGACAGTATTGAAATAAAGCACACAGCCCACAATAGAAAAGGATTTGCGCTTGGCGCAGTTTTGGCCGCTGAATGGCTAATTGGAAAAAAAGGGGTGTATACCATGAAAGATGTGCTTAATTTGAGTTAAATCCGTAACATTTAGCACTAAAATAGGTCTAAGAAACAAAACAGTTTATGAACGGTACACATTGGTTGATTTTTATTTTGATAATCCAAGTCATTCATTTCTTAGGAACTTGGAAACTCTATGTAAAGGCCGGGAGAAAAGCATGGGAAGCGGCAATACCTATTTATAATGGGGTCGTTTTGATGAAAATCATCAACAGGCCTTGGTGGTGGATACTCTTATTGTTCATTCCAATCATTAATTTATTGATGTTTCCCGTTGTCTGGGTAGAGACCATCCGAAGTTTTGGTAAGAACAAATTATGGGATACATGGTTGGTTATCCTTACCCTGGGCTTTTATATTTATTATGTAAACTATGTTGAAGATGTTTCTTACATCGAAGACCGCAGCTTAAAACCAAGGACCGGACTTGGAGAGTGGGTTAGTTCCATAGTTTTTGCCATTGTTGCAGCTACTTTTGTACATACCTACTTTATCCAGCCTTATGTAATTCCAACAGGATCACTTGAACGAACCTTACGTATTGGAGATTTTCTGTTTGTAAGCAAGTTTCATTATGGAGCCCGTGTCCCTATGACCACTTTGGCTGCACCCATGGTCCATGATACCATACCAGGAATAAAAAAGCGCTCGTATTTGGCTGATGTGAATCCTGAGACATACAAAAAATCATGGATAAACAAATTACAATTACCCTACTTACGACTCCCTGGATTTCAGGAAATCAAAAAGAATGATATTGTAGTTTTTAGTTTACCATCAGATACTTTATATCAATTCTTCAAAGCGGAAAAAGCAGTAAAAAAACCGATTGACAAGAAATCCAACTACGTAAAACGCTGCGTGGGCACTCCTGGGGACTCTTTACAGGTTATTGATGGATTCGTACATATCAATGGAGAAAAATTGCAACTCTCAGACCGGGCCAAGGTAATGTACGACTACACCATATATTCCAAAAAAGGAGTCTCAAGTAGATATTTAGCCGAAGTGGACGCTTCAGACTATACAAGGAAGTATTTCACTGATGCTATTAGTCGAGAGCAATACAATGCTTTACTACCATATATCATAGGTTTTAACAATAGTTCAAGCTCAGGGAAAAACGAAATATATACATTGGAAAAAGGAATTCCCACAGAGGTTATTAGACAGCTACGTTTGGCATTGACCGAAGAGAAACCACTTTCACGTGTCGCAAATATGACGGATGAAATGGTGGCCCAGTTGCGCTCAAACCCTGCAATTGATTCTGTTGTAAGAACTAATGAAGAAAGAGGAGTATATGGTGGGGCATTCCCCCAAAAACCAAATTTTTACCCATGGAACAGTGACAACTTTGGCCCTATTTACCTCCCAGAACGTGGAGCTACAGTCAAAATTGATTTTAAGACCATTCCGCTCTACAAAAAGATTATTAGGGATTATGAGTTCAACGACGTCAAAGTAGATGGAAACACAGTGTACATTAACGGAGAGGTCGCAGATTCCTATACGTTCAAGCAGGATTATTATTGGATGATGGGGGACAACCGTGACCATTCTGAAGACAGTAGAGCCTGGGGCTATGTACCGGCGGATCACATTGTTGGGAAACCCGTTTTCTTATGGATGAGTTTTGACAACTTTAATGAGGGAATTTTCAACTGGCGGCCTAGAGGAGAACGTATTTTTACTACTGTTGGCGGTAGTGGAGAACCAGTTTCTTACAGGTGGTATTTCTTGGCCCTGGTTGTTGGCTGGTTTGTTTTCGACTTTTTCAGGAAAAGAAAAAAGAAAAAGAATACTTGAGCGTAGTACTGCATCCCACATATTTTCCCAGTATTGCCACGTTTGCGGTAATCGCCCAAAAAGAGATTATTTGGGAAGTATTTGATAATTTTCAGAAGCAGACCTATCGGAATCGATGCTATATCTGTACGGACCAAGGCAGACATATGATGAATATACCCATAAAGCATGTAGGCGTTAATGAAGGGAGACAGTTGTACTCGGACGTTGTTTTGGATAAAAGCACTCCGTGGCAAAAACAGCATTGGAGAACCTTGGAAACCGCTTATCGAACCTCTCCATACTTTGAGTTCTACGAAGATGACATAAAACCTCTGTATGAAAACACGGAGGAACATCTTTTCAATTTCAATGTAAAGACCGTTGAGACCATTTTAGACTGTTTAGGAATCCAAAAAGAATTTGGAACTACATTGAAGTACAATGCTCAACTGGAGCATATGGCAGATGGTAGGTTTTTGGTGGAGGCGAAAAAAGACATCGAGATTCAATATCAAGAATACGAGCAGGTGTTTGGAGATAGGCATGGCTTCATTAACAACTTAAGCATTTTGGACCTGCTCTTTAACGAAGGACCAAACACCGTGGATTACTTAATGAATCAATCCTTGAAGTTTTTATAATGTTGCGGTTCATAATACATTATGGAATTCACTTTTTGATTCCAATACTCATTGGGTACGGTTTGTTTAAAGAGGATAAGCTTAAAATCACTCTAATTTTGCTATCTGGAATTTTCATAGACCTGGACCATTTGTTGGCTACGCCAATCTTTGATGCCAATAGGTGCAGTATAGGATTCCATCCTTTGCATAGTAGTTGGGCAATTCTAGTTTATGCCATATTACCCTTTTTTCCAAAAACCCGAATTCTGGGTCTTGCTCTTCTAATCCACATAATTGCAGATACCGCAGACTGTTTATGGATTGGGTTTCCTTCTTAAAGTGGCCTTGACAGGAAAATGATCGGATAGTCTATTCTTGTAGTTTTTATGCTCGATGACTTCAAATGAAGAATCGGGAAATATATAATCAATGCGCAGGGGCAATCCGAAGAGACTATAGGTTTTTCCAAAGCCTGACCCCTGTTCAAAAAAAGTGTCCTGCAAATCACCCCGCAGCTGTTTGTACACATTAGAAAACTGAGTATTGTTCATATCCCCACATACGACATAAGAATAAGGACATGACTCACGGTGCACATCAAAAATCTTAGCCTGTTCCATCTGCTTATCAAAAGTTTTGACTAATCGCTTATAGTTCTTTTCAGATTCCTCTTCAGAAAATGATTCCCGGGACGGGACAATCTTGAAGGATTCCAAATGAATATTATATATGCGAATGGTATCCTCCTCAATCAAAATATCAGCATAAATGATATTATTTTTTGACCTAGGCAAGTCAAGAGACCCTTCTGAGACTATGGGATATTTTGAAAAAATAGCTTGTGTTGTTCTGGGAACATGGTATGGAGGAGTCTCACTTCGGTAATTAAATTGTCGCAACTGTTTATACCTCATCCTACTATGTTCCTGAATGCAAATTATGTCTGGATCTTCCTCTTTTATAAAATCGATAATTTTATCTCCAATATTAGAGTCTTTTATCCATCCGTTTTTATTGAATCTCCATGCATTAAAAGTCATTATGTTCAAATCATCTGGAGATACTTCTCCTTTTTCATTGAACATGGCATAAAAAGAACCAAAAAAAAGATACCCAACAAAGAGAGTTCCTAAGGGTAAGATTAGTTTTCTCGATTTTCTGAACATCCAAAAAACCAAAAACAAAAGATTAATCAAAAACAAGATGGGGACAAATAAGCTAAAGACTGAAAAAAGGGAAAAGCTCTCTAAATTAAAATAATAAGACAGTGACAGGATTAGTAAGAGTCCTGAAAAAAGAATGTTGACAACGAACAAAAACTTGGTCATACCAAAAGAGGTCGTTAATGGCTAGTCTTCTTTACCTGCTTTAAACAAAAAATCTTTTTCGGCTTTGGATAGACTTTCATAACCCGATTTGCTTATTTTATCCAAAATGGCATCTACTTTGCGTTGTCGGGCTTCCTTATCATAGTCAAAATTTCCCTTTTTAGGGTTACCCTTTTTATATACTGTTTTAAGGGGACCTTTTCTTTCCCTTTTCTTGAACATATTACCCAAACCACTGAGCATTTTGGTAAAACCCGATCCAATATCCTTTCCGTTCAATAGCTGTCTTGCATAAACATAACCTAAAAGTGCACCACCTAGATGAGCTAGCCTTCCTCCAACATTTCCGCCGTAAGGTATTTGTATTAGGTCTATCAAAACAAAGAAAGCCCCTACATACCACAGTTTTACATTGAAGAAAATAATCCGAACTTCTTGATTGGGAATATATGCACAAATAAATATCAGAACTGCTGTAACTCCCGCTGATGCGCCTATCAATGCGGTATTCGTGTTCAATAAGGTTGGGAAGATGTTATAACTTGATAGAAAAACAAGTCCGCCAACAATAACCCCCAAAAAGTATACAGCGATAAATCTTTGATTATCGAATAGATTCAGGAAAATACGTCCCGTAAAATAGAGCATGAGCATATTCCAGAAAATATGTCCCAACCCGGCATGAAAAAAAGAGTAGGTAACCAAAGACCAAGGTTGGCCTAAAAACTCACCTAAAGCCTTGGGCAAATGGAACCAATCCGATACTGACCCTCCCAAAAGAGCTAAGGCCAAACCGTCCAAAATAAAGACGAGTACATTGACAGCTATCAGCTTTTCAGCTATGTTCAGTCGAGCAAAGTTGTATTGCAATCCCCCATTTGCCATATTAATCCCAACGATTTTGGTTAAACTGATTCTTCTTCCAGTACCACATCATGATAAATCCAATCAAAGCACCACCAATATGGGCAAAGTGTGCCACGCCAGTATTTATGTTTCCAATACCAAAAATCAAATCCCCAGCTAGTAATAAGGGAACAAAATACTTTGCTTTTATGGGTACAGGCAAAAAGATTAACATCAATTTAGCTTCGGAATACATAAACGCAAAGGCAACCAGTATTCCGTATATAGCTCCTGATGCTCCCACTGCCGGGGTATTGTAGGCAGTCAAAAAATTATCAATGGTGCTTCGTGAAGCAATGTCGTACCAATCAGGACTATACTGACCTTTGGATATAATATCCAAAACCTGATTTTCGGTCATTCCCGCATTTACCAAGGCCTGAAGCCCCTCATTAAACAAATAATAATTTACACTGGAATGAAGAAGGGCTGAGCCCAATCCTGCCGAAAAGTAAAAGAACAGAAATTTGTTTCTGCCCCAAACCCGTTCCAAAGGTGTGCCAAAAGCCCACAAAGCATACATATTGAACAAGATATGCATCAGATTACCGTGCATGAACATGTGGCTGATCACCTGCCACCAAGCAAAATTGGTGTTCTTCGGAAACCAAAGGGACAACCACTGATACAACAAATCACCGTACAGTTGGGTGGCAAAAAACAAAATGACATTTACAATCAGTAGGTGCTTAACAGCTTCGGTCAATCTACCCATTTATAGCAATTTTTTATCTAAATCCCCTTCGGAGATGATTGTATAGGTTTTTTTTAGGTTCGGACTCAAAGTAGGTTCCTTGCAAGCAAACAAATCATGTACCAAAGCCATTTGGGACTCATTGTCCAATGCTTCACCCGATTTTATGGCCAAATTTTTAGCTAAACCGTGGGCTAGGAGCTCGGCTTGCGATAGTGATTTATCCCTAAATCCCTCTTTATAGTCAGCAATTAAATGGTCCAATACCGTGCCAATCTTACTTTCAGATATCAAAGCGGGTACGGCTGTCACTTTTACAGTTTCTTCCTCCAAATTCTCAAATTGGAATCCGACATTGATTAAACTATCTTGAATTTCACTGACAATAGCACGTTCTTGGGGCGTAAAATTGACTTCCAACGGAAACAAAAGTTGCTGCCCCAAACCCTTTTCCACTGTTATTTCACTCAAAAACTTTTCAAAAAGTACCCGTTCGTGGGCTCTATTCCGGTGAATCACCAAAAGTCCGGATTTTACCGTGCTCACAACATATTTCCGTTGTAGCTGAAAAGTAATGCCCGTTTCTTGTGATATTCCTTCCTCAGCATATAAAGACGACTGGATTTCGGTCTCCGATTCAATCTCGAAACTTGAAAAGTCCTGCTCCGGATTTAATCCTTCCAAACCTTCATACATACTTTCCCAGCCTTTGGCACTTTGTTTTTGATAAGAAATACCCTCCTTTCTTTTCGCAACAGTAGTATCAAAAGGATTGAATGATGCGTCAACCGTCACCCTCGGCAAAATGGCCTCCTTCCTTTCAAAATCGTAAGGCGTATCCAGGTTGGAATCCCGTTCAAAATCCAAAACAGGGGCCACACTGAATTGTCCTAAACTGTGTTTTACCGAGGAACGCAGAATGGCATAGAGCGTATGCTCGTCGTCAAACTTTACCTCAGTTTTTGTGGGATGGATATTAATATCGATGGTTTTGGGGTCAACTTCCAAATACAAAAAATAGCCAGGGTAGGTTTCTGGCTTTATCAATCCTTCAAAAGCGGCAACAATGGCATGATGTAGGTACGGACTTTTTATAAAACGGTTATTGGCAAAAAAGAACTGTTCACCCCTACTCTTTTTAGCGAATTCGGGTTTACAGATAAAGCCAGAAATATTGACCACCTCGGTCTCTTCCTGGACCGGAACAAGACGTTCATCCATTTTGTTTCCAAAAATATGTGAAATACGCTTTCTTGAGGATGCAGCGGGAAGGTTGAACATTTCCGAACCGTTGTTGTACAAATGAAATGCCACATTGGGATGCACCAGGGCCACTCGGTGAAACTCATCCATAATATGGCGTAATTCCACTTGATTTGATTTCAAAAAATTACGTCTAGCAGGAATATTGAAAAAAAGATTCTTTACTGAAATGGAAGTTCCAACAGGCGTAGCGACCACTTCCTGTGAAACCACTGCACTCCCCTCAATCTTAATATGCGTCCCCAACTCCATATTGTCCTTTCGAGTCTGCATATCCACATGGGCAATTGCAGCAATCGATGCCAAAGCTTCCCCACGGAATCCTTTGGTTTTGAGGTTAAAAAGGTCTTGTGCATCCGATATTTTCGAGGTAGCATGACGTTCAAAAGAAAGTCGGGCATCGGTTTCGCTCATTCCTACTCCATTATCCACCACTTGAATCAAGGTTTTACCGCCATCTTTCACGATAAGCTTGACCAAAGTGGAACCGGCATCAATTGCATTTTCCAACAGTTCCTTAACCACCGAAGCAGGACGTTGGACAACTTCACCCGCTGCTATTTGGTTGGCAACATGGTCTGGTAAAAGTTTGATGATGTCGGCCATTTAAGGATTAAAGAATATGGATAAATCGAAGTCTATTATGAAGAGAAACAAAAGAATTAATATAACTAGGATGACTACAAAACGAAGTCTCAAGTTCCTGTCCCCTTCATTCTTCAAATCATCAAACGCCCAGGAAACTTTGTTTTTGATACCCTTTTGCGTGTGAGCAGTACTTCTAAATTTATCAAGTTTGTGTTCTATCTTAAAAGGACTCCCCTCTCCTTTGTAATATCTTGGAGTATAGTTATAGGTTTTGTTTTTTCTAAGCTTTAGCGGATTGCGCATTTACGTCCTTTTCATTCCAGATATAAAGGTACTTAAAATCGAAATATAGCTTAAACAGGTCCTCCCAAAAAATGTTAACAGTTTGGAGAAGCTCAAGTGCAACTATTTAAGTTCAAGTGTAATATCAAAAAAAAACTATGTGTTCTGGATTTGAGGTACGCTTTAACTCGAGCTTGAGCTTCATTTACCCAATACCGCCATCTTGATGGCGGCTATTGCCGCTTCTGTACCTTTGTTCCCATGCTTTCCCCCACTACGGTCAATGGCCTGCTGTAGGTTGTTATCGGTTAGTACGCAGAAAATAGTTGGCACATCAAAAGCAACATTTAAATCCTTAATTCCTTGAGCCGCGGCGCTACAGACAAAATCAAAGTGACTGGTCTCACCGCGAATCACACTTCCAATAGCGATTACGGCATCGACATTTTGGGTTTGAAGCATTTTTTTTGCACCAAATGTCAATTCATAACTCCCAGGCACATTCCATCGAAGTATATTCTCTGATTTGGCCCCGCAATCTAATAGGGCATCAACAGCACCCGTGTATAGGCCTTTGGTTATGGTATCGTTCCATTCAGAAACAACAATCCCGAATCGCAAGTCTGATGCATTCGGGATTTCATCTTTATTGTAGGCGGATAAATTTTTGTTCTCCGTTGCCATTAGTTCTTAATTCTTGGATAATCCAATAACCACATCAATATTGTTTGCCTCTTGTGCTGAGGAAAAGTCATTTTTGATGCGCTCAAAGTAACCAAGGGCTTTATCCTTTTGCCCTAAATTTAAGGCCACAACCCCGGCTTTGTATAGAAAACGTGGTGTAGTATAATCATTAGCATCATGATTGAACGCCTTTTCATAATACTCCAAGGCATCTTCTTTTTGGTTCAGTTGTGCAAAAGCATCACCAATACCTCCCTTGGCCATAGCTCCCAAAATGGCATCATCCGAAGAGAAATCTTCCAAGTAGGATATTGCATCCTGATATTGTTGAAGGTTCAAATAGGCCATACCTGCAGAATACTTGGCCAGATTTGCGGCCTTGGTACCTTTATATTCCTCCATAATGTCAAGAAAGCCATACTTACCCTGCGCCCCGTTCAATGCCAAACCAAAAAGAGAATCTCTTTCCGTTTCGTTGGTCAAAGCTTGGTCAAAATACTGTTGTGGATAAAACAATTCGTTAGCTGCCGAAGCTTCTTTTGGCTTTTGAATGAATTCATTATACCCTAAAAATGCCAATACGCCCACAGCAACTATACCAATGGCACCTAAAATATAGCTTTGGTTTTTTCGGACCCAAGCCTCCGTCTTCGAGGCACTTTCATCCAGCGTACTAAAGACTTCTGCCGTAGTACTGTCTTCATCTATCCTAACTTCCTCTACTTTATTCTTCGGTTTAAAGCCCCGCTTCTTATATGTAGCCATTCTTTGTTTTATTAATCGCGCAAAAATAAAGTTTTTATCCAAAATCGAAAGGCTATTTATTCGTTATTTTTGGAATCTTTAAATCGTCGACACCTTGTTGATTGTTATCGGAAGACTTCTTACAATATGTTTTTAAAACGCTTGTCCTTAGTTAATTACAAAAACTTTGATTCCATTAATTTGGAATTTGACCCGGTCATTAATTGTTTGGTGGGAAACAATGGAGTGGGCAAGACAAACATCTTGGACGCCATTTATCATCTTTCCTTTGGAAAAAGTTACTTCAATCCCGTATCTACCCAAAACATTAAATACAATGCTGATTTTTTTATGCTCGAAGGTGAATTTGAGAAAGAGGGCAGGAACGAAAAGATTACTTGTGGTTATAAGAAAGGATTGAAAAAGGTCATCAAACGTAACGGCAAGGCATATGAAAAGTTTTCAGAGCATATTGGCTTTTTACCCTTGGTGATTATATCTCCGGCGGACCGTGATTTGATTATTGAAGGCAGCGAAACCCGGCGAAAGTTCATGGATGGGGTTATTTCCCAATCCGATAAAGTCTATCTGCAGAACCTTATCAAGTACAATAAGGTATTATCGCAAAGGAACTCTCTTTTGAAATACTTTGTGGCCAACAATACTTTTGATGGAGATACCCTGGCCATTTACAATGAGCAACTTCATACCTTAGGTACCGATATCTTCAGCAAAAGAGAAACTTTCATTCAAACCTTCCTTCCTATTTTTCACGAACAGTATGCTCATATTTCCGAAAAAGGTTCTGAAAAAGTTGATTTGATCTATGAAAGTCAATTAACCAGCGCCCCACTAAAAACACTATTGGAAAATTCTGTGGAAAAAGATAGAGCACTTCAGTACACCAGTGCTGGGATTCACAAAGATGACTTGAGCTTTACCATTGAAGGACATCCAATCAAGAAGTTTGGAAGTCAAGGACAACAAAAATCATTTTTGATTGCCTTGAAATTAGCACAGTTCCATTTTATTAAAGAGCAAGCTGGCACCACCCCTATTCTGCTTTTGGATGACATTTTTGACAAACTGGATGAAAATCGGGTGGGGCAAATTGTGGCTTTGGTCAATAACGAAAGCTTTGGACAGTTGTTTATTAGCGACACACATGCCGATAGAACCGAAAAAGTGGTAAGCAACATCCAACAGAGCTATAAAATCTTTACTTTGTAGTATGAAGCGATTGGTATTCTTGGCATCCCTAGTTTTGTTGATTTCCTGTGCTGACCAAAAGGTCAATAAAGAGGATTTGCATCATTTAAATGGGTATTGGGAAATTCAGAAAGTGGAATTCCCAAACGGTCAAATCAAAGAATACAAAGCCAATACTGTGGTGGATTACATTCAAATAGATGGCGAGAAAGGAATGCGAAAAAAAGTACAGCCCAAGTTGGATGGTACTTTTATTATCACTGAAGATGAAGAATCTTTTGATTTAATCGCTAAAAACGAGGGCTATTCCTTCCACTACAATAATGGTTTAAGTGAGCGACAAGAGAAATTGACAACATTGGATTCCCTATCCTTCTCCACTCAAAATGAGGAAGGCATACGTTATTTTTATATTAGATTTGAACCTATTTCAATCCAGTTTTAAATGGCCAAAAGACAAAATTCATATCTTCCTTTGAATGAGGCGCTGCAGGAGTTTATCAAGGAAAGTAAACTTCAAAAAGGGATGGATAAGGTTGATGCCCGAAGAGCTTGGGAAGAACTTATGGGAAATGGGGTCAATAGCTATACCAATGCTGTTGAATTAAAAGGAGATACCTTGTACGTTTCCTTATCCTCATCAGTTCTTAGGGAAGAGTTGAGTTTGGGAAAAACCAAGATTATCTCTATGCTCAATGAGGCTTTAGGGCAAGAGTTAATTCGAAAATTAGTACTTCGATAAACAAAAAAAGCCGCTCTATCGAGCGGCTTTTTTAGTATAGGTTTTGTTTAGAATACTTCTCTTCCAGAAAAGTGAAAAGCACCTTCAATTGCAGCATTGTCATCACTATCTGAACCATGCACAGCATTTTCAGCAATATTGGATGCATACAACTTGCGAATAGTTCCTTCTGCGGCTTCTTCGGGGTTAGTAGCTCCAATGAGCGCTCGGAAATCTTCAACAGCGTTGTCTTTTTCCAAGATTGCCGCTACAATAGGACCGCGAGTCATGAATTCCACCAATTCGCCAAAAAATGGTCTTTCTTTATGAATAGCGTAGAACTCCTCAGCATCTCTCTTGCTCAATTGTGTATATTTCATTGCCACAATCTTAAAGCCAGCACCTGTTATTTTTTCCAAAATTGCACCAATATATCCGTTTTCAACGGCATCTGGTTTAATCATGGTAAACGTTCTATTTCCAGTCATTTTTTCAAAATTTTGCGCAAACATACGCTTTTTCGTTCAAGGTACAAGGCTAATAGGCTTGTTTCAATTCCTGGTAAACCTTTCCGTTTTCGCCCATAATTTTCATGACGGCCGTCTTTTTGTCCATATTCAAGTGTATGATGCCATAGCTTGGTACAGAAACCACCTCTCCTACTCTATATTTATTGGGTTCAGAAGTAAAGCTGGAATATGAATGGGTAAGACCACTACTGGTAAAATCAATTAGGGGATAGGTCAGACCAGGTAAGTTAGTTTTTGAAAACTCAGAAATATGACGATCGCCTGAAAGCACCATAACTCTTCTGGCTCCAGAGTCTGAAATAAGCTTTTTCAATTTCTCTACTTCTGACGGAAAATTGCCCCAAGTTTCAAAACCGTGCTCCTTGGAAAGAAATTGAATACTGGTCACTATTAAATTAAAATCAGCAGTTGAATTCTGAAGTTCCTTTTCCAACCATTCCCATTGGTCTCTCCCCAGAACTGTTGATTCTGGTGAGGTGTTGATTTTGTATCGTCTTCCCGCAGCCCTATCTTTTTCTAAATTGCTCCGGAAATAACGTGTATCCAAAACAATTACTTTAACCGTCCCTTTTGGATGGGTAAACATATGCGAAGCGTAAACTCCTTTTCGTTCCCTACGAATATCCTCTTCTGGCACTCCCATAAAATCCAGAAACAATTGTTGACTAGGTTCCTTCATGACATACTCTATCCCTGCATCGTTTTTTCCATAGTCATGGTCATCCCAAGTTCCAATAACCGGAACTGCGTTCAACAAGGCTTTATAACCTGGATTGCTCAATTGTTGATTGTACATGGATTTCATTTCTTCCATGTTTTCAGTATCGGCATAAATATTGTCCCCTCCCCAAATCCAAACGTCCGGATTCTCTTTTAAAATATCATCCCAAAAAGGATTTTCAACGTTTTGCTTGTTACAGGAACCAAAGGCCACTACAAAGGGTGATACCTCTTCTTTTTTGATATCTGTATTTTTTTCAGAAGACAGCTTTTGAGCTGATTTACAGCCTATAAAAAGCCAAATCAGAAAAAAACAGGATACAAAGTTTTTCATTTCAAGGAATATTTGACGGTCAACAAAAATAGCCTTTCGCAAGTTACCTCTATATTATATTATTGTATATTTGGCCGCATGAATTTAGAAGATATCTCGACCGTAAAGTCGCTTCTTTCCACACCCCAAAACATCGTTATTGTACCTCACAAAAACCCAGATGGAGATGCTATAGGTTCTTGTTTGGCTTTGTATATTTTCCTCAAGGAAATGGGTCAAAAATGTAGTGTTATCTCACCTAATGACTATCCCAAATTTTTAAAATGGATGCCAGAAAATGGTTCTATTTTAAATTATGAAAAGTCGCAAAGCAAATGTGAAGAAGTTTTCAAAGAAGCTTCTTTGATATTCACTTTGGATTTCAATGATTTTTCAAGGACCGGGGCTTTGGAAAGTATATTACAGAAGAGTAATGCAGATTTCATCATGATAGACCATCATCAACAACCAAGTGATTATGCTAAAGTCACCTATTCGGATGTTTCCATGAGTTCTACCTGTGAGATGGTTTATAATTTCATCCTGTATGTGGATGGAGGTGATAGAATCAACAAGTCCATAGCCACCAACCTTTATACGGGAATCATGACTGATACGGGTTCGTTCAAGTATAGTTCGACCTCCAGCAAAACGCATAGAATTGTTGCCGATTTGATTGACAAAGGAGCGGAGAACATGAGAATTCACAGTCAGGTTTTTGATACAAATTCCCCGTCACGCCTTCATTTACTCGGAGTTGCCTTAAAGAATATGGTGATTCTGAAGGATTATCGTACCGCTTTTATTACGCTAAGTCAAGAGGAGTTGGATGCAAATAACTTCAAGAAGGGGGACACAGAAGGTTTTGTCAACTACGGTCTTACTTTGGAAGGTATAGTGCTTGCAGTGATTTTCATAGAAAATCGAGAAGAAGGCATTATAAAAATATCCTTCCGTTCTGTGGGTGATTTTTCGGTCAACGAATTCGCAAGAAATCATTTTAATGGCGGAGGACATACCAATGCTGCGGGGGGAAGAAGTAACATATCACTTGAAGAAACTGTTGCTAAATTCAAAACCGTTTTGGCAGCGTACGAAAATCAGTTGAAATCATGAGAGCATTATCCATTTTGATGTTAGCCTTAGCGATGGTTGCTTGTGGAGGTCCAGAACCTCGTCGTCCCATTAAAGTCAAATCGGGAAGTTTCTTCAAGGAATCAGTGGAACGTAACAAGTTGTTGTTGGCCAAGGAAGAAAAAATCATCCAAGAAATTATCAGCAAAGACACGCTGCACGAATATGCTACCAGCCCCAATGGTTTCTGGTATTATTATGATGTAAAAAATGATACTGCCCAATACACCCCAAAAACGGATGACCAAATCTTGTTCTCTTACAACATCAGAACATTGGAAAATGATACGGTTTACAGTATGCAAGACATTGGTCCTACGTCATATACAATAGACAAGGAGCAATTGTTCCCAGGGCTTCAGAATGCAGTAAAACTTTTGAAAGTCAGCGAAAGGGCCACATTTGTGTTTCCCTCCTTACAAGCCTATGGATATTTGGGTGATGGTGAAGCCATTGGACCCAGAACACCCATAAAATCAACTATCGAGCTCCATACAATAATAATCAATCAGGATAGTTTAAATCTTAAATAACAAATCAAATGAAAAAATCCCTTTTTATCATCAGCCTACTGGTATTGACCTTTTTGGGTTGCAAATCGAGTAAATATGCTGAGTTGGGTGATGGTGTTTTTGCCGACATACAAACTAACCAAGGCGACATCGTTGTAAAACTGGAACACCAAAAAACTCCGGTCACCGTTGCAAATTTTGTATCGCTAGCGGAAGGAAACAGTCCATTTGTAAGTGAAGACTATAAGGATAAGCCATACTACGACGGTCTCATTTTTCACCGCATTATCAAAGACTTCATGATTCAGGGTGGCGACCCTACCGGAACAGGTAGTGGAAATCCGGGTTATAAGTTCAAAGACGAATTTCACGATTCATTGTCCCACTCCAAAAAAGGGATTTTATCCATGGCCAACTCTGGACCAAAAACTAACGGAAGCCAGTTCTTCATTACCCATAAAGAAACACCATGGTTGGATGGAAGACACACCGTATTTGGCGAAGTGGTTTTAGGAATGGATGTAGTAGATTCGATTGCAAGTGTGGAAACGGGAACCGCAGGAAGGGATAGACCCAATGTGGATGTAATTATGAACAAAGTGGAAATTGTTCGTCAGGGAAAAGAAGCTAAAAAGTTTGATGCACTTCAAATTATGGCAGATTACTTCGAGGAGGAGAAGCAAGCCGAAGCCGCCTTTAAAAAAATGATAGAGGACTTGGTAGCGGGATTTGAACAGCAAAAACAAAGCGCAGAAGAAACTTCAAGTGGACTTAAGATTCAAAAACTAACCGAAGGAAATGGGGAACAACCCAAAGTAGGACAAAACGTCTTGGTCAATTATGCAGGGTGGCTTGCCGACGGAACTCTTTTTGATAGTAATGAAGAGGAGATTGCCATCAAATTCAATAAGTTCGATAGCCGAAGAAAAGAGCAAGGGGGCTATTTTCCAGTACCAATGCAATACAGCCCTGAAGCTAGGTTGATACCTGGCTTCAAGGAAGGATTACAGACCATGAAGGTTGGGGATAAAATACGTCTATTTATTCCTCCACATCTAGGCTATGGTGCACAGGGAGGTGGACCCATTCCTCCAAATGCAGATTTAATCTTTGATTTAGAGATTACGGGAATCCAAGAATAGTCATTACTCAGAACATATAAAAGCCACCTTAATTTGGTGGCTTTTTTATTTTCGAATGGTCAGACTTAAAGAAATCTAAATTAATTGTTCATCCCAGATTTAAAGGCTAGTTTAGGAATTGAAAAACTTTACAAGGAGTCTTACTTTTTTCATGAGAAAGAGAACAAAAACAGTTTTATTGTGGTTCTTCCCGATACAAATAGCGCTTGTGAAATGGGCTTCATATAACCCCGATTTTATCGAGAACTACTATAGCAATGGCATTTATCCGTTTATTTCCAAAGCGTTGCGCCTTTTGTTTGGTTGGATCCCTTTTTCAATAGGTGACATTCTATATTTTGCTTTGTTTGTTTTTGTTGTTCGATACTTTTATAAAAACTGGAAGTCAATAAAATCCAAACCCCTTTATTTACTTAAGGACATCGGAGTTTTGCTCTCTGTGGTTTACTTCTTGTTTCATTTTCTCTGGGGCCTTAATTACCATCGGCAACCTATAACTTGGAAATTGGGATTGGAACGAGAGTATTCAAAGGAGGAGTTGGTTTCTTTCATCCATTATCTTACCCAACGATCAAATGCTTATCAAACAAATATTACGGGAGATAGCCTTTCTCCGGTACATGTCCCTTATTCCAAAAAGGAAATCTTTCAGGGAACGGAACTTGGTTATGAACAACTAAAAAAGGAACATCCAGATTTTGAATATTCCTTTTCAAGTCAAAAGTCTTCATTATTCAGTATACCCCTAACGTATATGGGATATGGGGGCTACTTGAATCCTTTCACCAACGAAGCACAAGTAAACGGAATTACCCCAAAGTTCAGGCTGCCCACAGTGAGCGGGCACGAAGTGGGCCATCAATTGGGTTATTCCGCAGAAGATGCCACCAATTTCATAGGTTTTTGGGTAGCTTCAGTGAATGAGGACCCTTATTTTAAATATGCTGCCTACTCCCATGCCTTGAGTTATTGTCTTTCCGATTTAGCTAGAAAAGACGAAAAAAAGTTCAAGGAAATGATAAAACTATTGAATCCAGGAGTCCGCGAAAACTTTAGGGAACTTTCACGATTCTGGTCCAAATATGAAAACCCGTTAGAGCCCGTTTTCAAATCCATTTTCAATACCTTCCTGAAAGCGAACAATCAAGATGAAGGTATAGAAAGTTATAATTCGGTGGTAGGCTTACTCATCAGCTTTCACAAGAAATACGGTTTTTAAAAAAACTAGTTCTTCTTTATCTCAACAAATTCAGCACCTTCAGGTTTTTCATAAAAATCGGCTTCTTTAGCATCAGTAGACAAAGAAACAGATTCAAAAGTCAAAGTATTCGCTGGTTCCAAAAGCGTTCTTCCTTCATATTTGTACCATGAGATTGAATTGGGCAATACTACACCATTAATGTCGGTCCAATCATCATATCGAATCCATTTGACATTATCCGAAACTTCGCCACTGCGATAGGTTACCGTATAGCCCAACCAAGCCATTTCATTAGTATCAGGGTCATAATGAATAAAGTACTGGTCTTTAGAGGAGGCACCTACTCCACTTTCATAACTGATTTCAATGCCAGGATAGTTCTTGCCTTCAAATTCCAAATCCTCGGTGTCCCCATAAATAATGCCTTCATCCGCCAGAACAAAGGGCATGGCATAGAAGTAGAATATTAGATTATGGTAAAACCCAACGTTACCGGTGTACTTCTTTTCGGTATCCAATAACCAAGCTTGCTCACCGTCAAATCCCATTGAAAAGATTTCAGTGTCAATTCTATCCTTTCTTGAGTATAAATCAATAGTATGCACCTCCTTAAAATTTGGTTTTTGTAAAGCATACGTCATGGTTCTCTTTTGTCTCCAGGCATCCATCCCTCCATGTCGTTCAAGTACTTTGCCCAAAGCTTCTGGGTACTTAGGTTTTTCAATTTCTACAATTTCTTCCTTTACCTCCTCTTTCTTAGGGGCAGGTTTACAGGCCGCAATGGCCAAAATCAATACTACAATACCTATTTTTCTCATTTTTAAGTTGTTTTGCGTTTTGTCGGATATGGATATACAAGATTACAAGAAAATGTACTTTTGAAACCATGATTCATGATAAACTGATAAGCAGTATCCAGAATCCTTTGATAAAAAAGATAAAGCTGCTCCAAGAAAAATCCAGAGAGCGCAAAAAAACAGGTCTTTTTGTAATTGAGGGAAAACGGGAAATACAATTGGCGAAAAAGGGTGGGTATACCATTGACCAACTACTGTATTCCAAAGAAATTATTGATTTTTCCATTGAAGATTTTATAGCAGATTTTCCCGAAACTTCATGTGTTGAAGTTAGCTATGCAGTTTATCAAAAACTTGCCTACAGACAGTCAACTGAAGGGATTTTAGCTGTTGCACAAGGTAAATCCCATACCTTGGAGAATATTCATTTTTCCTCCAAAAACCCACTTGTTTTGGTTGCCGAAGCTCCCGAAAAACCGGGTAATATAGGAGCTTTACTTCGCACAGCAGATGCGGCTAGATTAGATGCTGTTTTAATCGCAAATCCAAAATCGGATGTTTACAATCCCAATATTATACGTTCTAGCGTAGGCTGCGTTTTTACTTCTCAGATAGGATTGGGAAGTACCGAAGAAATTATATCGTTATTAAAAAACAACAGAATCAGTATTCGTTGTGCGGCCCTATCGGCTTCAAAAACCTATACGGAATCCAATCTTACTGGACCATTGGCACTAGTGGTCGGCACGGAATCTTCAGGTTTGACCGACGAATGGTTGAAAAATTCCGATGAAAATCTAATTATCCCTATGAAGGGCGAAATAGACTCCATGAACGTATCCGTGTCGGCCGCAATTCTTATCTTTGAAGCTGCGCGTCAAAGAGGATTTTAGCCTATGGGAGAAACTACGCTATTCTACATTATTATCTTTATTCTTGTGGCGCAATATCTGGTTCACCAGCTGTTGGAATACCTAAACGCCCAACGTTTTTCTTCTACTGTGCCCGAAGAACTTAAAGATGTTTTTAACAACGAGGAATACCAAAAATCGCAGCGATACAAGCGTACCAAATATCGATTTAGTCTCTTTTCGGATGGATTTTCACTGGTTTTCACTTTAGCCTTTCTATGGTTTGGAGGGTTTGAGTGGATAGATTCATTGGTACGCTCCGTTATCGAGGACGTAATACCCATGGCATTGCTTTTCTTTGGTCTCATAGCATTGGGAAGCAATATTGTCGGCATCCCTTTTTCATATTACCAGACATTCACCATTGAAGAAGCCTATGGTTTTAACAAAACGACCAAGCGTCTCTTTTTTGTGGACATCCTGAAGGGCTGGTTGTTGACCATTCTGATTGGAGGAGGCATTTTAGCATTGTTCATCTGGTTTTATCAATGGACAGGTCCTAAGTTTTGGATATACACCTGGATTCTCTTTGCCGTGGTTATTCTGTTCATGAATCTGTTTTACAGTCGCTTTTTTGTTCCATTGTTTAACAAACAGACACCACTAGATGACGGCAGTCTGAAACACGCCATTGAAAACTATGCGAAACAAGTGGGTTTTGAGCTGAACAAGATTTTCGTGATAGATGGTTCCAAACGTTCAACCAAGGCAAATGCTTACTTTTCCGGTTTTGGACGGGAGAAGCGAATAACCTTGTTCGATACGCTTATCAATGACTTGAATGAAGAAGAAATTGTAGCTGTCTTGGCGCATGAGGTGGGACATTACAAAAAGAAGCATATCATTTTCAATCTGGTGGCTTCCCTGGCACTAACAGGATTGACTCTTTATGTTCTTTCCCTTTTCATAAATACTCCGGAGATTTCGTTAGCAATTGGAGTGTCCCAACCAAGTTTTCATGCAGGGTTGGTAGGTTTTGTTTTGCTGTACAGCCCTATTTCAGAAATCACGGGATTGGCCATGAATTATTTATCAAGAAGGTTTGAATTTCAAGCAGATGACTATGCCAAAATGACATTTGCTGCGACACCATTGATCACTTCACTCAAAAAACTGTCTAAGAATAGTTTGAGCAATCTCACGCCACACCCAGCCTATGTGTTCGTTCACTATTCACACCCACCTTTGGTGGAACGCATACGTAACTTAAAGGCATAATTTTTGTTGTTTACATTTTGGGATTGTGGTAACTTTAATTTACTATGACGGAGGCAGCTATAGAAAAAGAGAACAAAGAAATTGCAAAGCAATACAAGGAATTGCTACGCATCAGCTACCAGACCCTCACTCCAGAGGATAAAAAGCTGATACGCTCGGCATTCGATGTTGCCGTGGACGCACATAAGGACCAGCGGAGAAAATCCGGTGAAGCTTATATCTTCCATCCTATTGCTGTGGCCAAAATAGTTGCTTCAAAGATTGGTTTGGATGCAGTTTCCATTGCTTCCGCCCTACTCCACGATGTTGTTGAGGATACGGAATACACCTTGGATGATATTGAACGTATGTTCGGAGAGACCGTAGCGCGCATAGTAGACGGCCTTACAAAAATAGCACACCTAAAAAAGGATAAGGACATTAGTCAACAAGCAGAGAATTTTAGAAAAATGCTGTTGACACTCCATGATGATGTACGGGTTATCATTATAAAAATTGCCGATCGCTATCACAATATGCTCACTATGGATGCCATGCCTGAGCACAAACAAGTGAAAATAGCTTCGGAAACACTTTATATCTATGCTCCGTTGGCTCATCGCATTGGGCTTTACAATATCAAAACACATCTGGAGGACCTGAGCTTAAAGTATACCGAGCCCGAGGTGTATAAAGACATTCAAGCAAAGATTGAAAATACAGAGGAAGAGCAACTCGCCTATATTGAGGATTTTTCGAATGTAATTAGAAATTCTTTGGACAAGGAAGGGCTCAACTACGAGATTAAGGGTCGAATGAAGTCCACTTTTTCCATCCGCAGGAAAATGAAGGCTCAAAATGTGTCTTTTGACGAGGTATACGACAAGTTTGCCATCCGTATTATTTATAAGTCTGATAGAAAGAATGAAAAGTTCCTTGCGTGGAAAATCTATTCCATTGTAACGGATCACTTCACCCCCAACCCAATCCGTTTAAGGGATTGGATAACCTCCCCAAAATCGACGGGTTATGAAGCACTGCACATTACCGTTATGGGGCCCGAAGGAAAATGGGTAGAAGTACAGATTCGCAGTGAGCGAATGCATGAAATTGCAGAAAAAGGATATGCGGCCCACTTTAAGTACAAGCATGGAGAACAAAAAGAGCAGGGTATAGAAGAATGGTTGAACCGCTTACAAGAAGCCCTGGAAACTTCCAATGGGAATGCGGTCGACTTTGTGGAAGAATTTAAGCTCAACCTGTATTCCAAAGAGATTTTTGTGTTCACTCCCAAGGGTGATTTAAAATCCATGCCCAAAGGTGCCACTGCGCTTGATTTTGCCTTCCATATACATACAGAAATTGGGATGAAGACCCGTGGGGCTCGGGTAAATGGAAAATTGGTACCATTGGGAACCCCACTTCATAGTGGAGACCAGGTTGAGATTATCACCTCAGAAATTGCAAAACCCAACCAGAGCTGGCTGGATTACGCCCAAACCGCTCGTGCTAGAGCTAAAATTCGGTCTTCCCTTAGCGAAGAGAAAAAGGCCATTGCAGCTGAAGGGAAGGAAATTTTGCGTAGAAAGCTGAAATCCCAAAAAATCGACCTCAATGAGGATACAGTCAACAAGTTGGTACAGTATTTCAAACTAAAGACCAGCTTGGACCTTTTCTATCGTGTAGGTATCGGGGTTATTGACAACCAAAAGCTGAAAGAATTTGCTTCTACCTACCACAACGCTTTCTTGAATTTTTTCAAGAACAAAATCCGAAGAAATCCAGCTCCCAAAGATGTCAACAAAGATGAAATTACTGCCAAATACGACATGCTTGTTTTTGGCAAGGAGGAAGAAAAGCTTGCATACAAACTCTCTCAATGCTGCAATCCTATTCCAGGGGATGATGTTTTCGGCTTTTTAAGTGTAAGCGATGGCATTAAAGTGCACAAAAAAAACTGCCCGAATGCCATTTCCATGCAGTCGAACTACGCATACCGCATAATGCCTGCCAAATGGATAGATTCCACTCAAGAGGAGTTCACAGTAGATATTGAACTGACCGGAATTGACAATCTGGGTCTAGTAAACGAGATTACCAACATTATCTCGGATAATATGCACGTGAACATGCGCAACCTCAATTTTAGTGCGGATGGCGGAACATTCAAGGGAAAAATTGCACTGGTCGTAAAGAATAACACCATTTTGAAAAAGCTTATCAACAATTTGAAACAGATTGAGGGAATAGACAAGGTGGACAGAATTTAAATTTTAGCGTACCTTTGTCCTTTAGTTTTGGAACGAACCATGGGGAACAGTAAAAATCAGGAAATTGTAAAGAATGTCTTCACTTCTTTTTTGGAGGAAAAGGGGCACCGAAAGACTCCAGAACGCTATGCCATTCTGCAAGAAATCTATGATAGTGACGACCATTTTGATGTAGAATCGCTTTACATCAAAATGAAGACCAAAAACTACAGGGTAAGCCGTGCCACGCTCTACAACACCATTGAACTCTTATTGGACTGCAAGTTGGTTAGAAAGCATCAGTTTGGTAAAAATCAGGCCCAATACGAAAAATCCTATTTTGACCATCAGCACGACCACGTAATCCTTACCGATACAGGAGAGGTGGTGGAATTCTGTGACCCGCGTATCCAATCCATAAAAAAAACCATTGAGGAGGTTTTTGATATCAAAATAAACAACCACTCGCTTTATTTTTACGGAACCCGAAACAAAGAAGAAAACCTAACCGACTAACCACACACATTTCATGGTAGATTTACTGCTTGGTCTCCAATGGGGAGACGAGGGAAAAGGAAAGATTGTTGATGTTCTTACCAAAGATTACGACATCATCGCCCGCTTTCAGGGAGGACCCAATGCAGGGCATACTTTGGAATTTGATGGTATAAAACATGTGCTCCACACCATTCCCTCCGGTATTTTTCATGAAAATGCAATGAACGTAGTGGGTAATGGGGTTGTAATAGACCCGGTTATTTTTAAAAGGGAGCTGGACAATTTGGAAAAGTTTGACCTGGACTACACTAAAAAGCTTCTGATATCTCGTAAAGCACATTTGATTTTACCAACCCACCGCCTTTTGGATGCTGCATCTGAAACGGCCAAGGGAAAAGCGAAAATAGGTTCAACCTTAAAGGGTATCGGTCCCACCTACATGGACAAAACGGGAAGAAACGGTTTGCGTGTGGGAGATTTAGAGTTTGATACCTGGAAAACCAAGTATCGTAATCTGGCCAATAAGCATGAGGCCATGATTGACTTTTACAATGTGGATATCCAATACGACCTAAAGGAACTTGAAGACGAATTCTGTGAAGGTGTGGATACCCTAAAAAAACTCACCTTTATTGATAGCGAAGAATACATTTTCAACGCCCAGCGCGAAGGCAAAAAAATCTTGGCCGAAGGCGCCCAAGGTTCTCTTTTGGACATTGACTTCGGTACATATCCATACGTAACCTCATCCAATACCACGGCTGCAGGAGCTTGTACAGGACTGGGAGTAGCCCCTAATAAAATTGGGCGAGTACTAGGTATTTTTAAGGCCTATACCACTCGTGTGGGCAGTGGTCCTTTCCCTACCGAACTTTTTGATAAGGACGGTGAAACTATGGGACGCGTAGGCAATGAATTTGGTGCCACTACCGGGCGCCCCAGACGCTGTGGTTGGCTGGATTTGGTTGCCCTTAAATATGCAGTACAAGTTAACGGGGTTACGGAACTTATGATGATGAAGGCAGATGTGCTGAGCGGTTTTGAAACCCTAAAGGTATGTACAGCCTACAAGTATAAAGGTGAAGAAATACAACATTTGCCCTACAATATTGAAAGCGACAATCTTTCCCCTATCTATAAAAGTTTAAAAGGCTGGTCCAAGGATTTGACAAAAATGACCAAAGCTGAGGAATTACCACCAGCCCTAAACGATTACATCGCTTTTTTGGAAGAAGAGTTGGAAGTACCCATCAAGATTGTTTCTGTCGGGCCAGATAGATTACAGACTATACACCGCTAGGTCATAGAATCGGAGGGCAGTGTTAACACCCCGATGGGCGGTGAATACATTTTACATCTTTCCCTCGAAACATGTCTTCCTTCTGGTAAAAGAATATCTTTTTGAGTGTTAAAAGAACAATAGTTTATCATACTCTTAACACAACCTTCCTTGTTTTTTGACGTCTAGACTAAAAATCAAAAAACATGATCAATAGTAACAAACTTTTTCTAGCAACTCTTTCTCTTGTATTATCCCTTTGGCAGACTTCCTGCAACTCTGATGATGATGCCAATGATGATACGAACGCCCAATGTGAAGAGACCATTTGCACGCTGGTTTTTATCCGAATCAACGTTTCGGTAACGGATCAAGATGAAAATCCAGTTGCATTGGACTCATTTACGGTCACCAATTTGGCCAACGGAAATGATATGACCATTTCCCTTTCAGAATCCGAAAGGATCGCTGCCAGAGAAACTGGACTGTACCCGTTGACTCAAGACGGCATACTTGACCTCAATGAGGAGAGACAAATTCAGTTTAAAGGATTTATAAATGATGAAGAGGTTGTGAGCAGCGATTATACAGTAAGTACGGATTGCTGCCATGTAGGCTTGGATTCTGGTGATTTACAGCTCACATTCTAAGGTTTTATTTCTATTACCGGATTGATCTTTACACTTGAACCTTGTTTTGTTTCAACGCTTCAAGGTTCAAGGTTTCAACAAAAGTTTCTTTATCTATCATTTTGGTGGTTTTCTAAAACTTTAATACCCTAACCATACCCACTCCCCCATAAAGCCTGCTATGATTGGCGAATTGATGTTTCCGTTTGACGTATCTTTATAAAAACCTTGTAACCCACATAGCCAAACCAATAATAATAGTCCTTTAAAATGAAAATATTGCTTTTTGGAGCGTCTGGTTCAGGAACAACGACTTTAGGGAATGAAATCGAGAAAAGGACAGATTTTAAGCACTTGGACGCTGATGACTATTATTGGAAAAAAGCCAACCCGCCTTTTCAAGAAAAAATACCTCTAATTGAAAGGAATAAAAATCTGAAAGTGGACTTCAAAAAGTTTGCTAATGTTGTAGTTACCGGCTCATTGGTAAGTTGGGGTAAGGAATGGGAAACTGCGTTTGATTTAGCCATTTTTATTCGAATGGAAAGTACTAAACGAATGGAAAGGCTGAAAAAACGGGAAATTGAACGGTACGGAGAAAAACTTTTGACTGATAAAAAAATCCAACAAAACTCAAAAGCATTTCTGGAATGGGCAAACCAATATGAAAACCCAGACTTCGATGGTCGTTCTTTAAAAGTTCATAACAATTGGATGGAAATACTGGATTGTAAAGTCTTGCAATTAAACGGAGCAACTGAGTTGAACAACAAAGTGGAAATAATACTGAACGAAATAAAAATGTGTTACAACAATGCTTAATGGAAAATTAAAATACATAACCCTATCCCTGATAGTTATATGAAATCACTAGCGATAACTTGAGAGAATTATGGAACATATCAAAAGTTATAACAAGTACTGCAATGCTCACCTGTTTTCTTATGATGACTATGATTTCTTGTAAAACCGACCATTCAGAGAATACGATGAAGGAAACTAAGCGAACGTTTGAAAATCCAGTGGTATACTTTGAAATACCTGTTTACGATATTGACCGTGCAATAAAATTCTATGGTTCTGTATTTCATTTTGATTTTGATAAACAAATTATTGACCACAACGAAATGGCTTTGTTTCCATTTAAAAATGGACAGTTTGGAATTACTGGCGCATTGGCAAAAGGTAAAACTTACAAACCGACCAAAGATGGTGTAATTATCTACTTTAATACCTTAGACATAGAAAACACACTGGAAAACATTGTGGAGAATGGTGGGACGATTCTCTATCCAATTACATCGATTGGAGAACTCGGTTCTGTAGCAGAGTTTGAAGACAGCGAAGGGAATCGAATTGCACTGCACCAAAAGAACAACTAAAAACCAAAAGTCTATTGAAATATAAATGCATAATTTTTGATTGTGACGGAATACTCGTCGATAGTGAAGAAATTTCAAATTCGATTCTTGTAGAGATGGCGAATGAAATCGGAGCAAAAATTGAAATGGAATACGCTCTTGAAAGTTTTGCAGGAAAATCTTTAAAAAGCTGTCTCGAATATATTGAAAAGCGAATTGAAAAGCCTCTCCCTAATGAGTTTGAAAAGAAATTTAGGAGTCGGACTTTTTCAGCATTTAAAACGGATTTAAAACCGATTGAAGGAATACATAACCTACTTGACCAAATTGAAATACCTTTTTGTGTAGCATCAAGCGGACCAGTGGAAAAAATAAGATTGAACTTAACAACAACCCATCTGATTGAAAAGTTTGAAAATCGAATATTTAGTTCTTATGAAATTGGAAGCTGGAAACCGAATCCAAGGATTTTTGAGTATGCCGCTGAAGAAATGGGATTTAAACCAAATCAATGTGCAGTTATTGAAGACAGTATGGTAGGAATTAAAGCTGGATTAAATGGTGGGTTTGATGTTTACGCACTTGTCAATCAAAAAAATAAGGATGAATTCAAAAAAGCCGGAGCACAGGTGTTCTTTGGAATGAACGAACTATACGAATTATTGAATTGAATACATACTAACGGTAACAATGGCTATAAGTAATTGCTTCGTAACTATTCATAGCCGAGACTGTTGTAGCCAATCAAAGCGAACAAATGAATCCAGAAATACTAAACAGAAAAGGGGCAAGAAAAACTCAAGATATTCCCACTGAAGTTATCGAGTTGCTAAACAGTGGAAAAATCGAAACGGTAAATCTGACCGAATGGTTAGGAGTTGATCACTTAAAACTTATCGAAATAGTATTTGCTGAGCTGGGATTTGACCAAGGAGAAATCAATCTGATTTCAAAGGAAATTAAATCACAAAAGAAACCTTCCACAATGAACACAACAAAAGTGATAGGTTCAACACTGTATCAGCTATACTTCAAAACCGAAAAACTGGATGAAGTGTTCAATAAATTAAGTTCCCATTCATCCGATTCGATTCGTTGCTATTCACCCTATTTAATTGGACTCAATGAAAACCTGACTATTGATGAGAAACTAGCTAAGTCCCAAAAATTAGTGGCAGACAAGCATTTTGGAGTGAGAGAAGTGGTTTGGATGGCTTTACGACCGGAGATTGATAAGAATTTGGAGAAATCTATTACAGTTTTATATGAATGGACAAGTAGTGAAGACGAAAATATAAGAAGGTTTACCACTGAGTCAACTCGGCCAAGGGGTGTTTGGTGCAAGCATATTGAAAGACTTAAAAAAAATCCCGAAATAGCCTTGCCGATTTTGGAAAACTTAAAATCCGATAGCTCAAAATATGTTCAAGATAGTGTTGGGAATTGGCTGAACGATGCTAGTAAAACAAAGCCCGAGTTTGTGATAAACCTTTGTGATAGATGGAAAATAGAATCCCCAACCAGGGAAACCGAAAAGATTATCAAAAGAGCAAAAAGAACCATTGACAAAAGATAAGAGACTGCAGCAATGGCCGTAATTTATTATGATGTATCACACCAATAACAAAAACTTACAGCAAACGGTTGGAATTCAGCAAAGCAAACACACCTTGACCGCTCGCCACCCCAGTCATTGTCTCGAACAAACCGTCAGAACATAATAGTATTCGGGACCATTTGCCTTAATTTAGAAAACATGAAGAGAACAGTAGTACATTTTGAAATAGGATGCAGTGATATTGATAAAACATCTGCCTTTTATCAAACAGTTTTTGATTGGAGCTTAACGAAACATGGAAATTCTGCCATAATTGATACTGGGAAAGAAGACACATTAAGCGGACACATCAATCAATTGGGGCCAAATGACCCCCAAAATTATGTCACGGTTTATATTGAAACTGATTCCCTTCATTCTGATTTAAAAGCCATTGAATCAAATGGGGGTGAAATATTTGTAAACCCTATAAAACTGCCTGATGGTCGGGAGTTTGCGTGGTTTAAGGATGTGGCGGGCAACCTAATCGGACTAATTACACCCTCCACAAAATAAGACTAATTCAATACCAATCAGTAAACGGAGCCTTAGCAATGAATATGAAAAGGTTAATAGAAGATATTCAGCAATCACTTGAAGAGTTTGCAGATGAAAAACGGATTGAATTTGCCAAAAAATCATATCCTACTAGAATGCAAGTCATCGGGGTAAGTGTTCCCAACTTAAAAATCGTACTTAAGGAGTTAAAAAAGGAGACCAAACTATTCGAGACAAAAGAGAAGTTGGAATTAATCAAAGGTTTGGTTGACAAAGAGATTTTTGAACTACAACAGATTGCATTTGAATATCTTCAATCACAGAAAGACCTTTACAATTCATTGACCAAAGGGTATATTGAAAGCATAGAGAAGAATCTGGATAATTGGCTATCCGTTGACAGCTTCGCCATTATGATAGTGGGATGTGCTTGGAGAGAAAATTCAATCGGTACAGAAAAAGTTGAACACTATTTAACATCTGACAATCACTGGATGAGGCGAATAGGAGTTGTAGCAACAGTTTCGTTAAATCTAAAAGCAAAAGGAGGACTTGGTGATAGCAAACGGACATTGGCCATTTGCCGGAAGGTTGTTGATGATCATCACGACATGATTGTGAAAGCTCTTTCATGGGCTCTTAGAGAATTGTCCAAGACAGATAGGGAATCCGTTGAGTTGTTTCTTGAAGAATATGAAGATCGTTTGCACAAAAAGGTATTGAGAGAGGTTAGAAAAAAGCTGGACACTGGACTAAAGAACTAACCAAAATGAGTTGTAAATCAGTCTGAGTTACAAATAACACCTCCAAAACATAAAGACTGTTCTGGACCTTTAGGTACTAAAAAAAATACTTGTCCAATTTTCGGTTGCCAATACGATTTCATCAGTTCAATTTTGCTGTATGAAATCAAAACCAAGTTATTTTCTATTGGCAGCAGTAATGATTCCTCTTTGGTGTCTTGCCCAAGACCTAAAATCAAATTTGTTTTTACGCACCCCTCAGGTAGTCAACTATAACTTCAACCAAAGTGAAATAAGCTATAGTCCCATAATCTCCATTGGAACTGGGTTTTCACATAAATCAAAATTCATTGAGATAGCCACATTTATGGGCAGCAATGACATTTATGGATGTTATACTTTTTTCGGGACAACCCTGAAAACAAAGAAACTTCAGTCAAACTTAAATCTGAACATCAACTGGTTTGGGGAAGTAACCTTTGTTCCCAACCAAGACCAAAATTCAGATTCCCTAATCTACACCTCTGGAATTTGCTTTTTTCTCAACCATGGTTTCGAATGGGGTTCCATTGGTATCCCATTGTGCCTTGGAGCAGCATTTAACAACAAAACAATAAGACGAAACACAAGAACTATTTTCAACCTATCGCTCAATCTTAACTAATATGGATTTTAAGGACTTACATTTTCAAGACGAACCTCTATTAATTGCCAATGTCTGGGACGTTCCCAGCGCCATGGTGGCCGAAAAACTAAACTTTCAGGCAATTGGAACTTCAAGTTCGGCAATAGCTTCACTTTTGGGATATCAAGATGGTGAGGAAATGTCATTTTCCGAATTGGAGTACATCGTAAAACGAATAACAGTAAATTCGAGTCTACCGCTTTCTGTTGATTTGGAATCTGGTTACAGTCGAAATCCAAAGGAAATTTCGGAGCATATCAAAAGTTTAGCAGACTTGGGAGTAGCTGGAATTAATATTGAGGACAGTATCGTCAACAAGACCAGAACTTTATTGGATGCAGAAACATTTGCACGGGCGCTTTCTGAGGTAACCCAAATCCTTAAAGAAGAAAAGATTGAGATTTTCATCAATGTGAGAACGGACGTTTTCCTTTTGGGTCATCCAACGCCAATTCAAGAAACCAAAAGAAGAATAAAACTATATGAAGGTGCTGGAGCAAACGGAATTTTTGTTCCATGTCTCGAGCAAATTTCAGATACAAAGGAAATAACACAGAGCACCAAGTTGCCAATCAATGTAATGTGCATGCCTAATCTTCCTAATTTTAAGACATTGCAGGATATAGGCGTCAAAAGGATAAGTATGGGCAATTTTGTTTTTGACCATATGTACAATCAATTTAAGACCGTGACCAAAGATATTTTGACCCAACAATCCTTTAAAACCCTTTTTTAATGCGAATTACAGAAAACAAGACCATTGATAGGTATTATAAGGCCTTATTGGAAAGGAAGAAAGACTTTGTAGGTATCTTTTTTGTTGGTGTAAAAACCACCTCTGTCTTTTGTATTGCAACCTGTAGGGCAAGAAAACCTAAAAAAGAAAACGTAGAGTTTTTTACCACGGTCAAAGATGCTTTGGACAACGGCTATAGACCTTGCAAGGTGTGTAAACCTACCGAAAATGCGAACGAAGCACCGGAAAAAGTTCAGAAAGCAATACAATTGGTTCAGGAAAATCCTAAAAATAAGATAACTGATGAGCAGCTTCGCCAAATGAGGATAAGTCCAGAAATTGTTCGGAGATGGTTCAAAAAAAACTATGGGATTACGTTTCAAGCCTACCAAAGAATGTATCGAATCAATGTTGCTTTTCAGGAGCTCAAAAATGGAAAAAAGACAACGGCAACAGCTTTTGATTCGGGATACGAATCTTTAAGTGGATTTGGTTACACATTTAAAAAATTGCTGGGTAATTCGCCAATAAACAGCAAAACCGAGAATGTAATTCTAATAAGTCGTTTAACAACACCTCTAGGTCCAATGTTTGTCTGTGCCACGGAAGATGGCGTATGTCTTTTGGAATTTGTAGATAGAAAAATGCTGGAAACCGAATTCAAAGATTTGCAAGGACGATTAAAAGCCAACATTATCACTGGAGAGAATGAACACATCAAACAATTGAAAAAAGAAATTGCTGAATACTTTACGGGAAAAAGAAAAGATTTCGAGGTAAAACTGGTAACCCCAGGAACAGATTTTCAAAACTTGGTTTGGAAACACTTGCAAAAAATCGAGTACGGAAAAACCTCAACGTATCAACAACAGGCAGAAAAAATGAGTAATCCAAAAGCGGTACGAGCAGTGGCCGCTGCAAACGGTCATAATCGGATTTCCATCCTTATCCCTTGTCATCGAGTTATAGGAAAAGATGGTAAAATGACCGGGTATAGCGGTGGAATAGAACGAAAAAAATGGTTGTTGGAGCACGAAAAGAAAAACGCCCTCATACCACTGGACCTGTAATTTCTAATCACAATTCACTAACTTCAAACTTATGGGTAGATTTTGGCTTTTTTTTAATCTGAAAGCCATTCGATTACTAATCGTTGAGATAAATCTCAACATCGAATATTTACACCGACTAAACAGGAAAAAAACCTCCAATACCAATCGTTAAAATAGAGAATGGTAAAACATTTTGAAAAGATTGAGCAACTCGTAGCTTCATTGGATTTAAAAACTCAACTTTTTCTTGATAAGATAGAGAAAACCAAGTTTTTTAATAAAGGAGATATTTTACTGAGCGCCGGGAGCGTGTGCCGTAAAAGTTTTCATGTTCGAAGTGGTATTGTTCGTAAATACTATATTCAAAATGGGAAGGAGATCACTACCGACTTTTGCTTTGAGGACGATATCGCACTGGCATATACAAGCTACACTTTTCAGCAACCAAGTACCGAATTTATTGATTGTTTGACGGATGTAAAGGTGAGCATAACACATCGGGAACAATGGGAAGCCGCGAAGAAAAGGTTTCCACGGCTACTGGAGCTAGACTTGCTACTAACAGAAATTCATGCAGGTGCGTTGGAGGAAGACCTTCTGGACCTTAGAACATTAACTGCTACGGAACGTTATGAAAAGTTGCTTACTCAAGCCCCGGAATTGCTTCAGCATATTAAACTCACGCATATCGCTTCCTATTTGAACATTTCGCTTGAAACTTTAAGTCGAATTAGGGCTAAGTTCTAATTTTTTGATGTAGGTCAAATTTTGGGATGATTCATTTGGCGTCCTTCGCCGTAGAATTAATCCAATAAAAGATACTACCATGCGATTTCTTGCTAGCTGTATATTATTTATCTCTTTATCTGTTTTTCCCTTAAGCACTGTAGCGCAAACAGCATCAGATTCACTTAATCTACCAACGGTTCATATGGTAACGTTTGAACGTGTTTCAAGTAGAAACTATCAAAGTTGGTCCATACAGTATAGGGAATTTGAAAAGCAATCGGAAGAATTTGTCATACCGATAACATTGAGTTTCGGAAATACCACTATTGATGGAGACTTTTTGGAAAACAAAGATATAAAAGAGGTAGATACCTATTCCCTAGGGTTTGGTTTTGATGGATATGAATATTTAGGCAGCGGGTTCTACTTCAATCTTGGATTAGGTGCTTTTCCCGGTGTAGAAACCATAGAAAGTCAAAACGGCGATAGAACTACGCGGTTTCTGATTGGAGGTACGGCCAGTACCGGTTTTCTTTTTATCCCCTTTCCTGAATTTGGACTTGTCCTGGGCCTCAATGCAATAGGCAGACTTTCCAACTCAAATGTGATTAGCAGTTCCATAGGGTTCGGGATTGAGGCAGGATTCAACTTTTGAACAAAATGACTTCATTTAAAAAGCCATCCACAAGAATAATAGGATTGGATGTGGCTAGAGCACTGGCCCTATTTGGTATGATTGTGGTCAATTTCAAAATGGTCTTCGGAGCAAAAGATTCTAGCGGTATAATAACGGTCATAAACATCTTGGATGGAAAAGCAGCTGCAACTTTTGTGTTTTTGGCCGGAGTTGGAATGGCACTAATTACTAAAAAAGTCAACAAGAGCAAGGACTTAAAAGAATGGAGAAATATCAAAAAAAAGATATTGAAAAGGGCGATTCTTCTTTTTTTAATCGGAGTCTCTTACCTAAACATTTGGCCTGCGGATATTTTACATTTCTATGGTATGTATATGATAGTGGTAATTGTGCTCCTAAAAAGAACAGAACAATTTATCCTGCTATTCGGTTTTGGGCTCATATTCATTTATCCTTTTTTAATGATGATATGGGATTATGAAATGGGTTGGGATTTCAACTCCCTGACCTATAATGATTTTTGGACAATCAGAGGATTCATCAGAAACCTGATTTATAATGGTTTTCATCCCGTTATTCCGTGGTCTGCATTTATGGTTTTTGGATACTGGCTTGGCAAGCAAGATTTACAAAACCTGAAGTTTGTCAAAAAACTACTTCTTCTTTCTGTTCTTGCCTTCGTTGTCATTCAAATCACGTCCACCTTCCTAATAAACCTATTATCCAATATAAGTCCACAAACCTCAAAAGAAATAAATGAGTTATTTGGGACGAGCCCTATGCCTCCATTGCCAATTTATATGCTCAATGGAATTGCCATTGCCTTTACTATAATATCAGCCTCTATTCTGATAACAGGAGCAAACACGAACAACAGAATAGCAATCGCTTTGGCCAAAACCGGACGACTAGCCTTGACCTTCTATGTTGCGCATGTGATTTTGGGAATGGGTATCGTGGAATCGATAAATCCAGATAGGATTGGGAAATATCCGTTACTTTTTTCGGTTGGGTACGCTTTGGTTTTTAGCTTTAGCTGTGTCTTGTTTGCTTGGGTTTGGTTAAAATACAATAGAATTGGTCCTTTGGAATGGATATTTCGTAGGATAACGAGATGAGATAATCTGTTGATTACTATTTTCAAGCTCAATAAGAAATCACAAGGAAAACAGGGAGGTTTGGAGTATCTTGTAATACGAAAAAGAGTCGCCAATTTGTCGTTCAACTGGTTAGAAGACGATTGGCGACCCATTGAAAAAGAAAATTGAATTGATTCATTTTTCCACATTAAAAGAATACTGTGAGGGTATAAACATACCATCTCCCAGACATCATGATTATGACGTTCGTAGTTTTCAGGAAAATATGAAAACCGTGCATCATAAAATGTCTTTGCACAAACATGAGTTTTATGCATTGGCATTAAAACTTGAAGGTTCCGGATACACGAAAACAGGTAATTATTCCACCAAAAATCTGGAGGCCACCCTTTTTTTCAATTCACCTTATCAAATCACATATTGGGACATTTTACCGGACTGGGAAGGGTACTACATCATGTTTACCGAGGATTTTTACATTGAAAAAAATCCCACAGCGCAGATAGGACAAGAATTTCCTTTCCTTCTTGTGGACAACACCATTCCTTTAGACATTGCCAAAGAAGACATACCCACCTTCTTGAGTATTTTCAAAGAAGCCTTCAATGAGTACAATAGTGGAGCTGATTTTAACAAAGAGATTATTTACCACCATACCAAAGCCCTTCTCTACAAAGCGGCCAGACTGTTTAAAAAACAAATAAATGAAAGTGAACTTCAGTTTACACAACGGGATGGTGATATCATTTTAGTCAGCAGATTTAAAAATCAGATTGAAACCAGTTTTCATCCTGGGCAAAGTTTTGAGAATGCCGAACCACATAAAGTTCAGTTTTACGCCGATAGGTTATCTGTTCACCCTAACCACCTGAACGCCCTTTGCAAACGCATCACTTCACATTCTGCCTCTGAGCTCATCTACAAACATATTTTGAGTTTGGCCAAATCTAGACTGGTAAATACGGATAAATCGGTGAAGGAAATTGCCTTTGAGCTCTACTACAATTATCCCAACCATTTTGCCAAATTCTTCAAAAAACAAACTGGAATGACCCCTGGAACCTTCAGAAAATAGCAAAAACACCCCTAGTTTTTGCCAATTATTTGAATTGTATACTTCACACTTTGAATTGTGTAGTTCACACCCCCTATCCGGCCCATACTTTTGTATCATAATCTTTTAAAAACTAATTGTTATGAATACAAAACTCTTTTTAATCACTGTTCTATCGGTTTTCGCTTTTGCCAATGCAAAACCAAATGATAACTCTAAAAAAACAATTCAAATGGAAAAAGTAACTTTCAACGCAGATGGTTTAGTTTTATCAGGTCATCTATACAAACCTGCAAATTTTGATTCTTCAAAAAAGTATCCAGCAATAATCACAGGGGGATCATTAACTTCTGTAAAGGAGCAAATGGCTGGTACCTATGCGCAAAGACTAGCTGAAAAAGGCTTTGTAACCTTGGCATTCGACTATCGTAATTATGGAGAAAGCGAAGGACAACCTCGTCAGTTTGAGGACCCGGAGTTAAAACTTAAGGATTTGCAAGCAGCCACTACCTATCTCCTATCGCTGTCTTATGTGGAAAATGTCGGGGCCCTGGGTGTTTGTACATCAGCAGGCAATGTAGCTTATCTCGCCGCCGAGGATGACAGAATAAAAGCCGTGGGCACTGTGGCAGCTTGGCTTCCAGATGAAAGTGTTTTACCTATGCTCTATGGCAGTGAAGATACTATACAGAAATTGCGTGAGGTTGGGTTAGAGGCAAAAAAGAAGTTCGCCAACACTGGGGAAAACGATATTATCTTAGCATATCACAACGAAGATAAAACTGCTTCTCACGTAGGACCTATGGAATACTATATGGACACTACAAGAGGCGGTGGCGTGAAGGAGTGGAAAAATGAATTGTCGGTAATGAGCTGGGGACCTTGGTTGGATTTTGACCCCATGAGCAAGGCAAAAGAGATTAAGACACCTTTCATGATGGTACATTCAGATGGTTCTGCATTACCAGACAATGTCAAGAAGTTTTACAACGACCTTCAAGGTGAAAAAGAGCTTATCTGGGGAGATGGATATCACTTTGATTACTATGACCAGCCAAAACAAGTCAATCTAGCAGTAGAAGAAGTAAGTGCCTTCTTTTCAAAGAACCTGAATTGAAAATTAATCATCAAAATATTAGAAAATGGAAAATACAGATAACAACAAAGTATGGTTTATCACTGGGGCCTCATCTGGTTTTGGTAAAGCAATGGCAGAATATGCCACCTCCAAAGGCTATAAAGTAGTAGCTACAGCACGTAGAAAAGAAAAACTGGATGAATTGGCAGCGACCGCGCCGGACCAAATCAAGGCAATCTCAATGGACGTTACCAATCGCCAACAAGTAAAACAAGGAGTTAAAGAAGCAATAGACGCTTTTGGCCATGTTGATGTTCTTATCAACAATGCAGGTTACGGCATCGTTGGAGCATTGGAGGAAACCCCTGAGGAAGAATTCCGAAATCAGATGGAAACCAATTTCTTCGGAGCCGTTTCAGTAACCCAAGAAGTGCTACCCCATCTTAGAAAGCAAGGTAGTGGTGCCATTGTCAACATGAGCAGCATGGGCGGTAATATGAGTTTTGGTGGTTTCAGTGCCTATTCAGCTTCCAAATTTGCATTGGAGGGAGCATCCGAAGCATTGGCCCAAGAAGTAGCGCCCTTTGGCATAAAAACAATGATAGTGGAACCTGGAGCTTTCCGAACCGAATTTGCAGGAAGTGCCTTAAAGCACATGCCAAAAATTGAAGCCTACGACGAGATTGTAGGAGGTACTCGAGATTTTGCGAAAGGAATGGATGGCACACAAGAGGGTGACCCACTGAAAGCGGCACAGGCCATTGACCAAGCATTACAGGTGGAAAACACTCCCTTGCGTCTACAATTGGGTGCTGATGCGGTCGAAGCCATAAAAGTTCATGCCGAACAACTTCTGAGTGATTTGGATAGTTGGAAAGAAACCGCACTTAATACTTCGTATAATAGTTAAATCCTAAAAATGAACAAAATAGCTCTTGTAACCGGTGCCAATAGAGGCATCGGTTTTGCTGTTGCAGAAGGCCTTTTAAAAGAAGGAATAACTGTCATTGTAACTAGTAGGAAAGAAAAGGATGGTAAGGTAGCGGTTGAGCGTCTTTCTACTTTTGGTGATGTAATCTATCATCAACTCGATGTAACCGACGTTTCAAGTATTAAAAGTGTGTTTGATTTTATAAAAACAAAATACGGAAAACTCGATATTTTGATAAATAACGCAGGTATCAACTACGATACTTGGCAAAATGTTCAAAATGCCGATTTAGACGAAGTCCGTAAAACATTGGAAACAAATACGATTGGGCCTTGGCAGACTATCCAAATACTATTGCCAATATTGAAAAAAAGTCAAGCCGCCCGAATTGTCAATGTCAGTAGTGGAAGTGGAAGTTTATCAAGCCAAACCGGAAACACCCCAGGTTACAGCCTTTCAAAACTAGGCTTAAATGGCATTACGCTTCAATTTGCAAACTCGCTTAGGTCTCAGGGAATTTTGGTGAACTCTGTATGCCCTGGTTGGGTACGAACGGATATGGGCGGCAGTGGGGCAACTAGGAGTCCTGAAAAGGGCGCAGAAACCATAATTTGGGCATCCTTACTGGACAGCAATGGTCCCACAGGAAAATTCCTTAGAGATAAAAGAATAATTGAATGGTAAATTGATAGCTTAGTAAACCTCTAACGGAAAGCTATTTAAATCAAGTTATTAGATTTTACCCAACAACCTCCAGAACATAAATCAATATGTATACGAATCTTGCAACCGAAAGATTGAGAATTAGACCTATACATTTGAAAGATGCTGAATTTATTTTCGAATTGGTCAATTCGGAAGGTTGGTTAAAATTTATTGGGGATAGAAATGTTTCCAATACAAGAGATGCTGAGAATTACATACAAGAAATCCTGAACAACGATAGTTATTACTACAACGTATTTGAGCTTAAAGAATCCAGAAAGGCCATCGGGGTGGTAACATTTCTAAAACGGGAAGAAGAAATGTTTCCAGATATTGGATTTGCCTTATTGCCCAAGTTTGAGAAAAAAGGATATACCCTTGAAGCAAGCAAATGCTATCTGGAAAGAGTTAAAGAACTTGGAAAGCATGAGAACATAATCGCCATAACCCTACCTAAAAATAAAAGGTCAATCAACTTATTACAAAAACTTGGATTACGGTATCAAGGTGATTTCCAAAAAGGTGAAAATCTATTATCGTATTATAGTTTGAAAAGCTTAGGGAAAGAAAATAAAAACATATCAAACAAAAAGGACAAATCATGAAAATCACGAATGGAAAGATTTTAATTTTTTTTGGAATCATTCATCCGCTTTTAGGAATTTCTCCATTTGCATTTGGAAAACAATTTGCAGTATTTGCCGATAAATTCTTTTTCAAAATAAGTGAGGGACTGTTGGAATTCCCTTTACTTAACGGAGAAATGAACTATGAGAATTTTGCTGCCTTTTGGTTCTTCTATTATGGCCTGTTGCTCATTCCACTTGGAATCCTTGTTAACTACGTGGAAAAAACCAGTGGTCAAATCCCAAAAAACTTCATTTGGGCCTATTTGATTATTGTACTGGTTGGAGTTTTTATGATTCCTTTTTCAGGAATGACCTTTTTGATGCTACCGCATGCAGTTTACATGTTGATTCAAAGAAATCGCAACAGCAAGGTAAGCGTTTAGAGCTAAGAATGACCCATAGGATTTAGCTTCTGTATATAGTGTAACAATTCCACTCCTATTTCGTCATCAAACAAACCTATTGAACAGATAGGGAAAACTCTAAATGCATCAATCAAATGAAATCAATTTACTTTTCGAGCTTACTCGTATTACTTTTTATCAGTGTAAAAGCCCAAGATTCCCAAACTATTGATAACACAACAGAAGAGCAACAGGTAAGTAATTGGCTTGGCGAAACCAATGTTCCTGGTATTGCAATCTTAAAAATTGAAAATGGCAATGTTGCCAAAACTATTGTGAAGGGGATTGATGGAAATGGAAACAAAATCACCAACTCAACGCTATTTGATGTAGCCTCCCTTACCAAAACCATAACTACACTTACAGCTCTGAAACTTGTGGAAAATGGCAATTTGGATTTGGACGAACCTTTATATAAATATTGGATAGATCCAGATGTACAGGAAGATAGCAGGCACCAAAAGCTAACTTCGAGAATTGTTCTGAGTCATAGAAGTGGCTTCAAGAACTGGAGATATATGTATGAGGACAAAAAACTTTCCTTTGATTTTGAACCGGGTGAAAAAGTCCAATATTCCGGAGAAGGGTTCGAATACTTGAGAAATGCCTTGGAACATAAATTTGATACCCCATTGGAAAAGCTGTCAGATTCATTGCTTTTCAAACCCATTGGAATGGAAAACAGTGCTTTTGTCTGGAATAAAAAAATGGAAAGTTTTGATTTTGCGGGTTCTCACGACAAGGAGGGTAAGGCTTATGAGTATCAAAAAACATACGAAGCCAATGCAGCAGACAATCTCTTGACCACTTTATCGGACTTTGGTAAACTCTCTGCCGCTTTGCTCAATAACTCTTATCTGAAGAACACACTTTTTGAAGAAATGGGCCAGCCGCACTCTGAAGTTCGCGAAGGTATAGATTTTGGATTGGGATGGATAGTGTTTCAGAACCTACCCAATGAAGAGTATGCCCTATTTAATGCAGGCAGCGACCAAGGAGTGAATTCATTGGTTGTTCTTTTGCCCAAATCAAAGACAGGACTCGTAGTTATGACCAATGGAGATAACGGTAGAGGATTGGCCATGAAAGCCATCAAAGTATTTTTAAACGAACCTGGCGGAGAGATATTGAGACGTTTTTGATTACAGTTCACCAGTACGCCACAAAACAAAAACAATATTTAGATGCATATGATAAGGTGAATTGTAAACTGAGAAAAGGAAGTGTAGTTGATTCACAAAAAAATTTATGCAACAAATAATCTGAACTAACCAAAAAATGAACAAAACCAAAAACAACAATAGGCCCAATGTTTTCTTATACTTTGTTCTAACATTTACTATTTCATGGTTACTTTGGAGCCCTTTATATTTCAATGAAGAAATAAATGAATTTTGGGTTCTTCCCGGTGCATGGGGACCGTCCATTGCTGCGGTCTTTTTGACATGGTTAAATACAGGAAAAGCCGGGATTAAAAATCTGCTCAAAAAATTGTTCATTTGGAGAGTCCATCCTAAATACTACTTGTTTTCTGTTTTTGGAATTCTTCTTATCGGTTTACTTTCCGTAAGCATTTATGGTGTTTTTGGAGGTCAATTACCCGAGATTGGGATAATCTTGAAAGGAATGGGCTTAACAAAAGAAAACTTTGGGCTAGCTTTGTTATTGCTCCCTATCTTTTATTTGATCAACACATTGTTGGGTGGTCCAATTGCCGAAGAATTGGGTTGGAGAGGTTATGCACAAGGTTTGCTACAAAAAAAGTATTCTCCGAACATATCTGGTCTAATACTTGGTTTTTTATGGAGTATGTGGCACTTGCCTTTGTTCATTTTTTTGCCAAAAGCTGTAGGCTCAATGCCACTGTGGGCCTATATCCCTTTGATGACCGCTATGGGCGTAACATTCTCTTGGTTATACAATCGTACCAGAGGAAGCGTGCTATTAGCGATTCTACTGCACGGTGGTATGAACTTTACACACGGATTTCTTGGAGCAGATGTTTTCAGTAATCCAATATTGCTATCAATTCAGGTATCCCTTATAATCATTTTGACAATTTTTCTATCAAAAAGAAATAAGGACTACACCCATAATGGACCGCCTGTACATTCATAAATACTATTTGAATTATTAAGTTGGACAACACGGCACGTCTGGTTGTTATTTTCTGGTAGTAATCAAAAGAATTTAAGAACTTGTGGTCTTCATGTATACCATACTATGAGACGATTCACCACTTTTCTATTCTTATTATTACTACATACCGCTTTTGGCCAAAATATCTTTCAAAAGGCCTTCAATACGGACATAAGACCTTTTCGAGAAGATTTAAGCATCAGTTTTAAGGACAAGGATGGAAATGAAACTTCTATGCCCTTTTCCATCATTAAAGGAAAAACTGACGGACCAGTCTTTACAATAATTGCCGGAATACATGGTTTTGAATATCCGCCAATAGTTGCAGTTCAAGCAATACTAAAAGAGATTGACATTGACCGGTTAAAAGGAACCTTAATCGTTGTCCCTATCGCCAACACTACCTCATTTTATGCTCGAACCCCCTTTATCAATCCATTGGACAGGAAAAATCTGAACAATGTTTTCCCTGGCAAAGAAGATGGAACCATTTCAGAAAAAATAGGCCATTTTATCACTTCCAGTATAATTCCGGTGAGTGATGTTTTCCTTGATGTGCATGGCGGGGATGCTCCTGAAGATTTAATACCCTTTGTCTGTTACTACAACAATATTAAAAAACCAGAACAAACATTGCTGGCCAAAAAACTCTCTGAAAAAAGCGGGTTTCAGTATGTGATTTCCTATCCCTACACTCTTTCGGACACGGATGCGGCCAAGTATACATTTAAACAAGCCGTGCAAGATGGAAAAACAGCTTTAAGTATCGAGTGTGGAAAACTAGGCAATGTTCAAGAAGAAAATGTGAACTTGATAAAAAAGGGGATTTACAATATGCTCGCTACGATGAACATGTATCAAAATGGCACTGGACCTCACCCAAATATGATTTATTACAATAACCAAAGTTATATTCGTTCAAGCGCGAAGGGAATTTTTTATAGTGATTTCAAGGCTGGGGATTCCGTTAAGAAAAATGAGGTTGTTGGGTATACAACCGATGAATTCGGTACTGTTTTGGAAGAATACAAATCGCCAAAGAATGGTATTATCCTGTATAAACTGGCAACTCCACCCATCAATGTTGATGATATGGTGATGTGCATCAGTTCCAATACAGATATCAACAACGAATATCCTACATTTGACAAAATAACCAACATGACCACGAGCTCAAGAAAAGAACTGTGTAAGTTATATCTGCAAAGGTACGCCCAGAAGGATTTAGCCGGAGTTGAAGCCATTTTTGCAGAGGACATCATCTTACGTGATTGGAAAATTCGAGTGGAAGGCAAAAAAAAGGCATTGAAGGAAACGAAAAAAAACTTCGAAGCTGCCAAATCCATCGAAATCGAAATCTTGGAGATGCACCAAGATAAAGATACTGTTGCTGCCGAACTAAAAATCACAGTGAACGAGACGGAGGAGCTCTATGTCGTAGATGTAATAACCTTTAACTCGCAAGGTTTGATTACCTCGATTAGGGCCTATTTAGGTAGAGGGGATGAATGAATCCCAGTACATAATTAAAGATTCTTTACAAATTGATTCGAATTACCTTAATACTAAACCGCATTTTGCCATACTATCATGATCAATTTTTTTAGAAAGATTAGACAAAAGCTTATGGCAGAAAACAAAATCAGCCAATATCTATTTTACGCGGCTGGTGAAATTGTATTGGTTGTCGTTGGGATTCTACTGGCGCTTCAAATAAACAATTGGAACGAAAAAAGAAAGCTGGAAGAATCCATTCTCAATCTCTTCGGGGTTCTACAAGACGAACTACAGCAAAATATTAATACTGCCAATTCATCTATTGAAATGGGCCTGGAATTGGATGCAAGATTTAGGTTAGTATTCGAGACCGAACTGTCCGTTGAACAAATGAGTGATTTAGGCGCCCTAATAGAGCTAGGTACATTTTCCGAGAACTTTCTGGACGATAATCTTGCCAAAATTATCGAAAAAGAGAAGGAAATTCCATTAGAATATAAAAACCTGATTCCCCACTTGAAAGAACTACAGAGAAGGATTACTTCTCAGAGAAAATGGGAAAGCATTATTTTGGATATGGTCTATGAACATAGGACTGAGTATTCCAAAAAGTTGGATTGGCTACATAAAAGAGATTCCCTCTCCCTAGCCAAATCCACCGAATTTATGCTTACCGATGCCATTTTTAAGAATCAACTGAAAAATTGGTCAAGGACCATGCTTAACGAAAACTTCTGGGATATGTCATTGATACAGAGCAGTTCCGTTTTTCTTCTTTGGAAGATAAAGGAAATTTGGAATTCGGACGTAAACATTTCCTTTGAGGAATTTATGATGAAAAATGGAATGAATCCAATGAAATCTTTCGAATGTAATGAAGAGCTATTCGTTACAAACCCTACATATGAATTCAGAATCAATACCACCATATTTAACAACACAAGTGAGAGGGTTACTCTAGATGTAGTAAATCAAACCAAGGATGAAATATTTACGATTTCTATACCAGCAAACGACCTATTCATCAATGAGTTGAATTTAGGAGCAAACCAGAATTATGGTTATCTAAAATTGAAAAAGGATGATAAGTGTAGTCAAATTTATGCGTTTGCCCCCAACGGGTTTTTAGTATTAAATTGAGTAACACTTTACAAAATTTCAATCCATCCAATTCCAAAAAGATATCCTAGCAATTTCCTGTTTTCAAGTTCCAATACTAAAATTGGATAAATAAATTTGACAGAACTAAGTTTGTATACTTGGAATATCCTCCTTCTTTTTAGGGAATTACAAGAACCATTTCCATCTATTTGAAAAATTAAAGCTTTCTAAACAGGTTGTGCCACTTCCTGCAAAAAACCTACTTTTGAGCAAAATTTGTTGACTTGAAAAGCATCTTATTTCTGCTAGTAATCCTGTTTTCCCTAGGCCTCCAAGCCCAACAAACAGAAGGAAAACAAATCAATATTATCTATGGCGCTAACTTTACTAAGGATGAAGCCCAATTCCCAGGTGCTTCCATTTTTAGTAAAGATGACCAACGCCAAGTACAGTTTGAACATCAAGGCGCAGACCTTTGGTGTGATATAGCCATTTTCTATGCACAGGAGAATAAGCTGAAGGCCATTGGTAACATTAGATTACAACAAGGAGATTCCATAGAGTTGAATAGTGGAAAGATAGACTATGACGGCAATACCAAACTGGCAAAAGCATGGGAAAATGTAGACCTCACTAACGGACAAATGACCCTTACCACAGATACCCTCTATTTTGATAGGGAAAAACAGGAATCCTATTACCGTTCAGGGGGTAAGGTAGTGGACTCTGCCAATGTACTCACCAGTACGATCGGCACATACTTTATGACCCCTAAAAAGTACCAGTTCCAAAATGAAGTGCATATTGACAATCCCGAGTATACAGTTGATTCGGAACAGCTGGATTATTATACCACCTCAAAAAATGCCTACATGTACGGGCCATCTACGATAACAGGTGAAGAATACAAAATATATTGCGAGCGTGGGTTTTATGACACCAAAATTGAGAGAGGCTATGGCATAAAAAACACCCGTATTGATTATAACAACAAAATTATTGAAGGTGATAGCCTGTATTTTGATAAAATAAGTGCATTTGCCTCTGCTACCAATAACATTAAAATAACCGACACCATCAATGATGGGGTTATACGGGCACATTATGCAGAAGTTTTCAAGGATAAAGATTCCGTTTTTGCCACAAAGCGTGCAGTTTCCATAAGTCTAGTGCAACAGGATTCCCTTTATATTCATGGGGATACCCTTATGGTAACGGGGAAGCCTGAATCTCGAATTTTGAGGGCTTTTCGAAATGCGAAATTTTATAAAACTGATTTAAGCGGTAAATGTGATTCCATACATTTTAACGAAAAAACGGGTATAACCGAGTTGGTCACTGACCCAATCATGTGGAATGTGGAGAATCAAATTACGGGAGACAGCATTCATCTCATATCCGATTTGGAAACCGAAAAACTGGATTCGCTAAAAGTACTGGAAAATGCCTTTATCATTTCATTGGATACCATTAGCCGGGAAGGATACAATCAAGCCAAAGGAAAGGACCTGTTCGGGAAGTTCATCGAAAACGAATTGAAAATCATAGACCTGGTCAAAAACACTGAGGTCATTTACTACATGTACAATGATGATCAGGAGCTCATCGGCATTGATAAGACGATATGCAGTAAGATACGCTTGCTGATGGCCAATAACGATATTGAAGACATTACCTTTTTTGTTAATCCAGACGGGGATATTTTCCCAGAGAAAGACCTTCCAATTGAAAGCAGAAAACTTAAGGGATTCATTTGGCGGGGAGATGAACGGATTTTGAACAAGGATGACATTTTTGATGAGGATGACAATACTATTACTTTGGTTAAGATACGGGGGATAGAGAATCCAATTGACATTGATGCAGAGGAGAAAGAACGCAGTAAGAACGAAAACGACCCTGTGAACAACATTCCTCCATCCAAAGCAACACAACCCAAGGAAACCAAAGTTTCCAAAGTACAATCGCCCTAATGCTCAAAGACGATTTTTTCAAACATCAGGCCCAAACCACTCCACATCCTTTAGGTCTTGTTGTAGCCAAGGCCAAGGGCAGCTATATCCATGATGAAGACGGGAATGCCCACTTGGATTTTGTGGCTGGGGTGTCTGCATGCAGCCTTGGGCATTGTCATCCTCGAGTGGTAAACGCTGTAAAGGAGCAAGCAGAGCAATACATGCATGTAATGGTATATGGCGAATATGTACAAAATCCTTCAGTTACCTATGCAAAACTTTTGGCCCGCCATTTACCTCCAACTTTGGAAACCACGTATTTGGTCAATTCCGGTACTGAGGCCATAGAAGGAGCCATAAAATTAGCAAGAAGGTATACCGGAAGGTCACAACTTATAGCTGCCAACCACGCCTATCACGGGAACACTATGGGCAGTTTAAGCCTTATGGGCTACGAGGAGCGTAAAGGTGCTTTCAGACCATTGATTCCCGACGTCTCCTTCATTCAATTCAATGAGGAGAAAGAACTTGAACGCATCACCACAAAAACAGCAGCAGTAGTATTAGAAACCATACAAGGAGGAGCGGGCTTCATCTTGCCTAAGAATGAATATTTGTCCAAAGTAAGAGAACGCTGCGATGAGGTAGGTGCCCTGCTTATTTTGGACGAAATCCAACCTGGATTTGGAAGAACGGGCAAATTATTCGCCTTTGAGCACTTCAATTGCATCCCAGATATTTTGGTTATCGGCAAAGGAATGGCATCGGGACTTCCAGTCGGGGCTTTCGTCGCTTCCCAAAAGATGATGGCCAGCTTGCAGGACAATCCAAAACTCGGTCATATTACCACTTTTGGCGGAAATCCGGTAATTGCTGCTGCCAGTTTGGCTACTTTGCAAGAATTGACGGAAAGTAAGCTGATTGAACAAACCCTGGAGAAAGAAAAACACTTCAGAATGCTTTTGGTACATCCTTTGATTAAAGAAATAAGAGGAAAAGGATTGATGTTGGCCTTGATTATGGAAAGCGACGAAATAGCAAATTATTTGGTGCTTTCCGCGGCAAAAAAACATTTGATTCTTTTCTGGTTGCTTTTCGAACCCAAAGCGGTTCGGATATCTCCACCGCTCACTATTTCCATAGAAGAAATTGAGCATGGATGCAAGCAAATTATTGAGATTTTAAACGAGTACGAGCCGCGGTCTGTTAACTAATTTGTTGATAACATACCCAAAATACGGCTTTAATGAAGAAAGCAAAGGGCTAATTTTAAGTCCATAGTAAAACCAAATACGTTCCTATGGCGTTAGATTCTAACGGAAATCCTGACAAATCAATAAGCAAATTTGAGTCAATGCTCAAGACAGATGATGTCTATTTTTTCGATGCAGAGGACTTTGAGGACATTATTCATTACTACTTAAATAACGGAAAAATCGCTTTGGGGAAGAAAGCCATCCAAATTGGCTTGGAACAGCACCCAAATTCTCTAGAATTAAAACTATTACGGGTTGAAGTCCTTGTTTTTGAGGACAAGTTTGAAGCAGCAGAACATATTTTGGATGAACTTCAAGACTTTGATGCCTTTAATGACGAAATCTATATTCAGAGGGCCAATATCTGTTCCAAACAGGATAATCACCAAGAGGCGGTCAACCTTCTTCTGGAAGCATTACATCATGCAGAAGATTCCTTCGACATACATTCATTATTGGGCATGGAGTATTTGTTTATGGATGACTATGAGAAAGCCAAGCGAAGTTTCATGAGATGTGTGGAGTTTGATGAAAGTGATTATTCCTCTCTTTATAATGTGGTATACTGCTTCGAGTTTTTGGAAGACTTTGAGGGTTGTATTCATTACCTGAATGACTATTTGGAACGCAACCCCTATTGTGAAGTAGCCTGGCATCAACTGGGTAAAATGTACTTCGCCCAAAACATGTATCAAGAGGCTTTAACAGCTTTTGATTTTGCAATCATTTCTGACGATTCGTTCATAGGTGCCTATTTTGAAAAAGGCAAAGTGTTGGAGAAATTGGGAAGGTACAATGAAGCCATTGAAAACTATGAAGTCACCATAACCATTGATGATCCTACCTCCCATGCATACCTCCGTATTGGAAAATGTCATGAAAAGTTGGGCAATGACGACTTGGCCAAATATTACTACTATAATACGGTACACGAAGACCCCTTATTGGATAAAGGGTGGTTGGCCATTACAGACTTTCATAGTAGACAGAAAAACTTTGAAAAAGCACTGTTTTATATTAATAAAGCCATCAATATCGACGGAGAAAATCCATTATACTGGAAAAAAGCTGCTAAAATTTATTTTCAATTGGGTAATTTGGATGAGGCCGACTTTGCTTACAAGCAAACGGTGGACTTAGGAAATTACGAACTGGACACTTGGATGGAATGGTCCGAAACGTTAAAAAGGGTAGGAGATTTTAACTCTTCCATTCAAGTACTCGTTCAGGGCATTGAGTTTTATCCCGAAGAGTCTAAATTGATTTACAAGTTGTCCGGTGTCTACTTAAAAAATAAGGAACTTGAAAAAAGTAAAGAAAAGCTCATGCAAGCCTTACAACTGAATTCTGAAAATCTCCATTTGTTTGAGAGTGAATTTCCTGAGTTTAAAAATTTCCACGGCTTAAAAATGCTTTTGTCAGAGTTCAAAAAGGCATCTACCTAACCTTTTTTCACCAATACATTTCTATGAAATCAAGAAAAACACTTGATTATCTATTCATCACCCTTAAGGGTATGGCTATGGGCGCTGCGGACGTAGTCCCTGGGGTCTCTGGAGGGACCATTGCCTTCATCTCCGGTATCTATGAAGAACTCATCACTTCCATCAATTCCATCGACTTATCTCTTTTCGGTACGCTCAGAAAAGAAGGAATCAAAGCTTTTTGGAATAAGATCAATGGAAATTTTTTATTGGCCCTATTTGTAGGGATTTTTATTAGCGTTTTCTCATTGGCCAGATTTTTAAGTTGGTTATTGGAAAACCAACCTGTTTTGTTGTGGTCGTTTTTCTTCGGATTGGTATTGGCCAGCGTTTTCTTTGTCGGAAAGGAAATCAAGAAATGGAATGTTGGAACAGTTGTGATTTTTTTAACAGGTGCAACGGTAGCCTATATAATTACAGAGCTACCTCCAAATGAGAATGTAGAGAGCCTCCCCTATTTGTTCCTTTCGGGTGCTTTAGCTGTTTGCGCCATGATTTTACCCGGTATCTCGGGAGCCTTTATATTGGTTTTATTGGGGTCTTATAAAACCATTTTGGATGCTGTACATGAAAGAGATATTAAAATAGTGCTAACCGTGGGAATAGGGGCCATTTTTGGGTTGTTGAGTTTTGCCCGACTCCTAAAATGGATGTTCAGCCACTATAAGAATTTGACTCTTGCCCTACTTACTGGCTTTATTTTAGGCTCTTTGAACAAAATATGGCCTTGGAAAAAAGTCTTGGAGACCAAAACTTTTGGTGACAAAACCATCGTTACCGACGAAATGAATGTATGGCCATGGAGTTTTGAAGGGGACAATCAATTGGCATTCGCTATTCTTTTAGCCATAATAGGTTTTTCGCTTATTTTTATCCTGGAAAAAACCGCTTCCAGAAAATAAAGCGAAAGGACACTACTACTGCATGCATCAAAGCCGGTCACTTTTGGACAACTTCTTTTTGGTCATAAAAGGCCTTTGCATGGGTGCTGCCAATAAAGTTCCTGGGGTATCTGGTGGAATCGTAGCATTTGTGGGCGGTTTTTACGAGGAATTTATTTACTCATTGCAAAAAATCAATTCAAAAGCAGCTAAATTACTCTTTAATGGTAGATTCCGAAGCTTTTTTCAATATACCAATGCCAAGTTTCTTTCATTACTGATATTGGGTATGCTCATAAGCTATTTTAGCATTTCCCGTGTTTTGGACTATTTTTTGGAAACCAAGGAACTTTTTGTGTGGGCCACTTTTTTTGGAATGATATTAGGTTCCATATACTACATTTCCAAAGATTTTGACCATTGGAACAAAAAGACCGTTATAGCAGGAATAATTGGTTTGGCGGTGGGTATCTCCATAAGCTTTCTGAGTCCCGCGACCCAAAACAATAATCTTTTTTTTATTTTTTTCTGTGGAATCATAAGTGTGTCTGGAATGACCTTACCCGGACTTTCGGGTTCATTTATCCTGATACTTCTGGGCAACTATGTGCTTCTTTTGGTAGATTCCGTCAACGCCCTTTACGACACCTTGGCAGAGATTCTATCTGGAGACTTTAGCTTTACAAAGAACACAGAACGCATGGAAACCCTTAAAATACTAACGGTCTTCACCTTGGGTTCTGCAGCTGGGCTTGTCACCTTTTCACATTTGCTCAGCTATTTGCTGAAGCATTTTAAAGAGATTTCCAATGCAGTGATTATAGGTTTCATTACAGGTTCTCTTGGGGTATTATGGCCATGGAAAAAAACCTTGTATAAAAAGGACGAAGCTGGTAATTTACTCAGAGATAGCAACGGTAACGAAGTAATTGCCAACTATGAACGATTTCTTCCTGATATGCAAAGTATGGAAACGTGGTGGGCCATTGTTTTTATAGTTTTGGGAATTTTGGTGTTGTTGGTATTGGACTGGTATGGAAAAAACAAAGATGAAAAACAGGTACGGACTGCTAGGTAAAAACATTTCGTATTCTTTCTCAAAAGGATATTTTACCGAAAAATTCAAATTGCTGGGGCTGCACGATCACAGCTATGAGAATTTTGACATCAAAACCATTGAAGAATTTCCAAGTGTATTGCAAGAATCCAATTTAAAAGGACTTAACGTAACCATTCCTTACAAGGAATCCATTCTTTCATATCTTTCGGAAATTGATTCGGATGCAAAACAGATTGGTGCAGTGAATACCATAAAGTTCACTGAAAATGGACTCAAAGGCTTCAATACAGATGCCTACGGGTTCCAAAAATCTTTGGAACCTTTTCTTAAAGCATATCACAAAAAAGCGCTTATTCTTGGTACTGGAGGAGCTTCAAAAGCCATCCGTTTCGTTTTGAACAATTTGGGTTTGGAAACCCAGTATGTTTCTAGAAATAAACAAAAAGATACGCTCACTTATAATCAATTGGATGATAGTGTATTAAATGAATTTACGGTAATCATTAACTGCACCCCTTTGGGTACTTTTCCAGATATAGACAAAAAGCCAGATATACCTTACGAATACCTAACCAATAGGCACTTTTTGTTCGATCTTGTGTATAATCCATCAAAGACCACTTTCTTAAAACTTGGACAAGAAAAAGATGCTTCTATTTGTAATGGACTGAAAATGCTTGAATTACAGGCAGATAGGGCTTGGGAAATATGGAATTCCTAATTCTGGGCTTCAAATGGTACAGAATAAGCTTCAAACTGTACAATGTCATAGTTAAACAAAAGAAGTATGGATACTTTTGCGATTAGCTAATTTAGTTGTTAACTTGGCTATAATTTCATCAATCCAAAGGAAAAAGACTACTAATGCAGGAAAATGAACGAAAACTTCAGGAAACTGAAGCTGGTGCTGAGCAAACTTCGGATAACATAAAGACATCATTGGAAGAAAGCCCCATTTCTGAACCAGGATTATCCGAGAAGACAGCTACGCCCGAGACTGAACCAGAATCCTCCTTGGGCGATACCGCTCCAGAGGAAGAAAAAAACACCCCAAAAGAGGTTGCGAAAGAGGAAACTGAAAAAGTAATTGAAGAAATAGAGGAATCCAACGCCGAGGATGCAGAGGATACCGATAATGAAAAAAGACATCACATCCCCTTTCTGGACTACCACGCCATGTCCATTGAAAACTTGGTGGGCGAACTGCAACGTTTGGTTAAAAACGAGAAAGTACAGGCCATAAGCAAACATGTAAGTGGCATCAAATATGAGTTCGACCAAAAATTCCAGGAGTTTTTAGACCACAAAAAAGAAGAATTTGTGGCCAACGGAGGCAATGAGATAGACTTCCGATACAATTCGGTAACTAAAAGGCAATTCAATGAGGTAATTGGCGAATACCGTGAAAAAAGAGACCACTACTATAAGCAACTTGAACAAAACCTTAAGGTTAATCTAGAAAAACGCCTTGAAATCATAGAAGAACTTAAGGGTCTGATGAACGTGGAAGAAGATATCAATAACACGTACAGAAACTTCAAAGACCTTCAGGAAAGATGGCGCAACGCCGGGCCAATACCGCGTAATAATTACAATGATGTATGGCGGACCTACCACCATCATATGGAAATCTTTTATGATTTCCTTCACCTAAACCGAGAACTCAGAGATCTTGATTTCAAGCATAATCTGGAGGAGAAGCTTAAACTGGTGGAAAAAGCCGAAGCCCTCGCAAATGAGACTGATTTAGGAAAAGCGTTCAGGGAATTGCAGACCCTTCACAAAATCTGGAAAGAAGATATCGGACCTGTTGCCAAAGAGCAACGCGAAGAAGTTTGGGAACGTTTTAGTAATGCTACAAAAGCACTGCACGAAAGGAGACAGGAGCATTTTAAGGAGCAGGAAATAGTATACGAAAAAAACCTGGAGAAAAAGGAAGAAATCATAGCTTCAATTATTGGTATTGCCGATAATATCTCCAATAACCATAAAGCACTGCAACAGCAAATCCGAGAAATTGAATCATTGCGGGAAGATTTCTTCAAGGCAGGCAAAGTTCCACAAAAGGTGAATGAGCAAACATGGAGTTCGTTCAAGGAAGCCGTGCGGAAATTCAATCGAGGAAAAAATGCTTTTTACAAAAACCAAAAAAAGGAACAACACCTAAATCTAGAGCGCAAGAAAGCCCTCTTAGACTTGGCTATATCATTAAAGGATAGCGAAGATTGGGATATGGCCACTCCTGAAATGAAGCGCATTCAGAGTGAATGGAAAAAGATTGGCCACGTTCCTAGAAAATACTCGGACAAAATCTGGAATGAATTTAAGGATGCTTGCAATCATTATTTTGACCGCTTGCACGCTGGAAAGAACAAAACCCATCAAGAGGAGTACAAAAACCTCGAAAAAAAGAACGAGTGCATGGACCGACTACGTGCGTTCCAGCTTAGTGGTGATAAAGAAAAAGACCTCGCGGATATAAAACAATTCATTGCCGAATGGAAAAGCTATGGCCGTGTACCTTTCAACAAAAAGCACTTAAACAGTAAGTTCAATAAAATCATTGATGCCCTATTTAAGAAAATTGGTGTTGGTCGCCAAGAGTCTGAGCTTATAAAATATGGCGATAAAATGAAGCAATTGGCTTCCACTGATGATAATCGTGCCATTCAGAACGAACGGACCTTTATCCGAAGAAAAATATCGGAAAGCAATGCAGAGATTCGGCAATTGGAGAACAATCTTCAATTCTTTTCCAGCGCTTCGGAAAACAACCCACTGGTAATGGATGTTGTGAAAAACATTGACCAACACAAGAAGGCGCTTGAAACCTGGAAGGCCAAATTAAAAAAGCTCAATATTCTAGAAAACAATAGAAGTAAAGGTGTTGTAGAAGAAGAAACCCCTAATTCTGAGGAAGAATAAGGGGTTCTTTTTTATTATTTTGCCACATTCACCGAACGTGTTTCTCTAATTACGGTTACCTTAACCTGACCAGGATAGGTCATATCGGTTTGAATTTTTTGTGAGATTTCGAATGAAAGCTCAGCAGCTTTATCATCGCTTACTTTTTCACTTTCCACAATCACACGCAATTCTCTACCAGCCTGTATGGCATATGCCTTCTGTACGCCGTTGAAGCCAAATGCAATATCTTCCAAATCCTTCAATCGCTGAATATACGAGTCCAAAACTTGACGTCTTGCCCCGGGACGGGCTCCACTAATCGCATCACAAACTTGAACTATGGGCGATATCAAAGTTGTCATTTCAACTTCATCATGGTGTGCTCCTATGGCATTGCACACCTCTTTTTTCTCTCCATATTTCTGGGCCCATTGCATCCCTAAAATAGCATGGGGAGTCTCAACTTCTGTTTCGGAGTTGGGCACTTTTCCAATATCATGCAAAAGCCCTGCTCTCTTGGCCAACTTCGGATTTAGGCCTAACTCTGCCGCCATAATCCCACAAAGTTTTGCCACTTCTCTGGAATGTTGCAATAAGTTTTGACCATAGGAAGAACGATACTTCATTCGACCAACCGCCTTTATCAACTCCGGGTGAAGTCCATGAATTCCTAGATCAATGACCGTTCGTTTACCAATCTCGGCAATCTCCTCGTTGATTTGTTTCTCGGTCTTTTTAACAATTTCTTCTATTCTAGCTGGGTGAATACGACCATCTGTTACCAATCTATGCAACGATAATCGAGCTACTTCCCTACGTACAGAATCAAAACAGGAAAGAATAATTGCCTCAGGTGTGTCATCTACAATGATTTCAACTCCCGTTGCAGATTCGAGTGCCCGAATATTTCTACCTTCACGACCAATGATCCGACCTTTAACATCATCAGATTCCAAATTGAATACAGAAACACAATTTTCAATGGCTTCTTCAGTGCCAATTCGCTGAATGGTGTTAATGATAATTTTTCGGGCTTCTTGTTGGGCGGTCAACTTGGTTTCCTCCAAGGTGTTTTGTAGATAGGCCATGGCATCTGTCTTTGCTGTTTCTTTCAAAGATTCCAACAATTGGCTTTTGGCCTCGTCAGCAGAAAGTCCGGAAATGACCTCTAACTGCTGCACTTGACTTTTATGAAGCTTTTCTACTTCTGTCTGTTTTTTTTCAAGAACCTCACTTTTATGGTTTACATCCTTGATTTGAACGTTGAGCTGTTCATTAAGCTTTTTATTCTTGGCCAATTCGTTGCTGACCTGGGATTCTTTGTCCCTTGTTCGCTTCTCAGCCTCTGCAATCTTCTTATCCTTGTTTATGATTACTTTTTCATGTTCGGCCTTCAATTCCAAAAACTTTTCCTTGGCCTGGAATATTTTGTCTTTCTTAATGCTCTCACCTTCCTTCTTTGCCTCTCTTACAATGTCTGCTGCCTCCTTTTTTGCGTTGGACATGGTTTTTGTCGCTTTCCCCTTCTCCATCATCTTAGCCACTAAAAAACCAATTAGCAATCCAACCACTCCAGCCACAATGATGAGTGTCGTGTTATCCATTTCTATTTGTGTTTGGTTATAAAAAAAGCCCACATTGGCCGAAGTTTTGTACAAACTCCTAATTACAGGTTTAGGGCTAACAAGTTGCTCAAAAATCCCTATACGAGTAGGGCCCGCTTTCACAACCTAAACTCACCCTTTTCAAATATAATAGTGTTGAGTTTGTCAAAAAATAATTACCAATGTGGGCAGTAACATTATTTTATTTAAAAGAACTTATTCGCCCAGTTTTGAATGTACCAAATCGTCAAGTGCCTTTAATCGCTCAAAGGCTGCTTTGCTACTTTCAGAACGGTCTATTCCGCTTTGCTCTATTTTGGACGCAAATTGCAGGGCACACATGGCCAAAACATCTTGTTTATCCCTTACCGCATAGTTCTGCTCAAACTTCTTGGCCAGACTTTCAATATTCTTGGCCGCCTTACGTAATCCCTCCTCTTGTTTGGGATCTATTGTCAAAGGATAAACCCTATCAGCAATGGAAAGCTTTATTTTTAGCTTTTCCTCCATATTGTAAACCACTAATCTGCAAGCCTTGCTATGCAAACGTCAAGTTCGCGAATCAATGTATTTATCTTGAGCTTAGCTTCTGTTTTATTTGTATTACTACCCAACATACTGTTTGCCATTTTTAGGGAATTATATTTTTCTTCCCATTCAGAGGCAATTTGCTGTTCTTTCGTCTTCTCTTTATGAGCCATTTCAAGCTCATTTTTTAGTTTGGAGTTGGTCTGTTGCAGCAGTTCCAATCGATGGAGCAGCTTGCTTACCTTATTCTCCAGTGAGTCAACAATCTCAACAAGTTCGCTCATATGCAAACAGAATGTGTAACATACAAATTTAACCATCCTAGGCTTACCTCGCAATTTTTTGGAGGATATTCTTCTTTTCACCAAGTAATATGGCCAAAGCTTTCCAAATCACTTTTTACACATAAAAACATTGGTTACATTCGTATTGAACTTATACCATACAACATGCGTATTTATGTTTTGGGGATTTGTGTTCTGCTTTCCAAAATTGCAATGGGACAGGAAAAATACCCCAAAGATATTTTCCAATCCCCGATGGACATCCCCCTTGTTTTGGCTGGAACTTTTGGCGAACTGCGTTCCAATCACTTTCATGCGGGAATAGACATTAAAACCCAAAGAAGGGAAGGATTGCCCATTTATGCCATTGCTGATGGAACAGTGACCCGCATCAAAATCTCTCATTGGGGATATGGCAAGGCACTGTATGTCGCTCATCCTTCTGGACATACTTCGGTATATGCGCATCTCCAGAAATTTGGTCCGGGAATAGAGGAGTACATCAAAAAGGCCCAATACAAAAAACAGTCCTATGAAATTGAACTGTTTCCGGATTACGGTGAACTTAAAGTGGAAAAAGGCAACGTTATTGCCTATTCAGGAAATTCTGGAAGCTCTGCCGGTCCCCACCTACATTTCGAAATACGAAACAGCGTCACCGAAAAACCAACAAACCCACTTCTTTACGGATATGAAGTCAGGGATGCCACCAACCCAACGCTAATCAGCCTCTTTGGTTACCCTCTTTCCGATGATGCTGTTGTCAATCAAAGTGCCAAAAAGGTTCAATTGAATTACAGTAAACAAGCTGATGGTAGTTTTTTGGCAGACAAAGTGAACGCCATAGGAACCATAGGTTTTGGTTTTAATAGCTTTGACCGCCAAGATTTAGCGGCAAACAAAAACGGGGTTTACTCCGTGAAACAAAGGGTCAATGGCAAAATCTTTTCGGAATATGACTTTGAAACTTTTTCTTTTGCAGAGACTCGCTATATAAACACGTTGATTGACTACGAACATTTCGGAAAATATAAACAACGCGTTCAAAAAGCCTTCAAGGAACCTTCAAACCGACTTTCCATCTACAATACTATGCACAATGATGGGAAAATAACCATTCAAGAAGGTTTGAGCTACACTGTTGAATTGCTTATTTCCGATTATGAAGACAATGAAATAAAACTTGTTATCCCCGTTGAAGGAAAAAGAGAGGAGATTAAAATCCCTAGAAATGATGATAAAACCGAGAATTTTGTCATTGCCAGCAAACCCAACAATTATGATTTGGGTGCCGCCAAAGTCTATTTTCCGTCCAACACCTTCTATGAAGACTTTTACATCAATTTGAAAAAAGGAAAGGATACAATCACCATCCATGACAATTCGGTGGCCGCACATCGAAATTTCACGATTAGTTTTGACGCCTCTCCTTACAATGCTTCAGAAAGAAAGCAAATGTTCATTGCCCGTTTAGACCTTAAGGACAACCCCAGATACCATAGAACATACAAAAGGGACAATGCCTTTACTACCAGAACCCGGTCCTTTGGGAGGTACACCTTGGCCAAAGATACCGTGGCACCAACCATTAAACCCAGAAATTTTAAGGAAAAACAGTGGTTAAGCAATTACAGCTATCTTAGTTTGGAGATAAGTGATGACCTCAGTGGAATTTATAGTTACAGGGCCACTTTAAACGGTAAATGGATTTTAATGGAATACGAACCCAAAAAGAAGACCATAACCTATAATTTTGACGATAACATTTTGGATAAGACGCAATGTGATCTTAAAGTTATCGTTACTGATAATGTGGGCAATACAACTACCTTTGAACAAACCTTCTTCCGTAAATAATGCTTCGCTTTTTAGGTCTTTTTTATTAGGGTGGCTTTTTTTTGCCTCTTTCATTTGCAAAGCTCAAGATGCCATCATTACCGGTATTGTACTGGATGAAAATCAGATTCCCCTTTCCGGAGTGAACATAGCCTCCAATAATGAAGGAACGAGTACAGATGAAAGTGGATATTATCTGCTTCGAATAACCGCCGAAGTAAAAACCACCGTAAGTTTTACCCATATTGGGCACAAAGAAGTGGTTTTGGAAGATTTGGTTCTTACCACCAACGAAACATTTGAGTTTAATCCAGTTATGAAAACGGATGCTATTCAAATAGCAGGTGTTTCGGTTTCTCCTTCGGGGGACAAAAGAGTGGATGGAATAACTACAATTGCACCTGAAATAGTGCGGAACATTCCTGGAGCAAATACTGGGGTTGAAAATATTCTGAAACTGCTTCCGGGTGTTTCTTTCAACAATGAACTAAGCACACAGTATAATGTACGAGGTGGTAATTTTGATGAAAACTTGGTGTATGTTAATGGTATCCAGGTGTATCGCCCCTTTCTGGTCAGGTCCGCACAACAGGAAGGTTTAAGCTTTGTAAATAGTGACATGGTAACCGATGTTTCCTTTTCCTCGGGAGGATTTCAAGCTAAATATGGTGATAAAATGTCATCAGTTCTTGATATTTCATATAAAGAACCTGCTGATTTTGGCCTTCGTGTTCAAGGAAGTCTCTTAGGAGCAAGCTCTACTTTGGAAACCATTTCAAAAGATAAAAAATGGACCACTTTGACCGGGGTTAGGTATAGAGACAACAGCCTTTTTGTGAACAGTCAGCAGACCAATACCAATTTCAATCCCTCTTTTCTGGATTTGCAAAATTTTATGACCTACCGCTTTTCCAAAAAATTCCATTTTAGCTTTTTGGGTTCCTATGCTATCAACAACTATGAAAATGAACCCCTCAACAGGCAAACCAATTTTGGCACGATCAATGAACCCAGGGCACTGATTATTTTTTATGAAGGCCAAGAAAACAATCGCTACGAAAATGCCTTAGGTGCGATTAAAGCAGATTTTTTTGTCAATAAGAACACAAAAATGGATGTTGCGGCTTCAATCTACCATACCCAGGAAGAAGAATTTTCCGATATTATAGCGTCATATGAATTAGGTGATATAGATACCAATTTGGCAAATCCCTCCTTAGGGGAAGTTACTACTTCTAGAGGGGTGGGGTCTCAACAGTCCAGAGCAAGGAACCATTTGGACGCCTTGATATTCAATCTAAACCATCAAGGGCGATATCAAAAAAATGGAAATGCTTTGGAATGGGGTGCTCGATTCACACATGAAGATTTTAGGGACCAGCTAAGAGAAGCAGAATTTCTGGATTCTGCTGGTTTTTTTATAAGACCCCCCAATCCGGAATTTATAAACAACCAACCTGAAGAACCTTTTGAAGGGGACATTGAGCCTTTTGAAAGTGTACGTGCTACTAACTTTACCAAAACCAACCGCCTAGCGGGTTTTCTTCAGTATAGCAAACAAACCTTATGGAGAAATCATGATGTTTACTTCAATATTGGGTTTAGACTTCAACATTGGATCTTGAGCGGGGATGGTTTTGAACGGAATGCACAAACCCTGTTTAGTCCAAGGGCCCAATTTGCGATAAAACCAGATTGGAAAAGTGATATTCTGTTTCGATTGGCCATTGGCAGCTATCAACAACCTCCTTTGTATAGAGAGCTGCGTGACCTTACCGGAAACATCAACCCAGAGGTTCGTGCCCAAAAATCAATCCACTATGTATTAGGAAGCGAATACAGTTTTAATCTCTGGGACAGACCGTTCACTCTTATGGGTGAAGCCTATTACAAGGATTTGCGTGATGTGAATCCCTTTACCATTGAAGATGTTCGCATCCGCTATGCGGCACAAAATAATGCTGTAGCTTATGCCGCTGGTTTTGACTTCCGTTTAAATGGTGCTTTTGTTCCCGGAACAGAATCTTGGGTAAGCCTGGGTTTTTTGAGAACTGAAGAAAACATTGATGGTCGTGGTTACATTTCTCGACCCACGGACCAACGATTTAAACTTGCTGTACTCTTCCAAGACTATGTGCCCAACATACCAAGTTTGAGAATGTATCTGAACCTGGTTTACCAAACAGGTGTTCCAGGAGGTTCACCCAGCAATGCAGACCCCTATGATTTTCAGAATAGATTAAGAGATTACAGGAGGGCAGATCTAGGAATTTCATATATTTTTGCAGACGGAAAAACCAGCCACCCCAAAGGACATTGGTTACATAAAATCAAAGAGTTGAGTGCAGGTTTTGAAATTTTCAACATGTTCAATAATCAAAATTCCATTACAAATACCTTTGTTCGGGATATTGATACACAACAACAATTTGCCGTGCCCAATTTTCTCACTAGTAGAGTTTTTAACCTTAAGTTTGCCCTTAGGTTGTAATGCAGACCTTTAAGCTGATGATGAAGCGTATTTTTTTCTTGTTTGTGCTAATGAGTGTAGTTCAAGTTTCTGCACAAAAGAATATCTATGAAAATCGAAGATTTGACGAACTAACGGAGAATCATGAAGTTTTGGCTATTGTGCCTTTTATAGCCAACTTGGATTTGGAACAGGAAATTCCACCTATGGAACTTAAGAAACTCGCAGAAAAAGAGGGGTATGCCGTACAAAATGCTTTGGAAACCTATTTCTCACAAAGAAAGAAAAGAAAAAAATTCAATGTAGATTTTCAAAATATTAAAGACACGAATGCCGTGCTGAATCAAAATGGTATAGATTATGGCAATTTGGACATCTACACCACAAAACAGCTCTGTGAAATCTTGAAAGTGGATGGGATAATAAGCGGAAACTTAAATCTAAACATATTGCTCTCCAAAGGTGTTCCAACTGATTTTAGTTTTTTGGATTATTTCAGCGGTAATGCGGACTATGGCCGAATAGGGGTAAAAGTTAGCGATGGCGAAACCGGTAAGTTGCTTTGGAAGTATGAAAAAGCCATAACCAAAAAAACTGGTAAAAATACCATTGAATTAATTGATAAAATGATGAAGTTGGCCTCCAGAAAGTTTCCCTACGACAAAGAAAAAAAGCGAAAAAAGAAGGCTAACCAGCAGCAAACTCCTTGAGTACACCAATGGTATAATCCAACTCTTCCTTGGTGTTGTATTTAGAAAACGAGAAACGAATGGAGGGTTTCTCCAATTCTTCGGCCGTCAAAATCTCCCGAAGCACATGAGACCCCATATTACTTCCGGACTGGCACGCACTTCCCTTGGAACAAGCTATTCCCTTCATATCCAAATGGAATAGGAGCATTAATGCTTTCTGTTTGTCAAATGGTAATCTCACATTAGCCAAAGTGTATGTACTTCTTTCTAGGTCATCAGAAAGGCCATTGAATTCCACTTCAGGTAGCTCAAGCTTTATCTTTTCCACAAAATAAGCCTTCAATTCCTTGACCACCTTACTTTCTTCTTCCAAGTTCTCGTAAGCTTTTACAAAGGCTTCCTCTAAACCAACTATGTTATGAAAAGGTTCTGTACCTGCTCTATAACCCCGTTCTTGGGATCCTCCAAAAATTAAAGGTTTCAATCCAGAATTTTTACGAATGAATGCAAAGCCAATACCTTTTGGTCCATGAAACTTATGTGCCGCAGCGGTAAAAAAGTCTATTGGAGTCTTAGTAACATCCCATGGATAATGCCCCACAGATTGAACCGTATCTGAATGGAACAAAGCTCCATTTTCAGAGCAAAGTCTTCCAATATGCTCTATGTCAATAATATTTCCAATTTCATTGTTGACGTGCATGAGACTGACCAACTTTTTGGAATCATCTTGTTTCAATAAAGCTTCTAAATGACCCATTTCGGGATTGCCTTCCATATCCAATTCCACAAATTGTAGCTGGATTCCATACTCTTTTTCCAATTCTTCTGCGGTATGCAATACTGCATGATGCTCAATTTTGGTCGTTATAATGGTCTTTACACCCAAATCTCGTACCGCGCACCTCAAAATCATATTGTCCGCTTCTGTTCCTCCTGAAGTAAAAATAATCTCCGAAGGGTGTGCATTCATCATTTTTGCAATGGTTTTCCGAGCCTGCTCCACTTCCGTTTTTGCAGTTCTACCAAAACTATGGGTTGAAGAAGGATTTCCGTAATGAGCCCCCAAAGCCTCATGCATACGCTGTATTACCTCTTCCCTAATTTGGGTAGTGGCGGCATTGTCCAAGTATACTTTTTGCATCGACTAGCTATCAAATTTGATTTTTCAAAAATAGGTCAATTGCGTTAATTTCTTTTAAAGAATTCCTTGGTTTGATATGTATTCAATTAAATTTGGCCCATGAAAAAAATAGTGCTCTCCTTGGTATGCTTCGGATGTTTAATTGCCTGTAGTGACGGTGACTTGCAAATTGAAACCATCGATTTCAATAGTGTTTCCGTCCAATCTTGCGACAATCCGGTAACCACCTCAACTACACTTTTGTTTAAAATCAACGATAGTGAGGCCCTCATTCTAGAGTTACAAACCGGAGTTTTGGACAATGGTGTAGTTGGAGAGACGATTACTACAGAAAGTTCAATTCCAAGCCAATCCTCCCTCACTTATCGTATTTTTTCCGATGGTATTACGTCCAGTTATTTTTGCGATGCCATTCCTCCAGCTACTCCTGTGGTAGTGCAAGAAGTAGAAGCACAAGATGGCATGGTCATAATTCAGACTACCGCAAATACGGATAGCACAAGTTTCGTACATACGCTAAGCTTAAGTGGTATTTCTTTTGTGAACGAAGCCGGGGAAAGAATAACCAACCTGGCAGTTGATGAATTTGGTGAGGTGACCACAGCAATACCTGCCGAAACAGCTGCAACCAATCAGTAATTCTGATAAATGTAGACCTCAGTAGCCCCTAAACCATATTTTTGATATTCGGCATCATAAAATTTTAGGTTTTCGTACTTATTGAAGAGGTAATGCAGTTCTTCTTTCAAAACTCCCTCACCTACCCCATGAATGAATACAACCTTTTGGATTCGGTTTTTTATCGCAAAGTCCAATTGACGTTTTGCTGTATCGATTTGTACATTCAAAATATCAAAATTGGACATACCCCATGTGGATTTCACTAAATGGTTGATATGAAGGTCCACCTCCATTTTTGGCATATTCCTTTCTTTGGGCTTTACTGTTGCCAATTTCCTTTTCTTGGGGATTTCTTTCTCTTTCTTAACCTTTGCCACTTCATAATTGGACACAGCAAATGTTTGTCCTGTTTTGACCAGCTCTGAGGCATGGAAATCCATAGAAAACCCATCTTCAAGCTGCACTTTGATTAAATCACCTTGCACGGCTTCAACAACTCCCTGGAGAGAATCATCCAGCACTTCCACTTTGTCACCCACTACAAAATCCGACATCACAACAGTTTGTTAAAAAAAAACAATAGAAAGTGTAAAAATAATGGTAATTTTCGATGCCTAAGTTCATGTGATGAAACCAATAATAACCACATTGTTAATTCATAACGAAAGGTACATGATGCCATGCCTGAACAAAAAGCTGTTTGGTGTGGAATGCCCGGGATGTGGTTTACAACGTTCGTTAGACTTATTATTACAAGGCGAATTTTTGGCTGCTTTTAAAATGTATCCAGCGATATATCCAATAATTTTTCTAATTCTCTTTTTGGGCTCTACTTTATTTATAAAGTTCAAGCACTCTGTATTTTTAAAATGGTTCTTTGCGACTCTTACGGCAGGGACCATCATCGTAAGCTACTTAATAAAAATGTATAATCTTTACAACTAAAACCAATACAAATGGAACAACAAAAACTGCCAAACTCAACATTAATATTAGTCTTCGGTATCATATCCATTGTCACATGCTGTTGCTATGGGGTACTTGGACTTATTTTTGGTGTCATAGCTTTGGTTTTGGCCAACAAGGCCCTAAAACTATATGCCGAAAATCCTGAAATGTACGATGGTGTTAAAAATGTAAAAACTGGAAAGACTTTAGCTATCATTGGTATTGTTTTAAATGTGATTTACCTGCTAATGACTATTTGGGCCATTTCTACTTTTGGTTGGGAAAATCTTCAGGATCCAGAAAGAATTCAAGAACTATTAGAGCAGTATCAATAAATTAATAAATCACCTTTTAACCAATAATTTCATCTTATGGAAAACAATTCGGGTTTGCCGCCAAAACCAAATAATTATCTGGTATGGGCTATTTTAAGTACTATTTTTTGCTGTCTACCAACTGGAATAGCCAGTATTGTTTATGCGAGCAAAGTGAACGAGGCCTATGCGAGGGGCGAATACGAAGAGGCTGAAAAAGCCTCTAAAAATGCAAAAATGTGGGCTATGATTGGAGCAGGTGTTGGTCTACTTGTAACAATAGTCTATTTTATCTTTTTTGGATTTGCCATTTTTGCCAGTGCTGCCGATGCAGGTTTTTAAAAGAATAGGTTTTATGACATTGGGAGTGCTGCTTGTTTTCGCAGCACTCCATTTTTTTTCTCATAATCCAGAAAAGACCGAAACCCGCTACTTTTTTCCAAAATGCCCAGTAAAAGAGCATCTGGGTATATACTGTTCTGGCTGTGGTTCGCAAAGAGCGGTACACGACCTCTTACATTTTCGGATAAAGGATGTATTCAGCCACAATTTCTTGTTTCTTCCCTTCTTGCTATTGGTATTTCAGCATGTTTTAGCAAAAAACAAGCTTGGATTCTCAAAAAGTCTTATTGACTATCGACACGCCCCGATACTCATTCTTTTTGTAATTGTGGGTTTTATGGTTCTAAGAAATATCAAGGGTTATCCGTTTGAGTATTTGGCCCCCTAGTTCGCCACCTCACTTATGAACTTAAGGCGGTAGAGACGCAGCTCTTCATCCTCATAATCTCCTTCAAATTCCTCGACCGCTTCAGAAATGGAATCCGTATCTGCTTCCAGAAAATAATCGTGGATTTCTTCTTGTTGGTCCTCATCCAAAATCTCATCAATCCAATATGAAATATTCAGTTTGGTACCACTAAAGACTATTTGTTCCATTTCCTTGATAAGTGCCGGAAGTTCCAGTCCCTTGGCTGATGCTATATCATCCAAAGGCAGTTTACGATCTACATTCTGGATAATGTACAGTTTGAGTCCTGAATTGGCCCCTGTACTCTTTACGACTAAATCATCTGGTCGGATAACCTCATTTTCCTCAACATAACTTGTAATTAACTCAACGAAAGGTTTTCCGTATTTCTTTGCCTTGCCTTCACCTACCCCATGTATGTTTAGGAGTTCCTGCATGTTGATAGGATATTTTAAGGCCATATCATCCAACGAAGGGTCCTGAAAAACCACAAAAGGAGGTACTTGCAGTTTTTTAGCCTCCCTTTTTCTGAGGTCCTTAAGTAATTTCAACAAGTTTTCATCTGCTGCTCCCCCACTCGATTTACCCGCTGTTATAATACCATTGTTGGATTCTTCGGTATACACATGATCTTGTGTCATCATGAAGGAAGAGGGATTTTCCAAAAAGGTTTTGCCCATTTCTGTTAAGTGCAAAATACCATATCTCTCAATTTCCTTCTTTAGCAATCCTGCTACCAATACTTGTCGAGTTAGAGCCATCCAAAACGCTTCATCCTTTGCCTTACCAATGCCGAAAAAGTCTTTTTCATCCGTTTTGTGGGAGGAAATCATAGCGTTGACCTTACCCACCAATATTTTTACGATTTCTTTGGTTTTAAATTTTTCGTTGGTCTTTTGGACCACAGTAAGTAGCTGAAGAACTTCTTCCTGGGCTTCTTCCTTTTTCTTGGGATTACGGGTATTGTCGTCCATATCCGCGCCCTCTCCATTCACCTCATCAAATTCTTCGCCAAAATAGTGTAGGATGAATTTTCTTCGAGACATGGATGTTTCCGCATAAGCCACAATCTCTTGTAGCAATGCATTCCCTATTTCCTGTTCTGCCACAGGTTTTCCAGACATAAATTTTTCCAGCTTTTCCACATCCTTGTACGAGTAAAAAGCCAAACAATGTCCTTCTCCGCCATCTCTCCCAGCACGTCCGGTTTCCTGATAATAGCTTTCTATACTTTTTGGAATATCATGATGGATGACAAAACGCACATCCGGTTTATCGATTCCCATTCCAAACGCAATGGTGGCCACCACGACATCCACCTCTTCCATAAGGAACATATCTTGGTATTTAGAACGCGTTTTGGCGTCAAATCCCGCATGGTATGGCACAGCGCTCACGCCATTCACCTGAAGCACTTGGGCAAGTTCTTCCACTCTTTTTCTACTCAAACAATAAACAATACCCGATTTTCCTTGATTCTGCTTTACAAAACGGATAATATCGGCATCAACATTTTGAGTCTTTGGTCTAACTTCATAAAAAAGATTTGGTCTATTAAAGGATGCCTTAAAAACCTTGGCATCAGTTATCCCCAAATTCTTGATGATATCTTCCTGAACTTTGGGTGTTGCCGTAGCAGTAAGTCCAATTATGGGAATGTCGTCCCCTAGCCTGGCAATAATACTTTTCAGATTTCGGTACTCAGGTCTAAAATCATGGCCCCATTCCGAAATACAATGCGCCTCATCTACAGCAACAAAAGAAAGTGAGACCGAACTTAGGAAATCAACATTCTCTTCCTTGGTCAAGGATTCTGGTGCTACGTACAAAAGCTTGGTTACCCCATTACAAATATCCTCCTTGACTTGTTTGACCTCAGTTTTGGTAAGTGAAGAGTTCAATACATGGGCAATGCCGTGTTGTTCGGAAACACCGCGAATGGCATCCACCTGATTTTTCATCAAGGCGATAAGGGGAGAAACCACTATGGCAGTACCTTCCTTCATTAAAGCTGGAAGTTGATAGCAAAGGGATTTACCGCCTCCCGTGGGCATGATTACAAAGGTATTCTTGTCGTGAACGATATTTTTGATTACATCTTCTTGAAGCCCCTTGAACTGCGAAAATCCAAAATATTTTTTGAGGGACTCAAGTAAGTCGGAATTTGTAAGATTCATTTTCCGTATTTCTATTTAAACCTATCAACCAATAAAGAAGAGTTTCTCTCTAACATTCTTAGACCCTACATAAAAAAAGGGTCACTTTCCTCAACACATAAATAGTCTGGTAAAAGATAGTTTGTTTAGTTTTGTAATCTTAAATATAAGACATTCTTTTAGGAATGCAACCCAATAAACTTTTAATTAACTTGAGCGACACGCAGTCCATTTTATCCATTGCCAAACGTACTATTGAAATTGAAAGCAAGGCCATAGCCAATCTTGTGGATTACCTTGATGATCAATTTGCCGAAGCCGTCCAACACATTTTGGAGTGCAATGGTAGGGTCGTAGTTTCCGGTGTTGGAAAGAGTGCCATAATCGCTTCCAAGATTGTGGCCACCTTAAATTCTACAGGAACTCCTGCGATTTTTATGCATGCTGCAGATGCCATACATGGTGATTTGGGAACGGTTCAACAGAATGATGTGGTCATTTGTCTTTCAAAAAGTGGAAACACGCCAGAGATAAAAGCCTTGATTCCGCTTATCAAACTGAGAAAAAACAAATTGATTGGGATTACGGGAAACATGGATTCCATTTTGGCCAAGCAAGCCGATTTTACACTGAATACTTTTGTAGAAAAGGAAGCTTGTCCCAATAACTTGGCTCCCACAACAAGCACTTCTGCCCAAATGGCCATGGGCGATGCTTTAGCGATTTGTCTTTTGGAATTGAGAGGTTTTAGCCGTGATGACTTCGCCAAATATCATCCAGGAGGCACTCTAGGGAAAAAGTTGTATTTACGGGTTTCCGACATAGCATCGCAAAACCAAAAACCCAAAGTCAGCGTTAACTCCAGTGTAAAGGAAGTTATTGTTGAGATTTCAGAAAAAATGTTGGGAGCAACGGCGGTTATAAATGAAGACAAAGTTGTAGGTGTAATTACGGATGGAGATATTCGAAGAATGCTGAAAAAATATGATAATATTAGCACCTTGACTGCTAAGGACATTATGACCCAAAATCCCAAATCCGTCACTAAAGATACCTTGGCCGTAAAGGCATTGGAACTGCTTCAGGAAAAAGGAATAACCCAGCTTTTGGTATTGGACGGGGATGAATATCATGGTGTGGTGCATATCCATAATCTCATAAACGAGGGAATTCTATAATGGCAAAGACTACGACCCAAGACCCTAACGAAATGTCCTTCTTGGACCATTTGGAAGAGTTACGATGGCATTTGATTCGCTCCACGCTGGCTATCGTTTTGGTTGCCTGTGGAGCCTTTGTAATGAAGAGTTTTATTTTCGATACTATTCTGTTCGGACCGAAGAACCTGGATTTTCCTACCTATCAGTTTTTCTGTCGAATTGCCACTTTTTTTGGTATTGATTCCGATTTTTGTGGGGAATCGTTGCCCTTCACTATTCAAAGTCGACTGATGGCGGGGCAGTTTTCGGCCCATATCTGGACCTCCATTTGGGCTGGGTTCATTATTGCTTTCCCCTATGTACTTTTTGAAATGTGGCGATTCATAAGCCCAGGGTTGCACGCGAATGAACGGAAGTATTCACGGGGGTTCATTTTGGTAGCATCATTTCTATTCTTTTTAGGGGTCCTCTTCGGATATTATGTAGTGGCCCCACTATCCATTAACTTCTTGGGCACCTACCAGGTAAGTAAAGAGGTTACAAACGAAATCGATTTGGCCTCGTATGTTGCCACGGTAAGGGCTTCGGTAATTGCCTGCGGAATTATGTTTGAACTACCCATTATTATCTACTTTTTGACAAAAGTAGGATTGGTGACCCCCGAAATTCTTAAAAAATACAGAAAGATTGCCTTGGTACTGGTGTTGATACTTTCCGCTATTATAACACCTCCAGATGTTGCGAGCCAAATTGTCGTGGCAGTCCCCGTACTTATCTTATACCAGGTTAGTATTTACATTTCCAAAGTTGTTTTACGAAACGAAGCGAAAAAAGCGAAACAAAATGCCAAATAAAGTAGAAGAGTTCAATGCCTATCGTTCCAAAATGAACGAGAAGATATTGGCAGACAATAACAAAATCATCAAGCGTATTTTCAATCTGGATACCAATGCTTTTATGGAAGGTGCTTTGGATGTTAAGACGAAAGAATTATTGGGTTTGGTAGCTTCTGCGGTTTTGCGATGTGACGACTGTGTAAGTTATCATCTGGAAAGTGTCAAAGATGCAGGAGCCAGCAAAGAAGAGGTAATGGAAACCTTGGGTATAGCCACCCTAATAGGAGGCACAATAGTGATTCCACATCTAAGAAGAGCCTACGAGTATTGGGAAGCGCTTGAGGAAACGGATTCCTAAAAAGATGATAAAACCCACCCCTTTCATGTGGAATATGATTAGATTTGGCAGGTTTTTATGAAGCTTAGGGCAGAAAATATAATGAAAGCCTATCGTGGGCGGAAGGTGGTAAAAGGCATCAGCCTTGAGGTAAACCAAGGAGAAATTGTTGGCCTCTTAGGTCCTAACGGTGCTGGAAAAACAACCTCTTTTTACATGATTGTTGGTTTGATTAAACCCAATGGCGGTAAAATCTTTCTGGACGACATGGAAATCACCACTTTCCCCATGTATAAAAGGGCGCAAAACGGTATTGGTTACTTGGCCCAGGAAGCATCTGTTTTTAGGAAGCTGAGCATTGAAAAAAACATACTAAGTGTACTACAGCTAACCAAACTGAGCAAAAAGGAGCAGCACATGAAAATGGAGTCGCTCATTGACGAGTTTGGATTGGGCCATATTCGTAAAAACCGTGGGGATTTGCTTTCGGGTGGGGAGCGTAGACGTACTGAAATTGCGAGGGCTTTGGCAACTGACCCCAAGTTTATATTGTTGGATGAGCCTTTTGCAGGGGTAGACCCTGTAGCTGTAGAAGATATTCAACGTATCGTAGCCCAATTAAAAAATAAGAACATAGGCATCTTGATTACCGACCACAATGTACAGGAAACACTGGCCATTACGGAGCGCTCCTACTTGATGTTTGAAGGGGGAATCCTCAAGGCAGGCATCCCCGAGGATTTAGCCAAAGACGAAATGGTTAGAAAGGTGTATCTGGGGCAAAACTTTGAGCTCAGAAAGAAAAAGCTGAATTTCTAATTTGTTCAACTTGTCTTTGCCAAAAGGGACATAAGAATATACAGCACTATAATAATGGGCACGGCTAAAAACTTTAGGGTCAATAGCAATACAAGACTTCCAATTAAAAAGAGATAGCGTACCTCATTTCCCTTAAATCCCCAATGCTTAAACTTTAAGGCGAACAATTCAATCTTAGCATTTAAAAGAAATGCACTCAGCAAGGTGAGCACAATTAAAAACCATTCGTTGAGAATAATCTCGTTTAAAGCATCATTGGAATGATAAAAAAGAATAAGAGGTAAAGAAAGAATGAGCAACGCATTGGCTGGAGTAGGTAATCCTGTAAATGAGCTCACTTGATTCTCATCAAGATTGAACTTAGCAAGACGATATGCGGAAGCTAAGGTAATTACAAAACCAAAAAATGGTAGTAATGCCATTTCACTTCCCAAAAGACCAGTACCCCATCCCCCTGTTTGGGACATATTCAATAACTGAAACATTACGATTCCAGGAACAACACCACTGGTAACCATATCCGCCAAAGAATCCAGTTGAACCCCTATTTCACTCCGTACGTTGAGCAAACGAGCTGCAAGACCATCCAAGAAGTCAAAGAAAATCCCTAGAAACACAAAAAGTGCGGCCAATTCCAGTTTGTTGAGCACAGCGAAAACAACCGCTATGCATCCACTAAAAAGATTTAAAAGGGTAATGAAATTGGGAATGTGTTGTTTCATGAACGGTTAGATTTTGGTAAAAATAACCTAAAAAACATAGTGTGATAACCTAAACACTAGGCTATGTTGGTTTTATTCTGATATTTGCCAAGTCAACAGCGCTTATGAAAATTCGCATATTACTTTCCATACTCTTACTGTGCGCATTCAACCTTGGGTTTAGTCAGGCTCCAGGACTTTCAGATAACTCCCAAATCAGTGTGCTTACCTGTGCAACCGGTGATCAACTTTATTCAACATTCGGGCATACAGCGATTCGGGTTCAGGACCCTGTTTTGGAAATCGATGTGGTTTATAATTATGGAACTTTTGATTTTGATCAGCCCAATTTCTACTTAAATTTTGTCAAAGGCAAGATGATATATTCCCTATCCAGAAGGTCTTTTGATAATTTCCTGTTTGAGTACGAATTGGAAAAAAGATGGGTAAAAGAACAAATTCTGGATTTGACTCTAAATCAAAGAAATGAATTCCTGGTCTTTTTAGAAAAAAATTATCTACCTGAGAATCGTGATTACTTATACGACCCTTTGCTGAACAATTGTTCCAGTATTACAGGAGATATTTTAGAAAAGCTATTTGGAGATGCCGTTGCCTTTGGAGAATCGCATTTGGAAAAGCAATTTACATTCCGCCAATTGGTAAGACAATTTTTAAATATCAATTCGTGGTCCGCTTTTGGAATAGACTTAGCCTTTGGTTCGGTTGTTGATCGAGAAGCTACAGTAAGGCAACACATGTTCCTTCCCTATTATACCTTGGACCAATTGGACAACACTACGATTAATGGTAAGCCTTTGGTGAAAAGACAGCGGAACGTCTTGGACTATTCTGAGCAAGAACAAAACGGATATTTCCCGCTATCTCCCCTTTTTTGGTTTTCTCTGTTTTTGGTTTTTGTAGCTATTATAACGTATTTGGACGTAAGACATAAAACCAGAAGCCGATGGCTTGATTTTTCCATGTTGCTGATTTCTGGCTTGGTAGGTTTAGTATTACTGCTGCTTTGGGTGGCCGCGGATCATACTTCTACTCCTTACAATTATAATATTCTTTGGGCATTTCCATTGAATTTAGTCGTTGCATTCATTCTCGTTTTTCAGCCACAACTCCCTGAGTGGACTCCTCGTTATTTCATAGTGGCCATAAGTTTAATCGGGTTGGTCTTACTGTTTTGGATTTTTGGGGTTCAAGCCTTCTCCCCTGTTTTGATTCCTCTATTCTTGGCTTTAGGGATTCGATATTGGTATTTCCTTCGTTGCTATAGATTAAAGTATTGAAATCACAACATTGAATGAATTTGCTTACGGTAGAAAATATTGCAAAATCCTATGGTGAATTAGTATTGTTCTCCAATCTTTCCTTTGGAATAAATAAAGGTCAGAAAATTGCATTGGTCGCCAAAAACGGCAGTGGTAAGACCTCAATATTGAATATTATTTCCGGTAAAGATGTTCCAGAAACGGGTCAAGTCACCAAGAGAAAAGGAATAAAAGTGGCCTTTTTGGAACAGGAACCCGCTCTTGACCCAAATTTGACTGTGGAACAATCCATTCTCAGTTCCGAAAACCCCATCTTAAAAACAATATCCAATTACGAAAAGGCATTACAAGACCCTGACGATTCCGACAAATATCAAAAAGCCTTTGAGGCTATGGAACAGAGCAACGCCTGGGATTTTGAAACCCAGTACAAACAAGTTTTGTTCAAGCTACATTTATCCAATTTGGATGTGAAAATAGGTGCGTTATCAGGAGGGCAAAAGAAACGATTGGCCCTCGCCAGTGCCCTGCTCAACAAACCTGATTTATTGATTCTTGATGAGCCAACCAACCATTTGGACTTGGATATGATTGAGTGGCTGGAAGCTTATTTTGCCAAGGAAAACCTTTCCCTTTTCATGGTCACCCACGATAGATATTTTCTGGAAAGGGTGTGCAATGAAATTCTTGAATTGGACAACAAGCAATTGTACAGTTACAAGGGCAATTACTCCTACTATTTGAGGGAAAAAGAAGCTAGGCAAGAACGGGAGGCCGTAGAGCAGCACAAAAACAAAATACTTTTCAAGAAAGAATTGGATTGGATGCGAAGGCAACCCAAGGCTAGAACTACCAAATCCAAATCCAGAATTGATGATTTCCACGAAATAAAGCAAAAGGCAAAAAAAAGAAGGGAAGACCATCAGGTACAGTTGGAACTTAATATGGAACGTTTGGGAAATAAAATCCTTGAACTCCATAATATTTCCAAATCTTTTGGGGACAAAACCATTCTCTCCAAATTCAGCTATAACTTCATCAAAGGTGAACGTCTTGGGATAATTGGACAAAACGGAACGGGTAAATCCACTTTCCTCAACATGCTTACCCAAAGTGAGGGTATGGACACCGGTAAAATTGTTGTAGGAGAAACCGTAAAGTTTGGATACTACACCCAGAAAGGTATTTCAATAAAAGAGGGGCAAAAGGTTATTGATGTCATTCGGGAATTTGGTGACTACATTCCTCTTAAAAAAGGTAAGCAGATTTCCGCTCAACAATTGCTGGAACGTTTTCTATTTGACCGCAAAAAGCAGTACGATTTTGTAGAGAAACTTAGCGGAGGTGAAAGAAAACGGCTTTACCTCTGTACGGTTTTGATTCAAAATCCCAATTTTCTTATCCTGGATGAACCTACCAATGACTTGGACATCGTGACCCTAAATGTTTTGGAAAGCTTCCTATTGGATTTTCCAGGTTGTTTGGTAATAGTTTCACACGACCGCTATTTTATGGACAAAATTGTGGACCATCTTTTTGTGTTTAAAGGAGATGGTGTTATTGAAGATTTTCCGGGAAACTATTCGGACTACCGAGCTTATGAAAACAGTCGTGTCGTTGAGGACCGAAAGAATAAGGAAACTTCAGAAAAGGAAGAGAAGATTCATTGGAGACAACGCGATACTTCGGGAAAGCTTTCGTATCAAGAACAAAAAGAACACAAACAATTGGAGAAGGACATTCAGAAACTGGAAGAACAAAAAGTAGTCCTACAAAACCAATTTTCCAATCCTGAACTCTCCCCAGAAGAAATCAAAAAGCTTTCTATTGAGCTCAGCGAGGTAACAGACGCTCTGGATAAAAAAACAGAAAGATGGTTTGAATTATCCGCAATCTTAGAAGGGTAAGGATGATTTTTAACATCAAATCATACTTAAAATTTCTGCTGAAATCCACCAATGAGCACGGAATACATTCCCCTTTTGTTTTTGATTACTTGACCAAATGCCTGTATCAGAAACCTCAAAAGTCAAAAGATAAGGTAATCAATGTGCTACTAAAAAGCATCGCATATTTCAATGCCAAGTCCATTTTGGTAAAGGGAAACAATTCACTCAAGAAAGAATTGGAAAAGAATTTTCAAGGGGTACCGGAAAAGAAACCCCCCATTGATGTCCTATATTTTGAATCCCCTATGAGTCAAAATCCGGACAACGTATTTTCGAGTTTTCCATTACACAACGATAGCCTTATACTCTTTCGAGGTATTTATGAATCTAGAGAAACATTTTTACATTGGATGGAGTTCACAAAAAGTGAAAAGGTTACCGTAAGCATGGATTTGTTCTACTGCGGATTGATTTTCATAAGAAAAGAACAAGTAAAGCAGCATTTTACGATTCGGATATAAAAAGGTAATTTTAGTTAAGAAAGTTTCATTATGGATTATACCATTTACATCATTTTAGGAGGTTTGGTCATAGTATATTTTGTAGTGTTCTTTACCAATAAAAGAGGCCAAAAAAGGAGAAAATCCAGAAAATTTATGGATGGAAAAAGAAGGCACAATGAACAATGAACAATCTGCATGTAACAATTATGATTGGCTTATTGTGAGTTGGTAATTGATAACTTGGAAAGAAGAATGAAGATATACACAAAGACAGGAGATACAGGCAATACATCACTTTTTACCGGGACTAGGGTCCCCAAACATCACATCCGAATAGAAAGCTACGGAACCATCGATGAACTCAATTCGGTTTTAGGTTTGGTTCGTGATCAAGAAATGGATAATCATTCCAAGGAGAGTTTAGTCCATATTCAGGATAAACTTTTTACCGTCGGTGCTATTTTGGCAACAGAACCAAAAAAAGACAACAGACTCAAAATTCCACGCATCAACGCCGAGGATATTGAATTTTTGGAAAAAGAAATCGATAAAATGAATGAGGAGCTTCCTCCTATGACTCATTTTATTCTTCCTGGCGGACATCCTACCGTGTCATACTGTCATGTTGCACGTACAACTTGTAGGAGGGCCGAACGTATGATATCCTATTTGCATGAAAAAGAACCGGTCCCAGAGAACGTAATCGCCTACATAAATCGCCTTTCTGACTACCTTTTTGTATTGGCACGGAAGTTGTCCAAGCAATTGAACGCAGAAGAAATCAAGTGGATTCCTAAAAAATTAGACGAATAAAACCTTATTTTTTGCGTTACAGAATTAGCAAAGTCAAAATAATTTTTAAATAATGACGATTTTACTTGACTAATTCGGTTTAAAAATTATTTTTGCAAAAATTTTAAAATCAAACCGTTACTATGTACTGGACATTAGAATTAGCTTCATATTTAAGTGATGCGCCTTGGCCAGCCACCAAAGACGAACTTATAGATTACGCCATTAGAACAGGTGCCCCCTTGGAAGTTGTGGAAAACTTACAATCCATGGAAGAAGAAGGAGGCGAAGTGTATGAATCCATTGAGGAAATTTGGCCTGATTATCCTACGGAAGAAGATTACCTCTGGAATGAGGACGAGTATTGATTCCGCAATCATAAAGCAAACTAAAAAGTCTCATCTGAGGCTTTTTTTTATGTAATTTTGACACCCTTGCAGAAGAGTTCCTAACCACTTTTGACAATGGAACAGCTTTTGCGACCCAAAAGAAAAACATTTCATGAGTTTTATTAATTCCGTACTAAAGGTTTTTGTAGGAGATAAATCTGAAAAAGACGTAAAGGCGCTTCAACCTTTGGTAAAAGAAATAAAATCCTTTGAGCAACAACTTGAATCCCTCTCTTTGGATGACCTAAGACAAAAAACGGTTGACTTCAAGTCTAGGATAAAAGAAGAACGAAAAGATATAGATGATAAAATAGATGCCTTAAAAGAGGAGGTTCAAAACTCTACGGATATTGACCGAAATGAGGAAATCTATACTGAAATTGACAAGCTTGAAGAAGAAGCCTATGCCATTTCGGAAAAAACCTTGAATGATATTCTACCTGAAGCTTTTGCCGTAGTAAAAGAAACGGCCAAACGCTTTGCAAACAACGAGACTCTTGAAGTAACGGCCACAGAATATGACCGTTCCCTTTCGGGCTCCAAGGATTATGTCACCTTACAAGGAGATAGTGCGGTTTGGAACAATTCATGGGATGCAGCAGGAAAAGAGGTTACCTGGGACATGATTCACTACGATGTCCAATTAATAGGTGGTATCTCTCTTCACCAAGGAAAAATTGCCGAAATGCAAACGGGAGAAGGAAAAACTTTGGTAGCCACCCTCCCACTCTACTTGAACGCCCTGGCCGGAAAAGGTGCACACTTAGTGACCGTTAATGATTATCTGGCCAAAAGGGATAGCACCTGGATGGCCCCCCTTTTTGAATTCCATGGCCTTACCGTGGATTGTATAGATAAGCATCAACCCAATTCAGAGGGAAGACGAGCTGCATACAACGCAGACATCACATATGGAACCAACAACGAATTTGGTTTTGATTACCTGCGTGACAATATGGCCCATTCGCCCAACGACCTGGTGCAACGGCCACACCACTATGCCATTGTGGATGAGGTAGATTCAGTGTTAATTGATGACGCTCGTACACCATTGATTATTTCCGGACCTGTTCCTGAAGGGGACCGTCATGAATTCAATGAATTGAAGCCCAAGGTTTCAGATATTGTCCAAAAACAACGTCAGCATCTTACTGGTGTTTTGGCCGAAGCTAAAAAGCTTATCAAAGAAGGTGATACGAAAGAAGGAGGCTTCCTATTGCTTCGTGTATATCGTGGATTACCAAAAAACAAAGCGCTCATCAAGTTTTTGAGTGAAGAAGGTGTAAAACAACTCCTTCAGAAAACCGAGAACTTCTATATGCAGGACAATAATCGGGAAATGCCCAAGGTAGATGCCGATTTACTGTTCACGATTGATGAAAAGAATAACCAGATTGAATTAACCGATAAAGGAGTTGATTACCTTTCTGGGGAAGAGAACAAGGATTTCTTTGTAATGCCAGATATCGGTGGGGAAATCGCCAAGATTGAAGAACAAAATCTTGAAATTGAAAAAGAAGCTGAACTCAAAGAAGAACTCTTTAAGGATTTTGCCGTAAAAAGTGAGCGTATCCATACCATGACCCAATTGCTAAAGGCGTATACCCTTTTTGAAAAGGATGTGGAATACGTGGTCATGGACAACAAAGTCATGATTGTGGACGAGCAAACGGGCCGTATTATGGACGGTCGTAGGTATTCCGACGGTCTGCACCAAGCGATTGAAGCCAAGGAAAGTGTGAAGATTGAGGCCATGACCCAAACTTTCGCCACAGTTACCCTCCAGAATTATTTTAGGATGTACAAAAAGCTGGCAGGTATGACCGGTACGGCGGTTACAGAAGCTGGAGAGTTCTGGGAAATTTACAAGTTGGATGTCATGGAGATTCCAACGAATAGACCCATCGCACGTGATGACCGAAACGATTTGATTTACAAAACCAAACGGGAAAAATATAACGCTATTATTGAAGAGGTAACCGATTTATCCAAAGCAGGCAGACCTGTGTTAATTGGTACCACTTCGGTTGAAATTTCGGAACTCTTGTCAAAGCTGCTTAGCGTAAGAAAGATTCCTCACAATGTATTGAATGCAAAGCTTCATAAAAAGGAAGCGGATATTGTTGCAGAAGCCGGGAATCCTGGCGTGGTGACCATCGCCACAAACATGGCCGGTAGGGGTACCGATATTAAGTTGACTGATGAAGTGAAAAATGCAGGTGGATTGGCCATCGTGGGTACGGAAAGACACGATTCGAGACGGGTGGACCGTCAGCTACGAGGTCGTTCCGGACGTCAAGGTGATGTGGGAAGCTCCCAGTTCTATGTTTCCCTTGAGGATAACCTTATGCGCCTGTTCGGCTCAGATAGGGTTGCCAAAATGATGGACCGCATGGGCTTGGAAGAAGGTGAGGTCATTCAGCATTCCATGATGACAAAATCCATTGAGCGTGCCCAGAAAAAGGTAGAGGAAAACAACTTTGGTATCCGCAAGCGTCTTCTGGAATATGATGATGTAATGAATGCCCAACGTGAAGTTGTTTACAAGCGAAGACGCCATGCTCTGCAAGGAGAACGATTAAAGGTGGACATTGCCAACATGATTTATGATACCTCGGAAGTTATCGCTGAGACCAATAAATTGGCCGAAGACTATAAAAACTTTGAATTCGAGCTCATAAAATATTTCTCAATTACTTCACCTATTTCTGAAGAAGAGTTTAGAAAATTGAGCTTTCAGGAAATTGCCAATCAGGTATACCAAGCCGCGTACAATTTCTATCAAGAAAAAATGCAGCGAAGTGCAGGAGTTGCTTTCCAAGTCATTAAAAGGGTTTATGAGGACCAGTCCAATAAGTTTGAGCGCATTATAGTTCCTTTTACGGATGGTATCAAAACGCTTAATGTGGTCACCAATTTGGAAAGTGCCTATCAGAGTGAAGGTAAGCAGTTGGTCACCGACTTTGAGAAAAACATCACTTTGGCAATCATTGATGATTCCTGGAAAACGCACTTGCGTAAAATGGATGAGTTGAAACAATCCGTTCAGTTGGCAGTCCACGAGCAAAAGGACCCTCTTTTGATATATAAGTTTGAAGCCTTTGAGCTTTTCAAAGAAATGATTGATAAGGTGAACAAAGAGGTAATATCCTTCCTATATAAAGGGGAACTGCCTTCAGAAAGCACCAATCAAATACAAGAAGCGCGAACTGTGCGCAGACCTAAAGAAAAATTACAGACGACCAAGGAAGAGATCCCAAACAGTGATGAATTGGCTGCACAAAACCGTGCCGCAGGTCAAACACAAGGGAGAAGACCCCAAGTTACTGAGACAATTGTTCGCGAAAAACCAAAAATTGGACGCAATGACCGGGTCACCATTAAAAATGTTATGTCCGGAGAAAGCAAGACAGTAAAGTACAAACAAGCTGAGCCTTTGATAGATAAGGGCGAATGGGTGCTTATTGAAGACTAATTGTTAAAAACAATGTAAAAAAACGGCGGTCAAGAATGACTGTCGTTTTTTGTTTATAAAGAAAACATAGTTAGATTTACAACTATATTACCCCGTACAATTAACCTAAACTATAGCCTCGACCTCTTTTTATAGTACCAGGTGAAGAACTAATCGCAGCACATGAAGATTCCTGTCAAGGATAAATATCGTTTACGAGATAAAATTGATTTGGTACTAAGAGTTAACTATAGTTCTTCTTTGTTTGCAGTGCTGTTCGGTGCAATATGCTTTTTCTTTTTGGATATAAAGGAAATTATCCCAATAACCTGTTTGGGCTTCGCATGCATTAACGTATTGAACACCTTATTCTACAAACTGCATAAAAACATACTTTTAACGTATAATATAACCTCCATGTTATCCATGGTTGGGGCCATTTTAGTTACCCTTTGCAGTGGCGGAATACAGAGCCCGTTCATATTTGTCCTTGCTATAATTGTTTTTGCCGGATATGTCACAACAAAGATTTACGGGCATTTTTACCTCATTATCAATTTGGTGGTTCTTGCCATATTGTTTCTATATGATTTAGGTGATTTCCGAATCTTGGAAAACGTAATTCCTGAAAATTCCAAGAAATGGTTTGCCTTTATAAGTTCGGTTTTTGCGGTATACCTTTTAGGCGGAGTATTTGGGAAAAACCTATTGAAAGCCCATCATAAACTGTACAAATCACGTAAAGAAATCCTTGAACGAATAAATGAAAAGGAAACCTTATTAAAAGAGGTACATCACCGGGTAAAGAACAATCTACAAACCGTTTCAAGTCTGTTGAGTTTGCAGTCAAGGTCTATCGCTGATGATAAAATCAGTGGTATTATAAAGAGCAGCCAAAATAGAGTGGTCTCCATGGCAATGGTACACGAGATGCTCTACAAACGTGACGACTACTTATCAAAAATTGAGCTAAAACCTTATATTAAGGAGTTGTGCGAATACTTGGTACGCTCTGTAAAAGGAAGTACCGATAGTGTCAAAATGCACATGGACATTGAAGATAACAAGCTAAGTATAGATACTGTTATTCCGCTTGGTTTAATCATCAATGAAACCATTACAAATGCCCTTAAATATGGCATCACAGAAGATGACAAAGGAGAAATAACCATTTCCCTAAAAAAACTTCCTGATAATCGTTATGAGCTTTATCTGGGCGATAACGGAAAAGGGTATTCCCATAATTTTGACCCAAAAAATTCAAAATCCCTAGGTTTAAAATTGATATACAATCTCACCAGACAATTACGGGGAACCATTGCTAGGGATATGTCCAAAAAAGGCACGTATTATAGAATTGAATTCGAGGAAATAATTGAAGAATTCAATTCTGTCGATTAAAAGCTTTTCCTATCTTTAAAGGATTAACCAATCCTGCACGAATGTTCAAAAAATCTCTCTTGGGACTGCTATGTTTTTTTAGCATTTCCCTATCCGCTCAAGACTATTTTTTAAAAAAATTTCACCCTTTTGATTCCAATATCCAATCTCCAGAAGAATTTCTGGGATATGGTATCGGAGAAAGGCATACTAGGCATGATTTGATTGTGGCTTACATGGACTATCTGGCCCAAAACTCTGAAAGAGCTTCTTATTATGAGTATGGAAAAACTTATGAAGGTCGAAAGCTGGTAATACTTACGATCACCTCTGGGGAAAATTTAAATAATCTAGACGCACTTAAAGAAAAGCATCTGGAATATACCGACCCATCAAAATCCCCTTCAGATTATGATGGATTACCCGTTTTCATCAATTTGGGCTATAATGTGCATGGAAATGAACCCTCAGGAGGGGAAGCCGCCATACTAATGGCCTATACACTCGCAGCGTCAAACAGTCCGGAAGTTCTAAACTATTTGAACAACAGCGTCATTTTTGTTGACCCAACCATCAATCCTGATGGTAGGGATAGGCATACCCAATGGGCCAATATGTATCAAGGAAATCCGTTGGTTGCCGATCCACAGGATGCAGAACATAATGAGTATTGGCCTCGTGGACGAACCAATCACTATTGGTTTGATTTAAATCGTGATTGGTACCTGGGAATTCATCCCGAAAGTCGTGGAAAATTGACTTGGTATCACCAATGGTATCCCAATGTGGTAACTGATTTTCATGAAATGGGTACACAAAGCACTTATTTCTTTGAACCCATGAAAGCAAATGGTTCTCTAGACCCTATTATGCCTAAGGAAAACTATGAGGATTTGAACAACCTATTTGGCGACTACTTTGCAAAAGCCCTTGACAGTATTGGATCATTCTATTTTACGAAAGAAGTGTTCGATGGTACTTATCCCGGGTATGGTTCTTCTTACCCTGACCTTCAAGGAGGCTTGGCCTTGTTATTTGAGCAAGCAAGTTCGAGAGGTCACAAACAAACCACGGCCTTTGGGGAAATCACTTTCCCGTTCACCATTAGAAACCAATATGTATCCAGTATTGCTACGGTAAAGGCAGCCGTTGAAAATAAAGCTACCCTCAGAAAGTACCAGCAAGATTTCTTCAAAAGTGCTTTGACCAATGCCTCACGCAGCAAAATCAAGGCATATACTTTTGAAAACAAATTTGATGCTAACAGAACCAAAGCATTTTTGGATAAGCTATTGCTTCACAAAATTGACGTTTACAAAAATGGAGATAAGTACACCGTCCCGACCAGACAACCGCAATATAGAATGGTACAGAGCGTATTTGAAACCTATGAAAAGTTTCGGGATAGCGTTTATTATGATGCCTCTGCTTGGTCTTTAGCGAATTTTTATAACGTCGATTACAAATCCACATCTTCTCTTAATCTCGGTGAAAAGCTAACCAATTTGAGTGGTTTAACGAATCCCAGGATGGTTCAAAAAACGGACTACGCCTACATAATGGATTATGACGATTATAATGCAGTAGCCGCACTAAATCACATGCAAGAACAAGGATTAGTGGTCTCTTCGGCCTTTAAGCCTTTCACGGCAAAGACTACCGATGGAGATAGAAAATTCAATTATGGTGCCCTTATGGTACCTGTAAGCCTTCAGAAAAAGGATGCCAATGAAGTATATTCAATAGTAAGCGAGGCCCAGAAAGTGTATCAAGTTCCAGTATACGCGGTCAATTCTGGATATAGTCTTCAAGGAATTGATTTGGGAAGTCGTCATGTCCAACCGGTAACTCGCCCGAAAGCGGCAATGCTCATTGGAGATGGAGTTCGTTCCTATGAAGCTGGTGAAGTTTGGCACTTGTTGGATACCCGAGTGCATATGCCCATAACCAAAATTCCAATGCGCAACTTTGACAGGGCCAAATTGGACAAGTATAACACCTTGGTAATGGTATCTGGGAACTACAGATTCTCTGAAAAGACTATGGATAAAATCAAATCTTGGGCCAGTAAAGGAAATACCCTAATCACTATTGGGAGTGCAACCAAATGGGCCATAGAGAAGAAGTTGGTAAAAGAAAAACTAACCGACGCCGAAAAGGATACAACAGAGACAGTACAACGTAGACCTTATGTGGATGCTTCCGAAAACTTGGGTAAGGAAAGTGTGGGAGGTGCCATTTTTAAAGTGGATTTGGATGTAACCCATCCCCTAGCATTTGGTTATCGAAATTCTTCCATCCCAGTATATAAAAACAATACTGTTTGGTTGGCTCCTAGTAAAAATGAATACGCAACGGTTGCCAAATATGCAGCTGATCCACACATTGATGGTTTTATTACCAAAAAGAACCTTGAAGAAAATCTAAAACCCTCAGCTTCCTTGGTAGTGAGCAAAGTGGGTGCAGGTAGGGCCATACTTTTTGCTGACAATCCGAATTTTAGGGGATCATGGTACGGAACCAACCGTTTGTTCTTAAATGCACTTTTCTTGGGTAACAAAATCAGAATCCCAGAATAACAAAAACTATGAAAAAACTACTCATCCTCTTAATTGCATACACCTTTAGCTCATCCTATGGCCAGGAAGAAATGAGCGAAGGTCCTTTTTCCCAACTTATCATCCGTGGTGTCACTTTAATCAATGGGAATGGTTCACCTCCTAGGGGCCCTATTGACATTGTTGTGGAAAAGAACAAGATTGTGGACATCAAAGTTGTTGGTTATCCTGGAGTGGCCATTGATGAATCCAAACGTCCAAAGTTGAAACCAGGAGGTAAGGAGTTGGATTGTTCGGGCATGTACCTTTTGCCTGGTTTTGTAGATATGCATGGCCATATTGGAGGGGTTGCCCAAGGTGCTGATCACGATTATGTTTTCAAGCTATGGATGGCACATGGAATCACAACCATAAGAGAACCCAGTGGAAGAAGTATCGATTGGACTTTGGATTTGAAACGAAAAAGCGAAAGGAATGAGATTATTGCCCCAAGAATCTTTGCCTACACAGGATTCGGACAAACCACAAAAGATTTCAATCCACTTAACGATATTCCCATAAGTACTACTGAGCAAGCTAGAAAATGGGTGAGAGCCAATGCAGAGCGAGGTGCCGATGGCATCAAATTCTTTGGTGCACCACCGGAAATAATGGCGGCGGCATTGGACGAAAACAAGAAATTGGGACTCCGTTCGGCCTGTCATCATGCCCAAGTGGATGTAGCCCGATGGAACGTGCTAAATTCTGCAAGGGCGGGATTGACCAGCATGGAACATTGGTATGGACTTCCTGAAGCGCTGTTTGTTGATAGAACGGTTCAGGATTACCCATTGGATTATAATTATCAAAATGAACAGAATCGCTTTGAGGAAGCCGGCAAACTTTGGAAGCAAGCTGCAAAACCCCATTCTAAGCATTGGAACAAGGTCATGGACGAATTGATTGATCTTGATTTTACCATTGACCCCACTTTCAACATCTATGAAGCAAGTAGAGATTTGCACCGAGCACGAAGGGCAGAATGGCATGAGGAGTATGCACTGCCCACTGTATGGGCTTTTTTCCAACCCAGTAAAATATCACATGGTTCATACTGGCATGATTGGGGAACCGAACAGGAAGTTGCCTGGCGCGATAACTATCGGTTGTGGATGACTTTTATCAACGAATACAAAAATCGAGGTGGCAGGGTTACTACGGGCTCCGATTCTGGTTTTATTTTCCAATTGTATGGTTTTGCCTATATACGGGAAATGGAATTGTTACGAGAGGCTGGTTTTCACCCAATGGAGGTTATTCGTTCAGCAACTTTGAACGGTGCAGAAGCATTGGGAGTTGCGGATAAAATAGGATCGGTTGAAATAGGAAAAATGGCGGATTTTGCCATTGTGGAAGAAAATCCACTCAAAAATTTAAAGGTACTCTACGGGACCGGTGCTATTCGACTTACCGAGGACAATGAAGTTGTACGTGTCGGTGGTGTCAAATACACTATAAAAGATGGTGTTATTTTCGATTCGAAAGCACTTTTACGCGACGTAAAAGCAATGGTAGCCGAAGAAAAACAAAAATTAAACTACACGATAAAACAGCCAGGAATGAAGTAGAAAGCATATGTTTGGTTTGAGGATTTCGAATTAAGCAAGTTTAGCTCTGTTTCTTTTTGTTCTAAAAGACAACGCTTTTTTGATTCGAGAGTTTTTGAATCGATACAGTCTGGCAACCTTGGTTTCCTTTTTGGAGTCAGTATCAATTTGAATATCCAAAGTAACAGTATAAGCTACGGTATCTACTTTTGTTTCCGTGGAAGCACTTTGTGCCATAGTCAAAGTTCCGAAGAAGATTACTGCGATTGTGGTTAAGATTGCTTTCATGTCTTGGGTCATTGTTACATGGTAAAATTACCCTCAGACCAAGCCTAGTGCGGATTTATCTCGCTTAACTTCCTTTTTTTCTCGGTGTTGGAATCTTTTTAAGTTGAAGTGTATTTTATCCTCGACGAACGTTTTTAAGACCTAAAACACCCTATCGAGACCAAGTGCATTTCATCGATCTTTTAGATTTTCATCTTGAGTAAAAGGTTGGGATTTGGACAGTTGTTTTTGTAGAAATCCAGTTCTTTTTGAGAACAAACCCCAGGATAGTCGCCCTTGTACCCCTGAATATCTTTGATAATTTGAAAGTGCAGGTGTGGGGCATAGTTGACATTGATTTCAGGAGTGCCCAAAGTGGCCAGAGTCTCTCCTTCTCGAAACACCTTCCCTTTTTGCAAACCATTCAAAGATTCTAAGGACAGATGCCCGTATAACGTATAAAAGGTCAAAGAATCAAAATGATGTTCCAAAACAATGGTGGGACCATAGTTCCCAATATCTTCGTTGTTTCTAAAACTATGAACTTTGCCATCAATAGGAACATGCACTTTAGTTCCCGCCCCATGCCAAAAATCCATTCCTAAATGGATATTGCGCTGTTCTCCCTCATCAAACCGACCAAACGAATTATATATACCACGTTGCTCCAAATATCCCCCAAATGCCACTTTCTTCCCTTCTTTTTCTAAAACCTCATCTATATAGCTCTGACATCCTACCGGTGTGGTCATTTCGTATTTGTCAATCTCTTTGTTTTGTACCGATATATCAAGAGGCACATAATCCGACAACAGAATGCGGTTGTCAAGAATTGGACCAGGATGATGTTCTTTCAAAAAATCTTCAAGCATTAAATACGGATTAGATTAACATTTTTTAACAAGGGCTGCAGTAATAGTTAGTATCTTGGAGCTACTAAGCATAAAAACCATAATGAAGATATTAAGAATTCCTTTTTTGGCCATCATTTTATTGATATCGGCCAACTGTCAGCCTAAAAACTCAAAAGCTGAAAAAACTGTAGCACAAGAAACCTCTTCTGTACCTGTTAAGGTAATGCTCTCCTCAGAGGATTTACAGGAGTATGAGACAGCATATTTTGCGAGTGGATGCTTTTGGTGTGTGGAGGCCATTTTTGAAAGTGTGAAAGGTGTAAAAGAAGTCCATTCCGGATATTCTGGTGGCAAGGAAAAAAATCCCACCTATGAAGAAGTCGCCTACGGAAGAACGGGGCATGCCGAAGCAGTTGAAGTCTTTTATGACCCAAAGGTCATCAGTTTTACCCAACTTGTACAGGTTTTCTTTGGTTCCCACGATCCTACCTCCCTAAATAGACAAGGGCCGGACCGCGGCGCTCAGTACCGTTCGGTTGCTTTCTATAAAAATGCCGAAGAACAAAAAATCATTCAAGACTATATTTCACTTCTTGAAACTAAAAAGTTATACAATCGACCTATTGTGACCCAAGTAGCTCTTTTTGAAGTATTCTATAAAGCAGAAGAATACCACCAGGATTTCGAGCGTAAAAATCCATATAACTCTTACATCCGCAACGTTTCTATCCCGAGATTAAACCGATTTAAGGAAAACTTTCAGTCGTATTTAAAGGAGGATTCTCACTAGCACGGATTAGCCCTGTACATTAAAAGAAGTAGAATTTGAAAGGCTGGAGGTTGTTTGCTTGCTAAAGTAAGTAGAAGAAGAAAATAAAATGGAAGTTGTTTTGGGACATTATTTTTAAATGGATTACTGTTTCAAAACAACTTCACTGTATTTGGAGTTGATATTGATGGATTTTTTTCCGTCATCCCTAATGTAATACCCTTTGTATACGTTGGTATTATAGTTTTTTGATTTGCCAATTTCCAATACTTGCGGATACCTGATATCAGAAGTGGTCTCATTAACGTAAATGTTGAAGGGAACAGAGGGCATTTTAAAATCCACCTCCCCATTCTCGACCGAAATATCGATGGTATTGAAGCCATTGGCAACAGAATTGACATGTAACTTTCCCAGGTTGTTTTTCACCAAGGCTTTATCGACCAAATGCCCAATGACTACTTTCGAGGATACTGAGTTTAAAGAAAGTTCCTTTACCTCTTTTAAATCAACACGATCGGAATAATTGGTCCGCAATTGACCATAGTTCCATTTTTGGACCACTACTGGCGAATAGGAAACTTGAATATCGGTTCTATCCCCATCAATTGTTGAAGCAAGCAAGCTTGCGTAGGACAAGCTTGCTTTTAAGTTTTTGGTGTTTGCCGCTAATTTCACTTCACCATGACGTACGTTCATTTTTAGTTTGATTGACTTCGGCATTTTAATCTTAATGCGCTTTTTCACCTTATATTTCTTATTCTCCCCATTTGTTGAAAAATAAAATTCGTTGGAGCTACCATCATTCTGTAATCGAATTACGCGTTGAGACCTGGATTTGTTTCGTTCCTCCCTAAGCTCTTCTCTTTTCTCCCTAGCCTCTTCTCTTATGGCACGTGCCTGTTCCCTTATTTCTTCTCGTTGCTCTCTAAGTTTTGCGCGTTGTTCTTCGCGCTCCTCGGCCAACTTCTTCACCCTTTCACTCCATTCTTTATAGCGAACCTTATATTTTTTGTCAAAATTCTTATCAAATTCTTTCTTCCACTCCTCAAGATATTCATCACCCCTTTCTCTGTAAGCATCATAGTCAAAATTAATTTGGGGGATTGGTGGCATTGGGGGTAATTCTGGAATAACCAACACCTCTGGTAACTCCGGAATCTGAAGACTTTCAATTAGTGGCTCCACAAAAGCCACATGCGGTAGCACTTCCACATTATAGTTATAATCAAAGTCCCAGTCCCCATCACCGGAGTAAACGCTCCAGCTTCTTCCCTTGGTGCTAACCTCAATTTCCTTGCTGTTTCCTACAATCTGTACTACATCTTTTTTGAGGTAGTTTTCAGCTTCTTCCTCTGTAGCGCCTTCTAATTCGACCACGGCAGTAATTTCCACTTGGTTTTTGTTCCAAGTTTCAAATTCTATGTCTGCGTGACTGGTGTCAATGTCCAACACGGCATCCGGATTGACGGTGAAAGTTTCCTTGTAGGTCTTTGATTGGGTATCTTGCCCATGCAGGTACAATCCATGTACCAAGAACATGCATAGACTAAATACTATAAGACGATTCCTGTTCATTTTTTGATGATTTTAATTGATTCAACTTAGTTTTCAGTTTTTGCAACAACTGCAAGCGTAACTGTAAATTATTTATTAGGGCACTGATGGTATCATCGTTGGGACCCAACTCATTCAGTTCCTGATTTAATCTGTTGTATTCTCCATCCAATTCGGCCAGCTGTTCCATGTATGCGTCTACCAAGGCCTTGTTATCGTCATTGAATTCCAATTCTGAAAGCTGCAAATTGATGCTTGCCACATAGTAGTCTTCTATTTTCTTTAAATCCGGTGAAAGATCTCCAAGCGATATAGGAATTTCATTTTCCTTTTCAGTATTTACATTAACCACATTAGTGTCTGGTGTATCTGGGTCTTGGGCAATATTTCCTGACTGCGTAATGAAGTATATTCCCAAACCGAACAATACAACAATCGAGGCAGCCATAGAAAACCAAAACCGATAGTTTCTTTTAGTGTTAAGCGGAAGTTCTTTATCCAGTCGGTCCATAAAGCGGTCCTCATGACCCGATTTCATGGAATACTTCCTTTCCTTTCGTTCCTTTTCAAATAACTTTTTAAGATCCTGTGCCATACGCCGTATCTTTGAGCATTTCTTTTAATTGTGTCTTCCCTCTCAATAACCGAGTTCTTGACGCTGTTTCGGAAATATCCAATATTTCCGATATTTCACTATGATCATATCCTTCAACCAAAAAAAGCTGTACCACATACCTATATTTTTCAGGTAATTCTTCAATAGCTTTTTTCACATCTTCCACATTTACTTGGTCTTCAACAGTCCAATCCCCATCATCTTCTATATGAAGATATCCTTCGTTTAGTTCTACAGTTCGATGTTTTTTTGATTTCAAAAAATCAATACTACGATGCACAACTATTTTCTTTAACCAAGCACCAAAAGTCACTTCTCCCTTAAACTGGTCTATCCGCTGAAAGGCCTTGATAAAAGAATCCTGCAAAACATCTTCTGCGTCATCTTCATTTTTCAAGAAACGCATGGCAACGCAAAACATACCGTCACAGTACTGTTCGTACAGCTGCAGTTGAGCCTTTCTATTATTGGCCTTACATTGTTCTACCAGTTCAATTTGAAACATGGTCAGCTTCGATGTTGGTTTTTGGTGTTGTTCAAGTTAAGGACGATAAAAAAAACAACACGTGGCAAAATGGATTCATTTTAATTGAATTTTAACACTATTGTCTCTACCCAAAACTTTTTACCTTCGTAGTCTCATTACCTTATTGAATTGGACCGCAAACAGAACATTCCAGCCAATACAGCATCAAAAATACGGGCCTTGAGGAAGGAAGCCATTGACCCAAACAAACTTGTAGAGGGGATTTTAAAAGTGAACAAAGCCTCTTTGGGAAAAGCCATTACCTTATTGGAGAGCGCAAAACCTGAACATGTTTCGCAAGCAGATGAGATTATTGAAAAGTGTCTGCCATATGCTACAAAGAGCGTACGGATTGGTATAACGGGGGTACCGGGGGTAGGAAAAAGCACTTTTATTGAGGTGTTCGGCAAGACATTAACCAATCTGGGCAAAAAAGTGGCTGTTCTGGCCATAGATCCATCCAGTTCTTTGTCTAAAGGGAGTATTTTGGGTGATAAGACCCGAATGGAGGAACTCTCCAAAGACCCTAATGCCTTTATTCGACCTTCGCCATCCGGGGAATCTTTGGGAGGCGTTGCCCAAAAAACAAGGGAGACCATTATTCTCTGTGAGGCGGCTGGATATGATGTGATTCTGGTTGAAACCGTAGGTGTTGGACAAAGTGAAACTGTTGTCCATAGTATGGTCGACTTTTTTCTCTTACTAAAACTATCAGGGGCTGGTGATGAACTTCAAGGCATAAAAAGAGGAATTATGGAAATGGCCGATGCCATTGCCATCAATAAAGCGGACGGAAAAAATAGGGAACGTGCCAAATTGGCCCAAACGGAGTTTTCTAGGGCCCTTCATTTGTATCCACCCAAAGAAAATGATTGGATACCTAAGGTATTGGCCTGTTCTGCCACGGAAAATTCCGGTATAACCGAAATTTGGAATACTATTACGGAGTTTTTGGATAAGACGAAACGAAACGGACACTTTCGGCTTAAACGGAATCATCAGAACAAAAATTGGTTTTTGCAATCCTTGAATCAACAACTGACTCAGATTTTACAACAAAATGAAGCTTTTAAGAAAGCCAAGAAAACCATGTTGGAGGCGGTTGAAAAAAACACCGTTTCCCCTTTCAAAGCAGCCCGTGAGGTGCTTAAAATAGTCCATGACCAACTTAAATAAAAGCACTACATTTGCCCCAATTAGACCTGGCAGATGAACACGGTTACCGACTCCCTCCTATCCATAGTAGTTCCATTGTACAATGAGCAGGATAATGTGGTCCTTCTCACTGAGAAAATACACGAAAGCCTTAAGGGATACAATTATGAGATTGTTTATGTAGATGATTTTTCGACCGACAATACTAGAAAAGTCGTGAAGGAAATGAATGATGGACAAGTGCACCTGATAGAGCTCAAAAAGAACTATGGGCAAAGTCTAGCCCTTGCCGCTGGTATTGACTACGCCAAGGGGGAATATGTAATCACTATGGATGGGGATTTGCAAAATGACCCTTCGGACATTCCATCCATGCTGAACTACGCGACAACAGATGACTACGACGTAGTAACGGGTATCAGACAGAAAAGAAAGGATTCCCTGGTCAAAAAAATCCCTTCTAAGATTGCCAATTTTATGGTTCGCCGTGTTACCAAGTTAGATATTAAGGATAACGGATGCGCACTCAAAGTATTCACCAAGGATATTGCCAAGGGGCTGAACTTGTACGGAGAAATGCATCGTTTTATAACCCTTTTAGCTCATTTGGAAGGCGCCCAAATCAAACAAGTTCCAGTAAAGCATCATGCCCGTCATGCCGGGGTTTCCAAATATGGATTGGAACGGGTATTTAAGGTAGTGGCGGATATGATGCTTTTGCTCTTTATTCGTAAGTACTTCCAGCGTCCCATACACCTTTTTGGAATTTTTGGGGTTCTGCTCATAATCTTGGGTGTGTTTATCAACATATACCTCCTTATTGTCAAGCTAGGTTTTGGTGAGGATATTGGGAACAGACCCTTACTGATTTTTGGAATGATGTTCATCTTGGGAGGAATTCAATTGTTTACCATAGGTATTGTAATGGAATTACTGATTAGGACCTATTATGAATCACAACAGAAAAGACCATATCGAGTCAAAAAAATTAGCATAGGTGCCAGAGAAGCTGCGTAAAAAATTGCTTACCCTGTTGAAGATTGTCATTAGTGGGGTGCTCATCTATTTTATTTTTACCAAAATCAATTTTAAGGATGTCGTGGATACCCTAAAAACAGGGAACCCATATTACTTGGTAATTGGAACGCTGTTGGTGATTATTTCCAAGGTCATAGCAGCTTTCCGACTCAATCTTTACTTTCATCAAATTGAAGTAAAGATTACCCAAAAAAGCAATCTTAAGCTTTATTTTCTAGGTATGTTCTATAATCTCTTCCTCCCTGGAGGTATTGGTGGAGATGCGTATAAGGGGTATATTATTCAACAAGAGTTTAAATCGGGTACAAAACGCGTCGTTTCCGTTTTATTATTGGACCGTTTGAGTGGTATGCTGCTCATTTTTGTATACACCTGCGTTCTAGCAATTTTGATGAACCATGAACTGTTTCGTTCTTTCCAGATACTTTTATATCTAGCAATTCCTATTAGTGTTTTAACTTTCTGGTGGGTCAATAAACGATTTTTTGGATATACCCTTCCCATTTTTTGGAAGTCGTTGAGGTATTCTGCCATAGTCCAGCTTTCTCAGCTGGTCTGTGTGTTTTTCATTTTGGAATCGTTTAGTGTTTCACTTCAACAAACGGAGTATCTTTTGGTTTTTCTTATTTCATCCATTGTTTCCGTGATTCCCTTAACCATTGGGGGGATTGGGAGTAGAGAAGTGACTTTCTTGTATGGCGCTACATGGCTCGGATTGAATGAAGAGATTTCTATTGGGGTAAGCTTTGTATTCTTTTTGATGACTGCCCTAATCTCCTTTTTTGGTATTGCATACCATTTTAAGAAACCAAAGCTTGAAGTTTTAAAATATTAATCCAAATAAACCAAGTGCATTTGGTTGAGTACTTTCTGACGGGTATGAGGATTTAAGAATTTAAGCTGAAGACGCGTAATTCTAAACTGGTCCACCGAAATCTTCTCATGCCAGTGAAAACCCTTGTTTTCGAGAAGTTCCAATTCCTCATCGTTTGCATACACCCAAACCTCATGCTTGGTCATTAATTCATCAATAGTGACTATTTGAACCGGTTTTCTATTGTAGAAATCGAGTGACCAAGTAAATCGTTCAGAGACCTTGTACACCTTATCAACTGGTATTTTTTGCTCCTTAATTCTTTCCGCCATGGTAGATCCGCCTTGGTATTTTAATAATTCAGGATAAAAATGCGTATTCATTACCCCATTTAAAAGTAATGAGCTATACACGGAAAGAGTAATGATTCGCATGTAATATGCCTCTCGTTTTAGGCAGAAATAGGTAATCAATCCTAAGAGGGCAATCAGGATGATATAGTTGTAGATTTTATCAAACTTGAAAAAATGGAAGCACACCAAAAGTGCGAAAATGAACACCAAACTCAATATAAAGTATTGAATGCCCAAAATTACCTTGATAGATATATTTTTTGAAAATCTGTACAAACTGTGAAGGTATGAAGCCGACAAAATAGAATAAAGCGGAATCAAAATATTCATATAATGCGGCAGCTTAAACTGAGCGAAGCTTATGATAAAAAACAAGATGGTGATTCCTCCCAAGGTAACAAATTCATATTGGGGCAAATACCTAAAACGTAACTTGATGAAAGTCTTTACCCTTCTCCAATAGGCTATGAGCGCCAATACTGTCCAAGGAAGAAACACCCAAAGAAAAGTGTGGAAAAAGAAAAAGAAGTCGCTGCTGTTTTTTCCATGCCCTTGACCACTTAGTCTTTCAAAACTCTGTTCCCAAAAGATGAAGAAAATCCCACTTCTATCGGATTTGCCGCGTATGATTTTTTCTGGATGTAAATCAAATTGTTGATAGTAGGCATAGAGCATTGGAGAAATGGTCAACCCAAAAACCAGGAGGGCTAGAATCAATTTCCAACTCAACAGACTTTTCCATTTTCGGGTATAAATCAAATGGCATAACACTGATATTCCTATAACCAATAATGCAATTTGGCCTTTGGTTGAAAAGGCCATCCCTGCACCAAATGCACCTAGTACAACACCCCAGAGACTTCCTTTTTCAATATATTTTACCAACTGCCAAATAGAAAAGATGGTAAATCCAGTCAATACTGCATCGGTCCTTACATCAATATTGGAAAGAACAATGGTTTGCGCGGTCATAAAAATTAGTGCAGAAAACTTCCCAATGTCCTTGTTATAAAAAAGCTTTCCTAAACCATAACAACTATATGCCCCCAACAAAGTAGCTAAAATAGCAGGAATTCTATATGCCCAATCATGTATGCCAAAAATCTTAAATGAAAGTGCCGCTAACCAATAATGCATATGGGGCTTATCCAAATATTCCTGGGTTCCTTTGAAAAGATTGGTAAAGTCATTTTCCTGCACCATTCGCATGGCCATAACGGCGAATTGAGCAGAGTCGTTTTCAAAAAGAGTGACAAACATACCGGCGATGTAGACAGCAATCACAAGACCTACTAAAAACCAGTATCTTACCGAAGAAATCATGTCCCAAATTTTTGGAATGCAAATATAGATAACTTGGCAAACAACCAGCCGAAAAGAATACCTATAAAACTACCAGTAATGACATCCAAGGGAAAGTGAACTCCAATATATATTCTACTATAGGCAACTAAAGAGGCCCATAAAAACAAAAAGAATCCTATTTTCTTTAAGTTGGGCTTGAGCATTACCGTAAAAAACGAAGCCAGAGCCATGCTGTTTGCCGCGTGTGCAGAAAAGTAACCAAATTTACCTCCACAGGATTTTTTTACCAATCTGGCCAACATGTTTACCTCTTCATCATGACATGGGCGTAGGCGCGCAACACCATATTTAAAAAAATTTGCCAATTGGTCTGTTGCTGTAATCAATAAGCCTACAAATAGAAGTACTATTAAGGTTCGCTTAAAGCCAAGATATCGATATGTAAAAAATAGCAAGGCAGCATATAGTGGAATAGAGCTTAATTTATCGGTAATAAACAACCAAAAGCCATCCCAAGTTTCGGTTCCTAGTCCATTGAGGAAAAGGAAGAGTTCTTTATCCCATTGAACCAATGTGTCAATCATGCCTAGTCTTCGTATCTGGAAACTTCCCTATCATAAAATGCGGTTGCAGCCTCAATAAGACTTTCCGTCTCATTGGCCAATTCTTCCTCATCTTCCTTCGAAAATTCCTCGAACCACTCAACCTCGTCATTCTCAAGGTTGATAATGAATCTAGGATATTCGGTATGCACAATAAAAATAGAAGAAGGATGGTCCGTGTTATCAGCTAAAAGAAACTTGGGTATTTCCATTGTTTAGAAAAGTAATACAACTGTTATTGAGTCTGTTTTGAAATCAACTTGTTTGTGAGATAATTGAATCGAATATACAACATTACCGCTGAAGCCGTAAGTCCAAGCAAAAGGCCCATCCAAATCCCTGAGCTTTTGTATTCCGTGAACAATCCAAAATAGTAGGAAACAGGAAAACCTATGAGCCAATATGCGATGAAGGTAATAAGCGTTGGTATTTTGACGTCTTGAATTCCGCGAAGTGCACCCAGAACCACAACTTGTATGCCATCGGATATTTGAAAAAAGGCTGCAATCAGCAATAGTTTGGCTGCAATTGCAATCACCTTGGTATTGTCAGTCAAGTTTATGGCATCATCAACATCCAAATACAACGTAGGCAACCAATGTCGTCCAATAAGAAAAAGTGCAGCAAAAACAATTTCCAATAGCAGAGTCAATACGAATATGGACTCTCCTATTCGCTTCAAATCTCTAAAGTTTTTCAGCCCTTTCTGATTACCCACTCGCACCATGGCTGCAACACCAAGCCCCATGCCCACCATAAAGGTCATACTGCTCAAATTCAAAGCAATTTGGTTGGAAGCCTGAGCATTCTTACCAAGTACTCCACTTAGCCAAATAGCCGCGGTAAAGATGGCAACCTCAAAAAACATTTGAAGGGCCGAAGGAAAACCAAGTCCTATTATTTTATTGATGACGGCCCTTTCAATCTTCCTAAAGTTAAAATTGGTCACAAATGGTTCAAATTGCTTCTTTCGTCGAAGTAAATAATAAATATATCCCACCATAATGAATCGGGAGGCCAACGTTCCAATTGCCGCTCCCACAATGCCCAACTTTGGAAAACCAAAGGACCCAAAAATCAACAAATAGTTTATGGTAATGTTGACCACATTGGCCAGAATAGTAGCGTACATGGGGTATTTGGTCTGAGACATACCTTCCGAAAACTGCTTAAAGGCTTGAAACATAATCAAAGGAACCAAGGAAAATGCTACCAATTCAAGGTAGGGAATGGCCAATTCCACCACTTCTTCAGGTTGTTTCATACTGTGCAACAAAGGTTTACACAACAGGATAATTCCGAACAGGGAAACACCCAATAAGGTGCAAAGCACAAGCCCATGCTTTAAAGCACTTTTGCCATCGGTACGATTATTTGCTCCATCGGCTTCTGCCACCAAAGGTGTGATAGCGGTAGAAAAACCTATTCCCAATGACATGGCAATAAACACGAAACTATTTCCCAAAGAAACTGCAGCCAGTTCTGCAGTACCCAACTGCCCCACCATAATATTATCGGCAAAGGCAACAAAAGTATGCCCCAACATACCCAAAATTACGGGATAAGCCAGTTGCAAATTATATCTGAATTCTCTGGTATATTGGTTGAACAAGTTGAAAAATTAGAGGGCCTCAAAGATAGTTGGATTCTGATGCAAAAATGAGTCTGATTTCAACATTTTATGCACAAGAATATGTGGGGAAAATTTACAGGCTCTTTGCTTGTTCCCAGAACACATCCATCTCAGCAAGCGACATGTCCTTTAGCGCTTTTCCAGAAGCCTTAGCCTGTTTTTCGAGATATTGGAAACGTTTTATGAACTTTTTGTTCGTTCTTTCCAAGGCATTCTCAGGATTTACATTTAAAAATCGAGCATAGTTGATCATTGAAAAAAGAACATCACCAAATTCTGCTTCCAGTCTGTCTGGGTTTTGGTTCTTTACTTCCTCCTGAAATTCGGACAATTCTTCTTTTACCTTTTCAAAAACTTGCGCTGGTTCTTCCCAGTCAAATCCCACTCCAGCCACCTTTTCTTGAATCCTATTGGCTTTTACCAATGCTGGTAAGCTGTCTGGAACACCCTCCAAAACACTTTTCTTACCTTCCTTCAATTTGATGTTCTCCCAATTCTGCTTAACCTCATCCTCATTTTCAACTTTGATATCACCATAAATATGTGGATGGCGGTTTATAAGCTTTTCGCTTATCCCATGAGCCACATCAGCAATATCAAAATCTTTGGTTTCAGAACCTATTTTTGAGTAGAAAATGATGTGCAAGAGTAAATCTCCCAATTCTTTTTTGACTTCATCCAGGTCGTTCTCCAAAATGGCATCACCAAGTTCATAGGTTTCCTCGATGGTCAAATGTCTTAAAGATTGCATGGTTTGTTTCTTGTCCCAAGGGCATTGCTCCCTTAGTTCATCCATAATGCTTAGCAATCTATCAAGGGCTTCCAGTTGTTTTTTTCGGGAGTGCATAAGAGATTTAAATTTTAAATAAAAGTACGAAGACTAAAAGCTAGCAAATACTATATTTTTGAGTTATTTTGTCATGCTATCAACGACTTTTCAACACAACCTGACAATATGAGGCGCTTTCTTGTTTACATTCTTATTTTTTCAATTTCTTTGTGGTTTCCTAATTCTGAGCTTATGGCCCAAGAAAAAACGATAGACCAAAAAGTAGAATCCCTATTACAGCAAATGACCTTAGAGGAAAAGGTAGGACAAATGAACCAATACAATGGTTTTTGGGATGCTACCGGACCAGCACCTCAAGGCGGGAACGCAGCTATTAAATATGAGCATTTAAAAAAAGGTTGGGTTGGCTCCATGTTAAATGTAACAGGAACTGAAGAAACCAGAAAGTTGCAAAAATTGGTTGTTGAAGAATCAAGATTGGGTATTCCGCTCCTTTTTGGATTTGATGTAATCCACGGGTATAAAACACTGGCGCCAATTCCCTTGGCAGAAGCGGCAAGCTGGGATATGGAAGCCATTGAAAAATCGGCAAGAATTGCAGCAGAGGAAGCTTCAGCTGTTGGGCTTCACTGGACCTTTGCTCCCATGGTTGATATTTCAAGAGACCCGAGATGGGGGCGTGTAATGGAAGGCGGTGGTGAAGACACTTTTCTTGGATCTCAAATTGCCAAGGCGCGGGTAAACGGTTTTCAAGGCGATGACCTTTCCCAACACAACACCATAGCTGCTTGTGCCAAGCATTTTGCAGCCTATGGATTTGCAGAGGCTGGAAAAGAATACAACACGGTTGATATTGGTACTTCTACCCTATTCAATACCGTCTTACCTACATTTAAGGCAGCGGTGGACGCTGATGTCAAAACCGTGATGAACGGATTTAACATCCTTAATGGTATTCCTGTTACTGGAGATGTTTTTCTACAACGTGATGTTCTTAAGGGAAAATGGGGATTTGAAGGCTTTGTGATTTCCGACTGGGCTTCTATTGCCGAAATGGCACCACATGGTTTCGCAAAAGATTTAAAACATACTGCTGAATTAGGTGTCAAAGCTGGTTCGGATATGGACATGGAATCTTCATCTTATGTCAATCATTTGGTTCAAAACGTACAAGAAGGAAAGGTAGACGAAGCTTTGGTCGATGATGCAGTGCGAAGAATTCTGAAAGTAAAGTTTGAACTAGGTCTTTTTGATGACCCCTACAAGTACTGCAATTCCGAGCGCGAAAAAGAAGAGCTCTACCATGAAGATCACAGGGCAGGTGTTTTGGAAATGGCCATGAAGTCCATTGTCCTTCTTAAAAATGAAAACAATTTGCTGCCATTGGCAAAAGATCAGGCCAACATTGCGGTTATAGGTGAGCTCGCGGATGATAAAAACAGTCCTCTAGGTAGTTGGCGCATAGGGTCTGATGACAATACGGCGGTCTCCTTTTTAGAAGGATTGAAGAGTTATACCAATAATGTTACCTACGCTTCTGGACCTAAAGTGTTCAATAAGGACGCTAATTTTTTGAATGAAGTTCAAGTAAATGAGTCTGACACTTCCGGAATGGAAGAAGCTGTGACCTTAGCCAAGGAATCAGATGTTGTTCTCATGGTACTTGGCGAACATGGATTCCAAAGTGGTGAAGCAAGAAGTAGAACAAACCTCAACTTACCTGGACTCCAACTGGATTTATTAAAAGCGGTTTACGAGGTTAATCAAAATGTTGTTCTCGTTTTGATGAATGGTCGCCCACTTACTATTGAATGGGAAGCTGAAAACGTGCCGGCAATTTTAGAAACATGGCAACTTGGAACAGAAACAGGAAATGCTATTGCCAAAGTGCTCTTTGGAGATTATAACCCTAGCGGGAAACTGCCCATGACCTTTCCAAGAAGCATTGGACAGATTCCTATCTATTATAATCATTTCAGTACTGGAAGACCCGACCCTCAGCCCAACGTGTTCTGGGCACATTATAGCGATGAACAAAATTCTCCTCTTTATCCTTTTGGATATGGCTTGAGCTATACCCAATTTGAGTACAGTGAATTGAAGATAGATGCTTCAGATCAAAGTGCCATAAAGGTCAGTGCGACTATAAAAAATACAGGAAGTGTTGCTGGTGAGGAGGTTGTGCAACTTTATATAAGAGATAAAGTGGCCAGCGTGACCCGTCCAATAAAGGAGTTAAAAGGATTCAAAAAGATTAGTTTACAACCTGGAGAATCTAAAGTAGTGGAGTTTGTTTTAACCGATGCTGAACTTGGATTTTATAATCATAATTATGATTTTGTAGTAGAACCCGGTGAGTTTGAAGTGATGATGGGAACAAACTCTCAAGAAGTACTTAGTCAGACCTTTGAAAAACAGTAATATTTTGAAGCAAATCCTATACCACCTTTCTTTTCTAATGTTTCTATTTATCTGCATTGGAACCTCCTATGGACAAGGCTCATTGCCCTTTTATGGAGAGGTAAAGGAAATTCAAGAAAGAATGGATACGATTTGGGACAGGTCCAAACCCTCTATTCTGTTTACAGGAAGTTCCAGTGTTCGGTTATGGAAAGATTTACAAGAACGTTTTCCAGAAAATCAAGTTTTGAATACAGGTTTTGGAGGCTCACAAACTTCTGACTTGGCCAACTTTCTAAATGAGCTTATTCTTGATTACAATCCAAGTAAAGTATTCATTTATGAAGGAGACAACGACATTTTCGCAAAAAAAAGACCGAAAAAAATCATTGGAACTTTTGTACAAGTTTTAGATACGCTTCAACAACAGAGACCAGACATGGAAATTGTATTGATTTCTGCAAAACCTAGTATATCCCGCTGGAAGTTTAGGTCAAGATATAGACGTCTCAACCGAAAACTTAAAGCCTTGGCATCTGAAAGAAGTAAGATTTCCTATGCTGATGTATGGTCAGTAATGCTGAACAAAAGAAAACTAAAAAGAGATTTGTTCATTGAAGACGGTCTTCATATGAATTCTAAGGGATATGATCTTTGGGAAGAAGCCCTAAAGGATTTTGTTACCTTAGGGAAATGAAACCTTATTTCTACCCCTTACTTATTTTTCTTCTTTTGGTTTTCTGTTCTTCATGCGAAAAACAGAAAGAGAAGATTAATTTCCCCAAAACAGACCTTGGTCAATCTGCCTTAATTCCCAAACCATTAAACATCCAAGCATCTTACAATGCCTTTGGGTTAGGAAAAAATACTGTCATCTATACGGATAAACAGGATACATTGTATTCCAAAGTAGGTCAGTTTTTATCCAAAAAGATTCAGTTTAGAACTACGCTCTCTCTTCCCTTGAATGCATCAACTGAACCCGAAAACCAAGATGCTCCCGAAAACTCAATTTTCATTCTGGAATCAAAGAACACTGCGTTATCTGCATCAGAATCCTACGAGTTGGAAATCAAACAAGATTCCATCTTAATTCAAGCCCCAACACCTGAAGCAGCATTTAGAGGTGTTCAAACCCTATTGCAGCTTATTCCAGAAAAGAGTAATGATACCCTCACAAATTCATCTTTATGGGTAATACCAGCTGGAAAAATTACGGATAGACCAACCTTCGGATATCGTGGAACTATGTTGGATGTGGCACGTCACTTCTTTACTGTTGAAGAAGTAAAAAAGTACATTGACCTTATTGCCTACTACAAATTGAATGTACTCCATTTGCACCTGACCGATGACCAAGGTTGGCGGATTGAAGTGAAATCATGGCCAAAACTTACAGAAATTGGTGGGAAAACAGAAGTTGGTGGGGAAGCTGGAGGGTTTTATACCCAATCTGACTATCAAGAAATCGTGGAATATGCTGCCGAGCGTTTTATTACCATCATTCCTGAAATTGATATGCCAGGACACACCAATGCAGCTAGTTTAAGTTATCCGTTTTTGGACGGAACTGGAAAGCCTTTAAAGTCCTATACTGGCACTCGGGTAGGTTTTAGCTCTTTCAACACCAGAAAAGATACGGTCTATTCATTTTTGGATGATGTGATTCGAGAACTGGCTGCCATCACTCCTGGGCCATATATTCATATTGGGGGCGATGAAAGCTTTGTTACCAAGAAAAAGGATTATAAATATTTTGTAGAGCGTGTTGAAGGCATTGTGCAAAAACATGGTAAAAATATGATTGGTTGGGACGAGATTGTCGAAGCTGACATTAGCCCGAAGACTATTGCGCAGCATTGGAGAACAGAAGAAAATGCTTTGAAAGCTGCAGAAAAGGGAAATAAGGTTATTCTTTCACCTGCTAAAAAGGCCTATTTGGATATGAAATATGATTCTTTGTCAAAACATGGATTGGACTGGGCAGGTCATATTACTGTAGATTCCGCATACATTTGGAATCCATCAACTTTTGTAAAAGACCTTCCCACAGAAAGTATTCTGGGCATTGAAGCACCCTTGTGGTCCGAAACCATTAGTAATTCATCAGAAATGGAATATTTGGCGTTTCCTAGAGTTATTGGATATGCAGAATTGGGTTGGTCCACACCGGAGAATCGCAATTGGGAGGATTATAAAACGAGACTTGCAAGACAGCTCCATTTCCTAGAAAAGAATAATGTAAATTTTTATCGCAGTCCCCTTATCGAGTGGTGAAGAACGTTCTTATTCTTCTTCAGAATGAACATCTTCAGTATCTCCTTCAGAGAAATTGGTAATACCATTATCCAAAAGTATATTATACCACTGGACAATCTTTTTGATATCACTGGCATATACACGGTCCTCATCATAGTTTGGTAAGATTTCAAAGAAATACTCCTCCAACTGAATCTTTTCGGCCTTATGACTTATGGATGTCTTTTTTCCTTGTTCTTTTTCCTTTATCTTCTGAAAAACCTGTCTAAGCGGGATTTCTTCTTCCAAGGTATATATCGCAATTTCAGAGAGCACGCTAACATTATTTCGCATTCCCACACTTACTCTCTTTCCATCCAACAGAGATTCGCCAACAAATCCTGTTCTAGTTTGGGTCAGAAGCTTAAATAAACCTGGTTTTCCTCCAATGGATAAAATCTTGTCCAGAGCCATATTTTATTTTTTATGCGCGCAAAATTATACTTTTCTTGAGTACTAGAATGACCTATCTGCTTTTTTTAAGATTTGGAAAACGCATTTTGTAGTCCACTTTGATTTTTCCTTTGGATATTTTATCCAACCTACTTTTCAAAAGTCGTTTTTTGAGAGAAGAAAGTTTATCCGTGAAAAGGATACCTTCAATGTGGTCGTATTCATGCTGAATAACACGGGCCAATAGACCATCATAAGTTTCCGTATGCGAATTGAAATCCTCGTCCAAATAAGTGATGGTAATAGTCGGTTTCCTTTTTACATCTTCCCTCACATCCGGAATACTCAAGCAACCTTCATTAAAATCCCACTCTTCTCCTTCTTCTTCCTCGATGTTGGCATTAATAAAAACTTTTTTAAAACCGTTCAAGGCTTTTTGTTCTTCGGGAGATAAATCTTCGTCATCAGAAAACGGGGTAGTATCCACTAAAAACAAACGAATGGGCAGGCCAACTTGTGGTGCTGCCAGACCAACCCCATGGGCATTGTACATCGTGTCCCACATATTATCAATAAGCTCACTAAGCTTGGGATAATCAGCATCTATTTGTTTAGCTTGTTTTCTAAGAACAGGTTCTCCGTAAGCAACTATAGGTAAAATCATACTATACTTTTCTTTCTAAATAGGCTTGTAAAATTAGCGTTGCACTAATTTCATCTACCAAACCTTTCTCTCTTCTTTTGCTTTTTTTTATTCCGCTGTCCACTAAGGATTGAAAGGCTATTTTGGAAGTGAATCTTTCATCTTGTCTCTCAACAGGGATATCGGGGAACTGCTTTTTAAGCTTGTCCAAAAACGCTTGAATCATTGTTTCTGATTCCGAAGGCGTATTGTCCATTTGTTTGGGAAGTCCCATCACAAAAAGCTCTACCTTCTCCTTTACAATATAATTCTGCAAAAAGGAAATCAAGTCTTTCGTTTCCACTGTGGTCAATCCAGATGCGATTATCTGCATTTCATCAGTAACGGCAATTCCCGTACGAACTTTTCCATAGTCAAGGGCCAAAATTCGAGCCAAACCGTAAAATTTTGCCAAAAATAACCCTAAAAATGTTATGAGCTTAAAATGGTTAAGAATATTACCTTTTACACAATTATATTTGCCAAAATTTTTGACATGACCGAATTAAGAGCACTGATAGAAAATGCATGGGAGAATAGAGAACTTTTGAAAGAATCAATAACCCAAAATGCAATACGGGAAGTTATTAACCTGATTGACTTAGGGCAACTACGTTGTGCTGAGCCTAATGGTGATTCCTGGCAAATTAACGAGTGGGTCAAAAAAGCGGTCGTGCTATATTTTCCAATTCAAAAAATGGAGGTGTTGGAAGCAGGAATTTTTGAGTATCATGACAAAATTCCTTTAAAAAAAGGGTATCAAGAGAAAGGTATTCGTGTGGTTCCACATGCCGTTGCAAGACATGGAGCTTACATCTCATCCGGTACAATACTCATGCCCAGTTATGTAAACATTGGTGCATATGTTGATGAAGGCACTATGGTTGATACATGGGCCACAGTAGGAAGCTGTGCTCAAATAGGCAAAAATGTTCACTTAAGCGGCGGTGTAGGAATTGGCGGTGTGTTAGAACCTCTTCAGGCTGCGCCAGTAATCATAGAAGACAATGCTTTCATTGGCTCACGTTGCATTGTAGTGGAAGGAGTAAGAGTAGAGAAAGAAGCAGTTTTGGGAGCAAACGTAGTACTAACTGCTTCTACAAAGATTATTGACGTTACTGATGGTGAACCTGTCGAAATTAAAGGTAGGGTGCCCGCACGTTCCGTTGTCATTCCAGGAAGCTATACAAAAGCCTTTCCAGCCGGTGAGTACCAAGTACCTTGCGCACTGATTATTGGCAAGCGCAAAGAAAGTACGGACAAGAAAACATCTCTTAATAATGCGTTGCGCGAGCATGATGTAGCCGTTTAAATAATCTAGTTTATCTGTTTTCATTTTTGATACTTTTGCAGTTTCGTACTTAGCTTTCCGCATTTTTTTGATAAAAAGAAGCAACCTATTGACTTTTCGATTATCTTAAAAATAACAACCTAAAATGTTAAAATTTTGCGAAAAAGTAGGGTTTAAGCATTCCGAATTGTTTTGTAAGAAAATAACCTCACAAACAATTTTTACCCCATTTTTTTGTTATAGTTTTGTAAACATTAGAGCGAACACCAATAAATTATGGCAACATTAGCCAATTCAAAACTCTCTGCCCTTGTCATAACCTATAACGAAATAGGATACATTGAAAGATGTTTGGAATCCATTTCGTTTGCTGATGAGATTTTAGTGGTTGATTCTTACAGTACCGACGGTACTTACGAATATCTACTAAAACATCCTAAAGTCAAGGTTTTACAACATCCATTTGAAAATTTTACTGCTCAAAAGTCTTATGCATTGAGCCAATCCACTCATGATTGGACACTTTTTGTGGATGCTGACGAAGTGGTTACACCAGCTTTAAGGAAAGAAATACAACAAACTATACGAAAACCAAATGCTTGTGAAGCATATTGGTTTTACAGAAAATTCATGTTTAAGAATCAACCCCTTAGATTCAGCGGTTGGCAAACAGACAAGAACCATAGGCTTTTCAGAAAGAGCAAGGCAAAGTATACTGATAAAAAAATTGTTCATGAAACCCTTGAAGTAGATGGAAAATCAGGTATTCTAAAAAACCGGTTAACACATTATTGCTTCAAAAACTATCAGGACTACAAAGGAAAAATGCTTAGATATGGTGGTTTACGTGCTCAAGAAGAGTTTTTAAAAGGTAAGTCTTTTAACTATTTTAAGTTATGGGCAAAACCAACGTGGAGATTTTTGTACAATTACATTGTAAGGCTCGGAGTATTGGATATGGAAAGGGGAGTCCAGATTTGTTGGTTGAATGCCCTTAGTGTACATGAACGTTATAGAATGCTGCACATTATGAAAACCCGAACCGTATATCAGACCAAGACGTTACCAAACTTTAACCAAAAAACTAAATCAATCAATACGAAACCTAACAAAAAAGTCTCTTTACTGGCTTCATAGTATATTTTATCTCTGCAGTTGTTTATAGTCTAAGGGTATGAGTTTTTCGACCCATAAGACCTTCAGTTGTTTTTGATGATTGTTATGTTCTTGGATATTTTGAATCATTGTAATAAGTGGTTTCTTGGTTTTAGGGAAGACGATTGGATTTAGAAGTATGTATGGTTATTTTAAATTACTTTTACGAATCATCAGTTAAAACTAAAGTAAGGAATGCGAATTAGTTATGATGCAAAAAGGATTTTCCATAATAATACCGGTTTAGGAAATTATGGAAGAGAAGTTGTCCGTATTTTACATCAGAATTCAAACATCGAGCGTTTTTTCCTGTTTAACACAAAAAAATCAAGTTTTGAGAACATTCTTCCTCAAGACAAGATTTCAATTATTTATCCCAAAGGTTGGTTTTGGAAAAAGCTTTCCTCCCTGTGGAGAATGTTTGCGATTAACAAACAAATTGTTTTGGATAATCCTGATATTTATCATGGCCTATCGGGAGAAATTCCGATTGGATTATCAAAAAACATAGCTTCTATAGTAAGTATTCACGATTTAATTTTTCTAAGCCATCCTCATTACTACAATCCTTTTGACAGGCTTATTTATAAGCTAAAATTTAAATATGCTGCTCGTAGGGCAGATTTAGTCATTGCAATTAGTGAACAAACCAAAAGGGATATAATAAAATATTTGAAGGTTGAAGAAGACAAAATAGAAGTGGCATACCAAGGCTGTAATGCCGCTTACAAAGTCCAGTACAATCATAATCAGAAAGAAAATATAGTCAAAAAATACGGGCTCCCCTCAGAGTTTGTTCTAAATGTAGGCACAATACAGGAACGCAAAAATGTATTGACCCTCGTGAAAGCCATTCATCATACAAATTTACATTTAGTAATTATTGGTAGTGAAAAGAAATATGCAAAAAAGGTTCACAAGTATGTAAATGATCATGACCTCAGCAACAGAGTTCACTTTTTAAAGAATGTGCCCTTGGCGGATTTGGCCATAATATATCAATTAGCAAAAATTTTTTGCTACCCTTCCATTTGTGAGGGGTTTGGAATACCAATAATTGAGGCACTATTTAGCAAAACCCCAGTAATAACTTCCCAAGGGGGTTGCTTTCCTGAAGCAGGAGGGCCCAGTACGGCATATATCAATCCAAATGATAGTGATGCCTTAAAGAAAAAACTTGAGGAATTGACAAGTGACGAATCCCTGCGCAAATCTATGATTGAGAAAGGATACGCCTATGCCCAAAGGTTTTCAGACGAAAATGTGGCAAACCATTTGATTGAACTTTATAAATCGGTTCTGTAAAATGGAAAAGTTGTGCTTTTTTAATACCGCCAAAGCATGGGGCGGTGGGGAAAAATGGCATTTTGAAGTTAGCAGTTATTTACATCAAAAAGGACATAGTGTTTTGGTAATAGCTCATAGCGAAAGCGTACTTTATGATAAATTGTTGAAAGCTGGAATTCCTTGTCAAGGAATAGGATTGACCAATCTTAGTTTTTTGAATCCACTGAAGCATGCGTCAATTAAAAATCTGCTGAAAAAAAACAATGTTAGGACAATAATAATGAATCTTTCACGCGATGTAAAGATTGCTGGGCCATCAGCTAAAAAAGCAGAAGTTAAGCGCATAATATATCGTCGCGGAAGTGCTATTCCTATTAAAAACAGTTTCTTGAACCGTTTTTTATTCAAAAAAGTAATCTCGGAAGTTCTAGCAAATTCCATAGCCACAAAAAAGACCGTTCTGGAAAATAACCCAAACCTAATCCCTGAAGAAAAAATCAAGGTTATATACAATGGAATTAATATCGTAGATACCAATACAAAAATAAAACAGGCCTCTGAAAAAGAGTTTGTTTTGGCCAATCTTGGTAGGTTGGAATATCAAAAAAATCAGAAGTTTTTGATTCCATTAGCTATTGAATTGAAGAAAAGGGGACTTATTTTTAAGGTAATTATCGGAGGTGAAGGTCGTCTCAGAAACGAATTGGAAGCCATGATAAAAGAGCATGGCTTGGAAGAACATGTTTTACTATCCGGTTTTGTTCATGATCCAATATCTTTTCTCTTTCAGGCGGATGTTTTTGTTTTACCCTCTCTTTGGGAAGGATTCGGTTACGTTTTGGCCGAGGCAGCCCTATGTAAAAAACCAATTATAGCGTTTGATATCAGTAGTAATCCAGAGTTAGTGGTACACGGGAAAACTGGATATCTTTTGAACGTAAACGACATCGAGGCTTTTGCCGATAAAGTTGTTGATTTATATGAAAATAAAGATTTACGAACCCAAATGGGATTAAATGGATTTATAAAAGTTAAAGAGAACTTTGACAGGAAAAAACAACTCAGGAAAATTGAAGACTATTTGGTGAATGGATAAGGCAAAAAATGATATATCGGCTCTTCTGATTACCCTCAATGAAGAGGATAATATTGATGCGGTATTAGAAAATCTGAGCTTTGTCAATGAAATTGTTGTGGTCGATTCATACAGCTCCGATGCAACAGCAGAAAAAGTCCAAAACCACAAAGGGGTAAAACTAATACAGAGAGAATTTAAGAACTATACCGACCAAAAAGAGTTTGCTCTTTCACAAGCTAAAAACGATTGGATTTTGTTTTTGGATGCCGACGAACGAGTTACCCCTGAGTTGAAAAATGAAATCCTTGAAGTCACAAATGGGAGCAATACAGCTTCTGCATACTATTTTTTAAGGAAGTTTATGTTCCAAAACCAGGTCTTACGGTTCAGTGGGTGGCAGACTGACAAAAACTATAGACTGTTCAAAAAGAGTAAAGTACGTTTCGACCAAGAAAAAATTGTTCATGAAACACTTATAGTCAACGGAGATTCTGCCACACTTAAGAACAAATTGATTCACTACTCCTATTCCAATTATGAAGATTATAAGGGAAAAATGATTAAGTATGGGGAGATGAAGGCAATGGAGGAATTCAAAAAAGGAAACAAAGCAAGGTTTTATCATTTTCTATTTCGCCCTTTTTATAAGTTCTTCAATAATTACATCCTACGATTGGGAATTTTGGATGGTAGAAAGGGAATCATTATTTGCTATCTAAACGCTCTTGGAGTACACAGCAGATACAAGAAATTAAAAGAGTTGAACAACAAGTAGTTTGGAAAAACATAAAGAACACATATCCAAAGCAACTGAAATTCTATCCAACGGCGGGTTGTTACTATACCCAACAGATACAGTTTGGGGAATTGGCTGCGACGCTACTAACGAAACTGCAGTCCAGAAGGTGTATGCACTTAAAAATCGGGATGACAGCAAGGCACTGGTATGCTTAGTTGCCCATCAAGCCATGTTGGAAAGATATGTAAAACAAGTGCCAGATGTGGCTTATGATATTATGGACTTCGCCACAAAACCTACCACAATTGTATTTGATGAACCTATTGGCATTGCCAAAAACCTGATTGCCGAGGATAACACCTTAGCCATTCGTGTAGCTTCGGACGTATTTTGTCAACGTATGATTCAAAAGTTCGGGAAACCGATTGTATCTACCTCTGCCAACATTTCAGGAGAACCTACCCCTACAAACTACGAATCGATTAGTCCAAAAATTTTAAAAGGAGTGGACTATGTGGTAAATTTGCCTTTGGAGAACAAAAACGCTCCTCCATCGTCCATCATTAAGCTAAGTAATGATGGGCAAGTAAAGGTAATCAGGGAGTAGATGACGAAGGAATTCCATAAAAAACCCATACAACATCCTATTTTTAAGTTAATCGGGAAAACCTCGGAAGAGCTGGGTATGGATTCCTATGTAATCGGAGGTTTTGTTAGGGATTATCTCTTAAATCGTGGTACACCCAAGGATATTGATATAGTTACCATTGGTAGTGGAATCAAATTGGCGCAAAAGGTAGCCACTAAATTGAAAGGAAATCCACAAGTATCTGTTTTCAAAAACTTTGGCACCGCTATGATTAAGCATAAAGACTTTGAGCTTGAATTTGTGGGAGCCCGTAAAGAAAGTTATCAGCGTAGTAGTAGAAAACCAATTGTAGAGGATGGTTCGCTTAAAGACGATCAAAACCGTAGGGATTTTACTATAAATGCCATTGCTCTAGCCTTAAATGAATCAAACTTTGGAGAGTTGCTAGACCCTTTCAATGGAAGAAAAGATTTGGCTCAAAAGATTATCCGAACACCTTTAGACCCTAAAATTACCTATTCCGATGATCCTTTACGCATGATGCGTGCTATTCGATTTGCTTCACAACTAGATTTTAAGATTGAACTTTATTCTCACCAAGCGATTTCAGAAAATAAAAATCGTATTAAAATCGTATCAAAAGAGCGGATTGTGGATGAGCTTCATAAAATTTTGATGAGTCCCAAACCATCCGTAGGTCTCAAGTTATTGTATCAAACTGGTCTTTTACAATTAATCTTACCCGAACTAATAGCGCTTCAAGGAATTGAAGAAGTGGAAGGACAACGCCATAAAGATAATTTTTGGCATACCCTTGAAGTTGTGGATAATATTGCCAAGACCACGGATAACCTATGGTTACGGTGGGCGGCTCTCTTGCACGATATCGGAAAAGCGCCTACAAAAAAGTTCAGCAAAAAAGTGGGTTGGACCTTTCATGGTCATGAGTATGTAGGTTCCAAGATGGTTTACAAACTGTTTAAAAGACTTCGTATGCCCTTGAATGATAAAATGAAGTTTGTACAAAAAATGGTTTTGATGAGTTCCAGACCCATTATTCTCTCCGAAGATTATGTCACAGATTCGGCGGTAAGACGTTTGGTGTTTGATGCTGGTGATTATGTCGAAGATTTGATGACACTTTGCGAAGCAGATATCACTACCAAGAATCCAAGGAAACAAAAAAAGTACAAGAATAATTTCAAGATTGTTCGGGAGAAAATTGTTGAAGTGGAGGAACGCGACCAGGTTCGGAACTTTCAACCACCAGTGACTGGGGAAGAAATCATGGAAACATTCAATCTTAAACCTTCAAAAGAAATCGGAGTAATTAAGGAAGCTATAAAAGAAGCCATCCTCGAGGGAGAAATTCCCAATGAACATGAAGCAGCTTTCCAGTTCATGTTACAAAAAGCGGAATCGCTTGGACTCAAACCTGTTTCATCATGATTATTTCTTTTAAAAAGCTGGCCAAAATAAGTTTGGTCTTGGTGTATCTGGTCATTGTTGCGGGGGCCGTAGTTCGAATGACCGGCAGTGGGATGGGTTGCCCAGACTGGCCCAAGTGTTTTGGATATTACATTCCCCCTACAGAAGAAAAAACCCTACAGTGGGAGTCCAATAGGGACTTTAAGAAAGGGCAGGTAATTATCAAAGATGAAGGGCTACTAATAGCAAAAAAGGATTTTAATACTAAGGACTCGTTCAACCCTGAGAACTGGAATACCTACACCAAACATGATTATGCCATTTTCAATGTTTGGCATACATGGATTGAGTACATAAATCGATTACTTGGTGCTTTGGCTGGATTAGCTACTTTGTTACTTGCATTTTACTCATTTAAGTTTTGGAGAACCCAAAAGAAAATAACTCTCTTTGCATGGATAGTGGTGTTTGGCATGGGTTTTCAAGCATGGTTGGGGGCTACAGTAGTGTATTCTGTGCTTGAACCTGTAAAAATCACATTGCACATGGTGATGGCCTTGGTCATTGTTGCCCTTTTGATTTACCTTATTCATCTTACAAAACCAATAAAGGAATCATTGCATGTCCCCCAGCTTAGAATTTTCTTAGTTGGAGCGCTGCTACTGACTTTGGTTCAAATCATATTGGGAACACAGGTCCGTCAGTTCGTGGACGAACAAATTGACTTGGTTGGAGAAAATGCAAAAAATCTATGGCTTCAAGACCCAACGCTTCAGTTTTATGTGCATCGCTCACTTTCCATTATGGTCCTACTTGTAAATGGATACATATGGTGGTTGATGAAGAAAAAACAAATCAACCTTGCACAAATCAATTGGATTATGGCGATAATTGGATTAGAAGTACTCACAGGCATTAGCATGTACTATATTGATTTCCCCTTTGGTAGTCAGCCTGCACACTTGGTTTTGGCCTCCGTACTTTTTGGATTTCAATTTAGTCTGGTTTTGAACGCGCTCAGCTCCAAAACTACCATCAAAACTTATTAACTTTGCACTCACTCAAAATTTTTGGGATGATATATAAAATCAGGATTATCCTTGACGCCGAGGAGGATATTTTTAGGGATATTGAAGTCGAGGATACCGATACTTTGGAGGATTTTCACAATGCTGTTACCCAAGCTTTTGGGTTCATGGGAAATGAAATGGCCTCCTTCTACACATGTGACGAAGAATGGAACCAGGACGAAGAAATTGCGCTTTTTGATATGGGCGAAAATGGTTCCAATGTACGTTTGATGTCCAATACTTTGCTCAAAGATGTGCTGACCGAGGAAAGTCCAAAGCTCATCTATGTCTATGATTTTCTAAGTATGTGGACTTTCTTTGTTGAATTGGCGGACGTTGTTGAAAAAGAGGATGGAAGAACGTATCCAAATCTATTATTCAGTTTCGGAGAGTTACCTGATTCACCCCCTGAAAAGAGTTTTGAGTCCAATCCCAATCCCATGATGAATTTAGATGACGACATAGATAGCTATGAGGATTTGGATTTTGACGAAAACTGGAACTAGCTATATTTAATAACTATACTTTAAAAACAATACCCAAGGAATATTCATGCTTAACCTGTATTCTACTCAAATTGAAAGCATTTCCCTTCACCGGGTAGGGAATAAAAGTAAAAACGAACCTATTTTTTTGTCCAACTCCCCTTTCTCTCTTTCTGATGAAATGGCTGGATTGCTCAAAGAGTATTTCTTTAAGCCTTTTAGAGAAAAGGAGGAAAACTACTATCGATTTTTTAACGAGGTCGACGTAGAGTTCAATGAGGTTTTCAAGTTAGTTTCGGAGCTTTTCTTGAACCCTTCAAAGTCTCACGAGGTTTCAAAGAAACTAACACAACACCTGTATCAACAATCCAACCATCCCCATATAAAAAGTGGTGAGGTCTACATTGCCCACTTTAATGATGTAGTGCTTGACAATCAAAAGACAGATGCTATTGGCATTTTTAAGAGTGAATTAAAGCATGATTTCCTTGAGTTTGAAGAACGAACGGATAACCTTGAAATCTTGGTGCGACAAGGAATCAACATCAATAAGTTGGATAAAGGTTGTATTATCTTCAACACTGATAAAGAAGAAGGGTACAAAGTATTGTCAGTGGACAGTAATCGGTATGATGCCAAATATTGGCTGGAAAACTTCTTGGGACTTGTTCCACTAACGGATGAAAATTTCTACACCAAAAACTACTTGAAGTTCTGTCAAAATTTTGCCAAGGATGTAGTTCTACCGGCAGAAGACAAACAACAGGAAGTGCTTTTTATGAATCGCGCTGTGAACCACTTCGCAAAGAATGATGCCTTTGAGGAAAGTTCCTTCTTGAACGAGGTCATGGAAAATCCGGAATTAATTCCCGAGTTTAAGCATTACAAGGTCGAAAAAGGACCTAAATACAGCATTGAAGATGTATCCAACTTCGATATTGCCAATAAGGCGGTTTCCGATGCACGTAAAAAAATGAAAAACGTGATTCAGTTGGACACGAACATCCAGATAAAAATGGATTTCATCAATCCAGAATCTGCAGAAAAATTTGTGGAAAAAGGTTGGGATGAAGAACGTCAGATGTATTATTATCTGGTCTATTTCAACAAAGAGCAGAAAAGCTAAAACTACCCAAAAATCTGGGTCATGTTTACATCCTGATAGTTTCGTTTTACAAAATCAAGAGCAAGGGATAGTACCTCTCCCATGGTATTGCATTTTTTGAAATTGAGGTCTTTGGTGAGCTCATAAATCTCCATCTTGAGCTTTTCAATGTTTTCTTCAAGGGAAATATCATCCGTCTTGGAAATTCCTACCAGACGTTTAATTCGGTTTCCTGAACTGATAATTCGTTTGGCAACAATGGAACGTTCTTCGATTTTATATTGATCCACAGAGTTTTTTTGCAGTTTGGAACGCACCAGTTCCACCATTTGGAAGTTCTCTTTGAAGAATTGAGGGCGATATACCTTGAGTTTACCCTCGAAACACTGCTGATCAAAATCTATGGCTCGTATTTTATAGACTACGTGATCAAAATCATGTACAGGAACGATTACGTAATTATAAGATCTCATATCACCTAATAAGCGAATCATGCAGCGCTCGTTGAATTTCACAAACTCTTTGGCCAACTGTGCTTTTTCTGCCTCCGTACATTTTGGTAACATATCGTGGATAAAAACGTCACCGGGGATTCCGGCAATATGTTCTTCAATCAGTGTATCCCCGTAAACCAAAAAGTTCAGATTATAGGGCGATAGCATATGTTCAAGCTCCAACCCATAAACTCGTGAAGCATCGGTCTTTTTCACATAGAAATAGGTGTAGTTATCGTTTAGAATGTTTCTGATTTTTATCCTAAAAGGTTTGGAGTTGCCAAAGGTACAGTAATCAACAGCATCAACGGTTAAGTAATCCAAAATACGATCTGACCCATCGGAGTGTAAGATGGAATAGACTTTCTTCAAACTGATATCTATTTCTTCCCGTTCAAAATCAGAATAATACACCCTTACCCATAACGTATCTTCTCCTTCGGAATCATAGACGATTATGGACCCGGAAAAACGAAGTAGATCTTCATAGAAAATTGGAATCTCAATTTTACGACTGTACCGGCTCAGGTATCCATCCAATTTTTTGTTCACTGGATACGCCGGTTTTTTCTTTGACATCATTTTTTCTTCTGACATTCCTCCTCTATTTTGTAACAAAAACGAACATATCTCGTCAAGTTACTACAAACAAATCAAAAAACGACGTCATTTTGAGCACGATACTCACGGTTAACAACCTAACCAAAAAATTCGGATACCTCACTGCGGTAAAGAATCTTTCTTTTTCTATAGAGAAGGGTAACGTTTATGGTATTCTGGGACCTAACGGGAGTGGAAAATCCACTACTTTGGGAATAATCTTGAATGTAGTTAACCGAACTTCAGGAGATTTCAGCTGGTTTGATGGACAGACTTCCACTCACGACGCCTTAAAAAAAGTAGGGGCCATAATTGAACGCCCCAACTTCTATCCCTACATGACCGCCATTCAGAATCTAAAACTGGTCTGCAAAATAAAGGAGGTATCAGAAGACAAAATCCAAGAAAAACTGCAATTGGTTGGACTGTGGGAACGAAGAAACAGCAAGTTCAAGACCTATTCCCTGGGTATGAAACAACGATTGGCCATTGCCTCTGCCCTATTAAACGACCCAGAAATCCTGATTTTGGATGAGCCAACAAATGGATTGGACCCACAAGGTATCCACCAGATTCGAGAAATCATCAAAAAAATTGCCAATCAGGGCACTACAATTCTTTTGGCATCACACCTCTTGGATGAAGTGGAAAAAGTATGTTCCCATGTTGTCATCCTTCGAAAAGGTGAAAAATTATACTCGGGCCCAGTAGACGAAATGCTGGCCAGCCACGGATTCTTTGAGCTTAGAACCAGCGATATGGATAAACTTAAAGATATCCTTGACAAACATGCCAGTTTTGGAAAAATCAATCAGGAAAATGGCACGCTTACCGCATACTTAAAACAAGAAATGAATGCTGAAGCCTTGAACAAGCTGCTCTTTGATGAGGGTATGGTACTTTCCCATTTGGTAAAACGTAAAGAGAGCTTAGAGGAGCAATTCCTTGCCCTAACCAAAAACAACTAATCAAAAAAAACGAATGGTACGCTTATTACAAATAGAATTCATAAAGCTTTTGAACAATAGGGCCAGTAAGATTCTTATATCTTCCTATTTTGTGTTACTGACATCCATTGCGCTAATAGCTGCGATTAAATTTGATATTGGTCCCGTAAAATTTCATCTGGCTGACCAGGGGATTTTTAATTTTCCCTATATCTGGCATTTCAACACATTTATGACGGCCTTGTTCAAGCTTTTCCTTGCCATCGTCATTGTTTCAATGATGGCCAATGAATATAGCAACAAGACCATAAAACAGAATCTAATTGATGGTTTGTCCAAGAAGGAGTTTATACTATCCAAGTTTCTGACCGTCATTTCTTTCTCATTGATTTCTACGGTTTTTGTATTTGTAGTATCTCTGATTTTAGGATTGATTTATTCAGATTACAACGAAATCAGTATCATTTTTTCGGATTTGGAATTTCTACTTGCCTTTTTCGTAAAGCTGGTTGGATTCTTTTCATTCTGTCTGTTCCTTGGCATTTTTGTAAAGCGTTCCGCTTTTGCACTCGGATTTTTGATTCTTTGGGCCATTTTGGAACAAATTGTTTTTGGACTTCTAGGATGGAAGGTAATGAGTTGGGATGCAGCCAAACGAATAAAGGATTTCTTTCCTTTGGAATCCATGACCAATCTAATAAAGGAGCCTTTTACACGTTTGTCGGCAGTACAGAACATTGGACAACAGATTGGAGAAAACATGAGCTTTGATTATCAGGTCTACTGGTACGAGTTCCTTATTGTACTCCTTTGGACTAGCCTTTTTATCTATTTATCCTACGCATTATTAAAAAAGCGCGATTTGTAGTACCTTGTAGTATTTGATTTTGGTCAAATGCTTAAAGGATTGCTATTTATTATTTGGGTTTTTTCACCCTTTTGGATTATCGCCCAAGGTTGTCCCCAGATTTTGAGCCCTGTTCCTGGTTCAAACAATGTCCCTGTGGATGTTACTATAAGCTGGCAGGAAGTATTTGGTGTACCCAGCTATAATATTTCAATTGGAACAACTCCAGGCGGTAACGATATAGTAGACGATGTACCATTAGGCACAAGTACTTCATACAAACCTCCTTTAGGTTTACCTGAAGACACCCAGATTTTTGTCACAATCACCCTATTTTTCTTTAGTAATCCCAGTGCCAACATTACTTGTCCTAGCATATCTTTTAGGACAGAGGACATCACTACTCCACCAAATTGTACCCAATTACGTCTTCCAGAGAATGGGGATTCAGACGTAAATTTTAGAACCAACTTAAGATGGAATCTTGCTCCAGGTGCGACATCTTATCTGCTTCGTATTGGCACAACTCCAAATGGAAGTGAAATTTTACCCGAGACGAATGTTGGTAATGTCCTGCGGTTCGATCCACCAAATGATTTGCCAGTTAATTCGGAGATATTTGTCCAAATCACCCCATTGAACGAAAATGGACAAGCCGTAAATTGCGCAGTCGAATCATTCAGGACGACAGTTGTAGCACAAAGTTTAGATTGTACCCGACTTACATTTCCTGTAAATGGTGCCACAAATGTTCCTCTAACCCCATTGCTACAATGGGAGGAAGTCCCTGGTGCAACAGGATATCGTGTGACTATCGGTACTACACCGGGAGGAGATGATCTTGTCCGAGAAAGAGAATTTACATCCACCTCTACTTTTGTAATTGATTTTGAACCGAATGCCCTACTGTTTATTTCGATTGTACCATTCAATGATTTTGTTGAAGCAACCGATTGTGGTTCGGAAAGCTTTTCTACGGCAGTTGGGTGTGGACCTTTTTTTGACCCCTCCGTTGGAGATTTTGTATCTCTCTTCCCAGAATTGGACTTTCCAGAAAGTTTTGTGCTATGTGAAAATTCAGAACCCTTGACGCTTTCCACAAATACTGTAGCCGAGAGCTATCGTTGGGCAAGTGTTACATCACGAGGAACAGAGATTGAGTTACTTTCCGAAACCTCCGAAGTACAGATAAGCGAAGGTGGAATCTATCGACTGGATGTAACGGATTTTGTAGATTCAAATGGAAATAATATTCCCTGTACCTCTTCTCAAACGTTTACCGTGAACGTGGCACCAGGGCCTACAGTAAATTCTGTGGATGTAGAACGTATCGGTGATAATTTGACGCTAATGGTCAATGTTAGTGGTAACGGAGTATATGAGTATGCCATAAATGATATAAATGGCCCATATCAAAACAGCAATGTGTTTACAAACGTACCGCGTGGTAATAACATAGTGTATGTTCGGGATACCAGTCTAGATGGGTGTACATTGCCTGTAGATGTATCCCAAGATTTGGTGTCAGAGGGTTTTCCCAAATTTTTTACTCCGAACGGAGACGGAATAAATGATTTTTGGCGATTTGAGCTTCCTCCAAATGCGGAAGAGGTTCAATTTGCATCAATATCTATTTTTGACAAGTTTGGTCGACTCTTATTTCAAATGCTTCAAAGTTCGGAAGGATGGAATGGAACATTCAATGGTCGACCTTTACCTTCTTCAGATTATTGGTTTAGGGCTATTGATACAGATAATAGAGTTTTTCAAGGTCATTTCACCCTTAAAAGATAATCCCTTCCTTCCTTTATTTTGGCTCAATGCTTTCGTAATTTTAAAGCATGAAATTTCAAGTAGTATCGGAGTTCAAACCCACTGGCGACCAACCTCAGGCTATTAAGCAACTGGTTACCGGAATCGAACAGGGCGAACCTCATCAAACCCTTTTGGGAGTTACCGGATCAGGGAAAACTTTTACAGTGGCCAATGTGGTTGAATCCGTTCAAAAACCTACGTTGGTTCTGGCTCATAACAAGACTTTGGCAGCCCAACTTTACTCAGAGTTCAAGCAGTTTTTTCCAAACAATGCCATAGAATATTTTGTTTCGTATTATGACTACTATCAACCTGAAGCCTATATCCCCACTAGTGGACTTTATATAGAAAAAGACCTATCTATAAATGAAGACATTGAAAAACTGAGATTGAGCACCACTTCTTCTTTATTGTCAGGTAGAAGGGATGTTCTTGTAGTGGCATCAGTTTCTTGTTTATATGGTATTGGGAATCCCATCGAGTTCCAAAAAAATGTGATTTCCATCCATAGAGATCAGGTCATTTCCAGAACAAAGTTTTTAAAACAACTGGTTCAAAGTCTGTATTCCAGGACAACTGCCGATTTCAGAAATGGAAACTTTCGAGTAAAGGGGGATGTAGTTGATGTTTTTCCAGGATACGCCGATCATGCTTTTAGAATTCACTTTTTTGGCGATGAGATTGAAGAAATTGAAGCGTTGGACCCCTTTAACAACAACGTTATTGAAGTCTACGAAAATCTCAATATATATCCAGCTAACATGTTCGTTACTTCACCGGACATTCTTCAAAATGCTATTATCCAAATACAAGATGATTTGGTAGGACAAATCGATTACTTCAAGGAGATTGGAAGGCCTTTGGAAGCCAAAAGGTTGGAAGAACGCACCAATTTTGATTTGGAAATGATTCGGGAATTGGGGTATTGCTCGGGAATAGAAAACTATTCAAGGTATTTGGACGGCCGAGAACCCGGAACACGCCCTTTCTGTCTTTTAGACTACTTCCCAGATGATTACCTGATGGTCATTGATGAAAGTCATGTTACCATCCCACAAGTACATGCCATGTATGGTGGAGACCGCTCGAGAAAGGAAAATCTAGTAGAATATGGATTCCGCCTTCCCGCTGCATTGGACAACCGCCCCTTAAAATTTGAAGAATTTGAAGCACTCCAGAACCAAGTGCTATACGTAAGTGCCACGCCTGCGGATTACGAACTCCAGCTTAGTGAAGGAATTTATGTGGAACAGGTAATACGGCCCACAGGTTTACTAGACCCTGAAATTGAGGTACGTTCCAGCAAAAATCAGATAGACGATTTAGTGGAAGAAATACAGCAGCGTGTTGAACTGGATGAACGCACTTTGGTAACCACTTTGACCAAACGTATGGCCGAAGAATTGGCCAAATACCTTGCACGGATTGAAGTTCGTTGTAGATACATTCATAGTGATGTTGATACCTTGGAACGTGTCGAAATTATGCAGGACTTAAGAAAAGGTCTATTTGATGTTTTGATTGGGGTCAATTTGCTTCGTGAAGGATTGGATTTACCAGAAGTCTCTTTGGTCGCTATCTTGGACGCGGATAAGGAAGGCTTTTTAAGAAGCAATAGATCATTGACTCAAACCGTAGGTAGGGCAGCAAGGAATCTCAATGGAAAAGCTATAATGTACGCGGATACCATAACCGACAGTATGCAAAAGACAATTGATGAGACAAACTATCGTAGAGATAAACAAATGGCCTATAACAAAGAAAATAACATCGTTCCTAAGGCCCTCAAAAAGAACTTAGACAATGCTCTTGCCAAGAATTCGGTTTCTACGTATCATTTTCAGAAAGAAGAATTACGCGCAGCTGAACCTGATTTAGAATACCTAACACAAGACCAAAAAGAAAAATTGATTCGGGAAAAACGAAAGGCCATGGAAAAAGCGGCCAAAGAACTCAATTTTATGGAGGCGGCTAAATTGCGTGACGAAATCAAATTACTCCAAGAACAAGACTGAAAAGAAAGCGCGCCCATAAATGGGCGCGCCTTCAAACTAACCAACTAAACCAATCATCATGAAACACCTACGTTGGTGTTTTTTATTTACCCTACCCTATTTCAATGAATCTTTTGGGTTTGGGCAAAGCTTCTTCTTTTTTGGGTAATGCTAATTTCAGAATTCCATCTTCATAGGTTGCGTCAATTTTGGAACCATCAACGGTCTCCGGCAAAGTGAATGCTCTTTTAAACGCAGTATAAGAGAATTCTTTTCTTGTAAAGTTTTCCTTGGTCTCAACATTTTCAGTTTTTCCTTCGCTGGAAATGGTAAGTACGTCATTGTCCACTTCAACTTTAAAATCTTCTTTTTTAGCTCCTGGAACGGCCAACTCCAATTCATAGCCAGCTTCGTTTTCTTTAATATTAACGGCAGGAAGGTTTGTGTGCAATTTATCTACTCCCCCGAACCAATCAGGTCCAAAAACATCATTTACGAATGAAGGAAAAAACAGATTATTTCTTTTTACAATACTCATGGTAAATCAATTTTATGTTTAGAATTAAAACCGTAATATCATGTTCAAATGCCGTACCAACACATTTTTAATGTCATTTTGGCATTTTATTAACAAAATACAATGACACTATGTCATTAATTGTATTGTGCTTTAAAAATATCTATTAGGACTTTTGGAGGAACAATCTTGTTGGGGTACTTGTGCATTACCTTCAGGACTTGTGCGATTCCGGTTGGAGGCAATCCCATTTTAAGGCCCATAGTGTGAAGTGAATTTATTTCTTTTTCATGTTGCTCCTCATCAATGTTCATTAATAAGAGGAGTCTATGAAATTGAACGATACGTTCTGCTTGGGATTTTAGAACAGGCTTTGTGGTTTTCTTTTTCAACAATTCATCAAAGGTAGCTTTGTCTATACCAAGATTGGAAGCTACTTTTACCAAAAACTGATATTCCGAATCCTTGATGGACTGGTCCACCCTAGCAAAAGCAATCATTTCAGACAAAATATTTAATTTTTCTTCGTATGAATCCATAAGGTAAATTTAGAGCTACCTCCTATAGGATAACTCAATTCCTGTAGTTTTAGTGTACAAAAAAATCCTGGATGAATTCCAGGATTTTTTGACCGACTCAAAGAATTCAAACTCTAAGCCATTACTCGGACGGGAACTGTATAAATTTTCCCTTCTTCTATGTTTGCTAACTCAACTTTTTGGTAATTCAACCTACCTTTCACAAAACCTTCCAAGGTAAGATGCTCGGTATCTACAGAAAGTACAACGATTTCACCTTTTTTATTAATGGTAAAACGCACTTCCGCTTTTATCTCGCCTTCTTCCAACTGAAAAGAATTAATGTTCAGCATCTCTTGAATCTGAACAGAAAGCTTTTTAACAGGCTTGTTCCCTTCATTAGCTCCAACATTTACAGTTGAAAGCAATAACATGGCCATAAAGGCTAAACTCATTTTTCTCATAATGACATTTCGTTTTTTTGATTTGTTTATATATAATTGATTTTACTGGGAAATAGACGTTTTGAAGTTCCTTTTCAAAAGCCCAAACCCGAGATTTTGAAGAACGTATCTTTTTGAAAGACACATCAAAGTTAAACCCAAATATTGCCGCAATAGGTTCATAAAAGTTTGATTTAACCCATTATTAAACTTACTAACATGACGCTAATATTTGGTTACGGAACAATTTGAAACTCCAATGATGAATTTTATTTATTAAAGTTTCTTAATATGTTTTTTGAAAATGAAAGAATGGTTTGTAAAACATTTTTTCTTTCACACAATTCCGAGATATTCAAAGGATACCAGAAAAGGGTAATGTTAACTGAACATTACCCTTCCTCGGATAAAAGACCTAACACAACACCATCACGAAGTCAATCTTACATCAACTACAAACTGTTCCCCAACCTCAAAATGGGTTATGTCCACTTTCTTTTTATCCAATCTTCTATTGAGAAAACCTCTCACATCCCAATACTCTGTTTTAATGGCCAAAATGACAATACGTTTGTCTTCGGTTAAAGTAAATAGAACTCTTGCGGTCAAATCCTCCTTTTTTACGTAGATGGAGTTGTCGGATAGAATTTCCTGAATTTGTTCCGATAAGGTTTTTACCTCATTATTTTCCTCCGGAGGGGTAGCCCAAACACTACCAGACACTAACATGATAGCCATAGCTATCGTTAAACTTAATTTTCCCATACTGTTTTTTGATTAATGATGAATATTTAATTGATATGAATTGTATCATCAATTTTCAAAATTGTTTCTAGAAAAAAGAGCGTTTAACACAAGTTTGGTATCGATTTGGGATTTCTTTTTGAGATTAATAAAAAATTATCACAAAAAAAGGGCTTGAAAAATCAAGCCCTTCTAAAAATGTTATGTTTCTGCTTCTTAAGCCAGTACCTCTTTAACCTTATCTGCAGCTTCCTTGAATTGCACAGCAGAGTGTACCGCCAAACCTGAATTGTCAATAATCTCTTTTGCCAATTCCGCATTGGTCCCTTGCAGTCTTACAATGATTGGCACTTGAATGGAGTCTCCCATATTTTTATATGCATCCACAACACCTTGGGCAACTCTATCGCAACGAACAATTCCACCAAAGATGTTAATCAATATCGCTTTTACGTTAGGGTCTTTTAAGATTATCCTAAAAGCCTCTTCTACACGTTTAGCATCTGCGGTTCCTCCAACGTCCAAGAAGTTGGCGGGCTCACCACCCGCCATTTTAATCAAATCCATGGTAGCCATGGCCAAACCAGCACCGTTTACCATACAACCCACATTACCATCAAGGTCTACATAATTCAGTCCTACTTCACGAGCTTCCACCTCAATCGGATTCTCTTCACGTAAATCGCGCATTTCTGCATAGGTCTTTCTTCTATACAAAGCATTGTCATCAATAGAAACCTTAGCATCAACTGCCATGATTTTATCATCCGATGTCTTTAGTACCGGATTGATTTCAAAAAGACTTGCATCGCTTTGCTCATAGGCTTTATATAAAGCAGAAACAAACTTGAGCATCTCTTTAAATGCCTGACCGGAAAGGCCAAGATTAAAAGCAATTCTACGAGCTTGGAAAGGAAGTAAGCCCGTTGCTGGATTAATCTCTTCCGTGAAAATCAAATGAGGTGTTTTTTCGGCAACCTCTTCGATATCCATACCACCTTCTGTGGAGTACATAATCATATTTCTGCCTGTTCCCCTATTCAAAAGAACGGACATATAGAACTCGTTGGTTTCGCTATCCCCAGGATAGTATACGTCTTCCGCAACCAATACCTGATGTACTTTCTTCCCTTCTGCTGAAGTTTGAGGGGTAACCAAATTCATTCCGATTATACTTCCTGCCAACTCTTCTACCTCTTTCAAATTCTTGGCCAACTTGACTCCTCCACCTTTTCCTCGGCCCCCGGCGTGAACTTGGGCTTTGATAACGTGCCATCCAGTTCCAGTTTCTTGGGTCAATTGTTTGGCTGCATCCACAGCTTCTTTGGCATTTCTGGCTACGATGCCTCGTTGGATTCGTACACCAAAACTTGCCAAAATCTCTTTTCCTTGATATTCGTGAAGATTCATGTTAGAAGTAACTTTAAATTGCTGACAAAAATAGAAAACGAAAGGTAATTACCCTAAAGAACTTATACTTTAAAATCCTTAAAATCCAGAGGGTCAAAATTCTTGAAGTGACCATTCATTTCTATCATGGACTTCGTACGATTTATGCTTTCCAAAACTTCAGAAGTTGTCTCCAAATGTCGCTTTATAAATAACAGCCTATCCGTTTCCTTGGCAATCTGTAGCAGCTGATATTCTTGTTGAAAGGACAATCCCATTTTATGGGCAAGGGAATAACTATTGAACTGTTTCGGTGAGATTTTCGTAAAAGGCACCTCCATTAAATCGTACAGTTTTTCAATTTTATCCAAAACGGTTTCCCTGAGCTCATCATCGGCATCATTTTCCATATCCAAAAACTCAACTTCACCGCCAGCATATAGTTTTCCTTCCATCTGGTTCTCGAAAGATAGCACTCGAAACACCTGTCGGGCAATGCACACCACATCCATTTCACCTCCTTCGTAAGTATTTACCACTTCAACCAATTGAACCTCGGTTCCGAAGGCAATGGAGTTATCAATATAAACGGGGATTCCGAAGGTAACGGCCTCGTTTCTGCAATCATTGATAAGCTGTTTATAACGTTCCTCAAAAATATGTAGGGGAACCGTTTCTCCTGGAAAGAAGACCGATTGTAATGGGAATAGGGGTAATGTCATGCTGGTATTTTGTTCTAAATGTACAATGACCTCCTAGAAGTGGCAAGGATTTACGTTTTATTGTTATGTTATTTTTATAACAATTTGTTATATTAATATTAATTTCAAAATGTGTTCTTGTAGAACTTAGTTGCTTCTGTTAGATTTGTCAAAAGTTTATTTTTATGGATTCCAATACCTTATTAGAAATCACCAGAGAATTTGATGCACCTTTATATGTGTATGATGCCAATAAGATTGAGTCTCAGTTCAATCGCTTGAACAATGCATTTTCTGGAGTGGGCAAACTTCGTTTGAACTATGCCGCTAAAGCGCTTTCCAATATTGCTGTGCTTCGTTTGATGAACAAGCTTGGTGCAGGTTTGGATACCGTTTCCATTCAAGAGGTGAAATTGGGCTTGATGGCAGGGTTTCAACCGGAATCCATAATCTTTACTCCCAACGGTGTTTCCCTTGAAGAGATTGAGGAGGCGGCCGCTCTTGGGGTTCAAATAAACATTGACAATCTGTCCATTCTGGAACAATTTGGGAACAAATTTCCCAATATTCCGGTATGCATCCGAATCAATCCACATGTGATGGCGGGTGGAAATTCAAATATTTCCGTAGGGCATATTGATTCCAAATTCGGAATCAGCATACATCAAATACCACATTTGTTGCGTATAGTGGAGCTTACGAATATGAACATCAACGGAATCCACATGCATACGGGAAGCGATATTTTGGATATTGATGTTTTCCTGTATGCTTCTGAAATTTTATTTGAAACTGCCAAAAACTTCAAAAATCTCGAATTCATAGATTTCGGGAGTGGGTTCAAAGTACCCTATAAGGCTGGGGACATTGAAACCAATATCGAGGAATTGGGCAAGAAGCTTACCACTCGTTTCAACCAATTCTGTGAAGAATATGGAAAGGAACTCACTCTAGCGTTTGAACCTGGTAAATTTTTGGTCAGTGAAGCAGGATACTTTTTGGCCAAAGTAAACGTCGTAAAACAAACCACATCTACCGTTTTTGCAAGTGTTGATTCCGGTTTCAATCATTTGATTCGACCTATGTTATATGGTTCTAACCATGAAATTTCCAACATTTCCAATCCCAAGGGAAGGGAACGCTACTATTCTGTTGTAGGATACATTTGCGAAACCGACACTTTTGGTAGCAATAGAAGAATCAATGAGATTTCGGAAGGGGATATTCTGTGTTTCAAAAATGCAGGGGCCTATTGTTTTACAATGGCCAGTAACTACAATTCAAGATATCGCCCCGCCGAAGTACTGTGGTACAACGGAAAAGCACATTTGATTAGAAAAAGGGAGACTTTTGATGACATACTTCATAATCAAGTGGATGTCCAAGAATTATTTGATAAATCCACCCCAAAAGCCATTGTAAAGTAGATATGGACGTACTGGCCATATTTATATCCATTACATTTATTTTTTTGGCCGGGCTGCACTTTTATTGGGCCATATTTGGAATAAAGAATCCTGAAAATGTGGTGCCAACCATTGGAGTCGAGAAAAAGGTAAAAACTCCCGGAAAACTGGCAGCTGCCTTTGTTGGTCTAGTCTTATTAGGTTTTGCCCTTGTTTTTTTAAATAGGGTGATTCTTTACTTTGATTTTCCTTGGCTCAGATACGTTTCCATTGGAATAGGCGTAATTTTTATTATAAGGGCACTAGGTGATTTTAAATACGTCGGTTTTTTTAAAACTTCAAAGAACAGCAAATTCTCTGCTTTGGATACTAGGTACTATTCGCCACTATGTTTGCTAATGGGGACGCTTATCCTAATATTGGAACTAATCTCTTAAACACTAATTTGGCATAATTTTCGTTAGTTTTGATAGAGTCTTTGGACTAAACCCTCAAAATCAATGCTTATGCGTTCTATTTTTACTCTATTTTCCCAAATCAGTTTATTGCTCATCCTGTTATCCGGATTCAATGCCCAGGCCCAGGCCGTTCAATGGATTAGTTGGGATGAAGCGGTACAGCTTGCCCAAAACGAATCCAATCCGAAGAAGATTTTTATCGATATATACACTGATTGGTGTGGCTGGTGCAAGAAAATGGATAAGGACACTTTTCAAAACCCTGAAGTGGCCGCCTATATGCAAGACAACTTTTATATGGTGAAGTTTGATGCCGAAGGAAAGGACCCTATAGAATACCAAGGAAAAACTTTCAAATACGTGCCTTCCGGAAGAAGAGGGTATCACGAGTTGGCAGCTGCCCTGCTTCAAGGTAAAATGAGCTATCCGACTGTAGTGTTTCTTGATGAAAAATTAAACATGCTTTCCCCTGTTCCAGGATACCAAAAAGCCAAACCCTTTTTAAAAATCGCTCGATACTTCGGTGACGATATTTACAAAAACCAAGACTGGAAAGAATACGATAAGGCGAGCAAATAATTAATCTTATCTGCTATAATTCGGACTTTCTTTGGTAATGGTAACATCGTGAGGGTGACTTTCGTTGATACCACTAAAGGTAATTTTCACGAAGCGTCCACTCTCTTTTAAGGTTTCAATATCCTTGGCTCCGCAGTATCCCATTCCTGCGCGCAACCCCCCGATAAATTGGTGCATGCTCTCATACAAATCTCCCTTATAGGGAACACGGCCCACAATTCCTTCAGGAACCAATTTTTTGATATCATCTTCCACATCTTGGAAATAGCGGTCTTTACTACCTTCTTTCATGGCTTCCACCGAACCCATTCCACGATAGGATTTAAACTTTCGTCCTTCATATATAATGGTCTCGCCCGGAGATTCTTTTGTACCAGCCAACAAAGAACCTAACATTACGGTATCTGCTCCAGCTGCAATGGCTTTCGGAATATCGCCGGTATATCGAATACCCCCATCAGCAATGACAGGTACTCCAGTGCCTTTTATGGCTGCAGCTACCTCCAACACAGCTGAGAATTGAGGGAATCCAACCCCTGCAACTACCCGGGTTGTACAAATGGAACCAGGTCCTATACCTACTTTCACGGCATCAGCTCCGGCTTCCACCAAATACTTTGCGGCTTCACCGGTAGCGATGTTACCTACAATTACGTCAAGCTCCGGAAATTTTTCTTTTACTGCCTTTAAAGCACCTACCACTCCTTTTGAATGCCCATGTGCCGTATCAATCACAATGGCATCCACGCCAGCGTTGACCAAGGCTTCTGCCCTATTCACTGAGTCTGGAGTTACTCCAATAGCCGCTGCAACCCGAAGCCTGCCGTATTGGTCTTTGTTGGCCGTCGGTTTTTGCGTGAGCTTGGTTATATCCCTAAAGGTTATGAGTCCCACCAACTTATTATCGGCATTTACTACAGGAAGTTTTTCAATCTTATTTTCTTGTAGAATTACTTCAGCCTCAGTTAAAGAAGTTCCTTCACCTACAGTAACCAGATTTTGAGACGTCATGACCTCAGAAATGGGTCGGTCATTGTTTTTTTCGAAACGTAAATCACGGTTGGTGACAATTCCTATTAGCTTCTGTTCATCATCAACTATGGGAATACCTCCAATGCTATGCTCCTTCATACTCGCTTTGGCATCTCTCACGTAAGAATCCCTTGGTAGAGTCACCGGGTCCATAATCATCCCGCTTTCTGCCCTCTTTACTTTTCTTACTTTGTTGGCCTGCTGTTCAATAGACATATTTTTGTGGAGCACACCAATACCTCCTTCACGGGCCATAGCAATGGCCATTTGTGATTCGGTAACAGTATCCATTGCTGCAGAGACAATAGGAACGTTAATATTTATGTTTCTTGTGAACTTGGTTTGAATACTTACTTCTCGGGGAAGTACTTCGGAATAACCTGGAACTAGTAGGACATCATCATAAGTAAGTCCTTCGCCAACAATTTTTGAAAGATGAGCTTCCATTGCAATTACGGATTAATTGCGTGCAAATATACCATATTTTATATGAAGTCCCACTTGCATCACAAACGAAGGATTCCAATTCAAATTCTATTTATTTTTATTTAGACTTGTTTTAAATAATAGTATATTTGAGCATCAATTCAACAGTATGAATACAACACTCAAATTTTTGAACCAGACAAAGAACGGATGCTTTACCTTTTGTGATAGCTCCAAACTGTTTCAGATTACCTTCAACAATTTGTGCTTTGAGTTCTACGAATGGGAATTGGAGAGTTTTAAATCCTACATATCCGTGCTTATGCAGAACAAATGGGACTCTCCCCATGCTGACACGTTCCGCTCAAAAAAGATTCCCATTTCCGTGGGTAATAAATATTTTGTTATACTTGTCTCAGAGGAAGAGCTTTTTGAACTCCATGTTTTACTCAGTTTTGAGACCAAAAAGATACCTATCCTTAAAGTAAAAGACATCAACTATAGATTCATAGAAAACTAACTTCCTAAGTGTTCTCAGGAGTTAGTAGGTTTGAAAGCGGCAACAGGATTCTGCCGCTTTCTTTTTTTAATCAATCTAAATACAAATATCTGAAATACAGTTATTTAAATTGGTTCTAAGACGTAGTGATTCTAATTTTGAGTAACTAAAAAAAGATTGTTATGCCTATTAGACTTGCTACAAACTGTACGAATTGCACAAACTTTATGGAAGGTAATACTTGTGCACAACACAACATTCCAGTATCCGAGAGACACACCTGCGATAGTTTTTCCATGATGGATGCCCTGAAGGACAATATGAATTGCGGAACTTGTTCTCGTTTCAGCACACCTACCTGCCCTCACCCTGGAAAAGCATCCAAGGAAATGTTATGTTCCAAATGGGCGCCTCAGGCCACTGCGTAAAGGAAGTTTCTACAATTTCACTTGTAAAGTAGTATAAAACGTCCTTGGTTCAGCGGGTATTATCCCTGGCCCTGGATATCCGGTCGCTCTACGAGTGAAATATGAATTATCCAAAACATTATTGATTCCGGCTTCAAGCCGGAATTTTTTATAGGTATACGAAAGGGATACATCCAAAATATCATAAGAAGGAATGCTTCCGATAATTCCAGCGTTTCTAGCATCTTCAAATAAGGGAGGTGAATTGGTAGCATCAGTGAATTGTTCATCTATAAAAGTGTATTGAACGCTACCCAACAGGTTCCCATAACCAAAATTCAATCCACTTTTCAAATTGATATTTGGTATAAACTCAACTTTGTTCCCTTCTACGTTGTTTTGGTCCGATTCTGTGTACTCCGAATCCGTAACTGCAATGTTGGCGAATACATTCAATCTCAACTTTTCCTCATTGGGTGCCAATAGATTTTTAATGCTCAAATCACCAAATCCTTCAAAACCATAAATAAAAGCTGTACCGATGTTTCCCCTTAGGGTACCTACGCCATCCTCTGGGTCTACGGTTTCACCGATACGATTATCGTAAAGGAGGCCAAACACACTTGCATCATAGGACAACACATCATCAAGCCGCCCCCGTACTCCAAAGTCTGCAGTAAACCCGGTTTCATCGGTTATATCCTCATCTATACGCTGGGAATCATTTGTGATTCTAATGTCATTGAAGGTCACCGAACGATAATTCTGTGAGAAGTTGGCATACACTTCAAAAGTAGTGCTGGGTTTATAGGACGCTCCCACTCCTAAAATGACAAAACCTCTTTCAAAATCTCGATTTTCTGGAATCTCCTCGTTGGATAGGGGATTCCCGGCCAAATCCAAAACAATTTCCCGAAAACTCCCAGAGCTCTCTGTTTTTATGTATTCGAATCGAAAACCTGGGGTTATAGAAAAGGTATCGGATAAGTTGAAAATATTTTCTCCAAACAAGGCCAAATTTAAATTTGGAAACGTAAACTGGGCTTGATTGACAAAGTTTGGGAATTCATCATCCCGCAATACAAAATCAGCATTACCTGATGCACTCCCAGGACCTTGAAGTTGGTTGTTATTACTTTGGTAATATTTTGAACCTATCAAAAGAACAGCACCCTGGTTCTTAATTTTATACCGCGTCAACAAACGAGCTTCAGCTCCCCAATTTTTAAAATTGTCAATGAGCAGCTCCCTAGGTTCATTTGGGTCATCAACCAAATCTACTCTATTGGTTCGCAAGCCGATAGCGCTACGTGAGGCGTCCAGTGTGAAAAGATTTAAGCTGAAGTCAGTTTTGCTGGAAAACTTATGGTCCATTCGTAAGGAGAACAATTTCCAATCTACATCAAACCAGTTACGTGGACGATTGCTAAAAGTAGGGTCTTCATTAAATTGTAAGTCGGTCAAACCCCCAGGCTGCTGGGCCAAATAATTGAACAATGTGGCTTCAAAAGTCAGTTTTGTTTTATCCGTTAGTTGATACCCAAAATTCCCAAAGTAATTCCTGCTATTGAAACTGGAATTGGGCCTAAATCCATTTCCTTCTTTATAATTGAAATAGGTATAATAACTGAATTTGCCAACGGTACCACTTAGACTGTTGAAACTGGTGCGTAAATCAAAAGACCCTAACGTTTGTCTGGATACCCACTCAATTTCTTTGTTCGGATTGGGTTTTTTGAACTTAAAATTGATAAGTCCTCCAAATTGAGGACCGTACTGTAGGGAAGCAGCACCACGAACCACCTGAATTTCTTGAAGCGCTTCCGCGGGCGGAGTATAATAGCTCTCTGGATATCCCAATGCATCAGCACTGATGTCATATCCATTCTGGCGTACATTGAAATTGGCCGTTCGATTGGGGTCCAGTCCCCTACCCCCGACATTTAGTTGTAGCCCCGCATCTCCATTTTCATATATATTGAGCCCTACAACCTGGCTATAAATCTGTCTGGGATTGTTTGCTGCCAAGTTTCCGGTAATGTTGTCCAACAAAACCACTTCGCTTTTCTTTCCTGCATAAATTGCAGTACCCTCAACTTTTTTTAATTGTTGTAACCCAAACACTTTTTCACGTTCCTGGGTGAGCACCACTTCGGACAACTGCTCACCAAGTGGCTCAATAGAAATGCTAATTTCCTGATTTGACGACAATTGTACCTCCTGTTCCCAAGTTCTGTATCCAAAGGCAAAAACAATCAGTTTGAAGTTACCTTGCGGCACATCCTCAAAGTAAAACTGACCCGTAGTGGAGGTTGTAGTTAATAATTCCAACTGTACCAGGTATACTTCAGCATTGGAAATGGGATTATTTGTATTATCCGTAACCACACCTGAAAGGGTGACTTGACCATGGGCCAAAAACGTAAAAAAACATAAAACAAAAAAACTCCTAAAGGCCTTTAATATCATCATTGAAGGGTAATATCCACGATTTGTGTTTAAAAGAATCGTGTACTTGTGTCAAATCTACTTTTGGGTCAATATAGGGTTGGCTCAACCTTCCGTTGAGTGCCACATAACTCTCTACAAAAATGGCAATGTTTTTATGTCCGTCCTTTTCAAAATGCTCTTTGAGAAAATGCGCGTACTCAATGATAAAATCGGGTTGAAAAGACATTTGTTTCTCTTGAAAAGGAGTAAGAAAATCATCATTGTTCACGTAAAACCAACGGCCGTTTGACTTATCGACAATCTTAAACTGTGCATAGCCGGATTTCTCCATGAGCATGACACGCCAAGAGAAACGAAATCCTTCCTCTGTCCAGAACAGTTCACCTGGGTATAATACATAACGCCATGGAAATAGCACTTGGATACCAAAAAACAAGGCGAGAACCCCCAATAGTATTGACCGAGCGGGCTTTTCAAATTTTAAAGCCTTTCCGTTATCAAAGTAAGACTTTGTAATTTTTAATCTTCTGGACAACCAATCCAATATCTTGTGATGCAGTTTGGCATCAAAAAAAATGAGTGCCGACACGATCATAATATACGGAAACATCCCTATTGGAAACAATACCCGTGTTAATACATGAAATACCACTACAAGAAAGAATGCTACATATCGCGTTCTGGAATACAATAGCAAAAAAGGAATGGTAAGGTCATAGATGGCCCCGGCCCAACTGAAACCATAATGTAACCATTCTTGACCCATTAAGTTACCTATCAAAGGGACATCGAACTTAGATGGCAACCAAATTTTAAGAGGCATGGCGTCGAACAACCAATCTGAATTGAGTTTGGCGAGCCCAGCATAGAAATAGACTATCCCTAACATCAACTTAATACTGTCCACACACCATCTAGGAACGTATTGATAGGCGCGGTTTGGGCTTCTTTTGGCGTCAAGGGAATAATAGGCCGACGCTGGTAGAAAAATCATCAAAAAAGAAAGTAGGCTTATAAAGTAATAATGATTAAGATAGGTGGTCTTGTCCATCAACTCGATATACGTGAAGGATAGAAAGAACAAGATAATGGAAGGTCGATATCGATAGCCCAGTGCAACTCCCAAAGCTGATAGACCACAAAGAACAAAAATCCCATAAGTTGCGACACCTATGGGTTTTATCCATTCAAAACCGTAGTATGAAAAATGGAACTGAGGTTCTAGATATAGTTTCTCAATCCAGCCGTAAGACCAAAAGCGTATGATGCTTGCAAGCATCATGACACCAAAAAAAATACGAAAGACCGCCAAAGGGGCGGCCTCCACACTTAAACTAAAATATCTAGAAATACTTTGCATTAATCTCCATCGGCATCCACAAAATCGATACTTATGCTCATGGCGGATACCATATCTACTTTTAATAGGGGCACAGCTCTCTGTACCTCATCATAGGCCATCAACATATCTGTTGGCGGACTGTTATTTTCAATTTCATTTCTAAATGTATCCAGACCATTCACCATTTCCGCGGCCAAATCGAATTGGTCATTGATTACTTGGTCCAGAGCGACACCATCTTTGATTTCATTCAAAAACCGGAGATAAGAAGCTAAACTTTCACCTGTTGCACTTGAATCAAAATGCTCTCCGTTGAAAAAATCCTGTACGGCATCCAATCCGGTCAAAAACAAAGTTCTACTTACATCTGCCTTGTAGAAAGCCTCAATAGTATTTGGAGCGGTAGTACCTGTAAACACCCCAAGAGGTATTCCCATTTTCCCTGCACGTAAAAACTTTTCATAATAGAAAATAAAATCGTTTACGAACCTATCTGTTGAAGCTGTAGCCGAGGAGCCATCATTACTCACAAATGAGTTGCGAAAAGAGCCTTCCCACTCCTGTAAAACCTGGTCGGTCAATGCAATCATATCGTCAAGGATGTCACTGATGTAGGCCAATCTATTTGTGGCGTCAGAATCGGTATCAAATCTTGATACCAAAGCTATGTCATCAGTTTCCAAACCATTTAATAAATAATCCAAGGCAGGGAAACCTTTTACGTCTCGATTGCTGGGTAAAGACAAATCATAAGAACCTGAAGCTACAAAAGACTCCAACAATACTGTATCGGTAGGATACGTATTCATATTCAAGCGATATCCAACGGTTTCCGCAGGGCCGGTCTCAAACATGGAAACTCTTTGCCAAGCAATGTAGGCATCTAGCCAAGCTTGACGAAACGCCACTAGGTTATCCACCGTTCTATTGGCTGAAAAAGCATCAAAAGCTGTGTTAAGTTCCGTCAATTCCGAAGAAAACGAAGTATAAGCCGGAATAATGATATTGTCTGCCCAGTTTGTTAGCATTGCTCCTCTATCAAACATAGCTGGTGCTACATCATCATCCATGCCTCCCGTGACATCATCTGTTCCTGGATCATCCGAACTATCTGAGGAACAAGCCCAAATAAATAGGGCAATAAATACAGGTAGTACCCAAAAAAATCTTCTTTTCATTATATTTTTTTTAAAGCAAAAAATTAAAACAACAAAAACAAAGGATGCAATGGGTTATTGTATTGCATCCTTCTTCTATTTAAATCATATATTTTTTATTCTCATCTTTTGATACATAAGCATTAATCCACCTCTTCAACGGTAAAACTAAATTTATCGGCAATTGCTTCAGCAACCGTATCAAGATTTTCCTCTGTCACATTCCAAAAACCATTGGTTGGTGTGTTATAAATTATATCAAGAAAACCTAATGCCTCATCGCGTGAGAAATAGAATTCGGTAGCGGTACCTGGTCTTCTCAGGAATTGTAGACTATAAATAAATCCATACGCCTCAGACAAATCATGAAAGGTAGTACCCGGCTGGGGGCCGCCTAGACCAACTTTTCCTGCTTTTAGATAATGAACCGCCCTTACCGCTACTAGGATGGCAATTTTTTCCCTTAAAATATCGGCCTGTGCATCACGCTCAGTATAATCTTTATTTATTATAGCTGTCCTACCTGCTCTGTATGCATCAAAAATGTCTTGGGCTATTCCCGGGAAATTGGCTTCAACATTATCTAGGTATTTTGCTAAGAACTCGTCAGGATTATCATCAACCGCGTCTATGTCAGCTATCGGATTTTCACTGTTTTCAACAACACCGAAGAAATATCCATAAGCTTCATCCCAATCATGCTCCATATCCGTATAAGATTCACCCTCTACAATGACCTCATTGTCATTGTCGTCCTCAAATTGTGCCAATTGGTTGGGGTTGGTATAATTGTTAACGATTTGATCTACTACAAAGGCGCCTGTTAAACCTTTTATGAAAGCTTGGTCCAATTCCAAACCTCTTCCGTTTACATAACGTGTTGAAGAACCATCAGGCAATTGACCCGCACTACCTTCAGTAGCTACCTGATTCCAAAAAGGAAATACATCTTCTACTTGCTCAGTAATGTACCCGTCAAAATCTGCCTTGACATTGATTAAGGCAACCGAAGGAGCCACTTGACTAAAGAAGTAAGACCCAGCGGTTTTATTTCTGACTTGTTTGTCGGAAGCATTCAAATCTGCATCACTAAAATTTTCTGTATCCTGCTCATGGTCGAACGCCGCATCTATTTCAGCTTTTGTAGAGTTATTATCCCTTAGTTTTGAAAGAATCTCACTTGCCATCAACAAACGGGTTGTTTGTCCGCTAAAGCTTACCGTCGAAGAACCATCGCGTTCAAAAACATAAGTTGCAGGAATTTCTACCGCTGTAGTACAAGGAGCACAGGCACTTCCGCCGCAGTCCACTCCTTCTTCATCTCCATTTTGAATATTATCGTCACAAGTGGCCACCACCATATCATCATCCATATCGGCATCATCGTCGTCCGAACATGAGGCAAAGACTAGAGAAAATACTACTATTAGCAGAAGATTTCTTGAAAACATTATTGTTTATTTAGATTAAATATATGTTAATTGAGCCGCTAAAGTAGAATCATCCTGCCACTTAGGCAAGAATTATTTGGAATAAGTTTAAATAAAATTAAGATTTAACAATTCGGTAATACCTAGACTACAGGACGTCAATGATATACGGAAAATAGTTCTGTAGCTTTGTTGTAGGCAGCTTCAAAAACCATCCAATTCACCCCTGAATCCACTTTTTGTGATGTAAAGTAGGACAACATTTTTTCTGTGGGCATGTTTCCGGTCAATTCATCTTTGGCCATGGGACAACCGCCAAAGCCTTGAACGGCTCCATCAAATCTTCTACAACCCGCCTGATAGGCAGCTTCCACTTTTTCATGCCACTTGGTCGGAGTAGTATGCAAGTGAGCACCAAATTCAATATCCGGATATTTTGGAATTAGATTGGAGAACAAATAATCAATTACCTCTGGAGTCGAACTCCCTATGGTATCAGACAAAGACAAAATCCCAACACCCATTGCAGCCAATTTTTCGGTCCACTCCCCCACTATTTCAACATTCCAAGGGTCTCCATACGGATTACCAAAACCCATAGAAATATAGGTCACAACTTCTTTTTCCGTGTTATTGGCAATTTCCAAAATGCCCTTTAAAGTTTCCACGGATTGCGAAATGGTCTTGTGTGTATTACGCATTTGAAAGTTTTCCGAAATGGAGAAAGGATACCCCAAATAGTCAATTGCCTCATGTTGTGAAGCATCAGCAGCCCCTCTAATGTTGGCCACTATGGCTAAAAGCTTACTGGTGGTTTTTGATAAATCCAACCCACGTAAGACCTCTGCCGTGTCCACCATCTGTGGAATAGCCTTTGGGGAGACAAAACTTCCAAAATCTATGGTATCAAAACCGCACCCCAAAAGGGATTGGATGTACTTTACTTTTTCCTTAGTGGGAATAAAAGTTTTGATGCCTTGCATAGCATCACGTGGACATTCTATAAGTTTTACCTTAGACATAGTGGAAAGTAAAAATACCACTATTTATCTGATAGCAGGAGATAGACTGCAATACCCACAAAAACAAGAATCTGTGTCCATTTCAATATTGTTCCTGCCTTGGTATTTTTTGTAACAAGGTTTGAAATACTTCCAGAAAGCAGGGCAATACTGCCAAAAATAACCAGTGTCACCGCAATGAAAAGAAAGCCCAACACATAAAACTGAAGCACATGGTTCATATCCGTACTGAATAAAAAACCAGGAAAAAAGGCCAAAAAGAATATTGTGACTTTCGGATTGAGCACGTTCATTGTAAAACCTGTCCAGAACAACTTACTTGGAGCCTTTTTGAACGTTTTTGAAGCTGATATCTCAATTTGCGCTTCACTACGAAAAACCTTGAAGGCCAAATACAATAAGTATACTACCCCAAAAAGTTTTATGAACCAAAAGAGAGTATCGCTCCTCTTTATAATTTCTGATACCCCAAAAGCCAATAATGTAGTATGTACCAAACATCCTGAAGCCAATCCCAAAACAACAGCGAGACCAGATTTGACCCCATGCGCTAAACTTTGGGTCAAAACAAAAATATTATCAGGTCCTGGAGAAATTCCCAAAATGGCGGTTGACAAAACAAATCCCCCCAGTATGGGATAACTTATAGTCAGTGCAATGAGCAAAGCCTCAAGCATGAACAGCTTTTCTGGCTCGTTCCAAAATGGCCTGATTGATTCTCTTGATTAAACCAGGACCTTCATAAACAAATCCTGTGTACAGCTGAATCAAATCAGCTCCCGCATCCAACTTTTCAAGTGCATCTTCTGGTGAATGTATACCCCCCACTCCAATGATTGGAAACGATTTGTTACTGTTTTCCGCCAAAAAACGAATAACCTCTGTGCTTCGCTTTGTAAGTGGTTTTCCACTCAACCCCCCTTTTTCTTCAGTCAAAATCAAAAGAGATTTTAAGTCTTTTCGTGCAATGGTGGTATTTGTAGCGATTACACCATCTATTCCAGTTGTGGTAACTATCTCGATTATGTCCAACAATTGGTCTTCAGTCAAGTCCGGGGCAATCTTAAGTAGAATAGGTTTTTGTTTGGCAGCTTGCTTCTTGGCCATCTTTACATTTTGTTGCTTCAATTTGTTCAACATATAGGTCAAAGGGCCTCTATCCTGTAATTCTCTCAACCCCGGTGTGTTTGGTGAACTAACATTTACCACAAAGTAGTCAACATGCTCGAACAAGGCTTCATGACATATAAGATAATCCCTTACCGCATCTTCATTCGGTGTAGTTTTATTTTTTCCAATGTTTCCGCCAACAAGCACACGGTGTTTTTTCTTAAGTTGGTCCACGGCTTCGAATACGCCTTTGTTATTGAATCCCATTCTATTTATAATAGCTTGGTCCTCAATTAATCTAAAAAGTCGCTTTTTGGGATTTCCCGGTTGCGGTTTTGGGGTTAAGGTGCCTATCTCAACAAAACCGAATCCATAATCAGAAAATTCATTGTACAATTTGGCATCTTTATCAAATCCTGCGGCCAAACCAACCGGATTCTTAAACTTGAGTCCAAAAACCTCCCGCTCCAGTAGGGAATCCTCTATCACAAACTTTTTACGCATAAGCCCTCCCACTCCCAGCTTGGAAAGTAGTTTTATCATGGTAAACGAGAAGTGATGGGCGCTTTCCGCATCTAGCAAAAAAAGCAGAGGACGAATAAGGAGTTTGTACATTCAGAAAAACTTTATGCAAAAATAGGAACTCTAAAAACCCAACATAGCGAATCTGCTATTTTTCGTTAACGGAATTATTAACCCGCATCGGGCTCATGGATATCATGCTGCAAAGCTCAACGTACAAATCATATTGTTTTTGGTTGAAAGTTCCCAGCAAACGTCGGTCAATCATTCGAGAATTACTTCGCATACTATCCAAAAGTTGTCGATACTCATAAGACATTTCCATTAGAACGGTAGGCGGGCTTTCTTGGTGCCTATTCAAAAGGGACTTGGCTTTATCCTTTAAGTAGGTATTTCTAACTTCAAGTTCCGCACTCCAATTTTTCAAGTTCTCTGTTTGTTCTTCATTCAGCTGGAAAACCTCTATAATCGTCTCATTGTCTTTTCCTCCAACTCCCAAAGTACAGTCGATTTGAGCCGAAGAAAAGAAGAAAGAGAACAATAGGGGAAATAGTAGTAGTTTTTTCAAATAGCTGTTGTTTAGTAATCAGAAAGATAGGGGCTACTCCTTGAGTTTAATCAAAATCACGATTGAATAAGCGTTATTTTTGTTGAAAAGCACTTTATGGAGCAATTATTACCCCGTTTTCTGGAATATGTAGGCATTGACACTCAAAGCGACCCCTATTCCAAAAGTACCCCCAGTACCGAAAAACAGCTTAAACTTGCCAAAAAATTGGTTACCGAACTGCATACCATTGGGATGGAGGAAGTCTCCATTGATGCGAACGGATATATTATGGCCACACTTCCCAGCAATATGGAAAAAGAGGTGCCCACAATTGGCTTTATAGCCCATATGGATACCACTCCAGATTTTACTGGTAAAAACGTTTCTCCCCAAATAATAAAAGAGTACGATGGCGGGGATATTGTCCTTAATAAAGGAAAAGAAATTGTGCTTTCGCCCGATTATTTTCCCGAATTATTACAGTATAAAGGGCAAACTTTAATTACTACAGACGGCACTACACTTCTAGGTGCAGATGACAAAGCGGGAGTGGCTGAAATTATTACCGCCATGGAGTATTTGCGCGAACATCCCGAAATAAAACATGGTAAAATTCGGGTGGCCTTTACCCCAGATGAAGAAATTGGGAGGGGTGCCCACAAATTTGATGTTAAGAAATTTGGTGCTGAATGGGCCTACACTATAGATGGCAGTCAAATTGGGGAATTGGAATTTGAAAATTTCAATGCGGCCAGTGCAACGATAAAAATAAAGGGTAAAAGCGTACACCCGGGCTATGCCAAAGATAAAATGGTCAATGCCATACATATTGCCAATCAATTTTTAAGTCTTCTACCCCCTAATGAAGTCCCTGAAAAAACAGAGGGCCGAGAAGGTTTCTTCCATGTTCATAAGATTAAAGGGGAGATTGAGGAGGCTGAGATAGAGCTCATTATACGCGATCATGATGCCCAACATTTTGAAGCTAGAAAACAATTATTAAAGGATATTGCGGGCAAACTCTCCGATAGGTTCGGTGATTTTATTGAATTAAACATTGAAAATCAGTATTTTAATATGCGAGAAAAGGTGGAACCTGTTTTTCACATAGTTGAAATTGCTGAAGAGGCCATGAAATCCTTGGACATAGAGCCTATACTAAAACCCATACGGGGTGGAACCGATGGCTCACAATTAAGCTTCATGGGATTGCCTTGCCCCAATATCTTTGCTGGAGGGCATAATTTTCATGGAAAATACGAATACGTTCCCTTAGAAAGCATGCAAAAAGCTGTGGAGGTTATTGTAAAAATCTGTGAGTTCACCGCAATTCAAATCAAATAAATATGACAGCATCAGAAAAAGTGGAAGCATACTATGAAAAGGAGCATCCATTCAAGGAGGGGATAGCTATTCTTCGGAATTTGGCAAAACAAACCCAAGCAGAGGAAAGTTATAAATGGAATTTTCCGGTGTATACCGTATCCAACAAAAACGTATTGGGTATCTGTCGATTCAAAAATCACTTTGGAGTTTGGTTTTTTAATGGAGCATTATTGAAAGACCCAGAAGAAGTATTGCAGAATGCACAAGAAGGCAAAACCAAGGCAATGCGTCATTGGAAATTCGACAATCTTGAAGAAATAGACCAGGAAAACGTACTGGCTTATATGAACGAGGCCATAGAAAATCAGAAAAGTGGCCTTGAAATAAAAGCGGAGAAGAAAAATGTTGAAATTATGGTCCCCGAGTTACTTCAGGACTATCTCAACGAGCATTCCAGCATCAAAAAGACTTTTCACGAATTTTCAAAATACAAGCAAAAAGAGTTTTGTGAATACATCGGCGAGGCAAAACAGGAAGCTACCAAAAAGAAACGTCTGGAAAAAGTATTGCCCATGATTGAGCAGGGCATCGGGTTAAATGACAAATATCGCTAACTGGCAACGTCCTAAAATCATATTTTAGGTATTTTCCAACCGTTGTGATAGGTTGTCTTAATAAACTGATTTGCTTTTTCTTCGGTAAATTTATTTTTTTCTTCGTCCCAATATATTCGGTTTCCTGTTTTATAAGCCACGTTGCCCATATGTGAAACTACTGCTGTATCATACCCAACTTGTATTGGGGCATTTAAAGTGGTGGAATCCCTGTTTTTTACCGATTCAATGAAATTTTCGGTATGTAAATCCAATCCGCTTACTCCATCATTTGTTTTTAGAGGTATCCGCTCCATTCTATCTATACCTTCCTTATCCCAACCTTGAAATTCTTTTTCCGGAATGACTTCCCATCCGTTTCTATCCAAAACCAATGTACCCATATTGCCAATGAAAGCTATTCCATGGTTTCTTCCATAATTACCTCCATCTATTCCGGTAGCATGTTCCCAAAGAACGGAAAACTCATCGAACTCAAAAACCGTCTGTAAAGTGTCTGGTGTTTCAGAGGCATCATTGGGATAAGCAAACTTTCCGCCCAAGGCCATAACTGATTTAGGACGGGAAGCCTTCATTCCATAGAGCGCATAATCCAGTAAATGAACTCCCCAGTCGGTCATTAGCCCTCCTGCATAATCCCAAAACCATCGAAAATTAAAATGAAATCTATTTTGGTTAAAAACTCTTTTTGGAGCAGGTCCTAGCCACATGTCATAATCAACTCCGGCTGGTACAGGACCATCGGCAACAACAGTTACGGGTTTCATCCACCCCTGATAGGCCCAAGCTTTGGCCAACCGTATTTGACCCAATTTTCCTGAATGGACAAAATCGATGGCTTCGAGAAAGTGTGGTTGACTTCGCTGCCATTGCCCAATCTGTACCATTCGGTCACTGGCGTTTACATGCTTGAGCATCACTTCGCATTCTTGAATTGAATTGGCAATGGGTTTTTCGCAATACACGTCTTTTCCCGCCATTAGTGCTTCTGTCAATTGCAAGCAATGCCAATGGTCTGGGGTGCCAATAATGACCAAATCAATATCTTTGTCTTCAAGCATCTTCCTGTAATCACTATAAAGCTTTGGCTTTTTGATATTAGCCTTTTTAAGTTCCTCTACCCTAGACTTGAGTACATTTTCGTCAATATCGCATAGAGCAACCACTTGTACACTGCTTATTTTTAGCATAGAAATCAAATTGGCAAAGCCCATCCCCTTACAACCAATAAGCCCAACTTGAATATAATCATTAGGACTTGTACGTTTTCTAAGGGTAGCTAATACTTCAACAGGAAAAAGAAGTGATGCTCCCATCCCAGCGGTAGACAATACGCTCTTTTGTATGAAGTTTCTGCGAGTAACCATAATCAACCATTTGTTGCTTCAAGTTATCCTTTTTACCACTAAACACAAAAAACGCCGGCATTTGCCGACGTCTTATTTTTTATGCTTCGTAAAATTATTTTTTTGCAGGAGGGGCACTCAACTTCTTGCTCATTTCCATGGAAATAGCGGAGCGATCAAATTTTAGGCGACCCGCCATTGTCTCAATGACACATGAAAAATCCTTGTCGTTCAACTCAACTACTTTTCCGTACAATCCGCTTTTGGTGATAATTTTATCCCCTTTCTTCAATTCCGAAGCAAACTTTTTCTCATCCTTCTGACGTTTGATTTGAGGGCGAATCATAAAAAAATATGCCACTACAAAAATCAATATCAGCGGTAAAAACTGTCCTATATTCTCCATCTATGGTAATGTCTTATTTTACAGGACCAGCTTGTATTGGAGCTGCATCTTTTGGATTTACAAATGCCTTGATTCTGAGAATTTCAGAACCTTTTTGCGTATTTGCTGTAACCGTAATCGTTTTTGTTACCTGATTTTGTCCAGAACCATTGAACTTAACCAATAACTCACCACTTTCTCCTGGAGCTATGGGTGTATTCTTTGGGTATTCGGGTACTGTACATCCGCAGCTGCTTTTGGCATCTGTAATAATCAAAGGTGCTTGACCAGTGTTGGTGAACTTGAAGCGAGTTTCTTGTGGCGTACCTTGTACGATAGTACCAAAATCATGTTCAGAAGATTCAAAACTCATTACTGGTAAGTTCTTTTGAGCTGCATCCCTTGTTGAAGCGTTGTCTACATTATCAGCTACAATTTTACTGGAAGCCTTGTCCTTACATGAAAGACCAACAAGAGCCACTACCATGACCAAGCTAAAGATTGTCTTTATTCTTTTCATTCTTAAGATTTTGTTTTTTCAAAAATAATCAATTAAAAAATTATTGAAGACCCCTACCCATTTTTTGCAATCTTCCTTCGTTCTTATACTCCTTGGCCAACTTGTCCAAAACCCCATTGATGAAGATGCTACTTTTGGGCGTAGAATACTCTTTGGCAATTTCAAGATATTCGTTCAAGGTCACTTTTTCGGGTATGGAGGGAAAATTGAGAAGTTCGCATATTGCCATTTTCAAGATGATGGAATCAATCTCCGCTATTCGGTCATTGTCCCAGTTCGGGGTTTTCCCTTCTATTTCCTTTTCCCATTGAGCATCGTTTAAAAGGGTCTTGGTGAGCAATTTCTTAGCAAAATCCAGGTCTTGCTCATCTTTCAACAATCGAGGCAGAAAATAACTCTCCCTAGCACTTGCGTCCGCTTTTTTCAAACGTTTTAAAAGAAAAGTGTTCACAATAGGGAAGTCATCAATCCAAGTAAGTTGATCGTCCTCAAAATATTCGTAAATCTTTTCGTTGGGCGCTATCACATTCTTGAACAAATCCAATACCAGCTGTTTGTCTTCATCATAGCTGTTCTTGCCACTGGTCATGTAAGACTTGTAGAAAGAACTCGCCAAAACATCCTTAAGGATGATTTTCACATAGTCTTCATTCAAATACCAGTTATTGAGTTTTCGTTTGGAGATGTAATCCTGTAAAAGTGAATTCTGGGCAATTTGAGCCAAAAGCTGATTTTTGACAAACTTTTCTGGATTGGGATAATTATCCTCCTCGGTGGCCAAATACTTTTTCGAAGCGAGCTGTAGATGTTTTTCGGCCAAAGCATGCAGCTCTTTCATTAAGCTAAGCATCAATATATAGAGCACATACATATTGTCTATACTCATCTTTAGGAATTTCTCCTGTTTTTCCAAAGATTCATCCTTGGATTGAATCAATGCATAGATACATTGCATCACTTTTACTCGGATATGCCTTCTTGTTAGCATTTAAAAGAACTTTAAAGTCGATTTATGGCTTTCACAGCGCAAAAATAATCTTATATTTCAATCCTTCGCACTGAAGTTCCTTTCTTATCAGTTTTATAACATTCATTTCAATATTGATCATCTATATTTGCCCCGCTGTCTTAAAAACCGTGACCACCCTTTCTCCTAATGAAGGAACTGAAGCACCTAAATAAATATTTTAAGAAATACCGACTCAAACTATTACTCGGTATTGTAATTACCATAATTGCCCGATTGTTTTCATTGGTAGTTCCCAATTACGTGAACCAATCCATTGGGGTTATTGAAAACTATTTTGGCGAAGCTATTTCTTTGTCGCAGGCCAAGTCCACATTGTTTCAGTATATTTTGATAATTGTGGGGACAGCTTTGCTTTCCGCTCTGTTCACCTTCTTAATGCGGCAGACGATAATAAATGTATCTCGCTACATTGAGTATGATTTAAAAAACGAGGTGTTTGACCATTATCAAATTTTGACTCTCGATTTTTATAAAAAGAATAGGATTGGCGATTTGATGAATCGTATCAGTGAAGATATCAATCAAGTCCGTTTGTATGCAGGTCCTGTTATTATGTACGGTATGAACACGGTCACTATTTTCATATGTGTCATAACCATTATGTTCATTAAAGCCCCAACTCTAGCGGCTTATACGCTCATACCTCTACCCGTTCTGTCCATTTTGATTTATCAAATTAGCAAGATCATCCATTTGAGAAGCACAAAAGTGCAAGAGTTCCTGTCATCACTTTCCACATTTGCCCAAGAATCTTTTTCTGGGGTTGCGGTGATAAAGGCATATGGTATAGAACCACAAGTAAATCAAGAATTACAAGGCTTAGCTATAGAAGGAAAGGATACTAGTATGGACTTGGCCAAGGTGAATGCTTGGTTTTTTCCTTTGATGATTCTTCTTATTGGCATCAGTAATATTATCGTCATCTATTTTGGCGGACAAATGTACATTGATGGCAAAATAGCTTCCTTTGGGCTAATAGCCGAGTTTATCCTATACGTGAATATGCTTACCTGGCCCGTTGCGGTTGTAGGGTGGCTTACATCAATTGTTCAAAGGGCGGAAGCCTCCCAAAAACGCATCAATGAATTTTTGAAGGTAACACCTGAAATTCAAAATGAAGTAACCACCAGCTCCCCAATCAAGGGAAACATAGAATTCAGAAATGTATCATTTACTTACGATGACACTCAAATAACTGCCCTAAACAATGTTTCTTTTTCCATAAAAGCGGGGCAAACTGTTGCAATTTTAGGGAAAATAGGTTCTGGGAAGTCCACTATTTTGGATTTGGTGGCCCGTCTCTATGATATATCCGAAGGGGAAATACTGATAGATGGTAAACCAATTAAAGAACTTAATTTAAACGATTTGCGAAAAGCCATTGGTGCGGTACCACAAGAAGCTTTTCTTTTTTCGGATACCATCGAGAACAACATTCGTTTTGGAAACGAAGAGGCCAACCTGGAAGAAATTATCGAAGTGTCCAGGAAAGCTGTGGTTCATGACAACATTCAAGGATTTGCCCAAAAATATGATACCATTTTAGGAGAAAGGGGAATAACATTGAGTGGGGGTCAAAAACAACGGGTTTCTATTGCCCGAGCTCTTTTGAAGGACCCTAAAATTTATCTGTTCGATGATTGTCTCTCTGCTGTGGATACAGAAACGGAAGAAGAAATCCTAAATAATCTAAAACAGGCTTCGAAAGACAAAACTACTTTAATTGTAAGCCATAGAGTATCCTCCGCCAAAAATGCAGACCATATTATTATTTTGGACCAAGGTGAAATTATCCAAGAAGGGACTCACGAAGAATTGAACAACAAGGAAGGTTACTACAAGGAACTCTATCAAACCCAACTCTCCGAGAAAGAATAGCAAAAAGTTGCTGAATTAGCATTTTTTTTACATTTTTGGTAGAATTATTCGCCAAAGCGCTAAACACATACATTTACTTTATGAGTGATAAAGAAATTATGGACCAGGAGGAAATATACTCCAAGGTCCTACGGGCAGGGAGGAGAACCTACTTTTTTGATGTTAGAAGTACTAAAGCCGGTGATTATTATTTGACCATAACCGAGAGCAAAAAATTTACCCACGATGATGGGTCTTTCCACTACAAGAAGCATAAAATTTATCTGTACAAGGAAGACTTTACTGCCTTTAAAGAAATCATGGAAGAAATGATGGACTACATCATAGATGAAAAAGGAGTGGAAGTAATTTCCGAAAGGCACAAGAAAGATTACAAAAAAGAGGACAATAACATTGAAAGCAATAGCACAGCATCAGGGAACTTCACTGATGTGAGTTTTGATGATATTTAACTCAACCTTAAAACCTTAAAAACGGTCTGCTTTGCGGGCCGTTTTTTGTTTTTAGCACACACTAGGTCAATTTGACCGATTTGTGCTAAGAGAATAACCTTACCTACAAATATCAAGCTCTATCTGAAGCCTTTTAAGGGGCAGCCATAATAATTCCAATAGCATATCAATAATCCGCTGTAAAGTGATTATATTTCTGAAAGGAATCCAAGCGCTATTAAAACCGAGATTGTATTCAAAATATCCCAATTGAGATGGTATGGCTTTATCTTCTTTTCGGGTAGTACGTTTTAGTTTTCTTTGTTGAGAAACGACATTCTCTTTTGAACGAACGATGTAAACACTAAATTCTAAATCACATGGCAAGAACACCAAGTAATATGCTCGCATTAGGCACAACCGCCCCAGCATTTGAACTTCCTGATACCATTACGGATACCATGGTCCCTTTAGATTCGGCCAAAGGGGAAAAAGGTACTGTGGTGATGTTTATCTGTAATCATTGCCCTTTTGTGATTCATGTAAACCCAGAAATTTCTCGTTTGGGGTTAGAGTATCAAAAAAAGGGAATACGATTTGTGGCCATTTCCAGCAACGATGTGGAAAATTATCCTCAAGATGCTCCTGATTTAATGAAGGTAAAGGCAAAAGAGGAACATTACTCTTTCCCCTATTTGTATGATGAAACCCAGGAAGTAGCCAAAGCATACGATGCAGCCTGCACACCCGATTTTTATCTATTTGACGACGACTTAAAGCTGGTGTATCGAGGGCAATTGGATGATTCACGACCAGGTAATGGACTTCCTGTTACTGGAAGGGATTTAAGAAACGCTATGGATGCTTTATTGACAGGAACTACCATAGACGAACTTCAGAAACCGAGTATCGGTTGCAACATCAAATGGAAAAACCAAAAGCTATAAAATCCCAATGAAAGTTAGCACCTCTAAAGCCTTGCAAAGACTCAGTGAAGATAAATCACTGTTCCTCAATGTATTTGAGCATGGTACGCTTCAAGTTGAAGTATATAAACCAGACCAGATAGACCTCCAAGAACCGCATAGTAGGGACGAAGTGTACATTGTCATTTCCGGAACAGGAGAGTTCTTAAATGGGGATAAACGCCATACGTTCGCTCCAGGAGATTTTTTATTCGTTCCTGCAGGGGTAGAACATCGTTTTGAAAATTTTACCGAAGACTTTTCAACTTGGGTACTTTTTTATGGCCCGGAGGGAGGTGAAAACCCATAGACTATGGTTCGTTTGCAATCGGTTACCCTAGATTTGGTTGATGTATACATAGCTGTGGGCTTGGAATCCTACAACCAGCATTATCTGCATTTATGGAAAAAACGGGATCCAACACCATACATTTCCAAAAGTTTCACTACCAAAATTCTTGAAAAGGAATTGGAGGATGATAATGTCGAGAACTTTTTAGTAAAGGTGGATGAAACCGTCATTGGAGTGGTGAAACTGATTAAGGATCAGGCCTTGGACACTCATGAGGCTAAAACATCACTGCTCATTCAAAAAATCTATCTGCTAAGTGAGTTCTCAGGAAAAGGATATGGACAAGAACTGATATCACTTCTCGAGACTCATGCTAAAAAACTTGAGAAAAAAGTAATCTGGCTGGACACTATGCAAAAAGGTAATGCCCTGAACTTCTATTTAAAAAACGGCTTTACCATTCATAAAGCTTCAAGACTGGAGTTACCTCATGCAGTAGAAGAAGAAAGACCCATGTGGGTTTTAACAAAGACTCTCTAGTTTACCACCCTTCCCTTTCAATTAGGTTTTGAAGATGTGCAAAGTGGTGATTACTATGCCACGCGTAACGCCCAATATTTTCTGCCAGGGTGCTCTTTACATTTCCTTCGGGATGAACAAAGGTTCGCTCTAACTGTTCTTTGGTCAATCCTTTCAACAAATAGACCAATTTAGCATGCACTGCTTTCAGATGATCCAAAGACATTTGTACCGGAGCAGATTTAGAATCGAACAATTCCGACCATTGTTTTTCAAAGTAGGCTTTGATTAACGGATTTTCTTCTGTCAGTCCCCACTTGAAGCGAACGTAACTGTTATGGTGACTGTCCGAAATATGATGAATCAATTGCCTAACCGTCCAACCTTCCGGTCGATATGGTGTTTCCAATTGCTCCTCCGTCAAGCCAGAAACCGCATTTTCCAAACGTTGGGGGAGTTTTTCCAAAACACTTATCCATTTTTTTAAATGTTCATCTGTTATAGGCTCGGGCACCTCATATTTTCCGATGGGATAGCGTAGTTTTTCCAAATGCTCTTTTTCCATGACCTAAAAATACTAAAGATTTACAGATTAAAATGATTTCAATCAACAAACGAACATCAACTCATATCAAAACTTTAATACACTTTTAACTGCCTAAAAATGGGTAGGAAATCTCATCAACTAACTTTGTAAGTCGTGAATTATAAATCAATAAAAAACAAATAATATGGCTACGATTCGATTGGGAGACACCGCTCCCGATTTTACAGCAGAAACTTCCCAAGGAACACTGAATTTTTATGATTATTTGGGTGATGGATGGGGTATTCTTTTTTCGCACCCAGCCGATTTCACCCCCGTATGTACCACAGAGTTGGGGACGGCTGCCAAGTTCAAGGATGAGTTTGAAAAAAGAAATGTGAAAATGATAGCTCTAAGTGTAGATGGTGTAGAATCACACTCTGAATGGATACAGGATATCAACGAGACACAACATACCACCGTTAATTTTCCAATAATTGCGGATGTGGACCGAAAAGTATCTGATTTGTATGATATGATTCATCCTAAAGCTGATGATACACTTACCGTGCGTTCCGTCTTTATAATAGCACCAGATAAAACGGTAAAACTAATTCTAACCTACCCCGCTTCAACAGGTCGCAATTTCTATGAGTTGCTTCGTGTTATTGATTCGCTTCAATTGACAGCATATCATAAAGTAGCTACTCCCGCAAACTGGGAACATGGTGACAAGGTGGTGGTTAGTCCTTCCATTCCTACAGAGGAAGCCAAAGAGATGTTTACAGCAGGTGTTGATGAGATTAAACCTTATCTGCGTCTTACTCCTGACCCTACGGCTTAATCTACCATCAGATAACGATTCGAAAAGCTCTCCAATAGGAGAGCTTTTTGTTTGAAGCTGAGCTTAAAAAATTAAAACGGCATTTTTTTCTTACACACGCAACCTCTACTACTTTTTATATCTAACCAATAGACAACCTCTACAACAATAACCTTTAAATCGACAACACTAATGAATACCTTCTTCGGAGTACTATTATTGCTAATACTTATTAATATAATTCTATTGGTTCTCAGTGTAAATCGCGTAAATAAGTGACTTTTTCACTTTGCTTCGTGTCCAAAAAACTAAAAATCAATACAATACAAACAATAAGTAGGGTTTAATGCCGTTCAGTTGTTATACTAAACAAAAAGCAGCCCCCATTTCATTAACAAACAAGCACCTATGCAAACTTTTTTCACTGTACTATTGTTTTTGCTTATCATAAATGCCTGTTTACTGTTGGTAAGCGTAAACCGATCCAAATAACAAAAAGCTCCCATAAGGGAGCTTTTCTGTTTTACTTCTTTATTTGGACAACGTTTTTATTTCACATCCATTAGCTCTACATCAAAAATGAGGGTTGCGTCTGGGGGAATTACCCCACCTGCTCCAGCACTACCGTACGCCAAGTGAGACGGGATTACGAATCTTGCCTTATCGCCAACCTTTAAAAGACCTATTCCTTCATCCCAGCCTGGGATTACCTGTCCCACTCCCAAAGAAAAGTCAATAGGTTGGTTCCGGCTATAAGAAGAATCAAATACCTGTCCGTTAGTAAGGCTTCCTTCATAATGAACGGAAACAGTCTTCCCTTTTTGCGCTTCAACACCACTACCTTTTTGAATAATCTGATAACGCAACCCGCTCTCTGTTTTTTCAAATCCGGCTGCCAACTTTTCCATTTCAGCTTCCGCTCTAGCTTTAGCCTCTGCAATTCTTTTTTCACGAGCGCCTTCAAAAACCCGAAAAGCCTCTATGGCATTCCAATTCTCTGCTTCAGAACCTACACGTACAATTTCCAATGAATCAATGGAATCTCCCTGTGCAATGGCATCCACAACTTCCTGTCCGGCTTCAACATGACCGAAAACTGTATGTTTATTGTCCAACCACGGGGTTGGCCCATGAGTTATAAAAAACTGACTTCCGTTCGTGCCAGGTCCGGCATTTGCCATAGAAAGTATTCCAGGGGTATCGTGCTTTAAATCTGGATGGAATTCATCATCAAATTTGTAGCCAGGGTCGCCCGTACCTGTTCCCTGTGGACATCCTCCTTGAATCATAAAATCGGCGATTACCCTATGAAATTTTAGTCCATCATAGTAGGGTTTACCTTGAGGTCTGGCAGAGTTATCCATATTTCCTTCTGCCAAAGCCACAAAATTTCCAACCGTTCCAGGTGTTTTATCGTGGGTTAATTTTACCAGTATCTCTCCTTTCCCGGTATTGAACTTCGCATAAATTCCGTCTTGCATATCTAAATTTCTTAACTAATTTGTTCTGTTTCTGCTTTTGTTAAAGGCTGCAAAGATACAAGTTTTTGGAGGTATTATGGTCTAAACAATACCTTGAAAAAGTGACCCTTAGACTATTATTTAATATAGAAGCATTACCTTTTACATCCCAACATTGCCTCCAATTCCATATACTATTGGAGCTACCAATCTCAAAAAATGGAACAGCGATTGACCATTGTTACCCTAGGAGTTTCAGATTTGAAAAAATCGACTCGATTCTATGAAAATCAATTCGGTTGGACGAAATCAAATGCAAGCAACGAAAACATTTCCTTTTTTACTTTGAATGGAATTCTCCTCTCTTTGTATGAGAACAGCGAATTGGCCCATGATGCCGAGGTCAGTGCAAACGGAAATGGTTTTAAAGGATTCACGCTAGCCTACAACACCAATTCTGAACACGAGGTAGACTTAATCATAAAAAAATTTAAGGAGAAAGGAGTGAAAATCGTCAAGGAGCCACAAAAGGCTCATTGGGGAGGGTACAGTAGCTACATATCCGATTTAGATGGAAATCTTTGGGAGATTGCCTTTAATCCCTTTCTCAAACTGGATGAAAAGGGAAATGTGTTGGAATAATTAAATACGGACCACGAAGCTTCAATACTGAGTACAGGTAAATAAACTGCTTGAGAGGTTCCTATTACCTAGCCTTTTATCTTCTTTGTTAGTACTGGTCCATACTTATCCATCAAATAAACCAAACTGGCCATCGTAGCGGCACCTAATTCCAATTCACGTTGGTTTACGTGCTCAAAGGTGTCATTCTCTGCATGGTGGTGATCAAAATACCTTTGGGAATCTGGGCGTAAACCAGCCAAAACAATACCTTCGTCTTTTAACGGACCAATATCAGCACCACTTCCTCCTTTCACGAACAAGTGAATCAGATAGGGTTCAAACAGCTCTTTCCAGCCGAGAATTTGTTCAAAATCTTCTTCAGAACAATCAAAAGAAAATCCTCTTGGAGTAAAACCTCCTGCATCGCTTTCCAAAGCAAATACATGCTTTTCGTTCTTTTGTTTGGCAACTTCTGCATATTTTCTTCCGCCGCGTAATCCATTTTCTTCATTCATAAAGAGTACCACACGTAGGGTGCGCTTTGGCTTGTATCCTGTTTCCTTTAACAATCTCAGCACATCCATGCTTTGCACGCAACCAGCTCCATCGTCATGGGAACCGTCTCCTAAATCCCAAGAATCTAAATGCCCCCCAACAATCATCACTTCATTTGGGTACTCGGAACCCCTTATTTCCCCAATCACGTTATAAGATTCAACATCTGGAAGCTGTTTGCAATTCTGTTTGAAATAGAATTTGATATCTGGGTTCAAAGCCAATGTTGTACTTAACAATTCGGCCCCTTTAGTACTAATAGCAGCAGCTGGAATGCGATCATTTACCGGGGTATCCCCATAACTCATGGAACCTGTATGGGGGAAATCATCCAACCGAAGGTTCATAGACCTTACGATAACGCCCAGTGCACCATATTTTCCTGCTTCTGCCGCTCCTGAATAGCGTTGATCAACACAGCTTGAGTATGCACTAAAGGTGCTTATTTGGGTGGGGTCCATAGGTCGATTGTAAAACACAATCTTGCCTTCAATTTTATCCCTTCCTAGTTTTTCCAAGTCTTCTATTCCCTGTACTTCAATAACACTGGCCTTAATTCCTACATCTGGTGTTGCAACAGAACCACCTAGGGCGCAAATTGGGACGTTAGTTGTTAAGCCAGGTTTAGTTTCGAAATAAGCAAATTCCGGCGCACCTCTTACCCATTTTGGTACCATTACCGGTTGTAGCCATACTCTATCCAAATTCAAAGAATCTAATTGACCCTTGGTATACTCCACAGCTTGTTGGGCCTCCACTGAACCAGACAAGCGTCCTCCAATTTGATTGGAAAGGTGATTCAACCAATCGTAGGCCTTGCCATTGGTTAAAGCAGTATCATAAATAGCCTTAAGCTGTTTTTCGTCTTCGGTCTGTGAGAAGGCAAAAGTGCCCATCAGCAGACATAAGAGTAGTGTTTTCTTCATTTGCTTTCCTTTTCCAATTCTTGCTTAAAGGATTCTAAGTTAGCCTTTATTTCATCCTCCAACTCAGGTTCTTCGATATCTTTAAATTTTTTTAACGCTTCCAATAAAACTGAGGCAACAATAACCCTTGCCGCTTTTTTATTGTCCGCAGGAACAATGTACCAAGGTGCATAAGGTTTTGATGTTTTATTGATGGCTTCCTCATAACACTCCTGATAAGTGTTCCAAAGTTTTCTTTCTTTTAGGTCTCCTGGTGAAAACTTCCAATTTTTCTCCTTCAAGCGCAATCGCCTCAACAACCTCTGACGTTGTTCTTCCTTGGATAGATGTAAAAAGAACTTAAATATGAGGGTTCCGTTTTCCGCTACGTGTCTTTCGAAGTCATTGATTTGACGATATCGTTTCTCCCAGAACTCGGAATCGATATCATCCACAGAATCCACACCAGGAATGTTTTCTGAAAGAATGTAATTTGGGTGCACCTTGGTCACCAATACATTTTCGTAATGGGTTCTATTGAATACACTGAACTTTCCACGTTCGGGAAGAGCAATGTAATGCCTCCATAAATAGTCATGTTTAAGCTCTAAATCAGTGGGTACCTTAAAACTATGCACCTCGACTCCACGTACATTGAAATCTTTAAAAACCTCTCGAATCAAGCTATCCTTTCCAGCAGTATCCATTCCTTGCAAACAGATTAGAACCCCATATTTGCCATGGGCATATAGAGTATCTTGAAATTCTCCCAATTCTTTCCGAAGTTCATTCAAATCCTTCCTCAGCTCTTTGTCAGATTTTCCAAAATCTTCCAGAGTCGCTACCTCGGCAAGGCTTTTTTCATTTTCTACCCTGTATGTCTCTGATTTAATGTATTCCATGAAATGAATATACTGTTTTTTAAGTATCTCGGTAAATACTTTAAAAATTGCAGTTTATCGAGGCAATGACATTTGATAGTTTTACTTCGTTTTTTATCGATTTTATTGAATTTCAGTTCAATTGTGCCGTAACTTAGTGGATAACTCAACGAGTAGTCCCAAATCTGCCGTTATGAAATTTTGGAAAAAAAACCTATTTATTATCTCTCTGCTAGGTATTCAAAGCCTTTCTTTGACGGCCTCGTTCAAGGCAACCAATGCTTGTGAATATGCCAATTCCAATATGGAATACATTAAGGACCAGACTGAAACGGCGATTTCCTCACCTGAACTTCAAATTACAAAGTATTACGCCTACAAAGCGATAAATGGCATAGAGAAAACCCGTTCCAATTTTAATGCTTGCGGATGCCAAGAAGCAATCTCCAGTCTGGATGACGTTCTTATAAATCTTAAAGAAGCCACTAAAGCAGATACCCACTCTTCTTCAAAACAAGCTCTGCAAAAAGCATTGAAAAATACTCTAAAAGGAATTAGGGAACTCAAAGATTTTGGCTTAACTGTCAATAATGTTTATGGAGATAACATGTTGGTTTTGAATACCAAAGAAGTATTGGATGCCCAAGGAGGAATACTTTTGCCAGAAGGTAAACAATTGGAACAGCAAATACATAATGGCCTCAGGAATTTTGAGATATCCATAGATAACATTATAAAGCAATTAGACTGCGATGAGGCTAGGAGGTTCATTAAAAAAACATATGAAAATGCCAGCATCAAATTGTTGGACACCGATTTGACCAAACCAAAGAAGATCTATCATCAAAGAGTAAAAACCATTACCAAGAATGCCCTTGCCAAGATTGAGGATTGCCAATAGTTATTTACTGGCAAACAACTTTACATCTTCCTCAGAAACTTCTTGACCACCCAGAATAATAAGTCGTTCAACCACGTTTCTTAATTCACGCACATTTCCGGTCCAGTCGTATCCCCTCAATAGTTCTGTAGCTTTTTTGGAAAATCCTTTTATCGCCGTTCCTTGCTCTTCCGCTATTTTCTTAGCAAAGTGCTCAATTAGCATAGCGATATCGTCCCTTCTATCGTTCAAGGCCGGGACTTTTATCAATATCACCGCAAGGCGATGGTAAAGGTCTTCCCTAAAATTGCCCTCAGCTATTTCTTTTTTAAGGTCTTTATTGGTTGCCGCCAATACTCTAACATCAACCTTGATATCTTTGTCTGTCCCAACCCGTGAAATCTTGTTTTCCTGTAGTGCCCTAAGCACTTTGGCTTGAGCCGAAAGACTCATATCCCCTACTTCATCCAGAAAAATGGTTCCTTTATTGGCCGCTTCAAATTTTCCTGCTCTATCCTTAACCGCAGAAGTAAATGCACCTTTTACATGACCAAAAAGCTCGCTTTCAATAAGTTCAGAAGGAATTGCGGCACAGTTGACTTCAATAAAGGGTGCAGAAGAGCGCGCACTCTTTTGATGTAGCCAATGGGCCACTAGTTCTTTTCCGGTTCCATTGGGCCCGGTAATCAGAACCCTCGCATCTGTAGGGGCTACTTTTTCGATCATATCCTTGATAGCGCCTATCTCTTTGCTTTCCCCAACCATTTCGTAATTCTTGGAGACCTTCTTTTTCAGGATTTTGTTTTCCACCACCAATTCCTTTCTATCCAAGGCATTGCGGACCGTGGTTAAAAGGCGATTAAGGTCGGGCGGTTTTGAGATATAATCAAATGCACCCAATCGCATTGTGTTCACAGCGGTATCCAAATCGCCGTGACCTGATATCATGATAAAAGGTATTTCAGGTTTTATTTGCCTTGCAGCCTCCAAAACTTCCACACCATCCATTTTAGGCATTTTTATGTCGCACAAAACCAAATCGAAGTCTTCTTTTTTTATGATCTCCATCCCCTTCAATCCGTCTTCCGCTTCAAAAACTTGGTAGGCATCATTTTCCTCGCTCAATATCTTTGTCAAAACCCGCCGTATTGCAGATTCATCTTCTATCACCAATATTCTGGACATAATTTTCTATTTAAAAGATTCCGATTTTGAAACCTGTTCTAATATAAAGATTTGCTTCATCATTCAATAAAAAAACAGCGCTTCTATCATCATTTCTTAGTTCCCCCACTTGTTCTATGGAACGGCCCACCAAGGCAAATATCGAAGTGCGTTTAGAAATATGATATTGATACCCAAAAGCTCCAACTAAAGCGGAAAGTGAAATCTTGGAACCTATCTGATTATCTGGTAGTGCAATGTCGTTCTGAATATTGATGAAATATCCATCCAAAAGCATGGTAAAGCCAAAAGTATGCTTGGGAGAAGGATGGTACTCAAATCTTGAACGAGGAATACCTAAGGTATAGGACCACCTAGGGTGGAACCTACGATAATAGCTAACCAATGGAAGTGGAAATGGCAAACCTGTAGTGCTATTAAAGGATAAGCCCAAAACCAATCGAAATGGCTTGTTGGCTTTCATGTTTTCCTTCCATAACGTAGCTGTGGCATTGATGAAAAAATCATCTGTTTGAGCGCCATTGGTAAAATTAGATGCCAATCTGGGGGTGAGAAGACCTACAAAGTTCCAATTTTCATTCCATTTGGTAATAAAACCCAGATTCAAATCCACTACGTGAAACCGATTCAGTTCAGTTTGATCGAAAGGAAAATTTTGAGAATATCCCACATCAAATCGATTATATTCAATACCAGTGACCAAATAATCCTTCTTCTCGTTCAGTTTTATAGGAAGATTGAACAAAAACTTGTATCGCTGGGTTTTGATTCCCGTATCGTTCTCAGGAATATTAAGGTACTCCAGACGCAAAATATCCGTACTCTGTCCAAAAGAAACATGAGTAAGAAAAAATCCCATAAGGCTTAAAATTCCTAAAAGCCCTCTATGGGTTATCGGCATCCGTATTTTTTTGAGGTTTTTGATGTTGAAATATATGGATATCTCTTTGAGGGAAAGGGATGATTACGTTATTTTCCTTAAACTTTTTGTTGATACTATATCTGATATCACTTTTGATTCGAGGGTCCACAAAACTATCATTTATAAAATAGTTTATGGAAAACAAGAGTGCTGAATCTCCAAAATCATTAAAAAGCACAAAAGGAACAGGTTTTTTAAGCACTTTTTTATGTTCCTGAACCGATTCTTCCAACAGCCGGGTAACCAATTCAACATCACTTCCATACGCAACACCCACGTGAACACTTTCTCGAGTGGTCCTATGGTTTTGGGTATAGTTGTAAACAATGTCACTTATAAACTTATGGTTAGGAATGACCACCACTTTATCATCACGCGTGAGGGCCCTTGTGGTACGCAATTTAATTTCAAACACCTTACCCACTTTTCCATCAACCTCTACGATGTCACCTACTTGAAGGGATTTGTCGATAATAATAAAAATGCCTCCCAAAATATCCTTGAAAAACTCCTGGAGGGCCAATCCCAATCCTACAAAAAGAACGGCAGAAGCGGTAATGATGAGGGTAATGTCAATACCTGCTCCACTTAATGTCAACAGTACAACTATGAGATAAATAACATAGTTTACAAACTTGAATACACTTGAGAACTTTTGCTTGTCCTCTGGCTCCATTTTTCGGGTGACCAGATACCGAGACCACTTTAGTAAGAGTTTTGTGGCCACAATAGAAACGGTAAGCAACAATAAAAGCCCCAGGGTAAGGTGAATGGATTTTTCACCTTCTCCTATATGGATACCCCAATTGAGGAACTCTTTCACTGAGCCCCAAATGTCCTCCTGAATAATTTCCTTTATTTCCTCAGTACCGTCCTGCATAGTTTTCTAGTACTTCAACCATTTAAAAAGTTCTTTGTACGTGGGTCGCTTGCCGTACATTAATATTCCAACTCTATAAATTTTGGAGGCCAACCAAACTATACCCAAAAATGCCCCAATCAATAACGCAATAGAGAGCAAGAGTTGCCATAAGGGAACACCTCCTTCCCCGATACCTCCAGGAAGCCTCATTAGCATTACTATGGGTGAAGTTAAGGGAAACAGTGAGAAACCAACAGCAATAGGTCCATGTGGATTGCTAAAAACCGAGAAAAAACCCACATAAATGGCCAACATTAAGGGTAAAATGATGGGAAATATAAATTGTTGGGTATCTGTCTCATTATCAACGGCCGCCCCAATCGCCGCATAAATGGAACTATAAATAAGGTAGCCAAGAATGAAATAAATCAAAAACGAGCCTATGAGAAGTCCCCAAGGAATGTTAAGAATTTCTCTGGTGTAGGGTAATAGGTCTTCATCTACAATAGCTGAGAACTCCGATGCACTGCGCACTGGTCCAGGAGCAATAGAAGTTTCACCACTCAATACACTTAAATCAATACCAAAAAATAGTACAACCAAAAACAGAAGTAGTGAGGCAGATACTATCCATATAATAAACTGTGTAAGACCTGCCAATGAAGTCCCAACGATTTTACCCAACATGAGTTGAAAGGGTTTTACCGATGAGATAATCACCTCAATAATTCGACTTGTTTTTTCTTCAATCACACTGCGCATTACAAAACCGCCATAAATAATGATGAACATCATAATGGCGTAACCAAAGGCCCCTCCTATAAATGCCTTGATTTCGGTTATACCTTTAATACTTCTCTCACCATCAAAAGTGGCAAGATTCATAACAAAGGGTTTTTCAATCCCGGTAAACTCATCAGATGAAACGCCTAGTAGCTCCAGTCGTTTTAATCGTAATGTTTTTTGAAAAAGGCGTTCCAAACCTTCTGTTACGGTGGTATTTGGATTTTCTTTGGTAAATAAGTAGGTGGACTGGGCCACTTCTTCCATATCATCCCCCTCAGGAATATGCAATAAACCAAAATAACCCAAGGTCATGGTCGAATCCTTTGCCTGGCTCAAAGAAATATCCCTTAAATGAACATAGGAGATACCTCGCGTTGGTTTGAACTCATTGTTAAAAAAAGAACTTTCGTTCAACACGGTAATAATCCTTTTTTCCCCATCGTTCACTTTGGTAAGGTATACTATCAAAAGAATCATTCCCACTATCAGTATTGGACTCAAGATGGTCATGATGATGAACGACTTGTTCCTCACTTTAGCCAAATACTCCCGCTTTACTATAAGTCCCAGCTTATCCATGGTGCTCTTTTCCGTTAACAGTTTTGATAAAAATATCGTTTGCTGATGGAATTACCTCTTCAAACTTGCTTACATTCCCATATTTGGAGAGTTCGGCCAAGACACCTTTGGTATCTGTTGAAGGAAGCTGAATGGATATTGACCAATTGCCTTCATCAGCGCTGGAAGAGAGTATATTGAATTTCTCTAAGGAATCTTTCAGTAAACCATTTTTAGGTTCTTCAGTTTGTAGAAGCACATTGAAAACGTTGTTTTTGTAGGCATTTTTTATTTCTGATAATTTGCCGTCCAAGATTTTTTCGGATTTGTGTATCAAAGCAATGTATTCACAAAGCTCTTCAACGGATTCCATTCTATGTGTTGAAAAAATGATGGAAGTACCTTCCTCTTTCAATCTTAATATTTCATCTTTGATAATATTGGCATTAATCGGGTCAAAACCACTAAAAGGTTCATCAAAAATCAAAAGTTTGGGTTTATGCAATACTGTTACTATAAACTGTATTTTTTGGGCCATCCCTTTAGAAAGCTCTTGAATCTTTTTATCCCACCATTCTCCAATTTCAAAACGTTCGAACCAGTCCTTTAATCTTTTTTTGGCTTCCGTTCTGGACAATCCTTTGAGTTGGGCCAAATACAAGGCTTGTTCACCAACCTTCATACTTTTGTAAAGTCCACGTTCTTCTGGGAGATAACCAATTGTTGCAATATGTTCCGGGGCAAGAGGTTTACCATCAAATATCAACTGCCCAGTATCTGGATAGATAATTTGGTTTATGATTCGAATAAAGGTGGTTTTTCCAGCTCCGTTAGGACCTAGTAGCCCGTAAATTTTATTCTCCGGAATTTCTAAGGATACGTTGCTCAACGCTTTAAAGTCTCCATAGGATTTTGAGACATTTTGGGCAACTAAAATGTGATGCATCCAAACAATTTTTTCAAATATATGTATTTGTACATTAAGAGGTATGCCCCTAAAAACAAAACCCACCCTTAAAAAATTCTAAGGATGGGAAAAAAATTGCTATGAAAAAGAAAATTAGATATTGGTTTCCCAACATCAGTTTCAAATATACGTTTTTTATTTGAACGGGAAACTTTTAATCGCTATGAGAACATATCTTTAACCTTTTCAAAGAAAGATTTATCAGATTTTTGAGGTTTTGGAATAAAATTGTCATCATTCTGCATTCGCTCAAAAAACTCTCGTTGCTCTTTATTTAACTCTTTTGGCGTCCAAACATTGACATGGACAAGTAAATCACCACTTCCATAACCGTTTATGTTAGAAATGCCTTTTCCGCGTAATCTCAATATTTTTCCTGATTGAATTCCGGGTTCCAGCTTGATTCGCACTTTACCGCCTACAGCGTCTATCTCCTTGGAACTTCCCAAAACAGCTTCAGAGAAACTAATGTATAGATCATAATGAAGGTTGTCCCCTTCTCTTTTTAGTGTTCCGTGCTCTTCCGTTTCAATTGCGACTAACAAATCTCCCGGTATTCCATTACCAGGAGCTCCGTTTCCTTTTCCGGAAACCTTAAGTTGCATACCCTCTTCAACTCCTGGCGGTATTTTAATAGATACCGTTTCTTCAACCGCTTTAAGTCCCTGTGCATCTGCTCCACTAGGCCGATTATCAAGTACCTGTCCAGACCCTCCACAAGTGTTACAGGTAGTGGAAGTTTGCATCCTACCTAATATGGTATTGGCAATCTTGGTAACTTGACCGCTTCCATTACAGGTGGGGCAAGTTTTATAGGTGACCCCATCAGCCTGAACCTTTCTTCTGACTTTAACTTTTTTCTCAACTCCATTTGCGACTTCTTCCAAAGTCAACTTTACACGAATACGGAGGTTGCTCCCCTTTACGCGACGCTGACCTCCTCCAAATCCACCAAAACCGCTAAAACCTCCACCGAAAGCACTGCCAAAGATGTCACCGAACTGGCTGAAAATATCATCCATGTTCATGCCACCACCGCCAAATCCTGCTCCACCTTCAAAAGCCGCATGGCCAAACTGGTCATATTTGGCACGTTTGTCAGGGTCACTCAAAACCTCATAGGCCTCCGCTGCTTTTTTAAACATTTCCTCAGCCTTGGCATCCCCTGGATTTTTATCCGGATGATATTCTATGGCTTTCTTGCGATATGCCTTTTTTATCTCTGCAGCAGAAGCGCCTTTGGCAACGCCCAGTATTTCGTAAAAATCCTCCTTCATAGGTTTTGTTTAGTTACCGACCACCACTTTTGGATGTCTTATAATGCGTTCTCCCATTTTAAATCCTTTCTCAATCACATCGATGATTTTTCCTTTCATCTTTTTGTTGGGGGCTGGTATTTGGGTTATCGCCTCGTGTACTTCCGCATCAAAAGCATCTCCATGGCCAACTTCAATTTGCTCCAAACCTTTATTCTTCAAGGTTTCTTTGAACTTGGTACTTATGAGCTCCACACCTTTGTACATTTCTTTATCTTCAGACTTGGAAAGCTCTTTTAATGCCCTGTCAAAATCATCCATAACCGGCAACAAAGCAACCATTACCTCTTGTCCAGCAGTTTTAAAAAGCTCCATTCTTTCTTTGGAAGTACGCTTTTTGAAGTTTTCAAATTCAGCAAAAAGGCGTAAAAACTTATCTTTTTCCTTAGCAAGGTCCTCCCTGAGCCTTTCCTCCTCGGAAAGTTTATTTTCCTCTACGGCACCATTCATATCTTCTGCTGTAGTATCATCGTTCAGTTCAGGGGTTTCAACAGATTGAGAATCCTTTATTTCTCCTTCCATTTCCTCAACTTTACTTTTCTTATCCATATTTAGGGTTTCATTTATCGTTTTTGAAGTGGCAAAAGTACTGCCATTTGCACGAAAATGTCAAAATGTCACGGGAAAACAAGAAAAAACCGCCAAAAGGCGGTTAACATATATATGATGGTGTAATGCCAGCTAAACGTATTCCTTATCCAGAGAAACTAAAGCGTCCTCTTGGCGGGGCCGACTTGACCCCAAAAGATTTTCCAAAGCTGACCCAATATTGGGATATGTAAAGACAAAACCTTCTTTTTCAATGCGTTTGCTACAAACACGCTGACTGGCAAAGAGCAAATAAGACATTTCCCCCAGCACCAATTTCATAATTGATTTAGGTACATTGGGCAGAATCAATGGTCTTTTCAGCACTTTGGCCAATTCTTTGGTCATTTTTGCATTGGTAACCGGATTGGGTGCAACCGCATTGTACACCCCCTTAAGATTATTGGTGGCAGCAAAAACAAACATCTCTGCCAAATCATCTATATGAATCCAAGACTGCCATTGTTCCCCGCTTCCCATGGCTGCTCCAACAAAGTTTTTTATTGGTTTCGCCATTTTAGGAAGTGCCCCTCCTTCATGGGACAATACGATACCAATTCTCATAGTGGCAATATTGAAGGGATATTTTTTAAATTCATTTATTTTTTCCTCCCACTTTTGAACTACTTTACCCAAAAAACTGTCATCTACACCAACATCTTTTTCATCGCATAAATCGATTTGTGAACTAGGATAGATACCTATGGCCGAAGCAGAAATAAAATGTTCAATTTGAGATGAATCTACCTTCGCCAAACCAAGATTCAAAGTAGATAGGCTATCTATTCGACTGGAAAGTACTTTTTCTTTGTAAGAATGGGTCCATTTTTTTGCAATTGTAGCTCCAGCCAGATTGATTATTGAAGTTACCCCATCAAAACAGGCTACATCTATTTCTCCTTCCGAAGGATTCCAGTAATAACCTTGATATTTTTCAGAGGATACTATTTTCTTCTTACTTGTGGTGAGATAATGCACTGGAACATCATGTTGATGCAAAACCTTGGTAATCGCTTTGCCAACCAATCCTGTTGCTCCAGTTATCAATACTTTCATAGCTTGTGTTTAAAACAAAAATAGATGTTTAAGTCACTGTTTTTGAGGGATTAATTCAGCTTTAACACAAATGTTTAAACTTTAAGTAAAATTATGATAACAGCCTTATTTCACTTTAACAGTCATTTGACAGTATTTCAAATTTTCGTCGCCCGCAACATTTCTCTTTTTCCTGGTGGACCTTCTAACCTTTCCACCAAAAAACCTACCTCTTGCATGGCCCGCCTTACACTACCTTTGGCCGAATAGGTAACCAAAACCCCTCCTGTTTTCAATGCATCGTACATAATTTGAAAAACATCCTTTGTCCAAAGTTCCGGCTGCACTCTAGGTCCAAATGCATCAAAATAGACTAGGTTGAACAAATTGACGTCATTTACTTCCCTGAAATCCTTTTTCTGCTTGTTCAACACAAAATTCTTTGTAAGAATAATCTCTTCTTCCCAAGGTGAGCGATGCATTAAATCAAATTTCTCCTCAAACTTTTCAGCAGATAAAGTTGGAATATAGTTTAACTGATGTACTTCATCCAAAGAAACTGGAAATTGTTCCACACCCACATAATTTAGCTGAATATTCTTTTTTTGAGATTCAATTAAAGTAATCAGTGCGTTGAGTCCCGTTCCAAAACCTATTTCAAGAATAGACAGGTCATCACCGTTGACATGCTCCAATCCATGTTTGATAAAAACATGATACGCCTCTTGAACCGCCCCATGTTTGGAATGATATTGTTCCTGCCATTCATCAAGTTGTATGGTCTTGGAACCATCAGCGGTTTCAATAATGCGGCGTTTCACTTTTAATTATGGATTAAAACACCATCGGCCTCAAAACGCAACTGTTTTTTTGGTTTGGATATTTTGGCGATTTCAGCGGCAGTAGCTCCTCCATCTTCAGCGTAATGTTTTTGATCTTCAACCGATATTTCGGAAGTAAAAACGACTCCATTCAGGATGACTTCTTTATCCGATGAATCCGTAGGTACAAAAAAGCCATAATCCTTAAAACGAACAAAAACTTCTTCGTTGTTTTCCAGGGCCACCTTCATCCAACATCCCTTAACTTGACATACTTCTTTGATTTTGCCGGTCAATTGTGTTTGAATCGTGTCTTGTGAATTCAGTTGATTAGAGATGGATTTAATGGATTCAACTTCTTGACTCACCTTGAACTTTGCTCCATAAAAATTATCGTCTTTATCTTCCTGGGCATGTGTCACCGTGCAGAAAAGCATTAAGAAAGTAGCAGTAAAAATGTTAAAATACCTCATAATTGATAAGTTTTGAATCTATCCCAAATAAGGATAACAATTAGAATTAGGGGTTACGCCAAAACTAACAATAAATGGCTAATTTTATGGACTAATTTGTAAGTTATGGATGCAATGGTAAACAACATTTCTGTGGAAAAAGCAGCCACTTCCAAGATTCATAATGTGGATTTTGATAATCTTTCATTTGGAAACACCTTCACCGACCATATGTTGGTCTGTGATTATGAAAACGGGGCTTGGAACTCACCTAAGATTGTACCTTATGGACCTATCGCTTTAGAACCGTCATCCAAAATCTTTCATTATGGGCAGTCCATTTTTGAAGGAATGAAAGCTTACAAGGATGAAGCTGATGGTGTGTGGTTGTTCAGACCTTTGGAAAATTGGAAAAGACTGAACAAGTCTGCCAAAAGACTTGCTATTCCTGAACTACCAGAAAGTCACTTTATGGATGGTCTGACTTCTCTATTGAGATTGGAAAAGGATTGGATTCCAAAAAATCCGGGTAGTTCACTTTATGTTCGCCCCTTTATGTTTGCTTCTGGAACTGGATTTCATGCTTCTCCAGCGGACAAATACAAATTTATCATTGCCTTGGCACCATCGGGAGCCTATTTTTCTGGAAAGGTAAAGGTGAAGATTGAGGAAACCTATTCCCGTGCTGCAAACGGAGGTGTTGGATATGCAAAGGCTGGGGGTAATTATGCAGGCCAGTTTTACCCAACACAACTTGCTGTAGAAGAAGGGTATCACCAAGTTATCTGGACTGATGACAACAATCATGAGTTTATTGAAGAAGCCGGCGCAATGAACGTGTTTGTACGTATCAACGACACACTTATTACTGCACCTACAAACGATAGAATTCTAGATGGTATTACCAGAAAAAGTATTCTGGATATAGCCCAAGCCGAAGGAATTCCGGCGGAGGTGCGAAAAATATCAGTCAAAGAAGTGGTGGAAGCGGCTAAAAATGGTTCTTTACAGGAAATGTTTGGGGCTGGTACCGCAGCAGTTGTTTCTCCAATTGCAGCATTTGGCTACAAGGGGGTTGATTATGAACTTCCCGAAATCCAGAATAGCTATGCATCCCAACTCAAAAAACGCATAACTGATATACAGTATAACAGGGCCGAAGATAGTTTTGGATGGCGTTTTAAAGTATCATAAAAAAAGGAGCACTTAAGTGCTCCTTTTTTATTTGTCCAATACTGCTTGAATGTCTGGTTTAAAATAGTTGGGGCCCTTAAGAACCTTTCCATCTTCCCTGTAAATAGGTTTCCCATCCTGCCCAAGCTTACTCATATTGCTTTTCTGAATTTCTTCGAACACTTCTTCAATTTTATACTGCATACCGTGCTCCAAAATAGTGCCACAAAGGATATACAGCATATCTCCCAAAGCATCTGCCACTTCAACTAAATCACCATCATTTGCCGCTTCTAAATATTCCTCATTTTCTTCACGCATAAGTTTATAGCGTAACATATTTTTTTCTAGGCCTAAATTGGCTTTTGGGTTATGCAATACACCTAATCCGAATGCATTGTGAAATTCTTCAACAGCTTCTATCTTTCTTTTCATGGTTTTAGTAATTGACTTAATTTTGCTAAAAATAGGAAATATGTTCAGCTCAGGACAACTCATTTTTGCCAGTTTATTTGTAGTAGTTTTTGTTGGAGTCATGATTCTCTCATATAGAAAAGACAAAAAACTTCACAAAAAAAATTATAAAGGTGTAATCTGGGTTCTATTTTCCTTTATGATATTCGTGGTTTTTCTGTTTTTGATTAAGCATTTCCTTAAAAATTAACGGATATATTGATTTCCCTACAAAAATTAACGTTTTTACAACTTATATAAGAAGTTGAAGCGTTAACATTAAGAAAACACGTACTTTTGTCTAAGAACAACCGCTGGATAAATGATAGCTTTTTTTTCCATTCTATCTATTTTATTAATTATCAATGCCGTATTGTTGGTTTTCAGCGTAAACGGCGCCAAAGAAAGTTTCAGGAAACCTGTAAGGAGGATTACAGAGACATCCATTCCTAAACTGTTTCTTAAGGAATCTTCTGAGACCAAATACAAAAAGGCTGTTTAGTTTGTACCTTTAAGGTATGAAACAGACTCTTCTTGTTTTTCTAGGTGGCGGCTTAGGCAGTATGTTACGCTATCTTATTTCAAAACCTCTTAACGCACTTCACGATAATTTTTATCTGGGCACTTTTACCGTAAACATTGTAGGATGCTTGCTTATTGGAGTGATTATGGGTATAGCTTCCAAAAATCAAGTAATCTCCCAACAAAGCGTTCTCTTCTTTGCAACCGGATTATGTGGGGGCTTTACTACGTTTTCTGCGTTTGCATTTGAAAAACACACTTTTCTAAAAGAAGGTGAGTTCCTACCTTTTCTCTTCTATCTTGCTTCCAGTATTATTCTAGGAATTCTTGCTGTGGCTTTAGGTACTTGGCTAGTCCGTTCTTTCAATTAGTTATAAAATCATATTTTTCTGTTAATTTTTGTTAATTACTGTACATTTTTCATTGAAAACCTCAATTATCAATGAAAAATATACTTTAGGAGGCTTTTGTGTTAAGAAAAAATCATCAAATCTTTAAAAAAAGTATTTTGAAAATAGTATACCCCTAAAAATATAGGGGTATTTTTTTTATACACATAAAAATACACTGCATAACCTATAATTTTTCATGGTCTCATATCAATTCATATATATTTGACTCATCAATTAACTACTTAAATATGAAAAAAGTCGAGGCAATTATTAGAAAATCCAAATTTGATGAGGTGAAAAAAGCACTTCATGAAATTGAGGTAAACTTCTTCAGTTACTGGGATGTAACTGGAGTGGGCAATGAGAAACAAGGTCATGTCTATCGTGGCATTTCGTACAGTACCACCGATATCCAAAGAAGGTATTTGGTCATTGTGGTTTCTGACGATTTTTTGGAACGTACCGTTAACACCCTCCTGGATGCTGCCGGCACAGGAAACGTAGGTGACGGTAAAATCTTCGTTTCAGATGTCATGGAAGCCTATCGTATTAGAACCAAGGAAAGCGGTAGCGCAGGTATTAACTAAGATAAAAACTAACTAACAATATTTAGATTATGATTGTTGAACAACAAGAAGCAATAGATAAGGCCGTTGAAGCAATCAACGGTGATATGGGGGCTTTGTGGATAACACTAGCAGCCATTTTGGTATTTTTTATGCAAGCAGGATTCACCCTATTGGAAATTGGATTCACGCGTAGCAAGAATTCCGGTAATATAATAATGAAAAATGTCATGGACCTAGCTATAGGTTCCTTAATGTTCTGGGCCGTAGGTTATGGTCTCATGTATGGAAGTGAGCTAATAGCAGGAGGCTGGCTGGGAAGAACCAGTCCGTCTGACCAGGGATATTTCTTTTTTAGCGCTACGGATTGGTACAACTTATTTTTTCAAACTGTTTTCTGTGCCACTGCGGCTACTATCGTATCAGGAGCAATCGCAGGTAGAACCAAGTTTTCTACATACTTGATTTTCTCCGCTGTGCTTACCACAATAATCTATCCTATTTCTGGTAGCTGGTATTGGCCATTTGATGATGATGCTTGGTTGAATACCGCCGGTTTTGTGGATTTTGCAGGTTCTTCCGTGGTACATGCCGTAGGTGGTTCGGCTGCTTTGGTAGCTGCTATCTTAGTAGGTCCTAGAATTGGAAAATACGTGGATGGCAAAGCTAAAGTAATTCCAGGTCACAACATGGCATTCGGTGCTTTGGGTGTTTTCATCCTTTGGTTGGGGTGGTTCGGATTTAACGGAGGTTCTCAATTAGCTTGGGGAGGAGACGATACTGTTGGTGCCACCAGCGTAATCATCAATACAAACCTCGCAGCTGCAATTGGAGCCATAGCTGCTCTATTTTTCACCTGGATTAGGTATGGAAAAGCAGATATTTCAATGACTTTAAATGGCGCATTGGCTGGTTTAGTTGGTATTACCGCAGGTTGTGGAGCTGTCAACGCCTGGGGTGCACTGGCAATTGGTCTAATCTGTGGGATTGTTGTAGTACTTTCTATTGAATTCATAGACAAGAAGCTAAAGATAGATGATCCTGTAGGTGCTATTTCAGTTCATGGTGTATGCGGATTCTTAGGAACCGTATTGATTGGACTGTTTGCTCTAGATGGAGGACTTCTTTATGGAGGTGGTGGAAAGTTACTTTGGGTGCAAACCTATGGTTCCCTTGCTTATATCATTTGGGCTGCCCTATTCACATTTATCGTGCTTTTCATATTGAAAAAGACTATCGGTCTTCGGGTTTCCGAAAAAGAGGAATTGGAAGGTTTAGATATTCATGAGCACGGAATGGAAGCTTACCCTGAACACATTACAACACAGAATTAATTCATAAAAAGGAAACGGAGCGTTTGGCAGAACGCTCCGTAGTATAACCTTTTCACAAAGTAAACTCAAACAAAACAATTAAATGTTCCAGAAAAGGAACACCTAAAAGATGTAATTATGAAAACGATTATAAATACAAATTACGCAAAAAAAATAGCTTTTGCCGTTTTGGCGCTAGTATCCGTATTCGCCATTGGGCAGGAGGAAGAAGAAGAGAAAAAGTTCGAATTTAGCGGTACTGTAGATGCATATTACCGTGCAAATTTTAATGGCTTGAACAAAGAAGTTCCTGTGCTGGACACAGGAGGTGTACAAACCGGGGTTTTGCTTCCCACCGCCCCAGGAACATCATTTGCCAACGACCCAGGCTTTGCTTTGGGTATGGTTAACCTAATTGCTTCTTATGAAGGTGAAAAAGTAGGTTTTGTGGCCGATTTGGTATTTGGGCCTAGAGGGGAAGATGCCGTGTTCGGTTCTCCCTTTGGTTCACCCAATATTGTTAACCAATTGTATGTGTATTGGAATGTGAGCGAAAGTACTACCCTCACCTTTGGTAACTTCAATACGTTCTTGGGATATGAAGTGATTTCTCCGGCTTCCAATTTCAACTATAGCACATCCTATATGTTCTCTTACGGACCATTCTCCCATGCTGGATTAAAAGCTGATTTTGATTTGGGGAATGATTGGAGCGCTATGCTGGCTATCTTGAATCCTACAGATTTCACTGATGTAAATCCATTTGGCGAATTATCTTTTGGAGCCCAACTAGGATACTCAGGACAATACTTGAACTTCTTGTATGGAAAACAGGGCTTTAACGAGGTACTTGATGGAGCAGACCTAGTGGATACTGATGTAGAAGCCCTATTCCAAGTGGATTTTACAGGAGGATTCAATTTGTCTGAAGATTTCTTTCTTGGAATCAACGCTACCTATCAAGATACGGATGGCGTAGGGTTTTATGGGGCGGCTTTATACCCTCAATTGACCACTTCTGAAAATTTTGCAATTGGTTTGAGAGGTGAATACTTCGCCACTATGGAAGGATTCGGAAACGTTGCTGGTATTGGTGCTGATGCAGATGGAGATGCCAATGTTTTTGCGGTTACCCTAACTGGTAATGCCAAAGTTGGAGATTTGACCATTATTCCTGAAATAAGACTGGACAGTGCTTCTGAAGAAGTATTCCTGAACGGTGATTTGGAATTCAATGAAAGCTTGGCTTCCTTCTTACTTGCAGCCGTTTACTCGTTCTAGGTCATAACGAATTTTAATACAGAAAGGCCTTATTCCGAAAAAGGAGTAAGGCTTTTTTATTCCTTGACAAAGTCTTTCACTCCTGCTCTCACTTTAGTTCTCAAATAATTTTGCCTTGGCACTAGAGGGCAGGAGTACTTTTTATTATACACACAATAGGGATTGTACGCCTTATTAAAATCAATTAGAATAGAATCTCCTTGAGGTATGGTCAAATCAATATAACGCCCTCCTCCATAGGTTTCATCACCGTTGGTTTCATCCAAAAAAGGTAAAAACAGATAATCTTCATATCTCTTTTCGGTAACAAGAGCCGGAGTTTGATAAACCTCCAATTGATGTTGCCTCCCATTTAGTTCAAAATGTGCTATCCCATATACAACTTCAATTGTTTGCTCATCAGTGGTCGAGGGCATTAAAAAAGGAACGGCATCTGGTGTTCTTTCAAACCTAGCTTTGATTCTATAGGCGGTGTCTGCTTCAAAAAACGATAATGATTCAAAATTCTTGCGCAATCTATCCGGTAATGGTGAGGTTTCCGGGTCCCTGAAGGATTCGTTCAACTCTTCCTGAAATTCAATTATATCCAATAACTCTGCCGTTGCAACATCCAATCGTTTTAGCTCATCATGATATTTCTTTCCTCCATTGCATGAAATAAATATCATCAATATCAAAAACCAATATCTCCCCATCTTGTTTTAATCTCTTTAAATTAAAATTATTCAAAGGTAATGCTATCTTAGCAACACTTGTTCCAATACAATTTTTTCAACCATGTCAAATAAGTGGCTTTTTCCCGTTTTAATCCTTTTATTTTTTTGTTGTTCCCCAAAAGAGGAAGGACCCAAACACAAAGAACAAAGTTCAAGGACCTACCCTGATTTAAAACCCAATAGATATAATGTTGCCTTTTTGATTATGGACGGGGTATACAATACTGAGTTTACTGCACCTTACGATATTTTTCAACATACACAGTACCGCGAGAATATAAAGGCCATGAATACATTTACAGTGGCCAATACATTAAATCCCATTACCTCTTTTGAAGGGGTACGAATACTACCAGATTATGATTATACCCAAGATTCCATTCCTAAAATAGACATCTTGGTAGTTCCCAGTGCTGAACATCATTTGGATACGGACTTACAGGATTCCACAATGCTGAGTTTCGTGAAAAGAGTTGATAAAAATGCTTTGTTCATAACCTCACATTGCGATGGTGCCTTTGTATTGGCACAAGCAGGACTACTGGATGACGTACTTTCCACCACCTTTCCAAGCGATATTGATACGTACAAGAAAATGTTCCCGCAACTCAAGGTTAAAGACAGTGTCCTATTCGTTCATGATGGAAAATATATCACCTCTGCTGGAGGAGCGAAGAGTTTTGAGGCAGCACTTTATTTGTGCGAGCACCTATACGGAAAGGAAATTGCCAAATCCTTGGCAGGTGGACTAGTTATAGACTGGGATTTACAAAAAATATCAAAGGTTATTCCTCAATAATCCGGTAACGGGCATCTTTCAGATATTTGGATACCAAAGCATTAAACTTTGGGTTTATTCGCAGTAAAGCGGTATTTTCCAAACTATATAGCTTTTCAGTATCCTTAAATCCTGTTTTCAAAGCTTCCTCTAAATAGAAAAGTGATGTTCCGAAATCCTCGTTTTTTGCACTGAGGGAAATAATTTTCATGTAGAAATCAAAATTATCTGGTTCCGTAATGGTCTTCAGCATAAATAAAAATGCTAGGGCATCCTCATCTATTGTCTTATCCGATTTAACCAATTCAATATTATCCTCTGCAAGAGCATTGACAAAACCTTTAAGTCGGTTACCCATTTGTCTTTCATAAATTGAACCTTTACTTATAAATTTATCTAACTCTTCCATTTGATATTTCCACCAGCCCAAATTGTTGAAATTATGGGTTTGCACATCCTCTTCCATATCAAATACATATTCGTCCTTCAAAAGGGATTCTTTAAAAAAGGTTGAATTTTCCGTTCTTCTCATGGCTTTGAACATTTTATTCTTACGAACTTCTTTCAAAATTAGCCTAAGGGAATCCAAGTTTTTATGCATGCCATAAATTGAAAGCATCTCGCCCAGATATTGTTCTGCCAATAACATATTTTGTTGGCTCCTTAAAGCATTTACCTTCTGAACATCCTCATTGTAAGCCTTTTCTATATATGAAGAATCTTTTGGGACAATCTTGTTGCCCATTGCCCTAAGGGTAAAAATTTGGAGTGCCTTTTCTACCAAAGCATTATCAGGTAGTCTTTTGTTTTCTTTATATACCAATACCTGATTGGGAAACTTTAACCGAGTCAACACCTTTTCAGTGGATAACAAATCGGTGTAAGCATAATCATTTTTTCCTATGATACCTATAAAATGAAAAGGTCTTTTCAGATTCAAAACATCCGTGTTGGAAACCGAACTACCTATTGAAACCACTCCGTTAACTAAATTTAAAAAGAGTGGAGTTAACGAAGCGTATCTGGCCCCAGACCCATTCCCAGCTACATAAATCCTGCTTTTATGTATGGGTAATATCTGTGAAACCCTTTCCAATACCTGACCCGTTTTCACCATGTTCTTTGTTAAACTAAGAGAATCCTCAATACGAACCGCGGCAATGACGTAGCCTTCTTTTTCTGCCGCCTGAGCAAACCAAGTTGCAACCTGTTTTTCTTTTTTTTCCAAATCAATTACCAACAACAAAGGCCAGTTTTTGGTGGCATCAAATTTCTGGGGTAGATACAGGGAGTAAGTGTCAGGAATGGAATCGTTAATTTTTAGGGAATCGATAATTTTGCTTTTCTTCAGGACAAGCTGCTGGCCAGCTACCATTTGAATGAAAAGACAGGTCAAAAGGAGCGGAAGATTTTTTTTCATAGCTTTTTCATAACAAAAATCCGGCCAAAATCCCGAATCATTGCGGACAATATAAAGTTACATTAATATAGCTAGTAAACCTAGTTAGCTTTAATTGGGGAATTTGAAATAACATTTGACAGCACAATATGTGTGTGACATTCTCCATATACGATAAGCTCATCAATAAATTGTTCCAAGTGACCTTGATCTTTTAGAATAACCTCCATTATGATGTTTTCATTTCCGGTTATTCGATAGCAGTTTACGACTTCATCAAAAGATTTCACTTTTTCCAAAAATGGTTTTAGTTTGCCCAAAAAGGCCTTGAGCATAATAATAGCTCTAAGCTGATGTCCCAATTGGACATGGGATACTTTGGCAAAATAACCTTCAATGAGTCCGGCATCCTCCATTTTTTTTACTCTTTCTGCTACAGCAGGTGGTGTTAGGCCCACTTTTCTACCAATGCTTGCATGAGAAGCACGGGCATCGGTCTGTAAATAGTTAAGAATTTCCCAATTTAACCTGTCAACTTTCATAATTAAGTAAGATTAAACAATAACTTTAAAATCAAAAGTAATCATTGTACTTTGCTTTAAAAAATAAATCCAATTTCATCCATTCATTTTTAATTTTATAGTTACAAAATTGCTTTGATAATTATGGGACCTGCTTCCTTTGATTCACAAAATATATATAGTAAATCCTTAGCGCTTCAGGACTTAAGTAAGGCCATTGCGGCTTACTTTTCTTCCAATAGGGACGGGTTTGCCCGTAAGCGTTATGGCAGTTTCCGTGATGATATTTCCAAGTCCTTGGTTACCGATGCCAACTTGATCACCAAACAAATCCGACTAGCTTCTTCAAGTAGCTCCTATAGTACAAGAATGAAGAGTTTGGCTTTCATTAACGTGATGACTCAAAATATCCTGGCATATTGTAATGGCCTTGAAAGGGATGGTGTTAAGGAAAAGGAGTATTTGAACCTTTTACGAAAGGAAATTAGAAGTTTTCGAGTATCCTTTAAGAAATGGAGAAAGTCTTTCCAAAACGGAACAGACTAAAATCCAGCACTACATATTTCTTCTATATTGTCCCCCAACCTGAAAAAGTGCTTTGGTTATTTGACCCAAAGAACAATATTTGGAAACTTCCATTAGTGTATTGAACATATTCCTATTTTCAATAGCAACTTGCTGAAGTTCGTGTAACAGTTTCTCTGATTCGTCACTATTCCTCTGATGAAGATTTTCCAACGTTTCAATTTGATTCTTCTTCTCCTTCTCTGTAGCACGTATCACTTCATTAGGAAGGATGGTAGGCGAACCCTTTGAACTTAAAAAAGTATTCACACCAATAATGGGATATTCTCCAGAATGCTTCAAAGTTTCATAGTGTAGGCTTTCTTCCTGGATTTTTGAGCGCTGATACATAGTCTCCATTGCGCCAAGGACTCCACCACGTTCGGTGATTCTGTCAAATTCCAATAGCACAGCTTCTTCTACCAAATCAGTAAGTTCCTCAATTATGAAGGATCCCTGTATCGGATTCTCGTTTTTCGCAAGGCCCAATTCCTTGTTTATTATTAATTGAATGGCCATTGCTCTACGGACCGATTCTTCCGTTGGAGTCGTAATAGCCTCGTCATATGCATTGGTATGCAGGGAATTGCAGTTGTCATAAATGGCATATAACGCTTGAAGCGTGGTTCTTATATCATTAAAATCAATTTCTTGGGCATGCAAGCTACGCCCCGATGTTTGAATGTGATATTTGAGCATCTGCGCTCTAGGGTCCGCTCCATATTTGTCCCGTAACGCCTTGGCCCAAATTCTTCTGGCCACACGCCCAATTACTGCGTACTCGGGATCCACTCCATTGGAAAAGAAAAAGGAGAGATTGGGACCAAATTTATTGATGTCCATCCCTCTGCTCAGATAGTATTCAACATACGTGAATCCATTGCTCAAAGTAAAGGCCAACTGTGTAATAGGATTTGCTCCCGCCTCGGCAATATGGTATCCTGATATGGAAACTGAATAGAAGTTACGAACTTGATTATCTATAAAATATTCCTGAACATCACCCATTAAACGTAGGGCAAACTCTGTTGAAAAAATACAGGTATTCTGTGCTTGGTCCTCTTTTAGGATATCCGCCTGTACTGTTCCTCTTACTTGGGAAAGTGTGTTCTTTTTAATTTCTGTATACACTTTTGCCGGCAACACCAGGTCTCCAGTAACTCCGAGCAGCATTAGACCCAATCCATTGTTACCTTGGGGCAGTTCGCCGTTGTACTGCGGTCTGGATACCCCTTTTTTCTTATAAATGGCCGTAATCTTAGCCTCTATTTCTTTTTCCAATCCATTTTCTACAATGTACTTTTCACAGTTCTGGTCAATGGCTGCATTTAAAAAGAAGGCTAGCAACATCGGGGCAGGCCCATTAATGGTCATACTTACCGACGTCATCGGGTCACTCAAATCAAATCCGGAGTACAACTTTTTTGCATCATCCAAACAACATATGGATACTCCGGCGTTTCCAATTTTTCCGTAAATATCCGGTCTGTGGTCTGGGTCGCTTCCATACAAGGTTACAGAATCAAAAGCTGTGGAAAGCCTTTTAGCAGGCATATCCAAACTCACATAATGGAATCGCTTATTGGTACGCTCTGGTCCTCCTTCCCCTGCGAACATTCTGGTAGGGTCTTCACCTACTCTTTTAAATGGATATAATCCCGAAGTATAGGGGAACTCCCCAGGTACGTTTTCTTGTAGCATCCAACGTAGTAAATCACCCCAAGCTTCATATTTGGGCAATGCCACCTTCGGAATTTGACTATGAGATAAAGACTCGGTATGGGTATCAATATGTACCTCCTTACCTCTTACCTTAAACGTATAAACAGGGGATTTATATCTAAAAACTTGCTCCTCCCATCTTAGAATCAAATCCCAATTATAAGGGTCTAAATCCATTTTGACTTTGTCAAACTCCTTGAGAAGAATAGTTACTATTTCCTTGTCATTATCCTTTGAGCAGAGTTCTCGCAACTTGACATCATCCAGACCAGATTTTGAAAGAAATTGGGTTTGCCCTTCCTTTAAATCAAGTCCGATAACTGATGTAATGGTCATAAAAATGCCATATAATTTTTGGGCGGTCCTTATCTGTGCATCCGCTTTTGTATCATAGGCTCGGTTGTTCTCAGCTATTTCAGATAAATAACGTGTACGAGCAGGAGGAATTACAAAAACCTTCTCCATCATTTCGGTAGAAACCTCAAAATTGGAGACTAAACTGGAGTTCGCCTTACTTACAAGCGTTTCCATAATGGCCTTATACAATTTGTTCATTCCTGGGTCATTGAACTGAGATGCAATGGTTCCATAAATGGGAAGGTCATCCATATTGGTGTCCCATAACCCATGATTTCGCATGTACTGTTTCTTTACATCCCGAACTGCATCCAAAGCGCCCCTTTTATCAAATTTGTTAATGGCGACTAAATCTGCGAAATCGAGCATATCAATTTTTTCCAGCTGGGTTGCAGCGCCAAACTCGGGTGTCATAACATATAAAGAGACATCGCTATGTTCCAGAATTTCAGTATCGGACTGTCCTATGCCCGAAGTTTCCAAAATAATCAAATCGTAATGGGCCGCCTTAAGTATTTCAACCGCTTCCGAAACATGTTTGGAAAGTGCCAAATTGGACTGCCTTGTAGCCAGAGAACGCATGTACACCCTATTATTGTTAATAGCGTTCATACGTATTCGATCTCCTAAAAGGGCTCCACCTGTTTTTCGCTTGGATGGGTCTACTGAAATAATTCCGATGTGTTTATCAGGAAAATCCATCAGAAACCTTCGTACCAACTCGTCCACTAAGCTTGATTTTCCCGCGCCACCGGTTCCCGTAATTCCCAAAACAGGTACAGTTGCTTTTGATTTCTCTATCTGAGCTTGATAGGTGGCATATACTTTTGGTTTATTTTCAGCCAATGAGATTAATCTGGCAATAGTATTGGTTTGCTTTTCTTGAAGAAGTTGCGGCAAATCCTTGTTCTCCGGGATACAAATGCCAGGGACCTCTGAATCACTACGCTGTACCAAATCATTTATCATTCCCTGAAGTCCCATCTCCCGCCCATCATCTGGCGAATAAATACGTTCCACTCCATGTTTCATCAAATCCTCAATCTCTCTGGGAAGGATGACACCACCACCGCCACCAAAAATCTTGATTTGACCAGCATTTCGCTCTTGAAGCAAATCATACATATACTTAAAATACTCATTATGACCTCCTTGGTAGGAAGTCATTGCAATGGCGTTGGCATCTTCCTGGATAGCGCAATCCACTACTTCCGCGACACTTCGGTCATGTCCCAAATGGATGACCTCTACCCCAGTGGATTGAATTATCCTTCGCATGATATTGATGGCAGCGTCATGTCCATCAAAAAGTGATGCTGCGGTTACAATTCGTATTTTATTTTTGGGTTGATAGGGCTTTGGTTGCTCCATTGTCAATTTAAAGTCAAAATTCAACTTGCAATTTACGGAAAATGCAACAAAAATTGGATTTTAATCCATATTTTATAAAAATATTAAACTTAACCCTTTACTTTTTTTTGATATCATAATTTTGGAGGGTAAAACTCAACCCATGAAGCTTACCATACTTATCCATTGTCCGGATCAATCTGGGATTATTCATTCCACAACAGGGTTCATCACAAATATAGGAGGGAACGTAATCTATTTGGATCAACATGTGGACAAGCAAGCCGAAGTGTTCTTTATGCGTTTGGAATGTGAGTTTTTAGCAACGTTGGATTTACCCACTGTTAAAAATGATTTTGAGCATAAAGTAGCAAAGGTGTACCAAATGGAATGGAGTGTGTTCACCGATGCTGAAAAACCCAGGATGGCCCTTTTTGTGTCAAAATACAATCACTGTCTTTATGATTTGTTAAGCCGGTATCAATCGGGTGAGCTTTTGGTAGATATTCCCTTTATTCTAAGCAATCATAAAGACCTAGAATACATTGGTAAGCAATTCAATATTCCCTATTACCATGTTCCAGTTACAAAAGAATCCAAGGAAGCTGCTGAAGATGAACAGCTTTCTTTTTTGGAGGAACATAATGTGGATTTTATAGTCCTAGCCCGTTACATGCAGATTGTATCTCCAAAAATCATAGACAAGTTTCCAAATAGAATTATTAATATTCATCATTCCTTTTTACCTGCATTTGCGGGAGCAAAACCCTATCATGCAGCTTTTGAACGGGGTGTAAAAATTATTGGTGCTACTAGCCATTACGTTACAGAGGAACTCGATGCAGGACCTATTATTGAACAGGATGTAGCTACAGTGTCCCATACGCATTCCGTGAAGGATTTTATTGCTAAAGGAAGGGATTTGGAAAAAATTGTTTTGGCAAGGGCTGTCAAACTTCATTTGTCTAGAAAGACTATGGTTTACAATAACAAGACGGTCATTTTTTCTTGATTTTAGCTTAAAAAAGAGAATTTCTTATTGAGAAAATGTACATTAAGGTCACTTTAAACACTTACCCATATGAAACGAATATTATTACTTGCATTTCTCATTTTAACGACATCGGCGTGCAATGAGCTTCAACAAGTAGTTAATCAACTACCCCAAGGAACTACAGGTATTGGTAATGCTGAAATTGCACAAGGACTCCGTGCAGCACTTGACCAAGGCATAGACAAACAGGTGAAAAAACTGTCATTAAAAGATGGATTTTTTAAAAATGAATTGGTAAAAATTCTATTACCAGATGAATTGAAAAAAGTAGATAAAACGCTACGTGATGTGGGCCTTGGGAATTTGGCCGACGAAGGTTTACGAATTCTCAATAGAGCCGCGGAGGATGCAGTTGGTGAGGCCACTCCTATTTTTGTGGATGCCGTAAAACAAATCACCTTTGGGGACGCCAAACAAATTCTTCTAGGGTCTAACAATGCTGCTACCCAATATTTGGAACAATCCACGAGCTCCCAATTATATAGTAAATTCAAACCAAAGATAGACGCATCTTTCAAAAAAGTTGGGGCTGATAAAATCTGGAACTCCCTGATAACTAAGTACAATACGCTTCCATTAACGACTGATGTAAACCCAGACCTTACGGAATATGTTACCCAAGAGGCTCTTGACGGCGTATACACTATGATTGCAGTGGAAGAGAAGGAAATTAGGACCAAATTGTCTTCCAGGACCTCAGACTTATTGAAAAGGGTTTTTGCTCTTCAAGATAGTAAGCAATAATTCTTACTCACACAATATCAACAATATACCTCCGTTATATTTATATCAGAGCAAGGGAAGAATAACATAATCCTAATGTTAAATTAACCTTTGCAAGCTGGTTAAAAAGGAATTTTGTAACCAATTATCTGAGTTAGCATTTTTTTGAGTTAGTTAGTTTTAACCGGTGTTCGCACCGGTTTTTTTTGTTTCAAATATTTGTTTTTCAAGCATTTGTATTGGAACAAAATTCCTCTTCACACCTATTTTCAAGAAGTAAACTATTATCGGGAATTACGGGATTTAGGACATTTTTAACAACTTGGGCTCCTTAAATAAGTAAATTGAATACAAGCTAATTCACTCAATCAATAAAATGGGGAGGCCAATAACCATTTTTGTCCTGTCATTGTCTGTGTTTTTCGGATATGCCAACCACACTCCTTTTAAGGAGAAAACTTTGGCATCATCCATCGCTTCCTATCAAGATTCAATAAAGTGGGCAGATTATTTTTACAACATTCAACGATATAACAAGGCAATACCTTTATATCAGAAGAACTTAGAAAATCCCAATATTCCAAAAACTCGTATTCTTAAACGGTTGGCCTTGAGTCAAGCGGGAATGGGCAACTCATTCAAGTCAACGGAAAACCTTAATAAGTACTTGCAGTTGGAATTCAATCCAAATTTTTTATTAAATGAAGGCTTTGACCCAATTCGCGAAACCAGTGAATTTAAAAGGATAGAGGAACGCGTAATACCTAAGGTCACCACTTGGTCCGTAATTTATCTTTTTGTGGCGATTATAGGATTTTATGTGGTGCTTCTCATAAGCTTGAATCAACAAATTCATCCAGTGTCTCGCATCCTCATTGGGAGTTTTATTTTTATTCACTCTTTTTTCATTCTCCATATCAGTATTAATGCAGCTAATTATTTCTTTGAATATGCCCATACTTACCTGATGTCTACATGGGGAACTTTTTTGTATGGCCCATTACTTTATTTCTATATAAAGAGAACTTCTCAAAAATACGCGTTCAAATTATCTGACCTATTGCATTTGGCGCCAACAATTATTCTTTTGGCTTATTTAATTACAGAAGTGTACACTATGTCTGCCCAGAGTAAAATTGTTTTAATGCTTTCCCGAATGCAAAATGGATTGGGCCCTCAGGACTCGAATCGCCTATTTGTACTTGTAGTATTGAAAATAACTTCGTTGACCCTTTATGGTCTTTTTATTGCAAGAGCCTATAATAAAGGTAAAAAGGAAAAACTACTGGATTCAAAAAGTCTTAAATGGCAAAAAAATCTATCTATAATACACATCGTTTATGTTCTCACCTATACTGCGTATGGAATTGTAATTGTCAACGGTTATTCAAATGGTTGGCTATACGATGTTTCAACAGCCAGCATGGCGCTAATGGTGCTTTATGTTGGATATTCAGCCAATATTCAACCTGACGTTTTCAACGGTATTTATTCATACAATACCAATAAGTTATTCCCTAAATATGAAAAATCAGGGTTGACCCCGAGCCTATCTTTAGAATTAAGGGAAAGTCTGGTACACCTTTTTGCAGTAGAAAGAATTTACAAGGAAAACACCATAAACCTTGATATGGTCGCCGATAGATTAAATACAACACGACATAATGCTTCGCAGGTTATCAACGAGCATTTTAATGTAAGTTTTCATGAATTCGTAAACATGTATCGGATAAAAGAAGCCAAAGAACTTCTAACAAGCGAAGACAAAAAACTGAATATTATCCACGTAGCATATGAAGTGGGCTACAACAATAAGGTTACATTCAATAAAGCCTTTAAAAAAGATACCAATCTAACACCGACCCAATATCTAAAAACGGTCGCTGAATCCGCTTCGTAAAGGTAATTATTGTACGGGTGGGGGTAATGGTTTATAAGGATTGGTGCAATTCTTTGAATAGCAGCATATCTTTAATTCAAGAAAACAGCCCACCATATTCTTCACAAACTGCTTTGTCTCAAGAATTGGGTTTTTGAATTAGTCAGCAAAATATCCTTGGGCTGTTTTATTTTCTTCGATACAATCCATCAAATAGTACAGATACTACATCATCTCCATTTAGTACTTCCCAAAGTTGGCGTACGGTACCATCTTCATTCTTGAACCAAGTAATCCTATTTTTCAATGTTTTCCCATCTTTTGTGAATTCTTCTGAAGACATGACCATTGTATCGCCTACCCTATTTCCCTTTAACTTCAAAAATGCCCCTGAACTATCTACCCATAATTGTTCCCATTGCTGGTTGATTCTATTGTAAAAATTAATACTTGTACCTGTATATCCCTGTTTAGCACTTGTCCAATTTTCACGAAGTACACATCCTTGCTCTTCCTTTATTATTCTATTCTCCCCAGCGGGACTATCATTGGCATTGGTCACTGTCCATTCTCCTACCCAAAAATCAAAGGCCAAATGATTTTCAGAGCAACACGAACAAGTATTTGTATTTTGGGCTATTGCCCCTTGAAAAAGAAATAGAATAAGAACTGAAGCAAATGATTTCATCATAAATGGTTTATGATGCAGTATATAAATAATCAATCACTTTTTGGTTAAAAATCAGCGGCTGCTCCACGTTTACCACATGCCCGCAATTTTCGACGACATACAGACTGGATTCCCTATGAGTCTTGACCACTTTCTGTATGGTAGGAAGAAAAAGATAATCTTCTCCTCCCATAATATAGAAAGTAGGTATACGTATATCAGCTCCTCTAAAAAATCGGAGTAATGGGTTAATTTCAGAAGTTAGCTTGAACCATCTAATAAACTCCTTCTGATATAATTTTTTAGCCTCCCTAACAAAAAGTAAACGGGATTCTCTGTGATTTTTATTGGGCATTATGATAAAAGCGAAAAACTTATAAAGCCACAAATAGGGTACCACCGATTTAAAAATGACTCCTAGGCGCATAAGTACTTGCGACCTAAAATTTAACTTCATTATTGCTCCACCCATAACCATACTTTTAACTCGGTCTGGGTAGTTTTCGGCCAAATTGCGAATCAATATGGTACCCAGGGAAATTCCAATAAAATGGGACTTTTCTATTTTCTCAAAATCAATAACCTCAACTATGTCTTCGGTAATCGAATCAAAAGTGTAACGGTCATTAAAGGCATCCTTCAGGTTGGGTTTAGAATTGCCATGGCCTCGCAAATCCAAAAGAAGTACATTAAAGTGTTTTTTAAAATCCCTGACTTGCTTGTACCAAATAGTGGAACTACCTCCCGCACCGTGCACAAAAGTCACCCACTCTTTGGAAGTTTCATGTATGTATTTGGTATAATGTAGCACAGTGATTTTGTCTAAAAGTACGTTAATTTTTTTCGAAGAAAATGTAAATACGGCTCAATCTAGGGTGTTTATTGTTAAATATTAGATAAAGTGCCTGATTTATAGGTGTATACACCTCTTTCAACTCATCCAAAGAAGCAATTTCAACGTATCTTTACTATAACAAATCTTTAATCATGCACAATCAGTATTGTAAAGTCGGTACGGTAACTCCAATCACAAGTGGAAACCACGCTATCAACGTTTTAAGGTTCAGATATCAAAGCTTCATGGAGAAAGCTTCAGATGCTACCTACATAAACACCAATTTAGGTGAGTTCTTTAATCGTAAAGCGCAAGAATTAAAGAAGGTACTTGATAGCCTGTCCTAACCGCAATTCTCACCTCTGTAAATAGTTTTCCATCTCCTTTTGAAGCTTTAATGCTTCTTTTCTAGCACTTTGGTCAAACTTTTCATCTTTGGATGCATAAAGTATACCCCTAGATGAGTTGACCAACAATCCTATTTGGTCGTTCATCCCATATTTGCATACCTCCTCTAAACTACCTCCTTGTGCTCCAACTCCGGGGACAAGAAAAAAGCTATTTGGTACTATCTTCCTAATTTCTGCCAAATAAGAAGCTTTAGTAGCTCCAATTACATACATTAAATTTTCTGAATTCTTATACCGACTCGAAGTTAAAAGAACTTCTTTATACAGTTCTTTCTGTTCCAGCATCCTTGTTTGAAAATCGAAAGCCCCTTCATTAGAGGTCAAGGCCAGAAGAATCGTGTGCTTATCTTCAAAAGTCAGAAATGGTTCTACAGAATCCTTGCCCATATAAGGGGCAACAGTTATGGAATCAAAGTTCAAGGTTTCAAAGAAAGCTTTGGCATAACGGGTAGATGTGTTACCGATATCCCCTCTCTTCGCATCGGCTATTGTGAAAATCTCAGGATGATTTTCATTTAGATAGGCCATGGTTTTTTCCAATGCTTGCCATCCTTGTAGTCCATAAGCCTCGTAAAATGCAATATTGGGCTTGTAAGCTACACATACGTCGTGTGTAGCATCAATTATAGCCTTATTAAACGAAAAAATAGGGTCTTCCTCTTCCAATAAGTGTAAAGGAATCTTATCAAGGTCCGTATCCAGTCCGATACAGAGGAAGGATTTTTTCTGCTTAATCTGATTTACTAGAAATTCTGTGGTCATTTAGAATATCTCTGAGGCCTCCTTCAGTTTTTCAGTATTTTCAACTAACATCAACTCATCTATTATTTTCTGAACATCGCCATTGATAATGTTTTGTAAATCATATAAGGTTAAACCAATGCGATGGTCAGTAACCCTACCTTGAGGGTAGTTGTATGTCCTAATCTTGGCAGAACGGTCACCACTACTTACCTGTGAATTACGTTTGGCAGCATCTTCTTCTTGCTTCTTGGCCAATTCCAAATCATAGAGTCGTGAACGAAGCACTTTAAAGGCTTTCTCCTTGTTTTTATGCTGAGATTTTTGGTCCTGACATTGCGCGACCAATCCCGTGGGCACGTGAGTAAGTCGTACTGCAGAATACGTTGTATTTACAGATTGCCCTCCAGGACCTGAAGAACAGAAATAGTCAATTCGAACGTCTTTGGGGTCTATTTGCACATCAAAATCCTCAGCTTCCGGAATTACCATTACAGTGGCGGCGCTGGTATGCACTCTTCCTTGGGTTTCCGTTTGAGGTACGCGCTGCACCCTATGTACTCCAGCTTCAAACTTCAAAGTCCCATACACGTCTTCACCAGATACTTCAAAATGGATTTCCTTGTACCCCCCACTGGTCCCTTCGTTTAAATCGATGATATTGGTTTTCCAACCTTTGGATTCGCAATATTTTGCGTACATGCGATACAAGTCCCCAGCAAAAATACTGGCTTCATCTCCTCCGGTTCCTGCTCTAATTTCCATCACCACGTCTTTTTCATCTTCTGGGTCTTTTGGAATCAAGAGAAACTTTATCTCCTCCTCGAGCTTGGGCAATGCTTCCTTGGCCTCATCCATTTGCATTTTGGCCATTTCTACCATTTCGGCATCGCTTCCATCCGCAATAATCTCCTCAGCTTCTGTAATATTATTGGTCAATTCTACGTACAGTTTGCGTTTGTCCACCAATATTTTGAGGTCTTTGTATTCCTTGTTGAGCTTTACATATTTTTTTTGGTCAGATATGATATCGGGCTGAATAATCAAATCCGAAACCTCATCAAAACGTTGCTTAACAATATTCAGTTTATCGAGCATAAATCAATCTTCGTTGAAGGCACGAAGTTACAATTTTTGATGGGATTGTTTTCTTGCTTATAGAACCCTTAGTTCCCCACAAAAGTGGTGCCCAGGGTAACAATGGAAGCACTAAGTCCATTGCTTCTATCGTATTGGTTGAATCGTACATCTATACTTTTCAATCCAAAACTCAAGATTTGGGCCTTGCCCAGGATGTCCTTGTACTGGACTCCTATTCCATATTGATGCGCATCATAGTCGGACAAATCAAAATCGGAAGTGTAAAACTCAAAAGTGGATAGTGCCACTTCCTTAGGAAAGAAATAATCCGCCGCAGTTTGGTTGTAATAACGATAATTGGGATATACGGTAAACTTATCGGACAATTTAATAGGTGTTTCAATACTGGCCGTATGAGAGACAATACCCCAATCATCCCAGTAAAAACGATAATATGAACGGAGTACGACAAAATCATTCAGGTAATAGTTTAACCTTCCTCCCAAGGGTAGTTTCAATCTGCTGTCAGGTAAGCGCTCCACATCATCCGCTAGTTGGAAGTCATCAATGAAAAAGTCGTCAACATCGCCAAAGTAAACTCGCTGGAAAGGAGTGCTCAACAAACCGTTCTGAGAAACTACATCAGCAAACAAGGCCCCCTGCAATCGTTTGCTCAATATTTGGGAAAAATTAAGTGAAACCGAATATGAATTCCGGTTTTCGCTATCAAACTCTGTAAACACTGGGTTATAAACCCCATTCCCTTCTATCCTATCATCAAAAAAACCACCGCGCAGCTCAATGGGATAAATTGCATCCCACTTATCCAAAAACACTCTTGCCGAAACCGTGAGCTCTGTGTTCTTTTGATTGAAAAGTCGGGTATAGCTCCCTCCAAAACCAACAGACACATAGTCATACTCATTGGAAAAATACCCATTAACACTCCAAATGGAATTTCTATCATCCGAGCTGTGTTGATAGGTGGGGTTGATATAAACGAGCTGGTCTCTTCTAGATTCTCCGGATGAAGCATCAAAAGGAGTCACATTCAAATTTGTACCATCCAGGGGGTTTACATTACTTGAAGAAGCTGATGTATATGCAGAAAGGCCAACATCCACGGTTAGGATGTCATTTTCGTTCATAGGCAATCGCAATACCACTGTGGATGTAGCATCTGTAAGCTCCTCAGTTCCTTCACCACCGGTTACCGCTGCATTATCTCCATCTTGGGAGTAATAACTGAAGAGGAAATCTATCTCACTACTTTCGAGAACTCTTTTCGTGTAGGTAGCATCGGTCTGTTGTGCGGAAAGCCATCCCGAACAAAGAAAAAGTAGAAACCCAAATACCTTTTTTGGAGTTAATGCCATGTTTATTTAGTTACACCCGCAACCTCCACCGGTTTTACCTCCATTGGCCCCTGCGGATGCTTCTCGATATATTTGAAAATTGGTTTCAAAACGTTCCATACCCTTGGCGCCCAATTGCATCTCCGTGTCGTTCAAGTAAATCATATCATACTCCCTTACCGCAACACATGAGCTTGAGAAAATAAAAACCAACACCAAAACAACCAGTATCCGCATATTCTTAAAGTTATTGATTTTGTTCGAAAACCACACCAGAGCTTTTGTGTATTTTGTTCTCGGAATCGACCACGACCGCTTCTACACCGTCCAATTGATTTATCATGTGCAAGCCTGTATCTCTCCCCATAACAAAAACTGCAGTGGCCAAGGCATCACAGAGTTCCACCTTTTTTGCAAAAATGGAAACACTATTTACTCCAGATGTTGGGTATCCCGTTCTTGGGTCGATGATGTGGGAGTATTTCTTTCCTTGAAACACAACATATTTCTCATAATTACCAGAGGTAGCCACCGAAGATTCAACAACAGGTAGCCAACTAAACACTTTTGATTTATCCAAAGGATTGGAGATACCTACCATCCAATTGCCACCATCTGCTTTGGTCCCCCAAGTGGTTAAATCCCCCGAAGCATTTATAATACCCGCTTTTACTTGTTTAGAAACCAATAATTCTTTTGCCTTGTCAGCGGCGTATCCTTTTCCAATAGCTCCAAAACCAATTTTCATACCTACCTGGGTAAGAAAAACTGTTTGGTTTTCGTTGTCCAACTTAATTCTATCATATCCAATCTTGGTGACAGACTGCGTGATTTCATCATGGCTTGGCATCCTGCTCATGCTTCCATCAAACCGCCAAATTTTGTCAGCGGAAGCATACGTTATGTCAAACGCTCCGTCCGTTATCTCAGAAACACGAACAGCGCGGTCGATTAAACTAAAAAGCTCTTTTGATACTTTTACGGGCTTAATTCCCGCGTTTCGATTGATTAAAGAAGTTTCTGAATTCTCGTCCCAGGAGGAAATCATCTTTTCAATACGCTTGATTTCCGAGACAGCTTCGTCAATATTGATATAGCCAATATCCTCGTTTGGGGCCACAACCGTTATTTCAAAACGTGAGCCCATCAATTCCAACGCCTTTGTTACCGAAACATCATTGCTTTCCTGAGCCATACCCCCGAACAGCGACAGAAAAAAACTGACTAGGAGTATGTTGGAAAGTTTCATTTTAGGTAACCATTAAAAAGATCTAAGTATTTTTCTGGGGATTTTCTCTTATCAAATCCAGTCTTTCCCAAGATAGATTCATTTTTGTCCAATACCACTACCAAAGGAAAGTAACCCTTTGGGTTATACTTCTCTGCTAGACCTTTATTGTCATTCAATTTCTCCTGAGAAAGTGAGTTCTTCTTTTTTCTTGGGAAATCTGCATTATATAAGACGTAATTATTCGTGGCAAATCCAACAAATTCTTCTGAATCCAGAATTTTTTTCTTGAAACGTATGCATGGCCCACACCAATCCGAGCCTGAAAAAACAAGAACTATGGGCTTATCTTCAGTATTGGCTTTGTTCAATGCATTCGTATAACTATCCTCCCATACCTGTGCTTTGGCAGCAAGTCCGAGAAGTAAGCATATCAAGAAAATTCCCTTTTTCATTTTTAGGCCATTAACGTTTCAAATACCCGTAAAGTGTTGTCATCCACCAGTTCCGTATTGAACACTCTTAGTGGATTGGATGTAACGGAATTTAGAGGTGTCCCATCTTGGTCAAATCGAGAACCATGAGTGGAACATCTGAAGATACCTCCATCTTCAGAGATAAAACGTACCTCCTCGGTTTGTTGATGACTACATATTTGACTAGCCGCAATCAATTCGCCTTGAAGGTTGCGAGCTACAACAATATCGGTATAGCCCAAACTTGGATTTGAGCTGACTAAAATGAAACCTCCGTTAGTAGCTAAAGGGGTAGCTTCTGCTGAAGTTAAATCAACTGTGAAATCAACACCATCTGGTTCGGGAAATTGCTCTAAATCTTCTGAATTGGAACATCCATTTAAGCAGGGAAAAGTCAAGGCAAAGGCCGCACCCGCACCAAGACTTCGTAAAAAATCTTTTCTTTCCATAGCGTAATTAAAGGGGTTATTGTTAAAGAACGTGGAATTTGGGCAAATCGTATGCTAATATTCAAACCTACCAAAAGGACTTTCAATCGTGAGCCTTTTACTATTAGATTCTTCCACTCTACCAATAATCTGTGCTTCTACATTGAATTCTTCCGAAATAGATATTATGTGTTCTGCGACTGCGGGCTCTACATATAATTCCATACGGTGTCCACAATTAAAAACTTGGTACATTTCTTTCCAATCCGTTCCGGACTGCTCTTGAATCAGTTTAAACAGAGGAGGAATTGGAAATAGATTATCCTTAACCACGTGTAGGTCATCAATAAAATGAAGAATTTTGGTCTGTGCTCCCCCACTGCAATGTACCATTCCGTGGATTTGGGTATTGGAGTATTTATCCAATATTATTTTGATGATGGGTGCGTAAGTACGGGTAGGTGATAACACCAATTGACCGGCATCCAAGGGAGAATCTGGAACTGCATCCGTCAAACGTGTTTTCCCAGAATATACAAGCTCTTCTGGGACTTTAGCATCAAAACTCTCAGGATAACGCTCTGCCAAATATTTTGAAAAAACATCATGTCTTGCCGAGGTAAGACCGTTGCTCCCCATGCCCCCATTATATTGGTTTTCGTAGCTCGCTTTTCCATAAGAGGCCAATCCAACAATAACATCCCCAGCTTGAATATTGGCATTATCAATGACATCTTCACGTTTCATTCTAGCTACCACGGTTGAATCAACAATGATAGTCCTCACCAAATCACCTACATCGGCTGTTTCACCACCTGTAGAATGAATGGTAATCCCATGTTCGCCCAAATCAGATATCAACTCTTCCGTACCGTTGATAATCGCTGAAATAACTTCGCCTGGAATCAAATTCTTATTTCTTCCAATGGTCGATGAAAGCATGATATTTCCGGTTGCACCTACGCAAAGAAGATCATCAATATTCATAATGAGGGCATCCTGGGCGATTCCCTTCCATACCGAAAGATTACCTGTTTCTTTCCAATACATGTAGGCCAAAGAGGACTTGGTCCCGGCACCATCCGCATGCATAACCATGCAATACTCTGAATCACCTGTAAGATAATCCGGAACTATTTTGCAAAATGCTTTGGGAAATAGCCCCTTGTCAATATTCTTAATCGCATTATGGACATCTTCTTTGGATGCGGAAACACCACGTAGATTGTATCGCTTGCTATTTTCTGAAGACATAAATCAGGTTTGGACAAAAATAAATGAAACAGAAGTAAATGCTGACTTCATTCTGTTATTTGGTAAACAATAATTCCGAGTATTTTGCAAAGGGCCACAAATCATCAGCTATCAGCTTTTCAAGCATATCGGATTGTTCCCGAATCGACTCGAAATACGGTTTCACGTTTGTGCAATACGCCTGCGCCTTTCGGCCAATGGTTGAAAGAGAGTTGGCCCTCTTTCTAGCCGTGGTCATTTCTTCGGTCATTTTCCGGATATCCGTGATATGGTTCCCCACCTGTTCCAAAATATTCAACTGGGTTTCAGCCACTTTCTTATGGGCCGCTCCATAGACTTCCTTAAGACCTTTAATATTGTCCAACAGTTCATTTTGATATCGGATGGCAGCAGGTATTATGTAGTTGTACACCATTTCTCCCAGGACCCTTCCTTCTATTTGAAGCTGAAGGATATATGTCTCCAACTCGACTTCCTGATGCGCCTTGAGCTCAACTTCGCTCATCACATCCATGTCCTTGAACAAGGTAATACTAGTCTTATCGGTAAGGATTTGTACGGCTTCTGGAGTATTTTGGTTGTTACTTAGCTTTCTTCTCTTTGCCTCTTCTTGCCATTCCTTTCCATATCCATCACCATCAAAACGAATGCGCTTGGATGTCTTGATATACTCTCGGAGCACATTGAAGACAGCTTCATCTTTTTTTAGGTTCTTCTTGTTGATTAACGCATCCACTTCCTTCTTAAAATCAGTGAGTTGTTTGGCCACAATGGTATTTAGTATGGTCATGGGCTTGGCGCAGTTGGTCTTTGCTCCCACTCCTCTCATCTCAAATTTGTTTCCGGTAAAGGCAAAAGGCGAGGTTCTGTTTCTATCCGTATTGTCCAGCAAAATCTCAGGAATCTTCCCAACTACATTCAGCTTAAGCTCTGTTTTTTCTTGGGGTGAGAGTTTTCCTTTGGAAACCCCTTCCAGTTCGTCCAAAACATCCGTTAATTGTTTACCAATGAATATTGATAAAATGGAAGGTGGTGCTTCATTGCCACCCAATCTATAGTCATTACTTGCCGAAGCTATTGAGGATCGCAACAATTCTTCATAGGTATCCACAGCCTTGATCGTATTCACAAAAAAGGTCAAAAACTGAAGGTTCTTCATTGGTGTAGTACCTGGGCTTAGTAGATTAACCCCCGTATCTGTGGCCAAAGACCAGTTATTGTGCTTTCCAGAACCATTGACTCCGGCAAAGGGTTTTTCATGAAAAAGAACCATAAAACCATGACGGTCTGCCATTTCCTCCATAACATCCATCAAAAGTAAATTGTGATCTACGGATAAATTAGCCTCTTCATGAACGGGGGCCAACTCAAATTGATTTGGAGCCACCTCATTGTGTCTTGTTTTTACGGGTATACCCAACTTGGTGCATTCCTTTTCCAAATCACTCATAAAACCTAAAGCCCTATTTGGAATCACCCCAAAGTAATGGTCATCCAATTGTTGCCCTTTGGGAGCCCGACTTCCCACCAATGTTCTACCAGCCATGACCAAGTCTAAGCGCGATTGACCCAAAGCTTTGTCCAACAAAAAATACTCCTGCTCCCAGCCCAATGTGGCATATACCTTTCTTACATTTTTATCAAAATATTGGGCAACAGCCGTTGCCGCTTCATCCACCGCATGCAATGCCCTTAATAAAGGGGCTTTATTATCCAAAGCTTCACCCGTATAGGCTACAAAAATTGTGGGTATACATAGAGTGGTTTTATAAATAAATGCGGGTGAAGTGGGATCCCAGGCGGTATATCCTCTCGCCTCAAAAGTATTTCGTATTCCTCCGCTGGGAAAGCTTGAGGCATCGGGTTCTTGTTGTACCAATTGCCTTCCGCCAAACTTTTCCATGGCACGACCATCAGCCATAATATCAAAAAAGGCATCGTGCTTTTCAGCAGTTGAACCGGTTAAGGGTTGAAACCAATGCGTATAATGGGTAGCTCCCATGGATAAGGCCCAAGCCTTCATCCCTTCTGCAACCTGGTCAGCTATTTTACGGTCAATTTTTGTTCCTTGAAAAATTGCAGACTCCACTTTTTCCATGGCTTCCGATGTCAAAAACTGACGCATTTTTTCTTCATTGAATACATTCTTCCCAAAAAGTTCAGAACGTTTTCCTGTTTCCTCTACGGATTTATAGTGTCGTTGACGGCTCTCTGCCAAAGCATCAAATCTCATTATGGTTAAAATTGTTTAGGCGACAAAGCTACAATTAACAATTTAATAATATATGGCAAAAAAATTACTTTTTTCTCAATCAACCCTACACAAAACAGGGGTAACATAAAATATTGACCCCACTTTGTTAATTTACCCCTTTAAAAGGAATATTATTAATTGAAAAATATATTTTTGTCAATCATAAATTTGAGAACAAATAACTACCGGGATTATGAGCAAATCTAAATTAGAGTACATCTGGTTGGATGGTTATACACCGACAGCCAATATGAGAAGTAAGACAAAAATTGAAAAAGACTTTAGTGGAAAACTAGAAGACTGCCCAATGTGGTCTTTTGATGGAAGTTCCACGCAACAAGCTGAGGGTGGTTCTTCTGACTGCCTACTCAAGCCTGTAGCAATTTATCCTGATCCAGCACGTAAAGATGGTTATTTGGTAATGGCAGAGGTATTGAATCCTGATGGAACTCCTCACGTTTCCAACTCCAGAGCAACAATTGATGATGAAAACGATGATTTCTGGTTTGGGTTTGAGCAAGAATACTTCATTATGGATACTGAAACCCAATTGCCATTAGGTTTCCCAATTGGAGGATATCCTGGTCCACAAGGTCTTTACTACTGCTCTGTTGGTGGAAAAAACACTTGGGGCCGTGAATTGGTTGAAAGACATGCAGATTTTTGTCTTGAGGCTGGACTGAACTTTGAGGGTATCAACCAAGAAGTAGCTGCCGGGCAGTGGGAGTTTCAAATTTTTGCCAAAGGTGCGAAAAGTGCGGGAGATCAAATTTGGGTAGCCCGTTACATGCTGGACAGATTGACCGAAGAGTATGGTTTTTACATCGATTATCACCCAAAACCCATTAAAGGGGACTGGAATGGTTCTGGTATGCACGCTAACTTCTCAAACTCTGTTTTGAGAACTGCAGGTAAAAAAGAAACCTATGAAAAGATTTGTGAAGCCTTTAGACCTGTTACCAAAGAACATATTGAAGTATATGGTGAGTTTAACGACCAACGTTTGACCGGCCTTCATGAAACTCAATCCATTAACGAATTCAGTTACGGAGTTTCCGATAGAGGAGCATCAATCCGTATTCCAATCGCAACCGTTGAGAGTGGTTGGAAAGGATGGTTGGAAGATAGAAGGCCAGCTTCCAATGCTGATCCATATAAAGTTGCTGCAAGGATTGTCAAGACTGTAAAGTCGGCAGAAGTATAGGAATAGATAGATTAGTTGTTGATTATAATTAATTACCGCCTCAATGAGTGAGGCGGTTTTTTATTGTCCTGATTTTAAGGGAGTGTTCATCCAATATTCGTCAAAGTTATCTGGGCGAACAATGGGTTGATCTTTGAAAATTGGACTGTTCTTTTTCATTAACAACCCATCTTCGGGAACTATTACAGAATCTATAATTATTTCCTGGGCAAAAAACTCCCTATACTGTTTGTAGTCTTCATAAACGAACTTGTTAAGTACGTTTCCATATTGATCTACAATATTTGAATACTCAAACCGGAAAGAATCTGCTGTAACAGTCTCGTCAGTACTGGTATTTAAATCGAAACTGTTTAAAACTTCATCCATTTCCGTATCATCAGGATAAACAAGAATTCCATCGTGGGTGTTTTCTATCTTCTTAACTGCTGTTTTCCTATTTTCATTTAGAAGTATAACATTTGGCTTGCCATTCTCTACAAGAAATATTGGAGAGTTGTTTGTTTTGATGATAAAACACTTCTTTACCAAATCAAAAATTACGTCTTCAACATAGAAGCGAGTTTTTCTTAACTTAAAAGTGTTATGTAGAGAAAGATAGTTTGGATACATTTTTCCATCATGTTCTTTATACTCGACTGCTATTTCATATAACAATTGGTTGTTTGACTTTTTAGTAACTCTTTCAGACCTTTTACTTCCTGTAAAGTCAAATACCCTATACACCATTTTATGTATGGCATATGAAGATTGGGAAATGTAAATCTCCCCTTCAGCTTGAATATTCCCAATAACTTTACGCTTGGTGTACCCATCAGTAATGGCAGTGGAATTAGATCCCTTTAAGCTGATGACAAACATTTTTTCATCATCCAGTGAAACATCCTTTTCTCTGGATAAGCTATGGTTCTTTACAATATCCTTTTCAAAGACATCTACATAGGAAAATGTCTTTGTCTTATAATTTCGAATAGCATCGTGTATCCGAAGGATATAAAATTCATTTCCATCAAAAGAAAAAAGCTCGGCGTTGTTGATTACTTTGTTTCTGGTCACGTAGTCATAAGGTATATTCGCAACACTATCCCTTTTAAAATCCAAATTTTTGCTATAGTCATAAATTTGAGACTGGGTATTGAGGAAATCATTTTTTTCAAAACCTGAATCAAATACTTTAAGTATAGCCTCATTTAAGTTTAAATACTCATCATTTTTTTCTTGATAATCCCGATAGTATCCAACATAAGAGAATGCTTCTGCAGGATAATTCCCAGGTATCTTCTTGATGGCTCTCTGTATTATCTTTTTTGGCGTAAGTGGTCTCTTTCTTTTTGCTGTCACAGTGGTTTCGAGTAGTTCGAAAACACCAGTTTTCAACATGATTGTGTTTACCCGATTCATCGCTAAATCAGAAAAAGAGATGTCTTTTTTTTCATATCCTATACAGGATATTTCCAGTCCCTCTCCTTCAGTTTGGAATTCTAGAGGAACCCTAAATCCGCCGTCATCATTTGAAATCACTCCAAGATTTTTCCCAATGACCTTTATTGTGGCGAATGGTATTGGTTGTCCGGTCTCCATGTCCACAATTCTTACAAGAAGGAAATCTTCGCTTTGAGAATAAGCCGTGTAACTAATGAGGCAAAAAAGGCCAATTAAAAGAGACTTGTATTTCATTATTGATCATACAATGGTCATGTAAATGAAGATACTATAAATCCCTAATAACACCAATCCATCCCTCCAACCTAAACGAAGGCCTTTTGGGAAGAAAACAAGGGGTAAAATCAAAAATGATATTCCCAGCATCCAGAAAATATCGCTAGCAAGCAATCCTTGATCCAAGACTGAAATGGGGGTAATAATGGAAGTAATGCCCAGTACCGCCAGTAAATTAAAAATGTTGGAGCCTAAAAGATTTCCCAAGGAAATGGCTTTTTCCTTTTTCATTACCGCTATTACTGAAGCAGCAAGTTCAGGAATACTAGTTCCCACGGAAACTATTGTAATACCGATGACTCGATCACTTACTCCCAGAGTGGAAGCCATGCCTACGGCACCATCAATAAGTAATTCCGAACCGCCCCATAAGGCTGTACCACCCAGACCAAGGAACAATGCAGTTTTGTACAACGGTAAAGGAGTATCGTCCTCCGGCATTTCATCGACCACCGCGCTTTTCTGAAAGCGGAGTAGGTAGACTAAAAACAAGAATAAGAATACAACCATTATGATTCCTTCATAACGTTGTAGTTGTCCATCGAAATAGATAAACCCAACAAAAAGTACAGATGCCACCATCATTACCGGCCAATCTGTGGTATAGAAGCTTTTCCGGACGTTAATACTTCCCAAAATCACGGTAACGGCAAGGACCAGCCCCAAGTTGGCAATATTGGAACCAACTACATTTCCTAAAGCTAGGTCGGGAAAACCATCAAGGGCCGCCTTGATACTCACTATCAACTCAGGAGCAGAAGTTGCGAAAGATACGACTGTCATCCCAATAACAATTTTAGGAATGGCCAACCGCAGGGAAAGTGCGACTGCTGCTTTCAGTAACCAATTCCCCCCAATTATCAGCAAAAAAAGTCCTAGAAGTATAAAAAATAGGTTTCCCAAATCCTGAATTTGCAGCAAATATAGACCATGTATGCATCAAAAAATACCGCCCAGAGGAAAAATAAAAACTATCAAAATAGTTAAATAACTATAAAAATAGTTGTTTAACTAAAAAAATAGGAATATGTTTAACCACAAATTTAAAAGGATATGCAAAAATTGACCAACAAGGAAGAGGAAATCATGAAAATTCTCTGGAAATTAAAGAAGGCCTTTGTCAAGGAGGTAATGGTGGAGATGAAAGAAGGCAAACCTCATTACAATACACTTTCTACCATTATTAGAAACCTTGAAGAAAAAGGGTTTGTTGGTCATGAGGTTTTTGGCAACACACATAGATATTACCCCATTGTCAGCAAAGAAAATTACAGAAAGACTTTTGTAAACGCCACAATTGCCGATTACTATGGAAACTCATACAAAAGCCTGGTCTCATTTTTCGCCAAAGAAGAAAAAATATCCGTAGAAGAGTTAAAAGAGATTATAAAACTTATTGAAAATAAAAAATAATGGAAAGCTTTTTTATACTTCTACTTAAATCCTCTTTGATTCTTCTATTGTTTTTGGTTTCATACCATTTCTTTTTGAGAAGAGAGACCTTTTTTACCAGTAACCGAATGTTCTTAATTATTGGATTGACAGCATCATTGATAGTACCTTTTATCACTATTACCAAAACCACTTATGTTCCGAGAGCGACGATGTCTTCGGGAAACTATATGGTCCCATCCGAAATTACTGCCCAACTTGATACTGGAACATCATTGAATTGGCTCAATTTGGTATTGGTGATTTATCTTATGGGTGCGCTGTATTTTGGTTTGAAGTTGCTATTTCAAATTCGAACCATTCAAAACATCAAGAAAAATGGAAAGGTCCACACAGAAGATAATTGCCATCATGTAAGAACTTATTCCCAGATATCTCCATTCTCATTTTTCAAATACATTTTTTACAATCCAAGACATTATTCCCAAAATGAATTGAACACTATTATCAATCATGAAAAGGTTCATGTTCGTCAATTGCACTCCTTGGATATTCTTTTTACGGAAATTATCCTGATTCTTCAATGGTTCAATCCAGTGGTATGGTTTTACAAAAGTGCTTTGAAACAAAATCTAGAATATATAGCCGATTTGGAAGCATGTAATTCCCACCAAAACAAAAAGGAGTATCAATATTTAATGCTAAAACAAGCAACAGGGAATAGCGATATAACCATCGCAAACCCTTTTTTCAATTCAATAATCAAAAAACGAATAGTCATGTTAAATCAAAGTAAATCGAAACGAATCAATCTTTTAAAGCTACTTCTTGTACTACCGTTACTCGGTTTGTTTTTAGTAGGGTTCAACACTGAAGAAATCGTTGAGTTCAGTTATACCAGTCCCAACGAGGAGAGCATAAACAAACCATCTATCTCATTTATAAGTCCTATTAAAGCTTCGGATATCAAAAAAGTATCATCAAGCTTTGGACCTGCTCGAAATCCGTTCACAAAAAAAATGGATTTCCATAATGGAATCGATTTGGTCGCCGAAAGCGGAAAAAATGTTTTAGCAAGCGCCGATGGAAAGGTTGAACTAAGTGCAACAGGCACGGACAATGGAAATTATATTGTAATTAAACATAAAGATTCATACAGTACTAAATACCTTCATTTAAAAGACAGGATGGTAGAAAATGGTGACAAAGTCTCTAAAGGACAGATTATTGGTCATGTTGGGAGTACTGGAAAGTCCACAGGACCTCATCTACATTTTGAAGTGCTTCAGTTCAAAAAACCCTTGAACCCAGAAAGTCTAATTCCTTTTAAAACAACTGCAAGTCGAAATAACGCTAAAAAAACACCTCCCAATCAGCTTTCCAAAACCGAAAAGGATTTTGAGTTTGTCATTGATAAAAGGACCTCAGATTCGGAGCTTTCCGAAAAGAAAGCATATTTAGCAAAAAACGGTATTGATTTCTCCTATACTATAGTTCGTAATAAATCCAAAGAAATTATTGACTTGGCATTTCATATATCTGGAGAAGGATTGAAGGGTAATACCTTCAACAATTCCTATAGCTCATCTAACGATAAGGGAATATCTCCATTAATGGTCTCTATCGATAAAGAACGCAACAAAGTTTTCATTGGGTCTAAGACTTATCAAAGCTCACAAAATACATCCATCGGCTCTAATGGTAATCAAGTTTGGCTTAGTTCTGTTGATGACAATGACATTACAGTGATTTCTGAAAATGAAGGTTTTTTCTTTATAGATACAGATGGAGATAAAGCTCCCCTATATTTTATAGACGAAAAAAAATCAACTCAAAAAGCCGTCAGAGACCTTTCTCCTAATGAAATTGGTTCTATCAACGTGCTAAAAGGCGAAGCTGCGAGAACAAAATATGGCAAAGCAGCTAAGAATGGCGTGGTAGAAATTACTACGAAAGATGAAAAATAGTTGAATTTAGATTTGTCTAAATGAAATAACCCGGTCAAAGACCTGGTTATTTCATTTATGACGTTTCCCTTTTTTATTCTTCCTCACCTATTTTTTGTAAAATGTCAATGTCAGCTTCCACCGTTAGTAAAAGTAAGCTCGTTGCGGTGCAAAAGACAGGACTGGTAATACAATGATGTCCATTCCAGCTTCCGTCTTCATTTTGAATTTTTAAAATTCGCCCACTCATATTATCATACCAATTTTTCCAGTCCTCATCCTTACTAACCAAAAGCGATTCTCCGGTTTGCAGGTAGCTTAAAAATTCTTCTCCGCCGTTATTTCCAAAACCATCTAGGACTTCATCCTTTTGAGCCACTTTTTTGGCGGATTTATATACGTTGTAAGCCGTACCATACATTTGGGCTTCTCCCCTTGCATAACCTATTTCTTCAAGGGTTTCAGCATTAATTTCTGCGTCTTCGCTTAGTTTGCCTTCTGCTTTTGCTTTATCAATATCTGATTTAACCTTTCTCGCTTCCTTGGCACTTGCCCTTACACTACCACTCACAGAATACAACATAATTCCTGCACCATCATCTGTCTTAACAGACCCGTCTTTCTCATTATAATTGTCCTTTTGATATTTTCTGGACTTTTCCAAAATCATTTCATCCACCTCTACACCGGCGGCCTGAGCAGATTCTAAAGCGCTATTGGCCATTCCACTTTGCAATACACCTGCCCAGCCTGCACCTCTTTGTCTACCATCTTCATCGGTCCCCTCTTGAATTCGGGCGATACAGATATCCAAACAAAGTACAATTCTTTTTCGGTCCATACCATCTAAATTCCTTTCCAAAACATTTGAAAGGAACTGCGCTGCTAGGACAGCATCAATATTCTGACCCAGCTTGGTCTGTATTTGGGTATTTCTCACAGATGTAATGTATTTGCCCTCACCTCCATCGCTTTCAATAGTTTCCAACAAAAAGTCTAATGCCTTTTTAAGGTTAGTTGCATAAGTTCCTTTTTCCAACGTCGTACCACTACGAAGTAAAGCCATCCCAACCATAGCTGTTGTAGCAGGGTCTGCTTTTACGGCATGGGAATCTCTAACATGTTGCGCTGAATGGCTTCCCGCTCCATACCCCCCATTGGGCAATTGTGCTTTAGAAAGCCAATCCAGACCGTCACGTACCGCCAATTGTATATTCTCATCTGATTTATAGCGATTAAATCCATTAGATGATTGCTCACCCATTACCGTCATAAATACGCAACCTTTCTCAGGTTGTATCGTTCTTTTAGGCTTTGAAGCGGTCAAAGCTGTGTAGAGTAAAATCCCAGTCCCGATAATCGCAGGAAGAAGTAGGAAATGCATTTTTGATTTCATCTTGTATAGATTTTGAATTTAGGGTGAAAGTAAATCGCATTGCACAACCAAAAAACAAGCATTGAGCTAAGCCTATTTATGGCTGAGCGAACAGGTAAACTTGTCGAGCGAAGACCCTAAACCGGGATTTGTTTTTTTCCATTCATCAAACGAAAAAGCGAAAAAGGCCCCATTTTTAAACGAATGGCCCCTTGGTTTAAGAAAATGCTTCAAAAAACCCCCTTCGATTATTACATTATATAGTTAAAAATGTATTTATGGTTATTTTTTATAACATTTTTCAAGTTAGTCACATATAACTTAACACTTATTCCATTTTTTTTACTACAATCTCGTATTCAATTTCATAGATTTTGATATAATTCTTTGGAAACATGATGATTGTCATTCTATATTCGAATCCGTAACCGGTTAACAACAATAGTATCAACCCTTAAAACATCAAAAAGAATGATTGCCATTGCAAAGTTTTTAGTCAATTTACTTGTAACCCTTATTGAAGTGATATTGTTTTAACTGTGCTCATCACACAGTAAAGAATTAGTCAATAGACCGGTTATTAAAATACATCATCAATCGAAAAATCATCAATCAAAAAACCATCAATCAAAAATCATCAATCAAGTTTGACCAGTCAAAAACGAAAGCACCAGAATAGAGTTCACCAAGAATTTTATTCATTGGTGCTTTTTCTTTTTTATCCGAATTATTTGGAGAAGTCTTGAGAGGTGCTGTAGTTATTTGTATCGGCACTTTGTCACTTTAAACTCCAGAAGATAATTCAGAAAAGAATTGAGAATCTTTTAGCTCCTTTTCTTCTTCCTTGGAGTCTCTTAAATGGCACAATCCTTTTTTGATGCCTATATTTGTATAAATCACCACATAGATAAAATGCTTTACAAGTTTTTGGCCAAATTGAACAAAGTTCTTTTGCCTTCGTTCACCAAAAAAGGGCTAGACCCTGCAAAGGCTTCAAAATTACAATTGGCTATTATAGGGTGGCGATATTATGTGACGACCAGGGCACTGGACAACTAGTACTGCATCAAAGAAGCGACCTCTAGTCCTTCAAGCTTGTCCCTTCCGTTCAAAAATTCCAACGTAATCAAAAAGTTACATTGTACCACTTCTCCTCCTAACTTTTCAATTAGTTTTTGAACCGCCGCTGCTGTACCTCCCGTGGCAAGAACATCATCGTGTACCAATACCCTTTCACCTGGGGATATGGCATCAACGTGAATTTCCAGCTCATCCGTTCCGTATTCCAATCCATAACGTTCACCTATAGTATCGTAGGGAAGCTTACCTTTCTTGCGAACAGGAACAAAACCAGCATTTAATTGCGAAGCCAACATGGGAGCGAAAATAAAACCCCTACTTTCCATCCCCACTACTTTATCCACGTGGTGGTTATTGACCAGTTTCACCAGCTCTTCTGAAGCTGTTTTTAAGGCTTTGGCGTTGTTAAAAAGTGGAGTAATATCTTTGAAAACTATTCCGGGTTTTGGAAAATCGTTGATATCTCGAACGAAGGATTTTAGATTCATCTATTTTGAAGACAAGGTTTTGTAGTAAAGGTAAAAAGAAATATATTTGCAGCCCTTAAGAATTAGGCCTCCTAGCTCAACTGAATAGAGCACTTGATTACGGCTCAAGAGGTTGCAGGTTTGAATCCTGCGGAGGTCACAAGGACAAGGGTTTAAACCCTATCGCGGTCACGAATAGGTGGTTTGAATACTGCCGTGGTCACTAAAGGCAGTTTAAATCCTGCCGAGGTCACTAGGAGGAAACTCCGACTAAAACTAAAACCTTGCAAAATCTATGATTTGCAAGGTTTCGTTGTTTTTGGACTATCATTTTATTTGAATTGATTTGGTTTTAAACGTCAACAAATCGGTCAACAGATTTTTAATCGGTCAACACTGTTGACCGAATAGCTAAAAACGCAAACCATAGTTGATTTGACTTTCATCTTAATGTTTAACCTTAAAGATGACAACTATGAAAACATCGCACACATTTTCAATCCTCTTTTGGATTAATTCTTCGAGAGCAACAAAAGGCAACGCAGAACTATTTGCTAGGGTAACCGTAAATGGCAAACGGGCTAACATCGGATTAAAGCGAAAGGTTCCTATTTCACAATGGGATTCTAAAACCAAAAAGGTCTCTGGAACTGGAGTACCTTCTAAACAAATTAACAATCATATTGAACAGGTAAGAGCTAGGTTGTACGATATATACCAAGAATTGAAATATAAGGATGAGTTTATTACAGCTCAGCTCATCAAAGCCAAATACAATGGTGAGGATGATAATTCGAAAACATTGCAGGAAATTCTAAAATATCACAACCGAAAAATTGAAAAAACACTTGCACCAGGTACAATTCGAAATTTTGGCATTTCAGAAAACTACATAAACAGATTTCTTCAAAAGAAATTAAAGACCTCAGATATCTATTTGAGAAAGCTTGACTATAAGTTTATTTCTGACTTTGAAACTTTTTTGGCGGGGTATTACCCAGCTGGACATCCAAAAGCCATGGGTAACAATACGGTAATGAAACATCTTCAACGATTGAAGAAGATAATAACTCTTGCTTATCATTTGGAGTGGATTGACAAAGACCCTTTTATAAGATGGAAACCTACTTACGAAAGTACACAACGGGAGTTTTTAAGCTCCAATGAGTTATCCAATCTGGAAACGTATCCATTGCCGTTAGAGCGATTAGATAGAGTTCGTGATTTGTTTGTTTTTAGCTGCTATACAGGCATTAGCTATGCAGACATCATCAAATTAACTTCAGATAATATTGTTTTAGGAATAGATGGAAGTAGATGGATTGTGACCAAAAGGCAGAAAACAAAAGTTCCCGTTAAAGTTCCACTTCTTGATAAAGCCGAGATTATTATCGAAAAATACTCTGAACACCCAGTAACATTGATTTCGGAAACACTACTTCCAGTGCTTACCAATGAAAAAATCAATCTTTATTTAAAGGAAATTGCTGATGCCGTGGGTATCAAAAAGAACTTGACCTTTCACATGGCAAGGCATACGTTTGCTACAACGGTTACGCTTTCCAATGGAGTTCCCATTGAAACTGTTTCCAAACTATTAGGTCATACCAAATTGGCTACGACCCAAATTTATGCCAGGGTACTTGATAAAAAGATTAGTGCCGATATGAATAACCTAAGACAAAAACTGAATCATAAAAAAGAAGAACAGAAAGTAAGCTCTAATTAAAAAAATCTTGAAATAGCGATTCGCAAAAAGCTGTCCTGCCTAAAATTGGCAAGAATGAGCTCTGAATCATCGATGTTGGAAAAGATACGTGCCTCTATCTCTGCAGTCCAATTGCTTCCAAAACGACGGGATGCTTCCATACTGAAGATGGTGCTACTTTGTTCCAGGTCTTTGATTCCCCCCAACAGAATGGACGTATCTTGCACATCGTTGAATGCGATTCGACTTCCAAAAAAGATATCATTTTGTAGTGCTGTCAAGGCTAATTCATCCCTTTCGTCATACAGATATTCTCCCAGCACACCAATGTCCAAACCATTGCCGTCAATATTGCTAAATGTGAACTCTAGTCCGGCAGCAAGGGCGAAAAAATCCTGCGCATCGGCGTAGCGATAGATGGACTCTAACTTCCATAAAAAAGCATTGTGGGTAATCTGAAGGTCAAGCCCACTTTGATGTATCACAGGGTAAAATGCATCTATTTCACCCGTTGGGGTAAAGACAAATAAGGGTTCCCTGCCATTGCCATAGAAATGTGACAACCCTATGTCAAAGGCTCCGACATAATGCTTCCATCGAATCGCAACATCTTGCCTCCATTCCTCGGCACCGCTCTCATAGCCAAGGTCGCCCTGGTCGATGACCGTACCAAAACGCAATCGCCCTTCTTCGCCCGGGAATGTTCTTTTTCTATGAAACGGAAGGTAGAAGAAATCAAATGTGCCCAGCTTATTCGTTATCAGGCTAAATTGGACCATTGGTTGACCTAATTTTTCTTCTCCGTCAAAAGTCTCAACGGCATCTGTTTGGTTGATGACATCCACCAAATGATTACTTTCAATAACGCCCCAATAAACTTTCTTCAGCCCAACACTCAATTCCCAGTTATTCTTGGCTTTTTGATAATAGAGTTCTCGGATGTCCCAGTGTGTACGCTCATTATCCCTATCCCATCTAAAGAACCCTTTAAAGTTGATGCTTTGATAGCCCTTGTCCCATTCTGCTGAATATTCAGGACGGAAAGCAATGGATGGATAATGGTCTTCTTGACCTTCAAATTGTGACTCTTCATAAAAGAAGCGATACTCGCCTTCAACTTCAAGTTCTACATCATGGGATACTTTCTTATTTTCTTCTTCTTGTGCATTTAGGCCAAGAATCATAAAAAAGAGGGTAACAAGTAATCCTAGTTTAGAATGTCTTTCCATAGTTATCAATTGTGCCAAATGACCACATTACTGCCACCTTAGAGCATACACTAATGTGGTATTTGGACTTTAAAATTTAAAAGAAAGAAAGGTCAGTGGGGGATTAAAAAGCACTGACCTTTCGACACCAACCATCAATCAACGAAAAAACTAACTTCCTGCTCTTTTGAGTGCCACTTGGGTAAAATCATCGTCTGAAAGTCCTACCCCAAAATTGTAATCACTGAATTCAAGTAAGGTCTCCTTATTACTTTGGTGGTTGACCATATTAAAGGTGCTGGCTCTCCAAAACTTATTCTTGTACAATTTGTAACCGGAATAGGTCAAGGTCTTTAGAAGAGCGTTTTTTCGGTCGTAGAATTCGATTTTTTCAATACGATACCCTTTTTCCTTGTTGTACGAAACTACCCGACGGGTATATCCTGATTTTGGGTCTACAGGGTCTTGTTCCACAATTAGTAGAGGCCCCTCTTCACTGAGGAATTTATAACTATACTTTTCCACTTCTTGGGAAGAAAGGTCTTCATAGGCAAACTCACTGCCCACAAATGGCCCTGATTTGTTATTTGACGAAATACGTTTCACCCTTGCAATGGAAGGCAAATACAGCCACTGGTCGTCACTGCCCACCTTATGGGTGAAAGTAAGTGTGGCTGTTCCCTTTACATCTTTCGGGCTGTTGAACACAATCAAGGATTTGTCACCATCCTCGGTCAATTCGAGAGTTTTGTTTTCCAAATAGCGTTCTGAGGTCTGCCCATTCTTATTCTTTAAGGTCATTTTTAAGGTCACGGTAGAACTCCCGAAACCAAGGTCTGCTTCTTCTGCAGCCTTGGCAATTTGCAAGCCACGTTCCTCTGCAGTTTGAGCATTTCCAAAAGCAACTGCCATAATAAGTGCTATGCTAGATAAAATCTGTTTTTTCATTTGTCTTGTATTTATATAATTGATGATTCTATTATTTGTCTAATTGTATTTCAGGTCTAAGTTCCCGTGCAGAGACATTTTCTTTATTGTCTCTGCTTATCAGTACCAGCAAGGAAGGGAGTAGTAAAAAATCGATGACCAAAGCCGAAATGATTATTATCACAGTGATTTGAGCCATATAACTGTTTAGTGCGAAAGGCGATGTTGATAACACGGCAAAACCTGCAACGAGAACCACGGTCGTTGTAACGAGTGCACGACCTACAGTTTCAAAGGCATATATCACAGCAGCCCTGGAGCTGTACCCGAGTTCTCTACGCGCCCTTAAAAATTTGCTCATAAAGTGTACTGTATCATCCACGATGATTCCGAGTGTCATACTAAACACGATGACCATTCCTGTATTAATGGTTCCCTTGTACAACCACCATAAACCGAAGCCAACCAACACCGGAGCCACGTTGGGAATAATACTGAGTAACCCCAGTTTAAAGTTTCGCAACGCGAGCATCAGTACCAACGATATAAGGATGAGGGCAATGATGTTTCCATTGAACATGCTATCTGCCTGACGGAAATCCAATTTTGAGAACATCAGCGTAGGACTCACTCCAATGGCGTGCATTGGTTCAGGTGTATTGTCCTTTAACCATTGCTCTGCACGTTCAGCAAACGCTACCATTTCAACACTTGAGTTGTTTTCCAATGTTGCGGTAACACGCGTCTCTGATTTGTCCACATTTATTTGATTGTTCAAATCCAACCCAAAGGGCAGGGACAGTTCATATAGCAAAAGGTACTGTGCAGCCTCTTCCCGGCTTGTAGGGACTTTATAATATGATGGGTTATCACCATGCATAGAGCGATTTACTCTTCTGGCGACCTCACTAAATGCATTTACATGCACTACTTCTGGTTGCTCTTCCAACCAATTTTCAAAAGCATTTAGCTTGGCTAAATATTGAGGATTGTTGATGCCGCCGCTTTCTCCACTTCCGACCGAAAACTCTACATTGTAGAAGCCTGTGAGGTTTTCATTGATGAAATCACTGTCCTGACGGAATTTTACCGAGGTGTCGAAATATTCTACAAACTCGTCATTAAAAACATTGAAGGTGGCGATATAGGCCAGTCCGGCAATGATAATCAGTGAGGTTGCCGTAATGACTTTAGGTCTACCCACAACCCAAAGGCCCAAGTTGGTGTACCAACCCAACTTATCCTTTTTCTCAAGTGCCTTCTTTTTGTTCCAAAGCGGGAAAATGGCCATTAAAGCAGGAAGCAATGTCGTGGAATACAAAAAGGCCATGGCCATGCCGAAGGCAACAATGTTACCCAAGTCCCAGAAGGGCGGTACATCACCAAAATTGAAGGTCAAAAAACCGAAGACCGTGGTAATACTTGTTATAAATACCGGCATGAAATTAAGTCGCATGCTTTCTACCAGTGCCTCTTTCTTTCCAAGTCCGTCCTTTCTTACTTTTTGTAAATAGGTAATAAGAATATGAATACTGTCTGCCACTGCAAGTGTCAAAATCATAGTGGGGAAAACAGCCGAGGGTGGGGTAAGCTTAATTCCCAGCAAACCGATAAAACCGAAGGCACTCATGAAAGAAAACATGAAAACCAATAATGTAGATAGCATCGCAAAGAAATTGCGTGTTAGCAAAAGGGTAAGTACAAGCACGATAAGAATCATAAGACCCACCCTGGCAAAATCTTTTTCTGAATGCTCAAAGAAAGCGGCATTCAAAGGGACCAGGCCAGTGGTATAGACGTCAAATTCAGGATGCTTTTCCTGAAAATCACCAATCATTTTTCTAGCAGCGGCTGTCACTTCAGGAATTTCAACTGCACTATCCTCTCCGGGAAGTCGAACCGTTACATTTATGGCCGTAACACTGCCATCTTCATTTATAAGGCGGTCTACCAACAATGGTTCCTTTAGGGCGGTTGCTCTAATCTGGTCGATTTCTGCGTCGGTCTTAGCTGCCGATTCATAGGAAAGGTCATCTACATATAAATCGTCACCTTCAGCACGTGTGTGTTGAAAATTGGTAATGGCATCTACTCTAGAAGAATACGGCGTGTTCCAAGCTTCAGCTGTAAGCTCTTCAATGGCAACCAAATTTTCACGGGTAAATACATTCTTGTTCTTGGGGGCCAGTACAATGACAATATTATCATCTTTGGTGTATTTGTCCTGAAGGGCATCAAAGGCTTCTAACTCCGGATTGCTCTCCGAGAAGAATACGTGATAATCGCCATCAAACTGCATCTTCCCTTGAGAGCCCAAGCCCATTGCCAAAAGTATACAGCCAATGAGGACAAACCATTTATACCTAATTACAAATTCGGCCCATTTTGTAGCGAAGGTGTTACCCGTTTTTTTTATTGCATTCATTTTTATACAGTTTTGGTTTTGTTCTTTTATTGAGTATGACGTTCTAAATTCTCTAAATTGGACATTTTAGTTGACCGGTCAGCTATTATTATCGTATACCCCTTCTATTTTTATATTTGACTGCACACTATTTATAATTGACCAGTCATCTATTAGTGGTGCAAAAAAAATTACGCCCTCAATAAATGTTTTATCATCATTGTAAAATTATCAATGGGGTAACAATCATTCATTTCCTTCATACTAACCATAGCGCCCCTACCTGCATCTTCCATAAAGTTCACTAAATCCAATGCAGCGATACTGTTGTCAATTTCTCCATATTCTTGTGCCAATTCTACCACTTCGGTGATGTGCCCTTTCACTTTCTCCGTCTTATTCTCAATGGCCTTCCGAATAGGTTCGCTATGCTCGCCCATTTCATTGGCCAGATTACACCCCATACACCCCATCTTACAGTTGAACTCTTCCTTAAGGATGTGCGCTCGAAACTCATAAAAATTGATGAGCCGTTGCTTGGGACCTACTCCATTGTTTTGAAGTATTTCGAGAGCTGGTGGAAACATTTGATTAAAATATTTGTCAATAGCCTTCACAGCGAAATCTTCCTTGCTATCAAAATAAAAATAAAAGGAACCCTTAGGCACATCGGCTGCCTGCACAATATCATTAACACTGGTAGCATTGTAACCTTTGCTCCATACGAGCATCATCCCCCTTTCAATGAGATGGTCCATTTTGACCTCGTGCTTTTTTGTTTTAGGCATGCTAATTACAGTTTCTCGGCCAAATATAATTAAAAAATTGACCAGTCGTCTATAAATTAGTAATTTTGTGTGAAATCAACAGATATTTTGACACAATCTTTACTTTTTATACCAGATATTTCTGGATTCACCCATTTTGTTCAGACCACTGAAAAACAGCATAGCGAACACGTCATAGCAGAACTACTCGAGGTGCTGATATCGGCCAATACCCAGAATATGCGATTGGCCGAGGTTGAAGGTGATGCCCTTTTCTTTTACAAGGAGAACCACATTCCTTCGCAGGAAAAACTATTGGCTCAGGTAGAAACCATGTACACTGCCTTTTACAGCCATTTAAAGATGATGGAAACCAATCGCATCTGCCCATGTCAAGCCTGTGCCACGGCGCCGAACCTCGAACTTAAAATTGTGCTTCATTGTGGTGAGTTGCAATTTTTGACGGTTCAGGGAAATAGAAAACCCTTTGGTGAAATGGTGATTGAAGCACATCGACTTCTAAAAAATTCCGTTGGGAGTGATAACTATGTCTTGATAAGCAGGAAACTTGCCGACAAAATTGGATTGCAGGCCACTTACGAAAGTATGTTGTTCAGCTTTGGCGAAGGTCAGGATACATATGATGGCAGGCAACTGCCCTATTTGTTTGCGGTCATTGATGTCTCAAAACTGAAACTGCTCGGTTTCGAGCCACCAGAAATGGTGGTTACCAATCGCCCACCTGATTTTGTAATGGAATGGTCAATAAAAACGGATGGCTATGAGGTTTTTGAGATGTTAACCAACTATAGATTTCGCCATTTGTGGGTTGATGGTGTGGAAGAATTTTTATTCAATGAAAACGAAGTAACACGTGGTGGTACTGAGCATGTATGCGTTATCAATGGAAAGCATTTCAATTTCTCTACAGTTATTAAAGAAGCTCCTGTCAATCAATTGGTGTATGGCGAACTTACTTCAGACCCACCACCAGTGCACAAGCTCTATCAGTTTTACATCATTGAGCCTATCGATGAAAACCAATGTGTTTTGAGGGTTGAACAGTTTTGGAAAACGAAAACGTTGTTACAAAAACTCCTGATGGCCACTATAGGTAAAAAACAGTTGACCCAAGGACTTAAATCTTCAATTGATAAGCTCCAAAGAGTTATGGAGGATAAAAATTTTCAGATGACTCAACTCTGATTGGTCTGTTATTACATTTAATTGGCCTATTATTCCAAATTCCTTTTAAGCCATTCCCTGAATTTTGTTTTCGTAAAAACTGAAAATATGAAAACGAAAATCTTTTTAATCTTCCTTGCAGTGCTCTCGAGCGTTCAGGGACTCAAAGCTCAGGATATGGAACGAAAGCAACCTAACATTAAGGCCACATACCAAATTGAAATCGATGCTCCCATTGATGAAGTATGGGATGCCCTAGCTGTCGATTATGGAGGAATCGGAAAGTGGGCCTCGGGTGTGAACCATGTGGTAGAATTCAGTGGTGAGGGAGCAGATGCAAAACGATTTTGCTCTATCAGTGCCGCCGGTTTCAATGACACCCGTGAAAAGGTGATAAAATGGGACCCTGAAAACTATTATTTCGAATATGAACTGTACGAAGGCTTACCGGGTTTTGTACGATACTCTATAAACAAGGACAAACTTACACCAAAGGGAAACAAGACCATATGGACCTCGTATAATGACATGCGAGTTGGTGGTTTCATGGGTCTGACCATGAAATGGATGATGCGCAAGCAATTGACAAAAGTACTTCAGAACAAGGCAGAAGAATTAAAACACTTTGTTGAGACAGGAGAAGCCCATCCTCGCAAAGTTGAAATCATGGAAAAAAAAGCAGCTAAGGATGCAAAAATGCGAAAGAAAGTTGCCTTTGTAGAAGTCGAGCAAGAAATCGATGCACCCGTTGAACGTGTATGGGAAATCATAGGAGAAGGCTTTGCCGATATTGCGGATAGTAACCCAGACTGTCCATATTCTGAATGGTCACCGGGCCACAACGAGGCCAAGGTCGGTGCCATGCGTATCATGTACATGACCGACAGTAAGGAGAAAAAGTACTTTGTCGACAAAATAGCAAAATATGAGCCCGAAAACCATCATATTACCATAGAGATTGCCGACAAGAAAGGTTTTGGAAATCTCAATATCGATTATACTTGGGTAAATATGGATGCCACCGATTTGGGCAACAATAAGACCTTGCTTAAGATTCGTTTTAATTATCTTACAAAACCAAGATTCTTTAAAGGTTTAGCCAAAGGCCCAATGAGAAAGGCCTTTCAGCGTTATGCGTATGGAATAGATTACCATGCGAAGACTGGCGAGAAGGTAACCGAGGAGAAATGGAAAGAAATAAAACATTTGTATAAATAGAAAGAAGGATTTGATTTTGAAACAGAGACATCTTGAATTAGGTGGAAAGGCCGTTATCAGCCATTTCACCTTTTCTCCTCCTTTGGTGGCAGCTTCCGACTTGGACAATTCGGCCTGTTTTATCTTTCCCATAAATACGAAAGGTAGCCTCTATCGGGCCGATGGTAAGACCAAGGTTGACGAAAGCCAAGGGGTGTTGATGAAATGTGGTACCTATGTCAACAAATGGTATGGTACAGCAGAGGACAAGGTGGCCGAGGTGGTTATTTTGAGGTTGCACCCTGAAGTAATGCAGTCAATCCTTCAGTCAGAGGTAGCAACACGTTTGGATGTTTTTGAGGCATCAAAAAAGACCAATGCTGTGGTAGACCTTGACGAACTACTCAAAAAATATTTGGACAGCCTGTTCTTTTATTTTGATAATCAAGAGTTGGCGACTGAAGAGTTGGTCGCATTAAAAATCAAAGAATTGACCTTGCTACTCATTAATAGCAGAAACCCGAACCCAATTCTTGAGCTGCTTTCGTCATTGTTTAACAGGGAGAGTCATACACTACATGAAATAGTTGATGCTAACCTTTATGAAAATATATCCCTAGATGATATGGCTGCCATTGCCAATATGAGTTCTTCAACCTTTAAAAGAAAATTTAAAACTGAATTTGGTACTACCTTCTCTCGCTACGTTATTGCTAGACGATTAGAAAGAGCTCGTTCACTTCTAAGTACTTCAAAAGATACAATTTCAGAAATCGCATATGATTGTGGTTTCAATGACCCGGGCTACTTTTCAAAGCTGTTCAAAAAGCATTACCGTTCATCTCCCTCTATTTACAGGCAAAAACCAGTTTAAAAGATACTTACAAATACTTACCTCGAATTACGTTAAAATGGTGTTTTTGATGGCCGGAAAGACACATGGCAATCATCCGTACCGACACCCTGAATCCATCAAGAGTACCCTCGGTGGTCAATTCTTCCATGCTTAAATTGGTGAAAGAATTGGTAGTGATGGCCCGTACTTTCTTAAATTCTTCTAACAGCTCTTGCTTTGTCTTATTGCCCGCAGGTGCCACTGTAGTAGACTGATTGTAGTAGCGGGTGTATTTTTGCTCAATGTCCTTTCCCGCTACAATAAGTGCCCTTTCATGCATTATCTGCTCATAAGATATGACGTGTTGTATCACTTCGCGTACTGACCACTTTCCGCTTTTATAACGATGGTCCAACTTATCATCGGGCAAGGCCTCGATAAACGAAATCATGGCAGATGTGGAATTATCGAGCACTTCTTCAAGAGTATTACCCGGGTACGACCTATCTGAATAGTATGAGATAGCTCGACTGTATTCTTCGTCCGGTATGGTATTTAGATACATATTTGATTCATTATTTTTGGTTTCTTGCCCTTGACATGATGTAAGGATAAGGGTACTGAGTATACACAGCGCTATGAATTTTTGTGATTTTTTCATTGTTATTACTTTAAAAGATAGGCCAATACTACTTCCCATTGTTTATTCCAATTGTCAAAATCGTGTGCCCCATCTGTTTTATGCACCTTAACTTGATAGCCCTTTCCCTCGTAACTTGCTTTTAACGGTGGCAAATATCTTTCAGCGTCATTTGTACCCGTGGATAGGAAGATTTTCAAGTCTTTGTTTTTGGAAAAAGCAATATGTTTCATCAATTCTTGCTGGCAAGGATATGTAACAGGAGATAGTATACCATAACTTTGAAAAGATGTCGCGGTGGCTGAAAAATAAGCTGCGTTCAACCCGCCAAAAGAGATACCCACTAAGCTACGCTCTTTTGACTTTCGCTTCCTCCCAAGAGGAAATACGCTTTCCTCAATATGTGGAATAAGCTCCTCTTCAAAAAACCTTCGGTAATTCTCATTGCAGAAAAAGTATTCGTTCCTGAAATCGACACCGGAAGCCTCATCTATAGTACTCACAAAAACGTAAAATGCAACAGGGACCTTATTCGCTCTTGTTAACGTCTCAATTACATTCAAGCTACCGTTTTCTATCATCTTTTGCCCATCTGTCAGATACACGATGGGTTTATCACGAACTTCTGGAGCGGTGTCAAAAGCGGTAATGCTTATAGACCTATTCAAGTGGAGGCTTTCCAGCAAGAATTGGGTGGTCTGAGCGTTAACGCTAAGAGAAAACAATACCGAGAATATGACATTGGAATACCTCATGAACAAAAGTATAGGGGGCTACACCGAATCCGTAGCCCCCAATAACACCATCAACCAATAAAAAATCTATTTTGAAGCTAATGCTGCAATATTGTTTATCATTTCACCAGAGGCCTGATTAAGAAAACCATTGAATTGTTCTTCGTTCATTTGCGGGTTTTGCATAAACTTCTCATAGGTAGATGTCCAAACAATCATCGATTTGTTATAGCCTAAATCAACTACTTTGAAGTTGCTCACCATACCAGCTGCAGGCACCCCTTCTACCACAGCGTAGGTGTAGCTTCTTGTAGCATCGTCAAAGGCCAGGATGTTTTCTTTGAACTTACCCTTACCATCTGGAGCAGTACAAACTCGGGTTCCACCTGCCCCCATAGGACCAGTGAATTCTACCTTGCCTACAAAACTTGATATTTCATCAATGTTATCCAGTTTACGAAGCTCCGCCCAAACCTTGTCTACTGAAGCCTCGACTATTTTGGTCTTTGTAATTTTTGCATCAGCATTTTGGGCACTAATTTGTGTAAAACCGAAAACTGCAAAGGCAACTACGGCTATCATTTTTGTGATTCTCATTTTTTATTGTTTTAGAAATTATTACCCTACTTAGATTCAAAACCTACAACACTGTGACAGGTTTTCTGTTTTTTTGCTTATTATGCTCTAAGTTGTCACACATTCCCATCTTGCACATCTAAATAAAAATACTATGCCATGGAAAACCCTTTTTTAAAAGAATATACAAGTGATAAAACGGACCACCAGCTAGTTGATGAGGCCAATAAGGGCAACAAAAAGTCTTTGGAAGACCTTATCTTAAAACATCAGCCCTATATCTATAATATTGCCTGGAAAATGGTTCACAATCCTACGGATGCAAAAGACCTTACTCAAGAGGCCATGATAAAAATCATTACCCATCTTTCCAAATTTGAAAACAGGAGTGCCTTTAGGACCTGGGCTTACAGAATTGTGGCCAATCATTTCCTTATGTCAAAAAGAAGACCTAATGAATCCATTTTTGAAAGCTTTGACAAAATGGCCCAAGGACTCGATATGACACCCGACCAACCTCTTACACCACTGGAACAAGAGGAAAAGAGGGAATTTATTAAAGAGATGAACTACAGCTGTATGAGCGGAATGCTATTATGCCTTACGCGCGACCAACGATTGGTGTACATCTTGGGTGAAATGTTCAATGCAGACCACACCATAGGTTCTGAGATTTTGAATATTTCCAAGGACAACTTTCGTAAAAAACTCTCCCGTGCCCGCAGAGACATCTTCAATTTTATGAATGACAAGTGCGGCCTAGTGAATAAAGCCAACCCCTGTAGGTGTCATAAGAAAGTAACTTTTGCCTTGGACAATAAGGTCATTGACAGCAAGAACCTCCTTTTTAATCGAAAAGAGTTTTCGAATTTTAAACAACACATTCGCAAGGATGCTGATGAGATGCTTGACATTGTGGACGAGAAATATGCAGAGCTCTACGGTCAATTGCCTTATAAAGACAATTTTGATAAAAAGACATTTTTGCAGGATATATTGAGTGATGACCATATCAAAAACTTAATGAAACTAGACTGATGCGGCTATCCAAACAATTATCCGCCTTACTTACACTTTTATTCACTTCATGGATGCCTATGAATGCACAGAAAAGCTCATTCAAAACCGAATTTTTAAAAAAATGGGAAAACAGCTTGGAATATACCTTAGAGGTGGCCAAAGAAATGCCCGAAGAACATTTTAACTTCAAACCTGCAGAAGGAGTTCGCTCTTTCGGCGAGCAACTGGTCCACATAGGAGAAGGAATCGCATATATTGGCAACTCGGCATTAAAATTTCAGACTTTTCCACAACCAGGCAATACAAATGACAAAGAAGCCATAGTATCCTATTTAAAACTTCAGTATAGCGCTTTACAAGAAGCTGTTAAATCAAAAGAGGCTTCATACTTTGAAGAAACCACCTCTTTTTGGGCAGGTAGAATGACCCGAAGAAAAATATTGAATATCGTTTTTGACCATTGCACGCACCACCGGGCACAAGCCATCGTACATCTGAGGATAAATGGAAAAAGACCGCCGGACTATATGGGTTGGTAATCCCCAAACTAGAAAAGCCTGAGCCAAAACTCAGGCTTTTTTTATGCAAAGTTGTCACAGGCTCTTTCGCTTTGAATCTAAGTAGAAATTGTTTTCAAGAACAACTTGTTTTCTCTAAAACATAAATTTCAACAACCCATGAAAATCAAAAAAACACTACTAATAAATGCTCCCGCCACCAAGGTTTGGGAAACACTTTACACCAATTATGCCGATAGTTGTGACTGGGCAAGTACGGTAAATGAGTCAAAAGAACGTGAAGTCGCTGGCAGCGAATATATGGGCAGAACCTGCTCTACGGTCTTTGGGGACGTAAGTGAAATCATAGATAAGGCAGATGAAGAAAAGATGGAATTGCAGTACCATCTTGATGACACTCCATTCATTATGAAGGCTGCGAATGCCAACTGGAAGGTTAAACCTCTGAGTGTTAATACTTCAGAAGTCACAATGGACCTGGATGTTACCCTCGCTACCCTTCCTGGTCTTCTGATGGGCTGGATGATAAAACCCAAGATGCGAAAAGACCTGAACCAAACCCTTGAAGACTTGAAATACTACATAGAAACAGGAAAGCAATCTGAAGCAAAAATAAAATCGGACAAAAAATACTTTAAAAAGAAAGGCAATAAAGCCGCATAACACTTTAAAATCAAAAACAATGAAAATAGCAATAAAATCTACGATGGCATTGATGGCATTGATGGCATTAGTATTCACAAGCTCATTTGTAAATGCCCAAAGTATGAGCAAAAAATTCAAGACCATTAAGGTTGAAATAGAAATCAATGCTCCGGCTGAACGGGTGTGGGAGGCAATGGTCGAAGACTATGGAGAAATTTCAAACTTCTCACCCTATATCTATACCTCCGATTATATCAACGGTTCGGTAAAAGGAGTTGAAGGAGCTACCCGAAAATGCTCTTTCAACGAAAAAGGCTCTCGATGGACCCATGAACGCATTGCAGAGATTGATAAAGAGAATATGACCATGCGAAATATTGTTATCGATGCGCAAAAGTTTCCACTTAATATGGACAATTCACAGGCCTACTATACCGTACGAGATAATGGTGATGGTACCTCTACCGCAGGGTATGAGTTTCAGTACAGAACAAAACCGGCCTTTATGGGTGGCTTTGTGAAAGGCCAGTTCAAAAAACAATTGGGTGGGACTTTGGTGGGCCTAAAACATTATATCGAGACTGGTGAGATTGTACGAGGTGGAAATGGAAAATATGATGAAATAAAGGACAAGTACCCAAAAGCGACAGTTATTAAAACAAAATAATGGGCAGTTGTTCTAACATACGAATGCTCCAATTAAATCAACTTAGAAAGAAAATCGATATGACAAATCAAGAAATAGCAAACAGATTGGTAGCTCTTTTAAGAGAAGGAAAGTTCAATGAAGTATATGATGAGTTGTTCCATCCCGAAGCGCACCACATTGAACCACAGAGCGAACATTTTGCCAATGTAAAGGGAGTGGAGGCCATAAAGGCAAAAGATGCCGCCATGGGCGAACATTTGGCGGGAATCGAATCAATGGAAGTAGGAGAAGCCATTGTAGCTTCAAAACATATTGCGATTCCCTACAAATTGACGGCCAATCTTAAAGATGGCAATCAAATGGCGTTGGATGAGATTATTGTCTATGAGGTCAAAAATGGGAAGATAGTGAGCGAGCAGTTTTTCTATTAGGGCTTTTTAGCTAAAAACAATGACTTTATTTTCCAAGTATTTGCCTATTTAATCCATTTCAAGAAGAGTTGAAAACCCGAAATTGGGGGATAAACTTGTCATAATGAATAATCCGTTTATAAAATCCAATCATGCAACTAAGAAGGAAGATGTTGATTTGGTAGTTAAGGCACAATCTGGGAACAAAAAGGCACTAAATTCCTTGATAGATAAGCACAGAGTGTTCATATATAATATTGCATGGAAAATGGTTCGCAACCAAGCAGATGCCGAAGATTTAACACAAGAGGCATTAATCAAGGTCGTTACTCATTTAGGGCAATTTGAGGGAAGAAGTTCCTTTACTACTTGGTGCTACCGTATAGTGACCAACCATTTTTTAATGTCGAAACGTAAGAAAGATGAAATCACCTTAACCAGTTTTGATGAAATGTCTGAGGCGTTGGAAAATACACCGGATAAAACCTTGACAGAGCAAGAGAAAAATGAAAATAGAGCACTAATTAAAGAGATGAATTATTATTGTATGAGCGGCATGTTGCTCTGCCTCACCAGGGAGCAAAGACTGGTTTATATTCTTGGCGAGATGTTCAATGCGGACCATACTATTGGGTCAGAAATACTGAACATATCAAAAGGTAATTTTAGACTTCGACTTTCCCGTGCCCGTTCAGACCTCTATAATTTTATGAATAATAACTGTGGGTTGGTTAACAAATCCAACCCTTGCCGATGTCACAAAAACGTGACTTTCGCCGTAAACAATAAAATCATAGATAACAGGAATCTACTCTTTAATCAAAAGCATTTTGCCAGTTTTAGAAATGCCCTACATAAAGACGCAGATAAAATGGTTGACATAATTGATGAAAAGTATGCCAAGTTATATGGAGAATTACCATTTAAGGAAGATTTTGAGAAGAAAACTTTTTTGAAAAATATTATTGAGGATAAGCAAATTAAAGATTTAATGAGATTGAATTAACAACTAGCACCGACCATAAGTTGTAACACATCTCTCTTTTTTGAATCAAAAGTGTAAAACCGCTTTGTAAAGCGAATAAAACACTTTCCTATGCACATTCTTATAACAAAACAAGTAAATGCTCCAGCTGAAAAAGTTTGGGAAGTACTTTGGCATAATTACAACCGCTCTTGTGATTGGGCCAGTACTGTTAATCATTCTGAGGCCAGAGAAGATTTAACCGAAAGCCTCGGAGGAAGAAAATGTCATTCATCCTATGGCGAAGTAAGCGAAATTATTGATTATGTAAATGATGATGAAATGAACCTTAAATATCATTTAGACGGAACCCCTGCCATGATTAAATCGGGGAAGGCTAATTGGAAAGTCAACCCAACAGGAACTGACACAAGTGAGATTGTTATGAATTTGGATGTTGAACTGGCATTGATACCCAGACTATTGATGACCTGGATGATAAAACCGAAAATGCATAAGGACATGAATCAGACAGTTGAAGACTTAAAGCATTTTGTTGAGACTGGAAAACAGACCGAGGCCAAGAAAAAGTCGGACGCCAAATTCAAAAAAAAGAAAGGTAACAAAGCCGCATAACACTTTAAAATCTATTAGAAATAAAATATTTATCAATAAAATTAATTCGTAGCAAATGACAAATCAAGAAATAGCAAACAGATTGGTAGGCCTCTTAAGAGAGGGAAAGTTCAATGACGTATATGATGAATTGTTCCATCCCGATGCCCACCACATTGAACCACAGAGTGAACATTTTGCCAATGTAAAGGGAGTGGAGGCCATCAAGGCAAAAGATGCCGCCATGGGTGAACATTTGGCCGGAATCGAGTCAATGGAAGTAGGAGATGCCATTGTGGCTTCAAGACATATTGCGATTCCCTATAAATTGACGGCCAATCTTAAAGATGGCAATCAAATGGCGTTGGATGAGATTATCGTCTATGAGATAGATAATGGAAAAATAGTTAGCGAGCAGTTTTTCTATTAGGGCTTTTTAGCTAAAAACGACCTTAATCTCCATGGATTCGACCATTTTGACCCAACCTGGCAATCAAATTCTTTGGATTTTGGTTGTGTAAATTAAAATAGGGTCTCATGGATAAATAGAGATTTAACAGCTATCTAATACTGGTTTTGAGTATTTTCTTGTATAATGGATAAGCGTTAAAAATCAAAAAACATAGCTCAATCATGAAAGAAAAATTAAGGTCTAAGGCATATTATATAGCTGCACTAGTATTTCTTATCGCAGGCTGTCAGCAGCCAGTAAGTGGAAAATGGCAACTGGTATTTCAAACGGACAAATCTGGGAACGTGGTGCATGGCACAAAACAAGAGTTGATTCAATATGTTCGTGATGGGCATCCCATTCGTATTGGATGGGAGTCTATGGGAAAGACCTCTGTTGAGCATACCATTGATGTACGGTTTTTGACCATTGCCAATGAGAAGGAGGTCTTTGCAATGTTGGAACCGTTTTGGGCGCAACGACCTGACCTCAAAAGTGATACATTGAGTATTGTCCCCGTTGGAAGTGAAACCAACTGGATTTTGAGCAGCAACGGTTTGCGTAGCAGCATGATGGTGGATAAAGCAAATGACACCATCATAAACTATAAGCCCGATTTATTTGGCCTCCCGATTAAATGGTTTGTCAAAAAGTGATTTAATAAAAATGATGTGAATCCCACCGCTATTTGATGAAATATGTGTCGCTTACCGCACTCTTTTCTTTGGTTTTCATAGCTAACCTGTATTCTCATATCCCTTTTTAGGTAAAATTTACCCAAAGTTATCACACATGCTTTGATTTGGCATCTAAGTATAAAATAGGGTTTGACCTTATTTTACAAGAATTTGCCCTTTTTGTCAAAGTCAAATTTCTTGATTTCAACTAGTTTATCATCAATAAACAAAGGCATGGAAATTACTTTTACCGAACCCATAGACAAACCCAGCAAAAATGTTCAGTTAGCTCTGGAGGAAGCCTACAACGTATTCTCGCAATCAGGTTTTATAGAAAACGGAAGCATCTCTAAAAAATATCAGCTTTATTTTGCTTGCCTTAAAAACGGTAGTCTTTACCAAAAAATGCGAAACACTTTAGTATTAGCGCGGGTAAGGCCACAACCACGTTCAAAATCTGCTTCAGAATTGGAGGTTACTTTATTATTTAATTTTGATAATGCCACGGTCGTGTCAAGAATCCGTTATTGGCTATGGGAAAGGAAAATATGTAGGGTAATCGTGAAAAAAGTTATTCGCGATTTCAGAAAAAGAGTCGAGAAATGGACCTAATTCAGAACTTGAATCATCTATTGTCGTTGTTAATAACAGCAATTCAAAATGAGAATACAAAAATTAGCAATACTACTTTTAATCTGTCCTCTTTATTCAATCGGACAGTTAAAAATAACGAAAGAGGAAGCAAAAGAAGATGTAGTTTGGTTACAGAAAGCATTGGAGTATGTACATCCTCGAATCTATAAGTATAACACTAAAAAGTCCTTTGACTCAATTTTTGGTAAAGCCCATAAAAAAATTGAAGCGTCCAATAATTCCATACTGGCGATAGATGTCTTGAGCGAAGTCAGTAAAATAAATGCGCATATCAATTGTGGTCATTTATATACAATCCCTCAATTTGAACTGGAGCAAGAGATTTTGGCTAAAAAAGTTATGCCATTTCATGTGAAAATTCTACAAGACGAAATTTTTATTATCAATGATTGTAGTGATGCAGCTGGTAAACTTAATGGAGCTAAACTGCTTACGGTAAATGGTAAAAGTTCAGCTGCAATCCTCCAAGAAATGAAGGAAGGTATAGCAACAGACGGATATATAGACACTAGAAAGAACAGGTTGATTGAGCATTATTTTAGCACTACCTATTATGGTTTTGACCTTTACTATTACTTACACGTAGATAGAAGCCAAACGTTCCAAATTGAGTACGAGGAGTATGGAAGTAAAGAGATTAAAAAAGTAACGCTTTCGGGCATCAGCAGTTCCGATAGAGCAAATATCTTGCTTAAAAAGTATCATTTAGACGAAAGAACCTGGTTTAAAACACCTTCTCCAAGATTTGAAATCAGCGATAGCAATAGGTTTGCCCTCTTGACCGTATCTCGCTCCTTTTATAATGCCAAAATAGACCCTGACTTTGATGAATTGTTAGATGATGCTTTTCGACAATTGAAAGAACGAAAAATACAGAATCTAATTCTTGACCTACGGAATAATGGTGGAGGAAGTGAACACCAGCAAATGGAACTAATTTCGTATTTGTATGATAAGCCCTTTAAGCTCTATGACAATATTTACCTCAGTCATTTAGATTATCGCCCGCTTAAGTCAATAATTATCGAAAGAGATTCAGTTGACCTGGTGTTTAACAATGATGACGAGTATATGCGAAAGTTTTCAAACGATTTATGGGTTAGCAACTATAGGTACGGTAAGAACCTGCAACTTCAACCTCCAAAGAAGAATGTATTCAAAGGCAACCTGTATGTGCTAATCAATGGAACAACTTTTTCAAGTGCAGGAGATTTAGCCTCTGATATTAGAAAAACAACAGATGCAGTTTTTATTGGGGAAGAATCAGGAGGTACTTTTGAAGGTCCTACTGGTGGTGCCAACATTGTAGTGCAGCTTCCCAACAGTAAAATAATGGTTCGAATATCGCCAAATATCCAAATGGGGTACATGTATTCAAAGCACCCCATTGGTCGGGGAGTAATACCCGAACACAAAATTGTATACTCCATTGATGATGTTCTGCGGAATGAGGACTTAGAGCTAAAAAAAGTACTACAGCTAATTGAGAATAATTAATTCTTAGGATGTAAAACCATTCTACAATTAGGTACAAAACTCTATCTACTGTTTGACCCTATTTTCCAAGTTCTTGCTGTTTTTGACCAAGTGATTTTTCTGATTTACTGGCAATTTTATGTTGTAAAAATTACCGAATGCCCAGTAGTAAATCAAACATAAATGTTCATCAAACAATTCTAGTAGATGCTGGGATAAACGAAGTCTGGAAGGCATTGGCAGAAGACTTTGACAAAATCGGGGAATGGTCATCTGGAGTCAATCACTCAGAAGGTTTTGGAGAACCTGTCAATGGTTCTTTGTGTGGTGAAAGGGCTTGTAAAATCAATGCGCCCGGATTTAGCAATGCCAAGGAACGAATAACCGTGTACGACAAAAACTCATACATGCTCTCCTATGACTTGTATGAAGGTGTACCATCTTTTGTAAAGAGCGCGGAAATCACTTGGATGTTGATGCCAATAAAAGAGAAGACCCAAATGCGGGTGGTTTCTAAAATGCGGGCAACTGGTCTTCTTGGTTTTCTAATGCGTGGTTTTATGCGTTCAAGCACAAAAAATGCACTACGCTCCATGTGCGAAGAACTTGCCTACTACATCGAAAATAATAAGCCGCATCCTAAAAAGATGAAAGCAATAGAAAAATTCAACAAAAAGAAAAAGTAACAGTAAAGTATATCGTTATGAAAGCTAAAAAGAAAATTTATACAAGCTACACATTGATTGCCCTAATAGCAGCCTTGATGCTCATACCAGGTTCTTCAAGGGCAACCAATGTAACCAAAGACAAAAAGAAAAAGCCCAATGTTGCGGCCAATGCAGAAATCTTTATAAAAGCCCCGGCAAAAGATGTATGGGCAGTTTTTGCCGAAGACTTTGCAGGGATACAGAAATGGTCTTCTGGGGTATCCCATTCTGAGGGCTTCGGTGAAGCCATTGGAAGCTCTCCTTACAGCGTTCGTGCTTGCGAGATTACGGCTGCAGGTTTTGGTGATGCTCGAGAGGAAATCTTAAATTTTAACGAAGATGACTATGAGATACGCTATGCATTGTATGAAGCCATTCCTGGTTTTGTGAAAGATTTCATCAACACCTGGAAGTTTAGGGAACAAGATGGCGGCACTTATGTATCTGCACAATCTGAAATGCGAGCGACAGGTGTTATGGGGTTCATGATGAAAGGCATCATGAAAGGAGCCACCAGAAAAGCTTTGGAAAGTATGTGTGAGGAATTAAAATACTATATAGAAAATGGTGAGCCACATCCAGAGAAAGTTGCCTCAAATGAGAAAATCGCGACCAAGGATGCTAAAATGAAAAAGAAGGTAGTTTCTTTTGAGATAGTACAAGAAATTGATGCTCCTGTTGACCGAGTTTGGGAAGTAATTGGAGAAGGCTTTGCCGATATCGCCAATAGCAATCCGGATTGCCCTAAATCTGAGTGGTTTCAGGGTCATACCAAAGCAGAGCTCGGAGCCAAACGCATCATGTACATGAAGGAGAATGAGAAGAAATATTTCATCGATAAAATTGCCAAATGGGAACCTGAGAACCATCATATCACCATTGAAGTAATCAAGAAAAAAGGCTTTCCTATCAATGCCGATTACACGTGGGTAAATATGGATGCCACCTCCATGGGCCCGAACAAAACCAGGTTGAAAATTAGAATGAACTACCTGACCAAACCACGGTTGTTAAAAGGTATGGCCAAAGGGAATTTAAAGAAAACTTTTCAGCGTTATGCCTATGCCATTGACTATCATTCTGAGACAGGTGAAAACGTAACTCGCGATAAATGGAAGGAAATAAAAGGAAATTATAAGTAGGCTAACTTTGTAGTTACCATTTTCCAAAACTAGAATTTATGTTCTTAGAGCACCAACATTTTGACATATCAGATAAACCTGTCTTACAAAGGTTCAAATTCAATACCCCATTAAAACTGCCTGTTTCTATGGACAATGAGGCGTGCTTCATTTTGGCAGTTCACGGTAGTGCATCCATTTACTCAAGAACCAATGTTGTTGATGCCAATGGCGAACATGCTGTTCTGGTGCGTTGTGGAAAATACATCAATAAATGGAAAAAGGTTTGTGAAACGGGCGTATCGGAAGCCATTATAATTCGCTTCTACCCCAAACTAATGAAAAAGATATTTACGGACGTCCTTCCCAAAGGAATACATGACAAGCTTTCCAGAAAAAAGACAGGGTCAGCAAAACACAACGACGTTCATAGTTTTAAGGTAGATAGACTACTTAAGGCCTATATAAAGAGCCTCATGTTCTACTTTGAGGCACCAGAATTAATGACTGACGAACTCATCGAGCTTAAACTGAAAGAACTCATACTCTTACTGGTAAATTCTGAACGTTCAGGCGATATTGCTGATATTCTATCACAAATTTTTGACAACGAAGAATATTCTCTCAAACAAATTGTCGAAACCCACCTTTTTGAAGACTTAATGATGGAAGACTATGCTAGCCTGTGCAATATGAGTCTGTCCTCGTTTCAAAGGAAGTTTAAGAAGACCTTTGATGAGACTCCGGGGAGATACATACTAATTAGACGTCTTGAGAAAGGAGCAGAACTTCTTAAAGTTTCAAAGGATTCGATTTCTGCTATCGGTTATCAATGTGGTTTTAGTGACCCTACGTATTTCACAAAGGCTTTTAAAAAGAAATTTGGAAAATCTCCACGAGATTTTAGAACTGTAAAATGAAAAATATAATAATATGACTAAACAATTGAACAATAAAATAGCACTGATAACTGGAGGGAGTTCAGGAATCGGTTTGGCCACAGCACAAAAGTTTGTAGAACAAGGAGCCCAAGTAATTATAGTAGGCAGAAAAGAAGAGGCCTTAAATACTGCCGTATCGCAATTGGGTGAGCAGTCTTATGGAATCAGGGCGGATATTTCAAATTTGAGTGATTTGGATAATTTATACAATGAGGTAAAAACCAAGTATCAAAAGTTGGACATCTTATTTGTTAATGCCGGTGTTGCAGGATTCTCACCCATCGACGGAACCGATGAGGCAAAGTATGACCACCTTTTCGATATTAATGTAAAGGGTGCATACTTTACCATACAAAAGGCATTACCACTTATTCCAGAAGGAGGCTCCATAGTTTTGACCACCTCTGTGATTAATGGGAAAGGTCTGCCCGGTACGAGTGCCTATTCTGCGACTAAAGCCGCAGTGCGTTCATTCGCCCGGACATTGGCAACGGAACTGGCTCCAAGAGGTATACGAATCAACGCAGTATCTCCGGGTCATACCGCGACTCCTATTGTTACGAAAATTGAAATGGACGAAGATGCAATGAAGGCCATGGAAAATGAGGTGAAGCTAAAAACACCATTAGGTCGAATGGGGCAACCGGAAGAGATTGCTTCCGTCGCTACATTTTTAGCTTCGCCAGAGAGCTCATTTGTCACGGGAGCTGAATTTCCCGCTGATGGCGGATATGCCCAGATTTGATAGTCGTCTAAATACCTTATGATTACCATTTTAACAACCGGGGGAACTATCGAAGGGCTTGAATATGATAAAATTGACAAGGCCCCTGAGAAAGCCCCCATTAGTATTGAAGACCATTTATCACGTATTGATATTGCTCCTGAATATGACATAAAAGAAGTGTTTTCGAAAGACAGCCGTTTTGTCAATAGACGGGACCGTGATTTGTTGTTACGGGAGATAGAGTTTGCTGAGAATGACAAAATTATAATCACTCATGGCACGCTTACCATGGTAGAGACAGCACTTTTCTTAGGCAAACTCAATCTGGATAAAACCATTGTTCTCACAGGAGCCTTTGTGTTGGGGACAGACCCAAAAACAGATGCTTTTGAAAATCTATCCTTTGCCCTGACCAAAGTCTCTTCCGTGGAAAAAGGAGTCTATATAGCAATGCATCAGACCCTATTTCCTTGGAACAACGTTCAAAAGAACATGCAGGAAAACCGATTCGAAAACATCAAAAAGTGATGAGAGATGTTTGGCACTTCGATACATTGGACAACCTTCTTCTATCTCTTATTGGATATTGGAATTGTACTCTTTACTGCCTATCTCACAACAAAATCAAGGCGTAACAGTCTTCATAGATTCTTGTATTTAGGATGTCTATTCATAGCGTATAATGCAACAGGAGGTTTTTTGCCAATGGATAATTTTCCAGGGCCTGAAATTATACAATACGTCATCACCTATGGAGTAGCCATAGCGCTCTGCGTATATATTGTTTATTATTTATACAAAGAGTATGACATCATCGTTTTGAAGTTTCACTCTTCGGTTAGAAACCTTGCACTGATTACGGCAAGTGGATTTATAACACTCTATCTGATTCCCTATTTTCTAACCTATTCCCTTCATTTATCAAAACTACTTTTTACGATACCTTTTTCTGTTCTGGCGTTTATTTTTCTTGTCATTTTTTATCGTAGAATTTCTAATCCTTCAAACCCAAATAAATTCATCAAACGCCGTAACAAATTATCTATGATTAGCGTAAGTGCAATCGCTTTGCTTCCTGTTTGTACCATGATAGGAGATTATCAGTGGTTAACTTTCACTATAATGAATAGTGCATTTTTTGCGATAACTATTATTGAGATTGACAGGCATCTCTATTTTCTGGAAAACAAGAACAAAATGTTCGAGGTTTTCTCTCTTTACCAAGAAAACAAAGGCAAACTTATTGAGCCAAAACTCATTTATCAAAGTCTTACGAGAAGAGAGATTGAAATTGCTATTTCAATTTTAAATCGAAACTCTTACAAAGAAATAGGTAAAAGTTTTTTCATCGCAGAGAGAACAGTGTCCAAACATGCATCCAACATCTTCAAAAAAACAGGTGTAAAAAATAGAGTCGAATTTTTGAAGCGTTTTAGTCAAAAGAAAAGGTAGTACGTACGAAAATACGTGTTATACCGTACATATATACGCCCTACTTAGTGTGCTGAATACATCACTTCCTCTATTTTTGAAATTCAACTCTTTAACCTAAAAGTATTGTGGAAAACAAGGATGTAATGAGGCATTGCCTCCCATTCCTACTGTAGTCTGGGTTTGATTTTCGTAAAACTCCGTACTGACCTTCAAAAGTTGGCTTTATATGCAGTGGAATGTCTAATGCTACGGAGTACTATGGATTATAAGTTATTAGCAGATAATTTACTTGGGGAATTGGACCAAATCAAGCGGTCAATCCCCTCTATACTGAAACAGTCGCTTCAAAGTATACAAGCTTGCAGAAAATTACTCGTCGCCCTCCGAAAAGAAATAATCACTAATGGCTTCCACTCTGAGCCTGAAGAAATTGAGTTTTTTAAGAGTATCAAACAGGTGCCACAGTCACAATTAATTTACTTCAAAGAGGTATATAAGATAGAGGCTTATTTGCCCAGGGGCACAATAAACAGACGAAAGAAATTCATTAAGGAGCAGCTTGAATCCTATAACCGGTTTTTCCTTCGACATATTGATTTTGGTTTGTATATACAAATAGGTTCAACCCATTTTGACAAACACTATTATACCCGAAAAACAGTTGAAGAGTTCCCAATACTAGGATACGACAACTATATGGAAGACCCTGAATTTTGTACTCCGAAAGACCTAACCCTGGCCAAATTCAAAGCTTATGGTCGACTAACAGTCTATTTGAATGAGAAATTACATTCACTATCCCAGGAACCAAATGTAGCCAATGACAAACCTCCAAATCTGCGATGGACAGGCAACAAAATAGACTTGATTGAATTGATTTATGCCTTAAACGCTTCCGGCTCAATAAAAGGCCGCGGCGGCATTAAAGAACTTGCCGCTTCATGCGAATCTCTGTTCGATATTGACTTAGGGAACTACTACCGTAAATTCATTGAGCTTCGCAATCGGAAATTGGTTGAGCGAACCCGTTTTCTGGACACCTTAAAATCAAGTCTCATTCAGCGAATGGAAGAGGCGGATGACTGACCCGAATTCTTCACAAGTTGTGTTCGTCTTGTGAAACCCAAAATCCTGGAAGATTTAAGGTCAAAACTCAATCAAAATTGGTTCCCCTAGTCATAAACTGCATCATTTTGAACCATTCAAAATGCGTTAAAAATCTTTCACAAGTTGCGTTTGACTTGTGAACAAATCTCATCAAAGCCCATCAATTTTGTGCAACGAAAGTCAAATCAGTAAAGAGACCATCAAATTGGGTGACAGCGACGAGGTGGTCTCTTTCAAAAAACAACTATTTCTATGCCAGCAAGTATTGTGACCACAGACGACCTTCGAGATTTCAAGACGGAATTGCTCGATGAATTCAAAACCCTTTTGACAAAGCAAGCAGAAGGTAAATTGAAACGCTATCTCAAATCCAACGAAGTTATGGAGCTGTTGCAAATTAGCCCAGGCACGTTACAGAACCTTCGCATCAATGGTACGTTGCCTTACACCAAAGTGGGCGGTATCATTTTTTATGATTCGGAAGAGATTCAAAAGGTCATGGCCGATAACCGGGTCCATCATAAATTCTAGAACGATGTATGAACTATATCAAACATCTCAATGGTGTCTTTCAGGCCTTCGCCAAAGATTCTCGATTAAATGCCACCCATATCAGTTTGTACATGGCACTCTTTCAGTATTGGAATTTAAACCGCTTTCCCGAACTGTTCTTTATCAATCGAGAGGAAATCATGCAGCTTTCCAAAATTGGTTCCAAGGCCACCTATCATAGATGTTTACGAAATATGGACGATTGGAATTATATAAAATATCTGCCTTCCCATAATCCCTACAAAGGAAGCCAAATCAAGATGCTCATTTTTGGCACAACTACTGAACAAGCTGTAAACCAGTCTAAAACCAGTAGTGAACAAGTAGTGGTATCTAATACAAACTATTACAAACAGGAAGAAAATATAGATAAACGTAAGTTACCAAAAACTGAAATTGAAGTTGTAGAATTTTTTAAAACGAAAGAATGGCCAGCCCTTGAAGGGCTGAAATTTTTTAACCACTACCAGGCCATTGGCTGGAAGTTGGGCGGGAAAATGAAGATTACCGACTGGCATGCTACCGCCAGTAGTTGGATGCTCAAGGCAAAAGAGCTACAAACCGTAAAACAGCTGTCTCAAAATCAGGACAACTTGAAAACCAGTACCGAAAAGAATTATGGTGAACCCCTCTAAAATACGGGAAGGTGCCGTGGAGTATTCGCTCGGCAACTTTGATGGTAAAAGCGTGTCCTACGACTTTGACAAAATACTCATCTACCTCAATGTGAAAGGGAAGTTGCTTTTTGGAAAACATTTCAAAATCTATGAGGAAGACCGAGACATCATCTGGAAGCTGGCCAACTATTTTGTGAAGGATTATGAAAATTGCGCAAAACACAAGATAGACCCGGATAAGGGTTTGCTCCTCTCCGGACCAGTAGGCTGTGGCAAGACCAGCTTAATGAAATTGTTAAAATACCTTGTTCCCCATCAACGCCCCTACTCCGTTATTCCCTGTAGAAACATAGCCTTTTCATTCAACCATCTAGGGTATAAAACCATTGACGATTATGGGAACTCCCAATCCTATTGTTTTGACGATTTGGGTGTAGAACCCATTGGGCGCCACTATGGTAAAGATTGCAATGTAATGGGTGAAATTTTGCTCTCAAGACATGAGCTTTTCTTAAAGCATAACATAAAAACCCATGCCACAACAAATCTTAATGCCCAGGAACTGGAAAACCTTTATGGAGTTCGCGTTCGTAGCCGGATGCGACAGTTGTTTAATTTGGTGGCTTTTGATGTTGGAGTGAAGGATAAAAGGAAATAAATATGTAAGAAAAAAAATTATAGAAAGTAAGATTAAATGAATAATTGATAAACAAATAATCAAAAAAAATCTATGATATAGACAGAAAAAATGCTATTTTGACCAGTTTATGTTAAAATGTGTTAAACGTAAACTTTTCAATAATTTGTGAACGGAATTTTAGACTTTATTGCCAAGCAGACAGACGGTTATTCATACAAATCATTCAAATATTGCATTGACTCGATAGCAGTGCCTCAGTTGCAATATGACGATAAACAAGACATATCCGCAACGAAGAGGGGCGAAACACAAATCTTAAAAAGTGCGGTTAATTTAGAATCGCTTGTCAAAGCAGAACAGGCAAGAGGTCGTCCAATATTTAAGTTTTTTTTGGATGGTTCTAGACGAACTTATAAAGTTGATGATTTGGCATATGGCCCACGGTTGTATCCCGCGGTAGCAGGACAAATCGGGATAGCTTGTTGTGAAAGAGAAAGCAAAGACGATTTTAAACCTGTTCAATTCGAAAGGTCATTAGTCTTATCAATACCAAATTCAGCTAATCCTGGTTCGCACCAGCATTTTTTCTCAAATCTGTTAAAGAAGTTGAATCAAGAAGAATATCTTAAAAAGAGAGGTTTGCAATTCAGCAAAATTCTCAACTATAAAGAAAAAGATGGTGACGAGTATGAGAAAAAAGCAATTGCAACTATTCAGAACGAAATGGTTGACCAAGAAAAGAGATTGGTTGGTAGTTTAGCTCAGAACAAAATATTATCGGCATCAGGTTATTTGATAAAAGACGGTTCTCTTGAGTATGGTAAAATGCCAGAAATGGGCGAGTTTGGTCTTTTGGGAAAGGTAAAGTCAAATTACAAATATGTTGTTGGTGTTTCAAAGGCATTCAACCCAGAATCTATGGCGAAAACTGAACCAAAAATTTCGAAGTCGATTGCAGGATTGCCTCTAAATCATAGAACTCCTGTGATTAAATATACGGTTGATAGAGTTGGCCAAGATGTCTGGTTTGCTGTGTGGTACCTAAGAGTTAGGCATATTAAATATTGCCATAGTCCCTATGACGGGGTTGTCAAAGTTGAAAAGATTTTAGTATCTGAAAAAGAAACCGAATAGGGATTGGAAACAGATGAAGTAAACCTAATAAGTGCGAATATTATAAATGAGAGTTTTCCTGTGTGTTATGGACATGACACTAGATGGGCCAAACATCTTTATCCTATTTATTTAACAGAATCATATGCTAAATCCAAATACATAAGCGATTTACATTTTATAAACCTATTTTAAAGATGAGCAGAACTATTGGCAAGGTAGCCGCTACTGAAAAGGCTCCAACTACGATTGACGAATTTTATTTTTGGACCGATAAGAAATGCATCTTAAGTCCTTTTGATGTTATAAAAGTCAATCATATTAATGAATCCATCACTTATGGTGTGGTAGAAGAAATATCACACATCACAGACTCGTCGAGCTATCTTTCTAACTATATTTCTAATGACTTTGGTGATGTAAATCTAGAAGCAAATATGCATAGGATTGGCATGAACTATGTAAAGGCGAAGGTTCTGGGCAACTCCGAGAATATTTATACCCCGGTTTTAAACGGAAGTACAGTGGGCTTGGCATCAGAGAAAGAGATAAGTGAAGCCTTAGGGCTGGACAAAATTAAAAACCCCCTTCCATGTGGTTATCTAGAAATGTATGAGGGTGATGATAAAGTAAAACTTCCGGTGTTCTTCAATTCTCATTTTTTGATTGGGCCTGAAGGAGCACATTTGAACATATCAGGAATATCTGGTCTTGCTGCTAAAACATCATACTCAATGTTCCTTCTCCGTGCCATTCAGGAAATGACTGAAAAAGAAGATTCAGAAGACATCTCGTTTGTGTTTTTTAATGTTAAGGGTCGAGACCTGCTTGCCGTTGATGAAAAAAATGAAGCACTGCCAGAATCTGATAGAAAACTTTATCAAGACTTGAACCTTTCAGGTTTACCATTCAATAATGTGAGTTATTACTATCCATATACTGAAGACAACCAAAGCAATGTTTACAGTCATGTCGACCCTGATGATTTTGAACTTCAGCGTTCAGCTGAAAAGGCATTCAAATACAAATACGTATATGAGAATGACAAAGACAATTTGGATTTGCTATTTGCCAATATTGATGATTCCACGGGTACAATGGAGTCAATAATAAATTTCATAATAAGTGGACAAGGCAACTTTGGTAGTCTAAGGGACTGGCATACTTTCAAAGAGGAAATATCACAATACGCTAGTAAAGGGAATACAAAGACGGATAAAGAAATAACACTTGCTTCTTGGCGTAAATTTAAAAGGGTGATTAGCAACGCGTTGAACCAACCAATATTTGGCGGCAGGGTTGTTTCGGATAAAAATGAAGTCAGAATAGCAGATGCCGTGAAAAATATTGGTAAAAATGAAGTCAAGGTGATTGATATTGCCAAATTAGACATAGATACCCAAGCATTCGTTTTTGGAGATGTAATTAGAGCTCTTTATGATATGAAACTTGGACAGGATAATCGAGAGGACTCCCAAATACCTTCAAAAATCATAATTTTTGTAGACGAATTGAACAAATACGCTTCGAGCGACGTACCAAAAAATTCTCCTATCCTCAAACAAATATTGGACATTACTGAACGCGGAAGGTCACTTGGCATCATTTTATTTTCTGTTGAGCAATTTAAGAGTGCTATACATGACCGTGTTAAAGGAAATTGTTCCACCCACGCTTTTGGAAGAACCAATGCCATAGAAATAAGCAAGCCTGATTATCGATTTATACCCTCAGTATATAAAAATATGATGACGCGCTTAAGTCAAGGAGAATATATTGTTGAGCACCCAATTTTTAGGTCATTGTTGCACATAAAATTCCCAAGAGAAGTATACAAACAATTTAAGAATGGCTAAAAAAACCAAAATAGGAAAAGATGTAATCGACTCATTGGCTCTTAGTATGTATGAGGATGCTAGATTCGTCTTTCGCGAGTACATCCAAAATTCTGCTGACCAAATTGATATCGCAGTTGTAAAAGGTTTGTTCAAATCAAAAAAGGACGGACTCATTAATATTCACATCAACAAACCCAAAAAACAGATTTTAATTGCAGACAATGCGACAGGTATAGAAAGCTCTAAAGTTGAAAGTGTCCTCAAAAATGTTGCGCAGTCTTCTAAAAGACTAGGAGTTAACAAAGGGTTCCGGGGTATTGGGAGACTAGGAGGTATTGGGTATTGTAAAGAACTTGTGTTTGAAACTACTTTTAAGGGAGAAAAAACGAAAACCATTTTAAAATGGGATGCGGATTTGCTCAGTACAATTATTAATGACAGAAGTAAAAATGAGGAAGCAGTTGAAGTCATTGATAAGGTTACTACAGCATACACCGAAAAAGAAAAGGCTTCGGAGCATTACTTTAAGGTCTATCTAATCGGAGTAAAAAGCAATGAACTTCTTAATGTTCAAAATGTAAGAGAATACTTGTCAATGGTGGCCCCTGTGCCCTATGAAAGCCACTTTATACTTTCTGATAAAATCTATGAAAAATGTAAAGAATGGCGAATAGACCTTGATGAATATCAAATTATAGTTAATGACGACCAAATCTTCAAAGCCTATACCTCTACGGTTTATGAGCCAGACAGGGATGGAAAAAAACGAGTGGATGAGATTAAAGACCTAAAGTTTTTTGAGATTTATTCTTCAAATAAAAAAAGTAAGCTGGCCCTTGGCTGGTATGGGATATCCAATTTCGAAAAACAAATACCATCGATAAATCTAGCCCGCGGGATGAGATTAAGAAAAGATAACATCCAAATTGGAGATTCTGGAACATTGATAAAATTATTCAAAGAGCCAAGAGGCAATTACTACTTTTTTGGAGAGGTCCTTGCAGTGGACCAAAACCTAATACCAAACGCCAGAAGGGATTACTTTCGAGAAAATGAGACATTAAAAGCTTTTGAACAGGAGCTTCGCTACCTGCTACATAACGAGTTGCACCAATTGTACTACTATGCCTCCCAAGTAAGAAGTGCTACCAAAAAAATTGAAAAGTTAGCTGTATTTAAAAAGGATTTTGAAGAAAAGGCAAAGAATACAGGCTTTACAAACGACAAAGAAAAAGAAAAATTAGAATTGGAATATGAAAAACATAGAACCAATGCTGAAAAAGCCGAAAAAGAGTTAGATAAGCTATCTAACAAAATAACCAACCCACATGACCCGAAAAATCGGATATTTAAAAACATAACTGCAGAAAAGAAAAAGGTGGCTGATTTGATTAAATCAAAACCCGCAAGTGGTAAGACCAAATATGCTACCGATGAATTAAGTCGTTTGAGTTTAAAAGACAGAAAGTTGGTTTCTAAGATATTCGGGGTTATAGACAAGGTATTAACACCTGATTTATCAGCCAACCTAAAAGAAAAAATTAAAGAGGAGTTTAAGTAATTGTATAAAAATTTTGAGCAATAACCATAACCAAAATAACAAGTTTGATGATTTTCAACTAGAGGAATATAAGAATATTTCAACTTCACATTTTGAATCAATAAAGCAAGTATCCGTTTTTTTTAGGTACTATTTGTTGCTCCTGTCTGCTCCTGCACTTTTATTAACACTAGTTGGTACTGGTGAAGGCAACATGAGTACATTTTTCAAGGGCAACCTAGATAAGACAACTTATGATATAGTTTTCGCTTATCTCCTTCTGATTTCGGCTGCAGGATTATGCATTTTTCTGTTTATCATTAATATAAGACACGATGCTATACTATATGCCCGAAAAGTAAATAAGGTTCGGAAGTACTTTTACGAGAATTCATCTTTAAAGGTTGATGATTACCATAAGTATCTTGGACTACCAATAGTAGAATCTAAACCAAGATATACTGATAATACTATCTTTTTTCCTCTAATTATAGTTTTTACACTGATAAATTCTGCGTTTCTCTTTTCAGCATTTTATTTTAGAATGCTGCATTCAGATTATGTGTTTAACACAACGCTCTTTGAATTAGATTTGCCGCTATCTAGGATATACCTGTGGATAGTGTTTTTTAATATCCTAGGTCATATAATCCTTTGGAAATACTTGTCGTACCGAAGGGAAAATTTTTATCTAAAGTCATTCGCCTTTGGTGTTGATATCGACGGTGTTGTAAATAATCAAACAGAACATTTTGCTGAGTGGCTTTATAAACTGAGAGGTAAAAGAATCGATACAGAAAAAATCAAAGAAATACCTGTTAGACTAAATAAGGGGCTGAACGTAGATGACTTCGATGAGCAGGTTGTATTCAATTGTAAAGAGTATTGGGAAGGGCTTCGCGAGAAGGAAAATGCTTTAAAAACAATAAATGATATCCATAAGAAATTTGGCTATAAAATCTTTGTTTATACCTATCGTCCCTGGGGACAGATGAGCGATAAAGTAAAAAATGAAATAATAAAACAGAACTACACTCCTCTCTTAAAAAATGATATAGTAAAAATCACCAAGTCTTCATTTAAGAATGTGGGTATAAATACATTTATTATCAATAATTGGTTTAGTTCAATTCTTTACTGGTTTATACCTACTTTTTTAAAAATTAGAACCAGAGTAACAATTGAAAAAGGGAACTCAAATATTTCAGACACACGGTTCAGCTTCATTGTTAGAAATCAAACTTTACTTTTAAATCGATTCCAAGGGGCAAAAAGAAACAGATTAAAGTTCTTTATTGAAGATACTCCCGAAAACGCTATAAAATTAGCGAACCTTGTAGATTATGTATTCCTTATGAATCAACCATATAACAATGACGAGAACAGATATCGTTTTCAAAAAAATATAATTAGAGTAGATAGTTGGAACGAAGTATATAGTCACCTTAAACAACTAAGCTAATGAAAAAGAAAAGAAACATATTATTACTTGAACCCAACTATAAGAATAAGTATCCGCCTATCGGACTTATGAAAATCTCCTCTTACCATAAAATGTTAGGAGATTCTGTGACGTTTTACAAGGGCGAAATGAAAGACTTTATAGTAAATGAGATTTACAATGAATGTTTGGAAAAAATTTCAACCATAGATTCGGATACCACGTGGTACAAGAAAGAAAAGGAAATCAAACTATTTCTAAAAACAAAACGAAGAAGTATCCTTACCGACCTTACTTCAGGTAATGAAAATCAACCACTCTTAAACGAATGGTTTTCTTATTATTCAGACTACTATAAGAAGAAAAAATACCTTGATAATAGAAAATGGGATAGAGTCTATGTGACCACGCTGTTTACCTTCTATTGGAAAAAAACGATAGAGACAATCGAATATGCAAAACTCCTCGTAAGGGACCAAAAGCATCTTATGGTAGGCGGTGTAATGGCTTCGCTACTGACACATGAAATAGAAGTAGAAACAGGCATTAAACCTTTCAAAGGCATATTGGATAAACCAGGCATGATTGATGACAATGATATCATTATTGATGAACTGCCCTTAGATTACTCTATTCTTTATGAAGTAGATTACAGATATCCCACGGGCAGTGCCTATTTTACTTTTATGACAAAAGGGTGTACGCGAAAATGCGCCTTCTGTTCCGTTCCAATTTTAGAACCCACGTATAAAGAAAAGGTGGAAACCATCGATAAGTTTCTTCAAATAAAAGAACTCTATGGAGAGCAACAACATTTGTTGTTAATGGACAACAATGTACTGGCATCGCCAAAGTTCGACGAAATTATTGACGAAATCAAAGAAATGGGATTCTACAAAGGTGCAACTTTTGTTGAGCCAAACCAGTATGAGATTGCAATCACCAACCTAAGGTCTGGGTTTAATAATAAGGGTTACACCAGAAGGGCATTTTTTCTCTTGCACGACTTATTACAACGACGTTTGAAAAGAAATAAAAAAGTTGCGGAACAATTTTATGACATCCTTGATGAGCACTCCCTATTAGAATTGCCTGAGGTGACAGAAGAGAATCTGATTAAATCGCATGATTTGATATCTCCAATTTTTGAAAAATATCGTGACAAAGCCCCAAAACAACGCTATGTCGACTTTAATCAAGGCACCGACGCTCGCTACGTCACCGAAGAGTTTATGAAAAAAATGAGCGAGATTCCTATTCGGCCACTTAGAATTGCTTTCGACTATGTTGGGATGAAGAAGAAATATGTCGAAGCTGTTAGGCTGGCGGCTAAATATGGGATTAAGGAACTTTCCAATTATTTATTGTACAATTTCAAAGACAAACCTGAGGACCTTTACGAGAGAATGAGAATCAACATTGAATTATCAGAAGAGTTGGAACTTCACATTTTCTCTTTTCCCATGAAATACATCCCCTTGTTTGGTGAAGATGCCAAGCATAGACTTTATGTAGGCAAACACTGGAATAAGAAATTCATTCGTGCAATTCAATCTGTATTGAATGTATCAAAAGGTATTGTGGCCAGTGGAAGAAGTTTTTTTGAAAAAGCATTTGGCAAAAATGTTGAGGAGTTTTATGAACTTTTGTATATGCCAGAAACCTACATAGTTTATCGCAGTGTTTTTGAAGAAGCTAGTCTAAGTCAAATATGGTTACAAGAATTTAGAGCAATAAAAAAATCCGAAATATGGGAAGAGGTCAAAATAATCCTTGAGATAAGCGATTTCAAAAATGCCCATACTCTAACAAATAATCCGGATATCCTGGCTTTCTTAGAGCATTATACAATTACAAGAGACAATGTAAAAGAGCAGAATTCAGAAATAAACAAAATCAGACAACGATATAACAACTTAATAAAAAGGGATAGGTTTATAGAATTGACATTAACCTACGACTTCGAATAAACCCAGCTAATTCTTATCTGGGTTTTTTCCTCCTTTTAAAATTACCAAACAGGTAATTAAAACTTCTCTTACAATCCTAATAACCTCAATCCCCAACTCTTTCATATCTATCTAAATTTTTAATTAAACTCTCCAATAGTACCAAAGCTACGGACTGGTATGATTCCGGCTTTTGGTAATGGTTACTCTCATCTGCGTTGCTCAAAAAACCAAGTTCTACCAAAACCGCAGGCATTGCATTGGCAGTTTCCCTCAGCACTTGAAAATTGGCAAACTTTACGCCTCTGCTTCTAAATCCTAGTTTTTCTTTAAACCGTCGCTGCAGCTCATAACCCAAATAGATAGATTCATTGCCGAAGTCATAGTTTCCAGAGGCCACATAAACCTCAATCCCTTTGGCATTGGTATTAGTAGCATGATTACAATGCAGTGATATAAATACATCTGCATTAATAGCTTTAGCCAATTTGGGCCGGTCACCCAAGCCAATTAAAGTATCCGCATAACGTGTCAAATAGATGTCTAGCTTGTCGTTAAATATGGCCTTATTCAGTTTTACTATTTCTTCTGCGACAAGTAAAACGATTTCTTTTTCAATTGTATTTTTTTGGCCAATTGCACCACTATCTTTTCCACCGTGTCCAGGGTCAATGACCACTCGATTTTGGGCACTTAAATTCCATCCAAAAACCAAACAAGTTTTTAGCAGTAAAAACATAAATCTGACGTTTTTGGGTCTCACTTTCATTTTTACTAAAGCACTTTTCAAAAATTATTAGTGTGAAATTCATAGTATTTGATATCAAATAACATCAAACAAAATCATCCCAATTCAAATAATATTTTATTCACAAATAATTGATTTTCAATAATTTATATTCAAATATAAACTAAATTTTGAGTAGTAAAAATCAATGTGTTTTCCTATGAAAAAATTAGTTTATTCAACCGTTCTTTTAATGCTCTTTTCTACACCCGCTTTTGCTCAAATTGGTGGGATTGAAGATTCCGTTAACGATGTTTCCGACACCATTCGGGCCATCTTTCCCATTATCCTTGGGGTTATTTTCCTGATTGGGTTCCTCTTTAATGCAGGGCACTTCTTTGGGGAGAACGCCGACCTCAAGAAAGGGATAACCCGAGTGTTAGTTTTCGTCCTTATAGCTGGGGCTGTAGTGGGCATCTTCACTTATCTCATTGGAATCGTAGTATAGCAATGAAACGGTTCGAGGTCTATAGAAACATCCGAAAACGGGCAATGATATTTGGGCTTCCCATAGCATTGTTCGCTTTGATGATGGTGGCCGTTATCGGCTCACTTTTAATCATCATATTCTCCTTCAGTTTCGGAATCATCATTGGAGTATTGGTTTTTAATCTGGCACTATATGCTGGGTTACTCAAATTCTCACGAACACCACAGCTCTTTCAAATGTCCTCACCCTTTCCCAAAAGCATCAGTAACAAAAACCCAACTCCACTCTGGTATGAACAAGATTAGTATGGCATCCCATTATCCCATTGCAGATATTCAAGACAACGTTCTGTTTGCCAACAACGGCAATGTGGTCTTATGCTATGAAGGCTTCCTGCCAGAAATCTATTCGCTGGCAGAAAAAGACTTTGAAGACATTCATGGAGCCTGGTTTCAGGCCGTAAAAACCTTACCATCGGGTACGGTAGTGCATAAACAGGATGTGTACCTGAAAAGGCAATTCACGGCAAACAACCTATCAAACAATACCTTTTTGGAGAAAGCCACCCATCAACATTTTAAAGGTCGGGAGTATATTGAGCATCGGTGCTATTTGTTCTTTACGCTTACCAAGAACAGGGCGTTGAACAATTCCAAATACGTCAATCCTTTTAAAAAACCGAATGCAAAGCTGCCCAAGCTGATGGATATGGCCGTACACAATTTTGTGGGTGCAGTGACCGATGCGGTTTCCTTTATCAATAACAGTCGCAAGATGAAGTTCGAGCCACTGGATGCCAAAGCCATCCAACAATTGACCAACGCTTTTTTCAACGGGTACAACGAGGGTTTTGATACCGATATTCTTCTGAATAAATCCAATATCAATATTGGCGAAAACTACTTTGATTGTCTCGCGGTGAATAGTGAATTGTGTCTTGGTGAGACGGTTTACAGCAGCAAAACCAATGAAAAATTTACATCAGATGATTTTGTATTCCACCAGGGCTTTATTGACGGACTTGGACTAACCCTAAATGAAAACCATATTGTCAATCAAATCATTTACTTGGATGACAAACAAAAGTGGCGCAAGATACTGGACAAGAAAATCGAGGAACTGAACAAGAGCTCCAATTTCGGTTCCATGAACAAGGTGGTGTTGAAGAAAATTCAGCACATTCAAAATCAAATCAATACCGATGATAGTGCACGAGTCGTTCGAGGACATCTAAATGTCATTTATTGGGGTCGGGAAGCCGGACAGCTAGAAAACATAGCTTCACGGATAAAAACCGAATTTAAGGAGCTGGACATTACACCTTATTATCCTCGCGGAGAAGAACGCAAAAACTATATCCTAAACAGCTATTGTGCTTTTGCTTCCAATTTCTCCAATGAAGATTTATACGTCACCGATTTAAAACACGCCTTGTGCTTGCTCATCAACAATACCAATTATGAATCCGATGAGACGGGTATCATATTTAATGACCGAGAGCATAATATTCCTGTACTCAAAGATGTCTGGGATGAACACAAAAGGCGTATCAAGGCAAGGAATTTTGCCATTTTCGCTCCCACCGGAGAAGGTAAATCCTTCTTGGCCAATAACATCTTGCGTCAGTATTTTGAAAGCGGTGTTCGCTTAGTCATCATCGACTTGGGTGGTTCGTACACCAAGTTTGCCAAACTCTACCCAGAGACCCATACCATTTTGCGCTATGAGAGCGGAAAAAATTTGGGTATTAATCCATTTTATATTGCCTCTGAAGCTGACTTGACACCAGAAAGATTGGAAGACTTATCCATTTTTCTTTTTGAGCTATTTGCTTCGGAGGGAAAGGTTGGCAAAGCACAATCAGTGGCTATCAAAAAAGTGCTGCTCCATTATTATCAAAAGGTCAGAAAAGACCATTCCTTAGATAGTTTTTATGCCTTTATAGAAGGGTATCAGGAAAATCTTCTAGAGCAATTAAAAATTCAAAAAGAGTACTTCAACATTCCCAACTTCCTGCACATTATGTCAGAGTATGTGGGTGATGGACTGTACAGCTTCCTTTTTGAAATGAGCGAAGACCAGACCTTCAAAATTGAGGACAAGCGGCTTATCATTTTTGAACTGGATGAAGTAAAGGACAATAAGGAAATCCTCTCGGTAATGCTTAAACTCATCAAGTCAGCCATCCAAAGAACCATTTGGAGAAACCGAGCTGAAAAAGGGATTATCCTATTTGATGAGTTTGCAAAACAATTAAAGTTTGACAACGTACTGGAAAGCGTTGAATTCTACTATCAGGCAATTCGAAAGCAAAACGGTGCCATTGGTATCATTCTGCAATCTATCAATCAACTGCCCAATAACCATACATCAGCGAGTATACTAGAAAATACCCAGGTCATCTACAGTCTGAACAATGAAAAGGGCTATGACGAATTGGTGAAACGCTTAAACCTTTCGAGTCACGATTTAAACCAACTCAAATCCATTAAAAATAACCTTTCCGGACCTAGAAAGTATACAGAAATGTTCATCAAGATTGGAAAGGAGAGCAACATCTTCCGATTGGAAGTACCCAAAGAAGTCTATGCGGCTTACCTGACGGACGGAAAAGAAAACGAAGCCATAATGGCCATTTACGAACGAACCCAAAATATGGAACAAGCCATCAAAGAATTCACATCTAAAATCTAATAATATGAATCCAAAATTAAAATCATTTATCTATGGATTACTACTGGTAATCGCCCTCTTGATTTACGGTAAGTCCAATGCCCAGGGGATGCCGGTGTATGACAACACCAACTTTATCAGTCTTGCCAAACAATTGATAGAGTCGGCAAAACAGACCTCACAACTGCTGCAGACCGTGGAATTTCTCAAACAGCAAAAAGAGAATATCGAGAAGGTCAACAATGTCATTCGACAACTCAAGGCCGTTCGTGAAATTCAACGTAACAATCAACGCTTATTTGATATTGTACAGAATGATTTGCGGGATATTCTGAATTCGCCCTATGTGAAGCCAGAGGAAGTCAGCCGCATTTCAGAATCCTTCAACAACATCATCGAAAATTCCCTCGACAACTTCGAGTATATCGAGCGCATCCTGTCCAGCGATTTCTTAAAAATGACGGATGCCGAACGTGCGGAAGTGTTGAAGGAAATGGAGTTGCAATCCAAAGAGATGGTGGCCGAAATCAATAAAAAGACCGAACGCTATAACGACATTATTTCCTTCAGAAAGATGCAGGACCGAATCAATAATCGTGAAACCAATTACTAAAAATGGCGGGCTTCTTTTTGGGCATCGGATTGGAATATGTGGACACTGTTTTTCAAATCATAAAGGACAGTGATTTCTCCCAATACACCATTGCCGGAATGAAGACCCTCGCTGTGCTGTTTTTCCTAATCAATATCCTCAAAAAATATAATGAGGGCGTAGCCGAAAAAGATGGGTACACTTGGGGATTGAGTCCAGGAGAACTTGCCAAAAACTTTATGGTGGTTCTCCTGGTTATTTTCTCCACCCAAATACTGGGTTTCTTTGATGGTATTCTGGTCGCTATTGAGGGGCAATACAGAAACACGGCTCCTGCGCTCCTTCCGCTTCAGATGCAGGACATTCCTTTGGAAGAGGATGTGGGCGCATTGGAAGCCGCCAAAAAGGCTCTAGCTCTCTTGTACGAAGCTTTGGTTACGCCTTTATTCGGATGGAAAATCTTGGCTTTCATTGTTAGCCTATTCCTATGGATAATGGACTTGTTTATCTATCCATTATTCTTGGCCGAACGTTACTTTTTGTTGGGCATCATGCAGGCCTTTTTCCCATTAGTAATAAGCCTTGCGGTCTTTGAGAAGTTTCGGTCTATGGCCTATAATTTTTTCAGGTTATACGCAGCTGTGTATATGTTGGTACCGGCCTTCTTTTTGGTCAACGTGTTTATCAATGCACTGTACACCGAAATCAACATCAATTTCTGGACGTCCCTTTTCGGAACTGATGTGGGCAGCAATTTCTTTGCTCCTGTAGTACAATTGGGTTCCGTGCTCTTTATCGTCATTCTCAAATTCAAGCTCTACCACAGGGCCATTTCATTCACCCTAAGACTCTTTACGCAATAATGAAAACATCCTATAAAAACATCTATGCTGTATTATCCATCAACCGATTCATCGTTTTGACGGTATCTATCTGCGCTTTGGGCTCTTCTGCTTTCTGTGGATGGATTGTTTATGACATTCACCAAAAAGCTTTGAACAGCTCATTTGCCATTAATACCGATGGCTCCGTCATTCCGCTTAAATGGGTCAACCAACAAGAGAACTTGCTTGTGGAAAGTCTGGCACACTTGGAGTTGTTCCACGCCTATTTCTATGACATTGATGCCAGCAACTATGAAAAGAACCTGGAAAAAGCACTATGGCTGGGCAACAGTTCCGTGGACAATCTGTACCGTCAAAAAAAAGCGGATGGAGTCTATAATCGATTGCTGCAATATTCTCTGGTACAAAAAGTAGTCAGTATCGAATCTCAGGTCGATTTACAGCAATCGCCGTATGCCTTTAAAACGACAACCGTCTTTGAGATTAATCGGGGAACCGTGATTGACAGATATGAATTGGTTTCTACGGGAAATCTCATAATCGTAGACCGCAATTATCCCCACAATACGCACGGGTTATTGATTACCAATTATTTCGAAAACACTTTAAAGAAAATATCCAATGAAGATTGAAAAGAACAAAATTGTATTCGGTTCCGTACTCGCCATCGTGGTCATTTTCATCATCAGCTATTCCATGATGGTGATGGGCGATGATGAATCAGAAACCGAAAACTTGAAACAGCCTTTAGTTCCTGAACTGGAACAAGAACAAGAAGATTATTCCTCAAAACTGAAAGCCATTGATGACCTTAAGGAAGTTAGGGAAACCAATGCTCCAAGTATTTACGATGAAAAGCTCATCGACACCTTAGGCTTCTATGACCCCTATTTGCCAGAAAAGAACAAGCAGCGCATCATTGACAGCATCTACGCTGCTGGTCGTATCAATTATACGGAAGGCACTTATCGCACGGCTAAGACTGTTAGAAACCCTAATCCTTTACCTATGAAAAAGTCCAAAGACACCTTATCAAAAAACACTGAAGAAAATGAAATCAAAGGCCTGGAAATAGGCCTGGAGCATGAGTTGTTCTTTGCCTCAAATCCTAAAGTGAATGACATTCAAGTCCATCTTGATACCGACCCTGAAGTCTTTGTAACCGTAGATGGCACCCAAGTGGTCAAAAGTAACTACCGCCTTCGAATGCGCTTGACCAATGATGCGGTCATCAATGGGCAACTTATTCCCAAGAACACGCCTGTATTTGGCTTTGTGACCTTTCAGCCCAACCGTACATTGATTAGTATTGAAAACATCAATCATAAGCCTGTCACCTTTAACGCCTACGACCTTCAGGATGGTAGTGAAGGCATCTATATCGAGAACAGTTTTAAGGCTGATGCAAGTCGCGAAGTACTCGATGACATCGTGCAGGATGTGAACGTTGCCGGACTTCCCCAAGTAGGTGGCATCAAACAAGTATTTCGCAGGAACAACCGCAATGTAAAGGTTACCATCGTCAATAATTATCAACTCATTTTAAAGCCTCAAAGAGGCCTTAATTAAAACTCACTCTTATGAAAAAGTATATCACCATAATGGTTTTTAGTGTCTTTGCTTTCGCGAAAGCACAAACTATAAAATTGGACACCATTTATGCCAATGATAAAAAGAATGTAGCCCTTTTTTTTCCTGAACCTATTCGACAGGGAATCACGGGCGCATCTCATTTTGTATTTACCTACAATCGTGAAAAAGAACAACATTTTGGATTGCTTCAGGCACAGCCGGGAAACGAAAGTAATCTACTGGTAATCAGCAAAAATGGTGCTATTTTTTCGTATATTGTAAAGTATAGGAAGGAGCTTAAAGAGCTGAACCATTTTATCGCTGAAAGTGCCTCGATTGGCAATGAAATTCCAAAAAAGATTTCAGAACCCATCAAAGAAAAACCGCTTTCAGAAGTCCTGAATAGAGAGCTGTACTATCAGCGTTTTTGTTCTTATCTGCTGACAAGAAAAACACCATCCGCAGGATTGCGTAAACGCAACAACGGCGTGGTGATGGAAGTTGAAAATATCGTTTTTGACAGGGAAGAATTGTACTTCGTCATCAAAGTAAAAAACAAGTCAACCTTGGACTATGACATCAATTTCCTGAATTTCTCCGTAGATACCCGTAAAAAGGGGCGTAAAAAGTCCTTACAGCGATTGCATCAAGCTCCTTTGTACCGACACCTACTTCCTGAACGTATTGAGGAAGGAAAAACGACCCGAGTGGTCTATGTGCTGCCTAAGTTCTCATTGAGCGACGATAGATTGTTGCTGCTCAGATTGAATGAGAATAAAGGAGAGCGAAACATCGAGCTTAAGATACCGGCCCGAAACATCAATAACCCAAATTAGAACACGATGAAAAAAATCTTAATCCCCTTGCTAAGTTTATTGTTTGTGGCTTGTAGTGGCCAAACCACATCTTCCCCAGCTGAAGTTGCAGAAACGGTCGTTGTGAGTTTTTATACCCAAGACAATGGCACACTCCAAAAACATACCACAAAAGTGAGCTACGAATCCTTTATGACCGTTCAGGCTCTGCTTACCGCTGAGGAAAAGAAAGCATCAGAATTCAAAGTCCTGGATGAACGGATAGATGCTGATGTCGCATGGATAAAATTTACCTCTTCCTATTCCGATGCACCGGAAACATTTAAGCTAGTAAAGCAAAATGGGCAATGGAAAGTGACCGAAAAAGATGAGGGTGAGAAAGGGCCTTTTTGATTAAACCGCTATTTTTTATATGCGTTGTTGCCATTAGTACTTTTTATTCCTAATTTGATTTCTCTTTTGTTTGATTGTTTCTCTTCTTGTTTTTGAAGTTGAAAAACTCAAAATTTTTGACAATTGTTCTATGAAGTTTGTTGAAACTTTTGATGGTCTATATTTTGATGTCATATGCTATTCTTCTATTTCGCTTATTAATTCATTAACTCTACCAATTCTTGGGGTTATTTCTCTTTTTATTCTTTTTTTATTTAAGAAATACCCATAAATACCCATTCCGATTGTAGCCACATTAATAATGACAATCAAATGTACTGGAACTTTTTCCCAAACGCTGATAGTGAACAACAACATTATTGGGTAAACTGGCAATATTCCCCAATAGAAGTATGTTTTAAGAAATTTCTTTTGTGCATGAAGATATTCCCTGTTTTTTTTGAGGTAATTGAGATAATTATTTTCCAAGTCACTAGGCTGAAACTTTTTGATACCTCGATATTTTATAATTAAATAAACTGCACAAATAATCATTAAAGCCAATGCTATTTTTGTCAGAATGAATGGAATCTTGAATAACAAAAAAGTAGATAATAAAACTCCAAATACAGCTAAAATCGTTTCTGAAAGTTCTATATAGTTCCACCATCTGTCTAAACGCTTTAAACTCGATTGTAATTCTATCATTAACTTTGATTTCTCAAATTTTATACGCTCTTGATTACTGGACGTTTGCCAGATTTTGATTAATTCATCTTCTATCATAACATTCCATTTATACAGTTCAACAATTTTGATTTAATCCGCTTGATTTTTACGGCTACGTGATTTTCAGATAGTCCGAGTATGTCTGAAATTTCTCGGTATGCTAATCCCTCCAAGTACAGAGCAATTATTGCCTTGTCTCCATCATTCAATTTTTTAACACACTTTCTTAAAGCTATTAGTTTTTCATCCCTTTTTTCATTTTCTACTTGAGAACCGATATTACAAATAGTCATACTATCCAATCTTATAAATCGGTTTTGGTGTTTTGTGTATTTTGATTTGAAACGAAGACAAACATTTAATGCTATCCTAAATATCCAAGTACCAATAGATGAATTACCTTTAAATGAACTCATCGACTTCCATATATTAACTAAAACCTCTTGGAACAGGTCTTTTGAGTCTTCATTATTATCAGAATATATTGAACAAAGCCTATATAATTTATCTTGGTTTTTCTCAAGTGTAGAAAGAAATAGGCTTTTTTGTTTTTCCATTTTTAGTTCGTCCCTTTACCTCTTTAGTTACCATAGTTTAAGAAATATGACACTTTAGAGAATATTTTTTTTGAGAATGCCTCAAGACTTTATTTGACATCCAGACGAATACGCTTTCACACTTTCTCAAGTTATTTCTTTCAGCCATTGCGAAATTTGCTTCTTTAGATTTTCACCCAGGGAATTTATTTTCACATGCCTTAATGTATTCCCCTCTCCTTCCAATAAATTGTTTGGGTCGCTGAGTCTATCAATATTGTAAAACCCAAGTGTAACGTGTTTTTTGGCAAAGCGCAGATAAGCAAAGTCCTTTCCATTATTGAAAACAGGCATTTTCCATTTTAGTTCTTCCTTGACATTTTCAACAGAGGTATGTACCAACTTCCTTAATTCTTCCAACAAAGCGACCTGCTCGTCGGTAGCTTTAGATATGTAATCAGTTATTTTCTTGTTATAATTCATCTTTCTTTACTTGTTTTTAGAAAGAAGCTTAACAACAATGTAAAAGCTCCTCCTGTTATAAGGTTTCCAATAAAGGAGAACATACTTTGCGTTGAAGTACTTAAATATGCCTCTTTTTCCTCCAGTTTAGCGTTTAGCTTCTCTACAGGAACACCAGAACTTTCCATTTTCAGCCTAAGTGCCTCAATAGTGTCAGCCACATAAGATGGATACAGCAATTCGTAAAAAACAATTGTAAAAACAACACTGAATACTGCTGTAGATAAGCTAACCACAAATCCTTGAATCAGGGCTTCCTTGAATTGGATGCCTCTCCCTAGAACATCTTTTCTCTTCTTGATGGCAAAGTAAATGGCGAAAAGCAATAAAAGGTATAACATTAAGAAGAGGATGGTTCCTCCGGTCATTTCATTTTCCAGAGCGATAGCCTTGGGGCCAAGTAATTTGAGTGCTAAAAGTGTCAGCATTAAAATGCTTCCGGCGAGTGCAACTACAAATCCGTAAACAATAGGTGTTTTTAATTTTTCCATTTTGTATTTTGATTTTCTACAAAATTCACGGACAAAATGGTAATTCTCAATTAAAAACGGTTGGAAAAAAGGGTGGATTTATTGGTTTCCACTCTTTTGTAGTACCCTCTTGCCATAGAATTTCAACTCCCTACGATTTTTCACACCGGTCTTTTTGTAAATTCGGTTGATATGCGTCTTAATTGTTGTAATATCAACAAATAGTTCATTTGCTATATCCTGATTCTTTTTGCCTAAACAAATAAGCTCGATAACCTGCTGTTCACGTTCCGACAGCTGGTTTTGATAGGCGTTTTCGATTTCATCGGTATTCTTGGTCGTGCCCAATACCATTCCTAGCCCACATACCAACAAGATGAAAGGCACTAACAATAGCGAGTTTACATTGTTAATTTCAACGATTCCATAGCTGGTAGAATAATGGAACACATTAAAAACCAGGACTCCCAAAGTAACGAGCACAGTCAAGAAAATCAAGAGTTTATTCTCTCTTATAATTTTTATCATGGTCATGAAGCTTATCTAACCCCACTTTAAGGGATTATGTGTTCTAATATTAAATCCTTTCAAATTCCACATCCTTAATTCTCGAGGCATTGACCTTCAGATGTTTTTTATCATCTGCAAAGAAGAATACCCCAAAATCGGCATTACTGCTTACAAACGTGCCCTTAGCAATTGGCTTTAGAGTACTCATTTTGTTATGGTTGATGAACAAGGTTAATTCTTCATTCTGAATCTTTATATCGTAGGTGACATTCAAGTCTTTACTGTAATAGTTCCCTTCAAAAGGCTGTAATTCATCTGCAGCATAAACTCTGGGCTCGAATCTTTTAAATAGCGTGGTCTTTCTTCCATCATTGACAAATCTAAAAGCTTGTCTGCCCTGTTCGACCTTTTCGAAAGCAATACCGAATTGTCCGTTACCCCTGCTCACTATTTCAAAATCAGTTTGGCTAAATGGTACAAGTTTATCCTTTCTATTTTCAGACCGAACATAGAACAAAGTGTCATTGCTCATTTCAATGGAGCGGACACGCCCTGAATATTCATCAATATAATCGCCAACAAATTTGGAAAGCTTGTTCGATTTCAAGTCTAAGAAAGACTTTGCTTTCCGCGTTTCGCTTTCACTCAAATAATGCTCCTCTAGATATAAATCTGCTATCTCTCTGGCCTTAGTATTATAGTTGGTATCAGACCTATTCGACAACACTATAACAGAAAAGTTTTGGTCAGGAAATCGCATTATCTGCGTTCTAAACCCACCGTGGGAACCTCCATGACTGACTTCGGTAATACCTTTGTAGGTATCTACCTGAATCCCTGCCGATTCTCCGGTTGACCCGCCATTATTCAATCGCCCCACCTTAAGCAACTTGTTGATGATTTTTTGTCCTCCTTCACCTAACTTATTGTTGTAAAAATTCTGGTCCCACTTATAAAGGTCCAATACCGTGGAGTACACCCCACCAGAGCCCACAAGTTCAAACCTTCGTATAGCATTATCAAAACCACCATCGGCCCTTTTGTAATAACCGAAAGCCCGGTTTTTGATAAGGTCTTTATGATTGTCGAGAAATAAGGTATGCTCCATGCCAAGTGGGTCAAAAATATGCTCCTTGGCAAAATCTTTTAGGCTTTTTCCCGCAACTCGTTGAACAATTTCGGATAATAAGAAATACCCGCCATTGCTATATAAAACCTCCTCTCCTGGGGGAAAATTGATACGGCTTTGTCTTTTGAGCATTTCATAAGTCTCCGCAGCTGTAATCAAGTCGAAATAGCTTCGCCCCTGTAAGTCCCATAAGGATGAATAATCACGGATTCCACTGGTGTGGTACAACAGATTTTCAATGGTTATGGGAGACTCATACTCGGGAAAGTCAGAAAGGTATTGTCTAATGTCGTCCGTCAATTTTAGTTTTCCCTGCTCTTCCAGTAACAAAACACAAAAAGCGGCAAACTGCTTTCCATTGGAGCCGATATAGAACACAGTTGACGGAGTATTGGGAATGTCATGCTCCAAATCGGCCAATCCATATCCTTTGAAAAATATGAGTTCTCCATCTTTTACGATTCCGACCGACCCTCCTGGCACATTAGTTTCATTCCATTCCTTAAAGACAAAATCTATTTGAGATTCTTGAATTTGGGCAGCCCCGTAGAAGGGTGAAAAACCAAAGAAACAACAAAAACATATAAGGGTTAATTTTTTCATTTTTTTAAAAGCGTAACAGGCCTTTAATTTACGAATTACCTATCACACTCTTGGCGTAAGAAACAATAAGATGCGTAATGCCTTAATTGGTCATATTGTTATTCACAAATCCCAAAACGTCTTTTTCATATTGCTTGAGTGTTTCTTCACTCGCTCCTTGGTAGGCCGTGAAAGCAATTGTATCACCGCGTTTTACCTCTACCTTTTCAAGTGGGCCTTCGAATAACAAATGCCCTGCATCCTTGTAAAAAATGAATTTGACAGGATGCTTCTTTTCGCGTTGTGATTGCACCCAATTCTCAATAGATATAGGAGAATTTGGATATGTTCTGGTCCAAACATAATCCGTTTCAGACTTACCGGCCCAAGTATCCAATTTCCCAAATAAAATAATGGTAGGAATAGTAACATCTCCCAGTTCATATCCTGAACCTGCTGGAGCTTCCGAAATAATGCCCTTGACTCTTTCGTTTGCCAGTTCACCTCCAGCATACAAAACTGTACGGCCGCCATTCGATGCTCCATAGAAAAAGATGTTTTGATTGTCCCAATCGTTTCCATTTAAAGCGTATTCCACTGCTCCCTTAAAAACACCCCAAATCAAGTTCTGCTTACCCGTGTTTGTTACTCTACGTGTTACAAATTTCCAATCCAATCCGTTCATCTCATAGGCATCGAATGAGATGGTGGCAAAACCATTACGGCGAAACATTTCCACACGTGCTTGGTCATCCTCTCGATACCCAGCTCCCCCATGGGCATACACAATCACCGGTGGCTTTTTTATGTTTTTGGGTGTCCAAATCTCTACAGACTTATGTTTGGGATTGAACGCAGCAAATGGTTCTTGGGTTGTATACCAACCCCTTGTGCCTACTTCTTTTAGCTTAGCGGTTTGAGAAAACACCTTACAGCCACAAATCATTAGAACTGTGAAGGTGACCAGAAAGAGTTTTTTCATCTGTAGAATCTTTAGAAGTACTCTAAAGACGATGGAAATTTAAGTGTGTGACAAGACTATCCATCATTGGTCTTGTGTATGAGAAGTAGCGGACTTTTATGCAAGCACTTTTCGGATTACAATATACTTTAATTTATACAAAAACGGTTCAGGTCTGCACCTAAACCGCTATTGTTTAAATACCTCGTTGTACGTAGTTTTTCACCCTGCAATATTAGCCGAATCAATTCCTGTTTCTATATTTCCTGATACATCTATTGTATGTCCATAAAACATATTATCATCATTATAATATGCCGTAAAGTCTCCATCGAAGTGTACAACAAGTTCAGATAGGCTCATTCTGTTTATAAAATCGTTTTTTGTTATTTCTTCATTTTCATCTTCTAACCAATCGTTCGCTAAATAAGTGAGTTCTTCTCCTGAGAATTTTCTTAAATCCAAATCGATTTTTTCTTGTTGGTCATACAAATAAAGTAACTTATCCAATGCTTTTGTCCAGGTTGCGTTATCATTAATATCTACACCTAATGAAACAGAAACTTTTTTACCTCGCCAATCAATTTCTCCGTAGAAATTTGCATAATCTTTATTAAGTTCAAACTTGCCCAATATCTCATTACTCATTATTACGGGTTTTTTATATTCTTCCAATATTTCGAGTAATTCATTATTTTGAAAACTTTCCTTAATAACTTTTACAACCATAAAACGATTATAAAAAGAAGCCAGTCGTCCTTCAGGAATTGTTTTATCTTTCAACTCTTTAACTTTAAGGTGGTAGATTGTTCCTCCTTTAAAATGATAAGGATATGAAGTACCGTGCTCTTTATATTGTTTATCCGTTAAAACCCAATTTATTCTTCCATCCCCCTTTATAAGTTTATTTGTATTTATGTCAAAATATGCTAAAAAATACTGTGAAACATACCAAGAGTTATGTAGTTTCCCTGCCACACTTGGTTCGTCATTTGTAAGCACAAGTATTTCTTTTTCTTCCTCTAAATATTCACTTGAAAATGCTTCAAAATCCTTATCCCTTTTTCTTCTAAAAAAAATTTTCATTTTGAATTATACGCTCATTAGTTAAAAACAAAGTCTCCTGTATTAAGAGTAATAAATTTATATACATTATTGGCGATACATTTTTTTATGCAATTGAACAACTCGGATAATGATTTACTTTAAAGCTTACTGAATTTGCAATAAAGCAAAGCTCATTAGCTTTTTTATGTAATTCAACTGCTTTTTTCATCATCGAACTTTCAGCAACTACAACTTTTGGATTTAAAGTAACCTCTAAAAAGTATCCACTACCATTAGATGTTTCAATCATAATTCCAGTCGCGTTATCTAAATATTCTGTAACAATGATTTTAGATTCTGAGCACAAATGCAAATACCAAAGCATATGGCAAGATGATAGTGACGCAAGTAAAAGTTCCTCAGGATTGTATTTTGTTCTATCACCTCGAAAAGCAGGGTCAGAAGAGCATAAAATATCAGGCTTTTTATCGATAGATACAATATGACTTCTCTCGAACTCTTTGTAACCTGAAGTTCCTTTACCTTTATTACCAGTCCATTCTACGGTTGTTCTATAATTATGTTTTTTTGTCATACTTTATAATTTTCATTACTCCACCATCTTTTCATCCATTTATCGGACACGATTTTTGCTTTTTCGTAATTGTCAACAACGACTATTAGTTGATTAGAATGGTCGCTATATTGTGTCAAGATATTAACATTGGCATTAGATAATTCTTTGCAAAACGCTCCCAATTGACCAGGTACATCTTGTCTAAGCTTCTGAATTATTACATCATTTATTTTTGTAACCTTTATTCCGACTTTTGCTAGCTCCGCCTTTGCTTTAACCGCCTCCTTGACCAAAAAGTGAGCTATTGAAAAATCTCCATTTTGAAAAACTCCACCGCCTTCTAGACTAATTTTGTTTTTTCCAAGTGTTTCTCCCATAAGAGCCAATTGCCCGATTTTGTTTTCAAATAAAATTTCTATGTCTTTCATTTATTAAAATATTGTGTGTACAGCGTTTTTTATTCAATCGGTATGCAAAAGTCAACAATTGCTTTTCTTTGAGGATGTTCATTAAAATTGTTATGGTAAATCTCAAAAGGTTCTCGGTCAACTTTTTTATATCCGTTTTCGTTCATCCAGACAAATAATCCAGTCCACGACTTTTCAAATTCGTTTAAACCGATTTCAAAACTTCCAACAATAAATTTTCCAGATTCAATAGTTGTCAGTCCAATTTCTCCTTCTGTTTCGATTGGTTTATCCAATAGGACTGAAGCACTCATTCTCACTTTATCTGCTTCTGTTACTTTAAAACTGTCATGATAAACCGTAATCATTTTTGTTTGGTCATTAATCAAGCCTTTTGGTGTTGCCCATTGCATTAGTTTTCCATAAGCCATCTCAAGATTTTGAGGTCCAATACTTGAAACAAAAGCCAAATCCATTTTTGGCATTTCTTTAATTTCAATTTTTGCGTTCATTTTTATCCAATTTTTAAGATTATTAATGACGCAAATGTATTTTTCATAGTCAGGATATTCTTGTCCATTCTTGCTTTCAAGTTGGCGAATCTTGCTATGTCTATTTGGGTTTTGTTTTTTAAATTCAGTTGGGCTTACTCCAAAGTATTTTTTGAATGTTCTTGAATACGAAGAGTTATCACTAAAGCCAAATTTGTGGGCTATTTCAGTTGTTGTACCGTTTTTATGAAGTAATTCGGTTGCCGACTTTTCAATTCTTTTTCGCGTTACATATCCATTTAGAGTTTCTCCTGTAACGAATTTGAATACTCGGTGAAAATGAAATGGCGAGAAAAAAGCAATTTCTGAAACTGTGTTCAAGGATAAATCCGATTCCAAGTTTTGGTCAATGAATTTAAAAACTCGGTTGATTCTATTTCTATAATCTGCTTGTATTTCTTTATCAATATCTGTCATTCGTCAAATGCTGTACAACTTGTTATATCACTTATAAAAGTAACATTATACCAAAATTAATTGGGATAAAAGAAACTTTCATACATTTTTACACTACTTAAATATCGACCTGGCCTCTTCAAAAATCCTTTCATAATTCTCCAGAATGTCTTGTTCTGAATATTTCTCTTGAGGAACAGGGCGAGCCTTTAAAATTTTTGGGGTTTTGAATTGAACTTTCTTGTCCATGCCATCGGCATAGGTAATAAACTCACCTTGTTTTAGTTTGAAGAAAATAGCTGCTCGATTCTTGCTCACCTCGCGTTCTCCGGTAGTAATTCGAGTATCAAAATTAAGATTGTGACTCCGGTTGATACTCGTAGTTTCTCGCTTAATGATTTCAAAGAAACGCTCATAATATTTAGCGGTATCGGGGTCATTGACCTTGCCAAAGAATTGATAGGAAAGGTTACTAAGAATGGCCCGACTCGCCTTGTCACCATACATCATATCATTTTGTACTTTATCCTGCATCACGTAGACCGTGCAGATGTCATAGCTTCTTAAAGTTGCTGGAATACGGTGCATATTGAGCAGTCGAATGGTAGGTGCTTCTTCCATCATTAGAAAGGAATGCTTTTTGCCCCGAACGCTCATTTGCTTGGTGATGGTATGGATAATAGCAGCTATTGTAGGTGAATATGCCGTTTCATATTTCGGATTGTTGACCACGGAAACTACCATTGGTTTGTCCAGCCCATTTATGTTCAGAGGAACTTCATCAGCACTCAACGCCATAAACAATTGTTTGGAACTTATCTTTTTAAGCGCGTTGGCCAGGGTGCTCTTTACACCAGCAGTTTGCCTGTCAGAATCTTTACCACCAATAAATGCACTGGCCATAGCCTTGGCGATTTGGTCGCTACTCAGAAAGGCAATTAGACTATCCGTATCAAGCAATTGATAAATGGCTATTAGGTGTGGCAACGTACAATACTTCTTGTACTTAGAGCGTAATTTCCATATTAATCCTGCTATCAATCCTTCCGCAGCATCATTAAAGAACTTACTCGTCCCGAAAGCTCCTGACTCTTTCTGCTCCAACAAATTTTCGATAAGCACTCGTGCCACTTCGTTGACACTTTCCTCGTTGGGCAAATACTTGGGAGCAATGGGATTGACACGTTGGTATATTTGGTCAAAAGCAATAGTATATACGTCAATTCCAGCCTTATGGAACAATGGGTACGCCATTTCGGTGATTTCAAAATCCTTGTAATCATGAATGACTCCACAGAATTGATGTTTTGCAAAATGTTGTAACAAGCCGTAAACCACACTTTCCGTCTTACCGCTACCCGCCGAACCTATGATGGAAATTCCCCTCCGGATGTTTTCCAAGTGAACAGGCTGTTTTGTTGTTTTGAGTTGCACATAAAATGGTCGCTTCTTGGAAGTACCACCATTTTCTTTGGACAAGAAAACATATAAAACCGTATTTAAAAGCATCAACGGACACCCTAAAAGCAGAAGGATTCTTGAGATACCAAAATGGTATCTGCCCAACTGTATTTCTGCCCAAATCAAACTCAGAATTAGCAGCATATTGATGCCAAAGGCATACCGAAAGAGCTTGTGGGTACTCCAAAACACAAGAGCTAACCCAAGCAATATTCCTATGATATGTAATTCAATGGCCACCATTAAATCCCAATTGAGCCAGAACGCAGTGCAACATCGACACCTCGTTTTAAGCGTTTGAAGGTTTTAATAGCCAGTTGCACCTTATTGGTGGGAATATTGAGTATGGGCACACCCGATTTACCCAAAATCTTAAAGGCCACTGCTTTTTCATTGGCTGGTAGCCCCATCAATACTGAAAAATAGAGCTTTGGATTTTTCAGGAAATCTTTTCGGGAACGATAGCTTTCTGCATAGTTTCGTTTATATCCAAAGGTTTTGTCAAAGGTCTTTTCCGCTTTCGCAAAAAAGGAATCACGGTCAAAACCCCGTTTCACTTTTTTGCCATTCATCATTACTTCTGAGGCTTTGTATTTACTTCCAGGAGAAAGGCTTACCGAATTGGAAATGTCTTTTCGACTAACGATGATATGAATATGGCTTTGATTGCCTTCTTTCTTCATTCCCTGGACTATACGCTTACCGTTTTGTTGATGTGGAGCTTCGTGTTCCAATCGCCGTATTTTTCGTTGAAGTTTTTGAATATTGCCCATTTCCTTTCCTGTGGATATTCTCCGGATTTGATGCTTGAGTTCCAAGATTTGATTCGCAAAGGGTTGATTTTCCCGAACTTGCTTGTCCGTTCCCTTAAACGTGCGTTGATGTTCTATTTTAGCGAAGTATAAAATATCATCAACCGTTACCGTTCTACCATTGATTTCCCGATTAAAAGAAGCAGCATAATCCTTCATTATCTCACGGGTATATTGTTTTAAGGCATTTTTATTGTCCTCTATTTGTCTTAACTCCCTTGCGCTTGGGCTCACGGTTATGGAATAAAACTTGGGTTCTCGTTTTTTTAATTTGGCCGTATTTTTATCAATGGCTTCAGTCACTTCTTCAGCGGAGAATTGTTCTCCATATTGATTAAAAAAATATTGCATCTCCAAAGGCTGTACTTGCTCATTTTCTTTTTCCAGATAGGCAACAAAGTCCGCAGCACTTTGTGAAAAATTGCCATCTGTTTTTTGTGCGGTTATGGTGATATACATTATAAATCCCTTTGATTGCGTTCTACAAATTTGATGGGTTGTTATTTGCTCTTACTGTCTTTCTCTAAGAGTAGTTCTTTCTTATCGGGTTCCACACCTTCAAATAAAGATTGCATCATGGCCACGGTGGGTTTGGTTTGGTTCTTTTCAATATCCCGTACAATGGCAATGACCGCATTGATGCGTTTTTTGAGTAAGCTTTCCAGGGTCTTTATATTGGGGCCTAACCGTTCTTCTGGGGAAAGTCCTGTGGCTTCAAAAAACTCTAACATAGCAAGCAAGCTCATCGACTGCGATTTGGAAATTGCCCTGGAGTACCGCTTGAATTTTTGAGCTACCGAGGATTTGATTTTCAAGGTCTCAAACTTCTCTTTTTTAAATTCTCTATCCATTTTTTAGTAAAAAAATTGCCATGTTATAAGGGGTGACAGCGTTTTTTAGTAAAAAACGAATCCAATTTTTTAAGAAGTCGATTTAAAATTCGTTGAAAACCCTTGTAATAAAAGGGCTTTAAGAAAGGGCATCAAAAATGAAACATCGCGAAGCGTGTTACCCTCTTGCTTCTCCTTTTTGTGAGCCGATGCTCACAAAAAAATCGAACAACATGGCGTACCGCCAGTTGCTTACATCTCTTAAAAAATGGTCGTTTGCAGTTATCCTGTGAAAGTCAAAAAGGTGGGATAACCGTAAAAAAGAAAGCCGAAAATCATGTGATAAATTTACGGCTTTTTGATGGATAATTGATTTGGTTTAACTGATAAAATACTGTTGAATTTAGAGCAGCCCATTATCCGCAAAACTGTAATAGTTTCCATTGGGCGCCAACAGAATATGGTCTAGAACTTTGACGTCAAATAATTCTGCCGCCCTTTTGATTTTGTGCGTTAAATCTTCATCCGCCTTGCTTGCCCGTAACGTTCCGCTCGGATGGTTATGCGCCAAAATAATCGCAACGGAAAGGCTCTTAAGAATAACGGCAAATAAAATTCTAAGGTCTACCATAGTACCTGTGATACCACCTTTGGAGACTTCATAAATTCCCTTTATTCGATTGCCATTGTTCAAAAGAACTACTTTGAAGGTTTCGTTCAATTGTATGGTTTCCCTGTCCCAATAGCGATACAACACTTCGGCCACGGCTTGGGAAGAGTTCACTTTATATCTAAGTCTTACAGGAATCTTTTCACTGTAACTCACCTTTATTTCACTAACTTTACTTCTCATTGTTCTAATCTTTAGGGATATAGGAATAATGAAGAAGAGGGTGCTACTTTCCAGAGGAACACCCTCTTTCTTTTTTAATTACCGTTCAGCAGTAAAATTTCACTTGCTACAACTTCTGTGGCATAGCGTTGGTGTCCATTGTCATCGGTGTAAGTTCTCGTTTTTAGCTTACCAACTACGGCAATTTTCTTGCCTTTCGTGACGTACTTTTCGATGATTTCGGCAGTCTTGCCCCAAGCCACGACAGTGTGCCAATTGGTCTCGGTCTGTTTTTCACCGTCTTTGTCCTTGTAGTTCTCATTGGTCGCCATTGATAACCGGGCTACTTTTTTCCCGCTGTCAAGGTTCGTTACTGCGGGGTCATCCCCAAGGTTTCCGATTAACTGTACATGATTTTGAATAGAACTCATAATATTAAAATTTAAAGGATTAAAAAATTGATTTACTTATTGTATCTAGAGCGTTTTCCTTTTTTGATTTTTTGGATAGCCTTTGATATGTTTTTTGAAATGATTTCATTGTTCTGATTTTAGATTTACTTCCCGTAGAGCCGTCGCTGTTACCTTTTTTGATGCTTTACGATTAAGCAATATCCAAGGGAGGTAAGGCGTATAAAAAGTGGAGGGTAACGCAACGGTTTATGCCGTCGTCCGACAGCGGATGTTGTAGTTTTGCGAGCAAAAAAGAAGTAATAGTGGCGGCTCGGAAGTGAACTTAAAATGAAGGATGGGAAGTTTCGGAATAAACAGAAGGCTATCCTAAATGGGTATTAGAAAGGAATTAATTGCAGCCCAAGCGAGAGTTTAAAATATCGGACGAAACATTGCTTCTACGTATCATTCTACAGTTGGTTATTCAAGACCATCTAACTTACCCTTTTTGGAAATTGCCTTCATGGTTTTAGGATTTCAACCAATTTGTCATATTGTCTTTAGTTTCTGAAGCAGTAAATCTTTACGCCTAACTGCAACTTCCAATTTTGAACCGTTTGACAATACTACATAGCCTCCCTTTCCCTTTATGTATGAAACAACGTACTTTAAGTTTACCAAATGCGACTTATGGGTTCTAAAAAATTGCTGAGGGTCAAGTATTTCCTCAAAGAATTTTAGGGTTTTGGAGGTTGTTATTTTAGTGTTGGTGGCAATGAATATATGAGTGTAGTTCACATCTGACTGTAAACGTATAATTTTATCGACATCGACCATAACCAAGCCCTCCATGGTAGGAATCGCAAGCTTTTTAGAATGACCTATTTCTCTTTTAAAATTGTGGAACAATGTTTCTATGCGTTGGGAAGTGTCTCTTAAGCCTGTTTGCTTTATAAGTTTTTTTACTGCTTGCTCCAAATCATCTTCAGCGATGGGCTTTAATAGATAATCCAAAGCCGAAAATTTAAAGGCTTGAATAGCATAGTTATCAAAGGCAGTAGTAAAAATTACCTCAAAATCAATACGCTCGAATTGGGACAACAAATCAAAACCAGTGTCTTCATTCAATTGGATGTCTAAAAAAACTACATCTGGCTTTAGCCGGTCAATTTCTTTTTTTCCTACTTCAACCGAAGAGTAACTGCCTAAAACCTGAATGGTTTCTGAATGGTTGCCAAGAAGCAGCTGCAACCTATCAATGCAATGCTGTTCGTCGTCAATGATAATGGCTTTCAACATATTTCAGTTAGAATTGAAGTTCAAATGGAATCATCATCTCTACCCGAAATCCTCCTTCGATATCCAATAAATCTATCTTTCCTTTGGTTTCTTCGAGTGTGTTTATAATTTCTAGACGGTTGCGGGTAATCTTAACACCCATCGAGCTTTTACCGTCTTGGATGGGTAAGGTTTTGGAACGGCCTACTCCATTGTCCTCGACTACACAATGAATCAAGCCATCACCCTTTTTCATTGTGATGTTAATGTGACCTCCTTCAGGTTTCTTGGCCAATCCATGCCAAATGCTGTTTTCAATAAAAGGCTGTAAAATCAGCGGCGGAATGAGCGTATCTTCAACAACGATATCATCATCAACTTGAAAGGTGTATGATAGTTTATTCTTCAATCTAAGTGATTCGATTTGCATGTACAGTTCCATGAGCTCTTGGTCCTCTTGTACGCTAATCCATTTCTTTTCGGAATTTTCCAAAATTGACCTGGTGAGCTTTGAAAATTTTATCAAGTATTCATTGGCATTTTCAGTATCGTTCTTGGTGATTAAATCACTGATGGAGTTTAGGGAGTTGAAGATAAAATGGGGATTCATCTGCGAGCGCAGTGCCTTTAACTCTGTTTCAGCCACTTTTGCCTTGAAATCGGATATTTTTTTCTTTTCAATCTCATCCCGCCTACGTTTGTAGAAAAAATATCCGGCAATACCGAGAATGGCCAGTAAAATGGCTCCGGTAAGATACCCGTTTTTAACTAGTTGCTGATGCTCTATTTCCTGGGCCGCCGCTGTCTGCTGCTTCTCCATTTCAAACTGCATCTCTTTTCGGGCCAACTCGGCCTTTTTTTCCTCATTTAGCACACTGTCCCTATAACTAATATGCTTTTTGTATGCATCGAGAGCATCAACCGAGTTTTTTTGATGTTCATAGACTTTGCTCAGCACCTCCCATGAATCGGCTTGCCACTCTATCGTTCCTGTTTCCTGGGACAATGATAGTGCTTCCTTGCCTGCTTTTTCAGCAGCATCGTAGTCTCCCAACAGAATGTTGACCTTCCCAATGCTGTTTAGAGCAGATGTCAATATGTACTTGTTGCCAATGCTCTCTGCAATTCCTTTGGCTTCATGATAGTACTCCAAAGATTTTTGATACTCCTTCAGCCCTTTATATCCCAGGGCCAGATTATTGATTATGGCTGCTTGAAAGAAATCGTTATCCTCTTGTTCCGCCAGTTTTAATGCTTTTTCAAGATAGGGCAAGCCTTCTTCGTAGTTTTCAAGGTCATTGTATACTATGGCAATATTGGACAGGCCCCTTATCTGATTGGGTATATTGTTCGATTCTTCGGCAAAAGTCAAGAACGCATTATACCGCTCCAAAGCCTTGTCGTATTCCTTTAAGTCGGCATGAATATGGCCAATATTACTATTCAATGTTGAACTGAGCTCATCATCACCCAAATCAACCGATAACCTAAGGGCCTTTTGAAAATGGTCCAGTGCCCTCAGATTGTCTGCCTGAACATAGTAAAGATTTCCTTTTTGCCTTAAGGCCAGGGCTTCTCCCTTTTTCCAATTGGTCTCTTGCGATATGACCAATGCCTCATCAGCATAAGAAAGTCCTGATTTGGGGTGGGTATAGGTCAGCTCTGCAGAGGTACTTATCAGGGTTTTTATCCGAAGTGTATCTCTAGTCGTATTCTCAATGAGCTCATTTTTCAAAGAGTCAAGTGTTGATTGCGCATGGCAAACAGCAACTATTAGAAATAGCAAGAGGAAGGAAAAATATCGCTTAAGCTGGTAAGACATGGCTGGTACTGAAAAACAACAAATTTAACATTTAAAAAACTGAAAATGAAACAATTTCGGTCTTAGTTATCAAGTACGAAAAAATCTTGAATAGGTACGTTAACCCGCGTATTTGTTACGTTAAATAAATAGTCATTGTTTGATAAACGAATTCCACATAGATTATGAAAACAAATGACAAATCTTACCATTATGAAAATTATTCAGACCCTGCCGCTTCTATTTATTTTGGTATTGGGCATAGCTTGCGGTACAGATGATGAAGCAGCAAGCGAGAGTCAAGAAAATGCGGTGCTGGGCACCATACTTCTGAGCGGTGAGGAGACCTCAGAATTTGGCACCTCTCTCACAATAGGGAATATTGAGGTGGGCAATTCCGCATTGACAGGAACCGACAAATCTGTAGTCTTGCTTTCGGAAAACATTACTGTCGAAAACAATGAGCTGGTTTTTGATGAAAGTGACCAGAATGGTTTTGTCATTGTTGCCGCTGACTTCACCACAGGGGGCTCACCGAATATTGAGAAGACCATTTCAATGAACATAACTTCTGATGGTGAAGAGTTTTTGTATGCCTGCACATCGCCTTTTCAGAATTTTTTCATCGCTTGTGGTGAAGTTTATTCAGTGGATTTTGAAGCGAAGACAGCCACTTTTGAGAATACTACCGTCATCAATACAGAGAATGATATCGTACTGACGATGGACGGTACTGTAACCTGGGAATAAAAATCCTCCACAAAATGAAAAAAAGATATTGGTTTGGTCTCGTAGTTCTGTTGGTTTCATTCGCCCACGGCCAAACCTCATTGGGAGAAGATAAAGCTATTCTCTACAAATCTCCCTCAAAAAAGTTTCATGACATCACCTTACAGGCGCACAATGGCCTGCCACGATTTGGAGTACCCAACAATTATCTGCCAGTAGGTCAAAAACAAACACGGGGAGCCTATACCCCCGAAATACGTAAAAAACAGGCTTTGACAAACACAGGTTATCAGAACTATTCCATCATGGTTAGCCTAAAGTACTTAGAACCTTTTATGAAAGATTTAGATACTGACCGATTGACAATAACATCTGGAAATAAAACAGAAACTCAAAGGAACTCCGCCTTTCTGCAGAGTTTTTTGAGAAATGAAGTAGGCACGAGCATCTGCGCTACCGAGGATTGCAAAAATGTAGGACAGGGAAAGAATGAATTTGAACGACTCAGAAATTACAAAGCGTTTGTAGAAAGTTGTCTTGCACCATTGAGACAATGGAGTACTACTTTTTTTGAGAACGACGAAATCGTCGCTTACCACGTTTCTCAAATTGGTATTGGACGTAATTATGATTTTGACCAAAGAGGATATTGGGTGAGTCATAACTTCGGCCTGAACAATATCTTTAGAGGAGGAATCAAAAAGGTGATTTTTAAACCACAAACACCTTATGAGCATACTCTAAAAAACAAATTGGGCAGAGGGTTGGGCTTGCAATTCCTACTGGAATTGGATGAAAAAGAGGCAGAAAAGTATCAGATGTCGAGTATTAGCAGACTCTACTTGGTGAAAAAAATAAGATTAAAATACGTAAAGAAGGAGCTAACAAATGCCCAAAAGCCTGTAGAGTTCAACTATTCGCACGAAAGTCCTGAATTCGCAGTATACGAAGACGCAGCATTGACAAAGCTGGTCACCAAACTTTCTTTGAAAAACCTAATCCTCAAAACCAACTAGCCATGACCAAGATTGCACCAGTATTGTTTTTATTATTTCTAGGGGTTATGAACGGTCAGAATACGTCAAACAATGTAACGACCATTACCTATGAACCCCCGAGCATATCGTTTATTGCCCTAGAATTACAAACCTATAATGGCAAGTTGCGATTTGGAGAACAAGACAATTATTATACGAACCCAGACGGCAGTTATGTAAAGCACAACGATGGTAACTATCCAGAAATTGACAAAAAATCCAGTCACAACGTGCTGAGTCAATATGCGTTCAGACAGCTTTTAAAAATCAGGCATCAGCAAGAAATTTTTGATGCTATGGACAAAGAGTTGTTCACGGTTCGAAAAAATGATATGTATGACAAAGAGCTGAAATCCCTTACCGCACAAGAACAATTGCTCGTGCTTGCCAATACTTTGCTTTCCACAGAAGAACAGTGCCGTTTGTTCTGCAATGAAAAACAGCAGGATTGCGCAGCCCAATTCAAAGATGATGGGTACTACAGACCCTATACTGATATTGCTCCTTGGGGTGGAAAAGGAGCTACCGAGTTTCAACAATTGCGGGCTTTTAAAACGGTTGCCAATGAGTTTTTTCCAAAAATGCAGCAATGGGGCAATTCGTTGTACCCAGAAAACAAAATCGATGGATATTATGTCGGTAAAACCCGCTTAGGCACTTATGATTTTAAAAGCGGGGGGTATTGGTTGGACACCAATCAATTTCACAATCAAGGTTTTCTATTGCGATGGTATAACCTTCAGCCCAAAACCACATCAGAGCGAAAATTGAAACACCCCAATGGCTCTCAACTACTTCTCGAGCTCTCTCCGGAAAAAGCGGAAGCGTTTTCTGAGAAGTACGATAATCTATATCTGGTGTTTGAGGTAAACGTTGCCTTAAATGGGATTGAAAACTATAGAATGAATCGTTTAAAAACGCTTTTTACACTGGTCAGCCCAACTATTTCACTATATGTTGATGATGGCCTAACAAATAAGGTTGGAGAGCTTGACTTAGGTTCTGCAACCATAAAGACTAGATAAAATGATAAATAGAGCATTTACTATGAAAGTACTGGTGACCTTCCTTTTGTTAGGAATGACCCAAAACATACAAGGGCAATTTCTGAAAAAGCTAAAACAAAATTTGGAGGATAAAGTTGAAAAAAAAGTGGATAAGGAAATAAACGTACTTCTGGATGACAAAAAACCAACAACGCCTGAACAGGAAAATAAGGTAGGTCAAGTAAAAAAAGTGCCACAGGAGAACAAAACGGTTTCCAATACAACAAAAGGTGGAGTTAACACGATTAATGAAACCAATATCATCACGTATAAAGCCCCATCTTCAGATTTTATTGACATTGTCATACAATCCCACAAAGGGTTGCCAAGGTATGGCGATATTCATTACAGGAGAGGAGTAACAACACCTGTCAATAAAAATGGATATAAAGCGCTGGTTGAGTTAAAGTATTTAAAAAAAACATACGCAGATATCAATCGTTCAAAATTAACCTCCTATCAGGAAAAAAGTTCAGGGGACCAGAAACAAGAGAACTCCTATTTTGCACAGAGCCATTTGAAGAACCTTGCAGGCTACACCTGTTCGGAAGAAGTGCTCAAGAAATACTTTTGTGATGAAAGCGATAATTCTTCCAATCTGCAGAATAAAAATAAAGTCAAAAGAAAAATCCCTTGCGAATTTGTTGACCGATATGGAGATAGGAGACCACCTTCATATTGGGGAGGAAGCCGAGGCAATGAGTTTCAACAACAAAGAAGCTATAAAGGATTTCTTGAGAATCACTTACAGGCTTTGCAGTCATGGGCCGATACCTTTTATGAAAATGATGAACAAATAGTCTACTATGTATGTGGAAGTGGAATACAGGGTAAATATGATTTCAAGAACAAGGGTTATTGGCTAGCGGGCCTTATGGGAGGTGGTAGTTTTATGCTGCATTCGTCAAACTTTTTGGCGTATTCAGAAAATGAAAAGAAAATCAAAAACAGCCGCCAGCAGTTCTTTTTTTCCATAGACCCTCAAAAAGCCAAGGAATTCAACCTTCAAGAAAGAGTACCCGTGAACTGCGTATTCAAGGTGAAAGTATTTCCAAAAGTAGTGAACCATACGCAGGTTCAACTTGAGTTTGAACTGGTTGACCAGACTATAGAAATCTACAGTAAAAATCCGGCCTTGACTGAGAAGCTTGGTGAGATAAACATAGAAAACATCCAATCCAAATATTAAAATTATGAGGAAAAGAAATTATATAATCTTTGTTTTGGGTATTTGCTTTTTGGCCACCACAGAGAATTCCCATGCGCAATTCCTAAAAAAACTGAAAAAAAAGACCGAGGCAGAACTCCTCCAAAAAACCGAAGAGGTTGCAGGTAAGGTTCTTGGTGATGACAAAAAAAATGAACAGAAAGAAAATACAAAGTCCGAACCAAAAGATAGCACTCAAAGTTCAAGTAAAGGAGAAGGGCCAATTACGGTACAGGACCCTGGAATATTGACCTACGACTCGCCAAACCCCCTGTTTAGAGATATATCGGTACAGCACTACAAGGGAATACCTAGGTTTGGTTCCTGTGATTTTTATTTCAAGTCACCTAACCGACCTGATGGCTCACCCGAAGGTAAGGCCAAACGAAAACTTATGGAAGCAGGCTACACCGGCTTTATGCAACTGGTGCAGATAAACCTTTTAAACGACCTCTTTAAATCAATAGATAAAGAGGCCTTGACGCCAAGACCCAAAACCTTGAATGAGGAAGAGATTAAATCACACAAGGCGCAGCAAATGCTGGCAAATTTTGTTTTTGCCGTTGGTAGCGAAAGCCTACAACAGCAGTATTTTTGTAACCCGGAAGAAAACTCAGGAAATTGTCGTGTTGTCAACACTTGGGGAGGCTTCCGAGCCGACGACTTCACCGAAAATGAGAAATACGTAGATTTTGTGGACAAACATCTTGACCCGATTTTGGAGTGGAGTAAATCCTTTTTTTCCGATGGAACGCAAACGGTTTATTTAGTTTGGCAGCTGAAGGATTTGGGGACTTATGATTTTGAACGAAACGGTTTTTGGATATCATTGCCGCACAAAATCCGAAATGGTCGCGGCTTTGATTACAATAGTACTAGAGAGAGCTACTTTTTTACTTTTCTGCCCAAGACTGATTATGGGCAGCAAGTGCTCAGCAAAACTAATCAAGTTGAGTACATCAAGGGGAAAGTCTTATTTAAGATTGAACCAGATAAAGCTGAAAAGCTAATAAATGACAGGTACAAAGACCTTCAAATAGTGTCAAAGGTCAAAATTGTTTTTGAGGGACTTGAAGAGGCGAACAGATTTAGCTTTACACCTACTTACAGCTACCATTTTCAAGACCCCATCGTTGAAATTTTTGAGGACATTCAGCTGACCCAAAAACTGGGGAGCTTAGACATGCGGCAATTGGTTTACAAGGAAAATTAAACGCTATGAGAATAAAAAGTACTCTTTTGGGATGCCTAGCTTGGATGGTCATGACCTCTTTTCTTTCAGATTCTGTTGAAGTTCCAGCTCTCTCACATTCCGTTTCACAATCCTTGGAATTAAAGACAGAAGGGTTATACTATGCTGAATTCTTTGATTATATCTTTAGGGGCCATTTTGAAAACGTTGAAATGACAAGGGAAGACTTGCAGTTCTCTATGATTTTTGAGCAGTACCTCAGAGCTTTTGGCGGCCAATGTCCAGATGTATTACCAGATGACAAAGTCGAAATAATGGAAGATGTGTGCGCAATGGAAGAGGTCACTACAAACGGTTATGGAATTGAGACCAGTAGAGTCTGTGTACAATGGAAAACAGTTGGCACGGGACTTTACGCCCGACCCGAACTCTATAATGCAAAACTGGCCGTTGAACGTCTTCAAAACGCTGAGGCCTTTCGAACGGTAATTAACATGGTCAGTGACCCAAACGCTATGGGAAATTCCGTTGACATGATACATAAGGCCAAAGGACTAAAAAATGACATGGCACAGATTTTTAATCTCAATTCATGTAATGGTCAGGCAATACGTCGTTTCGAGAAAAATCTTCGATTGTACGCCTTGGACAAACCTTCCATTAGGATGAAAGAACCAAGCAAATATGAAAAGATGAAAAAATCTGGCGGTCCTTCCGGTGAGCAAAATTTTAATAAGTTAATCGATGATTTAGTAGCAGACCAGGCAAAAACATGGGCTTTTAATCGGTATATATCTGGAAGTGTTTCGAATGTGAAAAAGTATACAAATTCCAATGGAGTACCCAACGAATTAAGTGCAAACTACCGGTATAAAGGCTTTAGTGGCAGCAGCCCTGGTTCGGTTAGGATTACCTTTGAAAATGGCTTGCCCAAGTGTATTTACTTTTTTGATTTTCCCAACAACTGTAAATCTCCAAACAGTGGTATCTTGGCTACTTACGCCCAAGGAGATTATGCGAAATAGGCACTAAAAATAAGAACGGTTAATGATACTTCATAGATATGTTACTATCCTTTGTTTTAAAACTTAGGAAGTTTATCTTTGACATGAAAGTCAAATGGCACCATTTGCTATCAAATAGACCGTCAACAATTCGGTCAACAGATTTTGTAAAGTATTTTTTAGAACCTATAAAATCTCTACATACTCTAGAAAGCTAGAACCCTGTGGAGGTCACAGAAAGTAGAAAACCCATCGCGATTTGATGGGTTTTTGTTTTTTAATGAATGTCAGACAGCGTTTCAAATATTCTCAAGAAAGAGAACATCTGCTGTAAATTGGAGCATCTATTGTAATGTTCGGGTCCAAAAAAGGAAATAGGCGTACATTTTAAATCATTTCATCATTTCCTTTTTCCAAGTAGTTTTATAGTAAAACATCCGTCTCCATTTAGAAGTATAAAAATTGATGCGCTAAGCATCATGATGGCTGGAAACTTGTTCTGGTAAGGGTCTGTTAGATGCACCAATCCAATGGCAACTATAAAATTGATAATCATAGTGATTGAAGCCCATTTGGTTTTCCAACCAATAATAAACAAGACACCGCATACAAATTGGGCATAAACAGATAAGTGAGCTGCTATTAACGGCATAGGAACATCCAAGTTCTTTAAAAAAGCCTCAAACTCCAACATCCTTTCCCAAGAAAAAATGTTATCAGCCACTCCATAAATTAAATGAAAGCCAATTGGAAAACGAATGAATAAATCGGCATATGTTTTTGATGAAGGATATTGTTGAATAATCACAAAGTTGCTGTTCACTAGTTTAATCCGTATTTGTTCATTGCAAATAGTTTGCTATTTCTTCGTAATGAACATCGTTTCTAGCTTTATAGAAATCTTTAAGTACAGCTCGATGGGCACCACCAATCAAAACCAATACTCTATCTGTATAGCCAATATGTCTGTCTATATTTGACATGATATGAAAATTCCGCTCCCACCAGGTAGAAACAAATTTGATTCCAATATAAGTTGAGTCAGAAACAAACTTTGCTGTTTCTTGAATATATTGCCTCTTGTTTTTTTGGTCTTCCTCGTCACTATTTTTAAAGGCATAATATTTTTTAAGTGATTTGGCAGCAAGCACTTTTGAATCGTTTTCGTCATTCCTTTCAATACTTGCCAAAAAACTCAAGAACTCTGGTTTCATATGTTTTTCGGCAAAATTTGATAAGGAATCCAAAGGCACAGGCAGTTTATAATCAATGCAATAGATGGTAGTATGATTTAATTCAGATGCCAAACGAAACCCTATTTGTTCTCTTTCGTCCATTTTTAATTGTGTTTGACCATTGATGTAATTCATATAGGCTTCCTGAAAAAAGGCCTCATCTTTCAGGGTACATTCCAAAAGTATTTTTGTTGGTTTAAACTTTTTTAGAGCCTGCACGAGTTCCTCCATTTCCTTTTGTCTTTTCTTGGAGTCGAAATTGTCCATGTCCATGGAAGAGTAATCAGTGGTTTCTCCAAAATGAAAAGTCCCCAACAATGCAATTTTGGGATTCGAGGTCACCTCGTTTTCTTTTTGATTCGTTTTGCAAGAAATCAATAAAATTGAGAAGACTATAAGCGTCAAGTGTTTCATAGGTCTAATTAAAAATGATGAAAGGATGGACTCTTTCATACTTTACTATTGGTCAAGAAATGTATCAGTGCGTATCTGAAGTACCTTTTGTTCTTCCCACTTTTCAAAAATCGCTTCACCGTTTTTATTATAATGGGGCCATGAACTGTTTGCTATATAGAGAAATCCGAGTTTTTCATAATATTTGCCATTAGTGGGCTCGCTAGTCGTGTTAAGATTATTGTCCAACAATCTTACAGTTTCAATAGCCGAACCATTCACACTTAATTGAATTACTCTTTTCGGACTTGAATTGTTCTGTATTGCCAGTAACTTATTTCCCTTAACATGTGCCAGCCCATCGATTCCCTTCAACAAAAAGCTATCGGATTGGAACCATGTAATTTGGTAATCGTTCGCAATATCAACCTTTGCTACCCCTTTAATATAATCTGCTACGTACAAGATATTCCTGTCCAAATCAATGGTAATTCCTTGTAGATTAAAACCGTCATCCACAGGTAACTTTTGCTTTATAGTATTTGTTTTGGTATCGATAATGATGATTTCGGATTTAGAGGAGTTCGATATGTATAAGTTATCATCTTTATCAAATACCATGCTTCCAGCTACAAAATCATCATCTAGAGGTACCCTTGATTTTAATTTTCCCTTAAGAGCATCGATTTCAACAATTTCCGGAGTATTTGAAGGAATACCCTTTTTCTTGGATTGGTGTATTTTAGCAGTGCTTACCCAAACTGAATATGAATCAGGTTTGGAAGCCAAAGCCAAAACGGGTAGGTCAAACTCTTTTACTACGACAACTTCATTTTTTTTCGTGTTGTATTTAAGCAATTCGCCATGATAAACATCAGTGGCGAACAAAAGGGAATCCAATAATACTAAATCTTCCAAATGCCTTTTGCCCTTGAAAAGGGCAAAATCATATCCAACTCCCTTTACCTGTCCATAATAGTTGACCAAAGAGTCCAAAGATTGGGTATACCTATTCGATAGCAAGAGATTATTGAAGTCAGCATCTTTTTGATAGTCTATTTTGTTATTCCAGCTCAGTAGCTTTTTTAGAATTTGGTATGTGTTTTCTAAACTATCGGTGAGGCTATATCCAGTGGCCAGATTGTAAAGAAAAGTTGGCTGTGATGGATGCAAATTAAGTGCTTCCTTGTTGAGGGCCACAAATTTGGTATAGTCTTTACTTTTATGGGCCTCTATACTCTCCTTATAAATCGAATTTAAATCCTGTCCATAGGAAAAAAAGGTAAGGATGGCTAAAACCATCAAGAAACAACATCTCATCCACAAGTGATTTATCACAATGTATTGAATTCGCTACTCCTTCAGTTAAATATGATACGGATGGCCTATTTTTAGATAAGTATGGCATGATTGCTCTATGGATTATTAAATATCTTGCTCCGTGATAAGTACCTGAGAATAGCAATTGTCTCCTGACTCATTTTCGGAGTTTGCCTTCTAAAGATAAACCTATAGATTTTTTAAAACAAGTTCAATTTAATGGAACATGATAGATGAAAGTTTTAGTTGTAGATGATGAAAAGCTGGCTCGAAAAAGGATCCTAAAAATTCTTCAGAATAGGAAAGGTATATCATTATTTGAAGCAAGTTCCGGCACCGAGGCGGTTTCCAAAATTAAGTCTGAACTCCCGAATATCGTGTTCTTGGATATCAAAATGACCGATTTTTCCGGATTTGAAGTGCTAAAAAAAATAGATCCATCCATACTACCGATTACCGTTTTTGTTACCGCTTTTGATGATTTTGCAATTGAAGCTTTTGAAATTCAAGCTATCGACTATGTATTAAAGCCTTACAAGGAAAGTAGAGTGTTGGAAGCTTTGGAAAATGCGGTCCTAAACGCAGAAACAAAGCAAAAAAGCGATTATTATGATGAAATGCATTCAAGGTTTGACCAATTATGGAATCATCTACAAGAGGTGAAAAAATCCTCAAAAGGCTTTCTTGAAAAAATTGTCCTTAAAGTGGGTAGAAAATACTTGTTCGCCTATACAAAGGATATTAAATACATCACATCTTCAGCTTACTATGCGGAACTATTTATGATGGATGGCAAAAAGCATATCCATAGAACTTCCATGACCGCTTTGATGGAAAAGCTCGACCCCAGTTCATTTTTAAGGTTAAATCGTTCAACCATCGTACAGATTGCCCAAATTAAGGAAGTAATCAGTGAGGGATATGGAGATTATTGTGTGATAATGAGGGACAATCAGAAATTCAATGTTTCAAAAAGTTACAAAACTGCTGTTGTAAATCAATTGAATCTTAGGAAATCTTAAAATGAAAACTAGGGCATATACATTTCTTGACCGCAGATTGTTTCAGATACTCCTGATATATTATTTAGTGGCCTATGTAATTGATTTTGCGGCGACTGTACTTATCTACAATCAAGATGAGACCTCCAACAATGTTTTGGGCCAGTTAGCCATTCAATATGTGATTTTTTTTGTTGCAAAGTTGTCCTATGTCATAGGAGCGCTGCTGTTAACTAAAAAGTTTTTCGAAAAAGGGACACTACATTGGAGGATAGTTATGATTCATTTGGCATTGGCCGCATTGCTCTCATTTTATACCGCTTTTATAGGATTGTTGGTAGAGATTGAATTGTTCTCAAAAGCAATCACACTTACGATAGAGAGCATTTACATCAGAGGTTTGGGTGGATTGAGCTTCAATTTTTTCTTGTACTTTTCAATGATAGCCATCGTCTACGCCTATGACTATTTTCAAAGAAAAAAGGCTGATGATTTAAGAGCTTCAACGCTAAAAGCTGAACTTCTTGATACAAAAATCCGGGCTTTGCAAGCACAATTAAATCCACATTTTCTTTTTAATTCTTTGAACGATATTTCTTCATTGATAGATGACAATCAAACCAAAGCCCAGAATGCAATTGCTGACTTGAGCGACCTGCTCAGAAAAACGTTGAGTCTAAAAGATTCCAAGTTAATCTTACTAAAGGATGAACTTTCCCTTTTGGACACTTATGCGAAAATGGAAAAATTGAGATATGATGATAAGTGGGAATTGGTAAAAGTAATTCCAGAAGGCCTTGAAGAGTTCCTCATCCCTCCACTCCTTTTTCAGCCCCTGTTAGAAAACACCATTAGGCACGGATTTTCCGAAAAACATCAAAAAATCAAGGCCCTATTACGCATAAGGAAAACCAATGATTTTCTTGAGATTGAGGTAATCAACAATGGAAAACCCTTGCAATCCCAATCACCTTTAATTGGGAATGGTATTGGAAACGTTTTGGAAAGACTTGACTCTTTATTCCAAGGAAATTATGAATTTGACCTCTCTGACTATACTATTGATGACGAGTATTTTTGTGGCTCCTTTGTTGTTGTCAAACTTAAATTACCTGCTTTAAAAAAGTATGCTAACTAAGGTTCAAAGTTATTTCTATATCCTCACTGGAGAATCGATGCCAATTACACCTTTACAATACACTTTCAAACAGATTTCTCAATCCAACATATCAAGGGAAAGAACTGTGCGAAACCCCAAATGTTCCAACGAAGAGTCTTCTGTAGAGGCCATTCTAGAGGATATACGGTAGTTGGCACAATAGGTAACGCTACACAGAAATGAACCCCCTTTAATCACCCGCTCCTTGGTTCGAGGATTGAATGGATTGTAAGCAGATTTGGCTCCTTTTGGATTTAATACCTCTCCTTTTTCATATAGTGTTTGATAATACTTTGCATGATACCAGTCACTGGTCCACTCCCATACGTTACCGGACATGTCATGAAGCCCAAAGTTATTTGGCTTAAATGAACCCACCGGAGCCCTCAGTGCAAAACCATCTTGTAGCGTATTGGTCATTGGAAAGTTTCCTTCCCAAGTGTTCGCATTGGAGTTTAATTGCGCCACATCGTTCCCCCAATAGTAGATGGAAGTAGGCTTCTTACCGCGAGCTGCATACTCCCATTCAGCTTCTGTGGGCAGTCTTCTCCCAGCCCATTTACAATAGGCCAATGCATCTTCAAAAGCGATATGCACTACAGGATGCTTTTCCTTTCCATCAATATTGCTACCGGGACCATTGGGATGTTTCCAATTTGCTCCAATTGTCCAATTCCACCATTGGGAATAGTCATGAAGGTTAGAAATGGAAGTGACATTTTTCTTGAACACCAATGAACCTGGTTTAAGTAGGGCATCTTCTGGCTTCGGGGTGTTAGCGGGAAGTTGTTTTTTCATTTCTTCCCAGTCCACCTTTCTTTCCGCCACTGTAACATATCCCGTTTCCTTAACAAATCGGGCAAATTGAGCATTGGTCACTTCATGCACATCCATAAAAAACCCATCTAACATCACACTATGTGCAGGCTTTTCATGAGCCATTGCCAAAGTATCACCATTAACAGCGCCTTGTTGAAATGTTCCTCCAGGTATCCAAACCATTCCTTTTGGTGTAGTTATCGAATCAGGTTGCTCCATAAGCAATTGAACTTCAGTCACCTTTGTTCCTTCGGTTGGCAACTTTTCTAAGTTGTTTTTTCGCTTTTTAGAGCATCCAACATAGAAAAAAACCAACGTTAGTGCCTGAATTATAAGTAAGAATGGAGTATATTTTTTCAGGATTGAATTCCTCAAATTCATAGTATCAAAGTATAGGTCTAATTTAACCAATATTCCGGGCTTGGGTCATAAATAAATTACAGTATTCGATAGTTGGCACGTGTTTTTGAACATCACTTTTTTTCCTTTTAATTACATTCTCAAAACAATCAATAAAAAGAAAACACAAGCATTCATGTTGAAATACTTGTATATTCACCTTCATAAAGAAGGTTTTGATTCAAGACTAACCTGTCTGTAAAATAACTAACCATGGAGCTGAGCAATCTGGACTACGGGATTATTATTGTTTTTTTTCTGGCAACCTTGATAATTGGGCTTGTAGTAGCCAAAAAATCTGGAAAAAATACTTCTGAGTACTTTCTTTCTGGACGAAATATGCCATGGTGGTTATTGGGATTTTCAATGGTTGCCACTACGTTCTCCACTGACACCCCTAATTTGGTAACTGATTTGGTTAGACAGGATGGTGTTGCAGGCAATTGGGTGTGGTGGGCTTTTTTGCTTACTGGTCTATTGACTGTCTTTATTTATGCACGCTTATGGCGAAAATCCAACGTCAACACGGATATGGAGTTCTATGAAATTCGTTATTCGGGAAAACCAGCACGTTTTTTACGGGTATTTCGTTCCTTTTATTTGGGTTTCTTGTTCAACATTTTGGCAATGTCCGGAGTCACTTTGGCCGCAATTAAAATAGGTCAAGTAATGCTAGGGATTTCTGCTTGGGAAACTGTTGGCTATGCTGCATCTGTTACCCTGTTGTTTAGTGCAGTAGGAGGATTCAAAGGTGTGGTGTATTCTGATTTCCTACTGTTTTTTGTGGCTATGGCAGGTGCCATTGGAGCCGCATATTATTGTGTAAACCTACCGCAGATAGGCGGACTTGAAAACCTAATTCAGCATCCAAATGTCCAAGATAAATTGGCATTGGTCCCGGAAAAGAACGACACAAATGCCATTATTACCTTATTGGCCATACCTCTGGCAGTACAATGGTGGAGTTCGTGGTATCCCGGCTCTGAACCTGGTGGTGGAGGTTACATTGCCCAGCGAATGTTGGCCGCTAAAAATGAAAATCATGCCATAGGAGCTACCTTCTTTTTTAATATCATGCACTATGCCCTTCGCCCTTGGCCATGGATTATTGTAGCGCTATGCTCTTTAATCATCTTTCCAGAGCTTTCAAACCTAGCAGATGCATTCCCTGGCATTACCGACGATAAACTAGGGCATGATTTGGCATACCCTGCCATGTTGACCTTCTTGCCGTCTGGTCTATTGGGTTTGGTGGTCGCATCCATGGTGGCTGCCTACATGTCCACCATATCAACCCATCTCAATTGGGGAGCTTCTTATTTGGTCAATGATATTTACAAAGAGGTTATTGATAAAAATGCATCAGAGAAAAAATTGGTTGCTGTGGGCAGAATCTGTACAGTAATCCTTATGCTGGCAAGTACCTCAATTGCTATGGTGTTGACCAATGCAGTACAGCTTTTTAAGTATATCCTGATGTTTGGTGCGGGCACTGGACTTATATTCATTCTAAGATGGTTTTGGTGGCGCATCAATGCTTGGAGCGAGATTTCCGCTATGTTCGCCTCCGGACTCATTTCCATCATCATAAGTATCCCTGTAATAAACTCAGTTATGTTTTCAGGAGAGGAAGCAATTTTCCCTGGCTGGTTTGAGTTTCCGTTTGTGGTATTGGTGTCTTCCTTGGTTTGGTTGTCGGTCACTTTTCTGACAAAACCGGACAATGAACAAAAGCTTTTTGATTTTTATAAGCACATTCAACCTGGCGGAAGAGGTTGGAATAAAATTGTAAATCTTGCTCAGGAAAAGAATATTTCCATTGTTTCGGATACGGGTAAATGGATGGTTCCAAAGGGTATTTTAGCCATGATTCTGGGTTGCTTGTTAGTATACTGCATTCTTTTTACAACAGGAATGTTTATTTACGGAAAAACGAGTACCGCTTTTATCATGATGGGAGTGGCTTTGATTCTAGGATTTCTTCTATTCAAAGTCTGGCGACAAATTGGTAAAAAGCTGCTGGTTTGAATTCTCAAGGTCAAGAGATCTTAATTTCTTCTTTTCCTTTATACAACTCATATAGCTTAGGGTAGTTTTCTTTAAACGTCTTTTTTATAAAATCAAGAGGGACATCTGAGAAGCTGCCATAATCCTCTAAATACTCCATAAATTTTTCACTGTCTTTGTTGTATTCCTGGAAAATAGAGTCTTTTTCACCGTTGAATTCCAATGGTTCCACATGATACATTTCGCACAGTTCTTTATTAAAGGCGGGAGAACACTTTGCCCATTGGCCGTTATGAAAGACCTCTACCAAACCGTGAGGTGCTATCTCATTTGACCCTAACTTCGCTTCCAGTCTTTCCGTAGCAATATGGTTAGATACTTTTGCCAAACGTAACCGGGCGGGAATACCCAAACCCCTTAGTGCCGAAACATATAAGATGGCTTTGTCCACGCAATGCGCTTGTTCCTTTGAATAGATATGACTGGATTTGTAATACTTGTCAGTAAAGCCAATATGATATGGATTATATCGCCACGAATCCCTTACCTTGATGTACAGACCTGAAATCTTCTCTTTTTCAGATGAAAGAGATTTAAACTCCGAAATCAAATCCTGAATTTGAGGGCTGTTAAAATCGAAAAAATAAGATTCTTTTAAATATTCCGCTTGCATAAGCGCAAGATATCTTTTTATATTGATTCAATCGATTTGTAAAAGTATTTGGGATTATTCTCTTAGAATCTGTCCAACCGAAATGCGAACAAATCCATAGATGGTTTTTTCTGCATTATTACTTCGCTCAGCAGTTTTCCCGTAATAGCTCCTAGACTCAACCCCATCATTCCATGCCCTGTTCCAACATACAAATTACTTAGGGCTTCCGATTTTCCAATATAGGGCATACCGTCAGGAGTACAGGGCCTATAACCCTTCCATATATCTTTATCATCCGTAAAGGGTAACTCTATATTTTTATAATACCTGGGTATACTTTCCTTTATTCCTTGAATTCTTTTGGTATTGATTTGCGGAGATATGCCACTCATTTCCAACGTGCCGCCAATTCGCAAATCATCGCCCATTGGGATAACAGCTACTTTCGCTTCGGATAGAATTGTTGGAATTTGCGGTCGAGTTTTGGGTTTTTCTAAGGTGATGCTATACCCTTTTCCATCTTGAATGTAGATTTTTATGTTGGCTTTTTTCAATAAAGTTGCTGTCCAACTTCCTGAAGCTACAACCACATTTTTTACCGGAATAGTATCTCCATTCTCGCTAATCAGGGCTTCAATTTGTGATCCTTTAAAACTAAAATCCGAAACGGAAGTATTGGTTAGGAAATGAACTCCTTTTTGTTTTAACACTCCAACCAATTGAAACATGAGTTTGTTGGAATAGAGATGGGCATCACCTGGAAAATAAAGGCCGCCCAATACATCCAAATCCATATTGGGTTCTAATTTGCCCAATTCTTTTGAATCCAAAATTTCTGCCTCTAACCCTATCTTTTTTGCCTGTTCAGCCGTTTTCGCCTCTTTTTCTGCTTGCTTTTCCGACTTATATAACATCAACAAGCCTTTTTCCTCAAAACTAAAATCAAAATTCTCCAAACTAGATAATTCTTGATACAAATCCTTGCTGCGTTCATTGAGTTCATATAAAATGGGCATCGCCTGCTTAACATGCTGGTGATTGGATGAGCGATAAAAGTGCCATAACCATTGTACTAAATCCTGATTTAGTCTAGGTCTTATGTAAAATGGACTTTTACTGTTGAGCATCCATTTTAAACCCTGAGCCACAACTCCAGGATTTGCCATGGGGACAAAATGACTGGGAACAATCATTCCTGCATTGCCAAAGGAAGTTCCTTCTTTCAAGTCACCTTTATCAATTACCGTAACAGCGTACCCCTCCTTTTTTAGATACCAAGCAGCACATAATCCAATAATACCTCCACCAATTATATGTACCGTATCATTTCCCATTTGAAAACTCGTCAAAATGAAATATAAAATCTGTTATGATTTGGTCAATTCTCCGTTAACGGTTCGCCATATACCCAAGGAATTATCGTTTTGCAATTCACTTGGCAAAAGGTTGTTGGGCATATTTTGAAAAGCGACAGGTCTTGTAAATCTTTTAATGGCATCCGTGCCCACAGAAGTAAAAAGGGCATTTGAAGTTGAAGGAAAAGGACCTCCGTGATGCATAGCTGGACAAACCTCAACACCTGTAGGGACTCCGTTACAAATTAATCTCCCTACTTTTTCAATCAGTATCTCGATTAAGTCTTTTGATTCTTCAAAATCCTTATTCGTCCCCATTAAAGTCCCTGTAAGTTGACCATTCAAACTATTGGCCACTTCCAACATCTCTTTCCTATTCCTGCATAGTACTGCAATAGTAAACGGTCCAAATACTTCTTCCTGTAAATGTATATTATCCATAAAGGTCGAAGCCGATACCTTAGCAATGGCAGGTCCCGCTTTCCAAGAATCAGAAATATTTTCAAAAAGCATGGAAACTCCATTTGAATTTGAGAACTCACTTTTCTTTTGAAGGTATTTGGAATGTATACCTCCACTCAACATGGTATCAGACGGTAGTTTTTCGAAGGTTTTGGTTAAATTTTCGAGAAACATTTCAGTAGTTTCACTTTGTTCCATTACCAGAATACCTGGATTGGTACAAAACTGCCCGGCTCCTAAGTTTACCGAGTTGGCAATGGTTTCAACCATTTGCAGACCGTGATTCCTCAGTTTTTCGCTCAAGATGAATATTGGATTGTTACTGCCCATTTCGGCATAAACGGGGATTGGCTCAGGACGGCTATTTGCTAAATCAAACAGTGCTCTCCCACCGGAATATGAACCCGTAAAACCAACAGCCTTTATCAAGGGATGCTTTACCAACTGTTGCCCCGTTTCTATTTCACCATTAAGTGACGAAAACACTCCGTTGGGTATGTTACATTTTTCAATCGCGTTGACAATTGCGTTGGCGACCAAGGCATTGGTTCCTAAATGTGCAGGATGGGCTTTTACGATTACCGGACACCCAGCAGCTAAAGCTGAGGCGGTATCCCCACCCGCGGTAGAAAAAGCCAGAGGAAAATTGCTTGCAGTAAAAACAGCTACTGGCCCCACAGGAATCAGCATTTTACGTATATCCACTCGAGGTAAGGGTTTACGCTCAGGTAAAGCTTCGTCCATAGTGGCATTGACCCAACTTCCTTCTTCCACCAAATCCGCAAATACTCGTAATTGATTGCAAGTTCTACCGCGCTCCCCAATAATTCTTCCTTCAGGCAGTCCTGTTTCGGACATGGCCCTTTCTATCAAAACATCACCAAGATTTTCTATTTCCTCCGCAATCCTTCTCAGAAAAACGGACTTTTCTTTACCCGATTTATTTTTATAAGTTTCATGGGCCTTATTGGCTTCCAAACATGCTTTTTCAATTTCCCCTTGTGTTGCGACGGCAAATCTTTCGGGCAATGAATTTTGGGTCAAAGGATTTACCGATTGCATAGTTGCCTTCCCTTCAGAACTTAGTGTACCGGCTATTAAGTTTTCAGTTATCATAGTTTGAGGCTGATTAAATGTTTAAATAGTCAGGCAATTGCGGTCTTGTAGCTAATCCTTTTTCTAAGATAGCTAGAACACGAAGTCTTTCATCTCCTTTTAACGCTTGTCGAGGCGCTCTTACATGTTCGGTACCAATTCCTGTTATAACTTCCGCCAGTTTAATGTTCTGGACCAATTGTGGGCTTATATCCAATTCCAATATTGGCAAGAACCAACGATAGATTTTGAGCGCTTCATCAATGCGTCCTGCTTTGACCAAGCGATAAACTGCTACCGTTTCTGCCGGAAACGCGTCCACCAAGCCTGCCACCCATCCATCGGCGCCCATCAACAGTTCTTCCATGGCCAAGGTATCCACACCACAAAGTATCTTGAATCTATCCCCAAAGTGATTCTTCATCCGAGTCACATTGGAGATATCACGAGTACTCTCCTTTACCGCATTAATGTTTTCTATTTCTTTGAGTTGCCCAAACATCTCAATGGTAACCTCAATTTTGTAATCAACCGGGTTGTTGTAAATCATAATAGGTAGTTGAGTACTCTGGGCAATCGAAATAAAATATTCAAGAACTTCTTCATCCGTTGGTTTGTACATCATTGGAGGCAAAAGCATTATGCCATGTACACCTATTTCACTTGCTCTCTGGATTAATTCAATTGCGTTATGGGTAGCTCCCTCAGCCACATTCAAAATCACATCGATTTTAGCACCTACACTTTCTAGAACAGCTTTGGCCAGTTCCAATCTTTCATCATGGGTAATGGTACTGCTCTCACCTAAAGAGCCGCCGATGACCACTCCATCAATTCCTGCTTTTACTTGGAATTCAATGTTTTTTAAAAAAGTGGGAATATCCAGTTCTCCATTTGCCTTGAATTTTGTGGTAACCGCTGGATATACACCATTCCATTCTACTTGTCTCATACTCAGATTTTATTGGTTGGTTTTTATGGAACAACCGCGATTCCATCATTTTTTCCATAGAGGCATGGCATTTTCGCTTTGCCCATTTCCTTTTTTAACAAACCATGAAACATTCATGTTTCTTTGATTCTGACTTAGAATCGTGTCTTTATTAAGACTCATGGTCAAACGGTCGGAAAAACCATTGGTGCCTACTATAATGTTCCATTGGGTGTTCCTAAAACGAATGTTGGTGGTATCCTTTTCAATCAATGGATTTTGTCCAATTATTGGAGACATTTGGGCATACACCTCCGAATCATTCAAAATTGTAAAAAAATGAGCCTCAAAAACGTGTTCAATGGTAAGTGTCGTATCTCTACGTATTTGGCCTCCATAGCCGACTTTCACAAGATTTCCATTACGAATGGCATTCAACAAATCCTGTTTTTCTCCAAAAAGTGTTTTCCCGTTGGAGTCATTTCTATAAATCAATTGCCATTCACTTTCTTTTATAGATGTGGAGGGCCCACAGGATAAAAAAATAACCAAAAGGAGTAGTAAACCATTGTACTTCATGATAGTCTGTTTAGAAACACCAAAAGGTAGTATTTTTTGAACATCCTAACTAAAGAAAACCCATTGTAATTTGATGATTCAGTTCTTCAAAGAATCAATCACGGCTTTAGCCTTTTCCAGTTCTTTTGTCAACTTTTCATTTTCCAATCTATGTTGGGATTGAACTTGTTCAAGCTTTCGTTCAAACTCATCCATGGGAACATACTGAGGTTCCAAAAAAGCATTTTTCAAAATGCTGTATAAGGTAAAAAGGAAGCTAACAACAACTGCTGCAATAAGAATGGACAATAGGTTTTTTTCCCGCTTTAGCGAAGGTGAATTCTTCTTGAGTAACTTCTTTTCATCTTTTGAAAGCTTCCTGCTCCCTGAAAGTTGATTCAAAAATGTATCCCATTTTTCCTCCTCCTTCACATGCATGTCCAAAAAGCCTCCTTCAATCAGGAAATCCTCAGTTTTAGGGGTGGAGGCCAACATGAAAATTTCCGAACCATTGCCACTCATAATGTCCAAAAGACTTGGATTATAATCCCGAATCTCTCTAATCAGCTTTTTAGCAAAATCAAGGCTATAGTTGGGACGAAGAAACTCATCGTAAAGTACCCTTACTTCGAAGTAGTCCCTACGTTCAAGGGCATATTGAAGAAAGCGGTCTTTAAGTTCAGATTTAAAAAATTCGCCCATGCCAATAATGGATTTTTTGAAAGACCCTAAATTTAAAGCAAAACTTGGATTGAAGTCTACCCTATCGGTAATTTCACAAAGAAATAACCCTTGAGAATGGTTTCCAGTTTTTTAACCTTTTGGTAAAGTGGGGTTTATACAATTTCGGCACTTAGCCCAGCTTGAAGCAGTCTAGAACATCTAGGCTTTAAATCATCATAATCACCGGTCTTAACCGTGCATTTTCCATTGTAATGCACAATCAAAGAGCACTGCTCTGCCTGTTCGGGAGTATGTTCGCATACATCGATTAATGTAGAGATGACATGGTCGAACGTATTAACATCATCATTAAAGAGAATGATTTCCGATTGTTTCAGGACTTCTTCTTCCAGTAATAGCTCTTCCGATATTTTTTCCTTGTTTGCCAAAGCTCCCAATTTCTAAATCTAATATACTAATTTTCAGCTACGAAAGTTGAAAAAGGGCCGACACCCAGTTGTTTTTTTCGAGATTGTCAATATAATCCAATTTTATTGAGGTACAAGCATCTTTGATGCCTTTTAAATCCTCATTGTAAAATCCACTTAACAATAAAAAACCATGTTCTTTAAGTGATTTCCCATATCTGGGAATGTCTTTAAGCAGAATATTCCTGTTTATGTTGGCAAGAATCACATCGTATTTTTTGTCTTCCAGAAGGCCCACATCACCGTGAAAAGCATGAATCCCAGTGCATTGGTTCCGTTCAATGTTTTCTTTTGTGTTGATATAACACCACTCATCAATGTCTATGGCATCCACATAATTAGCACCTTTCATACAGGCCAAAATAGCTAAAACACCTGTTCCACAACCCATATCCAAAACGGTCTTCCCATCAAAATCCATACTAAGCATCCGTTTTAACATCATATATGTGGTTTCATGATGACCGGTTCCGAAACTCATTTTAGGTTCAATTACTATATCATATTCTACATCTTCAGGAGGATGGAAGGGTGCTCGCACAGAACATACTCCATCAACATCTATAGGATGAAAGTTTTTTTCCCATTCTGCGTTCCAGTTTTGTTGAGGGATTTCCTTTTGTTCCCATGAAATGGATACTTCTGGATTTTGGATTACAAATAGGTCTTCCAATATGCCAGCTTTCCAATGTAATTCCAAGATGTAGGCCAGAATACCAGAATCGGTTTCCACAAAACTTTCAAAGCCCAGTTCCCCCAATTCTGCGATTAAGATATCAGAAAAGGGTTCACGCGGAGAAACCGTAAAATCAAATTCAATATAAACCAATGGCATTGAATATTATATTGCCTTGATTATGGCAATAAAATCGTCTGCTTTTAGCGAAGCACCTCCAATAAGGCCACCATCCACATCTGGTTTGGAGAAAATGTCTGCAGCATTTCCAGGTTTTACACTGCCTCCATATAAAATGGAAACATTGTTTGCAATACCATCGTTATAAGCTTCGGCGATGGTTTTTCGTATAAAGGCGTGCATTTCCTGAGCTTGTTCGGGGCTTGCCGTTTCACCGGTTCCAATCGCCCAAACAGGCTCATAGGCCAATACTATTTGGCTCCATGCCTTCTCTTCTAAATGAAACAAAGCTTCTTTTAGTTGGTTTTCCACAACGGAAAAATGATTCCCTGATTTTCTGTCATCCAACTCTTCCCCAAAACAAAAAATAGCGGTCATCCCTTTTTCAATTGCCGTATTCATTTTTTTGGCCAGTAGAGCATCATCCTCGCCAAAAAGTGACCTTCTTTCAGAGTGTCCCAGAATCACCGTGTCCAATCCTATATCCAAAAGCATATCCGCAGATATTTCACCCGTAAAGGCACCATTATCGGCAAAGTGCATGTTTTGTGCAGCAACCTGTATTGTGGAAGACTCAAGACTATTTTTTGCTGAGACCAAATTAACAAAAGTAGGTGCAACAATAACTTGGGCATGCGTATCCGGAACTTTCGCAGATAATTCTGAAAGTAGGACCTCCGTCTCGCTCATTGTTTTATTCATTTTCCAATTTCCTGCAACTATTTGGGTTCTCATAGTAGTATGGTTTGATATGTTGTTTTATAGTTTAAGCTTATCTATGTCGTTGTAATGTACTTTTTGTTGAATAGTTCCCCGCTCCAAGACCAAAATAGCAGGATTGGACCTGACGATGGTTTTTAAAGCAGTTTCATCAGTAAAATAAAAGTCAAAATCTAAATCATGTTCCTCTCTAATTGCATTAGCTCTATCAATGCTTGAAGCTGACATTCCAATCACTTTATATCCGTTTGAGGCCGCTTTTTTGGTTACCACAGCCACATCTTCAAAAACTTCTTGATTGCTCTTAGCTAAATCGTAAGCAATCACCATAACCAACTTATCTTCTTCCAACAGTTGGGCACTCAGGTCTTCTCCATTTTGCTCAATCGTAAAGTCGTGAATTGGAGGTTCGTACCCTTTTTGGATTTCCGTGGTTTCAACCCCAACGAACTCTCCATCTACTGAAGGGTATTCCCCATTGGTCACCACTACTTTGTCTTCTCCATTTACTTTGAATTGCCACGCATATTCGTAAATCGGTTTTGGGGCATCTTCGGGAACGGACATTCCCTCTTGAATGTTAGCTCCAATTTTATAGGGTCGGAAATCAACAGAGGGTAGGTGATTCAACACATGATTTGCAAAGATTGCACAGGCCAAAACCGTAATTCCTGCCAAAATCCAGCTGGTCCTTGTTTGAAACAATGGCTTAATAAATCTTTGTCCCTTAAAAAGAATCAAAACAAAAACCAACAAAATGATATCCTTGGTAAATGATTCCCATGGAGTCAATTTTATGGCATCGCCGAAGCAACCACAGTCGGTTACTTTATTGAAATAGGCGGAGTAAAAGGTTAGAAATGTAAAAAAGACAATCATCAGCAGTAGACTCCATACCGTAAACCGTGGTTTGAATCCCAGCAATAAAAAAACACCTAAAACCACTTCCAAAATCACAACAAAAATGGAAATTCCCAGGGCCAAAGGCATTAAAAAAGGTAAATCCAACACCCCTTGACTAAAGTATTCTTCTAATTTGAATGAAAAACCAACAGGGTCATTCAGTTTTATCAGCCCACTGATTATGAACAAGACACCAACAAATACTCTGGAAAACCATACTAGATATCTCATATTCCAGCGTTTAAATGAATCAATGCAAATACGGCATAATTGACCATATCCTGATAATTGGCATCTATGCCTTCGCTTACCAAGGTTTCACCTTGGTTATCCTCAATTTGCTTCACCCGAAGCAATTTTTGAAGTATTAAATCCGTAAGCGAACTTACACGCATATCTCTCCAGGCTTCACCGTAATCGTGATTCTTGTTTTCCATTAAGGTTTTTGTAATGCTGACTTGCTCATCGTATAGGGCTATCGCTTCTTCCTCTGTCAAATCAGGCTGTTCAGAAACCCCCTTATCCAATTGAATAAGAGCCATAATGGAATAATTTATTATTCCTATGAATTCTGAATGCTCCCCTTCATCTACCATGCGGGTGTCATTCTGTTGTAGGCTTCGGATACGCTGAGCCTTAATAAAAATTTGGTCCGTCAAGGAAGGAAGTCGCAGAATTCGCCACGCTGTTCCATAGTCCTTGGTCTTTTTGATGAAAAGCTCCCGGCATTGCTGTATGACCTTGTCATACTGTTGGGAAGTCTGCTGCATCTATTCTTCTTAATTTATGTAAATTTCGTTCAAAGTCTGACTGCAAAAGCAGTTTGCCAAAGATAATCAAACCCATAAAAGCACCTCTTTTTTATGACGATAAACTGTAAGGGAAAGCTTGTAGACCTAAGCATACCAAAAGTGATGGGAATCCTTAATCTGACCCCCGATTCCTTTTATGATGGAGGGAAGTACAAAGATGAAGGAGCCATTTTGAATCAAGCGGAGAACATGCTGGCTGAAGGTGCCACATTTATAGATTTGGGTGCCTACAGTTCCCGTCCTGGGGCCAATCATGTCCCAGAAGATGAAGAAAAGAAGCGAATTTTACCGGTGTTGGAATTATTGCTGAAACATTTTCCAGAAACTTTTTTTTCAATTGACACCTTTAGAAGTAGCGTTGCCAGTCAATGTTTGGAAATGGGAGCGGCTTTGATTAATGATATTTCCGCTGGAAACTTGGACCCGGAAATGTTCAATGTTGTTGCGCGTTTCCAAGTTCCCTACATCCTAATGCATTTAAAAGGTACTCCTCAATCCATGCAGAAAAAGGCTGTTTATGATAATTTGACAAAGGATTTGCTATTGTATTTTTCAGAAAAAATCGAAAAGGCCCATGCGCTAAAAATCAACGACATCATAATAGATCCTGGGTTCGGTTTTGCCAAGACTTTGGAACAAAACTATCATATGTTGTATCATCTGGACATCTTCCAAACTTTAAATAAACCTATATTAATTGGGCTTAGCAGAAAATCCATGATTTACAAAGCCTTAAAATCATCAGCAAAGGAGGCGCTAAACGGCTCTTCGGTTTTACACGGTATTGCCTTGCTTAAAGGAGCGAACTTATTGAGAGTTCACGATGTTAAGGAAGCCCAAGAATGCATAACACTCCTTGAAACCTTAAAGGCCAATGCCTAACCCATTTCGATTTTTCTATTTTTGTTAATTTTACAAAAACAGCGCGGTTGGATTTCCTCAATTTCCTCGAATTTAAGATTACGGATTTCATCGATATAATCCTTGTCGCTGCTCTCCTCTATTACATCTACAAACTGGTCAAGGGAACTGTCGCCATCAACATTTTCATTGGGATTGTTATCATTTGGGCACTTTGGAAATTAACGGAACTACTTCAAATGAAGATGATAAGCAGCATGGTTGGAGGGTTCATGAACATTGGTTTGATTGCGTTAATCATAGTTTTTCAACAAGAAATACGAAAGTTCCTGCTCATGATTGGTTCCACAAACTTTGCCACCAAGAGGAATTTTGTGAGGCATTTTAAATTCCTAAAACAGGAAGCGCTTCCTTCCATTACCAACGTCACTGCCATTGTATCTGCTTGCGAAAAAATGGGAGTTTCCAAAACTGGGGCGCTGATTGTTATAGAAAGGAACAGCCCTTTGGACTTTGTAAAGTCTACAGGTGATCAGATGAATATTGAGATTACCCAACCTATTTTGGAAAGTATTTTTTTCAAAAACAGCCCATTGCACGATGGGGCAGCCATAATTCAAGATAATTACATAACGGCTACCCGCGTTATTTTGCCTGTTTCCAATGACCGGAACATTCCCCTACGTTTTGGTCTTCGTCATAGAGCCGCGGTTGGCATCACAGAAAAAACTGATGCGCTATGCTTGGTTGTAAGCGAAGAAACTGGCGCTATTTCATATATAAAGAATGGTGAGTTTGTTCCTTTTAAGGGAACAACCCAGCTAACTTCATTAATTGAAAAAGACCTAGAGTAACTATGGTTTGTAAAAATTGTGGTGCTAGTCTAAGATCGGATTTCAGATATTGTCCGGAGTGTGGAGCCAAAGTGATTCGTAATCGGTTAACACTTAAAAACATATGGCAGGACTTAAGTTATCAGGTATTCAATTTAGATAATACCCTATTCAAAACGTTTAAGCACCTATTTACCCAACCCGAAATTGTTGTTGAAAGCTATATCTCCGGTATCCGTAAAAAATATATGAACCCCATAAGCTATTTTGCCATTGCCATTACCCTATCTGGAGTTCTGTTCTTTGTTCTAAGAAATGTGTATGAAATTACCCTGACTCAAAACAATGCGATTAATCCCAATGCCCCCAACTTGGATTTCATTTTTGACTATCAAGGGTTGATGTCCTATCTTTTTATGCCCATCTATGCGTCAATAACATGGATTTTATTTTTGGATAAGGGAAAAATGAACTACACCGAACATTTGGTGGCAAATGCCTACATCACTGCTCAAGCATCATTTGTCCAGGTAATGGTATGCCTACCCCTCTTTGGTTTTTTTGATATCCAATACGATATTTTCAATTGGATTTATCTGTTTTTCATAACCGCCTATTTGTTTTTAGTATTTGGCAGAATACACAAAATTGGATTTTTCAACACTTTTATCAGGTCTCTTGGATATTTAGTGCTTTTTGCAATCATGATGCTTATAGTAGGGATAGCAATAGCCGCAATCTTTTTTATTACAGGACAACTCAATATTGAGGATTTTGCCCAAAAAAAGTAGTTTAAGCTACCTCTTCGGCCATGAACTGAGCTTCGTACAAATCACTATAATACCCACCTTTTTGAAGTAACTCTTTGTGGGTACCAATCTCAACAATTTTTCCAGCTTCCATCACGATGATTTTATCTGCCTTTTTTATGGTAGCCAAACGGTGCGCTATAATAATTGAAGTTCTCCCTTCTGTTATTTTCTCCGTAGCTTTTTGAATAAGCTGTTCAGAATAGGTGTCTACCGAAGAAGTGGCCTCATCTAAAATTAGAATGCTGGGATCACTGACAAAAGCTCTCAAAAACGCAATCAATTGACGCTGTCCACTGGACAACATGCTCCCTCTTTCTTTTACATTATATCGATAGCCTCCCGGTAGGCTTTGAATAAACTCATGTACCCCGATCTCCTTAGCGGCTTCATCTATCACTTCTTGAGTCACTTCTTCATCCTTAAGCGAAATATTGTTTGCAATGGTATCGGCAAATAAAAAGACATCTTGTAGCACGATAGCGATATGCGACCGGAGGGATTTAAGTGTGTACTGCTGAATCTCCGCCCCATCTATATAAATATGACCGGAATCAATTTCATAAAATCGATTCAATAAGTTGATGATTGTTGATTTACCTGCACCAGTAGCCCCTACTATTGCAACAGTTTCTCCAGCATTTACTTTGAAGGATATACCATGAAGCACTTCTTCGTTTTCCACATAAGAGAAGCGTACATTGGAAAACTCAATATCACCTTTAACATCTGATTTTTCCAAAGTACCGGTATCCGGAATATGGCTTTCCGTATCCAGAATTCGAAATACCCGATTGGCCGCTACCATTCCCATTTGAAGCGTATTGAACTTATCTGCGATTTGACGTAGTGGTCGGAACAAGAGGTCCATAAGGAAGAAGAATGCAAATATGGAACCCGTATCATTTAAACCGGTGTTTTCAATGTTCTGAACAACCCCAAAATACACAACTAATCCAATACCAACTGAATACGAGATTTCTGCAATAGGAAAGAATATGGAATTGTACCAGACCGTTTTCAACCATGCATTTTGATGTTTCTCGTTAATGCTCCTAAATTTTTCCTTTTCAATTTCCTCCCGATTGAACAGCTGTACAATTTTCATACCCGCTATGCGCTCCTGGACAAAAGAATTCAAGTTTGCCACCTGTGCTCTTACTTCAATGAAAGCCACTTTCATGGCTTGTTGAAAGAGTCTGGTAGCAACTAGAATAACAGGCAATATCGCAAAAACAATAAGTGCCAACTTCCAATTGGTAATTGTCATAATTGCTGCTGCCGATACCATTTTCAACAAATCCGCCACTATCACGAAGAACCCCTGACTGAAGATTTCCCCGATACGCTGCATATCAGCTACCGCTCGTGTAACCAACACCCCTATGGAAGAGTTGTCAAAATAGGTCATCTTAAAACCCATCATACGTTTGAACAACCTGATACGAATATCTTTTATCACCGATTCTCCCAAGAGATTGGCGAAATAATTAAATAGTAACTGGGTTATTACCTGACCAAATAAAACTCCTAGCATGGCCAATACTAAAAATAACAATAAATCACTATCCTTCAAAGTGAGGGCCTTATTGATAATATCTCGAACAAGAACAGGTGTAAGTATTGCAAAACCAGCGGATAAGATAGCAGCCAAAGCCACCACCCAAAAAATGGTTCGATATGGTTTTGTATGTGCAAAAACTCGTCTAAAAAGACCAAAATCAAACGCTTTGCCTATCTCTTCATTCTGGCTCATGCATAAATATTTTCTGGGTATAAAACCTGGGTCAAATATAGTCCTTTTGCGGGCACGGAAACTCCCGCTTCAGACCTACTTTTACTTTTAAGGATTTCCTTCATTTCAGCTGGTTTACGCTTTCCCATACCTACTTCCAATAAAGTCCCAACGATTGCACGTACCATATTGCGCAAAAATCGGTCCGCCGAAATCGTAAAAACAAGCTTATCCACTTCCGTTGACCATTCTGCTTTACGGATATCACATATAAAGGTCTTCACGTCCGTGTTGGATTTGGAAAAACTTTCAAAATCTGAGTGTTTCAAAAAAATAGAAGCGGCCTCATTCATTGCCCCGATATCCAAATCTTGTTTTACAAAATGAGCAAAATCGCTATAAAAAGGGGCTTTTTCTTGAACCACCCAATACTCATAGGTTCGTTCTACAGCATTGAATCTGGCATGGGCATCCGATTCTACTGGAGAGATATCCCGAATCGCAATATCTTCCGGCAAAAACGCATTCATTCTATGTATCAATTCACCCGAATCTTGAATGGATTCAACATCAAAATGTGCAAACATTTCTTTGGCATGAACCCCAGTATCCGTCCTCCCTGCCCCTACCACTTCAATAGGTTCCCGTAGAAGGGTCGACATACAATCTTCCAATACCTCTTGAACCGTAATCGCGTTCGGTTGGCGCTGCCACCCATGATAGTTTTTTCCGAAATAAGAGAACCTTATAAAATATCTCAAGGAATCCTGTACTTTTAAAACGTTAAATATAGTTGAATCCTGCACAGCGGTAGTTACCAGTAAACTTTTTAGCAAATTTTTAGCGTATGACCAAAATTCTATTGCTTTCTGATACCCATGGCCATATGGACGAAGCTATATTGAAGTATGCCAAACAAGCCGACGAAATATGGCATGCAGGAGATATTGGAAACTTAGAGGTAACGGATTCACTGAAGAAAATTGCACCACTTCGAGCAGTTTTTGGGAATGTTGATGACCATTTAATTCAAAGGGAGTTTCCCGAGCATGATCGTTTTTATTGCGAAGAAGTGGATGTTTGGATTACCCATATAGGCGGATATCCCAATAAATATAACGTGCGGGTTCGGGAAGAAATAAAAAAAAATCCACCAAAGCTTTTTATCTGTGGACATTCCCATATTTTGAAGGTTATGAATGATAAAAAGTTGGGATTGCTACATATGAATCCAGGCGCTTGTGGAAAACAGGGTTTTCATCCCATACGGACCATGCTACGCTTCAAGATTGACAAAGACAAAATATCAGATTTGGAGGTAATTGAACTAGGAAAAAGATGATAATGATAAATCGTGTTACTTTTCTTTTGATGTTTTTAATTCTAACTGGTTGTAATCATCCTGAGAAAACCAAAGAAAAGGAATCCGTTGATCCTGTTTTTCTCAAAAAAGGAATAACACTTCATGTTCTGGGCACAATTCAAGATGGAGGTAGCCCGCATATAGGTTGTGAAAGAAGTTGTTGCCAACATCTTTTTAAAAATCCCGATAAAACTCGGAAAGTTGTGAGTTTAGGTTTGGTGAACCATAACACTAAGAAAACATATCTATTCGAAGCCACACCCGATCTACCAGGCCAACTAAGTTTACTCAGTGAGGTGGCAGGCAAAGCCTCGGACAGTCCCAATGGAATTTTTGTAACCCACGCCCATATGGGGCATTATACTGGCTTAATGTATTTAGGACGTGAAGCTTATGGCGCAATGAACATTCCAGTTTTTACCATGCCAAAAATGACTTCATTTTTAAATACAAATGGGCCTTGGAACCAATTGATTGAATTGAACAATATTGTATTGGAACTTCTTGAAAATCAAAATGCGGTCAAGCTTTCTGATGAATTGACCGTTATCCCTTTTTTGGTTCCGCATCGTGATGAGTATTCAGAAACGGTAGGTTTTAAGATTATGGGACCCAATAAGACCGTCCTGTTCATTCCAGATATCAACAAATGGAGTGTCTGGAACAAGAGCATTGCCGAAGAAATCAAAAAAGTGGATTTTGCCTTTTTAGATGGCACATTTTATAGTGGTGAAGAGCTGAACCACCGGGATATTTCAGAAATTCCACATCCGTTTGTAATTGAGAGTATGGATTTGTTTAAAAGTCTGCCTGAAAAGGAAAAAAAGAAAATTCATTTCATCCACTTTAACCATACCAATCCTTTATTGGATAAAAACAGTGATGCCTATCAGACCTTAATTAATAATGGTTTTCAGATTGCTTCTTTTATGGATGTTTTTAATCTTTAGTATTAGTGGAAGGAAAAAGTAAGTACCAAATCATGTTCCCGTCTAACTGAGCAAACAACAGTACAACAACATGAAAACACAAAACTTACAACTACTGGTTTTTGCATCTATTGTTCTATTGACTTCATGCGTGCAGAAAACAAAGGAAACTGAGAAAAATGCTGAACAACCTGAAAAAATGGTTGAAAAAGCACCTGTTTACGATACCAATCAACCCGAAACCTTATTGAAAGCCGTGGCATATGCTCATGGAGGTTGGGGAGATTTATGGAAAAAAGCCGATGTACAATATACATATGACTATCGCTCTGCGGATGGGAAAGCCGATGTCTCATTGGAGCGCTACATTTTTGGGAACGAGGCCTCGCTAGGAAAATATATCCAACATGAAATTAATGTCATGCCGGGTGAAGATGGTGAGGTGATTCAATATTTTAATGGCCAAGAAACTGTGGTAATGGTTGATGGAGAAAAAGCAGAAAATCCGCAATTGTTGGGAGTTAGTGATTTTTTGAGAAGGGCCAACTACTTTTGGTTTACCATGCCTTATAAATTAACCGATAAGGGAACCATAATCACCTATCAAGGTCAAGAGGAGTATGCTGGTAAAACATATGACAAGGTTCATGTTACTTACGACCCGGAAATAACGGGCAAAGAACAGAATGACATTTATGTACTTTATGTTAACCCAGAAACCAAACTAATAGACCGTTTTTATTTCTCACTGCCATTCCTAGGAGTTAATGAGCCAGTGATTATCGCTAATTATGAATACGAAGATGTGGAAGGACAGTTAATCGCTACAAAACGTACTTATTTTTTGCCTAGCGAGGAAGGATATGCTGATGAGCCCAATATTGTCCAAACCCTTACAGATATAACTTTTGATAACGGGTTCACTACGGAAAACATGATGGAGAATTTATAATTCTTCATATCTCAAAAAAACAAAACCCCGGCCTAGGCCGGGGTTTTTCGCACTAATACTACTAAGATGTTAGGTTTAACGTAAGCGATCTACAGATTTTACAAGATCTTCATCCTTTTTGATAGCCCTGTTGGCCAGGACAAGAAAAACGATAGAAAATACAGGAATCAGCATCCCAATACCCTTCTCAGAAACCTCAGCTTCTCCGGATAAGCTTAGTGATCGGTAAACGAAAAATCCTAGTAAAAAAAGATTCAATATCATATTCAATCTGTTCAACACAAATTGGTTTTGTCGTTTTTTGTACATAAAAATGGCAGTCAGAGCTAGAATAGCCGAAACCATGAAACCAAGCATGGCCACTATACTTTCCAGCGCAAATACCTCTGTCCCATTTATATCTGTCCAAAGACTTAGGAAAAAGGGTAGAATCCCTGCTAGTATAGCCACTACCGTTAAAAAGAACGTTTGAATCCGTTGAATCATTGTACAATTTGGATTTCGGACTGCAAAAATAAAGGTCTTTTTCACAAATAACCCAGAATGTTGAAAAATTATTTGTATACTTGTTGCGTTATTTGAGTAAAGCTCACCCAGGGATTCTTTTCCCCCTTGCAGTACCCCAATAATTTTTCACTTCGATAAAGTATACAACTACGTTTAACTTATTTACAACTTAATGTTTGAGATTTCAGACCTAAAAGCTAAAAAGCTTCCAGAGCTTCAAGAAATTGCCAAAGATTTAAAAGTCCCCAAGTTTAAATCCTTAAAAAAATTGGATTTAGTTTATCAGATTTTAGACCTTCAAGCTTCCAACCCAAAAGCGGTTGCAGAAAGTGCACCCAAATCTGAAGAGAAAACCGAAGCCAAACCTAAAAGAGCCCGAGTTTCTCGAGAGAAAAAAGAAGAAAAGCCAACCCAAACCCAAGCCTCTGATTCTGCTGCCACACCAGAAAACAAAGAAAAAAAGGACGAAAAGGGACCAGTTCATCAAAATAAACGCGACCACAAACAAAATGGTCAACAAAAGAACCAAAACAACCGAAGAAACAATCAACACAGTCGAGGCAATCAACAAGAGAAAAAGAGCAGCAACTTTGATAAGGATTTAAAAAATCGTTACAAGGAACCTGAATTCGAATTCGATAGCATCATTGAAAGTGAAGGCGTATTGGATATTATGCAAGATGGTTACGGTTTCCTTCGCTCTTCAGATTACAATTACTTGTCATCTCCAGACGATATCTATGTTTCCCAATCCCAGATTAGACTCTTCGGACTTAAAACCGGGGATACAGTTTTAGGAAACGTTAGACCCCCAAAAGAAGGTGAAAAGTATTTTCCGCTAATTAAGGTGACCAAAATCAATGGCTTGGACCCTCAAGTAGTTCGAGACCGGGTTTCTTTTGAGCACCTTACCCCTCTTTTCCCTAAGGAAAAATTTAGATTGGCCGAAAAACAAAGCACAATATCCACACGAATTATTGATTTGTTCTCTCCTATTGGAAAAGGGCAAAGAGGTATGATTGTTTCCCAGCCGAAAACCGGTAAAACAATGCTTCTAAAAGATGTGGCCAATGCCATTGCAGCCAATCATCCAGAAGTATATCAAATTATATTGCTTATTGATGAACGCCCTGAAGAGGTGACTGATATGCAACGAAACGTGCGTGGTGAAGTAGTGGCTTCAACTTTTGACAAGGAAGCAACAGAACACGTTAGAGTAGCCAATATTGTAATCGAAAAAGCCAAAAGATTGGTAGAATGTGGTCATGATGTGGTTATTCTGCTTGATTCCATTACACGTTTGGCCAGAGCATACAACACCGTACAACCAGCCTCCGGAAAGGTATTGAGTGGTGGTGTGGATGCCAACGCGCTTCACAAACCAAAACGTTTCTTTGGAGCGGCACGAAATATAGAGAATGGAGGTTCACTGTCTATTATAGCAACAGCACTTACAGAAACAGGTTCCAAAATGGATGAAGTGATTTTTGAGGAATTTAAAGGAACCGGTAATATGGAACTTCAGTTGGATAGAAGAATCTCCAACAGAAGAATATTCCCTGCCATTGACCTAATTTCTTCTTCTACAAGAAGGGACGACCTTCTTTTGGATGAAAACACCATTCAACGTATGTGGATTATGCGCAAATATCTAGCGGATATGAATCCGGTAGAAGCCATGGAGTTTATGGAACAAAGAATAAAACAGACCCGGAACAACGAGGAGTTCCTACTCACTATGAACGAGTAGGCGTTCACCATTGTTTTGATTAAAAGATTTAAAAACCCTCCAACGCATTTGGAGGGTTTTTACATATTGGTATTAAAGAAAAGACATATCTTTAGTACAGTTTTCCCACACACTAAACTCTAAATTTATACCACTATGAAAAACACCAAGAAAAATGGCCTCTTGCTAGTTTTGGGAGGATTGCTCCTAATTGGAACATCCTGTCAAGAAAGATCTAAACCCTCAGAAGAACCAGAGCAAGAAGAAAAAGAAACGGTTAAGCCACCTTCTGATATCATTTCTATTGAACAGTCCAAATCCCTTTATGACAATTACACCAGAAATCGGATAGCCCCTATAATGGCTTTTGAGAAAGAAATGAACGATGATGAAGAATTTGAGGCGGCCCGTTTTGTAGATTTTGACTACGATACCATGAAGCAATACATTGCCTATGTGGAACAGGAAGCGAAAAAAGCAAAGGTGGATGTTTCTACCTTTCGTTTGTATTTTGCCAACTATCCGAATTCTGAGAAATTTCGTGATGGAAAAAAGGTGGTACACCCCAGACAAAATTCAATTTTTATCCTACCCACTATGATGAAGAATGGGCAAAACATGGGATTTTATATAGGAGCCGATGGACAAGCCCAGCTAATACGGAACACTGTTAAAAGAAATGAGCAGGGTTATGGAGGTATTCAGGATAAATCACAGAGATCCCAAGCCAGTTTTGTCCCTTCTCTTTCTGCTCCTTTATCATTACAAGAGGAACTAAGTTTAATAATGAACCATGGCAGCTCAGGACCTCCACCCGGAGGAGATTTTTGATTGTTTTGATTAAAAAATGGAACCCCAAGAGTTTATTATGCTTTTAAAGGAGTTTTTCTTTATACCTATATATATTGTCACCCTGTTAGTGGCTATGTTGAATTACAAGAAATTCTTTGATACGGCCCTAAAGCATTTTCCTCTTTTAATTGCATACACTTTTTTTAATGAACTCTTGGGTAGTTTTATTAGATACAACGAAAGCTTCGCATTTTTCCCAGAAACAACCAATTCCAACCAAATAATCTATAACATATACATAGTTGTTTTCTTCCTATATTTTTTCAATGTCTATCGAAAAATGATAGAGGACATAAAAATCAAAAAGTTTATAAAATGGGGAAGCGTTATAATGCTATTGGCCTATCTAATCAACTCCTTTTTTCAGAATCCTTTTATGAGTGATCTTATATATGCAAATGCTATAGGATCTTGGCTTTTGGTAGCATGGGGTGTTATTTATCTGAAAAATCTGGACCCACCCTATAAATGGAATAGAGATAAGCGAAATCTTATGTTTTGGACAACAGTAAGTCTGATTGTTTTTTATTTCTTTTTCCCAATCCTTTTCCTGGTAGGTTACCTACATTTTGAGACCTGGGTCCTTTATAAGTTCAAATTAGTACTTAAAGTCCTGATAACCCTCATGTACGCTCTATTCTGTATTGGGTTCATTGCCTCCCATCAAAAATCGTTTCGCTAATCGACACCTTTACCCACTAAACCACTTGCCTTTACTGTTTCACAACAAATAGACGGCAATTCGTCGATATAATATATGTTTTTGTAGGTTTTTTCGTTCATTTTTTAATCCAAATACTTTAATCGATAAATAAATGCGGTTTATCGACAGTAAATAGTTCATGGACCACAAACAAAGAAAATGCTGAAACCTTAAAACTAGTTTTATCATAAATTCTGAATAGAACTTACAAAATCTACAAAAATGAAAACGTCCCAAATTGCCCATTGCATTGCTGTAGTCTTCTTTACATTAATATTAGCTTCTTGCGTAAAGGATGAGTTAGACAATCCCACTGACCCCGATTCTCAAGAAGAACCCGATACACCTAGGCCAGTTGAAGAACTGGGTATTACTGAACTAGAGATTCCCTCCGGCTTCGAGTTCAAAACGGAAAGATCTGTGGAATTGACAATCAATGACAATTCTAGCAATGTCAAGTATGATGTTTATGCTTATCAAATAACCTCTACCAGCGGGCAGATATCTTATGTTAATGAAGATGATGAGGAAGTTACAGGGACAGATTATATTGTGGACAATCTGAATCATCTAATTTTCAGTGGTGCACCTTCCGGAGGAAAAATTGAGCACACATTTGTGGTTCCAGATTATTATGATCAACTATACATAAGAAGAAAAGAGGGTTTCGCCTATTCTTCAGAAATTGTAAATATTACTTCGGACCAGGTAGATTATACCTATTCTCCATCAAGTGCAAAAAATGCCTCTTCGGCCAAAGCCATGGTTGAAGATTATCTATACTGTGTCAACGGTAGTGCTGAATTGTTCCAAGTAGACCCCCTTAGTGGAGATTACACCTTTATTTCCACCATGCCCATGGGGAGTTATACGGCTGCAATTGACCAACAAAACAAAGTTTTATACTCAATCGGACGTTCGAACCCCAATCCATTGATGAAATACGATATCGTAAATGATACTTGGACCACTGTAACCAATCTGAGAATAGGTGGACCCAGACTGGACTATAATACTCAAGACGGATTACTCTATTTCTCAACTAGAGACAAGCTCTATTCAATAGATCCTACAAATGGTTCTATTCTATCCCAATGGGATATCAACGGTCTTGACCGAACGCAGGGTGGGGATTTAGCATTCGCTGCAGATGGTACTCTATTTGTGTGTACTTTTTCTGGGCTTTATCGACTTGAATTGAATGTAGAGGGTGACTATGACTCTACCAGGATCAGTGGTGAAGACCTACCGTTCAATCCAACCTCCATGACATTTGACTCCAATAATGAATTATGGCTGGCCAATAATGGTAGTAACAGTAATTTGATTGTTATGGATACGCAAACCGGTGGTTGGGAGTATAGATACGGACCTAGTTCCAATTCAGGTATCTCTTTCGACAGAACTATAAATGATCTAACCACTTTTCGTGTTTTTAACGAAGAAGCAGTGGACCCGGACACAGATGGAGACGGTATTACAGACAGTAATGATGATTTTCCCGAAGATGCTGAAAAAGCCTTCGAACAATTTACACCAAGTAAATATGGTTGGGGAACAGTTGCATTTGAAGATTTATGGCCTTTCTTAGGCGATTATGACTTTAACGATACAACAATTAACTACAGGTTCGTTGCCGTCCTTAACTCGGACAACATGGCTGTTCAATTGGACATTTATTTTGAGGTAAGTTCTGATGGGGCCGGCTTTGTGAATGCTTTTGGAATCGAACTGGAAAGCATAGCACCTAGTTTGATAGAATCCGTTACAGGTACAGTTTTGACTGAAAGTTACATTAATGTAGCATCCAATGGTGTTGAGCAAAACCAGGATAGGGCAGTTATCATCCTATTCGACAATCATGAGACCATGTTGGGAATACCCTCCAAAGTAGAGGTAAAATTCACAACGCCTATAACCACCAATCAATTGGGACTTGCTCCATTCAATCCATTTTTGATTGTGGATAGGAACAGAGAAAACGAAATACATTTGCCCAATAGGTTCAGAACAAGCTTAGGGTCAAATAACCCTTCAGCGGAAGGTGTTAACCGAGATGAAGATGGTAATTATCAAACCGAATCAGGACTACCATGGGCCATCAATATTGTGCATAATTTTAAACCCCCAAAGGAGAATGTTCCAGTGAACCAAGCTTATAACTTTTTTAATGAATGGGCTACTTCAGGAGGAACCGTCTTTCAAGATTGGTACAAGGACTCCAGTGGTTATAGAAATGAATCCGTTTTGCAAGATTGAAATAGTACAATGCAAAAAAGAAAGCGCCCCGTTCAACAACGGGGCGCTTTTCTTTATCTATGCTTTTAGCTAACTATTACATTGCAGCAACTTTGCTAGCCAATTTGCTCTTTAGGTTAGCCGCTTTATTCTTATGAATAATGTTTCGTTTCGCTAATTTATCTATCATTCCCACTACATTGGGCAAAAGCTCCTCAGCAGCCTTTTTATCCTCTTCGTTACGCAATTTTTTGATTGCATTACGAACAGTTTTATGCTGATACCTGTTGCGAAGACGTACGGCTTCGTTTCTTCTAATTCTTTTTAATGCTGACTTATGATTCGCCATTGTATCTAATTGTTTTCGTAGCCCGTAGGGGAATCGAACCCCTGTTACCAGGATGAAAACCTGGCGTCCTAACCCCTAGACGAACGGGCCATTATTTATTTGTACTGGCTAAACCCAACATTTACGTTGGTATTTAAGCACTTTAGTAGCCCGTAGGGGAATCGAACCCCTGTTACCAGGATGAAAACCTGGCGTCCTAACCCCTAGACGAACGGGCCGTAAGGTCGCATAATTGCGGATGCAAAAATACAACTATTTTTAAGTATTGCAACTGTTACCGTTATTTTTTAGACTGTTTTAATATGCCTTGGCAAATAACACTCTTTGTACCGATGGATTCCCGGTTACCATACAACTTCCTTCCTCCTTTTCTGGTGGGAAAGGAATACAGCGAATAGTAGCTTTTGTTTCATTCTTGATGCGTTCTTCCGTTTCGTTTGTTCCGTCCCAGTGTGCCGATATAAATCCACCTTTTTCCTCTAATACGTTTTTGAATTCTTCGTACGTATCCACCTTAGTAATATGGTCACTTCTAAAATCCAATGCCTTTTGGTAAATATTCTTTTGAATATCTTCCAAAAGCGCTGTAATTCTATCCACAATTTCTTCAGCTTTTACCGATTCCTTCTCCAAAGTATCCCTTCTTGCCACTTCAAACGTACCACTTTCTAAATCGCGCTGACCTACAGCCAATCGCACCGGAACCCCTTTCAATTCATACTCGTTGAACTTAAATCCTGGTTTATGTGTATCGCGTTTATCGAACTTCACAGAGATTCCTTTTTCCCTCAACGATTTTATCAAGGGTTCTACGCGCTCGGCAATAGCGTCCAATTGCTCCATACCTTTATATATGGGAACAATCACCACCTGAATTGGAGCAAGTTTTGGTGGTAGTACTAACCCATTGTCATCACTATGGGTCATTATCAGGGCACCCATCAATCGAGTAGAAACCCCCCAAGAGGTAGCCCATACAAAATCTTGTTTTCCTTCTTTGGTAGCAAACTTAACATCAAAGGCTTTTGCAAAGTTTTGCCCCAAAAAGTGAGAGGTTCCAGCTTGAAGTGCCTTGCCATCTTGCATAAGAGCTTCAATACAAAACGTCTCCTCTGCGCCAGCAAAACGTTCACTTTCCGTTTTAGTTCCCTTTATCACAGGTACACCCATATAACTCTCGGCAAAATCCGCATAGACATGCATCATCTGTTCCGCTTCATCCATGGCTTCTTGCCTTGTTGCATGCGCGGTGTGACCTTCTTGCCATAAGAATTCGGCTGTACGTAAAAACAGTCGGGTACGCATCTCCCAACGGACCACATTGGCCCACTGATTTACCATAATTGGCAAATCCCTATAAGATTGTATCCATCTCCTGTACGTATCCCAAATAATGGTCTCTGATGTTGGTCTAACTATTAGCTCTTCTTCCAACTTGGCCTCTTCATCCACTACAATTCCACTACCATCCTCCGCATTCTTCAAACGGTAGTGGGTAACTACAGCACATTCTTTGGCAAAGCCCTCCACATGGCTGGCTTCCTTGCTTAAATAGGATTTTGGAATAAATAAAGGAAAGTATGCATTTTCATGGCCTGTTTCCTTGAACATTTTGTCTAATTGAGCTTGCATCTTTTCCCATATGGCAAAGCCATAGGGCTTGATAACCATACAACCTCTAACGCCAGAGTTTTCAGCCAAATCTGCCTTAACTACCAATTCATTATACCAACGGGAGTAATCCTCGCTGCGACTCGTTAAATTTTTACCCATTTACCATAGTTTGGCACAAAACTTGTGACTTTGTACGTGAAAATAATTCGGTAAAACTAGTTATTTTTAGTATGTTCAACAATAAAAATTGCGACATGATAAAGTCTTTACAACTCCACAACTTCCGCCTCCTTTTTGCACTTTCCATTGTCTTAATTCTTTCTTCCTGTGGGTCATACCAGCAAGCTTCATATCATGAAGATGATGGCATTTATTCTAGAGGGAACGAAGTAGTAAGAGTGGAAAAGAAAACCCCTCAGGCCGTACGCGTTGAAAATCAGGAAAGTAACATTTATGGCGATTATTTTGGCCAAAAGGCGGATGAATATGGAGAAATATTGGAAGATGAAATCTTTACCGATGTAGATGGCTACTCGAGCAATAGCCCTATTGACAGCACAGCTGTTGGGGTCCAAACCGATTATTTTGATACAGGTAACACCTATAATGGCAATGCAGGTTGGGGGGACAATCCCAATAATGTAACCATCAATGTTTACGATAACTGGGGCTGGGGCGGTGGCTTTGGCTGGGGTTGGAACAACCCTTGGTTATGGAACGGATGGGGCTGGAACAACTGGGGCTGGGGCGGCGGCTTTGGCTGGGGTTGGAACAACCCATGGGTATGGAACGGCTGGGGCTGGGGTGGCGGCTTCGGTTGGGGCTGGGGCGGTGGCTTTGGCTGGAATAGGTTTGGATTTGGTTATGCTGGATTTTATGGCCCTTACTATGGAAGAGGTTTCTATGGACGTGGTTTCAATAGAGGCGTTGCTTTCAACAGAACCCGAAGAGGATATGCCTCAAGAACTATTCCGGGAACCACATTACGTACTGGTCGGTCTAATTTAGCATATAGCGCGGTTAGAAGCTCCGCTTCTCGAAGTAGGGCTGGTGTATCTAGAACAGGGACAAGTCGAAGTTCGGTGGCGTCTCGAAGCAGTAGAACCTATAGAAGCAATAGTACAGCACGAAGAGGTGTAAGTGCAGATGCTGCGGCTAGGAACAGAAGCTACCGTTCAAGTCGAAGTACAAGAACTGCACCAAGATATGGTTCAAACTCAAGAACCTATCGTTCTTATGGATCATCGCCAAACTCAAATAGTAGAACCTATAGAAGTGGTAGCTCTGCAAGAAGCTCTTCACGCTATAATTCCTCAGGAAGAAGCACACGAAGCTATCAAAGCAGGACCGCACCAAGAAGTGGAACCTATAGTCGCTCCAGTGGTGGCTCAAGAAGCAGTGGAACATATAGAAGCTCTGGCAGCAGAAGTTCTAGGAGTTCAGGTAGCTTCAGAAGCTCTGGAAGCAGGAGTTCAAGAAGCTCAGGTAGCTTTAGAAGTTCTGGAGGAGGACGTTCCTCAGCTGGAAGATCATCTGGAGGCAGAAGTAGAGGAAGAAGATAAATTCCCAAAAACCTTATCGACTAAAAAAATTATTCAAAATGAAGAGATTATTAACTTTCATCGTGGTACTGTCATGCGCTTTTGTAAGTGCCCAGAACATTAATGACGTACTACGTTACAGTCTAGAAGAAACACAGGGAACAGCCAGATTTCAAGCTCTTGGTGGTGCCTTTGGAGCTGTTGGAGGCGATTTATCAGCCTTGAATGTCAACCCTGCGGGGTCCGCCATATTTAATTTTAGCGAATTTACCCTTACAGGCTCTAATTATAATAGGGACAATGAGGCATTATTTGGTAATTCCCAGAGAAATACAAACATCAATTCTGTAAAGTTGAACCAAGTTGGTGGTGTTTTTGTATTTAAATCCAACGAAAGCCCATGGAAAAAATTGACTCTGGCATTTAACTATGACCAAGTAAGAAACTTTGATAATGAGTTTGTGGCCTCAGGAACTACCACTCAGGGAATAGACAACTACTTTCTCAACTTTGCACAAGGGGTGGAACTAGGTCCACTACGCGTACAACAAGGTGAGTTTATCGAAGACGCATACTTGGATATCGGTTCCTCCTTAGGATTTGGTGCACAGCAGGCCTTTCTAGGATTTCAGGCCGGCTTAATTGAACCCACTGCAGATGAAGACACCAACACATCCTATGTGTCAAATGCAGAATATAGTGCGGTCAATCAAGATTACTTGCAAAGCACATCTGGATTCAACAGTAAATTTACCGCAAACTTTGCTGGTCAATATCAAGACAACCTATTTATTGGAGCTGCTTTAAATTTTCATTCTGTGCTCTTTGAGCAATTGACCTTGTTGGATGAGAATGGATATGACCCTACCTCCCCCGTTCAGTTCACCACGTTTGACAACTTCTTACGGACCGAAGGTTATGGCTTCTCTTTTAGTGTGGGCGCCATCGCAAAATTAAATGACAATATTAGAATTGGTGGTAGTTACCAATCTCCTACGTGGTATAGACTTACCGATGATACGTCTCAAAGAATCAACTCCACTTTGGCAGAACCGGATATTAACTTTATTGATTTCAACATTGTTAATCTATTTGAAGAATACAACATCAAAACCCCTGGAAAAATAACAGGAAGCGCCGCGGTGGTTTTCGGGAAGGATGGATTCTTAAGTTTTGACTATGGGTATCAAGATTTCTCTCAGGCCGAACTTACACCAAATGCAGACCCCAACTTTGCAGCCGAAAATGATTTCATTGCCAATACGCTTGGAATTGTCAATTCCTACAGGATTGGAGGAGAGTTTAGAATTGATAACGTCAGCCTAAGAGGTGGTTATCGTTTTGAGGAAAGCCCTTATGAAAATGGGGAAATAATTGGTGACCTTACCGGATATTCCGGTGGTATCGGTGTTAGCTTCGGACCTAGTAGACTAGACCTTGCCTTTGTAAGAACTGAGCGCGATGTGAACGAATTGCTTTTCGCTTCAGGTCTTGATAGCTCTGTGGACATCAATCAAATAAATACAAATATTACTTTGGGTTATAGCTTTAAGTTTTAGAAAACTCAAAAAAATGCTAAGATGAAAAAAGCCAGGAAAATTCCTGGCTTTTTTGCTATCTAATCAACGAAAAATGTCTTCTTACTGACCGGGCCACTAAAACGCCCTCATCATCTCTTTCATAGTCCAGACGAAACCAATAGTCTGAAGAAGGTAAAGGTCTACCATTGAAGGTGCCATCCCATCCCAATGAATTGATATCCAATTGTTTTAAAAACTTACCGTATCTATCAAAAATAAAGATACTGGGATTGGTCAAGGTTTCAACCCCGAGAACATTCCAGTTGTCATGTATGCCATCGCCGTTTGGGGTAAAAAACTTAGGGTATCCCACTACCAAGAATTCAATAGGTTCGGTAGTTCCACATCCATTCACATCATTTATCACAACAGTATTTACACCTGGGGGCACATCCAAAAAGACAGGGTCATCTTGAAATTCACCTCCATTTATAGCGTACTCGTAGTTACCATTTCCCAATACCGAAATCTCAATGTTGTAAGGGTCGGTTTGATCACTATTAACCAAATCATCCAATACCCGCACTTCATCTAGTACTGGTACACCAAAGAAGGTGATGAGTATGTCGTCAGTGATAATTGTAGCAAAAGTGGTCTCAATGGTAACGCGATAACGCCCAGAATTGGGACTCGTGACCGTAAGCTCTGTTGCACCGGCACCAGTGGCCAAAACTTGATCGTACACTCCATCGTCTTCCAGGTCCACTTCCCATGTAATATTTGCGATATTCGGCCCAGCAGGAGAGTTCAATGCACTTAAAACAATATCGGGATCGCCCTCACAGGCAATAATGTCCAATCCCAAAAACTCGTCGCGCAGAGTACAATCCAAAGCCGTATTTTGGTCGGCATCTACAGAACTTCCAGTAAATGTCAACGAAAAGGGTTCTGGATCACCGTTAAAGTTTGTATTGAAATTATTGATGAAAAGGTAGTAAATCTCACCCTGTTGCACATCCAACCATTCATCATAAGTGTTTTGACTTGCACGAACAAATGGCGCTCCCACCTGTCCGCTTATCGGGTTTACCCCTATTCCGGTAAATCCTGTGTCATTAATCTCGTAATTGCATCGAATAGGAATGTCAGAACCGTTACCTATTGTGGTACAAAAATTTGAACCCAATGTTTGGTCGAAGGGTCCGTACAGAGCAAAATCAATTTCTGATGTAACTATTCCTCCAGGAGTTACGGGCAATGCTTCAATATCAAAACCTATTTGACCATCTGTACCCGCCCTAAAAACATACCATGAAGTATTATTTTCGATGTTAGCGGAAGCTACACTTCCTTTTTCCAAACATCCAGTTTGGGTAATTACATCAGGGTCAAAGTCATCGATATCACCACTCCCATCGGTAGCCGAAAGAATGGGCATATCCGCACAGACCGGGATAGCTGTTCGACAATCCCCAGAATTCTGGGCACTCATTTCCATAAAAAACAGGGAAAAACAACAGATAGCGCAAAATAGAGCTCTCATACGGTTTGGGGCTAAAGGTTATGCTGCATTTTATCTAACCATAACTGATTTTTCACCCCTTTTAGTATCCTTCAACCCAAAAAATATACACTTAATCGACAAAATGCATTGCAAATGACCATTTCCATTTCTAAAAACCAATCCAATTAACGAGATAATTCAATGTGAGTGCAGAACTACAATTTTGACAAATAGCGTATTACATTGCTTCAGCTTAACAATAATTTATAGATGCTAAGGTAGGCTTCCAGACCTGACATAGGCGTTTATTACATATCTTTGCACCCTTGAAGAAAAAACAAATGAAACTAGAACAGGCCTTGGAAGAGCAATACGAAGAACGAGGGGATGGACACATAGGTTCCGCTTCGGAAACTCCAATACGGGAGGATGCTTTTGCGTTGAGCGATCAAGAGAAAATAGAAAAGATACAGGAAAATGTAAGGGACATTATGCAAACTCTTGGCCTCGATTTGACGGATGATAGCCTCAGTGGCACCCCAAAAAGGGTGGCAAAGATGTTCGTAAAGGAGATTTTTGGGGGATTACATCCCGACAGAAAGCCCAAGTCTTCCACCTTTGAAAACAAATACAAATACGGAGAAATGTTAGTGGAAAAGAACATTGTGGTCTATTCCACTTGTGAACACCACCTTCTTCCCATAGTAGGACGTGCCCATGTAGCTTATATTTCAAATGGAAGGGTTGTGGGTCTCTCTAAAATGAATCGTATCGTGGATTACTATGCCAAGCGTCCACAGGTCCAAGAACGTATGAACATCCAGATTGTCAAAGAACTACAACGTGTTCTGGGTACGGAAGATGTAGCCTGCGTAATTGACGCCAAGCATCTATGCGTAAATTCAAGAGGAATTCGAGATATAGAAAGTAGCACCGTTACTGCCGAATACGGCGGTAAATTCAAGGAAGAATCCGTACGTCGCGAGTTTTTGGATTACATCAACCTGGATACCGAGTTTTAACTTCAACCAAATCCATGCAGCTTTATAAAAATCAACAGTTAAAAGTTCACAACTCTCTTACCGGAAAAAAGGAAAATTTCAAACCTATAAATGAAGGCCATATTGGCATGTATGTTTGTGGCCCTACGGTTTATAGTAATGTGCACCTAGGTAACTGCCGCACTTTTATGTCTTTCGATATGATGTTCCGGTATTTTAAACATCTGGGATATAAAGTTAGATATGTTAGAAACATAACGGATGCCGGGCATTTGGAAAATGATGCAGATGAGGGTGAGGATAAAATTGCAAAAAAAGCAAAACTGGAACAGATTGAACCTATGGAAGTGGTTCAGCGTTACACTGTTGATTTCCATAATACCTTAAGACAATTCAATTTTTTACCTCCAAGCATAGAACCCACCGCAACGGGGCACATCATTGAGCAAATTGAAATTATAAAGGAAATTCTGGAAAAGGGTTTTGCCTATGAAGTAAATGGCTCTGTGTATTTTGATGTACAAGAATTCAACAAAACACATGATTATGGTAAGCTAAGCGGAAGAAAGTTGGAAGACATGATTGCCAATACTCGCGAACTTACTGCCCAAAGTGAGAAAAAAAATCCTCAGGACTTTGCACTTTGGAAAAGAGCTGATGAGCAACATATCATGCGATGGCCTTCACCCTGGGGAGACGGGTTCCCAGGATGGCATTTGGAATGTACCGCCATGAGCACAAAGTATTTGGGTGAAACCTTTGATATTCATGGAGGCGGAATGGATTTAAAATTTCCTCACCATGAATGCGAGATAGCTCAAGCCGAAGCATGTTGCGGCAAATCTCCAGTGAATTATTGGCTACATGCCAATATGCTAACCCTTAATGGGAAAAAAATGTCCAAGTCCACCGGTAATAATGTGTATCCACACGAGATATTTAGTGGAGACAATGATTTACTAAGTAAGGCATATGCCCCGGCTGTGGTACGCTTTTTTATGATGCAGGCCCACTACTCCAGTATTTTGGATTTAAGTGACGATGCCCTTCAAGCATCTGAAAAAGGATATTACCGACTTATGGAGGCTATTTCCGTTTTGGAAAAATTAGATAAGAGTACAAAATCAGATTTTGACGTTCAAGTATGGCAACAAAAATGTTATGATGCAATGAATGATGATTTCAATACTCCAATCTTAATTGCTCAACTATTTGACGCTGTAAAACATATTAATCAAATAAAAGAAGGTAAAGAATCGATAACCAAGGAAGATTTGGCATTGATGACCAGTACTTTCCAAATTTTTGTAAACGATGTTTTGGGCATTGAACTTATTGCCCAGTCCAATGAGGATTCCAACACCTTGAATGGAGTGATGGATTTATTGATTGACCTAAGGAATCAGGCTAGGGCCAACAAAGACTTTAAAACTTCCGATAAGATTAGGGACGAACTTACTAGTTTGGGTATCCAACTGAAGGATGGTAAGGATGGAACGACTTTTAGTTTAAAATAACTGATGGGTATTAATGGCATTTTGCTTGTAAATCAAAAAAAATGACCTTAAAAAAGGTTCTTATTGCTCCTTTCGTTTTTCTGGTGCGCGCCTATCAGTTACTTATTTCACCTTATACCCCTGCTACTTGCAGATATTCACCCACTTGTTCAGCCTACACTCTGGAAGCCCTTAAAAAACATGGCCTTTTCAAAGGAGGGTGGCTGTCATTAAAAAGAATATTCAGTTGTCATCCCTGGGGAGGCAAGGGATATGACCCGGTTCCTTAAGTCAACTAAAGAATAATTCCTTATTTCTGAAGGTATATTTACATAATGGTAAAAAACCGTAAATCGAGCTTTCCAACCATTCAAAGTGGTTATCTTAGTCCAAAATTTTAACCTATGTTTTTTCTAGGCTTTAATTGGAATCCTGACGATACTCTGCTCAAACTCGGTTTCATTCAAATCAAATATTACAACCTGCTTTGGATTGCAGCTTTTGTTGCCGGTTGGTTCCTTATGAAAAAGATATTCAAGAAGGAAGACAAGTCTATGGAAAAATTGGACTCCCTATTTATCTATTCTGTGGTTTCCATTATGTTGGGAGCACGATTGGGCCATGTCTTCTTCTATGATTGGGATTACTACAAGGACCACTTGATTGAAATTCTTTTACCCATTCGTGAAAGTGCCAATGAGTCCCTCTTTGGTATCATCAATGGTTATGAATTTACAGGATTTACGGGCCTAGCTAGCCATGGGGCCACCATAGCCGCCATAATAGGTATTTGGCTGTATTGCAGAAAGTGGAAAGACATAAAAATGCTTTGGCTATTGGACAGAATGGTTGTAGTATCTGCCATTGGCGCCTGTTTTGTTCGCTTGGGCAATTTTTTCAATTCAGAAATCAATGGAAAAGTCGTAGATGGTTCTTTTGCCTTGGCGACTCGCTTTATACGAGATTCTGACGACATGCCCGCATACAAGGCAATGTCATTGACCAGTGAAAAAACTCCAAGCGCTGCCTATAAGGCCATTGAAACAAATCCTGATTTTGCCAGTGTTTTGGAAACTATCCCCTATCGTCATCCTGCACAATTGTATGAGGCCGTGGGGTATCTCATTCTTTTTATCATTTTGTATCAGTTGTATTGGAAAACGGACAAAGGAAACAAAGTAGGATTCCTATTTGGACTTTTTATGGTAGGTTTATGGACCATTAGATTCTTTGTCGAATTTGTCAAAAAGAGTCAAGGTGGTTTTGAAGATTCTCTTGGAGATTTGCTCTCCACAGGCCAGTGGTTAAGCATTCCCATGATTCTTCTTGGACTGTACTTTATGTTCAGACCCACCAAAGCAACTTAAGCCGATTTTTATGCGAAGTGTCTTAAAGTCTATTTTGATTGTTCTACTGTTTTTCGCTTCCTGTAAGACTGAAAACAAACAGGAAATTAAAACCGAATCCATTGCATTCACCAAGGAAGGGCAGCTTACCATTACCCAAAGCGAATCAGGAAAAGTACTTGCTCAGTTGGATATTGAAATTGCGGATACGGAATATGAAACCCAAACTGGATTGATGTACCGGGAAAGCATGGAAGATTCCCAGGGGATGCTTTTCGTTTTTAAAGAAGCCGCGGAGCATTCTTTTTACATGAAAAACACCCAATTTTCTTTGGACATTATTTACATTGACGAGAACCTTAAAATTGCCAGCTTTCAAAAAAACACAACCCCGTTTGATGAAAGCAGCCTGCCTTCAGGTGTTCCGGTACAATATGTTTTGGAGGTAAAGGGAGGATTATCCGATGTCTGGGGACTTAAAGTTGGAGATAGTATTGCATTCAACAAGATATAAATGCAAAATTATCTTCTAGAAGGACAGTCAACGGATAGGTTGCTATTTAGAAAGGTGGTTCCTGCCGATTTTGATGTGTGGCTTCCCTTTCACGAGGAGCCTCTATCATCCCAATATTGGGAAGGTTTACCCTCCAATCCCAAAGTGGCCTGCCAACAACAATTTGACCGTATTTTTGAACGCTACGAGCATAATTTGGGAGGAATGAACGCACTTGTTCTAAAGGAAAACTCCAAAATGGTTGGTCTTTGTGGACTTTTGGTTCAAACCATTGACAACAATGAAGAGGTAGAAATTGGGTACTCCATATTACCGGATTATTGGCGTAAGGGACTTGCATTTGAAGCCGCACAAAAATGTAAAAACCATGCTTTTGGTAATAATCTGGTTGAATCGCTTATTTCCATTATTCATATTGATAACGTGCCTTCCCAAAAAGTAGCCATTAAAAATGGGATGAAATTGGATAAAACTACGAGCTATAGAGATAATCCAGTTCATATTTTTAGGGTGAATCAGTCATAATCGCTACTTTCATTATTTAAGTTTTTTCTTCAGAAGAGTATGCCTAGACACTATGCCATTTTTGTGGATAACCAATCGCAAATAGAACAGTTGGCATTCCAAATTCAAAAGGGCATTCCTGAAGAATACTTTGGGGATTTGTCATCGAAAAAAGGTGCGATTTTTTCAAATACCGAAATTGAACGCTTTATTTGGGAAGAAGAACAACACGATTTAAGGGAACTTGCAACCAAAAGACCTCAACCGCTCCGGTCGCTGAGTAGTGGTGAGCGAAAAAAGGCTTTGTTAGAACATGTTCTGGGTCAGAACCTTGATTTCTTAGTTTTGGTCAATCCTTTCGATAATCTGGATGTTGCGTTCCAAAAAGAACTACGGAAAAGTCTACATACCATTTCAGAATCTGTGAAACTTATTCAACTGTTGAATAGAGCTGAAGATATACTTTCAGATACAAATCTCCTTTTAGCCTTTTCTAAAGGTGAGTTTTTACCACTTGAGAATACTGAAGCATTAAAGTCTTTGACCAAAAAAGATAATTCCAATGCATTGGGAGATATTCCTCCGCCTTTGCATGAAAATAATTCCATTTTGGAAGAGAAATTGGTTGAGTTCAAAAATGTCACGGTAAGCTATGACCAACGATGTATTCTCAAAAAAATCAATTGGACTATCCGGAAAAATGAATTCTGGCAACTCATCGGGCCCAATGGCAGTGGAAAAACTACTTTATTGACTCTAATGACCGGGGACAATCATAAAGGATATGGCCAAGACCTGACCTTGTTTGGAAGAAAAAAAGGTAGTGGGGAAAGCGTTTGGGACATTAAAGAACATATCGGATACTTCACTCCCTCGATGATTGACCAATTCAGAGGATACCATAAAGTAATACATATGATTGTGTCCGGGTTACATGATTCGGTAGGGCTTTACCAAGAACCTACGGATGCAGAATTGAGATTGGCTATGTCTTGGCTTCATGTTATCCAATTGGAGCATAAAAAAAATGTTCAGTTCAGGGAGCTGAGCAATGGAGAAAAACGACTCGTGATGTTATCACGCGCAATGATAAAACATCCACCTCTTTTAATTTTGGATGAACCCACCGCTGGACTGGATGATAAAAATGCAGCTTTCTTTGTGGACTTGGTAAACAGAATTGCAAAGCAAAGCACCTCTACCCTTGTTTTTGTTTCGCATCGGGTTGAAAAGAATCTCGATCCCATGTCCGTTCTAGAACTTATCCCTTCAGTAAATGGTTCATCTGGAATAACAAAGAAACCATAAACTATGACTTCTGCTCTGTTTAGTCTCCGGGTTTTTCCTATCTTAAAGGAAAACCAACAGACAAACGTTACAGTATGCAAAAGATTCAGGTAAAACCCGGTGCCAAACTTAACGATTATAAAGCCTATGGTTCCCTTTACTCTTTGGTCCTAAACTTTCTTGAGCAGACCAAAGATGCCATTGCCTCAATTGAAGGGAAAACCATTTGGATGATCAATTCCACAGCTATCGGTGGAGGGGTTGCTGAAATGCTTCCCAGTCAAATGCGTATCCTTCGTGAACTCGGAGTTTCCATAGAATGGTTGGTTATTGAAGCCAAGGAAGATGCGTTTTTCGACCTCACTAAACGAATTCACAATGCTATACATGGAAGTGGTGACGGGAAATTTACCGAGGCAGATAGGGAAGTCTACGAGGCCGTAAACAAGCAGAACCTTACAAAAGCGTTGGAACTTATTAATGATGGTGATATTGTGGTAGTGCATGACCCCCAGCCCATGCCCTTGGCTGCAATGATTAAAAAAATAAAAAAGGTACCTATTATTTGGCGTTGTCATATTGGACTGGAAGAAGATACTGAGGTCACTGATTCGGTTTGGAAATTTTTATCTCTCTACACGGATGATTACGACCATTTTATTTTTAGTTTACCGGCTTATGTGCCAAAATCATTAAAAAGCAAGACTAGTATTATCCCGCCAGCCATCGACCCTTTAAGTCATAAAAACAGGGCGCTCCAATTGCATAAATCCATTGGTATTCTGTATCAATCAGGCATAACCGATGATCATGAGGCAATTTTATACCATCGCTATAATCATTTAGTTAGAAGAATATTACCCGATGGTTCCTTTGGACCACCAAACCAGACCAGTAAACTTAATCTCATATATCGCCCCTTCGTAACAGAGATTTCGAGATGGGATAGATTAAAAGGCTTTAAGGAATTGATGGATGCTTTCATCAAAATGAAAAAAGACAATCTAAAGCATGGAGACCCTGAAAGTCTTGAATACAAAAGAATCAAAATGACTTTATTGGTCATGGGTGGTCCAGACCCCGCTTTTGTTTCCGATGATCCAGAAGGTCAAGAGGTTCTGAGGGAGCTTACGGAAGCCTACCAAGAATTGGATAGGGATATGCAAAATGACATTGCCATTTTATTGCTTCCCCTAGACAATCCCAAGGAAAATGCACTGATAGTCAATGCGCTCCAACGTGCATCCAGTATTATTGTTCAAAATTCCATTCAAGAAGGTTTTGGATTAACCGCTACCGAAGGTATGTGGAAAAGAAAACCACTACTGGTTTCTGCAGCCGCTGGACTAAAGTTTCAGGTAGAGCATCGAAAAACAGGATTGATAAATGAAGATCCCACGGACATTGAAAGTCTTTCGAAAGCCCTTGCTTATATGCTCAATCATCCTAAAGAAAGAGATAAATGGGGGTTTAATGGGCAGTCCAGAGTTATTCAGAATTTTACACTTTTCAGCCAGTTGATTTCTTGGTTGGAGGTTTTTGCCAAAGTCAAAGAACATGCTTAAAAAGACCCATTATCTTTAATGGCTTGAAAATCCAATTACCCGTATCTTTAAATCTCATTTGATAACAAAACTATGAGCGAAGAGACCCTTGATTTTTCGAATGGTGAATTCAAACAGCTTTTGAATCAAAGCAGTGAACTGGTCCTAAGGCAATTTGAAAATATTCATAACCAAAAAGGATACAACGACCATCCACAAAAAGAAGTAGAACAGTGGTTTGATGAAGAACTTCCTGAAGAAGGTTTAGACCCTTCAAAACTTCTGGATGAGGTAGAAACCAAAGTGCTTAATACGGCAACAGGCAACTTAGGACCTCACATGTACGCATACGTAATGTCAGGAGGGAACCAAATGGCTATTATTGCCGAAAAGTTGGCCAATACCATTAACCAAAATCAGACGAAGTGGCATTTGGCTCCAGCCATGAACGAGATTGAAAAACGTGTAATTCGTTGGACCGCTCAGATGTTGGGATTCCCAATGGATTCCGGTGGAGTTTTGGTGAGCGGAGGCTCCGCAGCGAACCTGACCGGATTAACCGTGGGAAGAAATGTCTTCTTCGAAAAAGAAGGAATTCGGAAAACAGGACTCTTTGGGATGAAACCCTTTGTGGTTTACGCATCGGAAGAAGTCCATAGCTGTGTGGATAAAAGCGTTGAGCTTTTAGGCATCGGTACAAACCATTTGCGAAAAATCACAACGAATGCTTCATTTCAAATAGACTTGGAAAAATTGGAAAATCAAATTAAGGTTGATTTGGCCCAAGGTCTGCAGCCCTTTTGCATCATAGGGAATGCAGGAACCGTAAATACGGGAGCGATTGATGATTTGGAAAGCCTATCCAAACTGGCAAAACAATATGATATGTGGTTTCACGTAGATGGAGCCTATGGGGCATTAGCAGCATTATTGGACGATTTGAAACTGGAATATAAGGGTATGGAGCTCGCAGATTCCATTGCCATCGACTTTCATAAATGGCTCTACCAGCCCTTTGAAGGAGGATGTACGTTAGTCCGAAATTGGGATAATCTACGTAGGACTTATTATAAGAAAGCTGCGTATTTGGATACCGAGCTGGCTAACGATGGAAATCGCTTGGAATACAATGAGCATTATTTCCAGTTATCACGAAACGCGAAGGCATTCAAGGTATGGATGAGCATAAAAGCCTATGGCATGAAAAGGTTAAGGGCCATGATACAAAAGGATATTGACCTGACGGATTACCTTAATGAACAGGTAAAAAAATCAGAAGACTTTGAACTGGTCGCCGATTCCAAATTAGCAGTTTCCTGTTTCAGGTACGTTGGAAACATGGAATCAAAAGAAGAGATTGTCCAGTTTAACCGTCTACTGATGCCCGAACTAGAAAAAGATGGTCGCGTGTTTATTATGGGAACCCAACTCAAGGGGGATTATGCCATCCGTGCTTGTTTTATCAACCATAGAAAATCGGAAGAGACCACGGACTACCTCCTGCAAGTCATCCGAGAGGTTGCAGAAAAAATGATTGTTCAAAAAAAGCAATTAATCGCATAGTAATGACAAGGGAAGAGGTAATACAAATACTGGATGAGGTGGTAGCAAAAAATCCCAATTTTGAAAGAAAGGGAAAAACCATGCCCTATACTTCGGCAAATGGACATATGTTTTCCCAAGTTAACAAGGCGGGGGAATTAGGCATTCGATTATCTAAAACGGATACCGAGGACTTTGATGCCAACTACGGAGCAAATCCGTTTTTATCCTATGGAGCCACCATGCGCGAGTATGTCCTGATTCCTCAGAATCTTCTTCAGGACAAAGACCTGATAGGTACCTGGTTACAAAAAGGATATGAACATGTAATGTCCCTTCCTCCAAAATAAAAAAGGCCGCTTAAAGCGGCCTTTTTTATATCAATTTTATCAAAATCTTAGGCCGTAGCCAAAGAACCTATTTTCTTTTTCAGGGCATCAAACATGATTGGGGTTGCGATAAATACCGACGAATAGGTACCAACCAATACTCCAATAATCATTGCAAACATAAATCCTCTCAAACTTTCACCACCAAAAACGAAGATAGCCAAAAGTACTATCAAAGTAGTAAGGGAGGTATTCAATGTTCTACTCAAAGTACTGTTCAACGCTTGGTTGATGTTTTCACCATTGTTCCATCCTTTCAAAGTCACAATTTCCCGGATACGGTCAAACACAACCACGGTATCGTTCAAGGAGTATCCAATTACAGTAAGGATTGCTGCGATAAAGGCTTGGTCAATTTCCATATTGAAAGGCATGATTTTACCTGTCAATGAGAATATACCCAATACAATCATTACATCGTGGAATACCGCAATAACAGCTCCCAAAGAAAACTGCCACTTTCTAAAACGGAACAAGATATACAAAAACACTACCGCCAAAGAACCAATGATGGCCAAAAAGGCATTCTTTTTAATATCATCCGCGATTGTTGGTCCAACTTTTACAGATTGTAAAACACCTATGGATTTCTCCGAAGCACCTACCGTGAAGTCTTCAAAAGATGTTCCATCTGGTAAATACTTTTGAAGTGAGGTATATAGCTTATTCTGGATTTCCGCATCTACTTCAATACCTTCTACGTCCACTTTATAAGGTGTAGTGACTTTTATTTGATTCGCTTCCCCAAAGGTTTTCACATTGGTTCCGCTTCCAAAAACAGTATTCAGTTCCGAAGTAATCTCAGAAGGATTAACCGCCTTTTCAAAACGAATTTGATAAGAACGACCTCCCACAAAATCCACACCTTGCTGAAGCCCTGTGGTGAATAAAGAGAAAGCTCCTACTCCAACTAAAATAGCCGAGATGACATAGGCAATCTTTCTTTTTCCCAAGAAATTGATGCTGAGATTTTTAAAGAGCCCCTTGGTTACAGGTGTGGAGAACTCCAAGCTTCTTCCCTTTTTGGAGATATAGGAATCCACCATTAAACGTGTAATGAAAATTGCCGTGAACAAGGAAGTAACAATACCTATTAAAAGGGTTGTTGCAAAACCTTTAATGGGTCCGGAACCAAAAATGAATAGAATAATAGCTGTAAGACCCGTAGTAATGTTGGCATCCAAAATGGAAGATAACGCATTGCTAAATCCATCGGCAACGGCTTGTGCCTTCCCTTTTCCACGCGCCAATTCTTCTTTGATTCTTTCAAAAATAAGAACATTGGCATCCACTGACATACCGATAGTCAATACAATACCCGCAATACCAGGTAAAGTAAGTACTGCACCAAGACTGGTCAATACGCCAAAAATCAGAACTATGTTGAAAATCAAGGCGATGTCAGCAAAAATACCTGCTTTGCCATAGTAGAAAATCATCCATAACAAGACAAAGCCCATAGCAATCATGAAGGACATAAAACCACTATCAATGGCTTCCTGACCCAAAGATGGTCCAACCACCTCAGATTGAATTATTTCCGCAGAAGCAGGAAGTTTACCTGCTCTTAATACATTAGCAATATCCTTCGTTTCATTTACGGTAAACGTACCCGTAATCTCAGAACGACCACCTGAAATAGGTCCTGTGGAAACTCCGGGAGCGGTGTATACTTTATTATCAAGAACTATGGCAATACCGGTTTGGTTATTGAAAGCGTCCCCTGTCAACTTCTCCCATTCCTTCGCACCTCGGGTATTCATCGTCATGCTTACCGCAGGCTTATTGAACTGGTCGAAAGTATCTTGTGCATCTGAAACAACGTCGCCACTGATACGTGGCACTGCATCTCTATTGGACTTTAATGCGTAAAGTTCAGCTACCTCAACATCTTTTGCTGGTCTCTCCCAGAGGAATTTTGCAAACTGTACGTCATTCGGTAACAACCTTCTTATTTGTGGCATTCTTAAATACCCTCCTATTTCAGCGGTATCGCTGACCAATGCTCTTGCAATGGCATGGCTCCCTGGGCTCGCAGGAATTAATTTGCTCAATAATGGATTTACCTCCGGAGTCAAATCCAATGAATCCTGGGCAACATCAGATAATAACGAGTCAATCTCAGATTCAGGTTTTGAAACCTCTTCTTCCTGCTCTTCTGGCTCCAGAATTTCTTTTAAGCGCTCATTTGCATTAACGAAAAATTGACCTAAACTTTGATTGCTTTGAGGATACGTTTCCCAAAACTCCAATTGTGCCGTACTTGAAAGAAGCTCCTGGGCTCTTGCAATGTCCCGAGCGCCTGGTAATTCAACCAAAATACGTCCAGAATTTCCCTCTCTTTGGATATTGGGTTGTGTAACTCCAAAACCATCTATACGTTCTCGTAATACTTCAAAAGCGGAGACAATGGATTCATCAATCTTTCTTCGAATTACCGGTTTTACTTGGTCATCCGTCATTTGAAAATTGATATCATCACTCAGTCCCTTGTTGGCAAAAATGTCGGGAGATGCCAATTTGGTTTCTCCTTTAATATTATCAAATGCCTCGAAGAAGAGTTCCAGATAGGTATTATCACTATTTTTTGAAGCGGTATCGGCATCAGCCAATGCCCTATTGAATACAGGATTTTTGGTGTTATTGGCCAATCCTTTAAGGATATCCTTTACCGAAATCTGAAGGGTCACATTGATACCTCCTTTAAGGTCGAGACCCTTGTTCAGTTCCTTAGTTTTGGCGTCTTCGTAGCTCGTGAATCCGAAAACAGATGCAGGCCCGATAGAATCCAAATACGATGCTTCTAAAGCCTCACGCTTAGCTACATAGTCCTCCTCTGCTTCCGAAATTTGGCTAATGGCATACGTTTCAGCATCGCCCTCCAGTTTACTTGTGATAAACGTAAAGGAAAGCTGATAGATACTTACCACACCAAAAAGGATTGCGAAAAGCCTTATAAGTCCTTTATTTTGCATTGATTACTAAAATTTTAGAAGTTTTCTTAAACAGCGTGCAAATATATCATTTCCAATAAGATTTGCCAATAGAAATTATGGGAATTGCAACGCCCCCTGCTCTAGGAAGGTGTTAAAATAAAAATTGCCATTTCTCGTCCTTTGGATTCGAAATGGCAATCTTATGTCCTTTTATCAGGCTTTTACAGTTGAAGCAATCCGTTGGTTTTGCTTACACCTTCAGCGCTTTCCTGCATTTTAGCCTTTTCGGCGTCACTTAACTCAATTTCCACCACTTTTTCAATACCGTTCTTCCCTAAAAGAACTGGTACACCGATACAAATATCATTCAATCCGTATTCGCCTTCCAGATATGTGGAACAAGGGAACATTTTCTTTTGGTCGCATGCAATGGCCTGCACCAAACCAGAAACTGCCGCACCAGGAGCATACCAAGCACTGGTACCCAATAGCTTGGTCAAAGTGGCTCCCCCTACTTTCGTTTCTTGAACCACATAATCCAGCTTATCATCGCTCAAGAATTCAGAAACTTTCACGCTATTCCTTGTTGCATGTCCGATTAACGGCACCATACCTTTATCACTATGTCCACCGATTACCATCCCGTCCACATCGGAAATAGGTGCTTCCAAAGCTTCTGCCAAACGATACTTAAAACGAGCACTGTCCAAAGCACCACCCATCCCAATGATTCGGTTTTTTGGAATATCTGTGGTTTTATGTACCAAATATGTCATGGTATCCATTGGGTTACTTACGACAATAATTATGGTATTAGGAGAATGTTCCAATAAACTTGTGGCCACGGTTTTCACAATGCCCGCATTGATTCCTATCAATTCTTCACGGGTCATACCTGGTTTTCTTGGAATACCGGAGGTTATTACTGTTATGTCGCTACCAGCTGTTTTGGAGTAGTCGTTGGTGCTGCCGGTAATTTTGGTATCAAATCCATTCAATGATGCGGTTTGCATCAAATCCATTGCCTTTCCTTCGGCGTATCCTTCTTTGATGTCCAACAATACAACTTCTGACGCGAAATCCTTCATCGCGATATATTCAGCGCAACTTGCGCCAACGGCTCCTGCCCCAACAACGGTAACTTTCATGATTTTCGGTTTAAATTTTAACAGCTCCAAAAATACGGCATTTGAAGGAGAAAAAACCTGACTTTTTCCCATTTTACGATATCACAATATGGGAATGAAAACCGTATGTAAATTCTTCCCAATGTTAAAAATCTGAGTCATTCAACGAGAAAACACAAAACAGATGAACCATACATCGATTTTGCAACAATAGATCATCTCTTTTTGACGTTCTCTTAGTCCCAAATTTTACCTAATGTGATTGACCTATGAAGAAGCTCTTTTCTTTGCTGTTGATTGTACTAATAATTGCCGTGAGCAATTGTACGGATATTCCAGAAAACAATGACCCAATTTTGGGCATCTGGGCACGAACAGCCACCGTATCCGAGGATTCTAAATCCACATCCTCCATAAAAGAAGAATGGATTTTTAATGATGTCTACTTAGGCAGATACCAAAGATATTCCAATAATACTCTCGCTTTCTATACTGACTTTAAATGGTCCAATGAAGATGGTATTTATACGATTACCTATTCGGGAACCGATATTGAAGAAGTAACTGTTAGTTTGGAAGTGGGCAATGAGCCCGAAACACTGGCGCTTGAAGACGGAGCTGTTTTCGCTACTAGAGAGTAGACGGAGACCTGCACTCTATGAAAACAGGACGCCCCGGCAAATGCCGGGGCGTTCATGTTTATAGAATTTTCTTTTTCGTTATTATCTGAAACCGAAGTTAAGTCCAAAAGTAAAGGTGCTGAACTCTGAGAGGTTATATTCGGCATTGAGTCTAAAGAATCCCAACTTTATTTTAGTACCCAAATTAGCAGACACACCATTCGCATCTTGAGAAACTGTAAAAGGATCAATAACGGTAACGGGTAAGAATGGGCCATTGGCCTCATAAGTTCCTAATAAATCAATATCGGAACTACCAGTAATATATCCAATCCCACCATAAAAATTAATCACTGGAATCTTCCTTGTGGAAACCACGGCACTGAAATTCCAAGTTCTAAAAGAAACGTCAAGACGTTGATTACTTCCGTCAATTACCCCAGTATCCGTAAAATCATAATCTCCATTAAGGTTCGTGTATCCGATTACTGCAGAAATGGCCACAGGGAGTACCTTGTCCGCTGGAAGTAGTTTAGTGAACTCGTATTGAATACCTGCACCAAACAAGCCAACGTTGGCCTCATCTATCTCAATCTTAGGTAAAAATCTTGCCTTAACTTCCAAACCTTTTACGAGTCCAACACTGGCTTGAACAAATGGTGTAGGAATGAAATTAAAATCTTCCGCGGCAAGTCCGGCTGGCAATTCAAATTCTTCCCTGAATAAACCTGATTCATCTTCAACAACAACAATAACGCCTTCAATATCTCCTAAAGCTGTTGAAACCGGCCTTGCTTGGCCAGGGTTGGTAACAAAATCCAGGTTTTCGTAATCACTTGGATTGAGAATGAAGCTCCTTTTATCATCCTTATTCCTAAATCCCGTTAAATTACCAATTATTGAAATTTCAAAACCTCCAAGAGGTTTTGCGTCCGCAGTATTATACCATCCATTTGAAATACTAAAAATACCCGCTTCTGCAACAGGTCCCAAATAGGCATTGGCAAAACGCTCTGCGTCATTTACACCGGAAACAAATAAATTATTGAGGTCTTGAGCCGTACCCATAGTACTTATGAATAGGACCACTACGACTAAAAGTCTTTTCATCTTGTAAAATTTTTCTTAAAACTAAAAAACTCGCCTTGCAAGGGCGAGTTTTTGTTGTGAAACAAACGTTATTTATACATCTATGTTCGCATAGACGGCATTTTTCTCAATGAATTCTCGCCTTGGGGGCACTTCATCACCCATCAACATAGAGAAAATCCGATCTGATTCAGTGGCGTTTTCAATGCTAACTTGGCGTAAAGTTCGAAACTCCGGATTCATGGTGGTATCCCAAAGTTGCTCTGCATTCATTTCCCCTAAACCTTTATAGCGTTGAATACTGGCACCACCTTTCATTGATTCAATAATCTCGTCTCGCTCTTGATCATTCCATGCATATCTTCTTTTAGCACCTTTTTTGACCAAATAAAGGGGTGGAGTTGCTATATAGACATGACCTCCTTCAATCAGCTCTCTCATATATCTAAAGAAGAAGGTAAGAATCAAAGTCTCGATGTGGCTACCATCGACATCAGCATCACACATAATGACTACCTTATGGTATCGGAGCTTCTCCAAATTCAATGCTTTGCTATCTTCTTCGGTGCCAATGGTTACACCAAGTGCGGTATAGATGTTTTTGATTTCTTCGTTTTCAAACACTTTGTGCTGCATGGCCTTTTCCACGTTGAGGATTTTACCTCGAAGTGGTAAAATAGCCTGAAAGTTTCGATCTCTTCCTTGTTTGGCAGTACCTCCTGCAGAATCACCCTCTACCAAGAACACCTCACATTTTGTTGGGTCTTGTTCCGAACAGTCTGATAGTTTTCCTGGTAACCCTCCAACGCTCATTGGATTTTTACGCTGAACCATTTCACGTGCCTTGGCGGCCGCATGTCTTGCTTGCGCGGCTAAAATCACCTTTTGAACAACTGACTTGGCATCATCTGGATGCTCCTCCAAATAATTGGTCAACATTTCAGAAACCGCTTGACTTACCGCACTGGTAACTTCCCTGTTTCCTAATTTCGTTTTGGTCTGCCCTTCAAACTGTGGTTCGGCCACTTTGACGGAAACAATCGCTGTAAGTCCTTCTCTAAAGTCATCACCAGAAACTTCAAACTTCAGCTTATCCAGCATCCCTGAAGAGTCTGCATATTTTTTCAATGTAGAGGTCAGACCTCTTCTAAACCCCGATAAGTGGGTTCCTCCTTCATGGGTGTTGATGTTATTCACATAAGAATGTAGGTTTTCGGAAAAACCTGTATTATAAATCATAGCCACCTCTACTGGAATTCCATTCTTCTCCCCTTCCATAGAAATAACACTTTGAATAAGCGGCTCCCGGGTCTCATCCAAGAATTTTATGAATTCCTTCAAACCTTCATTAGAGAAGAAAGTTTCAGCTACAAACTCCCCCTTTTCATCTTTATTACGTTTATCTGTAAGCGTTATGGTAACCCCTTTGTTCAAATAAGCCAATTCACGCATACGATTTGCCAAAGTATCGTAGTTGTACTCCGTGGTTTGGGTAAAAATGGATTTATCGGGCTCAAAAGTGACAACAGTCCCTGTAATATCTGTATCGCCAATGCTTTTTACAGGATATAGGGTTTTTCCGCGCTCATACTCCTGCTCCCATATTTTTCCCTCCCTGTGGACCGTGGCCTTTAAATGGTCGGATAATGCATTTACACAAGAAACACCAACTCCGTGGAGTCCCCCGGAAACTTTATAAGAATCTTTGTCAAACTTACCCCCAGCACCAATTTTCGTCATAACCACTTCCAAAGCGGAAACCCCCTCTTTTTTGTGCAACCCTACTGGAATTCCCCTACCGTTATCCTGAACCGTAATTGAATTATCCTCATTGATGGTAACGCTTATGGTATCGCAATGACCTCCCATAGCCTCATCAATGGAGTTGTCCACTACTTCATAGACCAAGTGATGCAATCCTCTTGGCCCTACATCTCCGATATACATGGAGGGGCGCATTCTTACGTGTTCCATCCCTTCAAGGGCTTGGATACTGTCCGCAGAATACTGGTTTTTCTTTGCTTCTTCGCTCATATATATTCGATATGTTATTTTGTAAATTTCAAATCTTACAAATATAAGCAAAACCCAGTAAAATTAGGGCATTGAACTGCTTTTAAGATTGAAGTTATCAACAGATTTCTGTGGAAAAGTAGCATATCAAAAAGGATGGTAATTATTCACTAAAAATGGTCTTAAAACGTGTTTTTTAACGCTTAAAATCACTCTACTGCATATTTGGACTTAGGACCAAGTCAAATGTGAGAAATTACATATTTTTTAAACAGAAAATAATGTAAGAAATGGATTCCGGACCTATTTTTGAGTAAACAATAAAATCTATACCATGAAAAAAATCAAATTTTCACTTTTAGCAATCATTGGGTTTATGTTTGCTGTCCAGGCCCAAAACGGAAGTCAAACCAGTTAAGGAAATTGGTTAATTGAAGCCAATACCGGGTTTGGGCTTGTTTCATCTGGAGACGCTACGATATGGAGTATTGGTGCCGAAGGAGGATACTTTCTTGCCGACGATTTAGCCATAAAGGCAGGACTTGGTTATTCTGATTTCGACGGGACTACTATTTTTACTTATAAGCTAGGGGCAAAATACTACGTTATAAGCACCATTCCTGTTCAATTGGATATTACAGGTGCAAGTTTTCAAGATGCCACTGAGAACCCACTCTGGGTGGGCTTACAAGGAGGTTATGCCATCTTTCTTTCGGACCATATTAGTGTAGAGCCGGGCCTGCGCTATAACTTTAGTCTTAACGAGGATTTTACCGATGAGGGAATCTTTGAATTCAGAATAGGGTTTGCACTCTTTTTCTAAAGAACACAAAAAGCCCCTTTAAAAAGGGGCTTTTCCGACTAATTGAAAATGAACAAAACCTCATTCATCTACCGCACGAAACTATCTTTAAAACTTACTTCACATAGGCATCTTCGTGAACATGTGCCACAGCCCTACCTGAAGGGTCATTCATATTTTTAAATGCTTCATCCCACTCCAACGCTATCTGCGTACTACATGCCACAGAAGGTTCTTGGGGAACACTTAATGCAGCTGCATCTGAAGGAAAGTGTCCTTCAAAAATGGAGCGATAATAATATTCCTCTTTAGTGGTTGGGGTTTGTATTGGGAACTTAAAATGGGCATTTTTCAATTGCTCATCCGAAACCTCTTCTTCCACCAACTGTTTTAAGGTGTCAATCCAGCTATATCCAACACCATCTGAGAATTGTTCTTTTTGACGCCAAGCCACACTTTCTGGCAAATACGACTCAAACGCCTTGCGAACCACCCATTTTTCCATGCGCTCTCCATTGATCATTTTATCCTTTGGGTTGATACGCATCGCCACGTCCATAAATTCTTTGTCCAAGAAAGGAACACGACCTTCGATTCCCCAGGCTGCCAGAGACTTGTTGGCACGAAGGCAATCATACATATGGAGTTTATCCAGTTTTCTTACTGTTTCTTCATGAAAGTCCTTTGGACTTGGTGCCTTATGGAAATACAGGTACCCCCCAAAAAGTTCATCTGCACCTTCACCGGATAAAACCATCTTTATTCCCATGGATTTAATCACCCGGGCCATCAAATACATGGGCGTGGATGCTCGTATGGTGGTAATATCATAAGTTTCCAGATTGTAGATTACATCCTTAATGGCATCCAATCCCTCCTGGATGGTAAACTTGATTTCATGGTGAATGGTTCCTATATGGTCGGCTACTTTTTGGGCGGCAGCCAAGTCCGGAGAACCTTCCAAACCTACCGAAAATGAATGCAGCTGAGGCCACCAAGCTTCTTTGGTGTCACCAGATTCTATTCGCATCTGAGAATACTTTTTGGCAATGGCAGAAGTAACCGAGGAATCCAATCCACCAGATAACAATACTCCGTAAGGAACATCGGACATTAACTGGCGATGGACTGCAGCTTCAAGGGCATCCTTCAATTCTTGAATGCTGGCAGCATTCTCTTTCACCGCTTCGTACTCCATCCAATCGCGTTGATACCATCTTTTGAATTCGCCATCCGAGCTATGCATGTAATGCCCTGGAGGGAACAATTCTATTTTGGTACAAACACCTTCCAACGCTTTCAATTCCGAAGCTACATAAAAGGTGCCGTTTCTGTCCCAGCCAATATATAAGGGAATAATACCCATATGGTCCCGCGCAATGAAATACTCGTCCTTCTCGCTATCATAAATGGCAAAACCAAAAATCCCGTTCATTTCATCCACAAAATCAACTCCCTTTTCTTGATAGAGCGCCAAAATTACCTCACAGTCAGATTGGGTCTTGAATTCATACTGCCCTTCAAATTGCTTTCTTAACTCCCTATGGTTATAGATTTCACCGTTTGCTGCTAATATTAGTTTACCATCTTCACTTAACAGAGGTTGCTTTCCCGAAGCTGGGTCAACAATGGCCAATCTTTCGTGAGCCAAAATGGCCTTATTATCTGCATATATTCCACTCCAGTCCGGTCCACGATGCCTCACTTTTTTGGACATTTCCAACAACTGGGGTCTTAGTTTATCTACACTTTCCTTTATATCAAAGGCACATACAATTCCACACATAATCCTTTTCTTTTATTCTATGGTGAAACAAAAATGAACCCTTAATATTAAAAATGAAACTCAAAAGAATTATTTAAATACAAAATGAAACCTTAAAGTGGTTATTTGTTGATATTCGAAAGCATTATGTAACAGAATTCATTTTTTTTGAACATTTTGAAAGGTTGTTAAAATTTAACGTCTCTTTATAAGTATCCCGGAGATATACCTCCTAGTTTTGAACGCATAAATTTTATAAACATGAAAAAACTAATTCTATTTTCTTTTTTAACCCTTGGTTTAGTTTTTACTACTGAAGCTACGGCACAAAAATTCAGTGGTCTTGACAAAAGTCCGGCTGATATTGCCTCTTACCCTACAAGTTATAGGGAAGCAGATAAATCCGTACGCGTGGTTTATAGCAGACCTCAACTTAAGGGAAGAAATCTTTCTGACCTTGCTCCTGCCGGAAAAGTATGGAGAACAGGAGCGAATGAAGCTCCCGAAATCACTTTTTACAAGGACGCTACTTTTGGAGGCAAGTCCGTGAAAGCTGGAACCTATGCCTTGTTCACCATACCTGGTGAAGGTGAGTGGACCGTTATTTTGAACAGCAACTTGAATCAGTGGGGAGCCTATTCCTATGATAGTGCAGCCGATGTTACGCGTGTAACAGGAGCAGTTTCTACAGATTCTGAGTCTTTGGAAGCTTTCTCTATTGCTTACAAGGACGTTGACGGTGGAGCCCATATGGTTATGGGGTGGGGAACTACTCGTGTGGCCGTGCCTGTTTCTTTCTAAAAAGAGAATTTTGAAAAAATTAAAAAGCGAGCCTTAGGCTCGCTTTTTTTTACTTTACCTGTTTTCCCCCAACAAAAACCTGCTCTGCTTTTAGGTCTGGAATGTCTTGTTCGGGTACAGTCATAATATCTTCACTCAGGATAACGAAGTCTGCCATTTTACCAACCTCAATACTTCCCTTTTCATCTTCCTCAAAATTGGAATGTGCGGCCCAAATGGTCATCCCTTTAAGGGTTTCTTCTCTAGAAAGTGCATCCACCATTTGAAATCCGCCTTCTGGATAGTTATCCAAATCTTTTCTGGCCACTGAGGCATAGAATGTAAGGAAAGGACTTACTTGTTCCACTGGAAAATCGGTGCCCAAAGCAACGGTTCCTGATTTTTCCAGTAGCTTTTTAAATGCGTAAGCACCCTTTATGCGTTCAGGACCCAATCTATCTTCCGCCCAATACATGTCACTAGTGGCATGGGTAGGTTGCACTGAGGGTATAATGCCACTTTTAAAGTAATCGAAGTCCTTTTCGGAAACCACCTGGGCATGTTCCACTTTCCAACGTCTGTCCGCTTTACCTTCCAATACTTTTTGATAGGTTCTTAGAATCACTACGTTGGCCGAATCGCCAATGGCGTGCGTATTCATTTGGTAATCCGTTGCTGCGATACGTTCTGCAAGACCCTCAATCTGGTCAACGGGGGTAATCATCGCACCAAAATGACCTTCCTTATCTGAATATGGGGCTTTCAGTGCCGCACCACGAGAACCCAAAGCGCCATCGCCATAAACCTTTATGGAGCGTACGTTAAGCCTATCTGTTTTGATAATTCCTTTATTCAAATAGTAGTCTAAGTTTTCCGGAGTATTGCTAACCATGGCGTACACCCTAATTGATAAATCCCCCACCTGATGTAGACTGTCTATAAGTTCTATGGTAGAACGATGCAGACCAGCATCGTTTACTGTGGTAAGCCCATATTCAAAACAAAGCTTTTCCGCTTCTTGCAATGCTTGAATTTGTGAAACACGATTGGGTTGGGGCATAACAGCATCCACCATGGCCATAGGGGCATCCACAAGAACCCCAATAATTTGACCATTTTCCTTTACAATTTCGCCTCCTTGCACATACGTAGAGTTATCTATACCTGCCATTTTAAGTGCCTTATGATTCACGAGATAGGCATGTCCGTCCACTCGTTCCAAAACCACGGGGATATCAGGAAACATTTTATTAAGGGCTTCATTAAAGGGGAATTCCTTGACTTCCCAATCATTTTGGTCCCAACCTCTTCCCAGTATAACATTAGACGGATTTTTTTCATGGAAATCAGCTACTCTTTGAAGAACTTCATCATAACTTTTGGTTCCAACCAAATCCACAACTTGTTGGTTAAGTCCCAATCCATAAAAATGGCAATGCGCATCAATGAGCCCGGGAACAATGGTTTTCCCCCCAGCATCAATTTTCTGGTCCGCAGAAAAGCTTTCTCCGATATTCACTTTTTCAGAAATGGCAACAAACTTTCCATCTTTAATTGCCAACGAAGAAGCTTTGGAAAAGCCACTATCAACGGTATAGATGTTTGCATTGTATACTATGAGGTCTACCTCTTCTTTTGAGTCACAACCAAGAAGAAAAAGGGATAGTAAAAGAAAGGTAATAGACTGTTTCATATGTAATGGGTTTCCCCAAAAATAGGAAAAGTCTAGAGAGAAATATTCTTAACGATTATCGAACTTGGTCATAACAAACTCTACCCTACCATCTTCAAAATCTTTTGCTTTTAGCTTACCATTCCGAAGTGGCTTTGTATCCCCAACACCTTCCCAAACAATACGGTCTTCCGCAATGCCCAGCTTTTTTAAATGAAGTGCTACGGCCCTAGCCCTCAAGGAAGAGATGAACTTGTTGTATTCCGTAGTTCCAATGTTTTCGGCATGTCCAGTAATCTTCATTTGTACTTCGGCATTTTCCTTTAGGTATTTGAAAATCTTCTGAACACTAGCCAACGCCTTTGCATCCAATTCGTACCCTTTGGGCTCGAAAGGATTTTGCTCCATCACATATATCTTGTCTTGCTCATAATTCACTCGTGGCAGTTCTTCCAGGATAAAATTGTCTATATAGTAGTACGAGAAGTCACTGGATGACGGTAGTTTTGCGGCATTCAAAAGTTGGGTATTCCCATTGTTATGGAAATTTCCAATCAAGATATGGCTCTCAAAGCCCCTGGCATCGAACTCAGCGGATAACGTAACCCATCCCGAAGTATCTGCCATAGAATTGTCGGCCTTTAATTGGACTTCATGAAATTCCAAATCCTTTTCCAAATCCAATCTAGACTTCGTCAGAACTGAGGAGTTTGGCACTTTTACCTTACGGTTTACCAATAGAATTGACATGGATTTCAATGCCAAATTGGAGTTTTCTGCCAAGCTCACTTGAAACGATATCTTATATGGATGTTTTTCGCGGAGTTTTTTGGCCGTATTCAATTGAGCGTACTCCCTATAATCATTCAGTGCATAAAAATACAATCCAATGTATGCTGAACCTTCAGCGGCAGACTGATTTCCCTTAAAATTGGAAGGAACACCAAAGTCTTCGTTAGCACATTGATTGAAATAATCTCCTGAGCTGGACGTTGGCAAGGATACATCCTCAATTAAGACATCCATTGGAGACATATAGATTGGACAATCCGAAAAATTCTCAAACCCTGAATTAAGAATAAGGTTTTGAGCAGAAAGTACAGTGCAAAAAAATATACTGAAGCTAAAAAGAAATAGTCTACGGGCACCCATTTTGTGTTTTTTTTGTTGTTTTGGTTCCCGTTATGTTAATTAACGCATAACTCACCTCCGTATTGCGGTTTGCTTGTGTATTGGACCATTTATGTTGTCAACAAAGTATCCTTGTATGTGAGTGTATACTAAAATTGGTTTTAAGCCGTTATCAATAGTCCAAATCTTACTGTAATGCGCAAAGGAACCTTTACGCTTATACTTTTTGCTATTCCCATTTTTGGCTTTAGTCAAAATACTGTTACTGGGAAAATTATTGATGAATTGGGGCTTCCCATTTATCTGGCAACGGTGGAGATTAACTCAACCGAGGATACTGCCTATACCGATTTTGATGGAGTTTTTACCATTGAAAGTGAAAAGGACTTTCACTGGAAGATAAACATCAGCTCCAAGGGTTATAAAACGGAATCTTTCTTTGTTCTAAGTGGAGGTAGTGCAGGAGAAATTGTTCTAGAGTACAATGAGGAAATGAGAAAGCTTTTGGAAGGTAAATAACCTCTCAGTTGTCCTCAAATTTAGTCATCACAAATTCAACCCTTCTATTCTTTTTTCTTCCTTGGTCCGTTAATGTGCTATCCAAAGGTTTCGTGTTGCCGTAACCTTTGTATGAGATTCTGTCCTTATCCAGCCCTAACCGAATCAAATATTTGGCCACTGTATTCGCACGTTGTTTGGAAAGTACACTGTTGTACTCTTCGGAACCCATATGGTCTGTGTGACCGCTTATATCTACTCTTAGATTAGGATGTTTCATCAAATAAGAATAAACTTCTCTCAGATTGTATTTAGCCTTTGGTAAAAGCTCAAACTTATCAAAGTCAAAGTTTACATGCTCCAAGACATAGCTTTGATTGGGCTTGTATTCGGGTCCTAAATATTCCAAAACCACATTATCTACATAATAATAGGCATAGCCTTCTGGTTTTGTCTGGTCTTTTTTGAAGTCTAAATATTTAGTTCCACCATTGCTCTTAAAATTCCCAAGAATCAAATTTTTCTCAAATCCCTTCGCTACAATGTCCAAGCTTATTTTCATCCAGTCTTGTTTATCTTCATAAAAACCAGAATTGGAAAAAGATTTCGAATGAGTGGTTTTCACACTTTGGGAAGACAACATGGCGTTTGAAAGTTGTCTTTTTGTATGTATGGAAAGTGGTTTCGCCGAAAACACAGCGCCCATATCCATAACAGCTCCATCTGATTTTTCGGATAGGCTTAAAGAAAGACTTAATCGATAGCGGTGCCCTTTTTCTAAGGTTTCCGTTAGTAAAACTTGAATATATTCCCTGTAATCTTTTGGGGCGAACAAATAAAGTCCTATGTAGCCATGCCCTTCAAAAGCTTTTTGTTTTCCCTTGAAGTTCATGGGAATACCAAGCTTGGTCTTGCTACAAACATTAAAATAATCGGTAGTACCCAAGGTGGGGGCATTCCAATATTCTGTGTCCTTGTTTAAGTTGCTCATTTTGACGGGGCATTCCACAAAATCTTCAAAGCCTCCGTTATGTACAAGATTTTTCTCTTCTTGTGAGCAGATACCTAAAGTATACAGGCAAAGGACCAATAAAAGTATGAACTGTAATCGCATGATTTCATGTTCAGATTTGGGTCTCTAGACCACAAAAAACCATCGTCCAGAGGCTATCATAACGATTTTCTTAACTTTTTATTGTGTTTTTACCTACAAATCAAACTTATAGGACACGCCTGCCAGAGCTTGAAAAGTCTGAACTCTAAAGTTCGCCCAACGCTGATAATCGTTATTGGCAATGTTGGAAGCTTTTACAAAAATGGAAAGTTGTTCATTGAATCGATACCCCGCATGAGCGTTTACATCAAAGAAACCATCTAAAGTCAGAATTACATCCGAAGGTATGGGAGGCAGTGGACCTGCAATGACCTGCCTATCCAAATCTTCACGCTCACCTACATAAAATAAATTGGCGCCAAAGAACCATTGTTCTGAAATTTGATAATCCATGAACAAGGATCCTCTAATAGAGGGTAAATTCCATGCCGGATTATCGGTTTCGGTATCATAATCATAGAATTCAGCATTGACGCCCAAAGAAAAATTACGATTTACATCAACATTCAGCTCCCCGAAAACACCTAAGGTTTTAACATCATCATAAAAAACTTGAAACGAATTGCCCAAAAAATAGCCTTCTTCTTCACTTCTGGCCAGATTCTCCGGGTTCAACAAAAAGAGTGGTCGCCTGTTTTCAGCGGTATAGGAACCCTTTATATTATACCCCACACTTGGCAACAGTTGACCTTTTAGACCCAGATACCCTTCATACTGTTGGTCCGTAGGTTGAATATCCAATGTAGGTGAAACATATGGATTCTCCTGAACAAAATCATAATATGAGTTCTGTCTGAGTTCGCCTTCAATCCCTCCATAGGCAATTACGGTTTCATCAACCAAGCGATACGAAGCGGTTACTGCTGGATAGATAAAAAAATTACCATCCGAGTTTTCGGTATCCAACCCATATACAATATTTGCTCCTAAATTTAGTGTCAAATCATCTCTCAGTATCAACAAACTCGGATTTACCCCTACCTGAAAATGACTGTAATCAATCCCTGATTCATTCGTTGCACTGTTCAAAGAAGAATTTTCAAAACTACCGCTCACATAATCAAACTTGGTCTTTATAGTCACCAATTCTTCTGTTATGGGTAACTCAATCGTTGGTTCCAGTACCACTCTATTTTCTCCAGAATCCGTTGCATCCCAAAACCTGCGCAACAAAACAGTTCCATTCTTAAAAAAAGAATCCTCCAGGCTTAAATTACCCGTAACCTGGGCATTAAAGTAATTCTGGGTTTCGTCCAAGGGAATGAGTATGGTTTCATCAAACTCTTCCAGCTCTATACCATACCAATTATATAGTTGATGTTGAACACCAAGTCCTAGGTCCCAATCCACATCCCTATCTTTCTTGGCATAGGAAACATCCACTTTTGTATTGTAAAAATCGGCGTCCAGTGGTGTAGACTCTATATCACCTCGGGACGAATGATGGCTTAGACCTACATCAAACAAATTCTCACCTCTATTGAACTCACGACTCGTATATAAATCCACCATGGCATTGTTGAAATTTCCCAAACCTATTGAAGCATAGGAATTATACAAGGTAGGTGGGGGCGTTTTCTTAACTCTCGATGCCCTGCCTTTGGCGGGGGTAAAGGTAGAAGCCACAGGTACCGAAAAAATACTGTAATTGATTTTCTTTTTTTGAAGCACAATGGAATCATCCAAAGTAGGGCTTGATTTTAGTTTAAAGGCATCTGAAACAGTTGGGGAGTAGGGCTTAACAACCGTTACTGTTTCAGTGCCTATATCCTTGGTTTCTTGGGCCAAAACAGGGCCCAAAAGGCTCAAAAAAATTATGGAAAATATAGTGGTTCTCTTTCGCATCGTATTTTGATTAATTGCCATTAGGGTCCACAGAAGAATTTCGTTGTGACTCTCTGGATTTGATTATGGACAATTCTCCTTGGGCTTCCGCTACCAAATCTTCGTATTCCGAAAAATTGGAAATGACACTTTCCAGAATATAAGTAGCCTGAAACGCGTCGTCCAAGGCATAAAAATTCTTCGCCATAATAACGAGTCCCTTTCCTGCCCATTCCTTGTAAGTGGCATAATCCTTAGCCAGTTTCTGTACCGAAGCGTTTGAAGCTTCAAAGTCCTGTGCCTTGTTTTTAAAGTAGGCATCATAATACCATGCCTCCGCAGCCAATTCTCCAGTTGCTATCTTCTTCACTTCTGCAAAGGCAGTTTCTGCAAGGTTTTCATCTCCAGTCTCAATAGCGGACCTTGCTATCATTATCTGGGCATCACTTTTAATGCGATTATCAATTTTAGAGGCTCCCAATACCTTTTCGGCGTATTCAATGGTCAAATCATAGTTCTTCTTTCCGTAAAAGCCCTTCATTAAATTGGACTGGGCGAAAGTTCTATTTTGAGATATTTCCGCTGTTTCTTCCAATTGTTCCAAATAGGGAATTGCGCTGTTGTAGTCTCCGTTCCCCACATAAACTTCGCAAACCCGGGTCAGTGCCTGTTCCTGATACTCTCCTCCACTATCTGCCACCTTCTTAAAAAAAGGAAGTGCTTTTTCCTTTTCTCCTTTTGAAAAATAGATTTGGGCAATGTTGAAATTGACCTGAAGCGCATGGACTCCATTAGGGAATTCTTTAATGTAATCTTCAAAACCATTTAGGGCCGTTTCGGTCTTTCCTTCGGCATATTTTCTATCTGCTGCTTCAAAGCTGGCATTTTCCAATTCTGAATCAGTGACTTCCACAAAATCCAGATTTCTTGCCCATGCTGCATACTCGCTTACCCTACCCTCATCTATGTAGACCAATTTGGCCGTTGTGACTGCTTGTTTTGCTTCTGCGGTTTTTGGATATTTTTCCACAACACGCTTTAATTTAGTGAGCGCTTCATCATTTCGATTAGCATTATAGTGCACTAAACCCTGACGCAACAGCGCTCTTGGGGCGAACTTGCTTCTAGCATATTCATCGACAAGTCTGTCATAAATATGTAAGCCCTCACTTTCCTGACCGGACTTCACATAGGAATTTCCCAATTCGAAAAGTGCGTCATCCCTAAGGGATGATTTTGGATTTAAACGAAGGAAATCATTCAAGCCTGCAATTTTGGCCGACCCATTACCCAGAAAACCATCGCACAAGGCTTTTTGAAAAGCGGCATAATCCCTTTCTGGACCATTCAATTTTGAACCTGAATCATAGGCCTTTTTGGCCAAGCTATATCTACTTGTCACAAAATAGCTATCTCCCAATCTGAGATAACTGTCTGCGAGTTTGACATCTTCAATGTTTCCAGAACTTACCATCCTTTTAAATAAAGTGACGGCATTGTTGTAATCTTTTAGCTTAAAATGACAGTATCCTAAATTATAATCCAATTCTTCGTACTCACTCATGTTTTTGGCCGCTGGCAACTTTTGAAATCTTGTAAAGCCGGACAACGCATCTTCAAACCTATCAAGGCGATACGCGGATTCAGCTTGCCAAAACTCAGCTCTAGCCTCAAAAGATTTGTTTTCAGGGTTCTTTAGGGATTTTGAAAACCGTTCAATGGCATTTTCATAGTCGCCATCCAAAAAAAGCTCGACCCCTCTATAAAAAGCTACTTTTTGATACGTTTCTTTACTGGCATAATTCTGATTCTCTTCCAAAAGGGTCATAGCCCCCTCAAAATTTTTGGAAGTGATATATGAATCCACCAATAATTCCTGAATTTCTTGCTGATATTCATCCTTAGGATAAGCATCCAAATAAGACTTTAATACCTGAGGAACTGGCTCATATGGATTTCCGATTTCGTAGCTCAATCGGCCATAGTTCAACAGAGCATCCTTTTGTATTTCGGGACTGAACTCCATCTCTGAAGCGTTTTTGAATGCATTGAGAGCCTCGGTTTTTTGGTCTAGGTTCAAATAGCATTCAGCCAAATGATAATACGCATTTTGGGACACATTGTTGGTCCCTCCTATGATCTTATTGAACTGTTTGATTGCATTTTCATAATCCCCTTGCTTGTAAAAACTATATCCAATCAAGTAGTAATCAGTATTGCTAAAACGACCACGTTTTCCCCTATATTTTTGTAAATAGGGAATGGCCTCGTCATACTTTTTTAAATTAAAATAGCTTTCCCCAATAATTTTATTAAGCTCTGATATCTCTCTTCTATCCGATTTGGCAAGTTGCTTCTTGGCCATGGCAATGGCCTCTTCAAAATTTCCCAATTTGAAGTTAAGATCCGCCTGATAATACGACAGTTTTTCATTGAGCAACTCCTGGTCAGTTATTTGGTCAAAACGTGCACTTGCTTCATTATAGTCATCCTGTTCGTACGCAATGTATCCTAGATAATACTTCGCTTGGGAACCATATTTTTGGGAGTTGCTTACTCTGCTGAGATATCTTTCGGCTTCTTTGGGTCTTTTGGAAGCATATAAGGAGTAGCCGTTGTTGAAGTTGAACCGCTCTTTGTCTTTTGAAGACATGGTAGAAACATCCACTTTCTTGTACCACTTTAACGCGTAGGGATATTTTCCTGTTTCAAAATAATAATCGGCCACATCCAAAAATGCCGAATTCCGTTTTGTGGAAGTAGGGTATCGTTCTACAAATTCCTCCATCATTTTATCCGCCCCGCGCTGATTTAGGCGAATTGCGGCATTGGCGGAATAATACGCACTATTTGCCTCGGTTTCCTCATCCTTGGTGGTTGATTTAACCTGTTCAAAAATAGATTGAGCCGCTTGATATTGCTGATTATTATAGAGGTTTAGAGCATCTTGAAAATCCTTATCCTCGTGATAAAAAACTTTGGTTTCCTGAGCAGTGGCAGCAAAAAATATACCCAGAAGAACGGGTACAAAAAAGAGGTTTTTTCGATACATAGTGTTCTACGCTGTTTCTCGATTGACTGTTACCATAACGTCAAAATCCACGCCAAAGTATGCAATTGCACTTTTGAAAATCAATTTGGTTATTCCGAACCGGAAATAATCCTAGAACTTAGTACCTTTATTTTTTAAAGCTCCATTATGTCTGAAACCATTGTACAATTAGAGGATGTTTCCGTTTTTCAGCGAGAAAACCTAATTCTGAATGAAATTAACCTTGAGGTTAAAAAAGGGGAGTTTGTTTATGTAATAGGTAAAACTGGGAGCGGTAAAAGTAGCTTCATGAAGACCCTTTATGCCGATTTGCCTTTAAAACAAGGGAAGGGCAAGATTGTAGATTTTGACCTCAAAACGATGCAAGAAAAAGACATCCCCTTTCTACGCAGAAAATTGGGCATTGTTTTTCAGGATTTTAAGCTATTACTCGATAGAAACATCAACAACAATTTAAAATTTGTACTTAAGGCCACCGGATGGACGGATTCCGGTAAGATGGAAAACAAAATAGAGGAAGTTTTGGAAAAGGTAGGTATGAAAACCAAAGGCTTTAAATTTCCACACGAACTTTCTGGTGGAGAGCAGCAACGGGTGGCAATTGCCAGAGCTTTGCTGAACGACCCTGAGTTGATTCTAGCTGATGAACCTACAGGGAACCTGGACCCACAAACCAGTGTAGAGGTCATGAAAGTATTACAGGAAATCAATGAGAATGGAAGAACAATTATTATGGCCACCCATGACTACGCATTGATTCTCAAGTATCCACACAAAACTTTAAAATGTGATGGAAGTAAGATTTTTGAAGTCATACAAAAAGCAATTTAACCATGATTTTAAAGCATCAGGATTGTAAAAGGGATAAGAGCGTAAATCCATTTATTGGCATTCTTCTTTTTCTTATCTCCATTGTTTTAATGGCTCTCACCGGACCACTAGGATTGGTTTATGGTTTTTTGAGACAACTCTTCACCCAGGGTTTTAAGGGTGTCGGGGAATTTGCCCTGGAATTGGCGATTTCCATTGACCAATTAGGCAATGTTCTGATGCAGCATTTGTTCAATACCCTTTGGATAACCAAAACAGGTTACAAGTTTGGCAACCGTGACGAAACCATTTCCAGTGCATTGGGAAAAAACAAACAATTGGGCACACTAACCGGTTTTGGCAGAGCAATTGACAAAATACTTGATTTTATAGACCCCAATCACTCGTTGAATTCAATTGATTACCATATTGAACCTTAAGTCTCTGTTGGAAAACACCTTATCGGATATTCTTTTGACTTTTAAAGATTTTTGTTTCTTTGCCGTATTCAAAAACAAAACCATTCCATGGAAATTTTAGGCATCGATATTGGCGGCACCGGAATAAAGGGAGCTTTAGTCAATGTGGAGACAGGTGAAATGATAACGGAAAGACATCGAATCCCTACCCCATCTTCCAGAAAACCGGAAGAAATGGCTGAGGTGGTAGCTCAAATCGTGGAACATTTTAATTACAAAGGTCCCGTGGGTTGTGGCTTTCCAAGTATTGTTAAAGATGGTGTCTGCAAATCGGAAGGAAATCTTCATAAAAGCTGGGTAGGAGTAAATATTGATGAGCTTTTTACTAAGGTTTCAGGACAACCTTTTACCGTTTTGAACGATGCTGATGCCGCTGGTTATGCTTCCATGAACTATGGTGTTGGAAAAGGTCGTGAAGGTTTGGTCATTATGATTACCATAGGTACCGGACTGGGAAGCGGTGTTTTTCATAATGGTGTGTTGCTCCCTAATTTCGAATTAGGTCAAATTCCGTATAAAAAGTATAAGAAAATTGAAGATTGGGCAGCGGCTTCTGCAAAAGAAAGAGAAGGTCTCTCTTTTGAAAAATGGGGTAAGCGATTTAACAAATTCCTTAAAATTGTTGAACTGATTACTGCTCCAGACTTGATTATTTTAGGAGGTGGAACCTCTAAAAAATGGAACGAATTCAAGCATCTGATTGATGTGGATTCTGAAGTGGTAAAAGCGGAATTGATGAACAACGCCGGAATTATAGGCGCCGCGGTTTCCTGTCTACGGGAACAGCACCACGGCCACGTGGTCTAGTCTATTTTATTTCGTTTTCTGTCAACCTCTTTCAAGAATATTTTACGAATACGAAGGTGATTTGGAGTTACCTCAACATACTCATCCTTTTGAATGTACTCCAAAGCCTCCTCCAACGAGAATTTAATGGCCGGTACAATTTTGGCTTTATCATCAGCACCTGCAGACCGAACATTAGAAAGCTTCTTGGTTTTGGTAACGTTAATGGTCATGTCGTCTCCGCGTGAATTCTCACCGATTACCTGGCCTTCGTAAATATCCTCTCCTGGATCTATAAAAAACTTTCCTCTTTCTTGAAGTTTATCAATAGAATACGGTATGGCAGTTCCGTTTTCCATGGAAACCAATGAACCATTGATCCGCTGCGCTATTTCTCCTTTTAAAGGCTGATACTCCAAGAAGCGGTGAGCCATAATGGCTTCCCCCGCAGTGGCGGTCAACAATTGGTTTCGCAGACCGATTATTCCCCTTGATGGAATTATAAACTCGCAAAGCATGCGTGACCCTTTGGCTTCCATACTGGTCATTTCACCTTTTCTTATAGATACCATCTCAACGGCTTTACCCGAAACTTCCTCTGGCAAATCAATGGTCAAATGCTCAACAGGTTCACACTTTACTCCGTCAATTTCTTTGATGATCACCTGTGGTTGTCCGATTTGAAGCTCATAACCCTCTCGTCTCATGGTTTCAATCAAAACAGACAGGTGCAGAACGCCCCTACCAAAAACCATGAACTTATCTGCGCTATCCGTTTCTTCTACACGTAGCGCCAAATTCTTTTCCAATTCTTTTTCCAGACGTTCTTTGATGTGCCTTGAGGTCACAAACTTGCCATCCTTCCCAAAAAATGGGCTATCATTAATGGTGAAAAGCATGCTCATAGTAGGCTCGTCTATGGCAATGGTCTTCAATTTTTCTGGATTCTCAAAGTCCGCTACGGTATCCCCTATTTCAAAACCTTCCATTCCCACAATGGCACAGATATCTCCAGCAACAACTTCCTGTACTTTTTGACGACCCAAGCCTTCAAAAGTGAACAATTCCTTCACTTTAGTCTTGATGATGGAACCATCTCTTTTTACCAGGGAAATTTGTTGCCCTTCTTTGAGGGTTCCCCGCTGCAAACGACCTATAGCGATTCGTCCAGTAAAAGATGAAAAATCCAAGGATGTGATCAACATCTGGGTAGAACCTTCTTCAGGTTTGAACTCTGGGATGTGCTCGATGACCATATCCAAAAGGGGTTCAATATTATCTGTGGGTTTTTGCCAATCTTCGCTCATCCAATTCTGTTTGGCAGAACCATAAACGGTAGGAAAATCCAATTGCCATTCTTCAGCACCCAATTCAAACATTAGGTCAAAGACTTTCTCATGTACTTCTTCCGGGGTACAATTCTCTTTGTCTACTTTATTGATGACCACACAAGGTTTCAAACCCAAATCAATGGCTTTTTGAAGTACAAATCGGGTTTGAGGCATAGGTCCTTCAAAGGCATCAACCAAAAGTAAAACCCCATCGGCCATATTCAATACCCGTTCCACCTCTCCACCAAAATCGGCGTGACCTGGGGTATCTATAATATTGATTTTGGTGTCCTTATAAATGACAGAAACATTCTTTGAGACAATGGTAATTCCACGCTCACGTTCCAAATCATTATTATCTAAAATTAAATCTCCCTTATTTTCATTATCCCTAAAAAGCCGACAATGGTACATAATTTTGTCAACCAAAGTGGTCTTACCGTGGTCAACGTGGGCAATGATGGCGATATTCTTGATTTTGGACATTTTTTCCCGTTTTAAGCCCGCAAAGGTACTGCGATTTCCCTTTACGATACAAATAGGAATGTCTTTTTTATGTTATTGATTATTAGGAGTTTTGCATACTCTTTTTTATCGCCAACCCTTGCCAATAACCCATCCGATACTAAAACTCGCGGTTGGGCCAAAACCATCGTCATCCAAAAAATTGTCAAAATAATAGCCTACTCCCAATTCTGCACTGAAATTAAATCCACTTCGGTAGGTTCTCTGAAAGCCATACACAGGTCCGACAAATCCAAAATAGCCATTGCCTGATTCTAAATCTCCAATGATTACTTCTTCCACAAATAAAGTTCCCGAAGCGGCTAGATAATTTGCTGAATTTCCCCTAACCTGTTTGTTTCTTTCCAAACGTCTATTAAAATTGTAATAGTAGCGATACTGACCATTAAGTGCAGGGAAAAAAGCGTATCCATTGGAATTCACTCCAAACTGTAACCCGGCACCAAAATTCAAAGTTTGGCTTTGGGCTATTCCTACTTCATACTCTAAACCTGGATTTATAAAATTCACCTTGAATTGGCTGTCCTCTACATTTCTCTGACCTTGTGCACTGATAAAAAGACTGCACAGAAGGAATAGGATGGTTAATGTTTGTCTCATTAATGAAGTTTTTTAGTTTCATCAGTATTCGACAAACTTCATACCAAACTTTTAACTGCCAATACGTTTATTTTCATCTTCTAGGCCAGTTTTTCTTTTTCTGGACTTTTTAATCTCGTTTCTTCCAAAATCGTATGTCAATCCGAAGGCGACTCTCCTGGAATCGCTGCCTCCACTACCGTCTATGAACAATTCACCAAATTGGGTAATTCCACTCCATGGAGAAGTAAACAAAATATCATTCACAGCCAATCTGGCGGTAAAGCGCCCATCCATGAACTTCTTCTGTACCGCGGCGTTTAAAGACCCTAAGGAATCCGTTTGGTAGGTTCCGCCCCAGATTGAAGGAGAATTATACCAACCCGAAACCTCAAACCTCCAATCATTGCGTAAGGTAAATGTATTCTGACCGTAGAAGTTGAGCGTTTCTTGCCGAACCGGTAAAAACTCAGGACTGGTAGCTTGGTAATCACTGATGAAAGCATTTACACTCACATACACATCCCACCAAGAGAAAAGTTTTTTTGGATAGGAGACCCCTAGATTAAACACCTCTTGATTTGCCACATTCAGTGTAGTCAAGTTGCTTATACTTTCACTTTCTTCCAAGGTAACTCTTGCAAAAAAATCAGTAATTCGGCTGTAACTAATGGACGTTGTCAATCGGTAATTGAAAGTATGGGAAAGCTTTACATTGTTGGTATATTGAGGTTGCAAAAAAGGATTCCCTTCACTGAAAGAAAGCTCATTCAACCGAAATTGAAACGGATTAAGGGATTGATAATTAGGTCTTTGGATTCTGCGACTGTAATTCAGTGCAAATTGATTCTTTCTGTTTAATTGATACGTAAGTCCACCTGATGGAAAGAAATCCGTAAAGTTTCGTTCAACTCTGTTGTTTTCATTTTCTTGTGTACTTTCTAAATTCCCGTCGGATACCGTGTTTTCGACACGAAGACCAAACTGTAGGTTCCATTTACCCCATTTTCTATTGTAATTGAAATACCCTGCATTGATATTTTCCGTATACCGAAACTCGTTGCTCTGGGTATCGTCCAATACGTTTTGCCCATTGATTTCATTGAAAAAGTTAAAAGTATTATCAGTATCCACATAGGAAAATTTAAAGCCTACCCCCAACTTTCCTTTTAGGAAGTTTTGTTCATAATCTACTTTTGCTGTACCTATCTCAATATCGATAGGCGTTTCTTGGAAGGTAATCGTTTCCCGAAAAACCACGGACTCCGAAGGATCAAAAAAAGTATTGGGCTGAAACGCATTTCTATCACTATTGTACCCTCCATAATCCAGGTCCACATTAAGGCTACGACCTAAGGTATCCGCGTACTTATAATTGATGTTTGCATTAATGTTATAGGATGTATTGTCCACTTGATTTAATGCTACCAGTACGCTATCCAGCTCTGCAATCCCAGCTGGACGTATGGGTGTACGCGTATTATTTGTGTTGAAACTGTTGTTAAAATTTCCATTAAAAATGGCACCGATGGTATGTTTTGAATCCAGATAATAATCGTAACCCAACTTTATGTTGTTACTATTTCGGTCATAAATACTTGTAGTGCGGGCATCAAATTGAGTATTGGATTGAGTCCGAAGCAGGTTAATAAATCCTGTAGTCTTTCCAAATCGATTACTATAGGTACCATAAAGGTTACCTTTTTTCCCTCGATTGTTGAAATTAATACTAGAATTGTATCGCGCAAAATCACCTGTGGTCACTCCAGTATTGTAGGTTCCGTTGGTTCCAAGGCTCTTATCCTTTTTAAGCTTGATGTTGATGATTCCCGCGTTTCCTGCAGCATCATATTTTGAAGAGGGTTGGGTGATGATTTCCACTGCTTCAATATCCGTAGCTTGAAGACTTTCCAAAAAATTGATCAAATCTTCTCCTTGAAGTATGGATAACTTTCCATCAATGAATATTTGTACTCCGGTTTTTCCCTCAACAATAAAACCTCCATCGTTGTCAACTATAACTCCTGGAGCTTTTCTTAATAATTCAAAAGCGCTTGTGCCTGTTGCATTGATTGTATTTTGGACATTAAAAACAGTTTTGTCGGCCAAAACCTGAACCATTGGTTTTTCGGCCACCACTGTCACTTCTTCCAAGTTTTGTGCAGCCTCGGTCATTACTATCGGTTTCAATACCAAATCCCCCCCGACGTAGTTTATTTTTTTGTTGTGATCCGAATATCCAAGAGCAGATACGTTAAATAGGTATTCACTAGGAAGCATCCCAACCAGCGCAAAGGTTCCATCCTCATTGCTTATGGTAGCTTTTACTAAAGAAGAATCCAATGGAGAGTTGATGGTGACCGCGGCATATGGAATGGGTTCATCCAATGCAGATTTGAGGGTTCCCGATATTTTTTGCCCAAAAGAAAATGTGGCAAAAAACGATAAAAGTAAAGTCAAAATGGTTTTCATGATCGTCGTTATTTAAAATTGAATACCCAAAAATTTGAATTTGGTTACAACATTGAAAGTGCAACCCGACGAGTTGACCCATATCTCCATGAATGGTCCAAGGGCCATTCATCGACCTATAGGTCAATTCAACTTTTATGTATATTTAGGAAGCTGGTTTTAAAAGTATCTTTCCAAAAAAACCGACATGAACAGAAAAATCATTTGGGGCATTACTTTAAAGGAACTTTTAATGGTCCTTGCCTTTTATATGGTGTCTGCTTTTTTTTATCACCTTACCGTTTGGTTAAGTGTTATGGATGTTCGCAAAGAATCAAGTTCCTTATTTGGTCTTTATGCCTTCATTGATGGTGGTGCTTTGCAGTACTGTATTTTCTTCCTTTTTACTATTCCAATTTGGTGGTTTCTATTCGTTCACCTAAAAAACTCAAAGCTTTGGGAACGATTGGTTCTGCACATAATTTTTCTCCCCTTTTTCATTTTTGGTTCGCAGAAAATCTATTATGAGATTAGCGAAGCCCTAGGATGGTTTCATTTAGAGGGTTCTAGCTCCGTATGGGATTTATACATCCCTGGACTGTTCTATTTGATTCAATTTGGTATTTTTCACGCGTACGAGCATTATCGTGAAAATCAGAAAAAGCTCAAGCTTGAAGGAGAACTTAAACAAGCTGCATTAAAAAGTGAACTTGCAGCCATCAAAGCCCAACTCAATCCGCACTTTCTGTACAACGTCTTCAATACTATTAATGCTTCAGTACCGCCCAAACAAGAAAAGACAAGGAGGTTAATTGCTACTTTGTCCGATTTGTTCCGTTATCAATTAAAAGCCACTAAAGAAGAATGGGTACCATTGGAAGAAGAGCTTGAGTTTGTAAAAAAGTATCTGGAACTGGAAAAAGCAAGGTTTGAAGAACGTTTGAACATAGAAATCAATGTATCCCCGGATTTATATACCGAAAAAATCCCGCCTATGCTTTTACAACCATTGGTTGAGAATTCCGTAAAACACGGCATCGCAAACGAATTAAAGGGTGGGAAAATCTCTATTTCCATCTTCAAGGATGGAGAAAAATTGAAGTTTGAAATAGCGGATACGGGAGCGGGAATAAAAGACAAGGAAAGTATTTTTGGCAGAGGAGTCGGTCTGACCAATACGCGTTTACGCCTACAAAAAATGTATCAATCCCATTTGGAAATCCTTGACAATGAGCCCCAAGGGCTTAAAATTCGTTTTGCCCTGTGAAAAAAGTGCTCATTGCAGATGATGAAAAGGCAGGTAGGATTCTTATAAAGGAGTTCCTTGAAGATTACCCAAACTTGGTTTTGATTGCAGAAGTCAACAATGGTGTGGACGCCATCAATGAAATCAATCGATTTAAGCCCGATTTGGTCTTTTTGGACATTCAAATGCCTGGGAAAACTGGATTTGAGGTATTGAACCATTTAGAAGAAATTCCAGACATTATTTTTTCTACCGCCTATGATGAATATGCTTTGAAAGCATTTGAAGTCCATGCGGTGGATTATTTATTAAAACCTTACACAAAAGAGCGCTTCAAAACAGCTGTGGAACGATTGAATTCAAGTATTTCGAAAATTGGTGAATTGGCCCAGAGCGTTTTTATGGAAGATACGGCGTATCCCAGTCGCGTATTGGTTCAGTACAACAAGAAGCTGATTACCATAAAGTGCGAACACATTGTTTGGGTAGAGGCCTATGGGGATTATTCCAAGGTACACACACATGACCAGGCTTACTTAAGCAATTTTGGAATCGGCGATTTGGAAGAAAAACTGGACCCCAAACTTTTTTTACGAGTACATCGTTCCTCCATTATTAATTTGGACCGAGTGAAAGAGCTAAAAAGATACGGGAAAAGTTATGATGTGACCATGGATAATGAAGAAATAGTGAGGGTCAGTCGGGGATATATGGATGCCATAAAAAAAATAATGCTCTAAGCTCTATCGCCCAACGCACCATCTTTTTTCACTTACAATCCAACCGATACTCAAATTAAAAACTGGATATATCCCTCCATTGAACTCACCCAGGTAATAGGCCGCACCAACATCCACGGAGAAGCTTAAACCTGAATTGTAACTTCTTTGTATTCCCGTGACCAAACCTGCTGTGGCAAAGGTACTTCTAGGAATATCATCCCCTGTAAAATCATCACCGGCAAAAAAAACCGAAGCGGAAGGAGCTATATAATTGGCGGAATTTCCATAAATCTGCCTACCACTAGTGGCCCGTCTATCGAAATTGTAATAATATCTATTCTGAAGTGTTATTGCCGGAAACAACTTGTAATTTTCAATAGGCTCAGCAACAAATGGGTCCAGTGAAAATTGATAGGCCACACGGGCATCCAAAGTTGAATTGACCCCCAAACTCATTTCATACTCAAGACCGGGGTGGAACATATTGATTTTGATTTGCCGCACTTCACAGTTTTTCCCAAACTGGGCCAGTGCCAATTGGGTGCTCAGAAACCCAAAAAGAAGTATAAAGTTTCGCATAGTAGGTGTATTTGGGTGCTTAGTGATAACAGAAACTTTTTCAAAATAGTATTTTTGCCAAAACTAAACGTATGCAGTTAAGTCGCATTCCCCAGATAAAACATACAACGGAGGATAATTTCTTTTTGCTGGCCGGTCCCTGTGCGGTTGAAGGTGAGAATATGGCTCTCCGTATTGCCGAAAAGGTTGTTGAAATTACAGATAAGCTTAAAATTCCCTATGTATTTAAAGGCAGTTTTAAGAAAGCCAACAGAAGCCGTATTGATTCCTTTACCGGAATTGGGGATGAAAAAGCACTGAAAATCTTGAAAAAGGTATCAGAAACCTTTGAAGTTCCTACCGTTACGGACATTCATGAAATCAATGATGCCGAAAAAGCAGCAGAATATGTGGATGTACTCCAGATACCAGCGTTTTTGGTACGACAAACGGATTTGGTCGTAGCTGCGGCAAAAACCGGTAAGGTTGTAAATCTGAAAAAGGGGCAGTTTATGAGTCCGGAAAGTATGAAACATGCAGTGAAAAAGGTTACTGATTCCGGAAATGACCAAGCTTGGATAACGGACAGGGGCACTATGTTCGGTTACCAAGATATGGTTGTCGATTTTAGAGGAATTCCTACCATGAAAGAGTATGCACCCGTAGTCCTGGACGTGACCCATTCACTTCAACAGCCCAATCAATCTTCCGGGGTTACCGGGGGGCGTCCAGCACTTATTGGAACCATGGCACGGGCCGGAATCGCCGCGGGAGTGGATGGACTTTTTATGGAAACGCACTTTGATCCTGCGAATGCTAAAAGTGATGGTGCAAATATGTTGGATTTAAGTTTGTTGGAAAAACTACTTAGCGATTTGGTGGCAATACGACAGGTGGTTGCCCAACTTTAGCTTTTTTTGTAAAATCCCTTTTCTTTAAGGGAACTTGCCTCATTGAGTACGTCCATTAAAACCTCATTATTAATTTCTTCCAAACTACTATAGCGAAAGGACTTAACCACTTTTCTTTTTTCACTGAACATTAGTTCCACATGTTTGGTCAAATGGGCAGAGTTCCAAAAGGCAATGTCTACATATTTACCTTTATACGAGGCATTCAGATAACAAATAGGATGTTTTCCCTCATAAAAGCATGGTATGCTCCACTTAAACTTCATATCCACATTGGGAATAACCGATTCTATGACCGCCTTAAGATGTAACAATATACTTCTGTAGGGCTCCGTCCTTGACAATATGTATTCTTCAGCCGGGTTCATGTTTTAAAAATAGAAAAACCTTGAAATGGTATGTTTCACCATAATTTTAAAGTTACTATGCCACTGATTTGCCCTGTTGCGCTAACTTCTTTCCATCCACCAATAGGGCATGTAAAATTTCGGTAGAAAGCCCATGAAGAGTCAAACGAAAAGCAGCACCGTAGGTTGGAAGCGGAATCATTGGATGTTTATTGTTAAGCCCTACAAGCTTTTCCGGACAATCCATAATCGTAGAAGCATAAATTCCAATTACCTCATCTAACTGCAAAGAATTACTGGCCCTCCAAAAATCATTATCCGTAAGAAAGAATTGATATACCGGGGTAAAGATCTCAATGGCAGAAGACAAATCCATAAAATTGGTCCATTTATCCCGAAACTCTTCAAAAGGAATCTCTCCCTCTGTCAATGCATCAAAATTTGGAGTTGCTACCTTTTCTACCTTCAGCCCTTTTTCCGCTATGGCCTTATTCAAATTAATGATGAAATTATAGAGGTTTAAATCATGCTCTAAAAAAAGGTTGTCCTTTACATCTTGCACGGATAATGGCTTTAAGGGATTCATAGGAATCTCTTCACTTCCCTTGACATTATCCTTAATAAACTTTAAAATTTCGGAACCTAAGTAAAAGTGTCTCAATATTAAATAATTCGCTTCCGGACTAATCCAATATTTCATTCCCAAATACAAACACTTGTGCAAGGTCTTAGGAGCGTTGATGAGGTTGGGCGAAAAAACTTTGAACACCTGCAATATGATGATAAACAGTCTTGAGAAAACCCTTAAAAAGGGCAACAAAAACTGTCTTGACTTTCTATTGGAATCGTAAAGGAAAGCGGCTTTGGCATCGTCACTAAAGGGGATACTCTTATCAAGATAAAGGGTATGCCAATGACTGGGGTCGCGAGGGTCATGCTCCAAATTCTTGAAATACTCACTTTTATGCAACATTGCTTTAGGGTTTAGTAATTTCCAATTTCTGCCAACTGCATTCGGTACAATTTTGCTACCACCTTGGCGGATTTAAGAATCTTTTTGGCCAACTCTTCCGTCAGTGCATCCGAATTGATGGCATTTTCAAATCGTTCAAAATGATTTTCATTGCTATCACTGATTTCATGATAGGTAAAAAAGGATACCTGCTCCTTAGTCAAATTTAGTAATTGTTGGACAGCCCTGCCCCATTTACCCGCAATTCGATTTCCCAAACCTTCTATGATAAACATGGCACCCAACAAATCAAAAGGGTTGGGTTTGCTTGCTGTATGGAACATGTAAGCACTTAATGCTTCGCTTCCTATATTTTTCTCTCCAGCGTAAAGATCATTCTTATCCCCTCCACAGTTGATATAGTTCTTTTCCAACAATTGATAATCTCTATGCTCGTCCCTAGAATGTGAAATGAAAGATGATCGAACATCAAAATATTCCATGCTAACGTTTGAGGCGGCCCTCGCTATCCATTGGGAACCATCCACCACTTGCTGCCGTAAATTCAATAACAAAAGACGATATTCTTCAAGGGTAATGGTACCATTATATATTTTTTCGATGATGGGTGTGTGGCGTAGTTCTTTTTCAAAATCGACCCAAACTGAGGTTAATCCACGGACCAGTTTTTCTTGTATAGGCCTACCTTCAGTTGCAATGGTCGGTGCAATAATCTCGTCTTCATAAGTTAAGGGCAACTCTTTTTTGGTTTCTGAAGGAGCAACCACTTTTAACATCATAAAGGAAGTAATGAAACGACCACTCTCCGGAACCATACACAAAATTTGCTGCCCATCTTTGAGGTCAGCTTTGTACAACAATTCTTCAAGCATTATAAATATGGATGCAGAACCTGTATTGCCCTTGGAATGCAGGTTGGTAAACCACTTTTCTTCGGGAATTTCCACACCTCCTTTTTGCAATAGGTCCAAAATAGGTTGCTTGAAATATTCTGAAGAATAATGACATAAAAACCAATCCAAAGATTTGGTATCGATTTTACCAGCATCCACCAAATTGAAAAAGTGTTGAACACCGAGCCCCACAATATTGTTTACCAAGCGAATATCCTGTTTCAGATTAATGGCCCCTGCCCTATCTGCAGCGCTAAAACTATCAAAGTCTATCCAACTTGGACCCTGCTCGCCTTCCTTGGTTTTATTCATCCCAGTATACATACACGGTTCGAAATCGGTAGCATGAGACTTAAGGTCTATCCATTCAATCTCCAGGGAAATTGTTTTTTTATCTGGTTTATCCTGAATTAAGAAGGCGCCAGCGCCATCGGAGAGCATCCATCGCAAAAAATCGGTATCTAAAGGCAGAGAGCCTTTTTCCGTAATCGCATCTTGACCTTCAAATCGTTTTGCCTTGAACATTCTACTGGCGAGTTCTCCGGCACATGCCACAGCATTTTCAATTTGCCCGGATTGAACGTTTAAAAAAGCACTTTTAATCGCCATCATTCCCGCGGTGCATACGCTCTGGTGACTTGTAATTTCGCATATTGGTAAGGTAGATGCCCCATGAACCATACTTGCAAATCCAGGTATGGGAAGGTCACCCTGTGTGGTTCCTGCACTTAGAAATTGAATCGCTTGTTGACTCAAGTTGGCCTTACCAAAACAATCGTCTATTGCTTTAACGGTCATACCGGCAACTGATTCAGTAGATTCTTGGTTCTTGTTCAGTGCATAATACCGTTTTTTAATTCCGTTTTGGGTAAGCATTCTGGTTTTACTTCGTGATGGCTGCCCATTTATCATACCCAAGTATGCTTCCATTTCTTCATTACCAATGGGTTTGCCTGGTAGATATTTTCCAATTGCATTGATATATACTGAACTCTTCATTGCCATTTGCTTTCTGGTCGATTGTTGTTGTTCAACGATTTTAATCAAAAAAAGTGAAATATATTCAAATAAATTATAACTTTGAATTTCAAAGTACTTTCAAAATGGATTCAAAAAAATATTTAGAAGACATCTCAGAAATCAAAAATATGATGAGCCGTTCATCACGGTTTATATCCTTAAGTGGCCTCTCCGGTATACTTGCTGGAGTATATGCACTTATTGGTGGATATTTGGGATATCTGATTTTATATCCAAGTAGTTGGACGTTTGATACCTATGAGGAAATAAAGCTGTCGATTTTATCCGTGGCGGCGGGAGTTGTTTTTTTTGCTGTAATCACTGCTTTTATACTGACGTATAAGAAAGCGAATAAAAGTGGTGAGAAGATTTGGGATGCCTCTTCAAAAAGATTGCTTGTGAATTTTCTGATTCCATTGATTACCGGTGGTATTTTTATTCTATTGCTCATACGATTGCAGTATTGGGTTCTGATTGCTCCCGCCACTTTGATATTTTATGGTATGGCCTGCCTCAATGCCAGTAAATACACTTTGGGAGATGTACGCTATCTTGGCATTACGAATATCATATTAGGTTTGATTTCTGCTTATTTTATCGGTTACGGATTGTGGTTCTGGATATTGGGGTTTGGAGTGTGTCATATTATCTATGGAACATTGATGTATTTTAAATATGATAGAAGATAGGTTGTGAGCATAATCAATAACATAAACAAAGCTTTTGACCATCGTATACGTCTGGGCATTATGAGTATTCTTATGGTGAACGAACATGCGGATTTCAATCGCTTGAAGGAGTTGTTGGGTGTTACCGATGGTAATCTGGCCAGCCACACCAAAGCCTTGGAAAAAGAAGCCTATATTTTGATTGAAAAACAGTTTATCGGGAAAAAGCCGAACACACGTTACTCAGCAACCCCCCTCGGGAAGATAGAGTTTAAGAAGCATATTGACGCACTTGAAAAGCTTATTGGAAAATAAAATTTTTTATGTATTTACTTTGAATTTCAAAGTACTTTTAAAGTAAACGAAATGAGAGCTGTTATTCTAGAACATTTATATGAGTGGAGCAAAAAGCCCTATCAAAAATTCTTAAAAAAGAACTGTGCTTGGAACATATCCGTAACAGAACTTGTTCACTATCCTGAGCATAGTTTGGGCTTTCATTTGGGGGCTTTTCTTTTAAAACACCGTTTTGAGATACAGCCAAAATTGGAAAACCATGATGTTTTTCATGTATTGACCAACACCGGTATTTCGGTGCCGGAAGAAATCAGTATGCAATATTATCTTTTGGGAAATGGAAAAAAGAGTCTTTACCTCTTTACTGTCATAGGCATCGGAACATTTTTATATCCCGACTGTTACCAGCTTTTTAAAAAAGCATATCAAAAAGGCAAATCGGCCTATAGATTTCATCACCTCGATTTTTCCAAAATGCTCGAACAGCCACTTGGGAAAATCCAATCCGCATTTTTAATCCAATAAAATCATTTAGTCATGAATATTCACATAAAATCTATTTTAGGCGCCCTCTCCTTTAGTGTTTTACTGTACAGCAAAAGTTTTGGTCTCAACCTTGTTTTACTTTCCATTATTGTATTCCTGATATTGCTCTCGGTCAGAAAGGAACGACCCGTACCATGGCCTTATATCTGCGCCTACCTTTTTGCTGCCATAATGGTCTTTATGGACCCCACTTCCTATAAAATATTCATCTATTTCATGTGCTTTTTTGTTCTTATGGGTAAATCCATAACATCAAAAGCTTCACTCTATCTAAGTGGGTTGATAGGAATTGTGAATATGATTATCGCATCAATTCTAAAATTCAGTGAACGAGAGAAAAATCCTAAGAAGCAAGAGAAAAGATGGTCAAAGAGAACCACGGATACTATTAAAGGGATTCTTTTGGCGGCTATTGTATTGGTTCCGTTTACCCTTCTTTACCAGAATGCCAATCCTATTTTCAGCAATTTGATTGGAAGTATCAATTTGAGTTTTATTAGCATTCCTTGGCTGTTTTTTACACTTTTAGGATATATATGCTTTTTACACATCATAGCCCCTTACCATCCAAAAGAGCTCATAAAATTAGATGCCCAACAAAGCAATGACTTAAATCCGCCCAAGGAACCATTCTCAATCCCAACCCTGGAAAAATTAAGAAGCCAGCAAACCTTGGGGAGCATCATATTCCTTTCACTTAACGTACTATTGTTATTCTTTTTGACGACTGACTTTATCTACCTATATAAGTCAGTAGAGATAAGCAATTCTGGACATTCCCAAGCGGTTCACGAAGGGGTCTATGCTCTCATGTTCTCCATTGTCTGTGCCATTTTGATCATCCTATATTTTTTTAGGGGCGACCTCAATTTTTATAAAGGGAACGGACGCATAAAAAGTTTAACCTATATCTGGGTGGCTCTTAACATCATCCTTGTTGTCTTTACTTGGTATAAAAACCATCAATATGTGGAAGCCTTGGGCTTTACCTACAAACGTATCGGTGTTTTTGTATATCTATTGCTCACATTAATAGGTCTGATTACAACATATTTGAAAGTAGCACAGGTACGCAGCTTTATTTTCCTTTTACGAGCGAATTCCATTGTGGCCTTTTATTGCTTGATTATCAGTGCTAGCATTCCTTGGGACAAAGCCATTACTTGGTACAATATCGAGCATATTGAGAATCCAGACCTTGATTACCTCATTGGTCTTGGCAATACCAACAGTCAACAATTATATCACTATTCCATTGAGAATGATGCATTGATAACTTCATACCAAAAACAACGTATTGAAGAAAAAGCAAAAACATTCATCACGGCACAAAACGAACGTACCTGGCAAGAGTACACCTATTATCAACTAGCGAATTCGAGGCAAAAATGATGGCATATTTCACATATAAAATGAATAGGGTTGTCGTTTATTGCAACCTCATCTATTTCGCAATAGGAACCTTGTTGTTTCTTTTATTACTTATTAAGCAATCCGATTTCTTGATTGGCCTATCAATGGTTTTTTTTGTTCTAGCCAGTATTGTGAATGCTCTCATGCTGCTACTAGTATTTGCAAATACGCTATTGAACCCTAAGGACATTGAGCAACACTTTCTTGCATTTGTAATAGCCTTGTTCAATTATCCCATTGCCATTCTATTTATACATTTTTTGACTTAAAACAAGCCTAATGAAAATCAGTTTATCTCCATTAAAACCCTATACCCATCTTATACTATCTGTAGTCTTTGCCTTTGTATTGATTGTTTTCCGAATAAACGTTACACATAGCGGGCCGTTCCTTTTTCTGGTATGGAATCTTTTCTTGGCAGGAATCCCATATGCCATAACACAGGCCCTTCTTTATGTAAAACCAATGCAATCAAAAATCATGTTCTTTCTAGGTTTTACGAGTTGGCTTTTGTTTTTGCCCAACAGTCCATACATCATAACCGACTTTATTCATCTACAGCACAAGGGTTCCCATTTATTCTGGCTTGATATCATTATTATATTTGCCTTTGCTTTGAATGGATTATTATTCGGGATACTGTCCTTGTTTGATATGAATAAGCTGCTTTCCGAACAACTCCCAAAAAAGGTAGTTGATTTCATCTTATTCGCTATATGCATTTTGAGTGGTTATGGAATCTATTTGGGACGATTCCTACGATTCAATTCTTGGGATTTATTTCTGAAACCAGCAACACTGTTCTCAAAAATGAGCATCAGTTTGGGTTACACCAGTACATGGCTGATAAGCATAACTTTTGGTCTTTTCCTATGGGTTAGTTTTTCCTTGTTCCGGAGGTTGGGAAAACCATGAAGATATGAATCAAGCAACCGAGAACAGATGTGAGCCATTTATCTCGATGTCAAAATCTTCCTTAATGCGCTCAATATAGTCCTGTGGGGTTTTTTCGGAAATCCAAATCCACTGATTCTTGATATCCACATCGAAATGAAAACAGGTAAAATCGCCACAGCATTCAGCTTCTAAACGGGACATTAAGAATTTGGTGATTCTAGGTCGTAGTCGATATTCTAAATCGATACAAGCTCTTTTGATGGAAGAGTCCGTTTGTTTGGTTATCAACCAGTTGAATTTCACTGCTTTGGCTATAAAGGAGCAACAATATAAGAAAAATTAACCTTAGCCGAGCATGTAAGTTATTCACATCGGTAAAGCGTGCCGGACTATCCACCATCTACATAATCCTGTAAATATTTGAACCTTGTAGTGAGTTTACCACCCGATGTCATTCTTGCCCGTTCCAAAATACCATCTTTATCTCCATTGAAAAAAGCCGGAATCACATATTTTGAAAACGCCTCACCAAAACCGTTGCTGGCATCTCGAGGCAACTCGGCAGGCAAATTGTCCACGGCCATTACTGCAATGGCGTTAGGGTTTTTAAAGTCTATTTCGGTTTCAGAAACCGGGTCGTACCCATAAATAGGGTTTGCAATAGTACTAGGTTTTATGGTTGTAGCCACGGGACCATCAATATCGCAACTTACGTCGGCCACTACTTTTATATTGAAATCTTGATGTTTGGCATCTTCGCGAGTATAGAGGTAAGGAGCACCATCTCCATAAAAGTGTCCAGCGATATAGAAATCGGTCACTTTGGCAAAGCGAAAGAAGTTGGATTTGTACTCCTCGGGATTGGCAAAAAAATCGGTTTTATTGCCACGAACACCATCTTTACGTTTGTTGTATTCCGAAGCATCTATTTGGCAATACACCGGTTCGTTGAAAGTATCCGAAAGGTATTCTGACACATTTACTTTTTTGAGTCCCATGGCATCCAACATTTCCTTGGCGCCATTGCCTACCCTACCCTTACCTGTTAATAAGATTTTGATATTAGGCAATTGTATTTTTTGAAGCTCATCTATCAAGGCTTGTTGGTCACGTAGGGTTTCTGCTTTGGGCAGGTTGAAGGTCCTATATTTGAGTCCATAGGTCCGTACTCCATTATACGCCCCTACAATGCCCGCATAACGACCGAAAGCCACCAAGCGTTGTCCTTTAGGATTGGTTATGACCTCATGGTCGTAGAGCTCAATATTCTTATCCAAAATAGCTAACAGCAAATCCCGATTATAGGGTTGTTTTTTTATGGTGTGGGAAAAGAAGAAGTATTTTTTGTTGGGAATCAAAGCATCGATAGGGACTTCCTTTACACCAAGCATTACATCACAATCTTCCACATTTTGATGGACGGAAAACCCTGCTTTTTCGTATTCGGCATCGGTAAATACCCGAATGGGTGAAGTTTCCACCTTGATTTTGGCGTCGGGGAATTGATTTAAGACATTTTGGCATTCGGTTGGAGAAAGGACCACCCGGCGATCGGGTGGATTTTTGCGTTCTTGTATGATTCCGAACTTCATCAGTGATTTGGTATAATTGTTGACCTAAAATAAGGGGTTTGGAAAGGGTAAACAAACTTTTAATTAACTTTGGCGCCCGCGTTAGGGATAGAGGCGACATCCTCTCTTTCACTACGGAGTAGTTACAGAGAGATATAGCTGAAAGCCCGGTGCTCCGAAACCTTGGTGAAGGAGCAAACGCCCACTGCTCGATACATCATGCACGCATGATACTTGAAGTGACGCTGGTTCTTTGATAAAAAAATGAGATAGGATGAGGTCCTGAAACAAGTTCAGGACGTAATTCGTTTGCGGTAAGCAAAGCTTACCTAACTCATTACGGGGCCGACTGGTTTTGACAGCAAGACCAATGGTAATGTAAGCATGCCGAGCTATGGAATCGATGCTCGTTAATCTCTGTTCCAACTTTTTAAATGGCGAAAATAACTACGCTTTAGCTGCTTAATTGACTGAATTATAGTAAGTCCAAGCCTAGTCCCGCCAGGCGGGAAAGCTGAATGTTCCTTGGTAGCCCTTGTTGATGGCGACCTTTTTAGGAGCACCATAAAAGTCAACATAGCGTTTTTACGGCTTCGGTAAGAGCGTAAACCTAAAGAAGCTAAGGGTATGGTAGGCGGTTTTTGGTCAGCCTTACCACGAAAACCGAACAAAAACTAAGCATGTAGAAAGCCTTGCAATTGCTTGTTTGGACGAGGGTTCGAATCCCTCCGGCTCCACTGAAATAACACCATTTCAAATCATTAAACCTGTAAATTACTGATTTACAGGTTTTTTCGTTTTGTTTACTTTCATTTAATAGTAAACAATGTCTTATTTAAAGGGCTAAATCGAGACTACTTTTTAAAATTAAATAAATGGTCTCGATTTCTTTGTAGTTTATTATTTCTTCTGTGTGTATAGAAAAATGCTTTTAGAGCTAAAGTAGATTTAAAGATGCTGTTTTATTTAGAATATACTCTGGTCAAGTTAAACCCCTATGAAACCTTCTACGACTTCAACCTCACGACAAAACACTTCCGAGGACCCGAATCACGTGTCTAATCCAAGTGGTCAATTTTAGCGAAGTAATAATCTGAACCATTTTACCCTAAACTTTTTTATCTACACAATAACGATTAAAGTATTAGGGTGGTCATGAGCATTTAAAACCTTAAGAATAGGATGATGAATGAAATCCACTTTGTCAAAAAAGTTGCCAAAAGTGATTTCCCATTTAGGGATGTGGTTAGCTGAAGCGTTGTATGGATGTTGTATGGATTAGGTGAGGATAGTGTGGCGATTATCTATTTAAACGAGATGTTTTCGCTCAAAACCCTTATGGTTCTGGTTCAAGCTTTGAACGCATTGCTTTATCGACCCGAAGCAGCCAAAAAGTTTGACCAGAAATGGAAATCGTTGCTGAGCGTGCCGTAAATAAAAGCCTCTACGAAAGCATATGACCATATACTTAATCGATAAAGGGACAAATGAAACGAAAAATTGCACTATTCTCATGGCTTATCATACTGGGAGCGAAACCGCTTTTGGCACAAGACAATAACAACATTGATTGGTGGAAAGCACCACACCGTTTCCTTCAGTTCAATCTACAGGTAAAAGATGCCCCATTAATCGATGCTGAAGAACTGATTCTTTATGCTAAAGATACTCTTCGTGCCGAGGGCATCATGTTGCAAACGGCAGGCATTTATGCATGGTATCCTACAGAGGTGCCCTACCATAACAAGAATCCATATATGAAAGGTCGAGATGTATTTGGTGAACTTAATGCTGCAGCCAAAAAGCATGGTCTTAAGGTATTGGCTCGTACCGATTGGAGCAAGACCACACAAGATACCTATGTGGACTTCCCCGAATGGTTTGTGCTTGATTCAGAGGGCAGTCCGAGTTACAACACCTTGAAAAGGCCAGGGCTCTTCGACAAGCTCATCGATACCGATGGGGCGGGCCCTTATCGCAATGAAGCCGTAGCAATACCTGCTATGCAGGAAATTATTAAAAAATACGCTCCTGATGCCTTCTTTTTCAGCTTTGCCAGCCATAAGCTGTCCTATGGCCCATATTCCAGGACGCTATTCAGGAAATGGTATGGCAAATCTATGGCCCAAGGATCCAAAAAAGAATTGAGTGAGTTCAGAATAAAAAGTTACTACGAGACATGGAAAAACTGGCATGCGGGCATCAAAGCCGTGAATCCAAACACGGTGCTGGTCGGGCGTTTGAAATTAGAGCAACGGGAAACCATTGAATTCATGAGTCAATATTGTGATGTGAACTCTACCCAGCCACGCGATGATTACAAAGATGGATGGTCAATGCAGGACCCACGTTGGAAAGCTACAGTGGAGACCAATTTTGCCCGGGCAACGCACAACAATGGCGAACGCCCTTTGATACTCACCAACACAGCCCCAGGCCTGAAATGGCGACATGCAGCACTACCCAAGGGTGAGTTTGATTTTTGGACGGCCCAAATCATTTCGAACGGCGGTAATTGGTTGCCCTCGACCACTGGTTTCCCCAAAGTGATGGAAGATAAAACGACGTTGGAGCTAGTGCGTGATTTCAATCGTCAAATTGAAAAAATACAGCCTTATTTAAGTGCTAACATCAAACAAGCAAAAGTGGGTGTGCTTAATGGTGTGATGAACTTTAAGGAAGCAGAGAACGAACTATACGGATTTTTTGAAACGCTCATCAATGCACAGGTACAGTTTGACGTGCTCTCAGAATACAATATAAAGAAAGACAAGTTGGAGGGATATGACCTATTAATACTGCCCAACCAAAAAAAGATAAGCAATGCGGTTTATGAAATCATTTCTGATTTTGCAAAAAAGGGAGGAAAAACGCTCTCATCATTTGAAACGGGCCTTGATGACGAAAATGGCAAAAAGCGCGAAAAGGTGTTCTTTGACCAGTCCCTAAACATAGAGAAACGGTATCAAACCGTGCCCAATCCAGTAGGGGCCTATTACCGCATTGAGGATACTTTGCATCCGCTTTTTAAGGACTTTGGCAATACAAAATTGATTCCCTACGGAGAGGAGGCCATTAAAATTGAAAGTGATGCGCAACCTTTAATGACATTGGTGCCTAATTTTTCCCCTGAGAACAAATGGGGCGTACCTCCGGAGCGAGCTTCTTTGAGGAAACAATCCTCTTTGTTTCAGCTTGGTTTTGCAAACGCAAACCATATTTATTTTCCGGGCCGTGTCGGGCGATTTGCTTGGGAACATCGTTTGCCCATAAGCTCACAACTCCTAAGAAACGCCATTATGCACCTTGCTCCCAACAGTGCGCCGGTAATAACTATAAATCATGAAAAGGTCATGGTCAATATCTTCAAAAAAGGTAGGGGCTACCTCATTTTCTTAGTCAACAATGAAGGGGAACGACCCATGCCAAAAGCCACCGTGTTAAAAAATTTGGAGCTACGATGGAATACTTCCAAAAACATCCAATCAATGAAATCCATTTTGTACGACAATGATATTTCCTTTGAAAAAAAGAATAACTCGTCCGTGTATTTTACCCTGGACAAATTGAACACTTGGGATGTTCTGTATGCAGAATAGGTTTTAAGTATCCAGACAAAATTGAAAAACCCTAAAACCCATATATTTTTTGGTGTCGAGAATGGTAACTCGAAAACAACTATCCTTTCTCAAAGGAATAGGAAAATGAAATTTCTTCCTTAAAACCTTCTACCGGTGTCGTTATTTTTAGGGTAATGGGATTTGCATACAATCCTGGAAAGGGAAACCAATTGTTGTCTTTATTTTCTCCTACGACCAGTTCAACATTGCCTTTCAATACTTTGAACAGTATACTTTTTTCTGAGGATGTTATCCGAACGGTTCTGGCATCTATCCTTGTCAGTGAGACACCCTCGCTCAAGATAATGGGTTCCACTATTTGAACATCCGGTTTTCGGTCATGATATCGAATCGAGACGTGCTTTATAAGAGTGTTTTCACTAATGTCATAATCATAATGATAGGCCACGCCCCCAGGCAAAAAATTACTGTCTGATAGTTCCCCACTAGTACTTATTTGAACACTTTCGTTTTCTTCTTCAATGGTAATATTCGATTTGTTATCGTATAGATTGGTAAAATATCCATTTTCATTCCTGAATTCGATACGAGGTGTCAACGGAACTATGGAATCTTTCATGGGAGGCATGTGTATCTCTTCGCCCCTAACATATTTCGTCTGTGAAGCAGCATGAAGTATACCGAATCCATCGGCATACGCGTTGAGCATAGCACCACCACGTGGGAAATGACGGTATTTGTCACCACCCCAACTGGTGTAATCATGGTAATCATAAGCGGATACGGTGGCCATCCATGGCCCTTTTCTCAGCGTGGCCACTTTGATGGTTGGAAAATATTTTACCCAATCGCCCTGTTGCCCGGGAAAGGGTTTGGACTCCCCCTTCTGATGTCGTCCGAACTCCAACGCCATTGCAAGGTTTTTAGCTCGTGCAAACGTAGGGTACAGGTTAGGCTGACCTGTTTTGCTGGCAAAGGCCCATACATCACGGCCATAGCCCACTAACCCATTTTTGATGGAACTGCGCAGGTATTCCAGATTTTTTAAGGCAGCGGTCTGGTATGCAGGGTCTTCATCGGCAAAAAGACTGAACAACACTTGTGAACCATCGGCGGTTTTGGTGCCATAACCCGTCCATTTATAAGAACGGGCGCCCCAGGAACCATCAATTACTCCATTGGGATATACAAAATGGATGACCTTGGCCAACGATTTTCTTGCGTAGTCCTCTGCAGCCTTATCGCCCGTGATTCGAGCATAAAGTGTCAAACCCCAAAGCGACATATCCATTTGATAGCTTAAATCGACCCCGTATTTCACTCCATGCACTCTAGCGGCCTCACCGTGTATAAATTGGTCCTCGTCCATTTTGGCAATGGTCTGCCATGCCAGTGTTCTTGCTTTGTTTAAAAAAATATCTTCACGGGCCACGTTCTGCCAAAGCATGGCCAAAGTGCAAGCCGAAGTGGGCACGTAGTTGATGCTTGCGTAATCGGGACTCATTTTTTCAACAAGGTACATGCCAGCCTTACGCATGGAAATCTCCCAAATTCCCCGCTCTTTTTTGCTCAGGTATTTTTTTAGCTTAGGATAAGCCGCCGCCATCATCAACAATTGGTCGGCGGTAGTACCATCCCATTCCCACGGATTTTCTATCCACTGACCTGCCTTTTCTTGTTTGGTAATGAGCCAATTTCCCAAATCAATTGCGGCCTTGCGGTACTTCCTCTCTCCAGTATGTTCATACATGATGACAAAAGGATACAGGGCTTCTGCAGCCCTGGTATAATATATATTGTTCTCAGGATCCAGCAATCCGCCGTATTCTAGGCTTGATTTGTCAGTGTTTTGTTGCTTCAGCAAGGCTTGCGAAAGATTGGCCAAAGTTTTAAAATATTCCTTTTCCGCTTCTGTATTGAACTGTTGGGCAATACCCATGAACGAAAAGGCCATCAAAACAAGTGCGGTCATTATTCTATCAATCATTTGAAAATGGTTTTTGTACTAAGAATCCAATTGCCAACAATTCTCTTCGTATTTGGCGGCTTCGCCCTCAAGTATAATCGGTGACTGTGCTTCCATGCGTTCTTTCCACGAGTTAAAGAGTTGCACCATTCGTTCCAATTCTTGGGTGTGTGTCCGTGCCAAGTTATTGGTCTCTCCAGGGTCGGTGGCCAAATGGTACAGTTCCCAATCGTCCCCCTCACGGACAATTTTCCAATCGCCTTTACGTGCAGCCGCGCCCGTTGACCATTCAAAGAATAAAGGGCGATCAGGAACGGTATCCTTACCTCTTAGGATGGCTTCAAAACTGATACCTTCCGTTGGGAGTACTTTTTCTTGGACTTCATACGGATGGTCGATCAACCCCAGCAAGGTGGGAAAGACATCAATAAAATGTCCATAGTATGTATGATGGATGACGTTTTGGTTGTTTAGTTTTGCCCAGTTAATTATGGCAGGGCTGTTGATACCTCCTTCATAGCTGTTGTTTTTGTACATACGAAAGGGCGTGTTGCTTACATTGGCCCAATCACCTCCAAGGCTTGTCCATTGTCCAACGGTCCCTATTTTTCCGTCCCCTGAAAGCTCAACCACTTCAGCACTACTGCCATTGTCAGAGATGAAGAGGATTATGGTATTTTCCAATTGCCCTAAATGTCTCAAAGTGTTCATAACCCTGCCAATGTTTTGGTCCAACCTATCAACCATGGCCGCATAGATAGCCATCTTCAAGTCTTCGGTGTCTTGTTCAGCTTCGGAAAGTGTATGCCAAGGCACATGGGTGGGTTCGTACAACTCAAAATCCTCTGAAATAAGGTCTAATTCCTTTTGTCTTTCAAAACGCCGCTGTCGAATGGTTTCATAGCCCACTTTATATTTGCCGCGATATTTGGCAATATCCTCAGGCCAAGCCATCAAAGGGTCGTGGGGTGCCGTATAGCTCAGGTAAAGAAAAAAAGGGTATTCTTCTTCAACCGCCTCAGTGATATACTTAATTCCCCAATCGGTAAAGGCATCCGTGGAGTAATAGGTGCTATCGGGCGTATAGGGTTCATATCGCTGACCATCCACATAAAAGGGTCGTACCCGTTTTTGGGCCGGTTTTGGTTCTCCTGGACGTTGCTCACCAGGATTGAATTGATTATGCGAACCGCTCAACAACCCGTAATAAGCGTCAAAACCCAATAAGGAATCGGTAGGTACATCAACACCATGGTGCTTGCCTGCCATATAGGTTCGATAGCCCTTATTTTTCAATTCGGCAGCAATAGTGGTGCACTGTTTCCAGTTGGGTTTCCAGCTTCTGCCCACTCCCACCTGCTGGGCATATAACCCCGTTAACAATGCCGCCCTCGAAGGGAAACACTTTGATGTATTGTAAAACTGGGTAAAGCGATGCCCCGTATATGCGAGACTATCAAGTACGGGCGTATTAATTTCACTACCGTAGCACCCCAAATCACTCCAGCCCATATCATCGGCCAAGATGAGAACAATATTGGGGGAATTATCTTCTGAGTCGGTTCCAATACCTTTTTCTTTTGTGTTACAGCTCAGAAACAATACGGAAAGACCAAGAAGGAGAATTTTCATTTTGGTTTCTTTCAATTTATGGCGATTGTCCAAAGGACTATATTCGAGCATAGGTTTTAGACTTTTGAACTCCAGAACACTTCTTCCTTTTTCCAGATATCCGTATCATACTCGATGCCTAACCCAGGAGCAGTAAAGATTTTCATATTGCCATTTTTTGGGAGCACAGGGGAGTGCCAGTCCCTTTGGCTTTTCTCACCGCCTACCCGATATTCTTGGTGGTGGGATAGCGTGGGGCAAACTGCAAAAACCTGGGTGGGGGCCGCGGCCATGGGCCCAGCCTTTGGGGAATGGGGCGTAAACCCTACTCCATAATAGTTTGCCAAGTGTGATATTTTCAAGGTGCGTACCATACCACCGTGATAATAAACATCTGGCTGTAGCGTGTCCATAGCTCCGATTTCGGCCATCAATTTAAACTGGTCAAAACTGAAATCTTGTTCCCCACCTGCAATGGCACAACTTGTTGCGGCGTCCTTGACCAATTTATGCGACCATAGGTCTTGCCAGTAACATGGCTCTTCAAAGAACTCCACCTTATGATCTTCGAGCATTCTAAGCACCTCAATGGCCTCATCAGCAGTATAGGAACTATTGCCATCAACGTACAGTGTAATGTTCTCTCCAGCCCTTTTCCGCATATAGGGCACCCATTCGTTGGTTCGGGTAATGTAGGGCTCTGTATTTTTCATTCGCCCCCCAACCTTGAACTTGATGGCTTCAGCCCCAGTGGCCTCAATAGTCTTCAAAATTTTATCAGTTTCGCCTTCGTAAGGGTCTTCACGCTCCAAGCTCGAAATATATACAGGATATTCGGTTCGCACCTGTTCCCCTAGAAAAGTATGGGCAGGGGTATTCGCCAACTTGCCCAACAAATCCCAAATAGCAATCTCAACGGTACCAATACCATTCCAATAGGGCAGACCGACAAACTTGTAGTTTCTGCCATACTTTAGCAGTTCGTTTGGCAAATTAGCTACTTCCCTAGCATCCTTGCCCACAAAGTTCTTGGCCGCCAATTGGGTAAATATGGTCTGCGTGGCCATAAAACGCCCCTTGTTCATGGACGTCACCCCTTGATTGCCCTCAACATCGGTAACCCTTAAAAAGAAACGCTTTTTAGTATCGACCACCTCAATCTTATCAATTATTATCGGAGAGGCAAATGCTGCCTTTACCCTTTCGGTGATATCGGCCTCCAAGGTTCCCCCGTCATACGGTTTTTTGATATTTTTTGGAGTCTCCATCGCCTTAGCCGCATCGTTGCAGGCCGTAATGGGCAGCGTAATGGCTGTAGCACCCGCAATGGTGGTCGTTCTTAAAAATTTTCTTCTATCAAACATGCTATTTTTGTTTTTCAGTAGTGACGTCTTTTTTGGTTATGGTTTTTCCGTTGATTGATACGTTTTTCAGCACTAAATCCTCAACATGATTCGCAATCATGGGCGCAAGAGATTTCTTTATGGTAATGTTTTCCATGAATACCCTGTGGATGTTTTCTTCTTCCCTACCGTTTATTTTAATTGAAATCTTTGTAGCTGCTTCCATTTCGATATTTTGAAAATAAAAATCGTTGTATTTCACAAAATGTTCATTGCCACGCCAACCTGCATAGTCAGTGGTAAACTCAAAACCATAAGATACAGGGGCCATAACCTTCATATTTCGCATGTAGACCTGCTCGATAAAACCGCCCCTATCAGGGTTGCTCTTAAACTGAAACGCATGTTTTTCGCTACCGCGCAATGTGTTGTTCTCTACAAACACGTTGCGGACCCCACCACTCATTTCCGATCCAATGCAGAATCCACTACCTACTACGTTTGTAAAATCATTATCACGTATTATGATGTTTTCTGAGGGTGGATAGTCCCATCCATCTTGGTCCCTGCCCGCTTTGATGGCTATGCAATCATCCCAGGTGTTAATCGTGCACTTTTCAATAAGTACGTTCTTGCAGTGTTCCGGGTCGATGCCATCATCATTACGGACGCCCATTTGGATGTTGAGCCTGCGCGCAGTTATATTTTCTGAAAGCACAGGATGAATAGTCCAGAACGGGGTATGATGAATGGTGAAATCCTCAAGCAAAATATTCTTGCACTCAATAAACTCAATGCCCGTCGGTCTCAGATAGTGGCCATCACCAAAAATCCTTTCGGAAAGTGGTACCTTATCATTGCCGTATTGTCTTATAGTCTTTTTATCAGGATTTTGTTTGGGTTTCCATTGCCCCCAAGTGTCCTGGCAGTTTCCATTGATTTCCCCCTTTCCAGTGATAGCGATGTTAGTCTTGCCCATAGCATAAATCAAAGGAGAATAGTTCATGGCAAAAGTACCTTCCCAGCGGGCCTTGACCTCAGGAAGGTAGTCATCTGGATTGTTCGAAAAAATCAGCTCTACGCCTTCTGCGAGATTAAGATTGATATTGGAATCAAGTAAGACAGGTCCTTTCACTTTGTAAACACCTTCTGGGATGTGCACAACACCTCCACCTCTTTTGGAAAGAATTACGATGCTATCATTTAGACGCTCAACGAATCGATTACCATTCGTAACGATGACTGTATCAGTTTTGAAGCTAGGAGGAAATATATTCTTCAATATTTTGGGCATGGTTACGTTCCATGCGGAATCCAAATGTTGTTCAATAGTGGTCTCAAAATCAGTTTTCTTCAATTTAGGTCCACAACTGCCTAGGAAGAGGTAAAACACACATAAACCAAAGGTACTTACCTTAAATAGACTTCGATGAAATCGATTTCTGTTTGCAAATTCATAGACTTTTTCCATGCTTTTATTTTTGATTCTCTATTAGTTAAAATAACGCTGCCCAAATAGGTTTTATAACTTTCGGCATTCCTCAGGTATAGTGTTAAAATCTTCATCCAAGTTTATGCAATCGATTGCGCAAATTATGACAATTATCCATCGGCAAAAAAACAAATGTATTGAATGTAATTTATTTATTTTACGACTTCTTTGGCCATTTTAGGGTTTACTTTGACATTATGCAATCGATTACATTAAAATTCATACATTTAATTCGACCATTTTCGGTAAAAGCAAAGTAAATTGAAACACCCTCATCTGTTACGTTTAATTTTTTTCCCAAACATCCATGAAGTCTAAAAAAGCAACCATCCATGATATTGCTAAGAAACTTAATATCACGGCTTCCACTGTTTCGCGGGCACTAAAAAATGATCCAAGAATCAGTAAGGCTACTAAAAAGGCCGTTACGGATAAGGCCAATGAGCTAGATTATCAACCCAATCATATTGCCTCAGCCCTAAGAAGTGGGAAAAGCCAACTTATAGGTGTTGTGGTACCCATAATTGACAGGACTTTCTTCTCAGCCGTTATTCGCGGCATTGAGGAGGTAGCTTACGGTTTGAATTACCGCGTGGTGGTTAGTCAATCCAATGAGATTGTAAAACATGAAGTCTCCACCATTAACGCCCTACTTCATGCAAGGGTGGATGGGATAATAGCTTCTTTGGGAAAGAACACCAGAGATTTGGAACATTACCAAAATGTGATTGACAAAGGTGTTCCCTTAGTTCTTTTTGACAGGACCACGGACGACCTGCTAACCAACCAAGTGATTATCGATGACTACCTTGGAGGATACATGGCTACTGAACACCTTATTAAGCAAGGATATCGTAAAATAGTCCATTTTACAACGGTAAACGCAGTAAACATATACAAAAAGAGGTTCAGTGGCCATAGACAAGCACTCAGCGATTATGGTATTCCATTTGATGAAGACTTGGTAAGTCGAGGGGATATGCAGTTAGAGGACGGGATTCAAGGGATTACTAAAATACTTGAACAAGGCATAGCGTTCGATGCTATTTTTTCTTCCAGTGACTATGCCGCTGCGGGTGCTATGCAAGTCCTTAAGAAAAAAGGAGTACGTATTCCCGAGGATGTAGGCGTAGTAGGTTTTAGTAACGAACAATTTACAGACTTGACAGACCCACCATTGACTTCCATCAAACAATTTCCTATGGAAATGGGCCATGTAGCCGCACAGCTTTTTTTCGATGCGTTGGAACACCCTAATAAAAAACCCCATCCAAAAAAAACGGTTTTACAACCAGAATTAATCGTAAGAGCCTCCTCACTTAGAAATGATTGATTTTTGTGCCAAGCAAAGCCAGAGAAAGAAACTTCATGAAAAACTTTGTCACTCGGGACTTTTCACTGACCAATGATTTTACCAGAATCCCTCATCATGAAAATACTGCAAACTACTCTACAATAGACTACCTCAACCGTCCTTCACCCGAAAACAAGGCAGTAAATAAACAGTTTCTTATATGAGTTTAGAGCTTCTTTTGTTACTGGTTCTTCTGGGTATGGCCACCGGTTTTTACTCCGGATTGTTGGGCACAGGCGGAAATGTAATACTTATACCAGCATTCGATATGCTTTTTATGAAATACGCTATTGAATCACAGGAAGCAGTAAAATTCATTATTGCGCACTCATTGGCCATTACTGTATTCAACGGGCTCTTTGTAAGTTACCGTCAATTAAGAATTCGAAACTTTCATTATAAAGAAACCCTTTGGATTGGTGTTCCAGCAGCCTTAGTAGGCTTTTGTTTGTCGGAAGTGGTGAAAAACGCGCAATGGTACAATAAACTGTATTTTGATATACTCTTCGCTTTCTTGGTGCTATTGGTTTCCATTCGTTTTCTTTTTTATCGGAATATCGGTTCGGAATCGTATGAGAAAACTAAGTCCTCTAAACCGAAAAGTGCCTTTGCCGCTGTTGGAATCCTTACAGGTGCCACCACTGCAATGTCTGGTTTTGGTGGTGGTATTATTGTTATACCGGCCTTAGCAGACCTGTTCAAAATGGCAATTAGAAAAGCAAGTTCTATATCCATCGGAGTTATCACACTACTGGCCACTGCAGTGAGCTTAAGCTATCTCAATGTCTTTTCTACAACGGTGATTGATGTTATTCTTCCCAATCAATTTGGGTATATCTCTTTGAGCTTGGTTGCTCCGATATCTCTTGGGATTTTATTTGGGGCACCACTTGGTGTGAAAGTTGCACAAAAAGCCTCCGCAAACAGTCTGCGGATTGTATTCGGTATGGTCATGGGCGCCTTATGCCTTAAAATGGTATTTGGGCTATTGTGAGATGCCGATTATCTAGGTAATGCATTGGAATTCCAATGCACAATGCGTTGTTCATACATAGCATCCAACCCCATTTGAACACATACGGATGCAACAGCTCCACTATGGACATTTGAAATGGGTTGTGTATTACTATGGATGCTATCCCTAAAATCCATCAATGCCTGAGTACTTGGACTTTGGTGTTCCAACTCTACTGGAATCCCCTTGCCTTGTTCCCAATTAAGCGTAGCACCTGAAACCCCATCGACTTCTCCTAACTCCTTTTCTTCATAGGTCTCTGGATGATACCATGCCTTAGTGTAGTCCAAGGTAAAGCTTCCCTTGTCTCCCATCACCCGTATTTTATAATCGCCCATGGCGTTACTGGTTAAACAGGTAAAAGTTGCCTTTACCCCTTTGGGATAGCTGTATATTAAGTGGATATTATCGTAGGTCTCTCGTCCGTCTTTCCAGTAATCCACGCCTCCGATGCCCATAACCTTCTCCGGCTTGTCTTCCAAAACCCAGTTCGCAAAGTCCAGCTGATGGGAACAAAGTTCTGCCAGCAATCCACCGGAAAATTCCCGATACATACGCCAGTTGATCATCCGTTCCCACTTTGGGTCAGGTACAGGCCTACGCCAGTTTCCATTTCGATTCCATTGACATTCGATAGCGGTAATCTTTCCGATTCTACCTTGTCTTGTCTCGTTCACCACATGGTTGTACAAACGCGAACTGTGATACTGATGGCCTGTTTGAAAAATCACATTGGAGGTTTGCACTTTTGCGACCAAGTTCTGTGTTGCTCCGTACCCTTTTCCCATGGTCTTTTCGCAATACACATGTTTTCCCGCATCCACGGCATCCATCGCTATTCGAGCATGGGTGCTAAACGGTGTTGCAATTAAAACCGCATCTATCTGTTTATTATCCAGTAGTTTTCGGTAGTCCTCGTAACCTTCTGTCTTTCTTTTGGATAGCGACAAACCTTGCCGTAGACGGAACGGAATAGTATCGCAGCAAGCCGTAACCCTAAGCTTTGGAATTTCGTTCAAAATCGGAATAAGGCCACCTCCGCGATCACCAGTGCCAATTACACCAATATTGATTGTATCGTTGGCACTATGTATATTGCCCATACTGAAAACAGAAGTAGCACAGACCACTGTAGATGCTGCTAGCCCCGTTTTTGTTATAAAATCCCGTCTTTTCATCAACGCTTACCTTCCTATAATTTAGGTTCCCAACCATTTTCATATTCCCGCTTCCAACTTTGCATCACCTTTTTATTATTTAAAACTTCACCAGTTTTCAGATCTATTTTTAACGTTTCCCCTGCGTCCTGCGCCATATTTCCTAAATGACAGAGCATTGTGGAAATACTGGCATCATTGATATCGGAATTCAAGGATTCATCTTTTCGGATAGCATTGAAAAAGTTGCGAACATGATCCACATCGAGCCCACCGATACCTGTAGTATCCGTTGAGGCGCTCTGTTGTGAATTTTCGGACTCAATCTTTATCGGATTTCCTCCAAGATCGTAAACCTTGTAGGAATCCCTGCTGAGCTCTATGCTACCTTTGCTACCATAAACTGTGGCACCTCTGCCCGGACGTTCCGGTTTCATTGTACCACGACTATGACCTGTCCAAGTTAGGAATTTGTTTCCTGGAAAGGTATAAGTCACCTGTTGATTGTCCACAAACTCCCAATCGTCATCGTAGGTATATTTTCCTCCAAAGGACGTAACGGTTTCTGGAAGGTCCACTCCTAATGCCCATCGGCAAATATCGATTTCATGTGTACCGTTATTATGTATTTCACCTGTTCCCCAACTACGAAACCAATGCCAATTATAGGGGTGTAAATTATTCCGATAATCCTCCCTTGGCGCGGGACCTTGCCACAACTCCCAATCCAATGTAGGTGGCGCCACTAACTTTTGACCTTTTCCGATGCTACCTCGATTGTTGGAATAATACGCTTCGCCTTTGTATACTTCCCCAATGATTCCCTTTTTTATGTCGGAAACAGCAGAAATCGAAGTACGAGCGGAACGCTGTTGGTTGCCCATTTGCACCTTTAGACCGTATCGATTTTGTGCTGAAACCAACAATTGGTTCTCGTATGGATTATGGCTACAAGGTTTCTCAACGTAGACATGCTTCCCAGCTTGAAGTGCCATTATGGCCATAGGGGCATGCCAATGTTCCGGAGTAGCTATAAAAACCGCATCCACATCTTTATCTTCTAAAATCTTTCTGAAATCCTTTTCCACTTTGGGAACATACCCTATATTTTTCTTACACCAATCATTATGTTCCAAAATAATGGTGTCGTCTACATCGCAATTGTAAAGAATCTTCGCGTTCGGGTCCTGTTGAATAGCCAACACATGCGCCTTGGCCCTACTACGTACACCGATAACCGCGCAATTGATATGATCATTAGCCCCAATAACCCTTGCGTTGGCAAAGTTTGGAAGTACCATACCCCCAAAAGTAACGGCAGCAGTACCTGCCGTGGTTTTTTTTATAAAATCCCTTCTAGATGTCATCGCTATTGGTTTTTGACTATTGGTCTGATTTTTATATTCTTGAAACTTACGCGATCACCATGATCTTGTAAGAGGATGTGCCCTGTATCCGCTTCTCCAAAGTTGCGCCAAGTTTCGTATTTGCTCTCCGCTACAAGCTTTCGGTACTCATCACTTTTTCTAATATACTCAAGCACCTTTACTCCATTAAGCCAGTGTTCCACCTTACCCTCTTGGGAAAGGATACGAGCCGTATTCCATGAACCAATTGGATTGGCCGGTTTTTGAGGACTGGCTTGAATAAGATCGTAAAGTGACGCTAAGGTTCGGCTGCCTTCATGATTTCCCAGTTTAGCATCGGGGTGTAATCTATCATCCAAAATCTGGTATTCCAATCCTATCGAAGATCCGGGACCTTTGTTCAAGTCAGTATCAACATAGTATTTAATACCACTATTAGCACCTGGGGTCAATTTAAAATCAACTTTAAGCTCAAAATCCCCATATTTTTTCAAGGTGACAATATCACCCCCGGCAGCAGATTCCGCCCCTCCGGATGCCAAAACGGTAAGCTCGCCATTTTCTATTTCCCAGCCGTTTTGGGGAAAGCTATCCAACCTTGCCCCACGCCATCCTTTGGTAGTCTTTCCATCCCAAAGTAATTGCCATCCTTTTTTTTGCTCATCAATGGTCAATTGATTCCTGGTGATGATGGGTTTCAAAGGTGATTTCTTGACATACTTTTGAAGACTATCCGTCAAAATCTTGATGTTTCTCCAGGCAATTTCGGTTCCCGGCGGTTGTTCTTTTTTAATACTATGTACTTGGAGGGCGATGAAACCACTAGCAGTCTTATCATCGATAAGATAGGAAGCAGGTACACCATTAATCCAAGTTTGAAGAGTATCTCCAATCGCTTGAATCCGATAATGGTTCCATTCGTTTTGTTTGAAAGCTTGTTGGGCTTCTAAATTTCCATCGAGCGTATTTAGCCAACCTCTTCTAGCCTCGTCATAGATTCCAGCGCTCCAAGCCCGTTCGGAAGGGTCTATTTCCACTTGATATCCGTGTACTCTTCCATCCCGATAGTATGAAAAACTGTTACTTCTAATCTGTATCCCCGAATTCATGGAAGGGTCTACCTTAAATTCCAATTCAAGTATAAAATCATCATACATTTTGTCCGTGGTCATAAAAGAATTGGGTGAGTCGTGGACCGTAGTCCCAACAATACTACCATCCTTTATCGAATACGTTGCAGTTCCTCCCTTTTGGGACCATCCGTTCAAGGTTTCGCCATCGAAGAGTGACACCCAGGGAATTTCTGGTTCCGTAGGCTCGGCACAAGCTGCGAGTAAGAACAATAGAACAGAGGTTAGTTTAAATCTATATTTCATCATAACATGGGTAGAACGCTTTTTTGTTATAAAATCCCTTAATTCCGAATAAGACAAAATGTTTTTTTTCGAATTCCGACTTTTTGAGTTTACTTTTTATGCCTTTATAAATTTAGCATATTCATCACAACAAAAGGATAAAATCCAATGCTCTCCTATGGAGCATCAAAAACTCTTTAAGAACTCTTAGGTACGACCCGACCCTATGAGTGTTCCATAACCAACGACATTTCTGTATTTACATATATCGCTTTACGGTAGAAGGTTTTACTCTCCAAACTTTCCATTGGTAATTCACCAACCATTGCTTCTCGGTGGAATCATAGAAGCCAATGAAATCCTTGAGAACCTGGTAAACAAAGTACTTTTTGCCTTTATTGATTTTAAGGGAATAGTTACCACAAATTCACCCACACAGAACTACAGAAACTATATGAGAACATCCCAGGTCTTAAACTTGATAAGTGTAACTTCAGAAAATGCATTTTTCAATTGGATATCCAAAGGAATAAAACTGCAATCAAAGAGGGCTACAATTGTATTAGTTATAAAAGATACAGTCCTCATTTGCCATTTCAATAAAAAATATCCTCGTTAAGGGTAGGTATGCTAGTTTACGTATTACTCTAAACTATTTAATGGAACAACGAAGAAAATTTCTTAAAAATCTGGGACTCGGGGCTGGAGCACTTATGGCAAGTCCTGCGATGGCCGGTGAACGTTATACGGAGCATGTGGAACCCAGTCTTAAAAGTTCTGTTAAAGATGCTATACAATACATTAGCATTAAAGATGTTGAAATCGTTAAACTAAGGTTTCCCAAGAAAACGCCGAAGACCTGGAATGCCATAAAGTCTTCCGGAGGAGGATATCCCACCAGTTCGTTTTTAAAAATAACCACCAACGAAGGTATCATCGGTTGGTCCGGTATGAAAGGGGTCTCTTCGACCACTCTGGGGTTTGCTAAAAAAATCAAAGGGCTCAACTTGATGAATACTGAACAGGTTTGGCATCATATGTTCTTTCACGATAGAAAACCAGTTGCCAAAGGAAAGGAGATTCATGCCATAGGTTCAGTAGACCTCTGCGTTTGGGATATTGTTGGAAAGGCCCTACAACTTCCTGTACATAAGGTATTGGGAAATTTTAGAGAGCAAATCCCTGTTTATGCCGCTGGGGGTTATTATGCTGAAGGAAAGACCAATGCGGATTTGGTAAAAGAAATGGAAGGCTATGTTAAAGAGGGGTACAATGTGGTAAAGATGAAGGTAGGCTTTCTAGATGCTAAGGAAGATGCGCAACGAGTAAAAGAAGTGGTCAAAGCCTTAGGTAACGATGCGAGGGTGATGGTAGACGCCAACAACGGCTATGACACGGCCTACGAAGCAATCCGGTTTGGTAAAATGGTAGAGGACCTTGATTTGTATTGGTTTGAAGAACCCGTGGCCCCGGACGATTGGCGCGGGAATGCCGAGGTAAGGGAAGAACTGAACATACCAATAGTAGCCGGCGAAAATGAATACACAAGATGGGGGGCCAGGGATTTGGTCGAAAACCACTCTTGCGATATTGTCAACATCGACACTATTAAAGGTGGTGGACTTACAGAGATGCGAAAAATTGCAGCAGTTTGTTCCGCTTATCATATTGAGATTGCACCTCACGGATACGCCCACATGAATGTACATGCTGTAGCTTCAATACCCAATGCCAAAATACTGGAGACCTATCCATCCAAAGCAAGGGATTTCAATCCTACACTACAGCCATTTCCGATAAAGAATGGTATGATAGATGCTCCCACAGAAGTTGGTCTGGGAATGGATCCCGACCCATCACTAGTAAAAAAATATAAAGTTTGATTAGTTAGCTCTTTTCAAGTGCAATCGCCCTATTCAATTCGTTGGATGGGGCTTTTTTGGAATTGATGCACTTCTCATGCCTACTAGCTAGATAGCTTGTCTGGGTAATAGGAATCTAATCTCCCCATTTTGTAGTTTTCTTGGAATAGCTTATGCGATAAATAACACCTGCGTAGTCATCGCTCAACAGCAGCGAACCGTCGGGAAGTTGAAGAATATCAACCGGTCTTCCCCATGCATCGTTTTTGGATTCGTTGAGCCATCCAGTGATAAAAGGTTCATAAGAAGTGACCTTTCCATCCTTCTCCGTCAGTTTCATTATGCGATATCCTTGTTTTTTGGTCCTGTTCCAGGAACCATGTTCCGATACCAAAATAGAATTCCGATAGTCTTTTGGAAACATTTCTCCCGTATAAAACTTCAAGCTAACGGGTGCAGCGTGCGCTACAAGGTCAAAGGTGGTGTGAACAAAATCCGTTGAGGGTCTTTTATCCCCATAATCGGGATCTTTGATTTTGTTTCCGTGCCAAAAGGGAAATCCGTAGTGGTCTCCTTCGCGTTGCATTACATTGATTTCACATGGGGGGAGGTCATCTCCCATAAGATCCCTTCCATTATCGCTAAACCAAAGTTTTCTAGTGTTGGGATGCCAATCATATCCCCTACTATTTCTAACGCCATGGGCAACAATTTCAAAATCCTTACCGTCTGGTGTTATCCTTGTGATTGAGGAGAAAATCGGGTTCTTTTCCAAACACACGTTACATGGGGCACCCACAGGCACATATAGTTTACCATCTGGCCCAAAACGAATGTACTTGTCCCCATGCTTCTTTTCTGGCGGATAGTTGAAAACAAGTTCTGGAGCCGGAGGATTTTCCAAGTAATCCTCGATGTTTCGGAAACGTACTATTCTATGAATTTCCGCCACATACAAATCTTTACCGAGTATGGCTACCCCCATTGGATTCCATTCTAATCCATTTGAAATTTTTCGAATACTATCTGCCTTACCATCTGAGTCTATATCTCGGATTGCATAGATAAAATCAGTTTCGTTACGCCGCGAACCAACAAATACGGTTCCATTTTCACCTAGAGCTAGCGATCTTGGATTTTCCAACCCCTCTGCAAAAACCTCAATTGCAAAACCTTCGGGAACGTCAATCTGGTCCAATCGCACCTTTTTTTCTTTGTAAGCACTACCCACTCTGCTTTCTATGCGTTCTTTACGTTTTCGGTTTGCATAATCGGTAACTGGGGTGACAGTAGAAAGGTCCGGAGGTTCGTTTAAGGATTTGCCAGCCCTCACCACCGACACTTCCTCCATTGTAATATTGGTGGCCTCATTCCCAAAACTATTTCGCACATAACTTAGCACATTGGAAATCTCTTCATCAGTAAGTGTTGGGATTGCGGGCATTACATTTTCATAAATCTCTCCCTTAACGCGTATGCGTTCCTCTAATCCGTGAAGTACAATATTGATGAGACGCTCTTTGCTTCCATTGACCCATGGTGTATTGGAAACAGGAGGATGCACTCCCTTAATACCATTACCATCCAACTGATGGCATACGGCACATTTTACTTCGTACAATGCTGCTCCGGCTACCAAATCCACTTTTTTAGTCTCTTTTTTACATGAAGTAAAGCAGAATATGGTTATAACAAAAATTAGAGTACGCATGTATTACACTACTTTAAAATCCAATAGTTTATGGTCTCCAATATATCCCTCACAGACATCACCAATTTGAATTGGTCCTGGGGAAGGAGGAGCACCGGTCATAATAAGGTCCCCTGGGTTCAACGTCATAAATTTTGAACAATACGAAATAATCTGGCCAAAATTGGCTTTCAAATCTCTAGTATTCCCTTGCTCAACCACTTGACCGTTAATCTTGAAAATGAGGTCTATTTGGTTCACATTTCCAAAGTGGTTTACAGGAAAGAAGTCGGAAAGAAAGGTAGCCTCATCAAACCCTTTCGCAAAAGCCCAAGGCCAGCCTTTTTCCTTAGCTTTTAATTGCAGGTCTTTTGCTGTCCAATCCATACCCAAAGCTATCCCATCAAAGACGTTGTGGGCTTCCTTTTCCGATACGTTTTTGAGTTTTTTACCGATTCTAAGCACAAGTTCCATCTCATGCCAGACGTTTTGACTCCATCTAGGGTAGTGAAAAACGTTTCCTTTCGCGAGTGAGGATGGCACTTTAACAAAAATGTTGAGGTCTTTTGGCAGTGGTTGCCGTGGCGCATCCTTATTATAAAAATTGGCAGCAATACCCAATATTTTCATTTACAGATTTTTTTGGTTAAAACCGTCTATTCTATATCGATTGTACTAATCATTAAAGGCTTGATAATTATGCTTTTATTTTTTCTTGGCATCACTTTGAGTCTTTTTCACAGCTTTATGCATAATCGCGTTGACCCCTTGGTCTTCGCTCATCCATGTCCATAACCGTACGGTACCATCCTGGTGTGCACTGGTCAAAAAACTGCTATCGGCATTGAAATCGATATATTCTGCCTGATCGTTGGCGTGTACGGCATATGCAATGGGCACCTTGCCCACTGGATTTAGTATTTGCGAAGTACGATACACACGAATGTAGGAATCATTGCCAGCCGATAACAAATACCGTCCATCCGTAGTAAAAGCCAAGGTCTCTATCTTGCGACCACTTGTGTTCCATTCACGGAGCAGTTCACCCGTAGCAAAATCCCATAAAAAAATATCTCCCTCAAAACCTGAGGCGACTACGTATTTACCATCGGGAGAAAAAAAGCCACACACAAAACCAAATTCACGGCCCGGGGTGAGGGTCCTAATCAATTTACCGGTGTCGGTTTCCCATATTTTAACCTCGGAATTCATACCCGCGCTCAAAAAATAGGTGTCATCCGCGGTAAACTGAATCTCGTTCACGGTCTCACCGTGATTTACTTTGTACATCAATTCTCCAGTCTCCATATCATAGGCTCTTATATAGCCTATTTTTGTTCCGTCTTTTTGTTTTATTTTTTCTTGACCGGATACAAGAATGTTCTTTGTATTGGCAAACGCGAGACCATCTGCTGCTGTTTCGAGCTCAATTCTTCTAATTTCTTTACCGGTATCGGCATCATAAAAGGTAATTAGATAGTCTTCACTTACACCCGCCACTATGCTGTCATCTGCTGAAAAAGCTACCCGCTCAATCTCTTCTGAAGCATAGGCCCGCCAAAGTTCGGAACCATCACTGGTACGCCACATAATTACACTATTATCAAATTTAGTCCCCGTAACGATACGAGTGCCATCTCTTGAGAATTCAGCACTTTCAACGGAGCCCTTTTCTCCATTCACATCGGCAACGCGTACCCAAACAGGCGATAATCGTAACTGTGCTTCACCGGTTATCTGGCCCACTTGGGCATGAATGGAAAATGAAAAGTGAAATAAAACAACAATACTCAGTAGTTTTTTCATGAAAATGGTTTTAGATACAGTGTTTACAACATGTATTTGAGATATATTACGTATGAATGGACTACGGTACTTAAGTGAAGGAATTGATTTGAAAACTAAAATTTGTACCCAATACCAAAACGCACCCACCACGAATAGACTTCAAGTTCGCTTACCCTTTGGTCACTGCCAAAAAAACCACGCAGAGGCTGGTCGCTCAAGTTGATGCCCTCAGCATAAATCTTGAAATGCTTCCCGATGTTCTGCGATATGTTGGCGTCTATTTGGTAGCGGCTATCGAAAAGAAAGTCTTCTTCACGGGTATTGCCAATTGAAAAGACAAAATCATCTATATAATTGAATGCCAAACCAGCTGAAAATCCTTTTTTGTTATACGAAAGAATCATGTTACCAAAATTCTGTGCCTGCCCAGGAAGCCTAAAAACCTCACCCCTTTCTGCAACCGCTTCTGAATGGGTTAAACTTATATTCCCTGAAACGGAAAAATATTTCAAGAAGCCGGGTAAAAAGTTTAGACGTGTTTGGGCGGTAAGTTCCAAACCCCAGAGATTGGCATATTCGCCATTTTCAAAAGATGTCAGTTCGTAATCGATAAAGTTATCAGCATTCTCCCACTCATCGCCAACCACTGTTCTATCAATCTGATAAATGAAGTCTGTAATGCGTTTATAAAAACCCGAAGCGGATACATAACCAATGTCACCCAAATAGTACTCGTATGCCAAATCAAGGTTGATGGAACGGGTTGGATTAAGATTTGGATTCCCCAAAAAGACCTCCCTATCTTCAATGTCTATCACCCTGCTTGGTGAAACACTGTTGTATTCTGGTCTGGTAAACCCATTCGTTAGGGCGAATCGTGCCTGTGATCGTTCTGACAACTCATATTTGACTTGAAAATTAGGTAATGGTATTGTATATTCTTTTTGGCTTACAATGGGATTTATTACTGGAGACCCATCATTGTTTGTCACCACTTCGTTTGCCCTGTAAGTTCCTCTGTTTTTTTCTAATCGCAATCCTGTGAGCACATCCCATGATCTTCCTTTAAAAGTGGCCATAGCATACGCAGCCATAATATCCTCTTCGGCTCTGGTAAAGAATTCTGATATGACTCTTGCACTTCTGTTTTGGTTTACTGAAAATTCAGTTTGATTCTCGTTGAAGTAATCTACCAATGTGCCTGTATCTATTCTACTGTCAAAATTGAGGTTTCCCTGCATAAAATCATTATCTGGGACAGATATGGAGGTAGTTGAAAGATTCAAGGGATCACTACTACTATTTTCATAGATAGATACCCAGCGTTGACGACCGTTTTTCAACTTCCTATACTTCAATCCTGTTTGTAGTTCACCCTTGCCAAAAAAGGTGTTAATAGGTTTTTTGAAATCCATACGAAAGACCAAGTTTTCCCCAGTTACCGATCGTAGGTCGCTCGGACGTATCGATTCTAAAGTATATAGTGAAACGTCGTCCAAATCAACCATTGCCCCGTTTACTTTAGGATAATCAGTATTGACCTCCGAAAGCAATAAATCAACATCCTCAAATTCAAATGTGGCCCTTATTGATTCGTCTGTACGGTCCGTCATGGTATAAAAGAAAGATGCATCAAATTTCCAGTTTCCGATATAAGAATCAATCCCCAAATTGACGGAAGTGTTTTTACGTATCTTCCTCCTATCCCTTAAGTCACGTTCTACCCTAGCATCGTCAACACGGGTTGCATTGACATAATTTCCCTGTAACGGGCGGTATCGAATCCTGTTCCTGATTTCATCATCTGTCAGGTTGTTGTACATCAAATGGGCATATAGCCTGCCATTGCCACGCAGCTTATAATCTATAGAGGTGTTGTAGCCCGAGCGGGTACGCTCGTTCTGTAAATCACGCCAATTATAGTTGTTGATAAGAATGGATTGATTACCATCGGATAGTGTTTTTCTGTCCCAATCAATCTCCAATCGATCACGCCCGTTGTCAGTGCGGTAATAGTTACCCCCCACTTTAATACCGAGTCTGCCTTCAGGATATTTTTCATTAACCAGATAGCGTTTTTCTAAAGTGAGCATTCCCGTGAGATTATAGCCTTTTGAAAGGTTATTGTAGCCACTACCCAATTCTGCTTTCAATGCCAGCTCTTTAGACAATGAAAACACTGGAATCAAGTTCACAGATCCTCCGATGGCATCACCATCAGTATCTGGCGTTTTAGTCTTAATCACTTGAACGTTTTCTGATTGATCTACTCCAATGCCCGCCACTATCGTATTTCTTCGTCCGTCTATTTCTGTAGTTGGTAAGTTTTCGCCATTGTACTGTATGGTGGTATAACTAATAGGGGTTCCGCGTATTGCCACCGTATTACCCTCACCATAACTACGGCCAATTGTAGTGCCTGTCATACGTTGTAGGGCCTCACCCATATTCTGGTCTGGTAGTCTATCTTTGGTATCCGATGCCAGTACCTGAATCTGATTGATTGCATTTTTTTGTGCATTTACTTCTTTAAGGTTTTTTTTCACTCTGGCATTGACAATAACTTCAGATAGTTCAAAAGTTTCAGGAATCAATGCTAACGAAATCGATTTCGAAACCTTTGATAAAGAAATAAGGGTATCTATGGAACGATATCCCAAATAACGCACGTTAAGTGGTAGCTCGTCTTTCTCTGAATAAAAGGAAATAGAAAGCGTGCCTTCATGATTGGAGACACCGCTTATCCTTTTATTCTCTGACTGTACCAAAGCTCCCAATAGTGGCTCATTGGACAGGCCATCGAAAATCCTGAATCTCACGGTCCAAAGGCTTTCTTCCATTGTATTGGGTAGTTGAGATTTGTCCTCTCGGAAAAGAACTATAGTATTGTCCAAAATTCGATAGCCCACCGTACTATCCTTGAACAGTCCATCCAAAAGTTCCCTGATATTGGAGTAGGGTTTTAAGAAAACCCGTTTTCTGCCATCGATAATAGTAGAATTGTAAAAAAAGTGGTACGGTTCGTTTCGCTCTATTAGTCGTATCGCTTTTCGTAAAGAAGTGGAATCTTTTGAAAGGTACTTGGTTTCTTGCGAATGAGTAATTGAGGTAGAGCAACACAAAAAAAAGGTCACGATGAATTTGAGACTATTATGAGGGAAATCGCACCATTTTTTTTTGTAAAACACTCATTACTTTTTACTCAAGCTCACGTTATCCCTAGATATGGTGAAATTGATATTCTCAGAAATACTAAGGTTTTGAAGGAAAACATCCAGCCCCTTGTCCAAATTAACCGATGCCGTGTAAGGAATTGTATCTATCGTAGTATCAGAGATAATGTTGATTCCGTACCAAGATTCGATATCCATGAAAATCAATTCTAACGGCACACTATCATAGACCAATCGCTTCTGCATCCAGGAGGTATTGTGTTCATTGGCTTCACTTTTATGCAATGCCAGAGCACTGGAAATCGCTTGTTCATTCTGTACAAGAACCATTTGATGATTACCATTATCCACTTGGACCTTGCCCGACCTTACACTGACCACCGTCTCTTCCGAATTTATTGCCTTGACATTAAAAGAAGTTCCCAGAACGGTAACTTCTGTATGCCTAACTGTGATTACAAAAGGTACTTTCTCGTTACGGGCAACATCAAAAAAAGCCTCGCCTGACAGCAGGACTGCTCTTTTACCTTCTTCTTCTGTATATGAAATATTGCTGTTGGCATTCAACGTAACCTCTGAGCCATCCGGTAGGGTTACCTTTCTAATTTCCATGCCGCCACTGGAGAACTGCATGACGGATGCATCCTCCTTTAGCTGAAAAATGATGCCCAAAGCCAATAGCAAAGCCAACGAAGCCGCAAAGGCTATCCATTTATACGGCAAACGCTTGGCGTTCCGCTCATGCTTGGGTTCCATCTTTTCCTGAAGCTTTGCAAACGACTCAGCGGAATCCACCTTCACAGCTGATTCCTGATCTGCGGAAAACTGCGTTTCGAACAGTCTTTCCATGACCTCATCAGCTTCCCCTTGCTCCATGAGAGATTTGAGCCTGATATATGCTTCTTCAGAGCTCTTGCCCTGAAAAAAATCTATCCATTCCTCATCTGTTGGCTTGCGGTCTTGCTTGGACATTATGGATGAGTTTTCATGGCTATAAATATATTTGTTTTAGGCAAAAGAAGTTCGGATTCCCGATATAATTCCTAGATCTCATCTAAAATGGCGTTTGCACATTCCAAGGTGGTAGCCGTTCCTCCCATATCCCTGGTCTTCCCCGATTGATGCTTCACCACTCTTTCAATGGCCCCAAGAATAACATCATGACCTTCTTCAAAGCCAAGATGTTCTAGCATCATGGCTCCTGCCCAAATTGCTCCGATAGGATTGGCTATACCCTTGCCGGCAATGTCGGGCGCAGAACCGTGTACTGGTTCAAACATGGACGGAAACTGACCTTCCGGATTGATGTTAGCTGAAGCTGCTATCCCAATAGTTCCTGCCACTGCGGGTCCTAAATCGGAAAGGATATCGCCAAATAAGTTAGACCCTACCACTACATCGAACCATTGTGGATGCTGCACAAAATGTGCAGTCAGGATGTCGATATGGAACTGGTTTGTCTGTACTTGGGGATATTTTTTCGCTAAAATGGCAAAACGTTCATCCCAAAAGGGCATGGTATGCATAATTCCGTTGGATTTGGTAGCCGAAGTTAATTTTCCTTTACGACGAGAGGCTAAATCAAAAGCATAGTGCAAAATTCTATCGACTCCCTTTTTGGAAAAGAGGGTTTGCTGGGAGACCACCTCAGCATCTGTCCCTTGAAAAATTCTCCCACCGATTTCCGAATACTCGCCCTCATTGTTTTCCCTGACTACTACAAAGTCCACATCACCTGGCCCTACTCCTGCCAGAGGAGAGGGCACCCCTTCAAACAACCGAACAGGTCGTATGCAGGCATATTGCTGAAAAACCCTTCGTATGGGAATAAGCAATCCCCATAGCGAAACATGGTCTGGGACTCCAGGATAACCCACTGCCCCAAGATAAATCGCATTGTGTCTTTTTAACTGTTCCAGACCATCTTCGGGCATCATTTTACCGGTTTTATGAAAATGCTCACAGCTCCAATCAAAGTGCTCCCAATCGAAGGAGATTCCCAACTGCCCGGCCACTTTTTCCAAGACCCGTATACCTTGTTCGATTACTGGTTTCCCTATTCCATCACCAGGAATTACTGCAATATTGAAGTTGGTATTTTGTGTCATCTCCCCCGATGTTTTATTTTGAAATTACCTGACCTCGGAAAACACCGATGTGTAAACCTATTGGTCATCCATAATACGATACAAGGGCCACATACCCTTATTTGAAAGCATCTTCATACAAAAGGATTAAGTAAAAATTACCGTATACATCTTTTTTTAAGGCAAATCTTACTAAATCCTAATTTTTAACAGAAATAAAATGATAATTTTACAATAATTTCTATATTTGATGCAATCGATTGCACAGAACTAAACTAATGCTCACTTCATCTCCTCCCTCTGACAAAATACTAATAGCGGCCATTAATCAGGATTGCACTGAATCCTTCAAGATTTTATTTGAACGGTACATCGAACCGGTCACCAATTATGCCTTTTACATTTGTGGCAACAAGGAAATGGCCAATGATATAGCCCAGGAGGTTTTTTTGAAAGTTTGGGAGAAGAGGGCCGAGTTGGACCGTGATAAATCCATAAAGTACTTCCTTTTTGTTTTGGTGAAGAACAAAATCATTAGCGATTTTAGAAAATTAAACAGCTACAGAAAGTATTGCGACCACTTTAATGTGGTTACAACAAATGCAGAGCATTCACTCGAAAAACAATTGGAGGTCAAGGAACTCTCACAACTTATCAATTACGCTATTGATTTGCTTCCTGAAAAACGCAAGATGGCCTTCAAGCTTAGTAGGGACGAATCTCTTAGCTATAAGGAAATTGGTGAAAAAATGAATATATCCCCAAGAACCGTGGAGGTTCATATAGCTCTCGCCATGAAGAACATCAAGGAATACCTTCATGTGCAATATTCTTAGTTAGGCCCCTTACCTTCTGCATACTTACCTCAATAAACTGCCTATTCCCTTAGGATACATGATTTTGATAAGGCTTCAGTAGCATAGATTCCTTCCCTTCCCAAATTGCTTTAAAGCGATTATGGGATTCCGATATTCAAGGGGTTCAATTTTTGAAAATGATATTTTTTTCAACCTTATGTTAAGGGAACATCAATTATGGGGCGTTTTAATGCCAAATCCATATTTGAACCGGTAATCACAAGCTACCATTTCAGCTCTTTTGGATTTAAACAAGAGTATCGGAAAACTAAACCAAACAAAATGAAAAAAGTATTCAGAAATCATTTAAGGCAAGTGGTAATCCTTTCCACACTAATGCTTTTTACCGCGGGTGGTCTTCGGGCACAAGAAATCTCCGGAACCATATTGGATTCGCAAACCAATATACCTTTGGCAGGGGCTTCTGTTTTCATCAAAGGTACCTCAATTGGGGTCATCACCGAATTTGACGGTGCATTCCTAATTCAGTACGACAATGCACAATCGGCAACCCTGGTGGTCAGCTACTTGGGGTTCGCGGATGAAGAGGTAGACCTTTCACAAGTACAGGACCTTACGAACATTATCGTGAAAATGGATGAAACGACAACTAGCTTGGACGAAGTTGTGATTTCAGCAAACCTTGAAGGTCAACAAAAGGCATTGAACCAACAACGAGTAGCGGACAATATTAAAAATGTAGTCTCAACCGATTTGATTTCACGTTTTCCAGACCTGAATGTTGCAGATGCACTGCAAAGAATACCGGGTATCAATATTCAGTTGGATAATGGGGAAGGCGCACAGGCTTTTATTAGAGGTACTCCTGCCAATTACACAACCGTAACAATCAATGGAGAACAAATACAAAACACGGGTACATCCTTTGACCGTACTCCCCAACTTTTTCAGTTTCCTGTTGATCAATTGGGTCAAATTGAAGTGACAAAAACCATAACTCCAGCACAAGATGGAGATGCCATCGGGGGTACTATAGATTTATCCACTCCCGTAGCAAAAAGGCCTACATGGAACATTAAAACTGAGTTGGGCGCGGGCTACAATAGCCTTACCGACGGTGAAAACTATCGTGCCAACCTCAATTTCAACAAACGTTTTGCCGTTAATGAAAAAAATCCAAATGGGGCGTTTGGTATGCTTTTCAGCTATTCGTATAATCAAACCGACCAGACCCAAGACGAAACATCTTCAGATTGGCGAACAGATGATGAATTTGAAAACAATCCTGGCGAAGATCAATGGTATAATAGAGAACACTTTTTGGTTGCCAGACCTCAGACTAGGACAAGGCAAGGTGCAAGTATAACTTCGGATTATCGGTTTGACAATGAAAACTTTGTTGTAGCAAAATTCAATTACGCTACCATAGAAGAGGATGAGGACCGTCAACGTAAAATATTTCGACCAAGAAATGGTGATTTTGTATCTCCAACAGAATTTCCTGATGCTCGGATTAGACAAGATTTTCGTGATCGCGTAGTAACCCGATTTACAGCATCTTTCAACATTGATGGTAATTTTAAGATTGGCGATTATAGATTATTTGGTGGATATGCATATTCAGGTGGTCAACGTGATGAAAATGGTTTTGATGGACGTTTTGAAGGACGTGGGATTGACTTGGGTATTGAAAACCTGAATACCAATTTTCCGATATTTTTCCCTTTGGACGGACAGCCAGGTGATGACTTTAATCCAGAAGATTTTGATCGTTTCGATAGAATTAGATTACTGGATAGACTCGTAGAATCAAATGCCAGTACGGCCAAGATAAATGTACAGCGATCTTTTAATATCGGGAATTCTCTACTAGTACTACAAGCGGGCTACAAAAATAGAATCAATAATTCAGCTGCTAACCGAAACAGAAGGCGCTTTGATTTTGAAGGAGATGATGATGTTACCTTGGCCGACTTTTTGGGAACGGGTTTTGTTCGGGATAACTGGTTGCGAAACGAAGTACCTTTCGGTTTTGAAATAGTTCCCGGAGACATTCTGGACTATTTCAATAACAATCCCGGCCAGTTTGAGGCCAATTTAGATGAGGACACCATAGCAAAGGCAGAATTTGACTACGATGCTGAAGAAAATACCAATGCCGGTTATTTTATGGCAACACTACGTACTGGAAAGTTTAACATTCTTGCTGGAATCCGTAACGAAGATGTAAAGGTGAGTTATAGTGCCCAGGATGTTCAAGTGGATGATGACGGAGAAATCATAAGTATTTCACCGATTACGGGCGGCAATAATTATAGTGTGCTATTACCCAACCTTCAGATAAAATATGAATTGGATAACCTAACCAATTTTAGGGCGGCATATACCAGGGGTTATGCCCGACCCAATTTTGTAAACCTGCTACCTAGGGTAAACCGAAACATTATTGACCTTGAGGCAACCTTGGGAAATCCAAATTTAGAAGTGCCTACTTCCAACAACTTTGATGTTTTCTTTGAGCGTTACCTTGGTAATGTTGGTATTATTTCTGCTGGTGCTTTTTATAAAAAAATAGACGGGTTTATTTGGGAACAAACGTTTCAAGATGTTGTTGGGAACGAATTTCCTAGAGCCGATCAGTTTATTGGTTATAATGAAGTAATACAACCTCAAAACGGTGAAGATGCAACCTTGTTTGGTATTGAAGCCAACATCCAAACCAACCTGGCATTCATTTCGAACGCTATACGTCATTTTGGAATCTATTTCAACTATACCTACACGGATAGCGAAGCAATAATAGAACCTGGAGCTGAAGAAAATCGACTGCCCGGTCAAGCGCCGCATACCATGAACAGTGCTCTTACTTTCGATAAAGGAGGATTCTCAGCACGTATCAACATGAACTTTCAAGATGATACGGTAGAGGCGATTAGAAGCGAGAGGATCGTTGCTGGAGACAACAATGTAATTCGAGATAGAAGAGTGCAATTTGATGCCAACGCTTCCTATACATTCAAGAACGGTTTACGATTTTTTACAGAATTGGTAAACTTTACCAACGCTGAACAACGGGAGTTTGTTGGTGACCCCAGTAGGGTATCTGATTACAGGGATTTTGGATTTCAAGCGCGTTTTGGAATCTCATTTAACTTGTAACCATACTAAAAACATTCAAAATACAGCCTCGCTCGTTAAAGTGGGGCTGTTCTTTTTTGAAGACAAATAACTAATAAAAAGCTTTTATGAAAAGACGAAAGTTTTTAGGGAGTACTTCCTTGGCTAGTGCCTTTGCCCTTTTGGGGCCGGAAAAGATGACTGCAGCTTTGAAGACATGGGATAACCTAGCTACCATTGAGGACAGTTTTGGATTAAAAATTACCAAAATCACACCCATAGTTGTTCCGTATGCTTCTTATGTAAAAGTGGAAACTAATGCTGGAATAACGGGTTGGGGAGAATCGGACAAGGATTTTCGACCCTTAGGGAAGATTTTTTTGGAAGAAGTGGTTATCAAACACCTGATTGGCAAGAACCCCATGTCCATAGATTCCATTTGGAACTATATGTATTTTAAGTCATATGATGAAGGTGGTTACGGGCTCGTTGCAGGTGCGTTGGCAGGTATAGACAACGCTCTTTGGGATATAAAAGGAAAGGCTCTGGGTGTACCCGTTTCCGATATCATAGGTGGGCGTTTTAGGGACAAAGTCAAATGCTATGGCAGTTTTGGAGCGAACGTGTACTCCCATGAAAAGAAAAAATATGAGGGTAGAAAGAAAAAGACTCCTCTTGAAATGGCCAAAATCGCTTCCGGTTTTGCAGAATTGGGATATACGGCCATCAAAGTAAGGATGCAGATTAGGCAATTGAACATAGATCCTAATCCAGACCCTAGCTTCGATACGGTAAAAGAAGTGAGGGCCGCTGTGGGTGATGACATGACGATTTTTTTCGATGCCAACAATGGCTATACACCACATAGGGCCATAGAGGTAGGAAAAAAACTAAGGGAGCTTTACAACATTGCCACCATTGAAGAACCAGTTACCATGAACAACTATCATGCATTAAACGAAGTTTCCACGGCTCTGGATTTCCCAATAACCGCTGGTGAACATGAATATACCCGTTGGCAGTTCAGGGATTTGATACAAATTGGTCATGTGGATATCATCAATCCGGATTTACTCAAAAGCGGCGGTATGAGCGAATGTTTAAAAATAGCCCAGATGGCCTCGGCCTTTGACAAACGTTTTATGATTCACAGTGCTTACCCCATGATTGGTACTTCGGCCGGACTACAATTCGCCGCAAGCCAGCCTAATGCCATGGAGTACCAGGAGTATGTTGGACCAAGACCTTGGATGGGGCTCCAGAAATATTTCAAAAACGATTTAGAGTTCCAAAACGGGTACCTAAATCTACCTACAGGACCCGGTTGGGGTCTAGAGATGGATGAAAAAATACTTCTTAAAGACGCTTTGAATTAATCCATGATGAAATCAAAAGAAACCTATACAATGACCCGAGAACAATTTTTGGGAACATGGGTCCGAGACAACAACTTCGGCCTGGAGAATCAGGCATTATCGCAAACCAAGATAAAATCTGTGCGAGCTTACTTGCTCCCAAAAGCTCTTTTCGTAAGGGTTGAATCAGACAGCGGCGCTGTGGGTTGGGGAGAAGCTAGCAATAAGTTTCCAAAAACTACTATAGAGCTCATCATCAATGAAATGGCCCCCCGTTTAAAGGGCAAAAGACCCTTTGATACGGAACCGATATGGAATCACCTCTTCTTCAAAGCTATTGACAGTGGTCCCAACGGGATTATGCTCGGAGCCATGGCAGGGATAGATTACGCCCTTTGGGATTTAAAGGGGAAACTGCTGAACCTACCGGTCTATCAACTTCTCGGGGGGCCTTACGATCAAACTATAAAGGTGTACGGAAGTTTTGGGAGAGGAACCAAGAATCCTATGACACCCAAAGCTTGTGCTGAAAAAGCATTGGACTTTGTAAAAAAGGGATATAAAGCCGTAAAAATTCGAATGCAGATCCGGCAATTGAATATCAATCCGAGACCAGATCCCAGCTTTGAGACCGTAAAGGCGATACGAGATGCCATTGGTTATGATATTCCCTTATTTTTTGATGCCAATAACGGCTATTCACCCTATCGGGCCGTACAAGTGGGAAAGGAACTCTATGAAAAATATAACATTGCCAGCATGGAGGAACCCATTGCGGAACATAATTACGCTGCCTTGGCCCAAGTTGCCTCTGAGCTCCAAGTTCCAGTCACTGCAGGTGAACATGAATATACCCGTTGGATGTTTCGTGATTTGATCACCATTGGAAAAGTGGATATCATCAATCCCGATTTCTTCAAATCGGGTGGCGTAACGGAAGGAAGGAAAATTGCGGCTTTGGCTTCCTCCTTCGATATTCCTGTAATGTGCCATAATGTAAGACCCACCCTGGCCACTGCAGCAGCGTACCACATCATTTCCAGCATTCACAATGCTGCCGAATTCCAGGAATTTGGTGGCGAACGAAGGGAATGGGACTTGCAGAAATACTTTAAGAACAATTTGGAGTTAAAGGAAGGACAGATAAAACTATCGGATGAGCCGGGCTTCGGTCTGGTTCCGAATGAAGAAAAAATCGTCCGTGACGCACAAAAATTCGAATAAATTGAAGCTATTACTGATTCTGACACTTAGCTTATCCACTGGCTATGCCTCATTTGCGCAAAAGGAGTACAAGGGAATCGATATCCTAAAAGACCCATCCCGCACCGCTCCTCCTATGGACAAACCTAGACCCATCCCGCTTCAAAAAGAGCTGTTGCTCAAAAATATGACCTGGATGGAAATCAGGGACCTTATAAAACAGGGATATACTTCCGTAATTATAGGTACAGGAGGGTTGGAAATGAACGGTCCTTACATGGTTACGGACAAGCATAACATCATTATGGAAAACCTAGCTAAGGGCATTGCGTCACAATTGGGAAACACCCTTGTAGCTACCATTGTTCCCTATGTTCCCCAAGGGGATTTGAAAGGTCCAAGTGGTTTGTTGCGTTATCATGGAACCCTAGGTGTTTCGCAACAAACTTTCGAACACCTTCTTAGGGACATCGCTATCAGCCTTAAGCACCATGGTTTCACGGAAATCATCCTTTTGGGAGATAGCGGAGGTAACCAGAGAGGGCTCAAAACGGTTTCGGAAGAATTAAATCAGAACTGGAAAGGCAAACCGGTAGTACGGTACATTCCTGAATATTTCGATTATGAAAAGTGGATTGGATTTCAAGAACGCAATGGTATTTTTGAAGTCTCCGAAGGTATTCATGACATCTTTAGGGATACTGCGCTACTCTTACTGGACAATCCAATTCACATCCGGAAAAAGCAACGTTTGGAAAACAACCTCTTTAGCGTGAACGGTATCGACCTAACTGATACGATAGGTATTAAAAGAATAGGACGTGCCTTGTTCGATTACCAAGTCGGAATCACTACGGATGCCATTGAACTGGCAAGAAAGAACGATTAGACTTTCGATAATCATGGAAAAATCTTTAATCTGCTTACGTATTGAGACCTATTTGTACGTAGTAGCATAGAACTATAAACATTCTCAATATGGCCCTTGTTAGCATTAAACCAATGCTGAAAATAGCACAGCGAGATAAATACGCCGTTGCCGCATTCAATCCGGTCGACTATGCCTCCATGAAGGCCATGATCATCGCGGCACAGGAATGCGATGCTCCGGTGATTATCCAAACTTCTGCCAAAACCATTCGCTACTATGGTCACGAAACCCTTTTCTCATGGTTTGAGCCTTTGGCCAAAATGGTCAATGTTCCAGTTGCACTGCATTTGGATCACGGCAAAGATTTGGATATGATAAAAAGATGTATCGATATCGGATGGACAAGTGTTATGATTGATGCATCGGACAAACCTTTTGAGGAAAACCTACGAATTACCAAAGAAGTGGTTTCTTGGGCAGATACAAAAGGGGTTGGGGTCGAAGCGGAAATCGGTGAAATCGGAGGGGTCGAAGAGGATATTGTGGTGGCAGAAGAAGATGCACATCTTGCCAATCCGGACGAGGCCGAACGTTTTTGCAAGGAAATTGACTTGGGCGTGTTCGCCGCGGCGATTGGTACCGCACATGGCTACTATCACGGAGAGCCGGATGTCCAGTTTGATTTAATAGAGGAAATCAATCAACGAACAGGTACCCCTATGGCTTTGCACGGCGGGACTGGATTGGATGAGGAAACCATCGCTAGGTGTATTGCCCTGGGATGTGCCAAAGTGAATATTTCCACCAATCTGAAACACGTTTTCATCGATAGCTTCGTCGATCATAAAAAGGAAAATCCAAACGATTATGAACCCCTGAGTTACCTAAAAAAACAGTTTGAGTCGCTAAAAACCCTTTTCAAGGATAAAATAACCGAGTTCGGCGGGCAAGGTAAAGGAGCACAAATGTTGAAGGAAATAAATTAAGAAAACGACCAAAACCTATGCAAGCATTGATTTTTGACTGTGACGGTGTACTTGTGGATACTGAGAGAGACGGGCATCGTGTGGCATTTAACGAAGCATTCCAAAAACATGGATTGGATGTGGAATGGGATGTGGAACAATATGCCGAACTCCTGAAAGTAGGTGGTGGAAAGGAGCGTATGAAGCACTATTTCGACCAAAATGGATATCCTGAAGAAGTCAACGACCAAGAGGCCTTTATTAAGACACTTCATGCGGACAAGACCGAAATCTTTATGGACCTCATTAAAAGCGGGAAGTTGCCGGTGCGACCTGGAATCAAAAGAATCATAGATGAAGCCCTGGGCGAAGCTATTCAGGTGATGATATGCTCTACCTCCAACGTCAAGGCCGTAACTGCCATCGCGGAGACCCTTGTAGGTATAGAACGAAAGAAAAGAATGAAAGGCATTTTCGCTGGGGATATGGCAAAAAAGAAAAAGCCCGATCCTGAGATTTACAATTTGGCGAAAACCACCCTAGAACTGGACCCTAAGCAATGTTTGGTAATTGAGGATAGTAGAAATGGATTGCTGGCCGCTAAGGCGGCAGGTATGCATTGTCTGGTGACCCTCAGTACCTATACGATTCACGAAGACCTTAAGGAAGCCGATAGGATTGTACCTGATATGGAAAACGATGGCGAACCGCTAACCTTGGAAGATTTAAAGAATTTAATAATATAACATGGCAAATAAGAACATAACCCTAGTGGAAGTTGAGAAAGCAGTCCAGGTAATTATGGATACTGCTTTCGAGAACGAAGATTATTTTTCCGAACTGGATGGACTCGCAGGGGACGGAGACTTTGGGAATAGTCTTGCCACAGGATTTCAAGTAATCCGAGAACAATGGGACACCCTTCCCCGAACCAACATCAATGCCTTTCTTATGAAAGTGGCCATGTTAACCACTAGCCATGTGGGTGGTAGCTCGGGACCCATTTGGGGAACTGCTTTTATGCGTGCTGCGATTTACAGCCGAGAGAAGGATGATTTGAATCTAACGGATATCGTGAACATTTTCGATAGTGCTATCGAAGGTATCATGCAGCGAGGAGGGGCGCAGCCTGGGGACAAAACCCTAATCGATGCCCTAATCCCCACCAGAAATGCATTGGCACAAGTTAAATCCGATGCTCCCGATTGTTGGAAAAGAGCCTTGAAAACCGCTTCGGAAGCCGCTACGCAATCCATAGAGGATACTAAAAACCTTCAGGCCAAAAGAGGCCGTCAATGTTTCACTGGCGAACGTTCCATTGGTACCGTAGACCCTGGCATCGTTGCGGTGGCGACCATTATGAACAACATGAACAAGGCATTCACCCAATAACGGAATCAAAACTAGAAATATGAACAAGTTCTTTAACGATCCGAACAATTTTGTTCCAGAAATGTGCGAAGGCCTCGTGATGGCCAATCCGGATACTTTAAAATACGTACCTGAATACAATATGATATACAGAAGTGATATGCCCTCCAATGACAAAGTTGCTATTGTCCAAGGGTCCGGTAGCGGCCATGAACCCGCTCATATAATGGCAGTGGGCAAGGGCATGCTGGATGCCGCATGTCCTGGAAACGTATTTGCGGCCCCTCCGGTGGATTTCTGTTATGAATGTATCAAGCGTATGAATGGTCCTAAAGGGGTACTGTACATTGTAAACAATTATCAAGGGGACAAAATGGCATGGCAAATGGCCGAAGAAATGGCTCTTGCCGAAGGAATCAATGTAAAAGGTATAATGGTCGATGACGATGTATCTGTAAAAGATAGTACCCATACTATAGGCAGAAGAGGCGTAGCTGGCAACTTTTTTGTCATTAAGGCTGTAGGGGCAGCTTCAGAGCAAGGAGCAGATTTAGATGCTTTAGTCAAACTTGGAAATAAGGTAAACAGTTTGGTACGTACCATGGGAGTTGCACTGACATCTTGTACACCGCCTGCAAAGGGAAGTCCCATTTTCCAAATAAGTGATGGTGAGATGGAAATGGGCGTAGGTATACACGGTGAACCTGGGAGAAGACGGGATAAAATGAAGGCTGCCGATGAAATTATCGAAGAGCTTTTCAACGCAGTGGCGGATGACCTTCCTTTTCAATCTGGGGACCGCGTAGCATTAATGGTCAATGGCCTTGGAGGTACACCTATCAGTGAATTGTACATCCTTTACAGAAAAGCCGCTGAGATGGCCAAAGCAAGGGGCTTGACTATTATTAAAAATTATGTAAATGAGTATTGCACCTCACTCGAAATGGCAGGTGCCTCATTGACGCTGTTAAAACTAGATGATGAGCTTGAAGCTCTATTGAATGCTCCCGCGGAAATACCTATAAGAGTTTTTTAATGATAACGAATTTAGTTTGAGTTAGTTTGTTGAAAGACTGCCCGTAACTGGGCAGTTTTTTTAGAATCATATGCTACCGATACCAGTAAAATCATGATATGATCTTTAACGGAAAAAGAATAGGGTTTCTACTTGGCCCTTTATCATTCTTCATTATACTTTTTCTTTTTAATGTGGATGGCTTGTCGAACGAAGGTAAAGCCACTTTAGCGACCGCAGCATGGATATCCATTTGGTGGATAACCGAAGCCATTCCTATTTCAGCCACAGCCCTATTACCTTTTGTGCTTTTTCCGTTAACAGGAGTGATGTCGGTAAAAGATACTGCGGGCGCCTTTGCCAATCAAATGATTTTTCTGTTTCTCGGAGGCTTTATCATTGCTGTGGCCATTGAAAAAACCAATCTACATAAACGTATCGCCCTCAACATTATAAATGCTATTGGTAGTAATTGGAACAAGGTCATACTTGGTTTTATGATTGCCACAGCTTTTTTGAGCATGTGGATTTCAAATACTGCAACGGCTGTAATGATGCTACCTATAGGGCTAGCCGTAATCTCACAAATAAATGCGGAGGAAGCATTACAAAAAAAGATGGGTATTTCATTAATGTTGTCCATCGCCTATGGATGTTCCATTGGGGGCATTGCAACCATCATTGGTACTCCTACAAATGTAATTTTTGTTGGTATTGCAGAAGATCTTTATGGTGAGTCCATTACTTTCGCGCAATGGATGCTCTTAGGGCTACCCTTCTCAATGGTCATGTTGTTACTGGGTTGGCTATACTTGACCAAAGTAGTTTTTAAAGAAAAGGTTGAGGGCATTCCTGGTGGCAAGAACGCCATAAAAGCACAATTGAAGGCTCTGGGAAAAATCAAATATGAAGAGCTTATGGCCCTAATTGTTTTTGCAGTTGTTGCATCCTTATGGATTTGCAGTTCCTTCTTGTTGAAAAAGCTATTGCCTGGAATCAACGATACCCTTATCGCTATTGTTGGGGCACTGGCACTGTTTATTATTCCCTCTAAAAGAGGAAGACAATCTGGTATTATAGATTGGAAAACTGCGGAGACCATTCCTTGGGGCATCTTGCTTCTTTTTGGTGGCGGACTGGCATTGGCGGAGGGATTCAAAACGTCTGGCCTTGCGGAATGGATTGGTAACCAATTAACCCTTTTCGAAGTCTTCCCTGCTATACTGTTGGTTTTGGCCATTATAATAGTAGTCAACTTTCTGACCGAGATCACTTCAAATGTAGCAACTGCTGCCATGTTGATGCCAGTTTTGGCCGCATTGGCAATTACTATTGATGTGCATCCTTATTTTTTGATGATAGCCACCACAATAGCGGCTTCTTGCGCCTTTATGCTTCCGGTTGCCACACCTCCTAACGCTGTGGTTTTTGGGTCTGGACTGCTCACCATACCCAAAATGATAAAAGCGGGACTATGGATGAATCTCATAAGCATTATCATCGCAACGGTAATAGTCTACTTTTTACTACCTCTTGTTTGGGGATTGGAAATTTCAAGCTTCCCGAATGGTTTTAAGTGACGGATCACATACCTCAATTCTAAAATGAATAAAAGTTCTTAAATCATAAAAAATTGAATGAACAATTCTCTCTTACTTTATGATGAGCTTAATAATATTAGTAGACCTTTTTCTTAAAAATGAAAAAGAGCGAGTAAATACATTTAGGTCCTAAAAGACATGCTTGAGATAATTTACCGAATATTATAACATATCCTGTAAAATGAACCATGCTTGGGAAACAAACATCTTAACTAAACACTAACTATATTACTAAAGTTTGTGCTTATTTGAATTTACTTATGGACCCGAAGCCTTATTTTCAAAATAGGGTCACCTATTCGGTGAGCATCTTTTTTAAAGAGTCCAAAGTGCCATTATTTATTGGGCTTTTGAAAGTTAGACTCAAGTCCCTCCGGCTCCACTTCAAAAAAGCTACCATTTGGTAGCTTTTTTTCGTTACGCCTTCAGGATTCGAAAGCCAACACGCCAGCTCGCTCCTTCGCGAAAAAGGTCTGCCAGACCTTTTTTGACGCTCGGCCGGCTCCAGCTCCACCTACACCCTCCGTGGCTTGAGCATAACGAAATCCAAGGAAGGAATGTCGGCGATTACCTGTATATTGGAAGCTGACTAAACAACTTTATGTCTAAAAGTAAATCTTGGTTACGAACCCTTATAGAACTCATTGAGGTCTTTTTTAACAGCGCCCAGCAAAATAACAGGGGACGTACCTGGCACCAACATGTGGTGCCTTATGAAGAGGGTTGGGCCGTACGACGCGAAGGGAACCAACGTATAACCAGCAAACACCGAAAGCAGAGTACAGCCATCCGCAAAGCCAAAAGCTTGGCCAGAAAATACAAGGCAGACGTCATAATCCACCGAGCCAGTGGGGGTATTCGGGAACGGATATCGTATGGTGAGTGAGGAATTTAAGTCAAATAATCTATAATATTTAGGAACAAAAGATTGATTTAATACCCTAAAATTCTAGAAATTTATGAGTTCTGAAAGAGAAATTTCCAATGCCGAAGCTACTTCTTGAAGTGTGTACAAAGTCGGATTCACTTTTCCATTTTCAAGCTTTTCCATAGCTTGACGATCTTTTCCACAAGCTCTGGCCAAGTCGGATTGATTCCACCCTTTTTGGGTTCGCAGTTCCACAATGCGTTTTCCTATCTTGTTTTTGAGTTCTTCTTTCGTCACAAAACAAATGTCAACGGATGAAATGATATTTGTGTCATACAAAAGTTTGACAAACGATTTGATCCCCTATATTTGTCATATAATTAGCTTACAAATTCTCCCTATGAAAGCCAACAAAACCCTAGACCTTTCCCATTTGGAACTTCCGCTTGAGGCCTATTTTAGTTCGCTTACTCCCCAAAAAAGTGGTTTTGGTGCCTCCAAACTTAAAGTCAAAGATTACCGCGACCTGCTTTTTACTTTGGAGTCCCTACTCAATGTTTGCATTTTGGCCTTAGACAATGAGAATTCGGCCAATCACCCTCATATTCCTGAACCGGATGTTAACATTCAAGCTGTTTTGGAAATGGCCGTTCAGCTTATTCCTTTTCTGAGGCGGAGTTTTTGGATGAGTTACCAAACCGTGATAAATAAAACTTCAAATTCCTAATCATTTTTATCTTCGGATTTGTTTGAGTCTAAAAGAGAAGTAATATTGAACCTTTTTGATAGATTAATTACCACAAACGGGTTTTGATTTGCGTTAAAATATTTACGGATTTCTCCGCTCAACTTAATTCCATGTTTTTGTTCCAACAAATGAAATTGTGCTAAGAAAAATGATTTAAAAGTTCCATCTCGGGAAAATCTATCACCGGTATCTCCAAATCCAAAAACTGGGTTAATGAAAATCTCTATGGATTTACTTGAATACAATAATGGCGTTCCTAACCCAAAAAATGAACTATAGAACTTTTCTGTTCTTGGACCGTTGGAAAGTATACGAGCTTGTAACGCTCTATCTAGCCGCAAGGAATCTTGTGTGATTTGAAATTGACCCAAGTCAAGAAAGTTTCCTTCCTCAAACTCTGTTGTTATTGTCCTTTCAATTAATTCAGCATGAAAAGCAAGAAATGCTTGAAAGTTTTTCTTCTCGTTTTTATACATGTTAAACAACAATTCTCCGTAAAAGCCTAAATTACTTGAGGATACCCTAGGTGTCTGACGTACATTTCTTTGTTGTAGTGTCAAAGTATCTCCAACAGTCAAACTATCCAAAACCTGAAAAACATCTCTGGAAAAACTATTCTCTAGTAGTCTACCAACACTATTGTTTTTATAGAGGCCAGCCCTAACACCCAAAAAGTTGTTTTTCCTTTTTAAAGGAATCAATTCCTTTAAAAAAACATCAATTTCGGCATAATAGCTTTCGGTACTCAATTGGTTTTGCAAATCAAAATTTGCTCCTATAAAAAAATTGTAGTCATAGTCTTTCGTTTTTTCTTTGTTTTCGATTTTAACTATCATCTCGTCATCAGCAAGTTCAATTTTCACTTCTTTCCCTTCCACTTCGAACTTATCACGACTTGTTTTCCTTATAGCAACCTTAATCAGTCGTTCACTTTTTATCAAAGTATCAACAATCCCTTTAAGTTTGACCAGAGGATATTTTTCATCTTTGAAAACTAATGTATCTAACACACTTGACCTATCTAAATCATATTCCTGTTTAACCAAAAATTCGTTCAAAATTTCCATATTGGTCAATACTTTCACCTTTATGTTATCTTCTTTTGATGGAAGATAATTACCCACTAAATCAATCTTTATTGGAATCTTTAGGTCTTCTTTGAAACCAAAGGTTTTAACATTTTCCGTCCCAGATAGTTTTAGGGTTATTTGTGCGTTAATTTGTGACAGACAAAAACAAAGTAGAAAAAGGGTAGTCGGTATAGTTTTCATTTTAAAAGGGTTATTTGGTTTAATCCAAAACTATCCGATGAATAGGCACAAAAAAATCCCCATTAGTAGGGATTTTAATCATAACCATTTGAAAACAAAGAGATTAAAACTTATACTTCTTTTCCACCGCATACCGCAATAGCTCCCCTGCACCACTAAGACCTAGTTTCCGAATCATGTTTTTACGATGGGTGTCAACAGTACTTTTTCCAATAAAAAGTTCATCTGCAATTTGATGGGAGGTACGGCCTTTGGCTATGAGTTGAAGAATCTCCCGTTCCCTAGAGGAAAGCACACTTTTGGAGCTGTTTTTCTCAGCGCTGGGTTGGTGAATTTTTTTATCGTAGTATGTTTTTTCAGAAGACACCGTACGGATGGCTTCCAAAACCACTTCCAAACTACTATTTTTTAAAATATAGCCTTGGGCACCAGCAGCTAACATTTGCTGTACGGCCTCTTCTTGGTCAAACATGGTAAAGGCAATCACCTTGGTATACGGCAGTTCTTTGAGGATTGTTTTTGTGGCTTCTATCCCATCTAACTTCGGCATGCGAATGTCGCAGAGCACCACTTTGGGTTGTTTTAATCGAACCAATTTGAGCAGTTCCTCCCCATTGTTGGCATGGCCAACAATGCTAATATCATCCTCATATTTGATATACGAACGGATACCATCAATCAATGCTTGATGGTCTTCGGCTATGGCTACAGTTATCATACCGGAATATCAATTAAGATTGAAGTTCCTTTCCCAAGTATGCTGTCCACGGTAAAGTTTCCCTCCAAGTGTTCCACACGTTTTTCGATATTGGTCAATCCCATACCATCGGATTCTTTATCCAATTGTGAACGGTCAAATCCCTTTCCGTTGTCTTCCACAATAATGTTCAGGTTCTCTTCATGTTGGGTCAGCTGAATATTGACCTTGGAAGCTTCCGCATGTTTAATAGCATTGGCCACCAACTCCTGTATCATTCTAAATATGGAGAGCTCCAGCGAATTTTCCATACGTTCGCCCAGTCCAAAATCTTCCACCACGACCTCCATGGCATTGGTCTCCCCAATGGTTTTGGCCATCTTTTTAATAGCTTGTAGCAAACCCTGATTACTCATTAACCCAGAATTTTTATTATGAGCCATGCTACGTACTTTCTCATAGGCTTCCTCCAAAAGTCTTTGTGCATGTTGCAAGGCCGGGTCTTGATTGGCAATTTTCGCCTGATCAAAATGAAGTTTTATAGTGGCCATCATGCTCCCTAAGTCATCGTGGAGTTCTCCAGCTACTTTTTGACGCTCTTTTTCCTGACCGGCAATCATGGCGTCAATGCTGACCAACTCTTGTTCTTTTAACAGATTATCTACCCGCTGTTGTTTTAAAATAGCTTCCTGCTCAGCCAATTGACGTTTTTTGGTGGTGTTTTTTTGGAGAAGTATAGCCAAAGACCCTACAACAATTAGCAAGCCAATCGCGGCGAACAAAAAATTTCTGTTTTGGATTCTTCTTGCTTCGCTTTCCAAATTATCTGCACGAAGTTTTTCATTGTCATACTTTTCTTGTATATCCAGCATTACTTTATTTTGTTCGTCCTCACCTATGCTGTCTTTATAGGCTAAGTGGAGTTTCAAATATTTAGTTGCATTTTCATAATCTTTGTTCCTTTCATATGCATCTGAAAGAAAACCATAGAGAAGTTTTTTGTTGTTTTTCCGATACTCCTTAATCGGAAGAGAATCCGCTTTTAGATAGTTTTGAATAGCTTTTTTATAGTCATTTTGCTTCTTATATACCGTCGCTTTATTATTGTAGATATAAGAAATGTAATCTATTAGATTTTGCTTTTTATACTGCTTCAAGGCGAGATCATAATGATAAACCGAGGAATCTAAATGGGGAGTATGTTCCGCAAAAAGTACACCAATATTGTGATGGATTTTCGCTGTCATTAAGCTATCTGTTGTTCTTTGATTTTCTTCGGCAGCCTTTTTAAAGTAAAGAATGGTTTTCTGGGGGTCTAAGTTTATAAAGCATTTTCCTACTTGCATATAGGCGCGGGACAAAAGGTTGGGGTCATTCTTTTGCTCTGCAAAAGTGACGTACTCTTCCAAAAAGGGCCGATAATCTAACGATTTATTTTTCGACGCATTTAACAATTGAACTATTTGAAGATTTACCTTGGCCACATGTTCTAAACTATCAATTGCTGCATATACGTCTTTTGCTATTAGGTAATTGCCAAAAGCCAACTCTTCTTGATTATTTAATGTCTGATTTCTGCTTAACAGTTCGTAATATCGAGCCTTATTGTAGCTAGACAAAGAGGTAGTGTCCATGTTATTTAGTGCTCTAAAAGCCTGGTTTATTTGCTTAAAATTGACCAAACTATCTACAGTGTTTAATTCTGACTGCTGTGAAAAAGAAAAATCAGCAAGTAAAAGACTTGCTGACAAAAGAGCTATTCTGAAAACACTCATTTCATGTTCCGACTAAGATGCTTCCACCAGAAGTCTCTGGCCTTAAAAATTTTATTTCGTCTATCAAAGAATACCAAATTATATTTATGGCTACGAAATTTTTATACTCTATATTTGTCCCTGACAAATCAATACTAACTTTTTTCTTACCACGACTTTGTCTAAAAATTTCAGATCTTGATTGTCCTTTTTTTCCAAATTTGAGGTTAACTTTAATTTCGATTCCTTGAATTGATGGTATCACCTGTGATGATTCAATTTCAGTTTTTCCAGGGGCGAAAACCCAAAAATCAATCTTGTCGAAATAAGTTTTTCCATTGGCTTCTCTTATTTGGAATGGATTTTCTTTATAATGAATCCCACAAACACGATAAAATACTTTACTACTCATAATTATTATTTAGTTCGTTAAATAGTTCTAGGCTCTAACCTAATATGAATTACAAATCATAAGAATCCCCATTCCTAGGGATTTTTACCAAAACAGTAAGAAAAGTGAATGGAAGGAAATCTGAAGCTCTTGAATTTAACAAATCAAACTCAAATTTGATTGCAGATTTCCCTTAGAAAAACTGGGGTTTTCCCGTAAAAAGTTTAGCTGACGTAAAGTCCCCAATTCGGGGAGTTGCAAAAATGATATCCTTAAAAACCAATTATTAAAGTAATTCCAAAGTTAGGTTCAGGAGTTTATACATTATCCAAATACAAAATGCCCATCAGGATTGTACTCGATATACATATCCACTGATGTTATGTGAATAGGCAACCCAGGTTTTGGTTTAAAGCTGATGTAATCCGCGAAATGGAATGTTTTCAATGGTTTTTAAGGTACCTTTAAGCTAATAGAGAAAAGCCATGACTCTTTCCCTTTTCATTATTTTATGCGCGGTTGGACTCCTTAACGGGTTTTACTCTGGACTTATGGGTACTGGTGGAAACATTATTTTGATTCCCGCCTTAGATTTGGTCCTTGTCCCCTTTGGTTTTGAAGACCAAGAACTAGTAAAATATATTATTGCCCATTCACTTTTTATTACTGTTTTCAATGGTTTCGCCGTTGTTTTGAAACATTATAGGATAAAAAACCTTTATCCAAAGAAAATTCTATTTGTTGGCATTCCAGCAGCCCTTACCGCATTTTTAGTTTCGGAATGGATAAAAACATCGGCGTGGTATTCAAAACTGTATTTCGACATACTCTTCCTTTTTTTGGTTCTTACCGTCTGCATTCAGTTCCTTTTTTTTAAACCAAAGATTGAAATTTCGGCCAGCCAACAAAAAATACAGGACAGTAAATGGTCTTACCCAGTTCTTGGTAGTTTTACTGGAATGATTTCAGCACTATCAGGTTTTGGTGGGGGTATCGTTTTGATTCCGGCTTTAACCGATATTTTCGGAATACCCTTCAAAAGAACTGTTTCCGTTTCAATCGGAGTGGTAATGTTATTGGCCTTGTCGGTGAGTATAAGCTATCTAAATATTACTTCGGACCAAGGTATCGTGAAGCGCCTGCCGATTCAATTCGGATATATTTCTTTAGGCCTTGTTGGCCCTATTCTACTTGGCATTTTTCTTTCGGCTCCATGGGGTGTTCGATTAGGGCAGAAAATGGAGACAAAGTGGTTACGACTTATTTTCGGTCTGGTGATGGTGGTTCTTTTTTTAAAGACTCTTTTTGGGGTTTTGTAAAAATAGTATTTCCTAAAACCAAGATGTCCATTCCGGTTTGTTTGAAACATCGAATGGCATCTGCTGGGGTACATACTATTGGTTCATCTTTTACATTAAAACTGGTATTGATGAGTATCCCATATCCGGTTAAGTCTTTATATGCCTTTAATAGTTTCCAAAATAAGGGATTTGAACTCTTGCTCACTGTCTGTATTCTGGCCGAACAGTCAACATGGGTAACAGATGGAATATCTGAACGTATTTGGGACAACCGTTCCATTAAGCCCACTTCATTTTTCGCATTAACTTTTAACCGATAGGCTTTGACCTTTTGAACAAGCAACATATAGGGTGAAGCTTCATCCAATTCAAAGTACTCTTGGGCATCCTCTTCCAGAACACTTGGTGCAAAGGGTCTGAAGCTTTCTCGGAACTTAATTTGACTGTTGATTTTTCTTTGCATTTCAGGATTTCTGGGGTCTGCCAAAATGCTTCGGTTTCCAAGAGCTCTAGGACCAAATTCCATCCTGCCCTGAAACCATCCCACAATCTGACCCTCCGAGATTGCTTTGGCAGTAATGAATAAAAGTTCGTCTTCGTCTTCTATCTGTTTTGGGTTTAATTCTGGGTGTAACTTACTCATGTTGAAAACATGTTGTTGGGTAAACGCTGGTCCCAAATACCCAAAATTCATGTGGTCTGTATTTAAAGCCTTTCGCTCCTTTCCCATATGGATGTGCCAGACCGCCAATGCAGCTCCTAAAGCCCCACCCGCATCACCTGCTGCAGGTTGTATCCAGAGCTTACCAACCTCAGGGTTTTTTAGAAGTTTACCATTGTTGACAGAATTTAGGGCAACTCCCCCCGCCATAACTAAATTGGGGCATCCTGTAAGGCTTATAGCAGTTTGAACCAGTTTGGCTGTGCACTCTTCCAACACTAGTTGAACGGCTAATGCGAGATTTGCATGTTTTTGGGTTAATTCTTGATCCCTTTTCCGACGCGTCAACCCAAACAGACTTTGCCATTTTTCGTCTTTCGTCATGGTTAAATTCACAGCAAAATCGAAATAGTCCATGTTTAAAAGTAAAGAGCCATCCTGCCTAACATCCACAAGTTTTTCTGAAATCTTTTGCACAAATGTCAGGGTTACCTCAGCGTCAGGGTTTCCATAAGACGCCAAACCCATTACCTTATATTCCCCACTATTCACTTTAAAGCCTAAAAAGTAAGTGAACGCGGAATACAGCAAACCCAAAGAATGCGGATAATGTTGTTCCCTTAAAATCTTTATGCTGTTTCCATCACCCATTCCAATGGTCATGGTGTTCCATTCACCAACACCATCCACTGTAAGAATGGTCGCTTTATCAAAAGGGCTGGGATAAAAAGCACTGGCGGCATGGGAAAGATGGTGTTCAGGAAAAAAAATAGGAACCCCTTCAAAACCAATCTCTTTAAAATGCTCCTTTATTTTTTTTCGGATAAATAGTTTGTCTTTTAGCCACAGAGGCATAGCCTTTAAAAAACTTTTTAAACCCTTTGGCACAAAGGCATGGTAATTCTCCAATAATCTTTCAAACTTTAAAAGTGGTTTTTCGTAAAAGGCCACGGCATCAAGTTCTGCAGATGTAATATTGGCCTCTTGAAGAACATAGGCTATGGCATTTTTTGGAAAAGAAGCATCTCCTTTAATACGGGTAAACCTTTCTTCTTGGGCTGCTGCAACGATTTCTCCATCAATAAGCAATGCCACTGCACTGTCATGAAAAAAAGCAGAAAACCCCAATATGACGGTTGCCATTAAAATGTATTTTTTAAATCATCGGGGCCAAAGACGTGTTCTCGAACGAAGAAAACCGACTCCCTTGATTTTTTGAATCGCTTCAATCTTAATTCGTCCTTACCCAAAAGTTTTCGAATATATCCAACCGGAATTACTAATAAAAAAAAGGTTATGGTAAGTAATACTCTTGTTGAAACCAATCCCAACACTTTTCCAAGCCCAAACCATAAAAAGGCCAAAGGCTGAAAAAACTTGGGCAACAAAAGAACCAGTCCAAGGGATGAAATAGAAATCCATATCCATATCACATTTTCAGAATAGAAAAGGTAAACTATCAAACATAAGAGAGCCCCCAGAACACCGACTTCCATACACTGTTTTGCGGAAATCTTCATTAGAACAAAGAATATATGAAGGGAGCCAAAGCCGAACCTGCTGTTATCACAACAACGATACTTATCAAAAGAAGAACCAAAAGCAAGGGAATGAGCCAATACTTTTTTCTAGTTCGAAGAAACTGTCCAAATTCTCTTAGGGTTTCCATATTAATTAATAGTATTCAACAACTGCAAAGCCTTTTCATTATTCGGGTCTTTATCCAAGGTTGTATTCAATATTTCAATGGCCTTGGCTCTTTTTCTTAGAAGCAGATAGCTTTCGGCCAAAGAAACACCATCTTGTTGGTCTTTATTCAATATCGTCTTGACAGCTCCATAGATTTGGGAAAACATTCGATTATCTGGCAACTTTTCCATTGCATATTCCAAATACGGCAAAGAAAATTCAAAGGCCTCTGCCTCTACTAAAGTTAAGGTAATTCTTCTAATATTTTCTTCAGACGGGTCAAGTTCAAAAGCTTTTTTGAAATGATATTGGACTTTGTCCATTTTCCTTAGTCTCAAAGACAAAAGAGCAGTCTCAACATAGAATCTTGCCTCATAAGGATATTCAAGAGTCAAGCCTTCCGCAACTTTCAATGCACTTTCCATGTCTCCTAAATTTTGATAATGCCTATAGAGCGTCTGCATAGCATCATCCCAACTGATCAAATTTGTAGCGAGTTTTCCTCCCAACTGCTCCAGCATATCCAATGTGTCCTTATTGATTTTTGGTATGGGTTCATAAAAAGGCCATCCCTCTTTAAGTTGTAACATCTCGTACTTCCCAGCTATTTCATCCACTTCTGTGATGGGCATTTGTTGTTTCAAATCTGACCAAGAAAGTGCATATCGATATTTAGAATCCACCAATCTAGACGCCAGTATTTCTTCGTAAAACGAATGGGCCACAAGAGAATATCCTTCTAACTTCGGATGTACGTGTTCCCACAGAAGGGCATTTCCAATGATTCCATTATCTGATACAGATTCAAATCGACATTGGGTATCCACAAAGTATATGTGGGAAAATCTCAGGGAAAGTTCCTCTATTTTATCATTAATGGCCTCTGGAGCCCTGAACCGAAGCTGATCGTATTCTTTGGCAAGAATATAGTTTTTCTTCGTCTCTTTCACATTTCCTTTCTGATAAGCTTCATCGGCCAATTCAAAATAATGATTTGCCGAGGTTTCTTCGTTCGTGCCATTACCAATAAAAGGTTTTAAACCCTTTTCATTACTTACCAATGAAGATAGAAATACAGGAATGCCGGCCTTTTGTGTTAGCTGGGCTATTCGTTCAAAGTTATAGTTGAATTGATAAATTCCCTTTTTGTATTTCTTTGACTCATAGACAATCTTTCGATCTTCAGCCATCTTCTCCATTAAGGTTGCTCTATCTTTCTTTTTTCCAGCAGTTGTGTGGGCTATATTATCAACTATGGATTCTGCTAATTGAATCAATCGAAGCTGCTTAAGCTGTATACCTATATTGACCCATCTTGGGTTTTGCACCAGTGTGTTGGACCTTCCAACGCCCAAAGCTCCATAATACTCATTATGCCCAGCATAAATCAATAGAGCGTCTGGCTCATAATCGATAAGCTGTTTTGTGAAATCCAACAACGTGTAAGAATTGACCGCGGTAAGGGCAAGATTGATAATTTCAATTTTTTGATTTGGATACGATGTGTTGAGGGCAAACTGCAACCACCTATGGAACGACCCGTTTTTCCTGTAAGGGTATCCCACAGCAGTCGAAGCGCCTAAAACGAAAATGCGAAAAGTTTCAGAATCTTTATCTTCTTTGAACAACTCTTGGAATCCAACAGTAGCATTTCCAGAGTTTCCAAAATATTTCTTTGCAATTTCTGGGTTCATTTTCACCCAAGTGGCTTCCATTTCGTCTGAAACAAAAAGAGGGTAATCCGTTCCATATCCCGAAAAGCGAAGAGCTACTTCCAAAATCATAAAAAATGTAAACACCAAAACAACAGCAAGAACCTTGAACAGAAGGGCTTTTTTCTTGCCTATGTGTAAAGATGAATTTCCTTTTTTTTCTGACTTTCTATCTTTCATATCATTGATTCTACCTAATCATCTTATCTGCGATATTGATATTCCGGCCAATGAAAAAGGGCTCCAGGAATTTGTTTTGATTTCAAATTTTTCATGTCACCTATTTAAAATCAAATTCTGCGTGTACTGGAAAATGGTCAGAAGGGTACCGCCCTTTCATGGAATCACAAATAATCTCACTGGTAATTGCTTTAAGTCTGGAATCATCAAAAAAGATATAGTCAATTCTTCGGGTGATGGGCTTATGGGCATCGAATCCGTTAAAAGTTCCTTGAATCCTATTTGCTTTGTGATTTGAAACACTATGTGCATCTTTCATTTCTTTCAAAACCAACCGTATTCCTTCACTATCGGGTTCAAGATTAAAATCGCCCATCAGCAGTATCGGTAACCCATTCGGATTTAGCTGCTTCATTTTTTCCAAGATTAATTGGGCACTTTCCAATCGGGCCGTCTCACCCACATGGTCAAAATGGGTATTGAACACCATAAAACGGTTGCCATTCCTTGAATCTTCAAAAAGTCCATAGGTACAGATACGTTTGATTGCCGCATCCCATCCTTTGGATGGTCTTTCGGGAGTTTCAGATAGCCAAAAAGTATTATTCCCCAATAATTTCACTTGGGTAGTATCAAAAAAGATGGCCGCATGTTCTCCTTTTTCTTTTCCATCATCCCTTCCCGCTCCTACATAGGTATATGATTTTAATTGGTCGTCTAAAAAATCAATTTGATGACGCAATCCCTCCTGGGTTCCAAAAACCGTAGGGTGATATGAATTAAGTTGGGATGCAATCCATCCTTTCCTTGAATCCCACCTATTAAGTCCGTCCGAAGGGTTATCAAACCTAATGTTATAGGTCAGAACGCTGAGTTGCTGGCCGAATGCACAGCAGATGAAACCTACTAACAAAGTCGGTAAAAGAAAGTTTCTTTTTTTCATTTCATTGGTTCACCCCTCAATTTTTCAAAAGTTTCAAAGGCCTTGTCCACTTTTTCTTTGGGAGCTTGTTCAAATTCTTTTTCGGTCACCTTGTAAAGCTTTTGCATCGAATCGAGTCTGGTTTTCATCCTATCAATAATATCGAGGTACGCTTCATCATCCATCTTGTTATCCAATTCTTGTGGATCTTCCTTAAGATCATAGAACTCCCAACTATCGATATCGTCATAAAAGTGCATCAGTTTGTATCGTTTTGTGCTTACTCCATAGTGTTTCTTTACCATATGAAATGCAGGATAATCGTAATAGTGATAGTAGATAATATCCCTAAAATCTTCTTCTTCCATTGTATTGGTCAGGAGTGGTACCAAAGACTCTCCTTGCATTTCTGAACTGTACTCCCTTCCTCCCGCAAAATCCAATAGGGTCTGGGCAAAATCGAGATTCTGAACCATAGCCCCAACCTGTTTGCCTTTTTCAATAACTCCTGGGTACTGTATCAAAAGTGGTGTCCTAAACGATTCCTCGTACATAAAGCGTTTGTCGAACCAGCCTTTTTCTCCTAGGTAAAAGCCTTGGTCTGAGGTGTAAATCACAATGGTGTTTTCATCCAGGCCCGATTCTTCTAAATAATCCAAAATTCTTCCGACACCTTCATCCACAGAGGCAACAGTGGCCAGATAATCTTGAAGGTAACGTTGTCCTTTCCAGATGGCCAGTTCCTTTCCGTCAAGATTTGCTTTGTGAAAGACATCATTCTTTTTCTTATACGCGTCATTCCACTGGGCTCGTTGTTGTTCGGTCATCCGTTCAAAATCAGAAGGCCATGGGTTGTTGGCCAGTTCCAAACTACCTTTAGCCTTCGTCAACTTAAGGTCGTGCCCTTCATACATATCCTTATATATGGTCTGCTGTTGCTCCAGCGCGGCTTGTTGATTCTCATGCTTCGAAAAATAAGTATCCGGAAGGGGAATGCTAATACTATCAAACTTGTTGGCATGTCGAAGTGCGGGCATCCAGTTTCTGTGAGGGGCCTTGTGTTGCACCATCATAAGAAAGGGAGCACTATCGTTCCTTTGTTTTAGCCAGGAAAGTGCCTTATCGGTGATGATATCGTTCGCATAGCCCTCCACCGTAATGGAATCCCCATTGTCTATAAAGTTTGGATTATAATAATTGCCTTGACCCTGTAAAATGTTCCAATGATCAAATCCTTGAGGCCAATCATGAAGGTGCCATTTCCCTACAATTGCCGTTTGATAACCCATGGCTTTAAGATACTTGGGCAAAGTGGGCTGAGACCCATCAAAACGCTCACCATTTTGCCGAAATCCATTAAGGTGACTGTGTTTACCCGTAAGTATTACCGCTCGGCTAGGACCACAAATTGAATTGGTAACATAGGCCCTTTTGAACATTGCACCGTTTTCAGCAATACGGTCAATGTTGGGGGTGGGTGCAATTTTTCCAATCTCGTGACCATAAGCACTAATAGCTTGATAGGCATGATCATCAGACATTATGAAGATAATGTTTGGTTTTTTTCTCTCCGATTCAATCTGCCCTTCCTTCTCTTTACAAGAAAACAAACCAAACAAAACTAAAAGAGTCAATAGCTTAATCTTCATAACAGCTTACCTAATCCAAACGAATTTTTGATTGTGTAAAAACTCCATCAAGGACTACCTCCTTGATAAATTCCGAAATCTCATCCGTGCGTTTATATGCCAAGTTTGCCCAATCATGATTTCCCTTGGGGTCATACATCAGCACATACGAAGTATCCTGTTGACTCAACTTTTTGGCTATGGCCTGGGATCCTCCCAGAATCAAATATCCCTGTGATTCCGGATTGCAGTAGTGATGTGGCGCAGAACCATATGGCACCAATCTATCCATCTTACCGTGGTAAAGCAATGTTGGGATTGCTGTTTCCTTGGTAATGTAACCAGTACCCAATACCGCACCTGCGAACGAAACCACACCTACAATTCTTTCCTTGGGAAAGGCTATGTCTTTAAAATCATAATGATTTTGCATAAAAACAGTATTCAAAACAGCTTCTGCTCCTGCACTGCTGCCAACCAGAATAATCTTTTTTGAATCTAAGCCCAATTCATCCTGCTTTTCACCCAAAAAGTTGACGGCATACGCTACATCTTGAGAGGCCTGTTTAAAGGTCTCTATTTTCTCCGTAGATGGGCAATCGCATCCAAAAGACTTTCCCTTACGCGTTAGGTGGTAACTCATGGAAGCTACCACATAGCCTCTGGAAGTCATATCCATACAAAACTTTTTCTCCAACGGATTGTCTCTTTTACCCGAAGCAAAACCTCCACCATGAACCAAAAGCACCAAAGGTCTTTGTTTAACAGTATCTTTTTTGGGAAGGTAAAGATCAAGTTGTAAAGTATCTTGATAGGTAAATGTCGATGTACTAATATCAGAAAAGAGTGAATCCTTATAACGAACCTGTCCATGACTGGCAGAGAAGAAACATGAAAATATGAATAAGGTTATCCAAGAATAGGCTCTTTCCATGATACTATTTTAACACAAATGAACCCGAAAGTTCGGCATCGGAATTTGGGCCAACATATACCACAAACTCTCCTAGTTCTGCCACAAAATCCAAGTCGCTGTTGTAAAACTTAAGGTCTTCTTCCGTTAAGGTTAAAGTTACTTCTTTTCGCTCACCCTTTTTGAGCTTAACTTTCTTAAATCCTTTGAGTTGACGTTTTGGGGGAGTAATGCTTCGAACCACATCACTGAGATAGAGTTGTATAATTTCTTCACCGTCATAATTACCCGTATTTTTGACTGTCACAGTTACATTTAGAGTTTCTCCAGCACTAATTTCCAGTTTATCCAATTGTAGGTTGGAATACTCAAAGGTGGTATAGCTCAATCCATATCCAAAGGGAAATAACGGAGTGTTGGGCATATCCAAATAATTTGACTTAAACTTTTCATACCCTTCCTTTGGGTTTGGTCTCCCAGTATTCTTTATGCTATGATAAATGGGAATTTGTCCCACGTTTCTAGGCCATGTTGTAGTAAGTTTTCCTGACGGATTATAATTGCCAAAAACAACATCAGCAATGGCATTGCCTGCTTCCACACCAGAATGCCAAACCTGCAAAACAGAGACCGGCATTTCATACTCCTCAGGAATCGTAAGGGGACGGCCGCTCATCAAGACAAGAGTAACCGGCTTACCCGTGGCAACCAAAGCCTGAATCAACTTTTTTTGACTTTCCGAAATAGAAATATCTGTACGACTGGCTGATTCACCACTCATTTCGGAAGCTTCGCCCACAACAGCCACCACTACATCCGAAGAATTTGCAGCATCCACTGCTTCCTTTATCATGGCTTCAGGAGTGCGTTTGTCAATTACAACCCGGGGGCCAAAGACATTCACTTTTTTAGCCAATTCTTTATCATCAGTAATGTTGGCACCTTTTGCATAAGAAATGGTAGCATTGGGAGCTACCTTTTTAAATCCTTCAATAACCGTTACCGCCAAATCTGGATTTCCGGTGGGTGCCCAAGTTCCCAACATGTTATTTCGGCTGTCGGCTAAGGGACCCACCAAAGCAATTTTAGCGTTCTTCTTTATTGGCAAAATACTCTTGTGATTTTTGAGCAAAACAAAGGAGCGTGCTGCCACCTCTCTGGCAAACTGCCGATGTCCTTGCGTAAGAATATCCTTTTTAGGTCTGTTGCTCTCCAAATACCGATATGGGTCGTCGAAAAGTCCCAACTTATATTTCGCTTCCAAAATTCTTCGACAGGCTTGGGTTATTTCTTCTTCCGTTACTCTGCCTTCTTCTACAGATTTCTTCAATGTTGTTAAAAAGCCCTCACCTACCATATCCATGTCCAAACCTGCTTTCAAGGAAAGCGCCGATACATCTTGAAGATTTCCCAAGCCGTGGGGAATCATTTCGTTCAAAGAAGTATAGTCAGAAACCACAAAGCCCTTAAATCCCCAACTATCTCGTAACAAATCGGTTAATAGCCATTTGTTACCCGTTGCCGGTATTCCATCAACATCATTAAAGGAGGTCATTATAGATGCTACCCCGGCATCTATTGCAGCTTTGTATGGAGGTAAGTATTGATTAAACATTTTCACCTTACTCATATCCACGGTATGATAATCACGCCCTGCTTGAGACGCTCCATAGAGCGCAAAATGTTTTACGCAAGATAGCATCGTGTTCGGTTCAGACAGGTTAGTTCCCTGATATCCCTTAACCATTGCACTTGCGATAGCTGACCCCAGATAGGGGTCTTCCCCTGCGCCCTCTGCAATACGACCCCATCTGGGGTCTCTGGCAATGTCAACCATGGGAGAAAAATTCCAATTAATGCCATCAGCGGTTGCCTCTACTGCCGCGATTCGTGCAGATTTTTCAATCAAATCCAAATCCCAGCTGCATGACATCCCCAAAGGAATTGGAAATGTGGTCTTATAACCATGGATAACATCAGAACCGAATAACAGAGGTATTTTTAAGCGGGTGTTGTTAACTGCAAGTTCTTGGGCAACTCTTACTTTATCAGGTCCGGATACACCAAAAAGACCTCCAACCTGGCCAGCTTTTATCTTTGTTTCCACATCTTTGCTGACCACGGAACCCGTGGCTACTGCGCCACCAGGGGTAAGCAGGTTAAGCTGGCCTATTTTTTCATCCAGAGTCATCTTGTCCAAAAGTTCTTGGATCACTGGAATGGTACTTTTTTCTTGCGCGTGCAATTGTATAAAAGCAAAAAGCAGAAAAAAAATAACGTGTTGCTTGTTCAAGTTCATGTAGGTTTTTTTCTTGGGAGGTAATATCAGTTACTATAAAATTTGTCTTTACATCTATTATTGCTCGTAGGTAAAACCCAATTTGGCAAGTCCTCTTAACACATCTTCATTTTTCATAAACCATTTCCACAATAGACCGGTTCTATAATTTTCAATCATAACAGGAATAGGGCCTTGGTCAATTGCCAGATATCTGGGTAGATACCAATCATGTTCAAAACTAAAAGCATCATACGGACCGTACTTGCCAATTAAACTGTCCTGTTCCTCATACATAAACCTTAGAAAAGCAAGACTTTCTTTTGGAGTATACGGCATCGATGACAAAGCGGCGGTTGGGGAAATCACCCCTAAATCCTTATCCGGTCTGTGCCCCGCATAGCCGTCCATGGAATAGCTGGAAGTTAGACCCCAACATTCTGCTGAATACCCTTCATAATCGTTTGGATTTTCAACGCAGTGCCTATGATGAATTTGAGCATGATGGGAATTAAGCTTCCAAAAATCACCGTACGGATCTTTAAGACCTGTGGGATTTAATCCCAAATAGGAATAATGCGCCCAAAATAGAGGTCCCACTGGAGCTGTATCCCTTGGATAGTGGTCCAACTCCGTATCCAAGCCATAGTAAGTTACACTGTTGGATATCTCACCATTCCTTGCCCAGCCAATATCATAGACCTCTTTGGAAATTGGATGTGTTGGCGACGCTGCTGCCAAAACGTACATAATAAGGGTCTCATTATAACCTCTAACCAAGAAGTTCATTTCCCAACCAAAGTTTGGTGACCAATGCCAAAACAAGCCGTTTCCTCCTTGGGTGTACCAATCCCATTTTACTTCCTCATATAACTTTTGAATATTTTCCGCGAGTTGTTTTTCCCTCTCATTGCCTTCTTTAAAATATTCCTTGACAGTGAGCAACCCTTGAATAAGAAATGCTGTCTCCACCAAATCCCCACCATCATCTTTTGGGCTGAACGGTTTGGTTTCTCCAGTAGTACCATAAAGCCAATGAGGCCATGCCCCATGAAAACGATCGGCCTTATTGGCCAAAAAGTCCACTACTTTTTCGTATCGCTTTAGCGCATCATCCCGAGAAACAAAGCCGCGTTCGATTCCAACCAAAATAGCCATTAGGCCAAAACCCGACCCTCCCGTAGTAACTACATCACGGTCATTAGAAGGGTAAATGCCATCCATATGAATTCTTTCCCGAGCCAGACCCGAAACAGGTTCAGCTCCTTCCCAGAAATAGTTAAAAGTTTCTCTTTGGACCAAGTCCATTAGAGCTTCGTCCGAATAATTGGAATAGTCACTGGAAGAATTATCTTCATCCTCCACAGCATTAGTTTCCTTTTCAGAAGTTTTTTGGCCATTGCACCCTGCTACTAAGGATACAACGGCCAGTACTAAAACTAAACTTAACTCAAATAATTTTTTCATGCTGCACAGTTGCTACCATCCCGGGTTTTGTTCCATATCCGGTGTTTGTATCAACTGATCATTGGGAATGGGATACAACTCATGTTTCCCAATCTCAAAAGGCTTACCATGAGCAATCATAACTTCTGCTGCCCTTCCCTGTCGTAAAAGATCGTACCAGCGATCATGTTCCATGGCCAATTCCAATCTTCGTTCTTTCCAAATAGCCAATCTTAAAGCATTTTGGTCGGTGACCGCTACATCGGGGAGACTTACTCTACTTCGTACCCTATTTAATGGTATAAGTGCATCCCCAGACTGTCCCAATTCGTTTAATGCCTCAGCCCTAATCAAAAGAATCTCTGCAAAACGAAGAATACGAATGTTTTTATCTCCGTCGGGTTGGCCTGCATTTAGGCTCGAATACGCCTTTTCATTGTATCTTGGATTTTCAACGCCGGGATTGATCTCACGGCCATCAAACATGGTTTCTCCTGCAAAAATGATTGTGGCATCTCGTCGAATAGCATCACCTTCTGCCTCAAAGGCATTCAATAAATCTTCAGAAGGGGTGTTAAATCCCCAACCAAAACCATCTGGGCCCCTGGCACCTTGAGTGGAAGAGTATTGCTGAATGCCATGTGCAATAATCTCTCCACGACCTTGAAGCTCAAAAATTGATTCGATACCATTCTCTGTAGTCGCTCTCCACACAGTAGCGTAATCTGGTTCCAAATCATACTCTCCTGAGTTGATGACATTATTCGCCATATCGGCAGCTTCTTGCCATTTTTCTTGATATAAGTATACTTTCGATAATAGAGCTTGCGCCGCTCCTAGGGTCGCTCTTCCTAAATCCGGTGCCGCATACTCACTTTTTAAAGGTAAGGCAGCAATGGCCTCGTTTAAGTCCTGCTCGATAAAAGCATAAACCTCGGCAAGCGGAGCTCGATTAAGAATATCTACATCTTGAAGAGGTACATCGCCAAAGGTTCGGACCAACCAAAAATAATTAAGGGCTCGTAAAAACTTACATTCGCCTATCAGCCGTGTTCTTAGACTTTCATCAATAGGTTCGAAAGTCTCGGTAAATTCTATTGCAAGAGAAGCCCTGCCGATGGCTTTATACCATTGTGTCCACATTGCCCTTATGGAAACACTTGATGGGGTATGGGTAAGCCCGTCTAATTGGTCCTTGTCAGCACCTGTATCCGTAGGTGCGCTTCCTTTATCCGAATTGTCCGAAATAATCTCAGTAATTCCCAAATAAGAAAAGGCGTAAGCGAAGTCAGTGTGTCTTCCATAGACTCCGGTCACAAACTGTATAGGTTGAAAATCCTCTCCACTTTCTTCAGCTGTGGGTGTTACCACATCGACCTCTTCTACAAAGTCATCACAACCGAAAAAAGTCGAAACAATTAAAACGGCCAAAATTAAGGTTCTTATTTCTGCAATCATCGTGTTTATTTTTTTTAGTAGTGCTTTCATTAGATTTGTAGGTTTAAACCAAGGATGAAGGTTCGGGTAGTTGGATAGGCATTCAGTTCTATTCCCGTTTGTTCACGTGGATTTCCAAATTCTGGATTTCCGGCAGCATCCGTTCCACTTCGATTCAGCTCAGGAGTAAATCCTGAATAATTAGTGAAAATAAAAGGATTTTGGGCTGTGAAATAAATTCTAGCTCTGTCCAAGAAACCCATTTGGTTGATGGTATATCCCAGAGTTATATTATTGATCCTAAAAAAATCCCCATCTTCCAACCAAAAGGAAGAGGCCAAAGCATCCCGGTCGGCTCCAGGGGATGAATTGGTAGATCCTTCACCTGTCCAACGACTATTGAAGATTTCCTCTGAAATGTTGACACTTTGTAAACGGGTATTTGCCAATCCATTGTAGATTTTATTTCCTCCAACGCCAAAACCGTCTAAACTAAAATCAAAGTTCTTATACTGAGCCCCAATAGTTACACCATAGTTAAAGGTTGGAACGTAGTTATCAAAGAATCTTTTATCCCTATCATCTATTACTCCATCTTCATTCTGATCAACATATCTCAAATGTCCAGGACGGGCATTTCCTACGGAAGGATTGTTGTCAATTTCTTCTTGGTTTTGCCAGACCCCATCTGCCTCAAATAACCACCAAGCAAATAAGGGTTGGCCTTCCTGTAGTCTTTTGGTAATTTGACCATTACCCAAACCTCCACCAACTTCACCATCAAATCCCGGCACTACATTTTCTACCCGGTTCCTATTTGTGGAAAAATTGACACCAACGTTATAACTAAAGTCTTCCCCTACCCTATCTCTCCAATTTACCAAGACTTCTACCCCAGAATTGGAAACTTCTGCCGCCTGTGCCAAGAAGTTGCCTTCTGCGGCTGAGTTTAAAGTGTTCTGAACATTTATTATTGCATTTGTATTGTTTCTATCGTAATACGTAAACGTACCTGATAGTTTGCGATCTAACATGGCGAAATCGAAGCCAACTTCAAATTCCTCCGTTACCTCCCACTGTAGAGGAAAAACCGGACTTCCAAAAGCAGCTCCGAAAATCAAATCTTGAGTGGGCCCGAAAACGTAGTTTTCGTTACCAGATGCAGCGTCAGTCTCTATTTGTTGTACGTTTATTGGAACATTAGCGTTTCCTAATTGTCCCCAGCCACCAAATACTTTAAAAAAGTTTATGAGTTCGTTATCTTTTAAGAAGTTTTCTTCAGTCAACGTCCACCCCAAACTAAAGGCTGGAAAATTATCGAAGAAGTTTTCCCCTGTTACAAAATCACTGGTGCCATCTCGTCTGATTACCGCCCTGACGAAGTATTTTTCCGCAAAATCATATTCAGCCCTAGCAAAATAAGATTGAAGGTTTGTTGATTGATTAAAAATCTGGTCAACGGTATTGGCAAAAAAGGAAGAGGTTTGCCTACCCAAACTACGCAACCTAGGTTCATCAAACACATCAAAACCCTCGGCTATCACAGTTTCCCTACCTCCAAAATTCTCACGGCTCAATCCTACTGTAGCAGACACATTATGCTTATCAAAGGATTTATCGAAGGTCAAGAATGCTTCAATATTCCATCTAAAGAATTCTTCATCCCTAACGTTCAGACGATTGTTTGCAAATTCTGTTGAAATAACACCATCTCCATCCAAATCAGCCCTACCTTCCTCAAATTGTTCAACAGTACGTATGGGGTCGGCGTTTAACCATTCTTGTCGAATAGGTTGAAAATCCGTCCTTTTGAGAAATCCTTGGGTTGCACCAAATCGGGCTGTTGCCGTCAAATAATCAGTTACATCAAATTCTGCAGTAATCTGGCCCTGTAAAGTGGTAGTACTCTGATCTATATCCTCAAAAAACACTTGGGAAACTGGATTCCCCGCACTGTTTAGACGCCCAATAGATTCTCCTTCAGCAGCTTCAAACCCTACAATTCCGGTTGTTTGGTTATAAAAGGATTGTCCAAATCGGCCATTATCATAAAAAACCGGAACTAAAGGAGACTGACGATAGGCGTTGTTGAATGCACCGAAGGGTTTGGGCGCTTCATTGGTATACGTAACGTTCAAGTTCTGAGTAATCCTAAACCGATCATCAAACAACTTAAAAGTATTGTTACTTCTTATGTTACCTCTGCTAAACTTAGCATCCTCCAAAATTCCTTCCTCATCATAAAAATTATAACTCAAAAAATAGTTCACCTTTTCAGAAGCTCCTGAGACAGAAAAATTGTAGTTCTGTACCGTCCCTGTTTGTAATAATTCATCATACCAATCCGTATCATAGCGTTGATTTGGTTGTAACTGTGGTCCTCCAATTGCTGCATTTTCTTCGTTGAAAAATTGGGTATATTGAGACCCATTGGCCATATCAACCCGATTTAGAACAGATCTGAGGCCAAAGAAACTATCAAAGTTAAACGTCAACTTTCCTTCCCTCCCTTTTTTGGTGGTAATCAGAATTACTCCATTTGCTGCTCGTATACCATAAATATTAGCATAGGAGGCACCTTTTAAAAACTCTATTGATTCTATGTCAGCAGGATTGATACTTCGAATATCTTGAAGGGGTTGTCCGTCCACAACATAGAAGGGTTCTCTTCCAGCAAGTGCCGTACCAACACCACGCACAATAACGGTCGGTGTAGCACCTGGGGCATCATTGGCGACAATATTCACCCCTGCCACCTTACCCTGGATGGCTTGTACTGCCGTTAAAGTTGGGAGTTTTACAATCTCCTCGGACTTCACAGAAACTACAGCTCCAGTAATATCTGATCGTTTCTGCTCACCGTAACCTACTACGACTACCTCATCCAATCTTTGAGTGTCCTCTTGAAGAGAAACACTTATTGAGGTCAGATTGTTAACAGGAATTTCTTGCCCTATATAGCCAATATAGCTAAAAGCAAGTGTTGCATCGGTTGGAACATCGTTTAGTACGTAATTACCATCAAAGTCGGTTTGTGTACCAATTGAAGTACCAATGATAACAACAGCGGCACCTGGTAAAGGCTGTCCACCCACCTCAGTAACCGTTCCGGAAACTGTAATTGTTTGCTGTGAGAAAACGGCTACACTACTCAGCAATAGAAAGATTACTAAAAATACACTCTTTTTTTTCATAATTGTTTAGCAAAGGAGTTAGTTTTTTGCTAATTTAACAAAGACCCTATTCGAAATCTATGTAGTGGTCTACATAAAAACTACATCACTCCTTTTTGGAATCAATAAGGGTCGAAAACAAGGCGTTTGCAGTAGTTAAACAAAAAGAGTGCTAATAAATAATTAACATAGTGATGTAATTATGATGTAGTATGGTATTGGTTACGTTCCTTTGAAAAGTATGGTTTTTCAAGCTATGAGAAGGTAATAAGGAAGTTGGAAAGGTTCTTTGTGCTCTCCAATCTTAGTTTCTTACGTAGTCTGTACCGGTGGATTTCCACACCTCGTATCGTAATTCCCATTAAAGGTGCAATTTCCTTCGTGGAAAGATTCATTTTAAGATAAGCGCAAAGTTTGAGATCCTTTGGAGTGAGTTCAGGGTATTCCAACAACAACCGTTCAAAGAAATCCTCGTGCAGTTCCTTAAAACTGATTTCGAACCTCTTCCAATCCTCAGTGTCCTTTACCGAATTGTTTAACTTTCTAATAAAAGAGCGATAACGATGTGAGTTCGGGAATTTATCCTTATTCAGTACCAACATGTTTTTTAGTTCCAAAATCATCTCATTTTTTCTGGCGATGTTCAAAGCGGTGCTGGCCAACTCATTTTGCTTTAACTTCACTTTTTTCGCCAATTCCTCCCTTTCCATCTGAGCGATTCTTTTATCCTGTTCTTTCTGCATCTGCTCTTCAAGCTCTCTTTGTTTTCTCCTCAACTTTGCCCGGTTATATCTCCTCACCAAAATCACGGAAGCAATCAGTAGTACAAAATAAATGGCAATACTTAGGTTCGACAAAAACCATGGCGGAGCAATTTCGAATTCAAAAGCATTTACCTTGGATTCATTATTGTCTATGCCCACAGTTGATATCTCAAATTTGTAATTTCCATAGGTAAGGTTTTGAAAGGAAACAAATCCTTCCTCAACATACCCGCTATGATTTTCAGCACCGGAAAGTATATAATGGTAGCGAGGTTGAATAGATTTTGGAGTTGCAAATTCGATAGTTATGATTCTTGATTTTTTAAATGACAGTGATACTAAATCCTTTTCGCTAGGAACATATGAATTATCCTTGTCCTCAACAGAAGTTAACTCTGGCATAGGTAGCTGATAATCACCCAGCTGTTTTTGCAATTGGGATGTATTTACTTTAGCAAATCCATCACTAAGGGTTATAAAGGAAATTGTATCGTTGGTCTTAATCATTCTTTGGGCGTCCGGAACTAATCGTCTACGTAGAGGTAAATCCGCAATCACCATGCTATCTGTCTTTAAATTTGTTCTAATGACATGCTTATTTCTTTCACCATCCACAAACCAAAAGTGCTCATCTTCAAAACTTAACAATTCTTGATTGTTGAATGGTTCAAACTCCAAGAAAGGAACAATTTCCCCAAGAATAGCATCATATTTGTACCAGCCACCCTGGCTGCAAAACACGATTTGATTTTTGATTTTGTAAATCTTAACATTGTAGCTACTTGGAACACTTTCACCATCAAATACATCAATCTTAACAACTTCGGTGTAATCCTCATTTAAGTGAACCCGATAAAACCCTTTGTAAGGATGTGCTACCCAAACAATACTAGGATTTTCAAAACATAACTGTTTTATAGGAAAACCAATCCCTGCAACCTTGGTTACTTCCCAAGACTGACTCGCTTCTTTGCTGTAGGTAGCAAGTCCCGTGTAAAGTCCTTGCATATAGACATTCTTCTGCTCTGGTATTCTCACAATTTCGTATCCTCCTGCGAAAGGAGATAAGCGTTTGAACTCGTTCTGTTCAATCGCATAAGTTCCAGTATTGTGACCACAGACCAAATCACCATCAATAATTTCCAAATCCCATACATGTCCTTGGGAACCGTTGACAAACTTCAATTCATCAGAATCAAAGTAGAATACCCCAGTGTTACTTCCTAAGTACATTTTTCCTTTATACAATGCAATGTCATACACCATTCCCAAGGCACCAGAATAATCAGTAAAGTAAGTGATGGAATTATTTAGTTTTACTCTGGCCATTCCATAATCAAGTCCCAGCCAAAGTTGATTTTCGTATTGATGCATTGATAATACCGTATTATTGCCCAAACCGGTCTGCTTGTTCAAAATCTGTGAAGTTCCTGTTCCAGAATCGTACAGATAAACTCCATTTTTTATAGTACCAAAAGCTAGTTTGCCATTTGTAAGATTCAGTAATTTATTAAGTTGATGGGATTTGAGTTCTGTATTTAGCGTGTTCTGCCACGTCTTTACTTTATTGCCATCAAAAGTGAAACAGCCATCCAATTTGGATCCTATCAATAGTTTTTCATCCACCTCAACTATATCAGTCAAGGTTTTGTTTCTCAGGAGTTCCTGATTCTCCAAAGGTTCTAAAACGTTGTTTTTCAAAACGAAAAGACCTTTGCTTCCAGTTGCTACAACCAGTCTGCCTTGGTATTCTATAAAATCAGAAACAATATGGGGTGGGTTAATTACTCTTATTTGATTCTTTTCGTAGACATAAATTGAAGAAAAAGAACGAAAAAAAATGGCCTCTCCCACAGGGAGAATTTCCCAAAACTCTTCACTTGTGAAGGTATGGTTCTTTATAAGATGGGTTAATGAATGGTACTCAAATATGTCTTCTTCGTTTTTTTGCCAGTATCCAAACTCTTCATAGGAACCCGTATATACTCTCTCTCCCAGTGAGAGGATAGAACGAATTATCGTGTTGTTGGGCAACTTGTACAGGTTCCATTCCTCACCATTAAAATGAAGCATCCCCTTGTTGTTCGCAACAAACAACTCCCCGTCTTTATTGGTTGTTAAATCCCAATTTTTACCAGCACCGTTATAATCCAACAATGAATAGTTATAAACCGGAGGCAATAGATTTTGTGCTGAAACCAATACTTGGAACAGGACAAATAGGATAGTTGTTTTAATACACTTGGTCATCTAAACAAATATTGCTTAAGTACTAGAAAACCTTAAGTTAGCCTTAAATCAATATACAAAACTAGGTATTGAAAAACTGAAAAGACACTTCATGTACACTAACAAAGTAGGTTTTTCTACATCAATACTACATCAATTTGGTAAATCATAACAAAGCCTTCAAAAAAAGCACAGTGCAGCCTTTTAGTTTCAATGCTTTTTGAGTGATGTATTTAATATGTATTTGCCCCCCTTTTTTGCTTATCCATATTTTCTATCTTGAAAATCAACCTAGGCCATAAAATTTTCGATTTGATAAAAAGTCCTTCAATAGTTTCCACGGTCGTTTGTGTTTTTTTATTGACGATTTTTAACGCATTTTCCCAAAGTGGACATTCAACAAAAAAATACCTTACGTACTGCAACCCAATAGATATTGATTACTCGTACATGTCCCACTACAGGGCCAAAAACAATGTTTCCTATCGTTCCGGTGCCGACCCAGCAGTTGTAAACTTCAAAGGCAAATATTATATGTTCGTAACGCGTTCACATGGTTATTGGAGCTCGGACGATATGAGTAATTGGACTTTTATTAGACCGCAAAGCTGGTACTTCAATGGTAGCAACGCCCCAGCTGCGGCCATAAAAGATGATAAAATCATACTATTGGGAGACCCTTCAGGGCGGGGCGCGGTAATCGAAACCGAAAACCCTGAACTGGGAGATTGGAAAACAAATTTTGCAGTAATTAATATGCCTGGAGGTGTTCAGGATCCAAATCTTTTTGTAGATGATGATGGCAAAGTTTACCTGTATGAAGAGTCATCCAACAAGTGGCCGATAAGGGGTGTGGAATTGGATGCCAAAAACTTTTTTATCCCCAAAGGAGAACAAATAGACCTTTTTAATCTTCAACCTGAAAAGCATGGGTGGGAACGTTTTGGCCAAGATCACCGCTCAAACTTAAAACCTTTTATTGAAGGCCCCTGGATGATAAAACACAACGATACCTATTATTTAGAGTATGGTGCTCCTGGTACCCAATGGAACGTATACGCAGATGGAGTTTATACTAGCAAAAGCCCCCTAGGCCCCTTTGAATATGCTCCTTATAATCCCATTTCATATAAACCAGGCGGTTTTCTTAAGGGCTCAGGACATGGAAGTACTGTAAAAGATAATTATGGAAACTATTGGCATTTCGCCACCATGGCCATTTCAGTTAACTATAAATTCGAACGCAGATTGGGTATGTATCCTGCTGGTTTTGAGCCCGACGATGGTCAAATGTATGTAAATACGGCTTATGGGGATTACCCTCATTATTTACCCGAAACCAAGGTGAACCATCATAAAAATCGTTTTACCGGATGGATGCTATTGTCTTACAACAAACCCGTAAAAACCAATTCCCCATTGGTGGAAGGCTTCCCTAATATAGTAGACGAAAGTGAAAAAGGCTACATGCAAGAGCAGATTACCGATTTTGGAATCAACCGAATCAATGATGAGGAGATTCGTTCATACTGGGTTTCCCAAACGAATAACGATTCCATCTATGTAGAAATTGATTTGGAAAACTCCAGTAAGGTTAGGGCCATTCAAATCAACTTTCAGGATTATAAGAGTACTATTTTTGGTCGCCCCGATACGCTACGGCAACAGTTTAGGATTAAATCCTCCCTTGACGGAAAAAGCTGGAAAACCATTGTAGATTACTCAAAAAATCAGCGTGATATGCCCCATGCATACATAGAGTTAGAAAGTCCTGAAACCGCAAGATACATCAAATACGAACATGTGTTCTGTACAAACAAGTATCTCGCTATCTCAGAATTGAGGGTTTTTGGCGAGGGCAGTGGAAGGCCACCACGAAGTCCGAAAAACTTTACGGTTGCCCGACAAGAAGATAGAAGAAATGCCAATCTCAGCTGGAACCCTGTGAAAAGCGCAACGGGATATGTCATCTATTGGGGCATCTATCCAGAAAAACTCAACCTTTCAGCCCAAATATACGATTCCCCTAACTATGAGTTACGTGCATTAAACGCAGAACAGAAGTATTACTTTCAAATTGAAGCTTTCAACGAAAATGGTATATCCGAACGGAGTAAGATACTCTCAACAGAGTAAAGTTCTCAAATCTACAATAATCATTCTTTGCATGCTATTAACTATTTATGTAGAAGCACAAAGAAAAAAATCATTTCCCAATATAGTCTTCATTTTAGCAGACGATTTGGGTTACGGTGATTTGGGTTGTTTTGGGGCCGTCGCCATAAAAACACCCAATATTGACCGTCTGGCCCAAGAAGGAATCAAGTTTACCAATTTCTATTCTGCTTCTTCCATTTGCAGTCCTTCAAGGGCGGCATTATTGACAGGAAGATATCCGCAAAGAATGGGCATAAACAATGTATTCTTTCCCGATAGTTTTACGGGCATGCCTCAAAGTGAGATTACTATTGCAGAATTATTAAAAGAAAAGAATTATAAAACTGGAATCATTGGCAAATGGCACTTGGGTCATCGAGAAAGATTTTTGCCACTACAACAGGGGTTCGACCATTACTTTGGGATTCCGTATAGCAATGACATGTCCAGCGTTGTTTATATCAAGAACAATGAGGTGGTCGATTATCATGTAAATCAAAGGGAACTGACCAAGACATACGCCAAACAAGCGCAGGATTTTATAGAGAAAAACAAGAACAGTCCATTCTTTTTATATATCTCGCACAATATGCCTCATGTCCCCCTCTATGCGTCCAAAGATTTTAGAAACATATCACAAAAAGGGTTGTACGGAGATGTTATTGAAGAGTTGGATTGGAGTGTGGGTATTATCTTGACCAAATTAGAATCATTGGGACTTCTTGAAAACACCTTAGTTATCTTTTCAAGTGACAATGGACCCTGGCTAGTAATGGAAGAACAAGGTGGAAGCGCTGGGATACTCAGGGAAGGAAAGCAGTTTACTTTTGATGGGGGAATGCGTGTTCCAACTATGGCTATGTGGAAGAAAAGGATAAAACCAGGAACTATTTATGACGGTTTGGCCACTCAAATGGATTGGTTTCCCACCTTTGCCCATCTTTTGGACATTCCCCTTCCTGGTAATAGGCTTATTGATGGTTCGGATATTTCCAAGGTTCTGTTTCAAAACGGAAAACGTGAAGGGGATACATTTTTGTTTTTTGAAGGAAGTCAACTCCAAGGATTTCGTCAAGGTAAATGGAAAATTAAAAAGCCGTATATGGGGACAAAAGGTAGTCCCTGGCAAAAAGCAGTTGCTGCTCACGATACGCTGTTATTCGATTTGACTAAAGACCCCGGAGAAACCTTAAATCTCTATCCAGAAAAAAAGTATTTAGCGCTGGAGCTGTTTTCAAAAATGGAACAAGAATATAAAAAACTAGGGCCCTTACCTGAATCTTTAATAGTCACAAGTGGAAAGGACAACAGTCATTTTGAATATCTAAAGGACAATGAAAACTAATGCATTCAAAAAGTAGCTTTGGCATCCTGTTGTGCCTCATCTCATGTTTGTTCGCATACACATTTATTGTAGCACAAACCAACAAGCCCAATGTTATCATTATTAATGCAGATGATTTAGGCTATGGAGACATTGGCATCCAAGGTGCGACAAAGGTAAGGACCTCGGCAATGGACCTTCTGGCTTCAGAAGGTAGACGATTTACTGATTTTCATGCTGCATCCGCTGTTTGTTCCCATCAAGCTACGCCTTGTTGACCGGACAATATCCAGCTAAACAGAATTTTTGGAGCCCAATTTTTTTGAAGACCCCGTTGCAGGTAGATATCAATCGTATGACCCTGGGCAGTCTTAAGAAAGAAGCAGACTACAAAACAGCGGTAATCGGCAAATGGGATTTGGGATTTGGTAACTAACGACCTATAGATTGGAACAAACCTTTAAAACCTGGCCCTTTGGAACTAGGTTTTGACTACTATTAGAGAGTTTCTTTAGTCGAGATGACCGGCTTCGGAAATAAAATTCAATCCTTTGAATAACAGTGTTTTAGATTTCTTATTGGAGTCTCCCATAGAACTTCAATTAACGAAACCATTAAAAAAGACCGAGATTGGGACAGAATAAATAAAAGAATAGTTCCAACAAATCTGTTCCGTAAAACAGCAGTTTCACAGGATAGTTCTTGGAATTAATGTTTATGAATTATAAATATTGACTTGATGGGGTAAAACTATATTTTCAGATACTGAATCAGCTATCTTTTAAGTGAATTAAGACATTTTTTCTTCTTTGAAAGCCTTAAACGCTCAATTACTTTGGATCAAGTAGAATAAATTGCACCGAAGGAGATTCCACTTTCAGCTCAAAAACAAACTCACCTTCCGCTTGCCCATTTTTAAAAGATTGATTGGGTAATCCTAAGGGTTTACTTGAAGCTAACAGTTTTTCGTATTGTTGTGCATTGGGATATGGCGGTTTGCCCAAATCAACCCAGGTTCCATAAGGATTGGTGCTTTTTGAATCAATCTTGTAGGTTATGACTGAAAGTTCCTCAAAAGATAGCCCTTTGATTCTTAGCGCCAAATCCAACATCTCGGAATCCATAAGTGCTTCTTGTTCTTTGGTGATTTCCGGCATATCGGTTCTAGCATCATGGGTGTTGGGGTCAAAAGAGGTCTTATTATATATCATGATCATCACAGAACCATTTTTATGTTGTGTAGCGAAAACTCCAAAGTGTTTCTGATACTGCTCTGGAATTTGCACGTCAACGTAACGGTTGCCGAGTAAGCCAACCAATTCCATAACTGAAAACACAGGTTTGGGTACCAACTTAAATTGTGAACTATCACTTTCATGTTCAAACAGCATATGTGATGTTCGAGCGTGCCATCCTCCCAAGAAGGCATAGTCATTGCTATGAATTTGATAGTTGACCTTTGCAGAATCAATGAGTATTTTTTGATGAATATCTATATTTTGACAAACAAAGGCCGCATACCAAGCACCACGACGCCACCAAAAATCCCGCGACCACCCAGCTAAAGGGTCAGTCTCATCATTTACAAAAGGAATGTCAGCATACTTTGGATGGCGTTTCTTGATATAATCCATGGTGACCAACTCCCTTTCTAACATATCAAAAGGATCATCTTTAATGTGCACTGAAATAAAATCAATCCGAACTCCTTTTTCCCCAGTAAATAAATTAGTCCCTGTATCACAATGCTTTAGCAAAGCCTTAAAAACAGGTACCGTATCATTTGCTGTTCCCGGTCCTCCAAACCTCAATAGGCTATCCGCTGCTTTCAACCCCTCCGAGGAAGCATCATAATAGTTAAGGAATGTGGGGATGTCATACTTCCAGAAGAATTTCAAGTCAGGTTCATTAGTGGTTTCAAAATACCAGGAACGTACTATCTCCTTGCCATATCTCGATTCCAGATGAACACCCAAATCATGAACAAATCGTTTCCATAGAAAGATTTGATTCATATCCTCCAAATTGTCAAAAACAAAGGATATCTCAGAATCCTCTTCTTGTTCGTTGGTATAGTAAGGAGAACCCATCAATTCAAATATCAACTTTAAATCATTGGCTACGATTTCATCTAGAACCGCATCCAGCTTGGACCAATTATATTGTGGAATCTCAGAATCCACATGGGTCACGGAAACGAGATTCAGTAAATAATGGGGCCTGATATATGTGATCCCTTTACGCGGAAGATTCCCAAAATCCTTCAGGACCGCACGCATACGTGGATTTTCTACAATTTCTGCTGGAGAGAAACCTGTTGAATTCCAAAAAACCTTTACTTCTTTGGAGGGCTTATTGAAGTCGACCAATAGCTCTAAATCTTGTTCATTTACCTGCTTGCAAGTGGTTAAGCCTAGGATGAGTACAAAAAGGAACATTACAAGTGACCAAAAAAGGTAATTTCGATTTCTAAGCATTTTTAATCGTTTGTGTTTAATACCGAATCAGTAATGATTAATAAGTGTTTTGAAATCCATTACCACCTCATTCGTGTAGATTTCCCCTGGCCTTAAAACACAATTTGGAAAATGAGGGTGGTTCGGGGCATCTGGGAAATTTTGTGTCTCAAAACAAATGGCAGGGAATACACTATAAGTTGCATCATTTTTAAATTCCATATTCGGGAATTCAATGGGCGTATAAACAACAACAGCCGGTTGTTTTGAAAATACCTTCATGCATATTCCACTCTTCTCAGAATACAGTCCAGCCGAAAAGGGTTTATGATTCAGCACATAAACGTCATCAAGTCCCGACGAAGGTATCTTTTTGATTTTTCCCTTTTCCACAAAATCATAATATGTTTGCGAACAATTCAATATTTTCCCAGTAGGAACCTTTCTTTCGTCCAACTCTAGTATTTTGTTACTATTAATCTGTAGGTAGTGTTCAGAAACACTGCCTTCCCCATTAAGATTATAATAAGTATGATTTGTTAAATTGAGTACTGTGGTCCGGTCAGTTATAGCAGTATGTACAATTCGCAGCGCGTTTGATTCCAAAAGTTCGTATTCCACCGTAATTTTCACGTTCCCGGGATAACCACCTTCCATATGCTTGCTCAATAAACTGAATTTCACACTGTTGCTACGACTGTTTTTAGTAGAAATCACCTCCCAAAGTTTTTTATCGAATCCTGCCCTGCCACCATGTAGATGCGCTCCATTTTCATGGTCCAAATTGTACTTCTTACCTTCCAACTCAAAGTATCCTTTGGATATACGACCTGCATATCTGCCTACCGTACATCCCAGATATAAATTGTATTCTTGATATTTGGGAGATGCATAATCCTCTGCACTATCCAGTCCCACTACTACATTGACCAAATGATTATTACAATCCGGTACTTTTAACGATATTAAGGTGGCACCATAGCTGCATACTTCCATTTTCATTCCTTTGGAATTTGTCAATTCGATTACCTCCATAATCATCGGTCTATTTTCCTTGGCAACATTGGCATTCATTATTCCGCGATAAGACTATAAGTTCAATGATTAGATTGATAAACCCTTACATAATCGACTTCCAGAGTTTGTGGTAAGAGCTCATCCTCAATATCAAAACCTGGCCAATTACCCCCAACCGCAAGGTTGATTATCAAATAAAAAGGTTGGTCGTAAGGCCAATTTTCTTCTGTCTTTTCCAATGGTTGATAGCTAAAAGAAAGCGTATCATCCACATAAAAATCAATCTTTTCCGCATCCCAATACATGGTATAGCGGTGAAAGGCATCTGAAGCACTTGCCACTTCCAAGCTGCCGTGATATTCATGGGCTCCATGAGCCATTTTGTTATGAACGGTCGCATATACGGTATTCTGTGTCTTCCCCACGTGCTCCATGATATCCAGTTCTCCACATCTTGGCCAGCCCACCTTTTCAATATTGTTTCCCAACATCCATAATGCAGGCCATAAACCGTTTCCCTTGGGCAATTTAGCACGGAACTCTATTTTCCCATATTGGAACCATTGCTTTCCATAGGAATTTATTCGCCCAGAGAGGTACTCCTCTCCTGACTTTTTTGCGGTTATCACTAAGCTTCCATCCTTAACGGCTATGGTTCCTTCCTTTACATAGGTTTGTAATTCATTGTTTACCCAACCGGGTTTTGCCTCACGGATATTCCAGTTTGTAGTGTCCAAGACACTACCGTTAAATTCGTCTGACCAAATAAGGTTCCAAGAAGTAGATACACTGTCTCTCTTGGAAATGGTGTCGGGAATACTTTGACTGCTACAATGTAATCCATAAGAGCAAAGCGCCAGCAAAACTATTATTCTGGAGGTTTCGGTGTTATTCTTCCACATAATCTGGATTTGGTTCAGGGAACTTTGCTCCAAGTTCGTGTAGCATTTGTTTCATATTTGCCTTTAGTTCCTTCAATTTTTTCGGCTGGTTTTCCCCTAAGTTGATTGATTCCGAAGTATCCTCCCTCAAATTGAATAGTTCATAACTATTATCCTCGTAGTGGTGAATTAATTTCCAATCACCCTCTCTGTAGGCAGTAGAAGGTTTTCCATGTTGCGGACTGTAATGGGGTAAATGCCAAAGTAAACCACGGTTTTGCAACGTATCGCCCTTAAACAAAGGAACCAGACTTATCCCATCTGAAGTAGTATTCTCCAAACGGCAAATTGCCATAAAGGTGTTGAACAAATCTTGGGCCACTACAGGAGTTGTTTCTTCCCTTTCACCATCAATGAAAGCTGGCCAGCGAACGAGTAAAGGTTCACGAATCCCCCCTTCATAGACATATCCCTTTCCCTCACGAAGTGGACCATTATCCGTAGGGGGTGTATGTTTGGCAAAAGCAGGTACCTCTTCCACCGACAATCCTCCATTATCTGAAGTAAAAACGACAATAGTATTTTCATCAATGTCCAATTCTTTCAATTTGCTCAAAACCCTTCCCACATTTATATCGATGCTCTCGACCATAGCAGCATAGTGTATGTTTGGGAGTTCAGTTCCATAATCACCTTCACGCTTTTTTCGGTACTTTTCCACCAAACTGTCCTTAGCTTCAATAGGAACATGCGGCGAATAATAATTCAAACTCATGAAAAAGAGACCATCCTTTTTTTCAGTGATGTAATCAAGTGCTTTATCAGTTAACACATCAGTGAGGTAATCCCCTTCCGTAGACGTATCTTGAATTTCAGGCTTTTCTCCAGGTGAAAAGAACGGATAAAAGAAACTTTGGGGCAGTCCGTTCCAAGCACCTGCTATATTCAAATCGAACCCCTGCTTCTCCGGCTTAAACGCTCCACCACCCAAATGCCATTTACCAATGAAAGCGGTACTATAATTCTTCTCCTTTAAAGCTTCGGCTATGGTGATAAAAGTAGTATCCAACTGTTGGGCAATGGGAGGTGTTTTTAGTTTTTGACTGGGTCCAGGAGGATGATTACCATGGATATGTTCTGTAATATTAACAGTGACTGGATGCAATCCTGTAATTAGACTGGCCCTAGAAGGACTACAAAGTGGGGCCGCTGCATAAGCGTCCGTAAATAGAATACCTTCGAATGCCAACCTGTCTAGATTAGGAGTCTCTATAAAATCATTACCATAACAACCGAGGTCATACCAACCCAAATCATCAGCGACAATCATAATAATATTTGGATTCTCGGGCATTCTTCTTTCACCACAAGAGATTAGAAAACATAAAACTATTACTGCTTTTAAATAATTCGAACCAGAACGGACTAGCATTTGGATATGGATTGGATTGAATCTTCAGTAGTTAAATGTAGTGAAGCGCATATGAAGTTGCATCATGTACTCTCCTGCATAATGATACACAGTATGCCACAGGATACTTATAAAAGAATAAAACCAGATTTTTAAGCTCTAAACTCTTGCGCTATGAAAGCTTTATCAAGAAATGTCTTTTTAGCATTTCTATGTTTCTATCCTTTGTTTCTAATTGGGCAAAAAATTACAGTGGACAACGCTCTACCCAGGTTGGATGAAAAAAATCAGATTGTTGATGCCCATGACGGAAGGGTTATTCAATTTGGTGATACTTTTTATTGGTATGGCACAGCATATGAAAACACAAATGGATTTACGCCACAAAACCACTATAGATGTTACAGTTCAAAAGATTTGATGAACTGGAAATATGAAGGAAAACTATTGGAGGACCAGCCTGAAGGGGTATACTACAGACCCCATGTGATTTACAATAGAAGCACCAAGAAATATCTATTATGGTATAATTGGTATCCCAAGCTTTGGGAAGGACAATTTGGTGTAGCCATCAGTGATACTCCCCAGGGCCCTTTTAAAATTGTGAATGAAAATGTGCAGATGCACAATTCAGAAATTGGTTTGGGAGATTTTGGTCTTTTTGTTGATGATGATGAAACAGGATATATAAGCTATAACACCATAAAGAACCACCAGGTGTCCGTTGAAAAATTGAGTGATGACTACTTGTCATCTACTTTCGAAAATGGCGGCACTATCTCCAAGCACATGGAAGCTGGGACCATGTTCAAAAAGGATGGCTATTATTATTTGCTCACGGACTATACCTGCTGTTTTTGTAATTATGGTTCCGGAGCGAGGGTCTATATATCCAAAAATCCTCTAAAAGGCTACACCTTAACCACGAACATAAATCGTAATCCAGGAAGGTATACCAATTTGTTAAACGATGGGCTAACTCGGGGTACCCTTTATGAAACCTTAATCAAAAACGAGGATAATGCTGATGCCATTGAAGTCAATTTTGATAAAAAGCAAAACATTGACAAGGTAACCTTACATATCTTTACAGGAAACCGTCCCGAGAACTGTGGCGATGTCAGCAATCCTAGAGTACATCCTGAAATTAAAACCTCTGAATTCAATGTCTTTGTCTGGGCATATGACCAATGGGAAAAAATCGATATTGAAAATCAAAATGTATCAAAATCTGCGCTCAAGGAAAGAATTCAACTTGAATTCAAACCAAGGCTTTCCAATCGCTTTAAGATTATTCCTGCGGAAAGTGAGATGAACATGTATGTGAATGAGGTCGAATTATTTCATGGAGAAGTCCCTAAAAACTCCGAAGGGCATTTTTTTATTACCGGACCTAAAATCCCTCAGAAACCCATAATTCCTGCGCAACAATCTTATGTGATGAAACTGGATACTGCTGAAGGTGAGAAATTCATTTGGATGGGAGATTTATGGGGTTCAGCTTCTGACAATATTAAAGGGCATGACTATCAGTATTGGAGCGCCCCTTTGCAATTCAACACAGATGGAACCATAAAATCCATGCAATGGACGGATTCTTGGTTTGTTGAATTAAAAAAATAGTAGTTTGCTATTATATTTGAGCAAGTTGATTTCCAATTCCAATGAGGATTGTGGAAGCAATCAAAATGGCCAGGCCAAAGGTCAATACCAGAATTGCTTTTTTGCTTACGCCCTTCCACTCTTTCGTGATTAAACCCCACATTGTACTAAAGATGATAATAAAGGCCATGTGCAATGTCCAACTGGCAAAATCATGCTCACTCATTTGCGTGGTTCCCATACCGTAAAACATGAATTGACAATACCAGGTGCTGCCGGCAATGGCAGCAAAAAGGTAGTTTATTTTTAGAGGTGTTGTCTTGTCACTATAATCTTTATAGCTCTTCTTTTTAATATTCAAATAGCCACACCAAATCAAATTGGAAGTAAGCCCTCCTGCAAGGATAACAATAAAAATAGGGCCATTTTGCCATAAGACTGGAGCATTATTCTGAACCGCCAATTCAGAAATTGGGCTTCCTGCTGCAATCCCGAAAGCAAAGCACGCACTCATAATACCCGCAAAAATGGCCACGACAATTCCCTTTTTGAGGTTGAATTCTTTGACACCCTTTTGTTTTTCTTCAGCAGAAAGCTCTCTGTCCTTAAGAATACCGGCCCTTCCGCAAATAACAATCCCGATAAGGCATATTCCAATTCCCATTAACACTACTTGGCCTGAAGTGGTTTGTAAAAGTGAATTGAATTTTCCTTCGTAAATGGGAGGTATTAAGGTTCCAAAAGCTGCTGTAAGTCCCAAAGCCAGTGCCATCCCCAGAGACATTCCCAAATAGCGCATGGTCATTCCGAAGGTTAACCCCCCTATTCCCCAAAGTACTCCAAAGAAATAGGTCCAAAAGAGCGTGGAAAATTCAGTTTTGGATAAAATAGTTACGGTTTCCGGTACGGTAAGCAAGGAAACCAGCCATGGAACGATTAACCAGGCAAAGAAACCGTTAACCAGCCAACCGCTTTCCCAAGACCACTTTTCAATCTTTTTAATAGGAAGGTAGAAAGAGCCCGCGGCAAAACCACCAATCGCATGAAAAACTATTCCTAATACTGAATTAATCATGAAATGTATTATATGAGGCTATTGGTTCTTGTATCCTTAACAAATGTTGATATGTCTGATGTTCAACAAATCTGCAATCTTTCCAATAGTTGAAGATTTATGCCCCACACCTATTGCACAATGATGTGATGGACCTGCCATTGACCATTGATTTATGAATTCCCGTATGGAAATGGAAAATTTGTATCGAGAATTCGTATTTCCAATATGCAACGTGGGACCATCTACCGAAGCACCCTCGGCGGTAAGCAGATAGATCTCTCCTATACTGTTTTGGCATACGGATAATAGTGTTACGGGACCGCTAGCAACCTTCATCTGAATGGACAATCCTTTTCCTGGCTTTCCATGATATACGGGTACAGGTACCAAACCTACTTTGCCCTCGGCTATCGTAAAATGGGCTGGGCCATCGTGGCCAAGCAAAATAACATCATCTTCAAAATCCATAGCATAAAACTCCGAAAAGGAGCCTCCGGAACCCAAAGCATCCATAATCTTCATCGCCTGAACATTTTTTATTTCACATTCTCCGGCCACGGGTACATTTTTCCCTGTGAGTAAGGTGAATCCAGGAATCAGAGAGGTTACTATATCTTCATAAGCAGAGTCTCCATCTCCCTCATAATAATATGCCAAGGACCCTAATTGGAATGCGTCGACCAATGCATCCAGTGCGACCGAGGTTTGAGCGGCCCTTCGCACTTCATCAGGGTCACATTCGGGCGAAACATCAAACAGTTCCTTGAATTCCTCGGTCTTTTGCAGAATCTCTTTTTCGGATACATTGTCCCGTAATTTTTTTAACGTTCCGAACTCGAGGATTTCAAAATGATTTCCAAAAGTAGCAGCCTGTTGGGTAAGATCGCTATAGACATCCAGCATTCCATTGTAGTAATGCCCCAAAACCCCTACCCGATTATTATTCATCGTCTTGACAACTTCTAGGGCATCCATGAATTCTTTGATTTCATTCCACACATAATCTTCATCCAGATATCCAGAAATCAAATGAAACTTGATATTGGCTCTATTAAAGACACTGGCTATCTCTGGTGCCACACAACTTTGGCAATAGGCAAGCCATTCTCCTGTCATTTTACCTCTATCACCTATAGCATTGATTTTTTTATAATCGATGGCTTTTTCTGGCTGAAGATTAAGGACAATAATGGGCACCTTGGTCTTTTGCGCTAGGGGCAATACGTTCTGGGAAGGCGCGTAGGTGGAAATAAAAAGAAAAATACAGTCAACATCACTTGTATTAAAGAGAGCAGCAGCCGTATTTGCTTTGTAGGGATTATCCACCATTCCTGCATCAATGACTTCCACTTCAAAACCTTCAATTCTTTTCTTTATGATACTCTGATATTCAATCAATCGTTCTTGTAATCCTTCAAACTGTCCCCAGTAGGTATCCAACCCTATTCCAAATAGTCCAATCTTAATCATAAATCGAAATTTTTAAATTATCGGTTACCGCTTTCATAGCAAAAAAAGAATTGCTCTGATATCTCTATTTGTTTCATTGACAAGAATGGTGAGATACTCGACCATTCGAATTTATTCTGAACCGCTTTCACCAATGTAATCCGGATTAGGCTCAGGAAATTTTGCGTTCAATTCCTTTAGTTCTTTGTTCATTTTCTGTTTTAATTCTTCGAGCTTTTCAGTTTCCACGTTGGATAAATCCTTGCTTTCAGAAATATCTTTCTTTAGATTGAATAGCTCATAAGTATCGTCTTCATACGAATAAATAATCTTCCAATCCCCTTCGCGGTAGGCCGTGCTGGGCTTACTTCCCTGATGATTGTAATGCGGAAGATGCCATAACAGCCCACGTTCTTTCAATTGTTCGCCTTGAAAAATGGGCAATAGGCTCATTCCATCTGATGTTTGCTCTAAACCAACAATATCCATGAACGTGTTGTAAAAATCCTGAGCTGTTACAACCGTTGAGTCTATACGAGCATTTTTGATAACCCTAGGCCAATGTATAATTAGTGGTTCACGAATCCCACCTTCGTAAACATATCCCTTGCCTTCTCGAAGCGGTCCATTGTCAGTTGGTGGGGTATGCTTAATAAATTCAGGTAGACTAGGCACATGCAGTCCGCCGTTATCCGAAGTGAATACAATCAGAGTGTTTTCATCTAAATCCAGGGTTTTGAGCGTGTTAATAATTCTGCCCACATTTTCATCAATGGATTCTACCATGGCTGCGTAGTGGATATTGGGCATGGTCTCTGCGGTAGTATCTGCTCCCCTCTTTCTTCTATATTTTTCCACGAGCTCGGGTTTTGCCTCAATGGGTACATGGGGCGAATAGTAGTTGAGGCTTATGAAGAAGGTAGAATCCTTCTGCTGCTCAATGTATTCAATGGTTTTGTTGGTAAGTACATCTGTTAAATAGTCTCCTTCTTTTGATGTGTTTTGTAGTTCGGGTTTTTCACCTGGGGTAAAGAAGGGATAAAAAAAGCTTTTCGGAAGTCCATTCCAAGCTCCCGCAATGTTTAAGTCGAAACCTCGCTTATCCGGGGTGAATTTTCCCCCACCCAAATGCCACTTTCCAAAGAATGCCGTTTTATATTTCTTCTCTTTCAGCGCTTCTGCGATTGTTTTGAATTCCAGCCCTAATTGTTGCGCTATGGGAGGCGTCTTTAACTTTTGATCAGGTCGTGCCGGTGGATTCCCATGAATATGTTCAGTAATGTCAACACTGATTGGATGTAAGCCGGTAATGATACTAGCCCTAGAGGCACTGCATAGAGGTGCCGGTGCATAGGCATCCGTAAATCGTATACCTTCGTTGGCGAGTTGGTCCAAATTAGGGGATTCAATAAAATCATTTCCGTAACAAGTAAGGTCGTACCAACCCAAATCATCGGTTACAATCATGATGATATTAGGGTCTTCGGGTCGTTTTTCTTTACAAGAAATCAGACAAACGAAAAAAAGAGGAAAGGAAAGGTATCTCCAATTAAAGTTTTCCAGAATTTTCATATAAAAGTAGTATAGTCCGTTAACTGCAAGCATGTTTTTTCATTCTTCTTTCATCCGAAGTACCAAATCATACACCCCCGAAGTGATTTCAAAACGATTGGCATCTGGAAGCGGTTTTATCCAGGTATCATAGTTCGCAGCGTTTTGAATAGTAAATTCTTCAGGTAGTTTTAGCAAAGCCTCGGTATTTACAGGTATTTCAATATGATAATACACCTCATTATTCTTGTTTTCCCAATCACTTACAATGGTACCTTGAAGGGAATTACATGAGGTTTTAACCCAATCAAGGTCTGTTTCCAGGCCTGGTTGCAAGGTAATTTCTTGTTTGTTTGAATAGTCTATCTTGATGCCTCCGAGGTGTTCGTACAGCCAAAATCCAATATTGGTGGCAAAGGGATGGTGATTGGTTCCGTATCCCGCAGCATTCAAATTTTCACCCATGGTACTACGCTCGTCTTCCACAAAATGTAACCACCCTGGACTTTCTTCTTGCAGAACCATCCGGTACATGATATCCTTGTATCCATGCTCTGAAAGGTATTGTATCAATGGCCGTACTCCGATAAATCCAACTGAGGTGTGATAATCATTGTCTCTTATCGCCTCAAGAAGTCTTTCAACGGCCTTCTCTTTCATTTGCTCTGGTACTAATCCATAAAAGAGCGCAACCGCTTGTCCGGTTTGTGACCGATTTCCGTACCAACCTGTTTCTCTATCCAAAAACCTGTTGTTGAAGGCTTTTTTTATCCTTTTGGCATGATTGGTATAGGCTACGGCATCTTCTTGCTTTCCCAGCATTGAAGCATGTTTCGCCGTGATTTCACATAGATAATGATTAGCCGCTGTGCTGGTCAGTTCAACTGGGGTCAAACCAGGGCCCCAACCTTTCGAGCCGTGGGTTAAATCCAACCAATCGCCCAATGACCAATACACAATATCATCCTGTGCAGTGGACATTACAAAATCCGTGTATTGCTTAACAGGTTCGTAAGCTTCTTTGATGATGGTCGTGTCGCCCGTATTTTCAAAAAGTTCCTGGGCCACGTAGGCTATGGTACCCCCCCACCATGGGTCGTCATATTGAATGGTGGTATCTTTTTGTGCCTTGGTTTTTTCCAAAAATCCCCAGCCATTGGTTGGGATAATGGGTGGTACGTGTCCCGTAGGCCCTTGAGCGTCAATGTGGTCTTTTAAATATTTTTTGTAGGTGTTGATGGCGTCAAAATTATACAGGTAGGATTCCATGGTGTTCATTCCTCCATCATAGGTCCAGCCCATTTTTTCTCGGGTGGCCTCTTCACCAGGCATGCTATGCACCGAGTTGAGCAGGGTGCGTTTTACCGCGGCGTGCAGTTGATTCAGTCTTTTATTGGAGCTTTCGAAAGTACCTATCTCCTGCAAATCGGTATGGACTGATTTGGCTTCAATAGATTTGATAGCTTCCGTTGGAACGCCTTCAACTTGAACGTATCGAAACCCATGATAGGTGAATCGAGGTGAAAATGTGTCCGCCTCTTTTTTACTTAAAATCAACTTCCCGTGTTGAAACCTGCCCCATGTGTGACCTGAACTATGTTTTACGTTCAACGTCCCGTCCGGATTCAAAACTTCATTAAAGAAGATATCCACAAGGGTGCCTGATTCACCTGCGATTTCAATATCAGCATATCCCGTGATGTTTTCGCCGAAATCAAAAACCGTGATGTTTTCTTTGGGACTCCAAGTACTGTCTGGCTTGAAGCTCATGGTTTCCCTAAGTGGAGGCATATACTGATAAGACAATTTGCCTAACGGCGCGGGAACCTGCTGTACCTCCTTCCATTGGGAAGGGTCAAAGACCATAGCATTCCAACCTTCAATATCAATTCTTGCGTCGATGGTTTCCCCTCCACGAATACTATTGTAAACGATAGGTCCATAAGACCATTTCCAGCTACTGTCCGAAACAAATGTCTCAGTTTCCCCATTTTCATATTGAATGCGCAATTGACACATCAGCTTAGGTGGTGTTTTCCAATTGGCCTTTTCCATCTGAAAAAGGTCACGCTCGGTATGATTATAGAAACCGTTGCCTAAAACAATGCCTATGGTGTGGTTAACGTTGTTTTTCAAATCTTTGGTGACATCATATGCCGCATATTTCACTGTTCGCTGGTAATCGGTAAACACAGGATCCAATACACGGTCACCTATCTTTTTCCCATTTAGGTATAGTTCGTAATACCCTAGTCCCGAAACGTATACAGTAGCTTTGGAAATCGTTTTTTTAGTTTCAAACTCTTTTCGCATATAAACAGCCAAGGAGTCTGCACTGTTAAAGGTTCTAGTATCATCATATAGACTAAAGGGCTCACGTCTATCGCTAACTTCGGCGTATTTGTTCGATATCCAGCTTGCCTCCCAGTCCTTGGAGTCAAGCGGCCCAGTTTCAAAGAAGCTAGGTTGACTCCATGCACTCACCTTCCCTGTTTCGTCCCAAATACGAACTTTCCAGAAATACTCTTGGAAGGCTTTAAGCTTGACCTTTGTGAATCTGATGTTCATGTTTTGGGAAGAGGACACTTTAGCCGAGTTCCAGATATCTGCATCGACATCGGTAAGAAGCGTATCGGACGAAGCCACCAAAATCTGATAAGCCGATTGCGACTTGGCTCGTTCATCGGACGACATTTTCCAACTTAACAGGGGACTCTTACGGTCAATGCCAATGGGGTTATTTAGGTATTCCACAGTGAGCGTATGGACCTCAATGGAACTTGATTTGTTGCATGCCGAAATAATTAAGATTAAAAAAACGAGGGAAGCAAGTTTCGTACTAATTTTTATCATCATTCGGCTTTAATGGTGTACTTCCCCGAATCAACTTCAAAGACTTTGTATCCTTCGCTTTCTTTTGGCCGCAGTTCTTCTCCATTTACGATGATTCTCTCATAAGTTGAAAGAATGTAAATAGTTGTTTTTGTCCCTACCGGAACTTCTATGACCAACTGATAGGTTTCTTCATTTTTCAATTCTACCTTAACGGTTCCCTTTACCGTAGGAACCACGGCAGAAATATGTTTTAAAAATCCCGGTTGGGGTCTCACCTGAAATGTTTCCCATCCAGGGGAAGTAGGTACTATACCTGCAGCATACTGATACAGCAAAGTAAGGCCTCCACCACTCCATGCGTGATTGGTGGTTCCTCCACCAAAACCTTCCACACCAATACCCCAGCCTTCCCACAAGGTGGTATAGGTGGTATCGCGTACCATTTTGGAAAAGCGTTCTTTCATGCGACGCAAGGCAAAATCCTCGTAACCCATCTTGTACAAAGCTTCAAGCACATATTTTTCCATATAAGGACTGGCATGTTTTTCAGTTTGAAGCACTTGATGGATGGCTTCGTATTTGTTAGAATCTGCCAAGCCAGAAACGACTGCAAGACCCTGGGAACGATCATCAGTTTTTCCCTTATAATCTTTTGACCGATAATGGTCCCTCTTCCAAAATTGTTCGTTAAAAGCAGTTTTGAACCCCTTCATAAGATATGCCACGGAATCGGTTTCTTTTTGCCGTCCTATGGCTTCCGACATTTTGGCGTAGCCCTTAAGTGCCAAATAATACTGGGTATTCATTAAAAGAGGAATATCCCGGTTGTCGCCCCAGTCACCCCAGGTCCAACCCCCTTTTCGAATAGTTACCGTACCATCATCTTTAAGTTTCCAAAGTGATAGATAGCGCCTAACCGGTTCATGTACTTTTTTAATCGTTTCAAGATCACCCGTGTTCAAGTAATAGTTCCAAAAGCCATAATAACCAATACTCATAAGCATTTGCCCAGGTAATTCCTGATTCCAATTTCCAGCGGGCATGGGAGAAAAAATGGTACTATCTGGACGTTGCCAGTTCATTAGTTCCAACATTCCTTTGCGCATCAATGCATCTGCCGAGCGACTTAAGGCATAAAAGGCTTCACCACTTTCCAATACCACATCGCCCCACCATTGGGCACGCTCACGGCCTGGAGTGTCCATATAATTGTCTCGCATGGTCACGTATAGCGTACGGACTGCTTTCTTGCACATTTGATTGTAAAAATCATCATCCACATGAATGCTGCCGGCGAGTTTAGTGTCATATCCAGTTTCGCGATATTTTAAATCAAGGACTTCAATATCCTCAGGAATTACGTAGTACATTACATGCCCATTAATCCAGCCTAAGGATTCATGGACTTGCTCTCCTTCTTTAGTGATGTACTCAGCCCGTACGTTATATTCCGAGCCCCCTTGGTAATTATCGGTGAGCATCGTAATTTTTTCACCTGCTTTTGCATTGACTTTCAAGAAGGGCGTGGCCTGTGTGTTGTAAGGTAGCTTACACTTGATGGTGTCTCCTTTGCTGATAAAAGGAAAGCTAATTTTGTTTTCATAGGCTTTTAATCCGGAATCCTTCCAGAATGGAATGGGTCTTTTGACAAGATTGTTCCAAGGCGTGGTGATCCCTGTTCCGAGTGTTTTTGCAGAAGGCCAATTGCTATCATCAAATTTGGGATTTGTCCATACTGAAATATCTTCCCTTGCATCAAAAACCACGTTGGATTCGGGTAATCGCCAGTTGGGTTCGGGGTCTGCACTTTCAGAAATGTATGCAGGGTGGGGTATTGCTTTCCAGGTATCATCCGTTTGGACCATCAACTGACCGTTTTGATACAATTCGGCTATCATTCCTGCCTGACCACTAGATTTATGGGTCATTCCTTCTTTACCAAAATACCAAACCAACAGGGCCAAGGTATTTTTCCCTTTTTGAAGTTTTCCACTCAAATCCACTTCATCATAATAGGTGTCGTTAGGCGTTGGACCTCGTTTTAAACCACCCTCAAAAAGGATTATTTCACCATTGAGGTACAACCAGTATTTGGAATCGACTGCGATACGTAAAATTGTGGAAGCCTCTACATTTTCAACTTCAAATTGTTTTCGAAATGCAATCCAAGCGTTTTTTTCCGATAAAACCTTTTGAGTAGTAATCCAACTGGCTTGCCATTTCTTCGTTATGATTGGATGATAATCGTATTGCTTTGCATAGGATTGTTTTTGGGTCTCCTCTTGTAAATCACATGATCCGAGCATCAATAAGAGCATGAACAAGTAACAAGCCCTAAATTGAATCCTATGTGATTTAAATATTTTCATTGTAAAGGAATTATCTTAAATGAGTAGCTATACGGTATTGCATCGACCCAAAAAGCCTTATGCGGACGTGCATCCAAATTCCAGGTGTTATCTCCACCAACTCCCATTTGTTTGTGGTCGATGTTCAAGGTAATCGTTTTTCCGAAAGTCAATTCTTCTATGCGATTGGCCTTTTCAATCTGTTTTTGGGTGAAGGGCCAGGCACTGAAACTTACCGGATTATCAACGGATTCAATTCGGAGGCCCTTTCCTTCCGGATTTGTTAATTCCGCCCAGTATACTTCAGCTTTGTTACTGCTTTCCTGAGGACGAACATAGTAGGTAAAATCATTCTTAACCGATTCTTCATAATTTCCAAAAAAGGCACCTGTTTTTTTATCGGAATAGCTTTCCAAGGGTCCTCGTCCAAACCATTGCAGTCGGTCATATTCCGAAGGAATCTGTAACTGCCAACCCAGTCTTGGCATTTCAGGTATATTGGCTTCAGGCTGGAATTGGTAGTTTACCTGTAGGACTCCTTGGCCATCAATTTGGTGAGACTGGGTAACTATAGCGTTGGAGTCGGCCAGCCTATGTGTTGTAATGACCTCAATGCCATTTTCGGTACTTAAGGTGATCATGTTCAGAAGCTCTTGATTCTCGGAGTCTGTTTTCCAGATGCCCTGCCTTTTTTCCATCCCTGACGCTCCATCGTTATCTGTCGGCGGTCGCCAAAAGTTTGGTTTGGGAGCCGTGCTGACCATATTTTCCCCATCAATTGCATAGGTGATCAAACGACCCTCTTTTTTATCAAAGACTACTTTTATGTTGTTGGTGCTTATGGTAACCTCAAATGCTGATTCAACGAGCCTTGGAGATACTGTTTCCTTAACCATTTTTGAGCTAGGGATATAAGCCAAGAGAAACTGCTCGCCGGCCACTGCATAGCCTTTCTTCGCCCAAGGCCGGTCTTCTTTTAAAATGAAGGAAATGGTAAGGTGGTATCGAAGCCCTTCTTTGGCTTCAAAAACTGGTAATTCTAATTGTATTGCTCCTTTTTGACCTGCTTCAATATCGGGTGAAGCTACCGAACCTTGATGAAATGCCACACCATCCACTGTGATTTCCCAAACCACGTCATAAACGTCCAAGTTTGTTCTGAAATGACGATTTTCAACGGTGAATAGGCCTTTGGAAATGCTATCCTTGGTAATTTTGACCCGCTGCCATACATATTTGGCCTGCCATCCCCCTGATTTTATTTTTCCATCAGCAGAAATCAGTCCCTTTTGAACAGGATTTAAATCTGCTTGTGCCTGGCCGAAATCTTCACCATGTTTCCACAATGGCTTTGCATCCTTACTTTCCTTAAAAACCAATTGGTCCCTCCAATCCCATACGAACCCTCCTACAAGTCTCGGATGTTTCCGAATAGCTTTCCAGTAGCCTTCTAAATCCCCTGTGGAATTGCCTTGGGAATGCGCATATTCGCACCAAATCACCGGTCGATTGTCATCAGATTTTGTGGCCAAATCAGTCATGTCATCGGTAAGGCGGTACATTCTACTCAAAAAATCGGTGTAAACACGATCTTTTGGTTCAGGTTTCGGCCAGTTATAGCCATAGATGTTTTGAGCACCTTCGGCGTGTACCGGCCGAGTGGGGTCAAATTCCTTAATCCAGAACGAAAGTGCAGCATGATTGGGTCCAAAACCCGCTTCATTCCCAAGGGACCAACTCACAATACTAGGATGATTCTTATCCCGTTCCACCATCCGGATGCCACGTTCCAAAAAAGTGGTATGCCAAGCGGGAATGTTACTGAACAAAGAGCCTTTACCATGACTTTCAATATTGGCTTCATCCATCACATAAATGCCGTACTCATTACAAAGCTCATACCAATATGGCGGATTTGGATAGTGGGAGGAACGTGAAGCATTTACATTGAGCTGTTTCATAAGTTCGGCATCCCGGCGCATAGCTTCTTTGTTTTCAGCCTTTCCCATAAGTGCATCCCAATCATGGCGATTCACACCGTAGAGCAACACTGGGATTCCATTTACTTTAAACTGTCCGTCTGAAATATCAATCTCTCGGAAACCTACACGGGTACTGCGTGCTTCTACAAACTTTCCTTTTTCATCTTTCAACGAAAGAACCAAGGTGTACAAGTTGGGAAACTCGGCCGACCATTTTTTGGGATTCTTTACATCAACCTTCATTAAGTTTTCGAAGGGTCGGTTTCCAATTTGCGGATAATGCTCTTTCAAAATCTTTTCTACAGTAATTTCCAAAGGTTCTGAGAGCACTGCTTGTTTGTTCTCATCATACAATTGTGCAGAAACTTTCCAGTCCTGGGTATCTTGCTTTTCAAACTTGACTATTTCGGGACGAATCTGAAGCGTAGCATGTTCATAATTTTCGTCCAAATCCGTTCGAACTTCAAAATCAAACAACTGTACTTTGGGTGCTGCTTCCAGATAGACTTCACGCGTAATTCCGCTCATACGCCAATGATCTTGATCTTCCAAATAACTACCATCACACCATTGCATAACCTGTAGCGCAATTAGATTTTCTTTTTCCGTCAGAAATGGGGTAATATCGAACTCGGCCGGAAGGCGATTGTCTTCGCTGTACCCAACATAATTTCCATTGACCCATACCTGAAGTGCAGACGATGCAGCCCCCACATGCAAAGTTACTTGCATATGTTTCCAGCTTTTGGGAATGGTAATACGCTTTCGGTAACTCCCGGTCGGATTGTAATCTTCAGGAACATTGGGTTGGTCCACCCCTTTCTTTTCCCAAATCTGATGGGTCAACCGGTGCCATGGTTTACCATAACCATGTAGCTCCCAGTTGGACGGTACAGTCAATCCTTTCCAATTACTATCAGGATAGGACGGTAGAAAAAAGTCCAGTGGTGCTTTGGATGGCGCCTCAGCAAAGTGAAACTTCCAAGTCCCGTTTAACGACAGTTTTCTTGGCGAAGCATCTCTATCTGCCAAGATGGCCAATTTTTCATTAGGATAGGATATGGATGTAGCTCTTGCAGGTAGTTTATTGACATTGACCACCTCAGGATTTTGCCAATGGGGAATCTGCTGTCCATTAGCTACCGTGATTATCGCAAGAGCGCAGATACAAATAAGATGTAAAAGCGACCAATACCCTCTTCTCATTCCGCCATTTTTTTAAGAATGGAATAGGTGTTCTTCATCTCTTTTTCCAAAGAGTTTGCTTCAGGATTTCCAATCAGATTCTTGATTTCCAAGGAGTCCCGTTCCAAATCGTACAATTCCTCAAAAACAATATCTGTCGTATCGCGGTTCATAAAGTATTTCATGTATTTTTTTTCTCCTCTTACTACACCTTCCGTACTTGGAATGTAATAGGCGTCTGATGATTGCCAGAGATGTTCATAAAAAAAAGCATCGCGCCATTCCATTTGAGGATTTTCTATTAGCTGGGTAAGGTCTTTGCCTTGCATGGAATTAGGTGGCTTTATCCCAGCCAAGGATAAAATGGTTGGGGCCACATCGATGTTCAATACCTTTTGCGAAAGCTTTTTTCCTTTTTTCGCATTGGGTCGGGAATCATATATAATCATAGGAATGCGAATTGCTGGGTCGCTGCCGTACCATTTACCTGCAAATCCATATTCCCCTAAATAAAAGCCATTATCGCTGGTATATACAATAATCGTATTCTTATCCTGACCTTTTTCCTTTAGTTTTTCCAAGATACGGCCTACAGTAACATCCACCCCATGAATTAATCTGTAATAGGCCTTAATCGATTCTTGTTGCTCTCTTGGAGTGGCAAATCGTTGTTTCCAGCGATTTGTAGCCACATTGTTTTGGACAAACCTTTCAGGAAAATGATTTTGGAAATCTGGAGAAGATGTTACAGGAACTTCAACGGTATCTTTTACGTATAGATTTTGGTACTTTTCATCGAAATGGAAATAGCCGTACCCATTGCTTTCATCCACATGTGGAGCCTTAAAGCTTACGGACAAGCAAAAAGGTTGCGTTTTGGACGCAGCCATGTCGATAAACTCCAATGCCTGATTTCCCATCTTTTGGGTCAGGTGTAATGAATCCCCTTTTTCATCCACAGCTTGGTATGTGCCTTGTCCTGGAAAACCCCTCCAATAATCGAAGTGCCCCTTAGGTAATTTGTTTCCCACGCCATACTTGCCAATGAAGCCTGTCTGATACCCTGCTTTCTTTAGTAGCAATGGATAGGTGTTTTGAAGTTGTTCCTCTGAAAAGTTCTTAGCAAAGCCCCAGATATTGTGCCGTCTGGCATATTGTCCGGTTAAGATACTTGCACGGCTCACCGCACAAATGGAAGTAGTTACATAGGCATTCTCAAAGTATACCCCATTTGTTGCCAATGTATCCAAATGTGGCGTTTTGAGTGTAGTATTCCCAGCGTAGCTGAGCGCATCCCAACGCTGATCATCGGTAAGAAGAAAAATAATGTTGGGTTTGGCATCCTTACCGACCTTCTTTTGGGGTTTACAGCCCAAACCAATACAGCAAACTATCCAAGCTATTTTTATGTAAGACCAAAATGTTTTCATGTATAAGCTAAAGCGGCACAACCCTTTTTGGATTGTACCGCCAAGTTTGAAACTAAACTAACTCAAATTACTTATTGAGATTCTCTTTACTACTATTCTGGAGTCTGTTGAAATCCAAATTTCTGTACTTGATCATAGGTAACTCTTATAAAGTGCTTTTGTTCATATGTACTTCTATATTTTCTAATAGTTTTCAGGTGTAACATCTGCAAAGCGAAAACCTAAGTAGATGTCATCAATCTTAGCAGTTGTGGCACCTCCACTAAATTTAAATCCGATGCCCTGCCAACCACCATTGAGTTCAGGAGCAGCAAAGGATACTGCTTCTGTTCCGTTTGCAGGTTCGTTGCCCGGAGTAGGATTGACAAACACTCTAACTAGATCAGGGTCGGCGGTTCCATTGGTTTCAATCTTGGCAACCAGCCATAGTGGACCATCTTCTACTGACACGTCTGTTGCGTCTATGTTATTGAAGGGTCCGAAGGTCATTATACCAAGAGGAGCCCCTGGGGATATGGTTTTACCGATGCCTAAAAATTGACCATTTGGTCCACTACCGACAAAGTCTTCTGTATCATTATCGACTAGCATAACTATCAATTCACCGGTGTCATCGGTTGCACCAGCAAACTCTGCTTGAAAAGCAAACCAGTACGTACGCCCATCATCCAGATATGTTTCCGACAATCCCCTCTTGTATCGCGTTGCGCCAACGCTTGCATCCAGCAATAAGGAATTACCTGTTGTTTCTACTGCGAGTGTGCTATTCTCAATTCCTCCTGCCACTACATTTACGTCGCCCCCTGATAATCTAGCCCATGGGCCTGACCATCCATCCTCAGCAACACCTTGTCCTTCAACGGTAGCATCAACAGTATAACTATCAAAGATTTCAAAAGCTACAGGTGGAAGGTCCAGATAATTTATGGGGGTAACATCCTGATACGAATTGCCTACATAAATGTCATCAATTTTTACTGAAGAGGCGTTTCCGCCGCTGTACTTAAAGCCAACTCCCTGCCATCCACCACTGAGTTCAGGAGCAGCAAAGGATACAGCCTCGGTACCATCCGCAGGTTCGGTCCCAGGGGTAGGATTTACAAACAATCGGACAAGGTCGGGATCAGCGGTTCCATTTGTCTCAATCTTAGCCACCAGCCATAGCGCACCATCCGCCATGACATCGGCCGCCTCTACATTATTAAAGGGTCCAAAAGTCATTATGCCTAAGGTACTCGGGGTAATGGTTTTACCAATACCCAAAAATTGGCCATCTCCACCACCTGCTCCGAAACTTTCACTATCGTTATCGACCAGCATCACCTGTACTTCACCACCATCTAAATCTGTATTGCTAAACTCTGCTTGAAAAGCGAACCAATAAGTATTACCATTATCTAAATAGGGTGTTGAGAAATTACGTTTGTAACGTGTATTGGCGCCGCTTGCGTCCAATAAGAGAGCATTTCCGGAAGACTCAACTGCAAGTGAATTATTTAAAATTCCGTCAGGTACCACACTTACATCATCTCCGGTCAATCTTGTCCATGCACCTGCCCACCCATCGGCGGCGATACCCTGTCCTTCTACAGTAGCATTGGCTGTGAAACTATCGAATGTTTCAAAAACTACCGGTGGTAGTGGCTCTTCAGGTTCAACAACTGTAACTGTCCTTTCAAATTGGTCCTCTCCAGAACTATTGCCACTTGTCAAAACAACAGTGTACGTGCCTCCCTCTCCATAGGTGTGGGTGGGGTTTTCTTCGGCAGATGTTTGCCCATCACCAAAATCCCAACTGTAACTTTCAGGATTATCCACCGATTCGTTTCTAAATGTGACAGTTAAATCGGTCACATTGAACGTAAACAAGGTGTATGGCTCACTTACGCTTGGGTCATCTTCATCACACCCAATCAAAATAACGATTGTTAGGATTGAAAGAAGAATCAGCACAGAATTAAGTTTGGTCTTCATTTTATAATGTTTTGTATCGAGTTATTAAGTATAGTTTGGTAAAAACCGTTCACTACCAGCCTTCATTTTGCCTAAAACCAAATTCCTCTACTTGGCCTAATGGAATTCCTAATAAAGTTCTGATATTCGTATAAGCTTGAGGTGGATCTGTTGCTCTTTGCGCACGCTGTTCAACCCCATGAGCAGTCATGACTTCAACCGCTTTACCTGTTCGCAACAGGTCAAACCATCTATGGTTTTCAAAAGCGAGTTCCCTGCGCCGCTCATCTGCAATGGTCTGTTCTAAATCTGCCTGTTCCTCTGGACTTAGACTGGCATCTGTAAGAGCCCTGGCACGTACTTGTTCTAGCAAGACTACAGGATCTCCACCTCCTATTTCGTTATATACCTCGGCCAATAATAAGAGAACATCCGCATAACGGAACATTGGAAAATTGACATCTTGGGTATTGTTGCCTTGAGCTTCAAATCCAAAATTGTATTTGCTCATCCATGGCTCTATGGTCATTCCATCGTCATAGAAGGATATGTTGTGTAAAAAACGAGCATCGTCTGGGTCGTAGAGATTTATCAAATCTTGGGTGGGTTGATTTTGTCCTGCTCGTGAACCGGCTGGACCATTTTCTCCCAAGATATCGTTACCGCTATTAAAGGGTACAAAACGGGAAACAAAGTTGGACCCCTGTCCTAGTGCAAAAGAATACTGAATTTCAAAGATGGACTCGCTATTGTTTTTGTTTGCTGGATCAAAAACGCTTGGATAGGTGGCCTGTAAAGAGTATCCGAGGTCTTGTATCTGTTCCAATAAAGGTCTAGCTTCAGCAAATTCTTGTAGGACCATATGCATTTTTGCTTTTAACATCAATGCTGCTCCCCTGTTGGCTCTTCCGGTTTCTGTGGCACCCGGGGCAGGAAGAAGGTCGATTGCAGTCTGTGCATCACCCAAAATATTGGCATACACCTCTGCTACTGGTATTCTCTCCAAAAACTCATCGGAAAGAATTTCGTCGGGAGAATCTCCAGCTGAGGTTACAAAGGGAACATCTCCAAAAAGCTGTACTAAATTAAAATAGAACCAACTTCTAAGAAACAATACTTCGCCACGTCTAATGTCCCTGTTTTCTTCATTAATGAATTCAACGTTATCGATATTTTCCAATACAAAGTTAGCTCTGGAAATGCCCGAATATGCCGTGTTCCAATAGGAAGACAAATTCCCATTCGCAGACAGCATCAAGAAAAGATCTACGTCTTCGTTCCCTTGTCCCCCGCGGTCTCCAGGATTGAATTGAAAAGAAGAATTATCCGACCTGTTTTCCCCAAAACGCCAATGGGCTCCATCATTTAATCCCCTATTCGTGTTATAAATGCCCGCCACTGCTTCGTCTATCTGAGCCTCGGTCTGAAAAAAGGCCTGCGGGGTCTGAAAGGTTTCTGGGCTTTCCTCCAAAAATTCGTCACAACTGACAGCTACCAAAGCGACTGTAATCATGTATAGTGATAATCTGATTTTCATGCTGATATTTTTAAAAAGTTACATCGAGTCCCAACGTGAATACCCTTGCTATCGGAAAGGCACCATAGTTAACATTACGTACCAAGGCAGTATCTCCAGACCTATTGATTTCTGGATTGCCATTTTCGTATTCCGTAAAAAGAAATGGATTTTGTATGCTGGTGTAAACACGTGCATTCCTAAAGAAATTACCGGAATCTTCACCGTTTATATTATATCCTAAAGTAATATTACGAACCCATAGGTAATCACCATCTTCTACATAAAATGTATTGGGTTGACGAAACCTCTGACGGCTTCTGGCACTAGCTGTTCCAGGAATACCACCCAAAGCTGGGTCTTGCCCTGGCCGCCATCTTTCCAATTGTCTGGTGTCTACATTAAACACCCCGTCTTGGTTGCCGTTAAACTGCGTAAAACCATTGAATATTTGTTGACCTACTGTCCCAACAAAAATCATACTTAGGTCTAGGTTTTTATATCTGAAGGTATGGACCATTCCATAATTAAAATCTGGGTTTGGGTTCCCGATAATCATGAAATCTTCAGCGTCACCCAAAATACCGTCGCCATTACCATCTTCATATTTCAAGGAACCTACCTGTTGTGAATTATCATCATATTTAGGCACATCGGGGTTATCCAAATCCTCTTGGGTAAATAACCCGGTAACTTTGAACCCACGGTATAATCCCACTTCCTCACCAACAGCGGTTTCAGTAAATTGACGAGCGATCACACCACGCCTAATAAATCCTGCGTCTGCGGACAGCTCCAATACCTCACTTCGATTACGGGTAAAATTAAGGTTGGCGTCCCATTGAAATTCCTTACCGCCAAAAACGTTTTTCAATTGTAACTCAATTTCTATACCTCTATTTTGGATACTTCCCAAATTTGTCAATATAGAGCCAAAGCCAGAGGTGGTTGGTAATGGTAAATCTTCTAAAAAGCCTTCCGTTTCAATATTATAATAATCTATGCCCAAAAAGATTTTGTTGTTCAAAAAGCCTAAATCGACCCCAAAATTGGTTTCTTCGGCTTCTTCCCAAGTCAATAAGGAGTTTGGGAGACTGGTCACTGCACTTCCTGGAGCGTTATTTCCTCCAAAAACATAATCAGGCCTAGGTGTATTGGGGTTGGATGGATTGATTCGACCTTGTGCCTGAAAATTTCCAATATTGGCATTGCTACCACTAATACCATACCCACCTTCTATTTTAAATTCTGAAATAGTGTTTTTAATATTCTTCCAAAAGGGTTCGTTTGAAATACGCCAGGCAGCTGCTACTGAAGGAAAATTACCAAAACGTGTATCAGCACCAAAACGTGAAGAACCGTCACGGCGTATTGTACCAGTAACATAATATTTATCCTTATAAGCATAATCCAATCGGCCTATAAAGGAAACCAGTTTATTTTCACTAGCTTCTCCTCTTCCTGTGAAATTATTAATGTTCTCGGGATTAACATTGTCAGAATTGGGAATCCGAATGGATTGGTCAATAATATCTACGGCACGGATAATGGTATTATCCGAACGTCTTACCTCTAAATTAGCCCCAATCAAGGCGTCAATACGGTGATCTTCGGCAATGGTGGTAGAGTATCTCAAGGTATTTTCCCAAATCCAATTAAAATTGGTCAATTCGTCGATGCCTGCCCTTGCTTGCCTAGTTCCCAATAAATTGGGTGTCAAATTGCTACCCGGAAAATCCGAAGGTTCAAAGAAGGTGTTTCTACGATCGATATACTGTATTGATCCGAAGGTTTTAGCCGTGAGCCCTTTTATTATATCCAACTCTAAAAACCCTCCTGCCAAAAGTTGGTTGGTACGGCGGTTATCTTCTCTTGCAGTCAAGAGGTATACTGGGTTTACATTAAAAAAAGGCAGCACATCTCCCCGGGCGATATTGGTCAACTCGCCATTCTCATCAAGTACAGGAGCGGAGGGGTCCAGCCATCTGGATAAAGGTACTGCATTAAAAATTTGGAAGTTCACACTACCTGCATCTGTGCGCCCCCCCGTGGCAATGGTCTGGGTAGGTGCTAGGTTAAGGCCTACCCGAATATTGTCGGTCACGTCTATATCAATATTAGCTCTGATGCTATATCGTTTAAAATTAGTATTGATTAACGTACCATCTTGGTTGGTATAATTGGTGGAAATATTGTAGCGAACATTTTCGGTACCCCCGTTTACGCCAACATTGTATTCGGAAATCAGTGCACTTCTTGTAATCTCATCAAACCAATTGGTACCTTCCCCCAAATCGCCCAATGCAATCAATCGGTCTAATTCTGCTTCCTCACCTGCCCCCAAAGAACCTGTGGCGAAACGCTGGTCCTCAAAGATTTCTATTCTATAACGCCGCAACTCTTCAGCATTCAATATATTGGGTTGCTCAAATTCAGGGATGCTTTGAAAACCTGTGGATACTCCAAATGTAATAGTCGGTTTTCCTATTTTTCCACGCTTTGTAGTTATCACCACTACCCCATTGGAAGCACGAGAACCATAGATAGCCTTTGCCGAAGCATCTTTTAAAACACTTATGGACTCAATACTGTTCGGGTCAATGGAACTCAATACAAAGTTATCCCGTTGGCTGTTGACATTGCCCAAAGGAATTCCATCAACTACATATAAAGGAGCGTTGTTATCCCCAGTAGAGGCGACACCCCGAATCAAGATTTCAGGTCCCCCACCGGGTGCTCCGTTTTGTCGAAGTTGGACCCCAGAAACCTGACCAGAAAGGGCTTGTTCAAAAGTAGTTATGGGTTGATCTTCAATGGTTGCAGCCTGCACCGTAGAAACGGCACCCGTCAAGTCTTCTCGATTTCTGGTACCATAACCAATTACAACTACTTCATCGAGTTGGGCAGTATCTTCTGTTAAAACGATGTCTATTGTGTTTCTTCCATCAATGACCACCTCCCGTGCGACATAACCTATGTAAGAGTACACAAGAGTAGAACCCTCCGGTACACTAATAGTATATCGACCATCAAAATCTGTCTGTGTCCCATTTGTAGTACCCTTTTCGATAACTGTGGCACCAGGTAAGGGCCCGCCGGTTTCAGCTGTAATGGTGCCCGTTATGGTCCTATTTTGACCAATAGCCGAAAAACTATTTAGGACAAGTGCCAAAAGCACTAAAAGGAAGGAAAGATATTTAGAAGTAGCTTTCCCGATTAGATTTTTTTTCATCCGTTAGTTTTGTTTAGTTGTTTGAATTTTCTTAAAAAAACCCTGAAATATGTCTCAAAAATTTTCATGTAATCAAAAACTTACATGAATTAATGCATATTTATCAATACTTAACAATAATATTACACGATGAAAAACTATCCATCCTGTACTGTACTGTGGGGTATTTTGCCAAAATACTGAGGCGGTAAATGAAGAAATTATCTAAACCCTAAAAGGAAAAGTATCAAACCGAATGTCGGTCGATAAGATTAAAGTCGTTCTTTTTGGTAATCTTTTTGTTCTCCAAAATCATATCTGCTGCGACGGTGCCCATTTTTGAAAAATCAGTACTGATTACGGTTATTCCCAAAAGCTCTTTCAGAGGGGTATCATTATAAGAAATTATGCCAATATCCTCTCCAAATTTGTAATGACGATCCCTTAATTGTTTAACCAGATTAACTAAGTCGGATTCTTCAATTATAATAAAAAGATCATGAAGTTGAAGTTCCATACTATCATAAATCTCATCAAGAATTTCGTAGTCCATGGAATGCTCTGAACAGAATTTAATGAAACCGGAAACAATACCCTTGGGGTAGGGATAAATGGATTTGGAAGGGTAGACCAGAATTATTTTTTGATACTTTTTTACCTTATCAAGTCCTGACGATAGAGAAATATAGATATCCTCGGAGAAGTCTTGATAGATTCGTCCCACTTTCATCGACAGGCTCAAAATATTGCGGTCCATAATGATGAGTTTGTCTTCTGGGATTTGTCGTATTACATCGAGAATCTCATCCGTACACCCCATATGCTTTAGATTCTCGTTCTTAAAGTGAGGCATGATTACAAACTGATCGTACTCTTTTATTCTTTTCGATAGAATGTCCTTGAAAACTGAGGGCTCACAATGATAGATAAAGAGATCTACCTGCGCCTTTGTCCCCAATGCCTGTACGAAAGAGTTAAAGATCCTCATTTTGTAAGTACTTAGCTTGTTGATGAGGAACAGCACCTTAATCTTTGAGGAAAAATCCGCCCTAGCGACATAAAAACCTTTTCCCTTCACAGATTCAATGATGTTTTGCTTTCTTAAAATTCCATAAGCCTTCTCCACGGTATCCCTTGAAAGCAAACATTCTTCGCTCACCTCATTGATGGAAGGTATTTTTTCACCTTTTTGTAAATAACCTCTTCCGATTGCCTCCATTATGGAATCAACTATCTGTTTATACTTGGGAATTCTAGAATTTACGTCTACCTTAATATGTTCGATGCTTTCAGCCGCCATTTTGTTCCAATCACTAAATAAATCCTGTAGTTATTTGAATCTTAAATGTATTAATTAAAAAATAGATTCATAAGTTTTGCCTATCTTGACGAGACAGTATAGTACAGGATGCCAGAACACATCTGTTATTCTATTTTCGTCTTGAAAGTGGTATAAAAACACTTCAAAAATATGCAAACAAGAACTTTTGATCATGTTGATTATTTGTGGGAGGACGAAAAAGCTGATGCCCTGGGTGATGACCAGTTGGCATTGTTCCTATACCGTTCAAATATTTTAGGCGCCGACCTACGAATCACTAATTATGGTGGTGGCAATACAAGCTGTAAAACCATAGAAAAAGACCCGTTGACCAACCAAGAAGTAGAGGTAATGTGGGTAAAGGGTTCAGGAGGTGATATAGGCACACTGACCCCACAAGGGATTGCTGGATTATATACTGAACGTCTCAGAGACTTAAAGGGTGTGTATCGAGGACTTGAACATGAAGACGAAATGGTAGCCCTTTTCAATCACTGTCTTTTTGACTTAAATAGTAAAGCGCCTTCTATAGATACGCCTCTACACGGATTGCTACCGTTCAAACATATTGATCATTTACATCCTGATGCGCTTATTGCTATTGCAGCCACAAAAGACAGCAAAAAAATTACTCATGAAATCTGGGGCGACACCATGGGATGGGTCGCTTGGCAACGGCCAGGTTTTGATTTAGGGCTTCAACTTGAAAAATGTTTAAACGAAAATCCTGGGATTCGCGGTATTGTGTTGGAAAGCCACGGTTTGTTTACTTGGGGCAATACATCATACGAGTGCTATATGAATAGTCTTGAAGTCATTGAAATGGCTTCGGAATACATTAAAAAACACATCGAAAAGGAAGGTCAAGTCTTTGGTGGAAAAAAAATAGAAAGTCTACCATCTGAAGAGCGAAAGGAAAAAGCTGCAACCTTAGCACCCCTTTTGCGCGGTCTTTGTTCTAGCGAAGAACCGATGATTGGTCACTTTACTGATGATGAAAGAGTATTGGAGTTTATTAATAGTAATGATTTAGAAAAACTGGCTCCCCTAGGCACATCATGCCCTGATCACTTTTTACGTACTAAAATTCAACCATTGGTGCTCTCCCTTGAGAAATCTGATGACCTTAGCCAAACAGATGAGGTCTTAAAAAGGCTTAAACCTCAGTTTGAAACCTATCGAGCAGCCTATAAGGAGTACTATGAAACTTGCAAGCATGACAACAGTCCTGCCATGCGCGACCCGAATCCAGTGGTCATCATTTATCCAGGTGTAGGCATGTTCACTTTTGCCAAGAACAAACAAACCGCGAGGGTTGCCAGTGAATTTTATATAAACGCCATTAATGTAATGCGTGGGGCCGAAGCAATTTCTACCTACATAGCCTTACCAAGACAAGAAGCGTTTGACATCGAATATTGGTTACTTGAAGAGGCAAAACTACAACGTATGCCTGAAGAACGCCCTCTTTCTAGAAAGGTAGCGGTCATCACTGGCGCTGCTGGGGGAATTGGCAAAGCTATTGCCGATAAATTAATCGCTGAAGGCGCAAATGTTGTAATTACCGATGTCAATGAAGATAACTTAATGGGCATTAGTGGTTCTTATAATAAAGATATCGCCAGTACTACGATTTGCGATGTCACAGACCCTTTCTCAATAGAAAATACCTATAAGAAAGCCTGCCTTGATTTTGGCGGTGTTGATATTGTTGTGCACTCCGCTGGGTTAGCCATTTCAAAATCGTTGGAAGAGACCACTTTAGAAGATTGGAATCTCTTGCAGAATGTTTTGGTGAAAGGACAGTTTATGATGATACAAAAAGGAGTCGCTATTATGAAAAAGCAAAATCTTGGTGGCAACATTGTGAATATTGCCAGTAAGAATGGACTTATGGCAGGTCCCAACAACGTTGGATATGGTACTGCCAAAGCAGCACAACAGCACATGACACGCTTGTTGGCAGCCGAATTGGGATATCAAAAAATTCGTGTAAACACTGTGAACCCAGATGGGGTCATTGTGGGAAGCAGAATTTGGGAAGGCGATTGGGCCGAGGGCAGAGCAAAAGCCTATGGTATCTCGGTAGAAGAGCTTCCAAAACATTATGCGAAACGCAACCTATTAAACGAAATTATACTGCCTGAAGATATTGCCAATGCTGTTTTCACATTGGTCGCTATTTTGGATAAGAGTACAGGCAATACGATTAATGTCGATGGAGGTATGGCCAACGCTTTTGTGCGATAAATCTTTTAACCAAATAGACTATCGGATGTCATAAATTTGATAACATCCTTCGATAAGAAAACGAATCAAGACAGCTTAATTACCATGAAACTGAGTGTCGAAAAAATCATAGAACAAAATCAAAAATGGTTAGAGACCCATGAAGCTGCCTATAATTTTCTAGCAGAAAAACTTGAAAAGAACGGAACCGATGTTGAGCATATCTTAAAAAAGCTGAAAGATTTGCAAGTGGCTATTCCTAGTTGGGCTCTGGGAGCAGGAGGAACGCGGTTCGGAAGATTTTCCTACAAAGGAGAACCGGCCACTTTGGAAGGTAAAATAAGTGACGTAGGCTTGCTTCATTCATTGACCCAATCGGCTGGAGCAATTTCCCTTCACATTCCTTGGGATATCCCGGAAGATGCCAATGCTATTAAAGAATTCGCTGCTTCTTTGGGTATTGAATTTGACGCTGTCAATTCCAATACATTTCAAGATCAACCAAGAATGAAAAAAAGTTACCGGTTCGGTTCGCTGTGTAACTCAGACCCCTCTGTTCGAGAACTTGCCATCCAACACAACCTTGATGTCATTAATATTGGTGAAAAACTAGGTTCCAAAAGCCTAACGGTATGGTTAGCTGACGGAAGTAATTTTCCCGGGCAACACAATTTTCAGGAAGCCTTGCAAAACACTCGGGATAGCTTGCAACACATTTATAAGTCCATAAGAGATGATTGGAAGCTCTTTATTGAATACAAACCGTATGAGCCCAACTTTTACAGTACAGTTATCCAAGACTGGGGCACCTCTTTAATGCTAGCAGAAGCTTGTGGTGACAGAGCATATACATTGGTCGATCTTGGACACCATTTACCCAATACCAATATTGAACAAATTGTGGCCACGCTAATGATGAAAGGAAAACTGGGAGGTTTTCATTTCAACGACAGTAAATATGGAGATGATGACCTTACCGTAGGATCTATAAAACCGTATGCCTTGTTCTTGATTTGGAATGAATTGGTCTATGGCATGGAACACAACAAAAATAATCCATCACCGGCTTGGATGATTGATGCCAGCCACAACATCAAAGATCCGTTGGAAGACTTACTACAATCTCTTGAAGCCATTCAGATAGCGCATGCGCAAGCCTTGCTTGTAGATCAAAATGCTTTGCGAGAAGCCCAAAAACAACAGGACGTAGTCTTATGCCAAGAAATCCTACAAGATGCATATCGTACAGATGTAAGACCGCTTTTGAGAGAGGCACGATTGCAAAGCAATGCCGCTATAGAACCCATAGCCACCTACAGAGCTTTGGATGTTCGCAACCAGATTATCAAAGAGAGGGGATTGCATTCTGTGGCTTCTGGACTTTAAGGATTATTTTGTATGGCAAGGAAAGAAGTGACAGCTGTATTTGATATTGGAAAGACCAATAAAAAATTCTTTCTTTTTGATAGGAACTATAAGGAAGTTCACAAAGAGTATATACGGCTTGATGAAATTGAAGATGAAGACGGTTTTCCTACGGAAGACCTTTCCGCTCTACAAATGTGGTTAACGCAATGCTTTGACCGAATCTTAGGCGCGAAAGATTTCAATATTACTGGCATCAATTTCTCCACTTATGGCGCCAGTTTGGTGCATCTCGATAAACATGGTAAGATACTAACACCTTTATACAATTATTTAAAGCCCATTCCACCAGATATCTTGGAGGAATTCTATACTAGACATGGAAATGAAGATGTCATTGCTGCTGAAACAGCTTCACCACAATCGGGCATGCTCAACTCAGGGCTACAATTGTTTTGGTTAAAGCGAACAAAGCCGGAAATTTTTCAAAAAATTCGTTACTCACTGCACTTCCCACAATATTTGTCTTACCTATTTACGGGAATACCTGTAAGTGACTACACCAGCATTGGTTGCCACACCAATCTCTGGAACTACAATAAGCAAGATTATCACCGATGGGTATATGCGGAAGGTCTGGAAAGCATACTTCCGCCTGTTGTTTCCACAAAGACCAGTATAAACTTCCACTATAAAGGGAAACCATTAAAAATTGGAGTTGGAATTCACGATAGCTCTGCTGCTCTACTCCCCTACCTTTTGGGTGAACACAAACCATTTTTATTGCTCTCTACCGGTACTTGGTCGGTGGCCATGAATCCTTTTACTGAAGATTCACTGACGACTGAGGATATCAAGTATAACTGCTTGAACTACATGCGAATTGATGGGAATCCTATACGAGCATCGCGCTTTTTTATGGGAAATGAGTACAAACTACAGGTGAAAAAATTGACTAAGCATTTTAACAAAACCGAAGGGTATCATCGAGGGATGAAGTTTGATTTCAATATCTATCAAAAATTACAAGCAAGTACTCGCCCATGTATTAAGTTTGAAGGTATTCAATTAGAGCATGAAAGGGCCGAAAAAACCAATTTGAGCATATTCGACAATTTCGAAGAAGGGTATCATCAGTTAATGTTCGAGTTGTTACAATTGCAGTATCAAACCATAGAACGTGTCATAGGCAATACACCCATTAAGAAAATCTACATAGATGGTGGTTTTACCGATAATGACATTTTTGTGAAATTGATTGCGAATCATTTTACCCAATACAAAGTGCGAACCACACAGTCGCCATTGGGTTCCGCCTTGGGCGCTGCCATGGTAATGGGAAATGAAAAATTGGACAAAGGTTTTTTCAAAGAGCACTACCGTATGAAGAAGTTGATGCCCTTACAAATTCTAGCGAATAACAAACAAACATGACCTGGAACTACAACAAAAACTATCCTTCTATCGAAGACCTCCGACAAAAGGCAAAGAAACGTATTCCCAGATTTGCTTTTGAGTATTTGGATGGCGGTTGCAATGAGGATGTCAATCTCCATCAAAACACCGCACAACTGCGTAAGATAACCCTAAGGCCCAATTATCTGACGAAGCATACACATTCTAACATGAAGACCCGTCTTTTTGGCGTGGAGTACGATGCCCCTTTCGGTATTGCTCCGGTAGGTTTACAAGGATTGATGTGGCCAAATTCACCAGAAATATTGGCAAAGGCAGCCATAAAACATAATATCCCTTTTATACTCAGTACAGTAACCACCAGTAGTATTGAACGCATTGGTGAGCTTACCGAAGGAAAAGCTTGGTTCCAACTGTATCGGCCTGCCAAAGACGAATTACGGGATAATATCCTAAAACGTGCTGAAGCATCAGGCTACCCAGTTTTGGTCTTGCTTTGTGATGTGCCCACATTTGGTTACCGCCCACGAGATATTCGCAATGGCCTGGCCATGCCACCAAGTATGTCGGTAAGGAATATCCTTCAGATTCTTGGAAGACCGGCTTGGGCTATGGAAACCTTGCGAATTGGACAACCCAACTTTGAGACTTTGAAACCTTACATGCCCAAAAATCTGGATTTAAAACAATTGGGACAATTTATGGACCAAACGTTCAATGGAAGATTGAACGAAGAACGCATCAAACCCATTCGTGATATATGGAAAGGCAAAATCGTTTTAAAAGGTGTGGCCAACGAGGAGGATGCTAAAAAGGCAATTGATTTGGGATTGGATGGCATTATTGTCTCTAACCATGGTGGTCGACAATTGGATGCGGGCGAGGCTTCTATTCATCCTTTGACAAGAATTGCAGCCAAATATGGCGAAAAAATCACGGTAATGATGGATAGTGGTATTCGCTCTGGACCCGATATTGCCAGAACGCTAGCCAGTGGTGCCAAGTTCACTTTTATGGGGCGTTCATTTATGTATGGCGTCGCTGCTTTAGGTAAGCGGGGTGGCGACCATACCATTTCTATTTTAAAGACCCAGTTACAGCAGGTGATGGAGCAACTTTGTTGTGAAGAAGTCAAAGATTTTCCTAAACACTTGATACACCCATAAGCTTGCCCATTCTAACTTTTTTAGAGGAACAAAACTATGAGTCAATTCAATATTGAAGAAGAAATTGAAGAAAAAGCTGGGGGTGAATTTGAACGAACTCCGGTACCGAAGAAGCATTGGAAAAGCTGGAAAAGCTTTTTGGGCATGTATGCTGGCGAACATGCCGCTGGTACTGAGTTTATGATAGGCCCACTCTTTCTAACGGCGGGCGTCAGTGCCTTTGACTTAATCGTCGGACTCCTTATTGGTAATTTTTTGGCCGTATTGAGTTGGCGTTTTTTGACTGCAGAGATTGCCGTTAAATATCGATATACCCTATACTATCACCTCGAAAAAATATGTGGTAAAAAATTGGTCGTCGGCTACAATCTTGCCAATGGCGTCTTGTTCTGTTTTTTGGCTGGCGCTATGATTACGGTATCTGCCACGGCCATAGGTGTTCCTTTAGAGATTGAGATGCCCAAACTCACAGACACCATGCCGAATAGCCTCACTTGGATTATCGTAGTAATTCTTGTGGGCGCCGTGATTTCGATTATTGCCGGAAGAGGCTATGACACGGTATCCAAAGCCGCCAACTGGATGTCCCCTGTTATTGTGATAGCTTTCATAGCATGTGGCATTGTGGCGTTGGGACAGTTAGAAGTCAAAAGCTTTGCTGATTTTTGGAATATTTGGGGTGAAGGGAGTGAACCCTTTCCAGGGCAAGTAAAATACACCTTCTGGCACGTAGTTTTATGGTCATGGCTTTGTAATGCGGCCATGCACATAGGCATGAGTGATCTTTCTGTTTTCCGTTTCGCCAAGAAACCTAGCTCTGGTTGGACAACTGCTGCCGGTATGTATGTGGGCCACTACATGGCTTGGATTGCAGCCGCACTCTTATATGCCGTGTACCTAAAATCACCTGAAGCACGAACCTTCCTAGCAAACAATGAGGCACCACCGGTAGCTCCCGGACCATTAGCATATAATGCTATTGGTTTCTTTGGAATCATTGCTGTAGTGTTGGCCGGCTGGACCACTGCCAATCCTACTATCTATCGGGCAGGTTTGGCTTTCCAGGCCATCATTCCTAAGCTTTCTACGTTTTGGGTCACCATAGTTGCGGGTAGTGTAGCAACCGTGGCAGGAATTTTTCCAGCTTTTGCCATGAAATTATTGGGCTTTGTTGCACTGTATGGATTTATATTGGCCCCCTTTGGCGCAATAATTGTTTTTGAGCATTTTTTTGGTAAGAAATTTGGTATACAACCCTTCTACGCGGAAAGGACCAAAGCCCCATTCAATATTTCCGTATTGTTGGCATGGAGCGTCAGTTTTGGCATCTTTTACGCTATCTCGTTGTATTTTGATGTCTTCTTATCATTTGTAACGTTACCCGCTTGGATTTGTTGTGGCCTGCTTTACTTAATCTTGAGCAGAACGCTTCAAAAACGTCAATAATATATCACCACACAGGAGAGTACAGGATAAGTAGTCTTTAAAAGGGGACTACTTTTATTTTTATGAAAAAGTTCCATTTACTCTCGGTTCAAAATACCCTTTGTATTGCGTCTTGCTTATTGTTTGCAGTGCATGCTTTTGGCTTTCAACAACCTAATTTTCAAGTATTTGAAGACCCTACCATTACCTCGATGAATCGACTTCCTTCACGGAGCACTTCGATTTCTTACGAAACTGAAGCAGCTGCCCTTAAGGCTGATAGAAAAGCTTCTAAACGCTATAAATCCTTGAATGGAGATTGGAAGTTCAGTTGGGCGCCTATTCCCGAGCAAGCTCCGAAAGATTTTCATAAAGTTGGTTATGACGACACGGATTGGAAAACCATCCCTGTACCTTCCAATTGGGAGCTTCAAGGGTATGGAACGGCAATCTACACGAACATTCGCTATCCGTTCACACCCGTAAATCCACCCTATGTACCAGAAGATGATAATCCTACAGGAAGTTATCGCACCACTTTCGAAGTTCCTTTACAATGGAAAGACATGCAGATTACCTTACAATTTGGCGGGGTAAGCTCAGCCTTCTACGTTTGGGTCAACGGCGAGCAAGTGGGGTATGGACAAGATAGTATGTTGCCTTCAGAATTTGACATTACGCCGTTCATCAAGGAAGGACAAAATTCATTGGCTGTGCAAGTGTATCGTTGGAGCGATGGCGTATACCTAGAAGACCAAGATCATTGGAGACTTAGTGGTATCCAACGGGATGTATTTATTACCGCTTCTCCCAAGGTTCAGTTGTATGATTTTTTTGTAAAAACCAGACTTAATGACACTTACGAAGATGCCCAATTGCAAATTCGGCCAAAAATCAAAATCTATGACAACCAAAATATTGAGGATTGGTCGTTGGAAGCACAGCTTTTTGATGAAACGGGAAAAACAGTTTTAAAAGAAACCCTCACCAAACCAATCAAGGATATTGTATATGAATATTATAACCAAAGGGGAAAACCAAAATTTGGTTTGTTGGAAGCAAGTATCAAAAACCCTAAAAAGTGGAATGCAGAACATCCTAATCTGTACACGCTGGTCTTTTCTCTGAAAGATAAAGAAGGTAACATTCAAGAATATCGAAGCACCAAGATAGGCTTTAGAAAGGTTGAGTTGATAGACGGTGAATTGTTTGTGAATGGCGCATCGGTCCTGCTCTATGGTGTTAATAGACATGACCATGATCCGATTAAAGGAAAGGTCGTAGATGAAACCTTGATGTTAAAAGACATAAAGACCATGAAGCAGTTCAACATCAACGCGGTGCGAACTTCTCACTATCCCAACGACCCACGATGGTACGAACTCTGCGATGAATATGGCATCTATCTAATGGACGAGGCTAATTTGGAAACCCACCAACTGGGTGGATATTTGAGCAATCGTTCTGAATGGGGCAGTGCATTTCTGGAACGTGCCACCCGAATGGTAGAGCGTGACAAAAACCATCCTTCCATCATCTTTTGGTCATTGGGCAACGAATCCGGTTCCGGTCCAAACCACCAAGCTATGGCAGGGTGGATAAAGAATTATGACGACACCCGCTTTGTCCATTATGAAGGAGCACAGACCTTAAACCATCAGGGAAGTGAGTTTCTTAATGACCCCGATTACGTGGATATGATGAGCAGAATGTACATGCCCATTCAACCTATGGTAGACATGGCTAATCTGAATGATGACCCAAGAGCGGTGATTTGGTGTGAATATGCGCATTCCATGGGAAATTCCACAGGTAATCTATTCAAATTCTGGGATGCCATTCGCGCCAACAAACGGATGATTGGTGGTTATATTTGGGATTGGGTGAATCAAGGCTTACTACAAAAGACAGAAGACGGCATTCCCTATTATGCCTATGGCGGTGATATGGGAGATACCAAAATCAATGATAAAAACTTTTGTCTGAATGGCATCGTGGACCCTGACCGTAAACCACAACCTTCGCTTTGGGAGTGCAAAAAGATATTCCAACCTATAGCAGTAAAAGCTGTTGATTTGGAACAAGGACGTCTTATGGTAGTAAATCATCACGATTTTACCAACCTAAATCGCTACGACCTTATTTGGGAGGTGCAAGAGGACGGCATCAAAACACAATCTGGAGAAGTGAACAATCTGAATATTGCTGCCAAAGCTTCAAAAGAAATCGTATTACCCATAAAAAAACCAAGGCTTAAAGCCGGTAAATCCTATCATTTAACGGTTTCCTTTCTATTAAAAAACAACACCCCTTGGGTCTCTGCAAAACATGAGGTCGCTTGGGAACAGTTCAATCTCCCTTTTGAGAAGCCACTACCTGATTTTACCCTAAAGAAGAATGATCAAATTTCGGTGGATGAAACCTCAAATGGTATCTCATTTTCCACAAAAGATTTTGAGGCCAAATTCAAAAAGGAAACGGGTGCATTGACCGCATATATTTACAAGGGTGTCCCGTTGGTTACGGGAGATTTTATTCCTCATTTTTGGAGACCTACTACCGACAATGATCGTGGAGGTGGGCGAACGCCAAAAAAGCTTGCCGTATGGAAAGAAGCCAGCGAAAATCGAAAATTATTGTCCTTTAAAAACACTGAAGTGGATAAGGACCATCAACAAGTAGAAGTCTCCTATTCGCTTGCAAAAGGAATGGTCACCTTGAACTTGAAATATGACATTTTTTCGAATGGTGTTATCAGAATTGAAAATAAAGCCCAAATTGCAGAAGATGCGGAACTACCCATACTTCCCAAATATGGGATGCAGGTACAGCTTTCCAAAGAATTGGACGCTTTACAATGGTTTGGTCGAGGTCCCCATGAAAATTATAGCGATCGTAATCATGGAGCTGCAATCGGTTTGTATCAGGAATCTGTCTCTGAGGACTTTTATGAATACATCAGACCCCAAGAGAGCAGCAACAAGACCGATGTGCAATGGCTTACCATTAGCAACTCAAAAGGCCTAGGGTTTTATGTAGCAAGTGATAGTAACGACTTAAGTGTAAGTGCATGGCCGTACACTACCAAAGATATTGATGAAGCCTTGCATACCTATGACCTTAAACCGCGTGATTTCATTACGTTGAACCTAGACCTTGCTCAAATGGGTGTTGGAGGCGATGACAGTTGGTCTAAGAACGCTTTACCACAAGAGGAGTTTAGGGTTCAACCAGAAAATCATCAGTACAGCTTTGTGCTTATTCCGATTGAGAATGCACAAATTAAGCAACGATATGCCCTTCCTGGTGAGGCAGCAAAAACAAACTAAATATTTTACCTTTTTTAAGTAACCTTATGAACATATTTTGTTTTTCAGGACTCGCTAAAACAGGTGAATTGATACTCACTTTAGCTACTTTCATTTATGGATACTTTGCCCAATGATTGAAATGCATTACTCGAAAAAACTTAACGAAGAAGTACAACAAAAATTCAAAGAGCATTACGGAAAGGACTGCGGATTGCTGTTTTCTCCCGGGAGAATTAATATCATTGGTGAACATACCGATTACAACTCCGGATTTGTAATGCCAGGAGCCATTGACAAGGGTATCCATTGTGCTTTTGCAAAGAACAATTTGAACTCCATCCGAATGTATTCTTTGGATTTTGACCAGGAGCTGATTATAAGCACGGACCACACGGAACCTGTTGCCACTCAATGGGCAAATTACATTTTGGGCGTCTTTGCCATCTTAAGGGATAAAAAGCTTAAAGTTTCGGGTTTTGATATGGTGTTCGGAGGAGATATCCCGATAGGGTCTGGGCTATCTTCTTCAGCAGCTTTGGAGAATGCCGCAGGGTTTGCCTTGAATCAACTTTTCGACCTTCAACTCAATAGCGTAACCCTTGCAAAGGTGGGGCAACAAGCAGAACATGAATACGCAGGTGTACGTTGTGGTATCATGGATCAATTTGCAAGTGCTTTGGGAAAAGAAGACCACGTACTTCAACTGGATTGCCAATCATTGGAATTTGAATACATCCCAGCCCATTTTGGTGAGTACGAAATCATATTGTTCAATTCGAAAGTAAAACATTCACTGGCCGAATCAGAGTACAACATGAGAAGGGCAACATGTGAAGAAGGTGTTCAACTGTTACAAAAGTTCTTTCCCCAAGTGAAAAGCCTAAGGGATGCTACTTTGGAAATGTTGGAACAAGAAAAGCACGAGTTTTCTTCGGAAACACTCAACTGCTGTTCGTATGTAATTGAAGAAAACGAAAGAGTAAGCCAGGCCAGTGAAGCGCTCAGAAAAGGACAATTACAAAAGCTTGGCTCATTGTTGTTTGCCTCACATCAGGGCCTTTCAGAAAAATACCGTGTGAGTTGTGACGAACTGGATTTTTTAGTAGATCTGGCCGCCGTGTATCCAACTATTATCGGTGCTCGAATGATGGGTGGTGGTTTTGGGGGATGCACAATAAATTTGGTCAAAAAAGCCGCTAAAGAAAATATCATTCATGACTTCCAAAAAGCTTACCGCGCTAAATTTCAGATAGAACTGGAATCTTACGAAGTACGATTAAGTAAAGGAACCCATATTATCAATTCACAAAACTATGAGTGATTTTAACTTAGCAGACCATCCCCACAGACGCTATAATCCATTATCAGGCGAATGGGTTCAGGTTTCTCCCCATAGGGCAAAACGCCCATGGCAAGGTCAAGTGGAAAAGGTTTGTGAAACCAATAGACCTACTCATGATGCCAGCTGTTATTTATGCCCAGGGAACACGCGCGCCAATGGCAAACAAAACCCAAATTATGAGCACACATTCTCCTTTGTGAACGATTTTGCTGCCTTGCAACCCGACATTCCTTCAGGAAATGTAAACGAAGATTCACTTTTTATAGCTAAGAGCGAACGTGGGATTTGCAAGGTTATCTGTTTTTCTCCAAGACACGACTTGACCATCCCTGAAATGGATTTGCCTTCCATAAAAAAAGTAGTTGATCTTTGGGTGGAAGAATACGATATCTTGGGCAAACTTGATTTTATTAGTTATGTACAAATTTTTGAGAACAAAGGTTCAGTAATGGGTTGTTCCAATCCACATCCCCATGGACAGATATGGGCACAGGAATCTATCCCGGATGAACCCAAAAAGAAAGGCGAGCAACTTTTGGATTATTTTAATAAACACAAAAAAACGCTTCTACAGGACTATCTAGCAAAAGAATTGGAAAAAAATGAGCGTATCCTATTTGAAAACGATCATTTTGTTGGTTTGATTCCGTTTTGGGCCATTTGGCCCTTTGAAGCTATGATTATTAGCAAACGTCCTGTAGCGAACCTCCTAGGATTCACAGAAGAAGAGCGGGCTTCATTAGCAGACGCCTATAAAACGTTGACCACCTTATACGACAATTTATTTGAGGTCTCTTTTCCATATTCCGCAGGTATTCATCAAGCCCCCACCGACAATCAATCACATCCAGAATGGCATTTTCATATGGTTTTTTACCCACCATTGCTCCGTTCGGCCACAGTTAAAAAGTTTATGGTAGGCTATGAAATGTTGGCAAATCCCCAACGGGATATCACACCTGAACAGGCTGCGCAAACACTTAGATCACTTGACCTTGAACACTATCGGACAAGAAGGTAAATGCAAATGTCCCATTTTCACCATGTACCATAGGGTTATGTTTTTTTAGCAATCCCCTCCGGTTTCTCATTCAGTTTCATCTAACTAACCTTTTTTGGAACAATAACATTCTTAATTAAGCAATGAACGTAATACTAGATTTGTGCCTATTTGAGGTTGTGTAAGGACTCGAACCTTGTTTTCTCGGATGGGTTAACCTATTTGGAGAGCGAAATTTCCAAGCACCTCAAAATACCTTTATTTAAAGGGCTTTTGAACTACAGGTTCTAGTCCCTCCAGGTCTATGTCTCAGGATTAAATAGACTATTGTGCAGAAAACCAGGGTCATCTTTAAATTTCATCCAATCTTCTTTTGTCTTGTTATATAAAGCTTCCAGTCCATTCTTTGCCTCCCGGTCTAATTTTTCAAACCCGTTCCCTTTTGTGTATATAAGCTTATCCAAATAAATCATTAGATTCTGACAACAGGTGACTTGTCCACTTATTAACAAGGACACTAAAATTTCATTTAATTTATCACTATCCGTAAACCACAGGGTTGTTCCAAAAGTTGCGGCTTCGTCTATATGGCCCACAAGTTTTTCTCCCATAATCTCATCGTAGTCATTACCCTTGAGCATGGAAAGGTTTTTAGACGCCTTGCTATAATCTTCTTCAATCTTCTTTTTGAAATCTAATTTTGTAAGTTCTTTGACCAGACAGGTCATCCTTCGGTAGCTATACGCATCATCTTCATAAATTCGATTATAGTGCAATCGACGGATTTGTTTTAGAAATACTGTAGGCAGAAGTAATTTAAGGGAGTTGAATCTATCTAAAGCCAATATTTCCAAATGCTTCAACTTGAAGTGTTCCAACTTAAATGAAGGCAGACGTTTCTCAAAAAAATCAGGAATCAATTGTTTTAGGTAATTCCAAGTGTTGTTCACCCTTACCTTAAGCATGGACTTAAGAATATGGTAAATCACTATGGTACCTATTCCTATTCCTGTGATTGAAATACCAACCCCAAAACGCCATGTAAGAAGCTCAATATCCAGCAAAGCGAAAACCAATCCGGCCAAGGTGAAAAACCACAACGAATAATAAAAGATTCTTTTCTTTCTCTCGTAAGATGCTAAAAGCTGATTTATGGTCATCTCACGAACCTCTCCAGATTTTTCTGAAACAAAGGAAAAAGCATCGATATAAGGAGAAGATACATCGCAAATCATGATAAGGTCAAATTGGTGCTCTTTTGCATTATCCTGAAAATCTTCTATACTACTGATTCCTTGATTGTCATATATCCCACCGTCCATTAATCCAATGGAGGTGCCTTGGTAACCGCTATGGGATTCAAAATAACTGTTATGCTCAGAATCAGGGCCAAAAAAATCACTCGGCATTGCTATGGGCTCAAACCCGCCAGAAAATGCAGAAGAGGAGGCAACAATATCACTTAATCTGATTTCGTGGTAAACTTGTTTTTTAAGGTTTAATTCATAGGCCCCGACATAGCTCTGCCTGGCTCCCTTAGCAATTTGAAAACGGAATCGGAGTCCTTTCTTGAATTCCGTAGCATTAAAGCAAACATACTCCAGATGGGATTTGTTCCAAATACCGTCCAAGTCTCCTAAACACATCCCGTTTGTAAGGGATTCGTCATATAATTCAGCAAAGGCGTTTATTAAATTCTTTCTTTTATAAGTATGATTCCATACACCATCCTTGCTCACTTTTTCCAGCCCCTCCTGAACAAGGTCTTTCTTTGACAACCATCCAAGAAGAGTGTTATAAATTGTTTCAAAATTTAGTCCTTTTGCCAACATGGACGAATAGGTGACGCCAGTAATGGTTCCCCCCGAAACTGTGGATATGGCCTTCACATGGTTTAACAGGGTATTCTCGCCATACTTGACGGAATTCAGGTATGAAAGAATCCCCAGCTGAAAAACGGCAGAGCGATACCCTCCTCCAGACATACAAATGGCTATTCGGTTTAAAGGGTTATTTGGTATCCGGGGTTCTTCTTTTTCTCTTTTTTTCTTCAAGTCCTAAGTTCGATTTTTGCTTCTGGCATAGCATTAAAATATCCAGATTTTAAATACCTCCTACAAATAGTAAACTTCGTAATCACAGATAAGCTCATACGGATATGGACCTTACTATTTCCAATATTCCTTCTTCTTACCGGCAATAGCTGGTTGATTACTATCTAACCCCCAAAACATCCATATATTAAGGAAAGAGTTTTTAGAGGAAGGCATCAAGCAACTGGTTTCCTTAAAATTAGATGATTATTCTTTTCTGACAAATACTATTGATTACAATTATAATAGATGTAAGTATTTTAATATTCAAATCTCCACAATATCAAAAGAGTTTTTAGCTAGTTCTTCTAAAAGGGTATGATTACCAAATGATCATGGTAGTTTATGCCATTTTCATACATAATCAGCATTTTTAATTGGAGTTGGAAAAGCTTCCAGCTCTTTGGAGACTACCCCGATAAGTTGAAAAGATTCCTGTTCGGCTTTTTTTTGAGAAGCAGTTTCGGCAGTTTTAGCTCTAGGAATTGAAGTTATTCTTCTAGAAGTGGAGGGCACTGCTCTGCTTCGTGCCGTTTTTTTTATCGGACGACTTCTCAATGGTTTTCTATTCCCTAGCGATCTAACCCTCCCGGCCAACGCCACAAATTGTTTTCGTTTTTGATTAACCACTGGTTTTGCTCTTCCAGACTTTCTTTTTCGGTTCAGTTTGGCCCCTACATCTAAAACGGTGTGCCTATCCAAGTTAAGTGCTTTATTCACCGAGTGAAGCTTAAACTTCCCTGTTTTGTCAAGACTATCCGAGTCTATGATAAATGGGCCAGCAGATTTCTTGGCCACACTTTTTACCAACTCCTTATTCACATGCAACGCTTCTGGCGCTTGAAATTCAACATTTCTGATAAAAATGAGCTTACTGGTAAATCTAGGGATAGCAATATCTTCTTTGCTCAAAATGTTTATATCCCAGAACGGGGATTCCAAAAGGGTTTCATCAAACCACGCTCTGGTTATGCTTGCAAAGAGCAACTCGAAACTAATAGATTCTACAGCCAAATCCGAAAGCTCTTCGGAATCAATAATGTCATTATATGTTTCGGTCTTCATTTTTTCCAACAAATCATGTATTTCTTCTTTGCCAATTGTGATTTTTTTCCACATAAAATCATCCCCTTTATAAAGATTGTTTGGCGTACATGAGGTCAAATAAAAGTCTGAACCCGTTCCGGCATGTGTACGAACCAAGGTTTCTAATTGTCCTTTGGTCTTCACCAACTTGTTCAGGAATCTTTTGAACTCATCCTTAATGATTCCCAAGACCTTTATTTCTGTCTGTTCTTTATTTCCATTCAGTTTCCAACCGGCTTCGGTTTGCTCCAATTCCCTCTGATTCTCTTTTAGCTGCGCTTCTATTTCTTGCTGATTCAGACTGCTGGGTTTTTGAAGAAGATTATCCCTCGTCCTCATGAGTTCGGTCCATTTCAAATGATACATTCGGTAAGTATTTTGAGATTTTCCGCCGATTGCACTCAGTGCTTTTTCAAAAATGGGATGACCGCACAACATTGCAGTGTTCAATGTATCAACATCAATTAATTTAAGGGTCTGGACTATATTTCCATATGGAAAGAACAAATAGTCCTGTTGGTCCGATATTGTCCAATAGTTCTTTTCCTTGGGAATGGTGTTTGCAATCTGTGAAAATTCCAAAAGCTCATCCATATATTTTTGCGCATTTTCAGATGCAGAATTTGAGTCTAGGAACAAGAAATCATCATAAGTGAACCCAGTGGAAAAGGGAGAAAAAATAAGTCCGTATTTCTCCCTATCCTCATTTTTAATTTGGTTCTCAAAAAAATCTTCCTTGATTTTCTCGAATATGGTAGCTAATTGGAACATTTAATACTTCTGGAAATTAAACCCACTCTGAAATATTTGCTTTTGGGTCCGGGGATTTTTTAAGGACATGGCACTTAAAGCCAATCAGCTGCATTCCCTTTATTTTGATTCCCTGCGATTCGCTTTGGGATTGCATATTCCGTTGTTGTTTATGAGTTTCATAATGGCCTCCTGCATGAAAAGGACCCCAAGAAATGCTTCCCCCTCCACCAGCCTTATCCATCTCTGCTTTAATCCGGGTATTGCGCTCACCAAAGTGTAAATGAAGGTCTTTTACGAATATGGCTGTGGTCGTGAATGCGGGTATCATACCTTCTGGCGGAGAAGCACCATCTGAAACCATATTGTCTTTGAACTCTGTATTGTTTTGATCAAATCTCCAATATTTACTTGTCAAAAAGTTTATTTTGAACCACGGTCTACTAATTGGCACTTGACATATTTTGAATCGAAGTTTGAACGTGGAAACGTCTATTTTTTTGGAAGTTTTTCGTTTCTCTCGACTTCCACGTCCACCAATGCTCAGGGCGCCCAAGGATAGAGAACCTCCGCCTCCACCTTTTTTGGAATCGAATTTATAGTTTGAAGCAAAATCACTTTTACCGAAACTGAATTCTGTCCAACCATTATCGGTTTCTGCAAAACCTCCCGGCAACAAGGATGTGTAAAAGAAATCTGAACCCGAAGAAGGTCCGGTCAGTCTTGCCTTATCAAAATCATCCAAATATTGTTGTTTTAGAGTAAGCATGCTTCTCCCTTCTACCTGAGCGATGTAAGCCGCAATTTGGTCATACTCTTCTTTGTATCCATTGGTAATCCAATCATTTTTGGCGGCCATTACCTTGCTTCTAAGGATACTGGCATTCATTGCCCAAAAATGGACGGCAGCAGGGTCTTTCCCCGCAAGCGCATTTACTCTATGGTTGTTGTACTCCAGAGCTATATTGAGATAATTCTGTAGTTTTTCATTATACTTCTTCACCAATGCAGTCTCTTCCAACACTTCCTCCTCTTCCTCAGTAACAAGGTTCTTTTTTATTTTTTTCTCTTGAAGCAGTCCACGTAAACGTTCAATCTTTTTCTTGGTTTTTTCATCAGGCTCAAAGTTTGCAACTTGACTGAACTTTAATATATGCTGATATGCCAGACTGAGGCTGTTTTCCTGTTCCCATTTATTCATGGTGACCTTACCTTTTACCCCGCTGGTATCTGGAATCATATCACATAGTCTTGATAGATTCTCCGCTTGCATGTATCTACGGGTTACATCTTGAGCCAGAAGCTGATTTATTTCTTCTGCCGTTTTTTCCCTAGGTTCTGGAGAAGGCTGCTCCCCTTGTCGAACTCTCCTTCGCTGGGGTTCATGCTCTCTATAAATACCCGTAAAGCCAGTGGACAGAAATTCCAATTCTTCCTTTGGAAAAGGCATCCCAACTGGTAACCAGGCCAAATAATTATCATCCGATTTTGGGACAACATCATCCCCATTTGTCAAAACGTCATAGAGTTTTCCTAAAACAGAATTCATTAAAACCTCTGGTAACACTTCTTTATCCATTATCATGTATTTATCTGTTAAACTTGGTCCTAAAGCATAGGACTCATTATGTATTTGTCAATTGTCCCTAATGAAGCAGAGGTTTTTTTATTCCAAGAGTTCACACGGTTTCAGCCGGCAACGCCTGTTCCATTATCAGATAAAGACAGTTTGCCGTCATCGCACTTTCTCCCCAATAGGTCTGATGTGTTTTAAAACTCAATATTTTTAGGTGCTTCCAAAGACCGAGAGTTTTGGTATTTATGAGGTTGTATGGCAAGTTTTTAATTGGAATACCCAATTCTCCTATATTTAGGAAGTTTGCGCCGTTCGAGGTCGAGATATCATAGTTTGATGATAAAATATCCGTATCCGAATATATGTTATACCAACTTTCGAGTGCGATATCCTGAAAGGTTCCGCGGTTTTTAAAGTAATCAGGATAATACGTAGAGATGAAATCATAAGGGCATCTTATCGTCACCACTCTCTTTATTTCATTCGCCATGCGATAATTTGGGATATTGCCATACGGAAATATGGAATCAATAAGAACAATTCCACCAAAGCCGTAACTATGCAATTCAAGAGAATCGGGATTATCCTCTTCCAAAACTGCTTCGACCAAGCTTTCCACTTTACCGGTAAGCTCCAATTTATTGTTTCCCATGGTCAGATACGAATCCATGCAGAGAAAATCCGTGGCTTTTTCAGAAACAGTATTCCTAAACTTAGGAAAAGCAACGGTCACAATAGCTAGGCCTGCCGTTATCCAATGGGAGACAGCGACCCATGGCGCTATTTTTTCATGTATTGTTCTGGATAGTTCCGAATCTTTTGGAAGCGCATTTGTTACAATATCGGTAATCGAAGTAAGTACCGCAGGAAACAATATCAAAGCAAAGATGGAAATCAACAACAAGAAAAATAGGAAGTATAAAATCTCCAATTTCTTTTTTCCACTAATGGTATTTTTTAGAAAAAATGCTTTCATCAGTGTTCCCGTTTTTGAAAGAAGGATTATTAAAACAAGTCCCAGCTTTTGAATGGCATTCTTTTTTTCAAACTTTTTGGTAAAATTCTCATCATATGAGCATTCATAGATTTTACAGACCTCAACCGCCTCTTCCTTGTTTTTTGAGTTGTATTCAAATATGGATGTGACAGAGGTGGTAAAGGTTCCACCAAGACCAAAATGAAAATCTTCCTCTTCCAAATAGTATTTTTTGAACCTGTCCCAATCCATTCTATCCATAGAGTACAGATATCTTTTAGCGTACTCTTTTGCGGAATCACTATGCTTTTTTCCTAAAACACCAGGTAAGTAGATTATTGATTTCATGGACAGCTTGCTTTTATTGTGAGGGTATGCTTTAGGGATGGAAATTGTATCTATGTTTTAATCCTTTTTCTGAAATTGATTATTTTCCATTGTTCATATATTCTTCTTTACCAAACTCTTACCAATATCTAGAACGGCCTTGATAGTATTCTTTCTTAGTTGCCTTATCCTCATTTTTGAAACACCCGCTTTTTCAAGTTCATTAAAGACAAACAACTCTTTCTGACTTTTAACCAACCATTCATATTCATCCAGAGTTATTTGTTTTTTCGAAAGTAGTGTAGTCCATCTTTCAAGCTTGTTTTTGGATGCCCGCATGAAAGTTTCTATGTCTTTTTTGGTTTCCTCTTTAAAATTCACATACTCTTTTCCAAAAATTTGAAAGAGTACTGTTTTTACTTCATTTAATCCCTCCGTTATGTCTATTGGTTTTTTAATCATTGACTTCCTAGAATTAGTGTCTGAAGGTTGTTTTTGGTTTGAGTATCTTTTTTGAGTTCAAATTGTATTAAGAGATTCATTGCTTCTAAGACCTGGAGTTTTGCCTCCTCTACAAACAGCGGAGAAAATTGGCCCCTATCGTTCCATCTATGTATAAATCCACCAATAAAAGATTTGCTTTCGTCTTCGAACATTTCCCACATTCTAGATGAAGTTTCATTATTTGCCTTGTTTCTCTCATACTGTGCCATTTCCCTAATTTCAATGAGTAGATTGTTGGCTTCTTCCTTATGATTTTCATATGGCTCTGTAGCCTTATCCATAATCACAAGTATCTTGGTTCTTAAATCAACAGCCCTTTCATAGGAGTACTGATCGTAGGCGGCTACCTTTGTGGAGGTGCAGTTTACTAACAAAACACAAATTCCAATTAAAGGGAAAAACGTTGAGAATTTTATCATGTATTGAATACTTGCTGTTTTACCTTCAAAATGGCATTCAAATGATACTGTGCTATCTTATCCCTTCCTTGGCGTGTCATTAAAATAGATTTGCACTCTTGTTCATTATCCATGAAAAAGCTTTCCGTCAAGATTGATGGCATTTTGGTGTGCGTGAGCACGTAAAACCTTTGCTCTTTATCCAAATCGTTGTCAGTATGGTCCGCTCGAAGTGTTTTATCAGGAAAAACGTTCTGATACTCAATTCCAAAAATCTCGGCTATCTTGTCACTTTTATCATCACCTGGACTCGTGAATACTTCAAAACCACACCCTCCTCCTGAATTTGAATGGACACTTAGATAAAAACATGGTGCATTGGCATAGCGATTTGCTCTTTCTACCCTGGTTTTCAAGCTTACATCGTGATATTCTGGTGCAATGTTTACGTAATTGACCCCTAATCCCGTTAAAGCCTCAACAATTCGGTTCACTACAGCACGATTAAACTCTCCTTCAAATAACTGTGACCCATCCTTCCAAATTGGACTTCTTTTACCTGGTGTTTGATAAACACCTTCGATTATCCCCCCATGTCCATTGTCTAGAAGTACCAACATATACTTCGCTTAGTAGTTAAATTAAAACTGTTCTGTTATGATTTAAGTCTTCAGATTATACGCTAACCTTTAATTGCATCAGGCTACCATCGCTGCTTTTGGGAGGTTGTGTAAGTCATAACAGCGAACACGGTGAAAGTAAAAATTGTAACTAAATTACTGACCTTGTCTTTGAGGGATGACCTTTTTCAATGGATGGATGGTTTCTTTGGATATATGATTCCGTTTTTAGTGAGTTGATTTTACTTAAATGATCGTATTGGATGGTTACATAGGATAAAAGTTCGCCAAACTATAAGATAAAAATTAACTCAATTCCTTGGTTTATAACGTTTAACTCACTCTTTTACTCGACCAAGCAACCCTTGCAGATTTAAGAAAAATAGGTGAAGGACCACATTTTTCGGTAAAACAAATAAGGATTACCGTTTATCCGAACTTCTTTGCTTTAAGCGATAGTTTTTAATCCGGTCATAGTGTGTTATCACCTTTGATTTAAAGTAATCCCCTATGAAAGTCTTATTACTTCGTGCCAAAAAAGAATTTTCCGTTCAGGACAACCGCGTAGCAGCTATTAGTTGTCTCATTATTTCCATTACCGTATTCTTCATCATGTCCGTGTTGGGTAGGAACATACTGCTGTAACAATCGCTTGACATTTTTGCCTTCTTGTATCGATATTTTCTGGCTAACTTAGTCATGTGTACACTATAATCGATATAGAAACCACGGGAAACGGTATCAAGGGCAACCGGATTACCGAAATTGCCATATTCAAGCATGATGGTCAAAAGATTATTGATGAGTTTACTTCTCTGGTGAACCCTCAATGTCCCATCCCATATTTTATAACCGGACTTACGGGCATTGACAATCAGATGGTTGCCAATGCGCCACTCTTCTCCGATATAGCAGATACCGTGTTGAATCTTACCCAAGACAGCATCTTTGTAGCTCACTCCGTTAATTTTGACTATGGAGTCGTTAAAGAAGAATTCCGACAACTGGGAGTAGCTTTTGTTCGCAAAAAATTATGTACTGTCCGTCTATCTCGAAAACTGATTCCTGGCCTACGGTCTTATAGTTTGGGAAAACTATGTTCTTCTGTTAACATACCGCTTTCAGACCGGCACCGTGCCCGAGGGGATGCCCATGCTACCGTACTGCTTTTTGAAAAGCTCTTACAAACACCCACTTCACAAACCGTATTTCAAACCTTTTTACATGCGCGAAGCCAAGAGGCAACACTTCCACCACATTTAGACAAATCTGAGATTGATGCCATTCCTCAAAAACCTGGCATCTACTATTTCAAGGATAGAAATGGCACTATTATTTATGTGGGCAAAGCCATCAACCTAAAAAAAAGAGTCCTCGGTCATTTTTATGACAAAAGTGAAAAGGAGATTCGATTGTGCAGAGAGACCGCCCACATCGATTTTGAACTCTCTGGAAGTGAATTAGTGGCACTTTTGATGGAATCTGCAGAAATCAAAAAGCATTTTCCATTGTACAATCGAGCGCAAAAAAGGAATATCAAACAATTCGGAATATTCTGTTATGAGGACCGAAAGGGCATAAAACATTTGGCTTTCAATACCTTAAAACACATTCAACAACCTATAAAAGTGTTTTATAACCTGACTGACTGTAGACTCTTTTTAAAACAAATCTGCTCGACGTATCAATTATGTCCGAAATTCTGTCATCTGCAATTGACCGAATCGAATTGTTCTTTTTATGAAAGTACTTCTTGTGAAGGGATTTGTTCCGGGAAGGAGCAAATAGACGGCTACAATGAAAAAGTAGACAAAGCCATAGCTGATTTGGCCAAGGAAAAGGCCGGTGTGAAAATTCTAAAAGAAAAAGGAAGACATGTAAACGAGAACGCCTTTGTACTTGTTGACGATGGGCAATATAGAGGATATGGTTTTATTGAAGATACCTTAGAAATTAATTCCAAAACGGACATTGAAGCTTTCCTTATTCCTCAAAAAAACACGCTAGAGACACAGCGTATTGTGGAAAGTAGAATGTCAAAAATAAAGTGTTTGGAATTGTAGATTGATTGAAAGAACTACACTTTCTTTTTTATTCTTCGATACATTTTTACCATGAAAACAATCCACGCAACAACTATTAAAGCTGCAATGCTGATATAGAGAACGATGACATCCATAAAGTAGATTAAAAATTAAAAGCCCCTACACCAGAATCCCGAAGGAAATCGTATTGTTTCTAAAAGAAAAGTTCTAAGCAAAATGGCTGAACAGAAAAATCCAAGCTGTATTGCTTAATGCAAAATTAACAAGAAAAAAGACATCAAATGTTAAAAAATTATGATTTTTTTAACTTTTTTGTTTAAGTAAAATAAATGCCCCTTTTGACAGGGGCATTTACAAACCAACTAAATTAGAATGCATCAGAATTGAGCGGTCTCTGTGCTTCCTTTCATAGCTACCGTACTGGATGTACCTGAGGTAACAATATTCTGGACTGTATCGAAATAACCTGTACCTACAAATCCTTGATGTTTTACGGCTTTAAATCCAAACTCCTGCAATCCAAACTCTCTTTCCTGCAATTCGGAGTAACCTGCCATACCTCTTTCCTTGTATGCCTTGCTAAGCTCAAACATACTCGTATTGAGCGCATGGAACCCGGCTAGGGTAATAAATTGGAACTTATAGCCCATTTCGGCCAATTCCTCTCTAAACGTCTCCATCTCTTTCACACTTAGTTTAGCTGCCCAGTTAAAGGATGGTGAGCAGTTATACGCCAGCATTTTATCAGGGTATTGTGCGTGAATACCTTCGGCAAACTTTCGTGCTTGTTCTAAATCTGGAGTGGAAGTCTCCAACCAAATTAAATCAGCGAATGGTGCATAACTCAAACCTCGGTCTATTCCTTGCTCCAGACCATTCTTCACGTAAAAGAACCCTTCCGGAGAACGCTCTCCCGTAATGAATTTATGATCTCTCTCGTCAATGTCACTGGTGAGCAGATTGGCCGCGTCTGCATCCGTTCGCGCTATAATCACCGTGGGAACTCCCATAACGTCTGCTGCCAAACGGGCTGCAATCAGTTTGTTCACCGCCTCTTGAGTGGGCACCAATACCTTACCTCCCAAGTGTCCACATTTCTTGGCAGAGCTCAATTGATCTTCAAAATGAACTCCTGCAGCACCACTTTCAATCATGGATTTCATCAATTCAAAAGCGTTCAGATTTCCTCCAAAACCTGCCTCAGCATCAGCAACAATGGGAACTAAATAGTCTTTCTTGTCTTCGGTACCGTTTACTACCTGAATCTGATCGGCTCGAAGCAACGCATTGTTGATTCGTTTTACCACCATAGGAACACTATTGGCAGGATAAAGGGATTGGTCAGGGTACATTTCGCCAGACAAATTTGCGTCTGCCGCCACTTGCCATCCACTCAAGTAGATGGCCTCAAGACCAGCTTCAACCTCTTGAATGGCCTGATTTCCGGTTAATGCACCTAAACCTGCCACAAAATCCTGACCGTTCAGTTTATCCCAAAGCTTCTCAGCGCCCATTTGGGCTATGGAATAATCAATTTCATAAGACCCGCGCAGTTTTATTACTTCTTCTGCCGTATAAGGTCTTTCAACTCCTTTCCATCTGGGATTAATCGTCCAATCCGTCAATAACGCTTGAATCCTTTCTTTTTTTTCCATAATTTTAATTTTTCGAATTTGATATGAATCCCATGTAATGTTCGCGCATTCTTGGGATTTTTTAGTTGTTGATAATACTTGTTTATGCGATTTCCCGATAAGCTTTTAAGGTTAGAAACTCTTCAAATTCCCTACTTCTAACCAGCTTATCAAATAGTTCAAATGCTTTTTCAAATTGTGTGTTCCCCATGTTGGCCTCACCCACTAAATGAATGATTTTTTCTTTCTCTTCCTCAAAAATCTTTGAGTACAGGGCATCGTTGAATTTTCTACCATCCTCAAGCTGAGCATTAAACTTGAGCCACTGCCACAACTGGGTTCTTGATATTTCGGCGGTTGCCGCATCTTCCATCAAATTATACAATGCAACACAGCCGTTGCCTCGCAACCAAGCTTCCAAATACAGAATCCCAACATTCATGTTTTTACGAATCCCCGTTTCCGTAATGGTTCCTTCAGGGATAGCAATCAAGTCTGATTCCAAAATGACGTCCGTTTCCCTCAATGCTGTTTCTATTTGATTGGACTCAGGCATGTGCTTGTTGAATTCATTCATGGCAATGGAAACCAATCCTGGATGGGCCACCCAGGTACCGTCATGTCCATTTAGCACTTCCCTTTCCTTATCCAAACGTACTTTCTCTATAGCAGCTGCGTTGGCAATAGGGTCGCTTTTAATTGGAATTTGAGCCGCCATTCCTCCCATGGCATGAATGCCTCTTTTATGACATCTTTGAATAACCAAGCGGGAATAGGCGTCCATAAATGGAACGGTCATGGTTACTTGGTCCCTGTTGGGCAAGATAAAACTTGGGTGGTTTCTAAATTTTTTGATGTAGGAAAAAATATAGTCCCAACGTCCACAGTTCAACCCAACAATATGATTTTTTAATTCATAAATAATCTCATCCAATTGGAAGCTAGCAGTGATAGTTTCAATCAAGACGGTTGCCTTAAAAGTTCCTACCGGTACGCCCAGGTATTCTTCAGAAAAAGTAAAAACTTCATCCCACCATCTTGCTTCCAAATAGTGCTCCAGTTTTGGCAAATAGAAATAAGGTGCTGAACCTCTATTCATTAGTGTTCTTGTATTATGGAACACATAAAGAGCAAAATCAAAAAGGCTTCCCGATGTTTCCTCTCCATTTATCAAAACGTGACGCTCATTTAAGTGAAGCCCACGAGGTCTTACCAACAGTACTGCTACTTCATCATTCAGTTTATAGGATTTATCTTTTTTCGAATCGTAAAAAGATATCTTCCGAGTATTGGCATCAATTAAATTCTGCTGCCCCTGAAGACAGTTGTCCCATGTTGGAGCATTACTGTCCTCAAAGTCTGCCATAAAAGTCTTGGCTCCAGAGTTCAGGGCATTAATGACCATTTTTCGTTCTACCGGACCGGTAATCTCAACCCTACGGTCAAGCAGGTCTTCCGGAATATGCTTTACCTGCCAATCGGTATTTCGGGTTTCCTCAGTTTCCAGTGGGAAAGAAGGCATAATTCCACGATCGAACTTGGCTTGCTGTCTCAAACGCTTATTCAGTAGTTGTAAACGTTCCCTATTGAACTTTTGATGTAGCTCAATAACAAATTCCAAGGCTCCATCCATAAGTAGTTCTGGATAGTAATTGGTCACTTCTTTTGAAAACTGAAGGTTGGTGGGTGATGCTATAATATTTTCCATGACAAACTGATTTTGTTCATACAAGGATAAATCAAAGTTTTGAAAAAAACAAGCGAACGTTCGCTAAATTATATAAATACGCTATTTTTACATTATTCGCAAAATAGCCTATATTTGATTGCGAAAAATGGAAGAAGAATACATCAAACTTATCTTTGGATTAAAGCTCAAGCAGATTAGGGGGCGAAAAAACCTATCCCTGTTTGGACTTTCCAAACTTACCGGACTTTCAAAATCGTATTTAAACGAGATTGAGAAAGGAAAAAAGTATCCGAAAACGGATAAGATTGCACTACTGGCAGAAAAGCTGGAGATACCGTACGACAATTTGGTATCCTTAAAACTGGACAAAAATTTAGCCCCAGTCGGAGAATTGCTTCAATCCAAAATCCTTAAAGAATTACCTCTTGACCTTTTTGGCATTAAGGAGAGTGACTTAATTGATATTGTGGCCAATGCCCCAGCTAAGGTCAATGCCTTTATCAGTACCATTATTGAAATTGCCAAACATTATGATTTTGGAAAAGAAAGCTTCTTCTTGGCTGCGTTACGATCATACCAGGAAGCCAACCAGAACTTCTTTCCTGAATGGGAAGCTGCTGTGGTGAAGTTTGCAGAGGCATATCAAATCAACTTGGATAAATCAGTTTCTTCCAAGGAATTGGAAGAAATACTCATAGAGGAGTATGGCTATACCATAAATAACGAAGACCTAATAAAACATAGCGAGCTCGACAATCTTCGTTCCATTTTTGTCCCAAAAACCAAAACGCTACTTATAGCCGACCATGTTGATGAGGCTCAACGCACCTTTATATATGCCAAAGAAATAGCCTATAACTATCTGGATATCGGTGAACGTTTATACACCTTCACATGGATTAAGTTTGAAAGCTTTGACCAAGTACTGAACAACCTAGCGGCCTCTTATTTTGCAGGTGCATTGATTATTCCCCGAAAGCTTTTGGGACAATATCTTGACCGGTTTTTGCAAAAACCCAACTTCGACAAAACCTTTTTGGCTCGTATGACCAAACGTTTTAATGCCTCTCCTGAGTCATTATACCAGCGTTTGACCAACATACTCCCTACCGATTATAAAATGGAAAATCTCTTTTTTCTGAGGTTTTCCCATCAAAAAGGAACCCAACGTTTCGATATTACCAAGGAACTCCACCTAACACATCAGCATTCGCCACATGGCAACGAAACCAATGAAAAGTATTGCAGAAGGTGGGCTTCCATACGAGTATTGCAGGAAATTGAAAAAACGGGAAACGAACACCATATTCAGGTTCAAATCTCCCACTACCCCAATGACCAACTTTCATATCTCATTTTCGCATCGGCTACCAAAGACCCTTTTAAAAAAGACCTCTACCGAAGCGTCGGTATTGGTTTACTCATCAATGATCAGCTGAGAAAGAAAGTGAACTTTTTAAATGATTCCTCCATAGCCACTTATAATGTAGGGGTTACTTGTGAGCGTTGTCCCATTTCTGATTGTAAGGAACGTATGGCTCCACCATCTATCTTAGCACGAAAGGAAAAGGATGCTAAAATAGATACTGTTGTTGCAGAACTCAACCAAAAATTTAGTTAGATACTTATCGACAAAAACACCTTAAACTGCGCCTTCTCTTTTAGTTGTTGAAAACCTTCGTGTAGGTTTTTCTCTTCAACGGCATAGGGATAAAAGCTTATAGGTTCTATGCAGACCATGTTCCTTACCTCAGTCCAACACATAAAGTGACCAAAACCTTCGGTAGAAATGGTAATTTCCCCTTTGTCCTTTAGGGTGATAGACGTACAGTTGGCAACTTGCAACGCTCTGCTTCCAACAGCCAAAACCTCATCCAAAGTAATTTGTTTTTCTCCGGCAATGATTGTTGGTTTATCCACGTATAACTTAAACGCTGGATGATACCCTAGCATAAAAGGCATCCCTTCTTCCCCTGTAATTTTGAAGGAGATTTCAAGTCCTTCGGAAGTTAGCGTATAATGCTTTTCGAACTCGAAATCATAGGGCCATATCAAATACTCAGCATCCGATTTTTCAGGATACTTTTTGTTTTTAACAGGAGTATCTGCCACATACACTTTTTTAAAAACAGCATGCGTATCACTGATGGAAACTAAATCGTAGTCCATTAGTCGCAGATGACCATGTTGGTCCATTACCCCATTGCCTTTAGGTGTTTCCACAAGATAGTTGGCTTTTGCAACAGGACCAATGATGGGAAACATCTCGGTATCGGTACTGCCCCAGCCAGGACTTCCTTTTTGGTGGATGTATTCATGACCATTAACCTCAAAACCTACCAATTCTCCCGCATCGATTCGGACAATTTGATTGTCAAGCACTAATTTTTCCATAGCTATTTAATAAAGCCTTGTTCACGCATCCAGTCGTCATTGAACATTTTTCCTACATAACGACTTCCATGATCATGAAACAACACGACCACAACATCATCTTCTTTAAAGTGTTCTTTTAACTGCAATACTCCTTTGATTGCGGCTCCAGCTGAATTTCCCAAGAACATTCCCTCTTCTTTTGCCAATCTCTGGGTGTAAACGGCAGCATCTTTGTCGGTCACTTTGGTGAAGCCATCTATAATATGAAAATCCACATTTTTAGGGAGGATATCTTCGCCTATACCTTCGGTGATATAGGGGTAAATCTCTTTCTCGTCAAAAATCCCGGTCTCATGGTATTTTTTAAATACTGAGCCATAGGTGTCCACTCCCCAAACCTTTACCCTAGGATTTTGTTCCTTAAGGAATTTTCCAACTCCAGATATGGTTCCACCGGTTCCAACCCCAACAACAAAATGGGTGACCTTACCATCCGTCTGTTCCCAGATTTCGGGACCCGTACTCAAGTAATGTCCTTTGGCATTGGAAGGATTATCATATTGATTGACATACCAAGAATTTGGAATTTCCTCTCCCAATCTTTTTGCCGTGGAATAATAGCTTCTCGGGTCATCTGGTGCAACATCGGTTGGACATACATGAACCTCGCTACCCACTGCCTTTAAAATGTCGATTTTTTCTTTGGACTGCTTGTCCGTTGTGACACAAATCATTTTGTAACCCTTAACGATTGCTGCCAAGGCCAAGCCCATCCCTGTATTTCCGGATGTTCCTTCAACAATGGTTCCACCCGGTTTTAATCGTCCATCAGCCTCAGCGTCCTCAACCATTTGCAAGGCCATACGGTCTTTTACAGAATTCCCTGGGTTAAACGTTTCATATTTTGCAAGTACCAAACAAGGTAAATCAGCAGTCAATTTATTCAACTTAACCAAAGGGGTGTTCCCAATGGTTTCTAAAATATTTTTTGCGTATTCCATAATCGGCACAAAGATAGTTTTTTGGGAAGGTCAACCATCTGTTTTAAGAGAAATTGCTGTTGATTATTATGAAAAATCAGGAAAAGCCATTATTCAAACTTCATGGCCTTAACAGGGCTTATTTTTGTGATGATATAGGAAGGTATCAGCAACATCAACAAACAGAGCAGCATAACTCCTAAGTTCAACATTATCACGGTAGGAACATCTATAAATATGGGTATGTATTCAATATAGTATTCTTCAGGATTTGGGAATTTAAAAAGACGATAACGATGCTGAACATACAGCAAGGATAACCCTATGAGATTGCCCCAGAACAAACCAATGGAAATCAAATAGGCCGCATTGTACAGAAACACCTTTCGGATACTCCAATTCTCCGACCCCAAGGCTTTTAAGACACCTATCATTTGAGTGCGTTCCAATATCAATACCAAAAGTGCCGTAATCATATTGATTCCCCCAACAATGACCATTATGCCAATGATGAGCGCAATATTGAAATCGAAAAGTCCTATCCACTCGAAAATGCGAAAGTATTTTGATTTGATATTTTGGGTATCCAGACTTGAGATGGTCTTTCCATAAATCTCGTTGGTCTTTGCTTCCATTTCATCAAAATCGGAAAGGAAAACCTCAAAATTACCAATCTGGTTGGCCTTCCATTTATTCATGCGCTGAATATGTCGGATATCCACAAAAACATAGGTTGCATCAAATTCTTCAAAACCACTGTCATAAATGCCAACAATTTTAAATCGACGATTGTTAGGCACTTTGGAAGGATCATCTTCCTTTAGGAAAAAGGAAAAAAAAGAGTCTCCTACCTTCAATTGCAAGCGATTGGCCATTAAACGGGAAACCAATACCTCATCGTTGAGTTTACCTGTATAACTCGGTAATCGACCATCTACAAGATACTCTTCAAAAACAGTCCAGTTGTAGTCAGTGCCTACGCCTTTTGCAAGCATCCCTTCAAAGGTATCTTCGGTGCGAATAATGCCTCCTTTGGTTGCGACGGCCTGTACGTGGTCAATTCCTTCCGCAATATCAAAATCGGGATAAAACTCTTGTTCCAGCGAAACAGGCACCACCGATACTTCTGATGCATTATTGTCGTAGTTGGAGATTTGAATATGACCATTGAACGCCGCCACCTTCTCGCGAATCTTATGTTTAAGCCCTACCCCAGTGGCAATGGCAATGAGCATCATAACTATACCAATGGCAATAGCCGTAATGGCAATTTTTATTATAGGAGCGGAAATACTAATTTTATGTTCCTTTCCTGTAATCAGGCGCTTGGCAATAAATAGTTCTAAATTCAACGGATGCCCAATTTATCGGTTCTCAAAAGTACATTTTTCTGTTTGTTTTTGCTCATTTCTGCGTGCAAAGGAAGAACCCAAAACCAAGACACCATTGTCGCGGTTTCTGAAAAGGAAACCCACAAGAGTATCATTGTAGCAGCCAATAGAACCAGCCAATACCTTCCCTTGCTAAAAAATAAAAGTGTAGCCATTGTTGCAAATCCCACCAGTGTTATTTTCAAGGATGAAGGATACACCCATTTGGTAGATTCACTGCTTTCCCATCAAATCGAAATCAAAAAAGTATTTGCACCCGAGCATGGATTTCGTGGAAAAGCAGATGCCGGCGAGTTAGTGGCCGATGGGTTAGATAGAAAAACAGGGTTGCCGATTGTTTCCCTTTATGGGAAAAACAAAAAACCTTCAAAAGAGCAACTTGAGGGTTTAGATGTTGTTGTGTTCGACATTCAAGACGTGGGAGTACGGTTTTATACCTATATCGCAACCTTACAATTGGTTATGGAAGCTTGTGCAGAAAACAACGTACCTATTATTGTTTTGGATAGACCCAACCCCAACGGACATTATGTAGATGGACCCACCATGCAAAAAGAGCATATTAGTTTTTTGGGAATGACGACGATACCTTTGGTATACGGAATGACTGTTGGTGAATATGCACAAATGCTAAATGGAGAGAGCTGGTTGTCCGATGGAATAAGAGCTGACCTAACCGTTATTTCTTTAGAGAACTACACACACCAAACTCCCTATTCTTTACCTATAAGGCCTTCACCCAATTTGCCCAATGATATTTCTATTAACTTATATCCAAGTTTAGGCCTTTTTGAAGGAACAAATGTTAACGCAGGGCGAGGAACAGAATACCAGTTTCAACGCTATGGGGCTTCATTCTTGGATAGCATGGCCTACGATTTTAGTTATATTCCAAAACCTAATTTTGGTTCAAAATATCCTAAGGAAGAAAACAAAAAGTGTTTTGGAGAAGACCTCTCTTCTCACAACAGGATGAATTCCATTTCCCTTAAATGGCTCATTGAAGCGTATTCAAATTCTGTGGACAAATCAAAATTCTTTAAAACGGATTCGTTCACCAAACATTCAGGAACTTCAGAGCTTCAAAAGCAAATTGAGGCAGGTCTTTCTGAAGAAGAAATTAAAAAATCTTGGTTGGAAGAACTTGTAACCTTTAAACAAGTGCGCAAAAAGTATTTGCTTTACGAATAGTTTTTCAGTGGTTCTCAAACCATATCAACGTTTTTGTCCATAATGTCTCCTTGAATTTCCTTCGGAAGAAACCAAAATGACCTATTTCTTTTTCATTGATATCGATAGGTCTGACTGTTTCCCAAGTTCTATGAGCATTTTCAAACAAAACATGGATTCGTTTCAAAGCAGGTTCAGTTCCAATTGGATCGTCTGATATTGCCAGGGTAAGAAGGTCTCTTTTATACTTTGCGAAATAGGTATTTATCCCTTTAGACTCAAGTTGCTTTATCATGCTGGGATTCTTGCGTCTAGCGTGCCATTGTTGCACCACTCCTTTGGGAACATCTTCAAGCAAGCCGAGTTTCTTCCCGGGAAAATAACCTACCAAGTCGGTCACCAAGGGAAAAACTAAATGCCATAGAAAGTATAATTTCAATCGTCCTTTTCCCCAATCTTTATAGAATGCAGTTTGGGCGCCTATGGTCATTGCCTTATCAATTAAATCTGACCTTGGAGTCATGCCTATCAGCGTACCTCCAATACTATGTCCTAAAATATTGATTGGAAAATTTGGAAAATTCTCTTTTGCATAGACTAAGACCGAACTTACATCCTTTTCACCCCAATCGGTGAAAGAAGTATAAAATCCTCTAAGTTTTTTCGGCCTTGACTCGGCAATACCACGATAATCATAGGTAAGGACATGGAATCCATTTTCTGCCATGAACTGAGCATAATTGGCGTAAAGATTCTGACCTACAGCCGTTGCAGAATTGATTATTAGAATTTTACCCTTTTTATCTTTTTCTGGAGAAAAAAGACGTGCTTTGAGGACAAACCCATCTTCACATTGAATTTCCTTTTCCTGAAATTGCGCCAAAAGAAAAAATGGGTATTAAGAAGCCTCTGCCTTCTCGGTAGTAGGTCTTCGATATTTGTGAAATGGCTGTTTCAATAAACCAATGACACTGGCATTTTCTTTTTCATCCGGAAAAGTGTCCACCCCGTAAACAATTTTATCAGAATCCAAAGTCATATAGGTACCAAAAAGTCTATCCCAAATGGAAAAGATATTCCCGTAATTAGAATCGGTATAAGGCAATTGGTAGTGATGATGCACTTTGTGCATGTCTGGACTTACAATTACCCAACTAATGGCATCATCCACCTTTTTGGGCAATTTAATGTTGGCGTGGTTAAACTGGGACAATACCACTGATAAACTTTGATATAACATGATTATTCCGATGGGAGCTCCCACAACAAAAACACCTATGAGAGTAAACGTGTAGCGAATAAGGCTTTCCAAAGGGTGGTGCCTATTGGCGGTAGTGGTATCCACATTATGATCTGAATGATGCACCAAATGAACCATCCATAGTGGTTTTACCTTATGTTCAACCCAGTGCGCCGTATAGGCTCCTATCAAATCCAAAAACAAAACACCCAACAAAACGTAAAGCCAAAGAGGCATTTCCGGCAACCAATTTATAATTCCAAATTCGTTGACCACCGCCCAATCGGACGTTTTTAGCAACAAAAAAGCCAAAGGAAAATTGACAATAATAGTAGTGAGTGTGAAGAAGAAATTGGGGACTGAATGTCTCCATTTTTTATAAGGGACATTGAAAAGAGGGACAATTCCTTCCAGAATCCAAAAAAAAGTGATGCCTCCGACCAATATCAAACTTCTGTGCAATGGAGGAATTGTTTCAAAGTAGGTAATAATCTGTTCCATATTCTCAAAGATAAGAAATCGCTATATCTTGATTCTTCTCTTCATTTCTTCCACAATATTATACGCTGCCGGGCATATTGCTACGTTTTTTAAGGTGAGATGGGAGATTTGATGGAACTTCTTTCTGTCGGTATGTGGGAACTCACGGCAAGCCTTGGGCCTAACTTTGTAAATGGAACAATAATTATCCGCTCCCAAAAAAGCGCAGGGTACCTGCTGAAGTACATAGTCATTCTCTCCATCTACGCGAAGGTATTCATCTATGAATTTTGAAGGGCGTATTTTTAAGTGTTTGGCAATGCGCTCAATATCCATCCGGGTAAAGAGAGGCCCTGTGGTTCTACAACAATTTCCACAATCGAGACAATCGGTACTCTGGAACTCTTGTTCATGAAGCTCCTGCATAAGATAATCCAGCTGCTTTGGAGGTTTCTTTTTGAGTTTTGCAAAGAATTTCTTGTTTTCCAAGTGCTTTTCACTAGCTTTCTCGCCCAATTGCTCCAATTCTTCTTTCATATAAGCAAACTTAAAAAACTGATTTCATTTAAACCTTAAGCAACTAATACGGTCTTATTTCATCATATGGAAGTGCTTTTCAATAAAGATATTTTAGGGAATGCCCTGTTGGACTATCATGATGGTAGGTATTCTGAGGACATTGTGACTCTTTCTTCTCTAGATGAACAGGATGTCATTCCACTTCCCTATTTGTTTAGAACCTTTGAACAAATGCCCAAAATAGAACAACGTGCATTAGAACTTGCATTTGGAAAAGTGTTGGATGTAGGTTGTGGAGCAGGCTCGCATAGTCTTTATTTACAGGAAAAGGGTCATACTGTTACCGGGCTAGACTCGTCTTATGGAGCTATTGAAGTTTGCAAACTTAGAGGGCTCAAATCAGTGGTTCACTCTGAAATCCAAAACTATAACGATAAACAATTTGACACCCTGCTGTTATTGATGAATGGAATAGGTTTGGCAGGGAAGTTATCATGTTTGGAAGGGTTTTTGAAGCACTTAAAAGAATTGCTCAAACCCGATGGTCAAATCTTATTGGATTCCAGTGATATCATTTACATGTTTGAGCAGGACGAAGATGGTGGTATATGGATTCCGGGTGATACAGTGTACTACGGAGAAGTCACTTTCTCTATGGAGTATAAAGGTCAAAGAGGAGAAGCATTTGATTGGTTGTATCTGGATTTCAACAGTTTAAAGGAATGTTGTAATTCTATAGACCTGAAATGTGAACTTGTAATATCTGGAGAACATTACGACTATTTAGCTAAACTTTCTCTTAAATAGGGAATAAACTCTTATAAAATTGCGTTTAGAATTGAAATAATCTCTGAAATGAAAAAGAAAAATCTATTTCTCCTTTTGGTTCTTTTAGGACTTTTTATTGGATGTTCCTCTGATAGCGATACTTCAGAAATCCCACCAAACTCGGGGACAGGAACCCCAGCACCTCCTCCACCAAATGTAGATAGGTCAGGTAACCTTTTGGCAACCGGGGCTTCCGCCAATGATCTTTTGGCCAATACCAACTTTGATAGGATACAAGTTGAAATTGCACATCAGCCCGGTTTTAGACCTACTGCCGAAACCATTTCAAATTTTCAGGATTTTGTGAGACTTCACTCTTTTAAAGAAGATATTGAAATTATATTCAATCAATTCCCATCCCCAAACCAAGAAACTCTCACCTTACAGCAAATAGACAGTTTGGAGCAAGCCAATAGAACGGCTTTCAACAATGGAAGAACTCTAGCTGTGTATATTTATTTTGCCAATGCTCCTTCTGATGAAGATGATGAGGAAGAAAGTACGGTTACCCTAGGAGCTGTTTTTAGAAATACTTCAATGGTGATTTTCGAATCTACTATACGAGAATTGGCCCCACCTGATAATAGCGGCGCCCCTGTTACGCTGACTGATGTTGAGACGGCTACTCTCAATCATGAATTTGGGCATCTTTTCGGATTGGTCAACTTGGGTACTGAACCAATCAATGACCATGAGGATATGGATGCACCGAATCATTGTAATGTACCAGGTTGTCTCATGCAAGCCCGATTAGAATTTGGAAGTCCCGCTGCGAGAGGGTTGGTAGCTTTAACTGAAAAAGGAGAAACTTTATCCTCCGCCTGTACTTTGGATGGAAATGCCTTAATGAAAATTTTACAGGACAGGACGTTGGCGCGCACATCAGATGTCGTTCCTTTATTGGATGATGAATGTATTTTGGACTTGCAAGGGAACGGGGGTCGCTAACCCTAGGGAATATTCAAATATTTGTGAGTTTGTAGAGACACCTTCCATTTCGGGTTTTTCATGACATACTCCACTATTTGAGGAATCATTTTTTCTCTAACACTCCATTCAGGTTGAAGATAAAGTATGCAATCTTGAGATACTTTAGCGGCCTGTTCTTCGGCAAAGATAAAATCGTGCTTGTTGTAGATTATTACCTTTAGCTCGTGGGCTTTATTATATATTTCGCCCACCGGCAATTTGTTCTTTTTGGGAGATAGACAAATCCAGTCCCAAGTACCTGTCAGCGGATAGGCTCCAGAAGTCTCGATATGGGTTTGCAAATTCTGGGCTTTCAACCCTTGGGTCAAAGGATTCATGTCCCAAGTCAAAGGCTCTCCTCCCGTTACCACAATAGTATCCGAATGTTTAGTTGCGTTTTCGACAATGGCATCGACGGAGATGGGTGGATGCGTTTCGGCATTCCAACTTTCTTTAACATCACACCAATGGCAACCCACATCACAGCCTCCAACTCGTATAAAATAAGCTGCAGTACCCTTGTGGTAGCCCTCTCCTTGGATAGTGTAAAACTCTTCCATCAAAGGGAGCATTGTCCCTTGATTTACCAAGTCCATAATTTCTTCAGAAACCATTCAGCAAAGATAAGGCTTAAAGGGTTGTAAGTTGCAGCTATTTGTGTGCTATTCTTTAACCGCAATCACATCAATTTCAATCTTCGCATTGGCTGCCAGACCGGCCGCAGCATAGGTTGTACGGGCGGGCTTTTTTGTAAAATATTTCACATAAACTTCGTTAAATGCCCTAAAGTCATTTATATCGCTCAAAATAACCGTACATTTTACCACATTGTCCAAAGTCAAACCATGCCTTTTTAATACGCCTTGAATATTTTTAATGGCCTGCTCGGTTTCACCTTGAATACCTCCTTCCGCCAATTTGCCCACACTTCGGTCCATTCCAATCTGCCCTGCCAAAAAAAACAGATTACCTGCCTGAACCGTTTCGCTAAATGGCGCCTTTTGCCTTTTTGGGTCCGGAGATTTGTGAAAGATGATTTCATTACTTTCCTGAGCATGAACGGAGAATATCAAACCAAATAAGGTAAAGAACAGAAATAAAGATGGTTTTTGTTTCATTTTGGCATTTTTAGAATTCTTTAAAATTACCCTATTTTTATCGGAAAATGAACTCGATGAGTCGGAAAGAGGATTTCTTATCACATATAGAAAAGGGGTATACCACCAAAGGTGATTACGTAACCATGGGCGCAGGCATAGTTGATGGAGAGACCGTAAAAAATGCCTTTGTAAAAGTGCCTTTAAAAACGTTAAATCGGCATGGACTTATTGCTGGAGCAACTGGAACAGGAAAAACCAAAACGCTTCAGGTTATTGCTGAAAATCTTTCCGACAAGGGAATTCCCGTGCTTCTAATGGACCTCAAAGGAGATTTAAGCGGTATCGCCCAACCCAGCCCGGGGCATCCCAAAATCGATGAGCGCCATGAAAAAATTGGATTACCCTTTGAACCCAAGGGTTTTCCGGTTGAAATTCTCACACTTTCAGAACAGGATGGAGTTCGGTTAAGAGCAACAGTTTCTGAATTCGGCCCTGTGCTTCTTTCCCGAATTTTGGATTTGACCGTGACTCAAGAGGGGATTGTGGCAGTGGTTTTTAAATATTGTGATGATAATAAGTTGCCATTACTCGACCTAAAGGATTTCAAAAAAGTGTTACAATATGCCACAGGTGAAGGGAAAAAAGAATTTCAGTCCCAATATGGAAGAATTTCCACCAGCTCAACAGGTACCATCCTAAGAAAAATAATAGAGCTGGAACAACAAGGGGCCGAGCTTTTCTTTGGAGAAAAATCTTTTGAAGTGGATGACCTGGTACGAATAGATGAAAATGGCAGGGGATATATCAATATCATCCGTTTGACCGACATTCAAGATAGACCCAAGTTATTCTCAACCTTTATGTTGAGTTTGTTGGCAGAGATTTATGGCACGTTCCCTGAACAAGGTGATAGCGACAGACCTGAACTCATTTTATTTATTGATGAGGCCCACCTTATTTTCAAGGAAGCTTCCAAGGCTTTGCTGGACCAGATTGAGAGTATCGTAAAACTAATTCGCTCTAAAGGAATAGGGCTCTATTTTGTAACTCAAAACCCAACCGATGTTCCTGATGACGTTCTGGCACAACTTGGACTGAAAGTACAGCATGCTCTTCGCGCATTTACTGCCAAAGACAGAAAGGCTATCAAATTAACTGCGGAAAACTATCCAGATTCTGAGTTTTATGATACCAAGGAAGTTTTGACCTCCCTTGGAATTGGAGAAGCCCTCATTTCCGCTCTGGACGAAAAAGGAAGACCCACCCCATTGGCCGCTACTATGCTAAGAGCCCCAATGAGTAGAATGGACGTGCTTACACCTGCCGAACTGGATGAGGCGATTGGAAAATCCAAACTGGTCAAAAAATACAATGAAGAAATTGACAGGGAAAGTGCCTATGAGGTATTGAATGAAAAAATTGAAAAAGCTGAAAAAGAGGCCGAAAAAGAAAAAGAGCAAAAAACCAAAACACGAAGGACCTCATCCCGAAGCCGAAGTACTCGTATGAACCCGGTAGTAAAGGTATTGACCAGTGCTACTTTTATCCGTGGGGTTCTTGGAGTATTGAAAAAAGTTATCCGATAAAATCAACCATGAAAAAAATATCTTTCGTATTCACCATCCTATCGGTAATACTAGTAACCTCTTGTGCCGAAAAGGACGAAACCTTTCTAATTCGTGAGAATAAAATAGGTCCATTGTCAAAAGAAACTCCTATAGCGGATATTGAAACTGTTTTTGCCTCAGATTCTGTAGTTCGAGATAGCTCTAATACTAGAATTGGAGATGCTTTCAATAAAATCGAGGTTTTTGAAAAAGGAGGGAAACATCTTTTGACGCTAACTCCAAATCAGGATAGTGTCCCTACGGTTGAGAATATCCGAATTTTTGATTCCCGATACCTTTCTGAAAAAGGAATTGGACTTAAAAGTACCTTTAGGGATATTAAAGCCAATCATCCGATTAAGAAAATAGTTACCACTTTTAACAGCGTGGTCATATTTCCAAAGGAAAGCAATCTCTACTTTACTTTGGATAAAGCAGAACTTCCGGCCAATCTTAGATACACTACTTCAAACATCGAAGAGGTTCAGATTCCTGAGGATGCAAAAATCAAATACCTTATGCTTGGTTGGGATTAAAATTAGGATATGAGTAAAAAATACACTCTCCAACAAACCCCTTTCATAGTTCCTACGAATGACGGTAAACATATTGCGGAGCATTTCGGGCTTGCCACAGATGGGAATGGCAACTTAAGCATTGCCCATATGATAGCGCCTCCAGGATGGAGCGAACCTTTTCAAACCCCGGAGTTTGATGAATATACTTTAGTGGTGCGAGGCAGAAAACAGTTTATAATTGATGATGAAAAAATTGTTCTTAAAGCTGGTGAATCCATTAAGGTCAGTAAGCATACCCGGATTCAATACTCCAATCCATTTAATGAAGAATGCGAATATGTAGCCATTTGCTTGCCTGCTTTTAGTATAACAAAGGTTCATAGGGAAAGCTAGAATCGATGCTTTTTTTGTGATTAAGGATTTATTGGTAATTTGTGATAATCAATCAAAACAACATGAAAGTTCAATCTATCCTTCTTTTTTTATTGTTTCCAATTTATACAAGTGCACAGTTCATATATGAACCTTCGGAAGTAAATCCTTATGGCTTGCCAAACCCAGAAGCACCAACGCAACTTTTGGACTTTGCCCCATTGATTGGGGAATGCCATTGTAAATCAGAAACTATAAAGCCTGACCGAACTTGGGCAGAACCCGAAGACATGGTTTGGAAGTTCAAATATATTATGAATGGAACTGCTGTGCAGGATGAAACCCTGAAAAAAGATGGAAGTCACTCTGGCAGTATAAGACAGTTTATTCCAGATAGCACAAAATGGTACGTACATTATTATAGCACTTCGGCTCCCTCGCCAACATTGCCTACATGGGAAGGCAATAAAAAGGAGGATGGAAAAATAGTATTGTATAGAGAACAAAAGGCTCCAAATGGTATGGATGGGTATTACAGATTATCCTTTTATGATATCGATGATAAAGGGTTTAAATGGATTGGAGAATGGGTTGACAAAACGGAATCGGTAGTGTTTCCAACATGGAAAATTGATTGCTCCAATGGTAAATTGCTATCCAAAGACTAATCTCAAAAAACCAAAGTACAACAGGCCGTTCAAAATTTCTCCAAAGTTTATATAAACAAAGACTATGAGACTATGGCACAAAGCTACACCTAAAATATCAAAATGTTTCCTAACAACCTACCTATTGTTTTAGGAAGGAAAACATGTAGTGGTTTGGAAAAAAGAGGGTGGAGATTGGAAAATGTTCTTGGATATCTGGAATCGAGTACGTGACTAGAGCAACCCGTATTTCTCTCGATTTGCCATCACCTTAGGACAGTTCATTTGCATCCATTCCGTCAATTCGAGCAACTTTTCCACATAAGAATGCCCAAATTCTGTTAAGCTGTACTCCACGCGAATCGGAACCTCAGCATATGCTTTACGGGAAATATAGCCATCGGCTTCCAAAACTTTTAGGCGTTGGCTCAGTACTTTATTTGAAATGCCATAGACGTATTTCTTAAGTTTATTGAAACGAAGTGTTTCAAAATAACCCAGCCACAAAATAATCAATACACTCCACTGGTCTGAAGCAACGGACATTACATCCCTAACTGGGCAAAGCTCCGGAGGGTTCTTGTAATCAATGTGTCCGAACATTTTTTCTAACTTTTTTGTAATTCTAACTTTCTGATTATCAATTGTAGTTTCCATTTTATCACTTGATTCTATGCGGGTTACTTTGAAAAAAATCAAAAAATACTCTTATTTTTACTCTCTATAGAAGAGTAAGTTACAAAAAGTAACCATATGAAAAAAATCATCACCAAAATTCTGCCCCCGCTCTATGGTCAGTATTTTAACTTTCTGTCCTTTTTTGCACCACAAAAAACAGCGCACAAAGCGTTTGTTTTGTTTTGTACGGTTAGAAAAGGAAGGGTTTTGCCCCAACAATCGGAATATCTGGAAAATGCCAAGAATGGAGTAGAAGAAGTTTCAGAACATCAATTGCAAACCTATTCTTGGCCTGGTTCAAAGGAAACTGTCTTGCTGGTTCACGGATGGGAGAGCAATACTTTTCGTTGGAGAAATCTCATTAAAAAACTTAGAGAGGCTGATTTCAACATCATTTCTTTTGATGCACCCTCGCACGGGCATTCTTCTGGAAAGCTATTGTACGTTCCCTTGTACGAAGAAGCTGTGCATCATATGATTCAAAAGCATAACCCAAAATACGTAATAGGCCATTCGGTGGGCGGAATGACTTTGATGTTCAACGAGTATAAAAATCCAAATCCCAAAGTCGAAAAGATGGTAACTATTGGGGCTCCCTCGGAATTTCACGAGATAATGGATCAATATCAAAGCATTTTGAAATTCAGTGACCGGTTTATGGGACATATAGATAGCTACATATATAATCGATTTGGATTCCGCATTAGAGAGTTTTCCACCTCGGAATTTGCCAAATCCAATGCTAAGAAAGGCCTATTGTTCCATGACCGTTTGGATGCCATTGCTCCTTATCATGCTTCAGAGAAAGTGCATCAAAATTGGAAAAACAGTCAGTTGATAAGTACCGAAGGATTGGGTCATTCCATGCATCAAGAGGATGTAAACAATCAGATTATAGATTTTTTGCAAGCTTGAAAAAGAAAGGGTAAATTTCCCTAAAAGAGTTTGTCATGTCCACTATTACACCCTTCCATGTTGCCATTCCAGTGCATAATTTGAATGATTGCAGAACTTTTTACCGTGAAGTCTTGGGTTGCGAAGAAGGACGCAGCAGCGATCATTGGGTAGATTTTAATTTATTTGGACATCAGCTGGTCATTCATTACAAACCAAAATCTGAGGAAGAGCTGCATACGAACCCTGTTGATGGAAAAAACGTCCCTGTTCCCCATTATGGCGTGATCTTGCCTTGGGATGTTTTTCAAACCTTTAGCACCGAGTTAAAAGAAAAAAATGTGGAGTTTATCATTGAACCCTACATTCGTTTTGAAGGTGAGGTAGGCGAGCAAGCTACTATGTTTTTTCTGGACCCCGCTGGAAACGCATTGGAGTTTAAAGCCTTCAAGGATATGGGACAGTTATTTTCGAAATAAGCTCATCCTATCTGTATTCCCTTTTTTCGTATCCAGTAATAGGCGAAAATCATATTGGGAACCCAGCACAACCATGCCACTATTTTGTAGGCAATGATGAAGCTTCCTAGTGTTGCAGTCAACAGAGGCAACCATATTCGCAATGTAACGGCCGCAAAACAGGCGGCATAACTATAAATCATCATGCCCTGGTGCAAGGACAAATCCTTGTTTCCAATAGCCAAATAGGCCTTCGTCGTGGTAAACAACCAAATCACTCCTAAGGCAATAAAACCAACAGAGGTTACCACTCCACCCGTAGCATAAAAGCCAATATACACTCCGCATATTCCACTGATCAAAGCAGAGACTACATATACTTTTCCAAGATTTCTATGCAAATGGAGCCTTTTCTTTCTCAGCTTTTGGCTGAATTGAGACCAGCCAGTGAGCAACGCGATTCCACCAAAGGTGATATGGCCGTAAAAACCAATATTCCACAGGGTATTTGCCAAAAGTGCGTCACTTTTGCTTAATAACAGTCCCATTTTGCCATCTGACACAAGATAGAGCAATGGGTATAGGCCAACACCTATGGCCAAAAAAGCAAATACAAACCACGCAACTTTATTCGACCTGTTCATTATTGATACCTCCAACTGCTTAAATCTGCACCTTGGGGGGCAGACTCTATAATCCGTTTCATAATTTTTGGCACGTACATGGAGTTGTATCGCAACCTACTAATATGATTAGGGTTTTCATGGTCTCCATTCCAACAGTGTTCTGCCCTATCGCCATAATCCACCTCACCCTCATAGTAAGGCTCTGTGGTACTTTCCAAAAAATCTTCCATCAAATACACGGCATTGTTTAGATAATAGTTATCCATATCCCCGCAATAGATGTGAATCTTACCCTTTAGCTTCTCTCCCAATTTATCCCAATCTCGCTCCAAAATATATCGTAAATCATAATTCTCTTTCCAGTATTCGGCCACCTCATGATTGATATCCCCAGTCATTTTGTCCCACAATCGTTCTGGATAACCATCCTCGCCCTGAGGGGAGTAGGTCGCTTCCCAAATATCCCATTGTTGGCCTGAGCGAGATTTTGTGCCCAATACCAATTCCAAATGATTGTACTCTCTGGTACTGTTTTGAACGTGCCCTAAATAATCGCGATGACCTGGAACTTCTGTTTTTTTATGTTCAGAAGGGTAGAAATACGCGTTTTTATCTTCATAGATATCTGTTAAGCAATAGGCCCTAAAATCAATAGGGTCCGGACAAGCAGCAAAACAACCATTGTATTCATCCGGATATTTGACCTGAACAGCCAAAGCTTCCCAGCCACCTGTGGAACCGCCATACAAAAAGCGCGACCAGCCCTCGCCCATTCCCCTAAACTCTTTTTCAATATAAGGGATAAGCTCATGGGTTATGGCATCACCATAAGGTCCTTGGCTAGCTGAGTTGACAGCATAAGAGTCATCATAATAAGGTGTGGGGTGTTGAATCTCAATGATTAAAAACCTAGGGAAATCGGGTTCATTCCAACGTTTGTAAAAATCATATGCTTCCTGTTGCTGGATAATATTATAGCCTTGTACATCGAACCTTGCCGAATAATCTGGTTTTAAGTCCGGGTCAGGAGGAGTGGTCCTAAAACCTCCAAAGTCGGAAGGAAAATGACCATGGAAAATCATAAGGGGGTATTTGGCTTCAGGATGTTCGTCAAACCCTTTGGGCAAAAGAATGTGCGCTCCCAGGTACATATCGCGTCCCCAAAACTCTGATAGCTTTTCGGACTTTATCTTAATGTGTTTTATCCATTCAGTATCCTCAGGCTCTTCTATTGGGGGAATTATCTCATCCATAACCAATTCCATTGGTGGAATCTGCCCATTGTTTATTTCAACCTTTATCGGTTTACTATAAATATTTCCTGGAGAACGATTCCATTGTTGCCCTTCTCCATTGTCCATAGGTAATTTGACGGTATGGCCAGTTGACAAATCAAATGTTTCATAAATGTGTAAAAGGGCTTGAACATAATACTCTCCGTCTGGAAGCTCCTTCAAGCTTGTATATGGAAAACCAAAAATAGAACTATCAAATGTTTTCTTTTCATTGGGTTTCATGCCTTCCACGTCCATTCCAAAAATCGGTTGCGCATTCAATCCTGCGTTGATTTGGAACCGAGGCTCTTTAGTTTCATCTGAAGCAAACATTAATAACAAACGACCATCTAAACCTTCGTCATTTACAGTATCTGAAAAAGAAACTTCTACAATGGCTCCTGTGTCATTCTTTGGTTGGCAAGAAAATAGAAAAACGGCAATAAGAAATGATAGGGTTAGCTGTGATTTCATGTTTAGGTTGTTTGATTTGAAGATACGCATTTTAAGCGTAGATTTTTACAACTCAAATCAAGCCCCACATACTCCGTTCATCGAAAAGTGCTGGTTCTGAATATGAAACGACCTGTATTGGCGTTCAAATAAGTATGGTTATACCCCAAAAATTACCAAACATGAAAACTATTCTACTATTGGTTTCTTTGATTTTCGCTGGTTTTGCCATAGGAAGTTGCACAAATGATGAGGGCGAAACCGAGTTCGAAGTGTTGACCCCGGATGAAGAGGAAGGTAGCGTTTTACTTAAATCAGAAGAAAAGGTTCCTAACTAGCCTTAGCCCTATGTCTCTCTCTGGCCAACAAGGTGTTTTTTAACAACATTGCAATGGTCATAGGACCTACCCCACCAGGCACGGGTGTGATATACGAAGCTTTCTTGCTTACACTTTCAAAATCTACATCACCGGTGATGTAATACCCTTTTTCTTTGGTTTCATCAGGTACACGGGTAATCCCCACATCAATAACTACAGCTCCATCCTTTACCATATCTGCCTTTACAAAATGGGGAATTCCCAATGCGGAAATCACAATATCCGCCTGGGCAATAACTTCCTCAATATTATTAGTACGGCTATGGGTTTGAGTTACCGTTGAATTTCCTGGAAATCCTTTTCTGCCCATCAATATGCTCATGGGTCGACCCACGATATGACTACGACCAATGACTACAGTGTGTTTCCCTTGGGTTTCAATCTTGTATCGTTCCAATAATTCCAAAATCCCAAAAGGTGTGGCTGGAATGAACGTACTCATATCCAGTGCCATCTTTCCAAAGTTTGTAGGGTGGAAACCATCCACATCCTTATCTGGATCTATGGCCATGATGACTTTTTGGGTATCTATTTGGTCCGGTAATGGTAATTGAACGATAAAACCATCAATATCTGGATTGGTGTTGAGTTCATCTATGGTTTTTAATAACTCAATTTCGCTAGTGGTATTGGGCAATTGAATGAGTGTGGATTCAAACCCGATACGCTTACAAGCACGAACCTTGCTTCCTACGTAGGTCAAGCTAGCTCCATCGTTTCCAACAATAACAGCGGCCAAATGAGGAACCTTTTCTCCCCGTTCCTTCATTTTTTTTACCTCAGCGGCTATTTCATCCTTGATGTCGTTCGATACTTTTTTCCCGTCCAGTATTTCCATCGTGTTTTTGTCTCTATTTGGAATTTGCTATCTATCGCATGTTTTGCATCATCTGCATCATCTTTTTGCCCCCTCCACCTTGCATCATCTTCATCATTTTGCTCATTTGCTGAAATTGTTTCAGTAGTTGATTCACTTCTTGAATGGACCTTCCACTACCCAAAGCGATTCGTTTTTTGCGGCTCGCATTAAGCTTGGAAGGGTTGGAGCGCTCATCCGGGGTCATGGAATGAATAATCGCCTCAATGTGCTTAAAGGCATCATCATCAATATCCATCCCCTTCATGGCCTTGCCAACGCCAGGAATCATTCCCATGAGGTCCTTCATGTTCCCCATTTTCTTGATTTGCTGAATCTGGCTTAGGAAGTCATCGAAACCAAAACGGTTTTTCGCAATTTTCTTTTGAATCTTTCGAGCCTGTTCTTCATCAAATTGTTCCTGGGCTCTTTCCACCAACGAAACCATATCACCCATGCCCAAAATACGGTCAGCCATCCTTGAAGGATAGAAGACGTCAATCGCCTCCATCTTCTCACCTGTACCAATGAACTTGATAGGTTTGTCAACAACCGATTTAATGGAGATGGCCGCACCACCACGTGTATCACCATCCAGTTTGGTGAGAATTACCCCATCAAAATTCAGCACATCGTTAAAAGCCTTTGCAGTGTTCACTGCGTCTTGACCCGTCATGGAATCCACTACAAACAAAGTTTCTTGTGGTGTAACAGCCTTATGGATGTTCGCAATTTCGGTCATCATCTGCTCGTCAACCGCCAATCGCCCTGCGGTATCGATAATCACTACATTGCATCCATTGCTCTTAGCATGCTGGATACCCGCTTTGGCAATCGCAACCGGATCATTATTCCCTCTATCCGAATATACCTCTACTCCTATTTGTTCACCAACCACGTGTAATTGGTCAATTGCTGCAGGTCGGTAGACATCACAAGCCACCAAAAGTGGTTTCTTGGTCTTTTTGTTTTTAAGGTAGTTGGCCAATTTACCGGAAAAAGTGGTTTTACCCGAACCTTGAAGACCTGACATCAAAATCACGGAAGGGCTTCCCGAAAGGTCAATGCCTTCTGCTTCACCACCCATAAGTTCAGTTAACTCATCCTTTACAATCTTGACCATGAGTTGGCCCGGCTGTAGGTTGGTCAATACGTTTTGGCCCAGAGCTTTTTCCTTGACCTTATTGGTAAATTCTTTGGCTATTTTAAAGTTGACATCCGCATCCAACAGAGCCCTTCGGATTTCCTTAATGGTCTCCGCTACGTTTATCTCTGTTATTTGACCATGGCCCTTGAGTACGTGTAGGGCCTTATCGAGCTTATCACTTAAATTATCGAACATCTACTTATGTCATTTTTGAAGAGGGACAAAGTTAAGAATAACCTCTGGGAAGCACAATTAGCTGTCTTGAAATAAAAAAGAGCGCTTTTAAAGCGCTCTTTTATGATAATTGTATTGCAGGTATCTACTGTATGATTTCGAAAGTCAACAAATCATCGTCGTCATCGTCATCATCATCTTCCCTCAAGCGCAATCGGTTGGTACTGTATTCGATTACGTACCAGTCTTCGCTTAAATCATCAAAATCATTGGATAGCGAAAATGATATTTCGAATTCAAGTTCATCTAGATCATCATCGTCATCATAATCACTGTCATCCAACTCAACGGTCCATGTACCGGTGAAGGCATCCATACCATCTTCGACGTCAATAGAGCCATCTGCGTTAAACGTGAATATGACTCCATCAAAATCGCTGGTCTCATCCTGACCGTCATCAATAAATTGGGTAATACGCCAAGTTGCGTTACTTACGGCACTTGTCAAAGCCGTTACATCTGTACTGTCAAAGTTTCCGTTTCCGTTTGAGTCGTCATCGTCGCTGCACGATACTAAATTGAGGACTAGAATAGCAAGGAATAGGTTTTTTAAGTGTTTCATTTTCATTTTGTTTTGTGTTACAGCAATTGTTTACTCTTCGCTGAGATTTTACTCTCTTGTTCCTATGAAACGTTTTAAATATTAAAATCCCTACCTCGCTTCCTTGGTTTGTGAAATATTTAACAAGCAAAAAGGACAGCCTTGGGGAGGACTGTCCTTTTCGTGACTATTGGGGAAAATTGGTTATGGTTTTTCAAAAACCAAAGTTTCGGTTGCTTCTTCATCCTCGTAAGCCAATTCAATTCTGTTGCTTTCTACAGAAACGATATACCAAGCGTCTGTCAGTTCGGCTAAAGTTGCATTTTCTTCAAGGTTTATGAAGAACTTCAATTCTTCATCCGTATCTCTCAAAACTCTCCATAGACCTACCGCTATTGGAACATCGTTTACGGAAACTTCCAATTGATGCATATTGGAAAAGTTAAAGTCCATATCGTTGAAATCTGCAGTCATATCCATTCCATCCTTGACATAGCTAGCTACGTTCCAACCACCTCCCAAAGCGATGTTTCTTATTTCAGCGACATCATTGTCATCTGCGTTGTCGTTACAAACTTTTTCAAGGACCATCTTATAGTCGGCATTTTCATCCTTGAACACTAATCTTGTCGTTCCAACGATACTTGGTCCATCAATTTCGGTCAACGGCCAATCAAAAGATACCGCAGCCTCATCACCTATGTTTATTTTCAAAGTACGAACGTTATCATCATTGGATACTATCTCCCAATTTCCTGAGAAAGATGTGATACCATTACCTATGGTCAAAGTACCATCTTCAACAAAGATGAATTCGTAACCTAAAAGCCTTTCAATCTCTTCTCCTTGATTGGTAACTTTTTTAATAATCCAATCACATTCCAATAAGGCGTTTGTCAAAGTTTCTACGCTGATAATACCATTACCGCCATTGCCATCATCTCCATTACCGTCATCTGGACAATGTTGTCTCAATACGATTTTGTTTCCGTCATCGGAGTACAGTTTTATTTTATGGTCTCCAATTTCATATACAATCCATTCCAAAGTGAAGTCCGTCAATTGTTCAAACTCAAGATTTAGCGCTATACCGTTATCGGTAACTCTAGTTGACCATTCACCTGTAACCATACCTCCTGTTGGAGATTGATAAGTAACGCTACCGTTTTCAGCGAATGTCAAGGTGTTTTCAAGATATTGTCCAGTTTGATCCATGCTCATACGAATCACTTCACGGATTTCCCATGGGCATTCTACCAATAAATGGTCAAGTCTTTCTTTAGTGAAGTCATCATCGTTGAAATCGTCATCATCATCTTCATCACATTCATCCTTGGCACGCTCTAAAGCTGCTGCCAATTCTGCATTGCTATCCACAACGATTTCGGTTCCATCAAACTTTTTCAACGTCAAAGGAAATTGAATACTTACTAGTTCATCATCTTCCAAACCAGCGAAGAACCTTCTCAATTCCATGTCACTGCTTACAGTAACTTCTCCAGTCTGTTGCTCGTTAATATCAAATGTGAACAGCGTAATGGGATATACAAAGTCAATACACTCTATATCATCATCATCCCCGCCTTCAGTACATTGGGCAGCGAGTTCACGTAACTGCTCAAAGTCTTCTATAACCAATTCCGAAAAATCACCAAGTGTAATGGTAATAGGGAAAATGATATCTAAGATATCGTCATCGGTATCAATTTCATCAAAGATTTCCTCAATGATGTGCAAGTCTTCTCTGGAGTCTATGGTGATTTGAATACCATTTACTTCTACAGTATAGGGAAATTTAATGGCCAAGCAACTTGCTCCGTCAACAATATTGTCAAAGGAACCATCATTGGTTGCCGTGTTTTCTATCAGAACAGCCGTATTTGAATTGGCAGCGATAGTTTCTTGGGTGTCTCCTCCAACTTCTTCAAATTCTTCTTGACAAGAAGTAAATAGCAAGGCTATAAAAAGGAGATTTGTTAGTACTAGTTTGTTGAATAGATTTTTCATAACGATTTGGATTTTTGTTTCCTGGTACACTTCTAGAACAATCATCTAAAAAAAAACCCTACTTGGCCTTCCATTTTTTTAAAATATATTTGAATACCAACACACCGCTATAAATGAGCAATGTTTGTGAAGACCAGGTATATAGCTCGATTTTCAGAGCTAACTCAAAAACGCTGTTTAACTTCATATATTATAAGTTCGGTAACGAAGAGAAGGCACATGATGCCGTACAGGAGGCTTTTGTAAAACTTTGGGAGAACTGCAGTAAGGTTTCTCCCGAGAAAGCGAAATCGTATTTGTATACCGTGGCCAACAATATGTACTTAAATGTTATCAAAGCGGAGAAAGTGCGATTAAAATATGCTGAACCGAATAAAGAACAATCCAATGAATCCCCAGAATTTTTGCTTGAAGAAAAAGAGTATAAGCAAAAATTGGACAATGCACTTAACCGTTTGCCAGAAAATCAGAGAACCACTTTTTTGTTAAATCGAATCGATGGAAAAAAATATGCCGAGATAGCTGAAATGGAAGGGGTTAGTGTTAAAGCTATTGAAAAAAGAATGCACCTGGCGTTAAAATCGCTTAGAGAAGAGATTGATGGAATTTGAACAATTTACAATTTCAATTACCCGACAAATGGTATTTCAGAAAAACCGTTTTTAATCACATATTGAATATTGTTAATTGATTGAGGTAGGGTATTTTAAAACTGAGTTGTTATATTAAGGTAAAGCCTAGAAATCATGCAGGATAATTATTTGGCAAAATGGCTTAATGATGAACTTTCGGAAGAAGAACTTATTAAGTTCAAAGCCTCCGAGGAGTATGCTTCATACAAAAGACTTAAAGAGGTTTCCGCTTCTTTAAGAGCTCCCGATTTTGACATGGAAGAAGCATTAAATCGTTTACAGACAGAACGTTCGGAGAATACACCTAAGGTTATAGCACTGAAACCTTATAAAAGATTCTTGCGTATTGCGGCTGCCATTGCCATCTTAATTACAGGTTCTTATTTGTACCTTAATCTTTCCAACACCTCATACTCAAGTCAGCTTGCGGAAAATACCGAGGTTGTACTCCCAGATAATTCTGAAGTTATATTGAATGCTGATTCTAAAGTCACTTTCAATGAAAAAAACTGGGATACCCGTAGAAAAATCAATTTAAAAGGTGAAGCTTTCTTCAAAGTAGCGAAAGGAAAGAAGTTTACGGTCAAAACCTCCCAAGGAAGCGTCTCCGTATTGGGAACGCAATTCAATGTGGAAAATAGGGATGGTTTCTTTGAAGTGAATTGTTACGAAGGCCTTGTACAGGTGACATTTGAGGACATCACAAAAAAATTACCCGCTGGAACCTCATTTTTGGTGATAGATGGTAAGGTTATGGATGTGGAGAAATCCGATGCTTTACAACCTTCTTGGACCAGAAACGAGAGTTCTTTTGACGGCATTCCCTTAAAATATGTCTTCAATGAGCTTGAAAGACAATTCGATATCTCAGTAAATACCGAAAATGTAGACACTAATCTACTTTTTACAGGTACGTTTAGCAACACAGACTTAAAAATGGCGTTAAAAAGTATAGCTACCCCATCTAGAATCAAATTCAAAACTGAGGGTAATAACGTACTTTTCTATGCTGAGAACACAAATCAGTAGTTTTAGAAGGTTCTGCTTTGCACTTGTGTTGTTTTTGCCGTTTTCTTTAGTGGCACAGACTTCACCCAACTCTTCACGCCCTGTGGTTAACATATTAAAGGACCTTGAAGAGCAATTCAACATAAAGTTTTCATACATAAACCAAGACATTGAGGACTTCAATACAACCATTCCTAGCAACCTTGTCGCTTTGGAAGATGTTATTTCGTACTTGGAAGCCGAATTTCAAATAAAGCTTGAAAAACTAAGTGACCGATATTATTCAATAGTCAAGGAAAGTTTGGTTGATGTCTGTGGAAGAGTGCTGGACAATTTTGCTGAAAATACCGTCATGGGGGCGACAGTCGAAGTTTTGGATTCAGAAATTGCCCTCACCACCGATATGGAAGGTAATTTTCAACTTAGGGATGTTCCGAGAAAGGCTTCATTAAAAATTCGATTTTTGGGCTATATCACCCAATATGTTTCGGTTGAAAAATTGATTTCAGGAAAAGATTGTCCAAAAACATTGATGGCCCAGAATTACCAACAGCTTAAGGAGGTTACGGTTTACAAATTTCTGACCACGGGCATAATCAAGGAAGAAGATGCAAGTATTACCCTCAACACAGCAGACTTCGGTATCTTACCAGGCCTTATTGAACCAGACGTGCTTCAGACCGTGCAGGCTTTGCCAGGTATTAAAAGTATAGATGAAACCGTTTCTGACATTAACGTTCGCGGTGGTACCAATGACCAAAATCTAATTCTTTGGAATGGCATTAAAATGTATCAATCCGGACACTTCTTTGGACTGATTTCTGCGTTTAATCCTTACTTAACGGATAAAGTCACTATTATAAAAAATGGAACTCCTGCGAATTATGGTGATGGTGTGAGCAGTGTTATCCAGATGGAGACCAACAATGAAATATCGGACACTTTTTTTGGTGGAGCTGGTTTTAATTTTATAAGTGGCGACCTTTATGGTCAAATCCCATTGAAGCAGAATCTGGCGTTTCAGTTTTCCGCACGGCGTTCCACTACAGACTTTTTGAACACTCCTACCTATGATCGCTTTTTTGATAGAGCTTTTCAAGACAGTGAGGTAATTGATGAAAACAATATGAGACGGGCCCAAGCATTTAGCAGGGAAGAAAATTTTTTCTTCTACGATTTTACGGCCAAGCTACTCTATGACATCAATGAAAGTCATAAACTGCGCTTGAATTTTATCAACATCAATAATGATTTGAATTTTGAGGAAACCAATCTGGACAATGATGAAACTACCAACAGTCTTTTAGACCAGACCAATTTTTCAGCGGGAGCTCAACTAGCGAGTCAATGGACAGATAAGTTTTCAAGCAATCTCAACTTTTACTATACCAATTATAACCTGGATGCTCAGAATCTTTTTGCCAATCAAATTCAGTTGTTGTTTCAAAACAATCAGGTAGAAGAAACAGCATTAAAACTGGGTTCGTCTTATACAATCGCAGAACGCTTGAGTTGGAACAACGGATATCAATTCATTGAGACGGGAATCAGAAATAGAACTATCATCAATCAGCCTCAGTTTTCGAGCAATGTTAAAGGCGTAATCCGTATTCATGCTCCCCACACTGATTTGTTCTATTCCACAGAAAACAAACACTTTATTGGGAGGATTGGTGCTCGTGTCAATTATATTGAAAACTTAGGCACTTTCAATAGGTTTCTGATAGAACCAAGACTAAATATCAATTTTAGAGTGGCCAACTATTTAAGGGCACAAGTATTGGGTGAGTTCAAAAGTCAGACCACCAATCAAGTTGTGGATTTGGAACAAAACTTTCTGGGTATTGAAAAAAGGCGGTGGGTGCTATCAGATGACAATGCGCTTCCAGTAACTCAGAGCAAACAGGCATCAGTAGGGCTTAATTATGAAAAGAACGACCTTTACGTTGGCATAGAAGGGTTTTACAAGCGAGTGGACGGTATTAGTACCAGCACCCAAGGATTTCAAAACCAAAACCAATTCAATGGTGAAATCGGTCTTTATGATGTTCAAGGAGTGGAGCTACTTATCAACAAGCGTGGTGGAAACTACAGCACTTGGTTCAGCTATACGTTCAATAAAAACGATTACACTTTTACCACAATCGACCCCAATAGCTTTCCCAATAATCTGGACATTCGCCATACGCTCACCTTTGCAAGCACGTATACCTACGAAAAACTCAAATTGGGTTTAGGAATCAATTATAGAACCGGTAGACCCTTTACTGAACCACAAGAGGGTGATGAAGCACTGAATACTTCGGTCTTTCCGGCACAAATTAATTTTCAAGAACCAAATTCAAGTAGATTACCAGAGTATCTTCGAGTAGATGCTTCTGCGATTTATAAGTTTGATATTAGCCGACGTGTCAAGGCCAATGCGGGAATCTCTGTCTTAAACCTGACCGACCGTAAGAATATCTTGAATACCTACTATAGAGTGGCAGATGACAATCAAATTGAAACGGTAGAGAACATCTCATTGGGCATTACTCCAAACCTCAGCTTTAGAGTGAGTTTTTAGGGTCTTTTCTCCAATTTGGACATTACAAATACGTGAGGAAAGGTTATGGCCGCTAAAAAATAGATTAAAATTGCGACCATGTTTTCCGAACTATCCTTAAGAAACCAGAGAAGCATCAATAATCCTATTATGGACACGGCCCAATATAGGATAGAATCCTTGATGTATTTGCCAAAGGTTCTCCAACTTGACTCTCCATACAGATAATCCATTTGGTCCTTCAAAGAAGGTATACTGTGCCAAACAATAAAATAAATACAGAACCCCCATAACAACGAAGCGGTTTTAAAGATGACAAAGAAGACCAACAAAACAAAAAGCTCTTCCCAAAGATTACTCTTAACCAAGCCCTTGTTGTAGTAGAAAATTCCAAAAACCAACAGGCTAAACCCGCTAAAAAGGAGGGTATAGCCCAAGACCTCAGTCACTACAGAAATCTTTAAAATACCTTCTAATATAGGTATTACTTGTTCACTCTTTAGGTAAAAAATCATAAACAAAATGAACAATCCATAAAACGTATAAAAAAGTACATTCCAAGAAGAATGAACCAAAAGACTTTTGGACCAATGCTGTTCTCCAAAATGATACCCACTAATAAGAACAAACAAACCAAGGGCCAAAACAGGTAAGACAAAGAACAGGGTCAAAATTCCAGCAACTACAAGAACATAAGCTAGTACAACCCTTATAAATGCTGATTTTGAGTTATTTGAAGTAACACTTTGAATCAATCGGATGTCATTGGCACCATGCAAAACACCGAAACTCATAATCAATACATATGAAAGTACCGTTTCCACATAATCATCAAAAAACACAGAAAACCAAAGCGCGAAAACGGTAACCACTATCATGCTACCCTTCAGTTTCGCAAAATTCAATGTCTTTTGTTGAATCATTCGTAAAAAAATATAGACAAAATTATGAAATTATGTTTAATTTTTATTAGATTTGCTTGAACAAAAACTAATAACTTAATATATATATGGAAAATTTATTCAATTTACCTATGGTGGCTAAAATCGCTACCGATGATTATGTAGGCTTTACGTTCTTTGTTGGATGTATGGCCATGATGGCCGCTTCGGCCTTTTTCTTTTTATCCATGAATGGCTTTGACCGTAAATGGAGGGCTTCAATTTTAGTATCCGGTATAATCACATTTATCGCCGCGGTACACTACTGGTACATGCGTGATTACTGGGCTGCCAATGGCGAATCGCCCACTTTTTTCCGTTATGTGGACTGGGTACTTACGGTACCGTTAATGTGCGTTGAGTTCTATCTTATTCTCAAGGTAGCAGGTGCTAAAAAGTCATTGATGTGGAGACTTATTTTCCTTTCTGTGATTATGTTAGTAACTGGTTATTTCGGAGAAGCAGTTTACAGAGACCAAGCACAAATTTGGGGTCTTATCTCCGGTATCGCATACTTCGTTATTGTATATGATATCTGGTTAGGAAAGGCGAAGAAACTCGCTCAAGAAGCAGGAGGAGCCGTATTGCAAGCACACAAAACATTATGTTGGTTTGTGCTAGTGGGATGGGCAATTTATCCAATCGGATATATGGCCGGTACCCCAGGTTGGTATGAAGGTATTTTTGGCGGATTAGCTCTTGATGTTGTCTACAACATTGGAGACGCCATTAACAAAATTGGATTTGGTCTGGTTGTTTATAATCTTGCCGTTACAGCAACAAAGTCGGAAGAGGCAGCAGCAGCATAAAACAAATCCATAGTTAATTTAGTTGGTTATGGAAAAAGCCATGTGGATACCACATGGCTTTTTTTTACATCCTTTCGGGAACGTTTATCCCCAATAGTTTAAATGCAGATTGGATAATCTCGCCCACTTTCTTTGAAAGTTGTACTCGGAATTGTTTCTTCACTGAATCCGATTCACCCAAAATGGTGACTTGTTGATAGAAGGAGTTAAACTCTTTGACTAAATCATACACATAATTGGCGATTAAAGCCGGACTATAGTTTTCAGCCGCCAATTGAAGGGTTTCAGGGAAAAGTTGAATTTGCTTCAACAATTCTTTCTCTTTTTCATGTAATTCAAAAGTCATGTCGAGCGCAGTCGAGACATCAAAATCTGCCTTACGAAGAATCGATTGGATTCTGGCATAGGTGTATTGAATAAAAGGCCCAGTGTTTCCTTGAAAATCCACTGACTCCTCTGGATTGAAAAGAATCCTTTTTTTAGGGTCTACCTTTAGGATATAATACTTGAGCGCACCTAGCCCAATAGTTCTATATAGTTTTTGCTTCTCTTCGTCGGAATAGCCATCCAGTTTTCCCAGTTCTTTGGAAATTTCGCCAGCAGTCTCTTCCATATTCTGAATCAGGTCATCGGCATCTACCACCGTACCCTCCCTACTCTTCATTTTACCACTTGGCAAATCCACCATACCGTAGCTTAGATGGTATAATTGTTCTGCCCAGGAATAACCAAGTTTCTTCAGAATCAAAAACAGGACCTTAAAGTGATAATCCTGCTCATTCCCTACGGTATATACCATCCCGTTTACATCTGGAAAATCCGTTACCCTTTGAATTGCAGTGCCAATATCTTGGGTCATATATACCGCCGTACCATCTGCACGAAGTACAATCTTTTCATCCAATCCCTCATCACTTAAATCTATCCATACGCTCCCATCGTCTTTTCTAAAGAAAACCCCTTTTTGCAGACCCTCATCCACAACATCCTTTCCTAACAGATAGGTATCACTTTCGTAGTACAACTTGTCAAAATCCACTCCGAGGTTGTTATATGTGGTATCGAAACCTTCATATACCCAACCATTCATCAGCTTCCAAAGTTTAACCACTTCTTCTTCCCCAGCTTCCCATTTTCGAAGCATGGTCTGAGCCTCCAATAGAATAGGGGCGGTTTTTTCCGCTTCTTTTTTATCCTTTCCTTCAGCAACCAACTCTTCTATCTCGGCTTTATATGCTTTATCGAACGCCACATAGTATTTCCCGACCAAATGATCGCTCTTTAACCCAGAGCTTTCAGGGGTTTCCCCATTACCAAAACGTTGCCATGCCAACATACTTTTACAGATATGAATACCTCTGTCATTCACAATTTGGGTTTTGTACACCTTATGTCCAGAGGCTTTCAATATTTCTGCAACCGAATACCCCAACAAGTTGTTTCGGATATGTCCCAAATGAAGTGGCTTGTTTGTATTGGGCGAAGAATATTCCACCATAATGGCATCCTTGCTATTGGGCATGGCAAAGCCATAGGCGGCTTTATCTTTTATAGTATTGAAGAAATTCAAATAATACACATCTGAAACCACAAGATTCAAAAAGCCCTTGACCACGTTGTATTTGCTGATTTCCGCTACATGTTCCTGTAAATACTCGCCAATCTTCGTCCCTATCTCAACTGGATTGTCCTTTACATAGCGAAGCATAGGAAAAATGACCACGGTAATATCTCCTTCAAAGTCTTTTCTTGTGGGTTGAAATTCCACAGATGGAACTTCAACACCATATAACTTTGCTACGGCTTGCTTCACCTTTTCTACCAACAAGGGCTGTAAATCCATAAAACTCGTTTTGAGGCAGCAAAACTACATATTTTTTGTCCGTTTCCACCAAGAATAATGGGCTTTACCCATAGTAAACCGGTCGATTTTGGTTAATTTTAAACATGCTTCTAAACGTCTCTTACAACGACAAAAAAATCACGCAAAAAATTGATGCTGAAGTAGGTAAGCCCTTTACCCTCAAAGAACGTTTTGCTTTAGGCGGGATTGGCTCCCCGAAACTGAACATTACCGAAACCAGCCTGGAAATCCAAAATCTACTGATTTTGGACAATAACTTGAACACATGCAATATTGAAATGCGACCAAAAGGCATCATAGTCCGATTCCGTTCTTTGCTGGAAACCTATGGTTTGGTCATTCCCTATTACAAATTGACCATTTACAAAGGTGATTTTGCAGTGTACTCTATTTATCGCGACCAGTATTTCATAAAAGTAAAATCGGACACCAAGGCCATTCAGAAATACTTTAAAAAGTTACTGGATTATAAGGCGGACAATGCGCCTACTTCAATCGAAGACCTATGAAAATCCTCCTCACAGGTGCTAACGGCTATATCGGTATGCGATTGTTGCCCAAACTTCTTGAAATGGGTCACGAAGTTGTATGTGCCGTACGGGATGAGACACGATTATCTGTTGATAGGGAAACCCGCAAAAAAATAGAAGTCGTTGAAATCGATTTCCTTCAGGAGGTAGTTCCAAATAAACTTCCAAAGAACATTGATGTCGCTTATTTTCTGATTCACTTGATGACAGTGACCACCAAGAATTTTGATGAACTGGAAGCCCAGGCCGCCAGAAACTTCAATGAGTACGTGAAGGAAACCAACATCAAACAAGTGATTTATCTCAGTGGCATTGTGAATGATAAAAACCTGTCCAAGCACCTGTGGTCCAGAAAAAATGTGGAAACCATCCTCCAAGAGGGGCCTTTTTCATTAACGGTTCTACGTGCTGGAATTATCGTAGGCTCCGGAAGTTCTTCTTTTGAGATTATTCGTGATCTCTGTGAAAAACTGCCCCTTATGGTTACCCCAAAATGGGTCTTGACCAAAACCCAACCTATTGCTATTCGGGATGTTATCAAATTCATGTTGGGCGTTTTGGGCAATGAAAAAACCTATGACGATTCCTTTGACATAGCCGGACCAGATGTCCTCACCTACAAGGAAATGCTCCATCAGTATGCAGAGTCCCGGGGTTTCAAAAATTGGATATATACGGTTCCTGTAATGACTCCAAAGCTTTCTTCGTATTGGCTCTATTTTGTAACATCAACCTCCTACAAGTTGGCCCTGAACTTAGTGGATAGTATGAAAATTGAGGTCATTGCCGAGGACACGCGCCTTCAAGACCTTTTGGGCATCCAACCCCACACTTACAAAGAGGCCATTGATATGGCCTTCAAAAAAATAGAACAAAATTCCGTGGTGAGCAGTTGGAAGGACAGCATGGTGAGTGGTAACTTCAATAAGAATCTGGAAAAGTACATTCAAGTACCCAAGTTTGGCGTGTTGAAAGATGTGCAGACGCTAAAGGTGGAAGACGAGCATAAAACCTTGGAAAATATCTGGAAAATCGGCGGGGAAACAGGTTGGTATTATGGCGGTTGGCTCTGGAAAATTCGAGGGTTTCTGGACAAACTTAATGGCGGACCGGGTTTGCGAAGAGGTCGTACCCATCCGGATAAAATCTTTCCGGGAGACGCATTGGATTTCTGGCGCGTGCTTTTGGCCGATAAAAAAAAGAAACGCCTGCTGCTCTTTGCTGAAATGCGTTTACCGGGAGAAGCATGGTTGGAATTCCATATAGACGACAACAAAGTCTTGCACCAAACAGCCACTTTCCGTCCCAAAGGTCTAAAAGGGCGATTGTATTGGTACAGCGTGCTTCCCTTTCACTTCTTCATTTTTGGTGGCATGATTCGCAACTTGGCGAATTCTTAAAATATTTTAGGCTCATTTCTGTTATAAAATCAAGTTAAAATCGTCTAAGGAGAGGCAACCCTTTGCCTACTTTTGATGTCTTTATGTTGATGATAGCCAAAAACAACCCTATGTGCACACATAAACCCCTTGTCTTTTTTGTAATAGCTTTTGTTACCATGCCGGTATTATTGGCCCAAAACGTAAGCTCAAGACTTATTGACGCCAAAACAAAAAAAGGCATTCCCTACGCTACTGTTCAGTATGGGGAGAATCAAGGGGTGATTACCAACGAGGAGGGCCGCTTTAGCTTTATCTTAGAAAAAGATTCCCTCACCATAGATTCTGTGTACATATCTTCCTTAGGTTATGAAAAAATCGGATTTACCCTTGAGCAGCTTGAGGATTCGGTTGTGGTGGTAAAACCCAAAAATATTGAACTGAGCGGGGTCTATCTTTTTGATAAGGAACTCGAGGTGGACGATATCATGAGAAAAGTAAAGGAACGCTTACCTCAAAACACCAACGACCAGCCCGTAAAACAGCGCTACTTCTTAAGACAATCCATTTTTGGAAACATCCACAAAGTGGATTTAGGCTTTGAAAAATCATCCATTGAAGAATTGGACAAAGAGCTTATTGACAGTATTGCTGGGGTCATTCCCCGAAACTCCTACCATTATACCGAAGCTTTGGGGGACTTTTATAAAAACAAAGGCGAATACAAGGCCGAGGTATTGCGCGCTGCAGAACTGTACGACAAAAAGGACATTGGCTCCTTTGAAGACTTAGGCAAACGTATGGAGGCCATGTTCAAACAGAACGTAAAGAAAGACTCATATCTAAAGATAAAGTCTGGTCTTTTCAGCCAAAAAGTGCAGGTGGATTCCATTTTATCCGATATAGAGGCCGAGGAAGCCAAAGAACTTGAAAGGGAATTGGGAAAGGATACCGTTTCTGGTTTGGTGGATGGCCAAAAACGCATATTTAAAGAACTGTTGAGCGAAGTATACTACGCCGAAGACAGCAAGCTCAATGTGATTGACAAAAGCCGAAAGTACAAGTTCACGCTGGATGGTTACGCCGATATTGACGAGAACGGGGTCTACGTGATTGGTTTTGAACCTAAGGGTAGTGCCGATTTTAGAGGCAAACTCTATGTGAACATTGAGGACTTTGCCATTATGCAGATTGACTTCGAAAACCTGAAAAACCTGCGTAATTTCAGGCTTTTGGGGATTTATTATCGCGAAACGGTGTATAGGGGCACCATGCGCTTTGCCAAACTGCCCAACAATAAATACGAACTTAAGTTTGTGGACTTTAGTTTTGGACGTTGGTTCCGGTTTGACCGCCCTTTGGATGTGATTGAAAAGAACAAAAATGTAAAAGGTCGCCGTAAGCAGAATGAGCTTAGGCTCAACATTGACTTTCGAATGGCCAATACCAACAAATGGGAACTAGTGGTCTACAACAATACTCTGATAGACAACAGCCAGTTTGAAAGTCTAAAAGAAGACAAAAGCGTGAAAGCCACCTATATGCCAGCCTATAATCCCGAGTTTTGGGAAGGATATACGATTATGGAACCGAACCAAGCCATACGCGAGTTTACGGTTGAGGAGGAGTAGTTTTATCTCCTTCTTCCACTATTTCAACATTAACGGTAGTATCATTATAGTGATAAATTGTCAATCCTATCACAAGGAGTACTATTTGGAGGAATAATGGCCCAATTAAGCTTACAATATCTTCTTCAAAAAAAATCTTAATAGTCTTTCCTAAAATGGATAAACCTGGGCCAATAATTAATAAAATGGACCATACTTTTATGGCCATTTTAGCGCCTTTATCCCTTGTCAATACAAAAGCGAGCACAATCGCTTGTACCAATAGTGGGACAATAGTGAAGTAATTTTTTACTAACACAAGAGTATAAAGGTTCCAACAAATAAATAAGCTTAGTGCAACTACAAGAAGGACATGAAAAGTTTCATTCTTGAATACAGTTTTTTCCATAAAGTTGTCATTAATGACATTTAAGCTTTCTAAAATAAGCCTTTTATTGCTCGATATGAAAACACTATGTTAAAAGAAGATATTCTAAAAAACTGGATTGAAGATACCTACGGTTCACCGGAAAAATTGACCCATGTATTGAATTTGGCATAGAAATGCTCTTTTATCTAGAAGAAGATACTTTTCTAAAAAGAGAAGTGCAGGACGTGGTGAGTGCGTTACATGGAATCGTCAAGGAACTTAGGCATTAAACTATGCAAGTGTTATTTCGAAATGACACAAGAAAAGAAAAGACCCCTAAACCAGTTCAGCGTGACGTAACTTCTTGGGCTTTGAGCAGTCGCTTCAATTCGGTAAAAGCCTTGTTTCGCTCATAGGTGTACGCAAAATATACTAAACCTATGCCGAACAAAAACATGGCTCCCGGTATTGCCAAAAAAATAGCTTCGGCATCCCCTGTGCTGTAGGAGATTATGGAAAAAACCAAAAATAAGCTTACCATACCCAGCCAAATGGCCATAAAAACAATCACAAAAATCAGCATTTGGAATTTCAGGTAGACCTTAGTCCCTGAGCTAGTTTCTTCCAAACTGCAATATATTTTAGGAAGAAAGGAATTCCTATGGTTGATAGCTCTCTGGATTTCAAAACGGTTGCCCTCAAATGTACCTTCAAAGTATTTTGTCGGTTTTTTTCGACGGAACCGCTCTTCCATAGTTCGTTTAGGCTGAACATTTTCACGTAGAACTTGAAGTACTTCTTCCTTTTGTAAACGACTTCGTAATTCTCGTTTTTCTGAAAGCATAATTTAGGATTCAGTCATTTCTAGGCAAAAACACCTCAGCCATCATACAACGGGCAGAGCCACCTCCACAGGTTTCAATGGTATCCAATGGGCTGTGCACAATCTTACAATATTCGGTTATGGCATCAATCTGGTCTTGACGCAAGCTATTGTAGGCTTGGGTGCTCATGACCATTAGGCGTTGGTCGTTGGCACCAATTACCTGTAACATATTCCCAGCAAAGGCATGCATTTGGGCCTCAGTGATGGGAATGACCTGTTTTCCATCTTTTTTTAGGTGCTCTACCACGTTTTTACGCTCCTTTTTATCGTCTATGCTATCCAAACAAATCACGGCAAAGGTCTCCGCCATGGCCATCATTACGTTGGTATGGTAAATGGGTTTTCGTTCTCCTTCTACAGTCTGGTTCGCTGTAAAAAGTACCGGGAAACAATCAAAATCCTCACAGAATTCAATAAAAAGTTCTTCATCCGCACGTTCGGAGAGGGCACAATAGGCCTTTTGGTGTACACGATCTTTTAGGATACTACCGGTACCCTCCAAAAATAACCCTTCCTCTTCGGCAGAGGTATAGTCCAAAATATCATCTATTCGAAAATCATGTTGTTCTAATACCTCAAAAATCTCTTCCCGACGTTCCAGTCTGCGGTTTTTAGCAAACATGGGGTACACCGCAACCGTACCAGTGGCATGGAAAGATACCCAGTTGTTGGGAAAAATGGAATCTGGTGTATCCGGTTCTTTGGTATCCTCTATCACAATCACCTCTACGCCATGGCTTCGGAGTACTTCCACAAAAGTGTCAAATTCCTGCTGGGCCTTTTTATTGATTTCGGCGTTGGTAATCTCAAGGGTCTCTTGGAAATAGTTGTTCACGGCGGTCTGCTCGTTCATACGAAACGCAACAGGACGAATCATTAAAATGGTATTGGTAATCTGCATGTTCATCTAGTATTCGCGGATAAGGGGTAAGGTACTGCAACGTAAAAGCCCTTCTTGCTTGGCAATCTCGGCATATGGGATTTCTTCAACGGTAAATCCTTGGTCCCGCAGCCAATTGTTCAATCGGGTGAAATTCTGTTCTGAGACTACTACTTCTGGTGAAATGGAAAACACATTGCTAAACATTTGGTACATCTCCTCTTTATCAATTTCAAAAGTGTTTTCCTTGCCGAAGTAATCCACCAACCATTGATACTCTTCCTCCACTAAAAATCCATTTTTGTGTAAAATGGCCTTATCCTTCCCAACAGGTTGAAAACAACAATCCAAATGAAGGGCGTTTTCCTTTGCATTAGTATTGGATTTTCTCAACTCAAAAGACTTTACGGTTTTGTGCGGGAAAAGTTCCCTAAGGTATTCCACAGCCTCTTTATTAGTCCTTGCCGTGATATAGTCCGGATAGTCCTCTCCGGTATAGGTGCCCACAAAAATGTAGTCATTCCATGGCATTACATCACCACCTTCTATATGCACTTCTTCTGGGGGGCGGATAATTTTATTAGGGTCTATCTGTTCCAAAATTGGTCCGATTGCTTCAAACTCGCGTTCCCTATCAGGTAAAATATTGGAATGGAACAGTTTATCCTCAATTACAAAAGCGATATCTCGCGAAAAGATTTGGTTACAGTCTTGGATAACCTCTGGGCGGAACAATTTCACACCATGTTGCTCAAAAACTGCAGCAAAAGCATCCATCTCCTTTACCATATCGGCTTCTTTAGGGTAGGTGCCATTCAGAATATGCTCCAAAGATTTTGGATCATACGCTTCCTCAGGTTTTGGTGCAGGTCCGCAACTTTCTGCAGTACCTAAAACCACTGCCTTCAAGGGTGCCGTTTCATCAATTATGTGGAGCTTCATCATAAGTGCAAGGTGAGTTTGAATGGTTAAAACTTCCTAGAACAGAAAAGAAAAACCTTATAATTTTAGGGGCAAATCTAGTGTTTTACGTTTGATTTTCCCCAAGAAGGAAATAAAAAAACAACACCTTCATTTAAGTGTATCCCCTAACCTCTTCAAGGCTTTCTTTTTTCATTTAACTATCTGATTAGTAAATAGTTAAATATAAATGATTTTACTCTTTTTTCTGACAAAAAATGCAGCTCCATTCCCAGATTTTACTACATTTAGGAGGATAATGATTTCAAGATGAAGCGATTAATAATAGTTCTCCCCATAGTTGCATTGAGCTGTGTGTTTCTTTTACATATGAATGCCAATCGTGCCAATCCCTTCTCTTTAGGGGTGGCTTCCAAAGCACCGGAAACGATATCCGTATCAATTACCAAATATGAGGATTGCATTCAAAAAGAGTCTCTAATTACCATAAAAGCGTTCTTAAAGCGAGAAAATAGATTGCCAGTGGGTAAAAACCTTTCTAAGCTGGATGGCCAAATAAGGAAGTATCAAACATCCCTGGATTCAACAATTCATAATTTGAACGCCATTGATGCGCATAGCTTTTTGCACGACGAATTCAGAAGATGTAAAGAGCTCATCTTGTCTTCTGAAAGTTCATCTTTCCTTACTTACTATCATTTAAAAATAATGGAGGCTTGCTACGAAAAGGACAAAATGCTAAACGAGAGTTCACAAAACAGTTTAGCGAACCTATAAACCAAAAAACGCCCTTTGAGGGCGTTTTTTCTATTTGGTACAATCTTCTATTCTTTATCGTTTGCTAACCTCTACGAAAGGTCTGTGATTTTCACCAATGTAAATCTGTCTTGGCCTTCCTATGGGTTCACCACGTAAACGCATCTCTCTCCATTGTGCAATCCATCCTGGAAGTCTTCCCAGAGCAAACATTACCGTGAACATCTCAGTAGGTATTCCTAAAGCGCGGTAAATGATTCCAGAGTAGAAATCCACATTCGGGTACAGTTTACGCTGTACGAAGTACTCGTCTTCCAAAGCTTCCTTTTCCAGACCTTTAGCAATATCCAAAATAGGGTCTTCAATCCCTAAATTACCCAGTACTTCATCCGCCGCTTTTTTAATGATTCGCGCTCGGGGGTCAAAGTTTTTATAGACTCTATGCCCAAAGCCCATCAAACGGAATGGGTCGTTCTTATCTTTTGCTTTGGCCATGTATTTTTTAGTGTCTCCACCGTCAGCTTCAATCGCTTGAAGCATCTCCAATACCGCTTGGTTGGCACCACCGTGCAGAGGTCCCCAAAGTGCAGAAATACCCGCAGAGAGTGAAGCAAAAAGCCCTGCATGCGAGGAGCCAACGATTCGTACAGTGGAGGTAGAACAGTTTTGTTCGTGATCCGCATGTAAAATCAATAGTTTATCAATTGCATCGATGGCAATTTGGTCCTTTACATATTCTTTGTTCGGTCTCTTGAACATCATTTTATGGAAGTTCTCCACATAGCCCAAGGTATCGTCTCCATAATTTAACGGAAGTCCCTTTTTCTTACGTTGTGTCCATGCCACTAAAACTGGAAACTTGGCCAAAATGCGTACAATGGAATGATACATGGCCTGCTCTGAAGAAACATCCACAGAAACCGGATTGAATGCCACTAAAGCACTGGTCATTGAGGATAAAACTCCCATGGGATGCGCTGCTTTTGGAAAAGCTTCTAAAATCTTTTTCATTTCCTCATCCACATCCGCTTCTTCTTTAATGTCGTGATGAAACTTTTCCAACTGTTCCTTATTGGGCAATTCGCCAAAAATAAGTAGGTAGGCCACTTCAAGAAAATCAGCCTTTTCGGCCAAGTCCTCTATGGAATAGCCGCGATATCTCAAGATACCTTTCTCGCCATCCAAAAAGGTAATGGCGCTCTCACAAGACCCGGTGTTCTTGTACCCAGGATCAATGGTTACCATACCACTTGCAGACCTTAAAGTTTTGATATCTATGGCCAATTCGTTTTCACTACCCTTTGTAACTGGAAATTCGTAGCTGTTGCCAGCATATTGAAGTGTTGCTTTATCCGACATTGAAATTTTTAAAAGATTATTAGAATAGAGGCGCAAAATTACGAAAAAGCAAAGGCATTAACAATTTCCCGATGCTATTTATATCCTTCTTAACAGATAGGCAAACACTAGAAATTTATACCTGATTTCTACTCTAGATTATAGAGCAATTCGTAATATTTGTCCACTGACTTTTTCCAAGTAAACCGCTTCCGTTTTGCATTGGCCTGAATTTTCTTCCATTTCTCCTTGTCATTGGAGAAGACATCCAAAGCCGTATCAAAAGCAGCTAACATGTTCTTTATTTTCTCGTCATAGGTATCCCCATCGAAAGTGAAGCCCGTTTTCATGTGGCTTACGGTATCCTTTAGGCCTCCCGTATGATGTACCAAACATGGGTTACCATTACGCATGGATAGCATTTGGCTTATCCCACAAGGTTCAAAAAGGCTGGGCATAAAGTATAAATCGGACTCCAAATAAATGGAATCAATAAGGTTTTCCGATTGACCGTTTGTAAAAATGAAGTTTTTGTGCTCATAGCTCAATTGTCTGAACAACTCCTCATATTCCGGAGCGCCGGTACCTAAAAGCATAAAAATTCCATCAACTTTTTCCAGCTTTTTCAGGATTTCTACAAACGCTTCGGGAGAACGCATAAAGAAATAGAACTTCTGTTCGGTCAAGCGAGCCACACTGGAAGCAATGAATTTGGGTCTGTTGCCCACATATTCCATAATCTTTTCGCCCGTGTGGGCCAAAAAGTCCGCTTTGTATTTCTTGTCTTCCATCTGCAACCAACCGAAGAGGGCCTTTACCGTATTGCGATAAATAAAGCCTTTTTCTTCTTGGTTGATGTTTTTGTAGTTGCACCCATTCAGGATACCTATAAGCCGACCTTCTTCATTGGCCTTCTGCAAATCCAATTCCAAGCCTTCTCCTCCAATAAATTCTGGAGGTGAGCTGGGTTTGAGCACATCCTGTTTATAAGATGGTGAGACGGTATGTACGGAATCGGCAAACCGAATACCAACCGCCATAAGGTTGATACAATCCGTATATCGGTAGTCTTTAAGAGCGTCATAATCAAACCGTACATTAGGAAACCAATTTTCTACAGAAGAATAGTTGTCCCCAAACGGACGTATACCTTGGATAGCCAAATTGTGTATGCTATAGACAAACCGAATGTCTTTCAAAACAGTATATTCCTCATGGTATTCCCGAAGAAACAATAGTAAACTAGAGTGCCAATCATGCAAATGTATGACATCCAAATCCCCAAAAGCACCGCGTTTCACTGCTTCCGCCACTGCGGTACAAAAAATGAAATACTTAACCGCATCGGTATAAAAGGGTTCTTCAGGGTCATTATGGTAAATATGAGCAATATCTCCTGCTTCAATCTCAGGATGATGAATCACATAATGGATAATGTTCGGGAACTCTTTTTTGGGTTTTACCTCATAGAGTTCCGCCGCATAACCCATCCCGCGTAAATTGAAATACAGACTTGTTTTAAAAATACCATCTTGATGTAATCTTCCATAGGACGGTACTACAACATGAACCTTATCGCCATGTTCCGAAATTTGCCGAGGAACATCACGGACCACATCACCCATTCCTCCTGCCTTGCAATCTGGAATGGCATCATTTTCCGCAGAAACAAAAAGAAAATTGTTCATTAGGGGTACTTAGGTTAGGTGGTTTAGGTTTTGAGTTTAAGTTACCTAAACTTATTCATTAGAGCAAAAAAAAGCCTTTCCGTGGTTAGAAAGGCTTTTACAATGATAAAAAAACATTATGCTTTTACTTTAAAGGCTTTTTCCTGTGGATAGTAGGCAGTTCCTCCCAATTCTTCCTCAATACGAAGTAATTGGTTGTATTTGGCCATACGGTCACTTCTTGACGCAGAACCCGTCTTAATTTGTCCAGTATTCAAGGCTACAGCTAAATCTGCAATGGTGTTGTCCTCAGTTTCACCGGAACGGTGGGACATTACTGAAGTATATCCGGCATTTTTGGCCATGTTAACGGCGTCAATAGTCTCGGTCAATGTTCCTATCTGGTTTACTTTAATTAGGATAGAATTGGCAATGCCGTTTTCAATTCCTCGAGAAAGACGCTCTACATTGGTCACAAAAAGGTCATCACCTACCAACTGAACTTTATCCCCAACTTTGTCAGTTAACATCTTCCAACCGTCCCAGTCGTTCTCATCCATGCCATCCTCAATGGAGATTATAGGATATTTTGCACAAAGGTCAGCCAAATATTGCGCTTGTTCTTCGGATGTTCTTACCACACCCTTATCTCCTTCGAATTTAGTATAGTCATATTTGCCATCCACATAAAATTCCGCGGAAGCACAATCCAAAGCTATCATAACATCATCCCCCAATTTATACCCGGCTTTATCCACAGCTTTTGTAATGGTATCCAAAGCATCTTCAGTTCCACCTTCCAAGGTAGGCGCAAAACCACCTTCATCTCCAACAGCTGTACTCAGACCTCTATCATGCAGTACTTTTTTAAGGTTATGGAAAATCTCAGTTCCCATTTGCATGGAGTGGCTGAAATCTTTTGCCTTTACGGGCATTACCATAAACTCTTGGAATGCTATTGGGGCATCAGAGTGAGAGCCTCCATTTATAATGTTCATCATAGGAACAGGCAAAGTATTTGCACTTACACCCCCTACATAGCGATACAATGGCATGCCTAATTCTTCAGCAGCAGCTTTGGCCACCGCCAAAGAAACTCCCAAAATGGCATTGGCGCCCAATTTTGATTTGTTTGGAGTACCATCCAAATCAATCATGGTTGCATCTATATAGTTTTGCTCAAATACGGAAGTTCCCACCAATTCTTCGGCAATAATCGTGTTGACATTGCTCACGGCTTTGCTTACACCTTTACCCATAAAAGAGTCTCCTCCATCTCGTAATTCAACTGCTTCGTGTTCACCAGTTGAAGCGCCTGAAGGTACAGCCGCCCTCCCCATTATTCCGTTTTCTGTGGTTACATCCACTTCTACCGTAGGGTTACCTCGTGAATCTAATATCTGTCTTGCATGAATGTTGATGATAATACTCATATTAAAGCAAATTGGTTTGTTGAAATTAATTCGGCTAAGATATGAAAAGACAGTCTTTTAGGCTTTATTTTAATTGGAATAAAGCCCTCATCATAACCTAAAAATAAACTACATCGTTTTAGTTACGTCCAGTTTGAATCACCTCAAAAAACTGGTCGAATAAGTATTCGGCATCATGAGGCCCGGGACTTGCTTCCGGGTGATATTGTACGGAAAATACATCCTTGTCCTTCATTTTGATACCAGCAACGGTGTTGTCATTTAAATGTACGTGTGTTATTTCCAAGTCTTTGTTTGCCTCGGTTTCTTCCCTGTTAATGGCAAAACCATGATTCTGCGAAGTGATTTCCCCTTTCCCAGTTACCAGGTTTAATATAGGATGATTGATTCCCCTATGCCCGTTGTACATTTTATATGTAGACACCCCATTCGCCAAGGCCAACACTTGATGGCCCAAACAAATTCCAAACAAAGGCTTATCGGACTGAATCATTTCCTTGGCTGCTTCAATTGCATCGCTAAGTGGTTCTGGGTCACCAGGACCGTTGGAAATAAAGTATCCATCAGGGTTCCACTTCTTCATTTCAGAAAATGCGGTATTGTATGGGAATACTTTAATATAGGCTCCTCGCTTGGCCAGATTACGCAAAATGTTCTTTTTAATGCCAATGTCTAAGGCAGAGATTTTTATTTCCGCATTTTCGTCACCGTAATAGTAGGGCTCTTTGGTAGATACCTTGGAAGAAAGTTCCAAACCTTCCATGCTTGGGACTTGTTTCAGCTCTTCTTTAAGCGCATCTATTTCATCCACCCGGGTAGAAATCAAAGCATTCATAGCACCATTGTCCCGAATGTAACTGACCAAAGCACGAGTATCTACATCCGAAATGGCAAATAAATCGTTTTTGTCCAAGAACTCCAGAAGGCTCATATCCGCACCTGGCCGCGAAAATTCGTAGCTAAAGTTTTTGCAAATCAATCCGGCAATCTTGGTGCCATCGGACTCCACTTCATCACTCATAGTACCGTAGTTTCCGATATGGGCGTTGGTGGTCACCATTAGCTGTCCATAATACGAAGGGTCCGTGAATATTTCCTGATATCCGGTCATCCCCGTATTAAAACAAACTTCGCCTACAGCGGTTCCTTCTTTCTTTCCTACAGACTTCCCGTAAAAAATAGTTCCGTCTGCCAATAATATGAGTGCTTTCTTTTTTGAGTGGTATTTCATAGTCAGTTAAAAAATTTCAATTTCACAAAAGAACATAAAAAAAGGATACGTTTTCACGTATCCTTTTTCTACTATTCCAATAGTTAATAACATAGTTATTATTCTTCTGAATCGTCTGCTTTGGTTTCAACAACCGGAGCCGCAGCTTCAACCTTTTTGCCTCCTCCTCTTCTACTTCTTCGAGTAGTTTTCTTCTTGGTAGGTTTACCGGCGTTGTATAATTCGTTGAAGTCAACCAATTCAATCAGCGCCATGTCTGCGTTATCCCCAAGTCGGTTCCCCAATTTGATGATACGGGTATATCCACCTGGTCTATCTCCAACCTTTTCCGCAACAGTGCTAAAAAGCTCAGTAACCGCATGCTTATTTCTCAAGTTGCTAAAAACAACTCTTCGGTTGTGCATACCTTTTTCAGCCGTTTGGTTATTCTCTGTTTTTGATTTTGTAATAAGCGGTTCAACAAACTGCTTAAGCGCTTTGGCTTTGGCAACGGTAGTGTTGATACGCTTGTGCTCAATCAAAGAACAGGCCATGTTAGCCAACATCGCTTTTCTGTGCGCTGCCGTTCTTCCTAAATGGTTGAATTTTTTTCCGTGTCTCATTGTCTTTGTTTTATCATCTTGCTACAAGACCCATTCTTTTGGGGAGCAAAATATGATTACTTAATCTTTGTCTAATTTGTATTTGGACAAGTCCATTCCAAACTGAAGGCCTTTGTTGATTACCAACTCCTCCAATTCGGTCAATGATTTTTTACCGAAGTTTCTGAACTTCATCAAATCGTTCTTGTTGAAAGAAACCAAGTCACCTAAAGTATCCACTTCAGCAGCTTTCAAACAGTTCAAGGCACGTACTGACAAGTCCATGTCAACCAACTTGGTCTTCAACAACTGACGCATGTGCAATGACTCTTCATCATAAGTTTCTGTCTGTGCAATTTCGTCAGCTTCCAAAGTGATGCGCTCATCAGAGAACAACATGAAGTGGTGAATTAACACCTTCGCTGCCTCTGTCAAAGCGTCTTTTGGGTGAATGGAACCATCAGTTACGATTTCAAAAACCAACTTTTCATAATCGGTCTTTTGCTCTACCCTGAAGTTCTCAATGCTGTATTTTACATTCTTTACAGGTGTATATACTGAATCAACAGCGATACTCCCTAGAGGAGCATTGGATTTTTTGTTCTCTTCAGCAGGAACATATCCACGTCCTTTTTCTATGATGACCTCCAAGTTGATGCTCACTTTGGGGTCCATATTACAAATGACCAAATCCGGGTTCAACACTTGATAACCAGAGATAAACTTCTGGAAATCACCAGCGGTCAATTGTTCTTTTCCACTTACTGAAACTGATACGGTTTCGCTTTCAACATCATCAATCTGTCTTTTGAAACGTACTTGTTTCAGATTCAATATAATTTCTGTTACGTCTTCCACTACACCTGGAATAACAGAAAACTCATGCTCAACACCATCAATACGAACTGAGGTGATGGCAAAACCCTCTAAAGAGGAAAGCAAAACTCTGCGCAATGCATTTCCAACAGTTAATCCATAACCAGGTTCCAAAGGGCGAAATTCAAATTTCCCTTCGAAATCTGTTGAATCTATCATTATAACTTTATCGGGCTTCTGAAAATTAAGTAATGCCATATTGGACTAATGTTGTTTTTATTTAGAGTATAACTCGACTATTAACTGCTCTTTGATATTTTCAGGAATCTGAAGTCTTTCGGGAACAGTTACAAAAGTACCTTCCTTCTTTTCGGAGTTCCATGTAATCCATTCGTAAACGCTGCTATTAGCATCCAAAGAGTTTTGGATTGCCTGAACAGACTTTGATTTTTCGCGTACTCCTACAACATCGCCTGCTCTCAAGGAATAGGAAGGAATATTTACAATCTCGCCATTTACGGTAATGTGTCTGTGGGAAACCAATTGTCTGGCTCCACGTCTTGATGGAGAAATACCCATTCTGTAAACTACGTTATCCAAACGGGATTCGCACAATTGCAACAATACCTCACCGGTTACTCCGTCACGTCTTTTAGCTTCTGTAAACAGATTTCTAAACTGACGTTCCAAAATACCATAGGTGTACTTTGCCTTTTGCTTTTCCATCAACTGGATTGCGTATTCCGATTTTTTACCACGGCGTCTGTTGTTACCGTGTTGTCCTGGAGGGTAATTTTTCTTTTCGAACGACTTATCGTCTCCGAAAATCGCTTCTCCAAACTTTCTAGCGATTTTTGTTTTTGGTCCTGTGTATCTTGCCATCTTTTTTGTTTTTAGAAAATGCGATTATGAATTAAGGCTTATCCTTCGATAATCTTCCTGCACCTTCAAGGCCATAAGGCCGTTAGTAAATAAATAATTAAACTCTTCTTCTTTTTGGAGGTCTACAACCATTGTGTGGTAGTGGCGTTACATCCACGATTTCAGTAACTTCAATTCCTGAGTTGTGAATGGAACGGATTGCAGATTCTCTTCCATTACCTGGTCCTTTGACATACACCTTTACTTTGCGAAGACCAGCTTCGTGAGCTACCTTGGCACAATCTTCGGCAGCAACCTGGGCAGCATACGGAGTGTTCTTTTTAGAACCTCTAAAGCCCATTTTACCTGCAGAAGACCAAGAGATTACGTCTCCCTTTTTGTTTGTCAAAGAGATAATGATGTTGTTGAAAGAAGCTACTACGTGAGCCTCACCTGTAGACTCTACGATTACTTTACGCTTCTTTGCCGTTTTTGTATTTGCTTTTGCCATATTTTTTAGTTCCTTGCTGTTAGTTCTTTGTTATTGGAATCCTAGACTTTTACATTTCAAACAGATTCTTCTAACGCCTGAATACTAATGACTGCTATTTATTATTTAGTTGCTTTTTTCTTGTTCGCAACTGTCTTACGTTTTCCTTTTCTTGTCCTAGAGTTGTTTTTGGTACGTTGACCCCTTAACGGTAATCCAGATCTGTGACGAATTCCTCTATAACAACCGATATCCATCAATCGCTTGATGTTCAATTGAGTCTCTGAACGAAGCTCCCCTTCAATTGTATAGCTGGAAACCGCTTCCCTGATTCGACCAATTTCATCATCGTTCCAATCAGAAACTTTAGTGTCCTCACTTACTTGGGCTCTTTCCAAAATTTCTTTGGCTCTACTTTTCCCTACACCATAGATATAGGTAAGTGAGATAACGCCTCGCTTTTGTTTTGGTATGTCTACACCTGCAATTCTTGCCATAATTACCCTTGTCTTTGTTTAAATCTAGGATTCTTTTTGTTGATCACATACAATCTGCCCTTTCTGCGAACTATCTTGCAATCGGCACTTCTTTTCTTTATGGATGCTCTTACTTTCATCGTATTAGTATCTATACGTAATTCTTGCTTTTGTTAAATCATATGGACTCATCTCCAACTTCACCTTATCTCCTGGAAGTAATTTGATATAGTGCATACGCATCTTTCCAGAGATATGGGCCGTTACCACATGTCCATTTTCCAATTCTACTCGAAACATAGCATTGGATAATGCCTCGATAATAGTTCCGTCTTGTTCTATTGCCGCTTGCTTCGCCATAGGTTATGCTACTTTTCTGTTTTTACCTGTTTTCATCAAACCGTCATAGTGTCTATTCAACAAATACGAATTTACTTGCTGTACTGTATCAATAGCCACACCTACCATAATCAATAGGGAGGTTCCTCCGTAAAACAATGCCCAACCTGCTTGTACATCCATCAACTTAACGACTACCGCTGGCAATACCGCCAACAAAGCCAAGAAGATAGACCCAGGGAAGGTTATCAAAGACATGATTTTATCCAAGAAATCACCAGTTTCCTTTCCAGGTCTGATTCCAGGAATAAATCCACCACTTCTTTTCAAATCATCTGCCATTTTGTTGGTAGGTACTGTAATCGCAGTATAGAAATACGTGAATATGATAATCAATACACCAAACAAAATGTTGTATGCCAATCCGAAGATGTCTGCAAATTGGACTTCCATCCACTGACCAGCAGCGGTATCATTGAATGTTCTACCAATTAAACTAGGCGCGAACATAATTGCTTGTGCAAAAATGATAGGCATTACCCCAGAAGCATTCAACTTTAATGGGATATATTGTCTAGACCCCATCATGTTCTTTTCATATCCTCCGGAAGCTGTTCTTCTTGCATATTGTACCGGTACTTGACGAATAGCCATTACCAATAGTACACTAGCCAAGATAACCAAGAACCAAATAATCACTTCAATCAACATGAACATGATTCCACCGGTGTTGTTGGTGGTTCTAGAAATAAATTCCTGAACAAAGGACTGTGGCATAGTTGCTATGATACCAATCATAATCAACAAAGAGATTCCATTACCGATTCCTTTATCCGTAATTTTCTCTCCCAACCACATCGCGAAGATAGTACCAGTTACCAAGATGATTACCGATGGGATGATGAAATCAAGACCTTTACCTAGAATAAAAGCACTTTCAGGAACACCCAAAGCACTCAATCCATATAAGTATGCTGGAGCCTGAACCACACAAATACCGATGGTCAACCAACGGGTAATCTGATTTATGGTCTTTCTTCCGCTCTCTCCTTCTTTCTGTAGTTTTTGTAGATAAGGAATCGCTATCCCCATCAACTGGACCACAATGGAAGCAGAGATATAAGGCATAATTCCCAAAGCAAAAACAGAAGCGTTAGCGAAAGCCCCTCCTGTAAATGCATTAAGGATACCTAAAATACCCTGTTCTGTATTTGATGAAAGTTCTGCCAATTGGGCAGTATCAATACCTGGAAGTACTACCTGTGCTCCAAAACGGTACACCAAAAGCAAACCCAAGGTAACCAAGATGCGTTGTCTTAGTTCCTCAATTTTCCAGATATTCGATATGGTCTCTACAAATTTCTTCATGCGTTGTTCTTATAAACTTATTGCTTCACCACCAGCAGCTTCGATTGCAGCTTTGGCAGATGCAGTAAATTTATGTACTGATACTTTCAAAGAAGCTTTTAGCTCCCCATTTCCTAAAATCTTTACTAAGTCGTTTTTGTGAGCCAAGCGGTTTTCTACCAACGTATCCAACGTTACTTCCTTCTTCACCAATCCTTTATCCACTAATTCTTGCAACTTGCTCAAGTTTACGCCTTGGTATTCTTTTCGGTTAATGTTTTTAAAACCGAACTTAGGAACACGTCGTTGTAACGGCATCTGACCCCCTTCAAAACCAATTTTCTTGGAATATCCAGATCTAGACTTTGCACCTTTGTGTCCTCTTGTGGAAGTACCTCCTTTTCCGGAACCTTCTCCTCTACCTACACGTTTTCCTTCTTTTTGTACAGCACCTTCGGCTGGTTTAAGATTATGCAATTCCATTACCAACTATTTTTAAGCTTCCTCAGTGGAAACCAAGTGTTTTACTTTATCAATCATTCCAAGGATATTTGGCGTTGTATCATGCTCAACTACCTGTCCTATTTTACGAAGTCCCAAAGCCTCCAAAGTTCTTTTTTGGTTTTGTGGCCTTTTGATGGCACTTCGAACTTGTTTTACTTTAATCTTTGCCATGCTATCCTATTTATCCTTTAAAGACTTTTTCCAAGGAAATTCCTCTTTGATTTGCTACTGTTTGTGCTCCTCTCAATTGAAGAAGGGCGTCAAAAGTTGCTTTTACCACGTTGTGTGGATTGGAAGAACCTTGGGATTTTGACAATACATCATGTACACCTACTGCTTCCAACACTGCACGTACAGCACCACCAGCAATTACCCCGGTACCTTGTGATGCAGGTTGGATATATACTCGCGCACCGCCATACTTACCTTTTTGTTCGTGTGGCAATGTTCCTTTGTTCAAAGGAATGCGTACCAAATTCTTTTTAGCATCCTCGATAGCCTTAGCGATAGCCGTGGCAACTTCTTTGGATTTACCCAAACCGTGACCTACAACACCGTTTTCATCTCCTACTACAACTATGGCAGAAAATCCGAATGCACGTCCACCCTTGGTTACCTTGGTAACTCTTTGAACTCCAACCAAACGATCTTTCAATTCCAGACCCCCTGGTTTAACTATTTCCACATTTTTATACTTTCCGTACATAGTTATTAGAATTTAAGTCCTGCTTCTCTGGCACCTTCAGCCAATGATTTTACTCTTCCGTGATATAGGTTACCTCCTCTGTCAAAAGAAACAGCTTCGATACCTAACTTCTGTGCTTTTTCTGCAATTGCTTTTCCAACAGAAGCAGCAATATCTGATTTTGTGCCTTTGGCATCGATTCCTTTGTCTCTGGAAGATGCAGCCGCCAATGTAACACCTTTATTGTCGTCTATCAATTGCGCATAGATTTCCTTGTTGCTTCGGAAAACAGATAGTCTAGGTCTAGCTTCTGTACCGAAGGAAATCTTACGTATTCTTCTTCGTATTCTTAACTTTCTATCAGTCTTGGATAATTTCATTGTACTACGTATTACGCTGATTTACCTGCTTTTCTTCTCAATTGCTCACCAACAAACTTCACACCTTTTCCTTTGTAAGGTTCTGGCTTACGGAAGGAACGGATTTTAGCCGCTACTTGTCCAACCAATTGCTTGTCATGTGATGTCAATTTCACAATAGGGTTCTTTCCTTTTTCAGAAACGGTCTCGATTTTGATTTCAGGAGCAATATCCAATACGATATTATGTGAAAAACCAAGCGCCAAATCCAATTTTTGTCCTTGGTTGCTGGCACGATAACCAACACCAACCAATTCCAATTCCTTGGTGAAACCTTTGGAAACACCTTCAACCATATTGGAAATCAAAGCGCGGTATAGTCCGTGCTTAGCCTTGTGTTCTTTAGAATCAGAAGGTCTCTCTACAACCACATTACCTTCCTCTACCTTAATGGAAACTCCTGAAAAATCTTGTGTCAATTCTCCAAGTTTACCTTTAACGGTTACGTTGTTGCCGTTTACCTCAACTGTAACTGCTTCTGGAATTGCAACTGGACTGTTACCTATTCTTGACATTTCTCTATTCTTTTATCATTAATAAACGTAGCACAATACTTCGCCACCTACGTTTTCTTGCTTGGCTTGCTTGCTGGTCATTACTCCGTGGGAAGTAGAGACGATTGCAATACCCAAACCATTCAATACTCTTGGCAATTCACCTGAACCTGCATACTTGCGAAGACCTGGTTTACTTACCCTTTGAATTTTTTTAATCACGGGCTCTTTGGTAAACTTATCGTACTTCAATGCGATTTTGATGTTTCCTTGAACCTCATTCTCTTCAAACTTATAGCTCAAAATGAATCCTTGATCAAAAAGGATTTTAGTCATTTGTTGCTTCAAGTTGGAAGCTGGAATGTTCACTACCCTATGACCTGCCTTGCTGGCATTTCTTATTCTGGTCAGATAATCTGAAATTGGATCTGTAAGCATTTCTTTTCTTTATATCGGTTTACCAACTAGCCTTTTTAACTCCTGGAATCAAGCCTTGATTGGCCATCTCTCTAAAGGTTACCCTTGAAATACCAAAAGTTCTCATATATCCTCTAGGTCTTCCTGTCAACTTGCAACGGTTGCGCATTCTTACCGGTGAAGCGTTCTTAGGAAGCTTCTGAAGTGCTTCATAATCTCCTGCTTCTTTCAAAGCTTTTCGCTTTGCCGCGTATTTGGCTACCGTTTTTGCCCTTTTTCTTTCACGGGCTTTCATTGATTCCTTGGCCATATTAGTTCTTTTTAAAGGGTATTCCCAATTCGCTTAATAATGATTTTGCTTCTTTGTCCGTCTGTGCAGAAGTAACAAAGGTGATATCCATTCCGTTGATTCTATTGATCTTGTCAATATTGATTTCTGGAAAGATGATTTGTTCTGTAATCCCCAGGTTGTAGTTCCCTCTTCCGTCAAAACCGTTGGCCTTCACTCCTTGGAAATCACGTACCCTTGGAAGCGCAGTGGTAATCAATCTATCCAAAAACTCATACATACGCTCACCTCTCAAAGTTACTTTGGCGCCGATTGGCATACCTTTTCTCAACTTGAAGGAAGCAACGTCTTTTTTGGATAATGTTGCTACTGCTTTTTGACCTGTGATATTGGTAAGTTCCTCCACCGCATGGTCAATTAATTTTTTATCTGAAACTGCAGCACCTACACCACGGCTAACTACAATTTTCTCCAATTTAGGAACCTGCATAATGTTCTTGTATCCGAATTCATCGGAAAGAGCTTTCATCACGCGCTCCTTATATTCTTGCTTAAGTCTAGGAATATAACTCATAACTAAAGTACTTCATTGGATTTTTTAGCAACGCGAACCTTCTTCCCATCTCTTACTTCAAATCCAACTCTGGTAGGCTCACCAGATTTAGGATCGATCAAGGATAGATTGGAAATTTGGATTGGTGCTTCTTTTTTCACTATTCCTCCTTGAGGGTTCTGAGCACTTGGCTTCTCGTGCTTGGACACCATATTGATACCCTCTACGATAGCTTTGTTCTTTTCACGGTCAATTTTTACCACTTTTCCTTCAGACCCTTTGTGGTCTCCAGCAGTAACTACAACCGTATCCCCTGTTTTTATCTTTAATTTCATCTCTCTTCTACTTTTAAAGTACCTCTGGGGCCAATGAAACAATCTTCATGAACTGCTTGTCCCTAAGCTCTCTGGCTACAGGTCCAAAAACACGAGTTCCTCTCATCTCTCCGGTAGGGTTCAACAATACACAAGCATTATCATCAAAACGGATGTAAGAACCGTCAGGTCTTCTTACCTCTTTTTTGGTTCTAACCACAACAGCGGTAGAAACTGAACCTTTCTTTACTGTTCCATTCGGAGTAGCTTCTTTTACAGTAACTACAATTTTATCTCCCAATGAAGCATATCTTCTTTTTGTTCCTCCCAATACGCGGATGGTCAAAACTTCTTTTGCACCAGTGTTATCCGCAACCTTTAATCTAGATTCTTGTTGTACCATGATTATTTAGCTCTTTCAAGGATTTCAACCAATCTCCAGCACTTAGTCTTACTCAATGGTCGGGTTTCCATTATTTTAACGGTGTCACCTTCGTTGCAATCATTCTTCTCATCATGGGCAACATATTTCTTGGTTTTCAAAACGAACTTCCCGTACATTGGGTGCTTTACTCGTTTTACCTCTGCAACAACAATGGATTTTTCCATTTTGCTACTGGTAACAACCCCTATTCTTTCTTTTCTTAAGTTTCTTTTTTCCATAAGGCAAAACCAATTATTGTACTTCCCTTTTAGTTAATTCTGTTGCCAATCGTGCTACAGTTCTTCGTGTACTGCGAATCTGCATAGGATTTTCCAATGGTGTCACTGCATGTGCCATTTTAAGGTCTTCATGCTGTTTTTTCAACTCGGTTAGCTTTTCTCTAAGCTCTTCTACCGAAAGTTCTTTTATTTCTGACTGTTTCATTTTCTTACCCATTAAAAGATTAAGCGGAATAGTCCCTTGCAACTACAAACTTTGTTTTCACAGGCAACTTTTGTGCTGCCAAACGAAGTGCTTCTTTAGCAATGTCATGTGGTACTCCAGCAACCTCGAACATGATTCGACCTGGCTTAACAACAGCCACCCAATATTCAGGTGCACCTTTACCTTTACCCATACGTACCTCAAGAGGTTTCTTGGTGATAGGCTTGTCTGGGAAAATCTTAATCCACAATTGACCTTGTCTTTTCATGTATCTTGTCGCAGCAATACGTGCAGCCTCTATTTGACGGGCAGTGATGAAGTGTGAATCCAAAGACTTGATTCCGAACATTCCATTGGAAAGTTGGTGTCCTCTTTGGGAATTTCCTTTCATTCTTCCCTTCTGCGCTTTACGAAACTTTGTTCTTTTTGGCTGTAGCATGTTTCCTCTACTTTATCTTAATTACTTTCTACGGCGTTGTTGTCTCTTTCCTCCACCATCTTGCTTTCCACCTTTTCCTTGGCTCTTGGATAGTCCAACTAGGGGAGAAAGCTCTCTCTTTCCGTACACTTCACCTTTCATAATCCAAACCTTGATACCCAATCTACCATAGGTAGTGTGAGCTTCAACTAGGGCATAATCCACATCAGCTCTAAACGTTGATAATGGAATTCTACCTTCCTTATAGGACTCTGAACGTGCCATTTCAGCTCCATTCAAACGTCCAGAGATTTGAATTTTGATTCCTTCAGCATTCATACGCATTGCAGCAGCAATCGCCATTTTAATGGCTCTACGGTATGAAATTCTACTTTCAATCTGTCTGGCAACACTCGCAGCAACCAAGTTGGCATCCAACTCTGGTCTTTTGATTTCGTGAATGTTGATTTGAACTTCTTTGTTGGTAATTTTCTTAAGCTCTTCCTTAAGTTTATCAACCTCCTGACCACCTTTACCAATAATGATACCTGGACGAGCCGTAGTAATGGTAATTGTAATCAATTTTAAAGTTCTTTCTATAATAACCCTAGACACACTAGCCTTGGCCAAACGTGCGTGGATATACTTTCTGATTTTGTCATCCTCAGCCAGCTTATCGCCGTAATCATTGCCTCCGTACCAGTTGGATTCCCATCCTCTGATAATTCCTAAGCGATTTCCTATCGGATTGGTCTTCTGTCCCATAATTCTGTTCTAGCTTTGAACGTTATTGTTAGCTTCCAATACCAAGGTTACATGGTTGGAACGTTTTCTAATTCTATGCGCTCTACCCTGAGGTGCTGGACGCAATCTTTTCAACATAGTTCCACCGTCCACACGGATTTCCTTGATGAAAAGGTCTGCATCTTCAATGCTAGCTTCCTCATTCTTAGCTTCCCAATTGGCAATAGCTGAAAGCAATAGTTTTTCCAATCTTCTTGATGCCTCTTTTTGGTTGAACCTCAAAATAGCCAAAGCCATTTCAATTTGCTTTCCTCTGATCAGGTCAGCTACCAATCGCATTTTTCTTGGCGAAGTTGGGCAATTGTTCAACTTTGCAAAAGCAAGTTGCTTTTTCTCAGCCTTGATTCTTTCGGCCATTTGTCTTTTACGAACTCCCATTGCTTACTTACTTTTTACCTTTGTTTTTAGCTCCTGCATGACCTCTAAAAGATCGTGTAGGTGAAAATTCTCCTAGTTTGTGACCTACCATGTTCTCAGTTACATATACAGGAACAAATTGTCTCCCGTTGTGCACTGCGATGGTTTGTCCTACGAAATCAGGAGTGATCATTGAAGCTCTTGACCAAGTTTTGATCACGGTCTTCTTTCCTGATTCTATATTGTTCTGTACTTTCTTTTCCAGACTGTGGTGAACGTATGGTCCTTTTTTTAATGAACGTGCCATTTCTCTTTACTTTTATTTCTTTCTACGTTCTACAATGTATCTATTGGAATCCTTGGTCTTAGAACGAGTTCTAAATCCTTTAGCTGGAATACCGTTCTTAGATCTTGGGTGACCTCCGGAAGCCCTTCCTTCACCACCTCCCATTGGGTGATCAACTGGGTTCATGGCTACTGGTCTAGTTCTTGGTCTTCTACCTAACCATCTGCTTCTACCTGCTTTACCAGATACCAACAATTGGTGGTCAGAGTTGGAAACTGCCCCGACAGTAGCCAAGCAATTGGCCAATATCATTCGAGTTTCACCAGAAGGCAATTTAATAGTAACAAACTTTCCATCCTTCGCCATCAATTGTGCAAAAGTACCAGCACTTCTTGCAATAACAGCACCTTGACCAGGCCGAAGTTCGATACAGGAAATAATTGTACCTAAAGGAATTTCGCTCAATGGCAACGCGTTACCAATTTCTGGAGCAGAGTTGGAACCGGAAGAAATCTTCTGGCCTACCTGCAATCCGTTTTGTGCAATCACATATCGCTTCTCACCATCTTTGTACTCCACCAATGCGATAAAAGCTGTTCTGTTGGGATCGTACTGGATAGAAACTACAGTAGCTTCAACACCTTGCTTATCTCTTTTGAAATCGATAATACGATACCTTCTTTTATGACCCCCACCTCTGTGGCGCATGGTCATTTTTCCTTGACTGTTCCTACCACCCGACTTTTTTAACGGAGCGATCAAACTCTTCTCCGGCTTATCAGTAGTAATCGCGTCAAATCCGTTTACTACTCTAAAACGCTGTCCAGGGGTTATCGGTTTTAATTTTCTAACTGACATCTCTTGTCCTTATAGATTGCTGTAAAAATCAATAATATCTCCTTCGGCAACATCCACAATCGCTTTTTTCAAAGCGTTGGTTTTACCGTGTTGGATACCTGTTTTTGTATATCTAGACTTACGGGTTGGACCGTAATTCATAGTTCTTACTTTTTCCACAGATACACCATAAGTGGCCTCAACCGCTTCTTTGATTTGGATTTTGTTGGCACTTGGGTCAACGTAGAATCCATAACGATTGAAAAGCTCGCTATCCGCGGTCATTTTTTCCGTAATGATTGGCTTTATCAACACACTCATGATACTCTTATTTCTTTAAGTTCGATTCAATTCCTTCCAAAGCACTCTCGGTCAACACAATGCTATTCGCATTTACTATTTTATAAGTGTTCAATTCAGAACTGTTGATTACCTCGGAACGTTCCAAGTTGCGTGAAGACAAATACACATTGTCATTTGCACCTCCCAAAACGACCAAAGACTTGTTATTCTCAATTCCCAAAGAAGTCAAGAACGATACGAAATCCTTTGTTTTAGGGGCTTCAAAATTGAAATCCTCAACTACAACTAAAGATTTCGCTTTAGTTTTTTGGCTAAGAGCAGATTTTCTGGCCAAACGCTTCACATTCTTGTTAAGCTTTTGGTTATAATCTTTAGGTCTAGGACCAAAGATTCTACCACCTCCTCTAAAAACAGGAGACTTGATGCTACCTGCACGAGCCGTACCAGTACCTTTTTGCTTCTTGATTTTTCGAGTACTTCCAGCAATCTCAGCTCTTTCTTTGGCTTTATGATTACCTTGTCTCTGGTGTGCCAAATATTGCTTTACATCCAAGTAAATAGCATGCTCATTAGGCTCTATTCCGAAAACATCGTCAGAAAGGTCAACCTTTCTTCCTGTTTCTTTTCCCGTAATATCTAAAACTGCTACCTTCATTACTTCTCGATTGTTACGTAAGCATTTTTGTGACCCGGAACAGCACCTTTCACTACGATAAGGTTTTTCTCAGGAACCACTTTCAATACTCTTAAGTTTTGAACTGTAACTCTTTCTCCACCCATTCTACCGGCCATCTTCATTCCTTTGAAAACGCGAGCAGGATACGATGCAGCACCAATGGAACCAGGAGCTCTCAATCTGTTGTGCTGACCATGGGTTGCTTGTCCAACACCTCCAAAGCCATGTCTTTTAACGACACCTTGAAATCCTTTTCCTTTTGATGTACCTACTACATCAACAAACTCTCCTTCAACAAATAGATCAACACCAACAGTGTCTCCCAATTTGTATTCACCTTCAAAATCACGGAATTCAACGACTCTCTTTTTTGGAGAAGCACCTGCTTTTTTAGCATGACCTAATTCGGCCTTGTTTGCACGTCTTTCTGCCTTGTCATCGAAACCGAGCTGAAGGGCACTGTACCCGTCTACCTCTTCGGTTCTGACTTGGGTAACCACGCATGGTCCTGCTTCCAAAACGGTACATGGGATGTTCTTCCCATTCTCGTCGAAAATGCTGGTCATGCCGATTTTTCTTCCTATTAACCCAGACATATTATTACTTATTTATTATTCAGTTTTAAAAGCCAATTTCTTGGCAAAAAAATTGGGTCAAAGAAAAGATTCTGTGACCCAGATATTTTTCTTTTTCCCGTTTTTCCCTCGCCCGCAGCTCAGGACATGTTCACCCCTATTTTCTAAGGGCGTGCAAATCTACACTTTTATTTCGACTTCTACACCACTTGGAAGCTCTAATTTCATTAAAGCATCAATAGTTTTTGAAGAAGAACTGTAAATATCAAGCAATCTCTTGTATGAACTCAACTGAAATTGCTCTCTAGATTTCTTGTTCACGTGAGGTGAACGTAAAACTGTAAATATCTTTTTGTGCGTTGGTAATGGAATTGGTCCAGTTACAACAGCACCTGTTGTCTTTACCGTTTTCACAATTTTCTCAGCAGATTTATCCACCAAATTGTGGTCGTAAGACTTTAATTTAATTCTAATTTTTTGACTCATCTTGCTGAATATTTTAAGCGGTTACCCCTTTTACAGATTTGATTACTTCCTCTGCAATGTTAGAAGGAGTTTCTGCGTAATGTGAAAATTCCATAGTAGACGTTGCTCTACCTGAAGACAACGTTCTCAAAGAAGTTACGTATCCGAACATTTCAGATAATGGTACTTCAGCTTTTACAACTTTAGAACCAGCTCTATCATCCATATTGTTTACTTGACCTCTTCTTCGGTTCAAGTCCCCTACGATGTCACCCATGTTTTCTTCTGGAGTCAATACCTCCAATTTCATAATAGGTTCCATCAACACAGCTCTTGCAGCTCTTGCAGCTTCCTTGTATCCAAGTTTAGCAGCAAGTTCGAAAGAAAGAGAATCAGAATCCACAGGGTGGAAAGAACCATCTTTTAGGGTAATCTTCATACTATCCATCTCGAATCCAGCCAAAGGACCATTCTTCATAGCCTCCTTGAATCCTTTTTCTACGGATGGGATATATTCTTTAGGAATGTTACCTCCTTTTATCTCATTAATGAATTCCAAACCAGCACCAGCCTCTTCACTTGCAGGCTCCATAACAAACACAATGTCCGCGAACTTACCACGACCACCGGTTTGCTTTTTGTATACCTCTCTGTGATTCGCAACTGCAGTCAAGGCCTCTTTATATTCAACCTGAGGCTGACCTTGGTTCACTTCAACCTTGAACTCACGTCTCAAACGGTCAACAATAATATCCAAGTGAAGCTCACCCATACCAGAGATAATGGTTTGACCAGAAGCTTCATCAGTCTTAACTTGGAATGTAGGATCTTCCTCAGCCAATTTGGCCAAAGACATACCCAATTTATCTACATCAGCTTTAGTTTTAGGCTCAACCGCGATACCGATTACGGGATCAGGGAAATCCATACTTTCAAGCACAATAGGATGCTTCTCCGAAGACATGGTATCACCAGTCTTGATATCCTTAAATCCTACAGCAGCTCCAATATCCCCGGCTTCAATATATTCAATAGCATTCTGCTTGTTGGAGTGCATTTGGTAGATACGTGAGATGCGCTCTTTCTTACCTGAACGGTTATTCAAGATGTAAGAACCAGCATCCAAACGACCAGAGTATGCTCTAAAGAATGCCAAACGACCTACGAAGGGATCAGTAGCAATCTTAAACGCCAAAGCAGAAAAAGGCTCTTTTGGGTCAGGCTTTCTGGTGATTTCCTCACCAGTAGCAGGATCCGTACCTATGATATCATCCTTATCCAAAGGAGAAGGTAAGTAACGGCAAACTGCGTCCAACAAGAACTGCACCCCTTTGTTTTTAAATGAAGAACCACAAACCATAGGGATGATGGCTCTATCCATGACCGCAGCTCTCAACGCCGCATGCACTTCCTCTTCTGTTATAGAATCTTCATCTTCGAAGAACTTTTCCATCAAAGCTTCATCGTACTCTGCTACTGCTTCAATTAAAGCGGCTCTATACTCTTTTACCTCAGCTTCCATCTCAGCAGGAATATCGATAACATCAAACGTAGAACCAAAGTTGTCGTCGTGCCACACAATAGCCCTGTTCTTAGCAAGGTCAACAATACCTTTAAAGTCAGCTTCTTCACCAATCGGTAACACAATTGGCACCGCATTAGAGCCCAACATCTCACGAACCTGCTTACACACATTCAAGAAGTTGGAACCTTGACGGTCCATTTTATTTACGAAACCGATACGCGGTACTTTGTAGTTATCAGCTAGCCTCCAGTTAGTTTCCGATTGTGGCTCAACACCGTCAACCGCACTAAACAAGAAAACCAACCCATCCAAAACACGTAAAGAACGGTTCACCTCAACGGTAAAGTCAACGTGTCCGGGAGTATCAATAATATTGAAATGGTAGTCTTTGGCATCAGAAGTAGGTTTACCCTGCTCCGTTGGAAACTGCCAGGTACAAGTTGTAGCGGCCGAGGTAATGGTGATACCACGCTCTTGTTCCTGCTCCATCCAGTCCATTGTTGCAGCACCATCATGCACCTCACCAATCTTGTGACTAACACCTGTATAAAAAAGAATACGTTCTGTTGTTGTGGTCTTACCAGCATCAATATGAGCTGCAATACCAATATTCCTTGTGTATTTTAAATCTCTTGACATTGTATTGACTAGAATCTAAAGTGTGAGAATGCTTTATTGGCCTCAGCCATTTTGTGTGTATCTACTCTTTTCTTAACTGCAGCACCTTCTTCTTTGGCAGCAGCCAAAATCTCAGCAGCCAATTTTTGAGCCATGGATTTCTCATTACGCTTTCTAGCATAACTAATCAACCACTTCATAGCAGTAGAAATTTTTCTATCAGGACGAATCTGCATTGGTATTTGGAATGTGGCTCCACCTACTCTTCTACTTCTTACCTCAACGTGTGGCATAACATTTGAAAGTGCATCCTTCCAAAGTTCAAGAGCAGTTTTTTCTTCGTCCGTGTTCTTTTCGTCAACGATGTCTATGGCATCGTAAAAAATTCTGTAGGCAACGGATTTTTTTCCGTCCCACATCATCATATTGACAAAACGTGTTACCAGTTGGTCATTGAACCTTGGGTCTGGCAACAACGGTCTTTTTTTTGCCTGTCTTTTTCTCATCTCTTCTTCTTAAAAGTGTTTAATTACTTTTTAGGACGCTTTGCACCATACTTTGATCGTCTTTGGGTTCTTCCTGCTACTCCAGCAGTATCCAAAGCCCCTCGAACAATGTGGTATCGCACACCAGGCAAATCCTTTACTCTTCCACCTCTTACCAATACTATCGAGTGCTCTTGGAGGTTGTGACCTTCTCCAGGGATGTATGCATTTACCTCTTTACCGTTCGTTAACCTAACCCTAGCAACTTTACGCATTGCAGAATTTGGTTTTTTTGGCGTAGTAGTGTAAACACGCGTACAAACCCCTCTTCTTTGAGGACACGAATCCAAAGCAGCCGATTTACTCTTCTTGGTAATTGTGACTCTTCCTTTTCGTACTAATTGTGAAATTGTTGGCATTAAAATTTCTTTATAAAATCAAAACAACCCTCGTTTTGAGGGGTGCAAATGTAGTGATTATTAGGAATAAATCAAATGGTCCTTATCTTTTTTAGAAGAATAATTAATAGGTAGCAGACCATTTAGCACTTGGTTTAAAAAACATTGAATGATTTGGTGAATATCATCTCAGAATTAAAACCTTGATTTTAAGAAGAGGAAACAGTGGTTTTATCCTTTCAGGCTTTCAATTATTACAACCCAAAAATTCAAAACTATACCTTATATATTTATTCTATCTGAGGTTAAAAGAGCCCCGTATTTAAAAAAAGTGGGGATCCCCCGTCTTTTTTGACAAATCCTCAAAAAGAAGAGCGACAATTGTGTTTTTTCTAAACTTTGCGAACTTTTTTGATTCCTTTCCAAATTCTTAAGGAATTCTAAAATTTTATCTAAAATCCTTTGGATTATTAACATGAAATTATGACTTTAGGGCCAGCTAATTCAAATAATTAAAGTAATGAGAACAAAACTTAATGGATTGTTAACGCTACTATTGGCGTTTGTTGTGCATCTTTCCTTTGCACAAGACAAGACGATTTCAGGTACGGTTACAGATTCCGACGGTCTGCCGCTTCCTGGAGTTAACATTGTCGTAGAAGGTACCAGTAATGGTACTCAAACAGATTTTGACGGGAATTACTCTATTTCGGCAAGCGTGGGCCAGACACTTCTTTTTACCTACATTGGTCAAAAAGAGGTAAGACGTACTGTTGGTGCTGGAAATACCGTCAATGTCCAAATGGAGGAGGATGCCCAAGCTCTTGAAGAGGTAATCGTTACAGCCCAAGGTATTAAAAGAGAGAAACAAGCTCTGGGATATGCTGTATCAGAGGTGGGAAGCGAAGCCTTAGAGCAGAGAACAGAAGGTGATGTTGGTAGAGTTTTGACTGGTAAGGCTTCTGGTCTTAACATTACTCAACAAAGTGGTTTATCAGGTTCTGGAACCAATATCATCATCCGTGGCTTTAGTTCCTTTAGCGGGAGCAACCAACCACTCTTCATTGTTGATGGCGTACCGTTTTCCAGTGACACTAATAATGTAGGGGGTATCGATGGTGATGATGATGATGACTTTATCGATGGTAACTCAGGTTCAAGCCGATTTTTGGATTTAGATCCGAACAACATAGAGAGTGTAAACGTTCTTAAAGGTTTGGCTGCAGCAACTCTTTATGGTACTTTGGGACGTAATGGTGTAATATTGATTACTACAAAGAATGGTTCCTCTGCAGGGGCGGTAAAGAAAAATGAGATTACCGTAACCTCCTCCCTTTTCTTTAATGAAATTGCATCCTTGGCAGATTATCAAAACCAGTTTGGAAATGGTTTTGACCAAGCTTTTGGATGGTTCTTCAGTAACTGGGGACCTAGTTTTGAAAGAGATGGTGTCGCAGGTTGGATTAATGGTGTAGATTCAAGAGACAATGTAGGTTTTAATGACGATGGTACCTTGGCTCACCCATACTCTACCGCTGCAAGCGCCACTGGTATTCCTGATGCGTTCCCTGAGTTTGCAGGAGTTCGATATGAATGGAGACCTTACAATAGTGTTCCTGATTTCTTTAGAACTGGAACCGTTAAGTCCAACTCCATTAATATTAGAGGAGCTTCTGACGATGGAAAAGTATCATATAACGCTAACTTCGGTCATTTAGATGATGAAGGATTTACTCCTGGAAATAATCTTAGAAGATATACAATAGGACTTGGGGGTAGAGCTATCCTTTCCAACAAGTTCACTGTAGCTGGTACATTGAACTTCTCAAACACGGATTTCCGTACTCCTCCAGTTGCGGCCAGTGTGGGTAACGGAGCATTGAACCAGGCAACGGGTTCATCGGTTTTCGGAGAATTATTCTTTACGCCTAGAAGTGTGGATTTAATTGGATTACCTTTCCAAAACCCACTTGATGGTTCAAGTGTTTACTACAGACAGAATAACAGTATTCAACACCCATTATGGACCGTTGCCAACGCTAAAGTGCAGCAGGTAACCAATCGTGTATTTGGTAATATGTCCTTGACCTATAATTTTAATGACAACCTTAATTTATTATACAGATTTGGTTTAGATGTATTTAGTGAGAATAATGTAAACCAACAAAATGCGGGAGGAAGAGGCCAACCAAATGCAGAACTGATAAGTGGTTTCTACCAAACTTGGAACAATACCAACACCATCTTGAACCATGACCTTATCTTGAATGGAGATTATGACCTTACTGACCAAGTAGGTATGACATTCAACGCTGGTATTACTTCCAGAAGAGAAGTTTTGGATAGAAATGGTGTAGCAAGTAGCGGTCAGCAAGTATTTGATGTTTTTAGACATGTGAACTTTGCCAACCAAAATGAGATTCAGTTCTTTCAAGAAAGAAATATTGCTGGAGCTTTTCTTCAAGCAGATTTTGATTATGACAGATGGATTTTCTTGACATTGGCAGGAAGAAATGACTGGGTATCAAACTTGGATATCGAAAATCGTTCAGTTTTTTATCCCAGTGCGAGTGTGTCCTTCATTCCAACAACTGTTTTTGACGGTTTGAAATCCGAAAAAGGAATAAATTACTTAAAACTTAGAGCAGGTTTTGGGACATCTGCAAACTTCCCAACTGGATTCCCTGTTGCTACAAACCTTAATATCAACACACAGTTCTTCCAAGATGAAGGTGTGGATATCGTAACAAACTCGGTAGGAAACAGACTTGGTAATCCTGACTTGCAGCCAGAACTTTTGCAGGAGTTTGAAGTGGGTATTGAGACCAGGTTATTCAACAATATAGTTTCGTTGGAAGCTTCATATTACAGTAGAACTACGGAAGATTTGATTGTAGACAGACCGTTAGATCCTTCCACTGGATTTACAAGACAGCAGACCAACGTTGGTGAAATCAAAGGTGACGGTTTGGAGATTGACTTAGGATTAAATCTGTTCAATAGTCAGGATGAAGGTGGTTTCAGCTGGAACGTGAATGGTAACTTCACTACCAACAATGCAACCGTAGAAGATTTAGGTGCCGACACAGACATCATTGTATATTCTGGATTCAATGATATTGGTAATGCGGCCATAGAAGGAGAACAGCTGGGTGTTTTAGTAGGTACTCGAATAGCCCGTAATGAAAATGGAGAATTCTTGGTTGATAGTGCGGGTGATTATATTGAAGAACAAGGACAGTTTGTGATTGGAGATCCAAACCCAGATTGGATTTTGAATGTGAACAACAATATTTCTTACAAGAACTTTACATTCTCATTCCTGTTGAACTATACGCAAGGAGGAGACATCTACTCTAGAACAATTTCAACTCTACTGGGTAGAGGTTTGACTACTGATACAGTGGATAGAATCAACACCTTTATCCTACCAGGGGTTCAGGAATCCGATGGAAGTCCAAATACTAAGCAAATCAATAACTCTACATTCTACTTCAATAATGTTTTGTTTGGTCCGGATGAGTTAGGGGTTTATGACGGAACTGTAATACGTTTACAAGAGGTTTCCTTAGGATATTCCTTGCCTAAAAAGTTCTTGGATAAGACACCTTTTGGATCTTTGAGCATAACAGCAACTGGTTTGAACCTGTTCTATGATGCACTTAACGTTCCAGATGGAACTAACTTCGATCCTAACCAAGCTGGTTTGGGTGTAGGTAACGGTAGAGGATTTGATTTCTTGGCTGGACCTAGTGCAAGAAGATATGGTCTAAGTGTAAAAGCCACATTCTAAATTAAAAAGATTAACAATGAAAAGAATATTTAAAAAATTTGGTTCAAGTGCACTCATCGCAACCTTGCTACTAGTAGGTTGCGAAACCATTGAACTTGATCTAACAGATAATCCAAACGAATTGAGTTTGGATCAATCGAGCGCAGACCTTCTTTTGAATTCAATTCAAGTAGACTTTGCAACGTTTGTAGAACTAATGGGTCAAAATGGCGGCGACTTGGTACGTATCGGTTATTTAAACGGACGTAACTATCAGAACATTGCCAACCTGAATCCTGTACAGCTCAACTTGGAATGGAACATCGCTTACCAAGGTGATAACGGTGAAACCTTACCTTCTGGCCTAGAGGTAAACGGTATATTGGCCGATATTAGAGCATTAGCTCCGGTAGCAGAAGCTAATGAACTGTTTAGACATACGGCCATTGCCCAATTTATCGAAGCCTATACTATCGTGACTTTGGTGGATTTCTTTGGAGATATACCATATACAGAAGCAATTCAGGCTACTGCTGAAACTCCAATACTTAATCCTAATGTGGATTCTGGAGCTAGTATTTATGAAGCAGCTTTGGGGTTACTTAGCTCGGCCATTGCCAATTTTGAAAGAGATGTAATCACCGAGCCTCAAAATGATTTTTATTACGGAGGTACTTGGAGTAACTGGGTTAAAGCTTGTAATACTTTGCGAATGAAAATATATTTGCAAAGCAGATTGGTTGATGGAAGTGCAGTAGCTAGTTTTAACGCTATTGTTGCAGAAAACAACTTTATTGATGAAACCGCAGAGGACTTACAGTTCCAATGGGGAACCAATTCCATTCTTCCAGATGCCAGACATCCAAGATATGCTGATAACTACACACCTTCTGGAGGTGCAGATTATTTGCCAAACTGGTTGATGAACCTTATGGACACATCTGATGATCCTAGAATTCGTTATTATTTCTACAGACAGGTTAATGCTGTTCCAGGTGCAGAGATTCCACCTAACGAGGAGACTTTAGCATGCGGATTGGAGCCAATACCTGCCCATTATGCAGATGGTAATTTCACCTTCTGCGTGCTTCCAAACGGATATTGGGGTAGAGATCATGGACAGAATGCTGGTATTCCACCTGATGGGTTCACAAGAGCCGTATATGGAGTTTATCCTTCTGGTGGTATTTTTGACGATAGTAGCTTTGAAGGACTCTCTGTTGGTGATGGTGGCGGTGGTGCCGGTGTCACTCCAATAATGCTAGCCTCATGGGTTGACTTTATGCAAGCTGAGGTAGCGATGGTTGAAAATGATACTGATGGAGCAAGACAGTTCATTTTAGACGGTTTAGATAAGTCAGTAACTAAGGTTCAATCCTTCATCTCTTTGGATGCATCAGCTAACGGTGCTTTTGCTCCTTCAGACATGGATATTTCAGACCACAGTAGCGACATTAGTGATCTTTTTGATGCTGCGGATATGGATGGAAAATGGGATGTTCTTGCAGAGCAATTTTTGATAGCGATGTTTGGTAATGGTATTGATGGGTACAACTTCTACAGAAGAACTGGTTTCCCAACAACCTTTCAGCCTAATCTAGAACCAGAACCAGGATCTTATATTAGGTCTTTGAACTACCCGGCGGACTTTGTGAACAACAATTCTTCTGTGGATCCAAAGCCAAATCAAACGATTCAAGTCTTTTGGGATAACAATCCGGCTTCACCCACATTCCCAATAGCTAACTAAAATTTGACGCAGACAATGAAAACAAACAATAATAAAATAGCAGTATTAAGTTTAGCACTAGCTACACTATTTGCCTGTGAATCGGACGACAAGATTGTTGATACCATTTTGGAGGAAGTTGGCACCGGTGCTATTATTAGAACTATAGATGAAGACAATGATTTGGTCTACAATGACATCACTACTTCTTTTGATGCAGGATCAGTATACACCCTTGTACTGGAAGAGCAGGATGAGGAAGAAGGAGCTTTGCTTGAAAGTGTAGAAATCTTTGTTAACTTCGATGACCGCTCTTTTGAGGAAGCTGGCGATGCCGACGATATGACTACCTCGGAAGTGCCTTTACGTACTCTGCAAGCCAGTGACTTCAGTACTGGAGATAGAGGACTACCTCAAATAACGGTAACTTTTACATCGGACGAATTAGTTTCTACAACAGGAATTGATGAAACAATGATTATAGGTAAAGATCGTTTTGAGTTTCGTTTGGTACTTAATTTAACCAACGGAGAGACTTTTACGAACACAGATGTTGGTGGGCCAGTAAGTGGTGGTGCTTTCTTCTCAGCGCCATTTGAGTATTTTCCAGTAATTGAATGTTCTATTACCGAAAGTTTGGCTGGAACGCACTCCTACGTAACGACAGGTATTCTTCCTGCTCCCGGTGGAGGCGGTATGTGCTCTGGGGCAGACTTGAACGGTACTGTAACTTGGACTGAGGATTCAAGTGGTGTTTATATTTCCTCAGACATGAGTTTTGGACAATTTGAGGATTGTTATTCAGGAAGAGGAGCTGCAACAGGAGAACAGATTACTATTGAATGGGACTGCACAGAATTGACACCAGATGGTGAAGTGGTTCTCAATGAGGGTGTTGTTGTCCCCAATGATGATGATGATTCTGACACAGAGTTGACGTATTCCTATAGCATTACCAATGTTACTGGTGCGGATATGACCATTGAATTTTCAAATTCAGCCGGTGATAGAGGAACTGTTGTGTTGACCAGAGAAGGTGGTGCAGATTGGCCTGTTATCTTTACTGCAAATAACGAATAACCATTTTTTTAATACCAACAAAAAAGGCCATCCACAAGGATGGCCTTTTTTATTCTCTCTAGTTTTCTATAATGTATTGTAATACCTAAACACTTTGGCGACGTCAGCAGTTTCTTTAAGGTTCAACCTATTTTTAGAAACAAACTGTTTTATTTTTTTACTGGCCTCAGGTTCATTATCGAACAGCGCATATACTTCCTTCTTTGAAGTTTTAAAAAATTGTATTTCTTCTTCATCCCCATTTTTCTTACCCAAAAACAACTGTCGCGATTCAACAAAACGATTGGGTACATTAAGTTCTAAAGAAGTTCTTGCCTCTTTTCCTTCTTTAAAAAGTTTTGTCTGTCTTTCATATAGAATCATATCTTCTAAATCTGCCAAGATAAAAAGATAACCTTGCTTAAACTTTCCTTTCTTGTCATTATAGCTTTTGAATTTAGCTGTTTTTCCATCGAGTACGCAATATATGTCCTCACGCGGAAGTAGGACTTGGGTCTCTTCATTATTGGTTGTAGGTTTGATTTCGAACTGATCTCGAAAACCATCATATCTTAGAAACAAGACTCCTTCGATTCCATCCCCACTGTAAATTGAAGCTTTCCTATAGTCCTCATGAAAATAAGCAGAACCTTGTATCTTGATTTTCTTTTCTATAGGTTTTTGATTCCTTACTTGTTGAAACGCAAAATCCAGTCTCGGATTCCTTCCTGAAGCATCCAAATCTGCATTGGATGCACTAAAATTTGATGCTCCCAACTGGGCGGTTGATATCGTACTGACCGCCAATGCCAATGACAGCAAGTAGACTTTTCCATTTACTCTTTTCATTTTGACCGTGTTTTTAATCTGAATTAGCTTGAGTAGAACTGAATGGACAAAATATATCTACTATAATTGCCCTTTGTTGCTTTACTTTGCATTTTAAGGTACAAATTATCCCAGTTATTCTATTTAATTGAATGTTAATAAAACTCGGTCACCGAATCTAGTGTAGAAAAAATGGAAAAAAAATCCCAAGTATACGGGTTGCGGGCAATCATCGAAGCAGTTGAAGCAGGACAGGCAATTCAAAAAGTATACCTGCAAAAAGGTCTTAAAGGAACTCTCGCACAAGAACTGGAGTCTTTGCTTCGCAAAGAAAATATTAGCACCTCTTATGTACCTGTTGAAAAACTAAATCGATTGAGCAAAAACAATCATCAAGGGGCGATTGCCAATATATCACCTGTTTCGTTCAGCGACTTTGAAACAATGGTGGAAAAAGTGGTTCAAGAAAAAAAAGAACCATTTTTCCTATTGTTGGATGGTGTAACCGATGTGAGAAATTTTGGAGCTATTATTCGTACTGCCGAGTGTTGCGGAGTGGATGGTATTGTTATTCCCAAACAAGGTTCCGCACCTGTCACTGATGATACAGTAAAAACATCAGCAGGAGCGGCGTTCAGTGTACCCATTGCCAAGATAGGCCATTTGAAGGATGCCATTTTTTACCTACAATCAAATGGAATAAACATTGTTGCAGCAACCGAAAAATCCAAAGATGATTTGTTCGATTTGGATGTTTCTGGACCATGCGCTATTGTTATGGGTGCTGAAGACACTGGGATTTCACCATCTATATTAAAAGCGGCTGACAAAAGGGCCAAAATTCCCCTAATGGGCAAAATCGGCTCACTAAATGTTTCCGTGGCCTGTGGTGTTTTTTTATACGAAGTGGTAAGACAACGCCTGAATTAAATCATGGCTCCTTATCCTCACCAGGCTTAAAATGATACCTTATTTCAAGTTGGTCGTTAGTTCTCTCCAGCTTTTCTGATGTACCTATAAAATTGCCATCGGCATCAAAATGCTGTAGAAATGGATCACTTTTCTCATCGAAATCCTCCTTTTCCCAATCGTATTTTTTCTCTTGGGGTGCATAAACTTTAAGGAGCAAGGCCAACAAAAGACCTGTTAGAAAACCTGAAAGATGACCTTCCCAAGAAATACCGTCCTTTACAGGGAAAATGTACCATATCATACTTCCGTACACAAAGACCACAATTAGTGAAAGTGCTACCAATCGGTAATGTTTCGTAAAAATACCTTTGAAGAAAATAAAACTGGCCAGTACATAAATCAAGCCACTTGCCCCAATATGGTATGATGGCCTACCAATGACCCATGTTAAAATCCCAGAGCCCAAAACCCCAAGCAACAATACACGGAAAGCTACTGTTCTATAAAAAAGAAAGAGAAAAAAAGTCAATACCGCCAAAGGAATGGTGTTATTGTACAAATGCTCGACCGAACTATGGATAAAGGGACTAAAAAATACCCCTTTCAAACCTGAAGGACTTCTAGGCTGTATACCCCAGTGGTTGAAATTGAAATCAAAACGTACTTCTGCCCAATATACCATCCAGATTGCTAAGACCGCAAATAGCGGTACCAAGAGCGTCTTTTCCGATATCTTGAGCATTTTAGAGTCTTTCATCTCAGTATTTGTTTCAATTTCCTTTCCACAGTAGTGAAATGGACAAATTGTCGGTTTTGATGATTTGTCTTACCAAACTACTAAATCCTAGAGTAAAAAATTGTTTTACTTTTAGTATTATGAACGAACCACTAGCGGAACGCGTACGGCCCAAAACACTTGAAGGTTATATTAGCCAACAACATTTGGTGGGTGAAAATGGAGCTCTTACCCAACAAATAAAGAATGGAACCCTTCCGTCCTTGATTCTTTGGGGACCGCCTGGAACGGGTAAAACTACTTTGGCTCAGATTATGGCAAACGATAGTAAAAGGCCATTTTATACCCTTAGTGCCATAAATAGTGGAGTAAAAGATGTTAGAGAGGTAATTGAAAAAGCCAAACAGAGTGGTGGCCTTTTTACTGCTAAAAATCCGATTCTGTTCATTGATGAAATTCATAGATTCAGTAAATCCCAGCAAGACTCATTATTAGGTGCTGTGGAGAAAGGATGGATTACCTTAATCGGTGCAACGACAGAAAATCCAAGTTTTGAAGTAATACCGGCATTATTGTCCAGATGCCAAGTTTATGTACTGAACCCCTTTACCAAAGAAGATTTAGAAGCCTTACTAAAAAGGGCGATTCAATCGGATGTGCTCTTAAAATCCAAAGAAATAAAATTAAAAGAAACAGAGGCTTTGTTGAGATTATCGGGTGGCGATGGAAGAAAACTGCTGAACATCTTCGAACTTATCGTCAATTCTGAGACTTCGGAACCCATTACCGTTACTAATGAAATGGTATTGCAAAAGGTTCAAAAAAACACGGTGCTCTATGACAAAACCGGAGAACAACATTACGATATCATATCTGCGTTTATCAAATCCATTCGTGGTAGTGACCCCAATGCAGCGGTGTATTGGCTAGCGCGTATGATTGAAGGTGGTGAGGACGTAAAGTTCATAGCCCGAAGGATGGTGATTTTGGCGTCCGAAGATATAGGAAATGCCAATCCAACTGCCTTAGTACTGGCCAACTCAACATTTCAAGCCGTAAATACCATTGGTTACCCCGAAGCACGAATCATTTTAAGCCAATGTGCGACCTATCTTGCCAGTTCCCCCAAAAGCAATGCAAGCTACATGGCCATAAATAAAGCTCAACAGACTGTCCGTCAAACAGGAGACTTATCAGTTCCTTTGGAAATACGAAATGCTCCCACACAATTGATGAAAGAGCTTGAATATGGAAAAGGGTATCAATATGCCCATGACCATGAAAACAATTTTGTGGAGTTTGAATTCTTACCTGAGGAGCTTTCAGGTACTACATTCTACAACCCAGGAGGAAATCCGAGGGAAAACGGTATGCGTAATTTTCTGAAGGAACGATGGAAGGGAAAATACGGATACTAGAACTTAATAGTAAGTTCTTCAACCATCATTACCCCATTTTCAACATATTCTAAACGCCATTTCCCATCTTTTTGAAAAACAACCCCTGCTTTGTCACCTTCTGAGACCAAGTAAAAATCCTTAACAGAAGTCTCCACCAGTTTATATCTAATTTTTGGAGAACTGTCCACCAATTGAAATCCATTTTGAGTGGGTTGGGCGTACAATAGACCCGATATGCCAGATTTAGGTTCTATAGCTTTATAGGTTTGATTCTCCGTTGTATATTCATGTTCAAGTACCACTTGTTTTGATTCTTCGGCCTCAGCGGTTTCTTTGGCTTCGTCATCCATCATTGCTGGTTTAGGTTTAATAGCCTTATAAACTTGTTCTTCCTGAGTTGCCTTTTGTTCCAAAATAACATCTTTCGATTCTTTTTTCAACGTTTTGACATCGTTTTTGAAATTCAATATCAAAGTTTCCTCTTTCGAAGATTCCGTTTTTTCATTCCTTGGTTGATATTGGTAATTTATGCCGTCCAAAGAAACAAAAGCTTGTTGGATAGCTTCCGAATAAGCGGCCCTAAACTCTTTCAACTTACTTTTGCCTTCAACAGTCCTAAATACTTCAACAGACCGACAATCCTTGAATACGATAGAAACTCTAGTGGCAAAAAGTGAAGAAATATCTTGCAAGCTAGCTATCAAACCTAGGCACCTATCGCTAAACAAATCATCAGGTAAGGCATCATCATATACCACATTAAATCCTTTTTCAGTCAACCAATACTTTATATAAGTGCTAGTTTGATGCATGTTCTCTTTTCTAAAGTTATCAAACTTTTTAGGCACAATAATGTACTTGTAGTCATTGAACTGAGCGAATACACTACAACTCATTACTATTGTAAACACTAGGGATACGAAACATTTGGTTTTCATGATAAACGGTAATCAATTACCGTTCCAAGATATGATATTAAATCCAAATTGGAGGGATGCGTAGTGACTATCCGCCACATTTCTGTATGCCAAGAGATTATCCCCTAGAATATAGAAATTGATAGGCCCTGCCTGAAGATTTAAACCCAATCCAACATTTGAGAATGAATATTTATCGACAGTGTAAGCCCCTTTTATGGATAATGACCTGCCAAATCTTCGTTGATAAAATCCGGTAACTGCTGGTTGTATTCCTAAAGGTCTTTTTTGAAGAAATAACTGCCCTCCAATACTATTGCGATAATACTGTTCACTCCTTCCCCCTACTACGTTTATTGCACAACCACAGTCTATTGTTGAAGTCTTGGAGCTACCTTCGCCAAAATCGTATCGGATTGAGCCATAAGCCTTAACCGGCCTAAAGGAAATGTAGCCATTGCTATTCTCATCGTAAGGGACCGCTGCCTCTATTTCATCTATCAACTCTTGCCATAAATCCGTTCCTAAGTTATCAACGTCCTCAGGTAAGAAAACATTGATTCCTTCATTGGATGCAGCACCTTCTAAAGTGAAGTTTCTTACATCTTTCGTATTGTAGATGAAACCTACATCCAAGATACTTGCAGTTATTGTAGTCTGTTCGTTCAGTTTATAGGTAAATCCGGCATCGAAGCCCAACCCAAGGTTTCCTCCCAGCAATGCCCTTCTGGTAAACAAGTTTCGCGTGTCTCTCCTTCTAGTACCAGTACCTTGATCTATGATATCCAAAAATTCATCCACTCCGGCGGTTTGAAGTTGCATATCGGCCTCAATTGAGTTTTCTAAAATGTTCTGTTCTCCTGGAGAAGTTCTGAATGATCCCGAATTATTGGTGGACTTAAAATTGAAAATACTGGAATATAGCTTAGCCCTGACCCCTACAGTAAGTTCCGAATCTATTTTCCGGTTGATGCCAAAGTGGAGCACGTTCAACATTTCTCCCCGCACGTTAAGGTGACCCAGGTCAAAGCTGCTACCAATATTGGCCCCTCCATTGCCTTCAAAGGCGAGTATGGCCAAATCTCGAGGCCAGTATACTATAATATCGGTCTCACCATACATACCAAAACTGTAGTAATCATCAGGCCTGTTTCTACCCCTGAAACCAACATTGAAAACCTCTATTTGGCTCGTGCTGCTAAAATCATCACGACGGCTCAAGGAATTAATTGCTCTTTCCCTTACTTTGATATTAAAATCTATACCGTCATTGGCAAATAAATCATTTACCGTTACGCCACTAGTTGCCGCTTGGAAAGAAATTCCGGATAAAACGGGAATGCCAACATGCCATTTTTCATTGGCTTTGACCCCAGGATTTACCATTAGGGATTGGGGAATTTCATAGAAATCGTAAAGTAGTTGCTTGTTTTGAGCACTTAATATGTAGGTTCCAAGCAAGGGAACCAATGCCAGACACTTTAACCACCTCATTCCACTAATTCGAATATAAATTCAGCAGCCGATTGCATGGTAACCCTAGCGTCTTGTTCTGGTGAGACACTCACGGTATCACCAAGGTTTCTTCCCGTTACCCGAATACTTGCAGTGTTGATTAAAATATCAAGTGGTTTTCCGTTTGGACCGTATTCCACATTTCGAGTTTGCGTTTCATTGGGGCCTTGGGCAATATTGAAATTTTCAAAATCCAACACATTATCACCAGCATCCAAAAACTCTACAATTATATTTAGGGGTTTGCTGGTTGTGTTCTCAAACTCATATGTTATGGTACCTTCGAGCAATCTTTCTGCAACAAATTGTTCACTAAACGCCTCAAAAATGAAAGTTTGGGTATAAAAAGTGTTAACGGCCGTTAATGTGTTTATAAAGTCCTCATCTGCTACAAACGAAAAAATACTAGAGGCAACGGCAGGATTGATGTTTAAATCATCAAATTGGTCAAAATCTTGTTCCTCCGAACAAGAAAGGCATAAAATCAAGGGAATCACCAAGGTGAATAGTAAGGACAAGGTGGGTCGCATGGTCGCAATTCTTTTATAAAAAACAAATAGGCTTTACTACTACCCTACTATAACTCTATAAAAGGTTTTTTATTTCGTCCAAATTGTTAATGATTCTACACAATTGGTGCTTAGGTTCATTGTGAAAATTAAAATGAAGTGCCTGCATACCTAGGGCTTGCGCTCCCATAATATCAGCTTCACGATTATCCCCTATCATTAACGACCTCTTTGCTGAGGTATCCGCCAATTTCAATGCTGCTTCGAAAATTTGAGGATGTGGTTTTTTCACCCCTGCGGTCTCAGAATCAATGATTTCATTAAAAAAATGTTGAATGTTGGAGTTTCTTATCTTACTTCTTTGGGTTTCGCGAAACCCATTGGTGATTATATGTAGATTATATTTTGGAGCCAAATACTCAAGCACTTGCCTTGCATTGGGAATAAGATTGCCAAAAGTGGATAAATAATTGATGTATCGCTCAGAAAGGATAAATATCAATTCATCCGAAGCTTCATATCCGAGGGCATCAAACGTTTCTTTCAATCTGTTGTAGCGCAAGTCTTCTTTGCTAATCCTGTTTTCCCTATACACTTTCCAATAGGAGAGATTTATAGGTCTATACACCTCTAAAAAAGAAGTTATTTCCACATCGACCTCATTTTCAACCAATATTTTTTTGAAAGTAAGGGCAGAATTCAATTCAAAGTCCCAAAGCGTATGATCCAAATCAAAAAAAATATCCTCAACTCCTTCAAACATGATAACGTTTCAATAGATTTTCATAGAGCAAAATCCAAGGGATTCTATGTTTGCTCCCTAGGAGTTCATTGGAAAAAATGACAACAAAACTGCCCTTTACCTCTTTTGTGTTTCTAAAGATAGTATCCAATTTATCGAATACCTCATTGGGTTTTTTACAATCCAGCAGGGCGTAATCATGTATTGCAAAAGGATGAACCTTTAGGGGCTGCTTGGATTCAAGACTAATGTCATAAAAATGAAAAGGGGTACAAGTACCTGCCCTAAAACCAATCTGATGTGTATAACCCATAGAAAAATCATCAGTGAACTCTGATTCAATCAGAGTACGATAGGTATTGGGCACATTTACACGATTATAACGGAGTCTTGCATACTTTATGGGTCTATGAATCAAACCGCCAAGACCTTTTTTCTCCTCAATAAGAACCGTTTTGTCCGTAGATGATAAAAACGAGGTGCTCAGTGATACAACACTATAATCGGCAATGGATTTAATTAAGTACCGGAACTTGTTATTGTTCGGTGAAATGTTTTTATCGTGGGCAGAATACTCGGCAAATTGAAAGAAGAACATACTTTTTGCCTTAAATCTTTTATGTATCTGGACCAGTTTTTCAAAGTTGTCATATGGGTCTTTGGAAAGGCCTAATAGTACGGTAGTACGTTTGACCATTCTTCTAAAACGAAGCTTTCCAAAATCCAGTAAATATCCTCCCAAAGAACGGACCAAACCGCGATGTGCATAGCAATGGGATGCTGTTACATTGACTATACTGGTGAAATTGTACTTCCTTTTTTTGGATTGGATATCAGGGAAACGTACTTTGAGCAATCTGAACAACTTATAGGCCCAGAGGTCCACAACCGGTATCTCTAAAAACTTATTCCTGAAAGCCAGACTTTCTTTCGCAGGGTAGCGGCCAACACTGTCCTTAACATGTGGAAGGTATTCTTCGTACCGACTTAACAGAAAAAAACTAGCTGAAAAAATATCATAGGGTATGGCGCTTTTCTCATCGGTGGCAAAAAAACAAGGAACACCCTCCCAATCAGAAACACGAATGTCCAAATCATTGATACCCTGTTCAAACAAAAGGTCATTGCTGCGCATAAAAAATTCGTTCTGTAAGGCCTGCTTAGTATAGGTTATTTTGGGACCTGCATGTTTTATAAAATCTTCCACCCTGGTGGTCAGTGTGGTATCAACCCCCAAAATTCCCTCAAAAATCTGTTTGGTCACATAGGTAAGGCGGTTGGTGATTTTATGGCTGTATATGAGCAACATGTTCAAAGTATTCCTTTATCGGCAAAGCTAAGATACTCGTGTTGGGCTAAAATTAGGTGGTCTAAAACCTTTAAATCCAAAGCTTCTGCCGCAATTTTTAGCTTTTTGGTTATCTGTTTGTCAGATGTGCTTGGTTTTGTACTCCCGGAGGGGTGGTTATGTGCTAAAATAATGGCTACCGCACCAAGCTCCAACGCTCGTTTCAGTACCAAGCGTACATCTACCAAGGTTCCCGTAATGCCCCCCTTGCTTAACTGGGATTTATGAATCACCTTGTTGGAGTTGTTCAAATAGACTACCCAAAACTCTTCATGTTCTAATTCTCCGATAAAGGGATACAACAATGTAAAAGCATCATGGCTGCTGCCAATTTTTTCTACTTTGATTCCTTCCTTACCCTGTCTACGACGGCCTACCTCCAAGGCTGCCGCAATGGTAATGGCCTTAGCCTCTCCTATTCCTTTGAATTTTTTTAGTTGATCAATGGACAGTTTTCCGAGTTCGCTTAGATTGTTGTCCACGGTGGAAAGAATACGTTGAGAAAGTTGTACCGCAGTCTCACGTCTGTTGCCTGACCCAATTAAAATAGCCAAAAGTTCTGCATTTGAAAGTACAGAACGTCCTTTTTGTGCCAACTTTTCTCTGGGTTTGTCGTCATCAGCCCAATTTTTGATGGAAAGGCTCTTTTCTTGCATGCACTAAATATAGTAGTTTCCCAATTATGGTGGCAATAAAAAACAAATAGTCGTATGTAATCAAATCTGAAGTAAATCATTGAAAAACAAAGGGTTTACTATTCATTTATAAAAAGAAATGTTTGTACTCAATTGTACTTGAGTACAAATGCGTAATTTGTTTTATCCTCGCTGCATTTATAGAATTGCTAAAGGTTTTTATAAAGATTTAAACAACCGAATCTTTATCACCGTTGGGTTCAATTAAAATGACTAATGAAACCATTTAAAGTCTTAAATTCCGATAGAACTGCAATCCGAAGATTGGAGTTAAGAGACAGGGAAAAGCTTGTTGAATTGCTTTGCAATAAAGCTGTAACCCGACATATGACTTTTCCTGAAGAAATATTGACGGAAAAAGGGGTTTCGGATTTACTTGAAACCACTATTGGCCTATATGAATCAGAAAAACCACTTTTGTCCTATGCTGTCACACAAGACCAGAACAACGAGTTTATTGGCGTTTCAGGATTCACTCTTTTGGAAAACGAAGAAGTCGAAATCTTTTGTGCCTTTCTTCCAGAATATTGGGGAAAGGGATTTGCTACCGAAGTATTAAAAAAGCTTTCTGATTATATATTGGAAAGCGGAAATTGTGAAGCAGTTGTTGCACCAATTGCAAGGGCCAACAAAGCCTCCACAAGAGCAGCAGAAAAAGCTGGATTCATTAATCTTGGTTTACTTCAGCATCCAGCATATGATGATTTGGTGTTTATGTTTAAAAAAACAAAAAGTGGGCAAAAAGATGAACACCACCCATAGCTGTGCATAACTTGATTTTTTGTAGTTTCATTTTACTAAAGAATATCTGTGCAGACCACAAAGCCCTAGCCAATAAAATCGCGCTCGCAAAGCAGAATTCAAAACCAATAAAATGACAGAAATCCAAATCCTCACCAAACAAACGAAAACCGCATTTGAGTGGACTAAAAAGTTGATTTCCCCTGTACCACATGAGAAATGGGATACCCTGGCAAACGGAATTGACTCAAATTTAAGTTGGCAGGTCGGTCATCAAACCATCAGTATTTATTACCATACAGTTATGACTACAGTAGGGCATATTCCTGAAGTAATTGAAAAGCTGAATTTACGTCTCTATACCGAAATGTGTAACTATGACACCCTTGCGAAGGATATGGTAGGAAAAACCAATCCCAAGCAGCTAACGGAGCATTTGGAGTATATGCAATTACGGTCTTTAAAAGTAATTGAATCACTATCCGACAACGACTTGAAAAAAGCCGTCAAACCGACCAAAGTTCCTCATCCGATTGCTAAAACCATATTTGACACAATAGATTGGAACATAAAACACACCATGTGGCATTGTGGGCAAATTGCCACCATAAGAAGGATAGTGGACAGTTCCTTTGATTTTGGAATTGGAAAGCCCTAGAATCCTTTATAGTAAACTAACAGAACGAACTTACATCAATGCGACCAAAACAATTAATCGAAGAATGGGTAAAGGCTTTTAACGAAGGAAACGCTGAAAAGATTTCAGAGTTTTATCAAGATGACGCTATTAACCATCAAGTGACTCATCAACCTGTGGTTGGAAAAACCGCTATCAGAGAAATGTTTCAAAATGAGTTTAATCAAGCGGATATGACTTGTATAATTGAGAATATCTTTGAGGATAACGATTGGGGTATCTTGGAATGGAAAGACCCATTGGGACTGCGTGGTTGTGGATTCTTTCAATTTGAAAATGGGAAAATAAAATTTCAAAGAGGATATTGGGATAAGTTATCTTTCCTACGGCAACATAATTTACCGATACCTACCGAATAAACAGAACGGAAGCCTAACCATAGCCATAATTTATACTCACAATTTGCTAACTTCAAATTGAGAAACCAGCAGCAGCTATGTTTACCGTATTTTTAAATACGCCTAGGGTGAAGCGTGAAATATCCTAGGTTTTGTGGAGCACAAATCATAGAAAGACTGTTGTGGTGAACAAAAAAACATGGAAGAAAACTACCTAAATAGCGTCTTAAAGCAATTTGAGTACTACAAAATACTTGGAGAGAAAACTTTCGCTCAACTTAATGAACAGGAACTGTTTTGGCAGTTCAACGAAGAAAGCAATTCGATTGCAGTTGTTGTCAATCATCTTTGGGGAAACATGAAATCCAGATGGACCGATTTTTTAGTTTCCGATGGAGAAAAAGAATGGCGAGATAGAGACTCGGAATTTGAATCAGTAATTAAATCAAAGGAAGAATTGCTTAAAAAGTGGCATGATGGATGGTCCTGTCTTTTCCAAGCAATAAACTCGGTTAACACTAATAACTTTCAGACTGAAATCCTCATTAGGAATCAAAGCCATTCCATAGTTGAAGCAATAAACAGGCAGATGATGCATTACGCCTATCACATAGGGCAAATTGTGTACATCGGGAGAATGATCAAAGGAAAAAAATGGCAAAGCTTGTCCATTCCAAAGGGTAAGTCCAATGACTTTAATACCGAAAAATTTTCAAGGGGAAAGCATAAAGGGCATTATACGGACGGCTTAAAGTAAAACGAATGGAATAGGTGTATATAAAATAGGTAACCCCGTGGCAGTTTTAGCTCCAAATAATAAACGGATAAGTAATACGTGAAAAAATGAAGATATATCACTTGCGAAATGCAACAATGGTAATAGAAACTAGCGAGTCAACCATTTTAGTTGACCCAATGCTGGCCAAAAAGGGAAAAGCAGGCCCTCCATTTACCCTTTTCAGATTTAAACCTAGAAGGAATCCGATTGTAGATTTGCCCTCGAATGCCATGAAAATTGTAGAAAAAACGACCCATTGCCTAATCACACACCTCCATCCTGACCATTTGGACAAAAAAGCTGAAGAATTTCTTCTTTCAAACCAAACCCCTGTCATTTGCAGCGTGCTGGATGAGTCGATTTTGAAAAAAAGAGGTTTGAATGTTGTTCAAACCGTAGACTATTGGGAAGAAACGGATTTTTTGGGAGGTAAGATTCGTGGAATCCCAGCAAAGCATGGCTATGGATTTGTTTCCAAACCCATGGGGAATGTGATGGGCTATTATTTAAAATTGCCAAGTGAAAAATCCATTTATTTAAGCTCTGATACTATATACACGGAAGATGTTCATAAGGTATTGACTGAATTGAAACCAGATATTTCGGTAGTTGCGAGTGGAACTGCGCAATTAGATATATTTCAACCATTGTTAATGAGAATGGATGATATCTTAAAGTTTGTCAAGAACGCTCCGGAAACAGTGATTGCCAATCATTTGGAGGCTGTAAATCACTGTCCCACAAAAAGGAGCTATTTAAGAAATGAAGTTGAGAGTATCAGTCTATCGGGAAAAGTGTTTATTCCCGAAGATGGGGAAAGTATTGAGTTTGAATAGAAAATTACTATCAAAATTGTAAATAAGCCATAACCTTCTGTTCTAGCCAATTTTAGATAATCATATTGTGAAAATCATAATCCGAAAAGCTGAAGAAAGAGATGTTACCGAAATTTTGGATATCGTGAATTACGAAATCCTAAATTCTACAGTGCTCTATGATTATAAAAAAAGGACTTACCAGCAGCAATTGGTGTGGTTTGAAAAAAAGCAAATTGACAAAATGCCAATAATTGTTGCCGAAATTGAGAATCGAGTTGCAGGATTCGGGACTTATGGAATCTTTAGGCCATGGGCAGCCTATCAATTTAGTGTTGAACATTCTATCTATGTTCATAGGGATATGAGAGCTAACGGAGTTGGAAAAAAGCTTTTGTCAAAACTTATCGAATTGGCAAAAGACAATGGTTTTCATACAATGATTGCCGGAGTTGACGGTTCGAATGAAAAAAGTTTTGAATTTCATAAAAACTTTGGATTTGAGGAAATAGGGACTTTTAAGGAGATTGGATTTAAATTTGACAAATGGCTGGACTTGAGATTTTTGCAACTCTTTTTAAAATAAAAACCAGCTACAATAATGGCTATAAGTAATTGCTTGTTATCGCCTTCTTCTTAAAATCCCTATGGATTTTCAGATTATTGTGTTTTGCAAAGTTAAATACTAAACCTTGCAACTACTCATAGCCTAGATCGGTTACAACTGATAGATGAATAGTTAAAATCATACGTGAAAAGTGTTCAATCAGAAATATCAATACGTATAGCTGCAAAGGTTGCAGGTTATGCACTTTTGTTCATGACCATAGCAGCAGTAGCTGCTACCGATCTTACGATTGGCCCTTTAATAGAATTGGAAAATCCCACAGCTTCAATCAATAACGTAAAAAGCAATCAGATGCTTTTTAGGTTGGGTATTCTAAGTTGGATAGTAGTCCTGATTTGTGATATACTTGCTGCCTGGGGGTTATATGTTTATTTAAGCCCCGTCAATAAAAGAATTTCCTTACTTGCCGCTTGGTTAAGAATAGTTTATACCGCTATTTTGGGAACCTCTATCTTAAACCTCAACCATGTCCTGGAACTAATTGGCTCGGAATATCATTTAACGACAATTGGTTATGCGCACTTCGAGTCACAGACCTGGTTATTTCTTAGGAGTTTTGATTCTTCATGGTCCATAGGGCTAATAATTTTTTCGCTTCATATCTTTTTTCTTGGATACCTTGGGTTAAAATCCAATTATGTACCCAAAATACTCTCCATCTTCCTATTAATAGGATCTTTTGGATATATACTTATTCATTTGTTCAATCTGCTAAGTCCTCAATTTCAAAGCTTAATACAAATACTTGGGTGGATATTCATCATACCCATGCTATCAGAGGTTGCATTGGGTTTATGGTTGCTGGTTAAAGGAAAAAATGTGACGTTCAAGAAATAGGGATACTCCTGATATCTGCTAGAATTTGTGGCTGTAATTTATTAACTTTCAGCCTACAAACCCCCGCGAACTGGATTTGTCCAGGTGGTAAAATTCATTATCCTCCTATACCACCGCAAATCACAGCAAAAACCAATAGATAACATAAATCCATCAACTATGATACGAGTATTATCGTTTTTAGTAATGTTCGCATTGAGCATTACTGCCTATTCCCAAAAAGACAGTTTATCAGTAAGTAATGAACTGGACAAGAACAAAGAAATTGCACGTAATTTTTATCAAGACCTTTGGTTTACCAACAATACTGATAAATACATTGACTATGTTGCCAAAGAATACGTTGTTCATGATATCGGTGACAGAAAGGGGGTTACCGAGCCGGCTATAGAGCAAAAAATAATAGCGGACCGCTTTTGGGATAACGGAACTTGGGATTCCAAAATTAATTATCAAATAGCCGAAGGAGACCTTGTCGCTACCCGATGGGAGGCTACCTATAAACCTTCAACTTTTTTAGGCAAAGTAGTCTTCGGGTCAGGGACAATTCCGATAATAAATGTTTTTAGAATTAATGACGAAGGTAAAATTGTAGAAATATGGAATCATAGACACGACATTGACACGCCACAAACCATGAAATTTACAACCCAGGGATTGTTAATTGGATTGTTGATTGCTCTGATTCCTACAATTATTGCATTTAGATTGAAAAGAAAACTAAAGGCAATGCAAAAACAATAAAAATCGCTCGAACATTATTGTGGTGGACTTTGATACAAATATGCTGAATATCATCACATACATTTAATAAGTGAAAATTTGAATATAGAAGAGAGGAAACCTATTTGGATTGCGCTGTCTGATTTTTACCTTGATACCGAACTTCAAGAATCGGATTTCATACATATAGCCCATAAAATAATTGAAAGTCCCTATTCTTTCGAGAAAGTAAGGGAAATAGACAAATACGAGGTTTTTCCTATCCTTCAACCAAACTTAATGAACGTGGCTGGAGAATGGGCCGGTTTCGATGAAGAATGGTTGGTTAATCAAATTAAAGAATCACTATCGAAAAGGGATATGGCAAAAAAAATTGGAATCGAAAGTTCGTATTTAACCCTAAAATGGATGTGCGAGAAGTATTGGGAAAGACTTGAAAAAGTTTATAATGAGATAAAATCAAAATCCTAAACCAAACCAAATATCTGTTCTTATTTCAGCTGGTCAAAATCAAGTCCCCCATAATTGCCAGAGCTCATGAGCAATAAAGCTGTATCATCCAAGTTTTTGCCGAAAAGGAACCGTTGAAACGCGCTAGGGTCAGTATAAACCTTAAGGTCTTGGTTTTTGAAAGCATCCCGAATCTGGGATTCGGTGACTTCTTCCAGTCCCTTAATTCTAACAGCATCCGGAGAATAAAAAACAACTGCCTGGTCCGCCTCATCCAAAGCGCCTTCGTATTCCTTTAAAAATTCAGCATTTAAACTGCTATAGGTATGCAGTTCCAGACAAGCCAACAATCTTTTATCAGGATACTGTTCTTTCACCGCAGAGGTAGTGGCTCTAACCTTACTTGGAGAATGGGCAAAATCTTTGAATACTACTGTGCTACCTCTTTCCGCTATCTTCTCCATCCGTTTTGAAGCACCTTTAAATGAAGCAATAGCTTCATAGAAATCGGCCTCATCCACTCCCATCTGTTGACAAATCCATTTGGCACCGGCCAGATTGTTCAAATTATGCTTTCCAAAAATTTCAATAGGCATTTCACCCTCTGGGGTATCCAATAAGGTAAGCCCATCCTCAACTTTGTATTCTGGAGTTTCATATGGAAACTTGCGTATAGTGTTTTCAGAAGATTCAACCACCGCCTTCAAGGTTTTATCCTCGACATTATAGGTAATGCTACCTCCTTTGACTATTCCGTCAACAAAAATCTTGAACTGCTCCACATACCCCTCAAAAGTTGGGAACACATTGATATGATCCCAGGCAATTCCGCTCAATAGGGCAATATTCGGTTGATACAAATGAAATTTTGGTCTTCTATCAATGGCAGAGGACAAATATTCATCGCCTTCAAGCACAATAAAATCATTGGTAGTGGTCAGATGCACCATCCTATCAAAACCTTCCAACTGGGCACCAACCATGTAATCCACTTCTATGTTACAGTATTGGAGCACATGCAGAATCATGGAGGTTATTGTGGTTTTCCCATGGCTTCCACCAATGACCACGCGGGTCTTATCCTTGGATTGTTCATACAAAAACTCTGGATACGAATACATGGGAACTCCAAGCTCTTGTGCTCGTATTAATTCCGGATTATCGGCTTTTGCATGCATTCCCAATATGACAGCATCCAATTCTGAGTGGATTTTATTAGGAAACCATCCAAATTCAGCGGGTAATATGCCTTTAGCAGCTAGTCTGCCCTTCGAGGGTTCAAAAATCACATCATCGCTGCCCGTTACCTCGTATCCCTTATCTGCCAAGGCGAGGGCCAAATTATGCATAGCGCTACCGCCAATGGCTATGAAATGAATCTTCATAAATTGAATTTACCCGCCAAAGATAGCTATTGCACCAAAAAATATTTTGAAGTTTTTACCTCGCCTTAGAGCATATTGATGATTTTTCGCTCTTCCAAAGCCAGTTTGGATTTTGAATCCGATTGTAATGCCTTTTTTATCCAGATACTGGCTGCTGGTCTATCGCCCTTTAAGCGATATAGCTTTGCCATTTGATAGTATGCTTTTGAAACAGGCACTCCATCCTTTACGCCATAATCTTGAATGTAGGTTTTCATCCGTTCAATCCCATTCTCCAAATCCACATTAAAGTCACCACACACCTTTCCAATAAGATAGTTGAGCTGATTTCGCTCTACGGTTTGCAGGTTTTTAAAATATGGGACGGTCTTCCTTAAGTTTTCTTGGGCCTTTTGTGGTTCATCTTCCAAATCATACAGGTATGCCAAAGCGAAATGACCTTCAAGCGGAGATATTTTCAAAAGCTCCCTGGCACATTGAAAAGCCTTGGAGGTACTTCCACCTAGAATAGCCGGTACTGTGGTATAAAATTCAATCAAGCCCCATCTTACGTCAATGTGCTTGGGGTTCAAATCCGCGGATTTTAGAAAACTCTTCTTGATTTTCCCGACCAACATCAACGCTTTTACCCTGCTACCACTCTCCGCTTTTCTGGCCATAACCCCTCCATATTTGAACTGTAGTTCTGCATCCCTTGGAAATAGGGCCACCAAATCTTCATATAAAGCTATGGCTGCGTCCCATTCTCGCAGATTTCCATGGGTTTCTGCCAAAAGCGCTTTCACCTCGGGAGAGGAATTCTGTTTTACCTCATCCTGCAGAATAGCTTTTACTTGCTGGTATTTTTTTTGGGCAAACAAACTCGAAGCCCTTTCCATTTGCGATTGTTGACTAAAAATCGGGAAAGCACTCAAAAAAATAAGTAAGAATACAAGTCTCATAAAAGGGTTAAAACACAAATAATGTCGTTTGTATTTGGGTTTCCTTAAGCTGGGACACTGTTAATTTTAAGATAAGAGGGAGGAGTTGGCCTTAATGGCCTATTTCAGTATTTTTAGCTTTATAGAAAAACAATAGTGCAAATGAATCTATCTGAAATTCCCTCAAAGGAAATAATGCCTGGATACCATGGCAAACTTGTACATTCTGAAAGCATGACATGGGTTTTCTGGGATGTGGAAGAAGGGGCCGCAGTACCCGAGCACCATCATGTCAATGAACAGATAATGCATGTGGTTGAAGGTGATTTTGAGTTTACCTTAGATGGAAAAACCGCGATTTATCATGCCGGTGATGTTGTGGTAATTCCTTCGAACGTTCCGCATGGCGGCAAAGCTCTGACACCTTGCAAATTGATGGATGTTTTCAACCCGGTACGAGCAGAATATAAGTAGATATGAATATTTCTTTACTCGGTAAAAATGCCCTAGTGGGAGGCAGTAGCAAAGGCATTGGAAAGGCAATTGCCTTACAGTTGGCATCTAGCGGCGCCAACGTTACCGTAATGGCCCGAAACGAAGAGGCTCTAAAAACGGTTGTGGACGAAATGGATACCACCAAAGGCCAAAACCACCAGTATTTGGTAGTCGATTTTTCAGATTTTGACGGGTTTACTCAAAGAATATCCATGTTTTTTGAAAACCAAACCGTAGATATTTTGGTAAACAACACCCAAGGTCCCGAAGCCGGCGGGGCACTGGAAAAATCCGTTTCTGACTACCAAAAAGCATTTGATTTACTATTTAAGTCGGTTGTGCTGACCACTGAACACGCACTTAGGGGAATGCTTCAAAAAAAATGGGGCCGTATTATCAATGTAGCTTCAATTTCGGTCAAGGAGCCATTGAATTATTTGGCACTTTCCAATTCAATTCGAGCAGCAATGGTTACTTGGGCCAAAAGTCTGGCCTATGATGTAGGTAAGGACAATATTACTGTAAACAGCGTATTGACTGGTTATTTTGATACCGATAGGATTGCCTCACTTAATGCGAAGAAGGCAGAGAAAATGGGGATTTCTCCTGACAAAGTAAGAAGTGCCATGGAAGAGCAGGTTCCAGCGAAACGCATCGGTAGGCCCAAAGAATATGGGTTTCTGGTCACCTTTTTGGCTTCGGAACAAGCTGGTTATATTTCGGGCACCAATATCCCCATAGATGGAGGACTCTTGAAATCCATGTAACCACCCATCTTTCAGTAGGTTGATAAAAATTAAGTACATTTAGTATCTAACCTAAAAATTCAAACTGATGAATTCAAAAATTTTTTTGGTGGTTCGATTGCTCCTTGGCATCGTGATGCTGGTTTTTGGAGTAAACAAATTCTATGAGTTTTTACCCCCCTTTGAACTTACTGGACCTCCCCTAGATTATTTTATTTCCCTTTCAGCAAGTAAGACGCTGGATTTAGTGGGTCTTGTTGAAGTTTTAGCAGGATTGGCCCTTGTTCTCAACCGTTATGGAGCGCTTATGGCGATTGTTTTGATGAGTGTCTCTGTGAACGCAGTACTTTTTCATGCCACGCTTGCTCCTGCCGACATTGGTCCGGCTATAGGAATGCTCGTTTTGAATATTATTGTACTTATTGGATATAAGGACCGATATAAGGATATACTCAGGGCTTAACTTAAAAGAGGCTATCTTAAAAATAAAGTTTCGTCAACCTGAACTTGTTTCAGGTTCTCTTAAATATTTCAATTTCATAATATTGAGATTCTGAAATGAATTCAGAATGACGATTTTCACTCTTTTAAGATGGCCTCTTTCTATAGACTCATTTTGTCTTTGAAAATATAGGATTGTCGTCTGGAAACTTCTATTTCGTCCCCATTCTTCATTTTCAATTTTAACTTCCCATTGAACCAAGGTACGACGCTCTCAATATAGTTGGTATTGATTATCTGCTGTCGATTTACCCTAAAAAAGGAATCTTCGGGTAGTTTTTCCTCAATTTGGTTCAAAGATTTGTAAAGTAGTGGTCTTTTATCCTGGAAAAAGACACGCGTATAGTTTCCAACAATTTCAAAATGGGAAATCTCACCTATTTTTATGAGCCAGCAGGCTTCCCCATCCTTTATAAAAATTTGACTGTCTGCCGAAAGACGATTTCCTTTGGCATTTTGCGACTTTTTTTCATTCAGTTTTGCTTCTGCCTTTTCTAGGGCCAAGGCAAAACGCTTTGCGTTTACGGGCTTTAACAAATAATCCAAAGCATTGTATTCAAAGGATTTTATCGCATATTCATCAAAGGCTGTGGTAAAAATGGTGATAGGGACATCATCCAGCATTTCCAAAAGTTCAAAGCCATCCTTTTCTGGCATATTGATGTCTAAAAACAAAATATCGGGATGCTCATTCTGGATCAACTCATACCCTGAATCCACATTTCCTGCCTCCCCTATTAATTCTACCTCGTCATGTTGCTTTAGCAACTCCTTAAGTTCCTGACGGGCCAAACGCGAATCCTCAACAATCACAGCTTTCATTTTCATGCCAAGGGAATTTTAATAAGTGCTACAACCTCGTCTGCTATCTCGCTTAAATAAAAGGATGCTTTATCAGCATAAAGCAACTTCAAACGTTGCCTAATATTTTTTAATCCTAGCTGAGTAGTGTTATGCGCAATCTGTAGTTTGCCGGTATTCTTTACCTCTATCTTTAATAATTCGGCATCCTTCTTTATACTCAATATGATTTTTCCACCGTGTTTTAAATTGGAAATGCCATGTTTCACGGCGTTTTCTACTAAGAGTTGTATTACCATGGGTGGAATATCAAGCCCTAAAGTACTTGAATCAACATCTTTTATAAATTCCAATCGGTCTTCAAATTGAATCTTGCTTAAATCAATATAATTATCCACCACTTCAAGTTCTTCCTCAACAGGGATTGAATTGATGTTGTTTTTGGTCATGGAATACCGAAGAATTTCCGATAATTTGGTTAGCATTTCACGGGATTTATCAACATCTTCCAACATAAGACCCCTAATATTATTAAGACTATTGAACATGAAGTGGGGGTTGATTTGCCCTTTAAGCGTATTGAGCTGTGCCTGCTTAAGATTAGTGTTCAACTCCAGTCGTTCTATGCGGTCCCTGTTCAGTTTGAGCAATAGTTTGATTACCAAATAGGTAACAAGCCATGCACCAACCATAAAAAGGGCGTTGATAATCTGAAGCCACACCGCATTATAGGCCTTATACAACTGGATTTCCGCGTCCGTATGTTCCGGTCCAAACTTTCCATAAAGGTATCCAAAGGCATAATTCATACCCCCAAAGAGGAAACAAGTAACCAAAAATGAAACGGTAATCTTAAAAAAATCCTTTACATCGAACGATTCAAAACTTACATTTCTCTTCAAGTACCAGCGAAGAAGGGAGGTTGTAGAAACACTTATGAAAATACCAAAGACAATGGAGTAAACCATTAAAGAGGTGTTCTTCTCTTTTACCACAAAAAGTGAAAGACTATTGATGAAGCCCCACCCCAAAAACTGGAGCACCCAAAAAATGGTATTTTGATTTTTCTCGGTAATATTCATCCGTAATTATTTCGACATCAAATATATTGACTTTAGGAAGTTTTTAGTGGATAACGTGGTATAGAAGCTTCCCAACACCAAAACCAATACCGAAGCATATAACTACAGCTAAAAAGGTTATAAAAGCTACTTTAACCGCTTGATTCCGATTTAAAACTGCTTTACCGTCGCCTGCCACCATGCTTTTTGATTCGTTCTTGATTGTGGAAAACGAACAAGAGGACAATATCTTCCTTCCGAAAGCCTGATAAAAAAACAATGCAGCGGTCAAAAATGAAAGCCCAGCTAAAGCCCTATTTTCAGATTGGTCAATTTGAAAAAACCCAACTATGGTGAATGTAAAGGATGCTAGAACTGCGAGTACTTTTTCTTTCCGTTCCATAATCTATTTTCTTTTGGATTCTGTATTCTTTCGCTTTGCCCTACAAGAACGTCTGTCATTTATAAATGCAATCCAAATCATGGAAGTTCCTGCATAAAAAATTGGAAAGAACTTACTGTACCCAGACTCAGTACTCCTTAAATATAAGGCGATTGCAACACAGGCCATTCCCAATCCCAGTACAATCCATTGATCTTTTCTTAGTTTCATTTTAATAAGGTTTAGAAGATTATTAGAAAAAGTGAGGTCAAAAGTGTCATTATCAATTTTGCTAGAGTTATCATATCTGGATTTTAAGTTGTTCTATACGGCTAAACTATCACAAGAACGGCGGGCACAAAACCAATTTATGACCAGTGGCAAAAACAAATGCTTAAACGGTAACCACCTGTTTGACCTAAACTAAAAAAGTAAAAAAGGAGCCCGAAGGCTCCTTTTCATTTTTTGATTGATGTGTATTTGTTAATCCTTCAAAGGTTTTGGGATTTCCTGATTACCCAAATGTTTGGCATAAAAGCCCATCATTGCCTTGTATAGCTCTATCCGGTTCTCTTCTTTTCCAAATCCATGGCCTTCATCATACTTTACCATATAGGGAACATCAAATCCTTTGCCTCGTAAAGCACTCACAATCTGGTCGGATTCGTCAATGTTTACTCTGGGATCATTGGCCCCCTGTACTACGAACAAAGGCTTTTTGATCTTATCAATTTGATAGACCGGGGATACTTCCTCCATAATTTTCTTTTCTTCTGGAATGTCTTCATCATACCAAATCTCTTTGATAATTTTTAGGTAGGGCTTCCAGTAAGGCGGAATGGTCTCCATAAAAGTGAATAGATTGGAGACTCCCACATAGTCCACTCCGCATGCATACAAGTCTGGTGTTTTGGTAAGTCCTCTAAGTACTGCATATCCTCCATGGCTTCCTCCATAAATAGCCACTTTGCCAGGGTCTATCCAGCCTTGATCGATAACATATTCAACTCCATCCTCTACATCGTCCATCGCTTTTCTTCCTATCTGCTTGAATCCAGATTCCAAGAATTCTTTACCATATCCTCCCGAAATTCTGAAGTTTACCTGAAGTGTTGCATAACCTCTACTAGCAAACAATTGAGATTCCGGGTTAAAACCCCAAGAGTCCCGTATTCCCTGTGGCCCACCATGCGGATTCACAATCAATGGTACTTTTTCACCAGCCAAAGCAGCTTTCGGTAAGGTAATATACCCGTGCAATGTGAGTCCATCCCTGCTTTTGAAGCTAATTGGGCGCATTTCGGACATATCTTCTTCCTTTAGCTGAGGCATTAAGTTGTATAGGAATTTGAATTCATCCGTGTTCTGATTGTATGAGTAGTACTCCCCATAGAGTTTGTCGCTTTGGATGAAAATCAAGAATTGGTCCTCTTCATCAGTAAAGTCGGCTATAGAATATTGCTTCCCGGGAAAACGGTCTATGATTTTCGCATGGAACTGTTTATAGAAGTCGCTTACAGGTACAATTTCTGTTTTCTCCCCCTCATATTGAAAATAGTCCATTTCGTAACCCCTCTTCCTTGAGATTCCCATATCCTGCACATCGTACCTGTCGTTTGAGAACACTTTTTTTAGAATCTTGCCTTCTTTTAAGTCATATAAGATCACTTCAGCTTTATCATTATCCAAATTGGAAACCATATAAGCATCATTGGGGTTGTCCGAAGCATAGTTAAAGTCAAGAATGGAGAAAGCGTCCTTCCAATTCAAACTCTTAATCACCTTATAACCTCCATTCCCATCTTCGTAATAGAGGTCTTGTTCAACGCCATCCCTAATCTTAGTATAGGCCTTCAAATTTCCATCCTTATCAAAGTTATAGCCTACAATGGGATTGGCGGGGTCTTCATTGGAAAACAGTTGTTTTAACTCCCCTGTATTCACATTTACCTTGTAAGGTTCAAAAACCTGTGCATTGTTTTTATTCATGGAAACAATAATGTGGTCCTTGTCTTCTTTTAGGAGTTCAGTAAACTGCGCTTGAACTCCATCAAAAGGGGTAAGGTCTTTCAAATTGCTCCCATCCAAATCAACAGCATAGATGTGGTAATTCTCATCCCCGCCTTTGTCCATTGCATAGACAAGTCTATTATTGCTTATCCAGCCGTAGCCACGCACCAACTCTTCTTTCTCCTCAATGGCTCTTTTTACCTCTCCCGATGCTATTTCCTTCACCATGATATGTCTTTTGCCGTTTTCATCTTTCTCACGGTACGACATATATTTTCCGTCCGGAGAAAACCTAAAAGTGGACGCTTTAGGGCGAGCAAAATAATCCTCAACTTTATAGCGATAATCCCCTTGGTCCAATGAGGCCAATTCCAATAGCTCAGCCTCCGAGCTCACCAAATCAGGATTTCCTGGAATTGTTTTTTCCTTTTTTTCAAGATTTAATGGTAATTCCATACCGCCTTGAAAAAATGTACCTTCCATTTTATCGCCGCTTGCTGTTCCCACGTATTTGATGCCAGCTTGCTTAAAAACTACTGTAAGTTGACTGTCTTCAAAAGTGGTCTCATCCATTGGGATTCCAGTTGCTCCTTGGGAGGGACTGTCCATAGTAGCTGATAAAACCCCCTCTTCTTCTGAAACATTGAATACCAAAGGCATTTCCGCTCCTTGCACTTCAATTGTACCATGCCAGGACCCCACAACTTCCTGAGCTTGGGACATAATACCAAAAGCCAAGAAAAATAGGGTTCCAAAAATCTGTTTCGTTTTTTGTGTTTTTTTCATTCGTAGTAATTTAATTTTCTCTGTTAAGAAGTAGTTTACCTGAAATAAGACTCATCCTAGTGAGTGTTTGTTACAAACTTCGAGGACAAAAATATGAGAGGAGACTCCCTACAGGTAGTTAAATATGACAAGCGGTAATTTCTGAAGCTTTAGCGGGAGTCATTTCTTCTCTGGTGGGTACTTGGAGAACACTTTTTTGACCACAGCCCGAAGTTTATCTTCCCTCACACTTGGAGATCCATTGTCTCTATAGCCACTTTCACTGAAGGCCTGCCAAAAAAGCGCATCACGATCAGCGTCTACAAAATCAAATTGAATCATGCGTTGCAAACTGGAATTCCCCACAGGTATTCCAAGTGAAACCCCACCCCCAACATTTCTCCCGGTGCCACCAATACCGACACCTACAGCATTGTTTGGAGCACTACGGAATTCATTGCTTAAAATATTAATAAAGAAGTCAGGCTCTTCGGCCAATTGATAGCCTTTTGTTTTCAAGGTGGAATCCAAAACCCGAAGCAATCTTCTTTCGTCCAATTGGGTCAATCCGGTTTCCATATCTGAAAAGTAGTTGTAGGTAGAATATTTGGAGAAATCCACATTACGATCAAAATCATAGTCTACCCTTACCGCACTGCAAGAGACAATCAACATCAAAATAGCCAACCCAAGAACAAATCGCATTCTTTTGAAATTTATATACTAAAGTTACTGAATCTATGCCTTTAAAAGCAATCTTGTAAGGGTTAATCGTTTAAAAGCGCCCAGAGTTTATCCTTTAACTCCTGAATCCCCATTTGAGCTACGGAAGAAATAAACAAATAGGGCGTACCCTTGAGGTCTTTATCCAATTCCACCTTCATTTCGGCCATTAGTTCTTCATCCAGCATGTCACATTTAGATATGGCCACTAACCTATCTTTATCCAAAAGTTCTGGGTTGTAGCGCCTTAATTCATCAAGCAAAATTTCATATTCCTTTGAAATGTCATTGCTGTCCGCAGGAATTAAAAAAAGTAGGGTGGCATTTCGCTCAATATGTCGAAGAAAATAATGTCCCAAACCTTTTCCTTCCGCGGCCCCTTCAATAATTCCTGGAATATCGGCCATCACAAAGCTCGAAAAATCACGGTGTTGCACAATACCGAGATTAGGTTTTAAGGTGGTGAACTCGTAGTCCGCGATTTTGGGTTTAGCCGAAGTCATAACGGATAGAAGGGTTGATTTTCCAGCATTTGGAAAACCCACCAAACCTACATCAGCCAAAACCTTTAATTCAAGGGTTACTTGGGTTTCTCCCCCTGGGATTCCCGGTTGTGCGTATCTCGGAGTCTGATTGGTAGGACTTTTAAAGTGCCAATTCCCTCGGCCTCCCTTACCACCCTCCAAAATGATTTTTTCTTCCTGATCATCCGTAATCTCAAACAACACCTTATTGGTTTCGGTGTCTCGAACCACTGTTCCTAAAGGAACTTCCAAATACACATCTTCACCGTCCGCTCCTGTGCTGCGGTTTTTGCTACCATGTTCTCCATGGCCTGCTTTGAAATGCTTTTTGAATTTGTAATGGATCAATGTCCAAAGATTCTTGTTGCCTTTCAGAATAACATGACCTCCACGACCGCCGTCCCCTCCATCGGGACCTCCCTTGGCCACATATTTTTCACGGTGTAGATGCGCAGAACCTTTGCCCCCATTCCCAGAGGCAACATGCACTTTCACATAATCGACAAAATTACCCTCGGTCATCGTATATCAAAAAAATGTAAAGAAGGCTAGGAATTACTCCAATGAATCAATCACTTTGCCCAAACGCTCTGTGATTTCCGAAATCTCACCGATTCCATTGACCGAATGAAACTTTCCTTGTTTTTCGTAGTAGGCGCGCAAGGGGGCTGTTTTCGCATTGTATTCGTCAAAACGATTTCGGATTTTATCTTCATCTTGGTCATCTGAACGTCCACTTTCCTTTCCACGTTCCAACAAGCGGGCCACCAAAATATCATCTTCTGCTTCGAGTGCAATGGTAGCATCCACTTGCATGTCCTTGGACTCAAGGAAATTATCCAATGCTTCGGCCTGTGCTGCGGTTCTTGGGAATCCGTCAAAAATGAATCCTCCAGCCTCAGGGTTTTTCTCCACTTCGTCCTTTAACATATCAATGGTGACTTCATCGGGCACCAAATCCCCTCTATCAATATAAGACTTGGCGAGCTTTCCCAATTCGGTACCATTCTTCATGTTGTAACGAAAAACATCCCCAGTGGAAATATGTTTTAGGTTGTATTTTTCTTTTAAAAATCCGGCTTGGGTTCCTTTTCCAGCTCCTGGCTTTCCGAATAGCACTAGGTTAATCATATGTGATTCATTAAGTTGATATATTTCCCTTAAATTACGCCCCAATTCATTGTAATCCAATCCATATCCTACAATAAAGTTATCCGGGATTTCCAAACCTACATAGTCGATTGTATATTCTCCATTATATACTTCAGGTTTGTAAAAAAGAGAGGCAATTTTAAACTCTTTTACATTGGTATTTGAAAATAGATGCACCAACTGTTTTAAGGTTCTTCCGGTGTCAATAACATCTTCAAGAATAATGACACTTTTCCCATCAACATCCTCAGGAATGTCCAATAGGCTTTCCACAATACCTGTAGATGTCAACCCCTGATATGAACTCAAACGAACAAAAGATACTTCACAAGGATGTGGATAGGCCTTCAAAAAATCGGCAACAAACATAAAAGCCCCATTGAGCACACCCACAAAAACAGGTACCTTATCCTTATAATCTTCCGCTATTTGATGGGCAATCTTATCAATAGCTTCCAGAATCTGAGCTTCTCTTAAAAAGGGTTTGAAGTACTTGTCGTGAAGTCTAATCAAAGCTATGGTTAGTTTTTATCAGGTTGGCAAAGATAACATTTTATGAGGTCTTTCTGGCCAAGGCTTTTACCGCTTTCATGAATTGACGTATTTTTGCTTCCATTCGAATAAGAAGTCAATGCATTTTTTCTCTTCAAACTTTAAATTAGGTATTTTGGGCGGTGGACAATTGGGCAAAATGTTGCTATACGAAACCCGTAAATGGGACATTCAAACCAAGGTAATGGACCCTTCTCCCGAAGCTCCGTGCAAAATTGCCTGTAATGAATTTGTTCAAGGGGATTTAATGGATTTTGATACCGTTTGTGCATTCGGAAAGGATGTGGACGTCCTCACCATAGAAATAGAGAATGTAAATGTAGATGCGCTTGAAAAATTGGAAGAGGATGGCATAACCGTTTATCCTTCATCCCATACGCTCCGTACTATACAAAACAAGGCAAACCAGAAGTTGTTTTATGTAGATCATAGTATTCCCACTTCACCTTTTACGCGATTTGCATACACTTCGGAAATTGCGGATAGTATTTCTAAAGGAGGACTGCAGTTACCTTTTGTATGGAAAAGTGCCCAGTTTGGGTACGATGGACAAGGAGTGAAGATTGTACGTCAGCTTGATGATTTAAAAGAATTGCCCAATGTAGAATGTATTGCCGAGCGGTTGATAGATTTTAAAAATGAGCTTGCCGTAATCGTAGCTAGAAATGCGGAAGGTCACATTCAAACGTATCCTGTTGTGGAAATGGAGTTTCATCCCGAGGCCAATCAAGTGGAATACGTAATTTGTCCAGCAAGAATCGATAATCAAGTTGCTGAAAAAGCTAGAGAAGTCGCTTTAAAAGTATCCAAACAAATGGAGCATGTAGGCCTTTTGGCCGTGGAAATGTTCCAAACCCAAGATGATGAAATTTTGGTAAACGAAGTGGCTCCAAGACCCCATAATAGTGGTCATTACAGCATTGAAGGAAGTTATACCAATCAATTTGAGCAACACATAAGAGCCATTTTGGGTCTGCCCTTGGGAAAAACAGATAGTAAGGTAGCAGGAGTAATGGTTAATCTTGTGGGTGCAGAGGGACATACCGGGCACGTTATTTATCAGAATATGAATGAGATTTTGAAAATGGAAGGGGTTACCCCCCACGTGTATGGTAAAAAGCAGACACGCCCGTTTCGGAAAATGGGTCATGTTACTATTGTAGACAAAGACATGTCCAAAGCCAGGGCCAAGGCACAAGAAGTAAAAGAATTAATTAAAGTGGTAAGTCAATAATATATGAGCAAAGTAGCCGTAATCATGGGAAGCACCAGTGACCTTCCTGTAATGCAAGACGCTGTAGAAATCCTGAAAGGGTTTGATATTCCAGTAGATGTGGATATTGTTTCTGCCCATAGAACCCCTGAAAAACTATTTGATTTTGGAAAGAACGCCCACAAGAACGGCTATTCTGTAATCATTGCTGGTGCAGGGGGTGCTGCGCATCTTCCGGGTATGGTGGCCTCTTTGTCACCTCTTCCAGTAATAGGTGTGCCCGTAAAAAGCAGCAATTCCATTGATGGATGGGACTCGGTACTCTCCATTCTTCAAATGCCGGGAGGTGTTCCAGTTGCCACAGTTGCCCTGAATGGTGCAAAAAATGCAGGGATACTTGCTGCACAAATTATTGGATCATCGGACAAGTGTGTACTAGATAAAATTGAAGTCTACAAACAAGGCCTTAAAGAAAAAGTCATCAAAGGCGCAGAAGAAGTAAAAAACAAAAAATAGAATTGCCAGTTTCATTGCGATTGAGAACTATTCCCTATAAAATTTTTTAATGAGCAACCCCTTATTATCCCCTTTCGATAAAGCTCCCTTTGAGCAAATAGAAAACGAACATTTTAAACCCGCTTTTCTTCAGGCAATTGAAAGTGCAAGACAGGAAATCGACCAAATCACTCAAAATCCAGAACCTCCTTCCTTCGAAAACACCTTGATGGCATTGGATTTTTCTGGTCAGCAGCTAGATAGGATTTCTAGCTTGTTTTTCAACCTCAACTCAGCAGAAACCAATGAGGAAATCCAAAGAATTGCTCAGGAGATTTCTCCTCTGTTATCAGAGTTTAGTAATGACATCACCCTTAATGAAGCTCTCTTCGATAGGATTAAAACGGTATATGAACAACATAATTCCCTAGAGCTTTCTGAAGAAGAGAAAACACTCTTGGAAAAGCGATACAAAAGTTTTAGTCGCAATGGAGCCAATTTGGATGAAGAAGACAAAAAAAGACTGCGGGAGATTGATAAGGAATTGGCCCAGCTCAAACTAAAGTTTGGAGAAAACGTATTGGCGGAAACCAACAAATATGAAATGCACCTAGCGGAAGAGGAACAGCTAAAAGGACTTCCCGAAGGTGCCAAAGAAGCCGCAGCGCAATTAGCTAAATCAAAAGAGAAAGAGGGTTGGCTGGTGACTTTGGATTATCCAAGCTACATCCCTTTCATGAAATATGCTGAGAACAGAGCATTGAGAAAGGAACTTTCTTTAGCTTTTGGAAGTAAAGGTTTTCATGAAGATGAACTGGATAATCAGCAAAACGTGCTAAAAATTGTGAATCTGCGACATGAGAGGGCCAATCTGTTGGGCTATGAGTCCCATGCACATTTTGTTTTGGAAGAACGTATGGCCGAGACACCCCAAAAAGTACTCGACTTTTTAAATGAACTTTTGGAAAAAGCTAAGCCAGCCGCTGAAAAGGAGTTTGCTGAACTGGAGGCATTTGCCAAAAAATTGGATGGTATTGAACGGCTGGAAAAATGGGACAGTGCGTATTACGCCGAAAAGTTGAAACAAGAGAGATTCGATTTGGATGATGAAAAACTGAAGCCCTATTTCAAATTGGAAAATGTAATTGATGGTGTTTTCAAAGTGGCTGAAAAGCTATTTGACCTCAACTTCAAGGAAGTATTTACTATTGAAAAATACCATGAAGAAGTAAAAACCTATGAAGTTTACGATAGCAATGATAATTTGGTCTCACTTTTTTATGCAGATTTTCATCCTAGGCCAGGAAAACGGGGTGGTGCATGGATGACTTCCTATAAATCCCAATACATCCTAAACGGGGAAAATAGCAGACCACATATTTCAAACGTCTGTAATTTCACAAAACCGACCGAAACCAAACCTTCTTTGCTCACGTTTAATGAAGTAACTACACTCTTCCATGAATTCGGGCATGCTTTGCATGGAATGTTGGCCAACACCACTTACCCAACCCTCTCTGGAACTTCAGTGTATTGGGATTTTGTAGAACTACCCAGTCAGGTAATGGAAAACTGGTGTTATGAGAAGGAGGCTTTGGAACTGTTCGCACATCATTATGAAACGAGAGAACTGATTCCAATGGAATTGGTTCAAAAAATAAAGGATTCTTCTACTTTTCATGAAGGAATGGCCACGTTGCGCCAACTGAGTTTCGGATTTTTGGATATGGAATGGCATGGCGCAGACCCATCTGATATTACAAACGTAAAAGACCATGAAAACAAGGCTTTTGAATCGACCCGCTTGTTCCCTGATACACCTGAAACCTGCATGAGCACAGCATTTTCCCATATTTTTCAAGGGGGATATTCTTCAGGATATTACAGCTACAAATGGGCAGAAGTTTTGGATGCCGATGCCTTTGCCTACTTTAAGGAGAATGGCATCTTCAACAAAGAGGTTGCCGATAAATTCAAAAACCATGTACTCTCCAGAGGAGGTACTGAAAACCCTATGATTTTATACAAGCGTTTTCGTGGGGCAGAGCCTAAAATTGAACCTTTATTGGAGCGTGCGGGGTTGATAAAGCGAACTGCATAATATTTTCAAACTTTCAATAATTTTTGAAAATACAAAAATAATGCTATCTTTGTCTTATGGAATATCAAGAGGCAAAAGATAAGTTCATTAGTACCTGGGGTAGTCTGGGTACACTATGGGGCATCAATAAAGCCATGGCCCAAATACAAGCTTTGCTTTTTATTTCGACAAAATCCTTGACCACCGAAGAAATTATGGAGGAGCTTCAGATTTCCAGAGGTAATACAAGCATGAATGTCCGCCAACTCATTGATTGGGGTATTGTAAAGAAGGAATTGAGGGCCGGTGAGCGCAAGGAGTATTTTTCTACGGAAAAAGATGTGCAGGAATTGGCGCGTATCATTGCTGAAGAAAGAAATCGCAGGGAAATTCAACCTGTTATCAAAACCCTTAAGGAAATCAGTTCAATAGAAGATGATGGTACTGAGAAAACCAAGGAACTCATCAAACAAACGAAAGCCTTACATGATTTGGCCAAAACAGCTGATTCACTTTTGAACAAGGCCATTCATCATAAACAAAACTGGGTAAGCTCAACGCTACTAAAAATCATTAAGTAATTTTTTTAATACATACTTTCAATATTTTCTGAAACTTTAAAAATATAAATATGAACTATGAAACTCCACAATGGCTGATTATTCTGGGCGGAATAGGTCAAATATTCACAGCTCTCATTTATCCTTATATACGGCATAAGGTATTTGATTGGTATACGGATGTAAAACAACTGAAACCTCTAAATCAAGAAATAGCCAAAACCTATGGTCACTATATTCAAGGACTCAATTTTTCTTTTGGCTGTATCGCAATTCTCCTTGCAGAAGATTTACAGAGCGGCACACGGCTCTCCATTGCTTTAACGGGGCTTGTCGCAGCGTACTGGGTAGGTAAGGTCGCAACACAAATCGCCTATTATCCCATGTATACTATACCTCAAAAACCCCTCTTCAAAGTAGGAAGCTATCTTATGAATACCCTATTTGTGCTGTTTGCAGTGGTATTTTCTTGGTTGCTCATCAATAATTGCCTGATTTATTCAAATTCTTAAAAGTTATAGTTATGAAAGATTTGATTTTCGAAAAACAACATGATTTAACCGAAGAAAAATTAAGAAGTCACGTAGATATTGTTGATTTCTATAATGAGGCTACCGAAGATTATCAATTCTGGAGCAAAGATTTCAACATGCATTTTGGCTACTATGATTTTTCTAGAACAAATCCATTCAAAAGAGACCAAATGCTCAATGAAATGAACAAGCAGGTTTTAAACAGGTTGAATCTTGATAACGAAAAGGGTCTCTTGTTGGATTTAGGTTGCGGAATGGGTGGTACCATGAGATATGCGCTAAAGAAAAGACCAAAACTTTCGGCCATTGGGGTTACCTTATCAGATTTTCAAGTTAAAGAAGGCAATAGGCTTTTAAACTCAATGAACGGAGTCATTCTAAAACAGAACTATAACAATACTTCTTTACCTTCTGACGCTGCTGATGGTGTCGTGGCCATTGAAAGTTTTTGTCACTCGGGCCACCATATTTCAGCGTTTAAAGAGGCATATCGCACCTTAAAGCCCAGAGGGAAATTGGTAATTGCAGATGCCTTTTTGAAAAAAGAAGCAGATGAACTCTGTCCTGGAAGTCTAATGGCTTATAGAAAATTATGTAATCACTGGAGCTTGGAAAGATTAGGTAATATACATCAGGTAGTTCGCGAACTTAAACTAGTTGGATTTAAAGAAATAAAGGCCGAAGACATTTCATTTAGGGTCGCACCATCCGTATTGCATGTGCCTTTTGCCATATTAGGTTTCGTTTTTAAAAAACTTTTTAGAAACAAAGTTTTAAAGAAAGAAAGTTTGCATAATCTAAAAGGTTCTTTTTATGCATTACTATCCGGTTTACACATGAAAAGTTTTGGATATTATCTGATAAGCTGTTCAAAGTAGCCTTTATTATCTAGTTAGAGTATTACCATATTTGTTTTGCAGCATATTTCAGTCAAAAAATCTTAACAAATAGCTAAATACGCATTTCATGAACATTTCGTGATACTTTTTGAAGTCGTTTGTAATGGACAAAACATGAAATCATTAACTAAAATCCATTATTTTTGGACTTCGAACAGATATGGCAGCTTACAAACTCAATCCCGACAGCTGGGTAGATTTATACGCAGACTACCTTTTCAACTATGCCATCGCAAGAGTCAGCGATGCTGAAATAGCTAAGGATTTAGTACAGGAAACTTTTTTTGCTGGACTAAATTCGGCAAAAAACTATAAAGGTGATGCCGCAGAGCGCACGTGGTTAATTGCAATTTTAAAACGAAAAGTGATTGACCACTATCGCAAAATCAACTCCAACAAAGGAAAGGCTGAGGTTCGCATCAATTATAATGCATCGTCAGAATCTGAAGGTGATTGGCTGGAAGAACAAGTTGCAGACCCTTTTAGTAAGGATGGGGACAATACCATTGAAAATGAGGAGTTGGGACTCGCAATTGAAGAGTGTATTTCCAAATTGCCCAAAAAGCAGTCCTTGGTTTTTAAGATGAAAACCATTCAGGGAATGAGTACGGAAGATATTTGTAATGAATTGGGAATTAACCCGTCCAATTTATGGGTTATGATCCATAGAGCGCGTACATCGCTCATGGGTTGTATGAATCAAACATGGTTTTAGACGTATGAAAATATCTATTGAAAAGGCAAAGCAAATTTGCACCAAAAGTCAATATGGGGAAGCTACCTGGTGGGAATTGCTGCAACTCAATGTGTATTTGCTATTTAGCAAAGAGTGTTCTGATTTCTCTGCAAAGAACAAGAAACTTACTTCCTTATGTGAACGTGCGGGTTTGGATACACTATCCGAAGATGACAAAGACGATATGAAGAAAAAGCTAAAAGAACTCTCTTAGCACAATTCCCGAAGAACTACAATTGAAATAGCCCAGAATATGGGTACCGCCTCAATCCAAAAAGACGTAAAGTATTTGGATTTTTTTTTGGATGCCAGAAGCATGGGTATCAAAACAACTCCCAATAGAACCCTGGATACTAGTTCTTTTTCAGCAAGAATATCCTTAAAAAAAGTAAGCAGGACAAAAAGCAAGGTAAGTACAACTCCCAATACCATGGTGCGTCGAATTCCAATAAGCTGAGGGATGGTCCATAATTCTTTATAATCTGTTTCCATATCCCTTATTTCAAAAGGAAGCATTAGAACGATGACCAAAAGGAATCGTTGTAGAAGCATGACTCCAATGTCCCAACTAAATGGAGTTTGGTTTTGAACTACAGGCAATAAGACGGTAAATCCTGCCCACACCAAAGCCACAACATAAATCTTAAAGCCGGCAAGGTTTCTAAGATTCTTGGTTTTGGGTAAAAATGGAATGGCATATAGGCCAGACAATATACTGAGTGTAGCAATGGAAACTAAAACTTCCTGCCTCAACTGAGATGCGAAAAAAACGGCTGGAACAAAACTCAAAAAACTAAATACTTGAATTTTCCTGTGATACGTTTTAGAAACGATGAGGTACTTTTTGGCCTCTACCCCATATTTGATAAAGTTATAGCACACAATAGTTGAAAAAAATGAAAAGCCCAATAGTGCTTTTTCGACAGGAATGTTTAACAAAAGAGAAGATACGAAAACCAGTGCGGTAACCGCCAAACCCACATGAACGCTGGCATCCAAATAAAAGTCAAAAAGGGTCCGAAGTGAGCGCATTAAACAGAACTTAGGAATTGCCCTAAAGGGTTAATTTAAAGTTAACAACTTTGAAGGGCTATAGCTCAAAAATGCCCATTTTCATTGAATTAATCGCTAATTTTGTGGACTTTATAAGTTGACTATGAATACAGAGGTGTTTGCATCCAGGCACAACGGAATAACTGAAAGAGATTTGCCACATATGTTCCATACCATTGGAGTGGAAAATATGGAACAATTGATTCAAGAAACCATTCCAAATGACATTAGATTAAAATCTCCCTTGGACTTGCCTGAAGGTATAAGTGAGCATGAGTTTTTGAGTCATATCCAGAAGCTATCCGAAAAAAATAAGGCGTTCAAAACCTATATCGGATTGGGATATCATGAATCATTGACCCCTTCAGTAATCAAAAGAAATATTCTTGAGAATCCAGGTTGGTATACTGCCTATACGCCATATCAGGCAGAAATTGCCCAAGGACGACTGGAAGCACTTCTCAATTTTCAAACCACGGTTTGTGACCTCACAGGAATGGAAATTGCCAATGCATCTCTTTTGGATGAAAGTACGGCTGCTGCTGAAGCCATGACCATGCTTTTTGATGTTCGTAGTAGACAGCAAAAAAAAGAAGGAATTCTTAAGTTTTTTGTTTCCGAAGAAATACTGCCCCAAACACTAAGTTTGCTGGAAACCCGTTCGCATCCCTTAGGAATCGAATTGGTAGTTGGCAATCATGAGGAATTTGATTTCTCAACTGATTTTTATGGAGCATTGCTTCAATATCCTGGAAAACATGGACAGGTTCATGATTACGCTTCCTTTGTAGAAAAAGCCAAGGCAAATGATATTAAGGTTGCCGTCGCTGCTGATATTTTAAGTTTGGTTTTATTGACCCCTCCAGGGGAATGGGGTGTTGATGTAGTAGTGGGTACCACCCAACGTTTTGGAATTCCACTTGGGTATGGTGGACCACACGCTGCCTTTTTTGCCACAAAAGAGGACTACAAAAGAAATATCCCCGGAAGAATCATTGGTGTGACTAAGGACACGGATGGCAATCGTGCACTTCGTATGGCATTGCAAACCCGTGAACAACACATAAAAAGGGACAAGGCTACTTCAAACATTTGTACGGCTCAGGTATTACTGGCAGTAATGGCTGGAATGTATGCGGTCTATCATGGACCTAATGGACTTCGATATATTGCCCAAAAAGTACACAATCAAACAAAAGCATTGGCCCAAAGTCTTACGAAGATGGGTTGCATTCAAGTAAATACTGCTTTTTTTGATACCATAGAGGTCCAAGTAAGTGATAGTGCAAAACTGAAAAGCATTGCTGAGGACAAAGAGATAAATATAAATGTAGTCAATGGAAAAACCGTTTCCATTTCAATAAACGAAGCTACTTCCCAAACCGATTTAGAGAACTTAGCTTCCTGTTTTGCAAAACTTGCTGATGCAGAATTTCAAAATTTGGAACAAGGCCATTATGAGGCAATTCCAGCTTCCTTGCAGCGCAAAACCCCATTTTTGGAACATGAGGTCTTCAATTCCTATCATTCCGAGACAGAGTTGATGCGTTACATCAAAAAATTGGAGCGCAAAGATTTGGCCTTGAACCATTCCATGATTTCATTGGGAAGCTGTACCATGAAGTTGAATGCAGCTTCTGAAATGCTTCCCCTAAGCTGGACCAATTGGGGAAATATCCATCCTTTTGCACCTCTCGACCAAGCTGAAGGCTATCAAATTGTTCTTAAGGAATTGGAAAAACAATTAAATGTGATTACCGGATTTGCAGCTACCTCCCTTCAACCCAATTCTGGGGCACAAGGTGAATATGCTGGATTGATGACGATTCGGGCATATCATAAATCCAGAGGCGAAGAGCATCGCAATATTTGTATCATTCCGGCTTCCGCACATGGTACCAACCCTGCATCCGCTGTGATGGCTGGGATGAAAGTTGTGGTTACCAAAACGGATGATCAAGGAAACATTGATGTCGCTGACTTGGAAGAAAAAGTTCTTCTTCATTCCGAAAACTTAGCGGCTCTTATGATAACTTATCCTTCAACGCATGGGGTTTTTGAATCATCTATCATAAAAATCACAAAGTTGATTCACGACCATGGAGGCCAGGTGTATATGGACGGTGCCAACATGAATGCCCAAGTTGGATTGACCAATCCCGCCACCATAGGCGCAGACGTATGTCACCTTAACTTGCATAAAACGTTTGCCATTCCACATGGTGGAGGTGGTCCAGGCGTAGGTCCTATTTGTGTGGCTGAGCAGTTAAAACCTTTTCTTCCAACCAATCCTGTTATCGAAACAGGGGGGGAAAAGGCCATAACGGCAATTTCTGGTGCCCCTTGGGGTAGTGCCCTGGCATGCCTTATCTCGTATGGATATATAAAAATGCTCGGCACCCAAGGATTGACAGATGCCACTAAAATTGCCATTTTAAATGCGAACTACATCAAGGACCGCTTGAGAGGGAAGTTTGATGTGCTCTATACGGGCGAAAGAGGTAGGGCGGCCCATGAGATGATTATCGATTGTAGACCTTTTAAAGCACATGGCATTGAAGTGACCGATATAGCCAAAAGGTTGATGGATTATGGTTTCCATGCTCCCACGGTCTCTTTTCCTGTCGCGGGAACTATTATGATTGAGCCCACGGAGAGTGAAAGCTTGCCTGAGCTTGATAGATTTTGTGACGCTATGTTGGCTATTCGCGAAGAAATTGACGAGGCCAATCCCGCTGATTCAGACAATGTTTTGAAAAACGCACCTCACACCTTGAATATGGTCACTAGCGATAGTTGGGAGTTTCCCTATACACGACAGAAAGCGGCTTTTCCATTGGAATATGTAGGAGAAAACAAATTTTGGCCCACAGTTAGAAGAGTAGATGAAGCTTTTGGGGATCGTAATTTGATATGTACCTGCGCACCTATAGAAGCATATGCAGAAGCTTAGATAAAGTACTGTTATCATTGAAAAAAAGCACTGGATTATCCCATAGTCCAGCGCTTTACTTTTTATTAATCTGGATTTGTTTCCTCTTGAACGTCATACAAATTATTATGCATGCATAATATAGTGTGCAATCGAGGTTATTTTAGAAGCACTAAAACCTCAATATGAAGATTGGTATCACTGGAACTGGAAGTTATATCCCATCCGTAGTCACGAAAAACGAAGATTTCTTGGAGCATGATTTTTTGGGGACTGATGGTTCTTCCTTTGAGGTAGAGAATGCCGTTATTATTGAAAAATTTAAATCCATCACAGGTATTGCCGAAAGGCGATATGCAAAGCCTGAACTGAAAACCTCAGACTTGGGGTACCTTGCTGCCGAAAAAGCATTGGAGAACTCAGGAATTGATAAAGAGGAGCTGGACTATATCATCTTTGCCCATAATTTTGGTGACCTCACCGTTGGAAAGAGTCAGGGAGATACCTTACCCAGTTTAGCAACGCGAGTGAAGCATCTGCTTCAAATAAAAAACCCGAAATGCGTTGCTTACGATACGATTTTTGGCTGCCCTGGCTGGATAGAAGGTGTAATTCAAGCTTCGGCCTATATCAAAAGTGGGATGGCCAAAAAATGTTTGGTTATTGGTGGGGAGACCTTGTCCCGAGTAATTGATGAACATGATAGGGACAGTATGATTTATTCTGACGGGGCAGGTGCGGCCATAATTGAAAACAATGCTTCGGGAGAGATTTTAAGTCACACCTCCGTTACGCATGCCAACGGAGAGGCCTATTTCCTGTTTTTCGATAAAACCTATAATGAAGAAGGCTGTTCGGATACCCGTTACATAAAAATGCATGGACGCAAAATCTACGAGTTCGCGTGCACCCACGTACCCAAGGCCATGGCAGATTGTTTAGAAGACAGTGGTGTTTCCATTGAAGATGTAAAAAAAATATTCATACATCAAGCCAATGAAAAAATGGATGAGGCCATCATCAAGCGTTTTTATCGAATTTATGGAAAAGAAGCACCTAAAGATATTATGCCCATGAGCATTCATAAATTGGGCAACAGTTCGGTGGCCACTATCCCCACCCTCTTTGATTTGGTTAGAAAAGGGGATTTAGAAGAACATGAAGTACACAAAGGAGATGTTGTTATCTTTGCAAGCGTTGGCGCTGGTATGAATATCAATGCCATTGTTTACAGATATTAAATGTACGAGAACAACTTTCCAAACAAAAGATACAAGCATACCCTAGCCTTTTTACAGAAACATGTACCCGTTTCAGAAACCATTCTGGATTTGGGCGTGGATAATCCATTTTCCAATATTATGAGGGAACAGGGTTTTAGTGTAGAAAATACCAAAGGTGAGGATTTAGATATCGATTTTTCAAGTGTTAGGCAGTCAAAGGCCGAAGTGGTGACGGCCTTCGAAATATTTGAACATTTGGTTGCCCCTTTCAATGTGTTAAAGGAAATCAAGTCCAAGAAACTTGTAGCCAGTATACCCATGCGCTTGTGGTTTTCATCTGCATATCGAAGTAAAACCGATCCATGGGATAGACATTACCATGAATTTGAAGATTGGCAGTTTGATTGGCTTTTGGAGAAATCGGGATGGAAAATAAAGGATACCGCAAAATGGACCAATCCTACCAAGAAAATAGGGGTAAGACCTCTATTAAGGCATTTTACCAATAGGTATTATATTGTTTACGCCGAGCGCTAGCCTATGCGAATAAGCATTATCATCCCAGCTCATAATGAGGAGGAATATCTTTCCCAATGCTTGGGGTCTTTTGTGAACCAAACACAAAAACCAAATGAGCTCATCATAGTGGATGATAACTCGAGTGATGATACTTATGAAATTGCATCAACATTAGCAAAAAGCCATAAATGGATAAAAGTCCTTCAACATAAGTCCTTAAATAAGCACGTTCCCGGTAAAAAAGTGGTGGATGCTTTCAACTTTGGATTAAAACACGCCTCGGATTATGATTTGATAGGTAAGTTTGATGCCGATATCGTTCTCCCACCTAACTACTTTGAAGTTATGTTGAACCATTTTCAGGGCAATTGGAAATTGGGTATGTGCAGCGGTCTGCTATTTGTCGATAAAGGAGAAAATTGGGTCTATGAAAACATTGCGGATAAATCTCACGTTCGTGGTCCCATAAAACTTTACTTCAATGCATGTTTTCAGAAAATAGGGGGATTGCGCCCCGGCGTGGGTTGGGACACTGTTGATGTTCTTTTAGCTCAATTCCACGACTTTGAAATCCATACGGACCCCTCGCTTAAGGTAAAACACTTACGTCCAACAGGGCATGGATATAGCAAAAAGAGTTATCAGTCAAAAGGTGAAGCACTATTCAAAATGAGATATGGTCTTCCCCTGACCAAATTAGCTGCGCTCAAAATGGCTTGGCAAGCAAAAAGTATATTGCTTCTTTTTCAAGTTCTTAAAGGTTACTGCAAAGCTGTCTTCCTTCAATCACCTCGTTATGTTACTGAGGAAGAGGGAAGTTTTATCAGAAAACACCGGTGGAAGGGGATCTTTTCTAAGATTTTTTAGAAAGTCCTATTTTAAAACCTCACCAATTGGATTACCGGTGGTCCCATTGGGAAAAGCTATCCCCAATAAAGTTGAAATGGTCGGTGCTATGTCCACAACCTCGGTTCGGTTGGTAGTGGCGCCCTGCTTGATTCCGTTTCCAAAGAATAACAGTGGCATATGGGTATCATATATCATAGCTGCATCTTTGGTAAAATCCGTTCTTCCATATTGGGCAAAACCAGGCTTGGGTACAAGGAAAATATCGCCGGAACGTTTTTGATGATACCCTTTTTGCAAAAGATAAGGAATACCCGAGGTATATTCATTTTGCCACATTTGAAATGCTGTGTATACTTGGTTCACTTTATCATACCCTAATAATTCCAAAGCAATTTCTTCTTGCGCATCACCCAAGTCAATATCTAAATTTTCTATCACCCTGTGATTTAAAAAGACCTGGAAATTAGAAATGTTTTGTACCACATCAGTTGTCCCGTATTTATACCTCAAAAACTCATTGAACTTTCCGCGCATCTCTCCAAGGTCAATATATCCTGCTGGGACCTTTTGGTCCCTTAAGTAGGCTGGCTCACGAACCCCTCCATAATCTGAGGTCAAAAACAAAGTATATTGCCCTACCCCCACTTTCTCATCCAAAGCTTTAAGCATGCGTTCCAAATCCAAATCCAATCGTAAATATGTATCCTGGATTTCTTTTGAATTCAAACCAAATTTTTGACCAACGTAATCCGTACTGGAAAAACTTATCGCTAAAAAATCAGTAGTGCTGTCAACACCCAAACTCTCCTTTTCTAGGACTTCCAAGGCAAAATCAGTTGTGATATTGTTTCCATAGGGTGTGTACTTCAATACATCAAAATCTTTTTCCTTGCTTAAAAGACTTGGAGTATTATGGGGAAATATTGGACTTGCCTCATTTTCAAAAGGGGTTTCATAGACGTTGTTATCAGGACCACTTTCAACGTAAGAACCAATGTCCTTTAAGGTATTCCATTCCTTTTTATACTTCTTAATAGCATCAGATGAGTTAAAATCACTAACCCATTGGGGAAGTTGAGACATGTAATAGGAACTCGTTATCCACTTTCCCACTTCGCCTCCATCAAACCAATAGGCCGCATTTGTCATATGTCCTCCTGAGAGCACAGCTGCTACATCCTTTAAAGCGACCGCTATTACTTTTCCCTGCTTCTGGGTGTGCAAACGTAATTGATCGGTAATGGTTGTAGAAAGCATGCGATGAGGCGACATTTTTCCTGCATTTGAAAATGTTCCAACAGAGCTGTACTCTTTATCCTCGACACCGTACACTTCCATATCTTGGGTTTTATCGTACCAAGTATTCCCAATGATACCGTGAATAGAAGGTGTAGCGCCTGTATAAATGGATGCAAGGCTTGGTGCTGTGCTGGTAGGGGCGTGATTAATGTGATGATTTTTACAATTGAACCCTTCTTTTATCAATCGTTTAAACCCTCCTTCACTATAATGGTTCCAAAAACGGGTTAAATAATCATACCGCATTTGTTCCACTATAATGCCTACAACTAATTTGGGTACTTGCTCAGCTTCAATAGGTTTTGGCTCAGGAGTTTTTTTCTTATTACGCTGTGCTTGAAGACCTACACAACTGAAAAACACGAAGACTAAAAGTAGAAAGTAGTTTTTTCCCACAGTTTCTTTTTTAAACAACCATGACAAAGCTATTTATTATTCCAGTTTAAAATTGAATTGAAGGTTAAATACAATGCAATATTCTTATTTTTATCAAATGAACTATCTGGAAGCGATTGGAAGATACTTCATCATGGTATGGGAAGTATTTAAAAAACCTACCAAATGGCCAATCATGAGGTCCCTGATTCTCAAAGAAATCGACGAACTAATATTCGGGTCTCTAGGTATCATTATTTTCATTTCATTTTTCATTGGAGGAGTTGTCACCATTCAGACAGCTCTCAATCTAAACAGTCCACTTATTCCAAAAAGTTTGATTGGATTTGCCACTAGACAGTCGGTTATTTTAGAGTTTGCTCCTACCTTTACCTCCATCATCATGGCCGGAAAAGTGGGTTCTTATATTACTTCAAGTATTGGGACGATGAAGGTTACAGAACAAATTGATGCCCTTGAAGTGATGGGAGTCAATTCGTTAAACTATCTGGTTTTTCCAAAAATCATTGCCATGTTGATGTATCCCTTTGCCGTGGCCCTTGCCATGTATGTTGGTATTTTTGGTGGATGGATTGCCGGAGCTTTCGGAGGCTATGCTCCAAGTGGAGAGTTCGTGAAGGGGCTTCAACTAGACTTTATACCATTTCATGTTACCTATGCTTTTATTAAAACCGTTGTTTTTGCTTTTATTATTGCCACTATCCCTTCATATCACGGTTTTTACATGAAAGGCGGTGCTTTGGAGGTAGGAAAAGCCAGCACCACATCTTTTGTTTGGACCAGTGTGGTCATTATTATTTTGAACTATATTCTCACACAATTGCTTCTGGGCTAATGATTCAAGTTGAAGATATACACAAGTCGTTTGGAGACACCCACGTTTTAAAGGGTATCACCACGAGTTTTGAGCAGGGAAAAACCAATTTGGTAATTGGACAGAGCGGTTCTGGAAAAACGGTGTTCCTTAAATGTCTTTTGGGACTTTTTGAACCCGAAAAAGGTCAAATATGTTATAATGGACAGTTTTATTCCGAGCTTTCCATTAGCGAACGAAGAGACCTGCGCCAAGAAATGGGGATGGTTTTTCAAGGAAGTGCGCTTTTTGATTCCATGACAGTTGAAGGCAATGTTATGTTTCCCCTGGAAATGTTTACCAAACAGAGTAGAGCAGAAATGCAAGACCGGGTCGATTTCGTGCTGGAACGTGTGAATTTGGTGGATGCCCATAAAAAATTCCCTTCAGAAATATCTGGGGGTATGAAAAAAAGGGTAGCCATTGCAAGGGCAATTGTAATGAATCCAAAATACTTGTTTTGTGATGAACCCAATTCTGGACTCGATCCAAAGACGGCAATATTGATAGACAATCTAATTCAGGAAATTACCCGAGAATATAACATTACAACGGTAATCAACACCCACGACATGAATTCAGTTATGGAAATTGGAGAGAAGATTATTTTTCTTAAAAATGGATTTAAAGAGTGGGAAGGTACCAACAAAGAGATTTTCAAGACAGACAACGAGGCCGTCACAAATTTTGTCTATTCTTCAGAATTGTTCAAGAAGGTAAGGCAAATGTATATAGAGGAAAGAAACTGACTACGGTTCCACTTCTTTGACCACAACGGTAGTATCGCCCAAACGTATTTTTAACCAATCATTGATTTTTTTAAGTTCAGTTTCGCGCTGTTTTTTTCGAACATTTTTGTCCCATTTCAGCTCAAAGACCGGAATAGTATCCGTTTTCTTGAAATCCGTTTGTAACTGATAGGAGAAACCCATTTGATTTACGTTCTGATAGTTGGCTTTCAACTCTTGCCCAATGTTTCCAAAAGGTATTCGTTTTGAAGCATTTTTGGTCAAATCAGCAACGGTTTCCTCTAACAAACGAATCTGCTCATCCTTGTTCAGTAGCTCTGCCTTGTTCTTTTCATAAAGCTCACTGACGTAGTTGAACTTTTCTTCCGAATCATCCCTTCCTCCTTGCAAAATCCGAAATTCCGCATCTTGAAGTCTGGAGTATTCGTTTTTTTGCGTGCGCCAGGTATTGATTACATTCTCTGGAATCAATTCATCTCCCATGCAAACCAATTCTATTAAGGGCGTTTCTCCATCCCTAAACTCTAACTTGGTTAAGTTATCTACATACCGACCTGACGTGCTGAATTGATAAACTTCTATGGTCTCTCTTAAAAACTCCTGAGCCTGTTTTTTAAACAACGACTCTTGAAATACCTGGTAAAAGGTGATTCCTGCGGGAATCATTACCGCAATCCCCGCTACCGAAGCCACTCTGGCAATTAATCGACGTCTTTGGGAATTGGCATAGCGTACCATTGGAAATCTTAAGAACTTAACCACCAAAAACGTAGCCAACCCAATAAACATCGTATTAATGATGAACAAGTACATGGCACCCCAAGCGTACTCCGGTTTCCCAATCGCCAAACCAAAACCGACCGTACACAATGGTGGCATAAGGGCCGTGGCAATGGCCACACCAAATATAACACTAGCGATGGTTCCCTTCTTCGCTCGTGCTATCACTAAGGCCAACCCTCCAAAAAAGGCAATTAAAACATCACGAATATCTGGTTTTGTGCGGGCCAATAACTCTGAAGATTCATCCCTCAAAGGGAATAAATAGAAAAACAAAAATGCAGTAACCACACTGAGCACCACCATGACAGCGAAGTTTTTCAAAGACCTTCTGAGTGTATCGATGTCATTTATGGCCAGAGATAAGCCCATGCCTAGAATTGGGCCCATTAATGGAGAAATTAACATAGCTCCGATTACTACTGCCGTGGAATTGGCATTCAATCCAATGGAAGCTATAAAAATGGAACAAATAAGAATCCATGACGTATGTCCCTTAAATGGGATATCGGCAATAATGGATTCCTTGGTAGCTGCGGCATCCGTATTGGAGCGTATTTCCAACAGGTCCGAAAGAAACCTTCGACCACTACCCAGAAGCCCTTTAAAATCTCTTTTTACTTCATCCCCACTATCTTGTGGTTGTGGGTCACCAGCAAATAAATTCTCACTCATTCTTATGTGTATTCTTCTCCAAACTGCTCCTTTACTTTATCGAGCACTTTTTTGATATCCTGCTGTTTGGATTTGGGGTATATAAGAAGGACATCCTCCTTATCGACAATGATGTAATCCTCCAAACCGTCCACTACCACAACTTTGTTTGAAGAAGTTCTAATCATGTTGTTTTGGGCATTCACCAATAACGTCCGACAATTCACGATGGCATTCTCCGCGTTGTCCTTTTCCAATTTATCGTACAACGCTCCCCAAGTGCCTAAATCGTTCCAATCAAAGCTGGCAGGCAAGGTGTATATGGACTTGGATTGTTCCAAGATAGCATAATCAATGGAGATGTTCTCGGCCTTGGCATAGTTTTCCTGAATAAATTCAGTCTCATCAGGGGTATTGTAGCAAGAAAACCCACCTTGAAACAAATCGTATTGACCAGGTTGATATTCTTTAAATGCGTCAACAATCGTTTTCACGCTCCACATGAATATTCCAGCGTTCCATAAAAAATTACCCTGTTCCAGAAACTCTTTGGCGGTTTCATAATCAGGTTTCTCTCGGAATTGAGACACTTTTTTGAGCTTTTGGTCACCTTTCTTTTCAAATTCAATATAGCCAAAGCCTGTATTGGGAAATGTGGGTCGAATACCAAGGGTGCAAAGCGCAGACTCCTGTTCACACTTATCAAAACACAGTTTTACATCATTTGCAAAAGCGGTCTCGTCCTCAATCCAATGATCACTGGGTGCCACGACCATAACCGCATCTGGGTTCATTTTTTGAATCTTTAAAGACGCATATAAAATACAGGGAGAAGTATTCCTCATGGCTGGTTCCAAAACCACTTGGTCCTGTTTTACCATGGGCAATTGTTCCAATACCAAATCATTGTAACGCTCGTTAGTGAGGATTAGAATATTCTCTGTGGGAACAAATTGATTGAGTCGGTCAAACGTTTTTTGGATAAGTGTTTTCCCGGTGCCCAACATATCATGAAATTGCTTTGGATATGAAGATGTACTTACAGGCCAAAATCGGGAACCTACCCCACCGGCCATCAAAATGGCATAATAGTTTTTGTTCATGTTGGTTTTCTTCGCCATTCCTGTTTTCACAGGAAATTGTTATTACTCGAATTCAATGTCAATGGCTGAATTGCAATTACTTTATAAATTCAACCTCTGCATTGGGTTGAAACAAATATACTTTGCCTGTGGCCAATTCCACACATTCGAATCTCTTAATTCGTTTTTTGCCCTTTTTAAACAACTTTCCATTATACAAACGAAATGTACTTCCCATGGGCAGCTCAAACACATATTGATTTTTCCGCTCTTCAGGGTCAAAAGCTTTTAACGCAATGGACAAACGGGCATCCGTACTACTACTCGCTTTAGGGTTTTTAAAATGACTGGCGATAATGGGTAGCAATTGAGATGGAAAAATTTCCGGTCGGATAAATGGAAGCATCAGACGCTGAAAGGTTTGTTTCCATTCCACTCCGTGAGGTTTAATGTAGCGGCCATAAGTCTCAAAAGCTACCAAGTGGGCTATTTCGTGGACCAGTGTGATGAGAAATCGGTAGGAGTTTAGCGAGGCATTTACGGTGATTTGATGCCCACCATCAGGTAGTTTCCTATAATCTCCATGGCGGGTCACCCTATGATTCACAATTTTTAAATGAACTCCATAGGATTTGATGAGTTCAAAACAGGGCTCTACAGCTCTCTCAGGTAGATATTCACTCAAAGTATCATTCACATAACCAAAAGTACATCTTTCTCTTAAGGAAAGTAGCTTTTAAGGGGTACTATTGCTCACCTGTAACAGCTTCCCATTGTAAAACTGATGGCCTGAAAGTGCGAAGCTTTTAATATAGTTCGCCATTTCAGATGCAGTGACAGGAGCTTCATAACCCGGGAATGCCTCTGCCAGCATTTCTGTCTGTACAGCCCCTATCGCTAAGACATTGAAACTTGGGCCGGTTTCCTTAAATTCTTCCGCCCATAATTCCGTTAAAGTAATGACAGCTCCCTTACTTGAACTGTACGCTGACAATCCTGGGAATTTAAGACTGCCTTGGACTCCACCCATAGAACTAATGGTAACAACATGTCCATTTTTTGGCATTTTTGGGAGTATATTTTTCGTCATTTCAGCCACCCCGAAAACATTGACTCCATATACTCTTTTAAAGTCTTCCATTTCAGTTTCAAGAAGGGGTTTGTTCAAAAAACTCCCCGCATTGTTTATGAGCACATCCACAGAAGACCAATTCTTCAAAACATCTTTTAATTGATTGAAATCTTCTGGGCTGCCTAAATCAAAAGGGAAAGCTTCAACATTGGATAATCCCAAGTCCAAAACTGGTTTGGCATTTCTTGAGAGCGCCAAAACCTTATGTCCCTCTTGGGCAAAAAGCTTTACCAATTCAAAACCGATACCCCTGCTTGTTCCTGTGATTATAATGTTGGCCATACTATTTAGATTGTCAATTGAGCTTAAGGTTATTTATTGGTTCAATTCGCTTTTACTACTTGTGTAGGAGCATTCGAAATATTTTCAACAACAGGAATAAGCTTGTTAACTAGGGTTGCCATATGCTCAAAATCCATCAGCTCATTCTCATCTCCAACACGATGGTAGAACATAAAATTGGTGAAGTCAAACGTACAAAAGGTATGTGAAGGCACTCCAAACTCTTGGTAAAAGGGATAATTATCAGAACGTTGGAACAAATTAAATTCTTTTGCGGTTGGCAGAAAGCCTACCAAATTTTCCTCGGCATATCTGTTTATTACCTCAGCCAAATTCGATTTTTTATATCCTGTAATATAAGTGAGGTAATCCTTTCCTCGTAAAGGTACACCTGTCATCTCAAAATTGAGCATGGCATACAGATTAAGACCTTCTTGCTTCATGTTTTTGGCCATATGCTTAGACCCAAGTAACCCTTTTTCTTCTGCGCTGAATAGGGCAAAAATCAGTGTTCTTTTGTTCGTCTTCCTAGTTCCAAAATATCTTGCCAATTCCAGTACCGATGTAGTTCCAGAGGCATTGTCGTTGGCACCGTTGGCAATAGCATCCCCATTTTCAATTTTGATGATTCCAATATGGTCGTAGTGGGCTCCAATCATGATGTATTCCTTCTTCAATTCTGGGTCTGAACCTTCAACAACACCCAAAACATTATAAGATGTTCTTTTATAATTGGTCAAGGTATCTCTATAGGATTCGTAGTATGGAGCTACTTGATTAGATTGAAGAAAACCTTCAATGTACTGAGCTGCTTTTTCAATCCCTTCACTGCCTGAATCACGACCTTTCAAATCGTCCGATGCGAGAAAACTCATGTGAGCCTCTATCGCTTCAGTGTCAACAAATGCCAATTTGGATATTTCATCTTTGTCAGCCTTAAGACCCTCAGGACCACCCATATTTTGGGCAGATGGTTTCCAAGTAGGATTTATAGGGTCGGTTTCAATACGATCAATGCCTTGAGTACTTTTACAGGAAATCGACACCACAAACAAGACTACCCATACGAGTTTTTTTAAATTCATAATCTATCCTTCTTAAATTTAGATTTACCACTTTAAGTCAGTTATATTGGTAAATCAGATAAGTTTTATTCTCTATCAAATCTAAAACAAAAAAGTATCCCTATCATAGAGATACTTTAAAGCATGTAATATTATCAAGATAAATCTTAAGCAAGCATGGTCACTGGATTCTCCAAATATGCCCTAAGCGTTTGAAGAAACTGTGCCCCAGTTGCCCCGTCTACGGTTCTGTGATCACAAGCCAACGTAATTTTCATGGTGCTACCCACAACGATTTCACCATTCTTGACCACTGGTTTTTCAACAATGGCCCCTACGGATAAAATCGCTGAGTTAGGCTGATTGATTATGGAAGTGAATTCCAAAATACCAAACATACCTAAGTTGGAAACCGTAAAAGTGCTACCTTCCATTTCGTCAGGCTTGATTTTTTTAGTGCGTGCTCTTCCCGCCAAATCTTTTACCGACGCTCCGATTTGAGTTAAAGTCAGTTGGTCCGCAAATTTGATTACTGGAACAACCAATCCTTCATCCACTGCTACGGCAACCCCCATGTGTACATGATGTTTGTACACAGTTGTATCTCCATTCCAAGTAGTGTTTACTTGAGGATGTTTTTTTAACGCCATCGCACATGCCTTTAACACCATATCGTTGAATGATACTTTAGTGTCAGGTAAACTATTGATTTGCGCCCGGGATGCTTTTGCGTTATCCATGTCCACCTCAATTGTGAGGTAGTAATGTGGCGCCGAAAACTTTGATTCTCCCAAACGTTTGGCAATAACTTTACGCATGGTAGAGTTTTTCACTTCTTCCATACTTTCTTCTCCCACTGGTAGGTTTATAGGAGCAATTGCAACTGGAGCAACTTGTTCCGCAGGAGTAGAAACTGGTGCGGGTGCACTCTTTTCGGAAGGTTGATAGTTCTCAACATCCCTTTTCACTATTCTGCCATTATCGCCAGAACCTTTGATGTCGGCAATATTAATGCCTTTTTCCGCAGCAATCTTCTTGGCCAATGGTGATGCAAATACACGCTGACCATCTTGAACAGCAATAGTCTGGCTAGCTGGCTGACTCTCTTGTGGCTTAGCTTCTTCTTGGGCTGGCACGACCGTACTCCCCGAGCTTGGGGTACTGGTTGGCGCATTCAAAATAGCGTTAACGTCGGTTCCCGCAGGGCCAATAATCGCCAACAATGAATCTACAGGAGCACCTTCCCCTTCTTGAATGCCAATGTGCAGCAACGTACCGGAATAGAAGGATTCAAATTCCATAGTTGCCTTATCTGTTTCTATTTCGGCAAGTATATCTCCTTCTTCAACCGTATCACCCACATTTTTCAACCATGCAGCAACCGTACCTTCTTCCATAGTATCACTCAATCTTGGCATATTGATGATTTCAACACCTTCTGGAATAGCAGCTGCTTCGGACGGAGCTGAAACTGGGGTTTCAATAACGGATTCCTCAACCTTGGGTTGCTCTTCTACGGGTGTAGAGGCCGCACCACTACCATTTAAAAGGGCCGAAATATCTTCTCCTTCATCACCGATAATGGCTAAAAGCGAATCCACTGGCGCGCCATCGCCTTCTTCAATGCCGATGTGCAAAAGGGTACCTTCATAGAAAGATTCAAACTCCATGGTAGCCTTATCCGTTTCTATTTCAGCTAGGATATCTCCTTCCTCTATCTTGTCCCCTACTTTTTTGAGCCATTTTGCCACGGTTCCTTCCTCCATGGTATCGCTCAATCTTGGCATGTTGATTACTTCTGCCATTTACCTATAATTTATGTTGTAAAAATGGATAGTCTTCTTGTTCGTATACTGTATCGTATAATTGTTGAATTGGAGGAAAATCCGAATCCTCCGCAAATTTCTCACATTCAGATACCAAATCCTTTACTCGCTTGTCCATTACTTTAATCTCTTCCTCAGTGGCATATCCTTTTTCAAGAATTACATCTTTTACCTGAGTAATGGGGTCAATCTTTTTGTATTCCTCAACTTCTTCCTTGGTTCTATAATGTTGCGCATCAGACATGGAATGACCACGATAACGATATGTCTTCATTTCCAAGAAAGTAGGTCCTCCTCCAGTTCTTGCGCGTTCTATAGCTTTGTCAACCTCTTTTGCAACTATAGCAGGGTCCATTCCGTCTACCGGTCCACAGGGCATTTCGTAACCCAATCCCAATTTCCATATATCTGTAGAATACGATGTTCTGGCTACTGACGTACCCATTGCGTATCCATTGTTCTCGCAAATAAAGACTACTGGAAGCTGCCACAACATAGCTAAATTGAAAGCTTCATGTAAGGAACCTTGGCGAACTGCACCATCACCCATATAACACAAGGTAACGGCATCTCTTTTAAAATACTTATCGGCAAAAGCCAATCCAGCTCCCAATGGAATTTGACCTCCTACAATTCCATGCCCTCCGTAAAAACGATGTTCCTTGGAGAAAATGTGCATGGAACCTCCCATCCCTTTCGAAGTTCCAGTGACCTTGCCATAAAGCTCAGCCATAACCTTACGAGGGTCCACTCCCATACCGATAGGTTGCACGTGGTTACGGTATGCCGTTATCATTCTATCCTTAGTTAGGTCCATTGCATGTAACGACCCTGCCAAAACGGCCTCTTGCCCATTATATAAATGAAGAAATCCTCTAACTTTTTGTTGAATATATACGGCGGCAAGTTTGTCCTCGAACTTTCTCCAGAACAACATGTCCTCATACCACTTTAAATAAACTTCTTTGGTAATCTTTTTCATCAATGGTTGAATTAATTGAATTTCCCCAATAGTGGAGGAAAGCAAAAATACATATATAAATCTTTTGGAAAAAAGATTTACTATCTAAGAATCCCCTAAAAATGAATTGCCAAATGCCAGGGGCAATATGTCTTTAATAGAGGTACATTTAAAGACTGGCCCTTCCTGCCCTTGAAGCAATAAAGAAATAGGAGATCTTTGTTTGATTTCATATTCCATGATAGACTGTCTGCAGTTACCGCAAGGGCCTGCCGGTAAATCCAATATATAGTTTTTGGAAGCTGCACTAATGGCAATGGCCAAGATTGCCACTCCAGGATACAGTGCTCCAGCTTGAAATACTGCAACTCGCTCAGCACAAAGCCCAGAGGGATACGACGCGTTTTCTTGATTATTACCAATTACCACCTCACCATTTTCCATGAGTACCGCTGCTCCAACCTGAAAATTGGAATAAGGCGCATAGGCATTTTTTCGTGCTGAAATGGCCCTTTCCAAAAGCCTTCTTTCCGATGATGGCAATTCTTCTATTCCTTCATAGATATAAAGGTCAAAACCAATATGTTGTTTTTTCATAAACTGAATGGCTGGATATCAAAAATAAGAAAACCTGCCAATGAGCAGGTTTTCAAAAGTTTATTTATAAATAAATCTTAGTCGTTCAAGTACTCTTCTCCAAAATTGAAGGAAAGCGAGAAGCGTAACGTATTCTCCAAGGGGTTACGTACTTGTGAAGTAGAGAAAAGATAGGACAAATCGATTTGTGCCGCTTTGAATTTAAATCCAGCACCCAGGGTGAAAAATCTCCTAGCTCCTTTTTCTTCATTCTCGTTAAAGTATCCTCCACGTAGCATAAACGCTTCTTGAAATCTATATTCCGCACCAAGCGCCCATGTAATTTCTTGAAGCTCCTCACTAAATCCGTCAGGGGCATCTCCAAAAGATTCAAAAGCACCGCTTAAAAATCCAATCTGCTGGTACTCATCATTATCCTCTGGGCCAATAATTCCATCACCCGTAAAGTCACGTGGGGTTGGAACCAAAAGCTTGTTGAACTCGGTATGTACTCCCAAAACATTGTCTTGGTCAAAAATAAAATCAAACCCAGCTCCAAATTTTAAATTGGTAGGCAAAAAGTTTTCTTGACCTCCAGCGTCATATTGAATTTTATTTCCAAGGTTGGATATATTAAAACCAGCTCTCCACCTTCCATCAAAACTGTTGTATGCAATTTCCCTCGACCTATAAAAACCTGCGATATCCACTGCAAAAGCATTGGCAGCCTGCGAATCCTGAGTTGCATCTTGAAATCTAAGATTGGAACTGATAAATCTACCAGCTACCGCCATAGAAAAGGTGGGACTCAATTTCAAAGAATATGACCCATCGATTGCAAACTCATTAGGATTGACTAGAGTAGCTTCTTCATCTATAGTTTGGCGCAGTTCAATCTCACCTAATCCAAAATACCTCACCGAAAAAGCAAAAGCATTTCTATCATTAAGCTTGTTGTAATAGCTAGCATTTAGTAATGAAACATCATTTACGATAGTTTCCAAATAAGGAGTAAAACTTGCTGCAACACCACTTTTTTGTGTGGCAAACGCAAATTTTGCTGGATTCCATTGCTGAGAGAAAATATCAAAGGTGGTAGCGACCCCCATGTCACCCATACCGGCCGCACGGGCATCTGAGGCAATGGTCAAGAAAGGTACCGCAGTAGTAATCGCCCTTTCTTGTTGTGCTTTAACTTGTGCAGCAATCAGTACAATCACTGCCAGTAGTAACTTCTTCATTTTTTGGTTTTAGCGTTAAAAATGTCGGGGCTATAACACCCTTAAGCCTAAAATGGTATTCAACATATTACATGTAAACGAGCTTTTCCTTAAATTCTTGTAAAAGAAACCTCTTTTTTTCCTGAAATCTCGATGAACCGAATAAAGGATGTAAGAAAGTTCTTCGGAAAGGTAAACATTGTAAGCGTTAAAACACATACCTGCCATACTAATTTTCCAAACCAATCGTTTTGTCTACAAATCCACCAAAGAATTGGCCGTTATTATTGATTTGATAAAATATAATGGGTATTCTTTCGTTCTAGGATAGTAAAATTAAAATCAAATTGAAGTAGGAAAGGGTGCAAACCCTTGAATAAAAAAGTACTCAAGCCCAAATTATGAAAAAACATCTTATCAAAGTTGTACTTTCTTGTGCTGTTATAGTTGGAGGTATTTCCAGTTGTAAAAAGTCATCGTCCTCGTCTAAGAACATTTCGAGAGCCACAGGATGGAAGATTAATGCCAAAGAAGGAGGATTCCAGTATAATTCTGACTTCAAGGAACAAGAAACCCCGCCGGGTACCGTATTTATAGAAGGAGGTACTTTTACCAAAGGTAAAGTGCAGGACGACATAATGCACGATTGGAACAATACCCCTACCCAACAGCATGTTCAGTCCTTTTATATGGATGAGACGGAAGTTACCAACGTAATGTACTTGGAATATTTGGATTATTTAAAGGCAGTATATCCTCCTGAAAATCCAAATTATGCCAATATCTATAAAGGAGCACTACCAGATACCTTGGTATGGAGAAATAGATTGGGCTTTAATGAGACCATGACAAACAATTACCTAAGACACCCTGCATATGCAGAATACCCGGTAGTAGGTGTTAACTGGGTACAAGCTTCCCAATATGCGGAATGGAGAACTGATAGAGTTAATGAAGCTATGCTCGAGCGTGAAGGTTTCTTAGCTCAAGATGCCAAATATCAGGTGCTTAATGGCGAGATTGGAGGTACTTTCAGTACAGAAGCATATCTGAACAATCCTGAGTCTGTATATGGTGGTCAAATAGATTCTCTTCAAGGAAAGCAGAAAAAAGATTCCATAAATACCTTCGCCAAGCGAAGCAGTGGTGTTATTCAACCCGAGTACAGGCTTCCTACCGAAACCGAGTGGGAATATGCAGCACAGGCGTTGATTGGTTCAAGAGAATACAACAACTATAGAGGTAGAAAAAAATATCCTTGGGAAGGTGATTACACCAGAAACGGACAACGTGTGGGTAGAGGTGACCAATTGGCCAACTTTAAACAAGGAAAAGGTGATTACGGCGGAATTGCAGGATGGTCCGATGATGGCGCCGATATAACCGCTCAAGTTAAATCCTATAAACCCAATGATTTTGGTCTTTACGACATGGCTGGTAACGTATCTGAGTGGGTTGCCGACGTATACCGACCTATAGTTGATGATGAAATCAGTGACTTCAATTACTATAGAGGTAACGTTTATTTGAAAAAGGCTATTGGTGAGGATGGTAAAGTAGAAATCTTGAGAGATGAAATTGTATACGATACCCTTCCTAACGGAAAAATAGTAGCGGTCAATCTTCCAGGTGAAATCAAGGAAGTCCCCGTAGGTGATGAAGAAACTTACCTAAGAACCAATTTCTCTTCTAGTGATAACCGTGGTTATAGAGATGGTGATCCTGGTTCCTCAAGATTCTTTGAACGCTTTAGTGATGAGACAGACAATCGTAAAATGTACGATTCTCCAAAACATAAGGTGGAGCGAGATTCTACAGGAAAACTACTTCGCCAGTACGATACTTCAAACTACAGAACTTCTTTGATAAATGATGAAGTAAGGGTATACAAAGGAGGTTCATGGAGAGACAGAGCTTTCTGGTTAGACCCAGCACAACGTAGATATTTACCACAATATATGGCTACAGATGATATTGGATTCCGATGTGCCATGTCCAGAGTGGGGTCGAAGTCAAAATCTAAGAACAAAACGGTACGTCACAAAAAGGCGAGATAAATTCCGATAAAAAAATAGCAAAAAAGCCCTGACAGATCATCAGGGCTTTTTTTATCTTCGGACCATGAAGATTACAGAGCTGTACCAAATATTTTTAGAGCATCCTGAAGTAAGTACGGACACTAGGAAAATTAATCCCAACTGTCTGTTTTTTGCTTTAAAGGGGCCTAATTTCAACGGAAACGAATTTGCCAACCAAGCTTTGGAAAAAGGAGCTGCATATGCGGTTATTGATGAGGCCAAATTCAAGGTATCCGACAAATATATTTTGGTAGACAGCGTTCTGGAAACATTACAAAAACTGGCTACCTATCACAGAAATCAGTGTAGTGCCAAAATCATTTCCCTAACGGGCAGTAACGGTAAAACCACAACCAAAGAGCTTATTTTTAGTGTTCTTTCAAAAAAATACAACAGTATTGCTACGCAAGGAAATCTCAATAACCATATAGGTGTTCCCCTTACCCTACTTTCCATTAAAAGCGATACGGAAATGGCCGTGGTTGAAATGGGAGCCAACCATCAAAAGGAGATTGCCTTTTTGAGTTCAATTGCGCAACCAGACTTTGGATACATTACTAATTTTGGCAAGGCCCATCTTGAAGGCTTTGGTGGGGTTGAAGGCGTGATTAAAGGAAAAAGTGAACTTTACGATTTTCTTATCGCTCATGATAAATATGTTTTCATGAATGCTGATGACCCCATTCAACTGGAAAAGCTGGGAACTTATGTGAAAAAGATAGGATATAGTGCTTCAAATCCCCAGTACTATTCGATACAGCTAAAAGAAAGCAGTCCCTTTGTAATATTAGAGGTTGAAAAAACGAGGATATCCACTCAACTTACCGGTGCTTATAATTTTACCAATTGTTGTGCTGCCATCGTTATGGGCAAATACTTCAACGTCCCTTTAGAAGATATAAAATCTGCTTTGGAAGGGTATTCCCCAGAAAACAATCGTTCCCAAATAATTGAAAAGGGTAGAATCAAAATAATATTGGATGCCTACAATGCAAACCCTACAAGTATGGAGATGGCCATTCGAAATTTTGATAACATGAAAACTCCTGATTCTTATTTAATCTTGGGAGACATGTTCGAATTGGGAGATGTCTCTGCCGAGGAGCACCAATCCATTGCGGATTTGACAAAAACTCTGGGATTCACCAACGTTCTTTTGGTTGGCAATCATTTTTATGGAGTACAAACCCCATTTTTAAAGTTTCAAACTTTTGAAGAAATAAAAAACTATTTAGAATCCCATCCGGTAGAAAAAGGAAATATGCTCATCAAGGGTTCAAGGGGCATGGCCTTGGAACGAATCTTAGACTATCTTGGATAGCCAAAATAAATCATAAACTTTTCCAAAACTTCCATTATCCATACCACTTCTTTGAAATGAAGACGGTATTATTTCGAACTAAGAGGTATCAACAGTTTTGGATATGGAAAAAAGTATTATAGTATTCGATGGGGAATGTAATCTATGCAACGGCGTTGTTGGCTGGTTGCTAAGAAACACGGATATGGATATCTTCAATTTTGTTCCATTCCAATCCAGTTATGGACAGGAAATTCTGAAGAACAATGGTTTCGAAACCAATACGTTGGACACCGTGGTACTTTTGGATGAAGAAGGAGTCCATACACTTTCCGATGGATTTTTAAGAATAATAGCTAAAATACCCGAATGGAGAGCTGTTTCCCATGTTTTTAGTTTAGTACCAAGATTTATTCGGGATGGTGTCTACAAGCTTTCGGCCAGAAACCGAGTACGTTGGTTTGGAAAATCCCAATTTTGCACAGTAAATCTTCATTAGGCTAACTATTACCTATTTCTTTTGAACCCATCAATTTCCAGAGAGGTTGTATTTTTGGTCTATGAAAAAGAAAAAACCAGATAACATTGTATTCAATGAAGAAGAACAAGAATACGATGCCTTCCTTAAACCCTATGCCACTCATCTAGGCTCTCCTAAAATACAATCCAACAATCTCTCCCCCTGGAAAAATAGCAATATCCGAAAGGTGAATAACTCGCTCAAGGCAGAATTTGATGAAGTTAAAGCCCAGTATGAGCAATTAATGGAGAGATATGAGTACAACAACTTGGTATATGCCGCTAAATTTTCCTTCCAACCTCTAGTGGGAGAAACCTATCATTTATATCGAAATAAGAATAGTGAAGCATTCCTTTCCATATTAGCTCCCAACGAATGTACCTTTGAGCACTTAGGTAGTTTTAGATTAGGTTCAGACCATATGTGGGAAAAGCTATAAACCTCTATCGCAATTACGTTTTATTTCTTCGCTTTGAAACTTTTGGGAAAAGTTTCACCTACTTCGCATGCCATAAAGGTAAAGTCCCCCGAACATAGTTTACGAAAACACTTATCGGAAAAAACCACAACCTAGTCAAAATATGGTAACTAGTAATCGTATTACAACCTAAGGGGCTAGGACTCATGAAAAAGTTTATCTCGGCTATTTTTAACAATAGAAAAGTTTCGTCGACGCAAGATGAAAACACTTTGTTATCAAAATATCAGAAATCCGGCCTTAAATTATCGGAAGCTCTTGAGATAAAAGAAAAAGTACGTTTGGCGTTTGAATATGATAAAATATACAAAAACAATGCACTCGGACTTAATGAGCTATCATCTCATATAGTTATGGATCGCTACAAAGTATCCCAGGTAATAAACGAATACATTTCCGTTAACTTTTATACGCTTCTTAATCAATACAGGGTAAAAGATGCTAAGAATCTTTTAATTCACAATCCAAACCTCAGCGTTAAAGCTATCATGTATGAAGTAGGTTTTAATAGTAAGACCTGTTTTTACAGCGCCTTCAAAAAAGAAACAGGCCTTAGTCCCAATGACTTTAGAAATTTGGTCAAATTTGCCTCCTAATTTTCGTAGATAATACGTCTCTAGTTTACTTCTAAACCATTTCTTTGAATCATTATTCCGCTCCATCAATTTCTTCTTACGGAGTTGAAAGAATACTCCATAGCAACGTCCTTAAAAACCTAAACTTTGTTAAAAAGGGTTCTTCCCGTTGGGGCCGTCAATTTTTGAAGTTCCTCCCGTTTTAGAAGTACCTCCCCCGTATTGTTTTCCAATTGTTTTGTTATTGCAATTGTAAAGGTAAGGCGGTGAGAGGCTTTACTACCTTAAAATAGACTTTCCATTAAGTTTTGTTTTCGTGCAAGGGAGTGTTATTTGAATTAGCTATCAAACTACTTCTCCCGCCTACCTTTCTCAGTTGCGCTAACTCATTATTACTAACAAAACTTTTAACTCTATGAAAGTACAGAAACTGTTTGGGACACTTTTCATGCTACTGCTGACAACGGTAGCTATGTCCCAAGAAAAAACAATTACTGGTACAGTGATTGACCAAACTGGGGTTCCACTACCCGGAGTGAATATTGTGGTGGAAGGAACGTCGAACGGAACGCAGACCGATTTTGACGGAAACTATGCCATTACTGGAAATGTGGGGCAAGTGCTTCTTTTTACCTATTTGGGGCAGAAATCAGAAAGAAGAACCATAGGTGCCTCAAACGTAATCGATTTACAGATGGAGGAAGATGCCCAAGCACTACAAGAGGTCGTAGTAATTGGTTATGGTAACCAGGAAGAACGTAAAATCATCCAAAATGTGGGTATTGTTAAGCAAGAAGCTATCGAAAACCTACAGGTGGTTTCAGCCGATCAATTGCTGCAAGGCCAATCCGCAGGTACCCAAATTGTAAATGCATCGGGGGTTCTCGGTTCGGCGGCGGTTATTCGAGTGAGAGGTGTGAATTCCATAAACTCGGGTAGTCAACCCTTAATCGTAATTGATGGAGTTCCAATCACGGATACTGCTGGCAACACCCTTAATAGAGGTGGTAATACCGGAATAAATCCGCTTTCCTTTGTAAATCCAAATGATATAGAATCCCTAACTGTCCTTAAAGATGCGGGTGCAACCTCCATTTATGGATCCAGAGGTGCCAATGGGGTTATCCTAATCACTACCAAAAGAGGTAGAAAAGGGGAGAATACCACAGTCACTTTGGATGTTAGTACTCAGTTTTCGCAATCCACTGACGTTCCTGACATCTTAACTGCTGATGAATTCAGACAATTCAAATCCGATATAGCCACTATCCAAAATGGAGGAGTCTTCGTTTCTCCCGAGGACCTTGGTCTTGGAGCCATTGGTTCTGGAGGGACGGATTGGCTTGGAGGAGTTCAACGGACAGGAATTTCCCAAAATTATAACCTCGGTGCGCGAGGAGGTAGTGAAAAAACTTCTTTTTTCTTTGGGCTTGATTTTCAGGATACTGAGGGCTTTATCATCGGAAATGACCAGCAAAGAGCAGGTGCTCGGATAAACATAGACACCCAGGTAAACGACTGGCTAAAGGCAGGTATGAACCTTGGGATTACCAATAACCGCCTAAATCGTGTGGGTATTGAAAACAACATCAATGCACCGTTTACCACTGCTTTTTTACAAAGCCCCGTGGTCCCCGCTTTTGATGATGAAGGGAACTTTGTTCAATCAGGTTCATTTATCCCCAATATTTTCGCAAGGGTGGCATTGAATACCGATGAAGTAAAAACGTTCCGGGTAATTGGAAACGCCTTTACTGAGATAACCCCACTACCTGGACTTACCTGGCGGTCTGAGTTTGGTATTGACAAATTGAACCTAGAGGAGTTCGTTAGACAAGCCGAGTTCAACACACCAGGAGGTTTGGCCCAACAGATTTGGGTGAATGAAGACCGTTGGCTGACAAACCAAACAATCAATTATTCAAATACTTTTAATAATGATCACACCCTGACTGTGTTAGCAGGTCTTAACTACGAAGAGACCTTAAGGACCCGGTCCAATGTGTCCTCAACCGGATTTCTGACTGATGATTTAAGAAATCTTGGTTCTGGTGCTACTCCTCAAGTGCTCAACGGTGACCGTTTCCCTTCACGACTCTTCGGACTCTTCTCAAGGGTATCTTATGATTACAAGGGCAAATATTTGGTAGAAGGTTCCATAAGACGTGATGGTTCTTCTCGATTTGGAGCAAATAACCGCTTTGGGTATTTCTGGTCTGCTGCCGCAGGTTGGGTATTATCTGAAGAATCTTTTATTCAGGATCTGAACTTTTTTGACTATCTATCCTTCAGGGCAAGTATTGGTACAGTCGGTAATGATAGACTAGGCACGTTCCCATCGTTAGGGTTGTTCAATGCAGGAGGTTTTGGCGATTACAATGGAGAATCAGGGGTGGTTCCAGCACGAAGGCCCGCAAATCCTGACCTTAAATGGGAAGAAAGTGAAACTTTGGATATCGGCTTGAAGTCTACATTTTTGAACGGGCGTGTGAATTTCAATATGGCCTACTTCAAAAAGACTACCAGCGATCTTTTACTGAACCAAATTCTTCCTCCGGGTACCGGATTCAATAGCATAAGCCGAAACGTTGGAGAAATGGAAAACAGAGGTTGGGAGTTTGAGTTGAGCACGGTGAATGTTCGTACGGAGAACTTTGAATGGAGAACCAACTTCAACCTAACAACCATAGATAATGAGGTCTTGGCTCTTAACGAAGATGCTGCAACGGACCCTCAGGGTAGAAGAATTATTGATGGCCCAATTCAAAGAGCTATTGAAGGAGAGTCATTGAACAACTTTTTCCTAATCAGATATGTTGGTATTAATCCTCAGACGGGCGATGCAGAATGGCTGGATGTAAATGGAAATATAACCAATAATCCAGGCTCAGGAGACCGTGTTGTTACGGGGAGTCCGCTTCCGGATTTTTCAGGGGGTATGACCAATACATTTACATATAAAGGTTTTGATTTATCCGTATTGATGAATTATTCCTACGGAAATGAGGTTGTCATAGATGGTCTTCGATTCGCAGACGGAAATGACGCCATTGGCGGTATTGTGAACGTTAGAAGACAAAACTTAAATTTTTGGAGGCAACCAGGTGACAATGCATTTTTGCCTAGTCCCAATAGTTCCACCTTTGACCTATTTAATCAAAGGTCTTCACAGCAACAATTGGATGCTTCTTACTTAAGAATTAAGAATGTGACTCTAGGATACAATTTACCTCAATCCGCTTTGGATAGGCTAGGTGGCCTCTTTACGGGTGTGCGATTTTACTTAACGGGAACCAACCTACTGACCATAAAAGCGGACGAAATGGACGGAATTGATCCCGAGGTAACTGATGATATTGACCCACTATTCCAAGGAGAGTCATTTTTCACTGCTCCCCAAGCCAAACTGTATTCATTCGGAGCAAGGTTAACATTCTAAAAAAAAGGAAATATGAAAACGATAAAAATAATAGCATTAATTCTTGGTCTTTGTTTCACTTTTTCATGCGAAGATCAACTCAATGTGGTGCCAGAAGATAATGTAGCGTCCAATACAGTTTTTGGAAGTCTAGCAACCATTAATGGTGCCGTTGTAGGGATTTATAGTAAAAACCAAAGTGGCGACCTCAACGGTATGCCACAATTGATATCGGAATTTATGTCCGATAACGTAAACTTCGTCGGAAGTTTTCCAGCACTTCAGGATATAGATCAATTTGAGACCTTGGCAACGAATGGATCAATAGATAATATTTGGATTGACGCTTATGAGCTAATTGGAGCTGCCAACAACATCATTGTAAACCTTCCGGATGTGAGCACAGAAGATGTCACAGGTTTAACTGAAGCTGATAAAGCACGATTCGTTGGCGAAGCCAAATTTTTAAGGGCACTTACCTATTTAAGGTTAGTAAATCATTTTGCCCAGCCATTTCAGTTTAATGGAGGATCCAATCTAGGAGTACCGATCATAGCAATGCCATTTGAGGGAGGAGACATTTCAGAATTCCAATTGGAACGTTCTACGGTTAATCAAGTACATTCCTTTATTGAACAAGATCTTTTGGATGCTATAGCCTCCCTTCCAGCGGATAACGGGGAAAGGGCAGAGTCTGGAGCAGCAAGAGCATTGTTGGCTCGTCTTTATTTACTTCGGGAACAATGGACCGAGGCAGCAGATTTTGCCAATCAAGTGATTACTTCCGGGGAATATTCCCTTGCTGCAAATTATGATTTTTATGACGATAACCCTACATCAAGTGAGCATATTTTTGTGGTCATAAATACCCCAACCGATGGTCCTCAAGATGAATCAGTTCCAGGTTCTGATGAAGTATATGTAAACTTTTTCAACCCAGCACCTGGAGGACGTGGTGATGCACCATTCAGTCAAGATTTAATTGATGCTTTTGCTGCGGAACCCGGTGATAGGAGATTTGATGAGCTTTCCCAAGCGGCTTCAGACGCAGGAGGGAATGATACCTTCTTCACCACCAAATATCCAGACATTGTAAACAACGCTTCTGACGGCATGGAACTAAGAATTACTGAAATGTATCTTATTCGTGCTGAAGCCAATTTTAGAAATGGTTCCTCCGTGGGCGACACCCCGCTCAACGATATCAATATGTTGCGCAATAGAGCAGGGTTAGGCGATTTGGGGACTGTGGATTTGGACGCCATTGCTTTGGAACGCAGAAAAGAACTTTGTTTTGAAGGGCATCGCAGAATGGACTTATTGCGAAACAACTTGAATTTAAGACCAGGAGGTGGTCCGGAGTCTGCTCCTGGAGCAAACAAAGTCATTTTTCCTATTATTGACGACGAAATCGTAAACAATCCAAATATTACCCAAAACCCAGGTAGTTTTTAAGATTGATCATAGCCACAAAATACCACTGTCTAAAGTATAGGGCAGTGGTATTTTACTTTAACGGTAATCTTTATACCATGAAAAATACATTCGGTATCTTCCTATCGTTCATTTTTATTACATGTTCACTTCAAGGACAAATCGCCCAAAACAACATCAGCTCATTTGATGATATCTCATTTTTTGTCAATGTAAATAATCCTAAATACAACAATGCTGAGGGTACAAAATACCTAAACGATAATTTTACTCCTTCAAAAATCAATGAACTGGAAAAACTATATCCCATTCGATTTGATTTGGTTGACAATATCATGGAGTTCAAGGAAAATGATCAAGAAATCATGGGTTTATCTCCTACTAGGGATTATAGAATTGTTTTAACCGACGACTCAAACCAAATATTTGTCTCCAATACGATTATCAATGAATCTGGAGATTTACAGAGACTATTTCTAGAAGAAATTAAGGTAACTCAAGCCTACTCCTTGTATAAAAGGGAGCGTATTAAGTTCGTACCGGCCAAACCTGCGAAAAGTAGCTACGAACCAGAAGTCCCTGCTGTTTTCAAAAAAATGAATGATTCATATTACGTAGACTACGTTGATGATGGTATCGACTACCTTTTACAAATACCAAAAAACAAAAAGAAAATCAAGACTTTTTTTGGAAATCATGGCCCAGAAGTCCTCAAGTTTGCAAAAAAGGAAGGATTAAAATTTGATATACAGGAAAACCTTATCGCAATTTTAAATTATTATGTTGAAAAACGTTAACTCTCCCGTTTTGTAAAGCCGTATGTAGGTTTTCACTGCTTAGATGATTAAATTCGCAGTCCCAAAAAACATTTGGTATGATTGCCACAATTTGCAGAAAAGCCCATTTTAATGCAGCACATAGATTGCATAATCCCAATTGGAGCGACGAAAAGAATATTGAGGTATTCGGAAAATGCAATAGTCCCAATTATCATGGCCATAATTTCGACCTAGAAGTCCGGGTAAGGGGAGAAATAAATACCGATACCGGTTTTGTAATGGATTTGGCAGACTTGGGTGCTTTGATTAAAAATGAGATTGAAGCCCGTTTTGACCATAAGAATTTAAATGAGGATTGTCCAGAATTCGAAAACTTATTCCCTACTACGGAATATTTTGTAAAAGTGATTTATGACATTCTAAAACCTAAACTACCGCAAGGTCATTTACTTCATATTACACTTCATGAAACCCAAAAGAATTCGGCGGAGTATGGAGATTGGTAACAAATTTCCGATATTGCGGCACTTATTTATGGGATATTAGCTCAGTTGGTTTAGAGCGCTGCCTTGACAGGGCAGAGGTCACTGGTTCGAATCCAGTATATCCCACGTAATTGGGCTCCTTCTCTTTATTGGTCGGAGCCCTTTCCTATTTAAACACATCTATTTCTTTTCTTCCTAAATGTTGCATTTGCCGGGCTTAAAAAATTCCTTTTTAAACCCATATTTTCCCCTTCCCATACTTTTTTTGGTCTTAAGCACTACTTCCATTGTTCATTTGTGGCAGCAACCAAAAAACAGAACAAATTTTTCACAATTAACTTTTTAAAAATCTAAAATTATTATGAAAAGAAATGTTTTGAAGGCCGCAGTCTTAACCCTACTGTTAGCCTCTTGTTCTGAAGATGATTTTGTGGGGGACACTCCTGACCCTATTGAACCTAACCCCACGGGAGAAGCCTCTGTTGTGCTCAACGAGGTGGAGTACTTGGGCAACCGTGTTGAGATTTTCAACAACGGTGAAGTAGATGTTGACCTGAGCGGTTATTTCCTATGTCTTGGCCCGGGCACTTATCGCCAGATTGGAGACCTAGAAACACAAGGTAATACTAACCTAGGCCCTGGAGAGTATTTGGTGGTTTCTTATGACATGCCAAATGCCGAAGGTGGTCTTGGCCTGTACGTGGATAACTCCGGATTTGGAGATGCTTCCACCCTTGCGGATTTTGTCCAATGGGGTGCTGCCGGAAGTCCCCGTGAGAATGTTGCCGTTGAAGCTGGAATCTGGACCGCAGGTGAATTTGTGCCAGTACGCGGAAACGAGAACTACAGTATTATTTTCGATGGTGAAGGTACTGGTGTTGCAAACTGGTCTGAAACTACGACAGTCACTTTTGGTGCTGAAAACGTCTTGACGATGCCTGCAGAACTTAGGCGTAGCATTGTTTTAAATGAGGTACAATACGCTAGTGACGATTTGGTAGAAATCTACAACAACGGTGAAGTTGCCGTTGATTTAAGTAGCTACTGGTTGTGCCTAGGCCCAGGTACTTATGTACAATTGGGCAATGTAACCCCAGAAAGTGGCAATCTTCAGTTAGAGGCTGGAGGGTTCTTAGTGGTGCCTTATGCTATGCCCGATGTTGCCGGCGGTTTGGGACTTTACTCAAATAACGCGTTTGGCAGCGCGGATGCCATCGTCGATTTTGTTCAATGGGGTGCTGGAGGAAGTCCCCGTGAGAATGTTGCCGTAGAAGCCGGTATTTGGACCGCTAATGATTACGTTCCAACCGTTACCCTCAGTAGCGCCAGTATTGAATACGATGGCGAGGGAGACGCTTCCACAGATTGGAATCAAGAAATCAACCCTTCTTTGGGACTTGCCAACGATACACAAAATGCCACAACTACATTCAATGTAACCATAAGCAACGTTATCAACTATTTGAACGTACATATATTAAATGAGAATTCAAGAACAGGAAGCCCTGGTCCTTTGACTCAAAACGGGGATTCGTATGAAATCACATTCCAAGCTGTTCGAGGAACAAAACTGACGCCCGTTACTATGATGGGAAACAGCAATGACTGGTTCTTGGCTCCTGAAGATTTAGCTGGAATCGATTTATATCCAAACGATTCTCCACTTAATGGTGTGGATATAGCCAGTGAGCTAATTCTTTATGATTTGGGAACCGAGATAGACAATGAGCCATCTTACTTTCCTCCTGCCGGCGCCAATGTGGGTCCAGCAGACCCAAATACATTGGTAAGAGCGGTCAACCGAGGAGTTCGAGGTGATTTTTACCTCACGGCATACATTACGTATAAGCCAGGTGATGGACAATCTGCAGGAACTTTCACATTGACAATAACTGCTATCAACACGCCAGACCCAAGCAAACCAGCAAGTTCTACAAATGGATTTGTGGTTACTCCAGGTATCGCAGTGCTTCATGCCCTGCCCGAGCCATTGTTTACTTTAGGAACTGAAGATAGAGGTGTTGGACTCGAGGCAATTGCCGAAGATGGAAATCCAGGTCCTTTGTATGATTGGTTCAATGAAACTGGTTCCCAAGGGGCTCCTTTGAGATTATCTTCCACACTTAGCGTTTTTTCTCCCGGCTTGGTCTATGCCTTCAATACGGATAGTGACCCATTCTTTACCCAAGGTGCCACCGCAAATCCAGAAAGTGGACTTGAAGAATTAGCTGAGGATGGAAACAACGACGTTGCCGTTTCTTACTTTGAAAATCTTGGCTTACCTGTAGCTGCCAGTGAGCAAACTGCTCCTATTGGTCCTGGAGAGGATTTGACCTTCACTATTGAAGTTCCCCAAGGTCAAGATTATAAACTGGGAATCGGTACCATGTTAGTTCAAACCAACGACTGGTTCATTAGCTACAACAATGACGGAGTTGCATTATTTAACGATGCTGGTGTACCCTTTTCTGGTACCGGAGAGAGTGATGAAGCATATCTTTTTGATGCAGGTACTGAAGAAGACGAACCTGTTGGATTTGGAATTTACCAGGCGCCTAGACAGGCTGGTCCAAATCAAGGTCCTTCAGATGACAATACCACTATCCGCAGACAGGCTTCCCTAACAGATGTCCAATTTGGAAAAGGTACCATAAACAGTGCTCCAGGTGTAGTCTACCTCCAAGACCCTAGAGGAGGATACAACTTGGTACGTGTGGACATCCAACCACAATAAGAATTAGTGTTTCGGAGTATTTTAGATGCTTTAGTTGATCGAGGGCCGGGAGAAATCTTCCGGCTTTCTTTTTTAAATGAAAAAGCCGTGTCTATACACGGCTAATTCATCAATCAAAAAACGAAAACGGAAAACTATCCTAGTTCTCTAAATTCTTCAATACTAAAAAAGTCTTCATCCTTGTTGTTAATGAAGTAAATCCCTTCTTTTTCTATTAGCTTTAAAGTTTTGTCATCAACTTTAACTGCAAATCCGCCTTTGGTCGGCACTACTTGAAACTCATCTGAAATCGACTTTCTATACTTTAACACAAAGTATTGCTCATATTGATTATCGTTATTTTTATCAATAGCTATTAATTTGGTAACCTTGGCCGCTTCATATTTATGGCCTTGATTGATATCACCTTTATCCGTTTTGTTCCACTTCATAGGATACCTTCTATGTTCCATTACCTTTACATTGTATTGGATTTCAGTACCATCTTTTTCAATGGAAAAAGTTTTATGTATTGTTGCATTCATTGAGCCTTGATTACCAACTTGCGCATATGTAGAAGCAGTCATCAATGTCAGGCTTAACATCGTTATAATATTTCTCATCACTATTTTTTTCATTATTAATTCTTTTACTTGGCGTTTAAGCAAACTTTCTATTTTAAGAAAGAAGTGAACATCCAATTTCTTTTTTCCAATCTTCTTAAAAAATCGGTCAACATTTGTTCCGTAGCAATGTCTCCTGTGTCCAATGAAGCTCCTACCGCAGAAATCATATTATCATGTAAAATTTCAAAGTCTTTAATAACTTCTTTTACCATTTCCAAAGCTGTTCTTTCTCTTTCTGATTCTTTGATTTCTGCAAGTTCTAAGCTCTTCCTCAATGTAAAATTGGGTTTTATTCCAAATACCCGAATGCGCTCTGCCAATGTGTCGATATTCTTTTTCACCTCATTATATTCATTTTCAAATTGTTCATGAAGCTCAAAAAACTCTGGCCCCTCGACATTCCAGTGAAAATTTCTGAGTTTGTTGTAAAACACTTGATAATTGGCTAATAAGGTGTTGAGATGCACTACTATTTCTGCAGTTTCCAGATAAGTGAATCCTAGTTTTTTGTATTCCTTGTTTTTTTCTATTGTATTGTTTGTTTTAATAATTTCCATTGTTTTCTTTTTAAATAAGTTTTTACTTGAATTAATCCATGAGTTTACATGGATTCAAGAATTAAAAAATAACTAACTATTGCGGTGGTTGACGTAAAGCACGTCACAAGAAATGAAGCCGATTACTCGACTTAGAAAACAAATGGTTTGAAGATGTGTACTAAATGTTTCATACTTTTAATATACAGTTTAATCCGGGAAAGTCAAGTATTTAACAGGGTTTAACAGTCACGACATACTCATTAACAAGTCTTTTGGACTTAATTGCATTTTAAAAATGAACAATCGCCCATCTTTTATTAAAAAGATTATTGTCCCTAATTTAACTGTACTCCTGTTTGTTGTGGTTGGTATTTGGGTTTTATCTGCAATTCTAATCCTTGTCTTCTTGGATGATTGGGAGTCGAGAGGAACCTTTGGAGACCTTTTTGGGGCTGTAAACGCACTTTTTTCGGGGATGGCGTTCGCCGGCCTTCTTTATACCATTATACTTCAAAAACAGGATATCAACCTTCAAAGGGAAGAGATTATAGCCAATAGACTGGAGTTGAAAAAGTCTGCCAAAGCGCAACAGAACTCAGAGAAAGCACTTAAAGAACAGGTTGAGCAAATGAAAATCACCTCTAAGCTTAATGCGCTCAATACCATTATCAATTTTTACAATCTACAAATATCCAATCCGAACAATAGCGAGGAAATCATTTCAAAATCTAGAGAAAAAAGGCGCAAAGCGATTAAAGAAATAGACGCCCTAATCGATTGGGTAGGTGATGATGATTATGACGGAAATTAGGTCATGTAATCAGGAAAACTCTAATTATCACTTTATTCACTATTTCCTTTCAAGTAAAGTATTTTCCAAAATAAAAGAGAATGCACCAACCCGGACAATAAATAGGCTGATGCATTCACGACTAAAAATGGAGCCAAAAGGCTTTACTCACCCTGACCTAGAGAAAAGCCCCGTTTTCCGTCAAATTCATATAAGTTTTCAGTTTTAATCACATCATATCCCAAATTTCCAAGTTTGGACAATAAGGCAACCACACGCTCAAAATCGATGGAAGCATAAGTGGGTTCTTTGGTGTTTATTTTGGCATCGTCTCCTACAAATCGGCAACGCCAGTGGTCTGTACAATAAGTTTCTTTTAAGCCTTTGGGATATACTTTAACACCTCTGTTGGTAATCATCTTTAGCTTCAAGCGATAGATATCCAATTCCGAAAGAGCATCGCCCAATTCATTGGGGTCATTCCCTTGCCAATCTAGAAAAACATCTACCCCTACCAACTCCTTGTGCTCAGTTTTACGCACATAATCCGGAATTTGAACAGCTCCTTTACCATGGGCCAAGACACTTTTGGCAAGCTCAGAAGGAGTTTGTCCAAGATTGGAGATTACTTGATTCGCGAATTCCTGAGCCCCAACCTTCTTTAAGCTAATTCCTTCTTGATAAATATCAGCGGTATGGTACCCTTCTTCCAAAGTGGTCAACCAAGCATTTTTGACCTTATCCCCTATTTCCGATTGTCCAATATGTGCCAACATGGCGACAGCCGCGTTTATCAACCCAGAAGGATTTGCGATTCCTTGTCCGGAGATATCCGGAGCAGAACCGTGAATAGCTTCAAACATAGCAACATTCTTCCCAATATTTGCGGAACCGCACATTCCTACCGAACCTCCAATTTCTGCAGCGATGTCAGAGATAATATCACCATATAAATTAGCAGTGACTATTACATCGTATTGTTCAGGTTTGGCAGCCAATCTGGCTGAGCCTATGTCGATAATCTGAACGTCGTTTTCTATTTCAGGATATTCCTTGGCGATTTCATCAAAGACGGTATGGAACAATCCATCTGTAATCTTCATAATGTTGTCCTTGACCATACAGGTCACTTTCTTTCTTCCAAACGCCTTGGCGTACTCAAAAGCGTATCGGACAATGCGCTCACAACCGGGTCTTGTAATCAACTTCAAACACTGGTAAACATCTTGTGTTTGCCTATGTTCAATCCCCGCATATAAATCTTCCTCATTCTCACGAATAATCACTACATCCATATTTGGAAAGTGAGTAGGAACGAAAGGGTGCAAAGCAGTTACCGGTCTTACATTTGCAAAAAGACCCAAAGACTTTCTAAGTGTTACGTTCAAACTTTTGTATCCCTTTCCTTGAGGAGTTGTTATAGGGGCCTTAAAGATTATTTTATTGTTACGGATAGCATCCCATGCATTGGCATCAATACCAGAAGTATTTCCAGATAAATACACCTTTTCACCTAGCTCAATGAACTCTGGTTCAATGTTGGCACCGGCAGCTTCCAAAATACGAAGAGTGGCCTTCATGATTTCTGGGCCAATACCATCTCCTTGGGCAACGGCCACTTTCACGGGTGTATTTAGTTGTTTCTTACTGGGTTGTCTGGTCAATACTTTTGTATCCATAGAAAATTAAATTAGATGTTGATGCCACAAATAACGTAAGAATTTCATATAAATTATTATTTAATCTATTTACCATTTACATAAGTAATATTTATATTTTTTATGTTGATACCTGACTTTCAGAACAATAAAGAGGATAGGACTAAGAGTTGGAAAAAGGTTTCAAGGTGATATCTTGAAAAAAGAAAGGGACACATTTTGCCAATGTATCCCTTTTCCATAGATGTGGGCGCGAAGGGATTCGAACCCCTGACCCCCTGGGTGTAAACCAGGTGCTCTGAACCAACTGAGCTACGCGCCCATTCGTTTCCCAAATGGGTGTGCAAATATAGTATCATTTTCTGTTTTGCAAAAAGAAAACACCTAAAATATTAAAGTACCTCCGCAACCACAAAAGTGCTGCCGCCGATAAAGATAAAATCGGATGTGCTTGCAGCTTTTTTTGCCGCCTTCAATCCCTTTTTAACCGAAGAATATGATTCACCCTTAAGCCCAAAAGAACTTGCTTTTTCTTGCAAAACTGCTTCGGAAAGTCCTCTTATCACATCAGGTTTGACAAAGTAATAGGTTGCCTTTTTAGGAAAAAGTGATAGTAAAGAACTTAAAGTCTTATCAGAGACAAATCCAAGAACGATATGCAAATTTTCATACTTCTGCTTTTTAAGTTGACTTAAGACCTCTTCCAAACCTTCTTTGTTATGCGCTGTATCACAAACTACGCTGGGGTTTTTCCCCAGAACCTGCCATCTTCCCAAAAGCCCAGTGTTCCGGATTACCCGAGATAAGCCTTTTTTGATATGTTTTTTACTAACATCAAAACCTTTCAGCTTTTTGATAGTAACCACTACACCTTTGATATTCTTTTTTTGATATTCCCCTAACAAGTCCATAGCATAATCCTCAACCTGTTCATCTTGGGCGAAGAACAATGGAGACTGTTTTTGAGCAGCAATCATTTGAAAAATACCTGTAGTTTCTTGTTGTTTTTCACTTATCACTACGGGAACTTTCTTTTTTATGATTCCCGCCTTTTCCAGGGCAATTTTCTCCAAAGTATCTCCCAAAATATCCATGTGGTCATAACCAATATTTGTGATTAAAGAGACTTCAGGGGTTATGATGTTTGTGGAATCCAAACGACCACCAAGACCCACCTCGATAACAGCGATGTCTATATTCTTTTCAGCAAAGTAAGAGAAGGCCATCCCTACCGTCATTTCAAAAAATGAAAGAGAATTAGCTTCCAAAAAGTCCATATGGGTGGAGATAAAATCGGTTACAAAGTCCTTACCAATCGGCTTTCCGTTGATTCGTATACGTTCGCGAAAATCTTTTAAATGCGGTGAAGTATACAGACCTACATTATAGCCCGCCTCTTTCAAAATAGAGGCAATCATATGACTCGAAGAGCCTTTGCCGTTAGTACCAGCCACATGTATGCTCTTAAACTTTGTGTGGGGAGTATCTAAATGTTGACTAAAATTCAGAATGTTGTCCAACTTGTGCTTCAAGGCTGAAGCTCCCTTTTGTTGATACATAGGTAACTGGGCAAACATCCAGTCAATGGTCTCTTTATAAGTCATAAATCTACTGACCCAACTTAAAGTTAACCACTACGAAACCTATTTGTTGAGAAGGTGCTTTCGAGTCTAAATTCCATTTGTGGAGTAACGCAGTTTTCCTTGCTGGCTCTAAAAGACATGGAGCATTATTTGTAGTCCCCTTGACTCCTGGCGTTGCTTTAACGACCTTTCCGTTGCGATCTACCACTATTCGAACCACAACCCTGCCATCCTCATTACATTCTTGGCGAACGGCCCCTTTGCTTACCAAAGAACGACCATTGAGTCCATATCCACCAGTTCCACTTCCGCTTCCAGGAGCTCCATAATAGCTAGTAGCATATGGATTCCCAGCTGGGTCTCCCTTATCTCCTTGTCTAGAATCATCCCCTTCACTTCCTGTCGTCGTTCCATCCGATTTTCCTATACCGCCTATCAAAGCATCCAGATTTTTCTTTTTGTCCTCTTGTTCCTTTCTTTTTCGTTCTTCTGCTGCCCTTTTTTCATTCGCTATACGTTCTGCCTCTGCCTTTTTCCTTTTGGTGGCCTCTTCCGCTTTACGTCTGGCTTCTTTTTGTTGATTAATCTTTATGGTTTCTTGATCGTTGCTTGTCAACACTTTTTCAACGGGTTCATTTGATGTAGTTTGTTGGGGTTCTGCAGGTGGTGGAGTTTCCTTGACAGGTTCAGGTTGCACTTGCTTGGGCTCTTGCCTAACTTTTTCTTTAGGTTGCACCTTGCCGGACCCGAAATCAGTCGTACCGAAATTAATGGCTATGCCATTTTCAATGGGAGGGTCCAAATAGGTCAACCCAATGTAAAAAAGCAGCAATAATAAAGCGCTTAATAAGAGTGTGGTAAGCGTAAAGGATTTTTTCTTGTGTCTCGTGTCTAAAAATGGCATTACTTGGGTCGCACTGCCAAGATAACCTTATAACTGTTTCTGTTGGCAATATCCATAACGTTGACAGCTTCCTTGATTGCAACGCTCTCCTCTGCCCTTAGAATAATGGTAGGCTTCTCTTGCCCTTCCAGTGCTTTTTTTAATTCAATTTCAATGTATTCCTCGTTAATCTGCTCATTGTTCACAAAATATTCCAGATTCTTGTTTATGGTCACCGAAACATTTTGAGTATTTGTCGATTTCCCTTTGGCTTTGGGCAGCAAAAGGTCCAATGCATTTGGCGCGTTGGAAGTCAGCATGAAAAAAACCAATAACAGAAATACAATATCTGTCATGGATGACATGCTAAACTCTGGACTTACTTTATTTCTTCCCTTTAGTTTCATACCGAAGATTTCCCTTAAATCGGTTCATTTAACAAATCCAAAAACTCCACAGCGTTGGCTTCCATCTTATGTACCACTTTGTCAGTTCTGTTCACCAAGTGATTATAACCAATGTAGGCTATAATACCTACAACCAATCCTGCAACAGTAGTGGTCATGGCAGTATAAATTCCCGAAGCCAATGAGCCCATTTCTGCTTGGCCGCCACTTGAGGCCATTTCATGGAATGCCAAAATCATACCAATCACGGTTCCCAAGAAGCCTATCATGGGCGCTGCTCCAGCTACTGTAGCAAGTACACTAACATTTTTTTCAAGCTTATATACCTCAAGTGTACCTGCGTTTTCGATGGCCGTATTGATATCATCAAGGGGTTTCCCAATTCGAGCTACTCCCTTTTCAGTGAGCCTAGCCACCGGAGAATCTGTTTGAGCACAAAGTAATTTCGCAGCTTCCAGTTTTCCGTTCATCACATGATCGCGAATCTGGTTCATGAAATTCTTATCAATCTTAGAGGCCGCCTTAATGGCAAAAATGCGTTCAAAATAAATATAGAGTGCAACAAACAATAACACAAAAAGCACCATAATTATTACAATACTTCCTGTACCACCGTTAACAATTAAATCAATTACGGAAAGTGTCTTTTCCTCTGAAACAGCTTCGGCAAGTTCTGCGGCCGTTTCCACTTCTTGATACAAATTCATATAAAATCCCCAATTTTAAGTTGCAATAATAACGGAGATTTTTTTGTTAAAGTATCTCTTTAAAGGAAAAATCGCATTGCGATAAAACCGATAGCTCCGGCAATGAAACCTAAAAGCGCCAACCATGCTATCTTTTTCAGATACCAGAAAAAGTCAATCTTTTCCATACCCATGGCCACAACGCCAGCTGCTGAGCCGATAATAAGCATACTACCCCCTGTCCCAGCAGAATAGGCAATAAAGTGCCATAAAGGATTATCCAAAGGTTCAGAGAACATTCCCAAACTGGCGGCAACCAAAGGCACGTTGTCAATAACAGCAGAACCGACACCTAGAATCAGTACAACCAAATCGGAAACTTCGGTACCCTCCAGTTCCGTACCAATCAAACCAATACCTTGCTTTAGGCCCTCAGCAAAATTGAAAAGTAGACCTAAGGACTCTAGAGCGGCAACTGCCATCAAAATTCCCAAAAAGAATAAAATACTGGGCAACTCAATTTTAGTCAATGCACTATGCACCGGACTATGGTGGGATCCGGCATCACTTTCATGGTTTACAGAAGAAATGGAAATCTTAGTTTGACTATATATTTCTGCAAAAGTGGCGACTACGGCAAGAGAGAGCATCATACCTACGTAGGGTGGCAAATGCGTCACTGTTTTGAATATGGGTACAAAAACAATGGCTCCTAATCCCAAGTAAAGCATTCTTGCTCCAAACTTTGATTTGGATGGTGTGGCATCTTCAACCTCAATTTCTCCTTTGAAAGGAGTCAAAAAAGACGCAATGAATGTTGGAACCAACATACAAATTAAGGAAGGTAGCAATAGATAACTTATGAGTTTTCCAGTGGACACTTTGTTTCCAATCCAAAGCATGGTAGTCGTAACATCTCCAATAGGCGACCATGCACCACCGGCATTGGCAGCAATTACGATTAAACCTGCATACCAAAGTCTGGAATTCCTATCATTCACAATTTTTTGTAGTATGGAAATCAAAACTATGGTTGCAGTAAGGTTATCTATTATAGCGGAAAGGATGAAGGCCAAGAAGGCAAAAATCCAAAGTATCTTTTTCTTGCTCCGTGTCTTTATAAATGTTTTGATAGTTGCGAAACCATCGAAATAATCAATAATCTCAACAATGGTCATGGCCCCTAATAGGAAAACCAATATTTCAGAAGTCTTTCCTAAATGATGCAACAAGGTTTCTTCCAATAAGTGCATCTTGTCTTCATGCCCCAATGCTCCGAAATTATCAAGCAAAGCATGTTTCCCAGAATCAAACCAAGAAGTAAACCCGTCGATTCCAAAAGCCATCATAGCCCATAAAATGGCCATCATAGCCAAAGCTGGAATAAGCTTATCAATTTTAAGGTTATGTTCTAAAGTAATGGCAAGATATCCAAGAACAAAAATGACTATCAGTAAGGTTTCCATAGGTCAGTTGGTTTATTTTGTTGTTAAGTCTACAATACTAAGTCTAGTTTGCTAAAGATATTCAAAATGAGTTTGCCCACATAATCTCATTGCAGAAAAATACAAATCGAGCAGAGCTACCATTCTGTAAACCCAATTCTTTTAAACCATTCTCAATTATGCGTCCATTCCTTTAGAAATTCCCTACCTAAACACTATATTTGCAAACCTTTTTTAACTATTTTTCAATATTATGGATTTCTCTCTTTCTGAAGAACATTTGATGATACAGCAAGCTGCCAAAGATTTTGCAGAAACTGAATTGCTTCCCGGAGTTATTGAACGGGATGAAGCACAGGAGTTTCCAGCGGAACAGGTCAAAAAAATGGGAGAGCTTGGATTTATGGGGATGATGGTGAATGAAAAATACGGAGGTAGCGGAATGGATACGCTTTCCTACGTTTTGGTTATGGAAGAGTTATCAAAAATTGATGCTTCGGCATCCGTAGTGGTTTCTGTAAACAACTCTTTGGTTTGTTGGGGACTGGAAACCTACGGCACGGAGGCACAGAAAGAAAAATATTTATCAAGGTTAACCACAGGAGAGGCCATTGGTGCTTTTTGCCTATCTGAACCTGAAGCGGGAAGCGACGCAACATCCCAAAAGACCACCGCTTTGGAAAATGGTGACCATTATATTCTTAACGGTACCAAAAACTGGATTACCAACGGAAATTCTGCTGAAGTCTATCTGGTCATCGCCCAAACTCATATTGATAAAGGACATAAAGGAATCAATGCTTTTATCGTTGAAAAGGGAATGGATGGTTTTGAAATAGGTCCAAAAGAAAACAAATTGGGCATCCGTGGAAGTGACACACATTCTTTGATTTTCAATGATGTCAAAGTACCAAAAGAAAATAGAATTGGTGAAGATGGATTTGGTTTCAAATTTGCCATGAAAACCTTGGCCGGAGGAAGAATTGGTATTGCCGCACAAGCCTTGGGAATTGCCGCAGGAGCTTATGAACTCGCAAAAAAATATTCAAAAGAAAGAAAAGCATTTGGTACGGAAATAAGCAATCATCAAGCCATAGCTTTCAAATTGGCCGATATGCATACCAAAATTGAAGCAGCCAGACATTTGGTTTACAAATCAGCTTGGGATAAAGATAATGGCAACAATTACGATTTATCCGGAGCCATGGCCAAATTATATGCATCCGAGGTAGCTATGGAAACCGCAGTAGAAGCCGTTCAGGTACATGGAGGAAATGGATTTGTTAAGGATTATCATGTGGAACGCTTAATGCGAGATGCCAAAATCACTCAAATCTACGAGGGTACTTCAGAAATCCAAAAAATTGTGATTTCTCGTAGTGTTCTTAGGGATTAGTATAAACCGTGTTTTATTAAAAAACCCAACCTCTAAAAAAATAAGGGGCGGTTGTTCAAAGAGTATATGTTTTTTATAAAACACCTCCTTTTTTATAGGGCATTTGTCACTTTATTTTTTTTACAATAGCCTTATCCCCTTATTTTTTAAGACTTGCCCTGTCTAGAATGACCTGTTTTGAGATAATGATAATTTAACATCTCTCTTTTTTTTGTATTCCGTTATTTTTAACGATTTAATTCAATACCTACATATTTTCTATACATTTTTAATATATGCTGATATTATCTCATCTCAAATGATATTTTTGAAGAAATGTCGCAACGATGAGATTGAAAAAACAAGGATTATATCTGCCGGAATTTGAACATGACAACTGTGGAGCAGGTTTCATATGTAGCCTAAAGGGAAGAAAGTCCAATGATATTATTCACAAAGCTTTAGAGATTTTAGATAAACTGGAGCACAGGGGTGCGGTTAGTGCCGATGGCAAAACAGGTGATGGCGCTGGTATCCTTATTGATATCCCACATGATTTTTTTACTGAGGTATGCAAATTTGACCTTCCTCAACCTGGAGAGTACGCCGTAGGCAACGTTTTTTTACCTCAAAAAGAAAATCAAAGGAAGTTTTGCATAGATACCTTTGAAAATAACTTAAAAGAGCAGGGATTGCAACTTTTAGGATGGCGGGATGTTCCAGTAAACCGTTCCGTTCCTGGAAGAATAGCCAAAGAAACCGAGCCTTATGTAAAACAGGTATTTGTTGCTAAGGGCAATGCTTTGGATGATTTTCAATTTAATTTGAAGCTGTTCATTGCAAGGAAAGTCACGGAACATGCCATCATAGAAAGCAAACTATCCCAATCACAGTTCTTTTATTTACCTAGCCTTTCCACAAAGATTATCATCTTCAAGGGGCTGTTGGTCCCGCAGGATATAAGCAAATACTATGAAGACTTACTGGACCCTAGGGTAGTAACACGATTGTCTTTGGTCCATCAACGTTTTTCCACTAACACATTCCCCACTTGGGATTTGGCCCAACCCTTTAGGTATATGTGCCACAATGGGGAAATCAACACGCTTCGTGGAAATGTTTCTCGAATGCGTTCCAGAGAAGAACTTTTGCAAAGCGATTGGTTTGGTCAAGATATTAAACGAATACTTCCCATTGTGTTACCTGGCAAGTCTGATTCCGCAAGTATGGACATGGTAGTGGAATTGCTCTTAATGACAGGTCGCTCCTTACCTGAAGTAATGATGATGTTGGTTCCAGAAGCTTGGGAGAAGAATGAAGAAATGTCGGAAACCAAAAAGGCCTTCTACGAATATAACTCTTGCCTTATGGAGCCCTGGGATGGTCCTGCTTCGATTCCTTTTACAGACGGAAACTATATCGGTGCCGTTTTGGATAGAAATGGTCTGCGTCCCTCTAGATATTCGGTCACTAAAAAAGGATATGTAATTATGTCCTCGGAAACGGGTGTGGTTGATTTAGAACCTGAGGATATAGAATTCCACGGTCGACTGGAACCTGGAAAAATGTTCTTGGTCAACATGGAAGAAGGCAGAATTGTTAATGATGAAGAAATCAAGGAATCCATTGCCAAAAAGCATCCGTATAAAAAATGGCTAAACGATAATCTAGTACACCTAAAAGATATTCCTTACAATGATTGTCCAGTATTTTATGGTGAATTTCCATTGGAGACACGTACTTCCGCTTTTGGGTATACTTTAGAAGATATAAATACCATTATCCTGCCGATGGCAAAAAACGGCAAAGAACCTATTGGTTCTATGGGGTCTGATACACCCATCGCAGTGCTCTCGGAAAGGCCTCAACTTATATACAATTACTTCAAACAGCTTTTCGCACAGGTGACCAACCCTCCTCTAGATGGTATTCGGGAAGAATTGATAACGGATATTAGCCTCACCTTGGGTAGCGACCATAATATTTTTGATTTTTCCGAAGTGCATTGCCGAAAACTGAAAATCCAGAATCCTGTCATTTCCAAGGAAGATTTGGATAAGATTAAAAATTACGACAGTAGCCCTGACTATAAAGTGGTATCCATATCCATGTTATATGAGGTAAATAAGGGCCATAATGGATTGGAAGAAGCTTTGGATTCGATTTTGCAACAGGCTTCAACCGCCATTGACCAAGGAGCCAATATCATTATTTTGTCCGATAGAATGGTCAGCACGGAAATGGCAGCTATTCCGGCTCTGTTAGCGTGTTCTTTTGTGAACAGCGGCTTACGAAAAATGGGCAAGCGTTCCAAGTTGAGTATTATTGTGGAATCTGCCGAACCAAGGGAAGTTCATCATTTTGCCTTGCTTTTTGGATTTGGTGCAAGTGCCATTAACCCCTATTTGGTCAATGAAATAATAGGGCAACAAATCAAGGAAAACGATATTACGGAGTACACTTTCGATGAAGCCATCAAGAATTATAACAAAGCCATTGGTAAAGGTATTCTTAAGGTGATGAACAAAATCGGGATTTCTACCTTAAACTCCTACCGAGGTTCACAATTGTTTGAATGCATTGGGATAAATACCCAAGTGGTAGAAAAATATTTCCCCAACACCCCTACACGTATTCAAGGAATTGGATTGTACGAGATTGAGAAAGAAATCGCCAAAAGACATAACAAGGCATTCAAGAAACAGGAGTTGGCCGCAAATCTTGATTTAGAGATAGGTGGAGAGTATCGCTGGAGAAGAGACGGGGAAAAGCACATGTTCAACCCGCTCAGTGTGGCCAAACTGCAAAAGGCGGTACGAAATAACGAACCGGGAACTTATAAGGAATACTCAGAATTGGTCAATGAGCAGTCCAAAAATCTAATGACCATTCGAGGATTGTTCGAGTTCTCCAACTATGACCCTATTCCAATAGAAGAAGTGGAACCATGGACAGAAATTGTTAAGCGTTTTAAAACAGGTGCCATGTCTTATGGAAGTATAAGCAAAGAGGCACATGAAAACTTGGCAATAGCCATGAACCGAATTGGAGGAAAGAGCAATTCTGGCGAAGGAGGTGAAGATTCCACCCGTTTTTACAAGAACCAATCCGGGGATTGGAAAAACAGTGCTATAAAACAAGTGGCCTCAGGTAGATTCGGTGTTACTTCCAATTACTTGACCAATGCTCAAGAAATCCAGATAAAAATGGCCCAAGGAGCGAAGCCAGGTGAAGGTGGACAGCTGCCAGGACCAAAAGTAAACCCGGCGATAGCCAAAACAAGGAATTCAACTCCCTATGTAGGCCTGATTTCCCCACCACCCCATCACGATATCTATTCCATAGAAGACTTATCCCAGTTGATTTATGATTTAAAATCAGCGAACCGAGAAGCACGAGTGAACGTGAAATTAGTCTCGGAAGTTGGTGTTGGAACAGTCGCTGCCGGGGTCTCGAAAGCTAAGGCCGATGTTATTTTAATATCAGGTTTTGATGGAGGTACGGGAGCTTCCCCACTAACCTCATTAAAACATGCCGGATTGCCATGGGAATTGGGTATTGCCGAGGCACAACAGACTTTAGTCCTTAACGATTTGCGGAACCGTGTTGTCTTGGAGTGCGACGGCCAGCTAAAAACCGGAAGAGATGTTGCCATAGCTTGCCTTTTGGGAGCAGAAGAGTTCGGATTTGCAACAGCCCCATTGGTTGCTTCCGGTTGTGTAATGATGCGCGTTTGTCATCTGAATACCTGCCCTGTCGGTATAGCCACACAGAATCCTGAGCTACGCAAAAAATTCAAGGGTAAACCAGAACATGTGGTCAATTACATGTATTTCGTTGCCCAAGAACTTCGGGAGATTATGGCCAAACTTGGTTTCCGAACAGTCAATGAAATGGTGGGGCAAGTACAAAAATTGGATAGAAAGAAAGCAATTGAGCACTATAAGGCTTCAGGTATCGATTTAAGCCCAATTCTTTACCAAATAGACGTTCCAGAAGGGACCAAACTATACAATACTGAGAAACAAGAACATTCCGTGAACCATTCCATAGAGTTCGACATAATTGCCAAAGCACACCCTGCCTTGTTTAGGAAGGAAAAAACCACTTTAGATTTCCCAATTCACAATACTGATAGAGCGGTAGGTGCCATCATAAGCAATGAAATATCCAAGATTTATGGTGCGGACGGACTGCCGGAAAATACCTTAAAGTTGAATTTTACGGGCTCCGCAGGGCAAAGTTTTGGTGCTTTTGCCACTAAAGGTCTTACAATGGTAGTCAATGGAAATACCAACGATTATCTGGGCAAAGGACTTTCCGGAGCGAAACTTATTATCAAGGTTCCTTACAAATCCACGTTGCAACCTGAAGAAAACATCATAACGGGTAACGTCACACTTTATGGTGCCACTTCGGGTGAAGCTTATATCAATGGTAAGGCTGGAGAGCGTTTCTGTGTTAGAAATTCTGGAGCAAAAGCAGTTGTGGAAGGCATTGGCGACCATGGCTGTGAGTACATGACGGGAGGGGTTGCAGTAATTCTCGGGGCCGTAGGCAGAAACTTTGGTGCCGGAATGAGCGGGGGAATTGCCTATGTCTATGATATTGACGATTCTTTCAGACAAAGATGTAATGGAGAAGCTTTGAATCTTCTTTCAGTGGAAGAAGAAAGTGATATCCAAGAACTAAGGCAGCTTATCGAAAATCATTATAATGCCACCCTAAGTCCTATTGCCCAAAACATTTTAGAAAATTGGGAGAGTGCCTTGCCCAAGTTCATCAAGGTATTCCCTGAAGAGTATAGACAGGCGTTAATTCGTTTGGAACAGGAAAAATTACAAACCTTATAATTTTATCATGGGAAAAATAACAGGATTCATGGAGTTTGACAGAAAGGTGGAATCCTACACCCCTGTCAAGGAGCGTATAAAAAACTATAAGGAATTCACCCAACCTCTAAAAGAGGGTGAAATTAAAAAACAAGGGGCTAGATGTATGGACTGTGGTATACCGTTTTGTCACAGTGGATGTCCTTTGGGAAATCTTATCCCCGATTTTAATGATGCAGTGTATCGCGGAAAATGGGAAAAAGCTGCTGAAATTCTACATTCAACCAATAACTTTCCGGAATTTACTGGACGGTTGTGCCCAGCACCTTGTGAAGAGGCTTGTGTCTTGGGAATCAATGAAGATCCCGTATCCATTGAGAACATTGAAAAGAACATCGTGGAAACTGCGTTTGACAAGGGATGGGTAAAACCAATTTTGCCAAACAAAAGAACAGGTAAAAAAGTGGTAGTTGTTGGTTCGGGTCCGGCAGGATTGGCTACGGCTCAACAATTAAATCGTGCAGGGCATAGTGTAACGGTCTTGGAAAGAGATGAGAAAATCGGGGGGTTGCTCCGTTATGGTATACCAGACTTCAAAATGGAAAAGCATATCATAGATAGACGTTTGGAGATTATGGAAAAAGAGGGAATCATTTTTGAAACTGGAGTCAACGTAGGAGTTGACATCCTTGCCAATGACCTCAAACATGTATATGACGCGATTGTACTATGTGGTGGAGCTACGGTAAGGCGCCAACTTCCAATTCCTGGAGCAGATTTGAAAGGAGTCGTCCAAGCCATGGATTTTTTACCTCAAAACAATAGAAAAGTGGATGGCATTCCATTTAAAGGGGAAAATCTTTCTGCGGAAAGCAAACAAGTAATCGTGATTGGTGGAGGGGACACAGGTTCGGATTGTATTGGAACTTCAATACGACACGGTGCAAAAAGCGTTACCAATTTTGAGATTATGCCCAAGGCCACTTTAGATAGACCCGAGGGACAGCCTTGGCCTTTTTGGCCCATGCGATTGCGGACCAGCTCTTCCCACAAAGAAGGGGCAGAACGTGTATTTAGTATAGCCACAAAAAAATTCATTGGGGATGACAAGGGTAACCTGAAGAGCTTGCTTACCGTGGAAGTGGAATGGGTAAAAGTTCCTGGAAAAAGACCTCAGTTAAAAGAAATTGAAGGAACGGAAAAAAAGTGGGATTGTGATTTGGCTTTACTAGCATTAGGTTTCACAGGTTCAGAAACCACAATAGCCGAGCAATTAGGCCTTGAAATGGATGTAAGAACCAATATCAAAGCTACTTCAAAAGACTACAAAACCAATGTCCCTGGCGTTTTTGTGGCTGGTGATCAGCGTAGGGGCCAATCTCTAATTGTTTGGGCTATTTCAGAGGGGCGTCAGGCAGCCCATCATGTAGATGCCTATTTAATGGGAGTTTCCAATCTACCACTAAAAGGAGAAGGAGATTTACCAAGAGTATAGGTCCTTTAAAACAAAAACTCCCTTCATAGAGATGGGAGTTTTGCTTCTTCATTTATCAATCCTTATCGTATAATCAAACGATGAACTTCAGTTTTCTCTGGGGTTACTAATTTTAAAAAATATAGTCCCGCTCTAAACTGCTCTACGTTAAAAGAGCTGCCAATACTGTAATTACCGTTGTACACAATCTTTCCGTCCAAGGAAATCAGCTGCATATGTACTTTTTTATAACTCGCATTTTCCAATCTGAAAGTGGAACTCGTTGGATTAGGGTAAAACAAAGTTCTTGCCTCTTGTTCTTTTGATAATCCATCAAACAATTCAATATCCTCCGGAATACCGGCTAGTAATGCAGTACTTGACAAAAACTCATAAGCTCCAATATCAAAATTTGAACCAGATGGTCTTGCGGTATTATCCATATCAAAAGTAATACCCCAGCTGGTGAGGTTAGAACCCTGGTCAACAACTGATGATGAGGATGAACTTGGACTATAATCGTGGTTAACGGTATCTGTTAAGCCTAGTGTATCGATTTGACGTGTCATTATGTTTGTATAGATGTTGGTTAACAAACTATCCCTAGTTTCACGCTCATTGAAGTCAAAATAGCTCTCCTGATTTTGTTTCCAAGTGTTTCCCCCTTCAAAATCGTATCCTGGGTCTACAACTAGATTATTCACAAAATGGGATGGTACTTCGCTCTGATTTCTATAGAGGTCAGCTGGGTCTACTGGATGAAGCACGGTGGTATTATAATGGACTCCGGCGCGTTCAGGTTCAATGATGGTATTGTTCGCGATATAATATCCTTCGGTGATGTCTTCGAACTCATGACGATTATGCAAAAACACACCATGCATCTTGGGTTTAATGAATACATTGTTGTATACCTTAGTACCGCTCTCTCCATTGATGATCTGCATGCCCCAACCTTTCTCCAAGGGTCCGTTTTCGATGAAGTTATTGTAAACATCATAGGTGCCACCACCTAGACTCATGGCAAAGGCCTGCCCCCATCTCCCATCAGTTCCATAATTGTAGATGGTGTTATCGTATATTTTTCCATTCTCTCTAGTTAGATTCACTTGAATGGCGTCCCATCCTGTATTCTCGACTACGTTGTCATATATTTCAACATCTTCGAGCCAATGACCATATACCATGGTACCACTGCAATTTCTTCCATCATCTAGTTTATACCCTATGGTGAATCCAATGTACATTCCTTCCCCACCGGTATCATGAATATAATTATCATGGATATCAAGGTTTTTCATTATAAACCCATTTGACCTCCATGTTTCAGATTTATTGCAATCTGGATCTGTTTTCGCCATTAAGCCTGCGAAACCTGCTGATGCCACTTCAATATGATCTATTTCAACATCAGTACTCAATGCGCTAAGTACAACTCCCATGGACCAAGAACCTGTGCCGGTTATTTTAATCCCATAGTTCACTGAAGAATCTCCGGTTCCTGTCAAATGAATGTACTTGCTATTCTTGAACTCTAAAGCAGAATAGGCAGTTTCATTTAGCGTGACTTGACCACCACAGTTCTTAAACACAACCGGATTACTTGCATCACCTTCAAAATCGTAAAATCGAATTCCAGCATAGTTCCCTGAAGGAATACAAATGGTATCCCCAGGAGAATAACTGATTTGTGAAGCCCAGACTAAATTTAGGGTTGTAGAAGACAATCCAGATAAGGTCACATCGCAATTACAGGACTGACCATTTACAATGGTAAATGATAGAAAAGCAAAGAAAAATAGTAACGGTTTATTCATAGTATTCAGATTAATTGGTTACTTAAACGAATACCATAACAGCACTTGATTTTAGCAAGTGTTTCGGTTGGGGAAATTGAAATTGTAAGTTGAGACGGCTCAAAAATACATATTAACATGTATTTACCTACAAAAAAGTGATGATTTGCTAATTATTTTGTTGGACACTTGTGGTTTTGCCTAAAATCCCATCCTAGAAATAAATAGTGACCCTACAAGGTTGAGCATCATGGCTATCTTTAGAGAAACAAGGTCACTGATGAAGTCTATCATAATACCGCGCATTAAAACTCCAGCTAACAAACCATAATAATCTCTTAGCGATTTCAACACCAAAGAAATTGCTAACAGCAAAAGCACCTACTATTTCAAATCAAATCCACGATGGTTTTGTAAGTATTTTGACATCCACCACGAAATACCTTGTATACCTTCCACATTTCAACAAGAAAATTAAACCCATTGCCAAGAAACAATGTTGATTTAACTCTATGCTCTACTTTAAAAGCAGAAAGACCCCGTATGATTATACGAGGTCTTTTTTAATAAAATCTCCGATTATAGCTCCAAAAGATCTATTGTTACCCTTTTTGTTCTACCTTCCTTTGAAAGTTTTAACTTATAAACCTTGGTCTTGACTTTTTCCTTGTCATACATACTAATGTATTTGTTACCAACAATTTCCCATCCTTTGAAGTTCTTTGCCACCAATTTTTGAATGCTTTTTGGCGGTGCCACATCCCGAAATCGTTCCCATGAAGTAACAACTTGGCCCATTTTGTTGTATACAGTGGATATGTAACCATTTGTAGCTCGATGTATTACTTTAATACCTTCCGAATCATAGCTCTGACCATCCGCTAATTCCCGGACATCGTAATTTGCAGCTTTTAATTGTAAACCTTGTACAATTTTTGGAGTGTTCTGGTCTTTCACCTCGTAGAGATAAGAGCTGTTAGTTAAGGTAACATCTTCAAATGATTTTTTAAATGAATCCCCTTGTGAGTAACCAATTTGAAAAACTGTAAAAATCGCAAAACTTAAAACTAAACTTTTCATGACATAAATTTTAAATGATTAATAAATTATTTGATGTCACAAATATTGAAAGTCACGTAGCGCAACACATATTAACTATGTATCCATGTGTTACAAGTTTAATTGTAAGTCATTTAAAAAAAATTGAAAGTGTTTAAATAATGTATCATCTAAGGAATATCCGTTGCATTTATGGCCTTTTTGTGTGTTTTTATGTTTAGAAAGCTGGCTGCTTACCAAGGGGAGCAACTGGAAAACCCACTTTTTTATGGAGCTCTAAATAGCGTGCATCTTCCCTAATTGGTCTCAATAAGGGCTCAGAATGTAACCATACCATTTCATTTTCATGATTGTCGTAGGATTTGTTCAGCCAATAAAAGGCAGTATCGTATTCCTTTATATGACAATAATAAAGGGCAGTAAACCAGGCTGGGCTACCAGGCTTATTTTTTCTTTCAAAATCTTTTAGTAGCTCCAAAATTTCATTCACCCCCTCATCTTGCCCCAAAGATTCGTTGATTACTGCATGAAGCCAAATTATTATTGGCGGTCGATCAGGGGAAATCCTCATCAAATTATCCAGCCATTTTCTTGCTATCTGATATTCGCCCATGTGATACAGATATTTTACAGCATTTCTAACCCATTCAAAATCATCATTGTAGATAGCGTAATAATCTTTATACAAATCCAATGCCTCTTCCATTCTATTATTATAAAAAAGGGTTTCTGCGTACCAATAAATGTATAAGTTCTCATCTGCCTTTTTTAAGTCGTCAGCATTTTTCATGTAAACCAACGCTTCTTCATATTTCCCAGTATATAAAAGATACAGAGGGGCGATTAGGGTTTTATGGTAGTCCTCTTCTAACATGGCAAAATCCCATTCATTAAATAGCGCCATCCTCAGTCTTGCATCAATAACTTTTTTATTATTTGGCGCTACTTGCCCTGCTTTTAGAAGGTATTTTTTGGCTATCTCTCTTCCATCGCGACTATAGTAACCCCAATAACTAGAACCAAAATGCCATACAAGACTTAAATTCACATAAGCCTCTACAAATGTCGAATCTATTTGTACAGCTTTATTGTATAACCTTTTTGCATTGTCATAGCCGAGTTTAGTACCTTTTGACCATTCATAGTTCGCCTGTAGGTATAAGTCATAGGCCTGTTTATTGGAAGTAAGTATGGAAGCTATTTCATTTTCTTCAGTTTCGGTTATTTCTACCCCTATAGTTTCTGAAATGTTTTCCGCTACCATGGCTTGAAGTTTAAAAAGCTCATCGCTTACCCAGGTTTCATTATATTCTTGGTCCCAAAATTGTTGCTCACTTTCACCATCTATCATCTGCAGCTTGATACTTACGCTGTTTCCCGCTAACTGAAAGCTCCCTTGTATAACATTGTTTACGCCCAGTTCTTGTGCTATTTCTTTGATGGATTTGTCAATGACTTTGTACCGTGCTACAGATGTGTATGGAATCACTTTATCTATGGATTCTATTTTTGCCAACTTGTTTATGATGGCATCGGTCATTCCATCTGAGATATAATCTAAATTCTCATTACCACTCCAGTTTTTAAGAGGCAATACAGCGATGGACTTTTTTTCACTTCCATCCCTACCCTCCAAAGCAACTCCCATTTCGGCCTCTTGACTTCGACCCACATTCTTTCCTATTTGGATAACACCATAGAACAAAGCAATACTAATAATGGCCCCTATGGAATAAAAGACCCATTTTCTCTTTTGTGGTTGTTTCACATTTGAAGAACCGACTTGTACTATATCTTCCAAGTCATCTATGTTGTTTCTTATTTTTACCTCTCCAGGGGAATATCCCATGTAGTTCTTGAAACAAGTATTGAAATAAGTAGGGCTCGCAAAACCTACCTCATAGGCAACCTCCGAAACAGTCAAATCGGTTTCTCTCAATAGTTTCAGTCCCTCGTCAAGGCGAACCTCCCGTATGAACTGACTAACCGATTTACCAATACTCTTTTTGAGTTTTTTATGAAGTTGTGAACGACTCAATCCATATTCAGTGGCAAGGTCTTCCACGCTGAATTGTTCTTCCCTCAAATTGTCAAGGACAATTTGCCGGAGTTTGGATATAAAGGATGGGTTATTTCCCTCATTACCATTCATGGTAGAGCAATTTTAGTTCATTGGGGGGAGTGAATACCTTAAAATTACCTAAAACAGAGCAAAAATGGGTTGTGAATTAATCTAAAAGTAACTATTTGGGAAAGGTTCACATA